>CANMSI010000002.1 GCA_947500575.1 uncultured Flavobacteriaceae bacterium | reverse complement strand
CCTACGACTCCTACGGTATCTTCTAGTAGTTGTGGAAGTGTAGTCTTGTCTAGAGCCAACCCACCCAGTGGCATTACGTGGTATTGGCAAAGCACTGCGACAGGCACCAGTACATCAAATTCTAGCAGTACTATTACCCGCACCAGCGGATCGGTGTATTATTTAAGAGGAAGAAACAACAGTACCGAATGTTGGAGTACAGCAGCGAGTGTTAGTTATTCCATTAGTTCAGCGCCTGCAGCGCCTACAGCATCCAATTCTACTCCAACTTGCGGGGTTGAAGATGTAGTGCTTACTGCAGCAATTGGAGCAAATGCAACTACAGTACGTTGGTATAGTTCTGCAACTGGAGGTTCTCCTTTGGCAACAGGTCTAACATATACGGCCCAAAATATAAGCACCACCACCACCTTTTACGCGGAAGCATTTAATGCAAGTACACAATGTATCTCTGCATCGCGTACTGCCGTAGATGCGGTTTTTAATGAAGGTCCTCTATTAGATGTTTCGGATGGTCAAAGTAGTTGTTTCTCCTCTACAGTGAGAGTATCTGCAACAACTATTAATGCAACACCCAATACAGAACATAGATGGTATACAAGCGAAACAGGCGGAAGCCCTATTTCTTTTGATACCGATACCAATGTGCCTCCTGGTAGATTGGTAACCTACAAAGAGCTAAGTGGAACTGGAACTTTAGAATATTGGGTAGAAGCTAGAAATGGAGGTAGTTGCACTACAGCCAGGGTGAAAGTAGTTGCAGAGTTTATAGAAGCAGGCCCAACACCTACCATTGCTGTAGATGATGTGCGTTTAAGTGAAAATAGCGGATGTGGCGTAGAAACATTTAGACTTGCTGCTTTTGATCCGAATGGTGGCTCTCCAAATAATATCTATCGCTGGTGGAGTGATGATGATCCCTTTGCAACAGATCCGATTTTTGTAGGTGCGGTATATGAGCCTACCGTGGAGTATAGCAATACTATCAATGGAGCAAAAACCTTTTACGTAGAAGGGACTTTATATGACGATTTAGGGTGTGAATATATCATAACAGATCGTACTTCAGTAGTCGTTACTGTAAATCAAGGCTTGTTTCCACCAGTTGTACCAGACGATCTTATTTTCTGTAGTCCTGGGAAAATAAAATTGAGAATTCAAACACCTGGCAATGGAATACTGCGTTGGTATGATGAGCAAGACCAACTGGTATTTACTGGTCAGGAATATTTAACTCCCGTCTTAAGGGAAACTACCAGTTATTTTGTAGAACGCTATGTAAGCACTACTGATTGTACTTCAGATAGGGTAGAGATACAAGTAATTTACGATCCCTTGTTAGAAGTGCCGGAAAACAATAAATTCAATAGATGCGGACCTGGAACGCTTACGCTATCAGGAATTCCAGACAGCGAAGCAACCACGATTAGATGGTACAGTCTACCTGTAGATGGTACCGTATTAGGCACTGGAACTTCATTTACAACACCCTCTCTAGATACCACGGTACTGTATTATGCAGAAAGCTATAACCCTGCAACGGGATACGTTGGGGCACCAAGAATTCCCTTCCAAGCCATCATAGACGAAAATAAAACTTGGTACAGCGATTTAGATGGGGACGGTTTAGGAAACCCAGATGCCTCCTTAAGTGTCGTAAGCTGTGAAAAACCAGATGGCGATTATGTGTTAAATGATGGTGACAATTGCCCAAATATTAATTCAACTACCAACGATTGCGGTGCTAGTTTTACAGAAGATGACAATTATGTCTATGTACGAGCATATCAATCGCCTAGATCAACAGCCACCACGGAAGATTTCTTTTCTCCCAATGCGCATGTTATTCAGAGTGTTACCTACTTCGATGGATTAGGTAGAGCAGTGCAACAAATTGGTATAGAGCAAACTCCAAATAAAGACGATATTGTAACCCATATGGAGTACGATGCTTTTGGAAGGGTAGAAAAGGAGTACCTACCCTATGCAGCCTTAACCGGAAATTTAGGAAAAAGAAGAAGCGATGCCAAGGTAAGGACCTTTGCTCATTACGATACGGATACCTATCAAAATACAGAGAATCCATATTTTCAAACCCTCTTTGAAAAATCACCCTTAAATAGAGCCTTAAAACAAGCTGCTCCTGGAGAAGCTTGGAAGCTAAATAAAACGGGCGAGGATCATACCATTAAGTCCAATTATGGAAGCAATACGGACGCTGATAATGTGAAGCAGTATTGGGCAGATGCAGTTCTTACAACAACGAATGGGGTGCATACCTTTGAAGCTACTTTAGAGCGATTGCCAAACGGAACTAATAATGGAAACTATACAGCGGGGGTTTTAAATAAGTCGGTCTTACTAGATGAAAACCACCCTGGAACAGCAACCCAAGATCATACAATAGAAGAGTATACAGATAAAACAGGACGTTTAATTTTAAAGCGAACGTTTGATAATGAAGTGGCGCACGACACCTATTATGTATACGATCAGTTTAATAATTTAAGTTTTGTATTAACTCCTAAAATGAATGCAAGTACAGCCACATTAACAACGGTTAGAAATGAAATGGATGCTTTGGGATATCGCTATGTATATGATCAACGGAACCGTATGGTTGAAAAGCAAATACCCGGGAAAGGGAAAGAATACATTATATATAATACCTTGGACCAACCTATCATGGTACAAGATGCAAGACAACGTTTAGCAGGAGAGTGGCTCTTCACAAAATACGATGCTTTTGGAAGAGAAGCCTATACAGGTAAGGCCACAGATACGGATGATCGTGAAACAATACAGAAAGCAGTAAATGATCTTAGCACTCCACTTTGGGTAACTCAGACAAGCCAAACCACGGCAGCGAATAATTTTGGAGGTACCACCGTGTATTACAATAATGGGGCTTATCCTATTACATCACTTACAGAAGTGCTAACTATTAATTACTACGATACCTATGCATTCGACAGAGATGGTGCACCCAATGCTATAACTACGTATGGTGTTTCTAGTGAAACAGAAGTACAAGGTTTGGCAACAGGCACCAAAGTAAAAGTATTGGAAACCAATGATTGGATTACTACAGTAACTTTATATGATGATAAGGCTAGGGCCATGTATAGCTATAGCCAAAATGACTATTTAGGAACTACAGATATTGTGGAGATGGACCTTGATTTTGTGGGACGTATTTTAAATAGTAGAAGTCAGCATATAAGAAATGGAACCACCATTACTACCTTAGATTTCTTTACCTATGACCATGTAGGCAGGCAGTTAAGCCAGACCCAATGTATTGGTGATGCAACTTTAGGATATAGTTGTGAAGGTGGTGCCGGAGGAAGTACTCCGGAAATTTTACCCTTAGATGGTACTATTAATACTGATGAGGTAGCAAAAACGAGGATTATTGTGAGTCCTATTGCCACCATAGCGCCTGGAAGTGTTCTCCGAATAGATCCAAACGCTGTTGGAGGAGGCAGTGGAGAACGAGAACTCATTTCATACAATACGTATGATGCTTTGGGGAGATTAGAGTACAAGAAAGTAGGAGGCAAAGCAAGCGCCGTGATTGAGAATTCTCCGGGTTTGCAAACCGTAAATTATAACTATAATGTGCGCAATTGGTTGCTAGGAATTAATGATGACAATGTAGCAGATGCGACTTTAACCCTTGCAAATGAGGACCTTTTTGGATTCAAATTAAATTACAACAATCCAACCAATGGGGAGGCATTGTTCAATGGCAATATTGCACAAACACATTGGCGTTCACAAAACAATGATCTTAGTTTAAGAAGTTATACCTATAGTTATGATGCCATGAACCGAATTAAAAATGCAATTGGGATCAATGCCAACTATAATCTTGTCAATGTTGATTATGATAAAAATGGAAACATAACGGCTTTGCAGAGAAACGGTTTCCAAAATACAACAGATTATAGCAATATGGATAATCTGGTCTATGAGTTTGCCAATAACAACAGAAGTAATAGATTAATGGCTGTCCAGGACAGTGGCAATGATGCCTTTGGTTTTAAGGAAGCTAGTAATACGGCCAATGAATATGGCTATGACGAAAATGGGAATATGAATAGGGACGATAATAAGGGCATTACGGCAATTACATATAATCATTTAAACTTGCCTAAGCAGGTTTCTTTTGGAGCCAATACCATTCAATATATGTATGATGCCCTAGGAACCAAGCAACGAAAGACTACCAGCACCAATAGTACAACAGACTATGCAGCAGGTTTTGTTTATGAAAACAATGTGTTACAATTTGTACCGCAATCTGAAGGTTATGCAAGCCCAAATATGGCTTCTAATGAAATCCAAAACTGGAAGTATGTATACCAATATAAGGACCATTTGGATAACATTCGATTAAGTTATACACTCAATGAGGGAACTGGAGAATTGGAAATTATAGAAGAAAACAACTTTTATCCTTTTGGTTTAAAACAGCGAGGGTATAACGATGGAGTTTCTCCTCTTGGAAATTCCGTAGCCCAACGATGGAAATTTGGGGGCAAGGAATTTCAGGAAGATTTTGATTTGGAATGGTATGATGTTACTGCCAGAAACTATGACCCTGCCTTGGGACGTTGGATGAATATTGACCCATTAGCAGAAAAAATGCGTAGGCATTCACCATACAATTACGCCTTTAACAATCCAGTATATTTTATTGATTATGATGGGATGATGCCATCCGGTGCGAATGATGAAAATGATGAAGAGAAAGTTACAAAAACTTCACATAGAAGCAGAACTACTGTATATACGTATAATGGTAATAGAACTCATACATTAACGACTACTATTACCAAATCAGAGGGTACAACTTCTACTACAAAAGATGCAGATGGAAATACGGTTATAACTACGGAGGCTAAGAAAACTACAACTACATATTCATATACTGTGAAAGGAGTAAAAGACGAAAACAATAATAATGATACTAAAGTTTTATCATCTACTAAAGAAGTAACCTCGGAGCATACAAGAACGACAGCTACAATAACTCGGGAAAATAAAGTGGATGTTAAGAATGAAACTCTTGCTACAAATTTAGATGGAAATGATGGAAAAACAAATACCTCTTTTAGGGATCAGCACAAGGATATAAGGGAGTTTGGTACTGGTTTAAAATCAGAGCTTCAAGATAATATTGATTATGTCAATGTTCGTTTTTTAATGCCTAATCATGTAGCGGTTCCATTTGCTATGGGGACAACTTATGCTCTAGATAGATTTACTCACGGTGTTGCTAAATGGGTAACTGGTTCAGTAATGACTTACAGGGCAAATCGACAACGTACCAATTTCATTGGAGGTACTATTGAATTAGACCATGAAATAAGTACCGATATTTCACAAGAATAAAGCGATCGAATTTAGAACATTTCAAATGATTTGACCTTATTTGATAATTGAATTGTTCCCAACCGCCATCAGTTTATAATTGGTGGTTTTATCTCCCGCTATTCTCTGACTAGTGATATAGCAATAGCGTAACTAGAGAAATTTAATACACAGTTTAAATCAAAAACCACCTTTTTTAAGGTGGTTTTTGATTTTTCTTCCTTTTTAGGGTAACATTTCCCCGCTCCCAAACATTAACTTATAGAATAGAATTCAGATTGATAGTCTGGTTATAAAAGCTAGCCCTCTTTGTTAGACGTTGTTCTTTTTGTAATCCGAGAACAGCAGACAATGAGGAGGGACGCTTTTAAGTATAAGACCAACTATTTCCTGAAACTACCAAAGAACAGAAATGAAAAATATAAAATTTATATTAATAGGGTTGCTACTGGGTCTCAGCTTTGGTTTTAACGGATGTGCTACCTATAAAGCCAAGCAACAAGTAGCTGCCGTTAGCTTTCCAGAACTGGGCAGCTTGGTGCAAGTAAAAGATCATATGCTGTATACCTCTGCGAGTCCCATGGGCGTGCCACAATGGTCAACCCCCTTAAAAGTAGAGCTAGCGCAATTACCTTTTAATAAAGCCGTGTATTCCAAGTACGCTTCTTTTATTCAACAGTCGGCTGGAATCAATAGCATTGTGTACATAGATTCTTTACCCGTAAAACCGAAGTACCTCAAAATATCACTTACAGATCATATTGCATTGACGCAGGAATTAAACGCTTCAGAAAACTCCCATGTTTGTAGTTATCTAGAAAACGATCCCAATTATAAGTTGGTAACAGCCTTACTTTTTACGGTGCCAGATGCGCAAATTCCAGCCTTGTTAGAAGCCGATTTTATTACCCTAGAACAAGACGCGCTAAAAGAAATGAAGTTGGTATGGCATAAGGATAATCAAAAGAAACAAATAGACATGAAGAGCATGGAAGTATTTGATTACGAATACCATTCTTTTTGTTGGGGTGAAGACCAATTTCACAATAAAAAAATACAATTGTTAACACAAGGGAATGGCAAATGCCCTAAAGGAACAGAAAAGAAAGCCACTAAATTAAAAAGAGATCAGTCATATTTAAAACTCTAATACATGAAATGGATTACAAAGAAAGTTCTTGTAGTAGCGGTTTGTTTAATATTTGGTTCTTGCGAAGATCTTTTAGAAGAGCCTGATATTTCTAATCAACAAGTCCAACTACTGGCACCCACAGATGGGAGTCTAAGTTTTGAAAATCAAATCAGCTTTAGCTGGAATGGTAGCATGGAAGACGTAGATGCCTATAGAGTGCAACTCGCGCAACCTAATTTTCAAAATGCATCACAAATTTTAATAGATAGTGTAGTACAACGCGATACCTTGGGGAATGTTAGGGCTCGTATCAACGCTGTTTCCCTTTTAAATGGGGTTTACGAATGGCGTGTAAAAGGATTAAATGGTGGTTTTGAAACCCCTTATACCACTGCAGCTTTTACCGTAGATGGGGATGAGGATGCCGATTTTACCCCTCCCAACACACCGCAACTAGCTGCTCCTTTAAACGGAACGGTATTAGATGATCCTGAAATTAATTTTGAATGGAATAGGGTAGACGTGCCTGGAACCGCAGAACGAGATAGTATCTATATCTATACAGATGAGGCACTACAGATGCTACAAGTAAAAGGTTTGGGCGCTAATAAAAGCTTTAGTCTTACCCTATCTGCAAATACGTATTATTGGGTGGTACAAGCCTTTGATGCAGCAGGTAACAGAAGTGCAGATTCCGAAGTGTTTGAGTTCACCTTAAATTAGTTTAACTCGCCGGTTGTATGAAAAAGCAGACAAAGACATACCTTCTTTTAGGCCTGGTGCTATGTATATGGGGGGCTATCGCAGTCCAATTTTTTGGTGGTATAAACAAAGAGGAACTTCTTATTGAAAAGAATCAAAAAGTAAATTTTATTCCAATACCAAAACAAGATCGAGATACATTTTCTATCCTTGCCAACTATAGAGATCCTTTCTTAGGTACTTTTAAGAAAAAGAAGACAAGCATTAAACGTGCGCAACGCCCGCCAAAAACTGCTGAGCCAGAGGTGCTTATTGAATATACTGGTCTGGTAATGGATGCGGCTGCTAAGAATCAAATATTTTTTATGTCCATCGACGGGGAGCAATTGTTGATGAAAAAAGGCCAAAAACTAAAAGCAGTTACGCTTATTAGCGGCACTAAAGACAAAGTGAAAATACGCTATAAGAGAAAAATAAAAACGATATCCGTAAAGGGCTCATAATGCCTCACCAGATTTTATGCTAAAAGCAATTCCAAAAATAAAAGGCGGAGCACTGCAATTTGTATTATTCATTGCGGTGGTTATTGCATTGCTGCTAATGTCTTTTGTTTTGATGGGACATACCCATCATTTTTTTAGTAAGAAAACAGACCTATTGGTAAGCCTAGTTAAAAGCAATGATATTGGATTGCAAAAGGCTCTAGGGCTTCCTTTGACCGTTGGTGATACGGTGCCCATGGTACTACATGAAGATAGCGGTATTGACCATAAAGTAATAAGAGATTTTTGGGGTGTATATGAAAAGTACTGTATTGTTTCTAAAGCCGCTACTAATACGTTTTCAAGCGTTGCCTTGGTGGGCAATGGTATTTCTGAAAATATACCTGCCTTGTACCTTCAGGATAATGATCGCCCGATGATATTGGTTGGGAAAGCCAAAATTACAGGAACTGCTTTTTTACCAAAACAGGGTGTAAAAGCAGGTAATATTGCAGGTCATTCCTATCAAGGGAATTCATTGGTCTATGGACAACAGCAAAGGAGCGGCTCTCAGCTTCCAAGGTTCTCCGAAAGTTTTAATAGCTATTTAAACGGCTTGGAACAGCTGAACCGAATTGGAGCGAATACACTGGATTTTAAGTCAAGTATGCAATTGCAGAATTCTTTTAAAGCACCCACACAGTATGTGGTAGGTGGAGTTGTAGACCTTAGGAACTGCATTTTCGCTGGCAATATTATTATCCGAGCAGAACAACGCATTTTAGTAAGGTCTCAAAGTCAGCTTAGAGATGTAATTCTAATAGCACCCGAAATTGAAATTGATGATAGGGTAGTGGGTACTTTTCAGGCTTTTGCTACCAAAAGAATTAAGGTGGGCAAAGGATGTACCTTACTGTATCCATCAGCATTGGTGGTCAACGGAACCAAACCTACAAAAAAAGATTTGGAAGAACGGCTCCCCAACATAATGATTGAGGCTGATACCCATATAGGTGGTATTGTTATGTACCAAGGGAATTTTGAAGATCAAAAGTTCATGCCTCAAATTAAAATGGCTGAAAAAAGCACACTTTTTGGACAATTGTATTGTACTCAAAATTTAGAATTAAAAGGAGCAGTAACTGGAAGTGTTTTTACCAATGCTTTTGTAGCCTTGGAGAATGGAAGTATTTATCAAAATCATTTATATCAGGGTACTATCAATTCGAGCTTTTTACCCATGCAGTATGCTGGCTTATTATGGAAAAGACAACCCACTAAAACAATAGCTAAATGCTTGTATTAAAAAAAATAAGAGCGTCTACGCTAATGGAAACTATGGTTGCTACGGTGCTAATAATTATAGTTTTTATGTTGGCAAGCACTATTATGAATAACATTTTTAGAGCTACCGTACAGCATTCGCCGCAAATGGTACTAGAGCGCACACAGCAATTGGAATACGAACTGGCGAGAGGAAGTATTCAATTGCCTTATTTTGAAGCATGGGAAACTTGGGAAATTGAAATTTCAAATCAAAAGAATGGTACTGCTAATGAGGTGGTTTTAAAGGTAAGTGAAATAGATTCTGGAAAACAGATTACAAGTCGGATTTTATGAACGTTTCCAAACATAAGATAAAAGCATTTACACTAAGCGAAATGATGGTGGTTCTTGTAATTACTGTAATTGTGGTGAGTTTAGCCTTTGCTGTTTTACAACTGGTGCAAAAACAGATGATAGGGATGCAGCATAATTATGAAAAAAACACCAAAGAAAATCAATTAAGGCAGGCTCTGTGGATCGATTTTAGGACCTACAGTACTTTCAACTATGATGCTGCGCATCAACGGTTGTATTGCCAAAATGAATTGAGTTCAATTTCATATGAATTTTATGAAAATCAGATCATACGTCAGAAAGATACTTTTGCTATTGGACTAGATGAGTACAAGTTTTTTTTTGATAATCAAAAGGTAGATGGAGGTCCTGTTGATGCACTGATGTTGCAAATGCAAAAAAAGACCAAAGAGAAAAGGATGTTTGTCTTTAAAAATAATACCGCTTCAGATTATATGAACTAATGGGTTTTAAAATAGAACATACCGCCATTCCCAAAGAACAGCAGCTAGAAAAGACCGATGCTTTAGCGGGTCTGTTAAAAAAGGAAATTCGTTTTTTTGGGAGCTCTTTTTCAAATAAAAAGAAAGAGAATTTTTATACGGAATTGAGTGTATTGTTAAAAGCTGGAGTGAACCTCAGAGAGGCACTAAGCTTACTTGCCGAAAATCAAAAAAAAGAACAACAGCGACTTTTTTATAAGGCTTTGGTAGACGATTTGGTAGCTGGTAAGAGTTTCTCGAATATTTTGGAGACTAAGAAGGAATTCTCTGATTATGAATACCATTCCCTGAGAATAGGGGAAGAAACTGGCACCATGCCTAAGATAACACAAGATTTGGGATTGTTTTATACTCGTAAAAATGAGCAACGAAGAAATTTAGTCAATGCTTTGACCTATCCTATCATTATTCTCACCACAGCCGTTTTTGTAGTGATTTTCATGTTAAGATTGGTGGTGCCTATGTTTCAGGATATTTTTAAACAAAACAATGTTGATCTTCCTGGGATTACCAAATTTATAATCGCTGCATCTGATTTCATAAAGGACTATGGATGGTGGGTGCTAGGATGTTTGTTTTTGGTTATTGTTTTAAGAAAACAGCTTAGCAAGCAACAATGGGTTCAGAAGAAAAGAGATTACTTTTTATTAAAGATTCCATACCTAGGTGCTTTTATAAAATCCGTATACTTAGCTCAGTTTACACAGGCAATAAGCTTGCTCACAAGTGCTAAAGTACCTATGCTGAATAGTATAGAACTGGTAGAAAAAATGATCAATTTCCACCCCTTAAAAGACGCGCTGAATACTGTGAGTCAGAACATTTTAAAAGGAAAAGGGTTGAGCAATAGCTTAAAAGGAAATAAGGTGTTTGATCATAAGATGATTACCTTAGTAAAAGTAGCTGAAGAGACCAACCAAACCGAATTTATTTTTGAACGCCTAAACCAGCAATACAATATTGAGGTACAACAAAAATCTAAACTTTTATCTACCTTATTAGAGCCCCTTATTATTCTTATTGTTGGGGCCCTAGTTGGTATAATTTTGGTGGCAATGTATTTACCAATGTTTAAATTAGGGAGTGTTTTAGGATAAACAAATGTTACTTATTATAATGAATCGCAATTTGCGCCAACTGTCCCACAATTTTTACAGAGTCTTTCATGGATAGTTTAGAACCATCTGCATGAATCCATCGTTTTAAGGGTTGTTCGCAAATGAGCTGTTGCACCTTTTGTTTTCCATACTTTTTACGCATTCGCATAAAAATTTCCACATCGAAAAGCCATCTTGTAATGAACTTTTTGTTGAACATAGAAGTGGCAATTTCTCTATCCATAATCTTGGCACCACATTGCGTGTCTTTGAATGGCATGCCTAGTATTCTTTGGATGATAAAGTTGATCGTCATGCTAATAATTTTGCGCGCAGACTCTTTATTAATATCTGCTCCCATGCGACTAATTCTAGATCCACTTACAATTTTAAAATCCGAGTTTTCGAGGGTTTGTACCAGCTCATCAAAGTCTCTAAAATCGGTCGAAAGATCTGCATCTAAGTAACCAATATAATCTAGCTGAGGGTCTTTGGACATATGTAATACACCTTGTCTGACTGCTTCTGCCTTACCGCCATTTTTCTCACAATTATAAATACTAATGGTGTCTTCATTTCCTTTTCGCAATTCTTCTAAAACTGCCAAAGTATTATCTGTACTCCCATCATTTACAAAACATAGGTGATATCCTAAATTGGTATGTGTAAAGTTTTGAAAAATGGTGCTAGATAGCCTATCCTCTTCGTTATAACAAGGAATAACAACTCCCACACAGTATTTTTGAAGCATTTGTGCATCGCTATTGGTATTTACAACTGGCGTTGGGGCACTCCCAAGAATCCGTTTTATACGCGCCGCCATTTCAAC
Source organism: uncultured Flavobacteriaceae bacterium (assembly GCA_947500575.1). Lineage (GTDB taxonomy): Bacteria > Bacteroidota > Bacteroidia > Flavobacteriales > Flavobacteriaceae > CANMSI01. Next base: position 1,030,809 of record CANMSI010000002.1, on the reverse strand, counting down.
CAGGCTTACTGGTTTTTTCATATAATCATCGATTCCTAATTCAAAACCCTCTGCAATTATGGCTTCATCTGTATTTCCAGACATTACAAGAATTGGAGTTTCGCTATTACGAACGGTTCTAATGTGTTTTACAACTTCTAAACCGGAGGTATTGGGCATATTTATATCTACAATCACCAAGTCGGGTTGAAAGGAGTCAAAATATTCTATTCCTAAAATTCCGCTTTCAGCTGTTTTTACTTCATATCCCAATTCGGATAATCTTTTTTCTACTGAGAGTAGTATTAGCTGCTGGTCATCAATGGTTAAGATTTTCATAGGTTATATGTTTAGTAGGTATATTATAATTTATATGAATGTTAGTTTTTATTGTTCTACAGTAGCTAGTTGATGTACCTTGGCAGTTTTTTTAGCTACCTCTGATATATCTAAAGAGAATCCATTTGATTTGGCAAACTGAATGGCTTTAAAGTAGTCTACATACATCTGCGTTATGGCAGACATAGGTAAAGAGCAGGCTGCTTTGTAGTTGGTCATTCCAAGATGAACTCTATACGCGTCATGCATCAAAATATTTTGAATGGCATCTGCCAGAGATTCGGAACTGGTAGGGTTAAAAAATTCTCCAGTATACCCTTCTTCTTTTACCAAAATACTAAGGTCTCCTAGATCGGGTAAGGCAACCGCTTTTCCATAACTACCAGCCTGATGTAACACACCAGAACTACCGGTTGTTGAGGTATACGGGAATACTACAACAGCGCTGTCTCCAAAAATACCAGCCACATCTTCTTCGGCAACATAACCTGTAAAACGGATTTGATCTACATGCCTGTATTTTTCTTTTATTGACTCTAAATAGCCTGGAGTATTAGGACTATCGGTACCTGCAATTACAATTTCCAAATTCTTATTGGTACGTGCTCTAATAAGTTCTACGGCTTCTATTAGAATTTCTACTTTTTTATAAGTGCCAAATTTTCCAAAAGCCATTATTTGTTGAGGACCTTTGGGTAAACTGTAATCTGGCTCTGGAGGGGTCTCAAAGGCACCATGGGGAACTAAAGCAATATTCCTTGCTTTGTACTTTTTTTCTAAAACCCCTACATATTTACTGATGGTAACCGCCAATACATCGGAGGCTAAAACAAATCTAGTAAGTGTGGTTCCAATGAAACCATAGGCCTTCTGTAATAGTCTATTTTTAGTGAAACCAGCGTTTTCTAAGTCAACCTGTTCTAGGATATTATGCAAGAGTGAAATAGTAGGTATGCCTTTTAGCTTGCATACAAAAGGAAGCATTAGTCCCAAGGCGGCAGGTATTTTTTTATCTCCAAACTTTAGAAATTGTAAATTAAAAAGAACGGCATCTGGTGTGGTTTGTTGAAGTACCCTAGAAATCTTAAAAAGGTTGAGGTAGTTGTTAAAACTCCAGCACTCTTTTACGGTTATTTTACAACCTTCTTCTGTAAAAGAAAGATCTTTTTCTTCAGATGTTTTATCTGTGATCAGAATAATTTCTGTCACCTCTTTTTGTAATCTAAAATGTTTCACTAAATAGTATCCATACTCCGTTAAAGTTACTTTGCTGGGCGGATATGCTGTTATGATGGCTAATTTCATAGGGTTAAGTTTGAATTTTATCTTTGGGATTATTTTTGAATTATTTTTTTACCAAGCTCATTTTTATAGACGAAGTAAACAATCTGTGTTACCAATAAACCAATCATAGCTATCAATTGCATTTGCACTACCATTTCTAAGCTATCATGAAAAAATGCAATTAGGAAAACTTGGGATAATCCCAATATTCCGGAAAGAACTACAGGGACATAATGATCTAATGATAAAAAGTAATAGGCAAATACATTGGAAATGGCAAAGAGCGATGTTACCAAGGCATATTTCCATAATAAGCCGGAGACCGAGATATATGCTTCCCCAAACATAAGTCCAATAATGAGGTCAGGAAATAAATAACATACTATTACAATACAGCTTGATAATATACCTATATAGGTTACGTACTTGAATAAGATAGGTGTGGTAGCTTGTCCTTCTTTTTTCTTTTTTACTACCGTGGGTAGTAGGAGCATTACAAACATCCATGCAACGAAATAAACTACTCTTCCTATTAAGGCTAAAGTAGCGTACAAACCTGCATTTAATGAATCAAAATAGTGCTTCACCATAAGTACATCACTATTGTTAATAATGATTTGGGTTAATTCATAGCCTGCGGTAAGCAAAATGAAAGTAGATACCTTTTTAGAATTTTCTGGGGTTAAAACATCTTTGGTTTTAAAGGAGAAACCTTTAAAAGTAGAAGGGAACAGTCCCAGAAGAAAGGATAGGAAAATTCCAATAGCAACCAAGAGTCCTGGATTCATAGGAATCCAAATAAGAAGTGCCATGGTAATTAACAAGCGACTCCACATTTCAGTCTGATAGGTAATGGATAGTTTTTTGAAATCCAAATGACCCTGAAAAGTTCCTCGATTAATACTCATAAAAAAATAGAAAGGAACACCCAAACCAAACAAAACGAACATGGAATAGCTTTCTGTATTAAACAATTGTTGAAGTTGCTTAGCAAAAACTACGATTAGTAATCCTGTTAAACCACCAAACCAAAGTGCTTGTTTGTATATTTTTGTTTTAAAGGCGTCCCATTGAGCACCCGCGAACAAAACACCAAATTTGGCGCAGGTTAATTGAAACGTCATTCCCATAAAAGAGAGAACAAGAAGAAGGGTAACCAAGAGAGCAGCTTCTGCAAAAGCTTCTGGCCCCATAATTCTGCCTAATAACAGGTTGTATAGGTAGTTACCCCCATTTACTAGGAGTACACTACCCATAAACCACTGTTCGGAGGATACTTTTCTTAGACTAAGTTTAAATACGGTCACTGCTTAGTATATAGTTAGTTTTGGTTAAGGCCATAATATTGGCAATATTCTTATTCTGGTTACCTATAATAGAAATGACTCTGTTTTTCTTTACAAATACCTTATAAAGTCGTTCCAACATAAAGGCCCCACTTCTATCCAGCTGATCTACATTTTCAATACTTAAGATCATATGATCCGTTTTATGAAGATGTGAGCTTACATAATTCTCTAAAGAATTTACATTTTGAGAAGTAATCTTCCCTATTACTTTAAAGATGCCGTGTTGTTCTTTGATCTGAAATGCCATAGTATACGTTTTTAGGTTAAGCACGTACATAAAGTTAATTTCTGTCTTTTATTGTAAGAAAAAGACTATAATCGATGAAATACATCGTTTAAGGGGTAATTTTATCGATGAAATGCACTTTTGTGGCTTTTATAGTTTTATTTCAATAATTCTTTTTTTAGTAGTTGAATACTTTAGGACCACTTATACAAATTGTAAAATAGTAGGGGTAAGAACACTTAAGATTAGTTCTTTCTTATTACTACTCACCTCTGAAAGTTGATATACTTCTTTGCTTGCAGCAATTTCAGCAAATCCTTTTGATTGTCTTTTAAGAGTCTTTTTAGTCATGTCTTAATAATTAACGTTACTATTTATTTTATTCAACATCTCAGCGTTTGAATGCCTGATATTTTAAACAAATCTAGTTCTGATTAGCGCCCAAATAGCATGCAATTTGTTGAATGGAAGTTTTCTGTAGACGAGTGGTAGATTGCGATCGGCAGTCAATAACATGGGAACATAACAATATATTTATCTTTATAATGTTATATTTTCCTACAAATGTACTTATGAAACGAACCAACGTTTTATTGATTTTAGCACTGATTATTGGAATAGCTTTCCATGGATCTAGTATATTTTTCACTTTGGAAACTACCTATGATGCGCTTATTCATTTGTTTTTTGCAGATCACTATGCTGGTAGCTGGTTTGAACCGTGGGATTATAGGTGGTATACGGGCTTTACCGTACAAGCTTACCCACCATTGGTGCATCAATCTATTGCCATTTTATCTTATATAGGAGGGCTCAAGTTTGGGATGTTCACCGTGGCTATCATTGGAATTATCCTTTTTATTACTGGAGCTTATCGCTTTGGGTTGCTAATGACTGGGGATAGAAGAATTGCTGGATATACTTCTTTATTAGCTGTTTTTTCATCGACTTTTATTGAGACTTTACACATATTTGGACAGCTACCGAGCATTATTGGTTTATCTGTCTTACTGCATTCGCTGCCAGAAATCTATTTGTGGATAAAAACTGGAAAAAGACGCTATTTGTATACGAGTCTTTCATTGATCGCAGTTACCGTTACTTCGCATCATGTAACTCCAATTTTTGGAATGGTATTCTTTATTTTCCCACTCATTGGGATGGTTATTATGGATGCCTGTAAAGATGAGGTGAAGGTAAATAAGGCCATTACCTTTAAGATCTTCTTTCAGAAGTTTAAGATACTCTTTTGGCGTATTGTAAGCTTTGGTATGTTTTCCTTGGTGCTAATCGTTGGATGTATTTTACCGTATTGGATCAACTCCAAGAAGAACCCAATAACCCAAGTTCCCATTCCACATGGCTCTAGGGATAATTTTTTAGAAGTCACTTCTTCTGGACTGGTATTCTTTATGATTCCTTGGGGAATTTTGTTATTCTTAATTCCCTATATTTTTTATAGATATTATAGCAAACGCTATCTGTTTTTTGGATTATCTATTAGTATGCTTACCATTTTGGGAACTGGCGGTACCACGCCGATTCCTTTAAAAATTTTAGGTGAGACCGCTTTTAATATTTTAACCTTAGATCGATTTACGCTTTGGGCTACCATTATGGCATTGCCCATATTTGGTGAGTTTGCTTTCAGAATGGTAGAAGGAGATATCAAGGAAAACCTCCAAAATAGATTTGGCAGGGTCTACCACAGAATATTGGGAGGATGTATTGCGGGAGGTATGCTATTCATGATCATTTTTACGATGAGCTTAGGTTATTTCAGACCCTCGCAGCCTCAAAAAATAAAAATGCTTCCTATTGTAAATTTCTTAAACCAAGACAATCATGATCAATGGCGTTATTTACCGTTAGGGTTTGGGGACCAAATGGCATGGTTATCTTCCCAAACGAATGCCATGACGGTTGATGGCAATTATCATTCGGCAAGACGACTTCCAGAACTCACTACACGAGCTATTGAGCGTTTAGAGAATTCTAAATTTAGGGGGGTAGAGGGAATAGGTTCTTTACAACAATTCTTGACCGTACCAGAAAAGTATAATTTAAAATATATTTTCTCCAATGATAAGTTCTATGATCCAATTTTGTACTTCTGCGGATGGCAACGTCTGCAGCAGTTAGAGAATGGCATCATGGTATGGGAAAAATTGAATATCCCTCCGGTGGCTTCGGTATTACCAAAACAAGATGTACATAAGGCCTTAAAAATAATGTGGGGGGTAATTCCTTTGTTAACGGTAATAATTGCGTTCATTATTAATATTCAGGTAATCTGGTATCGAGTTTTGAAGTCGAGAAAGATTCCTCCACCAGCGTATCTTCAATATAATTTAGCATTTAAAGGGTTTCCTAAAATAATGGTCAATGTTAGCCATATTTGGTCACTGATAGTGCTTTTATGTATTGGTTATGGTTTTTATTTGTTTTATTTAAAAAACGCATCACAAATAGCACCTACCAATGTAATCAATGCTTATTACGATGCTTTAGATTTTAAGGAATTTGGGAAAGCGCACTCTTATTTGGATCCTGAAAGTGAAGTAGATTTAGCGCAGTATATGTTAGAAGTTTCGGTAACTGATGGTATCTTAAGCTCCTACGCTAAATTAGATTCGATAGGTATTACTTTGTTAGAAGAGCATGAGAAAAGTGCAAAAGCACGGGTTGATACCCGTTGGATAACTCCTTTGGAAAAGGTAGAAAAAAGTGAGGAACATACGCTACTAAAAAGAAATGGTAACTGGTATATACAACCCAAGAGTTTTGATAATCACCTACCTCCAGATCAATTATTTACCTCGAATAATACCGCTTTTTTTAATCATGGGAGAAGAAGAATCACTACGCAGCAAACCAATCACGAAGATGTTTTAAAACAGCCAGTATTAGAAGTAATACGAGCTAAGTTGGTAAAATTTAAAGGGCAGTATAGTATTATTGGGGAAATACAGAATGTAGACAATGTTCCTGCAGATGTGGTTATAAATGGAACACTCTACAATGATGATGATAAGGAGTTAGCAAGTTATAATGCTAAATATCATATGAAGCATAAGCTAATGCCTAAAGAGACCACTCATTTTAAAATTAACTTTGAAGGAATTGCCTGGTCTTCAACAAAAGATACCCTCCCACCCACATTTAATCCAGATGAGTTTACGCCTATAACCCTAGAGGAACAGCCTACTAAATTTAATCTTCAATGTGCCGGGAACGTTGCAAATACCGATTTATATAAGCAAGTCTCTTTACAACAACTATCCTATCAAGAAGGTGTTATACAAGGAGTTTTATTTAATTCAGGTATTCAAGAAGTGACCATTCCTCAATTATTGGTTTCTTATTATAATGACAAAAAAGAACTGGTTTGGATAGATCACAACTTCTTAGCGGAAGGGGTGCGTATTCAGCGTAAGCAATATTTTAATTATAGCCCTATAAATACCTCAAACGTAGAAGTAATAAATACTAGTCTAGAATTCTGTTTTGTAAATGGGTTGCCCAATGCTACCATTGCCGAAAAAATATTTCCAAATAGGAACTATGCACATAACGAAGAACAGTTACAACCCTTAAAAGGAAATGGTTTTGATTTTATCAAACTAGAAATGAATAGTTATATAGGAAACCCAAAATAGGTGAAAAAGATAATCTACATATGGTTCTTAGTACTACTCTTTGGATGTAAAGGAACAACCAAAAAAGAAGTAATTCAAAATGTTAATTTTGTTTCTTTAAGTACAAAGAAAACATATAAAGCAGGAGATGCGATTCATTTAAAATTCTCCTATACAAAATCTTCCAAAGCTGTACTGATCCTCAAAAATGCCATGGGGTCCACGGCATTGATACCTCAAGTGCTAGATAAAACATTAGAATTTGCAGTTCCTTCTTCCTTTAATAGATATGCTGGAATGTGCCATTGGAGCCTAATATATAATCAGGATGTTGTTGTATCTGGAGATCTTAGCATTTTACCCAATTCTTCGAAGACTCATATAGAATCCTATTTAGGACCTAGAAGTATTTCTGCAGGTGAAGTGGATTATTCCATGATGGTAATTGCTCCTACAGATGGCTATGACAATCCGCTCAGTGCGGGAACAGAGGTTCAAATGAAGCATCAATTTGAGAATGCAATACAAGAACATACTTTGGAAGTGAAAAACTTACTGACTTGGAAAAATATTTACGCTCCTACAAAGTCGGGCAGAATACTTGTAACAGCCTCCTGTAATAGTACCATTTCAAAGGAATTGACAAGCATTGTTTTTCCAGATAAAGCGATAGACTTTTCGATCAATTATGAACGTAATCATGGTTATGCAGATGGCAATCAGATGATTACTTTTGAAACTTCTATTATTTATGATACCTATGGGAATATTATTAGTGATGGAACCTTGGTCTCTTTCCTTATAGAAGATACTTCCGGGATGCTTTTAAGAGCTATGGGAACAACTATTAATGGTATTGCAAAAGCAAGACTTCTACATCCTACTAAAAAAGAAAGTTGGAAGATAAGCGGTTATATCACAGGAGTGGCCAAAAGCAACACCATCTCCGTTAGTTTTGATGCGGCCATACTAGATTATAAGATTGGGCTATCTGCCAACAAAAGAACAGTGATGGTTGGCCCCCTAGAAAGTTTTATGCAGCAAATTGTGCCAGATGGTATGCCTATTAGCTTGCATATTTGGGACTCAGAAAACAACCTACTTGAAATAAAACAGACTACCTCCAGATTGGGTATGGGAGAATTTAATTTACCTCCAGAATTTTTCCCCAACGGCACCTATAAAATTACTATTGAAGTGAGTGGTTTAAAGAAAACTAAAAAGCTTGTGTTGGAATAAAGATGAAAGCCAATAGGAACATATATCGTGCACTTTTGTTAGTCTCCTTTATAGGATTAAATATCTGTATTCTATTTGGGATTAGTGCTGTATGGTCTTATTTAAATACTGGAGCAGATCGTTCTTCTAGACTTCATTTGTATGAAGAATTAGATGCCGCTTACCTACCTAAGGTAGTATGGGAGGAAGGGAATAATGAAGGTAGGCCCATGGAAGAACCAACCCTTCAAAAGATAGAGGGTGATTATTTAAATGCCTGGCACATTCGTAATATTGCGCAAGCAACCAATGCCAAAGATGGAATTCCTGATTTTTATACCGATAGTGCACGATTAAAATTGTATCGAATTTTGGATTTTAATAGGCAAGCGGGAATCACTACAAAGTCTACTACCATTGAACATCACCCAAAACTAGAATTCTACAGTGAAGATGGACAACAAGTAGTCTTTACAGATAAAAACGTATACCAACATGAGGAAGTGTATCTAAATGATACGCTAGTTTCTAAACAAAAAGATACTACTAGCTATCAGGTAATGATGCTTTTAGAAGATGGTTTTTGGCGTATTCGACATCAGGTTAAAATTCCATCAAATCCTGAGAAGAAACCAACTGAAAATCGGAAATTTAAACATTCCAATGAACAGGTTTTAAATCAAAAAGGGATTAACTATTATCCCCAAGAAACTCCTTGGAATATGTTTGGAAAATATTTTAATGATAGTATTATTGAAGCCGATTTTTTGCTTATGAAGAAAATGGGATTGAATACCTTACGAATCTTTGTACCCTACGAAAGTTTTGGGAAAGCCCAGATATTGGAAAAGAAACTAGAACAGCTCAGAGCAACGCTAGACTTGGCTAAGAAACATGATTTGCTGGTGGTGGTCACCCTTTTTGATTTTTATGGCGATTATGAACCCTTGGATTGGACTCTTACCCATAGACATGCAGAGCAAATTGTAACTACATTTAAGGACCATGATGCCATTATCGCTTGGGATCTTAAAAATGAACCAGATCTGGATTTTGAGAGTAGGGGCAAGGAGAAAGTTTTAGACTGGTTAACACAAATGACTACTCAAGTGAAAGAATGGGACCCAAATCATAGAATAACTATTGGTTGGTCTTCTCCTGAAGCAGCAACGAATTTATCGGATAGGGTAGACTTCGTTTCCTTTCATTATTACAAAGAGGTATCTCAATTTAGAGATGCCTATAAGGCACTTAAAGAAGTTATTCCAAATAAACCATTGGTTTTACAAGAGTACGGATATTCGTCTTATGGTGGCCTCTGGAATGCTTTCTCCGGATCCTCGGAAAAACAGGCAGCGTATTATGCCGAAATACAACCTATTCTTCATAAAGAAAAGATTCCTTTTATTTTGTGGACCCTGTATGACTTTGAAGAAATACCTACCGCTGTTGTTGGTCGCTTACCCTGGAGAAAACAACGCCAGAAATATTTTGGTCTAATTGATACGGAAGGGAATCCTAAGAGCTCGTTTCAACTTATTACTACTGACTAGTACCCCCCTTTGTGATTTATAGAAATGAAAAGGAGGTAGCTAACCGAACTACCTCCCTTTCTACTTAACCTAACCAAAGATCTTTATTTTAATATAGATATTCTGTTCTAGTTGGCTGGTTAATAATTTCTTAAGTACACTACAAAGATCGTCTTAACCGCTATAAAAATTAGCTTGTTTTAGATAAGCAACCGATACCTATAGTTCAATAACACCGATGCTTAGACAACAGATAAATATTTAAATTTAGAGCGTATTAACCACCGTTTCAGCGGTTCAAAAGAACCATTATCCCTTAGCAATAGATGTAAAAAAAATGCCAGCAGCTTGGGGGAATAGCTACTGGCGTACCAATCATCATCATTCTAACATAAGCAGATCATCGAATGCTGTTTTTTTGTAGGAAATAGAGCAGTAGGGCCACTAACAATGCGGTCATTGTAATAAGTTGAATTTGTACAATCATGGTTAAGCTATTGTGGAAATGAATGATTAGAAAAGTTTTGATGATGCCTAAAAAGCTTGTGAAGACCGCAGGTAAATAGTGGCCTAATGATAAGAAATAATAGGCAATAAGATTGGCTATTGCGAATAGTGAGCTTACCAGAACGTATTGCCACAATAAGTTAGCCAATGAATTGTAAGCATCTCCAAATATGCTCGAAATAATTACTTCGGGATATAAATAACTTACAAGAACAAGACTGAACAGTGTTATGGACATATATGCCATAAATTTTGAAAGTAATGGTGCCGTTGGTTTCCCTGCTCTTTGTTTTTGAACAACAATAGGAAGCAGTATCATGCTAAACAACCAGGAAGCGATATAAACACCTCTCCCAACAAGCGCCAACGAAGTATATAAATCAGCCTTCTCAGGGTTAAAGAGGTCTTGTACTACTATGACATCTCCATGTCGTATAAGACTGTGCAAAAGTTCATAGCATATTAGTACTGTTACAAATTTGAAAAGCTGTTTTCTACGAGGATTCAAATAATTCCATTTGGAGGGAGTAAATCCAAAAAGGAAGGAAGTAATGATACCTAAGATTAGGAAGAAAATTACGTCCGTAAATAAATCTGGTCCCAGCAACTTGCCTTGTAATAAGTTGTACAGGTAGATGCTCCCATTAAAAAGGAGCACACTACCCATAAACAACTTCTCGGGGGAAACTTTCTTGAAAGTCATGCTATACCCGGTCATGACTCAATATATAAAAGGTTTTGGTTTTATTCATTATCGGGAGAATGTTGGGGTTTTTTTCCCCGATAATGGATAGTAAACGTTGATTCTTCATTGCGTATAAATACAATTGTCGTAACATATGTGCTGCAGTTGCATCCATTCCACTTACTTTTTCCAAATTCAAAATCATGTAATTTTTAGCATTGCTAAAGAGGTTTAAGTGTTTTTTTAGAATTTGAGTATTTGCGGCATTTAGATTACCGTATACTTGAAGTGTACCATTTGATTCTATTATTTGCAGTGCCATATGAAAAGGTTTAGAGTTAAGTTTTAAGCAATTTCTGAATCAAATATCTCAAAGATTGCTATCTAAATGAAGTCAGAATAGATCGATGGTAGTTTGCTATGGATCAATGGTAGTTTTGGTACTTCCAAGATGAAAAAGAGCACTGTATCTTTAGTAAACCAAACGAATACTAATAAATTACTATAATCGTCGTTATAGTTTTGTAGTAATAATCTTACTTAACCAATGAAATATTTTTGTTCCTTTATTTTTATACTTTTTGCCTTGTTTGCTGGTAATGCTCAGGATCCTTTGCAAAAAGGATTTCGGCTTTTAGAAGAAGGAGATTTTACAGAAGCGGTTACTTTTTTTGAGAACTACCTGCAAACGGATCCCACAAATAAGACTGCCCAGATATGCTATGGCAGAGCTGTTGGACTTAGCGGTGAGCCTCAAAAAGCCAATGCGCTATTTGCTAATTTACTAAATACCTTTCCGGGCGATTTTGAAATACAAATCAACTATAACGAATCTTTTTTATGGAATAAACAATATGAAGAGGCAAAACCGTTGTACGCGGATTTAGTAGCAAACCACCCTAAAAAATTTGGAGCACTCTTGGGGTACGCAAATACACTAAGTAATTTAAAAGAGTATCCCCTAGCACTCCTTTGGGTAGATAAAGCATTGATTTTGGAACCAGAGAATGCAAGTGCTAAAATCTCTAAAAAGTATATAAAACTTGGATATGCCAACCAAAAGGCAAATACACAAAACTATGCAGAAGCTATTGCAATTTTGGAGGAGATTTTTAAAGATTTTCCAGAAGACCAAGAAGTATTACTGAATTTGGCTAACATCTACCTCATTAAAAAAGAAGTGCAGAATGCTATAGACAAGTACGAGCGTTATGTGAACATTCCTAAAGACTCTATTACGGCTTTAAATGGCATAGCATTGGCACATCACATTGGCGAAAAAGATAAAGAAGCACTATTAAAAGCGTCCGTTGCAAGAAGAAAAGTGAAGTCCTATAAGGATTATGAACTTTCGGAACGAACCAATGACAGGTACGTACAAGCATTAATCTGGAACCGGAAGTTTATCCAAGCAAAACATCAAATAGACAGTTTAGAGACTATCTATCCCAATAGAAATTGGATATATGCACTTAAAGCTACTTTGGGATTATACACGGGTGATGCTAAAAGTAGTGTTGTAAATTATGATGCAATTCTGGAAAATGATGCAACATCTTTTGACGGTAATTTGGGCAGCGCAAACGCACTGTTTGCCTCAGACCGCATTGTACCAGCGTATAAAGCAGCTTTTAGAACCTTAGAAATATTTAAGAATCAGAAAGATGCTCTTGGTTTCATAGAAAAATTGAATGCGAATTATACCCCTTATGCAGAAGAACATGCTTCTTATACGTTTGATAATGGAAACAACGTAGCTTTTGCTTCGAATACCACAGTAAATGTACCTTGGTCAACAAAATTTAGGACCACACTTTCATATCAATATAGAACTACAGAGAATACCGTTAGTTTAAACAAGGCCAATTCACATATTGTTTTGGCAGGACTTGATTATAAACTATTACCCAAAACCAATGTAATAGCAATTTTTGGGTTTAATAATTCCAGGTTTATGACAGAAGCCTATACCCAACCTGTCTTAGATGTAAAGTTAAAAATGCAACCTTTTAAACTGCAAAATTTGGAGTTGGGGTATCAACGAGAAGTACAAAATTTTAATGCCGATTTAATCGAAAGAGAAATTGTATTGAACCATTATGGTTTAGCGTATAATTTAGGAACTAATATTAATTTGGGTTGGTATACCCAAGCAATGTATACGGATCAGACAGATGGAAATACTCGGAATCTACTGTTTACATCGCTCTATTACAATATACTACGAAAACCCGCGCTGAAAGCAGGACTTAACTATCAATATATTTCTTTTAAAGATCAAGTACCTTCCATTTACTTTAGTCCAGAAAAATACCAGGTGGTAGAGCTTTTTAGCGAAGTAAGAGGTGCCATTACTGAAAAAACGCAATACAATGCGAGTATAGCTACCGGATTGCAACAGGTAGAAATAGAAGATAAAACAGGAATTTTTAGAGCTGAAGCTGGAATTAAGCATCAACTCTCCAAACGGTTACAAGGAAATATTTATGGAAAGTACAGTAATATTGCATCTGCCACTGCTGCGGGCTTTGAGTTCACCGAAATAGGAATTAAACTTCAATGGATGCTTACTAAAAAACCGCTCTTCTTCGATCAACTTAATAAGGAATAGTTTCTTTCCTCGATAGATTAATTCCAGCAAAGAGGTACCTTGATATACAAGACTTTTTTAAGGGTAGCTATCAACTCATACCAGTTTTTAATAACATACCATTCGTGTCTATACAGAAAGGAATTATAGTTTGCATTACATTTAATTTGGCATGCTATAGAAACAAAAAAGGATTAGGTTGCTTTCGCAAAATAATCCTTTTGAATATAAGAAGTGCCACGAAAAAGAAGTCCTCCAGAACACTAGAGTGGGGAACTTTCCTTTAAGGGCACTCTTTACAGATAGCTTTTAAGCTTTATTTTTATATCTAATGGGTTCTATGTAAAGTTTCCAATGGCTAAAGTTGAAAAGAGGATCACGGAAGATAGTACTCCGATAAGACCAGTTATTAAAGTCTTTAAGATGGTGATCAATACTGTACTTGTTTTCATAATGTTACGTTTTAGGTTAAGAATTCGCACATTTATGAAATAAAGATAGGGTCAATTTCCAGCTAAAATAGAGAAGTTTCGGTGGATGGGTATTTTGTGTAGACGGTTGGCGTTTTAGGCTCGAGATTTTGATTGTACTATAGTAAATTTAACCGCCTCATCAACTCAGGGCGATTGGAACGACTAATGGGAACTACGTTCTTTGCTATCAGTACACTATTATCTTCAATATCTATAATTTTGGTAAAATTGATAATATAGGATCGATGTATTTGTAGAAAGGTTTTTTCTGGTAATTTCTCTTTAATTTTTTTCAAGGTATTATGAACCCTGTAATTTTCATTATCAGTTTTTATTTCAATATAGTCGCCCTTGGCCTCAATTAATTGAATCTCCTTAAATTTTAATTTAATAAGCCTTCTATCAATATTGATGTACAAGTCTTGATCTAAGCCAGCATCGGTTTCTTCTCTAGCCCCTAGTTTGGGTTGTTCTGTAAGGGATTTTTTTACCTTTTGTATTGCTTTTTCAAAGCGCTCTTCTGTAATTGGTTTTACCAAATAATCTACAATCGCCTCATACTCGTAGGCGGTTATTGCAAAATTAGTATCAGAAGTGGTCATTACTATTTTGGGAGGGTTTTTTAAGGTTTCAACAAAGTCAAAACCTGTAAAACCAGGCATATGAATGTCCAAAAAAATAAGATCTACCGTATGCTTATTCAAGAATTTAATAGCTTCCATAGCACCAGAGAACTCATCAATTACATCTAAGTCTGGTATTCTGGAGCATAGCTGGGTTACTACAGCTCTTGCAGTAGCTTCGTCGTCTATTATAATACAGTTCATGCTTATATGGTTTTTAAATAGCTGGTTATGCTTTGTAATATATTTAAAAAATCGGCATTCATTTTCATATTTCCCCTCCGTAATTCTTCCTCATAGTCCACAGAAAACCGGTAGGCCTTTTCCATGCTGAGTATATTAAATTTATGCTTTAGCTTATGTACAATTTCAGCAGCCGCTCTGGGCTCATCGCTTTTAATATGTTCAACATAAGTATTCACTTCCTGAGGAAATTCCTCTTTAATAATTGTAATAAACTTTGCTTTAAAGTCTTGGTCATCACCAGCAAGATTATCTATGTAGGTTAAGTTAGGTTTTTCTTCCATATTATTTTTTTAAAGTAAAGTAAAAAGTGGCTCCTTTTTCTTTTTCAGATTCTAACCAAATTTCGCCCTCATAAAGTGCTACTATTTTATGAGCTAATGTGAGGCCTACACCGGCGGAAGTTGCATCATTATCTAGCTTATGAAACATCTCAAAAATACTACCTTGATGTTGTTTTGGAATTCCTTTACCATTATCTGAAACGGAAAATTTCCAAAAAGCGTCTATATCTTCACCTTGAATTTTAATAATACCATTTGACATTTGTTTGGTTGCCGTGATAGCATTATTAATTAAATGTTTAAAAAGTTGTTCTATCCAGTTCCTTTCCGCATAAATTGTTGGTAATTCATCGCTGATGTCAAATGTAATATGATTTGGGTATTCAATTTGAGTTTGTATTTCTACCAAAAGTTCTTTTAGATTAATATTTTTCTTAGTACCCATTTGCGCTCCAATGGTGGCATGTTGTAAAATTCCATTGATTAAATTATCCATTTTGGTAAGGTTTTCGCATACTCTTTCACAATGTAGTACGCTACTTTCCGAAAAATGATCAATTTCTTCTTCTTTAATCCAGCTTATTAAAGCGTTAATATTTCGAATAGGTGATTTTAAATCATGCGATACCATTTGAACGTAATTGTTTAGCGATTGATTTTGTGCTTCTAAATCCTTCAATAAAATATTTTTTTCTGTGGTGATTTCGGAAATTTGGACAGCCAAATTTTTAATATGTTGCGCTAATTTTTCCGCATTAAAGTGTTTTGTTTTTTGGTATTTTAATTTATCATCCTCATCAAAATTGGAGTTAAGACTATTCATTGCTTCCTCCAAAGAGGCAATAATATGCTGTTGTCTGTTGGCTTCTTTGGTAATTTCTTGGTTCGCATTAAATAACTCTTCAGAACTAATAGCAGTTGCACGTTGGATCATTGACAGTTTTTCATCGTAGTGTTCATACGATTTTTCTACTGCATCTAAAAAGCCCCTTAAGTCGGTACTTTCCTTTAAATGCTCAGGAATGTATTTTCTAAACTGTCTTTGTAATAAGGAATGCATTATTCGCTAAATAGGGTTAAGGTCATTGTTTGATTGTGCAACTTACATGCATCTTGTCCCGCAAATGGTGCCATCTCTCCATAGGAATAAAAACCAGACACTGCGGTATCACTGCCAATCACAGAGATTACTTCTTCTACCTCTTCTTCCGTTCTTTGATCCATTATTAGTTTTCTCCCAACACAGCTTATTAAAATTGCCAATTGAGGTTTATGCTTTCTGTTTCTCATAGCATATTCTGCCGCCTTCCGAGCGCCATTGGCAATATCATCTACATTAGACATCATTAATTGTACTTTGGAGCCTTCAGGAACATCCCCTGCAAGAATCATGGTGTTGTTGGTTTCATCAATATTTAAAATGGTTCTAACAATCGCCACATTATCATTAGGATCGCGAACACTTAAGGGGTATAATAATGCCGATTTAGGAAGTTCTTTAGCTTTTTCGCCTAAATATTTTTTATATAAATCCAATGCCGGTTTCCCATCTAACTCATACAAGACATTATCTTTTGATTTGGTAATGATGCGTTCTGGACCAAAGGGAGTCCAGCCTCCAAAGTTAGCACTGGTAATTTCCAAGGATGCTCCATAAAACCCAATGGCAACAATTTCTCCTTCTTTTGGGTTTTCATTGTATGAAGAGAGCGTTCGTTCAAAACGATCGTCATCACCACATAAACCACCAGAAAGACCTATGGTTTTGTCTTTTCTTGATTCAAAACCATTGATTAAAGCACTGCCATTAACAGTACTTCCTTCCGATACTAAAAAAAGGTGTTTTAAATTTTCCAAAGGAAACTCCTTCATTAAATTTTCTCCAAGATGTTGGTCGTTATTATTAAAATCTGATACATTCTTTCTTTTTACCAAAAAAGAGCCTTTATCAAAATCAACGGCGGTTAGTACAATACTACTTTCATATACTGTTTCATTCATGATTTCGCCAGAAGTAGTACCGAAAACGATATGACCATTAGGAAAGAACTGTTTTATTTCCTCATATATGTTTTCATGTTCAAGCATATACCGGTTGCCAAAGACAAGCACCAACGGATTCTTAAATGCTGAGATTTCTGCATCAAATTTAAATGGTTGTTTTCCAGTTTTTATTCCTTGAATCGTTCTCATTATTCTATTTCTTGTTGAACAGAGCAGCTCTTTTTATCTAAAGTAAAATGAAATTCTGTGCCCATTCCGGGTTCGCTTTCTACCCATACTTCCCCGCCGTAGCGATCTACAATCTTCTTCACAATGGACAGACCAATACCTGTAGATCTTTCACTTTCACCTATTGATTGAAATATTTCAAATATTTTTTTATGATATTTCTTTGGGATTCCAACACCATTATCCTTGATAGTAAATTGCCAATTGGTATTATTTTCTTGGCTAAGCACTTCTACTAGGCCTTTCTTTTTATCTATATGAACAACCGCATTACTAATAATGTTTTGAAATAACTGATGTATCTTAATTTTATCACATAAAATTTTAGGAAGCGCTTGCGGTATTACAAGTTGTACGTGGTCTGGGATAAAAATACTTTCTCTTATCTCTTTGATGACTTGGTTAAGGTCTACTTCCGTATTATCTAGTGCGGAACTATTTGCCGTAGAATATTCTAGGATTCCATGAATAAGGCTATCCATAGAACCTATTTTTTCTTGCATTAATTGAAGATTCTTGTTTCCAGCTTCGTCTAAAATATCTTTATAGTCTTCCTGTATCCATGATGCCAAAGCACTAATACTTCTCAAAGGAGATTTTAAATCGTGGGAAACAATATGGGCGTATTCTTGTAAGCCTTTATTACTATTTTCTAGTTCTTTTAGAAGCTGTTCTTTCTGTTTTTCTAGTAATTTTTGTTTGGTAATATCTTCAATCATGGCAACCTGATACTCAATTTCTCCTTTTGCATTCTTAACAGCGCTAACCGAGTTTTTTGCCCATAAACTAGTGCCATCTTTACGGATATATCTTTTAACCAAAGAAAAATGATCAAGCTTTCCCGAGTTCATTTGATCCATGAGCTCTTTGGAAGCATCCATATCTTCGGGTAAAGAAATGTCTTTAACATTGAGTGTTTTAAACTCTGCTTCGGAATACCCCAAAAGTTCTGTAAAGGCTTTATTTGTTTTTATTATTTTACCACCAATGGTAAGCACAATACCCATGGGAGAATTTTCAACAATAATATTGAGTTCTTTTTTCTGCTCTGCTAATAAATGTTTAATCTCTGTTTCTTGAGTGATGTCTCTAATAATACCTTGAGCCGCTATTGGTTTGCCATTTTTATCATAGATAAGACTGCTATTTATTTGAATGAACTTTTCTTCAGCATCTTTAAGGATAATTTTAGCTCTATAATTTTTTAAAGTACCAACAGTGATAAGTGTCTGAATAGATTCTGCAGTGTACTCCATATAGTCTGGATGAACAAGGCTGGAAAGATTTAGCGATTCTTTTTCCGAATCGTACCCTAAAAACTCCTTCGCCGAACCGTTCATTTTAATAACATTAAACTGTAGATCCATTACTACATATGGATCTACTATATTAATGAAAACACCATCCAGTTCAGAAGTTTTTTCACTTAAAAGATTTTCTAAACGATCGTTTACTTCTTTGAGGTGATGGGTCGCATCATAGAGTTCTTTGGATTTTTTTTCCAGGATCTTTTCTGCTTGAAAACGCGCTTTTTTTTGTCGTTCTAATGCTTTTTTTAGTAATGTAACTTCTTTGTTATCCATTTTGGGTTACATCAAATTTCACTTCGGTACCATCTTCTTTTAGCAGTTCATAGGATATTTGTGCGCTGCCATTGAAGTGTTCAAAAGTCTTTTCAATTAGACCATGCGCAAGTCGATAGAGTCCCCTAGAAGAAGAATAAATCATAGAAATGGATGTATCCGTTTTTTCTAATATTTTAAAAGTGGGTAACTCGGCATCTGGATATAGTTTCTTTACGTGAACATGAATATGATCTTCAATAGAGTAGAGTAGGGCCAGAGGCGAATTATAACTCTGAATTACTTCTGGGTGTGCCTTGCCTAAGCTTGTGAAAAGATACAACCCAAAGGTATATATGAGATCATTCATGGGTACTGATACCTCCGTACTGAGATTGGTAATGAGATGAACCATTTCATTAAAATCATAGGTGCCAACCGAGGTATAAATGCCTTCAGAAGGCAATTCGGAATTTTCAATAATATTATCTACCACTTCCAAGCCAAAGGAAGATTCAACCATTTCTAGAAATTCGGTAAAAACAATGCCTTTCATATATTCAGTTTGATAAGATAAAAGTAAGAAAAGTAGTACTTTTAATATATTATTTGTTGTGAAAATGCATTTTTCTGTTAGCCTTTTACCACCTCATTGATACTCCAATATGCCAGAACCTTTTGAATTTTAGACTCATAATCCTCATATTTTAAGGGTTTTATAACGTAACCTGCGATCCCTATTCTGTAACATTCTAATAAATCTGCTCTGTTTTCAGATGTTGTGAGGATCACTGTAGGAAGGTACTTTAATACATCATCCGCTTTTAAGACCGTAAGAAACTCTATGCCACTCATTTTTGGCATGTTGAGATCTAAAAGAATAACATCGGGCAGATCGTCCCCAGATTTCAAAATATGTAATGCTTCTTCTCCATTTTTTGCTTCAACAATTGCTGGTTTTACTGGAAGTTTAGCAACGGTTCGTTGCAATTTCATAGTTTCAATAGCATCGTCCTCTATAAAAAGAATTTTCATGATAATTAGGTTTAAGTAATCTGCAATATGCTAAAATAACGTGTAAATAATGGATCAAGTGTAGACGAATGGAAGTTTTGTGTAGGTCAATGACTTATTTGGGTTGACAAATATTTTACGTAAGAGCAATTTCAAACCTACATACCTGTGCATTTTTATAATGGCTTGGGAGTCCTTCGGATGTTTTTATTTTTGACATTCCAAGAAATTGAAATCCGCTATTCTTATAATGTTGAATGAGACGTGTATTGTTACCACAGGTATCCATTCGTATGTACATTTTATTCATTGTACTGGCATATGGTTTTGCCCAGTCCACTATTTTGGTAACAAATTGATGTCCTCTAAAATTGGGATTCGTTGCAATTCTGTGTAGGTAAATGGCGGGGTCAGCATCTTTTTCTTCCCAAATCTGAGGATCATTAAAAGTGACCGCCCAAATGCATGCAATTTGCTTTTCAATGAGTAGTTTCCATTGTCTTTTCTCTGCTATTTCTGATGTAATAAGTCTTTCATCAAATTGAGGCCATAAGTTATCTGGAAATTTATCTTTTTGAAATACTGTTGCAAGCCGGTACAATTCAAAAATTGCATCTATGTCTTCTGGTGTACTATTTGTGATTTCCAAAACTAACTAGGGTATGAAATTAGATTCTAAAATATAAAAAAGGCAGCAAGTATAACTTGCTGCCTTTACTTTATCATTAAAGTGTTTTAAAAAGTTACCTTTTCAATACTTTAACTTGCGATACTATATCACCCTTACTATCTGTAAGTCTCAAGATGTATGTTCCTTGAGAGATATTAGACATATCTAAGAATCCATTACCTGTATCATCTAAATCAAAATCAAATGATGGTTTAACCACCTGACCAAGTAAGTTAAAGAGCGTACCATTTAAGGTTTGCTCATCACTTCCTTCTAAAGAGAAATAGGCAATATCTTCAACAGGGTTCGGGAAGATTTTCCCAGCCACACTATCGCCAGCTCTCGCTTCAGGGGCGCTAGAATCAATTACATCTATATTGATGGTCATTTCTGCGGCAATGGCTCCTCCACCATTTCTACCTGTATAAACAGTAGCTGTAATTGTATTGATACCTAGTGGGAAATTAACTGCGTTATAATTACCCGCAATATCTCCGTCAAGGGCATAAGGAGCAACATTTTCTACTTGGAAACGACTTACGCCATTAAATCCAAATATAACGCTACCTACACCATCCATATTGGTTTCTGCAACAATGCTTAAACCATTCTCTGGATAATCTGCAAGATCGAGAACATCTCCATCAGCAATAGGACCAATGTCCATATTGGTAGATGAATTCACCAATGTAAAACTCATTAATTCTGGTTCAGTTTCATTGATCACCTCAAAACTAATGGTTTGAGCACCGCCAACTTCACCAGAACCGTTTCTTCCAGAATAAGCTGTTGCAGTAACCGTGTTGGTTCCAAGAGCAAGAGATAAAGGTTTAAAATCACCATTTCTATCTCCGCCTAGAGCGTACGGCGCAACATTCTCTTTTTGGAATGCATTGGTTCCATTATAATCAAATACAACACTTCCCACAGGGAATTCACCTGTTACAGCAACAACATTAAAGCTATTGTCTGGGAAATCGTTTAGATTAATAACATCTCCATCGTTTAATGGTCCAATAGCCTCATCTGTATCTGCATTAACCAATAGGAAGCTAGTAACTTCAGGGAAGTCAAGCACTTCTAATTCAATAATGGAAGTACTTCCCATTTTATCTGGTGCATTGCTAGAAACAGTAAGTCTATCTCTATAGGTGCCAGGATCTAAATTAGTAGCATCTAGGGTAACTGTTATTGTTCTAGAACCGCCAGCAGGAACAACTCCTGACATTGGGCTAATATTACTTACTAGATTAACAAACCCAACTTCTGGCTGTACAAAACGAACTGCTAAACCATCCTTAATATAAGGTGTGTTGAAAGCAACTTGTGCGCCATCAGTACCATCTGCATTTTCTATTCCAACAGTACCCTCATCTGTAAAAGAAGCACCGTCTACATCATCGTAGAATATATCAATGTTTCCATCAAAATAAAGGATGATTTTAAAAGTAACCAATTCGTCAGGCGCTCCTAAGAAAGTAGGGGTATCTGACCATTGTACTACTATAGCATCTGTAAATGCAGCAACGTGAACAGAACCGCCATTTTGTGGCTCTAAATCTGTCCAGAACCCTGCAACAACATTATTAACCGCATTATCTACTGGGATTTGAGAATTAACCCAAGTAACAAAGGATGTAGGAGCTTGGAATGAAACAAAGCCGTTCGCATTGATAAACAAGCTTTCATAGGTAATTCCATAATACTCTATTGGAGTAGGTAAGGTAAGTTCTACCGTACCATCTGCTCCAACTTGCGCTGAAACATCTGTTCCAATACCTCTAATATCAAATGGGAAATATATTGGTCCATCTGGTTCATCATTGTCAATCCAAGTATATCCAAAAGTAGTATCTGTACCCAAACTATTATCTACAGGATGACCCACTCTAGTATCTACAAAACCTTTTTCTTGGGTTTGAGAGAAATTACTAAAATTAATAATCTCTGTATTATTCAGTTGTACATTTGGATCTGCTAACAAAGCAGCAACTGCAAGGTCAGGGAAAGAGTATTGCAATGGCGAGTTACCGTCATTTCTTAGTACAATTTCCGTATCTACAGTAGTTCCTTTATTAGTACTTTCAAAAACTTCTTGAGGGTCTAGGAAAGCCATTGGAGGATCTACCCCAATACCATTCACAATCACCTCAACAGGATTAGTAGCATTAGAAGCATCACTGGTAATACTTATCACACCATTAATACTTCCAGTACTAGAAGGTGCAAAAGTTACCGTTACTTCTAATTCTTCACCAGCACCGATAGCTGCAGAAGATGGTTCAACCGTAAAGTCTTCGTTATCAGAAGCAATTGAACTTACGTTTAACTGAGCTAAACCAGTGTTTGTAATTGTAAATGTATTTGGCTTCGTATTCCCAACAAATACATCGTTAAATAGAAGTAATTCATCAGAAACCGCTATACCACTAATCTGACCAGAAACTACGAATGTTGTAGCTACTGTGGCAGTTGGTGTAATAGGGTCATTGCTGTTGACCAAAATATCTGTTTCAAATGTTCCATTTGCTAGTGAAGTACCATCGAAAGTAACTTCTACATCTACAGATTCTCCTGGAGCAACAGAACCTTCTGATGGTTCTAATGTAATATAAGGTCCTCCATCAACATCTCCACTCAATGCTCTCACAAAGAAAACAAAACCAGAGGGGTTGTATGTAGTACCACCATCTCCACTAAAGAAATAAGTATCAGGACGCTGTGTTGCAGCATCGTCTACCCCTTGTGGGAATGAAATTCCAACTGGGTATTTGTGAACTACCCAAAAGGATTCTCCGGCAGAGAAATCAAACGCACTGCCCAATTCTTCAATTACAACTACTCCTTCTTCGCTAGCTTGCTCAAAAGTTTTAGATAAAAGTAATTCTCCGTCGTTTGGTGTAGCTCCACCTCTTACAATTTCAAGAATGTAAACAGGATTTGCCAAGGCTTCTGTACGATATCCATTTCTAACTGCTGTTAGCGTAAAGTCTGATGTTACATCAAAATTTACGGCACTAGAGTAAGGATCTACATCTACTCCAGCAAAATTATCTGGGAAATTAATACCCGTATCATAAAAGATAGAGTCATTAATAGTAGCGTTTTCCAATAAAATATTAGAATTTGTAAATTTCAAACGATCTGTTTGATCCATTTTACCAGAAGACTTTTCTTCTGCGTTGCTTGTATTGCCAACACCATATCTAGACATGTCTAAATTAGCAAGTATCGTTTCTGGATCAACTACTGGCGCCGAAAATACGGTTGCACCTAAAGATGTAGTAAAATCGAGTGGACTTTCACCAGAATTACTTACCGTAAAAGTGGCTGTTTTTACTGGCGGATCGTCTACCATAACATCTACTGACTCACTTAACGCATCTGGCGCTACTGTAATAGTAGGAGGTACTAATACTGTTAAGGTTACAGGAATGTCTATGGATCCATTATTAGGATCATCGCTAGATACATTAATTGTAGCGGTATATACACCGGCTTCTAAAGCTCTTGCGTCAAATTTAACCTGAACAACAGAAGAGGCACCTTCAGCAACAGAACCACCATTAGGTGAAACGGTTAAGAAGAATGCATTTTCATCTCCATCGGTTACTTCAATGTTATCTATATCCATGGTTGTTTCAGTTCCTGCATTGTCTGAAAACAAAACAATTTGTTCCATAAAGGGAGCAAAACCTGTTCCTGCAAAAACTAACTCATCATCAAAGAAAACACTTAGTCCAAGATCATCTCTATCGATAACCACTCTTAAATCAAAGTATCCAGTTGGACGAGGAGCGCTAATAGGTACAAATGCGCTAGCAGTTGCATCTAATACATCAACACTACCATCCGCGTTAAAACGTACTCTTGTATTTACGGAACCTTCAGTAGGTGATTGCGGGATAAACTCAAAACTAGTATCGTTTCCTTCTATATTTATTCTTGCAGAAGCTACCATGAATGGCTCACTTCCAGGAGTAATTAGTGGAGAAAATCCAAGTCCCAAAGCTCCGGAACCATTTGGCGTTCCTCTTACATGTTGAGCTCCATCAGCAGGATTTGCATCGGTGATATTCCAAAAGCCAGCAGGTTGCGTACTCCAACCGCCTTGGCCATTTAATTCACCTGCAGTAAAATCTTCAAAATCTGTGGCATAAAGACTAGACACTATTTTGTTCAATGTACCGTCTGTACTCACTATGTCAGAAATAGTACCTGTACTAGTACTTCCAATGCGCTCAGTGGTAAAACCGTTCGCAGCAATGGCAGCATTAGTAGTAGCTACTTTAGATTCAAAAGTAATTTGATCTTCACCATTTACTGTGATGCTATAATTAAGAACTTCATTACCTGTATTAGAGATGGTTAAATCTCTGGTTAAAATATCTAGTTCATTTACCGTTTCGTCAAAAGATACAGGGTCTACTGCAATAATTGGCGCTTCAGTTCCATCTAAAACTCTAACCGAAACAGGAACACTTACAAAAGTGTCGAATCCAGGAATATCTAAATCGATAGTTTCATCATATTGTCCTGCGGCAACACCTACAGCAGTTAATTCTACATTAATAGTTGCAGATTCCCCTGCAGGAATAGTAAGTTCTACAGGATCAATAACTCCAACAACAACTTCCACACCACTTGGAAGTACATTTACAGTAACCGCTTCTTCAGAGATATTGGTTACGGTAAGTTCTTGCATTACGCTTTCTTCTACAAAGAGTTCTGCGGTTAAGCTACCAGGAACTACGGTAATAGGAGCTTGAGTCGCTAGAACCCATCCCATATCCCTAAAATGACCACGGGTAATATCTCCAATATTAAAATTGGACTCTGAAGCACCAGCTGCAGGTGTCATCAATGAATTTGGATCACCTGGAGGAAAAGTTGCTTCATCCCAGTGTGCAAGACTAGAACCTCCTTGAAAATTTGCTGGTGCAAATATTTCAGGAAGGGTACCACCCAATGCTGCTACTGCAAATTGTCCGTCTACAAATAGATCACCGCCGGTAAAGGCATCTCCTATTTCAGTGGAGGGATCAGGAAAATCTAATAAACGATTTCCGTCTCCATCAACATAAAATAAAGAAAATACTGAGGGAAAACCTCCTGATGTAAGAGATCCAACTCCTCCCGAGAAACTTCTAATAGCCGTGAAACCTAATCCATGACCTATCTCGTGTAAAGCAATTGTTACAAAGTCAAACTGACCCGCAGGTGGATTACCATCAGTACCAAAATACCAAGGGATACCATTTCCTATGTTCACAACAAGATCAAATGTTTCTGTAGGATCTATACGTTCTCCTGCCAAAGAGTTGGCTAAAGCCGTTGGATAAAATACACCTACTTCTGGAGCGCCAGCAAAATCTCTGTAGAATTGGGATGGTCCTGCAGATGCGAGAACTCCTGCGCCTAGATTGGCAAAGTCTGCGGATATTACAATGGGTACAGAAGAAACAATTTCTTCTGCCCAAATATCGGCAGCAAATTGAAAAGCCTCTTGTACTTCCGCATTTCCTTGAGCCCCTGGCCCAAAGACAATGGAAATATCAGCAGTGGCATTTTGTTTCCCCGTTAAAGAGGATTTTTTCGCAGCCATTTGTTTCATGGCCATGCGTGAATGTTGATCCTCGAAATCTGCCGGACAAACGACTACGGTTCCAGGGATACTTTCATATTTTTGGGCTTCTACTGTTTGTAGACTTCCAAAAATGAATAATAAAATTGTAGAGAATAAGTAGCAACAATTACGAAAACGTTTTCGTAAAGCGTTACCACTCACAATGTAATTTTGTTTCATATGAGGTGGTTTTAATTAATTAGTCCCTGAAAATAATGGTTATATCTGGTATTAGCAAACTTTTATTTTCTAGAGTTTTGTAAGATTTTGTGCATTTCATCGATGAAATACCAGTTTTAATGGTGTAGGAAGAAATATTAAGAAAATGTAAACCAGATATAGAAAATAAAAACCATAGCATTACTATGGTTTTTATTTGGTAGAAACAGTAATTAGTTGGAATTAGGGACTTTATTTTGCGGTGTTTGCTAAATAAACTGGTTACCAATTTGTTAGGTTTTGAATAGCAAAAAATGAAGAATATATAGGTCACTTTTTAATTGAAGTTGTATATTTGCACCCGCCTAGGCAAAATGCTTTGTTTAAATTTTTTTGTCTTTGACATTCACTTTGGTCGCGTAGCTCAGCTGGATAGAGCATCTGCCTTCTAAGCAGACGGTCACAGGTTCGAATCCTGTCGCGATCACCAATACCTTCAAAAATCTCAAAGAGCTATTGCTCTTTGAGATTTTTTTATACCACAAATCCTCGATAAAAAAAAGTTTTCAAGATGTTAAATCCCTGAAGTGGTGACGCATCCTATTTGGAAAATTACGAGCAGATTCGTTTAAAAATTTTAATTGATATGCTCCACAAACTTTTTAAACTGTTTCATCCATTTTAGACTTTGCCCTTTAAACTTATTTGGTAATACAATTTATATGACAAATATCTATTTGGCTTTCCGGTAAGCTTCAGTCAACCATGCTTTCAACTCAGTGTCAATTTCATTGATATCATATAGTTGAACTCTATGCGTGCACATAGCTCCAAAGGGTCCAGAATTTCCTAGTCGGTCTGTCGTGGGTTTATCCTTTATTTTTAATCCTAAATCAATACGGGTCTTGGTTGCAGGTTTAATTAAGGCAAACTGTTTTTTTCTAATAATACTTACACTGGTCTTTTTTGGAGTAATTTTAACATCATCTCCTAGGTTTTTTACAAAAGATAATAGGTTTTTATATATTGGTAGTAAGGCCTCTTTCCCTGCGTATTGGTTCTTTACATGATCATCTGGTGTTTCATTTTTTTCTTTAGACAATGTAACAATGGTATTTGCAAACCCATGGGTTACCTGATGTTCTTTTTTTAAGAAATTCACTGCTTCAGAATGTTTTGCAAAGGCTTTCGTTTTTAAAACTGATTTCCATTCTTCCAATGATTTTCCAGTTTTCTCTGGCATATTATTGATCATTGTTTGTAATGCTTTGTCCATATTTTAATAGTTTACCGAGGGTTTTCCTGTTTCCAAATAGGAGATTAAATTTAAGTATGATTGTTCATTGCCAGTGATAAAAAACTTCAGCAATGACCTATACTTTTCATTGTTCTTATAACCAATACCATAGGAGATCACTTGAGTTTTAGAGGGGGTTAACGCTTCAAAAAGAACGATATTAAATAGATTTTTCTCATCTTCTTTCATGAACTTTGGAAAATTCTTAGAGAGTTCCGCTTGTAAGGCTAACATGCGTTTAGGGATGTAATTTTTAAGGTGTAGGGTAATTGTTTCATCATCTCCAATTGAACCATCTTTGTTATAATTGGTTCTGATTCGCCCATTTATTTTAAAATCTACCTCTGCAATAGCGGTAGCCCAACTTTCCCACCCTTTTTTTGTAGTATAGGCATTCCATACAGAGTCTAAAGAAACATTGATTACAAAGGATTGTTGCAATACGACGTTATCAGTTTCGGAAGAGTCAATAACAGAAATAATTCTTTTTGGGGAATCGTTCGGAGTTTGTTGGGCTAATACTGTCCAAGGCAAGGACAAAATCATTATTTGAAATAAAAGATTTTTCATAGTCATAAAAATATGTGTGATACAAAGAAAGAAACTTGTTTCCGGTTGTGATAGTAGAAAATTAACCTTTCTTATCTAATGGAAAAAAGTTGGGCTCTCCTTTGTGAAAGTCGAAATTGATAAACTCCTGAGGATTAAATCCAGAAAATTCCTTGAACTCCTTAATAAAATGCGATTGATCTGAATAACCAAATTGATAAGCAATTTGTGGCCAGGCGATTTTTTCTTTTAAGTGTATTCTGTGTAATATTTCATTAAAACGAAATATTCTATGCAAAACTTTAGGTGTTAGTCCTACGTATTTTTTGAATTGACTTATTAGGTGTTTTTGTGTTTTTGGATAAGAGTTTATTATTTCTTGATGTTGGGTAAGCGGTTCTTTTTGTAATAAATGAATGACATTTAATATCTCTTTACCCGCGGTCTCAGTCATGTTCATTTTTTTGAGCAACCAATGATCTACTATTTTAAACTTAGCTACAGAAGTGGATTGCTTTAAAATTTTTTGTCGCAATTCTACTATTTCTTTACCAAACCAACAAGTGGCGGCTTTCACGGTATTATTTAAAAGATGGATGGGTTGCTGGAAAAAGGGAAAGGCGCCGGATGGCTTAAATTGTATAACTAACATTTCAGAATTGTGATGAGCAGAAATAGAAAGATAATTTTTATGCATACCAGAAACCCATACTTCAGAAAACATGCCATTGGGTTCCAAAGTATCATTGTTAAATGTATTTCGTTGAATCCCATCCAACTCAAAAATGATAAAAATATGTCCAGTAGGCACCACTCGCTCTATTGAATGCTCCGGAATAAAGCCTTTAAAATGAAATATAGACTCAATATAAGTGTTTAAAGGTTTTGGCAATATATGGGTTTCAAACTTCACAGTATTTGTAGCTTTTTAATAGCGTGGCAAACTACTGTTTTAAATATATGAAATTTCAGACTAATAGATTTGCAGATACAATTAATGAAGTATTCAATAATGATTAGGGTTTGGTAATTAGATATTAAAAACCAGCTACTAGTATACTCCTAAATTTGTTGGAATGTTAAACTTCTCCCAACAATGTAATAAACGAGCTTATAATACGTCTTGTAGGGTATGTTTAAAAGAGGTGTTGAGTGCACTTTAATCATCAACTTATAAAATAGATAATAATGAAAAATATAAAGAAACAAAATAATGAAAATAATGCTGCAGATAGGGCATTGACGCGTCGCCAAGTATGGAGAAATCATAGAAGGCACACTGGATTAAAACTGATTCGGTTTTCTTAAGATCATAAGAAATTCAAAAGAGGGCTTTTGCCCTCTTTTTATTTAAGATTCTCTTTGTTTTTACTTAAAGATATGGAGATTACCTGACAACAAGAAGAGGTGAAGACCATTATTTAGGGATTAAATTCCCTTGTTGATCAAAGCGTTTAATTTCACCTAACCGTTTTCCATTCTCATCATATGTTATTTCAGATTTTAAAGAAGCGTTTTTATAAAATGTCTTCCAGACACCTTTTTTTTTGAAATAATCGGTTCCGGCATAATCACCTACTTCCATTAAAGTTCCATTTTTATAATAAGATTTGTAAGTTCCTTTTTTATTCCCATTCTCATCAAACGCTTGCATAGTAAATATCTGTCCATTAGAATAATAAACAATTAGGTTTCCGGTGAAGTCGCCTTTACTATTGTATAGGACATCCATTTTTAATTGCCCATTTTGGTAATACTCTGTATTCTTTTGTATCACGCCTTCTTCTGTATAATGGGTAAGGGAATTAATTTGACCATTTTCCCAGTAAGTCACCCATTTTCCGACAGTATTATTGTTTTTATAGGTACCTACGGATTGTAACTGTCCATTTTTATGATAGTCTTCATAACTGCCTTCAAATTCATAGAAACCCTCACCAGAATAGTTCCCTTTGGTTTGCAGTTGCCCATTAGAGTAATACATGGCAAAAGGTCCTTGCGGTTTTCCTTCTTCATTTAATATTAATTCAACATCTATAGACCCATCCTTTCTATAATAGGTCCATTTCCCTGTAGCGATGCCTTGATCGTTTTTAAATCCAATGGCTTTTATTTTTCCATTCTCAAAATGATCTATATGTTTATTTTCCTGAGCATTTAGTTGATAGCACAATGAAAGAAGAAATATAGTGAAGCCTATTTTTAATTGATGTATCATTCCCTTTTTTCTAGTCTTTAATGTTAACCTTTAAATTACGTCCAACAAAAACAATTCCCACAAGTCCTAATCCAGCCAGGATGGAGTACATTTTCCATGGAAAATATCCCTCTATTTGTGCCGCTATTGGTTTCCCACTAGGGTAGTACACGTTTATTTGTTCTCCAATGACATATTTCTTTTCTTTGGAATAAGTTCTAGCATTTACTGTGTATTCTTTTCCAGTGCTGTCGGAAAAAGAAAAAATAGGGGTATACGTCATATCACTTCCTGTAATGCTTTGTGGATTAGCTTTGGTCTCTTTATATGCCTTAATTGTCCCAAGGGTTGTTTCACCGTGACTATAGATCCTATATGATCTGTAGAGCTGAACTAATGAAAAGAGGAACATGCCGACTAGTAATACCAGCATACTAATTTTAAATGTCGATGACGTTCGATTCAGCATAATTGTTATTCTATTGGGATATGTAAATCCACGATAAATTTATTTTCTGGATGTTGTCTAAAATCATTTTGATAAATTTCGAATGGATTTTCTACACTTTTTTTGTATCCATTTTCATTCATCCAAACAAAAAGCCCGGTCCATGCTTTTTCAAAATCATTGGGCGTAATTTCAAACCTCCCCACAATACATTTCCCTTTACGAATGCTTAGCTCATGAATTTCACCTTTAGCTTCAAAGACTTGGTTGCTTACTAAAAATATATCCATCCGAATTTTAGTAGGACTTGTTACCTTAAAGCTATCGTAGAAAATTCTTCCCATTTTCGCTTCCGGATGATGCAAGAGATTTTTTGAATTCGCCCACTTTATAAGTCTTTCAAAGGCATTTTCAACTCCGTGCATTCCGATATGTGTTATACCCGCCAAATTCATTTCAGAGATTTCTTTAATGTCAATTTTTGCATTCATTGTTACCCAATTTTTAAGATTATTAATGATGCAAATATATTTTTCATAATCAGGATAAGTTTGACCATTATTGCTTTCCAATTGACGAATCTTGCTAAATTCGTTGGAATTTTGTTTTCTAAATAAGGAGGGGCTGAGGTTGTAAATTTTTTTAAAATTCCTAGTGAAAGAAGAATGGTCTTTAAATCCACATATAGCGGCTATTTCCGTTATGCTATGGTCTCTGTGGATTAATTCTAGAGCGGCCTTTTCTATTTTCCGTCTGGTTACATACTCGTTCAAAGTTTCGTCTGTAACAAATTTAAATACCCGATGAAAGTGATAAGGTGAGAAAAAGGCAATATCAGATACGGCCTGCAAAGAAAGATCGCCCTCCAAATTTTCATCAATGTATTTGAAAACCCGGTTCACCCTATGTTGGTAATCTGCTTGTATCTTTTTATCTAACACCTCCATTTCTTGGTCATTATTCACTTTCCTGTCTGAGATACCTTTCCTTTAGAATGCCTAAATGATGCCTTTCATGGCCTATAATAGACCTGAGAAAATCTGCCAAGTTAATCCGATATGATCCTGCAGTTCCTGTCTTTTTCAATTGTGCTTCTGATAATGTTTCAATAAAACTTATAGATGCTTTACGGACATTATAAAAATCTGATACCAAAAGTTCCATTTCTAATACATCAAAACGACTATTAGAAGTTAGGAATTCTTGATCATAACCCCATAGTTGAATGTCTTCATTTCTGCTCAGTT
Organism: uncultured Flavobacteriaceae bacterium; assembly: GCA_947500575.1. GTDB lineage: Bacteria > Bacteroidota > Bacteroidia > Flavobacteriales > Flavobacteriaceae > CANMSI01. The sequence continues at coordinate 998,838 of CANMSI010000002.1, read as the reverse complement.
GAAACGCTCTAAACATTTTAATTCTTTCATGGTCGGTAATATGTCCTATTACTTGTTTTATACTCCATTTATTAGGTGCATATCTATAAGTTGCTTTTTCTTCATCTATTGACTTTAGAAAGGCAAAGGTAGTATCACTTTCAAAAAGTGTTGACAAACTATCCTCTTTAACCAATTCAAAATAATATGGAAAACCTTCTTTGGCTGAATATTTCATTGAATCGGAAAGTTTTAATGGGCCTTAACTAAATACTCTTTTTTAGAGTTTACATTCTTGTATTGGATTAGGAGAACAGCATTACAAGATTTTGAACAAAAATTATTCTATTACGTAGTTATGTTTAATTTTAGAAAGTCAAAATATTGCCCCATTTTAATAGAAACAAGACTAAAAATGTACAACCAGTACTAATGCCAATTACACTTTCCCAGTAAAAGGTTCGCTGTCCCCATAATTTCCTCCTTTTTTGACCAAACTCTTTTTTGAAACGACGATTGGTAAGTCTCCAAACAATAAAAGTGATTATTAAAAATACAGCTATGGCTATGAGTATATTCTTTTCCATTTGTTCAATTTTTAATTTCCTTTTCTAAATATAACCAAATTTAAATTACGTAAACCTTGAATCTTCGGTCAAAACAGGAATCATTCATTGGTTTTGCATGGTTCCGTTGTTATTTTTTTTTAAGATTAGTAATTAAGTCGTCTGTAAAATGCCCATGGTGTTTTCCCTTTGAAAATTTTGCGGTATTAAATGTTTCGGATTTTCCTTTTGGGATGGAAAGGCTTATCCAATGTGATCCTTTAATCATTCTACCTAAAAAGACTATTTGTCCAATATGGTATGTATAGTGAGCAAGTTGCCTGTTAATGGCTTCTACAATAGAATGACTTTGATTTCGTATATAAATTTTGTTATTGAAGTTGTCTTGGTTAATGGTGTTAAGGGCAGTGAATAATACCTCCCAACCTTCTTCCCATTTAAGCAAGAGTTCTTCTTTTGTTTTTATAACATTTTCGAATTCTGAATCTCGATTGCGCCATTCCTTTTCTCCATCAGTGGTCAAAAATTCTGTCCATCTAGATTTCATATTTCCATTCAGATGATTCACCATAATAGCTATGGAATTGCTTTCTATATTATACTGCCAAAAAAAATCTGTTTCCTCTAATTGTTCAAAAACTTTTTCTCCAAGAGTTTTATAATATTCAAATTGTTTTTTTATGCTATTTAAATAATTCTCATACATTTCATCTGTGTTTTATTAGCAGCAGCCGAGGTTTAATCCATCTTATACGATGTTACTGGTTTGGTAGGTTCATAACGGTCAAATTCATGTAAGAATTCTTTTCTAATGGATTGCCAATTACCTATAATTAGATCCCTTGATTTTTCGCGAACGGAGTTTTCAATTTTACCATACCCTAATTTCTTAATTTCTTTGTTTATAGTCTTTATAGGCTCAAATGGATACTGGCCAATATTCGATTCTGTTTCACCAATGTTTTTATATACACCCCTAAGCTCATCAATGACTTCACTCAAACTGGTAAGAACAGCACCGAAATCTTCTTGAGAATTTTCTTCGTGATGAGTATATTGAATGGCTTCATTGACGGCTACAATCATATTTTTCCAAAGAAACTTAAGAGAACTCATAAAACTATTTCGTCTTTGAAAACAAAAACCTAAATACCCCAAGGGTACAGCAAAAATTAAGGGTAGCAGATCCTTAAAAGTTGAATAGATTTTTTGTTCTTCCGTAGCATCAAAAATTCGTAGCGTTACTCCAGTTAAGACACAGAGCAGATAAATAGCAGTAACTATTTTTATAATATTTCTTAATCTTTTTCTAGTCATTTTAGTTGTTGGTTGAAGGCTTGGTAATGCTTTTCAAGGGGCATTGCTGCGAGAGGGTACTCTATCAGAACCATCCCTTGTCTTAAAGATATAAATTTATAGTGGGGAAATTTAACGCAATTAAACACAATCTGTGATTTACAACATTTTCGATTATTTTAACTGGTCAACTAGTTCTCTTGTAAGAACAGTATCATAAATTATTTTCAATTTTTTGATTTTGTTGTTAATATCAATTTCTATGATATCAACCACATCAAATTCTACTTGCTGTTTGTTTTTTAAAGTCCATTTGTAGGTAAAGTAAAGTGCTAAATTGTTAGCATCACTTTGCTCAAATATGCCCTTTAAATGTAATTCAGAATGTAAAGTATCATTGTTTAGTCCCTGATAAAATTCATCAGCCCTTTTTATTCCATAGATGGGTGAATCTACTATCCCGTCTGAGTTAAATAACCCAACTACATTTGTAATATCCCCTTGTTCAAGATATTGCAGATACTTATAAGCTATTTCTTTTTTGTCCATTAGTGTTTTCGCTTGCAGTGAAGGGTAGGTTTAATGTAATTGAAAGTTCGTTAATTGATATTCAGATAGATAAGAATTCGCTAATACACTTACTGGTACGATAAGCATCCGAAGCAAGCAGACATTCTATTTCCTACTATAGAATAGACCAAGCAACTTCAAATTAGGTTCGAGAGATTGCAAATAACATAATACATGCTAATGCAAAAGCCCCAGAAGCCACTTTTTTCCAGATTGGTTTTATGGCCTCACTTTTATAAAGTCCGAAGAGCCCAAGGGGCGGTAAAAAGAATAGTAATGCACCTACAAACTGCGGGTCATTATACCATTTAACTTTTGGTTTTATTTTCATAGTTCCTGAAATTCAATACTTAACGAACTTTAAGATAAGGTTTATTTTCGACTTCATTTTTGAATTATCCGATCCAATATTTACTTACCCTTTTTCAATTTCTCAATTTGATTTCTAGCATGGTCATTTTTTGGATTTAAATCCAATGATTTTTGATAGTTTGTAATGGCAAGATCATTCTCTCCCATTTTCATGCAGGCTTCAGCATAGCTATCATATACATTGGAACTTTCTGGGTAGAGCATCATATTTAGCTTAAATAGGTCTTTAGCGACTTTATTTTTATCCTTCCCTAAAAACCGATACCCCAATTGGTTTAGGTTATTTTCATTCACGGAAGGATCATTTTTATCTTGCTTTTGTAAGGATTTGTAGTTTTCTAGCGCTTGATCAAAATCTCCATCGATAAGGATCTCCAATGGTAATTTTGTAACTCCCGAAATTTTACTGAAAACGGACCTAGTTTTTAATGTATTTGAGTTCAATACTTTTACATCAATGGCATCTTTCTTTAGATTTTCTTTAAACTGAAATAGGACATCAATATCTCTTACTGCATAGGTGCTATCTGTTACTTTAACAAGATCAATGAGATCTTCTTCTGGACCATCACGATACATTAATTGATCGTTTTGCGCTACTACTTCAATAAAATCGTATCCTCGAACCATGTATTTTCCTATAAATTTTGATGACAAAATGCTATCCGTTTCTGACTTTTTATATCTCGGAAAATAATCAGCCCATTCATAGGTCAACGCTACAGAACGTATAAGTTCTGAAATAAAATCAGGATGATTAGAGTTGATCATTACCACCACTCCATATCCTTTCTCTTTATGTGCAATCAATTCACTAGAAAAACCTTCGTTCCAGCCTCCATGGCCAAAATATACCTGATCTTTCTTTTTATTGATAAAAATTCCTAATCCAATAAAATCTTCTACAAAGGGGGTAAGCATTTTGCTCGTCAAATCTTTTGACAATCCTTTGTTACTTTCTCCTTTCAGTGTCTTTTGAATATTGATAGCAAACTTTGCAAGATCTTCAGGAGTTGTCCATAACCCCGCTGGTGCCATTTCAGGATAAGTGTGTCTCTTTCCTTTGGTCATACTTCCATCTGGCAAATAACCCGTTGCTGCTAGGTCTAATTGTGGCTTTTCAAGGGGCTGATTAAAACTACTATTGCTCATGTTTAAAGGTTGTAAAACCTGTTCTTTCATTATTTCAGGAAATGACTTATTTTCTGTATCCATCATTAACTGTTGAACAATATTATATCCTCCACCGGAATATCTAAAGCTTTCCTCGGGCGTTTTATCTACAATTGCCGGATCGGAATTTGCAGGCGACGCACCGTTTAATACTTGTATCAAGGATGGGACAGGAAGATCAGGACTATATCCTAAAAACCCATGCACGGTAACTCCGGCAGAATGGTTAAGCAGGTTTTTGAGGTTTACCTTCTTCTTGGATGTAAATTCATTTTCTGCTAATTTCCATGATTTTAATTGGCTATTGATGTCAGCATTTAAATCAATCTTTCCTTGCTCTACCAACATTAATGCCCCATAGGCAGAAACAGGTTTACTAATAGAAGCAGCTTGGAATAATGTACTTTTAGTAACAGGAAGCTTACTCTCTTTATCCATGATTCCGTAGGTTTTCACCCATGCAATTTCCCCTTCATTTATGACTGCAATACTAACTCCAGGAACACCGTAATGTTTCATTCTCTCTTCAATAGTCCACGTAGCATCTCCCTCAATGTATACTGGAGCAGTTAGATTTTTTTCTACCTCTGAAATTTTATCATTTGATGGAGCCGGTTTTGTTGCCTCATCTGCACAAGACAACAACAGTGTTAGTGATAAAAGTGTAATTAGTTTTGATTTCATTTTGATTGATTTTAATATTCATTAGTGATTGATACTGTTTTGCATCCAGAGAGTAGGAGTTTAAATACCTAAGTCCATGGCAACAGACCGTAGACTGTTTATACTTATTTTGATTTACAGGCCATTTGTTTTGACTGCAGTATTGTTTTGTTTACACTTTACGCAAAATTTTTTCCATTTTACGTCCCCTTGCCAATTCATCAATCAGCTTTTCCATACGTCTACATTGTTTATACAATTCAAATTCATCTTCTATTTCTTCAATTCGATAACCACAAACAACTCCTTTAATCAAGTGTGCGTTAGCATGTATTTTCGCTTTTTGAAAAAATGTTCCAAAAGTTACCTTTTCATCAATAAGTGCTTGTAAAGTATCTTGATCATAACCCGTAAACCATTTAATTACTTGGTCTAGTTCTTCTTTTGTTCTCCCATTTTTTACCAATCTATTCAAGTAAAGAGGATAAATAGATGCAAATATCATATTGGCAACCTTTTCATTTTTCTCAGCTGTAACTTTCATTTTGATTTGATTTTGAATTCATGAACGCTAATGTACAGGCTATGATTTCTACTTATCCGCATGGTTGGTAAGAACAGTGGGATGTAGAAATCTGGCTTGTTAAAAATAAGAAATTTGAAAATAGGAGGGAACTAGGACTAAATTTAAGGTGGTGCAAGCACAATTTTTTATTTTTCTTTTAGATTGTTGGCTATCAATTTAAGCGTAAAATCCATTTGTGCATCTTTTTGTAATATATAATCCTCATAAGTTTGAGTTACATTAATGTCAGGAATAATACCTCGATTGTACCTTTGATTCGCTTTTTTTGGAACATCTTGTTCCAAGTTTACAACCGAAAAGAATGTTTCAATCTTTGATTTCGGTAAAATGTAACCTATGGGGGTATGACCGTTATGCCCATAGTAACCTCCCAAGGTTTCTTCTCCAATGACTATGGTATTTTCATTTCCTGCGACCATTGCAGCGAATAAACTCCCTGCTGATGCAACTTGAGGGCTTATTAGTAAATAAATAGTACCAGTAAAAGCATTTTTGTTTGGTTTCCTTATTTCTTGATCTCTACTCAACGGACCTTGGTATAGACCATTGTCTCTTTCAATATAAAAGTCTTCGGTAAGCATTTTGTTATATTTTCCAACGCCTAAGGGTCTTAAAAACCTTGGTACTTTAGAGTAGATATACTTTAGTTGAGGTATTTTTTTAAAGCGAATCCAAGCTTCCTTATTTTCTTGAAAATTCCTTTGTGTTAGGTACGAATAGGTAACCAAATCGTTTGGGTCTGTTCCCCCGCCATTAAAACGAATATCTACAATTAGATTCTTAATGTTTTCAGTTTTAATAGTAGAAAATGTACTTTCTAGAAAAGCGCAGTAGGTTTTGTGTTCTTCCGTAGTTTCATTTCCCATCGAAAAAGTATAAATTGTTAGAAGAGCTGTGGAAGCATCTATCTGCTCATAACTATATTTTTGGCCATTTTTTGATTCTGCATAATAGAATTTATCTATGGGTAAAGAATACATTTTATTGACGTTTTTTTTATAATCATTGTACCCTATGCTCTTTAAATTATTGCTAGCTAAGGTATCCGAACCTGGTACCCTATAGGTTACTTTAAATTGCTCTACAAGTCCATAATTCAAACGAAAATATTTTGGGAATGCACCTCTAATCCCCACTCTTTTTCCAGTTAAATTTTGGCCATCGGTAGTGTAGTATTTATATAAATTAGATATGATTTCTGGCATTGGAATATCGTTTATTTCTTCGATTTCCGAGCCAAGCGGAATTATTCCTCCCTTAAAGTTTAAAAGCCATTTACCATTAATCCATTTTATAGGATAAGGAAAGTACCCGCTCGTTTCTTCTTCTAAGCTATTCAAGTGTTTTTTAGAAAAATCTGTATTGTTATGTGAACTCCCCTCAAAATCAGTTAGCTTACAAATAATGTTATAAAAATCGCGATACGAAGAAGATTGCCCTATTTCACGTTCAGCCCAGCTGTAAATACTGTCTATTTGTTCTTTTGTTCTGTACTTATAAAGTCCGGAATTGGCTTCGATGCGCGTGCTTTTAAAAACTTCTAAATCTTTCCGCATTTTTTTTTGGGAAAATGGTTCATCTATAGATTGGGAGAATACTAGATTAGATAGAATAACAAGAATAAAGGATAAATAGGCTGCTTTTTTCATTTGGCTATTATTTTAACCAAAAGTAATTTTATATGATTTTAACGACTTGTATAATATTGGTCATTTGATTTTAGCCTGGATACTTTCCTTATATTTTTTGGGTGAGATTCCAATAAAACGCTTAAAGGTTTTAGAAAAATGAGCCATATCTGTGAAGTTGTATTGATAGGCTATTTCTGTAAGTTCCCAATTTGATTTGATTAGTGTTTTGCTAGAAAATATTTTCCGCATTAAAACATAATTCATTGGCGTCATACCAGTTAATATCTTGAATTTCTTTGAAAATCCGAATTTATTAATATTTGCTATTTCTGCTAATTCAATCAAAGAAAATTTATCATAAATATGATTTTCAATATAGTGGTTAATTTGATGATAACTACTAAAGTTTAATCCGGAATAATCACTATTATTTTCGTGGGAATACCGTTCCAAGGTTTTCGCAAAATTTGATAGGTGAAACTCAATTATAGCATCATTTTTGGTGTCCAAAACTTCTTTGAGCTCCAAAAACAAGCTGTTCGCTTTTTGATTTGTTATTTGACGGTTTATAAACTTAATGTTTCTTCCATTCAATAGAAACTTCATTACGTTATTAGGTACGTAAATAGTATCAAACTTCAAAAAAGAGTCATTATCAATAAGTGGATTGGAATGCACTTCGTACGGATTTGTAATGGAGATGCTACCGGCTTCCGTGAAAAGACTTTGATTTTCAAAATCAATTTGTTCAATACCCTTATGAATAAGAGAAATACAAAAAGTTTCGTGAAAATGTTTCGGAAAACTAGTTGTTTGGTTCTCTATGCTTATATATTCTATAGTATCGAGTAACATTCCTATTTTCTATATATTTTTTAAATGTTGCACAACGGTTTCGTCTTTGAATAATTGTGGGTTATAACCAAACTTTGCCTGTACATTCCCAACTGAAAATCCGTATCACTCGTTTTCTGCTACAATATTTTGCAATTTCTCCTTTGCCTTAGAAAAGTGGTTCAGTAAATTAGGTATTTTATGATCTCCATAGCCTTGTTTCATTCTTTCCTCTGAGGTTTCTAATATTTTAAGAAGTTTTTTTGCTGCATCTATTTTAGCATTGGGCATAGTGCTACCAATTGCATCAATCCAGATAGGTGAACTCTCGGCGAATGCATAACTGTCCATCATAGGCCATTCAGAGGTACTACCAGATACTCTAGCGGTTATCCACCCACCTTTAGGAATTTCAATAGAACCATTGTAAATTTCACTATTTCCATTCTTACTTCTTTTTGTCTCAATGACAACTCCATTAACGAATAGTTCTACCTTTTCATAAGGAACTGGAGAATGCACTTCCAATTTCCATTTAGCTTTCTTTTTAGTTGATTTGATAGCTTCTCCCACTTCATAATCTGCTACTGAGAATACAAGTTGCGGACCATTGCTCACAAAACTCCTTCCTTCTTTTAGTGCTTTTAAGTAACGCTCTAAAGTGGGTTCTCCTTGTGGTTTTACATATACGCGTGTTGCTCCAATGGCCATGGTGCGATAAAGATCGTTCATAACATCGCTACCGGCAGATAAGGCAATCGGAATGCCAAGATTTAGAAATTCGTGCCATAAGGCTGCTGTCCCAATTTCATCGGTCCATAGACATCCAATTTCTAACATATCCACCTCTTCCATAACAGCATCTGCTACTAATCCAATAGGAACATACTTGCCACCATTTTCTTTGAAAGGATCTTTGATAGGAACAGGATGAACGTAACCTCCTAATCCACCTTGTTCTTGGGCAAACCGAAGTGGCTCTGCATTCAGTCTATCATCTGCTCCATATATATCATATCGCGGTCCCCAAACCCAAGGCCAATATAATTCTGGAGTACCTATAAGATTTAGATGACCTAAAAAATGAGAACGTATTTCTTGTCCAAAAGATAAGATGGGTTGCTCAGCATTTTGCCAGCCAAAAAGGCGTTGCCCAAGAAACCGATTGCCGAGGTTGGCAACCAATGGAAAACCAAAATCTATTTCTTCTGCTTTAAGGTCTACAAGTATATCTTCAGGATCTAATTGACTAGTGCCTCCATAATTAAGATGAAAATGGGTGTCGGCGGCGTACCAACCTTCGTTATTCGCATTCCAAATTCGGTTTAGATTCATCTCCGTTTCGGTAGTACCTTCTTCCAGTTTAATTTCTTTAACTTGTGGAATTGTAGAAAAACCATGTACCGCTGTAATCGTCAAGTTGCCCACTGCTGCTTCCACTTCAATTTCTCCAGGGGAGTAGAAAAAAACAATTCCATTTTGTCCTTCAGAATGTATACTACCAGACTCTGGAATAATAGGATGTCCATTTGCATCCGTAATACTCATTCTTACAGCTTCTATTTTTCCGTCTACTCGGCTGGTTATTTTTAGTTTTCCAGTTGTAGTGCCCCATTTCCATTTACTAATGGATAGTAATTCTGGCAAACCACCATTTACGGAGATTCGCTTCATTTCTGAAGATTCTCTTTTATTGTTTTCAGAAAAATAGACCCATTTACCGTCAGCGCTAAATTTTGGTGATAAGGGCAGCCCTTTACTTTTGGTAAGAAGCATTTTGCTTTCTGGAATTGCAATGTTCAATAAGTGAAGCTCATAATCATCCCCATTTGGCCATGTATATGCCAATGTAGTGTTGTCTTTTGATAATGAAAAAGCAGCTTGAGATGTAAAATTCTCTTCAATCAGCGGAGTGCTAGTGTTGGTTTCTAAATCTAACAATTCAATGGAATCATAAGAAAACCCCTTTTTACGAAGATAAACAATTTGATCACCTTCCAGTGTTGGAACTGGGAGACGCTCAAGGCTGTTTTCTCTACTTAAAATGGTATTTTCTAGTGTTGCAAGATTTATTTTCCAAAGGTCGAATGAACCGTTCTTTGCGGATGAGTAATACACAAAGTTTCCATCTGCAGAAAAAATAGGATCTAAGTCCAAAGCATTGGAGTTTACAAGTACGGTCTCTTTCTTTGCATTTAAGTCTAAAAGAACCAAATGTGTGTTCAAGGAGTTATCTCTAACAAAAACTATTTTGTTTCCATCTGGTGACCAATTTGGTCTAGAATCAAGATCAGGAGAAAACGTTATCCTTTCCGCTTCAGAAGTTTCAAGATTCATTATCCACAGCCAACCTTTAGCTGAAAAAACAACTTGATTGTTCAAGGGGGATGGAGCGGGATCTGTTGGGCCTGAATTTAGAACAGGCAGTTCATACCCTTCCAAATAGACATGATGACCATATCCATCTACTTTTGGATATCGGTTGCTCCATTGCGCATTTACAGCATATGATATTAAAAGCAATAAACTGAAAGTGACTATGGAATTTTTCATATTTTTTATAATTGGTTGTTTATACTTTATACGGTGTACCTATAGAATAGTAAGAGAGCAAACTAAGGTTTAATTTTCGTAAGACTCCAGGCAAAATGCTAAAGGTTTAACCGTATTCTTGGTTTATAAATTAAGTAACTAAGCCGTATTGTTTTTAGATATTGCTAGCCAACGTTTTTTCTGAGTCAATAGGTTAGTTTTTTATTTACCAAAATATCAAATCCGAAAAAACCTTCTCTAACTTCCAATTCCACATTTTTATATAATGCCATATTTTTGTAGTACTTATGAGGGAAAACTAATTGTTTTAATTTTTTATCATAGTTTATTTTGAAGGCAGGTTGTTTTTCATCTCTATGGTATTTACTTCCCAGCAACCAGGTCCGCTCAACAATTTCAAACGTTTTTTTAATAGGCGTTTTGTCCGCTAAATAATAATTCGTTAAAGTAAAGACGGAACAAGCTAAAAATCCATATCCACATAGATAGTGCAAAAAAGAATAAAAATAAAGTCCAATTCCACTATACTTATAGGTTTTCCCATATTTTTTATAGCCAACTAAAAACGTTATGATTCCCACAATTAAGATAATCCCGAATAAAATTGGTAAATCAATGATGGTGTTCTGGTATATGGATATTTGCCAAACCATAGAAAACAATCCTAAAATGAAAATTGTTGGGTAAAATATTTTTCGATGTTTTTTTTTCATCTCTTAAATGTGTGCTAAGGATTAGATAGGCGTTAGGTTCTTATACAAATGAGTCTATTTGAATTAGAACTCATGGATCATAAAAATAAGGAATTTAGATATAGGGCAGAAGTTGGTACTGAATTCTAAGTGTTGTTAGCAACTGCCTTCGTTCGGATTTATATTTTCCGTAAGAATTCCATTAATTTAATTCTTGCATCCTGTTTGGCTTTATAGTCGCCCTTAGCATTTCCTCCCTGCTCGTATTCGTACTCTTTGCCATCAATAGTTATTGTTCTACTGCTATAGCTTGATTTATCATCAGGGTTGCCAGAAATGGAGTGCCCAGCATTATTGTATTTTAAATTCTGAAAGGTGTATTTAAATCCGTTTGCTTCTAAGCGTTTTTCAATCATATCAGCCATTTTAGAGGCAGGCCACACTTTATCATCATTTCCAGAGAAGAGTAAAATAGGTCCATTGATTTGTTCGACTTTGATGACCGCTTCCTCTACATAGTCAGTTTTTTTCAAACCATTTTCCCAATACTCCAACATATTGATTGTATTAGATTGATTTCCTTTGATTTTATCCATTGGAATATATGGAATGTCAATGCCTTTGTACTTCCAACTCGCTTTCAATTCATCGGAATTATACGGTAAAACCGTATTTGACCAGGAGACTGAACTAGGTGCGTATGCTATCACACCGCTTACCAACTCCTGAAATGTAGAAGCTATGATCAATGCTAATTCAGCATTTTTAGATGCGCCCATCACCACTATTTTATTTGGATCAACTGCGGACTGTTTGCTAAGCCAATGAATGGCGTTTTCAAAGTATTTCAATTCAATTTCTTCAGGTAGTTCTGGTAAACCTATGCTTCCTGAATAGGGAATGGATAGTCCCACCATGTCATTTTTAGCAAAATGTTGTGCCCAATAGTCTCCCCACGGACCTCCACCCGGCAAAATTATTGTTGTTTTAGCTTCTATATTTTCTTTTGCGAAATAATTTGCTTGAAAACCATTTTCGCTGATAGCTTTAGGTCTTACTCCATCAAATAGAATGGAATCTGCTATAAAATAACCACTTAGGAGCAGCGCTATAATTCCAATTAATATAAGGTATTTTCTTCTCATCATTATTTATCACATCAATTTTTGGAGACTTACTTTTAATATCTATGAATTAACTAAAACTTACTCTCAGCGGTTGGTATACGGTCAAGTGTGGATAATTTTCAACAGAAATTACCTACCAAACTAAGATAGTGTTTTGCTGGAAATGTTCTCTGTAATGACCAACTACTTTAATTACTAATATACGGTGTTAGCAGTAGTTTTTAATTCCACATTTTATTAAATAGGTTAGGGCAAATTGCTTTCATGGTTTCTGGTTCTTCTTCTTTCCAGGTAAATTCGAAATTCGGATAATTACTTTCATCAAACCTAAAATCATCAGCAATATAGTCGTATAATTCTTTGCCTGTTTTATTTTTGAATGCTGTTAAAGCTACATACCAAAACCCTTCAAATTCATAAAATTCATTAGTGGATATGTATTCGGAAATCAGACTATCAGGATTTTCTTTTGCTTTGTCATATTTATCTTTTCCTTTTGATATTACCCAATTTCGGAAATACTCAAATCCGTCGTCAGAGCACCCACCATTCATGATATATCCTGCGCACCACATTTCTGAATTGTAAGTATCGTATAGAAGTTTGTCTGTTCTTAGCCTAAAACCAATCATCTGTGTTGGTGTCAGTTTTTCAATTTCTTTCACTAAAAGCCTTTCTTGTGAATCCTGATTTTCAGTGTTCTTTACGGAGGTGTCAACGATATTCCAAAAGATCGTTTCGTCTAACATCGTACTAGTTTTCTCAATTTCTTGATTATAGGTTTTGAGTCCTTCTTTTTTACCCGTATTATTCTTTCCAAAAAGTTTGTCAAATATTCCCATTTGATTGTTATTCTTTGTGTTTTGATTACAACTAAAAATTAAAAGCGATGTAAATATTATTGCGGTGCGTTTCATTTTTCAAATTGGTACCAATTTTTTGGCTATAATTTTGTCTATAGACCTATAGCTAAATAAAAGTAGATTTTTTCTTTGAGTCTCTAACAGAGAGTGAACTATGGATATTGTTCTTTATTCAATGATCTTTTCTAGGGTGTATTCAATCACCATTCCATCTTCTGTTTTAGTTGTCGAATAAAGTTCACCTAAATTTTCGCAAGAACAACCTGTCCAAGTACCACTCAGTTTCTCCGTTTGTCCATTAAATTCAGTTGTTAACGTTTTTTCGGATTCAATAATTGCGCACTGGTATTCTACACCATTAAAGACTCTTTTTACATATTCTTTATGAGTTGTACGTCCCTGAAACTTTCTTGAAACTATTTTGTTGTCGACTGGAATTTTATATTCATAAGAATCCCAAAAAGTTCCAAATTCGCAATAACTATTTCCAACAATAGAGTCTTTTGTTGGTAACAACTCAGGGTAAATATCTACTCTTGTAAAAGATTCTCTAACTTTTGGAATTCCATTCGTAATAGTTAATATGGTTGAGTCGGTTACTTTTCCTTGAGCGTTTTTTACCATGCTGAATAGTAAAGAATCTTTATCAACTTCCATTGAATATGTTTCTTTAAAAAATTCTATTTTGGAATTCCTATTTGATTTCAATGAGTAGATAAATGTGCGACCTTTATTAAAATTACTAATTGGATGGATATAATTTACCAGTTTTGTATTGTTACAGTTGCTACTAGTCAGTTCAAGCTTTTTTTGAGACTTCTGACAGCTTAAAAATCCAATTAGTAATATGAAGTATAAAGTTTGTTTCATTTCATTTATAGCTAACAAGTCGCTATGAGTACTATTATTTATACCTATTAAGATCTGTGCGAATCTAAGAGATTTCTATTGTTTTTAAAAGTAGTAGCTATAGGGCCTTAGTTTTTTCAGGTGGCTAACTCTTTTAAGGCATTTACCAAGTAGTCTATATCTTTTTTGGTAATGTAAATGGCAAAGGAAAAGCGTAAGGCATTGAGACTAAAACCGCTCATAGGCCTGCAATCTATACCATATTTATCAAAAAGCTGTTGCTTAACTTCATTGACGTCTTTTCCTATTATTTCTACCACTTGTATGGCCGCTGAAAGGGTTTCGGCTTCTGGTGTTTTCAATGCCAGTTTTGTATGCTGCTGAATTTTGGAACGAAAATACTTCTTTAATGCATAGCTACGTTCATGGATCTTTTGCGCACCTACCTCTCTATGAAAATCTACCGCAGCACCTAAACCCAATACTTCAGGTAAGTTCCTAGTATTATAATTTTCTAGTCTACGAATGCTTTCATCTGTATAGCCTCTAGCAACCATTAGGGGTTTCAAGAAATGCTGACTCTCCTTTTTAGCATAAAAAACACCTACTCCCTTGGGAGAAAAAAGCCATTTATGTGCACTGGCTACATAAAAATCGCATGCTAAATCGTGTAAATTTATTTGAAACATCCCAGCAGATTGTGCGCCATCTACCGCCACTAAAATTCCTTTTTCATGTGCTAATTCAGAAACTTCCTTTACAGGCAATAGCATGCCATTGGTATTCACAATATGACACATAGAAATGACCTTGGTTTTTGGTGTAATGGCTTTTTGGTAGATAGCAACTATCTCCTCTTTATCCTTGGGGAGTATCGGTAGGGTAGGGCGTACGAGTTTAATTCCCTTGGTTTCTTGCCATACTTCCCAAGGAATAGTGCCACTCGCGTGCTCATGGTCTGCTAAAATTACTTCATCTCCCGGCTTTAAATCAAAACTTCTGGCAATCAGATTCATACCCTCCGTAGTATTATGCACCAATGCAATTTCTTCATTGGATACAGAAAACAAGTTTGCCAGTTTTGAACGAACCGCCTCTTTTTCCTCATCCCAACCACCCCACATATATTTGGAAGGGAAACCATCCAACATTTTTTTATAGGTCTCAGTGGCTTTTTGCACAGGGATGGGGCTTGCTCCCAAGGAGGCATTATTAAAATACTTTAGATTGGGAGTAAAAACGAATTGCTTGGCTAAAGATTCCCAATAGTCTTCTGATGCATCCGTATTCAAATCTCCCCAAACAATTGAATCGGTAGCTGAGCCTTCGGAGGCGGTGAGTTGCGGCATTAAAACAGACCCTGCAATGCCAGTACTCAATGTTTTGATAAACTTCCTTCTATTTTTCATCCTTCGTTCTTTGGTGTACTATTTATTGATCGCAAACATCTCCAATACCGTCATTATCAGTATCTAGTTGGTTGGCATTAGGGGTTAAGGGGCAGTTGTCTTCAGAATCCGAGATACCATCTCCATCATCGTCCGTATCGCAGGCATCGCCCTCTTCATCACGGTCTGTATCTAATTGGTCTGGATTGGGTGTGGTGGGGCAATTATCAAAGGCCTCTAAAACACCGTCATTATCTTCATCAGGACCATCTCCATCATTGTCACAACTATCTCCAAAGCCGTCCTGGTCGTCGTCTAATTGCTCTGGATTAGGTGTTAATCTACAATTATCTGCTACATCCAAGATACCATCATTATCATCATCCGCATCGCATACGTCTCCTTCTCCATCACTATCACTGTCTAATTGGTTGGCATTGGCCAAGGAAATACAGTTATCTAGGAGGTCAACGATGCCATCTTGGTCTGTATCTATACTGTTTTCCTCTTCCATCTCTTCAGTAGCACTATTGGAGTCACTACAGGCTAAAAGTGTAATGCATCCAAGAAGTACCCATACAAGAACATATTTTTTATGCATAAATGGTTGCTGAAGTTTCCACTAAGCTATGAAATTTAAATGTTTTACCCGCCCCTAAAATTATAAGAATTGTTAGGATTGTTATACTCGGTATATTCTTCCTGTTCTATGAAATAGGCTATAAAAAGCATACTTTCGTAGAACACATTAAACATATTTCTTTTTGAAGCTGCGCTACTATTTTATATTCGCCTTTTTTTGCTTTTTTCAATTGCAGGCACAGTCCATTTTTAAGCGCTCCTTTAAAAGCATGGGAAGTGGTTTTGAAGTTACCGTAGTTGCTAAAGATTCAATAGCTGCAGCATTATACTTGGATAGGGCTATACAAGAGATTGACCGCATCGAAAAGCTTATTTCCTCTTGGGATAGCAACTCACAAACATCAAAAATTAATTTCAATGCAGGGATACAACCCGTAAAAGTAGATAGAGAGCTTTTTGATCTCATTCAACGTGCTATTGGTATTTCTAAACTCACCGATGGTGCTTTTGATATTAGTTATGCTTCTATGGATCCGATTTGGAAGTTTGATGGTAGTATGCAACAAATGCCTGCATTAGAAAAAATTAAAGCCTCCGTTGCCAAAGTTGGATACCGCCATATTCTTCTTAATGAAGAAGCAAGCACAGTATTTTTGAAGCTTCGGGGAATGAAAATTGGTTTTGGAGCTATTGGCAAAGGATATGCAGCAGATGCAGTTAAAAATCTTCTAATGAAAGAAGGTGTAGTGTCAGGAATTGTGAATGCCTCGGGCGATATGAATACATGGGGGACTCAGCCTTCAGGAGTCTCTTGGAAAGTAGCTATAACCAATCCTTTGGATAAAAATAAAGCCTTTGCACTCCTACCAGTCAATAATAATGCCGTAGTGACATCAGGAAACTACGAAAAATACGTTACTATTAATAAGAAGCGTTATGCGCATATTATAGATCCACGAACTGGATACCCAGCTAGTGGAATTGTAAGTGCTACTGTTTTTGCTCCAAAAGCCGAATTGGCTGATGCTTTGGCGACTTCCATTTTCGTAATGGGTGTTGAAGCTGGCTTGGACAGAATTAATCAAATACCTCAGGTATCTTGTATATTAATTGATGATACCGGAAAAATACATACATCAGATCATATTGAAATTGATAAATTATGATAAAGAAGGTTGTTTTAGGTTTGTTTGCTGCTAGTTTTCTAGGCTCTTGTGTAGCCGTTAAAGAATATGAGAAGGTCTATTTGAATGATCCAGACATGCTACTGGCAAGTAAAAAAACAGACCGTTTTGAAACTACTTTTCATGCCTATAGGGAAGCAGGAGTAGGTGCAAATGGAGGTAAAACTGGTGGTGGTTGTGGATGTAATTAAAATAACAACCTTTACATGAGAAGAATACTTATTTGCTTTTGTTTCTTTTTTGCCTTTGTAAGTTACGGTCAGGATGCCACTTCCGAAACAAGCTATAAGAAAAGAGTACTTGAAAGTTCTGAAATAGACTTCCTTTTTGGGTACTATACCCAAGATGGCAACAATGCTGCTGTAAGTGGCGGTATTGGAACAGAAGAACTCACTGATGTTGCACCTACAATTATAGTAACAGTTCCCTTAAATGATGATGATATACTTACTGTAGATGCCAGTGTTTCTGCCTACAGTTCAGCTTCTTCCTCCAATGTGGGTCCTTTTGATGGTGCAGCTCCGGCCGATCCATTTGTTGCCAGTTCTGGTGCATCCTCGAGTGATGAGTTAAGCACTGCCGTTATTAGTTATGCCCATAGCTCGGACAGTAGAAATGATATATGGTCTGCAAAATTGTCCCTAGCGGTGGAGTACGATTATTTTTCTGTGGGTTTTGGTGGTAGCTATACCAAACTTTTTAATGAGAAAAATACGGAGATAAGTATTACTGGAAATGTATTCTTGGATAAATGGAATTCAATTTACCCTACAGAACTCCGCACATTTGCTCCTGGTGGTATTGGCTTGGATAATATACTATTTACTCAAAATACCATTACTGGGAATGCAGCTTACAACCCCATGTTTACACCTTTTGAGAATGAGAACAGAAATTCATACGCTGTTGGATTTGGTTTTTCACAAATCTTATCTAAAAAATTACAAGGCTCACTTGCGCTAGATTTAATAACGCAAGATGGTTTACTATCCACCCCTTTTCAGCGGGTCTATTTTAGTGATGTTGCTGATTCTTTTATAGATAATTTTCATTTGGCAGATGCTGTAGAACAACTCCCTGATGCAAGATTTAAAGTTGCTCTTGGGGGTAGATTAAATTACTATCTAAACGAAACCTTTGTACTACGCACTTATTATAGGTATTACTTTGATGATTGGGGAATTCAATCGCATACGGCCAGTATAGAAATACCTATCAAAATTTCGGATAAGTTTACCTTGTATCCAACGTATCGATTTTACAATCAGACACAAGCCGATTATTTTGCTCCGTACAATGCGCATTTGTCTACTGCAGATTTTTTCACTTCTGATTTTGATTTGTCTAAGTATTTTGCCAATCAATATGGTTTTGGAGTTACCTACACAGATATTTTTACCAACTTTCGTATTTGGAAGGTGGGTTTAAAAAGTGTAGATCTAAGGTTGCAGCAATATGAGCGTAATACAGGTTTAAAGGCCACAAATATTGCCATCGGTTTTAGTTTTATTGCTGATTAGAACCTTCTTTTTGGTTTCAGAAAACAAAATAAAGAAGTACCTTGCTTTGCATGGATAGTTACTTTAAATTTCTTTGTATGGCTTGTATAAGTCTATGTCTTTTACAAGGATGCAGTGCCCAAAAAACCAATCTAATATCGGATGAGGTAGAAACCGTTTCTGTAGAAAAATTGAAGTATTATTTATACTATCCAGAAGCGTACGAGCAAAAACAAAAAGAAAAATTCCCATTATTATTATTTCTTCATGGTGGTGGCGATGTAGGTGATAGTTTATCCCAATTAAAATCTAGTGGTCCGCCAAAAATGTTGGCAGAAGGAAAACAGTTTCCTTTTTTGATATTGGCTCCTCAGCATCCTCATAAGAAGAAATGGTGGAATACCAGGGCTGTAAAGCAGCTCTTAGATACCGTAGTAGCAAATAATAGAGTGGACCCAAAACGAATTTATCTTACTGGTTTAAGTAGAGGTGGAGGTGCTGCTTGGGAACTTGCTGTGCAATATCCAGATACCTTTGCTGCAATGGCAGTGGTATGTGGTATGACTCCTTTGCCGTATGCTGCTTGGATAGATCGTAAGATGCCTATTTGGGTATTTCATGGCGAAGAAGATAACTCCATCCCTATATCGGAATCGGAGACCATGGTAGCCCGTCTTTTAGAAATGGGATACGATGTGCAATTTACGAGGTATAAGGGTGTGGGGCATAATGCGTGGGGAAGGGCCTATACCAATCCAGATTTATATAAATGGTTTATGAAGCAAAAAAGAACCGACTAGCGAAATTGCCTACCAAATTCACGAATAAAACCAGGCATTTTAGTATTTTTAAAACTGAACTCCATACCTTAAAATAATGTCTATGATGACTCAATTTTGTATTTGCGTTTGTCTTGGTTTTATAGGAGGTGATAAGGAGTCTTTACCTCCTTTAACGAAGGATTTTAATGATGAATTTGTTTAAATTGGAATACCCCTCTTATAGTATGCTTGGATTCCTAGAACAAGAATCTAAATAAAAAAATAAAGTAAAAATATGTTAAGGAATCTTACTTTTTGTCTTCTTATGTTATTTGTTTTTTCTTGTAAAGAAAACGGAAGGAATGCATCTGAACATACGTACACCAATGATTTAATTAATGAGACAAGTCCTTATTTATTGCAGCATGCTCATAATCCGGTGAATTGGAGAGCTTGGGATGAAAGTGTGTTAGCAGATGCAAAAAAACAAGATAAATTAGTATTGGTAAGTATAGGGTATTCATCTTGCCATTGGTGCCATGTGATGGAAGAAGAGACTTTTGAAGATGAAGCTACCGCTCAAATGATGAACGAGAATTTTATCAATATTAAGGTAGATAGGGAAGAAAGACCAGACGTAGACCAAATATACCAGATTGCAGTACAATTAGTAAAAGGGCGGGGGGGATGGCCTTTAAACGTAATTCTTTTGCCTAACGGCAAACCCTTATATGGTGATACATATCATACCAAAGAACAATGGAATCAAATTCTAACAGAAGTAAGCACTCGCTATAGAAATAATCCGGAAGAAGCGAACGCATACGCAGATCGATTAGCTGCTGGTGTACAGGAGGTCAATTTAATAAAACCTGCTACAGATTTTGAGGGACTTACCGAAGATGTCTTAACAACAAACCTTGACCAATGGAAAACGCAATGGGATTTAGATTGGGGAGGTGATCTTGGAGTTGAAAAGAGAATGCTACCAGTAAATATTGATTTTTTAATGGACTATGGTGCTTTAAAAGAAGACAGTTCTGTCTTATCCCACACAAAAACAACTTTAGATCGAATGATGCAAGGCGGTGTTTATGATCATGTGGGCGGAGGGTTTTTTAGATATAGTACAGATGCTTTTTGGAAAATCCCACATTTTGAAAAGATGTTATACGACAACGCGCAACTGATAAGTTTGTATGCTAAAGCATCTGCGCGTTTTGAAAATGAGGCGTATAAAGATGTAGTTATACAAACCATTTCATTTTTGGACCGAGAGATGAAGAATCCAGAAGGCGGTTATTATGCCGCCATGGATGCTGACAGTGAAGGAGAAGAAGGGAAGTTTTATACCTGGACCAGTAAGGAGTTAGAAACGATACTAGGATCTGATTTTCTAGTTTTTAAAGCCTATTATGGGATAACGATAGACAATGTTTGGGAAAACAATTCCTATGTTTTGCATACTGAAAAAGAAGATATCGCATTTGCAGAAGAAAATTCGCTTTCAGCAAAGGAACTGCGAAACTATAAAACCAGATGGAAAGAGAAACTCTTAAATGCGAGGCAAGAACGCATAAGCCCCCATTTGGATGATAAGATTATTACCTCTTGGAATGCATTGCTTATCAGTGGATTTGTAGATGCCTATGCGGTTTTTGGAACACAAGAATATTTAGAAAAGGCCATCAACACTTTTGATTTTTTAAAGACACATAGTTTGGAGGGAAACAAACTTTCGCATTCCTACATAAGAGGAGGAAAGCCCATTGCCGGTTTTTTGGAAGATTATGCATTTATGATGCAAGCGGCCATTAAATTATATGGAGTTACACAAAAGGAAGAATACTTGGACTTTGCTAATGAATTATCTAAAACGGTAACAACAGATTTTTCGGATACAGAGTCGGGAATGTTTACCTATAGTAAAACCAATGAACTCATCTCACAGATTATAAAGACCAATGATGGAGTGCTGCCTTCTCCCAATGCGATCATGGCTCAAAATTTATTTCAACTGGGGCATATCAATTATGATACAGAGGCGCTAAAGAAGTCTAAGACCATGCTATCTTCTTTACTCCCAGCCATGACAGAAAGTGTTGCAAACTATAGCAAATGGAATCATTTATTTCTACAAACTGTATACCCCTATTATGAAATTGCTGTTGTTGGCCCAGAATCAGGAGCACTTTTAAAAGAGCTATACACTTTGCAATTACCCAATGTTTTGGTGGTAGGAAGTGAAGTTTCGAACGAACTACCCTTGTTTAAAGGACGTTTTGTATCAGGTGACACCTATATCTACGTATGTCAGAATAGTACCTGTAAACTTCCCGTAAGCTCTGTAGAAGAGGCTTTAAAGCAACTCGCGAGTTTCTAGTATTAATTTATTTGATGCCTTGCATATCTTCTAAGAAAAGGACATGTGGTAGTTGCTTAAATTTTATAAAATCCTCGCTGCTTTTCTGGTTTGGAAAGGGTGCAAAATAATGGCTCAACCTAGCATTTCGCCAAAACAAGGCCCAAGCAATTCCCGTATTTGCAATTTGCTTATCTAAAACCTGCGTCCACCAATCTTTTACTTTTACTTTATTTAACCCCGCTTCTGTGAGTGCAAAGGGCATGTCTTTCTCTACAGCAATTTCCTTGAGTAGAGGGAGGTTGCTGTTTAGGGTTTTTATAAAATTGGTTGTGGTCCAATGTTGGTAAATATCTACTCCGAGAATATCAACAAAATCATCTCCAGGGTAATAACGCAGATACTCTTCCTTAGAACTAAAAGAATTTGGAGAATATGCATATAATACCTGATCTACTTGGAGTTCTTTGTTTAATAAAAATACCGTCTCTTGCCATAATCTTACATATTCTTGGGGTGAACAATGCCCTTTACCCCACCAGAACCATGCTCCATTCATTTCGTGAAAAGGCCTAAAAATAATTGGGATGGGATGTCCAGACTCATCTTTCAAATCTTTAATAAAATAGGCAACACGAGCAATCCATGTTTTATACTTCATATGATGTCTGCCGCCTTCCAAAATGTGTTTTACTGCTTTTCTTGTGTGCCAAGAACTTTTATTGGATGCTGGATTGTCCGGATGCCAACTTAAGGTAATAATGCCACCTCTTTGATGTGCTTTTTTAATGAGCGTTTTCATCAAAGCAAAATTTACCGTATCTAAATTATGAGTATTCCCTAATTCTATATGCCCAATTTCAAATCCATGCACTGCTGGATGATCTCCTACTACCTCATATACATCGCTTTTGAAGATATCTCCGCTGTTTTTCCAACCAATACCATACGCAGTAGCATCTTGATGTCCAAAGGCATATCCCTTTTTTGGAATCTTTTGAATTTTGTTTAAAAGGTTTTGAGCATTTGGGTGGATTGTTTTTTGAATAGAAAGCGGTGTTGTTTTTGCCATGGTGTTCAATGATTTACAAGATCCCAATAAAACCAAGCACAACATAGCTATAAAGGATAAGAAGCGATTGGTTGTGAATGTTTTATATGTAAGCATAGCTGTCCGTAATTTCACCTCTATAACAATCTTTAGAGCGCTTATTTGGTCATAGTAGTCGCTAATGAGCCTTTGGTGGTAGTATCATCTATTTTGATGAATTGTAAATAATCGTTATTCTTTGCAACAATGATATAAGCAACTCCATTAATGTTTATTCGGGTCATATCTTTTACATCTCCTTTGGCATAAAGACCGCTTTCTTTTCCGATTACGGGACTAAAATTTCCTGTTCCGTCTCCTTTTAAGAAAAGTCCATTGCTGGCATCATTGCGTGGTGTTTCTACCTCTGAACTGTGCAAATTACCAGCAATTATAGCATCTAAGTGCGTGTCATTATCAAAATCATCTATTAATATTTGATGAATACTAGATAATTGTGCCAGGTTAGGGAGTGTATGTGATACAAAAGTTCCTTGATTGTTTTCTAAGTAGATACTTGCGAAAGAAGAAATTTGATAGTGTAAAGAATTTTCTAAATATTCTTCGGTATAGACATCTTCCAAAGTGGCTGTAGAAAAGGATGCATAGTCTTCAAATTTTTTCTTTATCCCAGGCATTTGCTGAGAAGAACATTCCCTACCTCTGAGCGGATATTTTTTTCCTCCATTAAAATAACTTAAAACAATATCATTGGTTTTATTGTTATCAAAATCGTTAAAATAGATGTCGAAGGTTTCATTGGAATTTGCCTTATACTTATAGTTTAAACCTAAGTTACCTATGATATAATCCATATCACCATCTTTGTCAAAGTCACCTTCTTTGATACTAAACCACCAGCCATTGCTCTTATCAAGCTGTAGTTTTTCAGTACTATTATGAAGTGTACCTTCTTTATTTTCGAAAACCGTAATAGGCATCCATTCTCCTACTGCAATCAGATCTATCCAACCATCTTGATTGTAATCGGTCCAAACGGCATCGGTAACCATTCCTAATTGCTGTAATTCTGGTGCTACCTTTTCAGTAATATCTATAAATTTTGGACTCCCAGGGGTACTCTGATTTTCTAAGATATAGCTATCCGCAGCTTTTGGATAATTTCCGGGTACCAACCGTCCTGCTATAAACAGGTCCATATCACCATCCTTGTCAAAGTCTACCGGCTGCACTCTAGAACCACTTGTAAGCATCTTTGGTAATCCTGCTTCAGATTTCGTAAAAGAACCATCTCCAGCATTAATATAGAGTCTGTCTTGTAATAAGTTAGGGCGGTGTTCAAATTCATTTCCACCGCTTACCATATAAATGTCGTTATCTCCATCCTTATCAGCATCAAAAATGAGTGTACCTACGTCTTCATGAATCTTATCTTTTGCAATAGCATCTATTTGCTGTTTTTCAAAACCTGTATCCGTTTTAAAAAAAACACCTGTTTCCTGTAGATGTGCACCGCCTACGATAAAATCTTCTTGTCCGTCTCCATTTAGATCCCCAACAGCAACACTGGGACCAAACATAGAGGTTTGGTGCGGCAGGAGAATTTCCTTTTGAAAGTCGTCATAATAATTTTCCAAGTGTAGATGTCTTGGAGCAAGCAGGCTGTCGTTCTCAGTTTTAAAAATGGCGGCTATGTTTTCAATATTCTTACTAGATGAGGTTGCATTGGAATAATCAATGGTAAGAAATTGATTTGCTGATACATTCGATAAGGTTTGCGTCTTTCCATCGGGCCATTCCACATGAATTTCATCTAGAGTAGTAGTAGTTCCTGTTCCAAAATGCATTTGAGGCGCTACGGAAGACTGGAAACCTCTGCTTAATGTCATCTCCTGAAACTGCTTTGTGCCCTTATTGCTTAAAGATACTTTTACGCCAATACCGAATGGGTTTTTGGCGGTTCCTTTAAATTTTAAATTGATATAGTTGTTTATAGAAGAACTTGTGTTTTCGAAAATAGAGGCAATATCATCAATATTGTTGGTAATAATTTCTAGGTCGCCATCATTATCCAAATCTACGTAGACACTACCATTCGAAAACCCCTTAAAACTGAGACCCCATTTTTCATTCGCTTTTTCAAAAGTAAGATCTCCTTTGTTTTGAAATACAAAGTTGTCAATCTTTTCAGAAGGGATGGCCAAACTTCGTTCTAAAAAGTTATCAATGGGTTTCTTATCCTCATCCAATGCTCTAAAAAAATCTCGATTGTTAATTTCCCTGCGGGTACCATTGGAAATGAAAATATCTTTCCACCCATCATTATCTAAATCTGCCATGAGGGGTCCCCAACTCCAATCCGTGGAGGATAAACCTGCCAAACGAGATACATTACTAAAATCGGGTAAGGTGTCATTAATAACGCCATTATTTAGCTGTAAACTATTTTGCATATACTGATAATGGAATCCTGCATTTACTGTACTCCAGAAGAGAGCAGGATTCATGCTGGCCATATTTGCTTTGGCCCTTCTATTATCTTGGGAAGTCATGTCTACTTGCAAAATGTCTAATAAGCCATCATTATTGAAATCTGCAATATCTACACCCATGCCATAAAAGGAAGTGTTCTTTGTTGTTTGACGCACTACTTCTGTAAAGGTTCCGTCTGTATTATTCAGGTAAAACTGATCAGGCGTACTAAAATCATTGGATATGTATAAATCTGGCCAACCATCTTGGTTCATATCTCCGACGGTGGCGCTTAGTGATAATCCGAAGTCGTAAAGTCCGGCCTCCTTGGTAACATCTACAAAGGTAGTGCCCTCATTTCTATAGAGTTTATCCGATTCAATTTCTTTAGGACTTCTCTTTTTGAAGGAATAGAACATATTAGGAGCATTGAAATTAGTAGGAGGGTAGTTGGCTACATATAAATCTAAATCTCCATCCTTGTCATAGTCAAGGAATGTGGCTTGCACGCTATTGCCAAGATCTGCGATGCCATATTCAGCGGCTTTTTCGCTAAAGGAATTATCGCCATTATTGACGAATAATTGATTTGCCTTATTACCAAATTTGCCTCCCACAGAACAATAGATATCTAGTAAGCCATCATTATTAATATCTAACATAGTAACTCCGGTATACCAGCGATTGTCACCTGCTACACCTGCTTTTTCTGAAATATCTTCAAATTTTAACCCGCCTTTATTGAGGTACAACTTATTAGGAACCATATTTCCAGTGAAGAAGAGATCATTTAGGCCATCGTTATTAATATCTCCGGCAGATACGCCCCCACCCATATATAAATATGAATAAGTGAAATAATTGAGAGAATCGTTTTCCGTTAGCTTATTTGAAAATGTTACGCCAGTATCATTGGATGAAAGTAGATGAAATATTTTAGGAGCATCGTCTTTTTTTTCAGTACACGATAGGGTCACTAAAATAAAGCCAACTAATATTATAAATCCTGTTTTCATATATCTTATTTGGTAGTCGTAAAGATAAGAATTAGCTTAATTTTTAAAGATAAAAAAACGGAGCATTTTAAAATGCTCCGTTTGATAATATAGTGGGTTGAGGGAATTAGTATCCTGGATTCTGTGTCAGAATTCCACCACTTAAATCGATTGCATCGATTGGAATAGGGGATAGGTCAAATCTTGCTTCGTAAGGAGCAACCTTTGGTCCAAAATTGGTAATTACATTAGTCTCATTAGTGTAGTATTCATTTAAAATTTCTACTGAAGCTCCCCATCTTCTTAAATCAAACATACGATGTCCTTCCATTCCTAATTCTACTCTGCGCTCAAAACGCACTGCTTGTCTTGCGAAGGTCTGATCAGGGAAGGATGCATATTCTCCTACCATATAGTTGGCTGCAGGTCCACTCCCATCTACGGCTTGTACTTGCGAAGAATTTGCTGCTCT
The DNA here is from genome assembly GCA_947500575.1 of uncultured Flavobacteriaceae bacterium. Lineage (GTDB taxonomy): Bacteria > Bacteroidota > Bacteroidia > Flavobacteriales > Flavobacteriaceae > CANMSI01. The sequence continues at coordinate 972,318 of CANMSI010000002.1, read as the reverse complement.
CGCTCTGACTTGGTTGGTAAGGTTCAAGGCAAGGGCAAGATCATTTGTTTCTACAGCAGCTTCGGCAGCCATTAAGAGTACATCTGAATAACGCATAACGTTGTAATTGATTCCAGAGTGTTGTTGTCCCCAAGCACCACTACCTTGGTTGGTTCCAAGTTCAGACTGTTGGTATACATTTTTCTTTGGAAGGTAGGGACCAGAAAGGTCACTAAAACCAGCACGAATCCATTCCTTTCCAATATGTTCTCCAAATCCATTGTAATCTATTCCACGACGACCTACGGTATAATCTAAACGAGGATCAACAGGTGTAGTGGTGTCTGGTGTAAAGGCATCAGCGCTGTTTATACCATAATCATTTTTAAATGCAACATCACTAAAGGTATCAAATAATGGTAAGCCTGTTGCAGGGTCTACTTGGAATGCATTAGCCAAATCTATAGATGGCTGGTAAAAGCCACAACAAGAACCAAAAGGTCCTCCACCAGGGAAATTAAGGGTAGATCCTTGGTTTCCATTTGGAGAAACTCCTGTATCTGCGGCAAATTGAATTGCAAATACAGATTCGTCACTATTTTCACCAGCAGCTGTAAAGTTATCCAGGTAGTTTGCGTTTAAAGCAAATTCTCCACTATTAATAACCGTGTTTAAAAGCGTTAAGGCGTCTGCCCATTCTTGCTGATATAAATGTGCTTTTCCTTTAAAAGCTCTTGCGACACCTGCCGTTGGTCTTCCCGGATCTGCCTGCTGCTCTGGAAGATTGTCTATTGCAAACTGAAAATCAGACTCAATAATATCCCATGCAGGTCCTACATTGGGTTGGTTGAACTCCTGAGCGTTGAAGTTTTCAACGGTAATAATGGCAATATTTCCAAAGATTTTGGTAAGCTCAAAATTATAATGGGCTCTTAAAAATCGTGCTTCAGCTTCTTGCCCAGTAATTGTTGCTACTTCATTTGCAGTGAAGGTAGAGGTATCAATAGCTTCAATTACAGATAACACGGCATTGGCACGATTAACACCGGCATACAGCGCTTGAAATTTTCCTCTAACATAGGTATTAGACGTTTGAATATTATTGGTTTCTAAGAATAGCAATTCTTCTTGATCCCCGTCTGTACTACCTTTATGGGCATCATCAGACATAACATCAAACCACCAGTTGTCTCCACTTACAGCAAATCCATTTCCTGTTAGGTTGTTTCTGGTTCCATCTAACACGGAATATGCTCCTGTTAGAAGCAGATCTACTCCTTGTGGGTTTGCAAGTGTTTCATCACTTAGCGCTCCTACGGCGGGTGTATCTGCAAAATCATCACCACAGGACACCAGTCCAAATAGCAATAGTGTTAAATACATTAATTTCTTTTTCATTTTTTTATAATTTTAAATTAGCACCGATGGTAAATATTTTTGAGATTGGGAAAGTGTTTTGATCTACCCCAATAGTCAGCGCACTGTTAGCACCACTATTTGGTTGAATTTCAGGGTCAATACCGTCATAGCCGGTAATTGTAAACAAGTTACTTGCATTGAAATACAGACGTAATCCATCAATTCCCCAATTGTCTGTCATTTTGCTTGGGAAATTATATCCAATAGATAAATTCTTTAATCGTACAAAGCTACCATCTTCCACAAAGAAAGAGTTAGCATTGGTTTCGTTATTAGACAAACCGAAACTTAGAGCCGGCGCATTTCCATTAGGGTTTGTAGTTGCATTAAATGCATCTAACACTCTAGTGCTTCTGTTTCCATTTGGAAAAGTTGCAAAATCTGTAAAAATACGATCAAAGTTATAGATGTCATTTCCAAAGGAACCTGAGAAGAATAAGCTAATATCCCAGTTTTTATATCCTGCACTTAGGTTAAGACCCGCTGTGAAATCTGGATGAGGTGACCCAATGAACGTTCGGTCATCATCATTGATTACATTATCGCCATTAAGGTCCACATAACGCAATCTACCTACTCCATCGGCATCTGTCCCAAAGCCTTGATCAGGCCCTGCAGCAACTTCTGCTTCGCTACGATAGATACCATCTACTACTCTTCCAAAGAAAGAAGAAATAGGTTGTCCTACTTGTGTTCGTGTAAAAACTCCAGTTCTAAAGGTGTTTCCAGATTGAAACTCACTAACCAATGACGTTACTTCATTATTATAAGTAGAAACATTTAAATCTGCACCGAAAGAGAAACCTCCTTTAGATTCTCCTTGATATGAAATACCAATATCAACACCTTTATTCTCCACAGAGCCTAGATTTACAAATGGTGCCGCAGCATCAATTGCTGTATCTCCAATTTGATTTAAATCTTGCGCAATTAAGTCTTCCGTTGTAATATTAAAGTATTCAACAGATAGTGATAAAGCATTGTCAAAAAGACTCAATTCAGTACCTACATTGAAAGTTTCACTTACTTCCCAGGTCAAATCAGGATTACCTACAGAGCTTAGTAAGGCACCTGTATTGACACTTCCAGCGCCATTAAAAGCATAATCCGCTAATTGATTATTAAGGTTAGACTGGTTAATTGTTAAATTAGCACCAGGAAGTTCTTGGTTACCCAATTGTCCCCATGATATTTTAAATTTTAACCTGTTAACAATCCCATCTTGTGGAAAAAAGTCTTCATTACTGGTAACCCAACCTGCGCTAAAAGAAGGGAAAATATCACTTTGGTTATCACCAATAAACCTAGAAGAACGATCCCTTCTAATGGTTGCGGTAAGCAAATATTTATCTGCATAAGAATAATTTACAGAACCAAAAATGGAAGACAAGGTGTTTTCAAAATCAAAGGTATTGCCTTGGTCTACAACAGGAGTACCCGAACCATTTTCTAAAAGATAAAAATCTGGGGTTTCAAATAAAAATCCAGTATTAGAAAGCTGCAATCCTTTTCCAGTAGATTCTACTGCTTCAATACCTACCAAGGCATTTATATTGTGCTCTCCAAAAGTCTTGGTGTAGTTCAATGTATTGGTCCAAGTCCAATTGTACGCTTGGAAGTTATTCTCGGTAAGTGTGTTTGTGCCTCGAGCTTCCGAGTGTTCTGGATTTAATGCTAAAAACGTTCTAGTATTAAATAGGTTGATATCTCCTCCAATTACCGTCTTTGCTGTTAAACCGTCTGCTAATTTTACACTGGCATAAATATCTCCTAAAATACGGGTTTGCTTAAAGAAATCATCTCCCGCTCTAGACAGATCAGCCACTGGGTTGGTCGCATTAGATAATCCGATAGCATTATTATAGGTGCCGGCAAATCGACCTAAATCATCTCTTACAGGAACCAATGGGCTAATACGCATTGCAATTTGAGTAGAGTTTCCAAACCTACTATTGCTAAAAGATGTATTTATGTTTTCTCCAACTGTGAGCCAATCGGTAACTTTAAATTCGGAGTTGATACGTATTTGACCTCTTTTAAACTGAGTGCCTAATTGAATCCCCTGTCTGTTTAAATATCCCATTGTAAGAGCAAATTTAGAAGACTCACCTCCATTGGCCAGCGTTGCTGAAAAATTTTGTGTGGGTGCATTTCTAAAAATTTCTTCTAACCAATTAGTGCCCCCAGGTCGTACAGTTGCATTCACGCTTTCTCCAGATCCTAAGAAAGCAGCTCCTAGGAGTTGCGAAGGGATACTAGGAGTATCTCCCGCATTAGGAAAATATTGTGGATGCGTCACTGCATTTGGATCAGAGCCAGTTAAAATGGCATCATTTTGTAAGCTTTCGAAAAGAACATTTCCTAATTGTTCTGCATTTAGCAAATCAGGAAGATTGCCTACCTGAGCAAAACCAGAGTAGATGTCAACTGAAATAGTCGCCTTGTCCTGGTTGTAGTTCCCATTTTTTGTAGTAATTATAATAACCCCATTGGAAGCTCTTGCTCCATAAATAGATGCTGCACCATCCTTTAAAACGTTCATTTGTGCAATATCATTAGGATTAATAGAATTTAAAATGCTAGCATCGGTTGTTTGTAAACCATCAATTATATATAAAGGATTATTATTGTTTGGTGTTCCAAATCCACGAATACGAACAATAGGAGCACTTCCAGGAGAACCATTGTTAGTAATGCTTACACCAGACACTCTGCCTTCTAGCGCTTCTGCTACGTTCACAATAGGCTGTTTATTTGCCTCCGAAATATCTACGGATGCTACAGAACCTGTTAGGTCTCCCCTAGTTTGGGTAGAATAACCCAAAACAACCACCTCAGATAGTTGATTGGCATCTTCAGACATGGTCACGTTAATAGTAGATTGCCCATTAACAGCTATCTCTTGAGATGCAAACCCTATATAGCTGAATACTAAGGTAGCATCAGATAAAGCATCAATGGTATAGTTACCATCAAAATCTGTTTGCGTTCCGTTGGTAGTTCCTTTTACTAGAACATTAGCTCCTGGCAATGGATTGCCATCGCCATCAGTGACAGTACCTGTTACGGTAGACTGCACTATTGCATCCACATTTAAATTTTCAATAGTCAATTCAGGATTTGCTAGGGCGAACTGCGCTCCAAAACAAATCAGCATCGCTAAGAGTCCTAGCCCAAGAGGTCGTCTCTTTTTGGTAGACTTTAACGAATGATAATCGTGTTTTTGAATCATAATCATTGTTATTAGTTAGTTTAATAAAAGTGTTCGTTTGTTTAGAATTATTAAACAAAAGTGTTAAAATTATGCTAAGTTAATTTATTTATATTAAAATTATGTGAATTGTACATTTATGGCTTCCACTATTTTGTCATTTTGTTATCACATATTTAAAGTAAGGTTCATTGCGATATTTAAACCTATGAGTTCTACAATTTGTTTTATCTTTATTTTTTGATGCTAAAAATTGCGGAATACTTAATTTAGTTAACTACTGACTCACACTAACTTTTCGTTAATGAGATTACCTGTCTTAAGTCGGCTTTAAGACTTTTGTTTATGGGGCATTTGCCTATTAGTTATTGCAATTTTATAAGTTCGTGTGAATGGAAATATATGAATGAAAAGTCGCTCTGTTTGAGCGTAATTCAGGGAAGGATTTTTCTGTTTTGTGAGCTACATACAAATCATTTTAACAAGTGTAATCTCACCAAAGAAGGCTAATTATCAGCATTGGTATAAAGGAACTAAATCTGGGCTTGATTAAATGAATAGTTTATCATATCGAAACTACCTTCTTCCTAATTATTTCTTTGCATACATATGTATTTTTGATTCAAACAGATGCTTCCTTGTAATTGAAATTTAAGAATTGTGTGATTTTTTTAGAAAATCATTAAATTTTTGATAAAAACTAATAAGTATTTTTATTTAAAATTATAATAAATCCAATATATTGGCTAATATTGAAGTGATATTATTTTGTCATATAAATGAATAATTTTAACGAATAGGTAGCTGTTTTGGATATTTTAAAGAAAATGCATCGGGAAATTATCTCTTTGTCTCCTGAGGATAGTTTTTTAGTTTTAGATAAGACCAAAGATTATTTTAGTTATCCAGTACATTATCATCCAGAGTTTGAATTGAATTTTATCTCTGGAGGAAAGGGAGTACGTAGGATCATTGGCGATAGTATGGAGGAAATCGATGATTTGGAATTGGTTTTAATAGGGCCCAATATGTATCATATTTGGGAACAACATAATTGTACTCAAAAAAACATACGAGAAATTACCATTCAGTTTAATAAAGATCTTTTTGCGGACTCTTTTTTAAGAAGAAGTATTATGAAGCCTTTAAAGGATATGTTTGGTAGGGCTGCGCATGGAATTTCTTTTTCCAAAAGCGCTATTGAAAATGTAGCCCCTAGAATTCTTAAAGTTTCCAAACTTGATGGGATGGATTATTTTATGGAACTACTCTCCATTCTGTATGATTTAGCTATTTCTAGAAATCAAAACATGTTATCTACAGCTACCATGAATCCGGAAAATTTCGAGAATGATGATAAAATCAAGTTGTTCTATGATTATGTTCAAAAGAACTATGCATCTAAAATAACCTTAGGGGAAGTTTCAAATTTGGTTAACATGAGTAATGTGTCTTTTAATCGCTTTATTAAAAGAAGGGCTGGGAAAACCTTTGTAGAATATTTAAATGATGTTCGGATTAGCAATGCTTCTAGGTTGTTAATTGAAAAAGACCTGAGTGTATCAGAAATTGCATTCATGTGCGGTTTTAATAGCATTGCTAATTTCAATAGAGTCTTTTTAAAAAATAAAGGACAAACACCAACTCGTTTTAGACAAGATTTTTCAGGAATCAAACGAGTGTTGTGATAATCCTAAAGAGAGATAAGCAGTTTGTATTCATCATATTTTATCAGATACTTAGCGTCATCTTCCAAATTAAATAGATGTATTATCCTTATTCAGAGAAAAAGTGTAATTTAATATGCGTTATTTTAAATAGTAAAAACCAACTCAAAAGTAATATATGCAAATAATTGAATCCTCAACCCTGTATGATGTGATCATTGTTGGATCTGGTGCAGGAGGTGGAATGGCGACTAAAATTCTATCTGAAGCCGGTTTAAAGGTAGCGGTAGTGGAAGCTGGGCCTCATTTTGATCCTAAAAATGCAGAACAGAAAACACAATTGAAATGGCCTTATGAATCTCCTAGAAGGGGCGCCAGTACAGTAAGGGCTTTTGGAGATTTTGACAGTGCCTATGGAGGCTGGGATATAGAAGGAGAGCCGTATACACGAAAAAATGGTACCAAATTCGATTGGTTCCGATCTCGCATGCTTGGCGGAAGAACCAATCATTGGGGGCGTATTTCTTTGCGTTTTGGACCAAAAGATTTTAAACATAAAGATGAGGATGGTCTGGGAGAGAATTGGCCAATTGGATACGAAGATGTAAAACCATATTATGATAAGGTAGATAAACTTATTGGAGTTTTTGGAACCAATGAAGGCTTACCCAATGATCCAGATGGGTACTTTTTACCTCCGCCAAAGCCAAGATTGCATGAACTTTTTTATATCAAAGGTGCGCGCAAATCCAATGTAACGGTGATTCCCTCAAGGATGTCCATGCTGACGAAGAAAATAAACAAAGATAGAGGTGTTTGTTTTTATTGCGGGCAGTGCTCCAGAGGTTGTGAGGTTCATGCCGATTTCTCCTCAGGAACCTGTCTTATTTTCCCCGCCCAAAAGAATGGGGGACAAGTAGATTTGTTTGTGAATGCCATGGTAAGAGAGGTTACTACTAATGAAGAAGGAAAGGCTACAGGTGTATCTTATATCAACAAAGAAGACCGAAAGGAATATAAGCTCAAGGGTAAAATTGTAGTGCTAGCTGCTTCGGCTTGTAGCTCTGCGCGAATTCTTTTGAATTCCAAAAGCAAGCAGCACCCTAATGGGCTAGGAAACAGTAGTGATATTGTTGGAAAATATCTACATGATTCTACCGGTGCAAGCAGATCTTGCTTTATTCCCGATTTAATGAATCGGAAAACATATAATGAAGATGGTGTAGGGGGGTTGCATGTATATTCTCCTTGGTGGTTGGATAATAAAAAACTCGATTTTCCACGAGGTTATCATATAGAAATGTGGGGAGGGATTGGAATGCCTAGCTATGGTTTTGGCTTTAATCCGAATGATCTCAATCAGTTTTTTGGCCTTAAAGTTGGAGGGTATGGAAATAGCCTTAGAGCAGATGTGAAAAAGTATTATGGATCGGTCATAGGAATGAGTGGTCGAGGTGAATCTGTGGCTATGAAAGATAACTATTGTGAAATAGATCCAACAAAGGTAGATGAGTTTGGTATCCCAGTATTGAGATTTCATTACAAATGGTCTGACTACGAGCGAAAGCAAGCAAAACATATGAATACTACTTTTGAAGAAATAGCTCATAATATGGGAGGTACTATGTTGCAAGAGGCACCTACCAAAGAACAAGATTATGGGTTATTAAACCCTGGAAGGATTATTCATGAAGTAGGCACAACGAGGATGGGAGATAATAAACAGACTTCTGTGGTAAATAAATTTCAACAGTTGCATGATGTAAATAATGTTTTTATCGTAGATGCTGGTCCCTTTGTTTCTCAAGCTGATAAAAACCCTACATGGACTATTTTAGCCCTTTCATGGCGCACCTGTGATTATATTGTGGAACAAGTAAAACAACAAAATATCTAGCATATGGATAGGAGAGAAAGTATACGATCAATTATTTTAGGATCGGTTGCAGGAGGATTGGCTCTTAATGGTTGTAACCCAAATGGTGAAAAGGAAGTTGATGATGAAATTTTAGCGAAAGCGGAACATCATTTTGGAAGAACTCCGGAAGAAAAAGAACTGATTGCCCAACTGAACGCAGAGCAGTTTTTTAATGAACACGAATTAACTACGGTAGCAGTTTTATGCGATTTAATTTTACCGGCCAATGAGAATTTTGGAAGCGCTACAGATGCTGAAGTTCCAGATTTTATTGAATTCATGGCCAAAGATATTCCTGAATTGCAAATTACCCTGAGAGGAGGGCTTATGTGGTTGGATCATAAATGTAATACGGAATTTAACACTGGCTTCGCGGCTTCTACCCAAGCGCAGCAAAAACAAATTTTGGACACCATTGCATATCCCGATATAGATATTCCTGGAAATGAACAACCTTTAGAGGTCCAGTTTTTTACACTGATGAGAAATTTAACCCTTACCGGATATTATACTTCCAAAATGGGTATTGAAGATTTAGGGTATAAAGGAAATATGCCTAATGTTTGGGATGGTGTGCCAGAGGAGGTTTTGGCCCAACATGGTGTGTCTTATGAAGAGGAATGGCTCGCTAAATGTATTGATCAAAGTACCAGATCTACTATTGCCGAATGGGATGATAAAGGAAATTTGTTGACTTAAATTTAAAACAAAATGAAAAAAAGAAATCAAATACAAGTGCTTTTAGTACTTGTATTTTTGTTAGGAATGTTTCCAAAACTTACCCATGCGCAGGAGTTTGGCCTTCAATTGTATAGTTTAAGGAATCAATTTAAAGACGATATTCCGGGAACATTAAAGTTTATTAAGGATTGTGGAATTACGGAGATAGAAGGAGGAGATTCTTATGGAATGCCCTTGGAAGAGTTTAAAACATTACTAAAGAAGAATGATTTAAATGTGGTAAGTATTGGTGCTTCTTATGAAGAATTAAGAGATATACCTAAAATGGTTATCGAAAAAGCAAAGGCCTATGGTGCTAGCTATGTAATGTGCGCATGGATTCCGCATAAAGGAGATGACTTTAGCTTTGAAGACACTTTCAATGCGGTAGCGGTATTTAATAAAGCAGGTGCTTTTTTGAAGGCAGCGGGAATTACCTTTGTTTATCATCCTCATGGTTATGAGTTTAGATCGTTTAAGGAAGGAACACTGTTTGATTATATGGTGGAGAATGCCAGAAATTTTGCCTTTGAAATGGATGTGTATTGGATAAAACATGGGGGAGCAGACCCTATGGACTTATTGAATAAATATCCCAAAAAATTTGTATTAATGCATTTAAAAGATATGGCAGAGGGAGTAAAAGGAGATAATACGGGACATTCCGATGTAAATACCAATGTTATTTTAGGAACCGGAACTATTGATATTGCGGCGCTTGTAAAAAGAGGAAAAGAACTTGGAATTAAATACATGTTTATAGAAGACGAATCTGATAGTTCGGTATCTCAAATACCCCAAAGTTTAAAATTTTTGAATAGTTTACAAGCAGAATAAACCGACATCTATAAAATTACAACCACCAACTATGTTTTTACGAATCAGCGTACTCCTGTTCTCATTCTTGTGTTTTCAAACGTCTCTTGCTCAAAATGCGGCTGTGCGAGTAAATAAAGATCGTCTAGAAAATCATATTTTAACACTTGCTACCTATGGTCAAGATGATCAAGGCGTAACTAACCGGGTGGCCTATAGCGATGCCGATCTTGCAGGTAGGGCATATGTGATAGACTTAATGAAAAATGCTGGTTTAACCGTTCATATAGATTTTGCAGGTAATATTATTGGCAAAAGAGCTGGGAAAGATGCTTCAAAGAAACCCATTGCTTTTGGTTCTCATATAGATATGGTTCCCAATGGTGGGAATTACGATGGTTGTGTTGGTTCTATGGGGGCAATTGAAGTGATTGAAAGTTTAAATGATGCTAATATTACAACCATACATCCCTTAGAGGTGATTATTTTTTCGGATGAGGAAGGTGGCGTTTTTGGAAGTAGGGCTATGGCAGGAGCTATTAATGATACCGCTTTAGAGGTGCAAAATAGTACGGGTTATTCCGTAAGAGAAGGAGTGAGTCGAATTGGGGGAGATCCTGATAAGATTTCTCAGGTTGCCCGCACCGAGGATGAATTAGCTGCTTTTCTAGAACTGCACATAGAACAAGGCGGAACTCTCTACAATGAAGGAGTTGATATTGGCGTGGTAGAAGGCATTGTGGGAATAAAGTGGTGGAACGTTACTTTTAATGGTTTTGCCAATCATGCTGGAACTACTCCCATGGATATGCGACAAGATGCGCTTTTGGCTGCCTCTAAATTTGTAATTGCAGTAAATGAAGTAGTTCTTGGTTACGAAGGTAAGCATGTGGGTACCGTTGGGAGAATAATGGCAAAGCCAGGGGCTCCAAATGTAATTCCAGGTGAAGTGATTCTAAGCTTGGAAATCCGAGATTTGTCTTCAGAAAAAATTAGTCAATTATTTAAAGATATAAAAGTGCGTGGAGAGCAAATTGCCAAAGAAGGGAAAGTACAAGTGTCATTTAGTCCAATAGATGCTACTGCAAAACCAGCATTGACAGCACCATCTATTCAAAAAGCAATTGAAGCCACCGCAAAAGAATTAGATTTTTCATACAAGTATATGCCCAGTGGAGCGGGTCATGATGCCCAAGATATGGCACTTATAACACCCGCCGGGATGATTTTTGTACCTAGCAAAGGAGGTATAAGTCATTCTCCCAAAGAATTTACTTCGGCAATAGATATGGCAAACGGCACTAATGTGCTTCTGCACACTATTTTAAAGCTTGATGGAGAACTAAACTGATTACTGTTTAAACACTTTTACCCAATCAACAATAAGATAGGATTGGTCAGGTATTTCATTTTCATTCAGTGCCATTCCATTAAAGAAATTTCCACCCACAGCAAGGTTAAGAACAATTTGCTCAGTTTTATTAAATAAGTCATCCACATATTGCGAATCTGCATTCGTTATGGTGCGAATTATTTCCCCATCAAAACGCATCACCAGACTAAATTGAGACCATTCTACTTCGAAAACATGAAACTCTTCCGTGAGATCTACTCCTACTTGATGGACTCCTGTTGTGTTATTGGTTAGTGGTATGTTGACTTCATTTCCATAAAAGAAATTGGTAATATACTCGTCTGTATTACCTCCTCTAAACTCTACAATGTCTATTTCTCCTTGGGTAGGCCATGGGTCACCATAGCTCCAGAAGGCAGGCCATAGGCCTTCACCTGCAGGTAATTTTAATCTTGCAGAAATACGCAATGTACCTTCTTGTTTCACGGGTCCGTATACTTCTTTTGTTTCAATACGACCACTGGTAAAGGCAAAATTTTTATTAGTGCTGTCAAAAGGATTGGTAGCGCCAAAGGCGTCCTCTCTTGCTTGTTCAATAAAAAGAAAACCATCCTCTACAAAAAGATTGCTCGACTGATAAAACTGAAGTTCATTGTTAAATGCACCACTATTCCATACATTCCATTGGGATAAATTGGTGTCAAAATTATCTTCCCAAATCATTTCCCATCCCTCGGTATCTTGTGCAGTAAGATCAAAACCCGTATTGTCTACCGTTGGCAACTCGGGATCCATTGGATCCATGGGGTCCCCAGACATTGGGTCTTCCATAGGAGCCGGATCTGGAGTGTCATCAGAACTGCTGTCACTAGAGCATCCTGACAAGAAAAAAACTAAGAAAGCAAACAAAAGGAATATGTATTTCATAGGATTATTTTGAATGATAAAGTTAAAATAATTTTGAATAGTATTCTTTGCAAATTTCAATCGCTTTATTCGAAAGTCTTAAAACCATTATTCGCAATAACTTCCTTAAACCAATATGCAGATTGTTTGGGTGTTCGTTCTAAGTTTTTATAATCTACATAATAAATTCCAAAACGTTTGGAATAGCCTTGAGCCCATTCAAAATTATCCATCAAAGACCATAAAAAGTACCCTTTTAGGTTTACTCCATTCGCTATTGCCTTATGGCAGGCAGATAAATAACTATCTAAATACGCAATTCTTTCCCTATCCTCAATTTTCCCATCGACCATCGTATCGTTAAAGGCACATCCATTTTCTGTAATATAGATTGGAGGATTGTCATAACGATTCATAATCCACTCCAATAATTTTTGCAATCCCCATGGTACGATGGGCCATTCCATGGCTGTTTTTTTCCATGAAGGATCTGTTGTTAGCTTTACATTCTGATCTTCAGAGATACCGCCATTGCCATAAACATTCATAGTTAAATGCTCGTCTTTTTGAAAATCTTCTGCAAGCAATGTAGAGTAGTGGTTAAGACCAAAAAAATCAGAGGATCCTAAAATTATAGCCTTATCTTCTTCTGTAAACTTAGGTAGGCGATCTCCAAGGCTTTTTCTCATGGAAGCAGGGTAGTCACCGAGGTAAATGGGATCTGCAAACCATCCTAAGAAAAACTCTATTGATCGTTGTGCAGCTTCTATATCTTCAGGCTTGTTGGTAAGTGGTTCTCTCCAATCGCAGTTGTTCGTAATGCCGATTCTTCCTTTTTGAACCTCTTGGAACTTTTCTCGATATAGTTTTACTGCTTTTCCGTGAGATCTTAGTAATTGATGTGCAACCAAATAGGGTTCATCCTTGGATTTTCTCCCTGGTGCAAAAACGCCTTCGGCATACCCAAGAATGGATACAACCCATCCCTCATTTAGGGTAATCCAATTCTTTACACGATCACCAAAATGTTCAAAACAAATATGGGCATATTTCTGAAAATAGTCTGCAATTTCTGGATTCAACCAACCGTCTTTCTCTGTGTGTAACGCCAATGGTAAATCCCAATGATAAAGGGTTATCCAAGGCGTTATATTGTGCTTTAGCAATTCGTCTATTAGATTAGAATAGAAGCTTATCCCTTCTTCATTTACCGCTCCTTGGCCATCTGGTTGTATTCGACTCCAAGAAATAGAGAATCGATACGACTTAATTCCTAAATCTGCCATTAACTGCACATCTTCTTTGTATTTGTGGTAGTGATCGCAGGCAATATCTCCATTTTCATTATTAGCAGTTCTCCCAGGAATATGCGCATGGGCATCCCAAATACTCCATGCTCTTCCTCCTTCGGTGGCGGCACCTTCAATTTGATAACTAGAGGTCGCAGATCCCCAAAGAAAATCTTTTGGAAACTTTTTCATTTTCATTTTTAATGTTGGTTGTGTAATGATCCTCGTAAAGATGGGCTAATTTAGAAAAACGTCCTAATGGGAAAATGACAAAATTGCATATAAATTGAAATTGTTGGTACTTTTTGTTCCTAACTTTGTAGGAACCTAAAAATACATATAGTATGTTTAAGAATTACAAAGGGCTTGTGTTGTTAATGCCGCTGTTTTTAATTGGAATTTTGTTGGTGAATTGCAAACCAGGCACCCCGGAAAGAAAGCCTATGGAGCAAGAAGCTGAAATTGTAATTTCGAAAGATACTGCTGTAAGTATTGAGGAGGTTGTAAAAAAACAAAAACCTTCCCTGTCTGCATTTGCAGATACTACGTTTGTGCGTTTGGCTGATTTTAGTGATGATTTTAGTTATGATCTGCGCTATGCAACGGATAATAATTTCTTAAAAACAAAGGTGTATGATTGTGCGGAATGTTATACAAGGGTAAAGACAGCCAGGGCTTTACTGGCTGCAAATGAAGAATTTAAAAGGATGGGGTTTAAAATTCATTTTTTTGATTGCTATAGACCTAATGATGTGCAATATAAAATGTGGGAAATTGTCCCAAACCCTCAGTATGTGGCTAATCCTGTAAAAGGATCTATACATAACAAAGGAGGGGCTGTAGATATTACTTTAGCTACTTTAGAGGGAGAAGTATTGGATATGGGTACTGATTTTGATTTTTTTGGTAAAAGAGCCTATCATGATAATTTGGATTTGCCCAAGGAGGTGCTGAATAATAGAAAAGTATTAAAGGAGACCATGGAAAAACATGGTTTTTGGTCCATTAGAACAGAATGGTGGCATTATAATTTTTCTGCTGCTTCTAATGATAAGGTTGCTAATTTTAAGTGGGATTGTGCGAATGAAGAATAAACCAATTTGTAATGAATATAGGGCGTAGCTAAAGGGAATTGGGTTAGCGTTTTCTTACTCACTCACTTTCGTACAACAAATCACTATCCGTTCGTCCTTTATATTTGTTGTAAAGAATAGATACATATTGCCTCCATCTTTAATTTTGTATTTTTTTCGGATGCTTGCGACGTTTTCTGGAAAATTTCTAGTGGTTATGTTCGCTTTCGTTAGTTGTAAATTGCGCATGCTTTTTTTGTTATAGGATATTATTTCATGGATTTGAAATCTTCGCCCAGGAAAAGCCTTAAGGGTATCAGAACTGTATAGATGCGAATGTTCGTGCAATTTAGATACATCCAAGGCTTGCCCTACAGCTTTAAAGGCCCCTGCTTTTAAGATTGCGGCATTGGGCTCATATAAATAATGGAGTGGTAAAGAGAAATTAACAGTAGCTTTGTGTTCATCTGATCTATAAAATTGAAAAGTTTCTATTTCCGTTTTAGAATAATTTATAGTTTTAACGCACAAGGAATCAGCATAATCTTTTTCTAATACCCATAGCAATTCTTTCACTTCATTTTGAATGGCTATAATATGTATTTCTTTTACAAATTGTAATTCTTTACATCCCATAGAAAGATCTAAGAGAGGAGAAGTTTTGATAAGAACATTTGTTGTTTTGTTAAAAATTAGGTCTAAGTGTTTGGGAACATCCGGTAGACAATCTGCTAAATAAAATACTTTTCCTTTTGTTTTATTTCGCCTTGAGGGGTCTATGTAAATCCAGTCAAAATTAGTATCAGAATTGGCTAAATAATCTAAGCCATTTTGAGTAGTTGTTTGAACGTTTTTTGTTTCTAAAACTTCAAAATTATGCTGTGCAATTTTGGAGAGCTCTGCATCAATTTCGCAATGAAAAACCTGCGTTACTTTCTTACTAAAAAAGTAACTGTCAACTCCAAGACCTCCAGTGCAATCTAGAAGTGAATTTCCTGCTACGATTTGAGCTTTGTACCGGGCGGTAATTTCGGACGAAGTTTGCTCAATATGTATTTTTTTTGGATAATAAATTTTGGGGGTTGCAAACCAGAGGGGGAGTTTTCGGTTGCACTTTTTTTTACCCTCTAGCTGCTGAACAAGCTCTTTTGAATTAATTCCCGTAAAAGCCGATTTTTTTAGGAGTACTGACATCGTGTCAGTATTCCATTTTTTTTCGATAAACTCCTGTACACCAGTTTTTAAAACTTCTTTATTCAAAGTAATTCTATAAATTTTTAGTCAGAGACTTTACGATCTTATTTTCGGCTAAAAACTCCTTTAAAATTACCTTTATTGCGGTATACCCAGGTACGGCTACAATCATTCCTGTTATACCAAATAACAAACCGCCAATGATAATGATTAAGAAAATTTCCAACGGATGCGACTTCACACTCTTGGAGAAAATTTGGGGTTGCGAAACGAAATTATCAACTATTTGACCTACCAGAAAACCAATCATCACCCATATGGTATTTGGCAAAATTACTGCTCTAAAATCGGCACCAATATTACTAGTCATAGAGAGGACTAGCATAAGCACACCGCTAATGATTGGACCCACATAGGGAATCAAATTTAAGAGCGCACACAGGAAGGCAATTACAATGGCATTTTCAATCCCTACAATTAGTAAAACGATTGTATAAATTATGAAGAGAATTAAGATCTGAAATACGAGTCCAACAAAATATCTAGAGAGTAAATCTTTGATGGTATTTATAGATTTTTTTAATCTACTTTCTTTCCCATCAGGAATTAAAACCATTAGACCATCTTCAAATAATTTGCTATCTTTTAAAAAGAAAAAGGTAATAAAGAGTACCGAAAAAAGACCCACACTAAAACTTCCTAATGCCCCCACAAAAGAGTTTAAAAAGTTTGGAATAAAACCAAAGTTAATTTTGGAAAACACTTTAGAATCTTTCAAATTTTGTTCAATATCTACAGAAGCCACACCAAAATAATCTATTACTTGTCTATAGAGATTTTCTACATTGGCTTGCAAGTCATCTATGTCTAATAGGGAGAGGTTTTGTCCTTGTTGCGCCAAGAGCGGAATAAAAAGGGCTATGATACCTGCTAAAATACCAATGAGTAGAGCCATGGTTACTATCACAGCAAAGGTGTTTCCAAATTTTAATCGTCTGCGCAAGAAAAGTACAATGGGTCTCCCAATGAGGGAAGCTACCGCTGCAATAGCGATATATACTAAAACGGCACTTATTTTATGGAGAAAGTACAGTAGGAGTGCGATACCTAAGATGATGGTTAACGCTCGTAATATTCCGTCCGATATTTCTTTTGACCTAAGACTCATATATTAGTTGTTAAATGCATAATGTACAATATTAGCGCCCATTTGTAAGGCTTTAAGCCGCACTTCTTCAGGATCATTATGTACCGCAGAATCTTCCCATCCATCCCCAAGATCGCTTTCATAGGTAAATAGGAGTACCAACCTACCTTCATAAAATATGCCTAAGGCCTGAGGTCGCTTCCCATCATGTTCATGTATTTTGGGTACTCCATCGGGAAATTTATACTTTGCATTAAAAATGGGATGGTCCGCTCCCAACTCTTCCAAAGAGGTGTTTGGAAATACTTTTAATAACTCCTTTTTTAGATAAGGTTCCATGCCATAATTGTCGTCAATATGTATAAATCCACCAGAAATTAAATACGTACGCAGATTATCTGCTTCTTCTTGAGAAAAGAAAACATTACCATGTCCCGTCATATGTAGCAATGGATACTGAAAAATGGTACTGCTACCTACCTCCACAGTTTTAGGCTTCGGATTTATCTTGGTGTCAATATTCTCATTGCAAAAACGAATTAAATTGGGAAGTGCGGTGGGGTTGGAGTACCAATCTCCCCCTCCATTGTATTTTAGGATGGCTATTTCTTGCCCTTGAAGCATAAAATTCCCAAAAAAAGTTAAAAAAACGATGCTAATGGTAAGGTATCTCATAGTCGTACGAACTAGTATATAAATCAAAAATACTAATTATCGTGTTGAAAAAAAGTATTATTACCACAGTCCTTCTTGTTAGCCTTGGATTTATGGCTTTTAGTGTTATAAATGATGAAACAGAAAATGACACTGCATCCACTTCAGTAGAAGCAGAAGAGGGTACCTACGAACCTATTGTTGTTTTAGAATTATTTACATCTCAGGGGTGTTCTAGCTGCCCATCTGCAGATGCGTTGTTAAATAAGGTAAAGAAGCAAGGAAAACAAAATGTCTTTGCGCTGTCTTATCATGTAGATTATTGGAACTATATCGGATGGGAAGACCCCTTTAGTAAATCTATTTATGCTAAAAAGCAGAGAGCTTATAATATAAAATTTAAAAATAGAAGTAATTATACCCCTCAACTAGTGGTGAATGGAAAGGAACACTTTGTAGGCTCAAGTAGTTCTAAAATGAGTCAAAATATTGCCAAATATGAGCAACGTAAAACTTCTAACAAGGTAACTGTAGATGGCGTAAAATCTGCAAATGGGGAAGTTAAATTTTCATATAATATTCAAGGAAACCTGAATGATAAATTATTAAGAGTGGTATTGGTGTTAGATGAGCGGACTACACAGGTGAAAAGAGGGGAGAACAGAAATAGAACTTTAACCAATAGCAATATTGTGGTAGCAGAAGATTTTGTAACTGTAACGGAGTCTAAAGGAGCAACTTCCATAAAAATACCTTCACAAGTAAGGACGAACGAAAAAATTCGACTGATGGTATTTGTTGAGAATGACGATTACGATATTACTGGAGCAACGAAAAGTATGGTAAGAATTTAAATATTTGGTGTTTGTTTGAGCCGCATCCTGGTTAGTTTGTCTTTGGGGTGCGGCTTTTTTTTAGCCATTATTTATCATTGCGACCGTAGTGCAGGCAACAAGTGCAGCCGTCTCTGTTCGTAATCTATTTTTTCCAAGAGATACAGGCAAAAAACCTTTATCCAAAGCCTTGCTTATTTCCTTTGCTGAAAAATCACCTTCTGGACCAATCAGTATTATAATGTCTTTATCTGCAGCAACCCGTCTCTTTAGTTCCAATTTTTCGCCTTCAATACAATGGGCAATAAAACGTAAGCCCTCATGCCCTTGTTCCAAAAAGGATGGTAAGGAAACTGGCTCATTTAAAACTGGTAAATGACTCTGTAATGATTGTTTCATGGCAGACTGTATTACCTTTTGCATGCGTTCCATTTTGAGTACTTTTCTTTCGGATCGCTCACAAATAATAGGTGTTATTTGATGCACGCCAATTTCTGTAGCTTTTTCTAAAAACCATTCAAACCGATCGTTTAATTTGGTAGGGGCTACCGCCATATGCAATTCATGTTTGGTAGGATGGTCCTTGTGCTCGTCAATAATCTCCGCTGAGCATTTCTTAGAGTCCGCAGCTAAAATTTTAGCTTTATACCTAGACCCTTTTCCATTGGTAATGTGTAAAATATCACCTTCTTTTTTGCGTAGAACTTTAACAATGTGTTGACTTTCTTCTTTTGGAAAAGTAAATATGGACGTATGTTCGTTTAAGTCGGGATTATAAAATAGTTGCATAAGTTTCGTTTTAAATTATAAGGGGGTTATTGTAATTTGCTTTTGCATGTTCAAGGCCCAATTCAATCCACTGTAACAGTTGTTCTTTTTTTTAATACTTTAGATGGCATTCTATATTATTTAAACCTCCGCATTAGCCTAATATATATCTTGCTTTGGCAGTAATAGCCTGATCAGAAAACTTTTCTTCTTTGTACTTTAAATAGCCAACAATACCAATCATTGCAGCGTTATCTGTGCAATATTCAAATTTGGGTAGATACGTAGTCCATCCTAATGTTTGTTCTGCCTCTTGTAAAGCTTTCCGGATTCCAGAATTAGCAGAGACACCCCCACCAATAGCAATTTGTTGAATTCCAGTTTGCTGTACTGCTTTTTTAAGTTTATCCATTAAGATACCAATAATGGTGTATTGTATGGATGCACAAATATCTTCCATGTGTTCCGAGACAAAATCTGGATTTTTTGCGGTTTGTTTTTGAATAAAATAAAGAATACTAGTCTTTAAACCGCTAAAACTAAAGTTGAGTCCGGCTACTTTAGGTCTAGGGAATGGAAATGCCAACGGATTTCCTTTTCTTGCATTGGCATCTACTAAGGGACCTCCTGGATAAGGCAAGCCTAATAATTTGGCACTCTTATCAAAAGCTTCGCCCACCGCATCGTCTAAGGTTTCTCCCAAAATTTCCATTTCGAAATAAGATCTAACGAGAACAATCTGTGTATGTCCCCCACTAATGGTCATCGCTAAAAAAGGAAATTGTGGAGGAGTAGTACCCTCTTCCTTTATAAAATGGGCAAGAATATGCGCTTGCATATGATTTACTTCAATTAAAGGAATTGAAAGTCCTAAGGCTAGCGACTTTGCAAAAGAGGTACCTACGAGAAGTGAACCCATTAGTCCAGGTCCACGTGTAAAAGCTATGGCAGATAACTGTTTTTTATCGATATTTGCTTTAGCTAAGGCCTGATGCACCACAGGGACAATATTTTGTTGATGTGCACGTGAGGCAAGTTCGGGGACAACACCCCCGTATTCTTCATGAATTTTTTGTGTAGCCACAATGTTGCTAAGTGTTTTATCATTATATAAAACGGCAGCTGAGGTATCATCACAGGACGATTCTATAGCAAGAATATAAATATTTTGATGTTCCACTGAGGTTTGGAATAAAAATTGGTAATACAAAGGTAAAACATAAAGCCCTATCAAAAAATTAAGAAAAATACTGATTAGAACCTTCTTGGTACTTTTTGTGATCTGTATTTTGGGTACTATTATTTTATCGTTACCAGTGGTTCAAACTTATTTTGCAAAGTATGCCACAGATAAGATTAATGAAGAATACGGAACAAATATTCAAATAGATCGTTTACAAGTATCGCTCGTATCTTGGGACACTTCTCTGAAAGGTATTTATGTTGAAGATTACCAGAAAGACACACTTTTTTACATAGACGAGCTTACTACTTCGGTACTAAGCATGCGAAACTTGTACAACGGTAAGTTACAATTTGGAGATATTGATATTGAACGTCTAAAATTTAAGCTAAAGACGTATGAAGGGGCCAATGATAGTAATCTGGGGATTTTTGTAGAGAAACTAGATGATCATAAACCCAGAGAAGAGGGTACTCCTCCATTCTTCTTATCAACATCCAATGTAGAAATTACGGATAGCCATTTTTTCCTGATTGATGAAAACTTAGAAAAACACGAGACACTAAATTTTAAAAGCTTAAATATTGAGGCCGATGATTTCCAAATATTAGGACCAGAGGTAAGGGCGCAAATAAAAGCATTGTCTTTGAAAAGTAAGGAAGGCCTATCTGTGAAAGAGATGGCTACGTCTTTTACATACACCAAACAGCAGATGCGGTTTGATTCTTTAAATATTAAAACACCAGAGTCTGATCTAAAGGGGAATTTGGTATTTAATTATGATCGAAAAGATTTTTCAGACTTTTTAAACAAAGTAAAGGTAGTGGCTTCATTTGAAGAGTCTACTGTCTCTTTGGATGAGGTGAATGTGTTGTATGATCAGTTTGGAAAAGGAAAGAAAGTTGCATTTTCTGCTTCTATGAATGGGGTTTTAAATGATTTGAATGCGGAAGAATTGTTTTTTCAATCGGATAATACAGGCATCAGAGGAAATTTTAACTTTAAGAATCTTTTTGATAGTAATGCTCCCTTTGAAATGGATGCAAAACTAAAGGATGTCACCACTAGCTACTATCAATTACGAGCGTTACTTCCTAATTTATTAGGGAATACATTACCGTCTTCTTTTAAAAAACTAGGGCAGTTTACCATTCGTGGGGATGCCAGGGTTACGGAAACCTCAATCAATGCTAAAGTGAACTTAAATACAGCCATTGGGAGTAGTTATTCAGATTTAGAGCTCACTAATATCAATAATATTGATGATGCTTCTTATAAAGGATTTGTTTCTTTTATTGACTTTAATATTGGTGATTTCTTGGATGATAATCGTTTTGGAACTACCTCATTAGATTTTAATGTGGAGGGAAGAGGGTTTGTACAAGAAAATTTAAATACCGAGGTCATTGGAGAAGTGTATTCGGTTAGCTTTAATAACTACGAGTACAAGGATTTGAAAGTATCTGGAATCATCAAAGAACAGCTTTTTGATGGAATATTATCTAGTAATGACGAAAACTTCAAATTTGATTTTAAGGGATTAGCAGATTTTGGACAGGGCATTAATAACAATTTTAATTTTATTGCCTCTGTAGATTATGCCGATCTTAAAAAGTTGAATTTTGTAAACGATAGTGTTGCCATTTTCAAAGGGAACGTAAATATGGATATTACAGGGAACTCTATAGACAATATAGTGGGTGATATTAAGTTCTCTCAAACCAACTATAAAAATTTAAATGATACCTATTACTTTGAAGATTTCAAGATATCTTCTTCATTTGATACGAAAGCTACCCGTACAATAGAAATTAATTCTCCAGATATTATTACTGGGTATATGAAAGGGAATTTCAAGGTAGGAGAACTAGGAAAGTTGGTTCAGAATTCTATTGGTAGTATATATACCAATTACAAGCCTTTTGAAATTTCGGAAGATCAGCGGCTTAGTTTCAATTTTAGAATCTATAATAAAATTGTTGGAGTGTTATTTCCAGAAGTATCTTTTGGTCCTAACACTTTTATTAGAGGAGATATTGTAGCTGATGAGGGCGATTTTAAACTCACCTTTAAATCCCCCAGTATTGCTGCTTATGGCAATAAAATGGACAATATAGATATCAAGATTGATAACAAAAATCCGCTCTACAATACGTTCGTTGCTGTGGATGATGTTTCTACTATTTATTATGACGTGCAAGACTTTAATTTAATTAATACTACCTTAAAAGATACTTTGTTTTTTAGAACAGAATTTAAGGGAGGAAGTGAATATAATGATAGTTACAACCTTAACTTCTACCATACCTTTAACAAGCAAAACAAATCCGTTATTGGTTTAAAAACTTCGGATATTAATTTTAAGGGCAATAAGTGGGTATTAAACAAAGATGGCGATAGAAAGAACAAAGTGATTGTTAATAGAACCTTGGATAGTATTCTAATTGAGGAAATTGTTATGAATAATAATAACAAAGAACAGATTAGATTACGTGGGCAATTGGCAGACTCTACCTATAAAGACTTAGAATTAGAATTTAAAATTGTTTCCCTAAATAAAATAGCTCCGGTTATAGATAGTTTAAAATTACAAGGAGAAGTAAATGGAATTCTCCATATTAGACAGGAAGACAATGTCTATTTACCTACCTGTAATTTGGATATTGCCGATTTTGGCATTAACAATATGGATTTAGGGCGCTTAACCATTGGAATAGCCGGAAATAATGATTTAACAGAGTTCTCTGTCAATTCTCAAATTAGTAAAAATGGCATAGAGAAGTTAGGGATTTTTGGAAACGTTACCAATAGAAACAATGCACCAATTTTAGATTTATTCACGAACTTTAACGACTTTGATTTAGAACCTTTTAGTCCACTGGGAGATGGCATTATAGCCGATATTCGTGGTAGTGTAAATGGAAATGCACGGATTCAAGGGCCATTAGAGAATCCTGATATTAATGGACTACTGTATTTATATGATGCAGGCATATCTGTTCCCTATCTGAATGTAAACTACGATTTTGCTTCGAACTCACGAGTACGCTTGTCCGAACAAACTTTTGATTTTGAAAATATTAGGCTAACAGATGTAGCAGAGAGCACAAAGGCTACAATAGATGGTACTATAAATCATAAAGCTTTTGACGATTGGAGTTTGGATTTAATGGTAGACACCAAACAGGACCGTTTTCTTATCTTAAATACCGAGCTAGAAGAAGATGCTTTGTATTATGGTAAGGGCTTTTTAAATGGAACGGGTAGAATTTACGGACCTACCAAAGCTTTAACAATTAAAGTGGATGGTGCTACGGCTGCGGGTACTTCCTTAAAAATACCCATAAGTGATGTGGCCACTGTGGGAGATTATTCCTTCATTAATTTCACAGAAAAGAATAGCAAAACACGTATTGAAGAAGAACGTATTTTAGAGGATGTAGAGGGCTTAGAATTGGCTTTTGACTTGGCCGTAACTCCAGATGCTGAGGTAGAGATTGTAGTGGATCCAAAAACAAAAAGTTCTTTAAAGGGTACAGGTGAAGGGCTATTAATCATAGAGATCAATACCAAGGGAAAATTTAATATGGTTGGAGAGTTTGTAGTGGTTACCGGTGAGTACAATTATAAGTTTGGAGGAATTATTGATAAAACCTTTCAAGTAAGCCCAGGAGGAACTATTAACTGGGAAGGAGATCCCTTGGCAGCTCAGTTGAATATGGAAGCAGTATATTCTTTAAATGCAAACCCAGCTCCCTTGCTTGATAATGCTGGATACACTAGAAGAATCCCTACGAATGTAATTGTAAGGCTTACGGAAGAGTTAGAGCGTCCTTCCATTGCTTTTGATATCGACTTCCCTGGAACTAGCTCCATTATTAAGTCCGAACTGCAATACCGCCTACAAGATCCTACGGTGGCAGAGCGAAACGCTTTCTTTTTATTAGCACAGGGCACTTTTGTAGATGAACAAAGCGGTATAAACCAGCAAGCGGTTACTGGAAACTTAATCCAAACAGCCTCTGGCTTATTAAACTCTGTACTATCTACGGGCAATAGCAACTTTGATTTAGGGTTCTCGTATGAGCAAGGATCCTATGGACCTGCCGCTGCCATTGAAACAGAAGATAGAATTGGGGTAAACGTCTCTACTAGGTTAGGAGATAGAGTGCTTATCAATGGAAGGTTTGGAGTACCTGTGGGCGGAGTAAGTGAAACTGTTGTAGCAGGTGATGTTGAAGTGCAGGTATTGCTGAATGAAGATGGTACTTTAAGAGCAAAGATCTTCAATAAAGAAAATGAAATACAGCAGTTTTTAACAGAAAGACAAGGTTATACCCAAGGGGTTGGATTGTCTTATGAGGTAGACTTCAATACCTTTAAAGAGCTTATTCGAAAAGTCTTTAAAAAGAAAGCCAAACAGGAAAAAGAAGCACCGGCACCACCTTCAACTTCTGTGATGGGAAAAGACAGTTTAATTCAATTTACCCAAAAAAAGAAATCTTCCAATTAACTTTTTAAGCTTTTGTTAGGTCAATTTTTCTATTAACAGATTCACTTTTTTCGCCTTTTTTAATGCTCTATTTATGAAATTTTCGAACAGATTTTTAAAATTTTATTAACGAAAACGTTTGAGTTTTTGAACAAGCTAAATAAAGCGCACTCAGCCTCTTATATTTGAAATAAGTTTCCTAGCTTTACCTTTCGTAAAATTTAAAATGGCTTCAGAAATAAAAAAAATAGCGGTATTTACATCTGGTGGAGATTCCCCTGGAATGAATGCTGCCATCCGTTCCGTTGTGCGAACTTGTGCTTTTTTACAGGTGGAGTGCGTAGGGATTTATCGCGGATATCAAGGGATGATTGAAGGCGATTTTAAACCCATGGATGCACGTAGTGTAAATAATATCATTAATAAAGGAGGCACTATTTTAAAGTCGGCACGCTGTCAAGATTTTAGAACTGAAGAGGGGAGAAAAAAAGCCTATGAACAATTAAAGAATGCACAGATCGATGCTTTCGTTGTAATTGGCGGCGATGGTAGTTTTACAGGTGCATTGGCTTTTAATAAAGAATACGGTTTCCCAGTCATCGGAATTCCTGGAACCATTGATAATGATATTTTTGGGACCACTTATACTTTAGGGTTCGATACTGCTTTAAATACGGTGGTAGAAGCTATTGATAAAATTAGAGACACTGCCAGTTCTCACAATCGTCTATTTTTTGTGGAAGTAATGGGGCGCGATGTTGGGCATATTGCCCTAAATGTTGGAGTTGGAGCAGGAGCGGAGGAGATTTTAATCCCAGAAGAGAATCTTGGACTGGAACGACTTTTAGAATCTTTAAAGCGAAGTAAGAAATCTGGAAAATCTTCCAGCATTGTGGTGGTGGCAGAAGGGGATAAAATAGGAAAAAGTGTTTTTGAACTAAAAGAATACGTAGAAGAGCATCTACCCATATATGATGTAAGGGTTTCTGTTTTAGGACATATGCAACGAGGAGGCTCTCCAAGTTGTTTTGATAGAGTGCTAGCCAGCAGGATGGGAGTGAAGGCCGTGGAAGCACTGCTCGAAGGAAAAAGTAATTTAATGGTAGGAATTCAGGATAATAAAATTACCATGACTCCTATCAGCAAGGCCATAAAAGGGCATACAAAAATAGATAAGGAACTTATTAGAGTTTCGGATATCATGACTGTTTAAAATATATATAAATTAAAAAAGAACTATGTCGAATTTAAAAATAGGAATCAACGGATTTGGAAGAATAGGAAGAATGGTATTTCGTTCTACTATCAAAAGAGATAACGTTGATGTGGTAGCAATTAACGATCTGCTAGATGTAAAACATTTAGCTTATTTGTTAGAATACGATTCTGTACATGGTCGTTTTGATGGTACGATTGAGGTAAAAGACGGACAGCTTGTAGTAGATGGTAAAACCATTCGAATTACTGCAGAAAGAGACCCAAAAAATCTAAAGTGGGATGAAGTAGGAGCAGATATAGTAGCTGAATGTACAGGAATTTTTACCACTTTGGAGAAAGCGCAATACCACATAGATGGAGGTGCTAAAAAAGTAGTGATTTCTGCACCTTCTGCAGATGCTCCCATGTTTGTTATGGGTGTAAATCATCAAGATGTAAAAGCTTCTGATACTATTGTATCAAATGCTTCTTGTACTACCAATTGCTTAGCCCCATTGGCAAAAGTATTAAATGATAATTTTGGAATAGAAGAAGGTTTAATGACTACGGTTCATGCTACAACGGCTACTCAGCTCACCGTGGATGGCCCTGCTGGTAAATATAGAAGTGGTAGAAGTGCCATGCTAAATATCATTCCGGCATCAACAGGTGCTGCTAAGGCGGTTACCAAAGTTATTCCATCATTGGTAGGGAAACTTACAGGAATGGCTTTTAGAGTTCCAACAGCAGATGTTTCTGTGGTGGATTTAACGGTGCGTCTAGAAAAAGCTACTTCTTTAGAAGACATAAAAAATACCTTTAAGGCAGCTGCCGAAGGTGAGTTGAAAGGAATTTTAGGATATACGGATGAACTAGTGGTATCACAGGATTTTGTAGGTGATGCAAGAACTAGTATTATTGATTCTGAGGCCTGTATGGAATTGAATGCTAACTTTTTTAAGCTCATTTCTTGGTACGATAATGAAGCAGGTTATTCTAATAAACTTGTAGATCTTGCAGAGCACGTTAATCAGTTATAATTAAGAAGTATCCATTACAGCATCCTGAAAGGAAGAAAAACCCTCGTCTTTTCAGGATGAAGTAGTTTAAAGCATATAGGTATGATATTAATTGTAGATAGTGGTGCTACCAAATCGGATTGGATCGCTTTAGACAAAAAAGGGAATCAACTATTTTTCACTCAAACGCTGGGGCTAAGTCCAGAAGTGCTTACAAGAGAGGTTATTGAAGATCGCTTGGCAAATAACTTTGAGCTCTCTAAGAATGCTAAAGATGTAGCTAATTTATATTTCTACGGTGCTGGTTGTGGTACTGAAAGAATGCGTAAGTTTTTGGGATCTATTTTTGGAGATTATTTTCCAAATGCGAAAATAGAGGTGAAAGAAGATACCTATGCAGCTATTTATTCTACTACCAAAATTGGACATCAAGGAATTGTCTGCATTCTTGGAACCGGTTCTAATTGCAGTTATTATGATGGAAATCAGCTCTTTCAAAAAGTTACTTCTTTAGGATATATTCTGATGGATGATGGAAGTGGGAATTTCTTTGGACGAAAATTATTAAGGGATTATTATTTTCACAAAATGCCACAAGCCTTGGGCATTAAGTTCGCTCATGAATATAACTTGGAGGCAGATGTTATCAAAGAAAACCTATTTAAACAACCCAATCCAAATACATATCTGGCAACTTTTGCTCGTTTTCTAATAGAGAATAAAGATCATCCATATTGCAAAGGAGTAATTGATAAAGGTTTGCAGCAATTCGTAAATAACTATATCATGCAATTTGAATTAGCTACAAAAGTACCCGTACACTTCGTAGGCAGTATTGCACATTTCTTAAGCGAGGAGTTAAAAATAGTTATTGAGCGAAACGATCTAATATTAGGAGTTATCCGTCAAAGACCTATAGAGGGCTTAATGGAGTTTCACAGAGATACTATTTAACTGCAATCATAGAGATTTCTACATTGACAAACATAGGTAGATTGGCTACTTCTACTGTTTCTCTTGCAGGAGCTGTTGCAGCATTAAAATAGGCACCATAAGCTTCGTTGATTTCTGAAAATTGATGCATATCTTTCACAAAAATGGAGGTTTTAACTACATGCTCAAAACTGAGATCGGCTGCTTCTAAAATGGCCTTAAGGTTTTCCATACAGCGACGTGTTTCAGATTTGATATCGCCACTTACCAATTCACCTGTTACAGGGTCCATGGGAGTTTGCCCAGAAATATAAAGTGTTTCACCAATCATGATGGCTTGGTTGTAAGGCCCTATGGGCGCAGGTGCATTAGGTGTAGTAATTATTTTTTTCATGGAATATGTTATTTAATTCAAGTCTTAGATGTCAATTTTAAATATACAATATTTAATCTTTTGAAGGCAGATTAACGCTGACTCCTATTCTCCCACTTCAAGTCTTTTAAAATAGTACTCTTGATGTTTATTTTGAAGAACCAACGCTCAAATTGTCCAAAGGGAGTCCAATTAAAGCTCATTTCAAAACTCTTTAAATCCCTTGAAAAACGAAATTGGGTTAGCGAGAATCCTTTGTTCCTAAAATCGTACCCAGAAGATACTCCCAATCGCCAACGAGGGGATAGCTCAATGTTTCCTGAAAACATAAGCGAGTTGTTCGTTATTTCATTTTGTCGATTAGAATTGCTGTAGGTACCTGAATAGGCCAGTCTTAAATCCCAGGGTATTTTAGTCCCATAAATAGGATTTTCTACATCGTCGGAAGTTCTATCCGCAAAGGCACTTTCATCATCAAAAGTATCTGCTCTTCCAAACAGGTCATCTGTTCTTCCTCCACTTGTAGCTCTATACAAATCGGCATCATCTTCTTCCTCTTCTTCGTCCTTTTTATCCTTATCAAAAATATCAGAACTTCGAATGGAGTAGCTAAGGTTCATCCGCGCAGAAGTAAGTCTAAATAAACTACCGCCATTGTCAATATTGAAAGTATTGATACGTGTCCCATTATTGTCAATAGCATAGGGGTCTAAACTAGCTCCAAAATTGATAGACATTTTGTTGTTTAAAATAGTAGTTCCTCCATTAATGTTTACTGGACTTATCCTTAAAGAATCTGCTTCAAAATTATAGCCCGTAGAAATATTGAAATTCTTTAAAATAGGAACTTTTTTAGGTTCAGTAGCTGTAGAATCCTTATCTCGTACTTTGGCTTCTAATGTATTCGCAATGGAGAGACTTAGAGAATTGGATTTTCCTAATCTTGGAGCTCCATTTAGCGTACCATCGAATCTACTAAATTGTACAGTTTCTCCAGTAACTTCATTTAGGTATTCATCATAAAATTGTTCAAAAGAAGGAGCGTATCCATACGTGATAGAAGGACGTACCGTATGCCTAATTGCTTGTATTTTTTTATCCTCTCCAAAATTAAAGGTACCATAAATGGTAGTTCCAATACCAGCGCTCAGACTGTATTGATTGTACCGATCAAAACCACTAATGGTGTCTGTAACTACAGCGCCATTTTCGCCTACGGAACTATCAAAACGCTGATTAAAAGTCTCTAAGGCCCAAACATCTTCATAGTTACCTCCAAGCGTGACGCTAAAGTGTTTTGCTACTTTGAAATTAGTACTAATGGGTATGGTATGTCTTGCTCCAACTCTCGCATCATCAAACATACGAGCGGTAAGAAAGTCATCATCATTGGTCCGAATACTATTTTGAGCGTTGACGTTGTATTGTAAGTTGATGTTTTGGATGATCCCTTTTTTAATACCGTCTCTTTTTGCAAATGGGTACACCCTTTCAACACTTCCCTGTAAAGTTGGTAGCGTTAAATTAATGAGTTCTGTATTGGTGTTTTGATTGTGAGTAGCGGTTAGGCTCAAATTCACCGATGGATAGCCGGTAAAAGTCTTGGAATACGCAACCGAAGATGATAGGTTATTATTTTGCGTATTAGGCACATTCACCTGATTCAAAGAATTTCTAAAATATTGACTACTTCCTAAGTTCACAGAAGCCGAAAAACGCGCATTTGGATTGGCTTTTTGATCTTGAGAATGGGAAATTTGAATATTGTAAATAATACTCTCACTAAAATCATCAAAACCTTTCTGACTTGTAATTAATTTTTCAAACCTAAAATTGATTCCGCCTCTAAACTTGTAGCGTTTTGCATATACAGATTGCGCCCTAAAGCCATAGCTGCCGTTGGTATAGAAATCTCCTGTTAGCAGGAGGTCTACATTATCATTAAAGGGGAAATAATAACCTCCATCTTGTAAAAAGTACCCTCTATTAGGATCGTTTCCGAAAGTGGGAAATTTTAAGCCTGCTGTTCTACCTGTGGTCAAAGGAAAGTATGCAAATGGTAATGCAATAGGGGTAGGTACGTCTACAATATATAAATTACTTAAACCAGCAATCACTTTTTTCTTTGGTACAAACTTGGCTTTTCTAACTCGGATGTAGTAATCCGGATCTAAAGTGTCTTTGGAAGTAGTAAGTTTCCCTTCACTTAAAAAATAAACCGAATCATTTTCTTTTTTAGTAATGTCTGCATAGACCTTCATGGCATCACTACCTAACTGTCCCAAACCGGCCTGTTGTTCGGTTCTAGAATTCCAAATAAGTGCTTTTTGAGAATCAAAATTAAATCGGATGGAATCAGGAATTACCACATTATCTCCTTGTTTAAAGTATGGGAGTTGACTGTAATTTCCTAAAGAATCCTTAATTCTACCTGCATAAACTTCATTTTTTATATAATCCAAAATAATAATTCCAGCCTTCAATTCTGTATCCTGATAGTATATTTCAGCTTCGTTATAGAGATATATTTTTTGATCTTTTTTACTTAAACGTACATAATCTTTTGCCTTGTATTTGATGTTTGCAAGCAATAAATTTTGTTTCTGATTTAGCGAATCAGTAGCTGTAGTGTCAACGATAGCGGGGTTTTGACCAAGATCTGGTGGTAACAACGGAGCCGTGATGCTGTCTTTTACAGCCTTGATGGGCAGAGGTGTAATGGGGTCTTCTTGCGCATACAAAATTGAAGTGCCAAGACAGAGTAGCAATAGGAGAAGTAAATAATGTTTATTTGATTGCAAGACTATATATCCTATTTTTGTAACAGTTTGGCGTACATTTTGGAGTCCAAACTTACATATATTTTTTGTTCTGCTCCTAGAGCATTACCATAAATTTAACCATATTAAGGGCATGAAAATTAACCATTGTAGTAGGAATTTGAAAGGGGTTTATCTGATCGCATTTCTAATAACCGGCTTTTTATTGTTATCATTTAGCAAAAATAGTACCGATTTTGGAAATGCAACAGTCCAAGATGATGGTACTTTCGTTGTTGTTTTGGACGCGGGTCATGGAGGGCATGATCCTGGAAACTTGGGAAATGGCTATTTAGAGAAAGATATTGCCTTAAAAATTGTTTTGAAGGTAGGCGAGATTCTAGAGAAGAACCCGAAGATTAAAGTGATCTACACGCGTGATGATGATACTTTTATAGATTTATATGTAAGAGGTGAAATAGCTAATAAGGCAAATGCCGACTTATTTGTATCGGTTCATTGCGATTCACATACTTCCAATGCCAATGGTGCAGGCACTTTTGTTCTTGGATTGCATGCCAATAAACAAAACTTTGCCATTGCTAAGAAAGAAAACTCCGTAATTTATTTGGAAGACAATTATGAAAGTCGCTATGCAGAGTACGATATTAATTCTCCAGAATCCGTTATTGGTTTAACAATTATGCAAGAGGAGTTTTTAGATCAAAGTATTATGTTGGCAAAATTTATGCA
This sequence comes from uncultured Flavobacteriaceae bacterium, assembly GCA_947500575.1. Classification (GTDB taxonomy): domain Bacteria; phylum Bacteroidota; class Bacteroidia; order Flavobacteriales; family Flavobacteriaceae; genus CANMSI01. The sequence continues at coordinate 940,661 of CANMSI010000002.1, read as the reverse complement.
AGATAATTTTGCGAATAAACTAAAGCGGAATGACAGAAAGGTAAAGCAAGCTGGTTTTATTGTGTTACATCAGACATTTATGCCAAGCGTCTTAGTGGAGACCGGTTTCTTAACCAATAAGAATGAAGGCGCCTACTTAAATTCCAAAAGCGGGCAAGGAGAAATGGGGAAGGCCATTGCAGAGGCTATTTTGGAGTATAGAAAAAATATTGCTTTGGGAGTGGAAGGTATTTCTAGTATTTCGAATGAAATAGTAACAGCGCCTACCCCTGTGAAGAGCAACCCAGTGAAGGAAGAAACTCCATCTGTGGAAGCACCCCCTCCAGCAAAGGAAGTAGTTGAAGAAGAGGTGGTAGCCCCGAAAGAGCAAATAGAGAAGGAGTTAGAAGAGGTATTGCCAAAAGAAACGGAGGAACTCCCAACAAAGACCAAGGAAAGCCTTCCTGCAGTGGTTGAAAACAAAAAACCCGTTGTTGAAGAGAAAATTGTAAAAAACAAGGAAGCAGTAATAAAGAATGCTGATGTTGAATCAAAAACAAGCACAGCTGCGAAACCAAATGAAGAAAAGAGTAATATCGTCTTTAAAGTGCAACTTCTTGCTAGTTCCAAGGATTTAGCCTTACGACCTGAAGATTTTAGAGGTTTAAATACCCTTTCGAAGGAACCTTATAAAAATCTTTTTAGATATATGTACGGAAATACCAATTCCTATCAGCAAGCAAAATTGTTAAAGTCCAATGCAGATGTAAAGGGGTATACCACTTCATACATTGTAGCTTACAGGGATGGCGTTCGTATTCCAATCACTGAGGCAATTAAATAGGAAGCAGAAGAGTAACCGTCTTCTAAAAATTATTTCTAATTTTGTTTAGAACAGAAAATCCATCCTTTTGAAAGTATCTCGGGAAATTAAAGCAGGAATCATTGTATTAGGGGGAATTTTATTGTTGATCTTCGGATTCAATTTCCTGAAGTCTTCACCAGTTTTCGATGATAGTAAAACATTTTACGCAGTATATGACCATGTGGGAGGTTTACAGCCAGGAACACCAGTATCCATTAATGGACTTAGCGTTGGGAAAGTACAGAATATCAAATTCAAGGATAAGACAGGAAATCTTTTGGTGACATTTTCGGTTAGTAATGATTTTGAGTTTTCCAAAAGTAGCAAAGCTGAATTGTACGATACAGGAATAATTGGAGGTAAAGGCATTCAGATAAAACCAATTTTTGATAATAGTGCTGTTGCAGTATCAGGAGACACTCTTGTGACTGATACAAAGCCTGGTTTGACAGAATTGGTACAACAGAATTTAGCGCCTTTACAGATGAAAATAGAAGGAGCCGTGTCAAACGCAGATTCGCTATTGATCAATTTTAATGAGATTTTGGATGATAAAACCAAAAATGACTTAAGAGCTAGTATCTCTGGTTTAAACGATTTAATTCAAAGTTTTCAAGGAAGTGCTAGAACTATTGATGCGCTTTTGGATAAAAATAAAGGACAACTCGACAGTTCTATTACAAATATTAATCATATTACTAGTAATTTTTCAAAACTCTCAGATTCTATTGCAAATGCAGGTTTGGGTAGGACCATGAAAAATTTAGAGTCTACCATAGGAAACCTCGATGCTTTGTTAGCAAGAATAGAGAAAGGTGAAGGCTCTTTGGGTAAATTGATGAATGATGAAGAATTGTATAATAATCTAAGCAATGCCTCTAAGGAATTAGATTTATTACTTCAAGATTTTCGTTTAAACCCGAAGCGTTATGTAAATGTGTCCGTTTTTGGTAAAAAACAAAAAGAGTATAAAGTTCCGGAAGAAGATCCGGCAGAACAAATAGAAAACTAATTTATGGTAGGGCTTCTTCCTCAAATACTCTTTGGAGTTATTCTTGTTGCTGGTATTGGTTATTTCGCACGAAATGTAAAACGTCTTTCTCGAAATATAAAACTTGGTAAAGATGTAGATGTTAGCGATAATAAACCACAGCGTTGGAAAAACATGGCTAGGATTGCTTTAGGGCAAACCAAAATGGTGGTGCGCCCCATTGCAGGCTTTTTGCATGTAATTGTCTATGTAGGCTTTATTATCATTAATATTGAAGTTTTAGAGATTATTATAGATGGTCTTTTTGGAACTCATAGAGTCTTCGCTCCTTTAGGAACTATATACAATGTGCTTATAGGTTCTTTTGAGATTTTAGCTTTCTTGGTCATAATCGCGGTAGTAGTATTTTGGTTGCGTAGAAATATTATTAGGATAAAACGTTTTTTGAATCCTGAGATGAAAGGATGGCCAAAGCAAGATGGTAACCTAATTCTGTATATAGAATTGATCTTGATGTTTTTGTTTCTTACCATGAATGGTGCAGATTATCAATTACAACAATTAGGTGCAGAACATTATACAGTAGCAGGTTCTTTTCCGGTAAGCCAATACATTGCAGTACTTTTTCAAGGAGTCTCAGAATCGAGTTTAATTTTAATAGAACGCACTGCATGGTGGCTGCATATTGTTGGAATTCTACTCTTCCTAAATTATCTATACTATTCAAAGCACTTACATATTTTACTTGCTTTTCCGAACACCTATTATGGAAAGTTAAAACCTAAAGGACAATTTCCTAATCTGGAAGCTGTGACCGCAGAGGTGAAACTAATGATGGATCCATCAGCAGATCCTTTTGCTGCGCCTGCAGAGGATGCAGCAGACCCAGAAAAATTTGGTGCATCTGATGTTATGGATTTGAATTGGGTACAACTGCTAAATGCGTATACCTGCACAGAATGCGGCAGATGTACTAGTGAATGTCCTGCGAATCAGACAGGTAAAAAGTTATCTCCTCGTAAGATAATGATGGATACGAGAGACCGTTTGGAAGAAGTGGGTAAAAATATAGAGGCAAACAAAGGAACTTTCACAGACGATAATAAACAACTATTGGGAGATTATATCTCCCATGAAGAAATTTGGGCATGTACTTCTTGCAATGCTTGTGTGGAAGCTTGCCCGGTAAGTATAGATCCCTTATCCATTATCATGGATATGAGACAGTATTTAGTAATGGAACAATCAGCTGCCCCTTCAGATTTGAATAATATGATGGGAAATATAGAAAATAATGGTGCTCCTTGGCCTTTTAATCAAATGGACCGATTAAACTGGGTAGAAGAATCATAATAGTAAGTTTGGAGATATGAGTAATGAAACAAAAGTACCTACCATGGCAGAACTCTTCGCAGAAGGGAAACAACCCGAAGTATTATTTTGGGTAGGATGTGCTGGTAGTTTTGATGATAGAGCCAAAAAAATTACAAAGGCTTTTGTGAAAATATTGCAAAGTGCTAAGGTAAGTTTCGCCGTACTGGGAACTGAAGAAAGTTGTACTGGAGATCCTGCAAAACGCGCAGGAAATGAGTTTTTGTTTCAAATGCAAGCTGTTACCAATATAGAGGTAATGAATGCTTACGGTATCAAAAAAGTAGTAACGGCCTGTCCGCACTGTTTCAATACCCTGAAGAACGAATACCCAGGTCTGGGCGGAGATTATGATGTAGTGCATCATACCCAATTTCTATCACAGTTATTAACGGATGGAAGAATTACCATGGAAGGCGGCAAATACAAAGGTAAACGTATTACCTTCCATGATCCATGTTATTTGGGGAGGGCCAACAATGTCTATGAAGCGCCTAGAGAGTTGATACAAAAACTGGACGCGGAATTGGTAGAAATGAAGAATTGTAAAAAGAGAGGTCTTTGTTGTGGAGCTGGTGGAGCTCAAATGTTCAAGGAACCAGAAAAAGGAAATAAAGATGTAAATATTGAGCGAACAGAACAAGCGTTGGAAACACAACCAGAAATTATTGCAGCAGCTTGTCCTTTTTGTAATACGATGATGACCGATGGGGTTAAAAATAAAGAGAAAGAAGCCGCAATTGCGGTGATGGATATTGCAGAATTAATTGCATCCGCTCAAGATTTATAAATAAAAGCTGATAGATAGCATGCTCGTAGATTTTAATAGATTACCAGATACCTCCCGGGTTTGGATATACCAAGCAAGTAGAAGTTTTACACCAGAAGAACTTTTAGAAATAGAAAAAAGGGTAGCAACTTTCATTGAAGAATGGACAGCGCATGGACAGGATTTAAACGCTGGTTACGATATCAAATACAAACGTTTTATTGCTATTGCTTTAGACCAAAGTGTCGCAGGAGCTTCTGGATGTTCTATAGATGCGTCTGTACGCTTCATACAGGCATTAGAAAAACAATATGATGTAGATCTTTTAGATAAGATGAATGTCTCTTATAAACAAGGGGAGTTTATTGCTTATAAAAACTTGGTCGATTTTAAAAAAATGGCAAAGAATAAAGCGGTATCCAAAAAGACTATTGTATTTAATAATTTAGTCACCAACAAGCTAGAATACTTAAACCACTGGGAAGTCCCTGCATCTGAAAGTTGGCATGGACGATTTATGTGATTTTAAGATAGACTTTCATCTGACACCACCAGTAAAAATGGACTTAATCCGATAAAATGCAATAATTTTTATTGTTTTCAGTTACTACCATAGATTATTTTTTTATGAGATTTACTCCATTTGCTTATCTACTTCTTTTGTTTTCCCTCAGTGTAAGCAGCCAGTCTAACCCTTTAGTAACTAAGGATAGTCTTGCGCAGCAGCGTTGGGTAGATGCTACTTATGAAAATATGTCCTTGGACGAAAAGATTGGGCAGTTGTTTATGGTTATTGTTGCTTCAGACCAGAATAAAACAAGTACTGATCGTATTAAAAACCTTATTGAATCTCACAAGATCGGTGGGGTTATTTTTTCTACTGGAGGCCCAGTAAGGCAGGCAAGATTAACAAACGATTATCAGGCAGCTTCTAAAATACCTTTATTGGTAGGGATGGATGCAGAATGGGGTTTGGCCATGCGCTTGGATTCTACCTATGCATTTCCATGGAATATGACATTGGGTGCTATCTCTGATAGTACCATCATTGAAAAAATTGGATATAGAATTGGACAACAGGCAAAACGATTGGGTGTTCATATAAATTTTGCGCCGGATGTAGACATTAATATCAATCCCAAAAACCCAATTATTGGTAATAGATCTTTTGGTGAAGACAGAGAAAATGTGGCTCAAAAGGGGATCGCTTTAATGATGGGTATGGAAAATGCAGGAGTGCTTACAAGTGCTAAACACTTTCCGGGCCATGGAGATACGGCGGTTGATTCTCACAAATCCTTACCCACTATAGGTTTTAGTAGGGCAAGATTGGATAGTGTAGAACTATACCCGTTCAAGAAATTAATTAAACAAGGGGTTAGCAGTGTTATGGTTGCCCATTTAAACGTACCCGCTCTAGAAATTAAAAAAGAAATTCCCTCTTCTTTATCCGAGAATATTATTAGTGGAGTCTTACAAGAAGAACTTCAATTTAAAGGGTTGGTATTTACGGATGCTCTGAATATGAATGGTGTATCAAAAAATGCCAAAAAAGGAGAAGTAGAATTGGCAGCATTTTTAGCAGGTAATGATATTTTATTAATGCCTAAAAATGTTGAGGAAGCTAAAGCTGCCTTATTGAAAGCAATTAATAGAAAGAAAATTTCTTCTGCCCGCTTAGAACGATCTGTTAAGAAGATTTTAAAGGCAAAATACAAGTCAGGTTTGCATAAATACAAGCCGGTGAAAATAGAAAATTTGTATGAAGATCTAAATACCTTGGAAGACGATTTGCTCTATGAGGAGGCAATAGAAAATGCAATTACCGTGGTAAAAAATAATTTTTACCTCATGGGTATTAAAAAGTTGGAAAATAAAAAGATTGCTTACGTGAAATTTGGGGAAGCAGACCATACTACATTTGTAAATACCCTAAATAAGTATGCAAAGGTTACCCAAATAGAGGGGAAAGACATTGCGAGTTTAAAAAAGAACTTGGCGAATTATAATTTGGTGATTGTAGGGCTTCACAAGAACAATCAAAGTCCTTGGAAAGGCTATAAATTTTCGGAAAACGAACTTTTTTGGCTGCAAGAAATTGCAAACCTGAGAAGCTCCAACCTAATTTTAAGTGTCTTTGCGAAGCCATATGCTTTGTTAGAGCTACCTTCCTTTAAAAATATTGATGGGGTAGTGGTATCTTATCAAAATAGTAAGATTGCACAGGAAAAGACAGCTGAGCTTTTATTTGGAGCCATAGAAGCAAAGGGAACTTTGCCGGTTAGTGCTCATATGAACCTCCCAGTGGGTACGGGGATTCAATTAAAATCTTTAAAGCGTATGGGATATAGTTTTCCAGAACGTGTTGGTATGAGTAGCACAAAATTAGCTGAGGTAGATAGACTGGTACAAAATGGTTTGGATTCTTTAATGTATCCGGGAGCACAAGTTTTAATTGCTAGGAAAGGAAAGGTAATTTATAACAAAGGTTTTGGAAACCCTACCTATGATTCCAAAGAGCTCATTACCACGGATCATATTTATGATTTGGCTTCACTGACTAAGATATTAGCCACCTTACCAACCATTATGAAAATGGAGGAAGATGGAGAAATACGATTAAATACAACTTTTAAGGAAATGGTACCTGCATATGCAGATTCTGAGTTAAAGAATGTTACGGTATTAAAAGCATTATCCCATTATGGAAGACTCCCTGCTTGGATTGCTTTTTACATAGATACATTAGATGACGACAGGAAACCCTCAACAGAATTTTATAGAAATAACCCTTCCGATGGCTTTTCTATTAAAGTGTCAGATGGTATGTATCTCACAGATGCCTATAAAGATTCTATATACAACAGAATTGGAAGGCAAGATCTTAAATCTAATAGATACCGGTATAGCGATGTGGCTTATTATGTACTAAAAAAATATATAGAGGATACAAAGAAAGCACGTTTAGATAAGCTTACTGACGATTTTTTGTATGCTCCTTTGGGTGCTACCAACACTACCTACAATCCGCTTCAAAAGTTTAATAAAAGTAAAGTAGTTCCGTCTGAAGAAGATACCTATTATCGATATCAAACGGTACAAGGATATGTGCATGATATGGGGGCTGCCATGCAAGGCGGAGTTGGAGGGCATGCAGGTCTTTTTAGCAATGCGAATGATGTGGCTAAGATTATGCAAATGTATCTACAAGGAGGCTACTACGGTGGAGAGCGGTTTCTGGATGCTAGAACGGTTAAGAAGTTTAATACTTGTTATTTCTGTGATAAGAATGTGCGTAGAGGGGTAGGTTTTGATAAACCACAATTAAAGGATAAAGGACCTACCTGCGGATGTGTATCTCGAAAGAGTTTTGGGCATAGTGGTTTTACAGGCACCTATACTTGGGCAGATCCGGATGAAGAAATAGTTTATGTTTTTCTTTCCAATAGAACCTATCCTACAGCAAGAAATACCCGACTTGTTAAATCGGGCTTAAGAACTAGAATTCAACAAGCTATTTACGATGCCATTATAAATTAATTGATAGCTTTGTAAAGAACGTATTAGCGACTATAGTATCTATGAAAATAGCAATTGTATGTTATCCTACCTTTGGAGGTAGTGGAGTAGTAGCAACGGAGTTAGGCATTGCACTAGCAAATAGGGGGCATGAGGTGCATTTTATAACCTATAAACAACCTGTGCGTCTAGAATTGTTGAGCTCCAATATTCACTTTCATGAAGTAAATGTTCCAGAATATCCTTTGTTTCATTACCAACCGTATGAACTGGCCCTATCTAGTAAATTGGTAGATACCATAAAACTCTTTGATATTGAATTATTACATGTGCATTATGCAATACCACATGCCTATGCTGGGTATATGTCTAAAAAGATCTTAGCAGAAGAAGGTATCCATATTCCAATGATAACTACCTTGCATGGAACAGATATTACTTTGGTAGGGAATCACCCCTATTATAAGCCTGCCGTAACTTTTAGTATCAATAAATCGGACATTGTAACCTCGGTTTCTCAAAACCTAAAGGAGCGTACCCTAGAACTTTTTGATATTAAAAAAGAAGTTGAAGTTATTCCAAATTTTATTGATAAATCAAAGTACAGTCTCAATTTTACAGATTGTCAACGAAGTTTAATGGCGAACGAAGATGAGAAAATTATAACACACATTAGTAATTTTAGATCCGTAAAACGCATCCCAGATGTGGTCCATATTTTCCATAAAATTCAAAAAGAAATCCCTGCAAAGTTAATTATGGTGGGGGAAGGTCCGGAAAAAGAAAAAGCAGAGCATTTATGCGATCAGTTGGGCATTAAAGACCGCGTGGTGTTTCTTGGGAATAGCAATGAAATAGATCGAATATTGTGTTTTTCTGATATGTTTTTGCTGCCATCAGAATCGGAGAGTTTTGGATTAGCGGCATTGGAAGCGATGATCAATAGAGTAGCAGTAATATCCAGTAATGCAGGAGGTATCCCTGAGGTAAATAGACATGGCGTAACTGGATTTTTAAGTGATATAGGAGACGTGGATGATATGGCAAAGAATGCTCTATATATCTTAAAAGATGACGCTATTCTAGAGCAGTTTAAAAAGAATGCCTTTGAAGTAGCTTTGGAGTTTGATATATTAAAAGTATTACCAATCTATGAAGCTATGTACGAAAAAGCATATAAAGGCCGGTTTAGAAATGTATATTAAAAAAGGCATATATATCAAAGTAATTGCTTTTGCGCTATTTGCTATGCTAGCCATTTCTTGTAGCAGTCAAAAAGCAACTTCTACAGCATCAAAACAAGCTTCTACTTCCAATAAGCTGTCTGCCTTAACTCTGGTACTACGGGATAACTACGGAGGGTCAATAAGTCCAGAAATACAAGTAATTAAGGAGCCTAGTGCCTTGAAGGATTTTTTTAAAGGGGTTAATAGAACCAGAAAACCAGGTCTTGCCATGCCTAAAATTAATTTTGAGGAGGAAATGGTGGTCATTGTTTGTACTGGAGAACAACAAAACAATCAGATGCCAGCACTATACGCTATTGATGAAATGGAAGATAAAATGATTTTGAGTGTCCAAGAAGAAGCCAAAGAAAACGGAAGTAGTTCATCCGCGTATACAACCCCTTTCTGTATGTATAAAATGCCTTTAACTTCGAAGGAATTGGTTTTCCAAAAAAACTAATAAGGGAGTATTCTTTTACTTAGAACGGACCGATCTGTACTTAATTAATTCTCCAAAAATATCATATCCATCCCAAATATGATCAAATTCTAAAGCTTTTCCTACTGGAACAATCCTATCAACACTATGCGGAGGGCAAACTGCGTTAAGCGCTGTAAGTTCTTTTTCCGAAAAACCCCAATGCCCAAGTGTCTGAGTTTTTTCATTGAGATAAGGTACTATAGCATCTAAGGTATTTAAGGATGTATAATACAAGTACCCCATTCCACAAGAGTGTGGTATATCATGTGTTTCTACTTTAGATAAGACCAAGTAATTATTATCTCTAACCAAACTGCTTACAGCATCATCTATAAGGTCATCTGTGGCTTTATTAAACTTAAAAGAGGCCATTGAACTTAAATCGCGCTCATACACTTCTTGTGCCATCGCACTCAAGTTTTTATAGATGTAATTTCGATATGTGGTATTATTCTCTTCAGTACCAACAAAAAATAAACAATGTGGGGAAGAGCAACCCATTTGATCAAAGGTATACACGTCGTTAAATAGATCTTTCACCAGCTGTGCCATTGCGGTGTCTGTTTGCTCTGCTGTGGTATTAATAAGGGAATACGATACTCTATCTGCAAAGTAGAGGTCTTTGACACGCTTTTTTGTTTTGTATTGTTTAAACTGATCGATGGTAGCATCTCCACCCCAAATAACGCGTGCATCCGCACGTTCAGAAAAAGCCTTGTTTTGAGCATCGTTCCGCTCATAAGTAACAATATTGATATAGTTCCTGAAAATTTGATGGGTTTCAGTGCTAAGAAGCTCATTTAAGAGTTCAAACAATCTAAATACCAGAGGATCGTCCATTCTTGAAGATACTCTGATAATATTTTTATTTCCACCCAATAGAGCTAAGGTTAGACTATAAAAAAACATCGTATCTACATTAGAAGGGCATAAGTGAAAAATAGTGCCAAGCGGCTGGGCAGTAAAAGGTCCTTGCGCAATAAGCTGTATACGATCGCTTACCATGGAGCGAAGATTGGATTTTCGTAACCAAAACCCCAGCGCAATAAATGCAGGTGCTTGTTTAAAGGATGCTTCCCTAATAATTTTTCTAGAGAATTCATTTAAAAAGCCGATGATTCTTTCATCTGCTGTCTCAAAATCAAATGAGGTATGCTGAAAAACAGGGAGTTCCTCAATGGCATTGATCTGTATCTCTGGTACTATTACTTTCATCTACTATTAATTATTAAAAGTATCGCTACAACCTCGTATTTCAGCTTTTTTTGCCCTTCCTAATATTTTAAAGTATTTTCCTTTCCATCCATTGGATGCATCATCTTCTCCCATAACCACCCCAATATCTTCTGTTAATATTGAATGTCCAGGGTAACTTTTTGGTAATAAGCTAATTACTTGTATCAGTCCTTCCTCCCCATGCGGTTGAACAGAGAAGTCCTTTGGATTTCTAATAATAACTTCCGAAAAATTTGGACAATGAAGGTAGCCGTCGGAGTTTTCTAAAAACACAGAACCTACTTGCTCTACCATACCATAAAAATTGTAGATATTTTCTTTAGCTATCCCAAACTTATTTTTCAGTTTAGTTTTAAAAGTATCATTGTCAACAGCCATGGCCTCTAATTTTTTCCAGCCTCCGCTATGAATTAGAATGGCATTGCTTAGATCTAATTCAAAATCTAACTCGGCCTCTGCTAAATATTGCCATACCATAAAGGTGAAACCAAAAATCAAGATGGGCTGTCCGTTGTGTTTTTTCGCAAATTCTTGTAGCGCACTTTTTATAAGTTTAAATTCGTCATCTAATAGATATAAATGCTGCTTTCCAAAAACAGATAGGCCCAAGATTCCTGCACCTCTGGCAGAAAAAGTTTTTCTATTTTTTAGGATCGATTTGGAATCTACTATGAGCATCGGAAGTCTATTTTTTCCTAGCACATGATTCATAATTTTTGAAAGTGCAAAAGTTTGCAAAGCGGCTGTGGCTTTATCTAAAACAATTCTACTTGGAACAGATGAGGTAGTACCACTAGACGTTAATACCTTGTAAATATCCTCTTCCGGGATACTCTTCATTAACCTGTTTTTAAAAATGCTAACGGGTACAAAAGGCGTGTCTGCCATAGAAGCGATACGCTCATCTTCTTGAAAAAAGCCTGCGCTAATTTTCTGGTATTCTTCAGAATTTCCTAAATGATGTTTGTGTAGGTCATTAAGAAGACTCAAGAATAAGGTGTCTTTTTCCGTTTTATCAAAAGAAAACTGTTCTGCTTCTATGTAGTTTTCAAAGGTCATACTCCAAGCCAATATTTTTGTAGTCTATTTTACCGTTTCCAGTTAAAGGAAGTGCTGTAAGTTGCTGTATTTTAATAGTTTTTGGATGTATTTTATACATTTCAAAAATCACTTTTTTAATTTCACCTGCATCCAATTCTGCTCCTTCATAGACCACTAATAGATGTGTGTCTTCAATTCCAACACATGCGCTTACAACGGTAGTAAAGGTACGGTTAATAAAACGCTCAACATCATCTAGGTTAATACGGTTACCGAAGAGTTTTACAAAACGTTTTATTCTTCCCGTAATATAAAAGTAACCATCTTCATCTTTTCTAGCAATATCGCCTGTACGCAATTGCTCTATTGTTTCCCAGAGGGTTAAATCGTTCTTGTTCACAGCATATCCACCAAAAACATTAGGACCTTCATACATCAGCTCTGAGGTTTCTGGATCTAGGCTTAAGGTTCCCTTTGGTATTGGAAGACCGATGGATGTAATTTTGTCTTTCAGCTTTGCTGGCGGTACATAGGATATACGCGCGGTAGCCTCTGTTTGGCCATACATCACATAAAACTCGATATTATTTTCGAAGCAATAGTCAATAAAAAGGTTTTTAATATTGATATTGAGGTTACCACCTGCCTGACTGATATAGCGGATGCTGGGATATGATTTTTTTAAGAAACCAATTCGTTTAAGCATTTCATAGACAAAAGGGACCCCCGCCAAAGAGCTAAATTTAAATTGTTCCAATGCACTCCAAAACTCACGTTGTAAAATATCTGGTAAACCACACACTATTTTCCCGCCAGAGAGCATGTTGGAATGCAATACTGAAAGTCCATAGGAGTAGTGTAAAGGAAGATTTAATGGAGTAACATCTTCCTTCTGTATGGGCAAATACTCTGCTATGGATGTTGCATTTGCCATAATATTTTCTTCGGATAACTTTACAAATTTTGGAGAACCTGTAGTACCCGATGTGGATAACATGAGCTTGCAATTTGGATGCACTGTAGGCTGAACCGTTTCTTTATGGTATATAATTCCATTATCTGAATCAATTAGCTTATAGGTTTCAATTTCATTTCTAGTTGCATCATAAATCATTGCTGGATTGTACTCTAGTTCCAGCGAATTTTTTAAACTGATATCTAATTGATTATTTAATAATACAAGTGTATGTACTGTATTAAAAGCGCTTAGATAGCATGCTAAGGATTGAATGCTATTGTCTAGGTAAAGAAATACTAAAGTACGAGACTTGCTTACAGGAAATTCAAATAAGAGTTCAGATAGGCTATAGGTTGTTTCTGTTGCCCCGTCTATAAAACAAAGGTGTTTGTTCTCTTTTATTTTTTGCAACAAATCCATAGCGCATGTTAAATAATCATACCTCCATCTACGCCAATGGTCTGCCCTGTAACATATGCAGATAAATCAGAGGCTAGAAAAAGGATCACTTTGGCTACATCTTCTGGAGTGCCAATTCTTCCCATCCCAATAGCATCGATATTTTTTGAATAAAACTTCTCATCCATCGCCTTGGTCATATCCGTGTCAATAAAACCAGGAGCTACTGCATTTACACGAATATTTAAAGAAGCTAATTCTTTGCTTAATGATTTTGTAAAACCAATAACTGCAGCCTTGCTAGAGCCATAAATACTCTGCCCTAGATTACCATGCGTACCAATAATTGAAGTGAGATTAATAATGCTTCCTTGCCTGTTACGTATCATTAATTTAGACCCTCGTTTGGTAGCATTGATAAGGCCAATTACATTGGTAGCATATATTTTATCAATAAGTGCAGGGGTAACCATTTGCAGTACAGCATCTTCCATTATTCCGGCGTTATTCACTAAAATATCAATACTCTTTTTTAGCTTTTTTATCGCTAGAAAGGTATTTTTCATACCTTCTTCATCGGTAATGTCTTGTGAGAATACTTGAATTTCGACACTTGTATGGTCTAGACTGTTTTTCAAAGAATTGAGGGCTTCTTCATCTCTGGAGATAAGAAATAAATTGGCACCTTGCTCTGCAAAAATAGTAGCCACTGCTTTTCCAATACCTTTAGAGGCACCCGTAATTACAGCAGTTTTATGTTTTAGTAATTTTTCCATTAAAAGCTTACGTCATACTTTGTCAAAATTTCTTTTGCTTTTCCTACGCTGCTTAAATCAATAACATCATCAGTTTCTATTTCTACTTCGAAAACTTCTTCAAGTTCACTGATCAAAAACATATGGGACATAGAGTCCCATTCAGGGATACTCTGATATTTTAAATCATCGATTACTTGTGAAGCATCAATTTCTAAAGCAGTACTGAATGCTGTTATAAGTTTTTGGTTATTTTCGGAACTCATGTGTTTATGATCGGTTATTCAACTTTGGCAAAAGTAACAATTAATTGGTTGCAATGGGCATGGTGTTAGCGCATTCTTCTTGCAGGGTTTCCAAAATATGTGCCAGGTTCTAAGGTATCTTTTATGGATACAGAACCAATACCTAGATAGGTTTCAGAAGTTATTTTTAATCTTGGTGCTACAGTAGCTTTTGTACCCATAAATACATTATCACCTACAATGGTGCCTCCGCCAATATCTACATTAGGCATAAAAGAACAAAAATCCCCAATTTGAGCATCGTGCCCTATAATAGTATCTACATTGAGTGATACCATTTTTCCGAGCTGCATATCAGTGCCTAACTTTACTCCTGGGCAGACAATAGCACCTTCTCCAATTTTAACATTAGGGCCAATACTGGTATCGTTAGATATGAACGAAAAGAAACTCACCTTATCTTTTAGTAAATTATAAATCCTGACTTTAGTCGGAATGTCAGCAATGGCTAAAAGCACTAGATCCTTTTTCTCCAAAGGATAAGAAGCAATATTTCCAACCACTTTGTATTCGGAATATTTCCCATGCAAGGCATCTGGATTATCATCTAGATATCCTATGAGTTCATATTCTTTCTCTACATTATCTGGAACCTCTTTTAGATAGCCTTCTAGCTCTCTACCAAATCCTCCAGCCCCAATTATAAATAATCTTTTTTGCATGCTTAACTAATAATTATGTGTCTTTCTATTCAATATCCCTCTGGTTTATTATTTACGGGGCAAACAAACCGGATTTATTCATTTTTTTATTCATTTAAAGGGAACCGTGTAATTACACTTCAGAACATGATGACCATATCAAATTTATACATTAAGAACGATGTAAAAGAAATAAAGTATTATTTTTTGACAAAACGTTCATTTTTATAGACAGGAGTGCATAGGTAATTATATTTTTAATCGATACCTAATGCGTTCTGTTCCCCTTAATATTCTTAAAACAGGACCTCTTAAGAGGCTGTTATTCAAGATTGATGCTAATATTTTATACGTTATTCCATTAAAATCTTTGCCCGGAAAATATGTGAATGGGTATGCATCTACCTTTTTAAATCGATGTATCATTCCAGCAAGATATTTAAATGAAATATCTGATTTTGCTAAGCGTAATAAGATAAAAAAGGCGATAGACTGTTGCTTTGTTTTTAGTCTTTCGAAGGCTGGTTCATGCTTCTCCTTTAGATCAATATTACTATAAAAAGTGGCCATTAAAAAAACAACATACTCACAATCAAAAATAAATCTTCGATAGTGTTTAGGTTCTTTGCTAGTTCTTACAGAATTAGGCAAGGTAATATAACGATACACATCTAAAGGTATATGAGCAGTGCGCTGAGCACTTAAAAGAACCTGCTGGGTGAATATCACATCCTCCATTAGGCGATCTTCCATAAAATCAATTTTATGCGCCGTAAGCAAAGCTCTTTTGGATACATACCACCAAGCTTCATTGGTGAAATTCCGAGCACCCACTAACTCAATTCCTGTTTTTATATCAATAGAAGTAGGCATTACTGCTGGTTTATCTTCCACGGTAGCCACATTCATTGGTAAATCAACAAAATCAAATGCTAACAGATCTAAGTCATTATCTACCAATAGTTTGGTAATAATACCCAATACGTTTGGGGCAATGTAATCATCTGGATCCACAAAATATAAATAGGTTCCTTTGGCAATAGCTAAACCGGCATTTCTAGCCGATCCAATTCCGCCATTAGGTTTATCTACAACTACAATACTAGGATACTTAGCTGCGTATTCTTGTGCAATAGTCAAAGTAGTATCTTTAGAACCATCATTGACCACTATGATTTCATAAGATTCCTTAGGAATATCCTGATGGAGAAGACTATCTAGGCAACGGCCTAAATATTTCTCCATATTGTATGTAGGAAGTACGAAACTAAGTAACATGGTTCTATAAATGAGATCTTCTAAAGTGTGAAATTAAGAAGAAGGTGTGTTTTTTGGTTCTATGGTAATTTGTATGGTGTATTCTTTTCCGTCTTTTTTGAAATAGGGCATGTCCGATAAACTGTTTAATTTATCAATAAAAGCGATTGGTTTTACCCTATCTTTTATGGCTATTTCTGCAACATCACTGCTTCCCATTACGGAATTAGAAGATGTATCTTTTGGTTGTATGGTAATTTGAACGGAGTATTCTTTTCCGTCTTTTTTGAAATAGGCTGCATCTGCCAACTCACTAGTAGTTAGTGCTCTAAGTTTGTTAATGAGTGTTCCGATTTCAACTTCTTTCTCTAAATCAATTTCTTGAATATTTTTTAAATCTTTTTTAGAATAGGACGTTCCACTTTCGGTTTGTGCTGTTCTCTCAAATGTAAAATTAACCAAGCTCTCAAAAGCCTCCTTAAAAACAGTCTCTTCTAATGCAAGAGCCCTTTTGTATAAGGTATTTGCCGTATCATAGGGTTCTACTGCTAATTTGGCTTGTGAAATAATATCACCTTCATCTAACTTTTCAGTCATTAAATGCAAAGTAGCTCCAAAGGGAGTGCCGTCATAGATCGCCCAAGAAGGCGTATTCCAACCCTTATTGAATGGCAAATATGCTGGATGCAAATTTAGAAACCCATACTTGGGAATTGCTAATAAGTCGCTTGGGATGATATAAGGAAAATGGATTCCAAAAACATAGTCCACGCCCAAGGATTTCAACATGGCCATATGCTCTTCAGATCTAAATTCACTTCCTCTAAATATGAGTGTTTCTGGCAAATCTACCATATCTATCAGTTCCTGACTGTGAGATGCTCTTTTTCCTGCGCTAACAAATAAAGCAGAAGGGGAGTGTCCTTTTTCGATCAAGAACTTTAAGATGTTACAGCTAATTTTTCTATCGCCTGCAAATGCGTATTTCATGGTTGATTTTGGGATTTTATCAAGGTGATGAATTTTTCTGGAAATGGCGGCGAATCTTGAAATCGCTCAAACACAAAAGCATCCGTAGCTCCTACATTTGAAGCTTTTAAAAGCTTAAATTGTAAAAACCAGTCTTCTAAATGGAATAGGTAAAGAAATACGGATTCCCTTATAGATTCACTGCAAACGTATTGATATGCTGTCAATAGTGTATAAATTTCTTTATTCGCCTGGCGTATTCTCAACGCCTGATAATATAGTTTCTTCGGTTGGTACAAACGGTACGCAAATTGCGATCTTTCTATAGCAACGATAATCTTTTCTTCCATAGAATTATTACGCTTTTGTACCTTCAAAATACTCTACAGTAGCACTTGTTTGTGAGGTAATACCGTCTGAAACAAGTACTTTTTTTATGGTCTTAAAAATTATTTTTATATCCAATATTAAGGAAACATTTTCTACATACCACACATCGTATCTAAATTTTTCTTCCCAAGAAATGGCATTACGGCCATTTACTTGTGCCCATCCAGTAATGCCCGGTTTTACATTGTGTCTCTTTTTCTGCTCGGAATTGTATAAAGGTATATACGAGACTAATAGTGGTCTTGGACCTATAATACTCATATCTCCTTTTAAAACATTTAAAAGTTGTGGAATTTCGTCCAAAGAAGTTTTTCTAACAAAACGACCAACTGCTGTGAGTCTTTCGGCATCTGGGAGTAAATTTCCTTCAACATCCTTTTTGTCGTTCATAGTTCTGAACTTCACAATTTTAAATGTTTTTTCATTCTTCCCAGGTCTAGTCTGGAAGAAAAATGGTTTCCCATTATTGCTGATCGCTAAAAAAATAAAGACAAAAATAAAAATAGGCAACAAAAGGAGTATACCAACAAGGGCCAAAACGAAATCTAATATCCTTTTGAAAAAATGTATATACATTGCCTATATTTTAAATACTGTTTTACTTTCTAAAAACTCCACAAAAGTCGAGAATTTTCTTTTCTTTATCAAAGCTAAGTTTCTTGAACTCGTCATGAGCGACCAAAAAGACAACCACATCTGCTTCATCATAAGCAGCATCATAAGGTGTTAATTTAAAGACCTTATGCTCCTCAATATTTGGTTCAACTACAAAGTAATCTTCGTTATTCGCATCTTGTAAAATTTTCTGAGCGATGTACTTGGCAGGTGATTCCCTTAAATCGTCAATATTTGGTTTAAAGGCCAATCCCATGATTGCTATTTTTGGTTTTCTGCCATGCTCTAATTCAAATGCAAGCTTGGCATTTTGAACTTTTTCTGCACACCAAAAAGATTTATAGTTATTAACCTCTCTTGCAGTACCAATAATTTTAGACTCCATTGGATAGTCAGAAACAATAAAATAAGGGTCTACTGCAATACAATGTCCTCCAACACCGCAACCAGGTTGTAAAATATTTACTCTAGGGTGTTTGTTCGCTAAATTAATTAGCTCCCAAACATTGATTCCTGCCTTATCACAAATAAGCGATAACTCATTTGCAAATGCAATTTGAACGTCTCTGGAAGAATTCTCTACCAGTTTACACATTTCTGCCGTTCTAGCATTTGTCTTATGTAATTCCCCTTCTACATAGTTGCTGTAAAAGGCAACCGCTTTCTCGGTAGAATCTTCATCTACGCCACCAATAACGCGGTCATTATTCACCAATTCATACATCACATTCCCAGGTAAAACTCGCTCTGGGCAATACGCCATATGAATTTTTCCTTTGAGTTCTGGACGTGAACTAAAAATAAGGTCTTGCATTTTTTCTGTAGTTCCCACTGGGGAGGTAGATTCAATAATATAGAGATCTCCTTCTTTTAGAAGCGGGATAATAGCTTCTGTCGCGGATTTCACAAAAGATATGTCTGGCTCATTTTTAGATTTAAAGGGAGTAGGTACTACAATTAGATAGGTATTAGCCTGCACTGGTGTAGTAGCTGCCTTTAAAAACCCACCTTTTACTGCTGCAGCAACTGCCTCATCTAAAGATGGTTCAACAATGTGTATTTTCCCTTGGTTAACGGTATCTACTACGTGCTGATTGATATCAACACCATGTACGTTTGTACCTCCACGGGCAATTAATGCTGCAGTAGGTAGGCCAATATAACCTAATCCTATCATTACAACTTCTGGGTTCTCCATTTTTATGCTAATTTTTCAATAAATTCTACAATTCTTTTACAAGCCTTCCCATCTCCATATGGATTGTGAAGTCTACTCATACTTTTATAACGGTCCTCACTAGTAAGTAAACTTACTGCTTCGGTCACTATTTTTTGGGTATCGGTGCCTACTAAGATCACTGTGCCAGCCTCCACGGCTTCTGGTCTCTCTGTAGTATCTCTCATTACAAGAACCGGCTTACCTAAACTAGGAGCTTCTTCTTGTACTCCACCACTATCTGTAATAATTATTTCTGCTTTGTTCATTAACCAAACAAAAGCTGGATAGGCCAAAGGCGCAATCAGCTTTATATTGTCAACATCTCCTAAAATTGAATATACAGGTTTCTGTACTTTCGGATTTAAATGCACAGGATATACGATCTGAACATTATCAATGGTTTCTCCAATTTCCTTTAAAGCATGGCAAATATTGATAAATCCTTGTCCATGATTTTCTCTTCTATGCCCAGTGACTAATACGATGCGCTTAGAGAAATCGAGCTCCTTTTTAAGGGATTCAATTTCTGGATCCTCAATACCATCAACTCTTTGTACACTTTCAAAGAGTGCGTCAATGACCGTGTTTCCAGTTACAAGAATATGATCATCTGCAATGGTCTCTCTTATAAGATTCTCACGGGAGGTCTCGGTAGGGGCAAAATGGTAATCTGCAATATGCCCAGTGACTGTTCTATTAATTTCTTCAGGAAAAGGAGCTCTTTTATTAAAAGTTCGTAAGCCTGCTTCCACGTGGCATACTTTCGCCCCAGAATAGAATCCAGCGATGCTGGCTCCCATGGTCGTGGTTGTATCTCCGTGTACATACACATAATCTGGTTGAAAATCTTCCAAAATTGGCTTTAATCCAGTGATAATATCGGCAGTTAAACCATATAGATTTTGATTTGGTTTCATTAAATCCATATCATAGTCTGGTGTAATTTGAAAAAAGTTGAGTACCTGATCCAACATCTCTCTATGCTGCGCAGTTACGCAGACTCTGGTTTCTGAGACATCACTTTTTAAAAATTCTTTGACAAGTGGAGCCATTTTAATGGCTTCTGGCCGTGTTCCAAATATTATTAAGTTCTTGATTTTCATGTACTAAAGGGCTTTTTACGAAGGAATGCTGCGAAATTCAGTTTTTTATTTGAGGGATAATATTATTCTCGATAATTAACGGATAAAAACGATGATAATGACGAAATATCTGATACAAAGAAAAGGCTATTAACATCAATATGTGCATATTAGCTATTTTTTCGTGCTATTTTTTTCATTTCAGACAAATAGTTCAATGCCAAGGTATTTCTATCAAAATACTTTTTAGCGTGCTTGTATCCATTTTCACCTTTCTCCTTTAAATCGATATCTCCACTCATGTATATTTTGATTTTTGCCACGATATCTGCTGCATTCTCTGGCTCTGCAAAAATACCGCAATCTGCTTCTTCTATCAATTGTCTTGATACACCGTCAATAGCAAGTAAAATGGGTTTTTTACAGGACATATAATCAAAGGTCTTGTTGGAGTAAATAGTTTTGAAAGTATCCACATTTTTTAGTACTGATGCTCCCATATCAGAGGCTAATACATATTTAAAAACCTCTTCTTTCGGTACTACAGGCACAAATTTAACATTGGTTAAGCCTCTTTTTTGTACCTCTTCTACTAAGAATTCCTTCCGCATACCATCGCCAATGAGCTGTATTAGTACATTGGTATCTTGCAATTGCTCTGCAGCATCTATGAGTTGAATGAGGTGGTTAGCAACACCATGTGCCCCTACATAAGTGACCACAAAACGGTCATCTATTCCTTCTTCTTGTCTAAACTTTTTGGGATCAAAACTTCCCTCCAACCGCTCTGCCAAAGTAAAATCAGCAGCATTAGAAATATAGATAATTTTTTCTGCCGGAACGTTTTTATTCTTAATCAGCTTTTCTCTAAATGCGGGTGTTAATACATTAATTAATTTTGCTTTTCTATAGATGAAAGCCTCAAACCAATAGGCCATTTTAATAGCAGTCTTATTGTTCAGTACTCCTGTGTCTATGGCAGATTCTGGCCAGAGGTCTCGAATTTCAAAAACCAAAGGGACTCTTTTAAGTCGAGAAATAATATAGGCCGTAATTCCCACAAATAGGGGAGGAGAAGTTACCACCATTACATCAAACTTTCCTTTTACAGAAAACATTCCGGCCCAAACACTGGAAAAAACAAAGGTAAAATATGCCCAAAGTCTACCAATAAAGTTAGAGTTATAGCTTTTGGATACATGACACCTTACTACATCTACATTCTCATAGAAGTTAGGTTGCTTATAGGTAAATTTTCCTTTACTATGTTCATTTTCCTTACCAGAAACATAATTCACAATCCCAGAGATAACGGTCACTTGGTGTCCTTCTTTTCCCCAAGTTTTGGTCATTTCATTGAATCTGGAACCTCCACCATCTCCTTTCTCTAAAAAATATTGGTGTACTAGTAAAATTTTCATTGGTTATTTATTTTTAGGTCGGTGTAGAATCCTTTTCTGGCTGTAAAAGTATAACGAATAGACTTTTCTATTTCACCATAATAGTTAGAACACCATTTTTCTTCTATTTCTGGAGTAATGACATCTCCGTCTGTATCTTTCACAGTAATTTCAACTTTATCAAGTATTTCAGGGTTTAAGTGCCAGTATAAACTTAAATCTTTATGATCTGCACCATGTACCGTATCTTGTACATGCCAAAAATTTTGATTTTTCTTTTTAGCTACAACTCTTTTATGTTCAATGTTCTTTCCTGCTTCTGGGAAACCAATGATAGCTCCTTCAAAATTAAAATCGTTTTCGGAAGACTTAAGCAATCCTGTAGCTTTCTTTACCCAATAATACCAGATAAAGCGCATCCCATTCTGCATTTGATTTTTACCATCTACGGAAAGCGTATTGTGCCCTTCTACGCCACCAAAAAATTCACTGTATTTTTTTTCTGTATTGTATTTATACGATCCAGTATCCCATAAATAGTTAATACCATCTACCCAGATATCTAAATGCAAATTGTCTGATTGTGAAGGGCGATCTTTGTATTTACCACATTTGATAAAGGTTTTAACTCCTTCTTCATTTATAACATAATACCCACCATCTTCAAAACTGTTTAGGGTGTCTATGGTAGGCGTCTGGACGGAAAGATCTGTTAGCCCATACCAATTTTGACTTTCGCTTTTAACACTTACTGTCTTGTTTAAAACGGCACTTAAATCGTTAAGTTGAGAAGTGTATACCCTATAATCATCATTGGTGAGTTTAAAAAACAAGGCACCATCGTTTGCCC
Source organism: uncultured Flavobacteriaceae bacterium (assembly GCA_947500575.1). GTDB lineage: Bacteria > Bacteroidota > Bacteroidia > Flavobacteriales > Flavobacteriaceae > CANMSI01. The sequence goes on along the minus strand of CANMSI010000002.1, from coordinate 918,343 downwards.
CATAGTTAGGTAATTTGCCACTAATTGTATCCTGACAGCTTCTTAGATACTCCAAAGATTTTTGTGCTCTTTCCGATACTATTTGTTTGAAAGGGGTGCTATGAATTTCGGAAAGTCGAATACCCCAAGTGAGCAGTTGCACAGCGACTCGATGATAATTCATAGAAAACTGCAGAAATGTACCGTCTTTATATATCTGATACGCAATTTCTTCTTCAAACCATTTTTTTCCTTTGGCACTCCATTTTTTGGTATTTGGTAAAAATGGAAATAGTAAACCTCCCAAAAATAACATCAAAGTCTCCGTAATTGCATGATTATTTCTTACGGCAATTCTAGAAAAGTGAATGTTGTGATAGACGTGGTGTAGTTGCCAATAAATGAACTCCATAATACGAGAGAAACGCTCTTCTGTAAGTGCATCTGAATTCTTGTAGTAATAAAGTGCAAAGGTCCAATTAAGTACACGCAAGCTAATTTCCTGACTACATTTATAGTTGGGCCCTAAATTGATAGGGTTCTTTTGGATAAAAGAATCAATTTCATCAAAAACCAAGGCCGCACAATCTTCCTCAAAATGATAATCATATCGAATAATATCATATAAAAAAGAAAAACGGGCTTTTTCCCAAACAAATTTAATATCACCAGCTTCTTTGGATAAATCTTGTATTTGAGACCAATGCTCTAGGTTATACTTGTGCTGGGTTTCAGGATTTGTTATCCAGTCGTATGATTTTCCCAAGGCAAAACTACGTTTGCTAAAGAAGGTATATTCCCCTTGTTTTATTTTCTCATAGGTGGTTTTAAGAGCATCACTTTTGTCTTTTTCAAAAGAAAGATGCTCTTTGGATTCAAAAAAGAACTTAGGGGTGTTTTGTCTCCATTCCTCTAAGCCTATAGAAATAGGGGTATTCTTTGGATTTTCGGGGAAGGTAGCACGTAATATTCCCGTTTTAGTCTTCACAATATGCCATACCCTAAAGGCAACATACCGCAATCCCATATTTTGAAATAAATTTACTTTTTGGGCTAAATTCAAATCCTACTTATTTATTTTAATCCTTTAACGTTTTATTCTGCACTAAATTGCTACTATATACAAAAGGTAGGGGAGCTTCAAATTTCTTAGATTTCTACCCATTTTCCATTTTTCAAACTTTCGATGGCCGCAATCGAAGCTTCGGACGTATTGTATAAAGAGTCGAACGATATCAGAGGTTGTCCACCTTGCTTTAAATGATCTACATAACTTTTGAATTGTGCTTCGTGCCCTTTGTTAATTCTTGTCTTCAATTTTGAGAACCCTGAAAAACCATAGCCCATGGTTGTTCTAAAGTTATCCATAATCAAAGTTCGCTCTTGAGAATATACTTCTACACGCTCTTTAGAGTAGGACTTAGCTCCATTTGCAAAGTAGTTAATTACCCCGTTGGAACCGTTTTCGAATTTTAATAAAATACTTGCGTTATCCGTATTTTCTTCGGGGTTAATACCCATAGCGTTCATACAAACTGCTGTAATTTTACTTCCAGAGAGGTAGCTTAAAAGATCAATATAATGACAAGCTTCTCCTATAATTCTACCACCCCCTTTTTTCATATCATGTACCCAAACATTTGCAGGAATGAAACCTGCATTCATCGTGGCAATTAGGTTGATAGGATTTTCACTAGATCCTAAAAGTGATTTCATTTTTTGAATGTGTGGCGAAAACCTACGATTAAAGCCAACCATTAGCCCACCCTCGGAAGCAGTGTATGCCTCTTTAATTCTACTAAGTTCTTCTCTATTTAAAGCTAATGGCTTTTCAACAAAAACATTCTTGTTTGCATTTAAGCCTTTTACTACCATATCTGCATGCATATGGTGCTGTGTAGTAATAATAACACTGTCTACTTCCGCATCTTCTAGCATTTCGGTGTAATCCGTAGTACTTTTTGCAATGTTAAATTTCTTGGCCATCGCAGTGCCATTTACACCACCAGCACTGGCAATATATTTTACAGAACAGTCTATCTTTTTTAGTACCGGCAACATGGTCATTTTAGTGAAATTCCCTGCGCCAACAATACCAACGGTTCCTTTTGATTTTGAAAAATCTTTGTCGGTTGTTACAGATACAGTACTAGAACTGTCTGCGTTTTCTGGATATTGTAAAATGGAAGCAATGGATTTAGAACTCCCCATATTTCCATAAATATCTAGGTAATTGTCTAGTTCAACAATCTCTGATATCATTGGTTTTACATCAATGGCTTCGGAAGAAATAGAATTTAAAATAGTTTCAAAGTTTCTTTTCTCTGTCCATCGCACAAAGGGTAAAGGATAATCGATACCTTTATTTTCATAATCATCATCGTAACGTCCTGGACCATAAGAACAGGAAACTTGAAAGCTCAGTTCTTTCTCATAAAAATCTGCTCTAGAGATATTTAAGCCAATTACACCTACCAAGACAATTCTTCCTCTTTTTCTGCTCATATTAGCAGCATCTGCAATAATAGCATCTGTTTTCGCTGAAGCTGTAATGATAACTCCGTCTGCACCAACACCTCCGGTTTTATCCATGACATATTTAACAGGATTGGATCCTTTAGCTGGGTTAAAGGCATAAATACCATGTTTTGCAGCAAGTTCTACTTTAGAATCATCTAAATCATATCCTATAACAGTACATCCGTTTGCTTTCAATAATTGTGCGGTGATAAGACCTATAAGCCCTAAACCTACCACTACAACCGTTTCACCTATGGTGGGGTTTAAAAGTCGAATTCCTTGTAAACCAATGGAACCAATAACAGTAAAGGTGGCTTCATCATCTGATACATTCGCTGGGACAGCAGCTACTAAATTTTTTGGAACACATACGTATTCTGCGTGCGGCCCATTTGAAGCAACTCTATCGCCAACGGAGAAGTTATTAACGCCTTCGCCTACGGCTTCTACCACACCTACGTTACAATATCCTAAGGGTAATGGCTGTCCAAGTTTATTAAAGACAGCTTCTAAAGTTGGCATTAGACCTTCTGTTTTAATCTTATCTAATACTTGCTTTACCTTATCTGGTTGTTGTTTCGCTTTGCTAATTAAGCTCGCTTTTCCAAATTCTACCAACATCTTCTCTGTCCCTAAAGAAACTAGACTTTTTGTTGTTCTAATTAAAACATGCCCCTTTTTAACTTGAGGTGCGGGTACTTGTTCTAAAATAGTTTCCCCTGTCTTAAATGATTGTATAATTTGTCTCATTTTTTATTGTAATTAACTATTAGTGTTGGTAATTTTTTTATTTACGGTAAAAGTGGCTTTTATATCGTTTGATTGAAGCATTTTTTTATGCAATTCAATTTCTTCTTCATTGAATCTCATTTTAATAAATTTTGCGGTGTTCCCTCCACGAATTTCGTAGGGGGGTACATCTTTTGTTACAATGGACCCCGCAGCAATAATAGCACCGTTTCCAATAGTAACCCCCGCCATAATCATTACGTTGGCTCCTATCCAAGCATCTTCACCTATAATTGTTTCTGGCATTTCTGGGCGTCCAGAAAAAATAATGGGCGTGTCAGTTCTATCAAAAATGTGATCACCTCCAAGGATTTGCACATTGGGTGCAAACATGGTGTATTTTCCAATGGTCACTCTTGGCGGTATTACAGCACCTTTACCAACGTAAGCATATTCATGCGCCACTAAATCACTACTAACGGCAGAACCCCCTACCATAAAGAATGTAGGATGCACATTTTTTAGACCGTACTTAAATCTGAAATACTTCATCTTTAAGCTCCTATATATATAGCGCGGAGAAAGTTTATTCATGATTTAATAAAATTTTATTAATGATCTCTGCTTGGTGTGTTGGATTGTATTTTTCATCTACAACACGGTAACAATTTTCGCGTATGGTCTGGGCAGGAACGTCTTTGTGAGATGTTATCCATGCCTTTATTTTATTTGCGAGTGCAAAGGTAGAGTTTCTTTCAAAAAGATCGCCATTAACTCCAGGTATAATGGTCTCATATTCGGGCATCTGATAGTTAAAATCGTTGTGTGAAATAACAGGGGTCCCATATCCGAGTGAAGTGATGGCGCTTAAACCAACCTCTCCGGGTGAAACGCAAATATCGCTGATGAACAGCAACTTGCAAAGTTCCATTTCGTCATAACAGGCTCCATAAAAGTGATAGTGCTGTTGGATATTTTGTTCAGCTACCAACTTCATAAGCATATCTTTAGCCTCACCATCTCCTACAAATAGTACATTTACTTTAAATTGTTCTTTTTGCAAGATGTCTACAGCCTCAATAATTTGCTCTAATTTTTTATGAAAAGTTAGCCTGCCAACAAACATTATTAGGGGAAGGTTGGGTTCTGCGAAAAGGGTCTTCTTTACTTCGTCTGCATTGATCAGCTCAATTTTAGCTCTGTTGGCGAGTTGACTCTTATGATCTAAGGAATTGTATATTACATGTAAGTTCTTTTCGGCAAATCCCTTTTTAGCCATAATTTTTTTGGCTCCATGTCCGTACAAAAGCATGCCATGTGCTAACTTATAGAAGACTTTTCGGAACCACCATTTAAAGCCTTTTTCATCGGAGGTTACTCCATGCGTCCAGAAATAGATTCTTTTGCCCCGAATTCTAAGAATTGCTGCCGCAAACCATGTACTAATGAAATAGCTATTTCCCAGAAGAACATATACATCAAACTTGCTTTTCATTGACATTGAAACCATCCCTTTTTGCCAAAGGAGAACATTTTTATAAAGCCATTTATTCTTAAAAAATGACCATCGTAAACCACCGTCTTCAACAGCAATATTGGCTAGTTTAGGATCCATGGTTTTAATATCATTACCAGATCCGTTATCAGAAAAAAGAGTGTATTCAATGTCTTTTGTCTGCATTAATTCTGTAAATATGGGAGAGCGGTAGTGCGCAAAATAATGATATACTACAGCTACTTTGAGGGGTGTTGGTTGTTTCATCCTCTTTGCTTTTTTGCTATGTCAGCATTAAAATTCATACTAAAAAACATGGCTATGGGTATAAACAAAAGGGTACTAGTGTAAAACCCTGCGGTAAAAAAGTGTTGCACAAAACCTTGCATTAATATGAGATAGACGAAAAGGTTCTCTTTGTCTTCTATAACTCTTCTTCGTCCTGTAACAAAACCTTTAATAAGCACAGGAAGTATAAATAGAAAGCCTACAATGCCTGTAGCCATTAGAATTTCTATAACAAAGTTATGCGGGTATATGCCGCCAATTTCTATTCTTCCTCCAAAAATTGGATACTCAAAAAAGTGATCTAATGCAATATCCCATAGGGTACCTCGACCCCCTCCTTCGTCTTCCGCAGTACCACCTATTCTTTCTATAATACTACTACCACTGGCAGTAATGGCCCAAGCAATGACAGGGACCGCTAGAAATGCCAAAAAAGTAAGCTGTATTTTCTTTTTCGCCGGACTATATAAGATAAACAAGGGTAAGGTTAGTAATAGCGCTACCACAGATCCTCTAGAAGAACCTAATAAAAACATTATAAATCCAAAAATAATCCCTGCCCAAAGGATAATTTTTTCTTTGGGTGGAACTTTAAGAATAATAAGCTTATATAAACAGAGTATAATTGTGACCGCACCAGAGTAGGAAAGGGATAGTGGGTTTAATACATCTTCTCCTGTTTCATAGGTAATTAAGTTAAGTCGTCCAATACCTCTCACCAGCAGGCTACCGTATAAATACGTGGTAAGTATCCCAAGCATTACACCTGCATAAATGAACCCATTTAGAATATCGTTTTTATACTTTTTAAAAGGCAAAGAAGCAAATGCTAGAAAAGGAAGAATTACAAAAGTGATGGAATAAAAAGGATACTCTACCCAATTTCTTGCTAATTCTCCTGGTAGTACGCTGTTCTGCGTCATTAAAACTTTTATAAAATAGATGAACCAAAAAATGATAAAGAGGGTGATATATTTCTTATACGGATTGGTAAATATATTTTTTATGTGTCTCACTAGAATGAGCATAGCAATGATTCCGAGTGAAATACGTAGGGGTAAAGAATAGATTCTTGATAGACTTCTTAAACCAGTGGCATAAATAATAGCTAGCCCCACATAATAACCACTGTAGGCAAAAAAGGATAATAAAAAAATTAATCTTCTCATGGGCTATACTTCTAAGAAGTGATAGAATTTGTTAATTATCGAGATCGAATTTACGCACATTTAGTTATATTTTATCTTCTTCTCGTATATCGTTGCCATTAGTGCTAAAAATAAAATATTAGAAAACAAAGCACTATAGGCTAATGATAACGCTCCTTCCTCTCCATTATTACGGCTAAGTAGTATATATACAATAATAAAAATTGAACCGTCTCTGATGATTCTAAAAAAGAGCATTAGCCAGTTTTTATTTTTAGACATATAAGCTTGTGCATACACATTACTCATGCTTATAAAAATGGTTGTAAAAACGGTGATGTTAATTACTTTTCCCAAGCCAGCAAAATTAGCTCCGTAAAAAGAGGTGATGAAGCTAGAAAAAAGAAAAAATAAGATGGAAATTGTAAAAGTAATTCCAAAATTAAAAGCGAGTACCGTTCTAAGTATTTTAGTATGTTCTGCAACATTTTTAAGAGAACCAGACATATGCGAGAGTACTACGTTTCTTAATACTCCAGGGATGAATAGAATAACAGCGTTCCAATGCAAAGCAGCTGCGTAAAGTCCCATTTCTCCATAGGTAGAAAATTTGATAAGCAACAGTCCATAAGTCCAGTTAATAACAGAATAAAATGCTTCTTGCAATGCTACTGGTAGCGAAAATTTCATGATCTCTTTTGCAAAGGCAGGGTTCTTTTCTGCTGCAGGAAATACTGCAATTTTCTTTTGAGTAAGTCTACTGTTTAGAAGGCAATTGGCAATTTGAACAATTAGAAGTGCAATTAAAGCACCTGTAAGACCATAAAAATAGGTAAGTACCACCCCTACAAGAAAAGTGAGCCCGCCCACCATGGCATTTATTTTGGCAATTCCTTTGAACTCGCCCAAACCAGCTAAGATACCTATCTGTGTTCTTGTTAATGCATCAAAAATAATAAAGACCCCAATGAGTCTAAGTGGGAATGTTAGTTGTGGAGCTTCTAAGGCATAGGTAGCGATGTATGGTGCTAGAAGTATAATGATCAAAGCTAAAATACTACTAACAATGAGGGTCATTTTCTGTGCTACTCGCACTACCAGTCTTAGTTTGCCAGGTGCATCATTTTTATATTCTGCGACATACTTTGTTGCCGTATAGTTTAAACCAAAGGTGGATAAGATTGCTATTGCAACAAGTGTACTTTTCACAATACCGTATTCTCCATAAATGTCCTTTCCAAGAATTCGAGCAATAATAATAGCACCAGATAGCGCCAATCCTCTTCCCGCAACGTTTCCAAATACCGCCCAAAAAGAATCGCTTACTAGCTTACTATTTAAAATTTTTTGTTTTAGTTGTTTGATGTTCACAAGTGATAGGTTGAAAATGCTATAAAGTATAGATCGTATTTTGCATGTAAAGAGTCATTGTATATTCTCTTTCATAAATAAGCATTCTCTTTGGTGATGAGGTAATCCTATTAGAATTATCCATGGATGGTATAATTTTGAGGCAAAATTAATGGTTTTTGTCTTTAAAATGGGCATATAACCCAATATAATCTTAACCTCTAAAATGTGAGTTTAGTATAATTCAATGGGTTATTTGTCTTAGGACTGAAAAATCCAACTATTCAACGCAAAAAAACCCTTGTGGTATGCCACGTTTTTTTTTTAAGCTTATTGCTATGGTTTTTTAGAAATAGAAGATTAACGGAAAAAGGGGCTCTTTTAACGGTTTAAGAATCTTTAAAAAGGCGATCTAACTTTATAGTAAAACATGCATTTCGCATTAGAGTTAATGTAAAACGCATGTTTTGATGTGGGGCTATCTTATTTTATGGCTTATCAAAACCATTATTGATGAATTGCGTATTTTCATCAAATTGAAAATCCAAAGTGTATTTATTATTCTTAAAAACGGAAGCAGAAAAGGCTGTTACATTTTCTACAATACAATTCTCCATTCTATTAAGTTCATTAGGTCTATTTACAAAGAATAGATTGTCTAAATCTCTAAATTCACAATCTGTAAAAGTATTATTGTGGGCAACGGCACCTAACTCGTCCCAAATATCGAAGTTAATACCTACTTTTCCATTTTTTACCACACAAGATATAAATTGATTGTTGTTACCAGCATCTGTTTCATCTCTGCTATCCGCGAAACCATCATTCCAGTCCCGAAAGGTAATTCCGCCGGCGTTATCTATAGTACATTCTCTAAAAATATTATTATGGGCTCCATTCGCAACTAAGATAAGACCCGTTCTATCAGAACCACCTTCAATAGTACACCGTTCAAAGACATTATCAAACACTTCAGAGAAAGAACATTCTATTTTGGTGTTTTTTATAGAAACATCGTAAAATTCGTTAAGCGAAGCATCCACTTTTAGCGACAGTCCATGGCCTTCATGTTCTAAGTTACCTACACGCTCTATATAGCAATCTCTAAAAGTGTTACTTCTTGCACCATTTGTAATAAGGTAGTAATAGTCAGAAGGGTTGATATTATTATCAGAGTATACTTTATTTCTTTCATGTACTTGAAATCTTCCAAGAGAAATTCGAATTCCTTCTGCTCCAGCGTTGAGCACAAAGCAATCCGAAACTTTGGTATGGTTGCCCTCTAAAGACATTGCAAAACCGCTATAATTTAATTGTGGGTTACTAGTCCCCGTAGGGAAGGAGTGCGATGGGTTAAAATCTCCAATCTCTGTAATGACTATATTTTTAAATGCACAATAATCTCCTGAGGTAATTAGTCCTCGATCGTATTTCGTAATCTGAAAATTAGAAATCTCTATATAATTCTCATTGGCAATAATACCATCTCCTTGTCCTTCTCCATTCTGTACAATTCCAGAAATTAGCGGCATTGTATTCGGGTTTAGTGCATCGCCATAATTAAAAGTAGAACCTTGATCATTGGTGATGATATCTCCCGGTGTATTTGTGTAGCCTATAAATTGAATGGGTTTGTCTTCTAAACCAGAATTATCAACAATTAGCTGCTTATTTCCATAATCTCCGGCTTTTATATAAATAATGTTTCCTGCTACGGCAGTCTCAAAAGCATGTTCTATGCTCCAAGCAGTTGCTTCTGTTAAGCCATCATTATCTGGACTACCATTGGTGGTAACAAAAAAGCCATCTTCAAAAGTTCTATCATCTGGAGCAGGTTCTTCTTCTGGTTCCTGAGTTTCTTCTTCTTCCTCTTCGTTTGTTTCTGGAACTTCTGAACCAGGTACGGCATTATAGGTAACTACTAGTTTAGGACCAATCCTGTCTGGATGCTCTTTGGAAGCAAATGCCAAATCGTTAGATCCGGTATGATTTAAAACAAAAGTGGTTCTCTCTGGAAATATTTCTGACTCGTTCAGCGTAATTTTCTGAGTGGTTCCAAGATCGTAATGCGTATTAATGGACCCTAAAAGCACATCTTTTTGTGGAGCATTGGATGGTTCTAATTCCTTTTCAGACCAGTTACTACTCTGACCTTTGTAAATATCAATGTTTCCATCGCCTTCATCGCTATCTACTGTGAATTGTAAGATTATATCTGTAATTTCTCCATTTAAAGCAGATAAATCGAACATCACATAACTACTTCGTCTTTGTTGCTCTAATCGAAGGACATATTGATTGTATCCTTTTGTATCCTGCGTATGTGCATCTTCGATAGGAGAGAATACCACGGTTCTTACCACAAAATCTTCCGTACCATTTTCCGGGTTTTTTTCTTCAGTTTCATCCTTGGAATCGATCACATTATCCACTAATATGTCTGTGTCTTTTGCACAGGAGAGATAAAATGAAGTAAAAACACTCAAAAGGATGGCACCAAGCGCCCTGGTAAGGTAGATTTTCATAAGCAGGTATTACATTAAAGATTTTAGACTTAACATTTAGGACTTTGCTAAATTATTATTTAAACAAAAACTTTGATGAAATATTAGAACAATTCGTTGAAAAGCAATTTTTACTGATTAATTCGACGAATAGCATTTTTTTTTAACAAAATTAGATGATACTAAAAAGGTGAATTTTCATTTCCATTTTAATTATCAACATTTTAATCAACAGTTATTTCAAAGTAATTTGTATAAAAAATTCTCTAAAGAATACGTTACACCATTGTATCACGGATCATAACTAAATGATTTTTAACACTTTTTAAGAATAAACAAAGACATTCATCATAAACGTCTTATTTATCTTTCAATTAAATTGTAAGGTTCTTGGGGAAGAATTTGTAGGTTATTGCACTAAAACCTACGTTTACGGTAAGTCTAATACATCGTCACAAGATAGAATTTTATTTTAATTATCCAAAGTAATTGAGCTGAACTTTGGTAGAGATAATATTCTGATTACAAAGGAATTCCAATCTTATAATCGTCCTTCAACTTTGGTGGTAAGTACCCCTTTTACATCGTATAATATTCCATCGGCTGTTAATGACTTACGCAAATCTATTTTGGTAAATTGGTGATGGGATACTGCAAGCACAATGGCGTCAAAACTATCTTTTGGAAAACTGTTCGTAATTTCTAAACCAAATTCCGTAGCTACTTCTTCTTTATTTGCCCATGGGTCATAGATAGAGACATCGGTGCCATAGCTCTTTAAATCTTGAATGAGGTCTACCGCTTTTGTATTTCGAACATCTGGACAGTTTTCTTTAAAAGTGATACCTAGAATTAAAATTTTAGCTCCCTTGATCTTTTTTTCCCGATGCACCATTAATTTGATAATTTCGGATGCCACATAGGTGCCCATACTATCATTTATTCGTCTACCAGCAAGAATAATCTCAGGATGGTACCCATATTCTTGTGCTTTTTGTGCAAGATAATAGGGGTCTACTCCAATACAATGTCCTCCTACTAGACCAGGTTTAAAGGGTAGAAAATTCCATTTGGTTCCTGCTGCTTTCAACACTTCTTGTGTATCGATATCTAATAAATTGAAAATTTTTGCCAACTCATTTACAAAAGCAATATTGATATCTCTTTGGGAATTCTCAATTACTTTAGCTGCCTCTGCAACTTTGATAGAAGGAGCAAGATAAGTTCCAGCAGAAATGACTGAATTGTAAAGCGCATCCACTATTTTTCCAATTTCCTCCGTAGAACCGGCAGTTACCTTTAATATTTTGTCTATGGTATGTGTTTTATCTCCTGGATTTATTCTTTCTGGAGAATAACCTGCGTAAAAATCGGTGTTGAATTTTAAAGAACTTACTTTTTCTAGAACAGGAACACACACTTCTTCAGTAACCCCAGGATAAACAGTAGACTCATAAATTACGACGGTATCTTTTTTTAGTACTTTCCCAACAGTTTCACTGGCGCGTTCTAAGGGTTTTAGGTTAGGTTTGTGCGTATCACTTACGGGCGTGGGTACGGTTACAATATAAAAGTTGCAATCGCGGATATCATCGATGGATGAAGTACAGTACAAACCAGTATCATTGTTTGGAGACTTTTTGATAACGCTTTGCAAATCTTCTTTAGCAACCTCTAAGGTCTTGTCTTCGGAAAGCATTAACTGCTTTATTCTTTCTTCATCGATATCGAAGCCCACCACTGGGTATTTAGTAGCAAACAATCTGGCAAGTGGTAAACCCACATAACCAAGGCCGATCACTGCAATTTTGGCGTTTTTTAATGCTATATCCATGTTTTTAGTTCTTCAGATTTTCCCAATACCAACGTACTGATTCTTGTAAGCCCTTTTCTAAATCAAACTTTGGATGGTAGCCCAGTAATTTTTTGGCTTTTTCAATAGACGCCAAAGAATGGGGTACATCACCAACTCTTTCCAGTCCATAAATTACGGGAATATTGCCTATTTCTGGATCAAAATTGGACAACAAACTCTTTAAGGTTCCTATCAATTCGTTTAAGGTCGTTCGATCGCCATAAGCCACATTATAAACGGTGTTAACAGCATTTGGTTCGGTAGTGGTCAGCGATCTGATATTAGCCTCTACAACATTATCTATATAGGTGAAATCTCGTGAGAAAGAACCATCTCCATTTACGGTGGGTGATGTATGCGCCATAAACTGCATTATAAACTTTGGGATTACAGCTGCATACGCACCATTAGGATCTTGGTTTCTACCAAAGACATTAAAATAGCGAAGTCCTATAGTATCTAAACCATAGGTGGTAGAAAAAATACCTGCATACAATTCATTTACATATTTGGTAATAGCATAGGGTGATAAAGGACTTCCTATCTGTTCTTCAATTTTTGGTAAGCTTGTAGAATCTCCATAGGTGGAAGAACTGGCAGCATATACAAATCTCTTTACCTTGGCATCTCTTGCCGCTACAAGCATATTTAAAAACCCAGATACGTTCACTTCATTACTTGTAATTGGGTCATTAATGGAGCGCGGTACAGAGCCTAAGGCTGCTTGGTGCAACACATAATCTACCTGCTCACAAGCAGTTTTACAATCTGATAAGTTTCTAATGTCACCTTCTATAAAATTGAAATTTTCATGTGTTTCAATTTCTTGTAAGTTTTCTTTTTTACCTGTAGCAAAGTTGTCTAAACATACCACCTCATTTCCATTTTGAATAAGAGCCTTGCATAGATTGGAGCCTATAAAACCTGCGCCACCTGTGACCAATATGGTATGTGCTGGACTTAAATTTAAATGTTGAATCATCTTTATTCTGGAAATATAGCGATGCCAAAAGTACACTATTTGTTAGAAGGAGTAAAGCTACAAAGAACTATAAAAATGGAAGAAGAAGTTGCACTTCAATTTTAGTACTATTGCTTAAAGCGTATTATATCCTAAGTACCACTGAATAAAACGTTGGACACCCTCTTTTACCGAAGTACTGGGTTTGTACCCATAATCCTCGATGAGTTGGTCTGTATTTGCCCAAGTCTTTTCTACATCTCCTGCTTGCATGGGGAGCATTTCTTTTTTGGCTTCTTTCTTTAAGCAATGTTCTATTTCTGATATAAAATCTAATAGTTTTACAGCATTGTTGTTTCCAATATTATAGACTTTATATAAAGCTTTATCGGTTTTTCGTTTTTCAGTGTCATCATGTAATACACGTACTACACCTTCTACAATGTCATCTATATAGGTGAAATCACGCTCCATCATCCCTTCATTAAATACTTTAATAGGCTTATTGTTTACAATAGCTTCTGTAAAAAGATAAATAGCCATATCGGGTCTGCCCCAAGGCCCATATACCGTAAAAAATCGTAACCCTGTAGTAGGAAAACCATAAAGATGACTATAGGTATGGGCCATCAATTCATTACTCTTTTTGGAAGCCGCATATAAACTAGCCGGATGGTCTACATTATCGTCTGTTGAAAAGGGAATTTGCTTGTTTAGACCGTACACACTAGAGCTACTGGCATATACTAAATGTTGTATTGGATAATGTCTGCAACATTCCAAAAGGTTAAGGAAACCTACAATATTACTATCAATATACGTTTCTGGGTTTTCTAAGCTATAACGGACTCCGGCTTGTGCTGCTAAATTGCAAACAATATCGAATTTTTCATCCGCAAAGAGTAGGGGTAATGCTTCCCTGTCTTGAAGCTGCATGCGTATAAATGAAAAGGCACCTCTATGAGAGGTGCTTTTACATTTAACATTAAATTTTTCTGCTTCGTTTTTTTTAATTCCCAACTGTGCCAAACGGGCATACTTTAAGTTGGTATCGTAGTAATCATTAATATTGTCGAGTCCTACAACTGTAATGTTTTTGCTCAGCAAAGCTTCGCATAGGTGATATCCGATAAAGCCTGCAGCTCCGGTCACCAATATTTTCATGACTGGCCTATTTTGTAGTAATTAAATCCAATTTCATCCATCTGATCTGTATCAAGCAAACGTCTTCCGTCAAAAATAAAAGCTGGTTTTAGCATGCTGTCATAGATGGCTTTCCAATCGTATGATTTAAACTCGTCCCATTCTGTTAAGATTGCAATTGCATGTGCTTCTTTCACCGCTTCCATAGGATCATTTACCACTTTCAACAATCGTCTATTTTCAGCAGGTTCACGAGTGTTTAAATAATCCAAATCAGCATATACTGTTTTTTCTGAAACTTTAGGATCGTAGACAATAATTTCTGCTTGTTCGTCTAAAAGAGCATCAGCTACATAAATTGCGGCGGACTCACGAGTGTCATTCGTATCTTTTTTAAATGCCCATCCGTAGAATATAATTTTTTTACCTGAAACCGTATTGTATAAAGTAGTAACAATATTTTCTGCAAAACGCCTTTTTTGGTAATCATTCATAATAATTACCTGCTCCCAATAATCTGCTACTTCTGGTAGGCCAAAACTTTGGGCTATATACACTAGATTTAAGATGTCTTTTTGAAAACAAGAACCTCCAAAACCTACGGAGGCATTTAGGAATTTAGAACCAATTCTACTATCATAACCAATTGCTCTAGACACTTCAGCGATGTTCGCATCTGTTTTTTCGCACAAGGCAGAAATAGCGTTGATAGAAGATACGCGTTGAGCTAGGAAAGCATTTGCTACTAATTTTGATAATTCTGAAGACCATACATTGGTCTGTAAGATTCGTTCTTTGGGTAACCAATGCTCATATACGGCACTCAATGCATCTTTTGCTGCCTGCCCTGAAGCAGTTTCACTACCTCCAATTAAAACTCGGTCAGCATGTAACAAATCATCTATTGCGGTACCTTCCGCAAGAAATTCTGGATTGGATAGAATTTCAAAGTTCACTCCATTTCCGGTATTGTCTAATATATTTTTGATTGCTTCAGCGGTACGTACAGGTAAGGTAGATTTTTCTACAACTATTTTATCGTCCTTGGCAACTTTAGCGATATTCCTTGCACATAGTTCAATATACTTAAGATCGGCCGCTTGCCCTTTTCCTTTTCCGTATGTTTTCGTAGGAGTATTTACCGAAATAAATATCATTTCAGATTCATCAATTGCCTTGTCCACATCCGTTGAGAAAAAAAGATTTTTGCCTCTTGTAGCAGCCACCATTTCTTTTAGCCCTGGTTCGTAAATAGGTAAATTATCTAAATCTTCATCGTTCCATTGATTGATCCGACTTTCATTGATGTCTACTACGGTAACTTTAATTTCCGGACATTGCTTAGCAATAATGGACATCGTGGGTCCACCTACATATCCTGCTCCTATGCAGCATATTTTTGTGATTTTTTTCATTGAAACATACGTTTTATGCACTGCAAATATGCTAAATAATTATCTAAGATATCGCATATTGTTGTGAAACCAGTTCATTTAGTGGTTAGCATAAATAAACGTGATGGCAGTACTCATTTTAGTTATTAATCGTGCAAATTTAAGGCTATTTAATCATAAAATTTGCAATCTGTAAGGAGATGATGGCTTTAGTGTTCGTTTTATCGGTATATGGATTTATCGCATACATATAGACCGAAAATTATACCTTTTTAACGAATATATCGAAACTGTTTTTTTTCTGCTGTAATAGGATTCGTATTTTTACGTTTCGTTTTGCAGAGAGTGTTCATGTTTCATATGATCCGCAAGTACCAGATAAATCGTATATTGCATTGTTCAAGCGATATGGTTGATTTGGAACTTTGGAGATGTAAGATCGGGTTTAGCACTTTAAAAAAGATTGAATACATTTAAAACTATTGTAGATTGATTACAACCACTAAAATATGGCTTTCTTCCCCTCACATGGGAGGCACCGAACAAAATTATGTCAAAGAAGCTTTTGATACTAATTGGGTAGCGCCTTTAGGGCCTAATGTAAATTCCTTTGAACATGCTATTGAGAATTATGTAGGTAACGGAACGCATGCCGCGGCATTAAGTTCTGGTACTGCAGCCATACACCTTGCCTTAGAAATTTTAGGAGTTTCTAGAGGTGACGAAGTAATCTGTCAAAGTTTTACTTTTTCAGCATCTGCGAATCCAATCATGTATTTAGGAGCAACACCGGTATTTGTAGATAGCGAAAAAGAGACATGGAATATTTCTCCTTCGTTGCTAGAAGAAGCAATAAAGGATAGAATTGCTAACGGAATTACTCCTAAAGCAATTGTAGCAGTGCATTTATATGGAATGCCATATAAGGTAGATGAGGTAAGAGCAATTGCTGATAAATATAATATTCCAATTGTAGAAGATAGTGCGGAAGCTTTAGGAAGCACTCATAATGGTATTCATTGTGGTAGTTTTGGAGATATTGGTATCTTATCCTTTAACGGTAATAAAATAATTACCACCTCTGGAGGAGGTGCTTTGCTTACAAAGAGTCCGGAATTAAAAGAAAAAGCGGTTTTCTTAGCTACGCAAGCAAGAGATAATGCACCGCATTACCAACATTCTCATGTTGGGTATAATTACAGAATGAGTAATGTATTAGCAGGTATTGGAAGAGGGCAAATGGAAGTCTTAGACGACCGAGTAGCAGCTAGAAGAAGCAATCATGCTTATTACCTTTCCAAACTTGGACATATCAAAGAATTTACATTTTTACAGGAGCCTGAAGGGTACTTTTCTAATCGTTGGTTGTCATGTATTTTGACTCCTTCTTTTGAAGTAAGAGAAAAGATCCGTACCAGTCTTCTAAAAGAAGAAGTAGAAACAAGACCTTTATGGAAGCCAATGCATCTTCAACCTATTTTTAAAGAATACCCCAGCTTTACAGATGGTACTTCCTCTGCTCTTTTTGAAAGAGGACTTTGTTTGCCTAGCGGTTCTAATCTAAGTATTGACGACTTGGAAAGAATTGTGGACTTAATCTTAAAAACATTGCCCTATGATTAAAAATTACCTCGAAAATAATGTGAACGGATACGCTTCGAAGTGGCTTGTGCTCGCTATCGATATCGTAATCATATCCGTTTCCTTTATACTATCATATAATATTCTTTTTAATCTTACTTTCAATTTTGATAGCGATAAGCTATTTGTTCAGCTTCCGCTTATTGCAGGAATCGCAGTTGTTGCTTTCTTATTCACGGGTTCTTATAAAGGTGTAGTAAGGCATACTGGAGTGCGAGATGTGTATAATATTTTTAATGCCATCTGTTTGTCTAGTATTTTAACAATTTTTGTGGTCATTGTAAACAGACAATTAAACTTTATTGATGATTTTACAATTCCACTGTCTATCATCATTATCCATAGTTTAATTAGTTTTATTGCCCTTACCGCTTCAAGATATGTTTTTAAAACCGTTTTTTACAATTTGGTAAAAAAGTTTAAAATATCTAAAAACGTACTTATTTATGGCGCTGGAGAATCGGGTATTTTAACATACAATGCATTAACAAGTCATACTGCCAGCGATACAAAAGTAATAGGGTATTTGGATGACGATGCAAAAAAAGTTGGTAAGAGTATTAATGGAATCAATGTTTTTTCCCGAAGAGATCTTTCAGAATACTTCATCAATAAAAGAGATATATCTGAAATTATTGTTTCTATCAATAATATTGACAATCATACCCTTCGAGAATTGGTAGAGAGTTTAGTTGATTTTCCCGTACAGGTTAAAATTGTACCTCCAGTAGAAGACTGGATCAATGGAGAATTAAAAGTTTCTCAGATAAAACAAGTACAGATTGAAGATCTATTAAATAGAGTTCCAATAGATATTAAAAAATCGAGGGTTTCTGATGAGCTAAAAGATCAGGTAATTATGGTTACTGGTGGAGCAGGATCTATTGGTAGTGAAATTGTACGTCAGATTGCTAATTATGACTATAAATCACTAATTATAATAGACCAAGCAGAATCTCCATTATATGATTTACAGCAGGAGCTAAAGCAAAATGGGTTTCATAATTTTATTCCAATTGTTGCTGATATTCGGGATAAGAATAGAATGAATACTTTCTTTCAAGAATACAAACCCAATATGGTCTTTCACGCCGCTGCATATAAACATGTGCCTTTAATGGAATACAATGCTTATGAGGCTATTAAGATTAATGTTGCGGGTACCAAAATGATGGTAGACCTTTCGTTGAATTACAATGTAGATAAGTTTGTATTTGTATCTACAGATAAAGCAGTAAACCCTACCAATGTAATGGGAGCCACAAAGCGTATTGCCGAAATGTATATCAGTAGTATGCAACAAGAGCAGAAAACAAAATTCATTACCACCAGATTTGGAAATGTTTTAGGATCTAATGGTTCTGTTATCCCATTGTTCAAAAAGCAAATTGAGAAAGGTGGTCCGTTAACAGTAACCCATAAAGATATTACGCGCTTTTTTATGACCATACCAGAAGCTTCTCAATTAGTATTAGAAGCAGCTGCTATGGGACAAGGAGGGGAGATATTTATCTTTGATATGGGTAAATCTGTAAAAATATTTGAGTTAGCTAAGAATATGATTAAACTTTCTGGATTGCGTTATCCAGAAGACATTGATATAGAGATTACAGGTCTACGACCGGGAGAGAAATTGTACGAAGAGTTACTGGCAAATGGGGAAAATACACTCCCTACTTATCATAAAAAGATCATGATTAGTAGAAGTAGGGAACTAAATTATTCAGAAGTGCGTTCTAAGATAGATCAGTTATGTGTTTCTAACATGTTTTTTAATGGAGATACTGTTAAATTGATGAAAGGGATTGTTCCTGAATACGTATCTAACAATTCAGAATTCTGTAAGTTGGATGAGAAGGAAGAAGTTTCCGATACTAAAAAAGAAAAGAAAATATTACAATCATAACATTGCCGATACTTGTAAAAAACCCTCTATAACTATGTTTAAAAAAAATCAAATTTTCAGAGCTTTGTCTGTTGTTTTACTGACAGCTCTTGTGACTTCCTGTGGATCAAAAAAGGATGTTGTTTATTTTCAAAATTCTAGTGACTTTGAAACATTAGTAGATAGAAACAGTTTTACACCAAAGTTTAAGGTAGACGATTTAGTTAGTATTTATGTATCTACTTTAGATAATGAAGCGAGTGTTCCTTTTAACTTATTCAGAGGAGTTTCTGAGGGAGGAATAACTCCTGAGCAAGTAGATTATTTAATAGATAAAAACGGAGAAATAGACTTTCCAGTTATTGGAAAATTAAAAATTGCAGGTTTATCACCAGATGAATTACGGGTTTTATTGCGTCAAGAATTGGCTGATTACTTAAAGGATCCAATTATCAACATTCGTCTTCGTAATTTTAGCGTTACTGTATTAGGTGAGGTAAAAAACCCTGGAACTTTTCCAGTAGTAGGAGAGCGTATTACCATCTTAGAAGCGTTGGGCTACGCCGGGGATTTAACTATAAAAGGGGAACGGGATAATGTAATGGTTATTCGTGATTTTGATGGTACAAAAGTGTACTCAAGAATAGATCTCACCAAAAAAGAAGCGTTAAATTCACCAGTGTTTTATTTAACCCAAAATGATGTTGTATATGTGGAGCCTAATAAATCGGCAATTACCTCTTCAGCATTAGATAATAGAGCTACCATCGCGGTTTCCATTGCTTCTGTACTCATTACTTCTGCTGTACTTATCATCACAAGAAACTAATAAATTTATTACACCCTATAGATCAGTAACATGAGTGACAATCCTGAGAGCTTTACACCAGACGTTGACTTAAAAGAAGTAGTTTCGTCCTATACAAAACATTGGAAATGGTTTGCTCTTTCTACCATTATATTCTTGCTTTTAGCTTTTGTTTTCTTGCGGTATGCAACACCAAAGTATTTAGCACAGTCAAAAATTCAAATTGTTGATGATGAAAGTGCAGGAGGAGGGATCGACCTATTTAAAGAACTAGATATTTTATCTGGTGGAGATAAGAAGGTAGAAGATGAGATACAGATTATACGCTCAAGATCAAATTTCATTGAGGTAGTAAAGGAATTAAAATTGAATACTAAAATAATGGCCCAAGGGAACATTATTAGTAGAGAACTTTACGACAACCCTCCCATAACTTTTAATTTTATATCGGATGATTCAATAACCAATAAAGCGAAATTTGAGTTTTTTGTTATTCTTTCTTCTTCGACCACTTTCGGATATAGCGCTGAAGAAGATAGCCCTGTAAAACCACATAGCTTTGGTAAGGAGATTAATACGCCTATTGGGGATATTATTATGACTCCAAATCCCGACAATTTTGATCGCTATAAGGGCGAAAAAATCAAAGTAGAGATTACTCCAGTGGCAATTGTTGCTCAAGATTATATGAAAAAGGTGGTGGTATCTAACCCCGATGATAAATCTAATATTGTAAATATTTCCTTGGAAGACCCTAGTTTGCGGAAAGGGAAAGACATTATAGATGCCTTGGTAAGAGTCTATAACAGAAACGCAATAAGAGACAAAAAAATTATAGCAGATAGGACCTCTGAATTTATAAGTGACAGGATCCAAGCCATTTCTAAAAATTTATCTTCAGCAGATCAATCTGCCCAAGACTTAAAAACAGACAAAGGAATTACAGATCTTGCTTCTGAGGCCAATGTAAATTTAAATGTAGGAGCCGCCAATCAACAAGAGCTTTCTAACTATCGTGCACAACTTAATATAGCCAGTTCCATGCGCGATATTGTTGAAGAACAAAGTGGCTACGAAATAGTACCCGCGAATATTGGGTTATCAGACCCAACAATTGCAGCCACTACACAACGTTACAACCAGTTGGTATTGGAAAGAAATAGATTATTGAAGAGTTCGAACGAAAAGAACCCTGTAATTCAGAATCTGAATCAGCAATTAGATGGACTAAAAAGTAGTATGAAGTCTAGTTTAAGTAGCACCGTGAACAACCTAGGGTTGCAAGTAAATACCCTAAGCGGGCAGCAGGCTATTATTAATTCAAAGATCTATGCAGCTCCCAAAAATGAGCGTGCTTTACGAGACATTACTAGAAAACAACAAACTACGGAACAATTATATTTATTCTTATTACAGAAGAGCGAAGAAGCGCAAATTGCGGTAGCTTCCACTTCTCCTAAGTCTAAAATAATTGATTTTGCTTATGGTCCTAGTCAGTTCCCAACCTACCCAAAAAGGCTGCTTATTTATTTGGGTGCTTTTATAGTTGGATTGCTAATTCCGTTTGTGATTATTTACATATTGGATTTATTAGATAATAAAATTCATAGCAAAACTGGATTGGAAAAGCTTACCAAAGATATTCCAGTACTTGGAGAAGTACCAAGACTTGGTAAGAGTGATAGTAAATTGGTAAGTAAAGAAGATAGATCCGTATTGGCAGAATCTTTACGAATCCTCAGAACCAACTTGGACTATTTAATAAAGACCAAAAAATCGAATGAGAAGAAAAGCAATATTGTATTTGTAACTTCAACAGTTCCTGGGGAAGGTAAAACCTTTATCTCTACCAATCTTTCTATTATTTTGGCAAGTACGAGCAAGGTTTTACTTGTAGGGGCTGATATTAGGAACCCTAAGCTTTATACCTTTTTTCCAAGTAATAAAAAGGATAGCAAAGGGATAAAGCCCACTAGAAGCAAAGAAAGAGGGCTTACGGAGTATTTATACGACCATACGTTGGAGGTTTCGGATATTATGAACACGTTGCAAGTAAAAGAAAATAAGATAGATGTAATCTACTCTGGTAGAATACCACCAAATCCTGCAGAGCTTTTAATGACTGATAGAATTGGTGATTTGTTCAAACAAGTTTCCGAACAGTATGATTATGTAATAGTAGATACAGCACCATTAATGGTGGTAACAGATACGCTACTAATTAGCAAGTATGCAGACCATCTATTATATGTTACCAAAGCAGGGGTTACAGAAAAACGTGCATTAGACTTCCCATTGCGTTTAAAGAAAGATGGAAAAATAAAAGGTCTGTCTTTTGTAGTAAACTATGTAAAAGCTTATAACTTAGGCTACGGTGGTAAGTACGGTTATGGATATGGACAGACCCAGAAAAAATGGTGGAAGTTCAATTAAAAAATACTTAATAGTAAACTGTATAGAACCCATTCTTTTGATAGAATGGGTTTTCTTTTTTAGGTTTTTCTTGCAATTTTGAATGGATATTTATTGCATTTTTTCTCTGAATTTGTATGATAAATTTGTAGTTTTACTCCCTGTTTTTATTCGTTTAAACGTATTTTACATACGGTTAAAAGTATAATATGAATAGATGTTGATCGATGAAATGCACTATTTTGAATACCAATGGTGTACTTTACCGATAAACGTTTTAAGTTGAACGAATAGTAGAAACAGATTGCTATCTAAGATTGGGTATTGTAATATCTTTGCTAATTGTAGGCAAATTCAATCAATAGCCTAAAAAAATTGCTTTTATAATATTTTATTATGAAGAAGATCTACCCTCAGAACTTACATTATTTTACCGCTTTTATCATTACCTGTTTTTTTGGAATTTTAAGCACTGCCGTAAATGCGCAAGCTTTCTCCCAGAGCAACCTAGACTTTAATGGATTTAGTTCCACCTCTTTGGCAACCTCACTTACCTTTGGTCCAGATGGCCGTTTATATGTAAGCGAGTACACGGGTCGGTTAAAAGTATATACCATAGAGCGAGTAAGCTCTTCCAACTACAGAGTAATTGCATCGGAAACTTTGATTGATGTACGAACCATTCAAGATCATGATGATGACGGGGCGCTATTTGGAACTACTGCGGCTCATAATAGAGAGACTACGGGCTTAGCAGTAGCTGGAACGGCAGCCAACCCTGTAATCTATGTTGCTTCAAGTGATTTTAGAATCGGCGGTGGAACTGCAGGAGGAGATGGCGATCTTGGATTGGATACCAATTCTGGTATCATTACACGTTTTACATGGAATGGGAGTAATTGGGATGTGGTAGACCTCGTACGAGGCTTACCTAGATCAGAAGAAAACCATGCAACCAATGGATTGGAGTTTGTGACGGTAAATGGAACGGACTATTTATTAGTTGCTCAAGGAGGGCACACCAATGGAGGAGCCCCTTCTACCAATTTTGCGTGGACAGGTGAGTATGCCTTATCAGCAGCAGTACTTTCAATTAACTTAACACAACTAGCAGCGCTTCCCATCTTAGATGATAACGGGAGAAGCTATATTTATGATCTTCCTACCTTGGATGATCCTACAAGAGCGAATGCAAATGGCATAGAGGATCCAGATATGCCAGGCTATGATGGAGTGGATATGAACGATCCTTTTGGTGGTAATGATGGGTTGAACCAGGCAATGGTCGTGGCTGGAGGCCCAGTACAGATCTTTTCACCAGGCTATAGAAACACCTATGATTTAGTAGTAACCGAGAGTGGCGGTGTATATGTCACAGATAATGGTGCCAATGGTGGTTGGGGAGGATTCCCGAGCAATGAAGGCGGCGGATCTGCTACGAACAACTATGATCCTTTAGAACCAGGAAGTAGTTCCCCTTCAGGAGGAGAACAAATTAACAATGAAGACCACTTACAATTGGTGACAACAGATATCCAAAATTATGCCTTTGGGAGCTATTACGGTGGACATCCAAATCCAACAAGAGCCAATCCATCAGGGGCAGGGATTTGGTATAATCCATCACCAAGCAGTACAGCCGGAGCAGTATTTCGTACCCAGGTATATGATCCAGATGGGAGTACCCCAGGATCTACCACGGACCCAGCTTTGGGATTACCTGCCAACTGGCCGGCAGTGCCTTTGGCCAATGCAAACCCGGTAGAGGGCGATTGGCGAGGTCCAGGAACAAGTAATCCTGATGGTCCTGTTGACGGAGAAGTAACAATTTGGGGTACCAATACCAATGGTATTGACGAGTATACGGCTTCTAATTTTGGAGGTGCCATGCAAGGCGATTTAATTGCTGGTGTAAATACAGGGGTTTTAAGAAGAGTAGAATTAAACCCTGATGGTAGTTTAGAGACCTTAACTTCTAGTTTTGCTTCTGGTTTAGGAGGTAATGCCTTGGGAATTACTTGTAATAGTGATACAGATCCTTTCCCAGGAAGTATTTGGGTAGGGAAATTATCTGGTACTAATGCAATTACCATTTTGGAACCACAAGATTTTATCGAATGTTTGGAACCTGGAGATCCAGGCTATGATCCAAATGGTGATAATGATTCTGATGGGTATACCAATCAAGATGAAGAAGACAATGGTACCGATCCTTGTAATGGTGCTTCACAACCAAATGATTTTGACAAGATAGTTGCTGGTCTGCTAGTTTCTGATCTAAATGATGAGGATGACGACAATGATGGTGTTTTAGATGCAAATGATCCTATGCAATTAGGAAACCCTACCAATGGAGGCAGTGATGCTTTTAATATTCCATTTGAAAATGACTTACTTTCAGATACTGCTTTTGGAGGATACCTAGGTTTAGGTTTAACAGGATTAATGAATAATGGTGATGCAAATCCTAACTGGCTTAATTGGTTAGACGATAGAGATGCAGGGCCTAATCCGAACGATATTTTAGGAGGTGCTATTGGTGCTATGACCATGCAAATGACCTCAGGAACTGCCTTGGGTAGTGCCAATGATCAAGAGAAAGGATTCCAATATGGTATCAATGTAGACCAGACCATGGCTCCCTTTACCGTAGAAGCGGGGATGGCGAACTTCAATAGTCCGTTGCAACTATATGGTAGTTCTGCTCCTGCCAATGGTGAGTTGGGTATTTTTATTGGAGATGGTACACAAAGCAACTATATTAAATTTATTATAACTCCTGCCGGACTGCAAGCGCTTCAAGAAACTGGAGATATAGCACAAACACCACTAGATGTTCCTATTACGGTAGGCAATCGTCCAGGGAGTTCAGTAATTTTCTATATGGAAGTGAATCCAGCTACTGGAGAAGTAGCCCTTTCATATTCTTTTGATAATGGTGCGAGAACGAATATAGGAAGCATCGTAGCCGAAGGAAGTATTTTGCAGGCTATACAACAGGCGAATACACCACTCATGGTGGGTATGACGGGTACTTCTAACAGTCCCACGGAAGAGGTAGAAGGTACTTGGGAGTTTTTAAATGTATCTGGAGCTGCGCCAATAATTACCGCAGATATCCCAGATTACAATAGGATTGTAAGCGCTCCTTCAGAAACACTTGATTTAGATAACTTTTTTGATGATGATAATGGGGTTGCTAATCTTACGTATACGGTAGATGGCAATACCGACCCTTCTATTGGTGCAAGTATTAGTGATAATATCCTTACTTTGACATTTCCTGCAGTAGCGGCTACCTCAGATATTACAATAACAGCAACGGATGCCGATATGCAATCTGTAATGCAAACATTCACTGTAGTGGTGGTTGATGATGCGGTAGTACTATATCGTGTAAATGCAGCCGGCCCCACTATAGCGGCTATTGATGGTGGTATGGATTGGGAAGTTGATACACAGAATAACAATTCTATTTATTTGGTAGAAGCAGCGGCAAACAGAGCCGGTAGCTTTCCAATTTCAACTTTTGATTCTTCTGTAGACCTTAGTACAACACCTACATCGATTTTTGATACAGAACGTTTTGATACAGCTGCAGGAGCACCAAATATGCACTATTCTTTCCCTGCAACCCAAAGTGGAAACTATGAAGTTCGTTTGTATATGGCCAACGGATTTTCGGGTACTTCACAGCCGGGGCAACGTGTCTTTGATGTAGATATAGAGGGTACTGTATTTCCGGAATTGGACAATATTGATCTATCCGATAGATTTGGACATCAGGTGGGAGGAGTTATTAATTATATTATTTTGGTTACCGATGGTGCCTTGGATATTACTTTTCTACATGACGTAATTGAAAACCCCTTGGTAAATGGAATAGAGATTTTAAAAGTATCCGATGCAGAAATTCCTATTAATGTGAATTCTATTGCGGATCAAGAGAGTTTTGAGGGAGAACAACTAGATGGGAGTTTAGGAGTAAGTGCCTCAGGTGGCGATGGTAATTTAGTGTATTCGGCTGTTGGCCTGCCTTCAGGAGTAACCATAGAACCCACCAACGGACAAATTGGGGGGACTATTAATATAGGAGCAGCTGCAGCTAGTCCGTATACAGTTACAGTAACGGTAGATGATAGTGATGGGGATAGTTCCGATGCAGTAGATGTTCAATTTACATGGGTAGTGAATGAGCGAACTATTTACCGAATCAATGCGGGTGGTATTCTAGTAAATGCTACTGATGACGGCACAGATTGGGACAACAATAGTGTGGAAGGTGCTTTTGTAGGGGATAATCATACTGTAAATACAGGGTTGATCTTTAATTCAAATTTACAATATGGAAATAGAGATGTTTCTATACCGGCCTATATAGATGCAGCTACGTTTGCTGCTTTGTTCGCTAACGAGCGTTTTGATGAGGCTGCGGGTGATGAAATGGTATTTACGGTTCCTGTTGCAAATGGTGATTATGTTGTAAATATTTTTATGGGTAATAGTTTCTCTGGAACTAGTATGGTGGGAGAACGTGTTTTTGATCTCGATATTGAAGGCAATACCGTTGACACAAATATAGACTTGGCAGATCGATTCGGGCATCAGTCTGGAGGGATGCTATCCTACCCAGTAAATGTTACAGATGGTGAAATGACCATTACGTTTTTGCATGGACTTATAGAAAATCCGTTAGTAGATGCGATTGAAATTTATGCAGAAGATATAGCTGCACCTTTGGTTATTGATCCAATTTCAAGTCAAGCCAATGGAGTAGGGGAAACCATTGATTTTACCGTAGTTGCCAGTGGTGGAGATGCCATGGAAGATTTTACCTATTATGCTTCAGGATTGCCTGCTAATTTAGCAATTGACTCCAATACAGGTCAGATTACAGGAACAATTGCAACCAGTGCTGCAACAGGTGGAGCGGCAGGTGATGGTGTGCATGAAGTAGTAATTACAGTTAAAAAATTAGGATCGGCACCAGTAACAACAGTTATAAACTGGATTGTTACAGATGATCCGGTATTGCTATACCGTGTCAATGCTGGTGGCCCTACAGTCGCAGCCATTGATGGCGGATTAGACTGGGAAATAGATACGCAGGTAAATAACTCCACCTATTTAGCAGAACCTGCAGGTAATAGAGCAGGAAGTTTCCCGATTACAAATTTTGATCCTTCTATAGATTTAGCTACTACACCTACTGAAATTTTTGATACAGAACGTTTTGACGATACAGCAGGGGTTCCAAATATGATGTACTCTTTCCCAGCAACACAGAGTGGAAATTATGAGGTGCGTTTGTACATGGCGAATGGTTTTAGTGGCACTTCGGAAGCAGGTGAACGTGTTTTTGATGTTGATATTGAAGGGATAATTTTTCCAGAGTTAGATGATATAGATTTGTCTGGAACCTACGGACATCAAACAGGGGTAGTAATTAGTTTTGTATTACCTGTTACTGACGGTAGTTTGGATATTACCTTTTTACATGGTTTAGCAGATAATCCTTTGGTAAACGGGATTGAGATTTTTAAAGTTTCAGACGCAGAATTGCCGATAGAGGTTGAAGATTTAGCAGACCAAGAGAATTTTGAAGGAGATCAGTTAGATGGAGGTTTAATTGTTAACGCAATAGGAGGAGATGGAAACTTATCGTACTCCGCAGTTGGATTACCACCAAGCGTTATTATTGACCCTACCAATGGTCAAATAGGAGGTTCTATTGATGCAGGAGCAGCAGCAGGAAGTCCTTATAATGTAACCATTACAGTAGACGATAGCGACGGTGGTACAGCAGATGCTGTTCAAATTCAGTTTACTTGGATTATTAAAGCGCGTACCATATATAGAATAAACGCTGGGGGTATTTTTGTAAATGCTACGGATGATGGTACTAATTGGGATAATAACAGTTTGGAAGGTGCTTTTGTAGGTGACAATCATTCCGTCAATACAGGGCTAATTTTTAATTCCAATTTAACATATCCAAATAGAGACATCTCTATACCGGCATATATTGATGCGGCCACTTTTAATTCTTTGTTCGCTAATGAACGTTTTGATGACCCCGCAGATGATGAAATGACCTTTACGGTACCTTTAACGAACGGAGATTATGTGGTAAATATATTTATGGGGAACAGCTTCTCAGGAACGAGTATGCCAGGCCAACGTGTTTTCGATTTAGAAATAGAATCGACCGTAGTGGATACGGATATTGATTTAGCAGCGCGTTTTGGAAACTTATCTGGCGGAATGTTGTCGTATCCTGTAAATGTTTCAGATGGAGAAATGAATATTACTTTCTTGCATGGTTTAATTGAGAATCCGCTGGTAGATGCCATAGAAATTTATCAAGAAGATACAGCAGCACCATTAATGATTACTCCAATAGGAGATCAAGTAAGTGCAGTAGATGAGGTAGTTAATCTTCCAGTTATTGCAACAGGAGGAAGTGGCACAGAAAGCTTTACATATTACATAGCGGGTCAACCTCTTGGTTTAGACATTGATGTAAATACTGGTGAGATTACGGGAACAATTTTAGCAGCTGCGGCGACGGGCGGTCCTGCAGGAGATGGTGTACATGAAGTTGTTATTTCGGCCAAGAAGCTGGGATCTGCACCTGTAACCATTGTACTTACATGGACCATTACGCAGGAAGCATGGGTAGATAAGGATGAAGACGAAACCTATACGCCAAGACATGAAAACTCTTTTGTGCAAGCAGGCGATAAGTTCTATTTAATGGGCGGTAGAGAAAGTGCCCAAACGGTAGATATTTATGACTATACATCAGATAGCTGGGAATCTTTAGTTAATTCAGCACCTTTTGAATTTAATCATTTTCAAGCGGTAGAATACCAAGGTCTAATCTGGGTAATCGGTGCTTTTAAAACCAATACCTTCCCTAGCGAGACAGTAGCAGAATTTGTTTGGGCATTTGATCCAGCAGATCAAATATGGATTCAAGGTCCTGCAATTCCTGCAGCTAGAAGAAGAGGCTCTGGTGGCTTGGTAGTATATAACAACAAGTTCTATCTTGTAGGTGGTAATGATCAAGGTCATAGTGGTGGTTTTGTACCATGGTTTGATGAGTACGACCCAGCAACAGGCACATGGACTACCCTTACAGATGCTCCTAGAGCAAGAGATCATTTCCATGCTACATTGATAGGAGATAAATTGTATGCCGCCGGCGGACGTTTGTCTGGAGGCGCAGGGGGTGTTTTCGCACCTACCATAGCAGAAGTAGATGTATATGATTTTACTACAAGTACTTGGAGTACCTTACCGGTAGATCAAAATATACCAACTCCTAGAGGAGGTGCTGCAGCTATCAACTTCAATGATAAATTAGTGGTTGTAGGTGGTGAAGTACAAAATCAGGATGTGTATGGAGTTATTACAGATGACGCCCTGAAGGTAACGGAGGAATATGACCCTGCAACACAATCTTGGTCTAGACTTCCAGATTTAAACAGTGAAAGACATGGTACGCAAGCTATTGTTTCTGGTCCTGGGCTATTTATCATTGCCGGATCCCCAAATAGAGGAGGAGGAAATCAAAAGAACTTGGAATATCTAGGAGAAGATGCTCCTATTGGTGATCCTAGTGTTGCTAGTACTGTGAGTGCTCCTACAGATGTTCAGATAGAAGAAGGAATGACCGCAGATATCAATTTAGATGTCAGTGGTGGTAATGTTGGAGTCATTATTAAGTCGATGGTGATTTCAGGTCCCAATGCAGCCGATTTTACAATTAGCGCTGGAGAACTTACCGATGCCCTATTAAATCCAAATTCGAATCATATTATCACCGTTCAGGATTCAGGTATGGGGGTTAGTAGAACTGCGATATTGACCATTACTTTAGGTGACGGATCTACTCTTGTGATCAATTTACTAAGCAATAGAGCGCCCATTGCTGTAGCTGCGGGAACTCCAACAAATGGCGATGCTCCTTTAGCTGTTATTTTTAACAGTGATGGCTCTTCTGATGATATTGGTATTGTTAGCTACTTCTGGGATTTCAAAGATGGCACTACCTCTTTAGACGCTAACCCAAGTAGAACGTTTATTAATCCAGGTGTTTATGATGTAGAGCTTACCGTTACAGATGCAGGTGGTTTAACCGGAACTGCCGTTGTAACTATTACGGTATCGGCGCCTAGTGGAAATGAAGCCCCAGTAGCCGTTGCTACAGCAAGCCCACTGAGTGGTCCAGCACCTTTGGTAGTTAACTTTACTGGCAGTGGTTCAACAGATGATACTGGAATTGAAAGTTATTTATGGGATTTCATGGACGGTACCACTTCTACAGAAGCAGACCCAACACATACTTTTATTAATCCTGGAAATTATGATGTACTGCTTACAGTTGAAGATGCAGAAGGATTAACAGGTACAGCTACCATCACCATTACAGTGACTACTCCGGATGGAAATGAAGCACCAGTAGCAATTGCAGTGGCAAATCCAGTAAGTGGAGTAGCACCTCTAGAAGTATTTTTTGATGGGAGCGGTTCTACCGATGATATTGGAATTGTAAGCTATGCATGGGATTTTATGGATGGTACTACCTCTAATGAAATAAATCCGGTTCATACCTTTATGAACTTAGGAATCTATGAGGTGAGTCTTACAGTAACGGATGGAGAAGGATTGTCTAACACTACAACGGTCACCATAACGGTAAATAACCCGAATGGAAACGAACCTCCTGTAGCAATTATTAACGCTACACCTTTAACCGGTTCAGCTCCTTTAGAAGTTGCTTTTGCAGGTGGAAATTCTACTGATGACATTGCTATAGTAGCCTATTTATGGGACTTCGGAGATGGGGTTACTTCCATTGATGATAATCCAGTCCATACGTTCTTGTCGCCAGGGGTGTATATCGTTAGGCTAACAGTTCAAGACAATGAAGGATTGCTAAATAGTGCGGAAGTGACCATTACCGTAGATGAAAACATAGTAACGGAAAGTGGTATACTAGACGGAATTGTTTTTCCAAATCCGGCTAGAGAAGTGGCTAAAGTATTGGTGCTAAATCTTCCGGATGATAAGATCGTAACAGCACTGCGCTTGCACGATTCGAGTGGAAGAAATGTAACTTCTTACGATCCACAAACAGTTCTTAATGGTAGTACTTATGATTTACCCATAACAACTGTTAGGAATGGTATCTATTTTGTTACAGTAGAATTCAATTCTGGTGTCCCTATTATCATAAAATTAGTAGTAGATAATTAGATAAATTCGTACAATAATAGTAAGTGAAATAAAGAGTCTATCCGAAGGGTAGGCTCTTCTTTTTTTGTACGATATATGAAGGAATTGTAAATAGATTATTAGCTTTAAACGTAATAGAATATACTCCTAACAGCAAAAGCATCTAAGGCATTTTTATGATTGTGCATTTCACCGATGAAGACTAGTATTTAAACGAATAAACGGCGCTTATCTTTCCCGTGGCTCAAAACTTAATATTTTTGTTCGACCTAATTTTGCCCTCCCCCCAATTTATTTATTGTTTAATATCATTCTAACTAGTTTAACCAAACCAGCTGATGAAACACTATTACGCGCAAAACTTGCGACCCGTAAGGTCGCTTCTTATTGTATTATTTTTTCTTTTGGGAAGTCATTTGGCATCTTCCCAAACATTCTCTCAGAGTAACCTAGATTTTAATGGATTTAGTTCCACCTCTTTGGCAACCTCACTTACCTTTGGTCCAGATGGTCGTTTATATGTAAGTGAGTATACGGGTCGGGTAAAAGTATATACCATAGAGCGAGTAAGCTCTTCCAACTACAGAGTAATTGCCTCAGAGACCTTAGTAGACGTACGAACCATTCAAGATCATGATGATGATGGAACTTTGTCAGGAACAACTGCAGCGCACAATAGAGAGACTACGGGCTTAGCAGTAGCTGGAACAGCAGCCAACCCAGTAATATATGTTGCTTCAAGTGATTTTAGAATCGGCGGCGGAAGTGCAGGTGGAAGTGGCGATCGTGGGTTGGATACCAATTCTGGTATCATTACACGTTTTACATGGAATGGGAGTAATTGGGATGTGGTAGACCTCGTACGAGGCTTACCTAGATCAGAAGAAAACCATGCAACCAATGGATTGGAGTTTGTAACAGTGAATGGAACAGATTACCTAATCGTTGCACAAGGTGGTCACACGAATGCAGGAGCCCCTTCTACCAATTTTGCGTGGACAGGTGAGTATGCCTTATCGGCAGCAGTACTTTCAATTAACTTAACACAACTAGCAGCGCTTCCCATCTTAGATGATAATGGGAGAAGCTATATTTATGATCTTCCTACCTTGGATGATCCTACAAGAGCGAATGCAAATGGCATAGAGGATCCAGATACGCCAGGCTATGATGGAGTGGATATGAACGATCCTTTTGGTGGTAATGATGGGTTGAATCAAGCAATGGTTGTAGCTGGAGGCCCAGTACAGATCTTTTCACCAGGCTATAGAAACACCTATGATTTAGTAGTAACCGAGAGTGGCGGTGTATATGTCACAGATAATGGTGCCAATGGTGGTTGGGGAGGATTCCCAAGCAATGAAGGCGGTGGATCTGCTACGAACGACTATGATCCTTTAGAGCCAGGAAGTTCTTCTTCTTCGGGAGGGGAACAGATCAACAATAAAGACCACTTACAATTGGTGACAACGGATATTCAAAATTATGCCTTTGGAAGCTATTATGGTGGACATCCAAATCCAACAAGAGCCAATCCATCAGGGGCGGGAATCTGGTATAATCCATCACCGAGCAGTACCGCCGGAGCAGTATTTCGTACTCAGGTATATGATCCAGATGGGAGTACCCCAGGATCTACCACAGACCCAGCTTTGGGATTACCAGCCAACTGGCCACCTTTACCCTTGGCCCATGCGAACCCAGTAGAAGGAGATTACAGAGGGCCAGGAGATCCGAACCCAGTAGGTCCGCCTGCTGCAGGTAACGTAGAGGGTCCAGTTGATGGAGAGTTAACCCTTTGGGGAAATAACACCAATGGTATTGACGAGTATACGGCTTCTAATTTTGGAGGTACCATGCAAGGCGATTTAATTGCTGGCGTAAATACAGGGGTTTTAAGAAGAGTAGAATTAAACCCTGATGGCAGTTTAGAGACCTTAACCTCTAGTTTTGCTTCTGGTTTAGGAGGTAATGCCTTGGGAATTACTTGTAATAGTGATACAGATCCTTTCCCAGGAAGTATTTGGGTAGGGAAATTATCTAGTACTAATGCAATTACCATTTTGGAACCACAAGATTTTATCGAATGTTTAGAACCTGGAGATCCAGGCTATGATCCAAATGGCGATAATGATTCTGATGGATATACCAATCAAGATGAAGAAGACAATGGTACCGATCCTTGTAATGGTGCTTCACAGCCTGAGGATTTTGATAAAATCGCAGGTGCTCCTTTCGATTCTGATCTTAATGATGATGATGATGACAATGATGGCATCATGGATGCACATGATCCTATGCAATTAGGAAACCCTACCGATGGAGGCAGTGATGCTTTTAATATTCCAATTGAAAATGAATTATTTTCAGATACTGCTTTAGGCGGATACCTAGGCTTAGGGTTAACAGGATTAATGAACAATGGTGATGCAAATCCTAACTGGCTTAATTGGTTAGATGATAGAGATGCCGGGCCTAATCCGAACGATATTTTAGGAGGTGCTATTGGAGCTATGACCATGCAAATGACCTCAGGAACTGCCTTGGGCAGTGCCAATGATCAAGAGAAAGGATTCCAATATGGTATCAATGTAGACCAGACCATGGCTCCCTTTACGGTAGAAGCGGGGATGGCCAACTTCAATAATCCGTTGCAACTATATGGTAGTTCTGCTCCTGCCAATGGTGAGTTGGGTATTTTTATTGGAGATGGTACACAAAGCAATTATATTAAATTTATTATAACTCCTGCCGGACTGCAAGCGCTTCAAGAAACTGGAGATATAGCACAAACTCCACTAGATGTTCCTATTACGGTAGGCAATCGTCCAGGGAGTTCAGTAATTTTCTATATGGAAGTGAATCCAGCCACTGGAGAAGTAGCGCTTTCCTATGCTTTTGATAATGGTGCGAGAACGAATATAGGAAGCATCGTAGCCGAAGGAAGTATTTTGCAGGCTATACAACAGACGAATACACCACTCATGGTGGGTATGACGGGTACTTCTAACAGTCCCACTGAAGAGGTAGAAGGTACTTGGGAGTTTTTAAATGTCATTAACGGCATTCCTACGATTACAGATCCACTCACGAATATTACTGTCACAATTGGACCTGGTAACACAGTGAACAATACAGTGATTAATCTAGACGATTTCTTTGATGATAATGATGGGGTTGCTAATCTTACCTACACGGTAGAGAGCAATACAGATCCTGCAATTGATGCGAGTATTAGTGGTAATATGCTAACCCTAATGTATCCTACTGTGCCGGCGACCACAGATATTACTATTAGAGCCACGGATGCGAATACACAATCCGTAGCGCAGACTTTTACGGTTACTGTTACGGAAACTACAGATACCGTATTATACAGAGTAAATTCAGCTGGACCGACGATCCCAGCAATTGATGGCGGTCTAGATTGGGGCATAGATACTCAAAATAACAATTCAATCTATTTGGTAGAAGCGGCTGCAGATAGAGCAGGTAGTTTTCCAATTACAAACTTTGATGCTTCTATTAATTTAGGAACAACTCCAACAGCCATATTTGATACAGAACGTTTTGATACAGCTGCAGGAGCACCAAATATGCACTATTCGTTTCCAACCATAGAAAATGGGAATTATGAAGTGCGTTTGTATATGGCCAATGGATTTTCTGGCACATCACAACCTGGGCAACGTGTATTTGATGTAGATATAGAAGGTCTTATTTATCCCTTGCTCAATGATATTGACTTATCAGCTACTTATGGACATGCAACAGGAACGGTAGTAACGCATATTGTAAAGGTTACAGATGGCTCTTTAGATATTACCTTTTTACACGATGTTATTGAAAATCCTCTGGTAAACGGAATAGAGATTTTAAGAGTTTCAGATGCGGAACTCCCTATTTATGAAGCACCAATAGCAAACCAGATAAATTTTACCGGAGAACAATTAGACGGAAGTTTGGGGGCTGTTGCTTTAGGAGGTGATGGCAATTTGGTATACAGTATATCTGGTGTACCTTCTGGAATAACAATAGACCCTACGAATGGGCAAATTGGAGGAAGCTTTGTTACTGCTGATGCCGCCAATAGTCCGTATAACGTAGTTGTTACAATAGATGATGGCGATGCAAATACATCGGATGCCATTACCATTGAATTTGAATGGACCGTAATAGAAGCCAATACCTTGCGTATCAACGCTGGTGGTATTCTTGTAACCGCAACGGATGGAGAAACCAATTGGCTAAACAATGAGGATGAAGACGAAGTTGTTACAAGTCAGTATAGTGTTAATACGGGAGAACGCACGGTAATTTCAAATATTCTCTATGCAAATAGAGATGCTTCCATCCCTGCGTATATTGATGAAGCTACCTTTACAAGCCTCTTTTCTACGGAACGCTATGACCCTATAACGGGCGATGAGATGGAATTTCAAATCCCATTAGAAAACGGTTTTTATCAGGTGAATTTATATGTAGCCAATAGTTTTGCAGGCACAGCTCAAGAAGGAGACCGGGTGTATGACATCTTGCTGGAGGGAACTACCGTTGAAGATAATTTTGATATGATAACACGCTTTGGGCATGAAGTAGCCGGGGTAGTATCGCATACAGTATTTGTTTCTGATGGTGTTTTAAATCTAGGCTTTTCAAGAGAAGTAGAAAACCCATTGATTAATGCCATTGAAGTAGTATTCTTAGATATTCCGCCAGTTGTTGCAGATCCAATTGCAGATCAGACCAATGAGGTTGGAAACATTATAGAAGAAAACGATATCACTGTGATCGCCTCCGGAGGAGATCCGCAAGATGCATTTATCTATGCGTTAACTGGGCAACCCAACGGAATAACAATTGATGCGTCTACTGGGGAAATCACAGGTAGAATTGCAGACGATGCAATCACAGGTGGGCCAAATATGGATGGAATTCACAATGCAGTGTTAACGGTATCAAAACCAAATATGCCCGTTGCAGAAGTGGCATTTAATTGGACGGTTACAGGTACTGCATGGACAGATAAGAATGAAGATGAGACCTATACGCCAAGGCACGAGAATTCCTTTGTTCAGGCAGGAGACAAGTTTTACCTAATGGGTGGGCGTGAGAATGCTAAAACCATAGACGTGTACGATTACACGAATAACAGTTGGACAGCTTTAACGAATTCCGCGCCGGAAGAATTTAACCACTTTCAGGCTACAGAATATCAAGGACTCATTTGGGTGATCGGTTCTTTTAGAACAAACAATTTTCCAAGCGAAGTACCAACCGAGTTTATTTGGGCATTTGATCCAGCCAATAATGAATGGATTCAAGGACCAGAGATTCCGGAAGGTAGAAGAAGAGGCTCTTCTGGATTGGCCTTGTACAATGACAAGTTTTACATTGTAGCAGGAAATAACGATGGACATGACGGAGGATTTGTTCCTTGGTTTGATGAATATGATCCAGCTACAGGCACTTGGACTGTTTTAACAGATGCGCCAAGAGCAAGAGATCATTTCCATGCAGCTGTAATTGGAGATAAACTCTATGCTGCAGGTGGACGTTTATCTGGAGGTACGGGAGGTGTT
Organism: uncultured Flavobacteriaceae bacterium; assembly: GCA_947500575.1. Lineage (GTDB taxonomy): Bacteria > Bacteroidota > Bacteroidia > Flavobacteriales > Flavobacteriaceae > CANMSI01. The sequence continues at coordinate 881,406 of CANMSI010000002.1, read as the reverse complement.
TTTGCTCCTACAGTGTCGGAAGTAGATGTATATGATTTTACTACTGGAACTTGGAGTACCTTACCATCAGATCAAAATATACCTACTGAAAGAGCAGGCACGGCTACAGTTAATTTCAATGATAAATTGATAGTAATTGGAGGAGAAACAAAAGATTCGCTCAGTGCATTCGATACCACAGAATCCTTTGACCCAGCAACAGGTGAATGGTCTAGGTTAGATGACTTAGTCCATGCACGTCAGGGAATGCAAGCAATTGTTTCAGGTAATGGTATTTTTGTTTTAGGAGGTTCTCCCAATCGAGGAGGTGGAAACCAAAAGAACTTAGAGTATTTAGGAGAAGATAATCCCGTAGGAAATCCTAGTGTGGCAAGCACGATCTCTGCTCCATCGGAAGTTGTGATCGATGAAACACTGATTGCAGATATTGCTTTGGATGTTACCGGTGGGAATGTAGGGGTAATTATTACTTCTATGGAACTATCAGGTGCAGACGCAGCAGATTTTGCCATCGTTTCTGGCGAGCTTACACAGAGCTTATTGGTATCGGATACCTCACATCTCATAGGAATTCAACTGAATGATGGAAGTACTAATAAATCGGCCATTCTCACCATCAACTATGGAAATGGATCCATGCTATCCGTAGATTTAGTCTTTGGTACCGAGGTGCCAGAATTGGACAATCCGAATACGCAAAATAATAGAGAAGGCGATGTAGTGAGTTTACCTATCATAGCAACTGATAATTCGGGTACACCATTAACATACAGCGCTACCAATTTGCCATTAGGGCTTACAATCAATGAGCAAACGGGCTTAATTTCTGGAACCATTACGGACTCTCAAAGTACGGATGGACCCTTTATGGAAGACAACGGGCTTGTAATAATACAAGCTGAATCTGGAGATGTTGTGGACGATTGGACGGAAATGAATATTGGTGGAGCTAACGGAATAACAGGAGGAACCAATCATTTCAACGATAGAAACGGAGGAACTATTCCGTATGAAATAACAATTACAACTCCTGGAGTATATCGCTTTAATTGGAGAAGTCTCTTCATGGGATCTGTGAATACAGATGAAAATGATAGTTGGTTGCGCTTCCCAAATAACAACGATGTTTGGTTCTTTGGTTTGCAAAATGCACCAGCAAATGAAGCAAGTATTATATCTAACCTAATGGGAAGTCAGAACGATGTAGTTTTCCCTAAAGGGAGCAATAGAGTTACTTCTGCTACCACTCCAATGGGTGCAGGGGGTGATGGTTTCTTTAAGATTTTTCGTTCAGGAGGAACATCGCAAGTGTATAATTGGCAGGCATTAACCAGCGATAACGATGGACATAATATTTATGTGTGGTTTGTAAACCCAGGAACCTATACAATGGAAATTTCTGAACGTTCTGCAGGGCATACAATTGATAAAATCGCCATGTACAAGGTAGATGGGCAATCTTATACGAATAGCCAACTTACCGCTGCACCAGAGTCTTCTACCAATCAAAACGTGACAGGAGGAGCGGCAAATAGCCCTTACAATGTAGAGGTTACGGTGGAAAATGGAAGAACACCTCCAGGAACTGCATCCGTATCTTTTATTTGGAATGTAGATGATAATACCGCTAACAATGGCGTCATTTGGATGGAAGATTTTGAAGATTTAAGCGATGGAACTACTATAGATACTGGAGATACAGCTTGGACATCTAGCAGAGATGCAGGAACTTTTGAAGTACAAAATAATGCCTTTTTAACTGCTGGGAATAGTAATAATCCGGGAGTATGGACTTCAGAAATAATTAATATCAGTGGACCTGTTTCTATTTCCATAGATGTTGATGATTTGGGTGGTACCAGTAAAGAAAATGCAGATTTTTTAAATGCCTTTTATAGTGTAGATGGTGGTAGTCTCATACAGTTTGGTGGCGTAGTGAATGATATTTCCCCGCAAACTTTTACTGTAGAGAATATTACAGGAAGTACTATTCAGATAATAGTAGAGTCCTTGGTGTCAGCAGATGCTGAAATGTATCGTTTTGATAATGTAACTCTTACTGGAGAACTCAATAATAATGAAGCCCCGGTAGCTATTGCAAGTGCAACACCTCTTACAGGTGCAACTCCTTTAGAAGTGAATTTTACGGGAAGCAATTCTACGGATGATGTTGGTGTAAGCAACTATGCATGGAATTTTGGAGATGGAAATGGCGCTACAATTGCAGACCCTGTTCATACGTATACAGCAGCAGGGACGTATGAAGCAATGTTAACAGTTACGGATGAAGAAGGTTTGCAAAATACCACTACAGTTACCATCATTGTGAACGATGCAAACACAGATACAGTAACAAGCTTTACGTTGGTGAATGGAACTACAGATGTAGACCTTTTTGAACTTACAGAAGGAATGCAGATTTCAGTAGCAGATATTCAAGGAATTGGACTTAATATCAGAGCAAATACAGACCCTGCTGCGGTAGGAAGCGTTTCTTTGGTATTATCAGGGCCTTTAAATAATACACGCACCGAAAACGTTGCGCCTTATGCACTGTTTGGAGATAGTGCAGGAAACTATGCAGGTGTTGCATTCCCAATTGGAGACTATACAATGACGGCAACTACCTATAGCACAGCTGGTTTAGGTGGTATTCAAGGCGGTACATTAACGATACAGTTTTCCGTTGTAGAAGAACCTAACCAAGCACCAGTAGCAGTAGCAGAGGCAACACCATTAACCGGAGATGCTCCGCTAGAAGTGAACTTTACTGGAAGTAATTCTACAGATGACAATGGAATTACTACCTATGCATGGGACTTTGGAAATGGAGATGTCTCAGCAGATGCAGATCCCATATATACCTATGCACAAGCTGGTACGTATACAGCCTCAATTACAGTTACAGATGATGAAGGATTACAGGATACCGCATCACTTACTATAGAAGTTCAAGTTGCAAATGAAACACCGGTTGCTATTGCGGAGGCAACGCCTCAAACAGGTACAGCGCCTTTGGAAGTGAATTTTACCGGAAGTAATTCTACAGATGATGTTGGAATTGTAACCTATGCTTGGGATTTTGGAAATGGAGACGTATCCGCAGACGCAGATCCAACATACACCTATACGCAGGCAGGCACGTATGTTGCCTCTTTAACAGTTACGGATGTGGAAGGTTTAGAAGATACTACTAGCCTTACTATCGAAGTAGATGCCGCCAACGGAGCACCAGTGGCAATCGCGGATGCAACACCCCTTACAGGCACAGCGCCTTTGGAAGTGAATTTTACCGGAAGTAATTCAACAGATGATGTTGGAGTTGTAACCTATGCCTGGGATTTTGGAAATGGTGATGTCTCAACAGATGCGGATCCAACATATACTTATACACAGGCAGGTACCTATACAGCTTCGCTTACCGTTACGGATGCCGGTGGTTTAGAAGATACTGCAAGCCTTACTATAGAAGTAGATGCCGCCAACGGAGCACCTTTAGCATTCGTAACGGCCACTCCAACAACAGGTACTGCACCTTTATTGGTTAACTTTACTGGTAATATGTCTATAGATGATGTTGGGATCGTAAGCTTTGCATGGGATTTTGGAGATGGCGATACCTCCACGGAGATAGATCCTACACATACCTACACCGTAGCAGGAATGTATGTAGCAACTCTTACCGTAACAGATGGTGCAGGACTAGAAGATTCAGACAGTGTAACCATTACTGTAACCGATCCTGTGCAGGATGGAGTTACAAGTTTTACCTTGGTAGATGCTAATTCTAATGCAGATGTATTGACCCTAAATAATAATATGGAGATCGATATTGCTTCTGTGCAGGGAATGTTGTTGAACATTAGAGCCAATACCATTCCTACCTCAGTTGGGAGTGTTTCCTTAGCCATTACAGGACCATTAAATGTAACTAGGACGGAAAATGTGGCTCCTTATGCACTCTTAGGAGATAATGCCGGCAATTATGCTGGAATCGCATTTCCCTTAGGAAACTATACAATGACAGCTACTTCGTATAGTGGAGCAAGCTTAAGCGGAACTGCAGGAACGCCTTTAACTATTCAATTTTCTATTATAGAACCAGTTGTTAACCAGCCGCCAATGGCACTGGCAACGGCAACACCATTATCTGGAAGTGCTCCTTTGGAAGTGAACTTTACAGGAAGCAGTTCTACAGATGATAATGGAATAAGTAGTTATGCATGGGACTTCGGAAATGGAGATACCTCCACCATGGCAGATCCAATATATACCTACAATTCAGTAGGTACGTATACCGCAACCTTAACCGTTACTGATGGAGAAGGTTTGAATGATACAAGTGCTGTGACTATAGAGGTTACAGATCCTATGATCAATCAGCCTCCAACGGCAATTGCATCGGCCACGCCTTTAACGGGCACGGTTCCTTTACTAGTTAATTTTACAGGAGATGCTTCAACAGATGATGCGGGAGTTACAAGTTACGCTTGGGATTTTGGAGATGGTTCCATGTCTACCTTGGCAAATCCATCACATACCTATACGCAAGTGGGTACATATCAAGCCAGTTTAACGGTGATGGATGTGGAAGGGTTAACGAATAGCACAACCGTTACCATTACCGTAGCGCCTGTTATACCAGATAATAGTATTGTTCGTTTGGTGGTTGTAAACGCAGATACAGATACGGATATGTTTGAATTGGTTGATGGTATGCAAATTGACAATGCAGCTATTCAAGGAATAAATATTTCAGTAAGGGCAGAGACCAACCCTTCGATTATAGGCAGTGTCTTATTTGTTCTAGGAGGAGAACTGGCAAAAATACGCGCAGAGAGCGGGGCTCCTTATGCACTTTACGGAGATAACGCCGGGAATTACTTCGGGGCTATGTTCCCCATAGGTAATTATACATTAGATGTTACGCCTTACAGTGGGTCTGGTTTAACAGGTGATCAAGGTCCGCAACTGAATATTCAATTTTCTGTAGTAGATCAGAATGTTGCTAGGAGTCCAATAGACAACGATAATTCAGACGAGTTGTCTGGTCTAGGTAATGGTCCACTAGCGCAGCAAGTAGCAATGCAGTTGTATCCTAATCCATCCGTTTCTGTGGCATCCCTTAGAATATTAGATCCTTCCATTCAGCTAACGGAAGTAAGTGTATATGATATTACTGGCCGTTTGGTAAGCAGCTATGATGCAGATTCAATAGGAGTGAGTAATGGCTTGTACCAAATTAATGTGGCCGCCTTAGATGATGGTGTATATTTCATTAATGCGAGAACTGCTAGCTCAAATGTATTTAAACAGCAACTGATCGTAAAAAAATAAGTTCAATTAATAGAACGTAGCGATCGTATCATTAATAATTGGCAAAAGAGCTTTAACGGTTTTTTCGGAAACCGTGAGCTCTTTTAAAGCCTTTAATTGCCTTTGGTTATGTACATCAGATCCTAAGAAGTCAATAAACCCTTCATCTAGTAGTTTCATAGCAACTTTAGAAATACTTTTTCCATAATAGTTTCCTAGGGAAAGGATGTTCAGTTGAAATAAGATACCATGATCCTTATAATCACCGTATTTGTGCATTTTAGAATGAAGAAAACCATAGCGTTCTGGATGCGCTAATACCGGGTAAAAACCTTTATTGGCCGTCTTAATAACAGATTCACTAAAGTTCAACGGAGGTTGCAAATAGGACATTTCTATAAGCAGGTATTCCTTTTCAAGAGGCATAATGGCGTCTTGGTTAAGAATGTGCTCAAAATTATCGTCTATCATGTGTTCCGCGGCTGCTCTAACCGAAGTGCTGGTAAGGCCTTCTTTGAGCAATGCTTCTTGTAATTTAATAAATGCAGCATGAATAGTTTCAGGTGTATTGGGATAGTAATTATTCATTATATGCGGCGTTGCCACAAAATTGGTTACCCCAAACTCAGAGAATCCCTTAATCAGATCTATGGATTCAGTGGTTGTTTTAGCACCATCATCTATACCTGGTAGTATATGATTATGGATGTCTACAAAATTTTCTAAATAATCTACGAGGAACTTCTTTTTACTAAAAATCTGAAACATGTACTATAAATTTCATCGCAAAAATAGAGTTTCTACCTTTAAAAAAGGCAACTGCTTTAAAAAGAGTGATAAATTTGATATACCTTTAAAATAACGAGATTAACAGACTCATTGCCTTATATGATGTTTTCTTCAAAATCCCCGGCGTTCATAAAGCATTTTGCTTTTTTTTTATTGCTAGGTTCTGTAATGTTTTCACCCAGTATGAATCATGCACAAGAAATAGATTCTTTAAAGTTAGTTTTAAAACAGCAAACCGAGCTGGGTCAAAGAGTGCATACCATGCTTCAAATTTCTACCAGTTTTTCCCAATCTAATTTGGACAGTGCATTGCACTATTCCAAACGAGCAGAACAATTGCTAACAAATAAGGATAATGACAGGTTATTAGAAAAGCTGCGAATGCAAAAAGCAGGGATTCATATCTTACGACAAGAGTTAGTAACTGCAGAGAAATTACTGATGCTAAATTTGGAGCAAACTACGCTAGATCCATCAAACAAGGCATCTACCTATCATAATTTAGGAAATGTATTTAATCATAAACAGCAATATGAGAAGGCAATTGATAACTATTTAAAAGCCTCCCAAATTTTCGAAAGCTTGCAAGACACTATTGGCCTTGGAAAGGTATATTCCAATATAGGTGTCATTAATTCGCGATTGCAAAATTCTGATAATGCCATTCTTTATTTTAACAAGGCACTAGGGTACCTAAGGAACAACGAGCCTTTAAAAATGCAACTACTTGTTAATTTATCTGCGGTATACTTTAATAATAAGAATGTAGCGAAGGCAATAAGTACTTCATTAGAGGCAGAAGTTTTGGCAAAAAAGAACAATAGCCTTGTCTTTTTTGGCTTAATTTATTCAAACCTTTGTAACTTCTATTTAGAGAAAAAAGAATTTGAAACTTCTATAGAATATGGGCTTAAAGGAATTTTTTATAAAGAAAAGTTCCAGCAGAATACCAATATTTTAATTAACAATTTGGGGTATGCCTATCTGCAACAAGGAAAGCCGAAAAAAGCGTTGGAGTACTTTGAAGAGATTATGCCAACAACCAATACCGACTTAAAAGTGTTGGTATTAAACAACATAAGACAGGCACATGAACAAACGGGTAATTATAAAGATGCCTTGTTTTTTGCGAATGAATATAACAAGATTAGAGATTCCATTCATACCTATTCCCAACAAGCCAAAGTTGCCGAATTAACTGAACAATATGAATCTGAAAAGAAACAGCAACAAATTGATCTTTTAAATACAAAAGATGAATTAAATACCAGCAAGTTAAGAGAGCAGCGTAGTTACTTATGGATATTGGGGATACTTTCAGTACTCTTAGTATGTATTGGTTTTCTTTGGTTTAGAATTCAGAAAGCCAAACAATCCCTTAAAAGTGCTCAATTGCAACAACGCTTATTGCAAACACAGTTAAACCCGCATTTTTTATTTCACGCTCTAAATAGCATACAAGGCTATATTTATGAGAATAAAAAAGAAGAATCTGTCAGTTACTTAAGTAGTTTTAGCAAACTAATGCGTTCCATATTAGAGAGCTCAGATCAGGATTTTATTAGCGTTGAAGAAGACGTGAAAGCTATTAAGGAGTATGTGCATCTTCAAAAATTAAATGTATCTTATGAGTTTGATTATCAAATAGATATAAGTAAAATAGAAAGTATTCATCTAATAGTAATTCCTCCGATGTTTACACAACCTTTTGTTGAAAACGCTATCCTACACGGGTTTAAGAATATTCAAAATGGCTCTTTGAAAATAAAATACAAGGCAGATAATACCTCTGTAAAAGTAAGCGTGGAAGATAATGGGTCTGGTTTTAATACTAGCTCTAGCAATGCCAATCAGCTACATAGGTCAATGAGCATGAACATTATAGAAGATAGAATTGCAAATTTAGAAAAGGTACATAAGTATCATTGCAAGGTAACTGTAGATTCTAGTGAAGAAGGCACCAGGGTAGACCTTATTTTTCCACTTCAGTATAAAAAAATGTAGGTATATTTAGGGCATGGATAATTCCGTTTCATGTGTAATTATTGAAGATGATGTGACTGCTGCAGCAATGGCTAAGGATATCATTAGCAATAATTTTCCTCATATTCGCGTTGCCGCTTCCATTGCCGATATTAAGACAGCTCAGGAACAACTTTCTCTTTTAAATCCAGATTTTGTTTTACTAGATGTAAACCTAGCAGATGGAGATGCTTTTACCCTATTAAAAGGGATGAACGATATTTCTTTTAAGATTATTTTTGCTACTTCTTTTGATACCTACGCAATAGATGCCTTTAAGTATAGCGCATTGGATTATTTGTTAAAGCCATACGCGCCTAATGATTTGGTGATAGCGGTTCAAAAAGTACTAAAAGAACTTCATAGAGAGCACTACCACTTGCAAATGCATGCCCTGTTTGATAATATGAAGAAGGATGCTCCAGAAGACAAAAAATTAGTACTTAAGAACTTAGAGACCATTCATTTAGTAGCTATAAAAGATATCATATATATCCAATCTGATAATAACTACTCTACTTTTTTCGTAGCAGATGGAAAAAAAATTGTAGTATCTAAAACTTTAAAATCCTTTGAGGAAAAGTTAAAAGGGTCTCATTTTTTGAGGGTACACCAGAGTTATTTAGTTAATTTAGATCATGTGCAATCCGTAAATAAGAAGGCAGATAGCATTTCACTTTCAGGAGCAGTCTCATTACCAATTTCCCAAAGTAAAAAGAAGATTTTATTCCATTATTTAGATACCCTTCCATAAATTCTATTTCATATAAAGCGTATTCTTGAGGGATACCATGAAATTCTCATTCTATCTTTTTAAAAAAGAATTATAGCCTAGTTTTAGGATTGGGTTGCCGTTTTATTTTGTGTTCTTAGAAATTGTACATATCAAAATAGCAGCACAATTAGATGAAATTTAAACTTAAAACTTAAAAAATGCTTGTTTGGTCTGGACGTGGTTATCTCTCCATAGTTGTATTGCTAATTTCAGTGGTTATTTTAATGAAGCTTCTTCCAGAAGCGCATCAAAATTTTGGTATTGCGATTGCTTTTTTTATTACTGCTTTGGGTAGCTGGTTAATGGGAAAAAAGTGGAACAATATGGAAGGTAGAACCATGGTAGATAAGGCTACTGGAGAAGAAATTATCTTAAAGAATAAGCATAGCTTGTTTTGGATTCGAATGGAGTATTGGGCTAATATTTTTTCGGCCCTTGGAGTTGCCCTTTTAGTGAAAGAATTAGTTTAATTAGACCTTATGAGAAAAAAAGTATATAGCACCACAGTTTTAGTATTTTTTTTGATAGGGACGGTTCAGAGTCAGGGTATTTTAGGCAGCGCAAAGGATAAGGCGAAGAATATGCTTGGTAAAGTAAGTTTAAAAAAGCTAGGCAAAGATCCAATATCAACCAGTTTTGCAGATACAAATACTACAGTAGATTTGGAAGATACCTTTGGTAATGATGCTGTCTTTGACCCCCTATGTAAACAACCAAAAGATACATTAGCTAACTATGTGTTAACCCCCGGGTTTTACGATTTTTATGGAATGAGTTTTTGCTTAAAAGCGGGAACCTATGGCCCTAGTGAAGGAGATGGTTATTTATATGCTGCAACCCAAGGAAAACAGGAAGAAATTGTCATTGCTATTCTGAAAAATTATGAAAAGCACTTAGACATTCCGCAACGAAAGGTGCAGCTACTCTTATGGGCAATTATAGCCAAAACGAACTTTAAAAAGCTTTCCAATGATTTAAGAATAGTTTCAGCAAGATTATTAACCCCAAAACAGCTCCTACAGCTAAATAACGGGGTTTTAGGATTTGTTCCAGAGAAGGTAATGCAAAAGTCTATATCCAAAGCTCCGCCTGCCATTAAAACAATTTTGGAGATCGAAAATAAAATGCGTGGAATGTTCGAAGGAGGTATTAGTGCATATGAAGACTATGAGAAACTGGCCATTTTAGCTGGGATGGCCCCACCAACCAATACCACTATAAAAAGAGGGCGATGGTCCTTGCATCCAGACAGCTATTACATTCGTTATTTTCCTGAAGGATACTCTAGAACCCGTGTAGAAATTTATGTTCCTGATACCGCAGAGCAGGTGACATACAATGCCTCTGATGATATTGCTGTACCGGCAAATACTGGGGCACAAAGACTAGCGCAATGCAATATTGCTTTACGCTGTGAGGAAGATTAAATTGCTTTCTATAATAACGTAAATCAAAGAATATCTAAAATTAAGACACTATGAAGAAGGGTGTATTTTGTTTAATAATGTTATTATCAATCATAGGAGTACAAGCACAAGAATGCAATACAGCCTTATTTTTAAAAGAGGGCGCCTCTTTAACCTATACCAACTATGATAAAAAGGGAAAAAAACTTAGTAAAACGGTTCACCAAACCCTAAATGTAGATGAAATAGACGAGGGGTATGAGGCAACTTTTAAAGCAACAGTATTTGATAAGAAGGATACAGAAGAATTTACATCTCAATACACCGCTAGCTGCAAGGATGGTTTGTTTAGTATGGATATGCTTCGATTTTTTGATATGAGCAAGCTTTCCGAACATAACGATCCTGAAGTTGATTTAGAAATTGAGGGTTCCGTGTTGTCCTTTCCTGTTCAGATGAGCGAGGGGGATCAATTAGAAGATGGGGACATTCAAATTAAAGTAAATAAAAACGACTTTACCTTAGTAACCATGACTTTTTGGGTATTTAATCGAAAAGTACAGGCCCAGGAAAGTGTTACCACAACTGCAGGCACCTTTGACTGTCAGGTGGTAACTTTTGATTTTGAATCTAAATTTGGAATTTTAAAAATTAAAGGCTCTGGTAAAGAATGGTATTTAGATGATAAAGTAGTAGTAAAATCTGAGTCTTATAATAAAAAAGGAAAACTTATGGGGTACCACGAGTTAACCGCAATGGAATAGGAGAAACCTATATTTTCTTTACATATTTGGTAATGATTACGATATGCTGACCATCCACCTTGCCTTCAATATAATCTGCGTTTTCATGGTCCAAAGATACCCGGCGCACCGCTGTGCCACGTTTGGCAATCATGCTAGAACCTTTTACAGGTAAATCTTTAATAAGTACTACGCTATCCCCGGCTTCAATAATAACACCATTGCTATCTCTATGGACTATTTTATCTTCTTGTTCATCACCGTCACCAGCAGCTTTCGCCCAGACTAAATCGTCCTCATCTAAATACATCATGTCTAACAAATCTTGAGGCCATCCTTTAGCTCTTAATCGAAACAAGAGACGCCATACCATAATTTGTACAACTTTATGTTCACTCCACATACTATCATTTAAGCAACGCCAATGATTTTCATCCATTAATTCTGGATCGTTCATTTGAGCAATACAAGTATTGCAGGCAACTAAACTCTCTTCCAATATTTCTTTTTTAGAAGGAGGTACCCTATATAGCTGTAAATTTTTGGTATTGCTACAAAGTTCGCAACAATTATTACTGCGTTGTTCTAATGCTTTTTCTAGGTTCATTAGGTTGGTTTATACGCCGTAAAAATACATTAATTCTTTAGGTGTATTCCTTTATCTAAAAGTATTTTGATTTAGTTTCCAACCGGATGAATAAAGGCTGCACCTGCTCCTAAAACCCCAGATGGCCCCATAGAAACACCCGCAAGCAAGGTTGCCCACTGTGGCCATGAAATGGGTAGATGCACTCCTTTACCCTTATTGGCTTTTCGCAATTGCAAGATTTTTACAGCAATAACTGCAGCGATGCCCGCTCCAATAATAGTAGCGACTCCTCCGGTAAGAATTCCGGCTGCAGCCAGTTCTGCAACGATCACTGTTGCTATAGGTCCAGTACCCTTAATTCCTTTCACAACGGCCTGGGTTAAGGCATCGTTCATTTTAAAATCAATGCCCCACCAATGTTTTGTGATCGTCATTTTTTCTCCATTGGTAAATAAGTTACTTCCGGTCTCAATAATTCCTTCCGGATCTAACGGAATGCCCATTTCTTTTAATTTGGGAACGTACTTGTCCAATCCCTTTTCCAATTCTTCTAGTTTTTGTTTGTTGCCTTTCTGAAAATCCATGGTTTCTTTTATTTGGTTATATCGTTTAGCCAAGTGCTCGTTTGGCTCGTATGTACCAAATATGGAAATTAGGAACTTGCCTTAAAAAAGATATGAGTCAACGGATACAATGTTCTTGTCAAGACCACGGATTCTTGAGTAAACGAATTTTCTTTGCTAAAATGAACTTTGTTAATAAGTAGTAGTGCCTGTCTATTTGAAATGTAAAGACTCCTTCTATTTTTGCAACTTTTTACGGTTTATGGAGAAACTTAAGGTAGGCGATAAATTATATAATGTACATCAAGACGGCTTTGCTGATTTTGCCCGATATTCTTTTTCGGAAGTAGTGAAACTTACCAAGACGTTGGCGATTCTTAAAAATGGCGTACGTTTATTTAATCAACCTAAAATATCTTATATCATGAGCGATATTGGGTATTCGGTCTCTAGAGATAAGGGAAAACATTGGCATTTGGTTTCCCTTAAAGCGATTCGGGATGCCCAGGTTGAAAATCAGAAGATTGCGGCGCATGATTGGTTTGAAAATAAGGAGTTTAGTATAGAAGAAAAGCAATTGATTTATAAATTATTTACAGCAGATAAAGGATCAGAATAACTCTTTTTTTACCTGCTCATAGTAACGATCGCTTACCGGAATTTGATCTTTAGACAATAACAATGATCTCCCTTTAAGGCTATTTACCAACTGTTTATTTATAATATAGGAACGGTGCACCCGCATGAAGATGCTACTAGGTAAGCTTTTTTCTAAGGATTTTAACGATTGATAACTCATTACCTTTTTCTCTAGGGTATGAAATATGACATACTCTCCGTCACTTTCAATATATCGTATATCACTATGCCTTAATTTATGCAAATCGTAGCCTGATTTTACCGTTAAGGTATCTTGGTGTATACGACCTTCGCTTGGCAGCTGAAACTTATTTACCGCATTTAAAAATCGATCAAATGCAATGGGTTTTAGCAAATAATCTAGGGCATTTAATTCAAAACCCTCTAATGCATATTCAGAATAGGCGGTAGTAAAGATTATTTTGGTTGTTGTTGGAACCATTTTAGCAAAATCGGTACCTTTTATTTCAGGCATTTGGATGTCTAGGAATAGGAGATCTATGGTTTCTTCTCGCATCCGTTGTAAAGCTTCAACAGGATTTTCTGCTGTTCCAACAAGCTCTAAAAAATCTACCTTTTCGATATACGCTGCTAACAGACTTCTCGCCAATTCTTCATCATCTACTACCAAGCACTTAATTGTCTGCATCCAAAACTAGATTTAATTGAACTTTAAAAGTATCACCGTTTTCATCAATTTGCAACTGGTGCATTTGAGGATATAATATGGACAATCTCCTTTTTACATTTTCAATACCAATACCACCCACACTATCCTTGTTTTGGGCAGTCTTTGGGGTGCTATTTTCTATCTCAAAGTGTATTTCTTGGGTATCTGATTGTATGCTTAAATGAATAAAAGTACCCTTTATTTTTTCGATATTACTGTGCTTTAAGGCGTTCTCCATAAAGGGAATAAAAAGCATAGGGGCTACTTGTACTGAAGCATCCAGAATAGTAAAATCAGTTTTAATAGGATAGGGTTTACTGCTTTTTAAGGAAAATAAGCGAATGTAATTTTCTATATAGGTAATCTCTTTTGATAAGGGGACCCGAGGCCGGTCACACTCATAGAGTACATAGCGTAACATATCTGATAAATAACTAATACTTCGTTGGGTTTTATCAGAATCGAGTACGGAAAGTGCATAAATATTATTCAGCGAATTAAAGAGAAAATGCGGATTAATTTGCGACTTTAATAATTTCAATTCGGTTTGTAGGTTCTCATTCTTAAAGCGTACTCTTTCTTCTTCCCTTGCTTTGACAAACACAAAAGTTTCTAGTAGTACGGCAAGCATAAAGGAAACACCAATAATAAGAAGATGTATCACATATTGGGTGGGAGCAATAGCTCCTTTTGGTCCTCTATGGAGTCCAGGAGGAGGCCTGTTGGGTGGCATAAAAGGCTCATGTACAGGGGTCATAATATTGGAAGAAATATAAGCTCCTACAAAGAGTAATACCAAAGATATGATAGTGAATACTAAGTATTTCTTTTTTAAGAGAAAGTGGGGGGCTAACCACCAAACTAGAAGTACAATAGATGTCACCTGTACAAAAAACGCCGCAATATTATCTTTGATAAAGAGAAGATTGCCTCTTTGTAACAACCAAAGTACCATCCAAATGAGGAACCATGTTACCGCTTGAATTAGTACCCTTTTTGTTTTTTGCATCACACAAATAAAAGAAAAATAAAATCGGTCTAAACTTCATCCTACCGATTTATAATGCTTTTATAGGCAATTTCTTTAAAGAAAAAACCTGTTCACTGAAAAGAGACCGCATTTCACTGAAAATTAAGAAGAACTATTAAACGAACCAGTATCATTCAAGTCTAAAGAATAACAAAGAAGATAAACTCTAAAAATACTAAAATGAAACAGCACACTTTTAAACTATCACTGATTTGCGCTTGCACTGTCTTTTTGTTCTCTTGCAAAACAAATGGACAAGAAACGAATAGAGATGGTGAAAGAAAAAGAGGGGAGCGCCCTTCTATAGAAGAATTATTTGAAAAGATGGATGCGAATGAAGATGGCTTACTTTCTAGGAAAGAAGTAAAAGGACCACTAAAGAAGAACTTTAAAAAGATAGATGTAAATGAAGATGGTTTTCTATCCAAAGAAGAGATAGAGAAAGCACCAAAGCCTAAAAGGGAAAGACCACAAAGAAGAGAATAGCATGATGAATTCCTTACTTGGGTTTACTAAATAAAGAAGTGCATTCGCCTAAAACTTGGCAGCATCTAATTAAACAACACATTTGTCTTTTTAATTCTTACTAATATTAATTTAATAAGATAGAACGTTATACGATTCAAGACAACAAAAAAACTACTTATGAACGGAAAACAACAAATAACAAGCAGTATCCCAATAGCATGTATTCTAATAGGGGTCATATTGGCTTTTATTGCATGCAGCAATGATAGCAATAACTCTGATGATGTGGATGGCTCTGGAGATGATGATCCGGTAGCTACCGAATTACACAATGCCTTTTCTGAGTTTGATGCAACGAATACGACTATTATGTTGGATGGTACCAATGTGCAAATTGAAACCAATGGAATGCCCAACCATACATCGCCCTATTGGTCTAATACCACAGCCCGAAGCGCAACAGATCCAATGGGAAATCTTTTGGAAACTCCTGCTGCTAATGAGAATCACCCTTTATTTGTAGAACCCACAGTGACTTCTCATGAACAAATGGCCCCTGGAAATATTGATGATTTTAATGGCTCGTATAGTTTAATGGTGAGTGCCAACCCTAGCTTGGCTAGTAGTTCCAGTGCTACCGGATTAGGGGCCATCGGAATTGCGGTAAGCGGTGCAATGATTTATAATGACGAAGAGGGCCCTAATGTGCCTTTAGACAATGCAGTAGGCTCTTTGGATTACACAGGAGCCCATACGGGCCCTCAGAGTTACCACTACCACTTAGAACCCGTAGCTTTCTCTGCAGATGATGAAAACCTTATAGGTATTATCTCAGACGGATTTTTTGTATACGGAAGAAAATGTAATAGTACAGGTACCTATCCAACGGATTTGGACGCTTCTGGTGGGCATACAAGTACAACTCAACATACAGACGAAGAAGAATACCATTACCACATTGAAAATGAATTATACCTTAATCAGTTTTATATCATATTTCCGGGCGACTATCAAGGGACTCCCAATACCATACAATAGTGTTTTTGTTCTAGGGATTGTAGTGGCTTTAAGTGCTTGTAAAGATCATATGAGGACAAGTGCCGCCACTACAGTGCCTATGGTTAAACAACTAGAAGTAGAAAAGCAGGCGTTGGTTTTGGTACCTAACAAAGGACTTGTTTTGTATAAAAACGAGCCTTTTACAGGAACATCCTTGCAGTATTACCATACAAATCAATTGGCAGAAAGTGTACAGTATGTAAGGGGGAAACGGCACGGTAAGCATATAAAATGGTATGTTTCTGGTATTAAAAGCTATGAAGCTACCTATAAAAAGGGGAAACAAGATGGGTATGCCAAATCTTGGTGGAAGAATGGCAAGCAACGTTCTGAAGCACTTTTAGAAAATGGAATTGCCAATGGTATACAAAAGCAATGGTATAGTAATGGGGCCAAGTTTAAAGAGCTACGAATTATGAACGGTAAGGAAGAAGGGCTGCAAAAAGCATGGCGAAGAAATGGAAAAATATATAATAATTATGAGGCAAAAAATGGACGCATATTTGGTCTTAAAAGGGCAAGTCTCTGTTTTGAGTTGGAAGATGAAGAAATACAGTAGTTTTTGGTTTTGCCTATTTCTAATCGTCATCACTTGTATAAGCTGCCAAGAAGCGGCTAAAAAAGAGAAAACGAGCAGGGTAGCAGTACTTCCGTATTATGAAGAAGCTTCGTTTACTCCGAAATGGCTAACAGCTTCGGATGAGGTGCCTACAGATTTTCATCGTATTCCCGACTTTAAGCTTGTGAATCAATTAGGAGATACTATTACAGAAGCTACTTTTAAAGATAAGATTTATGTAACAGATTTCTTTTTTACAAGCTGCCCTGGCATCTGTCCCAAGATGACCAAACATATGAGCTTGTTACAAGATGCTTTTGCCACAGATGATGTGGTATTATTGCTTTCCCATTCCGTAACTCCAGAGATAGATTCGGTAACTCGTTTAAAAAAGTATGCAGAAGACAAAGGCGTAAATGCTCAAAAATGGCACTTGGCTACAGGAGAACGCCAACAAATATATAGCCTAGGAAGGAATGCCTATTTTGTAGAAGAAGATCTGGGTGTGCTAAAAGACATCAACGATTTTTTGCATACAGAAAATTTTGTACTCATTGATAAAAACAAACATATTAGGGGTATTTACAATGGTCTTAATAAGACTGCGGTGCAGCAGCTGATTGCAGATATTAAAACCTTAAAAAAATCATAGGTTGTTTTTCCTTTTCTTACCTAATGAAACCTTATATTCATCTACCGTTCCTCTGATTTTTAGATTTAGAAATTTTGTCTTTCTATCTGAATCTACCTCTACGATTTCATCAACTTGTTCAGAATTGACAACCGAGTCTTTCTTACTTCCAAACAATTTTTGCCATGCCGCCTTTCTCACTGTTTTCCAGGGTATGCGTAAATAGTAGTTGATATTTTGATTCCTATCATGCGTGCCTGATAGTTCCATATGACCAATGGTTGATTCAATGGTCATTGCGGGAATGTTAATTTCCCCTTTCTCAATGGCTAAGCTATTTTGTAGGGTGTCAAACCGAATATTTCGCAGGTTTTTATCACCCATATAATCTGATAGTGCCAGCATTGGGTCGTAATTCTTTAACCTTCCATTCAATACTTTTACATCCATTTCAATAGTAGACTGGTCTAAATCGGGCACCATATCCGGGTATATTCTAATCTTACCACGAATGCTAGTGGTAAGTTTTCCTTGTAAATTTTCTGAAACAAGATGGTCTTGCCCAAAATTTTCAAATTTGAAAAGCAGTTTTTCTAAATCTACATTAGTCATCACCAAATTGGGCCGCATATAAATGTGTTTAGGATCGCTACCGTTAAAATATCCGTTTAAACGAATGTTGCCGCCAGCAGCATCCATTGCAAGCGTATCTACATACACATAATGATTGGGTGTTGTTCTTAAATCTGCCGTGATATTTTGAAGATCTATCCGATGGTATATAAAATGATCAATATCTGCCTTGAACCTCATGTCTGTAAATGGCAATTCGTATATATTAAAAGCTGTTGCATGTTCTGATACATCTTCTGTACTAGTGCTGACAACTTCTACAGATTTTTTAGGGCTCAATTCAAAATTAAAAAGCGCATCATAATCGATGTAATTAGCGCGCACTTCCAAGTAATTATCTCTTTTTTTTATCTTCTGGTTGTCTCCCAAATAATAATTTAGATCAAAATTAAAATTGGTGGCTCCAATTTCCCCATGAAAGTTCTTAATTACAATATGCTCATCTTCATAATGTATGTTTCCTCTAAAGTCGTGCAAACGTTGCGGATGTAATTCCATTTTTGTATCCAATTTATCTAAAGAAAGATCCATAGAATGAAGTGTGGAAGCTTTATAATCAATACTAGAGGAAAAATGCAAGGCCAAATCATCGAAGATTTCATGTCTGTACTCTTTTGGGAGATAATTTTCTCCTTTGTACGAAAAAATATCTTCCAGTCTTAACTTTTTAGAACTGAGATTCATATCTAAATCAACATTCCCATTTAGTTGGGGTTGCATGTAGAAAGCATAATCATGTATTAAACCATCAAAATGAAAATCACTATCGTCAATAAAACCTGTGAAATCCACTATTTTCAGGTCTACTTCATCTATTAATATGTCGGCATGAAAATCATGTAGTTGATGTGGATAATGTTTTAAGTCAGCAAATAAACTATCAATAAAAAATTCTCCTTTGGGCAAATATTTGGATTCTGTAAAGTCTTTTGCAGAAGCTTTAAAAGAAAGCCCCAAGCTAAGATCTTCTATCTGTTCATCAAAACCCGTTTGGGTAGAATCTTGTATAGAAAAATTGGTTAATTGTGCAATATCTAAGTAATTAGAGGAAATATCTAAATGCGCTTTTACTGGGATATTTGTATGATGCACAATGGCGGGTAAGTCTGACAGAAAACCACTAATAGATACATCTGAGTTGCCCATGGACAAATCAAATTGTTTCAGATGCGCTTTTTTACCATTCATTACCAGATGCACATTTAAAGTGTCTAATGGAGTAGGAAGTTCGTTTGCTTCGAGGCTTAGGTTCTCTACTTTCAATTCTGCATAATATGCTTGATTTAGTTGTTGTAATGCCTTTTCAGGATGATCAATATCAATGATGTCATGAAAATTCATTTTAAGCGTTACCGCTCCAGAAGCATTCTGTACTTCCTCTAATTCAAAAAAGTCGGTTATGAAATCCAGATTGAAGTTGGAATTTATTTGCATATCTACTTCGGGAGATTCAAAATTCTTGACAAAAATAGAACCTTTGAATTCTCCCTTTTCTAAAGAAGCAGTCATATCGGTAAGCGAAAACTCCATAGTACTTGCGTCTCTATTTTTTCCATTGGTAAAATGGCCTTTAAAGCCCATTTCATCAATTCTTTTTGCTTTTGTGGTGTTTTCTAAAAAGGCCTTTCCTGCACCAAAATCGGCATTAATGGCGGGTTTATTCCCTTTATTTGCAGGGCCTTGAATGCTGGCATTGAAATAGATTTCACCTGCATTTTTATATTTCTCTAAAAAGGGTATGACATCTGCTGGAGCAAAAGCAATAAGCATATCAAAATTAGGTTTGGTGCCTTTTATATGGAGGTCAAGATCAATATCGTTCTTGGTATCTATAGAGCCTTCTAACTCAAAATCACCATTTTCCATAAGAATCCCAGAGGGTTCTATGTCAAGAATGCCCGTGTATTCATTAAAAACCAGGTCTGTATGAATTTCAAAATGCTTTTTGCGAATAAAGGTAGTGTCACTATCTTTTATCACATTCAATTCCAGTTCCGTATCAATATGCCCTGCGATAATGCTGTCCTTGATGCTAAACCCTCCTTCTGCAGCATATATGAATTTTTCCACATCGGTATTGGTGGCTTCGTCAACAGTGTGGAGGTCTAGATTTTTAAGTTTGATTTTTTTTAGATGAATATTTGTGGTAGGTGTTTCGCTCGCTGCAGTACTTGCTAAGGAATTTTGAATATTAGTAGTATTGTTTTCATGAATAACAATGTTAAATTTCCCTTCTTCCACGAGTAAGGATTGAATATCATAGTTTCCGCCAACAATGTCCCAGAGGTTAAACCCCACGTAAATGTCTTTAACATCTGCTATAACCGCTGCGTTTTCTGACTTTGTTTCGAAAATTTGTACATCATAGATTTTTATGGATACGTCTGGAAAATTGCCGAACAGCGATAATTCACTATCACCCGTTTTTATGAGGCCTTGGTGCTCTTTGTTAAGTTTAGCGATCTCTCCTTTAATAATTTCAGATTGGTTGCTTTGAATATAAAGCAATAGGACACCTGCAAACAAGATGGGGAGGCCGATGAGGGCCAATAAAATCCGTTTCCAGTGTTTTTTAAGTTTCAAAGCAGCTGTATTTGGTTTGTAAAACTATGACGTTGTAGTACTAACGAATGGGGACTAAGTAGTATTGTTTAGTTGGCTGTTTTGTTTTTGGTATATCTGTACTGAACGATTATTTATTGATACAATAAGTAACAAAGCTAATGCAAATATGGGTAAGGAGAGTTTGAGATACAAACGGACTACGCTATAACGGTTGCTTTTGGTTGGATGTTGTTTGCTTATATGTGTTGATAACTTTTAGAATTTTAAATAAAGGAGGTATTAATTAAGCCTAATAATTTTAAATATTGTCCCAACAAAGGTTCGTTTTTTAAAGATAATCTTCCCATTAAGAATACGTTTAACCAGAGTTCCCATTTTGAAGCTGTACACTATTTTGGGAAGTTTGATTGACCACCAAGTATGAATTAGTTTTAAATGTGATTACTGAAAAAATAGAAATTTTTAGCAAAAAAATAATCTCAATTCAAATTTTTAGTACATTTATTCTATAATGAGTCCGTTAAAAAGACGCATTGCCATAACCAGAATGAAATCTTTTTTCATGTTCGGGCTTAGGAGGATAAAGAAGTCTACTCCAAAAGCTGCCTTAGGGATGAGGAGCCGAATACTCAGGCTGACTTCTAAAATATATACTACTAAACTGCGGCTCGAGCAAATTCTTTTTGAACCCTCGACCACTTTTATTTTCCGTATCTGATTTTTTAGAAATGCATCTGACATTGCCCTGAAGGGCAAAACCTATATTTTCTAATCTTTCATATACATAGAATGAAGACAAAATACGTCGACCTTATCGACCAGACCTTTGATTTCCCGCAGGAAGAGTTTACTATCGAAAATAACGAACTACATTTCCACGGAATAGATTTAACGGCACTTATAAACCAGTATGGCGCGCCACTAAAATTTACTTACTTACCTAAAATATCTGATAATATTAACAGAGCTAAAGCTTGGTTTGCAAACGCCATTCATGAGCATAGTTACGCTGGTACCTATAACTATTGTTATTGCACAAAGAGCTCCCATTTTAAGCACGTTCTGGATGAGGCCGTAAAGAACGATATTCATATAGAAACATCGTCGGCCTTTGATATTGATATTGTAGAAAACCTCAAAGCTCAAGGTAAATTAAGCGATGAGACTTATATCATAAGTAATGGGTTTAAACGTGACCAGTATGTTCAGAATATTGCTAGATTAATCAACAGTGGGCATAAAAAATGTATTACCATTATTGATAATTATGAGGAAATCAACCTCCTTAGTGAGGCCATAAATGACACCTATAATATTGGTATTCGTATTGCTTCTGAGGAAGAACCAAAGTTTGAGTTCTATACCTCTCGATTAGGTATTGGATATAAAAATATTGTGCCTTTTTATAAAAAAGAGATTAAGGATAATCCCAAAGTCACTTTAAAAATGCTTCACTTTTTTATCAATACGGGTATAAGGGACAACGCGTACTATTGGAATGAGTTGCTAAAATGTATGCAAGTCTATATTGACTTAAAAAAAGTATGCCCCAGTCTTGATAGCCTAAATATTGGGGGTGGCTTTCCTATAAAAAACTCATTGGCCTTTGATTATGATTATGCCTATATGGTAGATGAAATCATACGACAAATTAAACAGACCTGCGACGCGGCGGACGTTGCTGTTCCAAACATTTTTACGGAATTCGGGAGCTTTACAGTAGGAGAGAGTGGTGGAGTCATTTATGAAGTTTTGTACCAGAAACAACAAAACGACCGTGAAAAATGGAATATGGTAAATTCCTCTTTCATCACAACAATGCCAGATACTTGGGCTATTAATAAGCGGTTTGTGATGCTGGCAATCAATGGTTGGGATAGAGAGTACGAACGTGTACTACTTGGTGGGCTCACTTGCGATAGTGATGACTACTATAATAGTGAGCAACATATGAATGCTATTTACCTCCCAAAATTCAACAAACAGAAACCACTATATATCGGGTTTTTCAATACCGGTGCATATCAAGAAAGCATAGGTGGTTATGGTGGTTTACAGCATTGTTTAGTTCCGGCACCAAAACATATTATACTTAATCGTAATGAAGAGGGTGAATTGAACAGTTCACTATTTTCAGAGCAGCAAACCTCTGAAGAAATGCTGTCTATTCTTGGATATGATTATAACATCAACAAGACCATTGCGAACGTCACCTCCAATAGCGAAGAAATTGCAAACGTAATAAAAGCATCTTATTAATTCTATTCAAAGTAGTATGAAAACTAATACGAATTATGCGGGTATCCCAGATAATTACGCCGCATTGGACAGCTCAAAAATAGTTCTGATTCCTGTACCCTATGACGGAACAAGCACTTGGGGCAAAGGAGCCGACAAAGGACCGAAGGCTTTTTTAGAAGCCTCTGAAAATATGGAACTATACGACATCGAAACCGATTCGGAAGTATACAAAAATGGTATTTATCTGGCTGATGCTGTTACCTTAAATGCAAGACCTGAAGCAATGGTTGATGCGGTGCACCAAGAAACCAAAAGATTTATAAAAAAGAACAAGTTTGTTACCGTTTTCGGAGGGGAACATTCTATATCCATTGGAACCATTAGGGCATTTAATGAAATGTTTCCCAACTTAACGGTACTGCATATTGATGCGCATGCAGATTTGCGCAAAAGTTACGAAGGAAGCTCATGCAATCATGCCTGTGCGGTATATGAAGCAAGTCAGAACACCAATCTAATTCAAGTGGGCATTCGTTCTATGGATGTAAGGGAGAAATCAATCATGAATTTGGACAAAACCTATTTTGCCCATGACATGGCCATCGATAATTCTTGGATGGATTCTTCCATCGACCAAATGACGGATAATGTTTTCATCACTTTGGATTTAGACGCTTTTGACCCTTCAATACTCCCAAGTACAGGAACGCCGGAACCTGGAGGACTGCTTTGGTACGAAACCCTAGATTTTCTGAAGCAAGTATTCTTAGAAAAAAATGTGGTAGGTTTTGATATTGTGGAGTTATGTCCTAATGAAATCGATAAATCTTCCGATTTCCTTGCTGCTAAGTTATATTATAAGATGTTGAGTTATAAGTTTCATAACGAAGGGTCTGAAAATAATTATGAGGACACATATGAAGACTCAAACCGATTAGGGAACTATATAAAATTTAAAGATGAAGACTAAAGGTGCCATTTCCAATTTCATTGAAAAATACTATTTGCATTTCAATGCAGCTACCCTTGTAGATGCGGCAAAAGCATATGAAGAACAGTTGAACCAAGGCTCAAAAATGTTAGTGTCGTTGGCAGGTGCAATGAGTACCGCAGAATTGGGTAAAATTTTTGCCGAAATGATTCGAAAGGACAAAGTCCAGATTATTTCGTGTACCGGTGCAAATTTGGAAGAAGATATCATGAATCTTGTGGCACATAGTCACTATGAGCGAGTACCATATTATCGTGATTTGACCCCTGATGATGAATGGGGATTACTGGAACGCGGATTAAATCGCGTTACAGACACCTGTATTCCAGAAGAAGAAGCATTTCGAAGAATTCAAGAACACATAGTAACCATTTGGAAGGATGCCGAAGCGAAAGGAGAACGCTACTTTCCGCACGAGTTCATGTACAAATTGTTGCTATCAGGTGTACTGGAAAAACATTACGAAATAGATATCAAAGACTCGTGGATGTTCGCTGCGGCTGATGCGAACCTACCCATAATAGTCCCTGGATGGGAAGACAGCACTATGGGTAACATATTTGCAAGTTATGTGATGAAGGGTGAACTCAAGGCAAGTACCATGAAATCAGGTATTGAGTATATGACTTACCTAGCAGATTGGTATACCAAAAATTCGAAAAATGGCATTGGCTTTTTTCAGATAGGAGGCGGTATTGCCGGTGATTTCCCTATTTGCGTGGTGCCCATGCTGTACCAAGATATGGAACTTATAGACACGCCTTTTTGGAGCTATTTTTGCCAAATTAGCGATTCAACCACAAGTTATGGTTCATATAGCGGTGCAGTACCTAATGAAAAAATTACTTGGGGCAAATTAGATATTAGTACGCCCAAGTTTATTATTGAGAGTGATGCTACCATTGTAGCCCCATTACTATTTGCTTATGTTTTAGATATGTAATTATGAAAAGTTCAAACCGTCAAAACTTGAAAAGAGTCATTGTTGATTTTAAAAAATTGAACAATGCAATATTAGACCTATTGGTAATTAAATATCCCGATGGATTCGGAGATAGTGATATCATTTCATTTAAAAATCAGCATAACGAAACGATTGAATGTGTAGAAGTAAGAACAGAAGACACGATTTATTTGGTGAAAGTTAGTAAGCGCCTTGTCGGTGCTATGGAAGATTTTGACAGTGATGATGAAGCTTTTGATGAAGAAATGGATATTAAATCAACTGAAGATTAGCATTGCGATAAATGAAAGTAATTCATAAAACACGATTGTTAGCCGTTAATGGAAACCAACTTCTGGTGATAGAAAAAATAGGTAAAAAGATGCGACTTACACTGCCTGGGGGTATTCAAAAGAAAAAGGAAACTCTGGTTGAAAGTCTTGTACGAGAAACAGCTGAAGAGATTGGATTAATAGTAAACCCGAAACATGCCATTCATATGACATCCACATCTCTAAAAGGTAAAGCGGCTATCACAAAGCATCATTATATATTACCCATGAAGAGTAATGACTTTTGCGTTATTGAAACGGAAAAGTTTAAAGATGTGTATTGGATATCTTGGAAAGAAGCGCTGGAATACTTAGATAAGGAAGATAGGAATGCTGTAAAAAAATACTTCAAACACTTAAAAAAGAAAACTAAAACCATCGTATAATGGAAGCACAATTTCATTTAGCATTACCTTGTGAGAATATAGAGACCACAAGAAACTTTTATGTAGATATTCTAGGGGCTTCAAAAGGCAGGCAAGCAGATAAATGGTCCGATATTAACCTCTACAACCACCAATTAACATTTACCGAAGCTGGCGATTTTAACTTTGACTTTAAGAGTTATAAGCTGGGGGATACCATTTTACCATCCTTTCACTTTGGAGTTATCATACCAGTTGAAGAATGGGGTAAACTTTACAGCAAGTTGTTTCAATCGAATCAAGAAGTGACTACTGAGGTTACTTTTATGGAAGATAAGATTGGAGAACATCTTTCGTTTTTTGTTATAGACCCTAATGGATATATGATTGAGTTTAAAAGCTTTAAAAATAATCATGAAGTTTTTGCGACATAAACTGATAAGATTGTCCTTCAAATTTAAGATCGTTTAGATTCCCAAAAATTAAAATTTAGAAGGCAAGGATTTAGTTGTGAGTTCCATTCGTATAATCAAACAACTGTTTTATTGAACTTTTCAAGATTTCAATTTTTATCAATGCGATAAAATTCAATTTGCGGTATGAATTTAGTAGTTTCTACTTTTACCTTTATATTTAAACTATTGTATGCCCTAAAAAAACACTTTCCAAAAATCGGATTTTGTAAAATGTTTCATTTTCTATAGTATATGTTAGGGTGCCACATTGCGTGAAGTAATAATAGTGCATAATAATCCAGTATTTAATTGATAAAATATCATAAGATTGGATAATCAATATTTTATTTCCCCCCAATACAGTATCTTCTTTCGCCCATAAACGTTAGGGTAGGGGCATTCGAGGTGGAAAATGGGTGAAAGCCTTTGTTTTCTTTTGGCTGGATAATGGTTTCCACGATTATTATTTTGAGTCTTCCATGGGATAATGAATACTCTCGTATTCTTCAATAATATCTGAGATTTGGAGAAACTCTTTGGTTAAAGGGTTGTCGGTTGGTGTATTATCATCAACTAGATTAATTAATTCTTCTAAGCGACGGGTTGCAGCTAGGTATTGTTTTCGAGAGATTGTTTTCATAACAAATACTTTCAACTTGGTTATTTGATAAATTTAGGGATATCCCTTCTACCATGTAATACCCTTGCAATTAAGATATACTCTTCACGTATTTCATAAAAAATGATATGCTCTTGTTCCACAATACTATAAATGCTCTTCCTTATTTCCTTTCGCTCTTTTCCGAGATTAGGATTTTTGACCAATTGCTCAAACAAATTATCCAAATCTGATAAGTATTTCACAGCCTGATTAAAACCATGCTCAGCTTCTGTATAGTCAAAGATTTCATCTAAATCCGCATCTGCATCATTGGATAATAGAAAGGATTTAAGTTTGTTGTTTCCCATCAAGCGGTTTTCCTAGATTTGCGTTTGGCTTCGATAATGTCTTTAACTGACCTTTTACTAATGCCACTATTTACGCCTTTTTCTATCTCAGCCCTTAAGTCTGCAATCACTTTATCGCGATAAATTTGATGTAATCGAAGTGCATCCCTTATGACCTCGCTATTGTTCTGGTACTCCCCAGATTTAACCTGTTTCGAGATATACTCTTCTTGTGTTTTTGTGAAACTAATGTTCATTTTATCTTTTTTTAGAAGATAAAGATACATTCTTTATCTATATATAGCAAATATGAACATAGATAATATTGTTTTCATTTTTTTAGACGTTCGATTTGTCCCAAATCTTACCCCAAAACTTTGCGCGTGGATCCTGTCCGGTTTTTGTAGTGTTCTGGCAGATAAGCGTTAAGCAAAAACCGGATAGGGCGCATCTTACTTTTTGTCTTTGGGTTCACGCCATTCTTGATAGAGTTCGCCTGCCTCTGGGATGGCCTCGAAAAAAGCCCTAAAGTGCGCAACCGCTTTTTCTTCTCCTTGCTCAAAGGCTTCCTGTTTTAGCACAGAAATTTGGGAAACCTTATAAACTGAAAAGCCTAGTACCAGAATGATGCAGACCAAAAGCCACCAGAACAACTTTATCGCCCACTTTGGAAATGTGATGGACTTTTTAATATAGTAGACCACATTGGCCATCAGCTTATGTTGTTCTTCGACCGCTTTCTTTTGATAGTCGTTATATTCTTTTAGAATAAAGTCAATATCCGAGGTGTCGGCCTGGACTTTATAGGTCATCAAAAAGGCTTTCAATTCTTCCATTCGGTTGACCGAGTTTTCGAAGCCTTTGATTTCCTCCGTTAGCAACTCTACTATTTCATCTAATTTTGCCATAATTTTATAATTCCATTCCTAAACCCATTGTTTTCTTGATAGCCATGCTGATAATCCTTTTAGCAATTGTGGCTGCGATGTAAGGCGAAATACCAACAGTCTTGCCAGTAATTCTAGGGTGTTGTCTTTCGCTATTTTTTGGGAAGCAGTTTTATCAAAACCAATTCGCTCAGCGATTCTTGCCATTGACATAGAACGGTGTATTTCACTTCCCTTTAGATTTTGATCTTTGTATTCAAAGCGAAAGCCCTGCAACCGATTTGACTTGTTGATACTTGGAATAACTTCTACATTTCTTTGTTTCATGTATTTGATATACTGGTCAAAATCCTTGGGTTTCAATTCGGTTAGAACCTTTTGGTGAATTTGCTTTAATTCTTGTCGTACACATTGAATTTGATTCAATCTTTCTTGTTGTACTTCTCTAACTGTGGTCAATCCCATTTGCTGCGCCACTTTTTCTGCAGCCTGCTGGCTTCTCTTCCCTATAAAGTTATCTTTGTAAGCCTTGCCATCAAAACCAATACGGTTCACATATAAATGGATGTGCAAATGACTTTTATCCCGATGCACGAATGCAATTGCCTGTCGTTCTTGTAATTTCATTTCCTTTATAAACCGTTCAGTGATTTCTGTAAGTTGCTTGTCCTTCAATTCTTGTCCGTCTTTTATGGTGGGACTCAGCACGAAACTCATAGTATTCTTTTTACATCTCTGATTCTGCGATTGAACTATTTTAAACTCCTGGGTAATCTCTTTGGGGTTGTCGCCCGCCAAATGTTCTCGATAGATTACTTTGGCCTCTTTTTCCTCGTTCCATCCATAACCCATGGAAGCACCTGTGTGCGATATGGATTTCCCCATTCCTATCATTTCTTGAAGTCGTAAAGATGTTTCCGTATTTCATTCGCTAATTGCACAACCTTTTCTGATAATTTTGGATTCCGTTTTTTGTACATATTTCCGATACGTTTAAAATTTACCTGATACTGAACTAGTAATTTGTAAATATTGATTTGTTCATCGGAAAATCGTTCAATAATGCTATGATCAAAGGCAGCACGACGACAATATTCACTTATGGAAAGTCCGCTCTTTTTGGCCTTGATTTTGAGCAGCTTCTTCTCATAAATGGAACATCGAAATTGTATAAACTCTTTTTTCACTTTAGCTATTTTTAATCTTTTTCAATCGAATTACACTTTGCTAAATCATATATCTAAAACTCATTTAATAATTCCTATCCTTTTGCGACCAACGGGAGTAAAAGCAAGATTTGTCATGACAATGACACATCTTGAATTCTCACTCAGATGTAATTATTAGTACTGTTTTCATTTTTCTTACTTCTCCCTATCCATAAAAATTTAATCATATATTTTCATTTAAATATTTAGTTTGGAAAGCGTATTTCAATATGATTTATAAAGTCATTTACAAATCTAAACCTGTCTATTTTTAAAGGTGTATTCCAATGCTTCTTTCTCAATTTCACATTTTGATTTTCTACGATTTTGTAGTAACCAAATATTAAGTTTTGTCTTCTCAAAAAACAGCATTTTGCCGTTGGGTTTGGAGTGGGGGATTTCTCTTGCTGCGGTTAACTTGTATAGGTAGCTTCGTGATATACCGGTGTATTCACAAGCTTCCTCAAACGTGAGTACTTCTTTATTCGCCACCAATAAGCGTTCTATACGGTCGAGCCGTTCTTCTAATTCCAGATAGTCCATTTATTTCTAATTTTGGATTAAACAATGCACAAAAGCTTTTGTTCTTATTAACTCAATTCTGGTGCTAAACTAGTATAGGAAGTAAAGGGAAATGTGTGCAACTCATGCAATGCACACGGAATTAGGAAAAATGCAAGCAAACGAAACTAAAGGCGAGAAAAGATGGTTTTGAGTTCTTCACTTTTTTTAGAAATCGGCGTTCTCGATTTGGCATCTTTTACCGTAGAGTATTTATAAGGTTTGCCATCTTCCCTGCGGATAGTGTCCGACCTTTTGAAAAAGTCGATGACGCTCATTGTGTTTTTCGGGAAGGTAACTTTAAACAATTCGTAGAATTCCCTGCAACTTGGAGCATCAAGTTTGAAATGTATTTTGGACTTGTGGGTATACCAATCCTCCTTAAAAACATTGATAAAATCATCTTTATCAGTTTTCTCTGTTATAATCATATCGTAGTTAACTAGTACACGATACAGTTCTTTCAGTTGGTCATTTGTAGCTGAGAGGCTGAAATTATTCTTCTTTTTTAGCTTCTCTTGAATTTTTGGGATGAAGACATTTTTAAACCTTTTGGACCAAGTTATCTGGCTCATTGTAATACCGCACATGAACATTAGGCAATTTGCATAAAAGAAAAATCCTCGTAAAGGTTCAGAATATTCGAGGATAGCAGAATAGCTCGAATGCATTAATAGGAGACCAATACCATAAAAGACCAATCTTGGTTTTTCAATATATTTATCCCATTTTGAGGATTCATTGAACATATAACGTGCAAAGAATCCAACGTACGGAATTAGCAATCGCACGTAAACATATGCGAAAGATGCCAAGAGCAGGTATTTAATAAAATCAGGCATACTTCTAAGTTACTATTCTATGTGGGTAATGAAGTGAATCATAGATATACTGATGAGTTTTTGGGATAGAAGAGATCATAAATGATTATTTAATACTTGGATAGTTCAATATGCGATATTGAGGACTACAATAAACAGGTTGAAGATTCTATATAATTTAAGATAACTTATTGTGGGTAGGGGGAGGAAAGGTTAAGCGGCTTTTTCGCCGCTTGTGCTTTCGCGCGGCTCCGAGGATGTCTGGCAAAATTGGAAGGGAATGATTTTCCCAGCTGACCATCGGAGCATGTTCGCGAGGGGAGGATTGGAGTGGAAGGTTTGCCAGACTTCCGCAGGTGCTTGGGGTTTTAGGCTAACTTTTACTAAATCAAAAATAGTTCTGACCACGGAAGTTAAGATTCTAACTTCATTGAATTCGAATAGATGGGAAATCTGAAGGCCCAACAAATGTTCATTTTTAAAACTAGTCATTGTATTTATTTTTAAACCTTTCAGTCTACATATCTCTTGATTTACTTGTTACATCAACTCTCGACCATTTGGAGAAATAAAATTTGGTCATCCTGATTTTCTACTGCTTAGACTTCTAATTAAACCAATTTATCGTTTCTTACTTTCTATTAATCAAATTAGAGGACATCTTGAACCCATAAATCAAAAAACGAACAGTTATGTTAACAGCGGTAAAAAAAATCTTCCTAATAGTTGGGATGGTTTTGTTCTTCAATCAAGTACATGCTCAAAATAATACAGTTTCCAAAACCATTAAAAGCTTGATTGGTAACGAAATTTCGACAGATTCAATCGAATCATTTATAGAACAGCAAATGAAGATTCTTAAAGTACCGGGCGTCTCCACTGCTATTATTAATAATGGTAAGGTCGCATATCATTTAGTCAAGGGCTATTCTAATTTAGAAACTAAACAACAAGTCTCAAAAAAAACAATTTTTGAAGGTGCTTCCTTATCAAAACCCTTATTTGCGTACATGATTATGACCATTGTGGAAGAAGGGAAATTAGATCTGGACAAGCCTCTTCACGAGTATTTACCTTATAAGGATATTGACTATGATAAAAGATACAAAAAGATAACGGCAAGAATGGTACTAACTCATACTTCTGGATTTCCTAACTGGAGAACGAACCATGAAGAAGGGAAACTATTCATTTCATTTGAGCCCGGAAGTGCTTTTCAATATTCAGGGGAAGGATATCAGTATTTGGCAAAAGTTGTAGCGCATATTCTAAATACAGATGATAGGGGACTTGAAAAGGCTTATCAAGCAAGGATTGCTAATCCTTTGAACCTAGAATATACAAAGTATTTGCAAGATTCGAATAATATGAAAAATAAAGCCGAGGGCTACAAAGATGGAAGTGTCATGGGGGAAGATGAAGACCCTGAAGTGTTCGGTTCGGCGTTCTCTATTCATTCAGAAGCCTTAGATTTTTCCAAGTGGTTAATAGCTTTGATACATAGAGAAGGATTATCCGAAGAAAGTTATAATGAGCTTTTTAAATCCCAGTTTGTATTGCCAGAGGGCCATCCGCAAACAGAAGCGGGCGTTACCGATTGGACATTAGGGTTTGCCAAAGCCACCATGCCATTCGGTTCCGCTTTTGGTCATGGCGGAAACAATCCGGGCTACACGAGTTTATTCATGATTGCACCTGAAGCAAAATGGGGATACGTTATGTTCACCAACGCCGATCAATCAGAATTGCCCATGGCATTCCTTCAATACTTGATAACACCCTAGCCATTTTTTTTTCTAAGCTAAACGAGATAATGCTATCTTGTTTTGCATAAGCAAAACCACTTCTTGAGTATGAGTAGTATAAAATTCAATAAATCTGATTACAGATTTATCTTTTTTTATTTCATAGCAGCATCAATATGGCTGTTATATAGATGGAATCTGGAGGACTACACTGTTTTCGAAATGGTTACCGGATTGCCTGGATTTATTGTTAAGAACCTATTACTACTCTTTATTTTCAAGTGGTTAATACAGGAATATTTGGTTATAAAGCAAAATTACGTTGTCTTCATACTACTGGCATTTCTTGCGTGGGAGGTCGTAGGCTTTTTAGATATGTGGAGAGATTACTACACCGCACATATCCCTTGGGAGCTGCCTTCTTTCGAGATAATGTTAGTGCAAAATTTCAATAGAGGTGCGACAGACTCTGTAATGTTGCTTGGTTTGATACTCGGTAAAAAATATTATAAAAATCAATTATACAATATCGAATTGGAGAATACGCAAAAAGAATTGGAACTTCGAGTTTTGCGTTCTCAATACGATCCGCATTTTTTGTACAACAGTCTAAATACAATCGATGCTCTTATTGATTACTCACCCAAGGAAAAAGTAAAAGAATATATCTCGCATTTGGCTGCACTTTATAGGTATTTGATTCATACCAAGGGTGGAGATATTGCAACTTTGGAAGATGAAATCGCATTGGCAAAAAATTATTTTTATTTAATCAAGACCCGTTTCGAAAACGATTATGATTTTGAAATAGTAAACAATGAGAAACCCTTGGCACACTATTTACCGAACGGATCGTTGTTGACGGTTTTAGAAAATGTAGTAAAGCACAACACCGCACTTAATGGCAACACCATACACACCAAAATTAGCATTGAAAACAAATCGGTTAGTATTACAAATACGATTTCAAAAAAAGAGGCCAAAGTAGAATCAATGGGGAATGGACTAAAAAACCTGAGTAAACGGTACGAGCTTTTGAGCGACCATGAGATTTTAGTTGAAGAAAACGAAGACAATTTTAAGGTAACACTTCCCTTGTTAAACGTAATAAACTAAAGAAAGAATTATGCGTATTCTTATTTTGGAAGACGAAATACCGGCGAAAAAAAAGTTGGTTTACCACCTAACCAATTTTTTTGGAGATTCTGTTGTATTAGATAGTGTTAGAAGTATAAAGGAGGGCATAGAATCCTTAAAGAATAACCCTGAGTATAATCTTATCTTATCGGATATCAGGCTATTGGACGGGAATTCTTTCGAAGTTTTCAAAAATACACCGACGTTAACACCAATAATATTCTGTACTGCTTACAATGAACATTTGTTAGAGGCCTTTCAGACCAATGGAATCGCATATGTATTAAAACCATATCAAGAACATGAGCTTCAATCCGCCCTTAAGAAATTCGAAAAACTTTTCCAGCCCAAAGTGGTAGAAAAAAGTATTTTCAATCAACTTCAGATAGCATTAGATAAAAGAGAAGAAAATTATAAAAAACGTTTTGCCATCAAAAAAAGTAATGGAATAAAGCTCATAGAAACATCTGATATAGGATTAATTCAAGCGAGTGGAGATTTTTGCAAAATATTTGACCATAACGGGCAACTTCACAGCATTTCAAGAAGTATTGGAATCTTGACCAAAGAACTTAATCCGGAACAATTCTTTAAAATAAACCGCAGTCAAATTGTAGGCATGGCATATATCGAAAAAATCGAGTCATATTCAAACAATAGGCTCGCCTTGTATATCAAAGGTTTAAAGGAACATGTGATTACCAGTTCAACGATAACCAAAGAATTCAGAATTTGGTTGGAGAGTTGAATTTCTGCAAGCCTATTTTTTGTTATTCGATTACGAAGTGAACACATCCTAAAATTTATCCTGAATTATATTTCAGGCATATCATAATATTAAATGCAATATTTTCACTAATTTTCAAATTAAATTCTCTTCCTATCAAAAAAGCCCTCTTTGTTATGCCTCCGGAGGTCCATCTTTTAGACATCAACGGACCTGCCCATATTTTTTATGAAGCAAAGGAATTTGGAGCACCTTTGGAACTACATTTCATATCCCTTATTAATGAGACTGAAATAAAGAGCAGTGCAGGACTTTACTTTAATCGATTGGAGCCTTTTGATAAATTTGAATTAACCGAAAACGATATACTTTTCATCCCGGGAATGGAGTATGGTATACTTTCTGATGTCACATTTCGTGAGAGCATATCTCCTTTTCTTAGTTGGGTCAGGAAACAGAATAAGAATGGTGCCGATATATGCTCAGTTTGTACGGGGAGTTTTCTTTTAGCTGAAACGGGCATTTTAGATAAAAACAGCTGTACGACACATTGGAAGTACTACAGGGAATTTTCTGAGAGATTTCCATTAACTGAGTTAGAGAGAAATAGGTTGTTCGTAAGCTCTAGGAATATTCATTCAAGTGCTGGAGTCTCTTCGGGCATTGATCTTTCCCTTTTTATTGTAGAAAAGTATTTTGGAACAAAAATGGCACTTGACATTGCCAAGGAAGTTGTTATTTATTTTAGAAGAAGCTCTTCTGACCCCCAGCTAAGTATTTTTCTTCAATTTAGAAATCATTTGAATCATAGAATACACGATGCTCAGGACTATTTAATGAATAATTTGGCAAATGCACCGACCAATGAAGAATTGGCGGATAAGGTAAATATGAGCAAAAGAAACCTTACCAGATTGTTCAAGCGGACTACAGGCATAACTATAGGTGAATACCTTCAAAAATTAAGAGTGGAGAAGTCGATAGCCCTTTTATCTAATGGTCATAAGGTACATACAGTGGCGGAAGAATGTGGCTTAAAAAGCGTGAATCAATTGCGTTACCTTCTAAAAAAACATAGAGATATTCTACCTATGGATATATCATCGCTAAAAAATTAGTCCTTATCCTGCGCACGGTTGTCCTTTTAGAAATTCCTTTCTTGCTATAGCTTTACATTTCATAATTAAATCATCGGTTTATGAAATTCAGATTCAGCCTCATTTTTTTGTTTACCCTTAAAACTCTTCTGTCACAGACAAACCTTGAATCAAGCCCAGTGTATGTATGTCCTCCCTGTAATAACGCATGTGATACACTTACCTTTAAAAAACCAGGAACGTGTAGCCACTGTAACATGAATTTAGTTCACAAAGATGAGCAAAAAGCCAATGATGTTAATCAGCACAAAAAAATTGCCTTCTACTTACAAGACGGTGTAGAAGTTTTAGATTTTGCAGGCCCTATGGAAGTGTTTTCATACGCGGGGTTCAAAGTTTTTACTGTTTCCAAAACACGAGATACTATAACTTCACAAGGAATCCTGAAAATTGTTCCGGATTATGCTTTGTCAAACGCCCCAAAGGCTGATATTTTGGCTTTTTTTGGAGGTAATGCCGCTACAGCTTATCAAGATTCGGAAGTCATCGATTGGGTAAGAAACCAAGAAAACATTCAATATTACTTTTCTGTTTGCACAGGGGCATTTATCCTAGCCGAAGCTGGGTTGTTGGAACACAAAACTGCAACTACCTTTCATTCTGCTTTAAATCAACTCGAAAAGGATTATCCAAAAACCAGAGTATTAAGAGATGTACGGTACGTGGACAATGGGAAAATTATAACCACAGCAGGTATTTCTGCAGGTATTGATGGTGCATTGCATCTTGTGGCAAAGACCCAGAGTTTTAATATAGCCCAAAAAGTGGCCTATGATATAGAGTATGACAAATGGACACCAGGCGACGGCCTCTTATTGACAGATGATAACCCCTATGGTGAGTTTAAGAGCGGCATAAAAGATAGAAATAGCTTTAATCATAGCAAAAAAACTGAATATGAAACACTTTTGGACTATGAAGGGAAATATGAATATATCAATAATACCACGCTGGAGCTTAAGGCCTCTGAACTGGATACGACACTTTATGCGGTAATAAATCAAGCGAAGTATCCATTAAAATATATCGCTTTAGACAACTTCCAAGATATGCAAGGATCCTCTATTGTATTCAACAGGAATGGATCTAATAAAGTCATAAATTATGTAACTGACGAACAGACTTTTAAATTAATTTCCGCTAGGGTCAAAAAAATGGAAATGTATCCAAGAAGAGAACTTTTTAACAACCCCGATGATTACCAATATCAGAAACCAAAAGAACTTAGTGATGGATTAAAAACGGGGCTTTTAAACGACGAATTCGTAAATCCCGACCCGATAATCAATATGGTAAAGGAAACAATTAAAGGGAGTTTTCCAGAGGTTCACAGTGTGCTAATTTATAAAAACGACAAGCTGGTTCTCGAAGAATATTTTTATGGATATAATAGAGATACTCCTCATCAGTTAAGGTCTGCTTCAAAATCATTTATTGGGGGAATTGTGGGTATAGCGGTTGACCAAGGTCTCATTAAAAGTGAAAAAGATAGGATTCTACCCTATTTCAAAGACAAATATCCAAAAATTGCTAATCTAGATGAAAGGAAAAAAGAGCAATCTGTCGAAGATTTTTTAATGTATCGCCATGGATTGGATTGTGAAGACGCAAATTCCGAGAGCAAAGGAAACGAAATAGCAATGATGCAAAGCAGGGATTGGGTGAAAAACACGCTTGACCTTCCAATGGTTGCAAGCCCCGGAAAATTTTCTTCTTACTGCTCAGGTTGTGCACTTACTTTAGGAAGCCTTGTGGAAATTACTTCAAATGAAGATATAGAGACTTTTGCGAAACGCAATCTTTTTACACCTATGGGCATATCAAATTATGACTGGACTTTTGAGCCGAATCAATCGAGTATAAACACTTTTAGTCAAATGTACCTTACCTCTAGAGACCTCTTAAAATTAGCCAAAATGTATAAAGATGGGGGAAACTGGGAAGGTAAACAGATCATTTCCGAAAGTTGGATTACTAAAGGCTTTAGTATGGAGCAAGGTGATTATGGCTATCTATGGTATCGAAAACATTTTGATGTTCATGGAAAAAGATACAGTTCATATCAAGCTTCGGGCAATGGGGGCCAAAAAATCAACATTTGGCCAGAATTAAATATGATTACGGTGTTTACTGGTGGAAACTACAATTCTTATTTACTCTTTGGAAAGAAGACTCCACCAAATGAGATGATTCCTGAATTTATATTGCAGGCTATTGATTAAGATTTTATGGATGAAGGGATGCAAATTATAAGACGACAACGGAAAGCTTCATGCGATTTTAAAAAAAAGGCATGGTCGTAGGAGCTCTCCTATCAATAAAGAGTTTAGCTAATTGTTAAGGCACTAGTGCTATAAAAATAATTGTATATTTAGCATCAATTGGAAGAAGAAAATGACATACCAACTAGAAAAAGGTTGTTATACAGGAATAATAAAAAAAGGAATACAAGCTAAGGAGCTGTTTGTTAGTACAACACAATTTAATGTTGGACAAAATGAGGGTGGACTTCATAGCCATGAAAATTCAATTATCACTTTTATTTATGAGGGAGGAGATATTGAATACAGGGAGAAAAGCACCTATGAAAGAAAAGCAGGAGAGTTTTTCTTCTATCCAGCCTATCAACCTCACAAAACGGAATTTCGGAAAGAGTATTCTCAGAATCTAAATATTGAGTTTCAAAAAAGTTGTTTTTCAGAGGACTTTCTTTCCCCCGAACAAATTTTATCTTCAATACGTACTATTGATGCTAAATTCTTGGCTCTAAAATTATTACAAGAGCTTCATATAAATGATTACTTTAGCCCAAACTCAATTGAATTACTTGTTTTTGATCTACTATCAAGCTCTTTAAGAAATCAGAATATAGACCGACCAAAATGGATCGAGGTTCTATTTGAATTGCTAAATGACAGATGGCAAGAGCAAATCTCACTTTCCGAACTCTCGAGCATAGTTCAAGTGCATCCTGTCACTATTTCAAAGCAGTTTAGAAAATATTTTAACTGTACTTATGGAGAATATATGAGAAAGCTGAAGGTGAAAAATAGTATTGAATTAATTAAAACCTCCAATACACCGCTTACCGATATTGCTCACCATTGTGGTTTTTCAGATCA
This sequence comes from uncultured Flavobacteriaceae bacterium, assembly GCA_947500575.1. Taxonomy (GTDB): domain Bacteria; phylum Bacteroidota; class Bacteroidia; order Flavobacteriales; family Flavobacteriaceae; genus CANMSI01. Next base: position 843,309 of record CANMSI010000002.1, on the reverse strand, counting down.
TAGTCACTTTTCGAGAAATTTTAAAAAATTCACAGGTTTTCTTCCCAATGAATTTAGAAAAATTTAGTCAACGCTAATCTCATTCTATTATAAGGTTATACTTCAATTTATCTTTGTGGAAAAGGATCATAAAATGAAAATAACCACGTTAATCTTTAGTTTTTTGCTTTATCAAACCGCCATTTCTCAAAGCGTAATAGAACTTCCAAAATTTCAATCGATAGAAAGTGATTTAATGATTTCAATCCAAATCATAAAATCTAAAAAATATAAATTAGAATTTTTTAACTATCAAAAACCTAAAGAGGTTATAGAGTGGGAAGTTGTAGACAACCGTTTAACACTTACAAATCAAAATAATATCAATGATGTTGATTTAAAGGATATTCAGTTAACTATCTACACTCCAAACCTAAAGGAGCTCAAAGTAACCAATAGAGGAAACATCTCTATGGATTCAGGTTTTTCAAAAATAAATACATTTTCAGTTTTTGCGGAAAATGGAGCAAACATAGATTTAAATACTATAGTTTTTAACACCCTTGCTATATACAAAGATTCTGAAAGTGACATCAAATACAAATCAGTTAATACATTGATTAATAATAAGAAGCCATACAAATATTAATTATTTATGAAATATGCATACTACTGCTTTTGTATTTTTTGGACATTCTCTTCGTGTAATGATGCTAAACGTAAGATATTAATAGAACCAACAAACAATACCACTATTGATTCTTTAGTGTTAACGACATTTAATCGAGGGCTTTTCAATGGAAGCATTCTTGTCATCAAAAATGATAGTATTATTTATAAAAAGAGTTTGGGATATACAGATGGTTCCAAGACAAAAAAATTAGAACCAAATATGGTTTTTAATATCGGTTCAATTTCAAAAGAATTAAGTGCTACTAGTATTATGAAACTTGTAGAGGAAAAAAAATTGAGTATAGATAATAGTATCTCAAAATTCAATTTAGGGTTACCTAGTTGGGCTGAGAAAATAAAAGTAAGTCATCTCTTAAATTACTCCAGCGGCTTGCCTAAATATGACTGGGATAGCGTGAGAACTAATGAAGATGTGTACACTGATTTAAAAAACATAGAGAAATTAGAGTTCGAACCAGGAACTGATTTTCTTTATAGCAATAACAATGTTTTTATAAGAAAATTAATTATTGAAAAGATATCGGGAATATCATTTAATGAATATATACGTAGGCATATTCTCTTGCCATTGAAAATGGAAAACACCTTTCTTTCGCCCACAAAGGAAACTTCTCAATTTGCTACGGGATTTAATAATGAGGGAGTCAACTATAAAGAAATCTATCAAATGGATGGTGGAACCTATACCACAACTGATGATTTATATAAATGGATTCGGGGACTTTACGCAGAAAAAATTATATCAAAAAAGTCCATAAATGTTCTGGGAACACCTCTTAAGCATAAAAACAGTAATCAATCTTCACTTGGGTTTACTAAAGTTAAAAACGGTATAATAAACAGGCATCAGGCATCAGGCTCCAATGTTGATTATGAGTCCATAATAGATTATAATTTAGAAAATGGGTTAACGGTAATCCTATTAACTAATAATGCAAATTACAAATTGTGGGATCTAAATCGTGCAATAAATGCCATTTTGAAAAATCAACCTTTTAATATTCCAACTCAACAAAAGAAGTAAATAAGAATCTTTTCGGAAAAACTAATATTCATAGTAAATCAATAGAATTTTTCATCGTCATTTTAACCCTCTTCATTCTCTCTTTAGCTAGATTGAACTTTTTTCGATTTTATTATTTGATGTCATACTGCATTTTAGCATCTAAAATAAACCCTTCATCAATGAAAAAACGTTTAATAATCACTCTTCTCAGTTCGATCGTATTTCTCTTACATTCCTGCATTTTTTTTGCGCAAGACCAACCCATAGCTCAAATTCCGTTTACATTAAATGATAACGGACTAATGGTAATATCACTGCAGATAAACCAAAACACGATATCAGATTTTGTTTTAGATACGGGTGCCTCTGTAACTGTAATTGATAAAACCATCGCTGCGCAATTAGGCCTGCCGTTACAGGATAAGGCCACGCAAATAACAGGTACATCAGGTGTAAATAATGATGTGAATAAGACTCAAAAACAACAGATAGCTTTGAGCAACAATGTTGTATTGAAAGACTTGGAACTATATGTATCGGACTTATTACGAATTGGCAATATTAAAGGTATAATTGGCTTCGATTTATTTAAAGAATTTGTCACTGAAACCAATTTTGATACTAAGATTATCAGCTTTTATAAGCGAAAAGGAAAACCTAATACTATAGGTTATCAATCCTTAAATTTCGTTGAGTCATTTTGTACTCCAGAAATAAAAATTTCTGTCGTTCTACCAAATGGTAGGTCATTTTCTGATAAAGTTACTTTTGATACAGGTAATGTTGCTGAGCCATTTATTTTCAATTCACCATTTGCGCAGAAGCATGGTCTTTCAACAAAGTTTGATAAACTCATTACTAGAGAATCCAGTGGAATTACTGCCATCTCCAAAAAAATCGAAAAAGGGGTAACTCCCTCAATAAAAATTAAAAATTTCGAACTAACAGAAATTCCTATTGCGCTCTCCACGGCTGAAGAAGGAATGTTATCCAAAGAAGCCTATATGGGCAACCTTGGGTTACAATATATAAGTAAATTCAATTTTATACTTGACTATAATAGGAAGAAGATCTATCTGAAACCTAATAAATCATTTAATGATGCTTTTAATTTTCCGTTAAGTGGTATTAATTTAGAATCAAAGGAAGGTGAAATTTTCATTAAGTCAATTGATAGGCCCAGCGAAGCCGATGAAAAAGGCCTTAAGGCTGGGCAACAACTGATTTCGATTAACGGAATTGAAGGTAGAAATATACGCTTTTACAAAGAACTGTTATCAAGCGAAGGAAAAGAGATCTCAATAACCATAAAATTAGATGATGGTACTACTAAAACCATCTCAGTTTTTCTGAAACGATTAATTTAAAGAAATGATCAAAATTAAAAAGATACAGACACTTGGGTTTATGATTTCGAAAATAATAGTCGTCTCAATCTTTATAATCGGAATACTGTCAAGCTGTTCTAAAGAAAGAGACGTGAATAATGTAAATATCCGAATATCGAATATCAGCGACTTGAATTTTGAAAACATAAAGGTCGGTACGAGTTCCGTTAAATTTATAGATTACGGGGATCTGGAGACAAATGCCCTATCTGACTTTAAAAATTTCGAAAAAGCATATCGAATTGCATTTGTTGACTTAATCGCCGATGGTAAGCCATATTCAATAACTCCCGTTGACTATATCGGTGAAACACCATTGAGTGACGGTAATTATACATATGTACTTGACCTTGCCGGGAGGGAAGATGGCATCAAAGAGCTAATGATAAATTTAATTGAGGAATAAAATAAGGTATATCATAAGATTATGAACGTGTTAAAATCGATTATAGCTTATTTATTTTGGATTTTAATAGCATTGTTAGGTAGCCTTGCTCATATGTATATTGTTTTAGGGCCAAAACCTGCCCCGTCCAAGAGTTTTATGAAACTATTTGACTGGGGTTATGATTACGCCATGATTTTTGTAGGGTCGATAATTTGGGGTATTATATCCTTATTGTATATACTCTTTAATGTTTTTTATCTTAAAAAGAAACTGAGGAATGACCTAAAATCCATTGCCATTCGTTTTCTGGTTATTATTATCATTACAGTTGTTGTAGGAACAACACATTACGTTTTAGAGAAAGTCATTGATGTTATTTAGTAAGAATTATAATAGTATACTTAAAAAAATTCATTATCCATTAACCATTCTGGTTATAATGCATCTATTCGTTAGTTGTCAGAAAAATGGAGATTACATTGAGGTCGTCGTACAGCCTAAATTAAAGGTTAATGAAACAACAAACTTTGAGATTTTCTTTAAAGAAATACCTGATTACGGTACATTAATAATTGAAGATCTTGATGCGTTCAAACTAAATGATTGGCCGTATACATCAATAAATGATAGTTTATCAAACAAAGATGTATCAAGGCATTTTTATATAACATATATAACTCCATTAGAAGTGGGGATTTTAAAAACCCCAAGAATAACTGCAAAGTTTAATGGAGTGGAACATACGTTAGAACCTTTTCCCATCACCTCAAGCGAAGACATAGAAATCAATGAAACGTCAGTTTTACTTGAGTTAAGGTCTGATAAGAAAAATTACAAGATTAAGGATACTATTACAATTTCACTGTTTGAGTATAGCAAATTTTCAAAATTATCTAAAACACCCTACAAAAACACAATTAATTATTCATTCCCAAAAATAAAAAGTGAAGTAGGAAAGTCAATTGTCGAAGTTGAGACAGATTTATTCATGACTACCGGAATTGCTGGATTAGAGAATTACATTGTAAATAATTTTGAAGGATTAGATTATGATTGGTATCCACTTCAAGAAAACAGAGTATTAGAGAAAAGAGATAATGAACTTTATATCAAGAATGAGATTTTCAAAATAGTACTATTACCAAAGAAGAAAGGGAATTTTATTATTAATAAAAGTTCATTTCGATATAGTGTTTATACCAGTAATGATGAGTATTTTGATGGATTCGTACCAAATGAAAAAGGCTCATATAATGTAACGGATAATAGTTCAAAAAGGCTCATTGTAAACTCGAATGCTCTTCACTTTAAAGTGAAATAACTAAATTAAACTTTTGAGAAGATTAAAATTGGTTTTTCTTCAGTAATTATAAACGAATGGATATTCAAAAGTTAATTTTAATGGTTAGTTTTCTCATGTAAATCTTCAACTAAAAGTGGACTAAATCTGGTTTAAAGTTAAGTGATGGTTTTGCTATCTTCAAGGCTAGCCTTGAAGATAGATTCATTAACCTTTAAAATCACTTAAAATGACAAGGAAAAAGAAGTCAACAGAATCAATCGTAAAGGACATCAAGAGAAAGACAAGACGAAAGTTCTCCGCGGAGGAGAAGATCCGTATCGTACTGGAAGGACTCAAAGGGGAGGAATCGGTATCGGGCATCTGCCGGCGTGAGGGCATTTCCCCTGCCCTGTACTATCGCTGGAGCAAGGACTTCCTGGAAGCGGGCAAGAAGCGTTTGATGGGCGATACCATGCGAGAGGCCAACACTGACGAGGTAAAGGGCCTAAGGGGCGAGAACTCACAGCTCAAGGAAGCGGTGGCCGAACTGCTCTTGCAGAACCGCGTACTTAAAAAAAGTACGACTGGCTTAGGGTAAAATGGAGGAAGTATATGCGTTTTACCCAGAAAGAGAAATTTGAGATCATACGGCTAGTTGAAACATCCGAGATAGGCATGAACAGGACTTTGAAGGAAATAGGATTGAACAAGAGCACCTTTTACAACTGGTATTCAAGATACCGTGAAGATGGCTTTGACGGGCTTGCGCCAAGACATAGGCCCCGCAACACCTATTGGAACAGAATACCCGACAAGGTGCGCTCGGAAGTAGTGGAAATGGCCCTGGACTTCCCCGAGGAATCCTGCCGTGGGGTGGCCTGTAAGATGACCGATGAGCGGGAATATTATATCTCCGAGAGTAGTGTGTACCGTATCCTGAAGTTCCATGGACTGGTTACGACCCCTGCGTTCGATATGATGGCCGCCTCGAAGGAATACAAGGACAAGACCACAAGGATACACCAGATGTGGCAGACCGACTTCACCTATCTGAAGATTATCGGGTGGGGATGGTATTACCTATCGACCATATTGGACGATTACAGCCGTTATATCGTGCATTGGGAGCTATGTCCCTCCATGAACGCCGAGGATGTAAAGAGAACCGTCGGTCGGGCATTGGACAAAACGGGCCTCCCGGAAAACCAAAGGCCCAGACTGCTCTCGGACAACGGGCCCTGTTACATTAGCAATGAACTCAAGGCGTTCATCGAGGACAGGGGGATGAAACATATCCGGGGCAGGCCCAACCATCCCCAGACACAGGGAAAGATAGAGCGTTACCATCGTTCGATGAAGAACATTATCAAACTGGACAATTACTATCTACCGGGCGAGCTGAAAGAACGATTGAGAGAGTTCGTGGACTATTACAACAACAGGAGGTATCACGAATCTCTGGATAACCTCACGCCATCCGACGTGTATTTTGGAAGGGCGAAGACGATATTGAAACAGAGAGAATCGATAAAAGAAAAAACAATGCTAAAAAGAAGAAAAGAGCATCAAAGACAATTATTGAAACTATAACTTAACTTTGGGCTGGGACAGTCCACATTCGTTTGAAGACGTACAACTACTGATTTTATTATTCTTTAACTAATAAGTGGCTTGAAAGAATCATTGTTTTAACTGCAACCCAGAATTATCAAATTTACCATTCTTGCTTCTTGACGAGATTTTTTGATTTTTAGCATACCCGGTCAACGTTAAATCGGCACTATCCTTCATTAGTATTTTTACTAGATTAACATCTATATCCAATACCGCCTTTCCAGCATCCAAAGAACTTATTTCTAAGCTATTAGTTTTTATTGGGCCATTGCTGAATATTTCAGCCGAATCGGTTACTAGTAGTTTTTCGATTTTAATGTAAGTGATATAGATTTTTATGGACTCGCCGTTATAATCCCCCCGTGTACTTATATGTAGCGTTCCCTCTTCCACAATAACCTTAACATCATTTATTGGCACACCTGAAACTTCCAAACGAGCATTGGTCTCAGTTCCTTCGCTTAAATAAATTTGTGCTAGACCAGATACTTCTATGGCACTAAAGTTGTTTAGTTTCATTTCTTTTTTTACTAATTCCTTAGTGTAAATATTTCCTTGAGCTATTGATTCACTTGCCCATAAAATTGTAAAAATAAATACAACACCAAATACTCCTTTTCTTGCTTTCATAATATTAAATTTTAGTTTCTATTACTTCTTTTTGCTTTCCTACTTTCCTCTCCGTCTTTTTTATTAAACTTATATACAAAACTCAACGTCCAACGAGCAGCATTAAAGTTTGACAATTTATCAATGATAAAATTTTGACCAATAATCTCGTCCCTATATTTATTGGTGTTAAAAACGTTACTTACGTTGAAAATCAGACTCCCCTTATTCTTGAAAAGACTTTTACTTATTCCCAAATTCAGCGAGGATACTGATTTAGTTGTGGTCTGGGCATTCTGATTCCGACCTCTATAGTTAAATCTTGATTGAATATTCAGCCCTTTTTTTGGTTTAATATTTAAAGACCAAGATGTTTGCCAAGTTTTGTTCGAGGCATCTAGATTTATTGATTCTACCTGACCTTTTTTCTCAAAGGTGTAAGCGTTGAGTTCCCCATTTATACCTAGCCATTTGAAAGGGTTGTACGACAATGAAACTTCAACACCTAGCCGACTTTCACTATCAATATTACCCAAACTGGTAAGAAAAAAACCTTCTTCACTTTGAATCGTATAGTATTCGATATTGTCACTTGTATGGGAGTAGTATATGGAGGGGTTCAACGTAAAATCTTCGCCCCGAATCAGCAAGGCCAATTCACTAGTATCTGAAAAAGAAGGTTGCAATTTTGGGTTGCCGGAGAACCTTGAATTAAAATCAGATAATTCCGAAAATGGATTTAGTTGCCACAGGGATGGCCTATTTATTCTTTTACTGTAACTTCCCTGTATTTTGGTTTTCTCTGTTAAATCATACCCTAAATTTAATGTCGGGAATAGTCTTCCATAGTTATTGGTTTGGTTGAAATTGCCTAGGGCATCGTTTATCTTTACCGAAGTATTTTCAAACCTAAGGCCTAACAAATAACTGAACTTCTTTATTTTATTCCCATATTGGGTATAGGCTCCTAAAATCTGCTCATCATAATCCAAATCATTATTGAAGCCATCGATGGATTGAAAATCCTGACCGGTCAATTCTTCAGCCAAAAAACCATTTTTAACCAATCTTTTTTCGTATTTCACTCCTAATTCAAGTTTGCTATTTTCATTTAGTGGAGTCACGAAATCAAATTGTAGGGCAAAATCATTATTCTTTTCGTCGGAAGTTGTCCTTAGATTTGATATATCCTGAACGGTTGGAAATGATTGTGAAGTTTCAATGTTGAAATCCTTGGTACTATCCCAAAAATCATATTGTAGATCCATTGTAAATTTCTTCCCTTCCCTTTCGAAGGTCCTGATATAGTTCATCTCCAATTGATTGTAGCTTCTTTCCTCTTTAGATGTACCGAACGTAAATAAAGTGCTATCCCTCGTGCCTAAACTTGAGTAATTGTAATCCAAATCGGTTTCGTCTCCGTCCTTTGTTTCATTTCTTAAGAATGCGGCTGTTATCGTATTATTAGCGTTTAGGTAATAGTCGGTTCCGAAATAGAAAAATTGGCCATCGTCATGCCTATCCTCATCTTGACGTTGATTGAGAGTAATCAGAGTACCATCCACATTGGTCTCTTGATCCGTGGTATAGAGACCGACATAATCAGTATATCGAATACCCAAATTGGAGAAAAAGTTGAATTTTTCCGTTTTGTAGTTTAGACTTCCTACTATCCTCAAATCAGTTGGAATACCGGTAACGAGTCTTACTTGTCCGCTCAGACCTTTGTCCTTATTCTTTTTCAAGATGATATTGATAATACCTGCCGATCCAGAAGCGGCGTAGCGAGCGGAAGGGTTCGAAATAACTTCAACCCTTTCCACGTTATCGGAGGGTATTTGTTCAAGTGCCTGATTAGAGGTAAGCCCGGAACGCCTGCCGTTGATAAGAATGGTTACATTGGAATTTCCCCGCAAGCTAACCGCCCCTGAAGGACTAACAGAAACAGAGGGTACATTGCCCAGAACATCCGTTACTGAACCGCTTTGGACTAAGATGTCCTTTCCAACATTGAAAACCTTTTTGTCCAATCGGAGAGACACTTGCGACGTTTCCCCTGTTACCACTACTTCGTTTAGTTGGGTCGTATCTTCTTTAAGACGAATTGTTCCAATATTGATTTCATTTTTGTAATCTTCAAACTCAATGTCACTAGTATAGGTTTGAAATCCATTGTATTGAATTTCCATCATAAAGCTTCTGGATTTAAGATCCTCTATCCTAAAGATTCCCTCTTCATCTGTTATCACACCTTCAACAATATTCCCTACACTATCCTTCAATACGACTGATGCATAAGGCAAAGGTAGTCCTGTTTTATCATCCAAAAGATTACCTGATATTTGATTTGAACCATTCACTTTTTCCTGAGAGAAAGTATTCATAGTACAGAGAAAGGCGACTATGATTACCACTATTTTTGACATGTATGACTGGTTTTATAATGATTCTTCGACTAAATTCATACTTAGACCGAATGAATACAAGGCATTTTTTGTCAACTGCTCTATGTCCATTTGAACAGCACTTTTTCCCGTATATTTTCAATTAACTTAGCTGTAAGTTTATTACTATATGACCAATACAGCATATCTCAGATGTTTTAGATTAATGGCAACCCTGTTTATAGTGTCATTGTTCTGCGCCTGTAGTGAAGGTGCTTATCACGAACCACCTCTCATAAAGTACAAGCTTGGGGATAACCCAGAATGGTCGAAAGTCGATTTTGATGATTCAGATTGGACGCCATATATTGATAAAAGTGAAAATGATATTTTTTGGGTTCGGACCCATATTGATTTTAAGGAAGACTGGAATCATTCTGAAAATTTGGGGGTGTTCTTCGCCGTATTCGGAGCATACGAAGCGTATTGGGATGGAGTTTTATTAGGTGCCAATGGGGAAATAAGAAGTGAAGAAAATAAAACCGGCGAGTATCATCGTTTTTTTCTAGTGCCCGATTCATTATCTCGAAAAGGCCCTCATATTATATCTCTTAGAGCTTCCCAAAAATATTATAGCAGTCAACAAACCCTTCAAAACTTTACGATATATAATTATTTTGATTTGGTGAGAAGGCCTCTTGAAATTACGCTCTACATCAATATTCTAGCAGGAGCATTTTTGATTACCGCCATTTATTTTTATATACTTTATTTTAATGATGGGAAATCCTTTCCAGTTCTTTTGTTCAGTATTTCCAGTTTTCTTTTTTTCCTTTTGATAAGTGCCGAGTATATGAAATTTTATGTCCCATTCCACTATTCGAACTTCTATGTTAGATTGGAAGCGATAAGTATTCTGACCCTGCTGATATCTTTTTTAATACCCTTTTATTTTTCGGTTCAGTTTTCTCTCATATGGAGGAAGTATTTCGTTCCGATGCATTTGATGCTACTATTAGCCATCTATTTCATAAATCATGATTACGGCACCTATGATGAGATGACCATATACCTTACGATGAGCATGTGGATCAGCTCTGTTCTAATTGTGGGTTACGGTGTCGTAAAAAAGATAAAAGGGGCTGTGGGGGTATTTATAGGCTTATTAGTCAATGTTTTTGCCCATTATTGGATGGTAAACTATGATTACAGTCTTGTTGTGAGTTTTATTATCCTTCTGTTGTGCATGTTCTATATTTTGGGAATACGAATTAGGGAACAGCGCAGAGCTTATGAATATTCGTTGGTGCAGACTACCAGGTTAAAACACGAACTCTTGAAGAAAAAAATTCAACCTCACTTTTTGATGAACACCCTTACCTCTTTAATTGATTGGGTAGAAGAATCCCCTAAAAAAGGTGTTCAGTTTATCGAGGCATTGGCGGGAGAGTTCGACCTCTTAAACCAAATCGAGGATAAACAATTGATACCAATTACACAGGAAATACAGTTGTGCAAAAGCCATCTGAAAATTATGGAGTACCGAAAGGAAATCCACTACATATGGGAAGATGCTGGCATTGATGAAAATGAAAAAATCCCTCCGGCTTTGATTCATACTCTTTTGGAAAACGGAATTACCCATTGCTTGCCCTTGGATGATAGTGCTATTCGATTTAAACTTACTTATGAGCGATTGCCCACAACTAAGATTTATACATTCTTTACCTATGGAAAACTTAGAGATCCATCGAAAAAGAATGGGGAAGGAACCGGCAGTAGGTACATAAAAGCAAGATTGACGGAAAGCTATGTTTCTGAGTGGGATTTCGAATCTCTTGCCATAAAAGAAGGATGGAAAAATGTCATAACTATTTATACCAAATAGCATGAAAATTTTGATCGTTGAAGACGAAGCAAGAATCGCCCAAAGAGTTGAGCGCATGACCAAAGACTTCTTTGGAAATACTCTTGAATCATTAAAAAAGGTCGATTCACTAAAGGAGGGTCTTGATTATATCTCCAAAACGAAACTGGATTTGGTGCTATTGGATTTAAACCTGAACGGAGATAATGGTTTTGAAGTGCTTAAAACGGCGGTTGCCGAACCCTTCGATACGATAATCGTTTCTGCACAAAAAGAACATGCGCTTGGTGCTTTTGAATATGGTGTTCTTGACTTTGTTCCAAAACCCTTTAACCGTGAAAGGCTAAATCAGAGCTTTGAAAGAGTAATATCTAAGGAAAAAACTATTGGGAGCGGAGTTCGGTTCCTGGCTATAAAGAAAAGAGGAACTATCAATTTAGTAAAAGTTGAGGATGTCATTTATATCAAGGGATCTGGTATTTATACTGAATTGATGCTGAACAATGGGGAAAGTGAATTGCATGACAAATCGTTAGAGAAACTGGAGCAACTTTTACCAGAAAATTTTGCGCGCATCCATAAATCTTATTTGGTTAAAATGGATGAAGCAACTCGAATAATCATTAACCCCGGCAGTAAATATGAATTGGAACTCAAAAATGGGGAACTCATACCTATTGGTAGAACAAAGTATAAGGCGATAAAAGAAAAATGGTTTTGAATACGTTAAACTTGTTTTATCGCAAAAATTAGTTAAATAATTTAGTTCTATAAAACGGCCGTTTTACAGCACCATTTTCCTTTTGCAATTTCCTCTGTCTAGAAGAGTTTTATTTACGGTCCTTTTTAGTATTATCGTTAATTACCCTTTTATGGAACTCATTACACATTAGAAATCCAGATTTAATTCGGGAATCAAATTCGCAGCTTCCTTCATTTTTTCATCAATTATCTTGGTATAGATTTCCGTAGTACGGATTTCACGATGTCCCAACCGTTTTGAGACAGTATAGATGTCGGCTCCATTTTCCAGTAACAACACAGCATTGGTATGTCGTGCGCTATGAAAAGTAATATGCTTTGTAATTCCCGCCCGCATGCACCATGTTAGGATTTGCGCATTAAAATGTGCGCCATACTTCAAACCTTTAAATACCTTCTCATCTGGACTTCGTTGACTGCCCAGGAGTTTTCTTGCCTGCGTGGAAATATAGAGGTATTCAGCACTATCTGTTTTCTTTTGTCTGAATATCACCCTAGCACCATTTTCTTCATTGCGTACTTCCGACCATTTCATTTTATCAATATCGCTCCACCGAAGTCCCGTTAGACAACTAAAAATGAAGGCATTCTTTAAAACGGGGTATTTGCAGTAGGCATTGGATAGTGATTGTAGTTCGGAATACGTAAGATATTCTCTTAGTGATTCAGCTTGCGCAAAAGTCTTGACGGATTTAATTACATCTTGTTGGATGAAACTTTCATTATACGCTTCCCTAAGGGCAGCTCTAAATTTGTTGAAATAGGTATACTTTGAGTTTTGGGATAGGGGAGTGCCACTTTTCGTTTTAGCCTTAGTGTCTAAATATTTTTTAAAGTCCTTGACAAAATCGGTATCAATTTCGTTTAGCTCGATATGTTCAGGACAGAATCGCTCAATATGTTTAAGGGCAGCATCCCAATTCCCATAATTGGAATGGTTTTCATAACGTTCATCTTTTAAACGTCTAAAATAATCTAGGAAAGTGATTTCGCCTTTCTTTTCATTCTTGATATTGTACTTCCCTTTTATATAATCCGCCTTGCGAATGGTGAAAATATTTTCAGCCATCTGCATAGCTTCCTTATTCTTTCTTTTTTCATCTGCATTTTGAGGATTTTCAAATAAATACAACTGAAGATATTCAAAAGTTCTTTGATGACTTATGACACCATTTTCATCTTTCTTATATCCATTGTAGAATTCCAGGTATAAACTAGACTTACCATTTTTCAATTTTTTCTGCCGTAGCTTTATTTTCATAATTATGTCTTAAGAGGTGTAAATTTTTACACCTCGGGCTAAAAAAACCGTTTGAGGTGTAAATAAGGTGTAAAAATATATGAAAATAGGGTGAAAAAGGAAAAAATAGGAGTGTTAAATATTTCGTAACAATTTGATTTACAGTCAAATGAAACCAAATAGCACCAAATGAAATTGGCAATTATTTACCAATACAAAAATTTGCAAAGATGTTCCCCAGCAAATCATCCGATGTGATTTCCCCTGTGATCTCCCCAAAATGATACAGTGCTTGGCGGATATCAATAGCCAGCAAATCGCCAGAGATACCATTATCCAAGCCTTCCTGTACTCGTTGTACCTCTTCCAAAGCCTTTAGCAAGGCATCATAGTGGCGGGTATTGGTAACAATGGTTTCGTTGTTACGTAGGGCTCCGGTATTTACCAGATTTAAGAGGTTGGTTTTTAGAAGTTCTACGCCTTCTCCTGTTTTAGCAGAGAGGAATAGAGTCTCTTTTATACCAGTGGCAATGGAAGCTTTTTGTTCCTCAGTGAGGATATCTACTTTATTAATAATGGTAATTAATTGTTTTTGGGGGTGTTTGTTCTTTACTTTTTCCAATTCAGTATGCAAGTGTTCCATTGCCTCAGTCCTGCTTGTCAAGGAGGGGCCGTCCACCAAATAAAGAACTACCTGCGCCTGGGCCATTTTTTCAAAAGTCTTCTTGATCCCTATATTCTCTACGGTATCTTGTGTAGCTCGTATCCCTGCAGTATCTATAAAACGAAAACCAATGCCGCCAATGGCAATCTCATCTTCTATGGTGTCTCTGGTAGTACCCGCAATATCGCTTACAATGGCTCTATCTTCATTTAGCAGAGCGTTCAGTAGGGTAGACTTGCCTACATTGGGTTCGCCTACAATAGCAATGGGAATTCCATTTTTAAGCACATTTCCTACCGCAAAACTATCTATGAGTCGTTTCAAAACTTCCTGAATTCGTAACAACAAGGATTTGAACTGCTCTCTATCGGCGAAATCTACATCTTCCTCAGCAAAATCGAGTTCCAACTCAATCAACGAAGCAAAATTCATCAGTTCATCCCGTAGCTGTTGAATCTCATTACTAAAGCCTCCACGCATTTGCTGTAGTGCCAATTGATGACTAGCCTCGTTATCACTCGCAATAAGGTCTGCAACGGCTTCTGCCTGACTCAAATCTAGCTTTCCGTTTAAAAAAGCACGTAAAGTAAATTCCCCTGCATCTGCCATGCGGCAACCGTTTCTAAGAAATAGCTGTATAATTTGTTGTTGTATATAGGGAGATCCATGACAGGATATTTCTATTACATCCTCTCCCGTATAGGAATTGGGCCCTTTAAAAATAGACACCAAAACTTCGTCTAAGGTTCTAGCCTCATCTACGATGTGCCCTAAATGCAGCGTGTGACTTTTCTGTTTCGCTAAATCCTTGCCCCGAACCGATTTAAAGTGCTTGGCGGCAATGCGAATTGCACCCTCACCAGAAATACGGACAATAGCAATGGCACCCGCTCCAGAAGGGGTCGCTAAGGCAATGATAGGATCGTGTAATATCATAGTAAAAGCAACGTTAGGGTATAAAAGTAAAACTAATCATCAAAAGAAGTAGCATGCGCGAAGATAAATCCCTCCTTACCATCATGCACATTAGTGGATTGTTTGCAGGTTTTTTAGTGCCCCTAATTTTATGGGCCACCCAACGCGATAAGATTGTAGGAATGGAAGCACATGGGAAGGCAGCAGTTAACTTTTAGTTGTCCATACTCTTGTATATTCTTATATCTTTTTTCTTTTTCTTCTTTTTTACCATTGTATTTTTTCCTTTGGCGTTTTTGATGTTCTTTATCTACCCATGTATTTTTATTTTGGCTTTCATTTTTCCTATTATAAGTGCTGTGAATGTAAGCAATGGAAAAGAACCTAGTTACCCTATGGCCATTCGGTTCATTATATAAACACTTCCTTACAAATTCATATTTTTCATATATTGTGATCTATAGACACAAAACCGAGAACTATGAAATTATTTGTAACAACGATCCTATGCTTCACTTTTAGCCTGTTTACTGCACAAGCACAGGACGATGATCATAATACACCAGCTATAGGAACTTCAGATGCCAAAGAGCAGAAAGAAGTAATGAAAAAGGTTGAAAAAGCTGAGAAAAAGCGTAAAAAGGCAGAAAAAAAGATAAAAAAAGCCGAAAAAGAGGAAAAACAACGTAAAAAACTAGCAAATTCTATTTCTTCTAAAAAGAAGTCTATTAGCAAAGACGAGAAAAAAGTAGTTAAAATGCAAGAGAAAATGGTGAAAGATCAGAAAAAAGGAAAGATGTCTCCTGCCGATATTTCTAAAATGGAAGGAAAGATAGAAAAGCTCAAAAGTGGTATTGTAAAAGACAAAGAGAAACTACGAAAGTTGCTGAAGAAACAGTAATTTTTTCAATGGTTGTAACATTTTGAATAAAACTGCTACCTATAGTATAGAAACCCCTTAAAGTCAATCAAAATGGAAATCATCACCCACAAAACAAAACGCACCGATAATCAATTATTGGTCATTACACATCTATCACAATTACTAACCTATCTCACTGGATTTGGAGGTCTTATAGTGCCACTGGTTATTTGGCTCACCTCTAAGGACAATGTGGTTGGTATGGACGAGCATGGAAAATCTATTGTAAACTTTCAATTAAGTATGCTTTTAATAGCCATTCTAAGTATCCCAGCGATTCTTTTATTTGGTTTAGGAATCTTAGGTTTAATTGCCGTAAGCATTGTAGCCTTTATACTTCCTATCGTAAATGCGGTAAGAGCGAGTAATGGAGAATCTCCTAGTTACTTTATGACCATTCGCTTTATTTCTTAGTACCATCTATGTATAAAATAAAAGCCCTTACAGCATGCTGTAAGGGCTTTTTATATGGAATAGAATTCTGTTAATTAGCTATTTAGCATTACTGGCATTACCAACATGGTCACATGCTCTCCTTCATCCAAACCATCGGTAGGGGTTAAAATTCCAGCACGATTTGGTAAGCTCATCTCTAATGACACTTCATCTGAGGTTAAATTGCCCAGCATTTCTACTAGAAAACGTGAGTTAAAACCAATTTGCATATCGTCTCCTTGGTACGAACAGGTTAAACGCTCTTCCGCTTTGTTGCTATAATCTATATCTTCTGCAGAGATATTTAATTCTGCTCCAGCGATCTTTAATCGTATTTGATGTGTAGTTTTATTAGAGAAGATAGAAACCCTTTTTACGGAACTCAACAGTTGGTTTCTAGAGATGGTTAACAAATTTGGGTTCTCTTTAGGGATTACCGCCTCATAATTAGGGTACTTCCCATCAATAAGTCTGCAAATAAGTTCTGTTTGCTCAAAGCTAAATTTAGCGTTGCTGTCGTTATATTCTATGGTAACATCTGTTTCGCTTCCTGCCAAAATTCCTTTTAAAAGATTAAGCGGTTTCTTTGGCATAATAAATTCCGCTACCTGAGAAGCGCTTACATCGGCACGTTGGTATTTTACAAGTTTGTGCGCATCCGTTGCAACAAAGGTTAAATTCTCTGGTGAGAACTGGAAAAACACCCCACTCATCACCGGGCGTAAATCATCATTACCTGCGGCAAAAATGGTCTTATTAATGGCGCTTGCCAAAATATCTCCTAGGAGGGTAGTGCTACTTGGATTGGATAATTCTACAGCTTTTGGAAATTCAGCACCATCTGCATAGGCCAATGCATATTTACCATGATTGGAACTTATCTCAACGGTATTGTTGTCTTCTACTACAAAAGTGAGTGGTTGCTCTGGAAAGGTTTTTAAAGTGTCTAATAGTAAACGAGCAGGCACTGCAATGGTTCCTTCATTATCAGAATCTACCGTTAAAACAGAACTCATCGTAGTTTCTAAATCAGAAGCAGAAACAGTCAGTTCATTTTGCTTTAGATCAAAAAGAAAGTTATCCAATATAGGGAGGGTATTGCTATTGTTTATAACGCCACCGAGTATTTGCAATTGCTTTAAAAGATAGGTGCTCGATACTATAAATTTCATCTGGTAATTTTATTTTTACAATCCTATTAGATGTTTCAATATTACTTTAAAAACCGCTTGTTTTTGAGTGATACATTTGTGTGATCCCTCAAAAAACGATTCAAACAAAGATATTTTAAATGTCCGTTCCAAAGAAACAAACTTATTAACACCTATTGTCCGTATTTTTTCTTTCTAAAATAAGTGAAAACTATGCCTAGCAGAAGGGTTAAAACAACGGGGAGTCCAACATTTATTAACTGCCATTTGGTTTTTTGAGCAGCTATTTTTTCTTGATCTAAAAAAGGAATGGCCACTTTTTTATTCCGAATGTTTATAAGTCCAGTATCGTCCAACAAATAATTGATACTATTTGTCAGAAATTCCTTGTTTCCAAAAAAATTATTGGTCCACTTATCATAACCCAACTCTAAGGGTTTTCCATTTTTGATTTGATTCTTTATGATGTCTCCATCCGCTATTACAAGCATTTTATTAGCACCTCCTTCTTCCTTTGCTCCTTGTAGTTTTAAAGGTTTTATTCGATTGGTAAAGGCCGATTTAAATTCCCCTTCTACCAATACTGCCAAAGGTAAATCCCCTTTGTTTTGATAGGCTTCTTTGTTAGGACTGGTCCGAATGCTATTAAAACTAATTTCCTTAGGAGCTCCTTCCGCTCTGGATAGGGGAGAACTCCAATACAGGATGGTTTTCTTATTGGCGTTCTTCAAAGTGTCTATACTATTAGAAAATTGAAACCGAATCGCTTCCAAATTTTTATTGATGGGGTGTGTATTTCTAGAAAATACCATGGGGTTGTAATACCAAGGAACGGGATTGTATTGCGCTCCATTTCCTTCACCAGTGGCAAGCACAATCTGTGTGCAATACAGATCATTCACCAGTACCGGATTAATACGAACACCGTATTTAAAGAAAAAGTCGCTGAGGTTTAAATCTCTTGGAAAAGCCATGGCACTTCCTTCTTCGTTAAATAAACTATCTAGTTCAATGGCTACTTGGTCTATAAGCCACATAGATTTACCGCCTTGCACCATATATTGATCCATAACATATTTTTCACCATCGGTAAATGCTTGGGTAGGTTTGGCAATAAGCGCTAAATCAAATTGCTTTAATTGATCCAATACTTTTTGAGGGTTGCTTGCCACAGAGTCTAGGGTAATAGCACCAATATTATAATAATCGCGCATTGATGTTAGAAAATCGGCCATGTATAAATCTTCCAATTCTCCATTCCCTTTGATCACGGCAATGCGTTTCTTTTCTTTAATCTCTAACCTCGCAAAGGCGTCGGAGAATGCATACTCCAAATGTTCTACAGAATTGTTTACTCTATCTTCTGCAGATGCACCTAGTTTATCTTTTAACAAGGATACCTTAATGGTTTTGTTATTAGAGCTTACCATGGCCCATGGAAATAGTATCTCCTGAGAGACTTTCCCATTTTCTTCAATGGTAACACTTGCTGGTTTTAATCCAATACGCTGTAAATCTGCAATGGTGGCTTCCGTTTGCGCTTCTTCTTCAAGCGGATTTACAAAATTGAATTTTATATTGTCATTTTCTGCAGCAAATTCCTTTAATAATTGGAGTGTTTCTGTTTTTAGCTTTACAAATTCTGCTGGGAGATTATCATTGAGCAATACGTCTACAATGACAGGGTCTTTGATTGTACTTACAGCATTGATAGCAGCTTCAGAAAGGGTGTAACGCCCATCTTCTGTAAGATCTGCTCTAGTGTAGAGAAAAGAGCTAGCCACATTAATTACAATTAGAACAATCAGTGCAATGGCGGAAGAGACGAGGAGCTTTTTCATTATCTATTCAAGTTTTTAAGTCGTTCTACAGTCAAAAACAAAAAGAAGAGAGTTAAACTCACAAAATAAATAAGATCTCTGGTATCCAACACACCTCTTGCAATACTTTCAAAATGTGCTTTCATTCCAAGCCCTTGTATTTTTAACCCAAAATCTCCTTCTGTAAACAAAGTACCTAAGGACTCAAAACCATAATAGAGCAGAAAGCAAAGAACCATTCCAATAATAAAAGAAACAATCTGATTATCAGAAAGCGTGGATGCAAACACTCCAATAGCCGTATAGGTGGTAAGGAGCAATAAAAGGCCAAAGTAAGATCCTAGTACAACGCCTGTATCTAAATTTCCAATGGTGGTGCCTAACTGCGAAATGGTATATACATACAATAGTGTAGGCAGTACCGCAATAATGGCTAGAACTACGGTTCCTAAAAATTTCCCGAATACTGTTTGCCATAATGAAATGGGCTTTATAAAGAGTAGTTCTAGAGTACCCAACTTTTGTTCTTCAGAAAAACTTTTCATGGTAATGGCAGGGATTAAGAAAAGAAAAACCCATGGTGCCAGTAAGAAAAAGTTACTGAGATCGGCAAAACCATATTCAAAAACATTGAATTGCCCTTTAAATACCCATAAAAATAATCCACTTAAAACCAAGAAAAGACCCATTACCAAATAGCCAACAGGGGAGGTGAAAAATGATCTAATTTCGCGCTTAAATATGGCTAACATACTCGTTTAATTTAAAGTTTCTCTTTTACAAACACTCCAAGCAACGGGCGGTGCTGCAAATAAAACTTTTGTTTTGCTCCAAACACCCTTAAAAAAATCTGAATGTCTGTAATTATTTAAATCTTGTTCGCTGTTCCAATAACTGTAGGTAAAAAATACAGCTTCATTCTCTATATCCTGGTATAATTCTAAAAAGGTACATCCTTCAAAATTTCGAATATGTTTTTTGGTGTCTTCAAACAATTGCTCAAAACTAGCAATATTTTTTTTTTCAAAAGTCAGTTTTACAATTCGTACCAGCATTTAAAGAAAATTTATGATAATGGTATCTCTATAATCGAGTCCAAGTAAGGTAGAAGCACCACCTACGGTATTAAGATCGCTCATATAGATGGCAAGTTCAATATAATCAGAAGAATTAAAAAGGGCTAATAAATCACCAGGACCCCTTCGTTGTCCTTTGTCCAATTCAAAGTTGATAATATCACTGTATTTATGATGTATCTGTGTAATCTTCTTGTTGCGGGCGTTTAATTCAAATTTTCGCCCATTGCGGTAGGCTTCAAACAAACTTTTTTGAATATTAGTAATTACATTACCGTAGTTGTCAATATAAATAACACTTCCCACTATACTATTACCATTATCCGTAATTCTAGGAGCAAACTCTTTGAGATCTTTAAGATTGTTAAATGCCTTCCCTACAACTTCTAAGGTGCCTCCACGTGCAATATGACAGGCCACCTGTACAAACACATCCAAAACGGGGAAAGAGCCATACATAGGATTTGGAATATTAATCTCCACTACTTTTTGAGGTTTTATCTCGGAAGTAATGAGACCAATAACACCATTGTTCGAACTGATAAAGAAATGACCGTCTACCAGCACTGCAATGTGTTGGTTTTCTATAGTAGGTTCAGAGTCTACTCCTACGATGTGAATGGTTCCTTCCGGAAAAGCTTTGTAAGAGTTTTTAAGAATGTAGGCACACTCCTGAATATTAAACGGACTAATGGAATGGGATATATCAACAATATGGACATCTGACAGTTCGTTATAGATAGTTCCTTTAATGGCGCCAACGAAGTGATCTTTATGTCCAAAATCAGTAGTTAATGTAATAATTGCCATGCAGTACTGTTGATATGTTTTTTTAGCTGCAAACTGATTTTTACTTAAGTTTGTTGAACAAAATTACACAAAAAAATAGCGCACGGAAATTAATCTTATTTGTCTCAATTTTTTAATACCATTTTTCTTTGAACGAACTTATTTTAGAACTTACCGATATTAGCCCTAGAGAGTTTTTTGGGCACCAAAATGCAAACATTGACGTCCTAAAAAAATACTTTCCTAAACTAAAGATCGTTGCCCGTGGAAGCAAGATTAAAGTCTATGGAGATGAAGACCTTTTAGAAGAATTTGACAAGCGTTTTGATATGCTTACCAATCACTTTGTGAAATACAATAAGCTCGATGAAAACAGCATAGAACGGGTATTAACTAGTAATGGAGAAGAAGATTTGAAATCTGCTCCTGGCAGTGGCGAAGTATTGGTACATGGTGTTAGTGGAAAACTTATTAAGGCACAGACTGTAAACCAAAGGAAATTAGTAGATGCTGCTAAAAAGAATGATATGGTTTTTGCCATAGGCCCGGCTGGTACCGGAAAAACCTACACAGGGGTTGCCTTAGCCGTTAAAGCATTGAAGGAGAAACAGGTAAAGCGAATTATTTTAACGAGACCTGCGGTAGAAGCAGGTGAAAACTTAGGGTTTTTACCGGGTGATTTAAAGGAGAAGTTAGATCCGTATATGCAACCTTTATACGATGCACTTCGAGATATGATTCCGAGTGAAAAGCTCGCACATTATGTGGAAAATGGGACCATTCAGATAGCGCCCATGGCATTTATGAGAGGGCGTACCTTGGACAATGCCTTTGTTATTTTAGATGAAGCACAAAATACCACACATGCCCAAATGAAGATGTTTTTAACAAGGATGGGTAAAAATGCACAGTTTTTAATCACTGGTGACCCCGGACAAATAGATTTACCAAGACGTGTGATCTCTGGTTTAAAGGAAGCTCTGTTAATCTTGAATAATGTTGAGGGAATAGAAATTATTTATTTGGATGATAAAGATGTTATCCGTCACCGTCTGGTGAAAAAGGTTATAGATGCTTATAAGGGTATAGAACACAATAATTAACATAAGAATGAGTCAGAGTATTACGGGAACCAATTTTAATTTCCCAGGACAAATTGATGTCTATAAAGGCAAGGTTAGGGAAGTTTATACTTTGGAGAATGATGTGCTCCTAATGATTGCCACAGACCGCTTGTCTGCTTTTGATGTAGTAATGCCAAAGGGGATTCCTTTCAAAGGACAAATATTAAATCAGATTGCTACCAAAATGATGGCGGCAACAGCTGATATTGTCCCTAATTGGTTACAAGCAACTCCAGATCCGAATGTAGCTATTGGGGAGGCGTGTGAACCTTTTAAAATAGAAATGGTGATACGTGGATATATGTCTGGCCATGCAGCTAGAGAGTATAAGGCGGGAAAACGCATGCTGTGCGGTGTTCCTATGCCAGATGGAATGAAAGAGAACGATCGTTTCCCTGCTCCTATAATTACTCCAGCGACGAAAGCGGAAAAAGGCGATCATGATGAAGATATTTCGAAAGAAGCTATTCTAGAAAGGGGTATTGTAAGTGCTGAGGACTATGCCATTTTGGAAAAACACACCCGTGCTTTGTTTCAGAGAGGTACGGAGATTGCAGCTCAGAGAGGGCTTATATTGGTAGATACAAAATATGAATTTGGAAAAACAAAGGCTGGGAAAATTGTCTTGATAGATGAGATACATACACCAGACTCCTCCCGTTACTTTTATGCAGAGGGCTATCAAGAACGTCAGGATAGGGGAGAAGCACAAAAGCAACTTTCCAAAGAGTTTGTTCGTCAGTGGCTAATAGCAAATGGATTTCAGGGTTTAGAGGGGCAAACCGTTCCTGAAATGAGCGACGCCTATATTGAAAGTGTCTCTGAAAGATATATTGAACTCTACGAGAATATTACGGGCGAGACTTTTGAGAAAGCGTCCATTACCAATATTGAGGAACGTATAGAAAAAAATGTGCTGGCATATTTAGATAAAAAATAGCCAGCACATTCTTAAAATTTCTCTTGTTTTGTTATCTCACAATAATACGTTCTGTATACGAACGGTCTATACTATCTGCTCGGAATAAGTAAATGCCCTGTGCTAGATTTCCAATGCGTAATTCGTATACGTTTCCTTCTACTGTTGCTTTTACTCTTTGTACCATTTCTCCTGACATGGTGTAGAGTGCTATTTCATAGTCCCCGCTTTTCATGCCCGCAATGGTTACGCTTCCGTTGACAGGCGCTGGGTTGGGTGCTATTACAAAGTTGGTGTCAGAATCTATAATAGTCCCTATTCCAGTATCTGAAAAATCGGCAATCTTTCCTTCAAGAATTTCGTTTACGCCAATGATAAAAGTTTCATCGTCTTCTACAGAATCATCATCTCTGGTAGGAACGCTTAAAATCATGGAAGTAACACCAGGTTCAAAAGTGACCGTTTTAAATGTGGTAAAATAATCAAAACTGGTCGCCGTATCTTCAAAAAATGCAATGTCTACGGTAACCCTTTCATTAGTTGGTTTGCTTAAATTAACACTAAAGTCTAAGCGATCTCCTTCTGCAGCAGTGGCATTATTAATGATCATTCTTGGGAATGAATTTTTAACTGCTGTACCACAAAGCGTTTCAGGGAAGGATAGGTCTGTGGCATTGTTCGCATCCTTGCTCAGTACAATTCTATCGATAATATGATTGGTAGATCGTCCTGATATTTCCATGGTATATACTCCTGGGTTATCAAAGGTTACATATACTTGGTGATTATCACTATCGCTGGTAAAGGTAGACCATGTCCAATCTGTGGTACCGCCAGAATATACTTTAAGCCAACCATCTGATCCGGAACCGCGTACTTCTGGAAATTTCCCACTTCCTTTCGGGTATACAATGCTTCCCGTACTGGCTTTCTCTCCGAAGAAATCATCAGCATCTGGGAAACGTAACCACGCATCATTACTTTCTGTAGGATCCGAACCTTGCCCTACTTTATTTCTCCACTGGAAAAGATACGTACCTGCTTGGTTAATTCTAATTTGTGTGCTTACAAGACCATTTCCTGGCGTGTTAAAACTATTTGCATCTGTCCATTCTATATATCCGTCTTCGGTATGTCCAGAAACAGTACTCCTTTTAGACCATCCATCGGACAGATTTAAATTCTCCGCTTCAATAACTACAATATTATCTATCTCAACATAGTCTGCTCCACATTTAGAATTACTAATAATTTGTATGCTAGAAGTATCTTCAAAAGCTCCATCTTCGGTGGTTGCAGTAATAATTGCAAGTCCCTCTCTTAAAGCGGTAACTTCACCATTCTGATTTACAATTGCGATAGCCGTATCCGAGGAAGACCACGAAATATTTTGATTGGTAGCGTTGATAGGCAACACTTCTGCAGTCAACGCTATAATATCTGTTACCTCAAGATTTGCAGATTCAGGTGTTACATTAATACCTGTTACTGGAGTAGTTGGAACGCCATCACATAAAGTTTCAGGCAAAGCCAAACTAGTGGCATTAGTACCATTACTTAAAACAATTCTATCTATGATATGATCATTGGACCTTCCAGATATTTCCATGGTATACACTCCTGGACTATCAAAGGTTACATAGATGTTATGATTATCTCTATCACTGGTAAATGTAGACCAAGTCCAATCTGTAGTTCCTCCTAAGTAAGCCTTCAACCAACCATCGGCTCCAGGCCCATTTGCTTCTGGAGTTTTTCCACTCCCTTTAGGATATACAATACTTCCATTTGCTTTTTCTCCAAAGAAATCATCCGCATCCGGAAAACGAATCCAACTATCATTACTATCCGTACTGCTAGAACCTTTCCCAACTCTATTTCTCCATTGGAAACGATAGGTGCCCGGCGTATTAATTCTAATTTTTGTGGTTATAAAACCATTTCCAGGAACGTTAAAACTGTCGCCGCCTTCCCATTGAAGGTATCCACTTCCTGAATAACTGTTAATAGCGTTGCTTACGGTCCATCCGGCAGGAACATTTAAGTTTTCCGCTTCAATGATGACACGCCTGTCTATTTCGGTATATACTGCACCACAATCACCATTATCTATGGCAGTAACTTGGATGGCGGCAGTATCGGTAAAACCACCGTCATTGGTTTTTACGCTAATAGTTACGTCACCTTCTTGTATTCCTGTTACCAAGCCATTTTGGTCTACCGTAGCAATTGCAGCATCACTAGAAGTCCATGAGACCTCTTTATCAGTAGCATTTGCCGGCGTAATTTCATAATTAAGCGTTAATGTATTTCCTTCTTCTACACTTGCTGTTTTTGGGGTAACACTTATACCAGTTGCAGACTCTATTCCATTACAAAGAGTTTCTTCTAAAGAAAGATCCGTTCCATCAACACCATCTCTACTCAAGGCAATACGATCTATTAAATGATTGTTAGACCTACCAGAGATTTCCATAGAATAAACTCCAGGAGTATCGAAGGTCACATAAATTTCATGTGTATTATTATCATTGGTTAGGGTAGACCAACTCCAGTCCAAGGTGCCACTAGAGTAAACTTTTAGCCAACCTTCAGAACCATCTCCTGCAACTTCAGGAGTTTTTCCACTTCCTTTTGGATATACAATGCTGCCATTCGCTTTTCTTCCAAAAAAGTCATCGGCATCTTTAAAACGTAACCAACTATCGTTGTGTTCTTTGCTATCTGTACCAGCACCTACCTTATTTCTCCATTGAAAAATATAGGTTCCAGGGGTATTAATTCTTATAGAAGTAGCAATTAAACCACTACCAGGAGTGCTAAAATTATCTCCTCCTAGCCATTCTATATAGGCATCGCCAGTATAACCAGTAACTTCTGTTTTTCGTGTCCAGCCCGAAGCAAAATCCAAGTTCTCTGCTTCAATAATTACAATGCTATTTTGCTCTTCGTAATCAGCTCCACAACCAGCATCTTCGTCCTCTAATACGGTTATAGAACTATCTGTTACATAACCACCTTCTTCAGAGGTTACAGCAATGGTTACGTTTCCTCTTTGGATGGCTGTTACCTGCCCATTCTGATCTACGGTAGCAATGCTCGCATCACTAGAGGTCCAAGTTACATTTTTATTGGTGGCATTCGCTGGGAGAAACTGAAGACTTAGTCCAATTACATCGCCCTCCGTCATGCTAAGGGATTGTGGTGTTACTAAAATGGAGTTCAACGGAATTAGTTGTGTAGAAGCGGTTACTTCTATATCACTATCACTAGTTCTATTGCCATCTTCAGCGGTGGCTACAATTTCTACATTTCCAGGCGCAATGGTTGTTACTTGTCCATTCTGATCTACGGTAGCAACAGAAGTATCGCTAGAAGTCCAAGTTACATTTTTATTGGTAGCATTTGCAGGGATAAATTGAACTGCCAAATCTAGTACATCACCTTCGGTAAGCGTAGCCGTTTGAGGTGTTATTTTAATGCTATTTAGTCTAATGGTTGTAATGACAGCTAGTATTTCAACAGCACTCTCGCTGGTATGATCACCATCTTCAGAGGTGGCTGTGATCGTAACATTACCTTCCTGAATCCCTGTTACCAATCCATTTTGGTCTACAGTAGCCACTGTATCATCGCTAGAACTCCAACTTACATTTTGATTGGTAGCGTTAGATGGAGTGAAGAGTACATTAAGATTGGTGACATCTCCTTCATCTATAGTTATGGAAGAAGGTGTAATTTGAATACCAGTTAGTGGAATGTTGGCTGGAGCAACCACTACAATATCACTATCTGTGGTTTTATTTCCATCTTCTGAAGTAGCTACAATTTCTACATTTCCTGGAGCTATTGCTGTTACTTGCCCTGTTCCATCTACCGTTGCAACGGCTGTATTGCTGGAAGTCCAAGTAACATTTTTATTAGTAGCATTCGCAGGGATAAACTGTAAATTTAAGTTGAGAACATCTCCTGGATCCATAGTAGCGGATTGTGGTGTTACTCTGATACTATTTAATGGGATAGTAGTGGTTTGTACAATTACTTCAATTGTACTTTCACTACTGAAACCTCCATCTTCCGTTAGGACCCTAATAATGACTACTCCTTGACTGATGGCAGTTACCTGTCCATTTTGATCTACGGTAGCAATGTTATTATCTGCTGAAGACCATGTAACATTTGTGTTTGTTGCATTTGTTGGAATTAATTGTGCAGTTAATCCAAGTACTTCACCAATATTCAAGGTAGCTGTTGTTGGACTTACAGTAATACCGGTAACAGGAATATCTCCGGTAGGAGCTGCGATAACCACAATATCACTATCAGTGGACTTATTTCCGTCTTCTGAAGTGGCTACAATTTCTACATTACCTTCGGCGATAGCAGTTACTTGCCCATTCTGGTCTACAGTCGCAATTGAAGCATCACTTGTTGTCCAAGTTACATTTTGATTGGTAGCATTGGCAGGAATGAACTGAAGGGTAAGAGTGGTGATGTCTCCTTCGGTCATGGTAAGTGATTGCGGATTCACTCGTATACTATTCAATGGAATATTGGTGTTGTCATTTACGGTTATATCAGATCCCGCCGAGAAATTACCATCTTCAGTAATTGCAGCAATAGTCGCAGTTCCTTCTGCTAAAGCTGTTACCTCTCCGTTTTGATCTACCGAAGCAACACTAGCATCGCTAGAAGTCCAAGTAATATTCTGATTGGTAGCATTCGAAGGTGTTATGGATGCACTAAGATTTAGAACATCTCCTATGTTCATAGTTGCAGTATCTGGAGTAACAAATATACCAGTAACTGGAACCGTCTCATCTCCATCACAGGTAGTTTCTGGTAAAGATAAGTTCGTAGCATTACCGGCATTATTGCTCAATGCGATGCGATCTATTAAATGATGATCTGACCTTCCCGATATTTCCATCGTATAAACGCCCGGATTGTCAAAGGTAACATAGATTTGATGCGTATTATTGTCATTCGTGTTTGTAGACCAACTCCAGTCTATAGTTCCACTTGAGTATACTTTTAGCCATCCATCGCCTCCTGCACCAGCCGCTTCGGGAGTTTTTCCACTGCCTTTTGGATATACAATACTTCCTGTACTCGTTTTTTCTCCATAAAAATCATCTGCATCTGGGAAACGCAACCAAGAATCATTAAAATCCGTACTTACGGTTCCTTGTCCTACTTTGTTTCTCCATTGAAATAAATACGTTCCTGGATTATTAATTTTGATAGAAGCAGAAATAACTCCTATTCCAGGGGTGTTAAAGTTATCACCGCCTTCCCATTCAATATAACCAGTACCGGTATATCCACTTGCGCTTGTTTTTTGATTCCATCCGGTAGGAGCATTTAAATTTTCTGCTTCTATAATGACCAAATTATTTTGCTCTGAATAATCTGCACTACAAGGAGTAGCAGGCACTACGCTGATCGTTGCCGTGTCTGTAAAATCGCCATCTTCGCTTCTTGCCGTAATTACTGCCGCACCTATTTGAATTCCTGTAACCTGCCCAGCTTGGTTTACCGTAGCAACACTGGTGTTATTAGAGCTCCAAATAACCGTTTTGTTGGATGCACTAGTAGGTTGTATTTGAGCGTTAAGTGTTGTGCTATTGCCTACTTCAATGGTAGCATTGGAAGGCGTTAATGTCATGCCAGTAACAGGTATATTGGTGCTACTTCCTTCTTTTTCTACTAGGATAACCCAGTCACTATTTGTGTTATTCGGAGGGTTTCCAATATTTCTACTAGCGCCACCTTGAATTTCGGTAATACTTCCGTTTAATAAATTTCCACCATTTCGGGGATCAAACCATTTTACAGTAAAAGTTCCTGTACCCGCGGAAAGATTCAAATTCGTAGATCCACCTTCTGGTAAGTATATTAGGTAGCGTACACCAGGGTTTGCTAAACAGAAATCATCTCTCTCGGAAGTTAGTTGATCATTGGTTTCCATTTCCCAAAACGGAACATGGGCGTCAAAGAAGTCCAAGGCATATTTGGCATCTTCCCATTTGGTTCTTCTACTTCTAAAATCTTCTGCAGTGAGATCCGTTTCTCCGGTATTGTAACCAAAGTAGTACTCAACACCGCCTCCTCCGGCCATCAGCGTACCCCATAAAACCTCGTGTCTTACTTCATCTCTATTGTCATCTTGATTTCCTTTATTTCCGGAATAGCTCTCATCTGCAGTAACTCCTCTTTGAGCACTGCCCTGTTCATCATTCGTAACAACCCATGGTTTACCCGCATTTTTAGATTCTAAGATCCATCTTTTTATATCACGGTGAATGGCAACAATTCCAATTTGCATGGATGCACCTGTAAATCTATTTCCTGTTCCTAAAAGTGGAGGATACAAGTTCTCATGAGCCCAAGGGTATGAATGAATAACAATATGATGATCATATGGATCCAAAGCATTTACATAGGCTGCATAGGCTTTAATACGAGTACCATCTACATCACCTAATTCATCATATAAGTCATTTTCTTCCCCTAAATTCCAATTCAAGGCCAAGTGGTGTCCAAAACGTGCTATTAATTCTCGGTAGTATAGTTTTCGCTGTGTTCCTAATTCTCCGCCGTCTAAGAGTTGGTCATTTTCTGTTTCTTGTGTCTTAAAGTGAA
This sequence comes from uncultured Flavobacteriaceae bacterium, assembly GCA_947500575.1. Lineage (GTDB taxonomy): Bacteria > Bacteroidota > Bacteroidia > Flavobacteriales > Flavobacteriaceae > CANMSI01. The sequence goes on along the minus strand of CANMSI010000002.1, from coordinate 813,637 downwards.
GGAACATTCCTTTGGCATCTGCATGACTGAATAAAATTTCCCATTGCGCTAACTTAGAAACATCATAACGAAGTCTGTTGTTGACATCCGAACCAGTAGCGCCATTTAGTGAATTGCTATTTGTGGCAGCCCAGGGCCATACATCATTTCCATCTCCAATAACGTTCATGGTAAGAAATGAGAAGGCGTTCATGCCCATTTCTGATAAATAATTCACAGCACCTATTAACTCTCTACCATTGTTCCCTTTCCAAGTAGGATCTCCAGAATTCCAATCGCTATTATGGGGAGACCAAGTTTTACTATTGGTAGTATTGTCAAAATCGCTGTAAGCAAGCAAGTTTTCAGGGGAATCAGATCCTGCTTTCAAAAAATATTTTCCAGTCTCTTCAAATTGTAAGTAGCGTTTTCCTACGTAGTTAAGTCTACCTTTGGCTCTATTATCTGGAGCACTTTTATTAGATGCCGCAATATTGAAGCTTCCGCTCTCACCATCAAAAGAAGTGGGTGTGCCAAAATCTGGATTTAAAATCACAGCGATATTGCTCGCTGTTCTAAAAGATACATTATAAGTCCAATTCCCAGTTTCGTTGGGCGTAAATCGTACTGCCCATTTATTACCGGAAGAAGCACTTGTTTCAGCAGCATTACCGTCGGCAGCATAGAAGCCCGGCACTACAAAAGTATTGCCTGAGGCACTTGTAAATGTAACATTTAAGCGATAATCTAAAAAAGGATTAACGGCGTCATTTTCTGAAGTATTGGGACCATCAAATAAGATAGTTACTGTATGCCATTTTTGGAAATCTCCAGATACTGTGGTCTGAGAATATCCAAGGCTGATCATAAAAAACAAAAGAAGAGTGGGGGCGTGGTTTTTTAAAAATTTCATAGCGTAGGTCGCGATTTGTATGGATAAGTAAATGGTCATTAATAATAGCTACGGGCAAAATAGTGTTTTGGATTATCATTATTACAGAAAATCGATGTAATGCACCCTTAGGGCGAATTTTCTTGCTATTTATGCGTATAAAACCTAAGTAAAGCTTAAAAAGTACCGTAAAAGGGGTTTTGTGTTAACATTAATTTAACAGCCTAAATACCCACTAAATGAATCTTCGCGGTCTTTTTGAAAAGAATTTTGGAAAATTATTGTACAACAATTTTTTGATCGCTTATTTTTTTACCCGAGGAGGTAATTAGGATAAAATAAACTCCAGCCCTTAGTTGCGGTATTTGTAGATCGATTTGGTTGGTTGTGTCGTATTTTTGATTAAATACCAATTGCCTGCTACTACTTACAATGCTAAGTTCTATATTTTCATATACTTGATTCAAATCAATGGTAATTTGATTTGTTGACGGGTTTGGATAGAGAATAGCATTAGCTCTATCATTGGTATTATCTAAGGGTAGCGGGGTCATGGTATACCCTTCACCAGGACTTGTGCAACTCTGAATAGGAGGTTCATCTGCATCTCCATCATTATCAGCGTCTAGATACCATAAAGTAAGAGGTTGTATATCTGGGTCACTATCGTCGCAGTCCGTGGTTGGTAACACATTAGTAGTATAACCATCACCTGGACGAACGCAGCTAATGACGGTTGTAGCTGCGGCATAGCCATCCATATCTGCATCTAAGTACCAAACTGTTTCTGGGTTAATCATTGCATTGGTATCATCACAATCGGTAGCGGGAAGCATATCAGTAGTATATCCTATTCCTGGACTAGTACAATTTACAATAGTTGTTTCTGTAGCATAGCCATCCATATCTGCATCTAAGTACCAAACTGTTTCCGGGTTGATCATTGCATTGGTATCATCACAATCGGTAGCGGGAAGCATATTCGTAGTATATCCTATTCCTGGGCTAGTACAACTTACAATGGTTGTTTCTGTGGCAAAGCCATCCATATCTGCATCCAAGTACCAAATGGTTTCCGGGTTAATTTCAATATTGGTATCATCACAATCGGTAGCGGGAAGTATATTCGTAGTATATCCCATTCCTGGACTAACACAACTGGTGATTGTTGCTTCCGAAGCAAATCCATCCATATCTGCATCAATGTACCAAACTGTTTCAGGGTTAATAGCTGCATTACTATCATCACAATCCGTGGTTGGCAATACTGTATTGGTATAGCCTGCGCCCGGACTAGTAAAGCTAGATATGGTCTCCTCGGTTGCAAAACCATCCATATCCGCATCCAAATACCAAAGGGTGCCCAAATTTTCCTTCAAGGCAATTACTAGCGAAATACTTTTTTCAAAACCAATTGCATTCCCAACAGTATCTTCTTGGGTTGAGCTATTATTGGTATTTGCAGGGTGCTGTATAGACATAAAAAGAAACCGGTAATCGGGAGAAAAGGTAATTCCGGTAGGTTCCGAATCGATAGGCGTTTGCCCAAAAATTGATACGTCTGGACTGGCTTGCGTATGTCCGTTTTTAACTACCCAAATGTAGTTATTGCCTCCATCTTGACACACCCATAGATTTCCATCGCCATCAAAGACCAAATTGTCATTTCCTAAACCCCAAGGCTCTGTGGTAACTCCATTCTCGTGCATAATATCATAAGAAGCATTTCCTACATAGGTTTCCATAAGTGGTACTGAAGTCCCTAATAAAGGATCAGAATCTTGAAAACGATAAACGCGTCCTTCCCCTTTCACAGCAAAATAAACCATTCCATCTGGTCCTATTTCTACGTCTTCTATACCTTCAAATACCGTAGCATTGGCAGCAGCACTTTGTGTAAGTGTTGTATTGCGTTCTTCTGCTGTAGTGTTGTTTAGTAAGATCCAGTTTCCAGCGCCATCTTTGGCACCTTGATACACATATAATAAGCCGCTACTAAGATCTTCCTCATTATTAGCGACAAATTTATAGAGATACCCAGGTGTAGAATCTGCCCCTTGATAAACTGTGCGCAGATTGGAATGAATAGAGACATTTTCATGCTTAAAATTTCCCAAAGCCCATAATTTCCTTAAAACCGTTTTTGTTGCTGGGTCTATTTCTATACACCAACCTATGTCATTATATCCATCTGCGTTGGAATCTGCGGTATCGATAAATTCTTCACAGGAAATTACCGTATTCCATGGGGTAACTGTTCCTGAGCAGTTGGCTATGGTTCCCGCTACACTGGTAAAATCTACAGCTTGAGAAAGAGATGTCTGCCATTGTTTTGAGGTAGTATCAAAATTTATATCTAAAATACTTACACCTCCCGGAATTCGCTCTGAATTAATACTAAGGTATCCGTTTTCATTACTTCCATTAATAGGAACATAGGCTGTAAAATCATTTCTATCGGGAAGAACACCTCCTTGGGTAAGAGGGTCTCCGGTTTCTATAATTTTCTGGAACACATGTGAAGAAGGGATATTAAAATTGCTAGTCTGAGAAGTGGGCGCTAAAGAAATAAAATCTGCAATATCATTTTGTCCAAAGAATACAGTAGTAGACAAAAAGGAAAAAAAAAGCATCCAGTATTGAACATATGAGGTAAAACTTTTTTTCATAAATCGATTTATTTAGGTATTTGTGCGCTTCCTTGTTTCGTTACCAATCAGGTTTATAAATTAGCCATTTATCTGGAATATCTAGTGCTATATAGGTGGTTAAAAGCTCGTCTCCAACAAATTCTAAGGTATTCGGTGTCTTTTTCTGTAACCTATCTTTTACAAAACCACCTCCCTGTACATGATGAAAATAGGTTTGGATTGTAAGAACTTCTTTGGTGTAACTATAGATTCCTATATCTGATTTCTCAGGGTTTAAAGAATTAATATCATGCTCATCATAGGTATAAAAGGTTCCTACTTTACCATTCCCATAGAATTTAAGATAACTGGTATTAAAATTTGCTAATGGTTTCCCATCAGGAAGATTAACAACGGAGACAATTTTATATAATTTGGTAGTGTCTATTATTTTGTAGACCAAATCATTACTGTTGGGTTTCATAGTGAATTTACAGCAATTAAATCTCTTCCTTCCGTGGTCATTTCGGTAGGTAATACAACTGCAAATGGTTAAAACAAGTAAAAGACTAACTACTTTTTTTAGCATGGGTTTCTTAAGGATGAGTATCAGCGTTCATTATATTACATAAGAGTAGTACCTATTGTTCTTTTATGCGATTGAATTTTTTTAAAGTTTTAACTAATAGATCATGCGGAATGGCATACGCCTTATTGCCATTAATTCCCTCCATGGTTTCTGCGGCTACCATTGCATTGATAATCGCTTCTTCAACGGCTTGAACGGTTGCTTCAAAAACAGGCATTAACTGATCATTTGGTATGGATTGGACTTTCACAATTTCATCTCTATTAAAGGCATTTTCGTTAGCTGTTGAAAACGCCAAAAAAATGTCCCCTGATCCATTACTTCCTCGCCCACCTACAATTCCTACTCCTAAAGGAATTCTTTGCGCAATTCTCTTTAACTGATGGGGTAAAAGGGGCACATCTGTTCCAACAATTATGATAATGGAACCGTCTCCTTCCTGTCTTCTGGATTTTGGAGGTGCGTTGAATTCATAATTCAAGGTATCTTTTAATTCAATTCCAACGGGCACACCTGCGATTGATAAGTTTCTTTTCGCTCCAAAATTGGATTGTACAATTGCGCCAACGGTATAGGATGAATCTTTAATTTTAATAACTCTTGAAGAAGTTCCAGTTCCTCCTTTATAACCCAAACACATCATGCCCGTTCCTCCACCAACATTGCCTTCCGAAATTCTTCCACTAGATGTATTTTTAATAGCTTCCAATACATGTTTTTCTTTGACATGGAAACCGTAAATATCATTCAAAAAACCATCGTAGGTTTCAGCAACTACTGGGTATGTGTACCACCAATTTTCACCACTGTACCAGTCTGTATCTACATACCATTTTAATACCGCATCTCTAACAACTCCCACGCTATTCGTATTAGTGATCATAATGGGTGTTTCCAGAAACCCTGATTCGGTAACCCAAGTGGTCCCTGTCATCTCACCATTGCCATTAAGACTATACCAGTTGGCATACACAGGACTGAACTTTTTAGCTTTTCCTCTGGGAAATATAGCAGTAACCCCCGTTCTTATCGGTCCTTTACCCAACACATTTTCACCTTTCCCTGAAATAATAGTGCTATAGCCTACTTCCACTCCTTTAACATCTGTAATAGCGTTAAACTCCCCCGTGATACCAACAAATGGAACCCCTAAATCTCTTGCTCTTGGTTTTTGTCCATAAGAATGGAAACAAATGAGCATTAGTACAAAAGCGATACATGTTCTTTTCATATGAGATACTTTTTATGTTTCTAGATTTCCTGTCCAAAGGTTAAGAGGTTCGTATCTGGATCAAGCACAGAGAATTCTTTTTGTCCCCAAGGTTTAATTTCCAAAGCACCATTGGGATGAATGGTTGTTTTGGTGTCTAATAGCGATTGGTAAAAGCCTTCAATATTGTCAGTTCTAATATATACCTGGCCATAATTCTCTTTAGGGTTTAGTTCTTTGAATTCAAAAAAGTGAATTTGGATTCCATCTTTTTCCAACATCAAATAACCGTCATAATCAGCATTTCCAAATATTTGAAAGCCCAATTTACTTATGTAGAACTCTCGTGTAACATTTTTGTCGCGCATGGGTAGTTTCGGATGAATATCAGTTAGCATAATTCAATGTTTTTTAATTTTAAAATTTAAATGAATGGATCATTCATCGTTTTCTGTCCAGATAGTTTCGAACCATTCACATACCACCAGCATTTCTTCTGTGGGTTGCGCTCCACTTTCCTCCATGGTATTTGCGAAAAACTCCCAATGCGCTTTTCTCCATTTTTTAAGCGGATCAACGTTGGTTCCCATATCCAATGTTGCATAGGCTTTGGAAATCTTATTAAATGGAATGGTATCTACTTTTTTAATTTCAATGATTGCTTTGGCCTTTCCATCAAAATCTGTGATAATATGCTTTGTTCCTATTTTTGGAAGATCAGCATTTGCCTCTTTATACCAAGCATAAAGGCCAGAAGAAGCCTTCTTTTTTCCATTTAGGGTCAATGCAGCCAACCTATTTGCATCTTCTTTATTCATTGCAAAATACCAGGACTCGGGTAGTTCCTCTTTTTTAAATTGGGAATTTGAATTGGTAAAACTATGCCACATATCATAAACGGTTTTGTCAATCCTGTTTTCGGTTTTTACTTCTGTTTTACAATTAAATAAAATTAAAAAAGATAGGGTAACTAGTTGTTTCATGCTTTCTTCGATATAATTGTAATGCTATTATGATTGCAGATAGTAAAATTTAGCAAGGGATTTTAATTGGTGAATAATGCTATTTTAAGATTACTAAGGTCAATTTACAATTGGCTCCATTAAAAGTACCAATTTTCAAATTGATATGGTGATAGCTATTAAAAGGAATTTAGTAAGCTTTTATGCATTGGAAATAAAACTATCTAAAACTGTGAAATTTAAGAGCAGGGAATGGAGAGGTAAATTATATGTTTTGTTGGATGCAATTCTTTTTTATCTTTTCCAGAGCTTTAGGAAATGTGTTTGTCATAAATTCTAGATGCTCATTAAGTACATCTATTTCAACTGTAAGTGTATTGGTTTCAGTTCCCTTGCTTAATGAGTAAATTTCGGTAGCTCCCGTCCATTTTTTTGATTCTTCATCAATGGGTTGCTCTTTTCCTTCCACCACACTACCGATATGCTTAAATGCTATTATTTTATTAGGACTATGTTTTGCAATAATACTGTAAATACCGCTCTGATCTGGTCCTAAAAAATGAACTTTACTGCCTTCTTTCCAATTGTTGCATACTACAAAAGACCCCTCAAAAAATATGCTCGCCCATTCCCGATAAGAATGCTCATTCCAGAGTGCTTTCCAAATTGTATTTTTTTCAGCCTCAATATCAATAGAAAACTTTAATCGGTTTATCATTTTAACGATTCTTATATAAATCAATTGCTTTAAGGTACTTAATTGCACCATTCATGCTTAAATCATTAATGAACCCGTCTAGTTCGGGATGCCGCTTATCAATCCAAACCACTAAAGAATCTCTTTCTTTTTCCCAGATAGCCCAATCGGCATCTATACAATCAAGAGTTTCGAATTTTGTGATTTTGCCTGCTTCAAATGAAATCTTATGCTGGCATGTCAGCGGGTTGTTCTTTAAAAAATCAAAGCGCAATGAATGCACTTCTACCTTCGCTAAAACTTGGTTATTTAATTGCTCCAATGCTACGACTTTATATGTTGGTTTAAAAATAGAATCCCATTTAAACTGCTCATAAAAAGTTTCGTGCGTAAATGGCATTATATAATCTCCTTCAACAATACTGATGCTATCCGCAATATGGTTTTTCAGTTGTTCGTAGTCAGAATCATTAAAGGCTGCATAATAATCTGCTACCTTGTCAATTTGGTCACTCTTCGAATTACAAGCTATTATTAAGAACAGCGTTGATAATAAGAGAATTAATTTTTTCATTCCTTAATTCATTTGAGCGTTGTTTTTCCGTCTAGAAGGGAGGCCAATTCTTTCCCATAATCAATGAAGGCGATAGTTTCATCAGTCCTTGCCAATTTAATTTTATCGAAAATGACCAATGCTTCGCCATTACTTTCTAAATGATAAATCTGATGATTTTCGAAAAAACGAATAACGTCATCCGTAAAAAATGACCGGATTTCAGATTCCTTATTTCCCATAATAAGAAATTTTTTGGAGAAATCTGGATACATCTCAAAATCAATGTCTTTATAGCCTGTGTATGCCATCACTCTGTCGAATAGTTTTTCAATTACTCCCTCTTTTTCCATTCTGAAAATGGGAATTTTTTTATTCAGTTTTAAGACCATTAGTGTAGTATTAAAAGTCTCAGCCGTAAAAGCGGCACCTTCGCTAAACGTTACATCTGCAATTTCCCAGGACATATCCAAACCTTTAAACATTCCTTTGAGACAATTTGATTTACGTTCAATAGGTCTAATTTCAAAAAAGTGAAAAGTCTTTAGGTAGGTAGTATTCCAATTTACTTGGTTGGTATATTCATAATCCTTTTCATTTGCTAAATTTTGCAATCGATTTTGCCTGGGCGATAATTTAGGGGCAGAGCTGTTTAAAGAAATTTTTAATGCTCTATTATGACTGGAGGACGAAACATGTGAATCCAATCCTTTTATAATGACTTTACCACCAGTGTCCTTTTGTATTTTTAAGTAATCTACTAAGTAGTCCATATAGGTCATGCCTACCAATCTTGTTTCAGATAAATCAATATTGACATCAACACCGGAAGGAATTTGAGACACGAGTTTATCAATTTTTAAAATGCCTAAAAAATTCGCAATTCCTTTAATCTTTAGATCATAACTTCCATCTGGTTGCTCTATCAAATTAGAACCCGAATTATAAACCATTTTAAAAAACCGAGGGATAGACACTCTAGCCAATAGCATATGACTAATCAGAGCCAATAATAGCCCTCCCAATAATCCAATTAATAAATTGGTATAAAGCGTTAAAATCATCGTGCCAACAAAGAATATTAACTGCTCGGTGCCTTGACTATAAACTTGCTTGAAGACGGCAGGTGAGGCTAGCTTAAACCCAGTATATACTAGTAAAATTGCAAAAGCACATAAGGGTACTTGTCTCATAATAGGACTCAATACCAGAATGAAAAGTAATAATAGAAGTCCTTGATACATATTAGACCATTTGGTTTTTGCACCATTATGGATATTGACAGTACTTCGAATAATTACAGCAATAATTGGCAATCCTCCAATTAAACCAGCAGCCATTGTACTCAATCCAATACCTGTCAAATCTTTATTCAAATTCGTCTTTCGCTTATAAGGATCAATCTTATCAACTGCCTTTGCAATGGCTAATGATTCAATACTAGTTATGATTAGAATGGATAGTACTGTTGTCCAGAATTCAATGGTATTAATTTTACCAAAATTGGGATGCATTATTGAATCTGCAATATTGTCTGGAATGTCCAAAAGTAAATCGGGTCCGACCTCATATGCCTTTCCGAAAAATGAAAGCGTATGCGGGTCAAAGAAATTGAAAAAATAAACAAACGGAATGGAAAGTGCAATAACCCACATTGGTGCAGGTAGAATATGGAAAAATCGATAACTGATTTTGGAATGAAATAGTAATAAAAGTAGACCTGCTAAAGCAATAATTACGACGAAAGGATTCGCTTGAGGTAATTGCACAACCGCATCTATAAGATTTTGTATAATACTAGGACTATCAGAATGCGTACCCAAGGCAACATGGATTTGTTTGGCAAAAATGATAATTCCAATGGCTGCCAGAATGCCGTGAATCACGGAAGAATGGAAAATATCCGCTAAGCGACCCAATTTTAACAACCCCAATAATACTTGAATTGCCCCAGAAACAACTACCGCAGCTAAGACATAATTAAATGCTTGCCCTGAACCATCATCCATCAATGCAATACCCAAAAGGATCACTGCAATAACTCCTTTGGCAGGTCCATTGACGGATATATGACCACCCCGATAAAAGGTTGTAACAACACCACCAACAATGGCCGAAAGAATACCAGCCATAGCAGGTGCACCCGCAGCCAATGCAATCCCTAGAGAAAGAGGTAGCGCAATGAGTGAGACGCTCACCGCAGCTATTAAATCACTTTGCCAATTTTCAATTAATCCTTTAAAACCTTTTTTAGGTATAGTTTCCATTTGTTTGTCTTCCATTAATCATTAAAACGCAGATAGAGTGCTTAACAAACCGAAAAAAGTGGATATTGGAGGATGTTCTAGGAGCATTTGATTAATCCTTATTAATTTGTTAGTATAAGCTTGAGTTTAGTTATTATTCAAATAAACTATAATTAATTAAGAAGATCAATAGGATTGGCGAAAATAATTTGGAAAGTTATCATATAAAATTCTGGTAATCGCTAAGACTCTTTTTGTTCTGCCCTGCTGGCTTAATAAGCGATATCTGCCTTCTATTCCTTTATGATGGGACAATACGCATGGTGATAATCTCCATACGAAATCAATGTCATGGATTTTATCTAGAAATCCAGAATTCTAAAAATATGGAATTTTGAAATATGGGTAGAAGTAAGAGCTGAATTATAGGTATTGCTAATAAGCGAGTTTTAAATTTTTACTTCGCTCATTCGCACTTTATTCAATTCGCTTTCCTTCAAAACAAATTTTTCAGGCTTTGTACTACTTTGTTTATCACAAAGCATAGTATGAGTAATACTATTCCGATTATAATTGGCAGTATGCCACCAAATGTAAATAACATTCCAATGACAAACCCAAGTAAGTATTCTGGTATATGAACAGGTTTAAAAAATGAAATAAGAATGGGGAACAGAATATAAAATTGCAAGATATTCTCCAAATTAAATTCCCATAGTAATGATGCAATAATTCCAAATAACAGAGCCGCCAAAAAACGCTTTAGGATTCTTGTTTCATAATCTTCGAAATTGGACTCCGATTTTATTTTCTTATCTCTACGCTTATCTATTATAGATATGACTAGCCAGGATAATAAAGGAATGGTTAATAATCCCCACCAGTTGGAAAGGCCTGGTAGATCTTCTCGTGCAAGCAGATGATGCGTCACCACGCCGCCATTAAAGTATTCCCAAAGGATAAATACAGAAGTTAAAATAAATGCTCCTAGAGGTATTAGAATTTTATTATTCATTATTGATTTCATTCTCAATTAGTCTTAGGCTATGCAACGAATGTGATTTTTAATGAGACGAAAATATTCAACTTTTGTTACGGTTACTATGGTGAATTTTGATGATGTTCCTTGTTCCTGGCCATTGTATACAAATACCTAGTTGTGGTTATGCAACTAATTTTTAATACTTCTAGGAATATTTGGGATGTGCGAGCTTCTTGAAAATAAAAAAGGAACCCCATTAAGAGATTCCTTTTTGTATTTGTAGCGAGAGAGGGACTTGAACCCTCGGCCTCCGGGTTATGAATCCGACGCTCTAACCAGCTGAGCTACCTCGCCATATGCATTAAAAACGGCTGCAAATATAAAGTTTAATTTCTTCCCTATCAACATAAGTTTGCTAAAAATATTCTTGAAGTTTTATTTTTTTATCATTCAGAAATCTATATATTGTCCATACATAAACACCATTTGAATGAGCAATAAAATTAAATACGAACTAGAATTTGTCATACAATCTTCCCCCCAATTATTATATCAATATATATCTACTCCCTCCGGGCTTTCGGAGTGGTTTGCAGACAACGTAAACTCCAGAGGAGAGCTTTTTATCTTTATTTGGGATGGCACCGAAGAGAATGCCAAACTGCTTAAAAAGAAGAACGATGAGTTTGTAAAATTTGCTTGGGAAGAAGATGAAGACGGCGGTTTTTTTGAAATGAAGATCATCGTGGATGAGATTACCAAAGACGTTTCTCTTTTTATCACAGACCATGCAGAGGAAGACGAAGTGGAAGAATCTAAAATGCTTTGGGAAAATCAAGTATCCGATTTAAAGCAAGTGCTAGGATCTACCTAAAATTTTATAATATACTGTATCTTTGAGCCTTGAATTTTCAAGGCTTTTTTTATGGTCAATTTTAACGGAACCGTACTTCCCAAAAACGAACTTTTTATAAACCATGAAAATAGGGGACTCCGCTATGGAGACTCCTTATTTGAAACGATGCGTGTATCCCAGTCGCGTATCTTTTTTTGGGAAGATCATTATTTGCGTTTAATGGCCTCTATGCGATTATTGCGCATGGAGATACCCATGAGTTTTACAATGGAGTTTCTGGAAAATGAGGTGTTTCAAATACTAAGTGCCAATGGTTTAGAAAAGGAAGCAGCGAGGGTGCGTTTAACTATTTTTAGAAATAACGGAGGTTTATATCTTCCTACAGACCAGAATGTGTCTTATATCATAGAGACTTCAGCCCTAGAAGTAGCTTTTTATACCCTATCAGATGCTCCTTATGAGGTTGAATTGTTTAAAGATTTTTATATCAATCCGGATATGCTGTCTACCCTAAAAACAAATAATAAATTAATACATGTAGTTGGTAGCATTTTTGCTAAGGAAAATGGGTATCAGAACTGTTTATTAATTAACCAACAGAAAGAGGTTGTAGAAGCTCTCAATGGAAATTTATTCGTAGTAAAAGAGCAGCATATAAAAACTCCAAGCCTACAAAGTGGCTGTCTTAATGGGACTATTAGAAAAAAGCTTTTGGGAATCCTTGACAAACAAGATACATACACTTTTGAAGAAACAGCTGTTTCTCCTTTCGAATTGCAAAAAGCTGATGAACTTTTTATTACTAATAGTATTGTAGGAATACAGCCTATTACCAAATACCGTAAAAAGGAGTTTACTTCGCTCGTGGCAAAGGATTTATTAGCTAAGTTAAATGCGCATGCCCGCTTAGTTTAGGGTAGGGTTTTCGGGTGCATTGGACCATAGGAGGTAATTTCCTCCTAACTCAACCATCTTTTCTTTCCAAAAGGCTGCAGAAGACTTTTGAATAATATTACTTTGATATTTGTTTTGAACGACTACCCAAGATTTGGATGATAATTCCTGGTCTAATTGCAAAGATGCCCAACCAGAATAGCCCAAAAAGAAACGAATATCATTACTTGTAATGATTTTTTGATTGATTAATGCCACTGTATTTTCAAAATCGCCGCCCCAATAGATACCATGAGAGATTTCAACGCTGTTTGCTATTAAATCTGGAACCTTATGGATAAAGTATAAATTGTCTTGTTCTACCGGCCCTCCATTATATACTTGAAAAGGCACATTAATCTCCGTTACCAAATCACTAATATCATAATCCAAGGGTTTGTTTAAAATAAAACCCACGGAACCTTCGTCATTATGCTCTGCCAGTAATACCACAGATCTATTAAAAGAAACATCCCCAGTTAATGAGGGTTCTGCAATAAGTAGTTTTCCTTTTTTTGGCTTTAAACCGATCATAGGGTATAGTAAGTGTTATTTAAAAATAAGATATTTCTAACTAATAACAAAAGTGCTAGAAACAAAAAAAGCACTCTAATTTTAGAGTGCTTCCTTTATATTCTATGGGTATAGACTAGTTTACTGCTTTACCTAAATCGGCACCAGCTTTAAACTTCACAACATTTTTAGCTGCAATTTGAATAGTCTTACCTGTTGATGGATTTCTACCTTCTCTTGCATTTCTTCTAGATACAGACCAAGATCCGAAACCTACTAAAGATACTCTACCACCTTTTTTTAAAGATCCTTCTACGTTTCCTAAAAAAGACTCAAGAGACTTCTTTGCTGCTGCTTTAGTGATGCCAGCGTCAGCTGCCATTGCATCGATTAATTCTGTTTTGTTCATAATTTAATTGAATTAATTGTTGTTAAAATAATTTGAATTCAAAACAAATTTATACGGATTTGCTTTCAACGCAAGTAAAATCAAGGGAAATTGGCTGTTTTGTTAATAACTTGGGGGGTTTGTTGATAAAGTGGGCTATTTTTCACACTTCTCGCAACCCCTGTATTCATTAGGGCTTAGCTTATAAAGGTAGAATTATCCAATTTTAAGCCATTCAAAACATCTTTGGTAGGCATTCTTCGTTTTCCTGGAAGCTGTATTTCTAAAAGCTCCATATAACCATCGGCTACCGCTACTTTTAGTTGCTTCTTATTAAATTCAATTTGCCCTATTTCTAAATTGTGAGTATCCATAATCCTAGCCGCCTTATAAATTTTTACGGACAGCGTTTCTGATCCTATATGTAATGTACACCAAGCAGCAGGGTAGGGGCTTAAGCCTCTAATATGATCATAGATCTCTTTGGAAGATTTCTTCCAATCAACTTTACAGGTGTCTTTATCAATTTTATAAGCTGTTTTTAAATTATTGATTTCCCTTTGCGGTTTTCTTACAACCGTATTGTCTCGAATTTGTTTTACGGTTTTTAGCACTAGGGCAGCCCCCTGAACCATTAATACATCATGCAGACTGCCAGCAGTATCTTCTTCTGATATGTTTGTTTCTTCTTGGAGAATGATCTCCCCTGTGTCTATTTTATCGTCTATAAAGAAGGTGGTAACACCAGTAGTGGTTTCACCATACATAATGGCCCAGTTAATAGGTGCGGCACCTCTTAAGTTGGGCAAGAGCGAAGCATGAAGGTTAAAAGTGCCATACTTCGGCATTGCCCAGACCAATTTTGGAAGCATTCTAAAAGCAACTACGATTTGTAAATTGGCCTGCAAGGCTTCTAAACGTTCTAGGAAATTAGAATCTTTGAGGTTGAGAGGCTGTAGTACAGGAATGTTTTTGGACAAGGCATGAATTTTTACAGCCGATTGCTTCATAGCTCTTCCACGACCCGCGGGTCTGTCTGGTGCTGTAATAACCCCTACAACCTTTTGCCCATCTTCTAATAATGCTTCTAAGGTTGCTACTGCAAAATCTGGTGTACCCATAAATACAATGCGTAGGTCTCGTGTATTAGCTGATTTCATATTTATTCCTAGTATTTATTTGAATGGTTTCTTCCTCTAGTAAGTGTTGTAAGGTAGCTAAAATTGCTTCTTCCTTATAGGTCAATACTTGTATTAATTCCCGAGAAGATTGTGCTTTCTTTTTTAATTGCACTAATAGTTCCTCCATAATTAAGGGTATCATATGTGGGTCTATGGATTTTGGGGCATTACAAACATCGCAAGCCCCACATTTTTGTTTTTTGTTTTCTCCAAAATAATGAAGTAATTGTTGTGCTCTACATTTGTTGTTGTTTTGAATATAGGAAAGCATACTTTCCACATTATTCGTGCGAATCGCAATTTGCTCTTTTACTTTTTTTGCAAAAACATGAATGGTTCTATCATCCTCCCGAGGAACTAAAAAAGTAATTTCTAGATCGTTATGATGGCCATTGTATTTAATAATTTCATCCTTGTGAAGTTGTTCCAGTGTTCGTAGGACTTCCGTTTCTGGGATGGAAGATTTTTTGGCAATCAGAACTGGATTGATACGTGTTTCAAATTCAAAAACACCACCATAAGTACGTAACAGTGTTTGTACTGCAGTAGCCATAGAAGAATGAGTTTCGATATAGCTAAAAAGGGCTTCTTTGGAAGCAATGAACTGCACCGTGGTTTTCTTTGAAAATGAATCTGAAAGAGAAATTACGGAGTTTTGGTCTAAACAACGCAGGCCATTGTAGGCCATAAGTCCATTGAATTTGTAAATTTCACAGAATTGATGAAAATGTAATTGGAAAGTTTCATCATTTCCTTCCCCATAGGATATTTGAAAATAATTATTTAATGTACGATATAGTTTTTTTAAGAAATCGACCGTTGGGAGACTCTGTAAAAACTGATTTCTTAGCTGCTGCTCATCTGCCTTGTGGGTAATAAGAACCGCATTTGCGCTTGTGCCGTCTCTTCCTGCCCTTCCGGCTTCCTGAAAATAGTTTTCAATGCTATCAGGAATTTGATAGTGAACAACCAAATCTACATCGGGTTTGTCTACACCCATTCCAAAGGCATTGGTGGAAACCATTACCTTTACTTCATTGGTTAACCATTGGTTCAAACGCTTTTCTTTTTCAGCTTTGGGAATGCCGCTATGATAAAAAGTGGCAGTGTTTTTATTTTTTTGTAAAAAACGACTGAGTTCTTCAGTGGCTCTTCTATTTCTGGTATAGACGATAACACTTTTTTGGGCGTTGGCGCATAAAAGTCTTAATCGATATAATTTATCTTCTTCCCATAAAACTTTGAAGGTAATATTATCCCTTGCAAAAGAATCCTTTACCGTAATTGGCTCTATAAATTGAAGATTCTCTTTAATATCTTCTGCCACCTTTTTTGTAGCAGTAGCAGTAAGTGCAATTATTGGGGCTTCTGGGCTAAGTTCTCTTAAAACTGCACATTGTAGATAGGCAGGTCTAAAGTCGTTTCCCCATTGAGAAATGCAGTGCGCTTCATCTATTGCAATAAGATTTACATTCATTTGTTGAATGCGTTCTTTTACGATGTCTTGCTGTAAACGTTCTGGAGATAGGTATAAAAACTTATAGTTGCCATATAAACAATTATCGAGCAAGGAATTCACTTCATCAAAGGGGATTCCTCCTGTTAAGGCAATTGCTTTAATTCCGTTTGCTTTTAAATTTTCTACCTGATTTTGAATCAATGCAATAAGAGGAGATACCACAATACATATACCATCCTTTGCTAAGGCAGGAATTTGAAAACAGAGCGATTTTCCACCTCCTGTGGGTAGTAAGCTCAGTACATCCTTATTTTCCAAAACCGCATTAATAATACGTTCTTGTGATCCTTTGAACTCCGAAAACCCCCAGTATTTTTTTAAAATCTCTTTTGGATCTACCAACACTATAAGGGCTTTATATGATTTAGAATAAAGGTGAGTCGTTCTTCCACTGTGCCTTTAGGTACTGTGATGGGTTTATAACCCAAAGAATGATAGGTTTGTTCCAATTGTGTATGAATTTCTTTAGCTTCTGCATAGCTTTCCATGCGTTCATTATCCGATATATAAATTGCTTCCCATGGAGGTAAGATGAAAATAAGGTCGTATGTATGCGCTCTGCATACCTCTATAAAATCTTTAGTGTAGCTTTGTTTGAAATAATCCATGTAGGCCAATACATCTGGGATGCCACGATCATAAAAGACTTGTTCTTCCTTTAAATCGTCGGCCTCTTTGAAGTGTTTCACCCTTCCCTCTAAAAGCATCTTATTAAACGCTATTGGATCTGATACACTTATAATAGGATTGGAAACAAATTCTTCTGACTTCCCATTCTTTTTTGCTTCCAGTGTCATACTTCGAATAATCTCATGAAAGCAATAATGCCCTCCTTCTTCCAATTTTTCGATAACGGATGTTTTTCCGGTTCCTGGACCTCCTGTGATTACGATTCTTTTTGTATTCAAAAGTATGATGGTGTTAAGTATGCAAAGTAATGAAATACCGCCAAGACATAAAAATTGAAGCCTAAGGTTTATATTTGCAAAAATTAAAATATGCAACCCGAACAATCGGATGAATTCTACACCCGCTTAAGAGAGCAATTATTGTTAACGAGTGCTTGGCCCTCTAATTATTTATACAAGTTTATTGTACCCACCGAGCCAGATAAAATTGCACAGATTCATCAAATATTTGATAACACAGGAGCGGTTATCGAATCAAAAAAATCCAAAAAAGGTACCTATACCAGTATTTCCATCACGGTTTCTATGGCAGGTCCAGATGCGGTTATTGAAAAGTACAAAGAAGTAGGACAGATAAAAGGAGTAATCTCCCTTTAAAATAGGAGTTATGGCAGAATTTTGTTATTTTGCGCCTTATATTAGTATACTTCCTAGTTTTTTAAGCAAAATTTTTACAGTTTGAACAAAGTTGAAATCTTAGAGTACAATACTGAGCGCTCCAAGCTCATTATTCCAGAATATGGTCGTCATTTTCAAAAAATGGTAGATCATGCAGTTTCCATAGCGGATGCCGAAGAACGAAATAAGATTGCAAAATCCATTATTAGTGTGATGGGTAATTTGCAGCCGCATTTAAGAGATGTACCCGATTTTCAACATAAACTATGGGATCAGTTATTTATTATGTCCGATTTTAAATTGGATGTAGAGTCGCCTTTCCCAATTACAAGCAAAGAGGTTTTGCAACAAAGACCAGAACCTCTAGAATATCCTCAAAATTTCCCGAAGTATCGTTTTTATGGGAACAATATCAAAAGAATGATTGATGTTGCCATTAGTTGGGAAAAGGGAGATATGAGAGATGGCTTGGAATACGCCATTGGAAATCATATGAAAAAGTGTTACCTCAATTGGAATAAGGATACCGTAGATGACGCAGCCATTTTTAAACACCTTTTCGAATTAAGTGAAGGTAAAATTGATTTAGCTGCTGGCGGTGAAAGCCTTACAGATAGCGGGCAGTTCCTTAAAAATAGGGTAGTAAAAACAAGCAACCGTAACAACGGTAAAAAGAACCAACGTAGTAATAATAATCGCGGTAAAAAGCGATACTAACATTCTCTATCTTAAATGGGAACATTTAAAATTGAAGGTGGCCACCAACTGCAAGGTGAGATTACGCCACAAGGTGCCAAAAATGAAGCATTACAAATCCTTTGCGCTGTACTTTTAACTCCTGAGGAAGTTACCATTAACAATATTCCTGATATTGTTGATGTAAATAAGCTCATCTCTTTGTTGGAAGATTTAGGGGTTAAAATTCAGAAAAAAGGAAAAGGTTCATATACCTTTAAATCCGACGATGTTAATCTAGATTATTTACAGTCAGATCAATTCAAACAAGATGGAAGAGGTCTTAGAGGTTCTATTATGCTCGTAGGTCCTTTATTAGCTCGTTTTGGCAAAGGATATATTCCAAAGCCAGGGGGTGATAAAATTGGACGTCGTAGACTAGATACGCATTTTGAAGGCTTTATTAATCTAGGTGCCAAGTTTAGATATAATAGAGAAGAACACTTTTATGGAGTAGAGGCAAAAAAATTGAAAGGCACCTATATGCTTTTAGATGAAGCCTCTGTAACAGGTACTGCCAATATTGTAATGGCTGCCGTTTTAGCAGAAGGAACTACTACAATTTACAATGCCGCTTGCGAACCTTATTTGCAGCAACTTTGTAATATGCTTAATAGAATGGGTGCTAAAATTAGCGGTATTGGTTCTAATTTATTGGTGATAGATGGTGTTGATTCGTTAGGTGGAACAGAACACCGAATGCTTCCAGATATGATAGAAATAGGAAGCTGGATTGGTCTTGCAGCAATGACTAAAAGTGAGCTAACCATTAAAAATGTAAGTTGGGACGATTTGGGTCAGATTCCTTCCGTTTTTAGAAAGTTAGGAATAACCATAGAGCGCAAAGGTGATGATATTTACATTCCAGCGCATAAAGATGGTTACGAGATTCAAAACTATATAGATGGTTCCATTCTAACGATCGCAGATGCTCCATGGCCTGGATTAACTCCAGATTTATTGAGTATTATTCTCGTAGTATCTACACAAGCTAAGGGAGAGGTGCTCATACATCAAAAGATGTTTGAAAGCCGTTTGTTTTTTGTTGATAAGTTGATAGACATGGGAGCCAAAATTATTTTATGCGATCCGCATAGAGCTACGGTTATGGGGCATAATTTTAAGTCTACCTTGAAAGCAACAACCATGGTTTCTCCAGATATTAGAGCTGGTGTTTCCTTATTAATTGCTGCACTTTCGGCTAAAGGAACTTCTACTATTCATAATATAGAGCAGATAGATCGTGGTTATGAGAATATTGATGAACGTTTAAGAGCCATTGGTGCTAAGATTATACGTATGTAGTAGATTTTTTTATTGTGAAATATGAAATTCTACAAGTCCCCAAACAAAAATAAAACTCCATAGAAAGGTTCTCAACCAATTTCGGAATACAAGCTTTTGGAGCATTCCATCTGTAATAGTGCCTTTGGAGATTTTGTTGTGCAAGGGAACAAATTGAGCAAAAGTAAATATCCATACACTGAACACTAATATTAAGATGCCTATACGGTAAAAGGATGGAGTTTGGAATACCTGCCAAATTGCAATAAAGAGCTGACTCATCATCAAGGGGGCTACGATAGCTCCAATACGCACCGTATACTGTTTGTGCCATTTAATAAGATCTTTTTCATTATAAAATGGAAAACTTGGATAAATTAACAATTGTACCATCCAAATAAGTACTACAAGTCCAAAATCTATCAATAATTGGAGGGATGTTAGTGTCATTTGGGAGTTCTTATTTTTCTACTAGGGTACCATCAGGATACTTTGCAAAACGTCCCTTTTCTTTAGAATGTACATGGTCTGTTTGTGGCCAAGGCCAGCCCCCAAACTGGGTTAGTCTATATTCTTGCATGGCTTGTTCTATTTCGGCATCTGTATTCATTACAAATGGTCCATACTTGGCAACTGGCTCTGCTATAGGCCTCCCTTGTAATAGAAGAAAATGGGACTCCGAATTTCCATTGGTAATAACAGTTTCTTCTAAAGCCTCTAATTCAATACCATGATTAGGAGTTAGACTTTGTTCTTCTATAGTACTAGTTGCTCCCTCATAATAATACAACGTACGGTTGATATTATTTTTAGAGGAAGGCAGGGTAAATGTCTCGTTTGGTTGTAAATGTATATTCCATATGGCAACTTCGTTTTCCGGATCGGCTGCCCACGAGTTTGGCGCGGGTGAGGGTGCTTCCATTCCTAAGTAAGAACCAGCTACCACTTTTACCTTACTTTCATTAGATACAACCATGGGAATATCTTCGTTCCATAGCATCGAAAAGTGGGGATCTACAAATTTATTCGCTTTGGGTAAGTTAAGCCAGATCTGAAACAGTTCCAATGGATTTTTATCTGCTGTTTTT
The DNA here is from genome assembly GCA_947500575.1 of uncultured Flavobacteriaceae bacterium. Taxonomy (GTDB): domain Bacteria; phylum Bacteroidota; class Bacteroidia; order Flavobacteriales; family Flavobacteriaceae; genus CANMSI01. The sequence goes on along the minus strand of CANMSI010000002.1, from coordinate 793,093 downwards.
AGTAAGGGAAACATTTCGGAATGTTGCACACCTCTCCCAGCTGTCATCCATTGCGCATCTCCTTCTCCAAAGCGCCCTGCCGCTCCCAAAGAATCAGAATGATCACAGAAACCTTTATTTACAATGGTAACCGTTTCAAAACCTCTATGCGGGTGCGACGGAAAACCTGGAATGGTATGTCCATGATACATGCGCCATCCATCTTTTATGGTAAAATCGTTTCCCAAAGTGCGTCCTTCCAATGAAACGGCTGGTCCCATCTCATCATTACCTTCTGGATAATGGTCTAAATGATATACACAAAATAAGAAAGGGTCTTGGGTTTGCCATGGAAAACCTAACGGAAAAATAGTCTTTATAGAACTCATAATGCATGTAGTTTAGTCGCGATGATGTGCTGCGGTATTAATTTCAATCCAGTAATCGTCAGGGTCTTGAATATAAATTTGTTGTACCCCATCGGTTCTGTTGGAGATGGTATTTTTATTTCCTGGCCAATCGTAATAGGGAATTCCATTCTTTTTTAGATGTGCAATGACCGTATCTAAATTGGAGGTGGCCAAACAAAGATGTATGGATTTATCTTTACTAAATACAATGCTATCTTTTTGAATTAAATGAAGCTGCGTGTTCTTATGGATTTGGAACCAACGAAAGCCGGGGCTTAAATCTGGGTGTGGAATCTCCTTCAATTTTAGAATGGTAGCATAAAATTCAGCACTTTTATCTGCATCTGTAACCACAAGAGAACTGTGATCTACTACAAAATCAAAAGATTGCGCTTGAAGCGTGGAAGCTAAAAGAAAAAGGAAACAAACAAGGGTGTTTTTAAAAGATGAGGTCTTTTGCATCATGTTTTTATTACAATTAGATATGATTTAAGGCATTCATGCATACCTAATAGGTTTAAATCATAAATACACTGCTATAAAGGTACAAAGAGTTCTTTTATTTCTAGGCTGTATTATGTTGTTCAAGTAGTTCTTTTTTCCATAACTAGATATGCAATTCCGTCTTTGGAAAATTTTTCTTTTGTAGGCTTTAAGCCTCGTTTTAGATAGAAATCTTGCTTATTTGCTCGGGCATTGCACCAAATTCGTTCTATGGCTTTAGCGTTACAGTAATCCATGATATGGGATAGAAGCAAGCTACCATATCCTTTTCCCTGTTCATTCGTAGTCGTGGCCAGTTTTCGAAATTGAGCTTCAGTACCTTCTATAAAAAGAGACCCCACAGCTATCAATTGCTTTTCACGATAGAGTCCAAAATGGATTCCTTTATTATCTTGGGGTAACCGCACATAGTGCAATGGTTTATTGGGCCACAAAATGCGCTGTCTTAAATCTAAAGTAGCCGAAGCTGTTATTTCCTTTATCGTAAAAGAGACTTCTGAGGTAGCCACTGAAAGGGGGTTGTTATTTCCTTATAAAAGATCAAAGGAAGTAATGATCTGTTCATAAGTATTATCAAAATCTTCTTTTTTATCAGCTAGGGTCCAAGTCATAATCATATAGACTTTTTCATCACCTTCTACAAAGGCTAGCTTATATGCAATATCATAGTCTATATCGGCAACACGTCCTTCTAAATCCACTATTTCTGCGTCCATTCCATTAATAGTTAGTGCTCTAGCAGGCATTTGACTAGAAATATTAATTCCCTCGCTCAGGAAACCCATTTGGATATCTCTATAATTCGCTGCAACTGTTTTGTCGGAATCCCATTCGTCCATTTCTAAAAATACTTCCTTTAGTTCTTCTTTAGGCTCATCTATGACTACCACATAGGCTTCTTTGAAAATATGTGAGTATTGCAGCGAAGCTTCAGCATTTAGATCATTTGCTTTACTCATGTACTTTGGTATCGCAAGGCTATATTCTCTGTTGACTTTTACAATATTGAAGTCATCATCTAAGGAGAGTTTTTCTTCTTTTGTGAATTTGGAAAAATCTAAGCAGGCACTTAGGGATAGTATAAGACTTAGGAAAATGGTAATTTTTAAAGTATGTTTCATTACGTTTGGTAGTAAAGTTTGACTAATATATTATTAATAGTGCTTCGGAATAAAACCCTATTTCAATGTAGAACGATCGCAATCCTATCATATTTCATGAATCTACTCAAAATATAACATCAGCTTTCTTTATTAGTTCTTGCCAATAGGGGGCGGACCTTCTGGAACAATGGCCTCATAGACTTCATTCCCTTTACGCTCTAGATATTCTGCTTTTACTTTTGCTACCAGTTTAGGATTTTCAAAAAGATCCACCATGGTCATGCCCATTGCTTTGGCGGCGTATGCCATTCCTTTATGTCCAATACTCATGCCACCGCATGCTACTACTGCCCATGAATGCCAAGGCGTGTCTTTTGGGGCTGTGGTAACTCCTAAGTTTATATTTGCAACATTCCAACTTACATCGCCCACATCTGTAGATCCTCCTCCTGGATGTTCCTTGGTAGCTTCTAAGGGATGAATAGCACTATCCATTCCTAGCTGTTCTTTTTTTGTGACCTCTTGTATTTTTTTTCCAAATGCTGTTTCCTCCGCTGTATAGGTAATAGGACCTAAGAGTTCTAAATTTTTCTGCATAATTTCTCCTCCAGATCGGTTCACCAATACCTCATAAATTCCAGAAATCAAGGAGATTTTATATTCCACATTCGCCATGATGGCTGCTCCTTCTGCCATTTTTTGCACTTGTTCGTACACTGGCATCATACCGCTTCTTTTTGTATCACGAACGCGCACCCAAAGCTTGGAATAATCTGGCACAACATTGACTACCTGCCCACCATCTTGAATGTGATAATGAATGCGAACCGTGGGTTTTACATGTTCTCTGTAATAATTGATCCCCGTGGTATACAATTCTAAGGCATCAGAGGCACTTCTACCGTTCCAGGGATCTGCGGAGGCGTGTGCAGCTTGCCCATAAAACTCTACTTTAAAATCTACCAGTGCTAAGGAACTTTGAACATCTGCTTTGGTGGAAGCGCTTGGATGCCAACTTAGATTCACATCTACATCATTCCAAAGTCCGTCACGAACCATCCATATTTTGCCAAAATACTTTTCTTCAGATGGAGTACCAAAAAATTTAATCGTCCCTTTTAATTTTCCTTGTTCTATGAGTTCTTTGGCAGCAATAGCAGCACCTAAACTACCAGCTCCAAATAGATTATGACCACATCCATGCCCACCTGCTCCCTCATTCAATGGTTCTTTGGTAGGCTGCGCTTTCTGTGAAATGCCAGGTAAGGCATCAAACTCACCAAGTACACTAATTACCGGCTTTCCAGAACCATAAGAAGCAACAAATGCTGTTGGCATGCCAGCTACACCACGTTCTACACTAAATCCATTTTTCTCAGCATAGTCTGCTAAGAGTTTGGAAGAGATATCTTCTTGAAAAGCCTCTTCTGCTAAAGACCAAATAGAATCACTTAACTGAATTAAAGCAGCTTTGTGCTTTTCTACACTGGCAATTGCGGCTTTTTTATTCGCATTTATTTTTTGTGCAGATACAGACAACACACTTAAAACAAATGCTCCTAGGAGTATTGCTTTTTTCATTTTTGGTTGGATTTATTTATTTTTCTTTTTTACGCGATAGCATGGAATCTTTATAGATACCACAAGTTTCTTCTACTATCAACGCTTTATAAAGATACACTTTTTGAAAAGATTTTTGGCTGTGTGTAGGCTATTGAAAACAGAAAAACCGCTAACTATTCTATGGAAGCTAACGGTTTTGGCTTTTTTAAAAGAGTGATTTACATCTCTGGAAGATCATAAAAAAATTGTTCGCTTACAATTTTTCCTTCGTTTACTTTAAAAACGCATACTTCTTCCATTTTTTGACGTCCTCTTTCCTTAAAGGTAACATCAAAATCCATTTTAATGGTAAAATGGTCTCCTGCAACTACAGGTTCTGATACTTCACTAGAATGAAATTCTTCAACACTGGCTAACCAATCTTGGCTTTTTTTACGAACATTATCAATTTCTTGCACAGAAGCGTTGGGAATTCCGGGCATTTCTTGACTTAAAATATGTTCTCCGTATAATTCGTCAATGGCTTCTAAATTTTGCCCTTGACGGCACATTTCTACCAATCTGTGTGCTACTTGCTGTGTATTCATTTGTGTTCTTTTAAGTGTTACTTTGTCCTAGAAAATTACAAATTTTAAACGTTCAAAAAATCAAGAAAACGTTAATTATCCATTCAGGGCTTCTTTGTAAACACTTAGACATCGTTCACGAGCCATTTTATGATCTACCATCATAGTAGGGTAGTTAAGTTCTTGCAAGTCGGGAACCCATTTGTTAATATATTTCCTTTGTTTATCAAACTTATCTACCTGTGTAATGGGATTAAAAATTCTAAAATACGGAGCCGCATCTACACCACTTCCTGCTGCCCACTGCCAATTGCCCACATTGCTACTTAATTCATAATCTAGCAGTTTTTCGGCAAAGTAAGCTTCTCCCCAACGCCAGTCAATAAGCAAATGCTTACATAAAAAACTGGCCACCAACATACGTACTCTATTGTGCATATGCCCCGTTGCATTTAACTCTCGCATACCCGCATCAACAAGCGCATAACCGGTTGTTCCCTTTTTCCATTTCTCAAAATCATCTTCATTATTACGCCATTCTATCCGATCGTACTTTGGTTTAAATGCCTTCTGTACCGTATGCGGAAAATGCCAAAGGATTTGCATAAAGAATTCGCGCCATATGAGCTCATTCCAAAATACCTCATTTTCTTCGGCAATTGCTTTTCGGATCATCTCACGAATCGATACGGTACCAAAACGTAAATGCACTCCCAATCTAGATGTGCCATTGGCAATGGAGGGAAAATTGCGGGTGGCTTCATAGTTTTGAATTAATGAAGTACTTACAATTGCTTCTGGAACTTGGATGTTCGATTTTTTAAAACCAATATCGGCCAGGCTAAGATTTGGAAGCGTGGTTTCTTTAATTAAATTGCTCAAGTAAGTATGAACGTCATGGGCGACAGTATGTTTAGCTGGGTTAAACGCAGCTTTCCAACGTCTCATAAATGGAGTGTAGACTACATATGGTTTGCCATCGTCCTTCACAATTTCGTTTTTTTCAAAAACTACTTGATCCTTGTAGGTTTTAAATTGAATTTGTTGCGATTCAAAAAAGTGAAACATTTTACTATCCCTTTCCAGCGCATAAGGCTCATAATCTCTATTGGTGTGTACCACTTGGAGATCATACTTGGATGCTAAAGCCGAAAAAATAGATTCAGGAGAACCGTGATATATGCCTAATGAACTCCCATGTTTTTCTTGAAGCGTTTTTCTGAGTTCTTGTAATGTTTCATAAATAAAACTAACTCTAGCATCATCTTCAGGGAGCTTGTCTAGAATGTCGGTATCAAAAATGAAAAGCGGCAATACGGGGTGTTTCCCTTGTAGTGCGTTAAAAAGACCCACATTATCCTCGAGGCGTAAGTCTCTTCGAAACCAAAAAATGGATACTTTTAATTTCATTTAATGGAGGTTTAAGGTAGAAGTACCACCGTCCACTCCTAAGACTTGACCGGTAATCCAACTGCTATTATCACTCAGTAGAAAAGTACCTATATGTGCCACATCTTCTGGAGAACCTACTTTTTTAAGTGGATGACGTTGTGCCATCATCTCACGCTTTTTGTCATTGCTTAGTAGCCTATTTGCTAATGGCGTATCTGTTAAAGAAGGTGCAATGACGTTAACTCTAATTTTTGGGGCGTATTCTGCTGCGAGTGATTTTGCAAAACCTTCAATGGCTCCCTTAGCCGCTGCAACACTTGTATGATAAGGCATTCCTGTACCTACAGCTACCGTACTAAAAAAAACCATGCTGGCGCCATCAGCCATTTTTGGCATTACTTCTTTTACAACTTTCACCATACTAAAGAAATTAAGCTCCATATCTTCTTTAAAAATATCTAGAGATAGCATTTTAAAAGGTTTGAGGTTAATACTTCCCGGACAATATACAAAGCCATCTAAGGCGGGGGGTAGGAGAGAAGTGTCTAAGGTATCCGTAGTAGCATCAAAAGGGATATAGGTTGCATCTATTGTCTCTAAACCCTCATTGGTTCTGGCAGCAATATAAATGTTGTGACTCTCGTACATTTGAGTTACCATAGCATTTCCGATACCATGGGTGCCGCCAATAAATAAGATGTTTTTTCGCATGTTGTTTTTTTAAATAGTGGTTAAGTTTAATTCTGTTGGCATCCCTTCCAATTGTCCAAAAAGTTCTTTTAATTTTTGTTCTCGATAGTTAAATATCTGCAAGAGTTGCTTTTTTACTATCATAGGATGAGCAAGCTGTCCTAAAATTCCAAAAGGGATTTTATAATCTATAATATCTTCCATTTCTACACCACCTTCTATAGGTTTAATAAAATGCTTGTGATGCCAAAGTGCATAGGGACCAAAACGCTGTTCATCAACGAAATAGCTCCCTTCTTCTACATGTGTAATTTCAGTAACCCATTTCGTTGAGTACCCCGGAAACGGATTTACTTTATATTGGATAATTTGTCCTGCAAACATGGGTCGGTCTCCTCCTGATAAAATGGTAAATCCCATGTGATCTGGAGTGATCACTTTTAAATTTCTAGGGCTTGATAAAAAACTCCATGCCTTTTCTGGAGATATAGGAAGCGATTGTTTTGCGTGTAATTGGTAAAGTCTCATTGTTTATTTTGAACAAATATAGGGATCATTTTGTTCAACAAAAAATAGAATATATTAAACAAAAGTGAAATTTTGTTTTAATCGCAGCAATTTTTACCCTTTACAAGTCGGCAACTCCATACAGCTAAAATAGCTCCTATACAGGGTGCAAGAAGATACAACCAAAGATGTTCTAAATGCCCAGAGATCAATGCGGGCCCTAAAGACCTCGCGGGATTCATAGAAGCATTGGTCATTGGTCCGGCAAAAATTGCTTCTAGCATGATTACCCCCCCTATGGCAAGTCCTGCAATAACCCCTATTTCTTTGGCTCCGGTAGAAACATTAATAATTACAATCATTAAAAAATAGGTCAACAAAATCTCTAGAATGAATGCTTTTATCGGAGGGAAGTATGGATCAACGGAAGGTTGGGTTGCACCTAACCATTCACTAGCAGGAAATAAATACCATAATAAGGCACTGGCTGCGATTGCACCCAAGCACTGAATCAACGTATATGGAATTACCTGTTTCCAAGGAAACTTTTTGGAAATGGCAAAGCCTAATGTCACCGCGGGATTGAAATGTGCTCCAGAGATATCACCAAATGCATAAATCATGGCCATTACAATAAACCCCCAGCTTAAGCCAATACCCACGCCTGTTACACTTCCTCCAGTAATTTCATTAATGGTCATAGCACCTGTACCACAAAAAACCATGGTAAAAGTTCCTAGGAACTCTGCATAATAGGGTTTAAAATTCATCTTATGAGCCTTAGGTGACAAAGCTAAGGATTCAGAGGGAAGATTGGAAGTATTTGTTATTTAAGAATTTATTAACAAATCTAAATTTTGGTTATAAGTACTTTTGTAAGAACTTTAAAAATCAACTTTAAAATGAAAAAATTATCCCTTTTACTATGTTTTGTTCTGGCTGTAGTTTCGCTACAAGCGCAGATTAATACACCTCAACCGAGCCCTGCAGCAACGCTTACGCAGACGGTTGGACTTACAGAAGTTTCTATAGATTATTCCAGACCAAATATGCGTGGAAGAGCCATCTTTGGAGATCTTGTTCCTTTTGACAAAGTATGGCGCACAGGTGCGAATGCAAGAACTAAAGTTACCTTCAGCGACGATGTGGTTGTTGATGGACAAAATTTAAAAGCTGGAACTTACGCAATTTTTACAAAGCCTTCCAGTGCTTCTTGGGAAGTATATTTTTACACTGAATATAATGGCGGAGGAACACCGGGAGAGTGGGATGAAAGCAAAGTGGCCGCTAAAACTACGGTACAAGTAATTCCAATGCCAGTATCTATTGAATCATTTACCATTACAATTGATGATCTTGCTAACGATTCTGCAGTTATCGGAATTTTATGGGAAGAAACATATGTAGGTGTAAAATTTGAGGTACCTACAGACGCTACTGTAATGAAATCTATAGAAGATACAATGAACGGTCCTGGTGCTGGCGATTTTTACGCTTCAGCCATTTATTACTATACTGAAGGTAAAGATATTGGGAAGGCAAAAGAATGGATTGACAAAGCGATGTCCATGATAGAAAAACCTCGTTTTTGGCATTTAAGACAACAATCATTGATTTATGCAAAAGCAGGAGATTCCAAAAATGCTATTGCAATTGCAAAAAAATCTTTGGCAGATGCGGAAGCTTCTGGCAATCAGGATTACATTAAAATGAATAAAGATTCTTTGAAAGAATGGGGAGCTAAATAAGCAGCATTCATTTAAAATTTTAGAGCCTGTTCAACGATAAGTTGAGCAGGCTTTTTTTAATTACTTATTTGAGAATCTCGTTGCGTTCTATCAAATAATTCTATTAAAATGGCCAGTAAAATAACCAGAACACAACCAAATAAGTTTAACCAGAGGTAAGACATCCAATCCAAATACCAACCGAGGATTACAATTACTTGCGTTATCAGGGCAGCTATAAAAACAGCATTTCCTCTTACGAATTTTAGGAAGAAGGCTAATAAGAAGATGCCCAGTACATTTCCGTAAAAAATGGAGCCTATTATGTTTACTAATTGAATTAGGTTGTCAAAAAGATTAGCAACATTTGCAATGGCGATTGCAATAATACCCCAGACAAGTGTGAAAATTTTTGCGATGCGCACATCTTTTTCAGGAGTCACATCTTCTTCCATGTTTCGCTTATATAAATCCAGTGCCGTAATGGTTCCTAAAGCATTTAACTCGGAAGCTGTGGATGACATGGCAGCTGATAGAATTACTGCAAGCAAAAGTCCTATAAGTCCTTTTGGTAAGTAGTTAAGAATAAAGTGAATAAAAACATAATCTTTGTCATTGGTTTCTACATTGCTATCTGCCTTTGATATAATTAACTTGGCTGCTTCTCTATTGCTTCTATCTTGTGTATTAATTTTTATGATCTCCGCCTTCGCATCTTCAATTGCCGTGTATTCTTTCAGGTCAAGCGCAGCAGAATACTTATTTTGAGCTATCTTTTTGGCTTCTTCAATTTCTAAATGTCGATCCTGCAAAAGTTTGTAATCCGAAGCGTATGCTGAATTAGCGACTGCATCCGTAGCGGCAGGACTAAAATTTAAAGGTGCATTGTTGTATTGATAAAAAACGAAGACCATTACCCCAACCAACAGGATAAAAAATTGCATTGGTATTTTTAGAACACCATTGAAAATAAGACCTAGTTGACTTTCTCTCATTGATTTTCCAGAGAGGTAACGTTGTACCTGACTTTGATCTGTTCCAAAATACGACAAGGCTAAGAAGAAACCTCCAGTAATTCCGCTCCAGAAGGTATATCGGGTTGAGGTGTCCAGATCAAAATTTAAAATATTCAATTTTTCGCTGGCACCCGCAATTTTCATGGCTTTAGAAAAGGTAATGTCAGGAGGTAAATACCCTAAAATAAAGAAGAAGGCTATAAACATCCCAGTCATGATAATGAACATTTGCTGTTTCTGTGTTACGCTTACTGCCTTTGTGCCTCCAGATACCGTATAAATAATAACAAGTATGCCAATGGCAATGGTAAGAGGCCCAAGATCCCATCCTAAGACTGCCGAAAGAATAATTGCAGGGGCATAAATAGTGATACCAGCTGCAAGCCCTCGTTGAATTAAAAAGAGTAGAGCGGTAAGTGTTCTTGTTTTTAGGTCGAATCTTTTTTCTAGAAATTCATAGGCGGTATGTACTTTAAGCCGATGATAAATTGGAATAAATACGAGGCAAATGACAATCATGGCAAGGGGAAGACCAAAGTAGAATTGAACAAAGCCCATTCCATCATGAAATGCTTGTCCTGGTGTGGATAAAAAAGTAATGGCACTTGCTTGCGTAGCCATTACGGAAAGACCAATAGTCCACCATTTGGCTTCATTACCTCCCAAAACATAATCTTTAACGCTTTTGCTTCCTTTTGTTTTCCAAACTCCATATCCTACAATAAAGAGCAAAGTTCCCGCTAGTATAATCCAATCAAGTGCGCTCATATTAATTGTAAGAGGACATTATAAAATAGAAAATTAATAAGTAGATGATATTTGCTATCAAAACCAGCGAATACTCTTTTTTCCAATCAAATTTTTCGAACATAATTATCCTTTAATAGGGGATTCTTTTTCCACTTTATCTTTTCCTAAAGATAACATGTTTGCAAACAGTTTGTAAGCACCAGAAACCCCTGCCGGGAGTTCACGGAAAAAACTAAGACCCGTATAAATATAGTTTCCTTTTCCATAAGGAGCTACTAAAAGACTTCCTTCTTTCGAAGTTTCTCCTTTGTCACTCATGGACAAAATAGGTGTAAATTCCGAACTCCATTCGTTTGGAAAATAGAGTCCACGTTCTTGTACCCAACCATCAAAGTCTTTCTCGCTAATTGCATTTGGAAAATTAACCAAAGCATGTTTACTGGCAATGATATTTACTTCAGAATTCTCATCGGTTACCCGATCTCTAGAAATTTTTAAGGGAAATGGAGAAAGGTTGTCAATACCAATGGGCCTCCTTCCAGCGGTATTGTATTGGATAACGAGATTACCTCCTTCGTTCACATAATCAAGCAAAAAACGCTGCTTAAATTTTAATTCAGGCACTACATTATATGCTCTTATTCCTACTACTATAGCATCGTATTTAGCTAAGGTGCCTTCCTGTATGGTTGTAGGATCTATAGTGTGTACCTTATATCCAATTTGTTCCAGACTTTCAGGTACTTTATCTCCTGCGCCAACGATATACCCTATGTTTTCTCCAGCTTTTTCTATATTAAGTCGGGTTATCTTCGCCTCTGAGGGGAGTAATATAGATTGTGTAGGTATATGATCATATGCAATTTCTACAAGTTCTTTAGAATATACTTCCCCGTTTATCATTACTTTGGGAGAAATGATACCTTCACTTTCATTTGCAGGAGGTGTAACGGTAAAGGACATACTTTGCTCATCTCCTTTTTGAGCAATAGAAAAGTCCATTTTTTCAGGCGTTACTTGCCATCCTTTCGGATGCTCTAATTGAACGGTTCCATTAAGCTTATTAGCACCTGCTTTTACGGTTACTGGAACCTGCTGTGATTTTCCATCAGCGAAAATGATGACTTTATCTTTTAAGCGAGCGCTTACCTTTGGAAGAATTTCAAAAGGCTGGTATAGCTCCCCTTTATCTGGTTTTGAATATCGATATACAATAGGTCTCTGTATCTCCATCTCATACCCATCAAAATCCAATATAAACGAGGCATGAAATGCTCTTGGTGTTTCTGGTTTTCCTATCCATTCGGTTTTACGAACAGCATACATTCCCAAGCTTCCTTTTTCTGATAGCCAATAAGGGCTCGTATAATCCGTGTTTTTTGGAACTTTCAGATCAATTTTAAAATTCTCTTTTTTATTGTCTTTTAAAATGCTGTTTGGATTTTCTGAAACTGTTGTTCCGGAGATACCAATACTTTTTAAGCTGATTTTAGATGTACTTCTATTAAGTACTTCCATGTTTATTTTGATAACATCATCTGGGTTGGCATAGGAAGTTTCGGCAGAGGCTTCCAAATAAAGTCCAGAAATCGCTAAAATAATATCTTGTAATTCTTTAGATTTTAATGTTTTCCAATGCTCATCTTCAATATCTTGTAGCATGGAATATGCCTTGACCAAATTGGGTAGATGCGTGGAGGGATTTTTAAAATCAAAATTAGTCTCTATTTCTTCTAGGATGGCTCCAATAGCATCTCCACCTTTTACGCGAGTCCAAGTAGTATTGATACCATCAAAAACATCTTCCTTATTAGCGGGAAGATCTCCTTTTAATAATTCAATATATTCATTTTGACTACCTCTTGTGGTAGGTCTTCCAAAACCTTGACAAAGGTGTTGGCTACTGGCAATGGACGCAATTTCGTTATTGGATAGACCCCGCATGGGGTAGTAGACACCAACATCAAAATTGAGCATCTTAGATTTATCTGCCTTTTCAAAATTCTCTTGGCTTCCATAAAACCACCATGAGGTGTTAAAAAATAGGCGTTTTGGTTGCCAAGTTGCCGTACTGCTTAATTGTTCTGGATAGGCATTTGGATTATTTACCAAGTCAAAAGCTTCAAAACTAAGCATGGCAGATGAAGTATGATGTCCATGAGTAGTACCAGGCGATCTATGATCAAACCTATTGATAATTACATCGGGCTTTAAATTTCTCATTACCCAAATCATATCTCCCAATACCGCTTTCTTATCCCAAATGGCTAAAGTTTCATCTGGATGTTTAGAATATCCAAAATCATTTGCTCTGGTAAAAAACTGTTCTCCTCCATCAACGCCTCTGGCTGCTAATAATTCTTGTGTTCGTAATACACCTAGTAGTTCTCTTAATTCAGGACCAATTAAGTTTTGACCACCATCTCCTCGTGTTACCGATAGATAAGCCGTTCTGGCTTTTACTTCATTAGATAGGTAGGAGATAAGACGAGTGTTTTCATCATCTGGATGTGCTGCTACATAAAGGGCAGTGCCTAAAAAATTAAGCTTTTGAAGTGAATGATAAATTTCAGAAGAAGATAATTTCTTGGGCGATTGAGCCAAGGAGAGGGAAGCTGAGCATATGAATGCCAGACAACAAACCCATAATTTACGCATAGTGAAAGCTATTTAGTCAGTTGTTCAAAGATAGAAAGAAAGACCCCTTGAAAACTCACTTTTACAACTTCTTTAACAAGTACATTTAATTTGTTAGGAACTTACAGTCCCAAACTGTCTCTTAATACCAAATGCTTATTCCTATTTTGTCCCCAATAGGGAGTTTTTAGCTGCTTTAGTTTCGTAGCTTTTGAAGTGAGTGTTTTCGCATTTGCGCCAAAACCGCTCTTAAAAGATTCTTCCCAGCTTTCTATTGTATATGGAAATGCCGTAGTGTAGCGAATACTCAAACTTCTTTCTAAAGAAGGGTAGCTAAGGGTATAGGTAGTTATTTCTCCTTCTTTAATACTTTTTGCAATTGCATCATAGGCTTTTAACTCCTTATGTCTTAAACGAACATACTCCAAGGAAGGAATGGCTTTAAAAGCTCCTAAGGGTAAATTTTCTGGATTGATTCTTATTTTATTCCACAATTCGTTTTCTAAAACCGCTTTTTCTAAAGTGGTTTGTTGGTCTGCTTCACTCTCAAAATAAGAATGAGATGTAAATTCAAATTGTGCTCTATTGTTAATCTGGGCGTATACATGTCCGCACCATTCTTGTACGGAAGCAGATACTTTTACAGCATGCTGGTTATCACTAACAGGATAAAAAGTGCTTCCCATAATAGAATAAGGGTAAATTCCTGTTAGATACTTTTTGGTACTATTCAACTTTAAAACCCCAATATTGCTTGGGTTGTTCCTATCTGCTTTTACCTGTTTATCTGCTAAAAAGGGCTCGGTAACATAAATTAGAACGGCTTTACCTTCTCTTATTTCTCCGTAACGCGCCTGTTCTAATTGATAAGAAGTTATTTCTGCATCTCCTGCATACCAGTACTTTTTGAAATCTTCGGAAAGTTTTTTTGCAGGCGTTTTTACCAAGTCAACATCCATGCTTGTGTTCATCGAAGTTTCTACCGTATTTCCTTTCGCTTTTTCATTACAGGAAACGAACAGCATGCTCAGGATGCTCAGAGAAAACAATATCATTTTAAATTTAACAAGGCGTTTCATAATCATTTTTTTGTAAAATTAACCAACTATTGTGAAGAAACCATGGCCATTAACGTTTTGTATAGGATATGAGTTGGGAGACCCATTACACTATTATAAGATCCTTTTATTTCTGTAATCCCAATATGCCCTATCCATTCTTGAATGCCATAGCTTCCTGCCTTGTCAAAAGGACTGTATTGCTCAATGTAATACCATATTTCTTCATCGGTGAGTTTTTTAAACCTAACATCAGTGCTATAATGCTGTACTTGTTGTTGGTCTATGGTAGTAAAACATACCGATGTAATTACTTGATGTTGATTGTTGGATAAGCTTTTTAGCATTGCGTATGCTTCATTCTTATTCTCAGGCTTTGCCAGTGATTTTTGTTGGTGCCAAACCACCGTATCTGATGTAATTAGGATTTCCTTTGGCGCTAGGTCTGTAATAAGAGCTTGTGCTTTTAAAACCGCTAAATAATCTGAAATTTCCGCGCCTTTGAGATGTGAAGGATATATTTCGTCTACTGGTTTTAGACGAACTTCAAAGGGGATTTGTAAATCTTTGAAAAATTGTTGTCTCCTGGGAGAACCTGAGGCTAATACAATGGTGTGCGCTCCTAAATATTTTTGTAGCATAGCTATTTAGTCATTACGGGCACTAAAATTGTCGTGCCAGTCTCCTCTTACTTTTAAGACTTGTTCAATAACATCTCTTACACAACCTTTGCCGCCTTTTTTATGAGATATGTATTTACTATGATTTTTAACCTCTGCCACCGCATCTTGAGGTGCACAAGGAAGCAATATCTGTTTCATTGGAGGAATATCTGGAAGGTCATCTCCCATATATAATACTTCTTTATGCGTTAGTTGGTGTTTGCTGAGGTAATCTTCTAAGGCCTCTATTTTATGATGCGCACCCATGAATATATCTTTCACTCCTAAACCTTCTAAACGCTTACGTACCCCCTCATTAGTACCACCTGTGATAATACATATGTTATACCCTTTGTGCAAAGCAGTTTTTAATGCATAACCATCTTTAACATTCATAGTACGCAACATTTCACCATCAGATGTAATGAACAGGGTCCCATCTGTGAAAACACCATCTACATCAAAAATGAAAGTAGTAATGTCTTTTAGGTATTCTTTATAACTCTTCTCCATAGGTTTCTTTAATTGAATTGCTTAAAAGGGTATATATCTCTTTATGAGATGGATTTTCTAATAATTTTAGGTGTGCCTCCATGGTATGATTATCTTTTCGTCTGGCTGGTCCTGTTTGCGCCTGATGCGGCGATAGGTTTTCTATTTTTTTTGCGGTCTCTAATAGCAAAGGTTTTAATAAATCGGAATCAATGCGTTGCTTTTCACAAATATCGGTACCAATCTGATATAAGTGATTGGTGAAATTATTTACGAATACTGCCGCCAAATGAAGGTACTGTCGTTGTCCTGACGATATTTCAATTACCTTATCAGAAATACAATTGGCTAATTGATATAATAGGGAATAATCTTCTTTTTGAGTAGTTTCTATACAGATGGGTATTTCTTTAAAATCTAACTTTCGATCCTTGCTAAAGGTTTGTAGAGGATATAAAACCCCGCTTTTGGCATGGTGTTTTAATGCTTTTAAAGAAACACTCCCAGAGGTATGCACTACCAGCCCTTTACAATATTTAATCTGCTCAGAAACAGCAGGTATGTGATCGTCACTTATAGCAATGATATAGACCTCTGAATCAGCGAGATTATCAAAACCAAGTTGTATGGCTGTTTTATTTTCGAAATAAGAAAGTGCCTTTCTGTTCCTTCCTACTACCTGAACTAGATGAAGCGCAGGGTTACTTGAAATAGCCGCAAATAAATGACGTGCTACGTTTCCCGTTCCAATAATTGTTACTTGGATCATGCCTCTAAAGTACATATTACATAAAAATTTTTCTATCTCGAATGCTAAGTTTTTTGTCTCTAGCTAATTTTTTAATTGCTCTAATCACAGTTTCTACTCGCAATCCAGTTAATTCCGAGATTTGCTGTCGTGTTAATTCTATTGCATACTCCCCAGAATTACTGTCCCTACCTTTAAGATAAGATAAAAGCGCAAAAATTCGGTGTTCAGGAGGGTAGACCGACACTTCTTTCATAATCAATGCTTTGTAATTGAGTCGATTAGAAAGGGCTCTTGTAAACTCTAAATGTGTCTTAGGTTCCTGTTCCAGAAGCTTCATTAATTTTACTTTTGGAAGTTTGAGTACTTTAGTCGGCGTAAGGGCGATAGCGGAAGCTGGATAGGAAAATTCACCAAAAAGAGGGGGTTCGCCAAAGCTCTTTCCATTCTCAAATATTCCCTGGACAAACTCTTTTCCTTCTTCTGTTAAATTAAACATCTTAACCGATCCTTCTAAAATCTGGAAATAGAAATTTGCATTTTTTCCTTCCGAAAAAATAAGTTCGTCT
Source organism: uncultured Flavobacteriaceae bacterium (assembly GCA_947500575.1). Classification (GTDB taxonomy): domain Bacteria; phylum Bacteroidota; class Bacteroidia; order Flavobacteriales; family Flavobacteriaceae; genus CANMSI01. The sequence continues at coordinate 776,720 of CANMSI010000002.1, read as the reverse complement.
TTGCTATAATCTACCTCCAAGGCACCTGCACTATATAAGCTTTTACTAGATATCATTGGCTTATGATTGAAATCATAAAATAATGCAATGCGAAGCATGACATTTGTTAGGAAATTCGAAAATACAACTATGAAATTTTACAACAAGTTATTTCACAACTTTAAATCAACTTACATGGCAATGATTCCCTTAAGCATTATCTTTCAAAGTTGTTTAGGATCTGTAGCGGCAATGTATATTTTAATGCAGAAAGGGCCTTTTTTTGTTTTACAACTAGGATTGTGTACTATCTTATGCATGGCATATAATGCCGCTATTTTGGCACAGCTAAAGCCAAAACTTGTTTTCAATTTATTGGGAATTAGTGTATTTGTAAATAGCATTTTATTAATGACTAACTTGACGGTTTAAAGGATTAGTTTGCCTCTATGAAAAAAGATATCGGTGTACGAGAAGATGTATTTACCCTTGTAAGTACTTTTTATGCTAAAGTGAGAAAAGATCCGCTATTAGGACCTATATTTGAACGTAAAATTGAGGATTGGGATGCTCATTTTGAACGTCTTACCGATTTTTGGGAAACCAATCTATTTTTTGTGAGAAAATTTAAGGGGAACCCTTTGTTAAAGCATCAAGAAGTAGATAGAGAAGAAGACTATACTATTAACGAATACCATTTTGGGGTTTGGTTGAATCTTTGGTTCGAAACAATTGACCATTTATTTGAAGGTGAAAAGGCTTCAATCGCCAAAAATAGAGCAAGAAATATGGGTTCTTTTTTTCATATACATATGTTCAATGCGCGGACGAAAGGGGATCTTTAATATGAGTCTTTCAACATTACATTCCTTTCTGAAAGAATTAACAATTCTGTTTAAGCTTTTATAGCACTTTAAAGCACTAAAAACCATAAAAACATCTTATTTTTGCATCCTGAAAACAAACCCGTCATCTCATGACAGACCGGATTAAAAAGATTCTATTTTCTACCCGTTTAATGGCCATTCTTTTTATAGTATTTGCAACTGCAATGGCATTTGGAACTTTTATAGAGAGTAATTATAGTACGGAAACTGCTCGAATTTGGATTTACAATGCTACCTGGTTTGAAGCAATTATGGTCTTCTTTATGATTAATTTCTTTGGGAATATGTTTCGGTATCGGCTTTTTAGAAAAGAGAAGTGGCCAGTACTCCTTTTACACATGTCATGGGTCTTAATAATTTTAGGCGCTTTTGTAACCAGATATATAAGTTTCGAAGGAGTAATGCCTATTCGTGAAGGAAATTCAGAGAATGTTTTTTATTCGGACAAAACCTACTTAACTGCTTATGTAGAGGGAGAGATGAATGGTCAGAAACAGCAGAAACTTCTTGAAGATGATTTAATAGTAACTCCAGAGGCGCTTAAAAGTTCGCTTCCTTGGAATGATGATTTTAATAAACAAGATTTTAGTATTGAATATATAGATTTTATACAGGGAGCAAAAGAAGGGTTGGTTCCAGATGAGAATGGGAAGGAATATCTAAAAGTTGTGGAAGCTGGTGATGGGAATAGGCATGAGCACTTTATTGAAGATGGGCAAATAGTGAGTATTCATGGAGTGCTATTTTCCTTGAATAAGCATATGGATGGCGCCATCAATATTAGCAGTACAGATGGTACTTATTTGTTACAATCTCCCTTTGAAGGAGATTTTATGAGAATGGAAGATCAATTTAGAGATACTGTACAGAAAGATTCTTTACAAAGCCTGCAGTTGCGATCTCTATATAATATGGCAGGCATGCAATTTGTAATTCCCGACCCAGTTATCCGAGGTTCATATGATATTATAAAAGTTCCTGATGCTGAAATTACGGATGCTACGCAAGATGCTTTAATAGTGGCAATTAGCTCTAATGGTGAACGAGTAGAAAAGAAACTTTTAGGAGGCAAAGGTCCATCTAGTTTTTCTGATAAGGTGCACGTTGGTGGATTGGATTTTATTATGCGCTTTGGTTCCAAAGAACATACGCTGCCTTTTAGAATTAGGCTAAACGACTTTATTGCAGAAAAATACCCAGGTACCGAAAAAGGATATGCTTCTTTTATGAGTAGGGTTACCGTAAAAGATCCACCTGTTTTAGACCAAGAGGACCTAGAGGATAGAATTACGCAGGAAGATACACCTACTTTAGAAGAGGATATATTAAAACACACTATTTCAGAAAGAGATACCATCATCTTCGACTATGATATTTTTATGAACAACGTTCTAGATTATAAAGGATATCGTTTTTTTCAATCTGGTTTTGATCCAGATGAAAAAGGAACAATTCTCTCTGTAAACCACGACTTTTGGGGTACTTGGATCACCTATATTGGCTATTTTCTTTTATACCTAGGACTCATGGGGATTATGTTTTTTGGTAAAACACGTTTTAAAGACCTAGCTAGTTCTTTAGAAAAATTAAAAAAGAAGAAAGCAGCATTAACTATAGTTCTGATGCTGGGATTTCTTTTTCAAGGAAATGGCCAAGAAGATCATGCACATGCAAACTTGCCTTCCGCAGCCCAAGTAGATTCTATTTTAAAGACAACGACCGTTTCCAAGGAACATGCAGCAAAGTTTGCTTCTTTGGTAATCCAGGATGAAGGAGGGCGGATGAAGCCCATAAATACCTTTGCATCAGAACTTTTACGAAAACTACGTAGGAAGGACACTTATAAAGAAATGAATGCCGATCAAGTATTTTTATCAATGATGCTAAATCCGGCAGCGTGGTATAATACCGAGTTTATGGTATTGGACAAAAAAGAGCGGAACGATAGTATTCGGAAGATAGTTGGAGTGCCTTTGGGAAAAGAATATGTAAAAGCTACTGATTTTTTTGATGCCGAAGGACAATACAAACTGGCCCCTTATTTGGACGCAGCAACCAAAACAAATAATCCCAATAAATTTGAGCAAGATTTTAAAGATGCAAATATTAGATTATCAATATTAAATAGGGCTTTAAGTGGAGAAATTCTAAAAATATTTCCATTGCTTACAGACGAGAATAACAAATGGATTTCGGCTATCGAATATCGCTCTGGACAGTATCAAGTGCCCGATTCGCTCTATGCCAATTTCATTAAAAATGCAGTACCCTTATATTTAATAACGCTCCGTAAGGCAATACAAACGGATGATTATACTGAGGCGGATAAAGTCTTAGATTTTTTTACACAGAATCAAAAAAAGCATGGATCAGAAGTGTTGCCTTCTGAAGAAAAGCTGAAAGCAGAAATTATCTATAACCAACTCAACATTTTTAACCACCTATATAGGCTCTATGCGGCTGTAGGTCTGTTAATGTTTTTCGTATTGGTTTTTACCATTTTTAAGGATCGAGAAATTTGGAGGATTGCCACCTTCTTTTTCAAAGGTGTTATCATACTGTTTTTCATCTGGCACACTGCCGGCTTGGTAATGCGATGGTACATTTCTGGCCATGCACCTTGGAGTGATGCGTACGAAAGTATATTGTATGTTTCTTGGGCTACCATGGCTATGGGACTTGCGTTTGGAAGGAAAAGTAATATGACCATTGCTGCTTCAACATTTGTTACGGCTATGTTATTATGGATTGCCCACCAGAGTTGGGTAGATCCATCTATTGCGAATCTTCAACCTGTCCTAGATAGTTATTGGCTAATGATTCATGTAGCTGTAATTGTGGGGAGTTACGGACCTTTGACTGTTGGAATGATTTTAGGAGTAGTGTCCCTCATATTAATTATACTTACCAATAAAGAGAACAAGGTTCGGATGGAGCTAAATTTAAAAGAATTAACCATCATCAATGAGTTAACGCTTACTGTAGGTTTAATAATGTTGACCATTGGTAATTTCTTAGGAGGGCAATGGGCAAACGAAAGTTGGGGACGCTATTGGGGTTGGGATCCAAAGGAAACCTGGGCGTTAATCTCCATTATGGTGTATGCTTTTGTAATTCATATGCGCCTCGTGCCAGGCTTACGAAGTAAATGGGGTTTTAGTTTTGCCAGTATTGTTGCCTTTGGTAGTATTATGATGACCTATTTTGGGGTTAATTTTTATCTGGTCGGACTGCATAGTTATGCCAGCGGAAGTCAAGTAATAACTCCCGATTTTATTTGGTATACGGTTTTGGGAGTCCTTATTCTAGGAGGAATTAGTTTCTGGAGGTATCGTGTCCATTATGTAAAATCATAAGGATTCAATTTTTTTTTGCATCTTTGCAACATCATGAAGTTATAAAATTTATGTTTTTTAGAAATGTCATAGCCGAACTGGCGTAAAGATGGTGCACCCTCTTAGGTAGCACTTTAGACATTTCCTACACTTCTTTTCAACATAAATTTTATATCATGACGAAACAACGTACACTTACATTTAAAAAATTAATTCGATATTTCGTTACAGCGGTAACGGGCAAGGAAACCGAATTTACTTCCGGAAGTATTCGAAAAGCTATTTTTATGCTTTCTATTCCGATGATCCTTGAAATGCTGATGGAATCCATTTTCGCCATGGTAGATATTGCTTATGTATCTCAAGTGAGCGTAAATGCTGTTGCAACCATTGGACTTACGGAATCTGTGATTACCTTGGTGTATGCAATTGCTATTGGATTGAGCATGGCTGCCACTGCTATTGTGGCGAGGCGTATAGGTGCAAAAGACGTGAAAGGCGCAAAAGAAGCTGCTGTGCAAGCAATCCTTTTAGGCGTTGTAGTTGCCATAGGTGTGGGCGTTATAGGATTTTCATATGCCAAAGAAATTCTTGGACTAATGGGAGCCGAGCCAGATTTAATTGCGGAAGGCTATCAATACACACAACTTTTAATAGGAGGCAATATTACCATCCTATTGCTATTTCTAATCAATGCCATATTTAGAGGAGCAGGAGATGCTTCGATCGCTATGTGGACCCTAGTACTCTCTAACGGACTGAACATTATTTTAGATCCCATTTTCATATTTGGTTGGGGACCTATTCCAGAATACGGAGTAACGGGTGCTGCAATTGCAACCAATATTGGCAGGGGAACGGCAGTTCTTTTTCAGTTGGCCATTTTATTTTTTGGTTGGTCACGGATAAAAATTGGGTTCAATGACCTTGTTTTAAGAACTAAAATCTTGTGGAATCTTGTGAAAGTGTCTTCAGGGGGAATTGCACAATTTTTAATAGGGACTTCAAGCTGGGTATTTTTAATGAGAATTATGTCTGAGTTTGGGAGCGAGGTACTCGCTGGATATACAATCGCCATACGCGTTATACTGTTTACCCTTATGCCTTCATGGGGAATGAGCAATGCAGCAGCTACTTTGGTGGGTCAGAATTTAGGGGCTAATCAAGCAGATAGGGCAGAGGTATCTGTCTGGAAAACTGGCAGGTACAATGCCTATTTTATGTTGGCTGTTTCTTTAATTTACTTGTTGTTTGCAACTTCTATTATAGGTTGGTTCAGTGACACTCCAACGGTTGTAGCAAATGGAAGCCTTTGTCTTCGCATCATAGCAGTTGGCTATATTTTTTATGCGTATGGTATGGTAGTAACACAGGCTTTTAACGGAGCCGGGGATACGAAAACCCCTACGAAAATAAATTTTATTGCCTTTTGGTTATTTCAACTCCCTTTTGCTTATATCGCAGCCATTACATTGGAAATGGGGGCTTTAGGAGTTTTCATTGCAATTACGGCTGCAGAAGTTTTACTCGCTGTTATCGCAGTGGTATGGTTTAGAAAAGGACATTGGAAAAAGGTGCAAGTTTAAGCGATTTTTGTAACTTTAACGAGCATCATTAGGTGCTCGTTTTTAACAATTAAAATGGAATGTTATGGGTCAACATAAAAAGGGAATAAATACCATTTGCACTCATGTGGGAGAATTGGAAGATAAAGAGTATAAAGGAGCTGTATCCCCTTTGTATATGAGTACTTCCTATGCTTTTGAAGATGTAGATGTAAAACGCTATCCGCGTTATTTTAATACACCTAATCAAGTAGCATTATCAAAAAAAATCGCAGCCTTGGAACATGCTGAAGCTGCCATGATTTTTGGGAGCGGTATGGCGGCTGTAAGTACCGCATTAATGGCTTTTTTACAAGCAGGTGACCATATTGTTTTACAACCTACTCTATACGGTGGTACGTATAATTTGGTGAATGAAGAGTTTGACAAATATGGAATTGGCTATTCTTTTGCGGACGGTTTGAATGTAACAGATTTTGAAGCGAAGATTCAGGAGAATACCAAAGTCATTTATATAGAAACACCTTCCAATCCGTTATTGACCATAACAGATTTAGAGGCGGTTGCGACCCTTGCCAAAAAGCATGGAATTGTAAGCATGATAGACAATACTTTTGCAAGTCCAGTGAATCAGAATCCTATCGATTTTGGAATTGATGTTATTATTCATAGTGCTACTAAATATATGGGTGGGCATTCAGATATTTTAGCAGGGGCAGTAGCTTCTACAGAAGAATATATGGAACGAATATTTCAGTTGGCTAAGAATTTTGGAGGCAGTCTAAGTGATTATACTGTTTGGCTTTTAGAACGAAGTATAAAAACAATGGGAATTCGAGTAAAAGCTCAAAATAAAAATGCTATACGATTGGCAACCTATTTGCATGAACATTCAGATATACATAAAGTGTATTACCCTGGTTTGCCATCGCATCCAGATCATGCCTTAGCGAAGTCACAAATGAAAGGTTTTGGAGGTATGATGTCTTTTGAATTAGAGGTTGGTTTAGATGCATCGCGTTTTCAGAAAGCCTTGAAGTTGATTAAATCTTCCATGAGTTTAGCAGGAGTTGAAAGTACAGTACTTTCTCCAACGCAAACGTCTCATGCACTTCTGAGCCCAGAAGAACGTGAAAAACAAGGAATTAAAGATGGCTTAATACGATTCTCAGTAGGAATTGAAGAGCCAGAAGATCTTATTGCAGATATAGAACAAGCGTTAAAAATTGTAAGGTCTGAAGCGGTACTATCGACTCTTAATTAGTCAAAAAAATATACTAGATGAAACTTGATATATTGGTATTTGGAGCACATCCTGATGATGAAGAGCTGGGAGCGGGTGCTACTATAGCCAAAGCAGTCGCCAACGGAAAAAAAGTAGGGATAATAGACCTTACTAGAGGAGAACTAGGTACAAGAGGTTCTGCCGAGATTAGAGATAAGGAAGCGGCAGAAGCTGCCCGAATATTAGGAGTTGCTGTTCGCGAAAATTTGGGTTTTGCTGATGGGTTTTTCGTTAATGATCGAAAACACCAATTAGGAATTATTCAAATGATCCGAAAATACCAACCAGAGGTGGTTCTTTGTAATGCTATAGATGATAGGCATATAGATCATGGTAAAGGCAGTCAATTGGTTTCTGATGCTTGTTTCTTAAGCGGGTTAATTAAAATACCTACCACACTTCCAGAAAGTAATGAGTTACAAGATGCGTGGAGACCAAAACAAGTATATCACTACATCCAATGGAAAAATTTGGAGCCAGATTTTGTGGTAGATGTCTCTGGTTTTATGGATCAGAAGATTGCTGCAGTAATGGCCTATAAGTCTCAGTTTTTTGAATCAGATTCAGATGAACCGGAAACACCCATAAGTAAAAAGAACTTTATTGACGGTATCATTTTTAGAGCTAGTGATATGGGAAGATTAGTAGGAGTAGACCATGCGGAAGGGTTTACTGCGGAACGCTATGTAGCTGTAAAAAGTTTGGACGACCTTATTTAAGCTGTTTTCTTATATGCTCTTTCTGCCTTTGGCAAAGTAAAGTAAAAACAGCTGCCCCTGTTGACAGTACTTTCTACCCAAATGGTACCATTGTTTTTTTCAACCATTTCCTTGCAAAGCGATAAGCCTAAACCAGTTCCTTTTTCAGAATTGGTTCCATAGGTAGTGAAGTTTTCGTTTTTCGCAAATATTTTGGATTGCGTTTCCAAATCCATTCCAACACCTGTATCTCGTATTGAAACTTCCCAATGCTTGTTTTTTTCTGTCGCCTCAATCGTAATCATTCCTTTTTCGGATGTAAACTTAAGCGCATTGCTAATGAGATTACGTATTACTACATCAATCTGATTTGCATCTGACCAAATAAGGGTGTTTGGACATATTTTATTGACGATTTTTAAGGATTTATGATTGGCAACTTCAGATAGCAAATTAATGTTGTCTATTACCAAGTTATCTAGTGCCACCAAAGATGGTTTCGTAACAGCACCTTTCATTTGGGTGTGCCCCCATGAAAGTAAATTGTTTAGGGTAAAAGCGATATGATTTACGTCTTGGCTAAGTTTAGGGATTTGCTCTAAAAACTCTTCGCCACTCATTTCTTTGTCATTGAAAAGTCTCAAAATACCTTGGAATGCACCGATTGGACTTCGCAAGTCATGTCCGATAATGGAGAACATTTTATCCTTGGTTCTGTTCATTTCCTTCAACTCTAGCTCTCTTTTTCTTAAAATGGATGCCTTAGTTTTTAAAACAGCATTAAACTTTTTCTGTTTGCGATCAATTTTTCGGCGCACTAACAACGCCACTATAAAGATGAAGATGGCCACAATGGCAAGATTGATATAGTTTTGTTGTTGTGCTAGTTTCTTCTCGTTTTCTAAAACAAGTTGTTCTTGCCTCTTTTGGTATATCATTTCAGTTTGGAGCATTCCCAAACTTTTTTTATTCTCGTCTCGTGAAAGGGTATCTGATAAGTGTTGAAATAGCTCATGAAAGGCCAATGCTTCGGTATGCTGTTCTTTTTCTTTATAAATCTGATATAAGGTTTTAGCGCATTGTTGTTTGCCTTCTATGGAATTGATTTCATTGGAGATTTGAAAAGCTCTTTGAGCATGGGTTTTGGCTAGATCATTCTTGTTTAAACCGTAATAGGCTTGCGCCATTCCATTGTACAAATCAATCTGTCCTCTTTTGTCTTCTATTTTTTTATGGAGTAAATCACTTTGATTGTACCAATGCAATGCCCATTTATACTTTTCTTGCTTAAGATATACTTTTCCTTTTACTTCATAGGCATATGCCAACCAATCCAAGATTTTGGCTTTTTCAAAAACAGAGATACTCTTGTTTGCGTGAAACATGGCATAATCATAATTCCCGGCATCTGCATACAAAGAAGCAAGATTGGCATTGGTTTCTGCAGTAAAAATTTTGTCTCCAAGTTTATTATTAATGAATTTTACCTTCTCATAAAATTCCAAAGCTTGCTTATAGTCGTGTTGAGAAGAATATAGATTTGCAATGTTTTCATTCATAATAGACAACATTATGCTATCTTTTACTTTAGTAGCCAAGAGAATACCGCTCATGTATTTATCCAGGGCTTTGGCGTAATCTCCTTGGTATTCGTACGCTCCAGCAATATCATTCAACAAGCGAAGCATTTGCGGGTTGCTATTGAGCTCTTTAGCAATTTCGTATGCTTTCTTATAATGATGAATGGCATCTGGGTTGTCTCCTCTGTCAGAATAATAATTTCCTATCAATCCAAGCGCAGCTACTTTTCCTTTCGGATAATCAGCAAGCTTGCTATACTCGTATACTTCTTTTGATATGATAAGGACACTATCGGTGTTTAAGTATCGAATCGAACTTCCTAGTTCGCTTAAAAGATTAATATATGTAGAATCGTTTTTGCTAAAGCTGGACTTAGCTTTTAGTTGATTAATTTCATTATGAAGACTATCTCGAGTGTGTTGCTGTGCCCAATTGGAGGGAATACAAAACAGCATAAGGCCTAAAAAAACAAATAGTTTTTTTAAACCGAGCTTTGTAAGTACACAGCAGGTGTTGGGATAAAACATGGTACTACTCAAGATTATTCCATAAAACTACCTGCTTCTTAGGAAGTACTATAATTTATGTTGTGAAAGTTCAATTTTTGTGTGTTTTAATATAAAAACTGTGTATTTCATCGATGATTCAATATATTTCATCGGTAATTTTTATAAAAATAGCGAAAATAAGCAACTTTTTTAGCAAGGATAATTCGTGGAAAATAAGGCACTATTTATTTGGAAATACCACCTAAAAAAAATTACCTTTGTCACCGCTTATAAATGGTGGTTGTAGCTCAGTTGGTTAGAGCATTGGTTTGTGGTACCAAGGGTCGCGGGTTCGAATCCCGTCTTCCACCCAAAAGTAAACCCTGTCGAACTCGACAGGGTTTTTTTGTTTCCATAAAAATAGAAAGCCCTAACGATACTAGTCAGAGCTTTCTAAAAAGGTTGGTGTAAAGTATGGTAATTACTTATTTAGTGGCTTTATCAACCACAATTCGTTGATCTCTATTGGCAACTTCCCAAGCAGTATGAAAAACCAATCGGGTTCTATTTTGTAATAAATCATAGTTTATTTTATCAGGGGTGTCTCCTGGACGATGATAGTCGTCATGAGTTCCATTGAAATAGAATATGATTGGAATATTATTTTTTGCAAAATTATAGTGATCACTTCGATAATAGAAACGATTTGGATCATTCTCGTCGTTATACGTATAATCCAATTCTATATTGGTATATTTCTCATTAACTTCTTCTGATAATTCGTGTAGATCCGTGCTTAATTTATCAGAGCCAATTAGGTAAATGTAGTTTCTATCTCCTTCACGTTTTGGATCAATACGGCCAATCATATCAATATTTAGATTTGCTACCGTTTTAGAAAGCGGAAAGATAGGATCTACATCTGTGTAGTACCTAGAGCCAAGTAAGCCTTTTTCTTCTCCAGTAACATGTAAAAACACAATAGAACGCTTTGGTCCGTTCCCCGCATCAGCAGCTGTTTTAAAGGCTTCTGCAATTTCTAACAAAGCAACGGTTCCAGATCCATCATCATCTGCACCATTATTAATCTCTCCGTCTTTTGTAACTCCAATATGATCTAAATGCGAAGAAATAACCACATACTCATCTGGTTTTTCAGAACCTTTTAATATCGCAGCTACATTTTCTGAAGCAATTTGAACATTTGCAGTCTCTAAATTAAAAGCAAAAGAAAAGTCTAAGGTTTTTCCTGCACTATCTTCATCAATACTTGGATGCATGCTTTTTACCATATCGGTATTCAAAAGCACTAATGATGGCGTTTTATCTGTGCTTTTAAGATCCATACGCCCACCATCATTATTCTTCATATAATCATAGTATCCTTTAAAACGAGCATAATTTTGACTGTCATAGTATAAAATACCTGTCGCACCTTTGCTTTGGGCTACTTCTGTTCTTTTTCCAACAGATTCTGATGCATTACTCCAGATAGATTTTTCAGAAGTACCAGAAACTAAATAGGTGCCATCTTCTTTCATTGGTTCTCCAGATTTCATTAAAACTAACTTGCCCTGCACGTCCATATCTGTGTAATCCGAGTACGTGTCTTCTTCAATACCGTACCCAACATAAACCACATTGTCATAGGATCCTTCGGAAGATGTAAAGGTTAAAAAGTCTTCTCCAATGGCATATTCTTTACCATTTGCCATAATAGCTCCTGTAGGTAGTTTGGCCATTTCCAAGGGAACATCCTGAAAATACATTCCGTTTCCTTTGGCTGCAGGGATTCCCAATTTTTCGTATTGCGCTTTTAGATATTCTACTGCTTTTTTCTGTCCGGGTTCTCCAGTTTCCCTTCCTTCAAATTCATCGCCTGCATAAATAAAAAGGTGTTCTTTTAGTTCTGCTTCGGTAATGGTTTCAGCGATCGCTACTGGATTTACTTCGGCTTTTACCATTTCGGGTGCCTCTTTGGTGGCTTTCTGGCTAGAATTACATGCCATGGCCAAACCAAGAAGTACAAATAATACTTTTTTCATTTTCTGTGTAGTTATTGGAATTAAAATCCCCCAAAAATAAGGAAAAGAAAGAGATTAGCTATTTTATATCCCATAAAACTGTAAAGAATACCCTCTTAAAAAGCTGTAAAAAAAAGAATACGAATCTAATTATCCTCTGAGTGTTGTTTTTTAAAGGTAGTAGGGGGAACGCCAAATTGATTTTTAAAAAACTTGGAGAAATGAGCGGGCTCAGAATAACCTAATTCAAAGGCAATCTCTTCTGCGTTCTTGTCAGAGAATAATAACAGTCTTTTTGCCTCCAAAGCAATACGTTCATTAATAATTTTTAATGGGGATTTATCGCTTATCTTTTTAAATAAGTTAGAGAGTGTTTTGGGGGATTTAAAAAGTAAATCTGCATAATCTGCCACTTTGTGTTTTTCTCTGAAATGATGCTCTACTAAAATATGGTATTGGCGTACAATGTCTAATTGCCCGTTAGGAATCTTAGGATCGGGGAGCACTTCTTTAATTAAACGACTTGATTTAATAAGCAGTCGTTTTAATAATACTCTAAGCATTTCTCCTTGAATATGGTCTTTGGTCTCAAACTCTTCTTGAAAAATATAAAACATGGTTTCAAAGCTCTTTTGTTCCTTTTCTGATAAATGTACCATAGGCGGATGCGAAGAGCCAAAAAACAAAAAACCGTTACAAGAAACTTCTGCATCATGATCCCGTATACAGTAGAATTCTCTATTAAAGACAAGTGCCATTAGGCCTACATCTTCGGGAATAAATAGTACATTTAATGGCGTGCAAAAAAGGACTTGATCCTTTTTTAGTTCCATTTTATAACCATCAATGGTGAGGTCTACATCCTTATCTCTGCACCATAAAATTTTATATAAATCAGTGTCTTTTAATAAACCTTGAGAAGGGGTACAGTTAAAATCTGTGAGTACCAAATAACTGTCTTCCTTTTTATTTCGGAATTCTAACTTCATATGTAAAGAAACGAATAATACTGGATTTTCTGAACATAAATCCAGATCAATTTAAGTGTCTTTCTGAAGGTTTTAGGTGCTTAGCCCTAAACTATTATATAAACGGACAATGGCATGCAATTGCTTTATTTGCAATTCATTTTCTTTGAGTTGTGCATCAATTAATTTTTGCTCTCTGGAATTGATAAGGAAGAGCGAACTTTCTCCTAAAAAGAATTTTCGTTCTTCTGCTTTAAGCAACACTTTATAATCACTTACAATATCATTTACCAAATTATTCTGTGTTCCTAAAGACATAATTTCTGCCTGCACTGCGGTTAATTTATTTTGTATGTTTAGTGCCACCGAATTGCGTTCAAAATTAGCATCTTGCAACTTCAGTTTGGTTAATCGCAAATCTCCGCTCTCTTTGCGGAGAAAAATTGGGAAACTGAAATTTAAAAATGCTTTATAATCTGCTGAACTTAGGGTGTTTATTTGATCATACTCCGGAGTCAGAAAATTATACTCCAAATCTATTTTTGGCAGTAATTTGTTTCTTTTTAAAGCCCTGTCAACAGTAATCCCAGAAATCTTAGCGTCTAAACTCAGCAGTTTTGGATGTTGCTGAATAAGCGCATCGGTGTCTGTGATTCCATCTAACACCAACAATGTTTCTAAAGTGGAAGTGTCTGGGCGTTCTGGTTGTAAATTGTCTTGTATTTCTAAGGGAACATCGTTAATCCAAAGATAGTTGCTCAGCTTTAAAGCGGATTTTCTGCGCTTTAGGTTGGCAGCTTCTAAATTCAATAATCGGTTTTGTTTCGTAATTCTCGCTTCGGTAATATCTATTTCTGCTTTATCACCCAATGCGACACTGCGTTCCACTGCTGCTAGACGTTTTGTTGCGTTGCTTAAAAAATCTTCAAAAATTTGTTGTTCATTGCTAGCTTCTAACCATGTAAAATAGGCTTTACTAGCTTCAAACAATAGATTGTTGATTAGCAAATCTCTATCAGCTTTTGATTGTTCTCTAAAAAAGCGCGCTTTCTTAAGCGCAGCCATGCGTTCGTTTATTAAAAAACCTTGCGCTAATGAAAAAGAAACCCCGGCATTATAAAGACCCCCATCGGGCACATCCAAATTGGGATTTAGAAATTCGCCCGTGTTTTCTTCAAAATTTACCTTAAACTCAATACCATACCAAGTAGGAATTTTAAAAGTCGCATTTAACTGATCATAGTACTCAATATCCTTGAACTTTTTACGATCATAATCTATTTCGATTTTGGGATCAAAACCTCCTCTAGCCTTCAATAAATTGGCCTCTCCTATACTTAAGGTCAGAGCTGCTTGTTTCATTAAAGGATGGTGCTTTTTAACATACCCTAAATACTCTTCAAAACTTAAGGTAGGTGCTAAGGTGGTTGGGTCTTGGCCAAAGCCTTTAAATGAGAGAAGGCTTAAGCATGCTGCCAGAATGTAGTAATTAAAAAATCTCATTTACTTTTTGTTTTAGTAATTTCTTCTCCATCTGGAGTATAATAATTGGGAGGGAAGCCATTGAGCTGGCGCCATAATTCATACCAAATTGGTACATCTTCTAGTAAAGCAATGGTATAGGCTCCAGAACCAACCCGTACATTTTCTGGCCAGGGATTCTCTTTTTCATCAGGAGCAATAAGAATCCGAAACTTCCCATTTTCGCTTATAAAAGTTTCTATGGCAACTACTTTTCCTCCATAAGTTCCAAAAGAGGCATTGGGCCATCCACTAAAAAAGATAGCAGGCCATCCATCGAACTGAATTCGAACACTTTCTCCTAAATGCATCAAGGGCAAATCAATAGGATCTACAAAAGTTTCTACGGCTAAATCATAGTCAGAGGGCATAATTCCTACCAAGGCTTCTCCTTCTTTAAAAGTTTCACCAATACCTCCTTTAATGGCTTTATTGATATAGCCATTCTGAGGAGCTGTGATGTAGTATAGGTCGTTTCTAAGCTGGTAATTGGTAGATTGGTTCTCCAATTTAGTTACTTGCGCCTCTGCTTCAAACTGATTAGATTCTGCAGTGAATTGATCGCTTCTAGATTTTGCGATCTTATCGGCATAGGCGGCGGCCACTCTATTTATTTCTAATTGTGCATTAATATAATTATTACGACTTGCTAGCAATTTGTTCTCCTGAGAGATAAGTTTGGCCTGCGTTTCTTGAAGTTTTAGACGTTTTTCTTCCACATCTGCAACAGATTTTATGCCTTCGGTTTGAAGTGTTAGCGTACGGTCATATTGTCTTTGAGCAATATTAATATTTGTTTTGGAAGCTTCATAGTCAATACTATCACTTTGAATTTTAAAACGGGCTTGCTGCAACTTATTTCTTGCTTGCGATAATTTAAGAGAGCGCTCTGTATTTAATGCCGAGATCTGGTTGTCTAAAGCCTTTACTTTCCCCTGATAGGATACTACTGATCTGCTTTTTGCATCACGCTGCTGATTGGTTCTTTCCACTAATCTTGGGTCTTGATATTCGTTCTTTATTTCCGAAATATGTAGAATAGTATCTCCCTTCTTTACAAAATTACCCTCTTGAACAAACCAACTTTCAATACGTCCTGGAATGGGCGATTGTATGGTTTGAGGTCTTTGCTCCGGAGTTAGGGTAGTAATGTATCCGTTGCCTGTTACATTTTGGGTCCAAGGTAGAAATAGAATAATGATGCCCACAATAGCAAAGACCTTTAGAAAGCGATTAAAGATCCGATAATGCCTTGGTTTAAAGGCTTGCTTATACGAATGATAATTACTTAAAGTTACCTTTTTATTCAATTGATTGTTAGATATATTAAGCATTTCCCACAGTTTTAATGGTTCCTTGATTTAATTTTAAACGACGGTTAGCTGCTTTTTTCCAAGCCGTATTTCTGGAGGATACAATAAGTGCCCATGGCTGCTTTTCGTCCGTCAGATACTTTATGATACGATTTGCCTCTTCTGGTTCAAAATATTCTAAAGGGTCTTTGAGTAGTAAAAACTTCGGATTGTTCACAATAGCCCTTGCCAATACAATTCGTTTGGAAATTGTATATGAAATTTGTTGGCCTTCTGGGTATAGCATAGTGTCTAAGCCATTGGGTTGTTCTTTAATAAAATGAAACAAACCTATATTCTCTAGCACTTCGTGCAATCGGTCTCTGGTAATGGTTTCATCACCCAAAGTAATATTGTCTAATATGGAACCTTCGAAGGGTTGCTGCTCTGGCAATACCTGTCCAATACCACTTCTATATCGGTTGGTCCAAACACCTTCAATGGAAGTATTATTCACATATAGTCTTCCGGAAGTAGGAGCGTTAAGACCTGAGAGTAATTTCAATAAAGTGGTTTTACCAGAACCAGAGGCCCCGTCTAAATGAATGCGATCTCCTTGGGAAATCTGTAGACTGATATCTTTTAGTATTTCCTTTCCCTCCATGGTTGTAAATCCTACTTCATCTAGTTGTACATGAAGCTGTTGAGTGGTTTCGAAAGGATCTATGCCTTCCTGAGCTTCTAATTCTTTATCCACTACCTGACCGATTTTTTCTAAGGAGGTAAGCACGTCATAAAAAGTTTCCAATCCCCTAATTAGTTTCTCAACGGAACTGATAATTAGAAGGATGATTATCTCGGCAGCAACAAATTGTCCAATATTCATTTGCTGATTAAGCACCAATAGCCCTCCAATAATCAGTAATCCGGACGTCACAAGAATTTTAAACCCAATCATTTGAACAAATTGGAGTAGTAAAATTTTAAAGTGACTCTCTCTCGCTTTTAAATAATCAACCGTAAGTTGGTCATTTCGGGTCATGGCCAATTGGGTCTTTCCAGAAAGTTTGAAGCTAACCATTGATCGGGCAATTTCCTGTATCCAATGGGCTACTTTATATTTGCTTTTAGACTCTTTTAAACTGGTTTCCAATCCCTTTTTTGCGGTGAATTTAAAAACGATATAGATGAGTAAAACCAACAAGATTCCATAAATAATAAAAAATGGATGGTAAAAAGAGAGTAACATTATTCCAAAAATTATTTGCAAAGCAGCAGCTGGAAAATCAATTAGAATTTTGGAAAGTCCTTTCTGAACCGTAAGGGTATCAAAAAAACGATTCGCTAACTCAGGTGGATAATAGTTGCGTAGTTCACTCGTCTTTATTTTAGGAAATCGATACGCAAATTCAAAAGAAGAGCGGGTGAAAATCTTCTGCTGAATGTTTTCTAAAATTCGTATTTGCATTAGTTGTAAGCCTCCTTGAAAAGCAACCCCTAAAGTCACTAGGGCAACTAATATAATCCAAGAAGAAGAAATTTGAGCTCCTTGAATAAGGTTAATAATTGCTTGTATTCCTAATGGCAACGATAGGGCCACTAGACCAGCAAAAATGGCATAGTAAAAGATTTGCTTCAAATCTCTTTTGTCTAATTGCAACATCCCAATAAAGCGTTGCCAAGGTGTCATTATTTCTTTCATTTAATAAATACTAAACGTTATGAATTAAGGGTTTAAAATTTTTGAAACCCTAAAATTGAAATTATAAAAGTGGATGAATACTGCTAATCCAATCCGTAGCAAAAGAAAAACCTTTTAGGCTTGGTCTGGTGGTGGAATATGGATTTCCAGACTATGATCAAATAGTCCTTGTGTAAACTGAAAACATAAAATGGGACTTGTCTGATAAAGAGGGTAATTAGACGGACTAAGAATTTGTAATTTCTTTTTCTCGTCATCCCCGTCTTTCTCTTGCTTCTCTTCCTCATCGGAAGTGTTGTCTTCAGTACTATCTATCCAGCTTATGGACGTATCTGATAACATGGTCACAGTTTGAGCGATAGGGGTGATCAACATGCCTAACAGTACTATGGTGCAGGCTAGGTGTTTAAAGTGGATGTAGGTGGTAATTAAGGCTAGTCTCATTACGAAAGTGTCTTCTTTACAAGATCAATGTAGAATCTAACAATGTTGTTTTTTCCCTCTTCTACGTCTGTGAGGGAGGGGAGGTGTTTTGAAAAGTAACGCTGGTGATGTGCTCCTTCAATTACTGTAGATATGAGCATATGAGGAAATTCAAATGTTGGATTTACTTCCAAAACAATATCACTGATACGTTGTACCACTCTTTTATAGGTCTTATAAAAACCTTTTTCGTTTTCTTTGTCTATGTCTTTGGTATGATAGGCTTTCGCAGATTCGGCAACAATGATTTTATTGAGCGAAACTTCATTAATGAACGTAAATAGATTGTCTTCCTTTATTTCTTCCGTAATCAAGCTAATGGCATTACTTAATTTTACCTTAGGAGAGGTCACATTGGTGTTGGCAAATACCAGTTTATATTCAATCCAACTCCAATACCAATTTATTAAATAAACCAATAAAGCATGTTTGCTTTCAAAATAACGATAAATGGAGCTTTCATTGGAGCCAATGGCAACTCCTAGTTTTCGGAATGTGAAGGATTCAAACCCTAATTCGTCTATCATTTCAATACTTGTGCACACAATTTTTTTTCCTAGATCTGAGGATTCAGGATTCTTAGTGTAAAGCGCTGGATGAATGGTAATTTGTATTGGTAAATTTTCCATGGCACAAATATATAATAGTAATACTATTAAAAAAAATAGTTTAACTATTATTTAAGAAAGTATTCGTTTTATATGAATGTTGATTTTCATGCTAATTGTATTAGTATAGGGAAAGAGCGGCGATAAATTAGCCGCTCTTAAATTATAGCTAGGGTTCGCAAATGACCCTATTAACTGATTCTTTTAACCTAATCTTCTATTGAAATTTCAATAGTACTTTTCATTTTTAATTTTTTATTTTGAAGTCTTGCATTGGCAAAAAAGTCCTTTGCAATTGCTTGCTGCTCTAAGAGCTCATTAATTCTGCTGCTATCAAATTCACAGCCATCTTCATTGTTCCCTTCGGTTATGGACAATCTTTGCAATTTGTGAAAGTTAATTTTAACCTTCAAAACAGCGTTTACAATGTCGGATGCTTCAGCAGCAGTAAAATGGCCTTCTATTAAATTAATTTGTTGTTTCACTTTTACTTCTTCTGTTGCTAGTTCTTTTACTTCCATGGTTAAAATTTGTTTTAAATAGTTTTTGTTTTTTGCAAAGGTCTACTATCTAACTCATATATTTTTATTTATATTTATTATTGAATACATAATAATTATTAATGAATTACACATTGCATCAGTTAGAAATTTTTTTGAAAGTTTCTCAGTTAAAGAGTGTTACGAAGGCTTCCGAAGAGTTGTTTTTGACGCAGCCGGCAGTATCTATTCAGCTCAAAAAGTTTCAAGAACAATTTCAAATTCCCTTATTTGAAGTAGTAGGTAGAAAAATTTATATTACTGAGTTTGGTGATGAAATAGCTTTTGCCGCCCAAAATATTTTAGATCAGGTACAAGCTATTAATTATAAAGCACTTTCTTTTCAAGGAGAACTTGCTGGGAAATTAAAGATTGCTATTGTATCTACGGCAAAGTACGCAATGCCCTTTTTTTTAACACAATTTATCCAAAAACATAAGGGGGTAGACCTTACCATGGATGTAACGAATAAAGCGGAAGTTATTCGTAGTCTTGAAAATAATGAAGTTGATTTTGCAATGGTTTCTACCATTCCTAAGAACTTAAAGATTGATTCCATAAAATTAATGGAGAACAAATTGTATTTAGTAGGTGGAAAAGATTATCAGCATAAAGGAAAGTATCTTTCTATTGAGGCCTTTGAACAATTACCATTGATCTATAGAGAAGAGGGTTCCGCAACACGAAACGCTATGGAACGTTTTATTTCCTCTAAAAAAATATCAACCTATAAAAAAATGGAGCTTAAATCTAATGAAGCATTAAAACAAGCGGTGGTTGCCGGACTTGGTTTTTCCATAATGCCCTTGATAGGTATTAAAAATGAGCTCAAGAATGGAGATCTTCAGCTTATTCCGGTTAAAAGTTTACCCATGGTCACCAATTGGAATTTAATTTGGTTAAGTTCTAAAAACCTATCTACCATTGCAAAATCCTTAATTGAACACATACATGAAAATAAAGATGCAATTACCAATACGCACTTCAATTGGTTAAATGATTATATGTAATACAATTATAAATTGGTTAAAAAGGTTTTGGCAACTTTTAGATGGTTCTCTTTTTTTTCCTTGGGCATTTTATCATACATACGTACTAACATTCCTAATCTAGGATTTTGAGTAAAAAAACTTCGATGTACATGCATAAATCTCCAGAATAAACCATCCCAGACGCTTTGCCACTCTCCTTTTTGATAATTACTCATTTTCATTAAATAATTACTGCCACTGATGTAAGGCTTGGTAGCCATTAATCCGCCATCTGCAAATTGACTCATCCCATACACATTTGGTACCATCACCCAATCATATGCATCAATAAACAATTCCATGAACCACTGGTAGACTTCATCAGGATCAAATTCGCACAAGAGCATAAAATTGCCCAATACCATTAAGCGTTCTATATGATGGCAATACCCTGTTTTTAGTATTCTCTTAATGGTTATATCCACAGGGATTATTCCAGTGGTGCCATTGTAAAAGGAATCTGGTATTTTTTTTGAAAATCCCCAAAAATTTGTAGTACGCTCGTCACTTCCTCTACTTATGTATATGCCTCTAATAAACTCTCTCCAGCCTATGATTTGTCTTAAAAAACCTTCAGTTGAATTGATCGGGATATTATTTTTCTGAGCGTATAATAGGCTTTGTTCCACTATTTCTTCGGGAGTTATTAATCCCACATTGAGCATAGGGGTTAATACACTATGGTGCAGAATAGCATTTTCTGAAACAATCGCATCTTCATAGGTGCCAAATTCTGCAAAGCGGTATTCAAAAAATTGATGCAACCACTCCTTTGTGTTTTTAAAGTTTGAAGGATAAAGCGGATAAGTTGTAAGCGTTCCTAAGTAGTTGGAAAAGTGTTGTTCCACATAGCTGATCGCTTCTTTATAGTAAACATCCGTATCTGGAAAATGTATCACAGGGGGTGTTCTCTTTGCTGGATACTTTTTTCTATTTTCTGTATCAAAAGTCCATTTACCACCCATTGGTTTCTGATCATTATCTAGTAATATGTTCCTCTTTTTGCGCTGGTCGGTGTAAAAACTGGTTTGATGGTATTTTTTCTTATCCTTTCTAAAAAAATCGCCCAGTTCTTTTTCGGTATTTAAAAACTGAGGAGATGCTAGTTTAACAGCTTCTATTTGATATGCTTCGCATCCTTCAGAAATACGTCGATCTAACCAATCATCTGTAGGGTCAATATAGGTAATATGAGAAATTCCTTGATCCTTTAGATACGGAATCAATAACCGAATATCTGCAATTTCTTCAGTAGCATTGATGTATTTGACAGTGCTTTTTTCTGATTGTAAAAATGTTTCATAGCACTTCATTGAACTTCTATGAAAAGCGATTTTCTGTTTGTGAAAACGAAATTGTTTGAAAAACAAGAATTCTTCAATCAGGTAAATAGAGCCTTCCAATCCTATTAAGGGCGATTTCTGAAATAATTGATGTGGGAAAATTAGCCGTGCTCTTTTCATTTATGTTTGTTCTTTTTACATCGTTCGCTGCAATAGCGAACTTCTTCCCAATTGCGTTCCCATTTTTTCCGCCAATTAAAAGAACGCTTACATACAAGGCAAATTTTTTGTGGAAGGTGTTGTTTTTTCATCATTTAAAAAGTAGGTACTTCGGGTACTCTTGCATAAGGGTGACTTTCTATTTTTTTTAAGGCGTAATAACTATTTAACCCAGATATGCCTATTGCCTCTGTGGCTTCTAAATCTATATCACCCATGTTCATTGCATTTTTTGGAAGTATTAAATGCTCTATTTCACCAATGACTAGGGTGGTGCCATTTAAAGGAATGGGTATTGCCTCTTTGAACCTCATTCCCATTTTAAAATTACTTTCTTTTACAAAAGGAGCTTTACAATTGCCTATAAACTCTTCCGTGAGATTACAGCGTTCGAATTCTGAAACAGTATCATCAAACTTTGCAGACGTATAATGGGCTTGCGCTATAAATTCTGAATGAACATGATTAATGGTATACGAGCCATTTTTTTGAATATTGTTATACGTATGCCGTGGCACTTCTCCCGTAGGGCGAACTATAAATCCCAGTAGGGGAGGATTACTTCCCAAATGCACCACAGAACTAAATATAGCTAGGTTGGTACGGCCTTCTTGGTCAATGGTGCCAATAAGATTTGCAGGTTTAATACCACTTGCAGAATTAATGATTTTTAATCGTTCTACACGATCTAAATTTTTAATATCATCATGAGTATAATGCATATTACCTTCTTTTATTAACATGAGTTTCTAGTAGTTGTTCCTTTTCTCGCTGCACCGCTGGATGTTTTTTGTGTGCCCATATCTTATCTCTCGCATCACGAGCGCTTTTTTGAAGATCTACAATAGGTATTGGGTAGTCTTCCCCTATACGAACCCCACAAAAAGCCTGTTCTAGGGCAGTCATTAGCCAGGGTTCATGAATATTTGCTACAGGAACATTCTTAAGTTCAGGAATCCATTTTTTGATGAAAATCCCTTCCGGATCATGCTCTTTCGAATTTTTAACAGGATTGTATAAACGAACTGTATTAATTCCAGTTGTGCCCGCCTGCATCTGGAACTGAGGATAATGAATACCTGGTTCATAATCTAAAAATTGTTGAGCAAGATGATACGTGCCCTTGCGCCAATCCTGATCCAAATTAAGTGTAAGAAAAGAGACCAGCATGGCTCTCATCCTAAAATTGATCCACCCAGTTGCCACAACAGCACGCATGCAGGCATCTATTAATGGGTATCCAGTACTACCAGTTTTCCAAGCGTCTATAAAGGAGTCGTTGGTGGTATGTTTTAATAGTTCGTAGCCTTTGTTAATACAATGGGTTTCATAGGTACAGGCTACTTCAAATTTTTGAATGAAATGGCAATGCCAATGAAGTCTTGTGAGCATTCCTGAGAAAGCCCGATCATTTTTTAAACCATTGGGATGCGTTCCTATATATTGAAATGCTTGTCTAATACTTATATTGCCCCATGCCAAATAGGGAGATAATCTGCTACAAGAAATTCTACTTTCCGTAGGTTTGGAAATATGCCTATGATAATTAAAACCTCTTTTCGTGGCAAATGATTTTAAGTAGCGCCAAGCGTTTTTCTCCCCCGCAGGCTGATAATTTTTTGGGTATTCTACCAGTTTTGTCAGTAGTTTTGTGGGTAATTGAAATGGGTGTTCAAGAACTATTTTTTTCGTGGTGCTAATCTTATTTTTTACTACTGGTTGATGCATATAAGAATGCCATTGCTTATTCCATGAATCTCTATTTTTAATACCCCTTAAAATCCCATCACGTTGCGATTCCTGCCAATTAATATTACTTTTAAGACAAAACTTGGCTATTTCCTTATCTCTTTGCCAAGTAAGCTGCGTGCCACTTTCTCTAAAACTAAACAAGGAGCAAATTTCAAAACTTTCCTTTAGAAAACTAAAAACCTCTGTAGCCTCTCCATAAAACAGATCGATACATCTATTTTTTGGTTCCAAAGTTTGTTGAAGTGATAGAATGGAATGATGGATAAATTGTAAATGCCTAAGACTGGTATCTGGATATGCAATTATTGAGGGTTCGAAAAGATAAATTATTCGATAGGGAATACCAGCCTCTTCTGCCTTTAAAAGAGGTTCGTGATCTTGCAATCGCAAGTCGCGTTTTAACCAAACAATATTTATAGCAGCTTTTTTCAATAGACCAGCTGTTTTTTACATTTTTTCCAAAAACCAAAAAAAGATGGAAAATAACCTTGTACGTCAAACATCCAATCTCTAGATTCTTCTATCCCTATATAATGCTGATTTAAAGGATGTTCTTTGTAATATATCTCACACAATGGATGAGCTGTCTTTAATTGATGAAACGATCCAACATACACCTGAATGTTTGGAATATTTTCAGAAAGCCCTATGATAAAATCAATGGTTTTTTTGGATACAGGATATTCTTGAAAGTGAGATGGTTCTAACAATAGTATTCTATTGGCCTTGAGATCTTTTTTCCACAATGGGTCAAGATTATAAAAATTATAAATACATATCGGTAAGCTTTCGTCAACCGTCAGTATCTGTTGTTTTGGTAATGGTGTTTCCAGACTTGGAATAGAAGTATTTTTCAAAACTTCGGGAATTTTTAATGTATTGAAAGCTTCATATGGAATATCAATGAAGGTATGCTTCTGTTGGGATAAACAATACTTATTGATATTCTGCTGATTGGCATAATACTTTTTGTTGCTATTGCTCCCAGCAACCCACTGCCAGCTTAGGGCATTACTTGCCCAATCCGCATCTAAAAGATGATAATACATCCACTTGGCAGGTATATTCCAGTGACTCTGGGCTATATTACATGCCATAGATGCTATATACATCCGCAGGTGGTTGTGAAGATAGCCGGTTTGGTAAAACGCTTTTATTGCGTTATCAATCGCGTGGATACCGGTGGCACTCTCTATAATTGCATTGGAAATAGCGTTGTTGGCAATAGGCGCTTGTAGGTGTTTTAAATCTGTATTTATTGCTGTTCCTTTGGAAATCCAGATCTGTTGCCAATAATCGCGCCAAGCAAGTTCTTGGATAAATTTTTCAATGCTTTCAGGAGAGTGCCCTCTTTTTAAAACCTCTTGGAGCACAAATTTAGTAGAGACAACACCTCTGGAAATATAAGGAGATAAATGGGTTACAGCACCGTTTAGGTAATTTCTGGTGGTACCATATTTAACAGGTTTAATGAATCGTATCCTTTGAAGAATTTCCTCAAAAGAGCAGGGGAAGGGATCCGTATGATCATTACATAGAGACGCCATTAACGTTTACTAATCTTATTTCCCGAGATTGCTTTTTGCCTACTGCACTTAAACCTACTGATTTCTGGATTCCGCTTTTTTAAATGTTTTTGACTAACTCCGCTGTTAACGCGTTTTCTCCACCGTTTAAAACTAGCTTGTTTTAGGTGTTTCCTCATTAATTTAATCACCTCTTTTTCTGATAACTTAAATTGGAATAAAATGGCTTCAAAAGGGGTTCGATCTTCCCACGCCATTTCAATGATTCGATCTAATTCTCTTTCGGTAAAGGGAGGGGAACTGTTCATCACTTATTGAATTTTTTCCCAAATCTGGTCAGCGGTCAAATAAAAACTACCTAAGGAATGAAAGTTGCATTGGTTGGGTGCAATAATGGATAGGAAGGTTTCCCCGTTCTCTTTTTTATACAAATGATAAGCCTCTCCGGTTACAGGTTCAAAACTAAATTTAGCAGCAAAAATGAGTTTGTTATAGGTAAACTCTTCCATCATTTGTTCGTAAGCCGCTTTGAGCTCTAGGTACTTGGCCTGTACTTTCTGATTTACCTTGTTGATGCTACGGTTTTTCCAAGCTGTGGTATCCGTGGTAGTTATTACGGGAGCTCCTACGGAAGTAGCATAGGGTTTTAAAGCTGCATCATAGGATTGGGATGCTGTATTAAAGACAACACTATCTGGTTTTTTATCACTGCTCATGTAACTCTGTGAATTTAATTTAATTGCTCAATCTTCTTCATAATTTCTTCTGCTTCAAACACTTTTTCGTCACTTAGTTTCCGATTGGAAGTAGATAGACTGTGAGCTTCCTTGAGCAATTTTTTATAGGTAGCATATAATTGATCTTTTTCTGATTTTTTCTTGAATAATCCAAACATGTAAGTGTTTTAAGCCTTTTAGAAAAGGAGTTACTCAACAAAAATACAAAATGTTTAACTATTAAATAAAAAGATTAAACATTTTAACTTTTCTATATCATTTGGTTTCAAAGGGACAGCTGGCGAAGTAAGTCTGAATATTGAACTTTCGGTCCTCAAATTTTTCTGGTAAGATTCTAAAATGTTGGATTCTATCAATTCTAAAGGCTCTTAAATCTTTGCGCAAATGACACCAAGCAATTAAAATCCACTTATTGTTAGAAGAATACATGGCACATGGTTCAATTTTACGAAAAGAAATCTCTTTATCATTTGGCTTTTGATAGTTGATTTCAACATAATTAAAATTCGTAATCGCTAATTGAATTTCGGATAAGGCATCACTAGTGAACTCCTCAAATTGCCAATTTAAAACGTAAATTTTGTCACTTAGTAGTTCACTTTTTTCTTGGATAGAGGTTTTAAAAACAGATTTTATTTTAGTAAGGGCTTCATTAAAATCAGTTACGAAAGAGGCATCCTCTGACTGATTTACAATATGCTGCGCAGTAATTAAAGCATTTGCTTGTTTTTCGGAAAATTGTACGGGGGCTACAGTATAGTTATCAACCATACTATATCCTTTTCCTTCAATAGAATATACAGGAACACCTGCATCTTCTAGTTTTCTAATATCTCTGTAGATGGTTCTAATACTTACTTCGTACTTTTTTGCCAACTCGGAAGCGGTTAATAATCGCTTTGATTTTAACAGGGTAAGGAGTGATATGAGTCGGGCTAACTGTGTCATAAAACAAAGATAGCGAACCCTATACGGATTCGCTATATTGGTTCTTATCCCATAGAATGAAGGGCCACTTTATTGCCTTCTGTGTCTGTGAAAAGTGCAATGAATCCATTTTCCTGGATGTCTGTTTTGGGCATTAGTATTTTTCCTCCGGCGGCTTCTATTCGAGATAAAGGAACACTTAAGTCGTCACCACCATTTAAATACACGGTAGAACCATCCATAGAAGGGTTCATCCCATCCATTTGCACTAATGCGCCGCCTACTTTGTTGCTTTCCATATGGTAGGGAAAAATACCGTACTTCATATTTTTTTCTTCCATATGATGGTCAACAATTTCTTCCCCTATTACTGCTGAATAGAATTTTTTTGCTCTTTCGTAGTCGCTTACTGGAATTTCGAACCAGTTTACTGCATTTGTCATTGGTATATTGTTTTAAGATTAATACTAGTACAAATGTAGGAGCGAACTTGACAGATGATGTCAGAGGTATTTTTTCTTTTTTTGAATATTTTAGAAAGAATAGATTTTTTATGAGAAAGAATAATTAATTTCGATACTAGGCTACCCAAATGATTATGAAAACAGCAAACGAAGCAAAATTACCTTTAAAGAGTACAACAAGAGTTGCAACTTCTTCCATGTACGATATTTCTATCAATTCTATTGATGGAAAACCAATACGCTTGCAGGAGTTTAAGGGAAAGAAAATCTTGTTTGTAAATGTAGCGTCTCAGTGCGGATTTACAAAACAATACAAAGCATTGCAGCAACTCAATGATCAATTCTTGGATGAATTAGTAGTCATTGGATTGCCCTGCAATCAGTTTGGAAAGCAAGAACCCGGTGATAGTTCAGAAATTGTCTCATTTTGCGAACTCAATTTTGGGGTAAGTTTTTTACTAACTGAAAAGATATATGTGAAAGGAAGTAAACAACATCCACTTTATGCTTGGCTTACGAGCAAACATTTAAATGGAAAGAAAAACTCAAGTGTAAAGTGGAATTTTCAAAAATACTTAATCAGTGAAAAAGGCGTGTTGATTGACTATTTTTATTCTCTTACAAAACCCATGAGTTCAAAGATTCTAAAACATTTGTCGTAAGATTAAATATCATTTAAACCGTCTTAAAGAAGTTCATCAACTATTTATAGGTCTTTTTTGGCTTCTTTAAATAATTCTATGGTATTTACTATATCTTTATAACTAGTTCTCCAGGACGATACACTAACTCTAATCACCGTCCTACCTTTCCATAACGAACCTCCAAGCCAAGCCTTCCCAGAATTTTGAATAGAGCTAAGCATTTTAGTTGTTTTCTCATCAGTTTCCAGACCTACCAATACTTGATTGAAGACCACTTCATTCAATATTTCAAAGCCTTCTTTATTGAGACCTTCCGCCAATTGTACTGCTCTCTCATGAAAAGAAGTTACCATAGTATCTATACCGTTTTTACCTAAATATTTTAAGGTAGCCCATAGTTCAAAAACTCTAGAACGTTTGGACATTTCTGGGGTATATAACATAGGATCTCTTTTAGTATCGCTATAAATGATATAATCTCCCGAGGCTTGTAAAGCGTTTGCCATGGAAGTAGCATGTTTGCATAAAACTATACCAGAATCATAAGGTACATTCAAGGTTTTATGTGCATCAAGTGCCCATGAATCTGCTTTTTCAATCCCTTTTGTCAAATAAGAAAGGGATTTGGAGGCTGCGACCCACAATCCAAAGGCCCCATCTATATGAACCCAAGATTTCGCTTTATTGGCCATTTCGCATACTGTTTCAAAATTATCAAAAGAACCAGAATTGGCGTTTCCTGCTTGTAGAAAAATAATACAAGAATTGTCTAAGATCGGTAATTCTTCTACTACGATGCGACCTTCATCATCTGAGGATATATATTCAATACATTCATCTCCGAAACCAAGTAAAACCAGATTCTTTTTAATGCTTGCATGAATCTGATTATGTGTAATTAATCTAATTTTAGGTGCACCAGAAAGCCCTTTTTTATTTACATTCCATCCTTGTTGCTTTAAAATATGAAAGCGAGCAGCGGCAAGTGCACTAAAATTGGCCATAGAGCCCCCACTCACAAAACCAGCAACGGTATTTTTTGGTAGATTAAGTATTTCTTTTAACCATTTTTCACATACTAATTCCAAACTTGCATTAATAGGCGAGGATACAAATAAGCCCCCGCATTGATCCCATACATCAGTCAACCATTTTGTAGCTAGAGAAACAGGGGTAGCACTTCCAATTATAAATCCAAAATAGTTTCCTCCAGTATGGTTTACCGTTCCCAAGGTGCCAAGAGTATGTAGTTGCTTAATGATATCTTCAGGCTTTGAAGATTCGTCAGGGAGTATTTCGTTAAAATCTTGTAATTTCTGTATATTTTCTTGGCTTGGGTATACATCCCTTGTTTCTGTCTCATCTAAATATTGAAATGCATAATTTTTAGCAACTTCAAATAGGTCTTTTGATTTCAACTCTGAGAGCATTTTATTCTGAATACTGTTATTGCTATCTTTTTTTTTACGCATAATAGTCTCTAATTAATGGACAATCCTTCTTTAAACACTAATTTTCATTACAATACTAAAAGTAAGCAACCTGAAGATATTATATTTTAAAAAAAACATTGTATGATTGCAATTTTAATGAAATACCCTTAGCTATACTATAGATAATACCTGTACTAAATACTAAATAGTAGTATTGTACTGCTAACGTGTTATAGCGCTAGTTGCTAGTAGCAAAATCAATCAAGTATGGCTTCATACGAAAACCTTTATTACTTTTAAACTTATGAGGTAATTGTAATTGATAGCGTTTGTTGGGTTCTAATTTTACATGAAAGCTCAGCGAGGTACTATCCTTAGAAAAACCAATAAATTTGTGAAGCTTCATGGCATTTTCTTCTCCTAAAGGACCAAAATCAAAACCGCGATAATTTGGATTCATAGGTGCTGAAAACTTAATGGTTACTAAGCTAATAGAGGGATCTACTTCTATACTTCCATTCTTAAATTGTTTGATGCCTAGTACTTTAGGTCTTTCCAGTTCATACTTTGCATAGAGCTCTTTTAAAGAAATTGAGAAAAACTTAGTGTCATCAACGATCCTTTCTACTGCTACTTCATTTTCATAGTCAAGCTCTATTAATTCCTTGATGGCTTGTTTTTTATTCGAACTTTTCTCGTAATGAATTTTTGCAATAGAGTATCCAATATAATAACCTAAATCTCTATGCCCAAATTGATTGTTAGCACTCCACAACCAATTATCCATATTTCCACTGTCGAACATTTGACTTTCAAATACTTCTTTTACAAAATCTTCATTTTCTGGTCCATAGGTAAAAGCACTCCACGGTGATGCTTGTTCGGTAATCTGCGTGCCTATAAACTCGGCAATACCCTCATATAAAGTCCAAGAAAGGATGTTGTAAACAGGGTAATTTTGCTGCGTATGAATGTATTCGTGTATGGACAAAGATTGTAGGTACTTTAATGGATCTATTTTGTGATAATCAACTATATGGTCTTTAGTTCTCTTAAATTCGGTAGTGTTTATCTCAAGATTCCCCAAAGCAAATTCGGACCCTAGAATTAATGTACTATCTATCCCAGTGCCGGGAGATCTAAAGGCTCCCATGGTAAAATACACAGATGATTTTTTCATTTCGGGATAAACGGCTTTCAATTTTGATATGGCTTTTAAAACCTCTTTATTATGTTCTTCAAAGTTTTTAGTATTGGGGCGTAATGAATTCCAAAATTTTGGATATTTTTCAATAACATCAAGGTATTCTTCAACCGTATAGTTTCGAACTTCAAACATTTTTTTTTGACCAGCAGATGCTTTGTCTATAAAATGTTGTTTAAGAAGTTTTCGTTTTTTAACCGTATCGTTGGTAGCTCTTATTTTATCATAGGCTATCCAGAAATTAGCTATATCGGAGTTAACTATTTCTATTTCCGAAGTTTTCCCACAACTTTGAAGCAAGAAAATCATGGTAAGTGCGAGGACAATAGTAAACCTGTTGATTTCCATCATTACTTCTTTTGCTTTCTAAAGTCGTTCAATAATATCACTTTAATTTCTGGAAACTGTGCTTCCATTTCGTTCTTCACCCCTAGAATATGGGAAGCCCCTATAATAAGTACACTTTTCCGATGTGGTTTTTGCAATATTTGCCCTCCTAAGTTTGTTACTATTCTTTGATTTCTTTCATCCCAATAACGTGTTGCCAAATCACAGTCCGCACTATTTTTTTCTATGTATCTTAAAGATGACATGGTATGTAATCTATTCAAAGATTTCAAAGAGTTGGTATAATATCCATTCCTTCCAAATAAAGAAGGTACAATGGTGGCTCTTCCCTCTTTCTTTTCAATTTTCCGTAGTCTTTTATAATCCCCATTCTCTTTAGCAGCGGCTTCACATTTATGCCAATAGATATGATACTCCTTATTGGTTTGCTGATCATCTGTTGCAAACACTTTTCTATGATTTAGTGCGATGGCAAGTTTGGCTGTAATGTCATAATTTTCAATTCTAGTGGGCTTTTTA
This sequence comes from uncultured Flavobacteriaceae bacterium, assembly GCA_947500575.1. Taxonomy (GTDB): domain Bacteria; phylum Bacteroidota; class Bacteroidia; order Flavobacteriales; family Flavobacteriaceae; genus CANMSI01. Next base: position 745,678 of record CANMSI010000002.1, on the reverse strand, counting down.
AAACCGTTAATTCCGTAGGTGAGTAAGTAGCTGTAAAACTGATAATTTGGCCAGTCTCTTAGAGATCCAAAGGAAAGGCGCATGGTTGTTATTTCCTCTTTGGTTAAATCTTTTAAATCTTTGGTTAGCAGTTTATTCAATAGTTTTTCATTGTATGGATAATGCGTTTTTAAAGAATCAGATTTTTGATAAAATCGTTGCTGAATTTTTGAATACCCATTTTTCAAATATTCCCAACTTAAACTATCATTGGGCATTGCGGTCTCTACGTAAATAGCTTCTGGTTGGTACTTTAGGGCTTGTTTGTATAAGGGTTTGTAAGCATTTTTTATAATTTTTGGAACTTCGTGCATAGTGCCAATTAACAAAACCTCTTTTTGTAGTTCTTGGGCATAGAACATACAATTACAAAAGCCTAGCCATATGATTAGCGTCGTTATTTTATAATTCATTTTGTTTCTAGTTTTCATTTATTAGTTTGCTAATTTTTAAAATCATGGCTCTTGCATTTCCGTTATCTTTATTTAGTTCCAAAGATTTCCTATAATGTTTATAGGCTTGAGCATATTGTTTTTTTAGAAAGAAAGCTTCCCCTAGACTGTCAAATGCATTAAAAGATGCTGGGTTTTCCTCTGCATTTAGTTCTAAAAGCATTAAAGCTGTATCTAATTTGTTTTCTCTTAAGTAGTAATAACCCAAAGCGTTCATTTGATCTTCAAATTTTCTATTTTTTAATTGGTAATAATAGGTCAATGCTTCCGTTTTAGATTTTGTTGCTAAAAGCCCCTCAAATACAGAAAATTGAACATTTGCTACCAATACCTCTTCTTGCTTAAAGTCTCTGGCATAGTTATTCTTTATAAAAATATTATCTGCATAAAAAGCTAAAAGGTTTTTATATTGACTTATCTGATTGGTCATAATGAAAATTCCAAATCCTTTGGACGGAATTAAAAAAGTGTAGGCGTTTTGCCCATCAATACCACCATCATGGGCTAGCATCTGTATACCATCTTCTATCCGCCCTCCAAAACCAATAGCATAATATTCAAAAGTTGTAGGATTTATATAATTCGTGATTCTCGTATTTGGATTGGTGATAAAGTTATATTCCCTAGAATGAAGAAACTGTAATTGGTTAAATATTCCTTTATTTACTAACATTTTAAGCCAATTGGCGATATCAATGGGGGTACTGCTTATAGAGCCGGCAGGTCCCATATTATCAATATCTAAATGTGGAATGGATGTGGTTCCGTCTGCTTTATAACCGATTGATTTTTCATTATAATTTATAAATCCATTGTAATCACTAAATGAATTTTTCATTTGTAATGGTTCAAATATGTTTTCTTTGAGTTGGGTGTCCCAAGTTTTATTTGAAATATGTTCTGTTGTAGCACCGGCAATTAAATACATTAAATTGTTGTAGTTCTTTTTTTGCCGGAAACTGTTATGAAAATCCAAGTACTTTAGCGTATCAAGAATTTGATCTTTAGTAATTTTACTTCCTTTCCAAATATGATCATACCGTCCAAGCCCTGAAATGTGCGTTAATGCATCTTCAATGGTTAGACTTTTGGTTATGTAGTCCTCTTTTAACTTCAAATCCTTAAAATGGTTAATAATGGGTTCATCCCATTCTAAGAGGTCTTTTTCTACTAACTTTGCCGCCAGAACACCTGTAAATGCCTTTGTAGTGGAACCAATGGCAAATAGGGTATTTTTAGTAACTGGTAACTTCTTTTTAATATTACGATAACCTAAGCCACCTGTATATAGTATTTCATGGTCATGAACTATGGCTATGCCAACACCAGGAACATTTGCTTTGATGCGGAGCGAGTCTGCTATTTTAAGAAAGTAATTCAGTTTTTCATGGGCCCCTAGTTTATTTTCTTTAGTTTCATGTACAACGATATTTTTAGAAGGTGAACAACCGTATGTTATTAACAAGAGGTAAAAAAATACTATTTCAAATCTCATTTTATTTTACTTTATAAAAGATATAACTCCCATCATAGTCTATACCAATGACCTTGTTTGAGGCGGGATCTTTAGTAAAAGAAATGATGGTTTCTTCTTTCACATCTAAGAACCGCCCATTTGTAATGGGCACAAAAGTGTAGATCCCACCATCATTTTCATCTGATAAAATGATATTATCTTTATCATCGATGGTGATATTCAAAAAGTACTTAGCACGTTCTTTCCATTGATATCTACCCACATATTTTTCTAATTCACTTTTTTTGATTTCAACGGTCTTATATACCTTGGGTGCTGTATAATTAAAATTATAATACTTGGAAAACGCACCAGCAATTTCGTCTCGAATAGGATTTCCTCCTTCGCCATTATTGAGAATTACGATTCCAATGCCACGCTGATACCCTGATATCATTAGGGCACAGAATCCACCTGGATTTGATCCTCCGTGAAAAAACATCGCATTTTCATCGGTTCCTCTTAGACCAACACCAAGTCCCCATCCTTTTCCAGTTTCTAGCATTTTCAGTGCCATTTGCTGAGAAATTATAGTGTCCTCTTCCCCTTGGTAGGAGGTGTTGATTGCAATTAGAAATTTACAGAGGTCAGATGGAGTGGTCCATAAGCCACCAGCAGCCATTGCAGGATGTACAAGCCATTTATTAGGGTTAGGTTTTCCGTTAAAGGTATGAGCAAGACTAACATTCCCTGATGGAAATTGATTAAAGCTGCTATGGGTCATACCCAATGGTTCAAAAACTTCACGCTGCATGAATGTTTCAAATGGGAGCATAGAAACTTCTTCAATAATATATTGCAATACAGCAAAAGAACCACTACTGTATGACATACTACTACCTGGTATTCTGTCGAGCTCAATTTTTGGAAAACCCTCTTTGCCTTCTAGTACATCTTTTATTGGAATTATTTTTTCTGTTGGTTTAATTCCAACATAGCCACCAAAGCTTTTTATTCCTGAAGTATGTCTTAATAGTCTCGCAATGGTTATCTTTTCTTTAGTACTGAATCTAGGATCATTAATTTGCCAATTTTTAAGATATTCATTTATGTCACCATGAATGTCTAAATCGTACTTCGCTATTAATTTAAAAATACCCAAGGCAGTGACCGCTTTTCCTAAGGACGCTATTTGAAACTTTGTTTCTGTATCTACGCGTTCTTTGGTTTTACTATTTTTAAAACCATAGCCCTTCATAAACACTACTTTATTATTTTCAAATATCCCAATACTAATACCAGGGACTTTGTAATGGTTTAAACGGTCTAAAATGGCATAGGTAGACTCAGGGCCCTCATCAATATAAAATTTCGGAACAAGCCCGTTTTCAATCGCACTACTATTAAATATAGTTGCATTTTGCGCTTTACAACTAGACAGAAATACAAAAACGAAAGAAAGTTGTAGTGTTCTTTTTAATATTAAATTCATTTACAGTTATTCTTTTGTTTTAAACAACGGATAAAAAGGGGTAACCATTTTTGTGGGATGATCGCCTTCGGTGCGACTTACCATAAAGGAAGCTCCCCATACTACATCTGGAAATTCTATAATTTGTTTGGTAATTTCTTTGATAGAAGTAACGGTTGTTTTTTCAATAGCCTCCGAGATAGGCATCCATTGAGCACCATCCATATTTTTGGGTGTTTTTAGTGTACCGCTGGTATATTTTGCCACATAGTAATTTCTTAAGGTAGCATGCGGATGGTAGTCATATTTATAACTAAACTGTCCATGTAGCTCAATATCTTTTATTTTTACCCCATAGGCATTTGCGACACTATCTAAGGCTTCTGTTATATATTGACGTTCATTGTATACCAATGAGGGCGTGGCCCAAACGTATGATTCTTTGCACATTAGCATTTCATTATTGTCATTAATTATGATGAGCCGTTTCACAGTAAAATTGTGTGTAGGGTCCTCATGTTGCCCTTTCATCTGATTGCAGTTAAAGAAACTTGCGATACATAAAATAAATACTAGCTTTTTCATAAGTTTTAAGCGATTTAATGTTTGTGAAAACAATGATAATGGGAAGAGATAGATATGCTTAGAATCCATTTGTAAACTATAAATGGAGTTTATAAAGCTCATTATCTACTTCAATTATAAACCTAAACTGGAGTCTGCAAAGTGTTTTAACTTGATAATAAATATTAAGTTAACTTTGAGAATATGGAAACAATAAAAGCTATTCTGGTAGACGATGAAGCTCGTGCAAGAAGGGTGCTGAGTAATTTGTTGAGGAAAGAAACAGAAGATGTGGCCATTGTTGCGGAATGTAATAGTGTAACATCTGCCGTTGCCAGAATTAAAGAATTGGAACCAGATGTGGTGTTTCTAGATGTTGAAATGCCCAATTGTCCAGGGTATGAATTGGTACGCTTTTTTGATGAAATTAATTTTGAAATTATATTCGTTACTGCATACAATACCTATGTAATGCAGGCTTTTGAATTATGTGCTATTGATTATCTTGTAAAACCTATTGATAGAGAACGACTTTCACAAGCATTGAAAAAGCTTCACTTGCGACTAGAAGAAAAGGATCGTTTAAATAAGTACGAGACACTACTTAATTCCATTAACTCTAAGGAGTTTACACAACTTGTGATACCAGAACTTGGTAATAGAAGAGTATTGAATTTGAAAGAATTGATAGCTATTGAAGCAGATGGCGCTTATTCTATACTTCATCTAACCATGAATAAATCTATTATTGCAAGTAAAAATTTAAAGTATTTTGAAGAGGTACTTCCCAAGAATAATGTGTTTTTTAGAAGCCATAGAGGTTGGATTGTGAATTTAAAATGTATCAAAACTGTAAATAGAACAGAGGGGGCGCTTCTTTTAAAAAATGGCTTAACAGCAAAATTATCCCGAAGTCGTTATGCCGAATTTGAACTGGCGCTCAGTTAATCTTAGATTCCTAAAAGTGTTCGATAAAAAATTGAAATCCTATTTTTTGTGTGTACTTATAACATTGCTATTAAGTACGTCCCTCTTAGCACAAAACCCTAGTTTTTTTGTGCTTGGGCAAGCTGAACTTGAAAATACGGAGGTCTATTCTATTCTTCAAACCCAAGACAAAAAGTTATATGTCGCTACTAATGAAGGGCTATATCAATATAAGCATGGAAGAATGACTGTTATTCCTAATGCTAAAGATCAGAAGGGATTTGAAGTGTTTGATTTAATCGCAAATAGCAAAAATGAAGTGTACTGCTATAACTTAGCAGGCCAAATATTAAGAATAGTAGGGAACAAGCTAGAAGTTTTTAAACAAATACCTTCACAGTTTATCAATGATCGAATTTCTATGGTCTTTGATAAGAAAGACCGCTTAATTTTTGCTTCAAATGGTTGTTTTTTTATCCAAGAAGACATGCGAGAACTGTATTTTTCAGAAGAAAATCAGGTGCTAGGCGTCAATGTTTTAATTGACGGTCGCATTGTATTTACCCAAAATAATTCAGAAAACGTCTTAGTATTAAATGGGGATAGCGTACAACCTATAAAAACAAGCTCTCACTTATCTACCTCAAGTATTTCAAATCAAAACAATCTTTTAATGAATAATAAGATTGTTAGATCCATAGACATTGCTAAACAGCTTTCTGAACGCTACAATAAGAAATTGAAAAGTTCATGGAATTACAGCTATACTCAAATCTCGGAAAATGAAATTTGGGGGACTTCAAGATCAGGAGGTATTGACATAATTAGAAAAGAAAACGAAGAATGGTTCATTGCTGCTTCCTATTTTGAGGATACTTTTATTTCGGAAGTAGCGCAAGGAGAAAATGGGCTTATTTTATTAGGTACCTTTGGGAAAGGGGTTTTAGTATTACCTCAATTAAGCACGCGCAGGCATCATCTCTCTGACCTTGGAACTAATTTAAGGCGAATAGCAACGGATTCACAAGGCAACGTTTTTCTTACTGATGCAACAAACGGAGTGCTTCATTATAAAGAAAATGCAAGAATTTTAGATGATGATTTTAGTTCCACACCAGACAAAATATTTCACCTAGAGCAAAATAATGTAGCTGTAAATGAAGAATTTCCAAAGCTATTTTACAAGCGATATATAAATTATGGAGCAATCAAAGATGTCTATGAGGTAGATGAAAATACGCTTTTGGTTGCCACCTCAAAGGGGATTGCGAAAATAGACCCAAATAGATTATTAGATGGACCTCATTGGGAGCTGAAAGACGCACAAAGATCATTATATACCTTAAAACAAATAGACGAACGCTGCCAAACGGTTGCCTTTCATAAGGTCACTAAAAACCTGTATGTTGCAACCTTATCTCGATTACTTGTTATGGGAACAAAGGGAGCAATACAAGAGCTAAAATACGAGGATGAACCCATTGCGGTAAATAAGTTATTACTCGTGGGTAATCAGTTATGGTGTGCTACCCAAAATTATGGAGTCCTAGTTTTTGAGGATGGTGAGATTGTAAAAAAAATTGGTGTTGCTGAAGGACTGGAAAGTAACTATATCCATAAGTTTTACAATGATAAAAATTCCCTTTATATTCTTCACAAAGAAGGTTTTCAAATCGTCAATATTGCAACAGACAAGATTGAGACCTTAGGCATTGCGGAAGGTATTGCGGATGGGTCTATGCGAGATTTTTCCGTTATGAAAGACAAAATTTGGTACATCTCTAGTGATCAATTGTTTTCTACGCCAATCGCTATTGAAGATAAAGAGGTAAACTATACCATAACTATTGATTCCGTAGTTGTTTCAGGATTGAAGGTGGATGAAAGCAAACAAGGAGATTTTAAGCACAATCAGAATCAATTGGTGGTCTTCATGGATTTTAGAGGAATTTCTTATGAAAAAGAAACACTAATTAATTACAAACTATCGGGTTTTGATACCGAATGGCGGATAGCCAAAACAACTGACCAAAGCATATCTTACAAATTTTTACCTCCTGGAACCTATGATTTAGAATTAAATACCCAATACCGATGTGTTACTAATAATGCGTTCTCATATTCCTTTACAGTGCAAAAACCGTACTGGCAACAATGGTGGTTTCTCTTAATAAGTATTGCCATTCTAGCAATGATTATTGCTTTAATTTTTAGTGTGCGAATGCGCAGTATTAAAAAGAGAGCTTCGGAGAAACTAGAACGGCAACATTTAAAATCGAACCTTATTGAAACAGAACTAAAAGCAATGCGATCTCAAATGAATCCTCATTTTATTTTTAATGCATTGAACTCTATTCAAGATCTAATTTTACAAGAAGATACAGATGCTTCGTATGATTATATTGTTTTGTTTTCTTATCTGGTTCGGAATACCTTACATTATTCTAATGAAAACTTTATTCCAATAGCGAAAGAAACTAAGTTTTTAGAAACGTACTTGAAATTGGAAGCGTTGCGGTTTGATGATAGCTTTGCATACAGTATTCAGCATAATCATATAACAGATGTAAGCATTCCATCTTTAATTCTTCAACCCTTTGTAGAAAATGCTATTGTTCATGGCTTATTTCACAAAGAGGGTCCTAAGGAGTTAAAAATATCCTTTGTTAAACAAGGGGAATTTATAGAATGTGTGATTCTTGATAACGGAGTAGGTCGCCAAAAGGCCGCTGCCATACAAGGTGCAAAGGGAAATGTTCATAAATCATTTGCCTTAGAAACTATTGAAAAGCGATTGAAAATTCTTCAGAAGAAATATGGCATTCAAGTTGGATATACAATTAAAGACCTATTTAATGGAATGGATCCAATGGGTACCGAAGTAAGGATTATTTTACCGTTCTTAGATTAGAAGAAAGGGCTTTATTCTGCATCTTGGTTGGCGCTAAGTTGGCTTACGATTTCTCTGATGAATGCCATAGACTCCTTTTCTCTAAAACTACTTTCATCATTGGTAGTTCCGTAATTATTATTTGCTGCAGATTTTACAATAATGAGATGATGAGAGGGATTGATATAGATGAGTTGATTATAGATGCCCATCGCTGCATATTCCCCTTCATCTCCATCAAAAACCCACCATTGATATCCATACCCAAAATCGTTATTTGATAGTTGGTTCTTACCCGCCATTAAATGTTTTGCATCCGGAGTTATGGATTGCATTACCCAATTTTCTGGAACTATTTCAGCTCTATTAAAAAACACCCTTATTTAAAAAGAGTTTTCCAAACTTGGCAAAGTCTACAAGAGATGCACTTAATTCTGCAGCAGCAAATTCATGCCCTTGATTATCTATCATCCACAGTGCCTTATTTTCCATACCTAAGGGATGCCATATTTTTTCTTCTAAATATTTAGATAAGGAACTCCCCGTGGCCTTGGAAATGATCATTCCTAATACCTGTGTATCCGAACTGTTGTATCTGTTGTAGGTGCCTTGTTCCTTATCTGCGGAAAGTGTCTTTACAAAAGACTCAAAAGAGCGGCCTAATGCTAAAGTTCTTCCAAACCTATTAATATCAGAATCAGAATCGCTGTAATCCTCATTCCAACTTACACCTGAAGACATTTGTAATAAGTTTTTGATACTCACCTTCTCGTAAGCAGACCCTTTCAACTCTGGCAAATACTGGTACACTGTATCATTAATACTATGAACATAACCTTCTTTGATTGCAATACCCATTAAGGCTGATACAAAAGATTTGGTTACGGACCAGGCTATGGTATGGTCCTTGGCAGTATTGCCTTTGTAGTAGTTTTCAAAAAGGATGGTGTCATTTCTGATGATCATTAAACCAGTAACGTCGGTCTCATCTAGTAATATGTTACTTGAACGGACTTTGCCTTGGAACTGGTATGTGTCGGGTAGTTTTATATTGTTTATTTGTGCGAACCTAAACGGCACATTGCTTGGGGTAATTTCAGTTACAGGGAAATACTTTTCAACGGTTCTAAACCGTTCTACTTGCTCTTTCCCAGAAAACATTTTTAAAGCGAATTGCAATCGTTTTATTTTAGAACAATTGAATAAAAGTAATGTGCTAATAATTAGAAAAAAGAGCAGACTAATTTTGACAAACTTCTTCATAGTTTAAATCTGAAATAGTTGGTTTTTAATTCTTAAGAAATACTACAGCTTCGTAATCCACATTTAAAAGAAGCTGGTCAATTTCCCCACTAGCATCCTCTCTAAATGTTAGTTCCATGAAGTTCCAATATACCTGTGGAATTTCTTCGGTATTGTAGTCAATAAACAAATTGTTTTCCCGATGTACCAGTCTAAATGTAGTAAAGGGAAACTTCGCATATAGCGTTTCTTTCTGAAAGCTTACTTCTATGGAGCCAAAGCCAGGATGTTCATATATGCCTTGGAAAGCCGATAGGTTATGAGAGGGCGGTTTTTTTGAATTTAAAACGGTAGGCGTATCAGCAGGTGCAGTCGTAGTTTTTTGACTGTAATCTATTGGAAAAGGATCTTCCGTCAATTCTGGTAATAATTTGGATATAATCTCATTGGTAATCGCAAAGGGTAAAGAACTACGTGTTTGGTTAGACAACACAATAATACCAAGCTGATTCTCTGGGTAAAGTACCATATTTGAGGTATAACCAGAAACACCACCGGAATGTTCAATTCGTTTATGACCGTTGTGATCTCTATTGAACCAACCATATCCATAATATCTTGGAGCACGGGCACTGGTATCATCTGGATTTGACTTTAATTGAGCAATAGAGCTTGTAGCTTCTTCCAGATACTTCTCAGAAAATAGTTGTTCATTTCCCCATTTACCTTTGTTAAGCCAAACATGCATCCATTTGGCCATATCCTTTACGCTGCTGTAAATATTTCCTGAAGCATCTCGAGTTGGTATGTTTTCTGGAAGTACTCTTAGAGGTGTAATACTATCTACAGTATATCCGAAAGAAAAATTTGGATTCTTGCTTGCCGGCACAACATTCCCAAAAGTATGTGTCATTTGCAAGGGGTCAAATATCATTTCTGAAAGATTTTCTTGCCAATTTTTATGAGTAATATGTTCCGTTATTCTTCCTGCTAACGCATACACTAAATTATTATAGATAAATTCTTCCCCTGGATTTGATATGGATTTTAGGTGCTTAAATCTGGGAATGATGGACTCTTTATCGTTTGAGGAAAAAAGCACTGCGGAAGATTCTGAACTTCTATCTGAAATGCCTGTGGTATGTGAAAGTAAATGATGTAGCTGTATTTCCGAGTCCATGGTTTTTGTATTAAACTCTAATTCCGGAATATACTTTGAAGGAGCATCTTTAAGATGTATGGCTCCTTTATCTGCTAGAATACCAAAAAGTGTTGCCGTAAAAGATTTACTACAAGATCCGATTCCAAAAATAGTATTTTCATCAACCAAGGCTTGCTTTTCATAATTTCTATATCCAAACCCCTTGCTATAGATAGTTCTTCCGTCTTTAACTACAGCGATAGCCAACCCAGCAGCATGATAGTCTTGAAGTAGTTTTTCAACATTTGCATCTAAATCCTTGAGCGGATCTGCAGTACTTCTCTTTTCAGAACAACTAGAAATAAGGATCGTTAAAATGAAACATAAAAGTTTAAAAATTGTAGTTTTTATAAAGGAGGTTTTCATAACCTCAAGGATACAGATTAGTCACTATTTTAAGAAAACCCATTTACAAAATCAAAATTGAATTGATAAACTCAAGATTACTTCTCAAAATAGAATATATATATTCTCAATTCGTCTGTTTTGTAATATCGGACTCAAGTATTACTCATATTAGAAATGGATCAGTAGGTACATCATCTGTCTTAGTAACAACTAGATTTCTTCTTTCGCTCCATCGGCGAAAACGCGATAGTATTTATTGTTTTCAATTAGCAGGCCTTCAGATTTTCCACTTGGCCAGTTTTTATGATAATCTTTAGGATGAAAAACGTCTATTCCTATAACTTTTCCATTGTATGTTTTGTTTACTTTGGATTGTAGTGTATGTCCCACAACGATGGTTTTGGCAGCAAAAATATTTAGACCATGTTCCACTTCTTCTTGTGTTAAATCCTCTTTATAGTAACCTCTATACCAACATACTCCTCTTTTTGTAGATAATAATAACTGCTCAATAGTATTCTCTTTTTTTGGATAGTAAGGTTTATAATAATTGCTTCTAATTATTTGATTGATTTCTTTTACACTTAATTTAGAATCCGCAACATCGGGATGGATCCCTCCGTGGGCAAAAAGATTACCATTTATAAGTTCCATTGCATTTTTACTCGATAACCATTTACCTAAAAATGAATTGGGATCATACAGTTCGCTTTGTACTTTTCCTAAAATAGTACTTAAAATAAGATATTTTTCAGCGGATGCTCCATAATCACCTTGCATATTTTTTAGTTCGTGATTGCCAATAATAAAGTGGACATACCCTCCTTGTTTTTTAGCATCCTGTTCCAATTTATAGATAAACCATAGCACTTGATTTACAGACCATCCTCTATCCATGAAATCTCCAACTAATACTAAATGGCCCTTGCCAAATGTCCAATTTAATTTAGAATCAATTACGTTACTATTGATTAGAAAATCTCTAAATGTTTTATAACCACCTTCAATATCGGAAATGGCGATAATTGGATTCGTATCATTATAATGAGACTGTGGTGTTTCTATATGAGGCTTAATTTTAAAATCAAAATTGGTAGAATCTAGCGGAAAATAACAAGTTGCCTTAACCTCTGAAGTAAGAGGGTATTCTTCATTTTTTAGATAAAACCCCTCTTCTTGATTTCCTTTTACATAATGTACACTATAGGTACTATCATTTTTATAAAAAACATAAGGACCTTCATTGTCTAGGTGATACATTAAAGGATTATCTCCGTAGTGTAATGACGCACCATGATATAAACCAAATAGCACTGCAATAATGGCTAGTAGTAATACGGTGGATAAAATATGCTTTAGGTATCTTATAATTCGCTTTTTCATTGCTATTTAATTTTAATATGGGTTTTATTTAGACCTTTATCTTTGAGATAGTAACTCAATTCTTCTGCACCACCTACATTGGCATGATGCAACATGGTAAAGCCGTGAGGGCCTTTGGCAAAAATTAGCTCAGGATACGCTTCTAAAGTAGCCTTTACAATAGCTGTTTTACCAAGCATGGTCAGCGTAAATAGGTTAATTCTTGCCCCTTGAGATAGTAAATAATTGACAATTTCTTTATTACCTAAATGTGCTGCTCCTTCAATGGCTTCCTCATAATCTGAATTACCCCAATCGTAACTCGAGAATATTAAATTTGGATGTTCATTCAACATTTCTTTTACCAATGGCAAATTTTTATGACCAGCAACCACAAATTCCTTGACTAATTTTATATCAATGGGTTTCGGTTCTTTAAGCTCCTGCGCAGATAGATAAGTAGGGGCGAGACCCGCCAGAGCAATCCCACCTAAAGTGTTTTTAATAAATGTTTTTCTTTTCATAATTATTAAGTTTAAAACCTATAAATAGTTATTTATTGTTGCAATACCATCATTGCTTTAATTGGTTAGTGGCTCCAAATCAAATTTATTACATTTTGAATAGCATACCTTCTACATAGCAGCGGTATGAACTCAATTGTATCGCAGTTGCATACCAACATATTTTAGATGATGAAATACGAATTAAAGTAAATTGAGAGTTTTAAAGGGACGAATGTTAAAGGTATTGTCAACGATACTGTCAACTGTAAAAATAGAGCCCCGTCAACATTTTGTTAACGGGGCTTTTTGCGGAGAAAGAGGAACTATCCATATTACCAAAAACAGCCTGTTTTCGAAGGTTAAATTGGGGTCAAAAAACCACTGACACCGAAACTGCCCCTTTTTAACAATATCTTAACTACTTAGGTATGCTATTCATCCAAAGAAATCCATCCTGCCATAGATGGTCTCAACATCCGAAAATAAGATAGAGTGGGGGAGTATTGTTTTTTAGTTGTATTGGCATTTTCTTTTCATACTGCTTTTTTTAGGATACACCTCTCGCATAGCTTTATAAACTACTTATTGAAGACAACCATAGGAAATATAAATTGGTTTTAGTTAGGATTTTTAATATTATATTTAACAAAAATTACTAAAATGAAATTCCTAACTCCTTTTTTACTTTTTCTGTTCCTTTCAATAGGACTTTCCAATGTTAGTTATGCTCAATCCAACGATGAAAAACAGCAAGCCGGCTCTCTTTTTGAAAGCACTGAGAAAGACAGTATGCAAATATGGTTTTACAACAGAGCTACTGCTATGGGCCTTAAAGATGAGAAAAGGGAAGAGTATTATAATATTATATTATATCATACTTTTAAAATGACACGCTTAGAAAATAAAGAGAAGGGGTATACACAGCAAGAGGTTCGTGCAAAGTTTGAAGCACTTGTGAAAAAGCAGCATTCTGAAATTAAAGCCATTCTAGACAAAAAACAGTATGCTTATTATTTGGATATATACAACAAGATATTAAAGAGTGTTTATGAAAGAAAAGGTTGGAAATAACTTGAAAATTATGAGAAAACAATTGACAATACTTCTTTTCCTTTTAGGAACGGTAATTTCCATTGCACAAAGTTCCAAAATAGTTACCATAGGAATACTCGCAGATGAGGCATCTGTGGAGAATGCTCCATTACTTGAAAAATTACAAAGCGAGATAACAGCTGTGGTAGGGCAAGATGCTAAAGTGATATTTAAAGATCCTATTGAAAATAATTTTGATTTAGAAACAGCAAAGGCGAACTACTTAGCATTGGAGTCTAGTGATGTAGATATTATCCTAGCCTTTGGGGTTGTAAATAACATAGCACTCTATGAACAAAGAGTATATAAAAAACCTGTGGTTGTATTTGGTTCTGTAAATAGCGATTTTATTGATTTGCCCGAAGATCAGGAAACCTCGGGGATCAATAATATTGCCTATATCATTGCTCCTTTATCTTATAAAAAAGATCTGGACGCTTTTAATTCTATTTATGAATTTAAGAATGTAGGGATTTTGGTAGATGAGTATCTTCCTAGAACGCTTCCAATTAAAGAGCTTTTTGATACTTATTTTTCAGAAAAAGAAGCTACATATAGACTTATTAACCTCCCAAAAGATGGTAACATAGAAGCTGTCTTGGGAAATGTAGATGCTGTATATCTTGCTGGTGGGTTCGATATGTCTGACAATGCTTTCAAAACATTGATCAATACGCTTAACAACAAGCAATTACCTTCCTTTTCTGCCAACCGAAAGTCAGATGTTGAGAAGGGAATTTTGGCTACGAATCAACCCGCTACCAACGTGGATCAATTTTTTAGACGATTAGCTTTGGATGTGGAAGCCATTGTAAATGGTACAAACCCTTCTGAACTCCCTTTAAAATTAGTCTATAATAATAGACTATCCTTAAATTACAATACGGCCAAGCAAATTAATTTCCCATTGAGATATAGCATGCTCGGCACCATAGATATTGTTGGTGGAACCAGTGCTTATACTTCAGAAAATACCTATTCTATTATTGATATAATGACTGGAGTCGTGGATAAAAATTTAGGACTTGAAGTTGAGCGAAAAAATGTAGATTTGAGCACTCAGGATTTGAAAACAGCGAGAAGTAGTTTCCTTCCAGATGTTTCGGCAAGTGCTACGGCGGCTTATTTAGATCCTAGAGTGGCAGAAATTTCAGGCGGAACCAATCCAGAATTTTCTACATCCGGTACTGTGAGTTTGCAACAAGTGATTTATTCAGAGGGTGCTGGTGCGGGAATAACAATTCAAGATAACCTCCAAAAAGCTCAAAAAGAAACCTATAATGCTGCTGAACTGGATGCCTTGTTAAATGCTTCCGTAGCGTATTTTAATGCACTTATTTTAAAAACAAATACACAAATACAAGGTCAAAACTTGGAGGTAACCAAAAAGAACCTTGAAATATCTGAACAAAACTTTCAGGCAGGAGCCTCCGGTAAATCGGACGTATTACGTTTTAGAAGTCAACTTGCTCAAAATATGCAAACCTTAATTGAAGCGAGTAATCAATTGAATCAGGCATACTATACAATCAATCAGTTATTGAACAATCCAATTGATTTAGAAATAGATGTCGAAGACGCTGCAATCTCTGAAGGCTTATTCATTAATTATGAGTATGATGACTTTAAGGAGATATTAGACAATCCAAAATTAAGGCCTTCTTTAGTGGATTTCTTAATAGAGGAGGCTAAAAAGAACGCACCTGAATTACGGAATATCGGATATAACTTAGAAGCTACGCGCCGGAGTTATCGACTAAATGCATCAGGTAGGTTTGTTCCAACCGTTGCTTTGCAAGGGAATTATAACCTTGCCATTTCTCAATCTGGAAAAGGTTCTACTCCAACAGCTGGTTTGCCGGTAGCTCCAGATGGAGTTTATAATTTGGGATTGAATGTTTCCCTACCCATTTTTAGACAAAATCAGAGAAACATCAATCAACAAATAGCAAGGATTCAAGAAGATCAATTAAACCTGCAAAAAGAGAATATTGACCTTAATATTGAAACAAACATTAATGCATTGGTATTGGATTTAACCAATGAAATTGCCAATATTGAGATCTCAAAAATTGCGGAAACCACGGCTAAAGAAAGCCTAGATTTAACACAAAACGCCTACAGCGAAGGTGCAGTGCCACTCATTCAACTAATTGATGCACAAACCAATTATTTACAGGCTCAGCTAGCAAGTGCCAATGCAAATTACAATTACCTTCTGGCGTCGATGCAGCTAGAACGTTCTATAGGTTATTTCTTCTTGATGAATTCAGAAGATAGTAATCAGGCATTTATACAGAGAGCAAATGAATTCATTTTGAATAGAAATTAAAAAACCATCTTAATTATGAAATACTACAGTCGCATTATTTTGACCCTTCTAGCAATTATGACTTTTGGTTCGTGTAAGGAAGAGACTGAAAAGAAGGAAGAAGTGCTTAGACCTGTTAATTACCAGGTGGTAGGTACAGCAAATACACAAAAAATAAGAACCTTTAGTGGAGTTGCTAAGGCAAGTGATGCCATTGGTTTAAGTTTTAGAAGTAGCGGTATTATTACAGAAGTTAATCATTGGAAAGGCGCCAAAGTTAAGAAAGGTGACATCATTGCTAGATTGGATAATGTGGAAGCGAATTTGGCCTATGAACAATCTGTATCTGCTTTAAATAGTGCCAATTCTACTATGAAAACGGCCAAATCGGCCTTAGATAGGATGAAAAGTCTTTATGAAAAGGGAAGTCAGTCTTTAAGTGATTATGAACAAGCAAAGAACTCATATCAGTCTGCATTGGACCAATATGAATCTGCAAAAAGGAATAGAGGGATCCAAGCCACTCAACTTGGGTATGGGGTGATAAGGGCACCCAAAGATGGAGTTATTTCTAGCACAGATGGAGCGGTGGACGAACGTGTCTCGGCAGGACATCAGTTTGCGATCTTAAATGCGGGGGATGATATGAAAATAGAAGTTGGCCTTTCGGAATCGGTTATTAATAAGGTACAAGTAGGGATGTTGACCAAGCTTGAGTTCTCTGCAGTTGAAAACGGAAATTTTGATGGTACCATTATAGAGGTATCCCCAAGCATAGATGCAAATTCTTCAACATATATCACTGCAATTGGAATTACGAACCCTTCTCCAGATATCAAACCTGGTATGGCGGCGAATGTTACTTTTAATTTTGGTGCCGATGAGGATGTTAGTGATGATACATTGGTTGTTCCTGTAAAAGCGGTAGGGGAAGATGGTAATGGCAATTTTGTATTCATTATTGAAACAGAGGATGATAAAACCGGAATTGCAAAGAAACAGGCCATTGAAGTTGGGGAATTGACCAGCGATGGATTTAAAATTAAAAGTGGTCTAAATGGAGGAGAGAAAATTGCCACTGCTGGCTTGCAAACCTTGCTCGATGGGCAGAAAGTAAGATTACAATAACCAACCTTAAACAAAACGAATTATGAATCTTACGCAGTTTTCAATTAATAACAATCGCGTTGTTTTAAGTATCCTTGGGGTGGTAATGCTAATGGGCTTAGTAGGTTATGAAAGTTTATCGCGAGATAGCATGCCTCCCTATACCATTAGAGTTGCTTCAATAGTTTCTTCATTCCCAGGGGCAAGTCCGGAACGTGTCGAGGAATTGGTGACAGACAAAATTGAAAAAGTAGCGCAAGAACTTCCCGAACTAAAAAAGGTGACCAGTACTTCAAGAACGGGTCTTTCGGTAGTTCAAGTAGAATTGGTAATGCAAGTTGAACCCGAAGAATTACAGGCTGTTTGGGATCGGCTTCGAAGAAAATTAAGTAGTATACAAGGTTTACCCGATGGTGTGCAACCACAATTGAAAGACGATGGTATAGGAGAAGTTTTTGGAATTGCTGTTGGTCTTACTAGCGATGGGTATTCCTTTTCCGATATGAAGGAGTATGCCGATGATATGCGAGATGACCTCATTAAACTTACAGATGCGGCAAAAGTAGAAATTAATGGAGATCAGGAAGAACGTGTATTTGTAGAGTTTGACAATACAAAATTGAAAGGTTTTGGCCTCACCTCTAGTAGACTGCAAAGTCTTATTAGTACAACCAATATTTTAAGTTCTGGAGGTCAAATTAATGTAGAAGATGAACGTATTATTTTAGAGCCAACGGGGAATTTTAACGATGTTTCTGATATTGAAGAGATGTTGATACCCGTTGGTGAAGGCGGGCAAGTTCTTCCCTTAAAAGATATCACAAATGTGAGGAAAGGGTATATCAATCCTCCAACCCAAATTGTTCGAATTAATGGAAAAGATGCACTGTCACTTCATGTTTCTTTAAAGGATGGCGCAAACATTATTAAATTAGGAGATGAACTGAATGGTGTTTTAGCGAAATGGAGAGAGAAACTTCCTGTGGGACTAGAAGTATCTCGTTTGGCATCTATTGATACTTATATTGATTTAAAAATTAGTGATTTTATTGGAAACCTATTACAGTCCATAGCGATTGTTTTGGCTGTGATGCTAATTTTCCTTGGATTTAGAACAGGTTTGGTCATTGCAAGTCTTATTCCAATAGTAACCATTACCACTCTTTTTATCATGGGTTTAATTGATGTAGGTTTAAACCAAATTACCTTGGCGGCCCTTATTATGGCTTTGGGAATGATGGTGGATAACGGGATTGTAGTGGCAGAATCCGTCATGGTGAAAATGGAAAATGGTGCAGATGTTAAAAAAGCAGCCATCGATTCTTGTTCAGAACTCTTTACACCGCTTTTAATTTCTACATTAACCACTTCTGCAGCGTTTTTATCTTTTTATATGGCAGAATCAGTCATGGGTGATATTATGGGTCCCATTTTCGTTGTGATTACCATAGCACTCATATCTTCATGGATTATTGCGTTAAGTATTATTACGCTGTTCTGTGTGTTCTTTTTAAAGGTGAAGAAACAAGAAGAAGGAAAGGTGAGTTTTTTAGATCGAATGATCAACGGATTAAAGGCAAAATACAAAGATTTGATTCTCATTGCCTTGTCTTGGAAACGAACAGTGTTATTTGGAATCGTTGGTTTGTTTGTTTTGTCCATTTTAGGATTTGGTTTGTTGGCCTTTGTATTCTTCCCAGATAGTGATCGGAATATGATAACTGCCGATATTAACTTGCCAGAGGGTACTAAAATTGAACGCACACAAGAAATGGTGAGTGCAATCGAGGCATTTATGAAAGAAGAATTGCAGGTGTCTGAAAATAAGATCAATGGCATTCTTGATTGGTCTGCCTATATAGGAGAAGGACCATCTGCATATGATCTGGGATACAACCCAGATGAAGCTAATTCAAATTATGCCCACATTCTAATCAATACTTCCAACTTTCTGGTGAATAATGAAATGGTCAGAAAATTAGATTCTTTTAGCTTTGCTTCTTTTCCCAATGCAGATATAAAAGTAGGTCTTTTAGGATCAGGAGGTGGTGGTACACCTATAGAAATTAAAGTTTCTGGTGATGACCCTAACAAGTTGGCAGAAATATCTCAAACGATCAAAACAAAATTGTTCGGTATTACTGGTACTAAGAATATCAAAGACAATTGGGGTCCAAAGGGAAAGAAATTTATTATTGATATTGATCAAAATAAGGCTCAGCTGGCTGGAATAACCAATCAGGACATTGCTACTTCTTTGCAAACCGTATTGGATGGTTTTAGTACTGGTGAATATCGCGAAGACGATAAGTCTATTCCTATCGTAATGTTGAGCGATCAAAATAAACAACAGTCATTGGCATCCTTGGAAACTTTAAATATTTACGCACAAAGCTCAGGAAAAAGTGTGCCTTTATTACAAGTAGCTTCCATTATTCCGCAATGGCAGTACACTCGTATTAAGCGATTAAATTTAACACGAACCATTAATGTGTCTAGTGAGTTAACCGAAGAGGGGAACGCGTCTGCAATAACTGCGGAGATTACCCCTTGGTTAGAGGAACAAGCTGCTACATGGGGTACAGATTATACCTATAAGTTGGGCGGTGATGCCGAAAGTACAGCGGAAAATATGGGAGCTGTGGCTAGTTATTTGCCCTTATCGGCATTTATTATTGTAATGCTTTTAATTATTCAATTTAACTCTTTTAGGAAGATGGTTATGATTGTTTGTACCATTCCTTTAGGGATTATTGGAATGGTATTGGGGCTGTTAATCTTTAATGTTCCTTTTGGTTTTATGGCCTTTTTAGGAGTAATTTCTCTAGCGGGTATTGTTATTAATAATGCAATTGTACTTGTAGATCGAATAGAGATTGAAGAAAGTGAAATAAAACGCAATCCGCAAGATGCTATTATAGCTGCTTGTTTACAAAGGTTTAGGCCCATATTGCTGGCTACTTTTACCACGGTATTGGGTTTAATACCGCTCTATTTGGGTGGAGGGGAAATGTGGGAGCCTATGGCAGTAACCATTATGGTAGGGCTGCTATTTGGAACCGTGATAACCTTGTTGTTTATTCCCGCTTTTTACAGCGTATTGTATAAGGTGAATTATCAAGGGTATATTTTTAATAAGGAGTTGTTGAAGAATTAGTAATAAGAATCTTATGTTAGCGAAACAGGTGTCAAAACAATTATTGATTTCAATGTTTTTGACCCTGTGCTATACGATGGATTCGAAAGCTCAGGATTTTGATGATTTCGCAGAAAAAGATCACCATATTAGTGTAGACCCACTTTTACCCTTTTTTGGAACTGCTCAGATTCAATACGAAAGGTCCATAAAAAATCGTTTTTCCTTTAATCTCTCTTTGGGATATAAATTTTCATCTGGTAGTATTGATGTTGCTTCCATAGAGTTTGATCGTTTTATTTCCGAAGAGTTAGATTTTAGAGGGTTGAAATTGATTCCTGAATTTCGTTGGTACATGCAAAAATCCCACTCGGGTTTATCCGGTTTTTACGTGGGCATTTTCTTTAAGTATCAAGATTTTAAAACGGAATTGGCAGGAGATTATACCTCCGTAGAACGAGAACAAACACCTATTTTGATTGATGCAACCTTGCAGTCTTTAATTGTAGGAGCCGAAGTAGGGTATAAACTTCGATTGGGAAGTAATTTCTTTGTTGATTTTATAATCGCAGGCCCTGGAAAAAGTTATAACACTCTTGTGCTTGATGAGGTGCTTCCAGTACCAGACGCCTTTTATGATGACTTAACCGAAGCACTTAAAGACATCGGTATTTTTGATCTGATAAATCCTGATTTTCAAATTAATGGTAATCAGAAAACAAAAATTCAGTTGCCCGCTTTTCGATATGGGATTAAAATAGGTTACGCTTTTTGAAACAGCAAAAATGAAAGGAAAATTATATGATTTTAGGTTTGAGTTTTTTTTTGTGACACAAATGGTCATCCTATTTGGTTCCTTGCTACTCCCTGGAAAGGTATTTGAGGAAACGGTGGCACCCATCTCATTTTTACTCAATCTTATTGCTGGCATCATTTTAATTTCTAAAAGAAAAGAACTTTTCTGGTTCTTTCTAGTTCTATTAGTTGCTAGTAGTGCCCTGTTTGGTTATGCACAAGCAAATGACGAAATGCCCTTGTTAGCAAGTTATATCCAATTTGGTATTTATTTCTCTTTCTATCTTGTGGTAACTTATGAGATCATAAAGCAGGTATGGTATAGTCTTAAAGTAAACAAGACAGTAATTTATGGTTTAATTAGTGGGTTCGTATCTCTTGGATTAATAGGTTTTTTTATTTTGATGAGTATAGAACTAACAGGTCCTGGATCATTCTCTGGGGGGTTGTTAGAGATGCAAGACACGCACGCCAATACCCTCACTGAGCAACTTATGTACTTTAGTTTTATTACCCTGATGACCATAGGCTATGGGGATATATTACCCGTTACACCTCTTGCGCAAAAAGCAACAATTTTAATTGGTCTCATAGGACAGTTTTACTTGGTGGTTATTACTGCCGTTGTGGTAGGGAAATTGATCAATCAAAAAAGTGAATAAAAAAGAATATGAAAAATGAAGCTTTCCTATTATAAAATAGTTTCATAATTATTACTTTTAAGGAGTATAAGAAATAAACTATGGAAAACAAACAAAATCAATATCATAACGAGTTTGCGGCACTTGTTAAAATAACCATGCGCGATGGTGATGCTTCGGAATCAGAAAAAGAATTTCTAACTCACCTTTCCTCAAAATTAGGAATGTCCAATTCAGAATATGAAAGTATTATGGCTAACTACTTGTCCTATCCTTTGGAAACAATACCTACGAACAAAATGAAATTGCAAAATCTATACACCTTAACGCAATTGGTCTGTGAGGATGATTCCATTACTGGCGTTGAACAAAAATCATGGTTAGAACGTATGGGAAAAGGAATGGGATTTACACATCAAAATGTACCTTATATTGCTGATAAGTCTATTAAAATGATGCAAGAAGGTGTAGATCTTGATTCTTTTATTGATGGTATTAAAAATATCAATCAATAGATTTTATGACATTGTTGATAATTGCAAGGTGACTACTAAGAGTTTTTTGTTTGTATCTCTTGCATATACTGCAATATCTTCAAATAAATATCAATTATAAAAACATCTATGCAATGAATATAAAACCTCTTTATCCTTTTTTATTTTGTTTGTGGTCTTTTATTTCTATTGCTCAAGAGTATAATCCACTCAATAGTAATTATCTTTTTGAAAATGGAATCTCGCCAAAGATCTTAGACGCTGCTGCAAGTCCTTTGTTGCAGGAAGGTAGTT
Source organism: uncultured Flavobacteriaceae bacterium (assembly GCA_947500575.1). Lineage (GTDB taxonomy): Bacteria > Bacteroidota > Bacteroidia > Flavobacteriales > Flavobacteriaceae > CANMSI01. The sequence continues at coordinate 723,350 of CANMSI010000002.1, read as the reverse complement.
TTATACAAAATTTGACAATTAATATTAGTGGCTCTACGGGAACTACTAGTTTTGAAACGCAAATTATTTATGACCCAAGGTATAAAGAGGGAAAAGATATTCGTTTTGTTGTGGCAAAAGGAAAGTTGTCTAAATCAGAATTAAAGGAACTTAAAAAAGCTATTGAAAAAAGTCATAAGCTAAGTAGGCTTTCTAGGAGCTATCTCTACGACGAATCGTCTCTAAAATTTATTAGTGATGACTCCAACGAAATGATTTTTGGTTTTAGGTATTCCAAAAATAATGTTGAACCAGAACTTAAAGACATCAAAAAATATGATGGAAAGATATATGTTATAGGTCAAACTTTAGATAGAATAGAACTTGTTAGTAACGAGAAGCTATCAGGGGGTAAGGAAAATTTTAAGCGGGTTGTTTATTTCAAAAAGGCAACGAACCAAGGAGGTTATTTGGTTGCTAGTATGAATGAGTCATACACCGTGCGAGGTGATGCATATTCATTGGAGTACAACACTATTGATTACATGGATACTGAGGGTAAAAGAATTACATGGAATGATACGGGTAGTGCCCAACTGTTTGCTCCTGGAACTTCTCTTGATACGGTAAATGTAAAACTTGGCTGGGTGCTGCCTATATTTGGAAAACCCGCAACAAAACTTGGATTTGGATTACCAAGACCTGTTGGTTTAAATGTGATTGTACATTCCCAAGATGATGACTTGGATTTTCAAGGAATAAGTGTAGGTTTTGGCGCTAGTGAATTAGCGGACTTAAGTCCATTGTTCGATTTAGAAAATTCAGAAATCGTTCAAACAACCAACACCTATTTTGTAAGACCCGATGTTTGGATTTTTCCATTCTTGAATGTTTCTGCAATTATCGGTAGAGCAGATAATACGGTGGCGGGTAATTTTACTTTGGATCAAGAGTTTAGACAGAGTGTGGTAGATCTTGCTCCTTTTCTAGGATTGGATCCTAGCGATATCCCTTTATCATTACCTCTAAATATTGATGTAAGTGCTAATATCGTAGGTGGTGCCGTTACGCTTGGAGGAGGTGTCGGAGATGTTTTTTTTAGTGGTACATATCAATTTATAAGGGCAAGTGTTAAAGAAGCAAACACAACTACCACAGCAAACGCTTATGTTTTACTTACAGGGTATCGTTTTCCAAATAATCTAAATGTTTTTGCTGGGAGTATGGGACAGTTTTATGATTCGGATGTTTCTGGTTTTTTTGAATTGGAATCTGGAGATATATTAAGGTATAATGTCAACTTTATTCCTACTCAGTGGAATGCACTCTTTGGCGTTAACAAGGGATTTGGAAAGCATTGGGATTTTATGGTACAGTTGGGTGTTGGAGGCAGACAACAACTAACGGCTCAACTGGGATATCGTTTTTAATTTTTATTTTTTATGAACTTATGAATTAAAAATTAGTTCTTTTTAGTCGTTGTTTGGTTAAGTATATCGGCAATTATCTATAAAATAGTTCTTGCTGATTTGATAAGCTTTAGGACTTCTTTTTTAAAGGATTTTCCCCTATCTTAAGGGTAATGAATCGTCCAAACTAACTTTATGAGACACGGCTATTTTCAGGTACTTCTGTTCCTATTTGTGTTCCCCACAGTTACAGCGCAACTAAAAGTTGATGCCGAACTGAGACCTCGGTTTGAGTATCGTCATGGTTTTGGTACACTCTTTCCAAATAATGTAGATGCTTCTGCTTTTGTATCCCAACGTACCCGCTTGAATACCAATTTTAAAAAGGAGTATTTAAATCTTTATTTAAGTGTGCAGGACATTCGTGTTTGGGGAGATGTTCCACAGCTGAATAGGGCTGACAAAAATGGGTTTGGTGTGCATCAAGCTTGGGGCGAGTTGTTATTTAATCCCGAGTTCTCTTTAAAACTAGGAAGACAAGTACTAAATTATGATGATCAGCGCATCTTTGGAGGTGTAGGATGGGCGCAACAAGCAAGGAGTCATGATGCCGCTTTGCTGAAGTATAACAAAAACAAATTCCGTTTTCATCTGGGGGCGGCTTTTAACCAAGATGGAGAGTCCACTACAGGAAATCTACTTACTACTGCAAATACCTACAAAAGTATTCAGTTTGCTTGGTTTCATCAAAATTGGGAGTCCTTCGCTGCTAGTTTCCTTTTACTAAATAATGGTTTACAATTTATTGATACAGCAAATGTTGACAATAGTGAAACTCGTTTTAGCCAAACCATAGGAACCCACTTAAAATACACCAAAAGTAACATAGGGCTCACATCCAACATCTATTATCAATTTGGGAATGATGTAAACGAAAATGATATAAGCGCCTATCTATTTTCATTAGAAGCTAATTACAAACTACAGCCAAAATTTTCTTTAATCATTGGTGGAGAAGTATTGAGTGGCAATGATAATGGCTCTCCAACGGCAGGAGAGAACAAGGCCTTTAGCCCGTTTTATGGTACCAACCATAAATTCAATGGGTTAATGGATTACTTTTTTGTTGGAAACCATGCAAACAATGTGGGTCTAGTAGATCTGTACTTAGGAACCGTAGTTGGTTTGGGAGAAAGAACATCTTTAAATGCCCGTATCCATAATTTTTCTGCCGCAGCCAATTTGCAGAATATCGACAGTAAGCAATTAGGTTTTGAGGCAGATTTCGTACTGAATTATAATTTTAGAAAAGACATCAACATTAAAGCTGGGTATTCACATTTATTTGCATCCGAAGGAATGGAAATTTTAAAGAACAATTTTGATAATAATACAAATTATTGGGCATGGGCAATGGTGACGATAAAACCCACATTGTTTATGACAAAAATAGAAGAGTGATGCCCTTTTCTATAGATAATTACCTTATTCCAAAAATTGTTTTTTTCGATGCCGAACTCTAAAGAAAGCAAGTAAAGAAACCAAAACAATCACAGCGATCAGCACGTATATAAATTTAGGTACGGGCACGGGGTCACCAGCGGCATAGCTATGCAATCCAGATAAATAGTAGTTTACTCCAAAAGAAGTCATAATAATTGATCCAAAAGCGAAAACACTTGCTACATTTAAAGTAAATCGACCTTTTAAAGATGGGACAAAACGGAGATGTAATACAATGGCATAGATGATAATTGAAATCAATGCCCAAGTTTCTTTAGGATCCCAAGCCCAGTAGCGACCCCAAGATTCATTGGCCCAAATTCCACCAAGAAAAGTGCCTACTGCCAATACAAATAGACCAATGGTCATCGATATCTCGTTAATATAGGTCAGTTCTTTGATACGAATAGCAATAGCTTCCTTAGATTTCTTAGTTTCAATAATCATCAGAATCAAGACCATAAAGCCCAATACTGCGGATAGTGCCAACGGAGCGTAGCTACTAACAATAGTAGCCACATGTACTTTTAACCAGAACGATTTCAGTACAGGCATTAAGTTAGTAATCTCAGGGCTTAACCAGTCCAAGTAACTAACGAATAACAAGGAGCCGGTAAATAAGGTTGCCAAGGGCAAGGAGAAATCTGATTTTCGAAAAGTCATCAAACCACAAAGCATTAAAACCCAGGCTACAAAAACCAACATTTCGTAACCATTACTCCATGGAGCATGTTGGGCTACATACCAACGAAGTAAAATATTTCCAGTGAATATCAGAAAACTAATTAAGGAACCGATAACAAGGATATTCCAGAGAACGCTTATAAAACGATTATGTGTAAAAATTTTAGCCAAAGCCAATACGAGTAGGATAAACCCTAAGGTGAAAAACACTTGAAACAACCAAAAATTCAGATTCATTTCATTGTACCATAATTCGGCTTCGATACGTCGACTATTTGGGATAATATCTTTCCCTAAAGTGCTTTGATAAGTATTTATATACGATAATTTTTCCGTTGCTTCCGCCCACTTTTTGGCTGCCAAATCATTAAAATAAGATGGGGTAATGGTTTGTACAAAACGAGCATCTTCTGTCGGAAAGTCCTTAAAATGATGTGTGTAGCTATACCAAGTATCTTTCTTATCTAGGCTATTGGGATAAATTTTTAAATAGTTGCCAGAAAAAATATTGAATAAAATATTGAAGCGCTCATCTACTTTGAGTACCTCCTTATCAAATTCGTTATGTTCTGCTGGTTTTTTTGCATTTGCTTCTTCAACTACCTTTGTTAGTACATAATCCCCACTAGGATTTATTAAATCGTCGAAGGAAATTAAGCCTTCATCGGTAATTTTTAGAGCATCAAAAAAACTTCCTCCTTTTTCTGTATCTATTTTTATGATTGGAATTTGTTGCCAAGTGCCTGGGGCAACATGCATTGCCAAGAATACTTGATTGGCATCTAAGCGGATTTCTTTACCATCATTTGTGTGTTTGAAATAGGGTCTTCGGGATACTTTACGCAAAAACTCGGATGCTAAAGTATTTATAGGTTTTATCCTCCCATCCAAATCTTGTACCATTAAACGACCAAAGAGTTCGGTATGTTGTTTCTCAATAACTTGTTGCGCCACTAGTTTAGGTATCGGAATAGTATCATTCCTCTGCTGTGCGTGCAGACCTGTACTCATTGTTATGGCAAGAAATATACTTGTAACTAGCTTATTTGTTTTTATTTTTTTCAATTTCTTGTTGATGATCATAAAATGGGAACCCCTTCCGAAAAGCGTAAAAAACATTCCAATCATCATCAAGAAGTAACCTAGATAAGTGACGTTGGTACCAAGTACATCATGGTTTACAGATAAGACTGTTCCTTTTTCATCGGTATCATAACTTGCTTGGTAGAATCTAAATCCGCCATAATCCAAGACGTTGTTCATGAAAATTCGAAAAGGCATTTTGGTTTCTGAGTCTAAAACCGTGACCTCACTAGCATAGGCAGAAGGACTCTCAGAACCTGGATAACGTTCCAATTGAAAATCGTTTAACTGCACGGAAAAGGGTGTTTTAATTGATTTGGCGCCGTAGGATAAACTTACTTTAGTACCATTTACTCTAACTTCGTGTGTTGTGGGTAAAAATCCATCTCGGTAGAGTAAAGTCACTTCTTCTGTTTTGTCATCTACAGTTACATTCAATATCAAGGCATCATCTTTTACCTTGTCGTTGTCTTTTGGCTTTTCCGCCGAACTTATAATGTCTATTCTCCCAGATTTATGAAAGGACAAGGGTACAAAAGACAAATCACCAGATCTATATAGGGTTCGTAAGCTCATAGGTTGGATTGTATCTCCTTTGATAATTCCGGCCGTTTGGTCTGCCATTATAAAAAAGTCAAGTTGGTGAGGAGCCAATATCTGAAATTGCCCATCTTTTTCTATAAGGTTGATTACATCTTCTCCGGAGGCCTCAAAACCTATTTTATGTTTGTGATTGCCTATTTCTTCAATTTCTCCTTTTTTCAGAAACACTGTTTCTCTCCCGTTTCCTGAGGTAACTACCATCTGCAGTAGAGGTACTCCATTGGCAGGATCGTCCACAATCTCTGGGATAGCATCGGCTATAAACCGCTCGTGAGAAATGGTAATTGGGGTAGTACCCAAATTCGTTTCAATGGCAAAATTATTGTTCGTTAAAGGAGAGAAATAAAGTTCTCTTTCCAGATGTTGCGATTGTTTTCCCTTAGATATATGAGCCTGTAAATAATTCTGATCCGAAATAATGGTATTGGAAGAAGCTCCTTCTCTTATGCGCATAATGCCTCCGTAAGAGTCATATCTGGTAATACCAGCTCCTATAAGGATAATAATAAAAGCACAATGAAAAAGAAGGATCGCCCATTTTTCTTTTCGCCAAAGCTTGTATTTATAAATATTAGTAGCAAAACAAATCCCTAAGCCAAGCATTACCAACTCAAACCAAGTTGAGTCATAGACTTTTATCCAAGCAGTAGCAGTGCCAAAGTCGTTTTCTATAAAAGTAGCGGCTCCCATAGCTATAGCAAAGACCAACAACAAAACTAATGCCAATATAGGCGAAGAAAAAATGCGATAGAATATTCTCATAAAAAGTACGCGGCTTAAAAGCTATTAAAGAACATGGTTTAAAAGGGATTACTTATTGGTCATACTTACTTTTTTGGATTCCATTTTGTCTTCACGAATTTTAGCTTCTTTTAACCATTGAGGCAATAAATTAGTTTTAAACTCCTCTTTTTCCTTGATCAGTTTTTCCATATCTAAGCCAATAAAATCTTGAGCTTTTTCTTTGGATGCAATATCTGGCATCGGCACTTCTTTATTAAAACCGAGCGTTGCTAGTAGACGAGCCAACTTCACTCTCGCTTCTTGAGCAACATTTAGTCCTCCACCTAAAACTCTTGCCGTTTCTACAGGAGAGTGGAAGGATGCCCCATGTGATGCCGCGGCGTAGTCCCAACGCCATTGCGCATGTCGAATATCGATAAGTATAGATTTCATTTGCTCCTCAGTAGCGCCTAATTCCCATGCTTTCCCTGCTTCAATATGAGATTTAACTAGAAGATCTTCTAATTTCAATCTGTTTTCTCTTGCTTTAATTTGCCGTTCGTATACATTAGTCCGCAACTTATCAGCTTCCTGTCTATGACATACTTGACAAGAATTAGCAACATTATTTAAAGGAGATTGTAAATGATGATCTGTAAACTTTTGCCCGCCTTCACTTTTATAAGGCATGTGACAATCTGCGCAAGAAACACCACGATCGGCATGTACTCCTGTTAAATAGGTTTCATAACCTGGGTGTTGTGCTTTTAACATGGGAGCTTTACTAATTTGATGGGTCCAATCCGAGAACTCCATTTCATCGTAATATGTTTCCATTGCCTCCACACTCATTCCATTTTTCCATGGAAAAGTAAGATATGGTGTTCCTTCGATGCCAGGTTTTTTCTTATCAAAATAATACTCTACATGGCATTGCGCACAGACCAAAGAACGCATTTCTTGATGCGTTGCCTTATTAATATCCTTACCCATAGCATCAAAAGCCTCAACAAGTGCAGGTCTGGTGATACGAAGTTTCATACTATTTGGGTCATGGCAATCAGCACAACCTATAGGGTTAACAATTTCTGCACCGATATCTGCCCATTTTCCATCATAAAATTCCGCAATTCCTTTTTCATTCATCAACCTGGGAACATCAGGACTTTTACAGGTCCAACAGGTAGCCGGCATGGGCCCATCACCAGGGCCTTTAGGTCCACCGGTTCTTAGCGTATTTCGTATATCATCTATGGCATAGAAGTGACCGCGTCCTTGATTGTAATCTTTGGAAAATCCATAGCCTGCAAATAGCACCACCAATCTAGGGTCTTCCTCAAGCACATCGCGCATCACAGAACCTCCTTGAAAAGAAGCAAAAGAAGTATCAGAATTCTGTAAAAAAGATTGGTATTCCCGAGGGTAGTTTTTCCCCCATTCTTCATTTCGAGGTTCATTTTCGCTAATCTCTACCTGAGGTACATACTTGTATTTTGCCTCACTCTTTCTATTGATGATGCTCGAGGCTAGGAGGCCCAATAAAAATACTACAACGATGGTAACAATAAACAGAATTTTGTTTTTCATAGGATTACTATTTAGTTGCCATTTCCTTTTCTAACCAAGCAGGAATTACCATTTCTTCTTGGTCTGTGGGTAATGGTGCTATATTATATTTTATGGTCGACATGCCGTGGATTCTACCATGGGGAATTTCCTTATGACAACTCCAACATTGACGGCTGGTTCTGTTTTCTTCATGATTTTCTATAAAACCATCGTATTTAGTTTGGGTAACCTGCTGTATATGACAACGAATGCAATTGTTTTGCACTACTTCTTGGGAACCTTCTCGCATAAAAATAACTTCGGGTTCTGCTCTGGCCGTAAATATAGAAGCGTGGTACAAACCATCCATAGCCTTGAAATAGTAGGCATTAACAACATTATCTTGCGGCACATGGCAACCATTGCAAGAAGCCCATTCGCGATGCGAACTGTGCATCCAACTATTATAGACAGGAGTCATTACATGGCAATTTACACAAGCTTGTGGGTCATCGGATAAATATGAAACTACTTCACCTTCCTTCATCAAAAAAAAGCCAATACCGAGCACTGCAGCTATCGAAAAGACAGCAAAGGAACGCAGAGGAGAGCCCTTTTTTGGCAACAGCTTGTACTTCAATTTCACAATTATAATGGTTTATATAAAGATAAGGTTTTCGTAGGAGAAGTAGCGCTTATGGCTTTTCTATTTAGAACGCCTCATTAACACCAAAATAAATTCCGCTCTGCCCATCTTTTCCATTACCAATGTCAAGGCGTAACCAAGTACCTTGATCTTTTAGTAATTTATACCTTATTCCCGCACCGTATCCTGGTTTAATGGAATTAAATTCTAATAATTCTGTTGCATCTCCCGCTACACTACCAAAAAGACCAAAAGCGGCAAAAGACCATCTGGGTTTAAAACGATAGCGATACTCCGCTTGGACTACATACATATTCTTATCCAAAAAACGACCATAAAAATATCCTCTTGCGCTATTACTACCACCAAAAAAGGCCATTCCTTGAAAAGGCACGTCCCCATAATTATTTTCAATATATATTTGAGTTGCCAACGTGCTTCTTTGGCCTAAAGGTTCATAGTTACGAAGGTCTAAGGTGAATTTATTGAACCCATGTGTTGCTCCTAAAATAGGGCTCGAAAAATGAGCGCCAATTTCAAAAAGTTGGCCATCAGTGGGGGAGTTGGTATCATTTCTAGTATCGAGATTAAACTCAGCACCCAAACCACTAATTACCGTTCTATCTGAACCAAGGATGGTACCAGTTACTAATTGCCCATCTTCTTCCACCTCTGTCACTTGGTGATTTGCAAAATTGTAAGTAAATCCGAAATTTAAATCTGGCGGGAGTCGTTTTAAAAAACTTAATTTAAGTTTATGGGTGGTTTGATTGTACAATTCTTCATTTTCTTCCGGTGTTTCAGGGCCAATTCCCCAAAAAGAATTGGGATATATTTCAAATAGATAATCTGCATCAATAAAGTAATCTCCTTTCCCTAAATATATTTGAGGAGTTACATTAAACATAATTTGTCCGGCGGTAGTATATATGCCACTAAACAGTACATTGGAAAGGCGTTGGTTGTATTGATTTGTATTGTTTAATAAAAATAGTTGCCCTCCACCTCCAACACCAAACTGTGTTTCTGGGGTGTAAAAAGCTATAGGCAAACCAATAAACTTTATGTTTTTAGTTTTCCCTAAAGTGTCCGTGCGAACAAAGCCTTCTTCCCTTCCTTGCCCAATAACACAAAGTGGAAAAATAATTAAAACAAGAATAGATATTTGCAGTTTTTTCATTAGAAAAAGAAATCGTCTAGAATTACATTAAATCCAAAAGTAAAAGCGATATTGCTAACCGATATATTTTGGGAATCAATAGTTCCTAATGGTTGTTGATCCGAATCAACACCAACCCAAAATAAATTTAAGTTAAAACCAATATCAAAGGCAATTTGATCATTAATTACATAAGAATATCCTAACCCTACTAGAGCTCCCATACCACCTCCTTCGGAAATCTCACTAATAGGATTTGTTAGATCATTAAATTTGGTCTCTTCTCTATAACGAACATAGCCGGTTGCCAAGGTGGTAAACAAAGAACCTCTATCATTTTTACTTAAATAATAAGAAACGAATGGTCCTACAAACAGCGATTCTGTTGTGCTATCAATATTACCCGAAGAGCTTGCTCTATCTGCATTTATTCTACCACCTAAAAGCCAACGATCCTTTACGAACCTTCCCGTAGAAAAGTTCAGACCAAATTCGTTTGTAATTAATTTTTCATCTACTGAACTTATTTTGTTGGTATTGGAACTAATACTACCAGATAAGCCAGTTAACCATCTTCCTTTTCGAAAAGGTGTATTCAGAGAATCCGTATCATTAGAAGTATCTTGTGCTTGCAGAAATAATGTTCCACAGATAATAAGCAAAAAACAAAGAGGGGACTTTAGATAATTTGAATTTCTCATGAAATCTAGTTATAGGTTCGATAAATATAGTCAAATCAATAATTAGATAGAAGCCGAATTAACGATATGAAAGAATAAATTTTTATATTGTTTAGGAAAATTGATTTAAAGCCAATGTATGATTATAAAATTTTATGGGACAAGGGGCTCAATACCAGTTTGTGAAAAAGGATTTCAAGAGTTTGGAGGGAACACCACGTGCGTTGCAGTGATGGACGATAGTAAGGAGGGCGATATCTTAATTTTTGATGCAGGTACGGGGATACGAAATTTAGGAAAAGAGTTGATGCAACGACCTTTTAAGCCAGAAGATAAAATTGTTATTGCTTTTTCTCATTTTCATTGGGACCATTTACAAGGCTTTCCATTTTTTGGGCCCGCATATGATGCTTCCAAAAAAATTGATATTATCGCGATGGGTAAAGATCTAAATATTCCGGATCTAAAATCTATTTTCACCCACCAAATGGAAAGTACATTCTTCCCTATTAGCCTTGACAATATGGGGGCCGATTTTAACTTTCATTTAAAGAAAAAAAATGAAGAGGTCTTTAATACAGGAAGTAGGGGCAGACTGTTATCAAATGCACATTCTCATCCTGGAGGTGCCCATGGCTATCGTTTGGAGGTAAATGGTAAAATTTTGGTGTATTGTACCGATGTAGAGCATGGAGATACGTTGGATAAAAAAGTAATAGATTTTGCTCAAGGTGCCGATGTCTTAATTCATGAGGCACAATATACACCAGAAGAACTTCCAAAGTTTAAGGGTTGGGGACATAGCAGTTGGGAACAAGCCATAGAGGTGGCGAAACTAGCGAAGGTTAAAAAGCTATATATGACCCATCATGACCCAGAACACAATGATGATTTTATAAGAGCAGAGGAAAAAAAATGTCAGGCAATATATAGCAATTGTTTTTTTGCAAGGGAAGGTGATGAAATTAAGATTTAAGTTATTTTTATAGGTATTTATATTCCTGACCAGATTGAAAAAAACAACAAAATGAAAAAGCAATTACTCAAAACACTATTAACCTTCAGTATATTTTTTTCAATAAGCTTACAGCAAGCATGCGGTCCCGTTAAAATGAGTTCCACATGGACTAAAGGGGAATATAGGGATAGAGGGTATTCCAAAATAGCGGTAGTTGGTATAGGAAAAGATCTTGCCGCCCGAAACACTTTTGAACAAGATGCAGTAAGATTATTAAAAGAACAAGGAATAAATGCAGTGGAAGGAATTGGAATGTTTCCTCCAAGCGGTACAGAAGAAATTAGAACAGCTGAGGATTATATTCAAATCATTAAAGAAAATAATTTAGATGGGGTAATTACTATGGCACTAGTAGATGCCAAAGATACGGATCGTTATCAACCAGGTGAAACACTCTATATTCCTTCCTATTATAGAGTTGGAGAATATATTGTCAGAGGATATCAAGCAATAGACACTCCAGGTTATTATTCAACAGAGAAATCCTATCTCATAGAAGCCGTACTTTATAATGTAAAAGGCGATTTGTATAAAGGGAAAGAGACTATGGTTTGGACAGGGCAATCTTCTTTATTAGCACCATCATCTTTGGAGAGCGCTTCTGAAATTTTTACCAAAAGAATGGTAAATCAACTAATAGTAGACAAAATCATAACCTCTAACTAAAAAATGGAGATAGGCCCCCGAGACACCATCGTTATTGCTTGTTTGGTTTTATTTTTAGGCAAATACATCAATAAGAAAATATCATTTTTTAGAGCATACAACATTCCTGAACCTGTAACGGGAGGGGTTATCTTTTCTATTCTTTTTGGTGTTTTATATGCGACTACGGGTATTGAGGTTAGCTTTGCACTAGAATTAAGGGACGCCTTACTTATCATTTTTTTTATCACCATAGGGCTTTCTTCTCGACTGAAAACCTTGTTGAAGGGTGGTAAATCTTTGCTCTTACTTTTAGTCTTGGCAGTAGGTTATCTTTTTATTCAAAATTTCACAGGTATAGGGATTGCCTATATTACCAATATGTCTAATGCTACTGGCGTTTTAGGAGGCTCGGTTTCCTTCAGTGGAGGTCATGGAACCACCATTGCTTGGGTACCAACTTTTCAGAATGATTTTGGAATTAGTAATGCTATGGAAATGGGAATTGCTTGTGCAACTATAGGCTTGGTACTTGGAGGATTTATTGGAGGCCCCATAGCAAAGTTCTTGATTAAAAGATACCAGCTAAAGCCCACCGATGACAAACCGGTTTCTGTAGGTGTTCGTCATGGTAAAGGCGATCATGTAGATATGAACTATAACAATATTTTGCAGATGATATATTTTATCTTCTCAACGGCAGGTTTGGGTATCGGAATTAATGAGTTGCTTACATGGATAGGACTTTCACTTCCCTCTTTTGTTACAGCGTTGTTCGCGGGTATTATCGTCACAAATTTGATTCCGGTCTTTTTCAAAAAATTTGATTGGCAACCTGAAAAATCAAAAGCTCTAGCGATGGCATCTGATCTGTCTTTAGGACTTTTTCTAGCCATGTCTCTAATGAGCCTTCAATTATGGACCCTTACAGATTTGGCCGGACCATTACTCCTAATTGTAATGGCTCAACTTATTGTGATTTCCCTTTTTGTAATCATAGTGGTTTTTAGGGTTATGGGTAAAGACTATGATGCTGCGGTTATTAGTGCAGGCTATGCTGGGTTGGCTTTGGGGGCAACACCTACGGCAATTGCTAATATGACTGCGGTGACAAAGAAGTTTGGTGGATCGCCTAAAGCATTTATTGTAGTGCCTTTAGTGGGGGCTTTTTTTATTGACCTTTCCAATGCGTTGATAATTAAATTTTTGCTGAGCCTTTTTGGTTGATTGTTTCCAGGTTTCACTTTGGCCTTTTAGAAGGAGTCGAAATTGCTGCCTAAGAATTCACCCAATTTTTAAATGAAGTTGCCTTGGCTTTGCTTACTACAATGCGTTCGGCTGTTGGCGGATTTACATTTACAATCAGTTTTCCGCCAAAATAGGTTTTGATTTTGGCAATGGCATTCCTATTGATAATAAATTGACGATTGACTCTATCAAATTGAGCAGGGTTCAATTCGTGTTCTAACTCCTCTAACTTTTTATCCATCGAATACATCTCATTTTGAAGAGTTACGATTTTAACGATTCCCGTATCAATATAAAAATAGGCGATATCTTCCGTTTTAACGGGAATCAATTCGTCACGATACGCAATTAGGTAATTTGCTTTGTAGGTTTTCTGCTGTTCTTTAAGTAAATGGAAAACATCAGTAATGTCTGTTTGAGATAAAAATTGTGAATCTGTAAGATTTTTAAACTGGTCAAGTGCTTTTGAAAGTTCTTCTTGATGCACTGGTTTCAATATATAATCGATGCTATTTACGGTAAAAGCCTTTAAAGCATATTTATCATAGGCCGTAGTAAATATGATAGGAATATTTAATTGAACATGCTCAAAAATTTCAAAGCTTAGACCATCACCCAAATGAATGTCCATAAAAACTAAAGTCGCATCACTTGGTTTTGAGAAATAGGCGATGCACGATTTTACGGTATCCAGTACTGTTAAAACTTCAATATCAGGGTCAATAATGTTTAATTGATACCTTAAATTATCGCTTGCCGAAATTTCATCTTCTACGATTACAACCTTCATATGTTTCAATTCAAGGGGAGTTTTACCCTAAAAATAGTATTTGTATTCGAAATTACGATTTTCTTATTCTCTAATAGATCATATCGTTTCGCCAAATTGGCCAATCCGTTCCCTGTACTATCTGCATAGGTGCTTTTGGGTTGTATTTTATTTTCCACAATCAAATAATGTTCATCCGTAAGAACACCCACTTCAAGCGGCTGATGTTCTGAAATTTCATTGTGCTTCACTGCATTTTCAACCAGTAGTTGCAGCGATAAAACAGGAATCTTACTAGTAAGCCATTGCTCATCGATTTGAATGCGAATTGAAAATCGATCTCTATACCTTGTTTTTATCAAATGCACATAACTTTCTAAAAAAGTAAGTTCATCACTTAGCGGCACTAAATCCTGACTTCCACTTTGTAAAATGTAGCGATACAATGAGGATAGTTTGTTTACAAAAGTGGTGGCTTCTTCATTATCACGAACTATAGTATTTAGTGAGTTTAAAGAGTTGAACAAAAAATGTGGGTTTATCTGATTCTTAAGAGCGGCAAGCTCACTTTTTAATTTCTCTTGCTTCAAGCTTTCCTTCTCCATTACATCTTCTTTATGTATGAGCTGATATCGAAGTACGCGAGAAAAAAAAACAAGAATCAGGGCGACGATAAAATAAACGAAGTGCACTAGACCCAATTCATTTTTAGAAATATTTTGACCTACTAGAATCGGATAGCAATAATTGAATATGCCCACAGAAAAGGCAAAAAGTAGCATGTTAAAAAAAATCAGTAACGCTATTCTGGTACTTTTACGGTTTTCATTTAAACCATACTTGAAATTTGTATTCAGTTGCAATACGAACCAAAAAAGTACGCTGGCAAAAACGAAGCGAAAGACGATGTCTTTAATAGAGGCCGACGTAAATGTATCTGTAAGCTCTTTGGTAATTCTGTAGCGTGTTAAAATTCTAGGCAATGTCAGCAGCAATGCTGCGAACACAGCAATGGGTAAAAGCACCTTTTGTTTTACGCGTTTTGACTTCAATACAATCCGAATTTTGCTAATTTAATAAGGGAGTTTGAATACGAATTTAAAGGAATTCGTTTGAATATATTTGCCATAATTTTAAATCCTTTCATTTTTACTAGGATTAAACTGATTGTTTATAAAAAAACTGCTGGAGTTCTCGGGGGAATCCTCCAGCAGCTAACCAACAGCATCATCCATCTACACAATCCTAACCAATCATTGGTGGTTCTCTATTTTATTGAAGTAAGTTTTTAACCAAACTTTTTGAAAAATCTTCTGAGGTTACACTCAGGTTACTTGGGTTAGCTACTTCAGAAGTAATTACATATATTAACTGCTTTTCATCGGGCAAGGTCAAATCATATACCAAGGTTTCAAGTACATAGGTTACGCCTTCCTGCTTGCTTGTATGATACCGGGTGTAGTACAAACCTGAATACCCATAAAAGCTTCGATACCCTCTGTAGCGATAGGGAAACGGCTCTAGATATATAGTTTCTTCGCTAGTTACCAGTGTGGTATACTTTTTTGAGTCTACCAAATGTGATGCAATGACCACGTCAATGTTATGGTTGCACAGCTGTGTAATGACCTCTTTGATTTTGTCTTTTTCTACCTTCTCCGTTGGGTCACTAAATGGAAATCTTATATGATTTTCAATAGCATTAAATCCGTTTTCATGAAGCTCTTTGACCAAATCGTTCTCAAAGCGAATTTGAAGACTTCGGTCCTGGGTTTTGCTTACTACCAAAACGTTTTTGTCCTTAATGCCCAAAGTTTTAATACCTCTCCATGAATCAGTTACTTTAACGGATGAGCATCCAAACAATAGAGTAATTAATATACTTATACCAAAGACTGTAATTACATTTCTCATGATTTCTAGTTTTTAATTGCATTTCAAAAGTACCACTGTTGTTCAGGTTGAAATTGATAATTATGACTCAAAGTGCTAAAATTGAAAGTGAAACAACTAAACTAAATAGTGAGGCGATTTTTAAAAAAAAAAGGGCTAGAGAGTACCTTTCCTTCTTGACAAATTATGTCAGATAGAAAAAAAGTCGTTTCAGGTGCTGTTTTGGATATTTCACGCAATAATACATGATCTTGATGCATACATTAGCGCATCTTTGTGGTATAAAAAAATGCTGTTGAACTCTATAAACTTACATCATGGAATTAATAATATCATTTTTAAAACTGATCATACCGCTTTTAATTCTAGTGGGTATTGGAATAGGCGGATTAAACAAAACAAATGACGAACAATAACATCTAAATCATTGAAATCATGAAAACTAAGATTATTTTATTATTGCTTTTTATGTTTGGGTTAAACATATTAGTGGGACAATCAAAAGAAAAGCGGAAGCAATTAAAAGAAGAAAAATCTCAAAAAGAGTACTTGCAAATCAAGGAAATAGTCGAATTTAAAAAGTACCTATTCGAAATTAACAAAGTTATACCTAATGGAGGACCTTCTATTAATGTAAGTGGCCATAGTTATTACATAGAAATAACGATGGATAGTATTTATACTTCTATTCCATATTTTGGCAAAGTGCATACGAGCGGTGGATATGGAAATAATGGTGGAGTTAGTTTTGATGGGTATATTGATGATTATAGTGTTACGCTTGATGATACATCTAAAAAGGTTACTTTGAAAATAAGTAGTAAGAAAGATAATGAAAGAATAGAATTTATCATAAATGTATATAATAGTGGAAATTCTTCTATTATGATGAAATCTATGAATAGAAGCACCATACGTTACTTGGGTCAATTATGTACTAAAAGTCTATTGTTGTAGGTGGTTTATTGTAATTTAAATTAAGCTTAAAGATTTGTTTAGGTAAGTATTTTTTTTTAACATTTTTTAACACTTTTGTTCAACCCAGTTCAATCCAAAAAAAGGTTACTTTTAATGAACAGGATGATGTTAAATAAAATTTAAAAGCAAAGTCATGAAACAACTACTATTCTTTCTCCTAATGATAATTTCCCTATCAAGTAGCAACGCACAAGACTTGACGGAAGACCAAAAAGAACAACTTGAATACAAGGTATCTGTATTTACATCCAATGATAAAGAGCTTCAAAAATTATGGTATGAAGACCGCATGGATGAAATGAAAATTAAAGGAAAGTTAAGGGAAGATTATCTTAAAATAGTAGAATATCACGCCTTAAAAATGGAGCAACTCAGAGGGAGTAAAAATAAAATTAGTGCAGACCAAATGAAGTCCAAGCTACAAGAACGGGTGGTATTGATGGAAACTGATGTAAAAGAGATTCTAGACCAGAAACAGTTAGAAATACACCAAAAAACATGGAAAGCCATTATTAAGGCAGTTGTTCTTAAAGCAGGTTTGAATGTGAAATAGGGTGACATTTTATAACACTAAATAAAACAGATTATAAATTATAAATTTTGCATACTATGATTTGGATAGAATTACTCGTCGTTCTCTTTTTTATTTTCTTAGGGTCTAAAATGGGAGGTATCGGTATTGGCTACGCCGGTGGCGCTGGTGTGGTAGTATTGACTTTAATCTTTGGGTTGGAAGCAGGGTCGGTACCTGTAGATGTTATTTTGATTATAATGGCAGTGATCTCTGCCATTGCCGCAATGCAAAAGGCTGGAGGCTTAGATTATCTTGTGCATCTCTCAGAATCCTTACTTCGAAAAAATCCGAAACGAGTTACTTTTTTAGGTCCAACTGTAACTTATTTTATGACCTTGTTGGCAGGTACGGGGCACACCGCTTATGCAGCTTTGCCGGTTATTGTAGAAGTTTCAAAAGAAGGGAATGTACGACCTTCAAAACCTTTAAGTATTTCGGTAGTGGCTTCGCAAATTGCCATAACGGCTTCGCCTATCTCAGCTGCGGTGGTAATTTTCGCTAGTTTTCTAGAACCACTGGGAGTTTCGTATCTACAGCTATTGGCGGTAGCTATTCCTTCCACGATTTTAGCATGTGTTGTAGGTGCTGTTGTAGCAAATAAATTGGGTAAACCACTGGACCAAGACCCTATATATCAAGAACGTTTAAAAGCAGGTTTGGTAAAACAGAAAAGTACCGAAACGCATAAAGACACCAAAGAGGCCAAACGGTCTGTTGGTATCTTTTTGGTTGCTATAGCCATCATAGTTACCTATGCTACGCTTATTTCTAAGAAAGTAGGCTTGATTGAAAACCCTACAATTCCACGTAATGAAGCGATCATGGCGGTTATGTTGTTGGCTGCAACGGTTATTGCACTGGTTTGTAAACTTAAAATGGCAGATATCCCAAGTATGTCAACTTTTAAATCAGGCATGAGTGCTGCTATTTGTGTATTGGGAGTAGCATGGTTGGGGGACACTTTTGTCAGTAACCATATCGAAGAAATTAAAGAAGCAGCTGGAGGTATGTTGAACGAATACGCTTGGTTACTTGCTGTAGTGTTGTTCTTTGCTAGTATGTTGTTGTACTCCCAAGCTGCTACTACAACGGCTTTGATGCCTGCAGCATTGGCCTTGGGAGTTAGTCCTGTAGCTGCTATAGCCTCATTTGCAGCAGTAAGTGCTTTGTTTGTATTGCCAACCTATCCTACCCTTTTGGCTGCGGTAGAAATGGATGATACAGGAACTACTAGAATAGGTAAATATGTATTTAATCATTCCTTTATTATTCCGGGTATAGTGACCATCGCTTCTAGTGTACTATTTGGATTTTTAATAGGAAGTATCGTATTATAAATCAGGAAAAGAAAAAGCTTATGAAAACAAGAACTGAAGAAGATCTATTAGGAAAAATGGAACTCTACGATGAACTCTATTATGGGGTGCATACGAAAAGAGCCGTTGACAATTTTAAAATATCGAACTCAAAAATAGGAGATTTCCCAATTTTTGTAAAAGGTTTAATGTTGACCAAAAAAGCCTGCGCAGCTGCTAATAAAGAAATAGGAACTATCCCTGCTGAGAAAGCAGATATGATTCTAAAAGCCTGTGACCATATATTAGATAACCTAAAGAGATACACATTATTTTTTCCTTCGGATGTGTTTCAAGGCGGTGCTGGAACTTCCGTAAACATGAATGCCAATGAAGTAATTGCCAATGTTGCTTTAGAACTGAATGGTCATGAAAAAGGAAACTATGATATCTTACATCCCAACGACCATGTGAACAAATCACAGTCTACCAATGATGCATACCCAACCGCATTTAGAGTTGCCGTATATTATTATATGAACCAATTGTTAGAACGTATTAACGTTTTAACAACAAGTCTAGATAGAAAGGCAGCAGAATTTAAAAATGTCCTTAAAATGGGGAGAACCCAATTACAAGACGCTGTTCCTATGTCTTTGGGTGATGAGTTTGGTGCTTGGTCAACAAATTTAAAAGAAGAAACAAAAAACCTAAAACATTGTCGTGACCTTATTTTAGAAGTCAATTTAGGGGCTACTGCAATAGGCACAGGTGTAAACGCACCAGATGGGTTCACAGAATTATCTATAGGATACCTGCAACAATTTACCAAAGCTAGTTTTGTGCCAGCTACAAATTTAATAGAAGCCACTTCAGATTGTGGTGCTTATGTAATGATTTCTGGCGCTTTAAAACGTACGGGTGTAAAGCTATCTAAAATATGTAATGATTTACGCTTGTTATCATCTGGACCGCGTTGTGGATTTAATGAGATTAACCTACCTGAAATGCAGGCAGGTTCCTCCATTATGCCGGCTAAAGTAAATCCAGTTATCCCCGAAGTAGTTAACCAAGTTTGCTTTAAGATTATTGGCAATGACGTTACGATTTCTTTTGCTGCAGAAGCGGGTCAATTACAACTCAATGTGATGGAACCGGTAATTGCACAATGTATGTTCGAGTCGGTTGAACTGCTCTCCAATGCTTGTGTTACCCTCGCTGAAAAGTGTATAAATGGTATAAAAGCCAATGAAGAACATACGAAACAAATGGTTTTTAATTCCGTTGGAATCATCACCTTCTTAAATCCGTATATAGGCCATCATATGGGTGATGTTTTAGGAAAAGAAGCTGTTGCTACAGGAAAAAACATCCGAGAACTGGTCCTTGAAAAAGAGTTGCTTTCCGAAGAAGAATTGGACAAAATATTGAGTGTGGAAAACCTAATGCATCCCAAGTATACAGCAACTCTTCATAAGAAAGACTAATTATTCGAAACGTAAATAGTTATACATAAATTATTTTATTATGAGAGCGCTAAAAATGAAAATGATAGTTTTTCTAATGGTAGTTACTATAACTACTATGAGTTTTGGGCAAGAGATAGCACTTCCCAATGTTAAAATTTTAGCTACAGGAGGCACCATCGCTGGCTCAGCTTCATCTGCAACTTCCGGAAGCTATTCCGCAGCACAGATTGGTATCCAAACCATGATTAATGCTGTACCTGGAATCAAAGAAATCGCAGATGTTTCTGGTGAACAAATTTCCAATGTAGGTTCGCAAGATATGTCCATTGAAATATGGTTGAAGCTTGCGAATAGAATTAACGAATTACTAGCCTCCGATGAGGTAGATGGTATTGTGATTACGCATGGTACCGATACCCTGGAGGAGACTGCGTACTTTTTGAGTTTGGTAATCAAGAGTGACAAACCTGTGGTAACAACAGGTTCTATGCGTTCCTCTACCTCGATAAGTGCAGAAGGCCCATTAAATTTATACAATGCCGTTGCGATAGCCGCTAACCCCGAATCAAATGGAAAAGGTGTAATGGTTTCCCTTAACGACCAAATACACACTGCTCGCGATGTTAGTAAAATGAATACAACCAATGTGAACAGTTTTCAATCGCCTATTAAAGGAATGTTAGGAGGTGTGTTCTATGGCAGATTGGGCTTTTTTCGTGAGCCGAACACTAAGTTTGGAAATACGAGTGAGTTTTCGATCACTGGAGTTAAAGAATTACCTCGTGTGGATATTATTTATGCCTATGCAGATATGTCTCCAGATTTAATAAATATGCATGTAAAAGCAGGTGCTAAAGGTATTGTAATTGCCGGTGTCGGTAATGGCAATATGACCGATGCCATATTGAGAGCGGCAAAAAGCGCCTATGAAAATCATGGGGTATTTGTGGTTAGAAGCACTCGTGCAGCAACAGGATGGGTATTGCGTGATAATGAATTTAAAGATGATGATTATCATACCATTGCATCGGGAGATTTAAATCCGGCGAAGGCCAGAATCCTATTAATGTTGGCGCTTTCTAAAGGAGAAAAATTGAGTAATATGCAAACTCTTTTTGATACGTATTAATTTAATAGAAATGGATTATGGCAATTAATCAATTGTTTTTCAGAAAAACCATTATCGCTGGCACTGGTTTGTTCTTGTGTATTTTCTTGGTGGTACATTTGTCCGCGAATTGTATCTTATTATTGCCAGAAGAAATGGCAAGAGGATTGTATAATTCTTATTCTACGACTTTGCGTGAAAGCCCGTTGATAAAGATTGTTGCCTATTTGTTATACCTCTCTATTATTCTTCATGCGGTATACGCATTGCTGATTACAATCAGAAATAAAAAAGCAAACCCTAAAAAATATGTGATGAATAATTCCAAGGAGAACAGCACATGGACTTCGCAGAATATGGGGCTTATTGGCACTATGATTCTTCTCTTTATTGTAGTACACCTAGCCAATTTTTGGGCTCGTATAAAATTAGGAATGGGAGATGCCGTAGGGGTAGATGCTTCAGGAAACGTAGATGTCTATGAGGTAACTAGTAGCTTATTCCATAATATTTATTACGTTATTTTCTATACGGTTTTGGCAATCCCGTTGGCATTACATCTGTATCACGGTTTCAAAAGCGCTTTTAAAACCTTAGGATTCTACCATAAAAAAGGGCTTCGTCTTGTTGCAAAGGTAGCATTGGTCTATGCCATTATTATGGGTATAGGTTTTGGAATTATACCTTTTATTGTTTATTTGAAATAGTGTAGGAAGATGAAATTAGACGCAAAAATTCCAGAAGGAAACCTTCAAGATAAATGGCGAAATTATCAAGTGAAATCACAATTGATAAATCCTGCGAATAAGAAGAAACTTAGTGTAATCGTAGTTGGCTCAGGATTATCAGGTGCTGGTGCAGCCTCAACATTGGCGGAGTTGGGCTACGATATTAAATGCTTTTGTTATCAAGATTCAGCCAGGCGTGCACATTCTGTAGCGGCTCAAGGTGGTATTAATGCCGCTAAGAATTATCAGCATGATGGCGATAGTGTTTGGCGCATGTTTTATGATACTTTAAAAGGAGGTGATTTTCGTTCTAGGGAAGCGAATACGTATAGACTTGCAGAACTTTCGGCGCCACTTATAGACCATTATGTGCAGCAAGGGGTTCCTTTTGCGAGAGAGTATGGCGGTACGTTAGTAAACCGAAGTTTTGGAGGTGTACAAGTACAGAGAACCTTTTATGCAAGAGGGCAAACCGGACAACAATTATTAATGGCGGCTTATTCACAACTGTATAAGATGGTACGTGCTAAAAAAGTAGAAATGTTTCCGCGTAGTGAGATGTTAGACCTTGTCGTAATTGAGGGAAAAGCAAAAGGCATTATTATTCGTGATTTGGTAACAGGTGAACTCAAACGATATGCAGCCGATGCTGTGGTTTTAGCAACAGGAGGTTACTCTAGAGTATTTAGACTATCTACCCTGGCCATTGGCTGTAATGGTAGTGCTTTATGGAAAGCCCATAAAAAAGGGGCGTTTTTTGGGGCTCCAAGTTTTACCCAGATACACCCAACTGCTTTACCACAATCTAGTGAAGCACAGTCAAAACTTACGCTAATGTCTGAATCCTTGCGGAACGATGGACGAATTTGGGTGCCAAATCAGAAAGAAGATACTAGAAAAGCAAATGATATTCCAGAAGCTGAAAGAGATTATTACTTGGAACGACGCTACCCTAGTTTTGGAAATTTGGCTCCTAGAGATATTGCCTCTAGAGCTGCTAAAGAGCGAATTGATGCTGGTTACGGAGTGGGAAGACTAAAGAATGCCGTTTATCTCGATTTTAAACACGCCATTGAAAAATTTGGTTTGGATACTATAAAAGACCGCTATGGTAACCTCTTTAAAATGTACAAAAAGATTACTGGAATTGATGCTTATAAAGAACCAATGCAAATTTCGCCAGCAGCGCATTTCTCCATGGGTGGTCTTTGGGTGGATTATGAATTAATGACTACCATTCCAGGACTATATGCCGTGGGAGAATGTAATTTCTCAGATCATGGTGCTAATCGATTAGGTGCAAATTCATTGTTGCAAGCAAGTGTTGATGGGTATTTTATACTTCCCAATACAATTAATAATTATTTAGCCGATGAAATTAGGGTAGACCATCCTTCCACAGAACATCCTGAATTTGATAAAGCCGAGCAAGAAGTAAAATCAAATATTGATCGTATTCTGGCAATAAATGGCACAAAGACGGTTGACCATTTTCATAGGGAATTGGGTAAAGTTATGTGGCAAAAGTGCGCTATGAGTCGAAATAGAGCAGGTTTGGAAAAAGCTATTGTACAAATAAAAGGAATTAAAGATGGCTTTTGGAGCGATGTAAAGGTTACAGGAGATAGTAATGAATTAAATACAGAATTGGAAAAAGCATTGCGATTGGCAGATTTTATAGAACTAGGAATTTTAATGTGTACAGATGCGCTTGAGCGAGATGAATCTTGCGGTGCGCATTTTCGGGAAGAATTCCAAACAGAAGAAGGTGAAGCCGTACGCGTAGATGAGGCGTATTCCTATGTATCTGCTTGGGAATATGACAAAGGAGATTTTAAACTACATAAAGAAGCATTGGAATTTGAGTTTGTAAAACCATTAGTAAGAAGTTATAAATAGGAAAGGATGAAAGTGACATTCAAAATTTGGAGACAAGAAGGACCGAAAAATAAAGGTGCCATTAGAGCCTATGAAGTAGCTGGTTTAACAGAAGATATGTCTTTTCTGGAAGCATTGGACCACTTGAACGAGCTACTGGTACTTAAAGATGAAAAAGTAATCGCTTATGAATACGATTGCCGTGAGGGAATCTGTGGTCAATGTGGAGTTTTTATTAATGGGCGTGCGCACGGGCCACATGATAATATGACCACCTGCCAATTGCATATGCGTAGTTTTAAAGATGGAGATACCATTGTGGTAGAGCCTTGGAGAGCAGCATCTTTTCCGGTAATCAAGGACTTAATTGTAGACCGCTCCGCCTTTGATAGAATTATTGAGCAAGGCGCTTTTATCAGTGCCAAAACCGGTACCGCGCCAGAAGCAAATGCCATTCCTATACCTAAAGAAGTTTCGGATAGAGCAATGGACGCTGCAGCTTGCATAGGCTGTGGAGCTTGTGTAGCCACTTGTAAAAACTCTTCGGCGGCTCTTTTCACCTCGGCCAAAATTAATCATTTAAATGGGTTGCCTCAAGGGCATGCAGAAGAGCACAAGCGGGTTACAGAAATGACCTATCAAATGGAAATTGAAGGTTTTGGTAGTTGCACTTTTACGGGTGCTTGCGAAGTAGAATGTCCTGAGGGAATTTCTATCATAAATATTGCAGAAATGAATGCCAGAGTTACAAAGTCAAAAGTTTTTGGATAAATATTAATAATAAATCAGGGCCTTATGAAGAAATCCCTTGCTACATGCGGAAAAACGGTAGTATTAATTATTACTTTACTTCTTATACAAGAAATACAAGCACAGACACAACAAGAGAAAAAAGACAACTCAAATTGGATAGATGCAATTGCTTCACGAGTGACTCCCTACGGTAGCCTTCGAATTGGTGCTGGTTTCGCCGAAGAAGGCGAAATCGGAATTTCAAATAACGCTCCGCGAATTGGTATTAAGCTAAAACACTCTCTTTCAAAAAATGAAACCGATAATTTCAATGTTATTGGTGGAATAGAATTAGGTTTGAATTTGGTTTCTAGAGATGAAACTGTAGAATTTGCCGTAGACCCAGGAGCTGGAATAGCCCAAGTAGGAGATGCCGTATTTGCAAGACTAGGTTTTGCAGGTTTTTCTTATAAGGATTTTGAACTCACTTTCGGAAAGCAAAATTCAGTGTATTACCAATTGGGCGCAAACCAAGTAGATAAGTTTTCGGCATTCGGTGGAGCCGCTATTGGTGTGTGGAATATTTCGGACGGTGGGGTATCGGGAACTGGAAGGGCCAACCAGTTATTAAAGCTGACCTATACAAATTCTGGTTTGAAGATTGGTATTCAAGGGCAAGCAAGAAATATTTCCGTTAATAGTAAATCTATAGATACCTATGGGCTAGGCGCCAGTTATGCTATTGATGGATTTGCAATAGGTGTAGGGTACAATAAAGTACTTGATGGAGTTGATAACCCGTTGCCCAATCAAGCCAAAGATGGTGATGAGGCTTTTGTAACATCTGTATCCTATGAAAAAAATCGTTTGTCAGTTGCTGCTTCCTATGCCAATTTAAAACAACATCAAAAATTGGGAGATAATTTCTATGACGCCTCAGGAGTCGAATTTTATCTGGGCTACATCTTTTCCAAAAATAACCGTTGGAAGGTCGCCACAGGATTCAACTATTTAAGTCCGAATGATGATGAAGGTTTGGGCGATTTTAATACAGCTTTCATTATTGGTGAAGTTAGCTACGCGTTCAAAAAGGGAAGTAAGATTTTCGCCGCTTCCAAGATCGATCAAAGTAAAAATAGCATAGGAGAAAAAAGGAATCAAAGTGTTTATGGTATTGGAGTTAAATTTGATTTCTAAACCAATATATTAGCCAAAAATAACCAATGGAGTTTTTTGATGTATTTGATGTTTTAGGTACAATTGCGTTTGCTATTTCAGGGGCATTAATGGCTATAAAACGAGAAATGGACGTTTTTGGGATTTTCATAGTTGCCTTTGCTACTGCCTTGGGTGGAGGTATTTTAAGAGATGTCTTTATCGGAAATACCCCTGTTTGGTGGATGGGACATTTTTATGTAGTACACTTTATAAGTGTTTCCGTTCTTTTGGCCATACTATTCCGAAATAAAATATATTTTTTGACAAGATCCCTCTTTATATTTGATACTATAGGCCTTGCCATATTTACTATCAGCGGTGTCAAAATTGGAGTTTCCGCAAATTTAGACCCTGCAGTAAGTGTTATCCTTGGGATTATGACAGGATGTTTTGGAGGAGTAATCCGAGATATTTTATGCAATGAAATCCCAATTATTTTCAGAAAAGAAATCTATGCTTTGGCTTCTCTGGCAGGTGCTGTTTGTTTTATCATTTTGTACTCCCTGAATTTCGATAATAACATATCGTATATCAGTACCATTGCTCTAGTGGTTGTGATACGGGTTTTAGCCGTAAAATTTATGATTTCTTTGCCTACTTATACCATCAAAAAAAAATGAAATATCCTTTATAATATAAATATGACTAAATTATTTACTATTGCTTTAATTTGTTTTTTCTTCCTTACCAATGCTCAGATAACAACGAATGTGGATCTATCAAATAAATTTAGATTCATTGAGGTGAAATCCCATTACGGTGCTTTTTTAAAATCTGATAATGCGTTAGGCAGTAGTGGTATTTTAGATAATGGATATGGAGGAATTACGGTAAAGTTGGGTTGGCAATCCACCAATCCAGAAAGCTGGCCTAGCAGATATGGATACCCCTCTTATGGTGTTGGTGCCTATGTTGGATTTTTAAATGATGCTCAAGTATTTGGAGTGCCTAATGCTGTTTATGGGTTTATAAACTTTCCAATTTCAAGTTCCGATAGAAGAAATGTTTTCAGTATCGCGCCTTCTTTAGGACTTACCTACAGCCTTAATCCTTTTAATGCGGTGGAGAATCCCTTGAACGAATCTATTGGTGCTAGTGCTGCCGTATACTTTAATATTGATCTAGGTTTTTCTTATAAGTTTACCAGAGAGTTGGATATCCTTTATGGAGTGGATTTTAGCCATTTTAGCAATGGTTCTACCTTTTTACCAAATAACGGTCTCAATCTTTATGGGATCAATTTAGGTCTAAGATACCACTACAATGCAGCGCAAAAAAGAGAGGGGAATATATTTACAAATGATGTTTTACCCGCACGTTTTAAACGCCCTGCAAAATCGCTACGCGACCAAACTTCGGAGAACGCAATTAGTCTCTATTTGGCTGGAGGGTTTTCGCAAAGAGATGAGGATATGGGCACTAAGACGTTATACGGGACAGCTTCGGCTGTTTTGGATTATGAACATAGATTCAATGAAATGCATGGAGTCAATGCAGGTTTTGATATGTTTTTTGATAATCGTCTGCGCAATTTGGAATCTTCGGAGCGAATACTTACAGGAATTCATGTAGGATACGATTTTATGTTTTATAAGCTAACCGTTAAGTTTCAGATAGGTACCTATCTTTCCGATGACAGAGGAAAAGGAGCATTCTTTATGCGGCCCGCATTGCGATATGACTTCTCTAAAAAGCTATTCGCTCAAATTGGGTTAAAGACTTTAGATGGAGGTGCTGCAGATTATATTGAATATGGTGTTGGGATCAAACCATTTAAATGGTGAAAAAAACGATTTATTCTTTTGTTAATGCATAACTCTGTTTGGCAATTTCCAGTTCTTCATTAGTAGGAATTACAAGGATTTTTACTGAGGAGCCTTCTTTTTGAATTTCTAAAATGGAGGATGCTTTTTGGGCATTTTTTTGTGTATCTATTTGAATGCCTAAGGCCTCCATATGTTCACAAACCATGGCGCGAAGTACATTTGAGTTTTCGCCAATACCTGCTGTAAACAACAAAGCTTCTACACCATTAAGCAACGCAACATAACTGCCAATATACTTCTTAATGCGATAGGAAGTCATTGCTAAAGCCAATTGGCAATCTTTATTCCCAGCAGTTGCTTCTCTTTGTATTTCCCGTAAATCTGAATAGCCTGTTAGACCAAAAAGACCGCTTTTCTTTTGCAACAATTGGTTCACTTCCTTGGATGACATCCTCAAGTGATCCATCAGATAAAAAACTACTGATTGATCAATATCCCCACTTCGGGTTCCCATAATAAGTCCATTAGAGGGGCCAAACCCAAGGGAGTGATCTATACTTTGACCATCTTTTATTGCAGTTATGCTACAACCATTTCCTAAATGAACACTGATAATTTTACGAATACCTTGTTTTAGATAGTTGCTGGCTTTTTCTGAAACATATTTATGACTTGTACCATGAAAACCATATACTTGAATGTGATGTTCGTCGGCAAGTGCCTTGGGGATTGCGTACCGATACGCTTTTTCTGGAAGTGTTTGGTGAAAGGCTGTATCAAAAACAGCAACTTGTGTTGCGTTCTTAAAGATCTCGGCTGCTACTTTTATCCCTATGGCATTCGCAGGATTATGCAAGGGCGCTAAAGAAGCCAATCGTTCAACCTCTGCCAAAACGTCTTCATCAATTATAGTGGGTTGGTCAAAGCGATTCCCACCATGCACAACCCTGTGAGCTACCACGTCAATCTCATCTGGCTGCTTTATGACTCCCATGTCATTGTGCATCAGTATGCTTGTAATTGCTCCTAATCCTTCTTTATGGTTTGATAAAATTTGTATTTTGGAATGAGATTTTCCTTTGGATTCATAATGCAGTGTTGCATTTTCCATTCCAATGCGCTCAACCATGCCTTTGCAAATGACTTCTTCCGAGGGCATTTTGATGACTTGAAATTTGATGGAGGAACTCCCCGAGTTAATAATCAGAATCTGCATAGTTATTCAACTTTCTTGTGCTTGAATGGCCGTTACAATTACAGTATTAAAAATATCTTCAACCGTACAACCTCTGCTCAAATCGTTTACGGGTTTGTTAAGTCCTTGAAGCATTGGACCAATTGCTAGTGCACCGGTTTCTCTTTGTACCGCTTTATAGGTATTATTACCCGTATTTAAATCGGGAAATATTAAAACAGAAGCCTCACCCGCTACCTCAGAATCTGGTAATTTACTTTTACCTACCAAAGGATCCACGGCGGCATCGTATTGTATGGGACCTTCAATCTGTAGGTTTGGATGCAAACTTTTTACAATTTCTGTTGCCTTAAGAACTTTCTCTACATCTTCACCCTTCCCAGAACTTCCAGAAGAATAGGACAGCATTGCAATCTTCGCTTTTATTCCGAAAGCCTCGGCAGAAGCGGCAGATGATACGGCTATTTCTGCCAATTGTTCCGCGCTAGGATTAGGGTTGATTGCACAATCTCCAAAAACCGAAACTCGATTTTCTAAGCACATAAAAAATACCGAAGATACTACTCCAATACCTGGCTTGGTTTTAACAAATTGCAGCGCTGGTCTAATGGTATGTTGGGTTGTGTGTATGGCCCCCGAAACCATTCCGTCGGCATCACCTTTATAAACCATCATAGTTCCAAAATAGGAGACATCGAGCATAGTATCTCGAGCTACATCCATATTCACTCCCTTATGCTTTCGTAACTCATTAAAAGTACTTGCATAACTTTCAAAATTTGGGGCGTTGGTGGGGTCGAGTATGTTCAAATACGAAAGATCAAAACCTAATTGCATTGCCTTCTTTTCTATTCGCTCTTGATTTCCTAATAAGGTAATATCAACAATGTCCAAAGCAGTTAACTCACATGCTGCCTCCAAAATTCGGGCATCTTCACCCTCTGGCAGTACAATGTGTTTCTTCTGTGTTTTAGCACGTTGGAGTAGGTTGTATTGAAACATTCTAGGGGTAGTACCTTTAGGTTCAAAAGTTTTCAAGCGTTCTAATAATAATTCGCCATCTATATGGGTATTGAATAAGGCTATTGAAGTTGCGATCTTTTGTTTACTTTCTGCATAAATTTTGGATTTGATGTTGCCCACAGCATTTGTGGCATCAAAAGTACCCTGCTGTACGGAAATAATAGGAACATGTGTTTCAAAACCCTCTAAAAGAGATAGAATAGACGGTTCTGGAAGGATTCCTCCGGTGAGCACTATGCCAGAAATTGTGGGGTAATTATCCGAGACATTTGCTTGTAAAGCACCTAGAATTATATCTGCTCTGTCTCCAGGCGTTATGACCAGACTATTGTCTCGAAGGTTGGTAAGATAATTATGCAATTGCATGGCGCCTACACCAAAACTTCCGGTTTGATTATCTAGATTTTCTTTCCCAAAAAGTACTTTACCATCTAACGACTCTAAAATTTCATTTAGTGTGGGATGCGATAGATTTTTAACTCTAGGAACCGCAAAGGCTACTGTTTTGCCCTCCAATTCCCTTTCTAGACGTTGGTTGACCAAATCCACATTTTCAGGTCGAACCTTGTTCGCTACAACGCCTATAATTTCAATACCCTTCTGCATATAAGTGTTCACAGCGGACTCTAGATTACCGCAAAACTCTTCAAGTGTCTTTCCCCTTCCATTATCAATTAGGACCACTGGGATGCCCAAATTTTTGGCAATATCCATGTTCAGGTCAAATTCTATAATACTTCCGTCACTTGAGAAATCACTGCCTTCTACCAGAAGAAAGTCAAAATGCTTTTCGAGTTGTTTATACTTAGAAATTATGGCATCCAAGATATCACCTTGTCTTCCGTCGTTGAACATATCTACTACCTGATTTTGAGTTAAGGCGTAGACATCTTCCATAGGAATGTCTAACTTAAAATGAGACACCACCGTTTGGATATGATTGTCTATTTCTCCAGTTTTAATATCATCTATTACAGGTCTGAAATAGCCCACTTTGACCATCTTACCTAATAGTAATTGCATTAAACCAAGAACAACTAAAGATTTGCCACTATGAGATTCTAAAGTGGCAACATACAAGGCTTTTGACATAATTTAGAGATGTTTTTTAGAGTCCTCTAAAGGTATGCATTTTGTCTTTTATAAGTACATAAGTGGATTAAAGCTATGGTCATTTAATCCGTTGGATTGCTGCTTCCTATATTCTTTAAATGCAGGGATCTCTTAAACAATGCATAACCAGGCTGCATAACAATGAGAATTTCCTAAAAACATATATTGAATTGAATGTTCCTATGCAAGAAGCTGAATAAAGTAAATCCATAGCAAGGGAAAAAAGTCATATTTATTAGCATACTTCTTTCTTGCCGCAGTACTTATAGATTAAATATAATTACTGGAAGCCTGGCATGATTTACCAAATCTTCTGCGATACTACCATGTAAAAGATGGTTGAAGCCTGTTCTTCCATGTGTGGTTGCTGCGATTAAATCTGCTTTAACTTTTTTTGAATAATTTAAAATCCCGGCTTCCACGGTATAATCTGCAACATATACAACATCGTCCAATCTATCGAGGTTTCCATCTACCTTCTTTAAAAAATCCCTAACCTTTGTTTCTATCTCCTCGGTATTTTTAAAGCTTGTATTTGGGAGGTTCACGTGCAGAAGGCTTAATTGATTTCCTATGGTTGTTAAAAAATCGGATGCTTCGTTAAAGGACGAAATGCTTGCTTCTGAAAAATCGGATGCATATACAACATGATTAAAATTTGAAAAAGTAGGTTCCGATTTAACAACCAAAACAGGAGTTTTGCTATGACGCACCACTTTTTCTGTATTAGAACCAGTGAAAACGCCTTCGTGTTCACTATGACCATGAGATCCCATTACAATTAAATCTGCATTTAATTTCTTTGCTACTTCGTCTACTTCTTTGAACACTTTGTGGTGCTTTATTACGGGAAGTACCTTGAGGCCCTTGAGATAGTCTTGGTGAAGAAACTCTTTGAACTTTTTGTCAGCTAAAGCCAGCATAAACATCATTTCATCGTTCTTAGCTGTGCTTGATTGTGAGAATATAGATTCAGATAACTCTAGCATATGCATCACTGTAATTTCTGCGTTCTGCTCTTTGGCTAAAATGGCTGCTGTTTCCAATGCATATTCAGAATGTTTGGAAAAATCAACTGGGACAATTATCTTTTCTATCTTGGTAAATTTGAACATGTGGTAAAATTTAATGTTAGAAAATGAAATATCTATTGATGCCCTTTTTTTAGGAAATAATTTTCTCCTGCTATCCTCTTTTGTCCGCTAATAGGCGATGCAACTTCAGCGGTCCTCATTTCTTAAAATGTGATACCTATAAATTGGTGCAAAAAAGTTGTAGCCCAGAATAAATATGGGTATTGCTATTGAAATTGGGAAGCAATAAGTTTTGCAAACTCTCTTCTTACCTCTTTGCCAGAATCAGGATTCGTCACCTCTGCAGTAGTTACCGATAGTAATCTTTCTTTTTCTTCCAGCGCTAAATTATAAGTAACTGCTTCCAAAATATAGGTGGTTAATACTTGGGTAGTAGTTGTTTCGTCCATTTCCAGTGGAGGTAATTTTGGTGGTGCATTAACATCGTCATAATACCCCTTCAAAGTAATATATTTGTTGCCGTAGTAATCTGTTAAAGAGCTATAACCTCCTTGAGTCTGTAATACCTTTTGTTCCTGAACATCTTTCAAAGAAGTTAATAATATGATATCGAAACCTTCTTTTCTAAATAGTGCTACAACTTCTGAAATTCGCGAAGCGGTTTTATTATCTATTCTTTTTAAATTAGGAAAAACTAAATGACTGGCAACGGCATTGATGTTCTTAGCTTTTAATTTATTGGCTATTTCTATTTCATACTCTTTACGAACATCTACTAAAGGGGTTCTAGAAATAACCAGAACTTTTTTGTTCAGTTGCGTTTCAAAATTATCTGATTTATAAGAATTCGATAATTTCATACTTGAGCAACCTAAAAAGAGCATCCCTATACCAGTGAGTAATACAATATGAATTGATTTTAAAGTCATAATTAAAATAGCATTTTGTTTAGAATTAAAAAAGACAATAATTTAATAATCAACCAAAGATATAATAAAGAATAATAAAAGTAGTTTTGAAACTCTTCGAATCAAAATATATAAATGTAAAATGACTGATAGTCATATCAAACCTGGTTTAAGAAAACCCGATCACTATAAACATATAAAAGCGAGCGAAACTTAGTTTCGTGCTGCAAGCCCCAAATTTTACCAATTCTTTATCCTTTCTTTTTGCGAGGTGTTTTACTAATTTTTTTACCTGTTTATAGGACTTACCAGCAATTTTTACTAAAAATCCACCACTTTTAATTATCTAAAAACAATATCAAATTTACCTAACCACTTAATTTTAAGCATTTTGGAGGTAAGGTCAAACATCACAACATCGCTTTTGCGTGTTGTCCTCTTGCTATTCAAACTTTATCCGCTTCGCTACTAAATTTTGAATACTCCTCTCTTAGTACTTTTAAATGAAAAAAGTACGTCACGTCCTATCGATTTTTGTTTTAAGATTACCTATCGGGACGATACAAAAAACCGAAAGGAACCACGCACTGTTTGGTCATGGTAAGATTTGGGAACTAGATTCATTTTTGAATTGACCATGACTACTTGACGAATCGAAATTATGCTCCTTTTCATTTATTGAATTTGCTTTTATAAAACATAACCTGAGTTGAATTGGAGTAAGGGTTCAGTACAAATCTTAATTGACAATTTGGTCGATTCCAAACAATTAAATAAGGATTGTCATCAAAGCTGCATTCAATTAGCTCACCAGAGCCAGAAAGAACATAGGAACCATTATCGTATTCTTTTAGTTCTTTTTTTGCAGCTTCCCCTTTTTTGTATATATGTTCTGGATCACCCAGTTCTTCAACCAGTAGCTTATATAATTCTTCATCTAATTTTCCCTTCAATGTAAAGGCAACGGATGTAATTTTATTATTATTATCAGTCGAAACTGCCATAGTTTCAACGGTTTTACCAAAGTACTTTTTTTTGAAGTTGGTAACACCAAAAATCTTAGCATTTTCATTTGCTGAATTACCATCATCTACTATCCCAAATTTTATAATATTGATAGGTTGATCAATTAGATGTTCAAATTCGTAATTAGACTGTGTCATAAGTAAACATACGATTAATAGCTTTATCATAATTAAAGACAGTTATTATCTCTATCACCTGCGAAGGTCTGTATATAAGGTGCTGGTGAAGGAATTGAAAAAGGTTCATTAAACTGACTATATGATCCACCTACGCGACGAAAAGCCTCTTTAAGTTGTCTATTCCATTCAATAGCCAATTGATCTCCTGATGCCTTTGGATTAAGATTAAACCACACCAACGTTTTATCATTTGCTATCTCCATAGTTAATGCTGCTAAATTCGCAGCTGCTCCATTGGATAACCATGTGGGTAAGGTAAAATAAGCTTTTGGAGTATAAGCAATTTTATCCGCATAATAAGGTCGTCCCTGTGTATCAATTCCTCCTGCAATAAAAAGAGACCTAATATGAACAACTGCCGCTGCCTTTACTGGCCTTCCAAATTCATCAACACCGTTAGCAAATTCAAAGCTTTTACAATGCGGAACTATTAATCCAAGATCGTTATCTCCATTACCTCCTTCTCCACCGCCACCAGTACCGTCATCACCATCGTCCAAAGTAGCAGGACATTCTTCATACGTTCTTAAAAGAATTCTTTCTACTGTACCATCTGTATACGTGGTAGTCATAAAAATACCAATTGTTTCACAGCCATCGCTGTTTTTAGAACTTAAATTGCCCTTGTATAAAAAAAAGTATTTAGCAATAATTGAAACAAAAGAGATTAAAGCAGAACTAAAAAAATCAGAAAGTAAAAAAGTTCGGCAAAGGATGAGATTCTTAGAAATTATATAAAAAGGCATTATAAAATATCCAGTTTCTTTTCAGATAATCAAAAGAGTTTTTTCAATTTGTTTTTAGTTTAAAATAGGAAGAACTGTCAACGATACTGTCAACTGTAAAAATAGAGCCCCGTCATCATTATGATAACGGGGCTTTTTGCGGAGAAAGAGGATTAACTTTGTTGATCCCTTTTAGAGAATCCTTCACAAGCATAAAACCATTACAAAGCTTTGCTTTGTACGTTTTGTATTTCCATTCGCTTACGAAAGTAAACTTCCGACACTCTTAGAAACACAAAACCCACAACTTTCGTTGTGGGTTTCTTTTGCGGAGAAAGAGGGATTCGAACCCCCGGAGGTGTGACCCTCAATAGTTTTCAAGACTACCGCATTCGACCACTCTGCCATTTCTCCATTGCTTGTTTTCAAAAGATACTTTTAAATCTTTAGTCGTCTTAGCGGATGCAAATATACTTCGCTTTTCTCTTTTAATACAACATTTTTTTAGTTTTATTTTAAAATTAAACCAAGGCTTCTGTTCCATTTTTTGCACTTATTTTTGCACCCATGGAAGAATGGTACCACTATGTACTTTTAATAGGAGTTGGTTTTGCTGTAGGTTTTATTAATACGGTAGCTGGCGGTGGATCTTTACTTTCGTTACCCGTTCTTATTTTTTTAGGATTACCCCCAAGCGTCGCTAATGGTACTAACAGAGTGGCTATTGTTATTCAAACAGCTTTGGCCACGGCGGGTTTTAAAAGCAAGGGAGTATCTACCCAACCTTTTAATATTTATTTGGGTATTGCAGCTCTTTTAGGAGCTATCATTGGTGCTAAAATTGCTGTAGATGTAAAAGGCGAAACCTTTAATAGAATCCTCGCTATTGTAATGATAGTCGTAGTTCTTATTATTACGTTCATGCCCAAAATAAAAACAAAAGAATTACAAGAACGGCTTACAGGAAAATACCTGTGGATTGGAATGCTTGCTTTTTTCTTTTTTGGAATTTATGGCGGGTTTATTAATGCGGGCTTGGGTTTTCTTATCATTTTGTTTTTACATTATGTAAATAGAATGTCCTTGGTGCGATCTAATGCTACCAAAGTAGCGGTGGTCTTTATTTATACCCTGGCCGCCTTGGCAGTCTTTATTTGGGAAGACAAAGTAAACTGGAAAATTGGACTAATTTTGGCCATTGGAAATGGTTCAGGCGCTTGGTTGGCTAGCAGAGTATCTGTTAACAAGGGAGATGGATTTATAAAGACCTTTTTAATTATTATGGTCATTGCTATGGCCATTAAACTGTGGTTTTTTCCACCTGCAAGTTCATGAAAACTGGAGAATATGGTACCTATAATGCAAAGAAATAGTATATGAAAAGATCTATTAGACAACTCAATTGGCGCTATGCTACCAAGAAATTTGATTCAAATAGGGTATTAAACGAGAAGCAAGTGCAATTGCTTAAGGAGGCTTTTAATCTTACAGCAACCTCTTATGGTTTACAACCTGTTAAAATGGTGGTGCTCCAGAATAAAGAAATACAACAAAAACTAGTACAACATTCGTATGCTCAAGAGCAAGTGACTCAGGCATCTCATGTACTCATTTTGTGCATTGAGAAGGAAATAGATGCCTCTTACATAGCAACTTATTTTGAAAGGGTAAAAAGGATTAGAGGCACTAGTGAAGACATTCTTGCTCCTTTTAAAAATTCTTTGACCGCTAGTTTTATGGAAAAAGCACAAAAAGAAATTAATGCATGGGCCATGAATCAGGCATATCTTATTATGGGGAATTTACTAACTATTTGCGCTTTGGAGGAAATAGATGCATGCCCAATGGAAGGATTTGAACCTGCGGCTTATGATGAATTATTAGGATTGAATGAAAAAGGACTTTCATCTGTCTTGGTTTTGCCAGTGGGGTATAGAGCTCCAGATGATCCCTTTTCTAGCTTTAAAAAAGTACGAAAAACATTGAACGAAAGTATTATAGAAATAAATTAAAGAAGAGATGCCAGGTTTTGAACTTTTTGGAGATAAAGAAAGAGCACATGTAAATGATGTATTAGATTCTGGTGTGTTAATGCGCTATGGTTTTGATGGTGCTCGTACGCATTGGAAAGCCAAAGAATTGGAGAATGCCTTAGCAGATAGAATGGGCATAAAGCACGTGCAATTAGTAAGCAGTGGCACTGCAGCTCTTACCGTTGCCTTAGCAAGCGCCGGAGTAGGGGCAGGAGATGAGGTTATTATTCCCAATTTTACCTTTGTGGCCACCTTTGAATCTATTTTAGCCCTTGGAGCCATTCCCATTATGGTGAATATTGATGATACACTTACCTTAGACCCTGAGGCAGTGAAATTGGCTATTAATTCTAAAACCAAAGCCATTATGCCAGTGCATATGTGTGGTTCTATGGCGGACCTTAGCGCACTTAAAAACATCTGCGATACGTATGGACTGTTATTAATAGAAGATGCTTGCCAAGCTATAGGAGGTAGTTACCAAGGTAAACCTTTGGGTAGCTACGGGGATTTGGGCTGTTTTTCTTTTGATTATGTAAAAACCATTACTTGTGGCGAAGGAGGAGCTGTTGTTACGAATAATGCGACCTATCATAAAAATGCGGATCATTTTTCGGATCATGGACACGATCATATTGGAAGTGATAGAGGAGCAGAAGCGCATCCTTTCTTGGGGTACAATTATCGAATTTCCGAATTACATGCTGCTGTTGGTTTGGCGCAAATAGCGCGTTTAGACGATTTTATCGCCATTCAAAAAAAGCATTATTCTGTACTCAGAGATGCCCTAAGTAAAATTCCAGAAGTAACTTTTAGACGCGTGCCAGAAGGTGGTGTTGAGAGTTATGCCTTTCTCAACTTTTTTCTACCGACAGCTGCTTTGGCTAAAAATGCACATACTGCCCTTACAAATGGGGGAGTGGATGCCTGTTTTTATTGGTATGATAATAATTGGCACTACCATAAAAAATGGGATCATTTGAAGAACTTAAAGTCTCTTGGAAGCCTGCCCAAAGAAGTCAAAGACCAATTGCCCAATTATGAAACCACGGATTTTTCAAAATCTGACCATTGGATGGGCAGAACTATTTCTTGCTTAATTAAGTTAAGCTGGGATACGGCAACCCTTGAAAAAAGAGCAACCGATATGACAAGGATCATTTCCGAAGTACTCGCCCAAGAATCCTAAGTTTACAACAGATTAATAGGGTACATATTCCATAATCTCTAAACCATAGCCTACAATACCAACCCTTTTGGTTTGTGTTGTATTGGTGAGTAAGCGAACCTTAGAAATGTTTAAGTCGTGCAAAATTTGTGCTCCAACACCAAAGTCTTTCGCATCCATATCAATTCTTGGAGCTTTAAATACACCTTCAGATTGCAATTGTTTTAATTCTGACAAACGATTTAAAAGGTTTAAAGATTGGGATTGCTGGTTAATGAAAACAAACGCTCCTTTTCCTTCCTTATTAATGGCGTTGAACATGTCTTCTAGCTTTTTATCTGGATTGTTTGTCAGTGTTCCTAGAATATCATTATTTACCAAGGTTGCATTGATCCTGGTAAGTACGTGTTCCTCAGTGGTCCATTTGCCTTTGGTTAAAGCTATATGTACCTGATCATTGGTAGTTTGTTGGTAGGCTCTTAGTCGAAACTCACCAAAACGAGTGGTGATTTTAAAATCTTCCTTTTTCTCAATGAGCGAATCATGCTCCATCCGATAGGCCACTAAGTCCTCTATAGAAATTATCTTTAAATCGAACTTTTTTGCCACCACAGTTAATTGCGGCAGTCGAGCCATGGTGCCATCGTCATTCAATATCTCTACCAAGATTCCTGCAGGTTGCAAGCCTGCCAATCGTGCTAAATCTATGGCTGCCTCCGTGTGTCCAGTTCTTCTTAAGACTCCTCCTGTTTTTGCTCTTAGTGGGAATATATGTCCAGGTCTTCCCAAGTCGTGCGGTTTGGTATCTTCTTTTACTAAAGAAAGAATCGTTTTGGCTCTATCGTGCACAGAAATTCCAGTGGTACATCCATGTCCAATTAGATCTACAGAAACAGTGAATTGCGTTTGATGTAATACGGTGTTGTTTTGCACCATCATATCTAGTTGCAATTCTTTGCAGCGTTCTTCCGTTAGTGGTGCACAGATTAACCCTCTTCCATGCATGGCCATAAAATTGATCATCTCAGGAGTTACTTTTTCCGCAGCAGCGATAAAATCTCCTTCATTTTCCCGATTTTCATCATCTACCACAATGATCACTTTTCCTTGCTCAATATCCGCAATGGCCTCCTCTATGGTATTGAGTTGTATGTTTTTTACTGCAAGGTCATTCTCCATTTTATCGAATTGATTTTACTTCTTCTTTTGCTTTTTTCTTGTAGAAGAAATAGGTTAAAAAATAGAACGGTATTCCAAGAAACATGATAATCAATATCATGTAATTTTCTTTCTTACCTAAAATTTTTGATAGTCGATAGTAATTCATGACTGATCGCACTAAAAATACAAGAAATAACACCAATAATGCGAAAGTAGCTATTACAATTCCGGTAGCTAAGCTTTCTTTCATTGGAACAAATCGTGTTGCAAGCCAAGCTACAACGTACAGCAGATATATAGCTAAGGCCTTATCAGAGTTATTGCTAAATTTTCGAAGTTCTTTTTTGGCTGCATCATAGGTGGTATTTGTAAGCCTACCTGTTAATCGTAATTCTTCTTCGGAAATACCTCGTTCTGCCAATACTTCCAATGCGGTGGCTCTAAACTTCTGATTGTAATCATACTGACGATAATTTTTTATGATATCAATTACTTTATCATCCGCATAGCCTTCTAATAATTTATAATCAGATCCACTTTTATCAATTGGAAAAGAGGTTAAGACCTCTTCTTCTGTATCCTTACTCCATTTATTTCTAAAAAAGTCCCCAATACTACCAAATGTTATGAGTCCCTTATCTTCTGTTGCTCGCTTCGTTAAGAAGACTCCCAAGGGCAGCATAATTAGTGTAGACATCCAGGCTCCTAGCATAGGATGAATATTCCCTTCCTTAGAATAGTTGCCAGCAAAAACCCCTAGAAAGTAATACACTAAGAACAATACAATAGCAATTACCATGGGCAAGCCAAGTCCTCCTTTACGGATAATAGCTCCTAAAGGTGCTCCTACGAAAAACAGAATAATACAAGAGAATGCTAAGGCATATTTACGATGTAGGGATAAAATATGAAGGTTGTAGACTTTATATCGTTTGTCTAATTCATTTCGTTTTCCTTTTACCGAAGTAAGAATGTTAGTGGTAGCATTTTTTGCGGAATTTATCACCTGCGTTTGCTGCCATTCTGGGTATAAATCAATAATACTATTCCCCGTAGGTCTTACTTTCTTTTTTGGAAAATTGGTTTGTGGTGTATTCCCAGCAGCGGGATTTGTTATGGCAGCGTTTTCTGGTTTAAGCCCATTTTCCAATTGCGGACCTTCGTTCTCTATAGTAATGGTATCTTGAGGGATTACGGGGCTAAAAGCCCCCATTCTATTCGTTATATTTTTGGAAAATGCGCCTACAATATTTCCATATTCTATTTTTAAAGAATCAATATCTTTAGATAAACGACTTATATTCTTCATTTTATCCGTACTTATACCACGGTCTTCTTCTAAATCAACGTTGTTGAGTTCAGAAATATCAATATTCATGGTATAGGTTTCAAAGTGCATCTTTGCGAAGGGTTTCTTCTTTTTCTCTTTGCTAGATTTGGACCTCACATCTTCATAATAATGCCCATCTTTTAATACCAGTTGTATAATGTCCGAACTTTCACTACTTCTAAGTTCTCCGGTTTGCGCTTTGATGACTGTATTATTAATATTGGTAACGGACTTTCTATGAATAATTACATTATCTAAGAAGCGGTCGTTCTCCCCATATTTCTTATCTACTTTAATATTCATACCAGTACCTTCCATATCACTAAAAACACCTTCCGTAATGGCAACAGCAGGTTTTACCTTGGCAATATTTCTTCGAAGGTTGAAGGTTTTTTGCTCAGAGGCAGGGATCACATTATTGGCAAAAAAGAAAGTGACACCCCCAAGGAATATCACAAAAACAATGAGGCTTCTCATAGCTCTTTGTAGCGAAATACCCGAAGCTTTCATCGCCGCAAACTCATAATTCTCTGCAAAAGTTCCAAAGGTGAGAATAGAGGAAAGTAAGACCGTTAAGGGGAGTACTTTTTCTGTAACGTTTGGCATTAAGTAAAAAAGGAACTTTCCAATGATAACAAAGTCGAGTCCTTTTCCTGCTAAATCGTCTATAAAAAGCCAGATCGCTTGAAATATGAAGATGAACATCAGTATTACAAACGAGCTGAAAAAATTAAATAGAAAACGGTATAATATATATCGGTCTAATAGTTTCAAAGTCTTAACTTCTTATGATGTAGTACCCGTCATTCTTGTACTTACTCTCATCAAAGGTAAATAAGGTTTTTGATAATGGCTGATCTGTTTTAAAAGAATTAACAGTAATGGTAGTTTGTGTACCATTTTTACCAGTCTCTATTAGCTTAAAAATATGTTTTGTTTCTATGTCTATACCAAGTAAGATGGACTTAATTTCTGAATTTGTATCAATAGGAATTAATTTTACGAATTGCACTTTTCTTCCCTGAATATTCTGAAGAATATCCCATTCATAATTATGCCCCTGTTTGTAAAAAGTAAGCATTTTGGATGGGGTGATGGTATTGTCTTCTTCAGACTTATTTTCTATGGTTACTTCTTCATTTTCCGGATCTATGGTATATACTTTTTTTCCATCATAAAGTTGCTGCGCACCAAGGTAGTTAAAAAGGTACTTATCGCCCTGCATTGTAACATCACCTCTAGTCTCTTGGTTAATATTTGCTTCGGCATTGTTAAGCACATATTTGAAGTCAACGTAAATATTGTCGTAACTAGTTACTTTGCCATATACCTCATCTAACAAGGCTTTTGCCTTAGAGGAATTTTGAGAAAACCCTAAGGAGGCACTAAAAAGCAATGCAATTACTACTAATCTTTTCATGGTATTTGTTTTATTTTTTTTCGTTGTTTAATAATTGTTCCAATGCATATAAATCTGGTACCAACACCTGTCTAGCCTTGCTGCCCTCAAAAGAACCAACAATACCAGCTGCTTCCAACTGATCGATAATTCTGCCGGCACGATTGTATCCTAGCTTTAACTTCCGCTGTATTAGAGAAGCTGAACCTTGCTGTGCGGTTACAATAACTTCTGCGGCATCTCTAAACATGGCATCTCGTTCCGATATATTATAATCAATACTTGTGCCAGACTCTTCGCCTACATATTCTGGCAATAAATGTGCTTCTGGATAAGCTCTTTGCGATCCTATATAAGAGGTGATTTTATCTACTTCTGGGGTGTCTACAAAAGCACATTGCAAACGGGTCACATCATTCCCTTGGGTAAACAGCATATCCCCTCTACCAATGAGTTGATCTGCGCCTTGAGCATCTAAAATGGTCCTAGAATCTATTTTAGAGGTTACTCTAAAGGCAATACGAGCAGGGAAGTTGGCTTTAATAATTCCAGTAATTACATTTACGGAAGGTCTTTGGGTAGCAATAATTAAATGGATCCCTATAGCTCTGGCTAGTTGCGCCAAACGGGCTATTGGAGTTTCCACCTCTTTTCCAGCAGTCATAATAAGGTCTGCAAATTCATCTATTACCAAGACAATGTAAGGAAGAAACATATGCCCATCATTTGGGTTCAGTTTTCTACTTTTAAATTTCACATTGTATTCTTTGATATTACGCACCATCGCAAGTTTCAATAACTCATAACGATTATCCATTTCAATACACAAAGAGTTCAATGTATGAATCACTTTGGTATTGTCCGTAATAATAGCATCTTCAGAATCTGGCAATTTTGCTAGGAAATGGCGTTCTATTTTATTGTAAAGTGTAAGCTCTACCTTTTTTGGATCTATTAGAACAAATTTGACTTCAGCCGGATGTTTTTTGTACAAAAGGGAGGTAAGCACTGCATTTAAGCCTACTGATTTTCCTTGCCCAGTAGCTCCTGCCATTAACATATGAGGCATTTTAGCCAAATCTACTACAAAGGTCTCATTGCTAATGGTTTTCCCAAAAGCAATAGGCAATTCCATTTCTGCTTTTTGAAATTTGGTGGCTGCTATCACCGATCGCATAGAAACAATGGTCGCATTTTTATTAGGAACCTCTATACCGATGGTTCCTTTACCAGGAATAGGCGCAATAATTCTAATGCCTAAAGCAGCTAGTGAAAGGGCAATGTCATCTTCTAGGTTTTTAATTTTAGAGATTCTAACACCTGCGTCTGGAACAATTTCATATAAAGTTACCGTAGGCCCAATGGTCGCTTTGATCTGAGCAATACCAATTTTGTAGTTCTTTAGCGTTTCTACAATTTTATTCTTATTCTCTTCTAGCTCCTCTTGGTTAATGGTGATGCCACCAGAAGCGCCATGATTATCTAATAAGTCAATTGGTGGAAATTTATATTTTCCCAGTTCTAGAGTGGGATCAAATTCACCAAAGTCTGATACCAATTTGTCTGCGATATTATCTTTTTCTTCCTTTTCCTCGGTAACCTCTTTTACTTCCATGGAAATCTGCTCTTCTGGCTCTGGCTCTGGAATTTTTATTTCCATTTCCTTTGGGGGTTCTGGTGCTAGGGATGGAATGTCTTTTTTATGTGTATAGGTGTCTACAGATATAGGTGCCTCCTCTTTTAAATCAAGGGTTATGCTTTGCTTTTCGGTTGCAACGGCAGGTTTAAATTCAGAAGCGATGGCTTTCCCCTTTCTGTTAAAGTAACTAGCAAACTCATCTGGACTAAATTTAAAGAGTCGTACAAGAATGAAGATTAATCCAAAAAGCAATATCAATATAATCCCTACCTTCCCTGTATAGTCTTCTAAGAAGTCTGCAATTTCATACCCAACTAAACCACCCAATAAGGGTTGCTGATAAGCGAAAAAGCCCAAAGCAATAGCAATCCAGATGATGAAAACAAAACCCCAAATCCACTTTTTAAGGAGTCCTTTTAGCGGTAAGCTAAGAAAGAGGTAGAGTCCGGTAATAGCTACCAATCCAGAAAAAATAAGGGAGGCCACTCCAAAACCTTTGTAAACGAACAAATAACCTACAGAGGCTCCAAATTTTTTCAGTAAATTTTTAGCCTCTTCATTGCGATTGGCAAATTCTGTAAGTAAACTCTGGTCTGCTCTCCAAGTGAAATAAAAGGAGATAAAAGAAAAGAATAATGCGATGCTAAGAAGTATTAACAGACTTCCTAAAATAATTTTATTTTGTTTTGATATGCTTAAAGAAAACCGCTTTTTTGCAGATTTTGGGGTAGCTTTTTTCCTTTTTTTTGCCATGAAATTGATAGTTCTGTTGGGCTAAAATACAAATTTACAGACGAAGCTGCCCCCCTTTCAGAGTTTAAAAAATTTTAGGAATATATATAATGAAGCCAATGATGGCAGCTGCAATCGACACTAGCATAACCGCCCCAGCAGAAATATCTTTAATAAATCCTATTTTTTTATCAAATTCTGGTTGTATATAGTCGGCGAT
The DNA here is from genome assembly GCA_947500575.1 of uncultured Flavobacteriaceae bacterium. Lineage (GTDB taxonomy): Bacteria > Bacteroidota > Bacteroidia > Flavobacteriales > Flavobacteriaceae > CANMSI01. The sequence continues at coordinate 679,129 of CANMSI010000002.1, read as the reverse complement.
TTTTTCCGCTACTGTATTCATGGCTTCAATACCTATTACCAAAGCAATGGCGAAGATTTGTAGAATCCATTCAGTGGCTGAAATTTCGTAATAAAACCCAGCTGCTGTTACTACCAACGCAATAAACACCTGGATTTTAATACTTGCTTCTGTTCGAATAAGTAATAAGGCACCTCTAAGGGCATAGCCTACACTCTTTATTCTATTGACAAAAAAACTTTCTTTAGGCATCCATTAATGCTTCTAAAGCTGCTTTGTAATTGGGTTCATCAACAATTTCTGATACTTGTTCGGAGTAGAGTACGGTACCATTTTCGTTCAGAACCACCACAGCGCGAGAATGCAATGGCGCTAAAGGCCCATCTGTAAATGATACTTCATAAGATTTTCCAAAATTCCCATCTCTAAAATCCGACAACATTTCTACATTTTTAATGCCTTCTGCACCACAAAAACGAGCTTGAGCAAATGGTAAATCTTTAGAAATACATAATACTACTGTATTTTCTAGTTCTGCTGCTTCTGTATTAAATTGGCGAACAGATTGAGCGCAGGTACCTGTATCAATACTTGGAAATATGTTGAGTACAAGCTTTTTTCCTTTATAATCTTCCAAAGAAGTCATTGATAAATCTCCTTTGGTAAGACTAAAATCCTTTGCAGTGCTTCCACTTGCTGGTAATGTGCCAAGGGTATTAATTGGATTTCCGTGAAGCGTTACTGTAGCCATAGTTGTGTTTTTTAAGTTCCATGCGAAATTAAAAAATATATACGCGATATTTAAAGATAACTATAGAAAAATCTACTTCCCATATAGCTTAAAAGCATATTACTTATTAGTTCGTCTTTTTAGAAGTATTGAGCTGTCTTATTTTTATTTTAAAAGCGGCGAAAAGTAAGGTTGTAAAAGGGCTTAGCCAATTGAAAATTGCATACAGAAAGTATTCACCTACGCCAACACCTAGTACCTGGGATTGATATGCACCACAAGTATTCCAAGGAATAAGAACAGAAGTAACGGTACCAGAATCTTCTAGTGTTCTACTCAAATTTTCTGGCGCTAATCCTTTGTCTTCGTAGGCTTTCTTAAACATTTTTCCAGGAATGACAATCGCTAAATATTGATCACTGGCAATGGTATTTAATCCTAGACAACTAATTACAGTTGTTGTAAATAGGCCAAATACAGTAGTTGCAAAGGAAAGCAAGACCTTTGTTATTTTAGCCAAAGCACCTATACCATCCATAATACCTCCAAAGACCATGGCGCAAGTAATTAAAAAAATGGTCCAGAGCATTCCTTTCATTCCACCCGAACTAAAGAGTTCATTAAGAGCCTCATTTTCCGTTACAATAGCAGTATCTGTAAAAATGGCATTCAATAAGGTAGAAGTACTTGTTTCTGTGATTTCTGTTAGCACTTCAGACTGAAAAATTAAAGCGAAAACAACTGCCATTGCAATCCCAGCGCCTAGCGCAATTAGGGGTTTTGTTTTTAAAAGTATGAGTGCTATTACCGTTAAAGGAACAATAAATAAATAGGGTGTAATATGAAAGGTATTGTCTATTGTATTTAGTAGATTGCTAATATCTGCCGTTCCCGTGGTATCAATATTTAAACTAATAATTACAAAAACCACCAAGGTTATTAAAATGGATGGAATGGTTGTAAGCGACATATATCTAATATGTGTAAATAAATCAGTACCCGCCATGGCAGGCGCTAAATTGGTGGTATCGCTCAAGGGCGACATTTTATCACCGAAGTAAGCACCAGATATCACAGCTCCGGCGATCATTCCTGAGGGAATTCCCAATGCGGCTCCAATTCCTACTAGTGCAATACCAACGGTAGCTGATGTTGTCCATGAACTTCCTGTTGCAATAGATATGATGGCAGCAATAATAACAGATGCCGGCAGGAAAATTGTGGGATTTAGAACTTGCAAGCCGTAATAGACCATTGCAGGGATAATACCACTTACTAACCATGTACCTGCCAATGCTCCAACAAAAAATAGAATCATAATTGGGATGGCTACACTTTTAAGGTTTTCCCATATCTCAGCTGCCATTGTTTGAATAGTTACCTTATAAATAAAACCAACAATTGCAGCAATTCCTCCTGCAATTAGTAAAATGTATTGATTGGAATATTCGCCCATAAGCTCACCATCTGCGAAAAAAATGTTGTAAGCGAGCATAATCATGAGGAGAAAAACGGGAACTAAGGCAGCCCAGATATTCAATGCCGGATTTTCAGCAATGTGTTCGTTTTCTGGCCCCATTGGATTTATGTCGTTGCTTTGCATAGGTGGTTTGAGTTTCTTTTCTCGTAATATTACGATTTTGGAAACGGATGTGCAAGCGAGCTTTTATTCTGCCAGTTGTTTTTTATTTAAAATACCAAGCTCATTCATACAGCTTTTCATTATTTCATAAGTGCGATTTATATCGTCGTCCAGGCCAATGGAGAATCGGATGAGCCCATCAGATAAACCCATAGCTTCTTGTTCTTCCAATGGAATCTCCGAAGAGGTGGAAGTTCCAGGAGCACTGAACAAGGTTTTGTAGAATCCAAGACTCACAGCTAGGTATCCAAGGTTTTTTTGTTGCATCATTTCCATTAAGAGATTGGCTTTTTCTAAAGAGCCTACATCCAATGTCATAATACCACCAAAACCGTATTTTGGATGCATTTGTTGTTGCATTACTTCAAACCCAGGATGAGAGCTAAGCCCTGGATAGACTACTTTTAGACCATCATCTTCAAATTTCTCTGCTAAAAACAAGGCATTTTCACTGTGTTTTTTCATTCGGATATGAAGAGTTCTTAGGTTTTTTAAAATCGATGCCGCCCGTAAACCATCTAATGTGCTACCAAGTAACATTCCTGCTCCATGATTTACATCCTTAAGGCTTAAACAAAATTCGGTTGTACCGCATACGACACCCGCAACACAATCGCTGCTTCCGTTTATAAATTTGGTCAGACTATGAATTACAATATCTGCACCTAATTGGGCAGGCGCAATGGATAATGGAGAAAAAGTATTATCCACTACCAGAGGAATACCGTGCTTTTTTGCCAATGTAGAAAGCGCTTTGATATTAGCAACTTCTAATAGGGGGTTACTAATTGCTTCGCAGTAAATCATTTTAGTTTGAGGAGTAATGGCCTGTTCTACTGCATCCAAATTGGTCATATCTACAAAGGAAGTTTCAATGGTGAACTTCTTTAAAAAGTTTTTCATAAAGGCATAGGTGCCACCGTAAATAGTTCTACTACTTACTATATGATCTTGGGCATCGCATAATTGAAAAATTACGGAGGTAATAGCGCCCATACCACTAGCATAGACATTAGCACTTTCGGTGCCTTCTAAAGCAGCCAGTGCCTCACCAAGATAAAGATTGGAAGGAGAGGAGTGGCGCGTATATAGATAACATCCTTCCGTATTGCCCTCAAAGGTGTCGAACATGGTTTTGGCGGATAGGAAAGTGTAGGTGGAAGAATCTGAAATAGAAGGGTTTACTCCTCCAAATTCTCCAAAATACTGTAAATCTTGTATGCGATCTGATGCTTTGTAATCCATATCTAAAAATCATTTATTCTTTAAAAATAATGAATGATAGAATGTTAGTCAATTGATTGAACAATAAATAGTAAATAAAACTATATATTGTTAATTTAATAGAAAATATTAAAGTATCTTGTCTTGAATTCGTTTTTTTAAAGAAAATATATCATGATGCAATTTGATGCTACAGATCGTCAGCTTTTGGGTCTTTTACAAAATAATAGTAAAATGACCACCAAGGAATATGCAAATCAATTAAACCTTTCTATCACTGCTGTATATGAACGTATTAAGCGTTTAGAGAAAACAGGGGTTATAACAGGTTATGTGGCGCTGGTGGATCCTCAAAAAATTGATAGGGGATTTGTAGCTTTTTGTCATGTGAAACTCATACAACATATGAAAGCATTTGTACTCCAGTTTGAAAAGGAAGTTCAAAAATTACAAGAAGTGGTAGAGTGCTACCACATTAGTGGTGATTACGATTATATTTTAAAAATTTATGTAAGTGATATGGAAGCTTATCGCGATTTTATGGTGACGAAGCTAACGGCTATTAATCACATTGGAAGTACACAGAGTTCTTTTGTTATCAGTGAGGTAAAGCGAACAACGGTGATAGAAATATAGATTGTCTTATACCGATGCAACTTTCCCCATAAGGTGACGTTTAAAACCAGAAAATAGTGCTAATTTTGTTATCGAACTAAAAGCAAAAAATTTATGAGTTCATTTGATGTAGCCGTAATTGGCTCTGGCCCTGGAGGATATGTAGCAGCAATTAGATGTGCGCAATTGGGGATGAAAACTGCGATCATAGAAAAGTATGCCACCCTTGGCGGTACCTGTCTTAATGTGGGATGTATCCCTTCCAAAGCTTTGTTAGATTCTTCGCATCATTACGAAGATGCCGTAAAACACTTTTCAGAACATGGGATAGAAATCCCTGGAGAGGTAAAGGTAAATCTAGAGCAGATGATTGCCAGAAAGCAGGGCGTTGTTGATATGACAACCAAAGGGATTCAGTTTTTGATGGATAAAAATAAAATCACCGTTTTTGAAGGATTGGGAAGTTTTAAAGATGCTACCCATGTAAATATTAAAAAGAACGATGGTAAGGTAGAGACGATAGAAGCAAAGAATATTATTATTGCTACTGGTTCTAAACCATCTTCTCTTCCATTTATAAAAATTGATAAAGAGCGGGTAATTACTTCTACTGAGGCATTAAAGCTAAAGGAAATTCCAAAGCATATGATTGTAATTGGAGGTGGAGTGATTGGTTTAGAGTTGGGTCAGGTATATAAAAGATTAGGGGCAGAGGTGACGGTTGTAGAATATATGGACCGAATTATTCCTGGAATGGATGCCGGACTTTCAAAAGAATTAATGAAAGTTTTGAAGAAACAAAAAGTCAAATTCAATCTTTCACATAAAGTGAAATCAGTTACTCGTAAGGGTAAAGAGGTGATTGTAAAGGCTGATAATAAAAAAGGGGAAGAAGTAACATTTACAGGAGATTACTGCTTGGTTTCTGTGGGTCGTAGACCCTATACTGATGGATTAAATGCGGATGCGGCAGGTGTTCAATTGGATGAAAGAGGCAGAATAGCGGTAAACGAACATTTACAAACGAATGTTCCTAACATCTATGCAATAGGCGATGTGGTAAGAGGTGCAATGCTTGCCCATAAAGCAGAGGAAGAAGGTACTTTGGTTGCAGAGCAATTAGCAGGACAAAAGCCACATATCAATTACAATTTAATTCCAGGGGTAGTATATACTTGGCCAGAAGTGGCTGCCGTAGGAAAAACGGAAGAAGAATTAAAAGAAGCCGGTATTGCTTATAAAACAGGTCAATTTCCAATGCGCGCTCTAGGACGGTCTCGTGCTAGTATGGATATTGATGGCTTTGTAAAAATTTTAGCAGACGCTACTACAGATGAGGTTTTAGGAGTGCATATGATTGGTGCACGTTGTGCAGATTTAATTACTGAAGCCGTTACCGCTATGGAGTTTAGAGCTTCTGCAGAAGATATTGCGCGCATGAGTCATGCACATCCTACCTACGCCGAAGCAGTAAAAGAAGCGGCTTTGGCTGCCACAGAGGATAGAGCCTTGCACATATAATATCCTACAGGAATTATATAGAACATGAAACCCCATTTGCAAAATGCATAATGGGGTTTCTCCTTTTCATAGCAACAACTTCTTTATTTAATTAACCGCGTATCTGGGAAGGCGGCTTTGTAACCAAACCAAAATGCATTATGAGTTGGCAGGCGTTTTAAGGCTTTATCCGTTTCTGATGTCATTTTTTCTTCCGAAAGATGCCAACTATTTCCAGTATTATCTATCGCTGTTGAATTGCCATCATAGCTTTCAAATATAGTGGTGCCAGAGCGATATACACGATGCGCTCCTGAAGTATCTGTGAATACAACGAAGTTGACTGTACCTATTTGCGACTGGTATATGGTATTTCTTTTTAAAAACCGACTTGCAATAGCGATGTTTTCATCTGTTTCGCCCGGAATGCGAATGGAAAGGATCTCATCCTTATTTCGCAAGCTTTTATCAATCTTCGGTACCGTAAACATTAAGTTGTCTGTAGCAAAGTACTCTTGGTATGCTACACCTTCTCCATAATCCCGGCGGTGTCCAGTTTGTAAGGACAATACGGATGTTTCTGGATGTCTTTTTTTCCATTCTCCCCAAGTAGTAGTAACCACACTTAGGTAATCTAGTTTGATTCCTTTGCCTACAAGCGGGCCTATAACAGGTTCTCCTTCTAAGGTACTCCACAATGATTGCGTAGCCTGATCGTACATTAGTTTATTAGATCGATATAAAAAACCACTAGTGCCCATTTGGTGTTCTACCTCATTATGTGTGGTTTTATACAAAATTACGGTACCACACAAAGTACAATAGACTCCCGCCACTGGAGTATCTCCAACGGTATCTACAAACATCTCATGCCATGCCAAAATTCTTTTTGGATAGGCTCTTGCGTCTCCGTTTACTTCAATCCCAAATACAATATGGTTATTTTTTAGATAGCTAGCATCTTCTGCAGCAATCATCCTTGGATTCCTAAGCGGAGGAATCCCATCTTGTAAAACCCCACCCCACCTAACTTCATCCAAGCGTATGGTACTTTGTTTTTCGCGATTTAGAAAATACCGTCCAAATTTCGGGTCGATAAGTTCGTGCAAACGAGATTTGAATTGAAAGTAAGAATCAGGATATTCTTGTTCCTTATTCCACATCCAATGAAACCATTTATCAAAGTCGTATCCAAACTTTTTATTCGTCTTTCTTTCTAATAGGCTAAGGATCTTTTTTGAAATATCCCGATGCTGCGTAAAATAGAGCGCCTCTATTAAGAAAATATCGTGGCCTTGCTCCCAGTTCGCATCTATAGTGGTAATTGCCTTGTTAATCGTATTCTTATCTTCCTGAGTAACCAGATATACGAAATTGGAAATATCATTTTCAGAAGGATGCTGAGTAACAACCTCAGTGCGTTGTTCAAACGCTATCGTCTTCTGGAAATAACGCACCAATACTAAGGAACTTGCCAGAAAACAAAGAAGACTTCCAAATTTTAAATATGAGACCATTGTGCTATTATTATTGCACTATGAGTCGTAGTTTATCGTCTAAATTTGAATTTTAACGATTATTTGTGAATTCTACTAGTGTAAAAAGCGCAGGGAGGTCTACTTATTATGAGAACCGTCGCAGTAAGGAGGATTGCTTGTTTTTTTACAAGTACATAGATATGCAGTCTTGTCTTCTTCTACCGAGAAACGTAAAGATGGTGTTGCGTTATTTGCTCTATGAGAGCCATCGCAAAAAGGTTGATCGCTACTATGGCTACAAGTACACCAGGCGTAATTTTTGTCCTTTTCTAAATCAACTCCTATAGGAGTATAGTTTTTCTTTTCTTCGCTCATGCTATTTTTTTGAACCTAAATATAATGGAAAAGAAAAAAAAAGTGGATGGGATGTTCTAATTTTTAGCCAATCTAAATAGCTTTAACGCTAAGTATTTGATTCGATCGAAGACCAATCGGAGAACTTTTACCAGCTTGCTTTGAAATACCTCAATTTTAACAAGGAGAAAACGTAGCGATGTTACAATATTTAGCTTTATATATGTTTTGTGCTTCTCATATTGCAGGGCCAAGAAGCTACAGCTAATCATAAAGGCAATGGCTCCTATAATGGCAACAGGGGGAGTTAAAGAATGCTCAAAAAATCTGTAAAGACCCAAGCCAGTGAAACTTCCATAAAGGATGATAAAATGAATTACGTAAATAGAGAGTGTGCTTTGTCCTATTTTCAATATGGTTGCATGCTTCATAAAACTTCTAAACAGCATAAAAAATGCAAATACTAAGAATACATCCCCTAAACGGATAAAGAGGTAATTATTGAAATAGATATCGGAAAAGAGTTGAATTTCCGTAGCTCTAGAAAGGCTTAAGAATAAATCTGAGGAATAAAAAATAAGACCACTCCCAGCTACGACGGCAATTGCAATAGCAGCGGGATATAAATATTTAGCATCCTTAAACTTTTTAAATAGAATAGAAAGAAAACCACCAAAGGTAGCATAGCCTAACCATGGTAAAATGGTAAATACCGAACCATTGGCTTTTGTAAAATAATTGGCAATCGCTTCTGGTAGAAAACCAAAACTGAATTGTTTGTAATACGGTTCAAAGGTGAAAAGGAGTATCGTAATTGTAAATAATACAGCAGGTAATACCCAGGTGTTTTTTCTGCTTGTGAGCACATAGATGCCTATTATACTTAGAATGGATAAGCCAATGCAGTGTAAAACGTCCACCAGAAAAAAGGAACCGTATATTTCACCTATTAGAAGTCCAAAAAGATTTAAGCGAAGCAAATAACCAATTAGGAGTAGCTGTAACCCTCTTTTAATTCCTTTTTTTACTCTAGGATTTTCCAAGCCCTTTTGTGGTACTCTTAACAACAAAAATGTAAAGATAAAACCAGAAACAGTAAAAAAGACAGGTGCTGTAATGCCTCTAAAATACCTCCAAATAGTAAATCCGGTATCTGAAGAAGTTCTAAAAACGTTCTCTAAAAGACCATCCATAAAATGCCCTTGCAGCATCATAAGGATAGCCCATGCGCGCATGGCATCTATAAAATATAGTCTTGTAGTCTTCTTGTCCATATACTCATCTACATCCTAATATACTTATAAACAAGTCTTTTGGATGTTTCCTTGTGCAAAATTAGAAAAAATACTCGCAATTTAATCTTGTTTGCGGTACTTTCGTTCTAGAAACAAAATAAACGTACAAATGGGAAATGTATTGGCTTTTGCAGGAAGTAATTCCACCACCTCTATCAACTATGCTTTAGTAAAACATACGGCATCTTTAATAACTACGGAGAAAGTAGCCTTATTGAATATGGCAAATTATCCTTTTCCTATGTATAGTGAGGATCATGAGAAGGAAAATGGTTTTTCTAATTCACTGATAGAGCTGCACAAAGATATAAAAGAGGCTTTAGGGCTTATAATCTCTGTAAATGAGCATAATGGGGCTCCCTCTGCTTATTTTAAGAATTTAATGGATTGGCTTTCTAGGTTAGATCGCTCTTTTTTACAAGACAAAAAAATTCTCTTAATGTCTACATCTCCAGGGAAACGAGGAGGGTTAGGGGCGTTTGAAGAAACCAACAATAGACTTACACGCTTTGGAGCAGCCGTTATTCCTGCTATTTCCTTGCCTTCTTTTGGAGAGAATTTTGATTCGGAAAAAGGAATTACTTCTGAAGATTTTTCTCGAAAACTTCAACAAGCTTTAGACGATTTTTTAGCCATAATTTAACCTTAGTTTGCGAAAATCGATTACCTATTCAATTACAGACCTTCCGCAGTTTAAGGAAGCCTTACTTCTATGGAGTAAACAATTCTATGAAGTAGTTTGGTTGGATAGCAATGGGCATGCAGATGCCTATGGTAAGTTTGAAGGCGTTCTTGCAGTAGATGCATTAACAAGCATAGAAACGGATGCAGAAGATAGTTTTGAGAATCTAAAGGAATATCAGGAAACAACACAGGATTGGATTTTTGGATACCTATCCTACGACTTGAAAAACGATGTGGAGGTTTTGACCTCACAAAACGATGATGGATTGGGTTTTTCGGACCTCTTTTTCTTTCAGCCAAAGAAATTAGTATTTATAGAGGGAGCTAAGGCTCGTTTTGAGTATTTAAACCTTGTTTCCGAGGAGGTTGAAAAAGACTTCAATACCATTCTTGCAATAGCTGGCGATCTGGAGGAGGTGCAGGCTACAAAGAAACCTCCCATCCGTATTAGGATGCGAATTTTTAAAGATCAGTATTTTAAGAGAATAGATCAGATGCTTGCTCATATTTACAGAGGGGATATTTATGAAGCGAATTTTTGTCAAGAATTTTATGCCACAGATACAGAGATAGACCCTTTTACAACCTATAAGAATCTAAATGTAATTTCGAAGCCTCCCTTTGCAGCTTTTTTAAAGAATAATGATACCTATGTATTATGTGCTTCTCCAGAACGCTATTTAAATAAAGAGGGCACTACTATTACTTCGCAACCTATTAAGGGAACCGCTAAAAGAGCAGAAGATTTGAAAGAAGACGCTCTTTTAAAAAACGAACTAGCAAAGGATGAAAAAGAACGTGCAGAAAATATCATGATTGTTGACCTGGTTCGCAACGATCTTTCTAAAAGTGCTTTAAAAGGAAGCGTTACCGTAAAGGAGTTATGCAAAGTGTATACTTTTGAACAAGTACATCAGATGATTTCTACCATAAGTTCGGAAGTTGCTATGGATAAGAATCCGGTGGAAATAATTAAAGAAAGCTTTCCAATGGGCAGTATGACGGGAGCTCCTAAAATAGCAGCTATGAAAATCATAGAGGAATTAGAGGCAACCAAAAGGGGGGTGTACAGTGGTGCTATTGGTTATTTTTCTCCAAGTAACGATTTTGATTTTAATGTAGTTATCCGCAGTATTTTATACAACGCTTCTGAAAAATATGTTTCCTTTTCGGTCGGAGGCGCTATTACAGCTAAAGCCTCTCCTGAAAAAGAATATGAAGAGTGTTTATTAAAAGCGAAAGCCATGCGGCAAGTATTAGAAAACCAATAAGATGTAATTTCCTATGCAAACGAAGTTTTTTGGAAAGGAATAGAAAACCTATTTTTAAGCATGGAATACCACGAAATTAGCTTTCATTATAAAAAGACTTTCATATATACCACCTACGTTCAACCAAAAGAGGTCAAAGGGCTCGTAGTTTTGGTGCATGGGTTTGGAGAGCACTTAGGAAGGTATACATCCCATGTAATACCCATGTTGGTAAAAACAGGCTTTGCCGTGGTAGCTTATGACAATGAAGGGCATGGAAAATCTGATGGTAAGAGAGGACATTGCCAAGGCTATAATACCCTTTTAGATATTCTAGATACGGTTATTTCTAAAGCTGCCTCCATCTTTCCTAACGTACCGTTATGGCTTTACGGGCATAGTATGGGAGGTAATCTGGTATTAAATTATGAACTGAGAAAAACAACGAATTTAAATGGAATCATTGCTACCAGTCCCTATTTGCGCTTAGCTTTTAATCCTCCTGCATGGAAAATGAAGCTTGGAAAACTCATGATGCGCCTACTGCCCTCTATTACCTTGCCTTCAGGATTAGACCCAGCGGGTATTTCGAGAATTCCTGAGGAGGTAGCGAAATATATTGCAGATCCTTTGGTGCAAGATAAAGTAAGTCCTATGTATTCTTTTCCTATTATGGAAGCAGGGGAGTGGGCTATTCATAATGCAGATGCGTTGGCAATTCCCTGTTTGTTATTGCATGGTACTATGGACCCTATTATAGATCATAAAGCAACGGTTCAATTTCATGAAAACGCCTCTAAAACTACTTTAGAACTTTTTGAGGGGGGATATCATGAACTGCATAATGACCTATGCGAACAAGAAATGCTTGCATACATTCAAAATTGGTTACAGAAGCAAGTTTAAGTACTTTTGTGGCGTGTTAGAAGCATTTGAAAATCATATTCAAACAGAATTCCCAAACCTAAAAGAACATGCTTTCCTTTTAGCGTGCAGCGGTGGAGTGGATAGTATGGTGCTTTTAGATCTCTGTTTTCGTTTAAAATTAAATTTTTCTGTAGCACATTGTAATTTTAAGTTAAGAGGAACTGAAAGCGATGAAGACGCTTCTTTTGTAGAGGAACATTGTAATGAATTAAATGTAAAAAATTACACAACTGATTTCAATACAGTTGATTATGTAGATGCTAATAAAGCGTCTATTCAAATGGCAGCAAGGGAGATGCGGTATGCTTGGTTTAAAGAATTGCTAGCGAAACACAAGTACAATTGCGTGGTAACTGCACATCAGGCAAACGATCAACTAGAAACCTTCCTCATTAATCTATCGCGAGGAACCGGAATTGATGGTCTTGCAGGTATTCCTTCAAAAACTGCTACTATTTCTAGACCTTTACTACCCTTTTCTAGGGCTCAGATTTTAGCATATGCCCATACCAAAAAATTAAGATGGAGGGAAGATAGCAGTAATACAGAGGTAAAATATTTACGCAATAAAATTAGACACAAAATTGTACCCCTTCTTAAAGAATTACACCCTTCCTTTTTAGATAATTTTCAAAACACCCAATCTTATTTATCAGAGACTTCAACCATCAGCAAGAATCATATAGATGCGGTACGGAACCGTCTTTTTATTACTGAAAACGATACCACCCTTATTTCTACGAAGGAACTTCTTGCATTAAAACCGTTAAAAGGCTACCTCTATGCCTTGTTTAAACCTTATCACTTTAATGCATGGAAAGATATTTTGAACTTGTTAGCAGGTATGAGCGGTAAAGAGGTGGTATCTAAAACACATCGGTTGCTAAAAGATCGCGATCATCTGCTATTACAAAAGTTGGCCCCTGAGGTTTCTAAAACATTTAAGATCCAGAGAAGTGATACAGAGCTTAAAGAGCCTATTGGCATTAAAATAAGAGCCGTAGATACCGTTGCAGAAACTGGAAAACATATACTATATGTAGATCAAAAAACGTTAAAGTATCCACTAGTAGTAAGAAAGTGGAAAAAAGGCGACTATTTTTATCCCTTTGGAATGCAAGGCAAAAAAAAGCTTTCAAAATTCTTTAAGGATGAAAAAATGAGTGTTATTGCAAAAGAAAATCAATGGTTGTTGGTTTCAGATGACACTATTGTTTGGGTGATTGGAAAACGCGCCGATGACCGATTTAGAATAACGGAAACAACAAAAGACACGATAAAATTTACCATAGAAAAATGAGATTCATAATCACCATAGCACTGTTTTTTTGTTCTTTTTTTATGGGCTTTGCCCAGACAGATGAGGATCCAGTTGTATGGACAAAAGAGGTACATAAAATTTCGGAGACAGAATTTGAATTGGTTCTTAGCGGTACCATTTTTGAAGGCTGGCACGTATATTCTCAACGCACACCAGAGGGAGGTTCTATGCCTAGTGAGTTTACTTTTGCCAGGGCAGGAGAAGATTATGAGCTTGTTGGGAAGACTAAAGAAAGCAAAACAATCACAGAATTTAGCGAAATATTTGAGGTAGATGAAGTGTTTTTTAAAGAAAAAGCCGTTTTTACGCAGCGCATAAAATTGCTCAACCCTGCAATTACGCAAATAGATGTAAATCTAATTTGTCAAGTATGTAAAGAAGTATGTATTCCTGTAGATGAAGACTTTAGTTTTTCGCTGAATGGTAATGAAATTGTAAGGGCCGAAAAAAATATTGATGAGCGAAGTAAATTGCTAGGCAATGCCCTGCAATTAGATTTAAAGCAAAGAGAGCGTTTAAGTGCTAACAGCGATGCTACTATTACCGCAGATTCTAGTTTATGGATGATTTTTGGACTTGGTTTTATAGGAGGACTTATAGCCTTGTTAACACCTTGTGTCTTTCCAATGATCCCCTTAACGGTATCTTTTTTCACAAAACGTTCGGATAGCAAGGGAAGAGGTATTTCTGATGCCCTTTTATATGGGTTCTTTATTATTTTGATCTACTTTTTGTTGAGTTTGCCTTTTCATTTATTTGATTCCATAGACTCGCAAATTCTTAATACTATTGCCACTAATATTTGGCTGAACCTCTTTTTCTTTCTGATTTTTATATTTTTTGCGTTCTCGTTTTTTGGATATTATGAACTTACCTTACCAAGTTCTTGGGCAAATAAAATGGATGCTGCCTCGTCTAAAGCAGGAGGCTTCATTGGCATCTTTTTTATGGCAGTGACTTTGGCCATAGTATCTTTTTCTTGTACAGGTCCCATTTTAGGTGGCTTGTTGGGGAGTACTGCTCTAGCAGAAGGAAACGTTGCCACCAATTTGTCTACAGGAATGTTAGGCTTTGGAACGGCTCTGGCTTTGCCTTTTGCGTTATTCGCTCTATTTCCAAGTTGGTTAAATTCTTTACCCAAATCTGGTGGATGGATGACCACCGTAAAAGTAGTATTGGGCTTTTTGGAATTAGTGCTTGCATTTAAATTTTTATCCAACGCAGATTTAGTTGGACATTGGGGTATATTAAAGAGAGAAATATTTATTGCCATTTGGGTTTTCTTATTTGTCTTATTGGCACTGTATTTATTTGGAATGATACGCTTTCCGCACGATGGTAAAATGAAGAAACTCCCGTTTCCAAGGTTAATTCTAGGACTTTTATCTTCTGGTTTTGCCGTGTATTTGGCCTTAGGAGCTTTGCAGGTATACGATTTAAAATTATTTGGATTCCTTCCACCCGATTTTTATAGTATTTATGAAACTGAATCAGATTGTCCACTAGGTATTGATTGTTATAAAGATTTTGAAGAAGGGATGGCATATGCCAAAGAAGTAAATAAACCGGTGTTGGTCGATTTTACTGGGTGGGCTTGTGTAAACTGTCGTAAGATGGAAGAAAGTGTCTGGAGTGAGTCTGATGTATTTCCAATTTTGGACAAGGACTATGTACTTATTTCCCTCTATGTAGATGATCGTATGGAACTGCCAGCGGAGAAGCAATTCGATTTTAAGTTTAATTCCGGGAGGGTAAAAACCATCAAAACCATTGGGCAGAAATGGGGTACTTTTCAAACCTTAAATTTTAATGCGGCCTCACAACCTTATTATGTATTACTTTCTCCTGAGATGGAAGTTTTAAATGCACCTATTCAAAGTGCCGACAAAGATACCTACAGAGAATGGTTGCTAAAAGGCTTGGTAAATTTTAGAAAGACAGATAAGATCGCGGAAGAATAAGTTATATAAGTCTTCCTTGCTTTACTTCGAAGTTCATTTTAGATGCGTTTTATAAATACGTATCTTTAGCAGCAAACGATACACGTGAAGCTACTTAAAAAAGGTGTACGCCTACTTCTTATACTGCTATTACTGCTTGGGATTGCAACCCTTATTTTCTATTTCACACACAAACCAGATTACGATGGTACTCAGGAACTGCCTAACCTAACATCAGCGGTAGATGTCTATTATGATACCTATGGGATTCCTCATATCTATGCTAAAAATGAACAAGATGCGTTTAGAGCACTTGGTTATGTGCATGCACAAGATCGCTTATGGCAGATGGAGCTTTTACGAAGAATTGGTACAGGAGGACTTTCAGAGGTTTTTGGGGCAGAAAGAATGCTCCAAACTGATCAGTTTTTCCTTTCCTTAGGAATTGACGATGCCACTCAGGCAACACTTTCGACTTCGGATCCCAATAGTGAGATGATGCAGATAGCCCAAGCGTATGTAGATGGTATTAATGAGTTTGTACAGGAAGGAGCTACTCCCATTGAATTTTACATGACAGGCATTGAAAAAAGGGAGTTTAGCATTGCAGATATCTACAATACTATTGGTTATATGGGGTTTAGTTTCGCTATGGCGCATAAGACAGATCCTTTATTATCCGAAATAAAAAACAAATTAGGCCTAGCCTATTTGGTAGATCTTGAAATAGATATAGACCCGTCTACTACCTTGCTTAAAAATTACCAGGCTTCAAAAGATATCCTTCAAAATAGCATCAATGAAATGGTTACAAGCTCTCTAAAAAATTTACCAGTGCCTTTGTTTGTGGGGAGCAATAGTTGGGTAATTGCACCGGAGAAAACGAAAAACGGAGCCGTAATTTTTGCCAACGACCCGCATATCGGTTTTTCCCAACCTTCCGTTTGGTACGAGGCACATATTAGCACTCCTACCTATGAAAAATATGGCTATCACATTGCTGGGATGCCCTTTCCTTTATTGGGCCATGATAGAAATTTAGCCTATGGGTTAACCATGTTTGAAAACGACGATGTAGATTTTTATTACGAAACCAATCACCCTACAGATACCACTAAATATAAAACAGAAGACGGTTGGGAAGAATATGAAATAATATCCAAAATTATTAAAGGAAAAGGGGGAGAAGAAATCCCTTTTATGTATAAAAAAACCAGGCATGGGCCCATTTTAAATGGGATTGCGAATCAAATACAGAGCGAACAACCCATTAGTATGTCTTGGATTTATACCCAAGTAGAGAATCAGCTCATTGCAGCTGTGTATGGCATGAGCCACGCTAAAAATCTTGCTGAATTTGAAAATGCACTTCCTAAAATACATGCACCTGGGTTAAATGTAATGTATGGCGATGTGGAAGGAAATGTTGCTTGGTGGGCCACGGCTAAATTGTATAGCATGCCCGATAGTTTGAATACCAAATTTATTTTGGATGGAAGCGAAGGTAAAGACGAACGTTTAGGCTATTTGGATTTTAAGGAAAATCCGCAAGCGATCAATCCACCTTGGAACTACGTGTATTCCGCCAATAACCAACCAGATACGATTGCAGGAAAACTATATCCAGGCTATTACTTACCAGAGAATAGAGCTAAGCGTATAGAACAGCTACTAGCACCCAAAAATGATTGGGATCGCAAAGCTGTGGAGGGAATGATTACGGATGTGAATTCTTCTGTGAATGCTAGCATAGTGGCCAATTTGATGAAATCTGTACAAATGAAAAGGCTCAGTGCAATGCAAAAAAGCGAGCTTAAAAATTTAATAGAATGGCGGGGCAATTACCCATTAAATAGTATTGGAGCAACGATATACCACCGATGGATGTA
Source organism: uncultured Flavobacteriaceae bacterium (assembly GCA_947500575.1). GTDB lineage: Bacteria > Bacteroidota > Bacteroidia > Flavobacteriales > Flavobacteriaceae > CANMSI01. Next base: position 662,301 of record CANMSI010000002.1, on the reverse strand, counting down.
TTGGTTCTTAAAGGATACGTTTGAAGATGAGCTAGAAACAGCACTTTTTGATCAATTCATGACGACTCATTTTCACAAGCGTTTGATAGCCCCTATGGCGGCTAAAGAGCAATCTGTTTGGTGGGATAATGTATTTACAAAAGATGTAAAGGAAACAAAAGCAAATATTGTACAGGCTTCTCTAGAAAAGGCATTGGCATCTTTGGAAAAAGATTTTGGATTGGATCATAGCACTTGGACATGGGATAGGGTGCATACCTTAGAACATCCGCACCCTATTGGCGCGGCAAAAGTTCCTTTTGATGCGTTACGAAAGTTGTTTAATGTAGGACCGTTTCCAGTTCCAGGATCACGTGAGGTTATTAATAATTTAGCCTTTGCTCATAATAGAGAAGGAAAGTACAGTGTTGGTGCAGGGCCATCTACTAGAAGAGTCATTGATTTCTCCGATATTGAAAACAGTCAGAGTATACTTCCCACTGGGCAGTCTGGAAACCCGTTGAGTCCGCATTACCAAGACCAAGCAAAGATGTTTGTAAAAGGGGAGTTTAGACCTATGATGCTCAATGAAAAAGGCATTAAAGAAAATGCAAAATCCGTGTTGATATTTGAACCTAAAAAATAAATAAAATGAAGCGGTATCTACTTTTATGTATGTTGGTAGGAGCACAGCTCCTATTTGGACAAGAAAACACGCTGCAATGGACTGCAGATACAGAAACCACTAAAGCAAGCTTAGCAGATGCGGCGTGGATTGCTGGGCATTGGATGGGGGAGGCTTTTGGCGGCATCACAGAAGAAGTATGGACCCCACCATTAGGAGGTTCTATGATGTTTGTTTTTAAGTTAGTAGTGGAAAACGAGGTGCAGTTTTATGAAATTGGATATATCAAGGAAGTGGAAGGCACTTTGATACTACAGCTTAAGCATTTTCATGCCAATTTAAAAGGCTGGGAAGAGAAAGACGATACTGTAGATGCCAAATTGGTAAAAGTAGGGGATGATAAGCTGTTTTTTGATGATTTTACCTTTGAAAAAGTGAATGAGAAGGAGATGAATATTTATGTAGTAATAGAAGAAAATGGCAAACGAGAAGAGGTGAAATTTAATTACAAAAAGAAATAAAAGTGTTTGGGTATTAACTTTAGTGTATTTTTTCTATATTTAGAAAAAATTCTACAATGTTGATTCGAACGTACGGGAGTGCTGTTTTTGGGGTAGAAGCTTCTACCATAACCGTAGAAGTTAACGTTGATAAAGGTATTGGCTATCATCTGGTAGGTTTGCCAGACAATGCCGTGAAAGAGAGCAACTATCGTATTGCCGCAGCCCTGCTCAATAATAGCTACAAAATCCCTGGAAAAAAGATTACCATTAATATGGCACCTGCGGATGTCCGCAAGGAAGGATCTGCTTATGATCTTACCATTGCCATGGGCATTCTAATGGCCTCGGGACAAATAGCTTCTGAGGATATAGAAAACTATATCATTATGGGAGAGCTTTCCTTAGATGGAAGTCTACAACCCATTACTGGGGCATTGCCTATTGCCATTAAAGCAAAAGAGGAAGGTTACAAAGGTTTTATATTGCCCAAAGAAAATGCGAAAGAAGCAGCAATTGTGCAAGGCATTGAAGTATATGGTATTCAAAATATTTCAGAACTAATTCAGTTTTTTGATGCTCAAAAGCCATTAAAAAGAACCACGGTTGATACTCGTAAGGAGTTTTATAAACAATTGGATTTTCCTGAGTTTGATTTTTCAGATGTAAAAGGACAAGAGAGTATTAAACGTTGTATGGAAATTGCCGCGGCTGGGGGGCACAATATTGTATTAATTGGTCCGCCTGGTTCAGGAAAGACCATGTTGGCCAAACGATTGCCCTCTATTTTACCGCCCATGACTTTGCATGAGGCTCTAGAAACTACTAAGATTCATAGTGTAGTGGGAAAGGTGAAAAACAGAGGGCTTATGAGTCAACGCCCCTTTCGAAGTCCACATCATACTATCTCCGATGTTGCTTTAGTTGGGGGAGGGGCGTACCCTCAACCTGGAGAAATCTCTTTATCTCATAACGGAGTATTGTTTTTAGATGAGTTGCCCGAGTTTAAACGCGGGGTGTTGGAAGTAATGCGACAACCGCTAGAAGATAGAGAAGTAACCATTTCTAGAGCTCGGTTCACAGTCACCTATCCCTGTAGTTTTATGCTAGTAGCCAGCATGAATCCTAGCCCTAGTGGCTATTTTAATAACTCAGATGCCCCTGTAGTATCATCTCCTATGGAAATGCAACGCTATCTCGGTAAAATATCAGGCCCTTTATTGGATCGAATAGATTTGCACATAGAAGTGACCCCAGTACCGTTTGATAAGTTGTCTGATGAACGAAAAGGAGAAACTAGTAAGATGATTCGTCAGCGAGTTATTAAAGCAAGAGAGCTACAAACACAGCGTTTTAAAAGCTTGGAACAGTTGCACTACAATGCACAGATGAACACCCAGCAGATACGCCAGTATTGCAGGCTAGATGCAGTTGCAAAAGGTCTTTTGAAAAATGCCATGGAACGGTTAAATCTTTCGGCAAGGGCCTATGACCGTATCCTAAAGGTGGCTAGGACTATTGCCGATTTGGACCTAGAAACTAATATCCAAAAAGATCATATCAGTGAAGCTATACAATACCGTAGTTTGGACAGAGAAGGTTGGTTAGGGTAAGTTCTAATGCGTTTTTAACGATAATACCACGGTGGTTTAGCGTTGATCTTTGTGCTTTCAGGCTGTATAGGGTTTAAAATAAATGTATAAAAGTTCTATAAATATAGATCATCTTCTGCCTAACTAACATTGGATCTTCTGCTAGAATTTTGGTATTTTTATAAAGCAAATCAATACTATTTCATATGAATAATCGCATCTTATTAACGGTAGGGTTATGTTTGCTTTCTAGTGCAATATATGCTCAGAACTCTGAGTCGAACGTTAGTGTTGGTGATATTTTTGTTCTTGGTAAAGTTGCTCAAAATGATTATCAACACATTGTATTTCCAAAGCCCAACTTCATTATTAAAAAAGGCGGAATAGTGAATTATAAAAATCTTGCTGGGAAAAAAGTAGAAGTAACTTCCATTAAAAAGAGAAAAGATGGTCTTTTAATAGCAAGGATTCAGCTTACTTCTAAGAAGTACTTCTTTAATAGCCATAAATCCCTTAAAGTTGCCATAGAAAGAGCCATAGGTCAAAAAGAATTGTTCAAGATATAAGAGCTATGATACTCAGGGTAGAAGGAACTATTAAAATATCATTTACCGAATTGATTCTTGCAACACCTGAAAACTAATAGTGGCTTTTCCTTGGGTAGCCATCCAAAAATTATGAAGATTTCCCCAAGATGCATCTGGTGCATCTTGCCTAGCAAAGTTTTCTAGATTACTATTAATTTGGGCTGTCTTTTCTTCGCTGATAGGTGTTTTAGAAATAATCACTACTAAAGCACTAAAGTCTTTTTGAGAATTGTCAACACTAGGTACTCTGGCACCATGTTGCGAAATTAGTGTTTCAGATGTATATGAATCAATGCGATCTGCAGTAAATTCACCGGCACTAGCACCAGAAGCCGGATTTACAGCTACTTGCACTGTTTCTAATTCATCAGCGCCAATAAGCCCCATAAGATATAATTCTAAGTTCCCATAGGGAAGCGAATTACCTCCATTGGCAAAGGTGCCAAAACCATCTCGGTCATTCAATCTTCCTTTATAGGTATTATTTCCAAGGTCAATTAACTCATCAAATCCACCTAGTTGTCCAGCAGTATTGGCATATCCCCAATGACCGCCTACCGTGCTAGGGATAAAACCTTTGTTCCCCCATGTATGGGCTATTTCGTGTAAAAATGGACCGTTACGAACGTATTCAACTCTCGGCATATAGATAATGGCATTCAAACGCCCTTCGGAACCATAATTAGCGGTTGCATCAAAGAGGTTACCTCCAAGTCCATCTACATTGTTACGGGTTGATGTAGACCTTCCAAAAAACAAGCCACTGGGTTGTGTTTCTTCTATGGAAAGAATAATCATAAAGTCAAAATCATCATTCATATACTGATAGACTTTTTCTGAAATCATCTTTAAATCTCCCTCGCCAGCAATGAACTGGTCATACGCATCTTCTGAAAGTACCAGATTGGTATGAGAACGAGATTCATCTAAAACAAAATTATCTTCAAATACAATGCTTCCAGTCGTGGGGTTTTCGGATCCCTCATCGTCACCGGGGTCATTATTTGGATCAGGATTCTGAGATATCTCCGGATCTGTCTCTGAACCATCGTTCATGGAATCTTTGCTACAAGAAGTGATCATTAAAAAACTGAAAACAAATACGCTACAGAAAAATAAGCGGTCTAGTTTAGAAAAGGAAAATTTCATTGCAAGTGGGTTAAGCGTTGGGATCAATAGAACGTTTTTATTGGGTATTTATTTTTGAATCAATTTAATGAGTAGTCATGCTTTAGAGTAGATTAGCAAGTTCACAACCAAAAGAGCATATAAGTTTAGCCATCCAATATAGGAGTTTGGACAAAAAAAGTTGAATAGGTTAGGGTAGTTGTTGTTCGGGTAGTCGCCAGTTCAGGCTGGTGGAAATTTAGGTGCTTTTTACCTATTATGTTCTGGTGATTATTGGTTCCTTTTCACTTTCTATATAAGTATTTCGGGTTTATCTACAAATACCGTCAATAATACTTTGTTGTGAAGGATTAAAGGCGTTTCCTGAGACTACATAAGTACCTGTAAAACCATTTGTTAGAAGTGAACTCAAACCGCAAAAATCGGATAGTGTTGAATTATTTATAAGTTCAATACCTCCATCTACCAAATTTAAGTTTTGCAAACCATCAAGATCATTTAGACTGCTATTTTCTCCTATTTTAATATTTCCTGTGACAGTGGTTAACCGATTTAAACCATCTAATTCGCTAAAGAAAAGTCCATTATTTTCCACTATTATGTTTCCTCCTACGGATGCTAAATTCCCCAAACCATTAATAGATATTAAATCACTATTGTCGTATATTTTTAAGTCGCCTCCAATAGATGTAATATTTCTTAAATCATCTATATTTCGCAAAGCTCTAGTCTGTTCAATAGAAAGATCGCCCGGTACCGTAGTCAATTTTTGGAGGCCATCTAGACTAGTTAATGAACTATCAATTCCAATTAGCATATTAGCTCCGACAAAAGCTATTTCACTTAGGTCATTTAGATTGGTTAATTTGTTCGCCCAAATAGAAACGGAACCCTGAATTGTGGAAAGCCTCTTAAAACCTCCCATGTTTTCTAATGAACCATTTCCAAAGATTTTAAAGTCACCAGAAACAAGAGTTAAATTACTAAAAGCATTAATCTGAATTAAAGAACTATTTTGGTTTATAGAAATTTCGGTTACATTAGAAGAAAGGTTCTCAAATCCATTAATTGTTTGCAGTGAATTATTGTTAGTCATTTTAATACTGCCGTCTATTGTTTCTAACAACGAAAAACCGTTGATATCAGTAATCATCGCATTTTGGTTGATAATGAAAGAACCAGTTATCATTTCAACTTTAGATAAACTATTTATGCTCGTTAAACGAGCATTAGAAGAAATTTGTACATCCCCTCCAATAGACTTAATGTTTCTTAATCCATTGATGCTCTCTAGTTGGTCATTCAACAGAATATTTAAACCTCTTTTTAGAGTAGATAATCCATTTAAACCTTCTAAACTGACAAGAGCATCGTTATTCCCTATAGTCAGCTCTTCCTCAATTGATATTAAATTTAATAAACCATTGAGGTTGTTGACTAAATCATTGCCTGAAAATATTAACCCACCACCAATAGTTGTTAACCCATTTAAACCATCAACATTTAAAATTGAGTCATTAAAGGAAAAGGTAAGACTACCACCTATGGCAGATAGTGATTGCAAACCATCTATGTTTAATAATAGATCATTACTTATAATTGTTAAAAAAGAGCCGATAATTGAAAGATTGTCAAGTGCATTCAAATTGGTAATGTCACTAGGTGTAGCGCCTCCAGGGAAACCTATTGTAACACTGCCTGTAACTTCTGTGTAGCCTTTACTACCAAAATTGTTGACTTCTTCTTGACTTGACAATATTACGTCACCTTCAAAAATGACAGCTGCCATCTTTGAAGTTTTAAAATTTATTTGATTTCCGTAAGCTACTCCCTCTTTATTGGTTGCATATGCTCTTATAAAATATTGAGTGTCCGGACTTAACCCAGTAATTTCACTAGTAAATGTACCAATGCCTGTTCCATTTTGGGTAGTGCCATCAGCTATTGTCGGATTCTGCTGTAAACTCCAACAAACTCCCCTTGATGTTATAGTACTTCCTCCACTACTAGTAATATCGCCACCTGTGCTTACAGAGTTTTTAGTGATATTTTTAGCACCGGTTGTTGATAAGATAGCTAAGGTTTTTACTTCTGTAGAATCCGAGTCGGGCATACTACAACTTGAAATAAATAGGCCAATTAAAAGTATTTGAAGAAATCTTCTAGTATCTAAAATAAATGAACTCAAATAAATGCCGATTATAAATTCTTAAAATAATAAAAATACTAAAAGAATATAGGATAAAAGTTATATAGTGGAAAAATATTTAATTTCTGAATCCTCATAATTTTTTCACTTTCTCTATGGAAGCTTGAAATCGGGTCTTAGACAAGATAGTATTTTATACTAAAAGTTCTGGAAATAATAATAGGTGTTAAATCCAATTTTGATGGCACCTATATAAATTTTGTACTAGGAGGTTTTTTAACTTACATGTATACTATAAGAAATTTTGTATTCACCAAGCAATTCTATTTACCTTCATAATCTACTTAGTGGTAGCAAGCTTAGATTGCTGTTCTGATAGCAATTTTTCATTCAAATTTTTAAGATATACTTTTTGAAGTTTACTCCAAAAACTTGAAGTCATTTTACTTACGTATTCTTTCTCGCTTTTTCTATCTAAAATTCTAAATTTTTTCACATCGTATAAAGGGTCTCTCATAGAACCATCTCCTCTAATTACGGTATACCCAGGAGACACTGCACTATAGTCAAAAACGAACCTATATTTCGAAATATCTTCATATTTTGAATTAGATTCAAACTCTTTTTTAGAGATCAATTCATAATCTCCCTGATATATTTTTCTTGTATTTTTCTTAAGGTACTTGTTATAACTATTTCGATGTGTTATAAATAACAGGGTTGTATTTTCCTTTCCAAAGTCAGGAGGAATAGCACCTTCTTCTTCGGTTAAATATTTATTTGCTTTGGACTTTACAATGGCTCCACAAGAACTTAACATGGAGAGCATTAAAACGGTAGCTAGTAAAAAGTAGAATTTTGATTTGGTCATGGCGTGTTGTTTTTAGAGATAAAGTAACGTTAATAATCGATACTTTATTGCACCAAAGAAGCCATGTCAAACCCAAAACTACGCTAATTGTTAATCCGCAATATGATGTTATTGATTTTTATGATACTCTTTTTCTTGCAGTCTTTTTAATCTTTTTGCTGCTCTTGTCCGTTTTTTACGATCAGAAATAATAGCAAAAATTGCTTTGATTAATGCTGGTGCGAAAAGTAGGATAAAAATTAGGTATAACATGCTTGCGATACGATAGGATTGTAGTGGTATACAGATCTAGTAAAATAACCCCAAATTTAGCTTAGTACTTTCTTTAGAGCATCTCCAAAACGTTCTACATCTGCTATGGTACCTGTGCTAATTCTAGCCCAGTCATAGAAGGGAGGGAAAGGTCTACCAATCATTACCTTTTCTGCTAACATTTGTTTTTGAAGTTCACTTATATGACGACCAGATTTAAAGAATACGAAATTCGTATGTGATGGTATATATTCTAATCCCAAGGTATCTAAAGTGTCATAAATAAGCTTTTTGGCTTCTATGGTTTTAGCAATACTAAACTTATAAAACTCCGTATCTCTTAGGGCTTCTTTTGCTGCTTCAATGGCTAAAATATTGGTGTTGGCCATAACGCTTGCTTTAAGTCGGTTTGCAATATCAGGTCGTGCTATCATATACCCGATGCGCAAACCTGCCATTCCAAATACCTTTGAAAAGGTTTTGGAAACGATAACATTCCGGCCTTCTTTAACCAAACTTACCATGGAAGGATATTCTGGTTCGGTGATGAAGTCATAATAAGCCTCATCACTAAAAACCACTGCCTTATCGTCTACTGAGGTGCAGAAATCTTTTAACTTATTTTTTTGAATCAGTGTTCCCGTGGGATTGTTTGGATTACAAACAAAAATAAGTCGGGTTTTATTAGTAACCCGTTTTGCCATGGCTTCCAAATCATGTCCCATATCCTTTCTAACCGGCACTCGATGTACGTAAGCACCGAAATTCTCTGCATATCGAAGCATGGACTGGAATGTTGGGTCGGCCGCAATTAGTTCTCCTCCTTTAAGTCCGTAAGTGAGCCCTACTGCTTTTAATCCTTCAGTAGAACCTCCAGTTATTACAATATGCTTACTGCTTACCCCTTCTTTTTCAGCAATCATATCCACAAGACTTCTCAAAGATTGATATGGATAACGGCAAGCCATATCAAAACTATTGCTAATGGCTTTTCGCACTCGTGCAGAGGGACCAAAGGGATTTTCATTGGAATTTAATTTGGCAATCTCGTTATTGATTACATCAGTTTGACCGCCAGACATGGCCAAACCTTCCAATCCGCCCATAAGTACAAATCCGCCTGATAGACCGATGGTTTTAAGCCATTGTCTTCTATCTGTATTCTTCATAATGTGTTAGTTATGGAATTAAGTTACAAATATTTGTTGAATGGAAATAATGAGCGGTTTAAAAAAATACTTATTTGGAAACACTCCAAGTGCCATATTGATCTGTATAACCCTGCATTTTATAAACTTCGGGCATGGATACGAAATAATCGCCATAGATCATATTTCCTTCTACAATCCCTTCCCATGTGATTTGTACAGATGTTGCGACTTCTCTGGTGGTAAATGAAAGTTCATTCCCATCTAAAAAACCTTCGAACTTATTTGTTCCGGCTAACAAACCATAAATATGAATGCTACCTACTACTTTTCCGGAAGCTAGATGTTCTATAGTAAGAATAACCTGTGCTTCTTGCATCACAGTTTCGTTGTAGCAACTTCCCATGTATTTGCCAAAAACTGCTGGTTTAAAGGCTGGAGGTGGAGTTTGTACATTCGCAGTTGGCTGTTGATAGTTGGTTTTTTTTCCTTCATCTGTTGACGGGGTAAAATTGGTTTCTGTCTGAGGTGATTTTCCGTTTTCATTGGATTTTGAATCATCTCCAGATTTAAAACCAAAATACACCAAAATAATGGTTGAAAGGACGGGTACTGACACCCCTACAATTATTTTGGAAAAGGTAGATTCTGAATTCGACATACTACTTTCTTTGTACAGTTCCTTATAAAAAGATATTTGGGAGAAAGGTAGTGGTGTTTTAAAGATGAAAAAATCCCTATCAATGGGGATTTTTGCCATTTAACAATATCGTTTTTATAGAATTTATACCTTAGGAATAGTAGCCTAAATATGGCGCTGGTCTGTTAATACCTAAGGATGTTTAATACTTATGTTTGATTTTCTTAAGATTAATTGTAATTTTAGGTGGATATAAAAAACAATTAACATTATGGGTAAATTTGAAATTAAAAAGGATAAGCGTGGCGAGTTCAGGTTTAATTTAAAAGCAAGAAACGGTCAGGTAATCTTGAGTAGTGAAGGGTATAAGGCCAAGTCTGCATGTGAGAATGGGATTGCTTCTGTACGCACCAACTCACAGGACGATAGTAAGTTTGAAAGAAATACAGCCAAAAACGGAAGTCCTTACTTCAATTTGAAGGCTTCTAACGGTCAAGTAATTGGAAAAAGTGAAATGTATTCTAGTACTTCTGCAATGAATAATGGTATTGCTTCGGTTGCTAAGAATGCACCAGATGCATCTATAGTAGACAATTCGTAAGACGCAAAAATGATATAAAAAAAGGCAGCGTTAAGCTGCCTTTTTTGTTTGAAAGTAATCTTATTCCGTGGCGTTGTCTATGAGCTCCTCGTCTGTAATGGGTCTAAAAGCTAGTTTATATCCTTCGTATATCGCAATACCATAAAAGAGTAAGTCGATAGGACTAAAAGACTCCATCATTATATCGGGAATCATTGCAAAGTCTAACATAGATAAGGTTTCTAGGTAACCTAAATTTTCAGTATTGGCTACAAAACCAATGATTGTGAAAAAGTTTCCTAAGAGGCAGCCAAGGAGTGCTAAAACAGCACCAATGACTCCAAAAATTTGATCAATCCCTTTTCCTGCAAATCGCATGGTAAAGCCTACCAAAAAGCCAATGGCGACTGCCATATAACCAATTTGATACTCGGTGGCAATGGTAATAGCCGCCCATAAAAGCGCACCTACCAGTGCTGCAATAAGCCCTGCTATAACGCCCATAGGTAAGTTTTGTTCTTGACGTAATTTCTCCATAAAACGGTCTAATTTCCGCTGATTTAAAGAAACTACTTTTCCACTTTCTTCGTTATTAGTGGTCGAATTTGATGATTGTTCTGTTTGGTTTTCCATGGTTTAGTTTAAGGTCAAATGAATTTCATACAAACACTTCTTCCCAAGAGGCATATGCTTCTCGGAAGAAGTATTTGTTCAATATTGGTATGAATTATTTTTTAACTATCTAAGAGGTTCACGAATACAATAACGCAGCATAGGAGTACCATTCCTAAATTAACGGTGAGGGCTATGATCTTTTTTTCTGTCATGGGTTCTTTATTGCCCTTCACCAATAAGGCCGTGCCAACACAGCCTAGAATTCCAGAACTTACCACAGGTAATTTGAACATAAGGCGGGCGAGCTCTATGCTGTTTACCCAGATAACTGCTAAAATTGCTACAGTTAATAGTACCAGAATAGTTATGCTGATACGATACGATACTTCGATGTGATCTTTAATACTATTCATTTCCTTTTGTTTTTAGGGGGGATGGAAACGACTTGCCATAGCTAATAAAAGCTATATCGCCTTAATATTTTCTCTTAATCCCTCAACAATACCAAGAATATTATTCACGGTCTCTTTGAGGTAATATTTTACTAGAACATGTGGAATACGAATGGTAGTAAAACCATTTTTAAATGAATGCATGGCCTCTTCTAAATCATTGATGGCTTGTTCATGCGTTATCATATGATATTCCGTGTCAATTTCAATATTGAGTTTTACCCTAGAGATGGCAAGGTCAACGGACTTCTTTCCGTCCCACCATTCCATCATGGGATTAATTCCCGCGTCTTTTAGGCCATAATACAATTGAATAGCCTCTGGGGGAGTATTATTTTTCTCAATTAATTTCTCCATTCGCTTTTGATGCTGCTGACACAACTCAACTCCAAAAAAATCCATGGAGCGTTTATGGTCAATATAGCTAAGCGATGTGTTACATTCTAAACAGGTCATTAAGTAGGTTAATTTTGATTTGGGATAAATATAACCCTGTGTTTTTTGGAATAGTATAACCTATCGATGTATGACACCCTTCTTTTAGACGAAATGCAAATTTTTAGATGAAATGCACTTTTGAGTGACGTTCGTCGATAAAATTTTTGAAGCATAAACTTAGATTCGATTGCGAACCTCTATATTTACTATTAGTAATTAAAATTCTCAAAAAAGGCATTATTCCATGCAAACAAAAAAAGTCATTATTACGGTTCTTATTATAACATTATATATAGGTTGTAAAGAGGCACATACTTCTGTCCATGTAGATTCAACCAAGAGGGAGGCCCCTTCACTTTCTTTTGCCCAAGCCAATCGTTTGGCAAGTTTACCATTGGAATGTATGCAAGTAGAATACCCAAACAGATTAGGACAAACTTTAAATGATTCAACACATATAGGGAATCCAAAAGAACTACACCCTGCCTTTTATGGGTGTTTTGATTGGCATTCTTCGGTACATGGGCATTGGTCTTTGGTGGCATTACTGAAGAAATATCCAAGTTTGAACCAAGCAGCTACCATTAGACAGCGTTTGGTAGAAAATATGTCTAAACAGCATATCTCTGCAGAAGTAGCTTATTTCAATAAAGTAGGAAATAGTTCGTATGAGCGCACGTATGGATGGGCTTGGGTACTAAAGTTAGCAGAAGAACTACATACTTGGGATGATCCCTTAGCCAGAGATTTAGAAGCTAACTTGCAACCTCTTACAGATCTTATTGCTAAAGCCTATATTGATTTTTTACCCAAACTTCAATATCCAATTAGAGTAGGGGAACATAGCAATACGGCTTTTGGCTTATCCCTGGCTTGGGATTATGCGCATACGCTGCGTAAGGAAGTATTAAAAGATGCTATCAAAGGAAGTTTTGATCGCTTTTATACACAAGATACAGCATGCCCCTTGTCATGGGAACCTAGCGGATTTGATTTTTTATCTCCTTGTTTGGAAGAAGCAAATTTAGCACGTAAAATATATACACCTAAAGTGTTTAGAGAATGGTTCATCAACTTTCTACCACAATTAACTGAGGAATCATTTGCTTTAGAACCAGGAAGAGTAACGGATAGGACAGATGGGAAGCTAGTGCATTTAGATGGACTTAATTTTAGTAGGGCTTGGTGTTTATACGGTATTGCCGAAACTCTACCAGAGTATGGTCACTTAAACAAAATTGCAGACGAACATATGCAATATTCGTTACCGAATTTGGTAGATGATAACTATAGTGGTACCCACTGGCTAGGAAGTTTTGCACTATACGCTTTAAAAAGTGTCAATTAAAAGTAAAGTAAAGTAACAAATATAAGATGTTTAAAAAAATAGGACCTGGTGTTTTAGTAGCGGCTGCCTTTATAGGGCCAGGTACAGTAACCGCCTGTACTTTGGCAGGTGTCTCTTTTGGATATGCATTGTTATGGGCTATGTTACTTTCTATAATTGCAACTTTGGTTTTACAAGAAATGGCTGCTCGCCTAGGCATAGTAACTCAAAAAGGATTGGCCGAAGTAATTAAAGCGGCGTTGCCCAACAAAGTATCAAAATACCTCGTATTGGGTCTTATATTAAGTGCTATCGTCTTGGGAAATGCGGCATATGAGGCGGGTAATATAGGAGGTGCTACTTTGGGATTGGAAGCCTTATTTGGAACCAAATTTAGCAATTTCTACCCCCTAGTCATAGGAGTTTTAGCCTTTGTGTTGCTCTATATTGGTAATTATAAAATATTGGAACGTGTGTTGGTTTCTTTAGTGATTCTAATGAGTCTTTCCTTTTTGGTGACCGCAATTATCACCAAACCAAACCTGATAGGAATTCTAAAAGGATTATTAGTTCCTAGTATCCCTCAAGATAGTATCCTAACCATTATTGCTTTGGTGGGTACCACCGTAGTTCCTTATAACTTGTTCTTACATGCTTCTTTGGTGAGTGAAAAGTGGAAACATATTGACGATTTAAATACGGCAAGGAAAGATACCTTCATTGCCATTGCTTTGGGCGGACTTGTATCTATGGCGGTAATAGTGGCAGCTTCTACAATTAAAGGAGGCGAAATTTCGAGTGCATTAGATTTAGCAAAAGGCTTAGAGCCTTTGTATGGTGATAGTGCTAAGTACTTTATGGGTATTGGATTATTTGCAGCAGGTATTACCTCTGCCATTACCGCACCACTTGCAGCAGCCTATGTAGTGAATAGTTGTTTTGGTTGGCAAGCTGGGTTAAAAGATTTTAAATTCAGAAGCGTTTGGATCTTTATATTAGGATTAGGTGTGTTTTTCCTTTCCTTTGATATAAAACCAATAGAAATTATAAAGTTTGCCCAAGTAGCCAATGGTATTTTATTGCCTTTTATTGCTATTTTTCTATTATGGGTAGTAAATAAAACTGCTGTACTTGGGAAATACAAGAACACAGTTTTTCAAAACATGACGGGAATTATCATTATTAGTTTGTCTGTTTTGTTGGGCTTGCGAAGTATTTTAAAAGTTTTTGGTATTTTTTAATAGATGAAGCCTTGAAGCAAATAGGTATTGATATTAATTGTGATGTAGGAGAGGGAATAGGTAATGAAACTCAGATATTGCCTTTTATTTCTTCTTGCAATATTGCATGCGGAGGGCATGCAGGAAATACGCAAAGTATGCAAGAAGTAGTACGCATCGCTAAATTGCATGCTATAAAAGTAGGAGCGCACCCTTCTTATCCTGATCCCATTAATTTCGGGAGGGTATCCATGCAAATTGAAGACGATATTTTGTTGCAAAGTATCCAAGAACAAATTGCAAGCTTGATATCGGTATTAGATGCTGAAGGAGTTCCACTACATCATATAAAACCTCATGGTGCTCTTTATAACAATGTGGCCAAAGATGTGGCATTAGCTTCGATTTTCCTGAAAGCTATTGCTCCTTATAAAAGAAACGCTTATGTATATATACCTTATAATTCCGTAATAGAAAAAATGGCTTTAAATCAAGGGTATTTGGTGAAGAGAGAGGCATTTGCTGATAGAAGTTATAATTCCGATTTAAGCTTGGTATCCAGAAGGTTGCCAAAGGCATTAATAGAAAAGCCAAAAGAAGTATTAGAACATCTGGTTAAAATAGCCCGCGATCAAGAAGTAGTAACGGTTACTGGCGAAAGTATTTCCATCTTAGCAGATACCTATTGTGTTCATGGGGATACGCCTTCAGCTCTAGAAATATTGATGTATCTTTCTAAAGAATTACCCAAACATCAAATTCAGATCAAAAAGTGAGTGATTTCCCCATTTCTATTAAACCCTTTGGTTCTAACGCAATTCTTATTGAGTGGCCTAAACAGGTTAGCACAGAGATTTTAGAAGATATCTTAAGCTTTACAGATGCTTTAAAAGCAAAGTTGAGTTCTTTAAAGGAATGGGAAACGATATCTGCCTATAATTCCCTTACATTAATATCAAAAGAACAACCTATTTCTTTTTCCTCTTTAGAGAAACAATTAAAGCAATGGTATTTGGAAAAAACAAATAGCGACACCTCCACTAAGGTGCTTTGGCGTTTACCAGTTTGTTATGACCCCGTTTTTGGAATTGATATTGCAGAAGTTGCGAATCATTTAAAAATGTCTGAAGAAACATTAATAAAACAACATACACAGAAACCGTATACCATATATGGCATCGGTTTTCTTCCTGGCTTTATGTATTTAGGAGGCTTGCCAAAAAGTTTAGAAATAGCTAGGAGAAGTATTCCCCGCTTAAAAGTAGAAAAGGGGGCCGTAGGATTAGCAGGAAAACAAACAGGTATATATCCGCAACAATCTCCTGGCGGATGGAACATTATTGGAAACTGCCCCATACCAATTTTTGATATAGAAGAAAGTCCTCCTTGTTTCGTGAAAGTTGGAGATCAAGTCCAATTTTATCAAGTTTCTATGGGGGAATACGATTTACGAAAGATAGAAGCCAATGTTGGTATTTTTAAACTTCAGAAAACGATACTAGATGCTTAAAGTGCTAAAAGCGGGTTTTTATACCACTATTCAGGATAGGGGGAGATTTAATTATAGAAATATGGGAGTGCCAGTTTCTGGGACTATGGATCAGGTGGCCAGTACTTATGTGAATCAATTATTAGAGAATGATGCAACAGCGGCGTGCCTAGAAATTACCATGACAGGTCCTACCTTGGTATTCGAAGAGGATACCTATATATGTATGGGGGGCGCAAAACTGGAAACTACCCTTAATAATGTACCTGTTCAACTGTATAAGATTTATAAAATTGTAGCAGGGGATATACTCTCCTATGGAAAACTAGAAAATGGGTTTCGAAATTATTTGGCAGTGAAGGGCGGATTTCAAACTGAATTTGTCTTAGGGAGTCGTTCTTTCTATAAGCCGCTAACTTCTTTAAACAGGTTAAAGGATCATATGGAAATACCCTACATAACCACACCATCTTTCGAATCAAAATTACAAGAACTCCAAATGGAGTCGCTTTTTAGCGAAAGCGTACTTACGGTATCTAAAGGTCCGGAATATGAACAGCTTACTGGTAAACAGCTAAAACAACTTTTTTCAAAAGAGTTTACCATTGCTAAAGAGAACAATAGAATGGCCTACCAATTAGAGGAATTTATAGAAGGACATGAAATTTCTATGCTTACTTCGGCAACTTTGCCTGGGACCGTGCAATTAACCTCAGAGGGGAAAATAATTATTCTTATGCGCGATGGGCAAACTACAGGGGGGTATTCTAGAATATTACAATTGTCTAAAAAAGCAATTTCTATCTTGGCGCAAAAAAAATATGGAGATCAGATTTCTCTAAAATTAATAGAGGTTTAAAGTTTCTATACTTTTTTATAGACTTCTTCAAAAGGAACTCTAAACCTTGGACCATAAATCCCATCTTCTTCTCTAATACCACAACCAATTATCATATTAATCTCAGCTCCCCATGGAAGCCCTAAAATTTGTTTCACCAAGCGCGTGTCACTACCTTCCATCGGACACGTATCATAGCCGATAGCGGCCATACTAGTCATAAAATTTTGCGCCGCTAGCCCAGCACTTTTATGTGCTACAATACGCATGTCTGATTGTCGTACTTGCCTATACATGGGCTTAAAGAAACCAATAGCACTAAATAAGATGAATTTTAACCATCCAAGGATTCCAAGAAAATCTGTGTACAAGGATGGAATTAATTTTTTGTAATAAGCGAGTGCAAATTTTTCTCGTTTACTGTAATCCTTTTCACTTTTATTTCCATAAACCTCCTTTAGAAACTTAATGTTTGACTTTGCACGTTTTTTCCAAAGATCTTTTCTGGCAATTACAACGACCAGTTGATTGGCAGTCTTGGCAGCATTTTGCCCTAAACATGCTTTGGTTAATTTTTTTAGTGTTTCTTTTTCAGTGATATGTTGAAATTCCCACAATTGTAAATTACTACTTGTTGGAGCTAAAACTGCATTTTGAATGCAATGTTTTACTTTTTCGTCTTCGAGTGGATGATCAGCTTTAAAAACACGTACAGATCTTCTGTAGTAGATCGCTTCAGTAACAGTCTTTTCCATAAAATACAATTAGGTTTATCTCAATAGCAAGCTCAGGGTACATAAATAAAAGTCGAATTTAAGAAATAAGTGGGGATCTTTTGTAGGTAACCAAATAATCCTTAACCTTGTACTAATGAAAGTAAATTTCAATATCATTAGTGTGGTCATTATTATTCCTTCAGGGGGGTGATATAGTCTTGCATTAATTTTTGAAGCCTGTATCAGATACCCTTTGATACAGGCTTTTTTTATGGAAAAACATGAGGTAGCAGGCTTTTTGAAGTCTTCTCCAAAAGAATTGAATATGATATATATGGGAACTTTACTGTGTTGATTTTCAGAATGTTAATGAAACTCAGCACCGCTTGGATTTGAACCAGTTGAAAATGTTAAAATTATTGGGTTTTGGAAACAAGTATCTTTGACTAAAGCGCCCAAATACAATTGAATTACGCTAATAGAAGAACACATTAATGGAATTAAATAAGCATAGTAAGAATGTAACCCAAGATCCAACGCAACCTGCTGCACAAGCTATGTTGCACGCTATAGGATTAACCACTGATGATTTAAAAAAACCCCTTATCGGAATAGGAAGCACTGGCTACGAAGGGAACCCTTGTAATATGCATTTGAATGATTTGGCCCAAGAGGTGAAGGAAGGGGTTAATTCTAGTGATTTAGTTGGATTGGTTTTTAATACCATTGGTGTAAGTGATGGCATTTCCATGGGAACCTATGGGATGCGTTATTCATTGCCATCCAGAGATATTATTGCAGATTCTATGGAAACGGTAGTACAAGCAATGAACTATGACGGTTTGGTTACTGTGGTTGGTTGCGATAAAAATATGCCAGGCGCTTTAATGGCAATGATTCGTTTAAATAGACCTTCTATTTTAGTATATGGAGGTACTATTGCATCTGGTTGCTTAAATGGAAAGAAATTAGATGTAGTATCTGCTTTTGAAGCATGGGGTGAGAAAGTTGCAGGTACAATGGATGAAGAAGCCTATACAAATGTTATTCAAAATGCGTGTCCTGGTGCAGGTGCTTGTGGTGGCATGTATACGGCCAATACTATGGCTTCGGCGATTGAAGCTTTGGGGATGGCTATGCCTTATAATTCATCTAATCCAGCGGTTGGGAATACAAAGAAAGAAGACTGTATAGCATCTGGTAAAGCCTTACGTTATTTACTGGAAAATGATATAAAACCAAGCGATATCATCACAAGGAAGTCATTGGAAAATGCGGTTAGACTCATAATTGTTATGGGAGGTTCTACAAATGCAGTACTACATTTTTTGGCTATTGCAAAAGCAGCTGAAATACATTTTGATTTAGATGATTTTCAAAAAATAAGTGATACCACACCATTTTTAGCAGATTTAAAGCCCAGTGGTAAATTCTTAATGGAAGATGTACACCGCGTTGGAGGGATTCCTGCAATTATGAAATTTATGTTGAATAATGGAATGTTACATGGAGATTGTTTAACGGTGGCTGGTAAAACAATTGCTGAAAATTTAGCAGATGTTCCAGATCTAATACCAGGGCAGCAGGTAGTGAAACCACTGGCTAATCCAATAAAAGAAACAGGACATTTAAGAATTTTATACGGAAACCTTGCAACGGAAGGATCGGTTGCTAAAATCACAGGAAAAGAGGGATTACATTTCACAGGACCAGCTAAAGTATTCGATGATGAATTTTTAGCTAATGAGGGAATTGGAAAAGGCCTGGTAAAGGAAGGAGATGTAGTGGTTATAAGATATGAGGGACCTAAAGGAGGCCCAGGAATGCCTGAAATGCTAAAACCTACAGCAGCAATAATGGGAGCTGGTTTAGGGAAAAGTGTTGCGCTAATCACAGATGGTCGATTCTCCGGGGGTACTCATGGTTTTGTAGTTGGACATGTATCTCCAGAAGCACAAGATGGAGGAACTATTGCCTTATTAAAAGATGGTGATATGATTACAATAGATGCTGAGAAAAACAGTATTTCGGTTAATTTGTCAGAAGATGAATTAGCAAAGCGCATGGCAAATTGGGTGAAGCCAGCTCTTAAAGTTCGAAAAGGAAGTTTATATAAATATGCAAAAACAGTTTCTTCTGCCTCCCAAGGCTGCGTAACCGATGAGATATAGCTATGGAAACAACAAGAGAAAAGAAAACCGAGCAATCAAAGACCAATACCATTAAAATAAGTGGAGCGGAAGCAATTATTCATTGTTTATTGGCAGAAGGAGTCGATTTAATATATGGATATCCAGGAGGAGCTATTATGCCGGTCTATGATGAACTATATAAGTTTCAGGATAAGCTTACACATATTCTTACACGTCATGAGCAAGGAGCCACTCATGCAGCTCAGGGCTTTGCGAGAGTAACAGGTAAGGTGGGTGTAGCCATGGCTACTTCTGGTCCTGGAGCTACTAATTTGGTAACAGGTTTGGCAGACGCACAGATAGATTCAACACCTATGATATGCATTACTGGGCAAGTACCAAGACATTTATTAGGTTCGGATGCGTTCCAAGAAACAGATATTATTGGAATTTCTACTCCAGTAACCAAATGGAATTATCAAATTACACATGCGGCAGAGATACCAGAAATTATAGCTAAGGCATTTTACATTGCAAAGTCGGGACGCCCAGGCCCAGTACTTATTGATATTACTAAAAATGCTCAGTTCGAGGAATTTGATTTTAGTTATAAACCCTGTACACGCATTAGAAGCTATAATCCAGTCCCAAAACCCGATGTAAAGGCAATTGATATCGCAGCAAGCTTAATAAATGCGGCAAAAAAACCATTTATTGTCTATGGACAAGGTGTTATTTTGGGGCAAGCAGAGGAACAACTGAAAGCTTTAGTGGAAAAAGCTGGAATACCAGCAGCGTGGACCATTCTTGGTCTTTCTGCAATGGATACAGAACACCCACTAAACGTGGGAATGGTAGGGATGCATGGAAACTATGGTCCTAATGTTTTAACCAATGAATGCGATTTGTTGATTGCCATTGGTATGCGTTTCGACGACCGTGTCACTGGAAGTTTAGAAACCTATGCCAAACAAGCAAAAATTATTCATTTCGAAATTGATCCAGCAGAGATAAATAAAAATGTAAAAGTTGACATTGGAGTTTTAGGGAATGCCAAAGAAACATTGGAATTACTATTGCCTAAAGTGAAGGAAAATAGTCATGAAGAATGGCATAATTTATTTAAAGAAAAACATGAGATAGAATTTGATACGGTTATTAAGAACGATTTGTTTCCTAATAAATCGGGTCTCACCATGGGAGAGGTTATAGAAGAGATTAATTTGGCCTCAAAGAACAAAGCTGTTATCGTAACGGACGTTGGACAACACCAAATGGTTGCTTGCAGATATGCCAAGTTTAACCAAACTAAAAGCAATATTACATCAGGAGGTTTGGGTACCATGGGTTTTGCTTTACCTGCTGCCATTGGCGCCAAGATGGGCGCTATGGATAGGGAGGTAGTGGCAATAATTGGAGATGGTGGATATCAAATGACCATTCAGGAGTTGGGTGTTATTTTTCAGCATCAGGTTCCCGTTAAAATTGTGGTATTAAATAACGACCACTTAGGCATGGTACGTCAATGGCAAGAACTATTTTTTGAAAAACGATATGCCTCTACCGTCATGGTAAATCCCGATTTTGTGAAAATCGCAGAAGGCTATCATATTAAGTCGAAGAGGGTAAGCGAACGAAACGATTTAAAAGCTACTATACAAGAAATGATGGCATCTAAAGAACCTTACTTTTTAGAAGTTAAAGTGGAGAAAGAAGATAATGTGTTCCCTATGATTCCTTCGGGGGCCTCTGTTTCGGATATTCGATTGAAATAGGATTATGAACGATTTCAACATTTTAGACAAACCAAATACATATTCGAAGATCGAGGAACGATCAAAGGCGATTGGATTCGACATGTCTTCTGATATGCAACTAGGAAGTTTGCTCAGAACAATTGTTGTCTCAAAGCCCGGATCTCGAATTTTAGAATTAGGTACTGGAACTGGATTATCATTGTCTTGGATGGTTGATGGGATGGACTCTGTTGGTTCTTTGATTTCAATAGACAATGATCCAAAGTGTATAAACATAGCCGCAACCTATTTTGGAGCTGATCCAAGAATAGAGCTTGTTTGCACGGATGGTTCAACATGGTTAAAAGCGTATGTGGGACCAAGATTTGATATGATTTTTGCAGATTCATGGCCAGGTAAATACAGTGAGTTGGAGGAGGTTTTAGCGCTGTTGAATATAGGAGGCTTTTATGTAGTGGATGATATGTTGCCACAAAGCAATTGGCCTGAGGGACATGAAGAGAAGGCTAGTAGTCTGATTCAAGAACTAGAAAATAGAACAGATTTAAGTATCACCAAAATGAATTGGTCTACTGGAATTATTATTGGTGTAAAGAAAAGTTAAATTAAAGGAAGAACCCCATGGATAAGAAATGGTTTACCATATCAGTGTATTCAGAAAACAATGTAGGTTTGCTAAATAGAATATCTGGAATATTCTTAAAGCGACACGTGAATATAGAAAGTTTAAATGTCTCTAAATCAGAAATTGATAATGTTTCAAAGTTTACTGTAGTAAATTTTATTACCGAAGAAACAGCGCATAAAATTGTGGGTCAAATTGAAAGACAAGTTGAGGTCATAAAAGCCTTTTATCATACAGATGAAGAAACTATTTATCAAGAATCTGCCTTGTTTAAAATTGCTTCTGATTTGCTATTTGATGAACGTCAGATACAGAATATAATTAAGGAAAGCAATGCCCAAATCGTAACTGTTGCAAGGGAGTTTTTTGTTTTGGCAAAGACAGGCAGAAGGGGAGAAATAGATGAAATGCATCAGCTCTTAAAACCTTTCGGAATTATGCAGTTTGTTAGGTCTGGGAGAATAGCAGTTTCCAAAGCGGAAATGCCCATTACAGCACTTTTAAATGAATTTCAAGAACACTAATTAATATAATTCATTCCCTAGATTGGGAATTCATAAAACAAGAATTAAAAATGGCAAATTATTTTAATACACTATCATTAAGAGAGCAATTGCTGCAACTAGGCAAATGTAGATTTATGGAATCAGGAGAATTTTCTGATGGTGTATCCGCCTTAAAAGGAAAAAAAATTGTGATCGTTGGGTGCGGAGCTCAAGGACTTAACCAAGGACTCAACATGCGAGATTCTGGATTAGACATTTCATATACCTTAAGAGAAGCAGCTATCAAAGAGCAACGCGCCTCTTTTAAAAATGCTACCGAAAATGCATTTATGGTTGGGACGTATGAAGAACTTATCCCTACTGCCGACATGGTAATTAACCTTACTCCAGATAAGCAGCATACAAATGTAGTTAAAGCTGTAATGCCACTTATGAAGCAGGGAGCGACACTTTCATATTCACATGGTTTCAATATTGTAGAAGAGGGGATGCAAATTCGAAAAGACCTTACTGTAATTATGGTAGCTCCTAAATGCCCTGGTTCAGAAGTAAGAGAAGAGTATAAAAGAGGTTTTGGAGTGCCTACCTTAATAGCAGTGCATCCAGATAATGATCCTGAAGGAAAAGGTTTTATACAAGCCAAAGCGTATGCTGTAGCCACTGGTGGAGATAAAGCTGGCGTATTGGAATCTTCTTTTGTGGCTGAGGTAAAATCAGATTTAATGGGAGAGCAAACCATACTCTGCGGTCTTTTGCAAACAGGATCTATTGTATGTTTTAATAAAATGATTGAAAAAGGGATCGATGCGGGTTATGCCTCCAAGCTTATTCAGTATGGATGGGAGACCATCACCGAAGGTTTAAAATATGGAGGGATTACCCATATGATGGATCGTTTGTCTAATCCCGCAAAAATAAAGGCTTTTGATCTATCCGAAGAGCTCAAAGATATTATGCGTCCTTTATTTCAAAAGCATATGGACGATATTATGAGTGGACATTTTTCCAAAACAATGATGGAAGATTGGGCTAATGATGATGCAAATTTACTCACTTGGCGAGCTGCTACCGGAGAAACAGCTTTTGAGAAAACACCTGCTGGTGATGTAGTTATATCGGAACAGGAATTTTACGATAATGGAGTGATTATGGTCGCTTTCGTAAGAGCGGGAGTAGAATTGGCTTTTGAGTCCATGACCGCATCTGGTATTATTGCAGAGTCTGCTTATTACGAATCTTTGCATGAAACACCCTTAATAGCAAATACCATAGCCAGAAAAAAGTTATTTGAAATGAATAGAGTAATCTCAGACACTGCAGAATATGGCTGTTATTTATTTGATCATGCTTGTAAGCCTCTTTTAGAGAACTTCATGAAAGGTGTAGAGGTAGATGTTATAGGTACTGTATTCGGAAAAGATTCGGATAATGCAGTAGATAACGTAAAACTAATTGAAGTAAATAAGGCGTTAAGAGAGCATCCGGTAGAAGTGGTAGGAAGTAGGTTAAGAGCTTCTATGACTGCAATGAAACCCATTGTATAGAGAAAAGTAGCTCAACCAACAATTATTTTCCATCTAGAATAGTAACCAACTATATGCTATGAGTGATTCAGTAACAATACCATCAGAATTTCAAATCAATAGTCCTTTACATCAAAGAAAATATTTGGTTAAAGGGGAATTAAAGGAGTGGACAGGAAAAGTGACAGAAGTATATTCCACAATATCTTCTACTTCAGACTATGCACCTACTTTACTAGGGAGTATTCCAACAATGGGAGAGGGAGAGGCTTTAGATGCCTTAGATGCTGCTGTAGTGGCTTATAATAAAGGTCAAGGTGCTTGGCCAACCATGCGCGTCAAAGACCGTATTGAATGTATGGAAAACTTTGTCGCTAAAATGGAAACCAAGCGAGACGAAGTTGTAAAACTATTGATGTGGGAGATTGGAAAGTCGCTTCCAGATTCGCAAAAGGAGTTTGATCGAACCGTTGAATATATTTATGATACGATTGAGGATTACAAGCAGTTGGATCGAGATTCCGCAAAATTTGAAAAAAACGCAGGCGTATATGCGCATATTCGTAGAGGACCTTTAGGAGTAGTATTGTGTTTAGGACCTTATAATTATCCTTTGAATGAGACCTTTGCATTACTGATTCCTGCCATCATTATGGGAAACACTACCATATTTAAGCCCGCAAAACATGGCGTATTGCTAATTACCCCATTGTTAGAAGCTTTTCAAAGTAGTTTCCCGAAAGGGGTAGTGAATATTCTGTTCGGTAGAGGAAGGGCGGTAGCAGGCCCAATAATGGCTACTGGAAAGGTAGATGTACTGGCACTTATTGGAAATAGTAAATCGGCGAACGCTTTGCAAGAGCAGCATCCAAAAAGCAATCGACTTCGTTTGGTCCTAGGTTTAGAAGCGAAAAACCCAGCAATTGTCTTAGCAGATGCCAATTTGGACTTGGCTATTGAAGAGTGCTTGGCAGGTACATTATCCTTCAATGGACAGCGCTGTACCGCTTTAAAAGTAGTTTATGTGCACGAGAGTATTGCCGAGGAGTTTAATAAACGTTTCTCTAAACGCGTAGATGCTTTAAAATTTGGCAATCCATGGGATGATGGTGTAAAATTAACACCCTTACCCGAACCTGGGAAATCCGCATATATTCAAGAACTAATTGACGATGCAAAAGAGAAAGGTGCAATGGTAGTAAACAAAAAAGGGGGTACTCATTTTGACAATTTTATTTGGCCTGCCATACTCCATCCCGTTAGCAAAGATATGCGGGTCTATGAGGAAGAACAATTTGGACCTGTAATACCTGTTGTGACTTTTAAAGATATTGAAGAACCTTTAGACAATATGGCTGAATCTAATTATGGGCAACAGGTGAGCTTGTTTGGTAAAGATGTGTATGCCTTGGCACCCTTAATAGATGCGTTGGCAAATCTGGTATGCAGAGTTAACTTAAATAGTTCTTGTCAACGAGGTCCAGATGTATATCCCTTTACGGGAAGAAAAGATTCTGCTGTGGCCACTTTAAGTGTTCATGATGCTTTGCGCTCATTTTCCATTAGAACATTTGTTGCTTCCAAAGACAATGAGTTGAATAATGAAATACTAGAGAAGTTATTGGAAACAAAACTTTCCAATTTTATAAGTACAGATTATCTTTTATAGCTGAATCCATGAAAGCAAGGCTATATCTAAATTCTATAGCCGTATATCGAAAAAATTGGCAGAGATTCCAATTTTGAGGTATCTTTCTTACAATTGTATTTATAGTATTCCCAAAACTGCTCTAAATCATTGTTTTATGAAATTGTATTCTACCATTTGTGTACTTGTTTTAAGCTGTCTATTGAATAGTGCAACAGCTTTTGCAAATAGAGGGCCTATTGCAGTAACCGCTAATGAGAATTTTACCGTAACCCTGTTTTTTCCCTCCGAAATTGATAAAGTAATTGCACCAGCAAATAACTTTCAATTCGTTTACAATACAAATGAAAATCTAGGTACTTTAAGAGGTCGTAAAGGAACCAACAGTAATTTAACAGTTATTACAATAGATGGACTAATTTTTTCCTTCTCTCTAATTTATGGTGAGAAGATAGAAAACTTTACCTATGTGCTTTCTAAAGAACAAGCAGCTGGTGCTGTTGCACATGCGAAATCCAAAGAAGTGTCTACTCAAAAACCAAAGACTATTTCTTCTGATAAAAGTGTATCAAACGAGAAATCGTTGAAAAGAGAGACATCGAAAACGGAAACCGCTGTAGTATCTAAGAATAAAGGTGGGAGGGCACACACGTTATACGAAATGGATCGTTTGGAGTACTACCGTATATTTTGTGAAAATAACTATATGCAAGAAGCGCGCTTAAAGGATAAAAATACCGAGATAGGCGGAATTCGGATGGGGGTAAAATCGGTTATTGAAGATATGAATGAAGTCTATGTAACCTTAGAGATTGAAAACCGTTTGGCTGAAGATTATCAGATGCAGGAGCCTCAGTTTTTTGTAAAAACCAAATCGAATACTGCTCCTTTAAAGATGCAGGTTTTGTATGCTTATAATTATCAGAAAGTGATATCGGCAGGAAATAGCGCTTCTATGGTATATGTTTTTAAGAACTTTAGTTTGGGAAGTGACCAGCAAGTATATGTAATGTTGGATGCTTTAAAAGGAAAACAGAAATTGGTACTCCGATTGGATAAGATGTAATTTAACTTGGTTGTTAATCATCCATTGAGGTTAATTTACTGTTGATCCTTACGATCTCTAATTCATCACTATTTTTAGGAATGTGAAGCATCACGTAATTTAAATAAAGTGTTTTTTGTTCTTTATCTATAGCCGTTAAAACCCCTTGGCCTTGGAAATGACCTATAAGCTCTAGAGAAACTACTTTTCCGTCCCCCATTATTTTAATGGCAACATTATCCTCAAATAGAATCATATGTTCCTTATGCTCATTATAGAAAGTAGTGAGGTTTGATTCATATTCTTTAATTTGATTATTATCAAAATAGTTTGCAGTGTAAAAATCATTATGGCAGTTTTTAAGTTCCTTCATAAAACTATTTGCCTGTCCAGATTCTAACAAATTCCTAAGATCTCTGAACTTTTGGATCACTTTTTTCTTAAGCTCTTCTTTATCCATTTGGGTCAAATTCTTTGAGTTTGCCCAACCGTTAAGTTTAAAAGGAACTTCAGCATCAAAAGTCCACTCATGTTCTATATATGGGGTTTCTTCTTCTATTTCCGGAAATTGAAGTGCTGTAATAAGCTGTAATTTACTATCATTAATGGTTGAATCTTTTAAATAAATGGCAAGACGTTCGTTAATTAGAGGTATATCTTGTGGTTGTATTTTTCCACCATTTTCTGCATAAGGGTGAATTGCCTTTATTTTTATTTTTTGAGATCCATTTTCTATAATGAATTGATTAATTTGATCAGGACCATCCATCCCAATCTCTAAATTTTTTTCCACAACCATATCATTAACTAAAATTTCAAAAGGAAGATTTAATTCATAGTAAACAGAATATTTTTTAGCGTCTTTTTTCACTGTTATTTTGTTATTAATGTTTTTATTTAGTTCTTGACTAGTTTCCTTTTTACTCTGATTACAGGAAAAAAGAAATAGTAACAGGCTAAAAGCAAACAATTTGTTTTTGAAAATACTCATTATTTATATTCTCCTTTATTTTTAAGGATATTAAAAGATTTATCTACGTCTGGCACTAAGTTAACAAGTTTAGGTTTATCCCCTGGTTTTGCAAATCCAGCTTTCACCCATACTTTCATAGTAACACCAGAAAAATAAAAGTCCGCAGAAAAATCATCTTTAACCCCCCAATTCTTGCCTAGGGTTAAAGTAACATATGATTCCGCTTCGATTCCAACGCCCAATTCAAAGGCTTTTTTCTTGTTTGGTTTAACTTGTTTGAATTTTTTATTCGATTCTTCTTCCACCAAGTATTTCATTTCAATACTCGCTTCTATCTTTCCAGTTAATTTTCCCTGTATGGCAACATTTCCACCAAACCTTTTGCTAAGAAAATTATAGTGGATGTCAGCTGGAGTGGTGGAGCCATCAGACGATCCGGTACCAAGTAATTTAACCTCGGCACTAAAGATGATATCTATTTTATAGTCGAGTTCAGCTTTTCCGCCAGAACAAAATCCAACAGCCCATGATACAATGTCTAAAGCGTCTATAATTGCCCCCCATGGTTTAAACTTACTTCCTAGTGCAAGTACATCCAATTTTATATCAGCTCCGATTATTGGATTCATTATAAGTCTGCCTTCTAACTCATAACCTATTTTAAAACCCTCTGTCTCTCCGTATCCAATACCTACTCCAAAACCAATTTTTGGAGAAACCAGTGTAAAACTCATTGGTGCTCGACTCAACCTTTTTAATAAACCGGATCTACCAGATGCTTTTAACCGATTATTTTCTTTCTTTGCATTAGAAACACCAATGTCAGAATTTAATTTATCATGAATCCATAGAATAGGGGCAAGTATGCCTCTTATTTTTTCGGCGAATTCAGTATTTAAATTTAGAGGAGATCTTCCACTTAATTCACATTCTATACCTACTTCAAAACTTGATTTCTGGCCTACATCACCCATCAATGCATTTGTAATATTACCATCAATATTACCTTTTCTTTTTCTAGAATTGCTTGTACTATTCCCGTCTAAAGCACTATGTTTAGCATAGAAGTTGTTTAAGGCGGAAGTTGATTTATAATATATTGGAGTTTGGATGTTATAATTCACATTAATAATCCACTTCATATCGGGGTAGACGTCTATGAGTACCTTTTGATATGGATATCTACAAGTAGATATAGGAACGAAATAATTTTGAGCTAAAGATTCTCCTTTTGCTATTTTGATCAGATATTTTATAACCCAAATATTTTTCAATTCTAGGATACCTCCTTTTAAAAAACCCGTTTTTAATGCTAAAAAGTCAAGGATTTGGCTTTCGTAACTTTCGTTGTAGTTGTATTTTAATTTTAAGGTTAATTCATTTTCCTTAACGATTACGTCTTCTTTTTTCAACCATTGAAGATGCATTAAAGCTTCATTCATGCCAAAGACATCTTCCGCCGTCTCATGGTACCTGCCAATTTTTAGGCACTCAACAGGGGTTTCTGCATAAGTCAAATCTCCCAGAATAATTTTGACATCTTTCTTTTTATCGTCTCCTGAAATTATTTCAACAGCAGTAGCCGTTAGATCTTTTACTTCAGATTGATCATTCTCTTCCAAAATTATAATTGGTTCACTTCGATCTGGTTCTGTGAGCTTAATAGAGGTGTATTTACATTCATATGCGTTTGGAATACATTCATGATTAGTATCCGCAATTGTTGCCATTTGCTCTCCCACCTTATTTGCGCGCTCAAGCAATATCTCTTCTCCTGTATTATATATAACCTTAAACGTATTAATGCTGTTGTCTGTGTCTAATTCGGTCTCTTCGTAATCCGTTTGTTTACTGTTGACTCTAGCGGCAGTGAAGCTAGACCATAGCGTTAATCTTTTAGGTTGGTAGTAAGAAATAAGAACATCATCATCATTTGGGGCTTCCGTAGGTTCAAATCTTTCTCTATTTAAACCCATCATAGGTCTTCTAGGGAATCCTTTAGAAGCTAAGGTGGCATTTTTATTTTCATTAAAAATAGGTGTTATTTCTGCGTAAAACTCTTCCTCCGTCTTCTCTTTATGATTTACTTTAGCGCGCCATTCTTCAGAAACCAAAAGGGACAATTTAGTGGTTCCAAGGAAAGAGTCAACACCTTCGGCTTCTTGTTGATAAATGATTTCATCCTGTACCGCTTTTCCTGTTTTTTTTGAAAAGATGGTAACTTTGAACGAACCATAATTATGGTGTCTTAAATTTGGGTCGGGTAATTTATACGTACTCAAGAAAAGATTAATGGTCTTCCCATATTGTGCTACCGGGATATATTGCAATTCTTTTGCTGTGAAATTACAAAAACCTTTGTCTGAAAAACATGCTTTTTTGAGCATCGGAGAATCTTCAAAAGTAACATAAACACCTTTGGGTATAGAAGCGTTTGGCATTTCCGGATAATGTACAAAAGCTTCTAGCCAATAAAGATTGCCCAAGCTATGTTCTTCACTTGTAGTGATCAAAACACGCGGAGAGTCTGCATATTGAGTGGTCTCTTTCCCATTAATCTCAATTGGAATGTCTTTTGGGTCAGTCCAACCATTTAAAGTCCATTCTTTGGTAGTATCGTCTTGAATGGCCCAAATCCATTTTGCTTTATTTCTAATTTCCGTGGTAGCCATAATACTTGTAAAAAAGACCTCAATTTCCATATGAGCTTCAAACCCAAGTTTTATTTTGAGCAATTTATGAGGTTTTCCATTAATGGAGACACCTTCCTGTAGCGTAACGCCAGGATTGCTACTAACTAAGCTTAATGTTTTGATTCCTATGGACGACATAAAAGCAATTTAAACAGATTTTGCGGTGACCCCTTTAAAAGGGTCATCATTAATTATTTCTTCTGGATTTACTAGTGGATTCAATTGGTTTTGCACATTCTCATCTTCCTCTTCAAAATTAGATGCCTGTGGGGCACCCATTTGTCCATTGGTCATAAACTCTACAACAGGACTCCCAGCAATAGCACATACACCTTTGCTTTCTTCGGTAAGGATCATTCCTCCATTTCCCAATTCTACTTTTTCGTAAAACTTATCCCATTTTACAATGCTTGGTACACAAGGTAAATAACTACTTCCTGAGGGTTGCAGCTTACATTGTCCAAAAGTGCCAGCTTCAAAGGGAATTCCTAAATCCATGGTATTACCCACCAACTTATCACCACCGCTACTATCATTGATATAGTATTTCTTATGACTAAGCACCTTGAGTTTGTCTGGTGCAAATCCCTGTTTGCACTGACACATAGCTCCTTGGCATACCAAAATCTTTTCGCTACTCATCTTTTTTCTTTTTGGTAGGTTGTATAGGTACTATAACACTATCTTTTATTACTTTGTTGCGTTCAGATAAATAGTAAGCTTGCAATTCAAAAGATCTGCCTTGTTTCTTAGGCAAATCAATACTGCCTTTAGCAGTTAAGGAATGCAATACCCTTGTATCCATATTTAATTCATACTTCGCCTGCAATTTACCTTTGGTCTTTTTGGATTGCCCTTTACCAATAAATACGGGCTCATCAAAACGATTTAAAAAATCTTTTTCGGTTCTACCATCCCTAATTTCCCCGTCTTGTATTACCGTGATCGTATTATAACGTGTATAGTTTGGCATCACTTTTTGAACGGTATTATACAGCACAGGTTTGCAAAAAGGAATAATGGGTAACTGCATTTCCGTTTCAGCTATATTTTCGAGCATATTATAACGTTCATACAAGGGAGCAAAAAAAAACGATAAAAAAAGATTCTGTTCTACGGCTCTTATATATTTGTTTGTATCATCTAATGTTTCCCAAGCCTTTTCAAAATAATCATCAATAATACCACTGTTATAAATGGCTCTTGTTTTCTCCTCTAATTCCTTTAATTGCTCTTTAGCAAGACTTCTACTTTTTACAATTCGTTTAGACCAATTGCCAGTGACTTCTATTTGCAAAGGATACATTACCTGTCCACATTCATATGCTAACTTTTCTGCAATGGTATCTGGTTTCTTCATATTGATAAACATATTTCTTCTATCAAATTGAAAAAGCCATGTTTTTGTTTTCTTGTTCTTTTCGGCAAGTACCTCTAGTTCATATCGAATGACTTGTTTTTCTTTGCCATCCTGATTAAATTCAACGGTAATACCATACACCCGTTTTAAATTATGCGGGTTTAAACTTAAGGTATGGTTCGGTTGAAATTCTACAGGTTCTTCCAAGCTACTTCGCTATTAATAGAGTTTCACTTTTTCATTACTCTGAATATCTACAGATTTCTCAGAAAATAATGTCATGTTTTTGGCAGTACTATTCACCACTACTTCTTCTGCAATTTTTTCAGATACTTTAGATTGTTCTGTACTACTTTCTTCTACTACCACATTTTTGTTTTTCGCAATAATATTATGATTTTCGCCTGCAGTTTCACTAATACTTTTCCCCGCATCTTCAATCACATCTTCAATAGCTTTTAATTCAATATTCTTCGCAGAAAGCTGAATAGTTTCAACAGCATTTAAAGTGATATTATTATTCGCATTAATAGTGATGTCATTTTTGACGGTGTCGATGGTGAAAATATTTTCGTTTTTATCCTTTATAGTTATTATTTCTCCTCCATCTGTATCATTCAGTTCAATAATATGCCCACTTCTTGTTTTGATAGCTTTTAAATTATTATCGGCATCTGCAAAACTACTGTTCTGGCTTTGATTGTAAGCTGCGCTTAACACATAGGGCCTTTCAGGATTATCGCTTTCAAACCCAACTAAAACTTCTTCACCGATTTCAGGAATCATATAGAAGCCTTTATCAGACCCTGCATAGGGGGTCAACATTTTGATCCAGGGGGTAGCGGTACCCATTGGTTTTTGCCAATTGAATTGCACTTTTATTCTTCCCATTCCATCAGGATCGGCATTGTCTAGAACAATTCCGCGTTGTGCTTCCGCCTTGGGGATACTAAATACGTTGCTATAAGTAGGATGTACTGTTCCGTCTGGAACACCTTCAAATTCATTACGGTAATGTCCGCTATGATCAAATTGATGTGTTATTTTGGTAATCATATAAGATCCAAAAGGGTCTTTCTTTGTAGCATCTGTAAAATTAAGTCCTTCTACAGAGAGCGTATCTCCAACTCTAAGGGATGTAATTTCAGAAGTTCCTGAGGCTATAATCATCCCAGCGGCCTTTCCAAGGGTTGCCACTTTCGTGGTATTATCGACACCTTGTTGTCCACTAAATTCGTTTTGATCGTGTACCCAGTTATAATTCCCTTTTTTCGAAAATACAGCGTCCGATTCTTTTTTTACTACATCTAAGTAGGAATGCGACCCTTGTGGCTGATGCGCCGCTGAATCTGCTTCTAGGGCGGTATCGTTCATCCAATCATGTGATTTCAGTCCAAAAGCTTGTCCTTGCAAGTTGGCAGAAACATTAAACGCCTGTATATCTTCACCGTAGATTCCTTGTAATTGTTTATCACCACTGCGTCCAACACAGAATTCCTTACCGTTATCGTACATCCATATACCATATCGCATGCACATTCTTTGAATAAAATCAAAATCACTTTCATTGTACTGCACTGTATAGGGAAGTTTAAGATCCGTACCAGTGCCGGTACTTGTTTTTAAAAGATCCGCTGCATGGTCTTTAAAAGTATCGGCTATTACCTGACTAAAAGAAGTGCCTTCTTCATAGCTAAAACATTGAACAGACCTTGATAGTAGAATGCTAGGACTGTAGCCAGAAAGCACTAAAATTCCGGCTGCACCATTTCCTTTTTGCACATCTACTGATGTAATTATGCCTACAAATTCCATAGCTCCCTCGTCTAGTCCAATGGATATTTTCTTCCCTACATATTTTAATGAATTGTTCATAAGGGTACCGCCATATCCTTCAGTAGTGTTGGATGGAAAAATTACTCTGAAAGCACTATGAGAACCTACACTTTGTTCAATGGTAACTCTATAGCTAGATTTTGGTAAGAAAACGGATCCATCTATAATCAGTGAAGCGGCTACAATTTTAGACATAACAGATTTTTATTTTAACAATTAAAATAATGACAAAAAAACTAGGATGCAAAAAAAGAGAGGTGATTTCGTTCAATTACCTTAAAGCGGGTATTTTCTACGTTTAAAAGGAACTAATCCTTCAAATTTAGTCTTTGTAAAAGATGCGAAAAGGGAGAATGTTGGCCGATTTTGTTTCTAAGCCAATGAGCAATTCTTTTTTGAGATGATCCCAATCGTCTTCATTGTAATCTGCATCTGAGTTTTTGGTGATATAAATGTCGGTGGTTGGTGTATAGCCAACACCTTCTTCTTGCCCCACCATAACGCCCTTTTGAATTACTACATCTTTCACACTGGTCTTATAAATATTAAAACAATGCTGAATAATATCCTGCTGTGTAATAATTCTGCCTTTGGATAAAATATGCTCTCTATAGGCATAGATTTTTTCACTGGGTGCTGGTTCGTTTTTACCACCTACGGAACCGGTAATTAACGTAAGAGAACTTGGGATAAATGCGGTTCCTGCGTATTGAAATAGTTTTACATAAGGATGAATTTTATTTGCTTTTTCACCAGAAGTAGTCCAGTAGGTTGCATATACAATTTCGTCCTTGTTTTTATCAATGCTATTTTTGTTTATGATTAAATAGGGCACTTTATTTTTGGTAAAATCTCGCAGCTCAATTTGTTGTCCTATCCTAGAAATTATTTGCTTTAAATCCTTTACGTTCGAATTGATGAAATCATCGTTCATTGCAGAGAAAGCGACACTATCTTCTTTTAGTAAGTCTAAAGTGTAATTTAATAATTCCGAGGCGTCTCGTTCATCAAACCTGGAAACTCCACCATACCTCAAATACGCCTGAGGTTGTCCAAAATCGTTTTTATCTCTATTCTGCACATAGTATTTATTGCCACTATCACCTAGTACATTATGCACGTCATAAAAGAAGTCATCACCTACCTCTAAGGGAAGTATGTTGAAATAGGGTTGCAGTCTTCTATTTGTATTATGCGGTTTCTTATTGAGTACGGGAAAACAATTGATGTGACAATGTAGGTTGGTAAGCATAGGCCCAGAAACAACGCTAGAAAAGGAAATTTTTATCCAAATAAGAGGGTCTTTAAAGGCAGCTAAATCCTCTTCTGATAAAAACTCTTCAAAAGTTTTAGGATATTTTTCTGTGTTTCCTTTGATAGGAATGGCCTGATCTATTGTATAAAAATGATTTTGGTAAAACTGTTTTACATAGGCCTCATAGAACTGTTGCTTACTTTGAATAGATTCATTGATGTAAGCGCTAAAATCCCCAAGAGTTTCACTAGTGTCGTTATACCCCTTAACTACTTTTAATTCTGAGTCTTTAATGGACCATTTGGAAATGCCTATATGATGCGCCAATAACTCTTTTTGAGAAAAATTAAGCAGATCAAAGTAGCAGAGTAGCTGCTCTAATTCATTAACCCCTTTACCAGGTTTAATAGCCATGTAAATACAGGAATTATCTGGGTTTTGGATAAAGTTATCTTTTGAAACAAAGGGTGTCCCTCTATGATTTTCATACGTAACAATCTTATCAGGATATGCTATAAACTTCAATTCGCAATCATTCAGCCTAAAATCTCCCGCTGGTGTAAAGAAAAAATCTTCAAAGTCATTTTTTCCCTGCTCCCTAAAGATGGGCATTCGTTTTCTGTGATAAAACTGGGTACGTTCATTAATATCTATAAATGCATCTGTAGGTAAGGCATGCATAATGGCATGCGCGGGCTTGGCAGATACTGAAACTTCAGGGGTTAATAGATCTACTAAGCGCTCTGTTATTCTGGTCCTACTTGTTTTTATGGTGTCTGAAATACGCTCAAATTCGTGAGCACAGGCATCAAAAAGAATACTTACTATGGGATCAAAAGAATACTCAATTTCTATATCGTCTACTCCCCAAGTCTCCGCTGCTCTTCTAATTAGCCGGTCCTTAATTTCTTCTTTAGTAAGACTTTTCATAATAACAAAGTATTTTATTTATAGGAAAGAGGTGCCAAATAATAGTCGCCTACAAAGCTATAAGGCTCATCGGTTTTTACTATGGTTGCTGTGATTCCTATTTTGAGGTATTTTTTGAGCCGTATTTTATTTGATTTTCCTGAAATATCCTCTTTTAGGTCAATGGTCAAATTTACATTGGAAAGACGTTTTTCATAGGTGTTTATTTGGTTTCGTAACGATCTCTTAATACGCTCTTTAAGAACGTTTGTGTTCACTAAAAGATCAAAGTCGGTTTCCCATATTTCACTACCAAAATCATCGTCAAAAGCATACTCTTCAAAACAGGTAGTTATGATGATGCTTATAAACTGGGAAATAGATTCCTGAAGCGTAATTTTTTTCAACTCTTTTTGTTCAAAAAAACGCTTAAAATTTAAGGGTGCTTGGTAGTAGGGTTTTGCCATAATGGGTTATTACGTATCAATAACGGTAAAAGTTACCTCATTATTTTTGAGTCCCACTTTTACCTTTTGTGGGGCCTTGAGTTCTCCAGAGATTAACATCTTTGATAAGGGTCTTTTTAATTTGTTTCGGATTACTGCTTTTAACGGGCGAACCCCGTATGTTGGAGAAAATCCATCTAACGATAAATGAGCTCTTGTTTTCTTGTCAATCTCAACGGTTATACCTAAACGTGCTGTTAGTGCTAATAATTCTTTTCTTAAATGCAAGTCAAAAATCATAGGCGCATTTTCCTCAGAAATAGGGGCGAAGGGTACTATTTCGGTAATACGACCTAAAAATTCAGGTCTAAAATAGCCCGACATAATTTCCAGTAATCGATCTCCAGAAGGAATTTTACCTGCATTCATAGATTCGGAAATAAACTCCGATCCAATGTTAGAAGTAAATAAAATTACCGCATTGGAAAAATCACCTTCTTTGCCCAACCGATCACTCAATTTACCTTCGTCTAGTATTTGAAGAAATACGTCAAAAACGGACTGATGTGCTTTTTCTATTTCATCAAAGAGAACAATAGCATATGGTTTTTGCCTAATCTTATTAACTAAAACGCCTCCCTCTTCATAACCTACATATCCTGGAGGAGCTCCATAAAGGAGTGCCGCGGAGTGCTCTTCCTTGAATTCTGACATATCGAATCGAATGATGGCACTTTCATCATTGAATAGAAATTCTGCTAGCGATTTGGCTAATTCTGTTTTTCCAGTACCAGTGGGACCTGAGAAAAAGAAAGAACCTATTGGTTGTCCTGCTTTTGAAAGCCCAGATCTTGATTCTATGATGGCTTCTGCCACAGTTTTTACCGCATAATCTTGTCCAATTACTCGCTTTTTAAGCGTGTCTTCCATTTCCAAAAGGCGTTCTCGTTCTTGCGACTGTACCTTCCCCGCAGGGATCCCAGTGATATTTGAGACCATAGCTGCTAAATCTTCCTGAGATACACTTTTTAATTCCTTTTTAGCATGCGCTTCAATGCGGTCTAAAAGCGGTTTCAAATAAGCAACTTTATCTTCGTATTTGGAAAGGGAAAAGGCATCTTCCGTATCGTATTTTCCCTGTACAATGGGACTTAGTTTGTTTTTAAAAGCACTATAGATTTCATCAATAGCCTTGCTGTTTTCTTCTTCAGATTTGTTAGAGGCTTCTTGCTCAGTTTCCGCTAATTGTTTTTGTAACTCTGCTACATCTGACGGCAAGGATTGGGCAGATACGTTGGCTGCCGCCATGGTGCGGTCTATGAGATCTAGGGCAGAATCAGGGAGGCTTTTATCTTTTAAATACCTTTTGGAAAGACGGATGGCCTCTGTTAGCGCATCCTCCGAAATGCTTAATTCATGATGTTCGCTATAGGTTGCCGCAACGCTTTTCAAAATGCGCAATGCCATTTCTTGAGATGGTTCTTCCAAGCTAACGGTCTCAAACCTTCTGTTTAAAGCAATGTCTTTGGCAATATACTTTCTATGATTGTCTGTAGATGTAATTCCAATAAGAATAACCTCTCCTTTGTTTAACTCTGATTTAATAACGTTCAAAATCCCTTGGCTGGTACTACTGTCTTCTAAGAGTGAATGAAAGTCATCTATTAAAATAACAGGCTTTGCTAAGTTTTTGGCTTCGTTAAAAATATTTTGAAGTCGATCTTCCACCTCACCTTTGTAAGAAGCTCCCAGAAGTAAAGTGGCTGTGTCAATTTCTAGCAAATGAACTTGCTGTAGACTGTTTACCATCTTAGTTCGATGGATCTCCAATGCCAAATTCTGCATCAGTACCGTTTTTCCAACACCAGAATCGCCCAGAATGATGACATTTGGTTTCGATTTTCTACTTAAAATCTCAGCAATTTTTTTTAATTCTCTATCTCTGTTTACAATATGATTGTATTTGCCTTGGGCGGCTTCTGCCAAAATATCAACGGTATATTTTTTTAAAAGA
The DNA here is from genome assembly GCA_947500575.1 of uncultured Flavobacteriaceae bacterium. Taxonomy (GTDB): domain Bacteria; phylum Bacteroidota; class Bacteroidia; order Flavobacteriales; family Flavobacteriaceae; genus CANMSI01. The sequence continues at coordinate 624,433 of CANMSI010000002.1, read as the reverse complement.
TCATTCTCTTTGGCAAAGGGGGTTTCGGTATTGGAATCGGGAGATATTTTATTCACCCCTTTGGCGGTTTCAGGGCCTTGTAGCGCTTGTAATAATTGGTTGTGATTAACGGGTAAGGACTTTAACTGATCAAAACTAAAACCAACACCGGGAGTGATGGCGGCGATAAATACAGATACTAGATCTACTTCTTCTTTGTTTAATTTTGTTTGAACGTCTTCTGCTTCTTCAAAAACGGTGGTTGCTTCGCTGTCTGCTTTAACTGCACCATTCTGAAAAGATCTTTTTGGGTAGTTTTCTAAGCGCAATTCTGCCCAGTCTTCTATATAATATACATCCACACCCATATCGTGTAGCAGTCTTAGCAGGGAAAGATCCCTGTTTAATGCTGCTTTTAAAAGATGTGCAGGCCCATAATTCTGATGCTGATGTTCATCAGCAATCTGAGATGCAATACGGATCGCTTTGTCAACTTCTATTGCGCTCATCTAAAATTAATTATTGTTTAAACGACGTGATAATTCTAAGGCATTTTCCAATTGACGAATTTCTTTTTCATAATCTCTAATTTGATCATTTAAGTCATCAATTTCTGTTTTGGCATTTTCCACCTGCTTTAGATCGCGTTTGGCATCCATAAATTTCTTGTACGTAAGGATTAAATTTTCGTACATGCTTTTGTCATCCAAAGAATCTTTAGGAATATCACTTTTTATATCAATTAGATCGGCGTTAATAGATTGCTCCAAGAAGAAATATCCTTCTCTTGTATTGTCTAAAGAATCGATTAAGACATCAATTTTTTCTAATTCTTGCATGAATTTCTTTTGATAGCGGAATTCATACTGAATCCTTTGATTTTCAGCTCTAAGGATTTCATTTTCCTTCCATGGTAGTTTGTAGCTAAAGAAAACAGCAACGAATATGATGCCTACTGTGACAACAAACATGAGTAAGAAAAGTAGAAAGGATGATACTCTTTCTTTTTTATTCAAAATTTCCATGATATCTGTATTTATTCAGCTAAAAAGGTTGATCCACCAGATTTGCCTGGTTTATCCCTAACAATATTTTCATTAACAAAAATGCCCATGTCTCTTCTTTTACCAATATAGTCTACTTGTGTAAGTATGGTAAACAGTTTTTCTATTGTGGTCATAAAACCACCGATAAGACTCAAATTTTGATCAATATCTAGATGGTGATATTCCATATTGATAATATCTGTGAATATCTTTTCATAATCGCCCCCTTTTAAATCGGTCCACTCTCCAAAATAATTAAAGAGTTGTTCTTTGTTTTCTGGCGAGGAAACATCTACCGATCCTTTGAAAACGCGGGCAAAACTCACAATAATTTCCAATAATTTTTTAGGATGTATTTGATATTCTTCCCATTTCACATAGGTGATTTGTTGTGCTAAATAGGCATATAACTTATCTACTACAATGTGCATTGCATCTGCAATAGGGTTGTCACTTTGTTTGGTCATAATCTTCTGAACAATCAAAATGGCATTTCTTTCGGTCATTTTTAGAAAGCTCTCCGCTTCGTTATAGAAGTCAATTAAGCGTTCATGAGCTCCTAAGGTAACACAAGGAGGAATATAAGAGTTGGAGGTAGCCAAGGTGCTACCTTCTTTCACAATCTTGGCAATGGGTAACTGATGCATTCCCAAGCCAGATTTTTCTAACTCTTTGGCATTTGCAAAAGAGAAAAAGTAGTTGTTCGTTACAAACGGATACCTTGGTGGAATTTCTTTGGCATCTTGTTCCCCAAATGGAACAGAATTTTCGGTATCTACGTTGAGTAAGACATAACCATCTTCGAATTTTTTATCTGCAAATTCTTCTACGATCACTTCTTCCTTTACTGCAGGTGTTTTCTGTGTAATTTCTATTCTATTGCCCGATGGAGTTAACGCTCTCATCTTTTTGATGGATATTTTTAAGCTCTTATGGGCGTCAATATTAACTGCGTATTCGCTATTGTCACTGAGATAGGAGGGGAGGAGTCCATATCCATGACGCTGCATTTGAGCGCTGATACCATCTTTTATTCTAGAATCTGCAAAATCTTGAAGGCTTTGAAAATGCTCTTTGGAGATTTTCATGCCATCAATCCAATTGATTTTGAAATGTTTTATATCTTCTATCATACTCGTTTTTTTAAATTCGCTGACAGACTACAATGTCTCCGTCGCTTAGGTTGTTTTGCTCTACAGTTAACTCAGAATCAATATGTCTAGATGCGCCATACCACTTTGGTTTTGTATAAAAATACCAGCCATATGGATCACCAGAATCTTCCGTTAGTTCTATTCTTGTAGTTGTTTTTCGATCATTATAATCATTGATAAAGAAAAAGAAAAGTCGACCAAAATCCATATCCTTTGGCGCTTTTGCTTTAAAACTTGTCATATAACTCTCTTTGGTGTTTTTGTAAAACATAAAGTTAAGCACAATCATATTTTTCAACTCATAGTGCTTAGGTGTTTCGTATTTTTTTCCTAGTGGGTAATACCACTTGGAATATAGTTTTGTAGGAATGGATACAGAATAGTTGAACAGTACAAAAAAGCAGCTGGGAATGGTAAAAGCAGCTGTTATTAGAAAATAATACCCAAGATATTGAAGGTCCAAAAAGAATGTAGCAATCATAAGTACAGGCACCAGCAATGCGCAGGAGGTAATAAAGGCATAAAGAATTTCCTTAAAATAATTATTGCTGTCAAACTTCATAAAAAATTCACGATAGAAATAGACATGCAGCGTACCCAAGGTAAAAGCAAAGGCTAAAAATGAGAAATACCGCAACATTAAAGTGGTTTGCTTTAGATTATAGAGTATGGCAGTAAAGATGGCCATAATTGCAATCGCAGATAAAAGATAGAGATAGTATTTTTTACGCCTTTTTTTAAAGCCAGGAGTTTTTCTTGAAAGCAGTCGCAGGGTTAACAATACCAGCATTACAATAATTGCAAAGGGTATCAATGCTTCAAAACTAATAAGATTTTTAACGTAACTTCTCCACATACAGTTCTATATTGTAGATGATATTCCGAGCCTACCCGCATATACGGCCTCACTCATTACAAATTCTTGTTTCTTTTTCGCTAGGGTAAAGTTAACTTCAAAACCGCATTCAAAGGGTAAGGTATGCTTTAAAAAAAAGTGAACAACCGCCGCGATGCTTCCTTGAGGAAGATAATGAGCAATTTCTTCGGGCTGCTTCACCTGATCTATGGTAAAAGTATACTTAGGAAGAAATGTTTTTCCACTACTAGCGGTAGCTAAGTTAACACCTAATTGCAAGGGGGTATTATCTTTTATTCCGTTGGTATCTATAGTTGCAAAATCTTTGGTTACTTTGATGTCTTCTTGAATGATCGTTTCCAATATCCGTGTTAACAACGGTAAATCCCCTGCTATCTTATACATAAAAGGGATTGTTTTTAAAATCTTAGTGGCCATCACCTTAGGGAATTTTGGATCAATGTTCCACAGGTTGGTTAAAAAATTAACCAATTCTGGACTTCCTAAAGATTTAAAAATACGATTTTCTTCCTCCTCCGCGGCAACTTTATGAAGAAAGAACTCTTCCTCTAAAGGTTCAAAAAATGCACGAGCATGTTGTTCTTCTATCTTACGATTCTTATAGTCATCTACCATGGTCTCTACATAGGGAGTGCTGCTATAAGTGCTATGAAAAAAACGTTCTGGGAAAATGTCGTAAAAACTTCGTCTACTTAGATGTACCTGTAATTTTTTATAAGAGGTTTCTATTTCAGAAATATCCGTGATATCATGGCTAAACCTCCTTTTAAAGTAGTCTGAAAATGCAAAACTAAGGGGTGTTTCATCTTTTAAATAGGCAGCAAAGGTTTCCGCCTTAATATCAAAACCAAGATCTAAAACTTCTTTTTTAAGTTGTTGTGAGGTAGATTTTTTGCGCATATTTATTGATTATTCAAAAGCCTAGAGGAAGCTACATATTTATCTTGCCAATACACGCTATTAAGGTCTACAATTTCTACTCCTCTTGGGGAATTTGAGCCTAGGAACTTACCATTTTGAAGATAAATACCCACATGTGATACTACTTTATCTTTATGTCGTAATCTGAAAAAAATAAGATCCCCTTCTTCCAGATATTGTTGATCTTGAAAATGTGCTTTAGTGTCTTCGTAAAACTGTTCAATAGAAGTTCTAGGCAGGCTATGATCATAAACATCTTCATAGACTTGTTGCACAAAGGCAGAACAATCAATTCCCTTTTTACTATTACCTCCCCATAGATATGGAACCCCCAACCATTCGTTGATGGTTGCATACAATTTCTCATTCTTAATATTCTCTTCTGAGGTTTCTAATAAGGTAGCAAATTTTAATTTTTCTTCTTTCGTTAAATAAGATGATTGTTCATTGTTTTTTACTTCCTCAATTTTTGTATTTTCAGTTGCTTTTTGTTGTTCTTTGGCTTTCGCCATTTCATTTTTGTAATACAGATAATCGGTACCATTGTACGTTTTTTTTCCGCAACTGGTAAACAACACAATAAGTAGTAAAAACAATAGTTTTATTTTCATAGAAAGAATTGTACTTTTAAAAGAAGTATACAACTTAGTAAGAATATATTATTTATGCACAATAAAAGTATAAAAACCCACTTTGATCGTAACGTATTTCTAACTTTTTTAGTATTACTAATTGGTGGTTTATCTCTGTTTTCATTTAAATTAAATAGGAAGGTAGATTGCAGTGGAGTAGGTTTTGATATTATTTCGAGTTCGTACACCATAGATGATCTTATTGAATTTAAAAGTACAGATGCTTCTGGAGTAGATTGGTCATGGGATTTTGGTGATGATTCTACACCCATGTTTAGGTCTGGAGTGGTGCATCAATTTAAAGAACCAGGTACGTATAAAGTCACTTTAGAAATGAATGGGCAATGTGTAGCTACGAAGGAAGTGGTAATTGCCAAACGAAGAATTTTAATATCGCCAAAACTAATCCCTACAATTAACTATCCAAAGAATATAAGAGTGGGAGACGAAGTTGTTTTTTCTAATGATTCTCCTTTTGCAGAATCTTGGCAATGGAGTTTTGGAGAAACGATGCGGATAGATGGCACTGCAAAGGAGGAGACGTATAGTTTTAAAAGACCAGGAGAAAAAACAGTGTTGTTAGTAGTTAACGGTGACAATAGGCATGAGGCAAAGCAACGAATTACCGTGTTACCGGCAAAAAAGAAAAAGAAGAAAAAACCAGTAACCTATAAAGCAGATCCCATCGAGACCGTTCTTAAAGATCAAATTGACAAAAAACCTGTGGAAGAGGTAAAACCAACGGAAGTTCCCGAAGAAACCCCTCGAATTGAGGTTTCTAGTGAAGAAATGAGACAAATGCTCATGGGGTATTCTGTGAGAACTATCGATGATATAGCCATAAGAAACTATTTCTGTTATACCAGTATTCCGGTGTTTAATAAAAATGGGGCTAGGAAAACGGTTAATCAACTCTTTCGCGATATTCGTGATGTAAAAATAGAACTAAAAGACCTAAAATTAGTACGGGATTCCAAGACAGGTTGTATTAAAAGTATGACCGTTGATTTACGAACTAAGAAGGGTCTTTTTTGGAAGAATTTCTAAACACACTTATTTTTTACCGAGCCTATTTTCTATTCTTTTTCAAACCACAATTCACTTTAGGTGTGCTACTTCATGTGAGTTGATTAGTAAAGATCTACTATGATCATTTCATAGTTAAAAGGCTATTATTTAGCGTTGTATGGTGCGCTTTATCGAAAAAAATTGATTAATTAAAATACATTTCCTATGTTAGAGGTGTCCTTATGTGACGTTTATTTTAATTATTAATCGGTAATATTTACCACAAAATTTATTTATTATGTCTTTCAAAGCTAAATTAAAAGTAGCGGGGAAGGAGTACACAATCTTGCATTGCTCCTATGACCTAAACCAAGAAGTAGATCCAACAGGTAGACCATCTTCTGTAACAAGAGGAGGTAGAATCTATTTGACAGTAGAGTCGAATGGCGAAACTGATTTTTTCGAATGGATGACCAATAATTTCGAAAGAAAAGATGGTACAATCGTATTTGTGAAAAGAGATACGGATGCTACTTTAAAGGAAGTAAATTTCAAAGAAGGGTACTTAATTAAGTACAAAGAAAACTTTGATTCTTCCGGTCAAAATCCACTTACGGAAACTTTCACTATATCTGCTAAAGAATTATCTAGCGGTGGTGGTGAACACGTGAACGAGTGGGTGTAATTACGCATTCAAAAAGTTAATCAATTCAAAAAGGAGGCAAACTCAAGGCCTCCTTTTTATATTATATGTAAACATCATACGTTGTGTATAAGTATTTTTTGATTAAATTTAACAAACAAAATATTTTTTTATGGCTAATAGTAACCTAGGAATCGGTGGTAACGAAGTAAAAGGCGATGCTAGCGAAGCACTTAATGAAATCCCTCAAAACAGAACATTAATCGCAGGAAAACTAACTCCAAACGCCCCTGTTAAAGCAGAAGTGGTGAATGGATTGAATACTGTAGAAGATGTTTTTGAACATTTCGCGCCCGAGTTAAAGATTCCTTTTGAAGATAAAAAAGGAGGCACCAAAAATGAGACGCTTAAGTTTGACAATCTAGGCGATTTTGGAAGTAATGGAGTAGTGAATAACAGTGTTTTTCTGAAAGAACTAGAAATTGAAAGTGATCAATACAAAAAAATAATCAAGCAACTTAAAACCAATAAAATTTTAAAAGCTGCCTTGGAAGATGCTGATGCTAAAAAATCTTTAGTACAGACTTTAGATACCTTGATCAAAGAAATTAAAAACGCCAAATAACCTTATTCAAAATAGATATGTCCGATACGTCCAATAAAAAGAACGAATCTCGCTTAAGTGATAAACCATATGCTCAGCAGGTAAAAGAAAAATCTGATGACCTGGCCAAGTATGGTGGGTTCGACTTATTAGAATCTGCAATAGATGATGTTCAAAACTTAAACCCCGATCGTAAGGCAAGACGAAAAATGTTCCTTACGGAAAACAATAAAAAACAAGAACGTACTTCTCTTTTGAAAATATTAGAATTATGGTCGGATACTTTGAAATCTGGCGATGATATTATTGGATTAGTACAAGCGGCAGATGACAAAGCCAAGCAGTCTGAAGCCTTATTGGCTAAAAACTTAAAATTGGCGTTAGCAGAAACAAGAGAATTAGAAACATCTTATAGAGCCGTGGCCTTATTCTTTAAGAATACAGATATGCCTTCTGTAAAGAACGTTTCTATTGTAAATGCAGAATTAGATCAGTTATCTGATCTAGACAATACCCGTTTCTTTGATCACATTCAGGAAGAATTAATTGCCAAATACGACCGTCTAGATTTGAGAGAGAATTACTCACTTATGGTATTACCAGGATACTTAGGATCCAAATCGGTGGTTGATAAGTGGGCAAAACTGGCACATGATAATAAAGTTACATTGCTTACTGATTTTGCTCATTTAGATGAGCCAGATGATGTAATGGAAATGTTTGAAAGTGCAAGCTTAGCGAGTGGCGACATGTATTTATCCAATACCATTATGACCTGTAATTGGTTGGTTGGTAGAGGTAAAAATAGTGCTGTAGGCGAAGAGGAAGATGTGTATGTGCCACCTTCAGGAGCACTTGCAGGTAAAATATACAAAACCTTAATGTCTCAGGTAACTGCTGGTAAAAAGCATGGAGGTCTTAGTGAGGTAGATGGTGTACGATTTGATTTGAAGAAAAGTGAAATCGCTAATCTAGAAAACCTCGGTTTAGTTCCTATGGTGAATGAATATGGTAAAGTAATGGCTTTCTCTGGGAAAACCTTGTTTAATGGTGATAACCTCGGGCTACAAACGTATTCAGTAGTGCGAGTGTTTGATTATGTGGCGAAAGTTTTGATGGATTTCTTAAACAGAAGGGCCTTTGAAAATTTCAATGCCAAGACAAGAAAAGAAATACAGAATCAGATTGTAAAGTTTTTAGATGGCATTACAGGGCCTGATAAATTAATAGAGAATTTTGAAATTCGCAGATTTGAACAAGATCCTACTCAAAAGGATAGAATTTATGTTGATGTGCGATTAAAACCATATTTCCCTGCAAAGAACTTCCTAATTAAAATGGATGGACAGAAAGGCGATGAAGGAGCAGAATGGGAAACGGATTACGAACAGCAATAAGCAATAGATAACTTAAACGCCCAAATCAAATGTCTTTTTTAGCAAAACTATACGTAGACGGGGCAGAGTATAATGTTTTAAGTTGTACCTATAACTTTGAGCAACCCATGGACCATACAGGCAAACCTGCTGGGAAACCAGTAGGAGGCCAAATAATGGTCACTTTGGAATCTCAAGGACGTTATGACTTATTTCATTGGATGGCTGCACCAGATCAGACCAAAGATGGATCTATTATATTTTATAAGCGAGATGCTATGTCTCGCCTGCAAGAGGTGCTTTTTAAAAAGGCGTATTGCGTTAAATTAGTTGAGAATTTTGATGCTGTGAGCACAACTCCTATGCAAAAGCGTATTGTGATTTCAGCTCAAACGATCCAGATAGGCGACATGACTTTCGAAAATCGCTGGGGAGAGTAAAAAACCATAAGTAAATATGGAAGACGAACTGCTTCAGGAATTAGACAGCCTGCTTAAGCCAGCAATAGAGCAGGCTTGGAGTTCGGCCAAACGTGTGAGCGGTGATACAGATCCTAGGGGTGCTTTTTTGGACCTAATGCAGGTACAAATAGATAACACACGAGTGGCTCTTTCTGATACGCTCTACAAGATTGATTTGGCGACCAAAAAGAATAAGCGTTTTTCTGTAGAACGTGCTGCCACAGAACATAATCAAAACTTCAACCTTACCGAATCTGATTTTCCAGAAATAGATACTTCTAAGTATGTAAAAGAAACCACCGATGGTTATGAGGTATGGGATGGAATGCGTTGGGTTAAATTATCCAAACAGTCTGATTTCAAAGTTGAGATATTTCAAGACCCTTTGAACGATGGGAAACCAGCAGTAAGAGTATGGGCATTGGACACGACTACAAAAACGGAAGTACTCTATGTAGATAATGATATACCTGCTCCTGGTTGGGATCTTTCCATGACCAGAACAGGGGATTTTGAAGATTCTCTTGCAGATTTTGTGGTGAAAGATCAATATTGGGAAGATCCATTTTACCGAATTGCGAAGAACTCAAGGGCCATTGGAAGTGCTACTACCGGTGTCCTTGCTATGAGACATATCGGAAATCTTACGCCTTGGAATGCAGGAGATGGACTTCGTAATGCCAACGGTTGGTATAGGAATAGAGAAGGAATTTTACAAAAATTAAGTCAGCAACGTGGAAAAGGAGCCGGTGGATATCAAAAAAGTGCTAGGAATGCTGCTAAGAAAGCGAAAGTTTTTAAAAGTGCTGGTAAAGTATTATTAGTGGCAAGTGTCGCTTTCAGTGGCTATGAAATAATAGATGCTAGCGTTAACGATTATACAAATAAAGGTGAAGTGATTACCAAGGCTTCCGTTGATATTACCATTTCTCTGATTGGAGCATTTGGAGGACCTGTGGGTTGGGCCATTGCTGGCACCTATTTTATACTAAACGTTTCAGGAGCATTTGGGGATTGGGGAACACCAAGTGGAATATCCCAAAAGGACTATAACATACATAGAATGAAACAGTTAAGACAAAAGTATGGTAATCAAATTAAATCACTAGAATTTGATATTGATTATGTCCCAAGAAATGAAAGTATGTATATGGATGATTTAATGGAAGAAAGAAGGATTAAGCGAGACAATACAAGGGTTGCAATGCCAAAATTACTTCTTAAAAGGCAATAGGCATGGATTGGTTAAAACGATTAAAACCGCCTAAATTTTATCGTTATATGTTTTACCAAATGCACCTATTATTTACAAGACTTAAGAACGATCCTCCAGAATTATCAGCTAGTTTGTTGATGAGTTTAACTATTTTTTTTCAATTTCATGCGGTTGTTCTTGGTTTAAGCGCATGGGCTAATTATGATTTATGGAATAATTTTTTTGCAGGAACTAGTTTTCTTCAAAAAGCAACATATGTTCTCATTTTTGGATGTATCTGTTATTTTTTGTTTTACTATAAATCCAAATGGAAAAGTTTCCTGGAAGAATTTAAAGTACAAGGGGAGGAGAAACCTAGAATTCAAAAAATACAGCTTTTTGTATATATTGTTATCAGTTTTGGATGCTTATATCTTTCTGCGTATTTCGCCTCATTAACCTCACCTTACATACTTAGATAAATTTTAGAGTATTCCTTGTCTTCATAGGATGGATACTAAGCATTGTTGCTTTTTCGAACACTTTGTAGGTGTTAATTTTTTGAATAGTTGTTCAATTTTACAGAAAATAGTGACCGCTATTGACAGTATATTGTAAAATTTGATGGAAGTATCCTAATTTTTATGACTTACAGCGATTAATTCCTACATTTCGTATAGTAAATCTTAAATTTGTATATTAAGAAGACTTTTGTTTCGTTAAGGGAACTGGAAGTAATCCAAAGTGTATAATTCAAGGCCTGCTATGCTAAAGAAGTGTATTCCTTTATTCATACTATTGTGTAGTTTTGCATTCATAAATGCACAAGACTCAGCTAAGTTGCCCACAGCGGTTTTAGCCAACGAGTATACCACAGTGTCTCTATTTTTTCCTTCAACTATTGCCAAGGTAATTGCCCCAGCCGTTAACTATAAGTTTGATTATGAAAGAGGTTCTACCATGGGACTTCTAAAGGCAAGAAAGGGAAATCCTAGTAACCTTACCGTAATTACTGAGGATGGATACATTTATTCTTTTTCATTAAAGTATTCAGAGAATATTGAAAATTATAATTACATCATGACGGATGCTTATGCGGTTGGGAAGACAAAAGTAAGTTCAAGACCAACTATCATAAATGAAAATCCGGATAACGATGCGGTAAACCAACCAAAAGATTCCGTTGTAGACACTCCGGTGAAGCAAGATGAAACCCTGCAAAAGCCTATAGAAAAACAAGGAAATGGGGAGGATGAAAATACATCTAAGGACAATGATACGGATGTTTCTCCAACGAATACAGTAGATGCTGCACCCATAGGTTTGGAAGAAGGAGATCTATACGATAAAGACAGGAAAGAGTATTATCGCATTTTCTGTGAAAATAACTATTTGCAGCGAACCAAGTTTAAAAGAAGTTTTAGACAAAATAAGCGCATTGTAATTAAGCTAAATAATATTCTGGTAGATAGAAACGAGATTTATTTTGTAATGCAGATAGAGAATAATTCTAAAAAGGAATATTTAGTGAATGGTCTAAGTTTCTTCTTGAAGAAGAATAGAGCAGAACCTCAGAAAATTATTCAACCTTTATATCAGTTTAATCTTCAAGAGATCATTGATCCTGAAAGTGTAAATGAAGTGGTATATGTTTTTGAAAAGTTTCAACTAACAAATAAAGAAGAGGTTTTTGTGGTTTTAGACGAATCAGAGAACAACAGAATGGTATTATTGCCGTTGGATAGTAAACAAATAAACGCCCCTACCAATTGAAAAAAATTATTTTGCCCTTAATTTTAATGGCAATACCCATTTTTGGTATGAGCCAAGCATATACCAACACCATGATGGGAGCAGGTGGTATTTTTGGTGATGGTTATGGCGGTGAAATTACATACAATAGTAATTTAAGTGAACGCTCTTTTGCTCAGATCGCTTTAGACGTTACATTACAAAATTTTAACTCTGGTGAAACCCCCATTCCATACTCTAGCTATACCTTGTCCTATTCCTATTTTACAACACTTTATAGCACTGGTAGAAGAATGCAAGTGTTGAGTATTGGTGGAGGTGTTTTGGCTGGTTATGAATTGGTTAACAATGGAAATAGAGATCTTTCAAATATTGTCTCGCTAAATGGAGATAGTAAGTTTATTTACGGAGGTGTGGCAACTGCAGAAATAGATGTAATTATCAGTGAGCACTTTTCCTTGGTATTAAAAACCGCGCAGTTCTATCACCTTAATAGTGATTTTGGCAAACTCACCAATTTTTCAGGCTTAGGAGTTCGTTACTATTTTAATAAATAAATAGGATGAAAAGAAAGTTTAATAACATAACGCATATTTTCTTAGCTTTTGTACTGCTATTGGCATGTACCAAAGATGTAAATTTATTAACGGAAGTTGAATTTCAATTAATAGAGCAACATCAAGAAGAAGGTTTAGTCAATCAATTATTGGAAACAACAGTGACTGTTATTCCAGAAGCTGAACTAGAAGGGTATGAATATTTTTTCACCTATATCATTACAGAAGGTGAGGGGTTCTATGAAGATATCAATGGAGAAAATCTTCCAGAAGGAGAGAAAATCAATTTGAATCCTTTTTCTGCAGATATTATGTATAGGGGTACTAGGGCAGGGGAGCATCGCATAAAAATAATCGCTGAAGACCTTTTTGGTTTTAAAGAAGAAGTAGAACTGGTATATACACTATCCGAGGTGCCAGTGGTTTGGACGGCCAATAGTCAGGTAAATCAGGTGCTTGTAAATGAAAGTGCACTTATTACCGTTACACTAGGAAATACCACTGCTACCACTAATACTACTTACGAACGATTGTATCTTTTTAGTGAAGGCTCTGGGTCCTTACTTTCCTTGCCAGGAAATGAGCCAGTACTATTAGATTCTTACGTGGCTATTACACCTGGAACTTATCAGTTTCGCTTTGGGTCAGAGGTCTTAGGAACCGTAATTATTCAATTCAATTTAAGAGATAGCAATGGTCAAGAACTAACTGCTTCTGTTACGATAGAAGTAGTGGAAGAATTAGTAGATGTTAGTAGTATTGAAGTAGCCCCAGAAACCTTATCCCTTTTGGTAGGTGCTACGGACAATTTAACAGCTACAGTATTACCTTTTAATGCAGCTAATATGGAAGTTAATTGGAGTTCCAATAATACCAATATTGCCACTGTGGATACCAATGGAACTGTTACTGCAATTGCAATTGGTACCGCAACTATTACTGCTGTATCTGCTCAGAATGCTGCTATTAGTGATCAAAGTGAAGTCACCGTAACGGATGGTACAATTCCGGTTACTGGTATTGAAGTAAGCCCTTCTTCTAGAGGTATAGTAATGGGAAGTACTGGACAATTAGTAGCCACTATTACACCTTCTAACGCAACAAACCAGGATGTTATTTGGGATTCTGATGATGATAGCATTGCTACTGTAGATGCCAATGGTCTTGTAACTGCTGTTGCTGTTGGTACAGTCACCATTAAAGCCACCTCTGCTGATAATTCGTTGGCAGTTGATACTTCTGAAATTACAGTGACGATGGCAAATATTGGTGTAACAGGTTTAACGGTTGCACCCGCCACAGCAAATTTAACAACAGGCGCAACACAGCAGTTAACTGCAACCATAGTTCCAACCAATGCAACCAACCCTGCAGTAGACTGGAGTACGGATGATGCCAGTATTGCGACTGTAAATGCAAACGGTTTAGTAACCGGAATTGGTTCGGGAACGGTAACAATTACCGCAACATCTGATGATAATCCTATGGTGAGTGATACATCGGTCATTACCGTACTAGCAGTAAGTAATAATCCTCCCACAGCTAATGATTTTGCCATCACCGTGGCAGGGAATTCAACGAATAACCCCATCAACGTTGCGGGGGAAATAAGCGACCCCGAAAACGATCCTCTTACAGTCTCTATACAAGCGGGAAGTCCATTAAATGGAACAGCTTCTATTGCTGGTACCGTAATTAGTTATACTCCTAATAATGGTTTTACAGGAAATGATGTAATTACGTATCTCGTAAGTGATAATATAAACACTCCAGTAACGGGTACCATTACGATTACGGTAAGCAATGCACCTAATAATCCGCCTACTGCTAATGATTTTACAGTGAATGTTGTTGGGAACTCTACCAATAATACCATTGATGTAGCAGGTGAAATAAGCGATCCTGAAAACGATCCGCTAACGGTTAGCTTGCAAGCTGGTAGTCCGGCAAATGGAACAGCAACAGTATCAGGTACTATCATTACTTATACTCCCAATAATGGTTTTACAGGGAATGATGTCATTAGCTATTTGGTGAGTGACAATATCAATATTCCTGTAATAGCTACTGTTACTGTGGTCGTAAGCAACGTGCCTAATAGTCCGCCTACAGCCAATGACTTTTCCGTGAATGTTGTTGGAAACTCAGCTAATAATACGATTGATGTAGCTGGTGCGATTAGTGATCCGGAGAATGATCCCTTAACCGTTACTTTGCAAAATGGTAGTCCCGCAAATGGAACTGCCACAGTAGCAGGTACCGTAATTACCTATGCGCCTAATAATGGGTTTACGGGGAACGATGTAATTACATATTTAGTAAGTGATAATATCAATGCTCCAGTGGCTGGTACTATTACGGTGGTTGTAAGTAGCGCACCTAATGATCCTCCTACTGCCAACAATTTTTCTGTAAATGTTGTGGAGAATTCTAGTAATAATGCCATCAACGTTGCAACACAGATTAGTGATCCAGAGAATGATCCTTTAACGGTTAGTATTCAAGGAGGTAGTCCTGTCAATGGGACGGCTAGTATCGCTGGTACTGTAATCAGTTATACACCCAATAACGGTTTTACAGGAAATGATGTAATTACGTATCTGGTGAGTGATAACATAAATACACCAGTTGCTGGTTCCATTACTGTTACGGTAACTGCCGCGCCAAACGATCCACCAACTGCGAATAATTTTTCGGTAAATATCGTAGGGAACACTACAAATAATGCAATTAACCTAGCAGCCGAAATTAGCGATCCTGAGAACGACCCTTTAACAATTAGCATACAACCTGGAACACCAACCAATGGCACTGCTTCTATAGCTGGTACCCTAATAAGCTATACGCCAACCAATGGATATACAGGTCCAGATAGCATTACCTACCTTGTAGACGATGGAAACAATACACCCGTAGCGGGAGTTATTACAATTACGGTTACAATGGCACCGAACAATCCGCCTACAGGAGATAATTTTTCTGTGACAACCATAGAAGACGAAAACTTTCAAATTAATATAAGAGATCAGGGCAATGTAGGTGATCCGGATGGTGATAATGTCATTGTTTCAATTGGTGATCAGCCTACAAAAGGGACCTTGCAAAATATTGGTATGAACTTTTATAATTTTATACCCAACTTAAATGAAAACGGTGCAGACTCTTTTACCTATAGGGTAGACGACGGAATGCTTCAAATAGAGCGCACGGTTACATTAAATATTACACCTGTCAATGATGCGCCCATAGCGGCTGATGATAATTATAATATTCCGAATGAAGGAAGTGCATTACTGGGAGTGCTTCTAAATGATACAGATGTTGATGGAGACACCATGACCATTAGTAGTTTTACGCAACCAACGAATGGAATTGTTACCCTGCCAACACCTGGTTCATTGTCCTTGTCTTATACGCCTCCTAATGGGTTTAGTGGTATTGCTGTTTTTACCTATGTAGTGACTGATGGAATTCTTACAGATACGGGCACTGTTGTTATCAATGTAGCGGATATCTGCAACCCTACTTGTGGCCCAGGAGAATATCAATGTGACTGTAGGTGTCTCCCTGTCGCTACAGCTTGTCAATAATCAATTTCGTAGGTGAAATAGTATCCAGAATTTTGATTTTGATACTAATTTAGTTAACGAATGTTGACTATAAATTTTTCAGGATATTTTTTCTATATCTAGAATTCCGTGCTACTTATCGAACTTTTTGGTTTTTTACCTATTTGTTCATAAATCACTAGGGGATTCGTTTTTAGAATTGCCCATGAATACGTACCTTGAAAAGCTTATTTGAGAATAAAGTAGATGCTTTTAATGAACACTTAAAAGCACTGGAACACGCTATGATTTAAGAATGAAAAACCACTACAAATCCTTTTTGTATTTCGCACTTTTTTTTGCCGTAATGTTGGCATGTACTAAAGATGTGAACCTAATCACGGAAGTAGAGTTTCAGTTGGTTGAAACGCATCAAAGAGAGGGTTTTATAAATGAGGAGCTGGTTACTTCTTTTACCGTTATTCCTGAAGCTGAATTAGAAGGTTACGAATACTTTTTTACGTATACAATTGTTGAAGGAGCAGGTTTTTACATAAATGCTGAAGGTGAGCAATTACCAGAAGGTTCTAAAATTGCATTGGATTCTTTTTCTGCGCAGGTGATGTACGTTGGTACTCAAGTAGGAGATCACAGGATCACCATTAAGGCCGAGGATTCTTTCGGTTTTACGGAAGAAACAGAAATTACCTATTCCATATCAAATGTACCCGCTGTTTGGACTGCTACCAGCCCAAATACCATTGTAGAAGTGGATAAGAAAGCAGAGGTAGTTGTTACATTGCAAAGTGGAGTAGATAATGCAGGAGCTACTTATGAGTGGAATTATCAAATCATTTCAGGATCAGGAATGTTATTAATTGCCACAGATTTTATAGAAGTAGAACCAAATAATTTTGAAGCAATTACCCCCGCTGTATATCAATTTGTCTTTGTTCCAGATGCTTTAGGAACTGCTGAACTTCAATTTAATTTAAGAGATAGTAATGGACAAGAGCTAGAAGACAATCTGGTTTTTGAAGTGGTGGAAGAAATTATAGACGAATCTCCTCCCACAATCACAATTTTAGGAGAAAACCCAGTAGACGTATTTATTGGGACTACCTATACAGATGCAGGAGCTACTGCTGAAGACGATATTGATGGAGATCTTACTGCATCTATTGCGACAGATCTTACAGCTATAGATACATCTACAGAAGGTGCGTATGAGGTTGTTTATACCGTATCTGACGCTGCAGGAAATGAAGCAAGGGAGGTTAGAGTAGTAAATGTTATTCCAAACCCAGACGGAAATCAACCTCCAGTCGCAGTAGACGATATTGCAACTGTTGAAGTCAACCAAGGAATTAGTGTGCTGGTCCTATTAAATGATACCGACGTAGATACCCCTGCAGATGAACTTGTGGTAACAGGTGCTACCGATCTTACTCCAGATTTTGCGGGTACTTTAGAAGTAACACCAGAGGCAGTTACCTATACGCCTACAACCGATTTCATTGGCGAAGTAAGCTTTATCTATACCATAAATGATGGAAATGTTGGCAATGACGCATCTGCGACGGTTACCATTACTGTTACGGAGGGTGCTACCAATCAGCCACCCACCGCAAATGATTTTGCTGTGAATGTGGATGCAAATTCAGTAAATAATGCAATTAATGTTTCGGGAGAAATAAGTGATCCAGAGAATGATGCTTTAACAGTAAGTGTCGGAAACGGAAATACACCAAATGGCTCAGCAACTGTTTCTGGAAATACAATTAGTTACACTCCAAATACTGGGTTTACTGGAGAAGATACGGTTATTTATACCGTAGATGATGGAATAAACCTTCCAGTAGAGGGGACCATTACCATTACTGTTGTTGCAATAACAAATACGCCTCCTACCGCAAACGATTTTACGGTAACCGTACTAAGAAACTCGTCAAATAACGATATACAGGTATCAGATCAGATTAGTGATCCAGATAATGATGCACTTACGGTAACAATACAAGCAGGAAGCCCAATGAATGGATCTGCTGATATTATCGGCACCTTAATTACCTACACGCCAGGAACGGATTTCGTAGGGAATGATCAGCTCATTTATCTGGTAGATGATGGCAATAATCCGCCAGTTTCAGGAACTATTACAATAGCGGTTACCACAGTGCCGAACGATCCTCCAACGGCCAATAGTTTCGCAGTTACCTTTACAGGAGATTCTGTAAATAATGCAATAGATGTAGCAGGAGAGATTAGTGATCCCGAGAATGATCCACTCACGGTTAGTTTACAGGCAGGAAGTCCAACAAATGGTACAGCTTCAGTAGCGGGTACCGTAATAAGCTATAGCCCTAATTCTGGATTCACAGGTCAGGACACCGTTACCTATTTAGTAGACGATGGAAACAACCCTCCGGTGAGTGCAATTATTACTATTACGGTGTCAGCGCCACCAAATGGTCCTCCAACGGCCAATAATTTTGCTGTAACAGTTGAAGGGAATTCTACGAATAATACTATAGATGTTGCTGCCTTTATAGGTGATCCAGAAAACGATCCACTTACAGTAACAATTCAAGGAGGAAGTCCTGCAGAAGGCACAGCTACTATCTCAGGAACTATTATTAGCTATACTCCAAATAATGGTTTTACTGGAAATGATGTCATTACCTATTTAGTAAATGATGGTAGCAATCCTTTAGTGAGCGCCACCATTACTATTACTGTTTCTGTACCACCAAACAGACCTCCAACTGCGAATAATTTTTCAGTGAATGTTCTAGAAAATTCAACGAATAATACAATTGATGTTGCAACTCAGATCAACGATCTCGATAATGATCCGTTAACGGTTAGCATACAAGCTGGGAGTCCTTCTAATGGAACAGCCAATATCAATGGCACTGTAATTAGCTATACACCGACGAATGGATTTACAGGAGATGTCTTACTAGTGTATCTGGTAGACGATGGCAATAATCCTCCCGTAGATGCTGTGATTAGTATTACCGTTACAGATGTTCCAAATGATCCTCCTACAGCGAATAATTTTGGTTTTTCAGTAGTTGAAAATTCAACAAATAATCCAATAGATGTGGCTGGGGAAATCAATGATCCTGAAAATGACCCACTTACCATTACAATACAAGGTGGAAGTCCAACGAATGGAACGGCTACTGTTTCTGGGACGGTTATAAGCTATACTCCTAATACTAATTATTCGGGTCCTGACACCATTGTATACTTGGTAGATGATGGGAATAATCCGCCTGTTAATGGAACTATTTCTATTACAGTAACACCAATGCCTAATGGTCCCCCAACGGCGGCCAACCAGAATATAAATGTCGTAGGAAATTCAACCAATAACACTATTGATTTAACAGCCTTAATTTCTGATCCTGATAATGATCCATTGGTAATAGACATACAGGCAGGTACACCAGCAAATGGAACGGCTACAATTTCGGGCGTGATAATTACCTATACTCCAAATATTGGATTTACAGGAAATGATATTATTATTTACACGGTAGATGATGGTATTAACCCGGCTGTAAGCGGTACACTGACTATTATGGTAAGCGCTCCTGCCAACTTACCACCAACAGCTCAAAATATAAATAGTACGGTACAAGGAAACTCTACGAACAACCCAATAGATGTTGCAAGTTCCATAAATGATCCAGAAAATGATCCTTTAATTGTTACTATCCAAGCAGGGAGCCCTTTAAATGGAACTGCTACGGTATCAGGTACCATAATTAGTTATACACCTAATAATGGATTTACTGGAAATGAAATAATAACTTATTTGGCAGATGATGGGAACAATCCTCTGGTAAGTGCCAACATTGTGATTACGGTCACCAACGCACCCGATACTACACCACCGGTAATTGTATTGGTAGGAGGAGCGGTGAGTATTACCACAGGTCAGCCATATACGGAACCAGGCTTTACAGCCACTGATAATGTAGATGGTGATCTTACTGGGGCAGTAGTGGTTACTAGTAATTTGGATACCAATACACCTGGCACCTATACTCTGCAATACAATGTAAGTGATGCGGCGGGGAATGCGGCGCAAGAACAAACAAGAACGGTAACGGTCACCAATGCACCAGATACTACACCACCAGTTATTGTATTGGTAGGAGGAGCGGTAAATATTACTGCTGGCCAACCCTATACGGAGCCAGGTTTTACTGCTACAGATAATGTAGATGGCAATATTACTGGGGCAGTAGTGGTTACTAGTAATTTGGATACCAATACGCCGGGAACCTATACCTTACAATACAATGTTAGTGATGCGGCAGGGAATGCGGCACAAGAACAAACGAGGACGGTAACGGTTACCGCAGCAACAATATTAATCACAGCGATAAATATTAATCCACCTAATTCAAGTATAGAAGTAGGGCAAACACAGCAACTGACGGCTAATATTACCCCTTCCAATGCAACCAATCAATCACTTAGTTGGACATCCAACAATAACAGTGTAGCCACTGCAGATGGAAATGGATTGGTTACTGCGGTAGCAGAGGGTAGTGCCGTAATTACGGCCTTAGCACTGGATGGTTCTGGTGTTAGCGGTACCGCAAATATTACCGTATCTGTGGCAAACGTTCCGGTCACCGGAATAGAAGTCACTCCAGAAACCTCTACTGTTGAGGTGGGGCAGCCTGTAAGCCTCACAGCTACTATACTACCAGCGAATGCGACGAATACAAATGTAAATTGGATTACAAGTAATAATTCCCTGGCGACGGTAGATGGAAGCGGAAATGTGACTACCCTAGCTGTTGGAAATGTAACTATTACAGCAATTTCGGTAGAGAACGGTTCTATTACAGATTCTGCAGTGATTACCATAGTCCCTGCAAATGTGCCAGTTACTGGAATTTTGGTTTTCCCAGTAAACAGCACCATCAATGTAGGAGATAATCAACAATTCACAGTTTCTGTTCT
Source organism: uncultured Flavobacteriaceae bacterium (assembly GCA_947500575.1). Classification (GTDB taxonomy): domain Bacteria; phylum Bacteroidota; class Bacteroidia; order Flavobacteriales; family Flavobacteriaceae; genus CANMSI01. The sequence goes on along the minus strand of CANMSI010000002.1, from coordinate 603,691 downwards.
TCCAGCCAATGCCACAGATCCTAGCGTTATATGGAGTACCAGTAATGCGGGTATTGCCTCCATAGATTCGAATGGAAATGTTACAGGTGCAGGTGCAGGTACTGCAACGATTACAGCTACATCTGTTTCTGACCCCGGGGTTAGTAATAGTACAGGGATTACTGTAAATGCGGTAAATCAATTGCCTACCGCAGACATCCGACTAGGACCATCAACCGAAGTAGAGAAGACTTTTAATGGTAATTTTTCTTCTGATCCCGATGGTGCTATTGTGGAATACCGATGGGATTTTGGAGATGGAAATACGAGGACTACTACCACCGAAATGGTTACACATACCTACGGTGCAGAGGGAACATTTACCGTAAGTCTAATAGTAGAAGATAATGATGGCGGACTGAGTGCTCCAGACCAGTTAAACGTGGTGGTTACTTTTCCGCCCCCTCCAGCATATACTTTTGTAATAGATCCAATAGCAAGTCCTCAGGGCGGATTTGAACCTGATACTGATATTCCTATTACATTTAGGTTACAGCCAAATACTGGCGCAGTTGCCCAAGGAATTACCTTTCAAATGCAATATCAGATCATTGGAAACCCTGGTTTGTCTATTTTAGAATACGATGGCAATTCTTACGGTAATGATGATTTTTTTATCCCCCTCATTGGTACATCCACAGGAATTTTTACAGGAAGTACCGTTGTTAATTGCGATACTTTAGAACTGAGGTTTACGGTAACCAATAACCTAGGGTTGCCATCTCAGTCAGTCTCTCGTTTAATTAACTATAACGGAGGAGGAAATCCTTGCGATTAAATATGAGTAGCTAACCAATCTCCTACCTCGCTCGTTTTATAGGCTTTGCTGTTTTCAGCTAAGTCTTCGGTGACAATTCCTTCCGTAAGCGATCTATCTACTACGGTTCGTATGGCTTGTGCTTCTTCGGCAAGTCCTTGATCATCAAAAAGCATTGCCGCTGATAAGATGGTAGCCAAGGGGTTGGCAATATCTTTCCCCGCGGCTTGCGGATAAGAGCCGTGTATGGGTTCATACAAAGCCACTTTTTCACCCAAAGACGCAGATGGCATTAATCCCATAGAACCTGAAATTACAGAGGCTTCATCTGTTAGAATATCTCCAAATAGGTTTTCTGTTATTAAAACATCATAGGAATTGGGCCATTGTACAAGTCGCATTGCTACCGCATCTACAAATTCATAAGATACGCTTACTTCAGGATAGTCTTTTTCCATGTCTTGTACCGTTTCTCGCCATAAACGAGAAGACTCTAACACATTGGCTTTATCTACACAGCAAAGCTTCTTAGAACGTTTCATCGCCATTTCAAAACCCTTTTTTGCCAATCGTGTTACTTCGACTCTGGTATAGGTGCAGGTATCAAAGGCAGTATTACCATTATCTTGCCGTCCACGTTCTCCAAAATAAATGCCTCCGGTTAGCTCTCTTAAAAATACTAAGTCGGTACCTTCAATTCGCTCCCGTTTTAACGGAGATTTATCAATGAGTGAAGGGAAAGTGAAGGTTGGTCGAACATTGGCAAAAAGGCCTAGTTTTTTTCGCATCTTTAATAAACCCTGTTCAGGACGTACTTTTGCAGAGGGGTCATTATCAAATCTTGGATGTCCAATTGCTCCAAAGAGCACCGCATCTGCTGCTAAGCAGACTTCATGTGTTGCATCGGGATACGGTTCTCCTACAGCATCGATGGCTGCAGCACCGGTTAATGCTGGTGTCCAGTTAATTTGATGATTAAATTTTGTTGCTACAGCATCACAAACCTTTACGGCTTGGTCTATTACTTCTGGACCGATACCGTCCCCAGCTAAAAGTGCAATTTTTAATTTCATTTTTGAGATTTTAAGAAAGTAATGCTTTCTTTAATTAGATAATGTTCAACATTTTTTCGGTGGCCTTAATAGCAGATACAGTCTGGTCAGAGTCTAGCCCTCTTGTGGTAAAATCTTTGCCTTTTTCTTCCCAGGTGATGATGGTTTCGCAAAGGGCATCTGAATTACTACCAGGGGGAATACGAACTGCATAATCTGTTAATTTTGGAAGTTCTAAGTTTTTAGAGTCATATACTTTTCTAAGGGCATTCATAAAAGCATCGAATTGTCCATCGCCTTGTGCATTCTCCTCATAGGATTCGCCATCAATTTCTACGGAAACCGTGGTAGATGGTTTGAGGCCTTTGGAATGAGTGAGTACATATGACTTTACAATCACTTTTTCTTGATAGGTACCGGAATTTAAGACATCGGAAATAATATAAGGCAGGTCTTCTTTGCTTACCCGTTCTTTTTTATCACCTAGTTCAATGATACGTTGTGTTACCTTCCCAAGTTCATCGTCATTCAATGTTAGCCCAAGTTCTTGTAAATTCTTAGAAATATTCGCTTTTCCTGAAGTTTTTCCTAGGGCATATTTGCGTTTTCTTCCAAATCGTTCTGGTAATAAATCATTAAAGTATAGGTTTTTCTTACTATCACCATCTGCATGTATTCCAGCAGTTTGGGTAAATACATTATCACCAACAATTGGTTTGTTGGCAGGTATTCCAAAACCGGTAAAGGTAGATACCAATTTACTCACCTTGTGAAGGGAAGATTCTTTAATTTTGATCTCTATTTCGGGTAAGAAATCATTAATTACTGCAACCACACTTGCAAGGGGTGCGTTCCCCGCACGTTCCCCCATTCCATTCACCGTAAGATGCAAACCATGACATCCAGCCTTTAGGGCTTCCATCACATTTGCAACGCTTAAGTCATAATCGTTATGACCATGAAAATCAAAATGAATGTTGGGATATCGGCTAACGATACTTGTTAAATACTCAAAAGTTTCTGAATGGGTGAGTACGCCCAAAGTATCTGGTAATAGAACTCGTTTTATAGGTTGTTTTGTAAGGAAATCTAAAAATTGAAAAACATATTCCGGAGAATTTCGCATACCATTGCTCCAATCTTCTAAATATACATTGGTAATTATCCCCTCTTTTTTTGCGCTTTCAACAGTAGTGGCAATATCGTTAAAATGTTGTTCGGGTGTCTTTTTTAGTTGATAGGTAAGATGATTCAGAGATCCTTTTGTTAGGAGGTTTTGAACATTGGCTCCCGCTTTTTTCATCCATTCTAAAGAGACCCCTTTATCTACAAAAGTGAGTATTTCCACCCGATCTCTATATCCTTTGGAAGATGCCCATTCTGTTATCTCTTGTACTGCTTTTAGTTCTCCTTCCGATACTCTTGCAGACGCAACTTCTATCCGATCTACATTTAATTCTTCTAACAGAAGTTTAGCGAGTGTTAACTTTTCAGAAACTGAAAATGATACTCCGGAGGTCTGTTCACCATCTCTCAAGGTGGTGTCCATTATTTCAACCTTTCTTTTCTTCATACTGTTATGATATACCTAAAGAGGCGTGTGCCTTGCAAATTCGCGGATGTTCTCTTTTATATTGAGCAGGTAATCAATATCATCAAAGCCATTTAACATATTTTCCTTTTTGTAGGCATTAATGTCAAAGGTTTCTTGTGCTCCTGTAGCAAGGATCGTAATGGTTTGCGCTGGTAGATCTACTTTGATCTCTGTGGTGGGGTCTGCTTCTATGGCTTTAAATATCTGATCAAGAAAAGCGGCACTAACCTGTACCGGAAGTACACCAATATTTAAACAGTTATTTCTAAAGATATCTGCAAAAAAACTCGAGATTACGCATCGAAATCCATAATCGTATACAGCCCAAGCAGCATGTTCTCTTGAAGAACCAGATCCAAAGTTTTTACCACCGACCAGGATTTGACCTTTGTAAATCGGATTATTTAAAATAAACTCTTTTTTAGGAGTACCATCCGTTTGGTAGCGCCAATCTCTAAAAAGGTTATCACCAAAACCTGTGCGCTCTGTTGCTTTTAAAAAACGAGCTGGTATTATTTGATCGGTATCTACGTTCTCTATAGGTAGGGGTACCGCAGTACTGGTAAGTATATTGAATTTATCGTATGCCATTTTATATAATGTCTAAAATTAGAAATTAGGCTGTTTCCAAAGCCATTAATTCGCGTGGATCTGTTACTTTACCCGTTATCGCAGCAGCAGCAGCAACGAGCGGACTTGCAAGTATGGTTCTTGATCCAGGACCTTGTCTGCCCTCAAAATTTCGATTGGATGTACTCACAGCGTATTTCCCTGGAGGAATTTTATCTTCATTCATGGCCAAACAAGCAGAACAACCAGGCTCTCTTAATTCAAAACCAGCGTCATGTAAAATTGTCAAAATCCCTTCTTCCTTAATCGCATTTTCTACTTGATGCGAGCCTGGAACTAACCAAGCAGTCACATTTGCTGCTTTTTTTCTGCCTTTCACTAGTTGAGCAAAAGCTCTAAAATCTTCTATTCTACCATTGGTGCAGCTACCAACAAATACAAAATCAATTTCCTTTCCCAACATAGAATCTCCTTCTTCGAAATCCATATACTTGAGCGACTTTTTATAAGTAGCAATGCCTCCATCCAAGGTCTCTGCTGTTGGGATAGACTTCGAAATACTCATTCCCATACCTGGGTTAGTACCATAGGTGATCATTGGCTCAATTTCGGCCCCATTGAAAGTCAGTTCTTTGTCAAAAACAGCACCCTCGTCGGTTTTTAAAGTTTCCCAATAGGCCATTGCTTTATCCCATGAAGCGCCTTTTGGAGTAAACTCCTTATCTTTTATATATTCAAATGTTTTGTCGTCTGGGGCAATCATGCCACCACGTGCACCCATTTCTATGCTTAGGTTACAAACGGTCATTCTGCCTTCCATGCTCATGTTCGTAAATACATCTCCTGCATATTCAACAAAATATCCGGTAGCACCAGAGGTAGTAAGTTTAGATATAATGAACAATGCCACATCCTTAGGAGTTACGCCAAAACCTAAACTTCCATTGATGTTAATACGCATTTTCTTGGCCTTAGGTTGCATAATACATTGCGTTGCTAACACCATTTCTACTTCCGAAGTACCAATTCCGAAGGCAATAGCTCCGAATGCCCCATGGGTAGAAGTATGAGAATCTCCACATACAATAGTTGCTCCTGGTTGCGTAATGCCATACTCCGGACCAACTACATGTACAATCCCATTTTTTTCATGCCCTAATCCCCAATATGAAATGCCGTGCTCTTTAGAATTATCTTCTAAGGCTCTTAATTGTTTCGCGGATAAAGGGTCCTCTATGGGTAAATGCTGATTGAGGGTAGGAGTATTATGATCCGCTGTTGCAAAGGTTTTATTAGGATACATTACCTTGATACCGCGTTGCTTTAAACCTAAAAATGCAACAGGACTGGTTACTTCATGGATCATATGGCGGTCAATGAATAAAACATCTGGGCCATTTTTAATTTTTTGAACTACATGGGAGTCCCATACCTTGTCAAATAGTGTTTTTTGCATTCGTAAAATATTAAATTCTATCACTGTTAAGTCAAGCAATAACAGGGTTTTGATGTTTTTTAAATTTCAATTAGCTAAGGTATAAATGTTCCTTGGTTTTTGTAAATCCTCTGACCTAGAATTACGATGTTCAACTTTGCTTTTTTTGGTTTGAGTTTAACATGAGGCAGTTCTATTTTAACATTACAGTAACGCTAAGACGCTCACAGGATTCTTACTTTTAGTGCCTTAAGACAAGAAGTATTAATAGCCTATAGGAATAGCATAGTACTATGGCTAAGCATGAACAAAACAACAAAAAAGATCAATCATGAAACAATTTACACTTAAGGCCGGCATCGGTTTTACTTTTTTATTATTAGTTATGGCTACGAGTCTCAATGCGCAGCTCACATTGCCCGCTACCAGCCCTAAAGCCGTGGTTACACAACGTGTTGGAATAACCGATATTAGCATACATTATAACAGGCCCTATGTGAAAGGTAGAAAAATATGGGGAGGACTGGTACAAAACGGATTTAATAATCTTGGTTTTGGTACATCTACTGCAGCTCCGTGGAGAGCAGGTGCAGATGATAATACGATTATTGAATTTACACATGATGTAAAATTGGAAGGGAAGGACGTAAAGGCTGGGAAATATGCACTTTTTATGGCACCAGAGGAGAATGGAGATGTAACCGTAATACTATCCTCGAATACCACTTCTTGGGGAAGTTATTTTTATGATGAAAAAGAAGATGTGGTGCGTGTTAAAGTAGAGTCTATTGATAAAGAAGATAGTACTGAAATACTTACCTATGAATTCAATACCGTAGATGCAAATAGCGCAATTGCCTCGTTAATTTGGGAGAAGAAGGAAATTCCTTTTAAAATAGAAGTTGACGTGAAAGGCATTGTTTTGGAAGGTATTAGTAATGATTTACGAAACTCTAAAGGTTTTCAACAGGCTGCATGGGACCAAGCTGCCAATTATGCTTTTAATGCAGGGGAATTAGACAAAGCATTGGAATGGGTAAATAACTCTATAAGTGGTCAGTTTTTTAGCAAAGAGAGTTTTTCCAACCTATCCTTAAAATCCAGTATTCTTCGTAAACAAGGCAAAGTAGCTGAAGCCGAAGACATGCTAGATAAAGCTGTTACTATGGGAACTGCTAATGAGATATATGGTGCTGGTGCGCAACTTTTGGCTACAGGAAATTCCACAAAAGCATTAGCCGTAATGAAAGCCAATGTAAAAAATAATAAAGGCGCCTTTCCAAGTAATTTTGGGCTAGCAAGAGCTTATTCTGCCAATGGGGATTTTAAAAATGCCATCAAATCTATTCATAAATCCATGGCTACTGCACCTGCTAATTTTAAGCCTAGATTGCAACAAAATTTAGACCGACTTAAAAAGGGAGAGGATATTAACACGCCTGCAAAAAAATAGTAATTACTTATTGTTTATATCCAAAAAGCCTCGCAAATTAATGTGAGGCTTTTTAACTAATATAGGTCCAAATATTTTTGTGCTTAACAAGTTGCTCGTAGGCCATTCTAAGCACAGCATTCTCGGGTCGCGCCAAACCGGGATCATCTTTAAGAATTTTTAGCGCATAGAAGCGCGCAGTTTTCAGTACTTCATTGTCTTTTACAATGTCGGCTATCTTAAGATTTAAGACACCGCTTTGCTGTGTCCCCATAATATCCCCAGGTCCTCTTAGTTTTAAATCTACTTCAGCAATTTCAAAACCATCGTTGGTTCTTGTCATTGTTTCTAATCTGGTTTTTGCTTCAGCGGATAATTTATGACTGGTCATAAGAACACAATAACTCTGATCGGCTCCCCGTCCTACGCGACCTCTCAATTGGTGCAATTGTGATAAACCAAAACGCTCAGCACTTTCAATGATCATAACAGAAGCATTAGGAACGTTTACACCCACTTCAATGACCGTAGTAGCCACCATAATTTGTGTTTCGCCTTTTACGAAACGTTGCATTTCGTAATCCTTGTCTTCCGTTTTCATTTTTCCGTGAACAATCGATATTTGATAATCCGGTAGTGGGAAATCGCGCGCAATACTTTCATAACCATCCATTAGATCTTTATAGTCCAAAGCTTCTGACTCCTGTATCAGCGGATACACCACATAGATCTGTCTTCCCTTTTTTATTTCATCTTTAATGAACTGAAATACTTTCAAACGATTCGAATCATATCGATGCACCGTAGTTATAGGCTTTCTTCCAGGGGGTAATTCATCAATAACAGAGATATCCAAGTCGCCATACAAACTCATAGCAAGTGTTCTTGGAATTGGTGTAGCGGTCATCACCAATATATGAGGAGGGATGGAATTTTTATGCCATAATTTAGATCGCTGTGCTACGCCAAATCTATGCTGCTCATCTATAATCGCCAATCCAAGATTTTTAAATTGTACTTTATCTTCCAAAATGGCATGTGTACCAATGAGAATATGCAAACTCCCATCCTCTAATTGCTCATGTAAAACCCTGCGCCGTGCTTTTTTTGTAGAGCCAGTAAGTAAAGCGCATTCAATGTTTAATGCCTTTAGAGCTTCTGAAATACCTTCAAAATGTTGATTGGCTAATATTTCGGTAGGAGCTACCAAACACGCCTGATATTCATTGTCAATAGCTAAGAGCATCGTCATAACCGCTACAATCGTTTTACCAGAGCCCACATCTCCTTGCAATAGACGATTCATTTGAGCATTACTTCCTAAGTCGGATCTGATCTCTTTTAAAACTCTTTTTTGAGCATTGGTGAGGTCAAAAGGAAGATGGTGTTCATAGAAGGTTTTGAACTGTTCTCCTACCTGATCAAAAACAACTCCTTTTATTTTATGTTTTCTGCGGATATTTTTAGAAATGAGTTGCAATTGAATGTAAAATAATTCTTCAAACTTTAGCCTAAATTGAGCTTTGGCTAAAAGCTCTTGATTTTTTGGAAAATGGATATTAAAAAGCGCCTCACTTTTAGAAATTAGCTTTAATTCGTTTAGAAGTGTAGGGGAGAGAGTTTCTAAAAACTGTCCCTTGGTTTCCATGAACAACTGCTGCATTAATTTATTAACAACTCTATTGGTAATACCTTTATTCGATAGCTTTTCAGTAGAGGGGTACATGGGTTGCATTGCAATACGAAGTCCCTTTTCATGCTCAGATAGTAATTCCATTTCTGGGTGTGGCATGGAAAACGTACCACTAAACCAATTGGTTTTACCAAAAACAACATAGGGTTCATTTAACTTTAGGTTTTCTCTGACCCATTTTTGGCCTCTGAACCATACCAATTCCATTTGGCCCGTAGCATCTACAAAAGAAGCGACCAAACGTTTCCCTTTTTTCTGCTCCACGGTTTTAATATTCACAATCTTTCCTACTACTTGCACGTCCGCATTGCTTCGTTGAAGCTCGTTTATCTTATAGTATTTGGTCTTATCCAAATACCTATTGGGAAAGAGATTCATCAAATCTTGATAGGTATGTATGCCTAACTCTGTCTTTAAAGTGTCGCCCCTATTTGGGCCCACACCTTTCAAGTACATAATGGGAGTTTGAAGGAAATTGGCATTCATTCGACTAAAATAGTGCTTAGCCTATACAACTGCAACAACACAAAATGCTTATTTTGGTGTAGCTTTTGATCAAGTATATATATGTATAAGAAGATTCTGGTAGTTTTTATTCTTTTTGTTGCGATATCCTATGGACAACGACAGGATAAGGTAGATTTTTTAACAGGCAATTTTTCCATCCATCCATCTCCGATGAAGAAAGAGATAGAAGGCAAAGTAATCTATACATTTAGAATTATGGAACAACTTGATTCTATTTTTTTAGATGCGAAAAACATGAGCTTTTCTAAGGTTGCCTTGAATAAAAAAGAGGCCGATTATCTAAATACAGGGAGAAGACTGATCGTAAAAAATAATTTCAAAGCCGGACAAGAATATAGCTTGGAAATATATTACAAGGTGCAACCAAAGCAAACGGTTTACTTCTTAGGATGGGAAGATGAAGACCCTACTAATAATCAAATATGGACGCAGGGGCAGGGAAAATATACCAGCCATTGGTTGCCAAGCTTTGATGATATGAACGAAAAAGTAATCTTTGATTTTGTAATTCTTACCGATCTTTCTTATCCAGTGATTGCCAATGGTAAACGGTTGGAAGTTGTTACTGTTCATGATGATATGCTAGCTTGGCGCTATCAAATGAAAAAACCAATGAGCAGCTATCTCTTAGCGTTTGCTATTGGAGACTATCGGGTAGAGAAATTAAATTCTAAAAGTGGAATACCTATAGAGTTGTGGTACAACCCAACGGATAGTAGCAAGGTTGAACCTACCTACAGATATAGTAAACAAATCTTTGATTTTCTGGAAATAGAAATAGGCGTGCCTTATCCATGGCAGAACTATAAACAAATCCCTGTGCGGGACTTTCTATATGCGGGTATGGAAAATACAGGTGCTACTATTTTTTCAGATGCCTACGTAATTGACTCTGTGTCTTTTGTAGATCAAAATTATGTAAATATCAATGCACACGAACTAGCACATCAATGGTTTGGTAACTTAGTTACAGAAGTAGATAGTAAGCACCATTGGTTGCATGAAGGTTTTGCCACTTATTATGCCTATCTGGCAGAAGCTGCTATTTTTGGAGAAGATCATTTTTATTGGAAGTTATACCAATCAGCAAAACAGTTAGAACAATTATCAATGGAAGGGAAAGGAGAATGTCTTACAGATCCCAAAGCAAGCAGTCTTACTTTTTATGAAAAAGGGGCCATTGCATTGTTTATGCTAAGAGAGCAGATAGGGGATAAGGCTTTTAAAGAAGGAGTACAACAATATTTAAAGAAGCATCAGTTTGAGAACGTACAAGTGCAAGATTTTTTGCATGAAGTAGAAAAGGCTAGCGGTCAAAATTTGGCATCTTTCAATGAGATATGGCTAAAACAAAAGGAGTTTCCAATACAAGCGGTAATGGATAAGTTAAAAGAAGCATCAGTGTCTTTAAGGCTTCGATTTGAAATGTATGAAGATTTGAAAGCCGCGCAAAGTGACGACATCAATTATAAAAAATATTGGGATGCAAGCAATTCTGTTCCTTTAAAAGCAGCGATGATAGAAGAATTTCACGATGTTTTATCGGAAACACTCATAGAAGAGGCCTTTGCCTCGGAAGAAGTGAAAATACGACAGGCATTAGCACAAACATTAAGTCCGGTTCCTCCATCCTTCAAAAGTAAGTATGAAGGGTTATTAGACGACCAAAGCTATATAACAGTAGAGCATGCCTTATTTAATTTGTGGCAGAGTTTTCCTGAAAATAGAATAGCGTATTTAGATAGAACTAAGAATATGGTGGGTTTAAACACCAAAAATATTCGTTTAATGTGGTTGGTACTTGCTATCATTACTGAAGCGTATAAAACAGGAGAAAAAGCTGTATTTTTTAAGGAATTAACAAGTTATACCCATCCAAAATACCCTTTGGAAGTTAGAAGAAATGCTTTTAGATGGATCGGGGAAGTTTTTAGCTTTACAGATCAAAATCTATTAGATTTAATTAATGCAAGTCAGCATCACCAATGGCAGTTTAAGAATTACAGTCGTAATCTGCTTCAAGAGTTGATAAAAAATGATGATTATAAGAGTAGGATAGGGGTATTAAAGGAAAAATTAGGACCAAATGAAATTCGTTATATAGAAACAATATTAGATACGGAATGAGAGCAATGGTAATTTCTGGAGGAGGCAGCAAAGGAGCTTTTGCAGGCGGTGTTGCCCAATACTTAATGAAGGAGCAAGGACATTCGTACGACCTGTTTTTAGGTACGTCCACAGGGAGCCTCTTAATTTCTCATTTAGCATTGCAAAAAATAGAGAAGATAAAAGAAGTATATACTTCCGTAAATCAGAAAAGTATTTTTAGCAATTGCCCGTTCAATGTGCAGAAGAAAAGAGGGGTAGAAACGATTGGAATTAACCATTGGAATGTATTTAAGAATTTCTACAAGGGCAGTAAAACATTTGGGGAAAGTCATAACTTATTAAAGCTTATAAAGAAAACGGTGACCGAGGAAGAGTTTACGATCTTAAAAGAAAGTGCAAAAGAAATTATTGTTACCGTATCCAATCTTTCTCTAAACCAGGTAGAATACAAATCAATAAACGACTGCAGCTATGAAGAGTTTTGTGAGTGGATCTGGATCTCTTGCAATTTAGCTCCGTTTATGAGTTTGGTTAAAAAAAATGGCTGCGAATACGCAGATGGTGGACTTGGAAGTATGGTACCCATTGAAGAAGCTATAAAAAAAGGAGCTACTGTAGTAGATGCTATTATTTTGCAAACAGAGGTAACGCATTTAAATAGAATGCCTTCAAAAAATGTATTCTCGCTGCTTACCAATATGTTTGATTTCCTATTGGATAGAATTGAACATCAAAATATAAGAATTGGTAAATACGTTGCTAACTATAACGATGCAATTATTAATTTTTACTACACACCAACAGTACTCACCACAAATTCCCTTATTTTTGACAAGGAAAAAATGGCGAATTGGTGGGAGAGGGGGTATAACTTCGCAAAATATAAAAATACCGAAACCAGCCAGATCGATATTGATAATAACCAATAATTAGAAGAATCATAATTGAAAGCATTAGTAATTAGTGGAGGTGGAAGTAAAGGTGCTTTTGCCGGTGGCGTCGCTCAATACCTCACAGAAGTAGAAAGAAAAGAATATGATATGTTTTTGGGAACTTCTACGGGTAGTCTTTTAATACCACAGTTAGCTCTTAATAATGTAGGCAAGTTATATGATATCTACACGAATGTTAACCAGCTATCTATCTTTAGTTTAAACCCTTTTATTGTTCGTAGAAAAGGAGATAGAGAATTTGTTTCCATTAACTTTTTCACCACTTTCCTTCAGTTTATCAAGCGAAAAAGAACCTTTGGAGAAAGCAAAGCTTTGAGACGCACTATTCGTAAGAACTTTTCAATGGAAGAGTTTCTTAAAATTAAAGATTTAGGCAAAGAAATTGTTGTTACGGTATCGAATCTATCCAAAAATAGAGTAGAGTATAAGTCCATTAATGATTTTTCATATGGGGAATTCTGTGACTGGATTTGGATTTCTTGCAACTATATTCCTTTTATGTCTTTGGCTAAGAAGAATGGTTTTGAATATGGAGATGGTGGTTTAGGATGCGTAGTACCTATAAGAGAAGCCATTAAAAGAGGTGCTACTGAGGTAGATGCCATTATTCTAGAGTCTGAAAAAATGGAACATAATAAGGTGCTAGGGAAAAACCCATTTTCTTTAATGCTCAGCATCTATGGCTTTGCAATAGACCAGATAGAATACCACGATGTTTCTGAAGGGAAGCTAGCCGCCAAGCATAAAGGAGTGAAACTAAACCTTTATTACACGCCAACAAGACTTACAGAGAACTCTCTGGTTTTTAATAAAAAATTGATGACAGATTGGTGGTATCAAGGTTTTAGGTACGCGGAAGACAAAGCCTTAGAAGCAATGGCTGCCAATAACTTACCATAATTCTCCAATTTCTTTTTTCACATAGGCTAAAGCCGTAGTAGATGGAGATGTTTTATCCATGGTGGCATTCAAAATATCTTCACGCAATTTATCTGCGTTGTCCGTTTCGCTCATACCTGCGCTACGGATTGCCTGTATAGTAGCATTTTTAGCCGCTTTTATAACATTCCAACACTCATCAGTAAGGTAAATCTGTTGCGATAAGTTGTGATCGTATTCGTTTTCGATATTTTTGATCAACAGGTTTTCGTAATCTTGCTTATTGGTAGATTTAGGTCCAACTCTAACCACTAGGCTAGGGATGGCAATCCGCTCTAAAAATAACGCCATGCGTTCATAAGCTTGCAAGCGAATAGGCAAGGTGTTTTGTTGAGAATCTTTATGTAGCAAATACCTTCTTCTACCTTCCTCATTATTGGTGTGCATTCTAAAGAAATAAAAAGCAATGGCGCCTGTAACTACGGAGGGTAGCAAATAGGCAAATAGTTGAAAAATTTGATCTCCAGTCATTTTTGGTGGTATTGGTCCCAATAATATCGGGATGGTTTATGGAGATAAAACGCAAGAATTCTTTAAAAAGTATGCATAAAAATTGGAATGATTTAATTCTTCATGCTTTCTTTAATTACTGCATAAAAACGATCGAAATTCGGTTGAACAATTATTTCGGTAACAGTTTCCACTACACTTTCAGAATTGTATTTGCTTTTTCCCAATGCATCCATTCTTTTGGGATTTACCGAATGTTTATTCTGCAAGGCTCTGGCAACTGCTGCAGCTTGGCGAGCACTTAAATCCCAGTTGTCTATCAAGGACGCATCTTTAAATTCAAGCGCATTGCTATTACCTTCAATCGTTATTCTAATATCTGGATAGGTATTAATTGCTTTTGCGAGTTTGGCAAGAATAGGCTGTGCTTCTTCCGCTACACTGTAGTTATGATCATTCTCTCCAAATAAAACTAGGTTTGGAATGCTGATAACGACGGCACCATTTTTCACTGAGGTTTTAGCGCTTCCTTCTAAACTGCCTTTAAATAAGGTGAAAACGGCCAAAGTGGTAGAATCAGTACTGCTTAGGGCTTCATTCACTACTTTTAGTTGTCTTTCTTTTTCATTCAGACTTTTAAGGGCATTTTCAATGGTCTCCGAATTTTTATTGGAAATTTCCGTAAACCCTTTTAGGTTTTTTAACAATGCGGCATTTGCGTCGCGGAGTTCTCCCAATTGAGATTCTGCAGACTCCATACGAGCAAGACTTACTTTCTCATTCTTTCTGGATTCGGACAAGCTGTTTTTAGTAAACTGCAGTTCCGATTTTAAGGTGTCAATTTCTATGAGTAAGTCTTTTTTCTTCTGAGCAAACATTGTGAAACTGCTGCATACTAGAACAAATAGTAGGGTAATTTTCTGTGTCATAAGCAATAAGTTATTTACATTTTTCCATATAAGCTTGCCCTCCAAGATGACTGCATTCAAACAGCGTTTGCATATCTGTATATGGAACTGCGGTTTTGGAATAACCGTAGGTGGCTTTTAAGGTTCTATTCAATTCAGTATCGTCTACATTTACCTGGATATCTTCCATGGTAAATTGACATGGATGTTCGTAGCCAGCTGCATGTGTGATTTCTACAAATTCTTTTCTAAAAGTTTTGAAATATTGGGCCAAACGCTCCGACTTTAAGGGAACATCTATTCCTTTTTGCAGCCATTTACTTTGGGTGGCAACACCTGCAGGACATCGGTTGGTATGGCATATCTGCGCTTGTATACAACCAATACTCATCATGGCTTCTCTTGCTACATTAATGCAATCAACACCCATAGCAAAGGCCATCGCCGCTTTAGCAGGGAAACCCAATTTACCACTGCCTACAAAGACTATTCTATTGGTAAGATCTCTTTCTTGAAAAACCTTGTAGAGACTAGAAAAACCATATATCCAAGGCAAGGAAACATGATCTGCAAAGCTTGGAGGTGCTGCTCCTGTTCCTCCTTCACCGCCATCAACAGCAATAAAATCTGGTCCCTTTCCACTACTCAGCATTAAATCTGCCAATTCTTCCCATTGGTCTAGTTTTCCAATAGCTCCTTTGATGCCAACTGGTAAACCAGTAGCATCTGCAATATCTTCAATGAGTTGCAAGAGTTCTGAAACATTACTAAAGGCCTTATGAGTTGCTGGAGAAAGCACATCTTTTCCAACTTCAACACCTCGGATTTTTGCAATTTCAGGTGATATTTTAGCACCTGGGAGTACCCCTCCCTTTCCAGGCTTAGCTCCCTGCGAAAGCTTAATTTCAATGGCTTTGATACAGGAGTTTTCAGCAACTAATTGCTTCATTTTTTTCATAGAAAAGTTGCCATCATCGGAACGGACACCAAAATACCCTGTACCAAAATGAAAGACAACATCTCCTCCTTGTTTATGATAGGGGGAAAGCCCACCTTCTCCTGTATTATGATAGGCACCTGCAATATTAACACCATTATTCATGGCACTAACCGCTGCTGCAGATAAAGAACCGAAACTCATGGCCGAAACATTAATAACGGATGCCGGTCTAAATGGTTTTCGACGTTTATTATAACCTCCAATGACTTTGGCGCAGGGTAAAAAAGTTTTATCAATGGCATTTGGATGCCCCTTTTTTATCTGATACCCCATCATCTGATTTTTTATAAAGATATGTTGATGGGCATAGATATCTCTATCCGTTCCAAAACCTTCATAGTTGTTTTCTTTCTTTGCAGAGGCATAGATCCAACTGCGCTCAATTCTATTAAAGGGCAATTCCTCTCTATTATTTGCTACAAAATATTGACGCATTTCCGGGCCAATACTCTCCAACCAATATCTAAAATGACCAATGATTGGGAAATTATGCGTAATTGTATGTGACCTTTGAAAAAAGACATCTCGTACCCCTAATAAAGCCAAGGCCAGCAATATCCATGCCCACCAAGGAATTTTTGTGACTGCATCTAAAAAGGTATCCATATAGGGTTAAGTTACTTTAATTACATATTTAAGTAGTCCAAACTCATTTGAGTTAGGGTTTTCACCCCTAAAATAAGTCCGTTATCATCAATTTTGAAATCAGGTGTATGATGTGGGAAAGATTCCGTATTTCCTGGTGTCATTCCACCTAAGAAAAAATAAAACCCTGGTACCTTTTCTTGAAAGAATGAAAAATCCTCTGCTCCTGTAATTGCTTTTTGGGTAAGTACATATTCTTCCCCTGCAACGCTTTTCATGCTTGGTAGCATTTGTGTAACCAAGGCAGGATCATTATAGGTAATAGCAGTTCCGTCTTCAATAACAATGGTAGCCTCTCCTTTATATGCCTTCGCAATGGTAGGAACCATTTCCTTCATTCGATCATTAATCAACTTTTGCATATCATAATCCAAAGTACGAATAGTTCCAATGAGTTCTGCACTTTCCGGTATGATATTGAATCGTACGCCAGAAGTTATTTTACCTACCGTAATTACCGCAGCCTCGTCGGTTAATTTAACTTCTCTACTGATAATGGTTTGTAAACCATCAATGATTTTTGCACTGATTAAAATTGGGTCTACACCGGACCATGGTTGTGAACCATGACTTTGTTTTCCTTTAACTTTGATAACAAAACGCTGAGATGCAGCCATAGTTCCTCCAGATTTATACCGGATTGTGCCTACAGGAGTTTGAGAGTTAATATGCAGTCCAAAAATGGCATCCACCTTTGGGTTTTCTAAAACTCCTTCTTTTATCATTAATGCTGCGCCGCCCTCTTCTCCTGGAGGTGCTCCCTCTTCTGCTGGTTGAAATATAAACTTAACACTGCCCTTAATTTTATCAGTGTTCTTTGATAAAATTTCTGCAACACCCATAAGGATAGCCACATGAGTATCATGTCCACAAGCATGCATTACACCGACTTTTTCCCCTAAAAATTCAGAGGTAACCGTAGATTTAAATGGAAGATTATTTCGCTCTGTTACGGGCAAGGCATCAATATCTGCTCTAAGGGCTACTACTTTTCCCTTTTTCTTTCCCTTTAAAATACCCACAACACCTGTATGCGCCACATTCGTTTGCACTTCAATCCCTAAAGAACGAAGGTGTTTTGCGATTTTTTCGGCGGTTTTAAATTCTCTATTGCCTAATTCTGGGTTTTGGTGAATATCATGCCGCCACTCAATGACCTTTTCTTCAATGGCATCAAATTGCTTGTCTAGACTAGACCCTTGACCCAAGGCAATAAAACCAGAAAAGAGCATTCCTAATAGTACGTAGTGTTTCATAAGTGTTTATTTAAAATTTTATAAGTTGATAATTTTGATCTTGAAAATCTGCAAGCACGGTCATGGCAGATAAAGCTAATTGTACTCCAGGGATTAAGTCCTCTTTTGGAAAACCTCTAGAAACAGAAGACTGTCCACAAAAAACAATTTGAACATTCGCTTCTAAAAGCGCCTTAATTAAAGCTTCATTTGGGTTCTGGGTTCCGTATTTTTTTTGATAAGCCTCTGCATTTGCGATATCCTTAGAAGCTTTATTATGAACAACCAGTACCACATGTAGTTGATCAAGAGGAATTCCATTTTGTCCATGCATGTTTAAAAACCGTGCAGCAGTTTCAATACTTGCATTCATTTTAGTGAGGTCTTCCGGACTATTCATGATATCAAATACCACTTTATAGTCTTTGGTAGTATCCACTTTAATATCAGGATTCTCTATTTTAAAAACCTTTCCAAAGTCTTTGATTATAGGACCAGCCTCTTTGGTCTGCGCATAGCCCATGGAAATACATAAAAAAGCAAGAAGAAATAGTTGGGAATTGGTGGTTAGTTTCATTCTAAAATTTTGATTCAATAAATATATTCAAATTCATGAGAATTCTCTAGAGCATTGTTCATAATTATTAAATAGAGGACTTTAAGAACCCATGAAATATAGCTAAATTGCTCTACTACTGAAATTGAAAACACCTGAGGTATTGAAGAACTATATAGAAGAATTAAATGAAGCTCAAGCAGCCCCTGTTTTACACAAGGACGGTCCTTTAATGGTAATAGCCGGTGCAGGTTCTGGAAAGACCCGTGTGTTAACGTATCGCATTGCACATTTGATGGCACAAGGAGTAGATGCTTTCAATATTCTTGCGCTTACCTTTACGAATAAGGCCGCGAAAGAAATGAAGAAAAGGATTGCGGAGATCGTAGGCAGTTCTGAGGCTAAAAACCTTTGGATGGGAACCTTTCATTCTGTCTTTGCGAAATTACTTCGATTTGATGGAGATAAATTAGGTTTTCCTAGCAATTTTACCATTTACGATACCCAAGATTCACAACGACTTATTGCATCCATTATTAAAGAGATGGGATTAGACAAGGATATTTATAAATACAAGCAGATTCAAAATAGAATTTCATCTTATAAAAATAGCCTTGTTACTGTAAAAGCTTATTTCAATAATCCAGATTTAGTGGAAGCAGATGCTATGGCAAAACGGCCTAGAACGGGTGAGATATATCAACATTACGTAGATCGATGTTTTAAGGCTGGTGCGATGGATTTTGACGATTTGTTACTTCGTACCAATGAACTGTTAACTCGATTTCCTGAAGTATTGATGAAGTATCAAGACCGATTCCGATATATTTTAGTTGATGAGTATCAAGATACCAATCATTCGCAATACCTTATTGTAAAAGCGTTGTCTGATCGGTATCAAAATATTTGTGTGGTAGGAGACGACGCTCAAAGTATTTATTCTTTTCGTGGAGCTAATATCAGTAACATCCTCAATTTTCAACGCGACTATGACGAGGTTGCGATGTATCGTTTGGAACAGAATTATAGATCGAGCAAGAATATTGTAAATGCAGCGAATTCAATAATTGAAAAGAATAAAAACCAACTAGAAAAAGTAGTTTGGACGGCAAATGACGAGGGACCTCTCATAAAATTACATCGCAGCGTTACCGATGCGGAAGAGGGGCGATTTGTAGCCAGTTCTATTTTTGAAAACAAAATGCAACAGCAACAGGCAAATGGTGAATTTGCTGTTCTCTATAGAACCAATTCACAGTCGAGAGCTATTGAAGATGCTTTACGAAAGAAGGATATTCCATATCGTATTTACGGTGGACTATCTTTTTATCAGCGTAAAGAGATCAAAGATGTAATTTCATATTTGCGCATCATTATCAATCCAAAAGATGAGGAAGCACTTAAAAGAATTATTAATTTCCCTGCAAGAGGAATTGGTCAGACAACTATAGATAAATTGGTTGTAGCTGCGAACCATTATGGTCGTTCTATTTTTGAAGTAATTGAAAATTTAGAAAAAATCGACCTAAAAATCAATTCAGGAACCAAACGAAAACTACATGATTTTGTGACCATGATAAAAAGTTTTCAGATCATGAATGAAGGATCAGATGCCTTTGCCCTTGCAGAGCACGTAGCCAAAAAAACCGGAATCTTATTAGAGTTTAAAAAAGATGGTACCCCTGAAGGGATTGCCAAAATGGAAAATATTGAAGAACTCTTAAATGGGATTAAAGATTTTGTTGAAGGACAAAGAGAATTGGCAGATGCTAAAGGAGATATTGGAGAGTTCCTAGAAGATGTAGCACTGGCAACAGATTTGGACAAGGAAATGGGAGACGATGATAGGGTGGCTTTAATGACCATACATCTTGCTAAAGGGTTGGAGTTTCCATATGTGTATATTGTTGGGATGGAAGAAGACCTATTTCCTTCTGCAATGAGCATGAATACCCGAAGTGAATTGGAAGAAGAACGTCGTTTATTTTATGTGGCTTTAACAAGAGCCGAAAAGCAAGCCTATATTACCTACGCACAAAATAGATATCGTTGGGGAAAACTAATAGATGCTGAACCCAGCAGGTTTATTGAAGAAATTGATGAAAAATACATAGAGAATTTAACACCGATAGATAGAACATATAGGTATAAACCGTCTATTGATGCGGACATTTTTGGGGAAGTCGATAAAACTAGGTTAAGACAGAACAAACCAACAAAGGGCACACCTCCAACAGTTCTAAAACCAAATGAAACACAGCTTCGAAAATTAAGAAAGCTAAAACCCGAATTGGCGCAACCTATTGGTAATACAAATGTGGTAGATGTGAATTTGAGCCAAGGAACCAAGGTAAATCATACCCGTTTTGGGAAAGGTGAAATATTAAAGATTGAAGGCGTTGGGAATGATAAAAAGGCTGAAATTAAATTCGAAAATGGATCTGTAAAAAAGTTGCTTCTCCGCTTTGCAAAATTAGAGGTCTTATCCTAATTCTATAGCATTAAAGATGCCAAGCGATAGGCTTGATGATAAAATATAATGGCAGAATTTATTAAAATATACGAGGAGAATCCGAACCCTAAAGAAATAGAGCGAGTTGTTAGGGTTTTACGGAAAGGAGGATTGGTTATTTATCCGACCGATACGGTATATGGTTTGGGTTGTGATATTACCAACACGAAGGCATTGGAGAAGATAGCTCGAATTAAAGGAGTGAAACTGGCAAAAGCCAATTGGTCTTTTATTTGTGCAGATCTCAGCAATCTTTCTGATTATGTACGACAGATAGATACATCAACCTTTAAAATATTAAAACGTGCATTGCCAGGTCCTTATACCTTTATTTTACCTGGAAATAATAACCTTCCAAAGGATTTTAAAAAGAAAAAAACCGTTGGGATTCGAGTACCAGATAATACTATTGCAAGAACCTTGGTTGAAGCTTTGGGGAACCCAATAGTCTCTACATCCATACGAGATGAAGATGAATTGTTAGAATACACTACGGACCCAGAACTTATCCTAGAGAAGTGGACTAATTTAGTGGATGTTGTGATTGATGGGGGGTATGGAGATAATGTGGCTTCTACCGTTATTGATTTGTCAGAAGGAGAGCCTGTGGTAATAAGAGAGGGAAAGGGAAGTCTCGAAATTTTATAAGTATACCTAAAATAGAAAACGCCCTCCATTTACTAATGGAAGGCGTTTTTGCTATTTTAAAAGATCTTAATTATTGATTGCAGGGTCTTTCATTCCTTCTTCAATCATATTGTAGAATTGATCAATTTTTGGAAGAACAACAATACGTGTTCTTCTATTTTTTGATTTTTCTGTTGTTGAAACAGGTACATACTCGGCTCTACCAGCAGCGGTCATACGCTTAGGGTCAACGCTGTAATCGTTTTGAAGCACTCTTACAACTGCAGTAGCACGTTTGGTACTTAAATCCCAGTTATCTAACAACACCCCTTTTCTATATGGAACGTCATCAGTATGTCCTTCTACCATAAATTCAAAATCTGGTTTATTATTAACTACCTGAGCTACTTTACCTAAGATCTCTTTAGCTCTACTAGTAAGATTGTAACTACCACTACTAAATAATAATTTATCAGAGATAGAAACAAAAACAACACCTTTCTCTACACTAATCTCAATGTCTTGATCATCCAAATTTCCTAAAACGCCCTTCAAACTCTGAACTAAAGAAAGGTTTACAGAATCTCTTCTAGTGATCGCATCTTGCAATTTTCGAATCGTCAAATCTTTTTCCTGAAGGCTTTCAAGAGATTTTTCTAGGTTCTCAGCTCCCTTCGTAGTAAGCGTTGTAAGATTCCCCATATTGTTAATTAATTCCTGATTATTTGCCTTTAAAAAAGCATTTTGATCTTCCAAAGTCTGCAATCTGGAAGTAGCAGATGCTTTTTCCTCTAAACAATCGTTTAATTTTACCGTTGCAGAATTTAATAGATCCTGAGTCTCTTTCTGTTTTGTCTCCAATTCAGCATACTTCTTTTGCGAAACACAAGAAGACAACAACAATGTTATTCCTAAACAGCCTAAGATGATTTTTTTCATAATTATGATACTAGAATTAATTTATTTGATTTCAAAATTAGATAAAATGAAGTGCTACCTTCCTGCAAATTAGTTAATCTTTTACTAAAATGTTAAATTTCTTTACATGATCTACGAAATGAGACCACACTATGGATTTTGTTGCATAGTACTTTAATATAAAATTGGCTTTTTCTCTTTTTTTATACATTGATCTAAAATGCCTGTAAAAGCTCAAATGTGCGTGTAAGATTGCAATGCAATGCATCAACCTAAATTGAAAAACAAAACGCACTGCCGCCACAAAATCTAAAAGTAGTCTTAGAAAAATAATTGGAAATGCCTTTTTCCTTGGAAGGTTTTTAGTAATAGAGAACAAGGAATTTCTAAAATTTAGATAGGTTTTTTTGGGATTCATATTACTCAAAGTAGAACCCCCTAGATGAAATACATGTGAGGTCCCCACATAATATACCTTATAGCCTCTGTTTTGGGCTCGCCAACATAGATCTACTTCTTCTTGATGCGCAAAATAATCTTCATCAAAACCTTGTAATTCCTGAAACACTGATTTTTTTATAAACAGACAAGCCCCTGTAGCCCAGAATATTTCTCTGGTATCATTGTATTGCCCTGTGTCCTTTTCCAGGACTTGGAAAATACGCCCTCTACAAAATGGATATCCAAGCTGATCAATAAAACCGCCAGCAGCACCCGCATATTCAAAATAATCCTTTTGCTTTAGATCTAGTATTTTTGGCTGAATAATAGCGGCTTTGGTTAGATTTTTAAATGCGCTTGCGATAGGCACAAGCCAATTTGGAGTTACTTCTACATCCGAATTTAACAAGCAGAAAATATCTGCGTCTACCTGTTTTAAAGCATCATTATACCCCTTGGCGAATCCTCCGTTTTCTACGTTTTTTATGATTTTAACTGTGGGGTAGTTTTGTTCTACAAAAGTGATAGAAGCATCCGAAGAGGCATTGTCCGCGACATAAATGGTTGCTCCTTCAGAGAATTTAGTTACGAATGGAAGGTAGTCTTCTAACAACTCTTTTCCATTCCAGTTAAGTATGACGACGGCTATCTTTGACATTCTCAAATACCTTAATTTATAAGGAGCTAGGCTTATTTAGATTCGTAGTATGTTGATTTTTCTTTGAAAAACAATTTGAAGTTGACAAATTAACGGTTAAAATCAGGAATATGCTTTAAAAAAGTATATTTTTCTTCTTCGAGGTTCATTTCACAATAATAATGGTCCATTCCATTGGTAACCATTAAATAGGAAGCTTTTAATTGCATATTGTAGCGCGCAATTTGATTAAATGTTTCTTGACTTATCTGAATTTTTGGAGATTTGCATTCTACCAGTATTTCAATAGAACCGTCGGAGTTAAAAACTACGATGTCATATCTCTTTGTTATTTCATTGATTTTCAATTGTTTTTCTACATTGATAAGACTAGAGGGGTATTTTTTTTCCTCAATTAAATAGTGTACCACATGTTGTCTTACCCATTCTTCTGGTTGTAGTACCACAAATTTTTTACGAATCACATCGAAAATATGGACGTTATTTTCGCTATTTTTGAGACGAAAGTTATATGCTGGAAAGTTCAGTGACTGCATAACACAAATTTGATGATTTTTTTTCGATGAATGAAGTAAAACAGATGGTATCCGATATTAAGAATGGTGACATCAAACCCATTTATTTTTTAATGGGAGAAGAATCGTATTACATTGATAAGATCGCAGATTTTATACAGCATAACATTCTTAGCGAAGAGGAGAGAGGCTTTAATCAGATGATATTGTATGGTAAGGAAGTTTCTATTGAAGATATAGTAGGGAATGCCAAACGATATCCCATGATGGCCGAAAAGCAAGTGGTTATTGTAAAAGAAGCACAACACCTATCTCGGACCATTGATAAGTTAAGTTCTTACGTAGAACAACCACAGACTACAACTGTTTTGGTAATTTGTTATAAATACAATAAGCTTGACAAACGAAAAAAGCTATATAAGACCCTTCAGAAAAGTGATAGTATTCTGTTTGAGAGTAAAAAACTTTATGAAAATCAGGTAGCCGATTGGATTCGTAAAGTTTTGCAGGGAAAAGGCTATCGTATTGCACCTAAAGCTGCGGTGATGTTGGTTGAGTTTTTAGGAACCGATCTAAGCAAGATCAATAATGAATTGGAAAAACTTCAATTAGTAATTTCAAAAGAGGTAGAAATCACAGCGGATATCATAGAGGAGAATATAGGCATAAGTAAGGATTTCAATAATTTTGAGTTAAAAAAAGCGATTGGTGAGCGTAATATTTTAAAAGCGACACGTATCATTAATTATTTCGCTCAGAATCCAAAGGATAATCCATTGGTAGTTACCATCACTTTATTACATACCTTCTTTGCACAATTGTTAAATTACCATGGTTTAAAAGACCACTCGCCAAGAAATGTTGCAAGTACTTTAGGGATTAACCCCTATTTTGTGAGCGAATATCAAGTAGCTGCTAAAAATTACCCAATGAAAAAAGTGAGCCAAATCATTTCTCATCTAAGGGTATTAGATCTTCAAGGAAAAGGAGTAGGTGCTAACAATGTTACCCACGCAGATTTATTAAAAGAACTACTGGTAAAAGTTATCTAATACTATTTGCGATCAATACTGTATTTGCCAGGACCCAATAATATAATAACTAAGAAAATTACCGCATACAGCAGAGCCAATTCTTTTTTTGCCAATGGATCCGCCCCATGAACAACTACAGCAGCTACCAACATGGTTATTAAGGATGGAATGGCGGCCCATCTGGTTTTGAAACCAATAATAATAAGAATTGGACAAATAAATTCTCCTATTACCGTTAAGAATAGCGATGGGGTAGAACCAATCCCAATAGGATCTGGAAAACCGAAATCCCCACTAATCAATTTTTGAAATTTTGGGATCCCATGAGATAGCATTAACGCTGATGGGATAATTCTTAATAAAGCTAAACCGATATCTTTTTTTAAAGCGTCTTTCATTAAATTGAAGATTTGATGCGCTATAAATGTATAGCTTTTTTTGTTAAAATTTTGTCAATTCAGCAAGAATTGATTCAATTTCTTTTATCAATGTTTCTCCATTAGCCTTCGTAAAAGACAGAGGTGGCTTAATTTTAAGCACACTATCAAAAGGTCCGTCGGTGCTTATAAGAATATTTCGTTCACGAAGTTCATTTTTAATAGAATGGGCCAGTTGGGTATTTGGACTTCCATTTTTATCTATCAACTCAACTCCTAAAAATAAACCTTCACCTCGTACATCTGCAATCTCCGAGTATTGCTTTTTCAATTGGAGCAGTAATTTCATCAAAAATACTCCTATTTCTTTTGCATGGGCGGGTAATTTTTCCTCCTCTATAACATCTAGCACGGCTTCACCCATAGCACATGATACTGGGTTACCGCCAAAAGAGCTGAAAAATTCTGGACCATTTTCAAAACTTTTGGCTATCGCATTGGTTGTTACAACGGCACCTATAGGATGCCCATTACCCATAGGTTTTCCTAAAATAACCATATCTGGTACTACACCATGCATTTCATACCCCCAAAAATAAGAACCTAAACGACCAAAACCCACTTGTACCTCATCGCTAATACACACGCCTCCCTGAGCTCTAATTTTTGGGTAAATAGTTTTAAGATAATCTTTTGCCAAAGGCACTTGCCCACCACAGCCAACAATAGGTTCCGCTATAAAAGCTGCTATTTCTCCAGAATGGGTATTAATTTGTTTTTCAGTAATTGAAACAAAATGTGAACAAGCTTCTTTTTCTGATACAAAGCCAGCTCCAAATACTTTTGGTAAGGGGGTTGCTACAATGTGTTCTTGTTGTCCGCCGCCACTTGCGTGATTATATTTATAGTGACTAATGTCAATGCCCATTCTAGTATTGCCATGATATCCGTGTTCCAATACCATGGTTTTCTTCTTTTTCGTATGTGCCATGGCTATTCTAATGGCAAGATCACTGGCTGCACTCCCAGAATTAACAAAAAACACCTTGCTTAAAGTGGTGGGAAATTTGGACAATAATTTCTCACTGTAACTTAGTAGTTCTGGGTATAAGTATCGGGTGTTTGTATTTAACTTGGAGAGAGCAGTTTGCCCTGCCTTTACGACTTTTGGATGCGAATGCCCTACCTGCATAATATTATTATAAGCATCTAAAATGGTATTTCCCTGATCATCATACATGTATTGAAAAGCCGATTGGGTCATAGTAATGGGTCGGTCATATGTCAATGATAAGGAATTACTTATATTTTTGTTTCGCTCTTGTAATTGTTTTTCTAAGGGCTTCTTTTTAGAAACGGAATAACCTGCAGCATTTCTAAAACTGTCTTTTGCTTTTATAGGACTTATTGCTACCCATTGATGCAGTAAATTCCATGCAGGCTGTTCACTAATCGTAATATAGTCAGAATCTGGTTTAAGCGTTTTGGTGTATGCGGAATTACAAAGACTGGTGCATAATCGAGCAGCTATTAAATAATACAACACATCTAGTTCTTGTTGCTCCAAAGGATAAATACCCTGATATCCTCGAATAATGGGCATTGCTGCCTCTAGAGGAGACTCTTTGTTCATCATTGCATAGGTTAAACCTATAGCCAATTCATTAATCAACCAAGAACAGCACATATCTCCAAAATCGATGATTCCGGATACTTTTCCATTTGTTGTAAGTACATTCCAGTCATTCGCATCATTATGAATAATTTGTTTTCTTAAGAGATGTTGAACAGGATATACATGGGTGTCAAACTGTAAAAAGAAATAAGCTAGTAAACTACGATCTTTGGAATCTTTGATATACTCCAAGTATGGGTGGTTAGATCTAAAGTGTTTTAAATCCCAAACGGTCTCCTTAGCAAACAATACAGGATCATAGATATCTTGGAATACCCGATTAGTATGGCCCAAACAGACTCCTAAGGAATGTAATAATTCGTTGCTATGGGCAACATTTGCTAAAAAATCTCCTTCCACATACGACAACAATCTAAAAATATGGTCTTCTTCTTCAACCATTGGTTGTCCTGTCTTATTTAAGATGGTTCTAGAAAACTCATACTTCGGAAGTGCTACCAGCTCATCCATGATACGATGTTCTGCTAACAAAAGCGCATGAGTTCTTTTATTGTTTTTATGTTGTTTTAAAACATAGGTGTTTTCTTCTGTTCTAATCTTATAATTGGTACTTTCATAGCCTTCCAAGGTGGAAATTTTTAATGGCTCTAATCCATAATATTTTGATAATAGAACTTCAATTTTCATTTGATAAGTGTTCCAGATTGTAAGTAAAATTAATACAATCCGCTCACAGCAAAAAGAAGAATTCTATAGTACATTAGTTTCTTTCAATTTGTACCTCATTTATATCATCAAAAATGGCTTTGTATACAATGGTTTCTGGCTGATATTTGAAATGTAGTATTCTGTTGTCCTGTCCATCAAGTTCAAATTGATCATTTTGGTTTACAAACTTGAATTCTACACTACTATTGGCTGTTTTTTGCTCTAGAACAATCTCAAATATTCCATTGGTATCATCATCCCTCATGTATAGGGTTTCTTGCCAAGGGTTATTGGTAAATTCTCCCCGTACACCCACTTTAGATACGTTTTCTACTGCCGTCATGTCAAGCTGAAAAGTGACTGTTTTTAAGTGTGTTTGTTGTACACAGGCATTTGTAATTCCAAAGAAACAGATGATACCGAATAATTTTATTAGTTTTTTCATATTCTCTTTTTTTAGTTATAGTTTTTTCGCAATTAGATAGTCGAGCCCAAACCTTCCAGATCCCAGATACAGGTTATATGTAGCGACCCAAAGAAACCCCATGGCTGGCAACATGCTCCAGGTACCTTGTCCCCATTTTTGTAAAAAGATGGCCGTTAACATGGTACACATAATTAAAAAGGATGCTACTCTGGTTTTAAGACCGAAAGCCAAAAATATACCTCCTACTGCTTCGCTAAAGGCTCCCATCCATGCGAAGAAGATAGGGGCAATCGCAAAAATACCTCCATAGGCGGCTACATCTTCTGGAAACCAAGCTGCAACTTCAAAGAGTCCAAGATTCTGACCTTCATCTGTCCAAGGCATTCCAAATTTGCTTGCTCCGAAATCAATGGCTAGAAGCATTCCACAAACAAATCTAATTACTGCAAATATTGCATCTGCAAGCCAATGGACTTGGGTAACTGGTGTAATAAGTTTTCTTAAAATTGTTTTCATCTTGTTGTTTTTTGTTTGAACAAGACAAACATAGAAATTGAAATAAAGGAGGGCGACTCATTTGGTATTTTGAGGTCTCATATATGATTTGAGACGTCTCAAATTGTACTTAAAAAGGGTTACGAAAGTGTTTTAACGTATTCTGTTGGAGAGGTATGGGTAAGCCTTTTAAAAACTCTATTAAATGTTGCTTTACTATTAAAACCACATTCGAAAGCAATTCCTAACAAAGAAAACTGTTTGTTTTTCCCTTCAGAGAGCATCTGTTTTACCGCTTTGATACGATATTCATTGATAAAGTCATTGAAATTTTTTTGAAAACCTTCATTAATCGTTTCGGATAATTGAGCTCTGCTCATAGCGGTTGCTTTTGCCAATTGGTTTAAATTAAGATCTGGATTTAAATAGGGTTTTTCTTCCTCGAGGTACTTTAATAACTCTTCTTTTTTCAAGCTAATAGTGTTCTGCCCTGTTGATTTGTTCTTCGATACTTTTACACTAGGATTTTCCTCCATTTTAAAATCCAAACCTTTGAGCCTTGTAGTATCTGTAAAATACCCCTTGATACCAATGTAGATAATGGCAAGTGCTGAAAGGAATTGATACCACCACTTTTGAATCCAGCTGAGTTCTACAAATAAAAGATCTATTATTTGTTGTGCTATGGAATATAGAAATAGAAAGGTATAAATCAGCAAGAAATTTTGAATCCAATTAAGTTCTAGGTTGTAGGTATTTGAGAAATAGTCCTTTATTTTTTTTCGATAGGTATAGTACAACCGCAGGGATAATAGCAAGTATACTAATTGCTGTAGTACCATAAAGGTTTCTATAGCAAACCCAATAGCACTAGCATTGAAACGGGTCATTAGCAATCCATTCTGGGAATCTGCAAAATTTGGTTGTGCTGCATCGTAGATAAATATGACACTTCTATAGATAACATATAAAAGGGCAGGAGCAAAGTGGATAAAATCCCATTTTTTAAATCTAAAATTAGAGGCCGTCACAGATTTTACATAAAAGTAAATTAAGGGACCTATGGCAAGTATAAGATGAATGAGCCAGTAGTTGATTTTTGTATTTCTGTACGTATCATACCAATCCATAAAACCAATAGTATATGTGGTTCGATGATAGGAAGTGATTAAAACTAACAAGGCCAAAAACAAGCTAGAAAGTGTCTTGGTTTTTCCATAGCGACCTATTAGTAGAATACCAAAAAGGATTCCCTGACTAACCAATACCAATAGTGGAGTACTATAAATATTGAAGTTTGGAAAAGTTAGAAACATGCATGAAGAATTTTCCTAAATATAGAAAAATACTTGGAGGAAGAATTAATTTATTGCTGTATGTGAGGCAATTGCTATCTTAACTTTGGATAATCTGTAGGATTGGACTCATGCATAATTGCATAGATTTTTTCAAAGATATCTTCTGCATTTGGTTTTGAGAAATAATCTCCATCCGTTGCATATGCGGGTCTGTGAGGTTGCGCAGCAAGGGTTTGAGGTGCACTGTCTAAATACTGATAAGCACCTTGCTTTTCAATAATTTCATTAATCAGATATGCAGAACATCCACCAGGAACATCCTCGTCTACAACCAATAACCGGTTCGTTTTTTGAACACTTTTTAAAACATTATGCTCCAGATCAAAAGGTAAAAGACTTTGCGCATCTATTACTTCCACATCGATGCCAACTGCATTTAATTCATTGGCAACTTGCTGAACGATACGTAAGGTAGATCCGTAAGAAACCACCGTTATATCGGTTCCTTCTTTTACAGTTTCAACTACTCCAATGGGAGTACATAGCGCACCTAAATTGTTTGGTTTGGCTTCTTTTAAACGGTAACCGTTTAAACTTTCGATGACCAAACCAGGCTCATCTCCTTTCATCAGGGTGTTATAGAAACCTGCGGCTTTTGTCATATTTCTAGGAACCAGAATATACATACCTCTTAAGAGATGTATTAACCCACCCATTTGAGACCCGGAATGCCAAATACCTTCTAAACGGTGTCCTCTAGTTCTAACAATTAAAGGTGCTTTTTGCTTTCCTGCTGAACGATAATGCAGCGTAGCCAAATCATCGCTGAGCGTCTGTAAGCCGTACATAATATAGTCTAGATACTGAATTTCAGCAATTGGCCGTAAACCTCTCATCGCTAGACCAATACCTTGCCCAATAATGGTAGCTTCTCTGATACCAGTATCCGCAATACGTAATTCACCATATTTGCTCTGCAGCCCTTCTAGACCCTGATTTACATCGCCAATAGCACCGCTATCTTCACCAAAAACCATGGCTTCTGGATGCATCTGAAAAAGGGAGTCAAAATTATCTCTTAGAATAACTCTGCCATCCACTTCTTCTGGTTCAGCATCATATGTTGCTTTTACCTCAGGAATAGCTGTAACTACGGAAGGAAGTTCACTGTAAAGGTGTGAACTAAATTTTGGCTGAATTTCCTCATAAAAAGCATCAATCCAATTCAAAAGCTCTTGCTTCTCAGGCGTATTTTCTTCTAATAAGTATCGAAGTGCTTTTCTTGCAAGGGATGCTAAATCCTTTTTAATAGGTTCTTCAAGAGCAATTAAGTCGTTTTTCAATTTTACCAAAAATACTTTGTTAGCACTAGAATTGGCTACCTTATCAAGGATAGTAGTTAATGATCTTTTTGCGTCTTTGTGCGGTTGTAAAAACTCTGCCCATGCATCTTTCTTGGCGGTTCTTACAGTGCGTTTAATTTCTTTTTCAAGTTCTTTCAAATGTTCTTCGGTAGAAATATTATTTTCCAAAATCCACTCTCTAAACCTTTTATTACAATCGTTCTCCTTTTCCCAAGTCAAACGATCTTCACTTTTATAACGCTCATGAGATCCTGAGGTAGAATGACCTTGAGGTTGTGTAAGTTCTACCACATGAATCATTACTGGTACATGAGATTCTCTGGCAATATCAGCGGCATTTTCATAGGCATGGATTAAAGCGGTATAATCCCAACCCTTTACCTTTATCATTTCGTAACCAGCTTGCTCTTCATTTCGTTGAAAGCCAGCTAAAATTTCTGAAATATCTTCTTTAGTAGTATGGTGTTTTGCAGGAACAGAAATACCATATTCATCATCCCAGATACTAATTATCATTGGTACTTGAAGAACACCCGCCGCATTCAAAGTTTCAAAAAAATGCCCCTCACTTGTACTGGCATTCCCAATGGTACCCCAAGCAACTTCGTTCCCATTAACAGAAAATTTAGTGGTGTCAATTCCCTTTACATTGCGGTATATTTTGGAAGCCTGAGCTAAGCCTAACAAGCGAGGCATTTGACCTGCTGTACAAGAAATATCAGAACTGCTATTTTTTTGTTCTGTCAAATTTTTCCAACTACCATCTTCATTAATCGAGTGCGTTCCAAAATGACCACCCATCTGTCTTCCGGCACTCATGGGATCCTTTTTAATATCCGTTGAGGCATAAAGACCATGAAAGAAGGATTTAGGGTTTAAGTACCCCAAAGCCATCATAAAAGTCTGATCTCTGTAATAACCACTTCTAAAATCGCCATTTTTAAAAGAGCGCGCCATCGCTAGCTGTGGTAATTCTTTTCCATCACCAAAAATGCCAAACTTTGCCTTTCCGGTAAGAACCTCTCTTCTTCCTAATAAACTGCACTCTCGACTGGTAACGGCAATTTCATAGTCTTTTAGAATTTGAGCTCTAAAATCTTCAAAGGAAATATCGTTACTTGTTTTGGGTGCTGTTTTCATTTATGAGATGGAATTTTGGCAAAAGTACCAAAAACGAAGCTTTTTTGCAATCCAAAAATTGGGATAGTTATTAATAATTTATTAAAAATACCCCTATTTAAATTTATTTTGTTAAATATTTAGCGATTTTAAATATGATTTGTTGTGAATATTGCAATAAACTAGAACCATTTCCTATTAAATAAACCAATAAGCGTTCTAGGACTTAAGGTAACCACAAAACGGATCTTTTCGCCATATTGAGGTTGCGCTATTTCCCAGCCATTGTTAGAATAAAAAGGAAGGTAGAGCTCGAAGTAATCCGTAACCAGATTTAATCGTACTCCAGAACCATATACGAAGCGCCCATCAATCCCTTTGTTTTTAATATAGCCAGCATCTCCGTAGAGCTCTATCCACTTCCATAAGTTTACACTGGCATTCGTTGTTGCCAACCAGTCATTTGCAAATGGATTTGGTAATCTTGATTTAAATCCACCTTCCGCAATGATAATTTGTTGACTAAAGATGCCTGAATCTTCAGATCTTGCCAGGTAATTAAAATCAAATAGGTAATCTGTGGGTCTGTCTAAAGCAAAACTAAAGAAGTCCGAATTTGTTTGATTTCGAAAAAACTTCCCAGCAAAAAAGCGAATATTAAATTGCCTGTTATTCTGAAACAGTTTTCGATATTCCAGATTAAAAGCAAGCTTTGTAAAATCTGCTGAATGCTGAGCATCTAGGAACCATGCATAGTAGTTAATGATTCCTGTATCAAAATTTCTGTAACGAACATTGAATACACTATAGTCCGGATCGGTTTCTAAGTCCAAATTCTCATTCACATTTCTAAAGACATTTACATATCTAAAAGTCAGGGAAGATCTATGATTTGACCTTAGATCATCTGGTCTCCATGCAAAGCTAACCGAAGGTGTAAGTGTCATGAATCTAGAATTCTCTGCGAAATGAAAGGTAGAACCACGAAGAGCATATCTGGAAAGAAAGAGCTTTTTATTCTCATGGTAGTTGTTGTAAGAGAACCTACCAAAACCAACCAAAGATTTTTCATTAAAGGAATAGGAGGGTGAAAAATCAAATATAAAAGGGCGTTGCAAAAATGTTTTATTGGTTATTCTAAGACCTGGAGTGATCCCGTCATCTACATTAAAGGTAACCACAGGTACATAAAAAATTTGGTTGTAATAAGGGTTTTCCGTGTCTTTAAAAAATTGAAATTTAATCTTCTTATTACTTGATAAAAACCCATTCAAAGATTTCCAATTATCCCTTTGGTTAAATTCTGGGATTTTTTGGTCATAATTTAAGACCAGACGATCTTCTGTATTTCTCGGAATTGTGAAAGTTTGAGTACTATCTACATCCGTAAACCAGTATTTAGAGACTACAGAATCTTTTTGAAGGCCGAAAAGAGAAATAGGCACTTTGGTCCCCGTTTTGTTCTTTAAGGTAAAGGAGATGGAATCCTCAGTTTTTTTCACCTTCTTAATTTTAAAATCGATTCGCCTATTACTTGACAAATAAGAATTAAAAAACCAACTGATGTCTAAGGTTGTAGATTGTTCTAATATCTTTTGAAGGTCTTGGGTGTTGACGTTTTTGAGTTTAAAGCCTTCATAGAAAACCTTAATACTCTGGTCTATCTTCTCTTTTCCTATATAATTTGCTAAATATGCTAAACCCAATCCGGCTTTGTATCGGTTCGCGATTTTCTCATTGAATTTTATAAGGGAGTCTGTTGGTGTGGTAAGCGATTGATCTAGGTTTCTTCTAGCGGTGAGCATGAACAGCAGCGAATATTGATCATTAAAATCCATTTGTGCTAGATGATAGCCGCGAATTCCCCAAACCTTAGACAATTTCCCTAAAAGCTTATAATCAGGATAATTCGTATCCACATAGGCAATCATTAAATAATTTACTATCGCATCTGTCACCCATCTTTCCTTTCTAGGATTTAGATACATGGTTTCCTTTAAATAGGAGTAGAGCGCGGTTTTTAAGAATTTTAATTCAAATTGAAACTTCTCTTGATAG
Organism: uncultured Flavobacteriaceae bacterium; assembly: GCA_947500575.1. Taxonomy (GTDB): domain Bacteria; phylum Bacteroidota; class Bacteroidia; order Flavobacteriales; family Flavobacteriaceae; genus CANMSI01. The sequence goes on along the minus strand of CANMSI010000002.1, from coordinate 569,609 downwards.
GGTCTAATAAAAGAGGGAAGTTGGTTTATTCCATACAAAGGATTTTTATCATAATCAATTTCACTAACCAGTAGGGTGCCGTGTGGATACTTACCTAGATTGTCGTTAATGAATCTTGAAACTTTATCAATGGATATTCCCTGAGATATTTCATCATACTTTGAAGATTCAATATCGGTTACTACACTCAAGCCAGCAGTAATATGTTTTGTAAAGCGTTTGGTTGGTGTTAAAATAACCTCGCAGCCTTTTTGATTGGTGCTGGTAAAGGTTACTTGCTTCCCATTGGGAAAACTAGAATCGCTATTCGTTTTGAAATTGGAAGCATGAAAAAACTCCTTAGGATAAATAAGATTGACAGTTGTGTTGGTCATTCCTGTATGAAGATCTTCCAAGTTTTTGTTGGAATACAATTGCCATTTTCCATTGTAAACTGCGGGTGATAAATACCAATCCTTTAAATAATAGCCTTTTTTGGCACTGTAACCATAAGGCGTGTACTTTTGGGGTGGAAGTTTTACGGTATAGGTAATAAATAATTTTACTTTAGCCTGAGGTAACAATGGTTCTCTCAGTTTCACTTGAATGATATCACTCCCTGAAGTTCGCTTCCAGAGTAAGCCCAAATAGTTATCATCTACAAAACTTACAATACTGGTTGCACCGCGCTCCTCATCCTTTGCTAAATGCAGATTTTTTTTAAATTCTTCCGAAAAGCGTTTGGCTAGTGCTGTGTTTTTGTTAGAATAGGAATGTGCCCAATCATTAAAATAGAGCATTTGAAGTGTATCTTTAGAACTGTTTAGGTACGTGAATTCTTGTTGGATGTCTATTACATGATTTGATCCATCAATGTTTGCCGTTAGCACATTGGTATGTTGTGCGTACAAGGTGCCCAGACCTAAACAAAAGGCAAGACTAAATTTTACGATATACGGTACTCTTCTTTTTTGGGGCATTGGTCTGTTAAAAGTTTGGACTCAGCGTATTGCCCTTATAAAATGCATCAATAATTTCTACCACTTCATCCGCAGTATCTACTAATTTAATAAGGTCTAAATCCTCAGGACTAATATTTCCAGCGGTTAGCATGGTATTCTTTATCCAATCAATCAAACCTTTCCAAAAGTCGGTACCTACAAGAATTATTGGAAATGTTCCTATTTTATTCGTTTGAATTAGGGTAATGGCCTCAAATAGTTCATCAAGAGTTCCAAATCCTCCTGGCATCACAACAAAACCTTGAGAATATTTAACAAACATTACTTTTCTAACAAAAAAGTAATCGAAATCTAGGCTTTTATCACCATCTATGTAAGGATTATCATGCTGTTCAAATGGAAGATCAATGTTTAAACCCACGGATGTCCCACCAGCCAAATGTGCTCCTTTATTACCTGCTTCCATGATTCCAGGGCCACCTCCAGTAATAATACCATAGCCAGCTTCTGAAACGCTTTTAGCGATTTGAACGGATAATTTATAGTAGTCTTCATTTTCTTTTGTACGAGCAGATCCAAAGATGGAAACGCAAGGTCCAATGGCACTCATTTTTTCAAAACCATTTACAAATTCGCCCATTATTTTAAAAATGGCCCAGGAATCATTGGTTTTAATCTGATTCCAACCCTTATGATGTTGTTCTTTTCTCATAAATCTTACTATTGTCATTTAACCTAGATCTTCAAGATATTCTTAATAAAGCGAATAATCTTAAGTTAGGTCATTATTTAACGATTCTTTTTATGCTTTTATTTCTTTACAACTGGGGCTTCTAACTCTTTTTTCAGAAACTTAGCTGTATAACTCTTAGTGTCCTGTGCTACTTCTTCTGGAGTCCCTTTGGCAACAATCATTCCACCACCACGACCACCTTCATAGCCAATGTCAATGATATAGTCTACCATTTTAATGACATCCATATTGTGTTCAATTACCAGTACAGTATTTCCTTTGTCTGCTAATTTGTTCAAAACTTCCATAAGCACTCTAATATCTTCAAAATGTAGCCCAGTTGTGGGTTCATCTAAAATATAAAAGGTATTTCCAGTGTCCCTTTTAGAAAGTTCTGTAGCTAGTTTAATTCGTTGTGCTTCTCCACCAGAAAGCGTGGTAGATTGCTGACCAAGGGATATGTAACCGAGCCCTACGTCCTGTATGGTTTTTAGTTTTCTATGAATTTTAGGAATGTTTTCAAAGAAATCTACTGCTTCATTTATGGTCATTTCAAGCACGTCGGAAATAGATTGTGCTTTATATCGTATTTCTAAAGTTTCTCTATTAAACCGCTTTCCATTGCAGGTTTCACAGTCTACATAAACATCTGGCAGAAAGTTCATTTCAATGACTCTAAGACCACCGCCCATGCATGTTTCGCATCGTCCACCGTTTACATTAAAGCTAAAGCGCCCAGGTTTATACCCTCTAATAGCTGCTTCAGGAGTTTTAGCAAATAAAGAACGTATTTCACTAAATACACCTGTATAGGTGGCAGGATTGGATCTAGGTGTACGCCCAATAGGTGCCTGATTAATATCTATTACCTTGTCAATATGGTCTAAGCCCTTAATGCTCTTGTAAGGCATTGGTTTCTTTACCCCATTGAAGTAATACGCATTTAGAATTGGGTAGAGCGTTTCATTAATCAGAGTCGATTTTCCACTGCCAGATACTCCGGTAACACCAAGCATCTTTCCTAAGGGCAATTCAATGGTTACATTTTTTAGGTTGTTACCAGTACAGCCTGATAAAACCAATTTCTTTCCATTCCCTTTTCTACGTTTCTTTGGAATCTCAATTTCTTTTCTCCCGGTGATATAATCCGCGGTAAGTGTTGTATAGTCTTTTAGTTTTTTAGGAGTTCCTTCTGAAATAATTTCGCCTCCATGTTTTCCAGCTTTTGGCCCAATATCAATTACATGATCAGCACGTTCAATCATATCCCTGTCGTGCTCTACAACAATTACAGAATTCCCAATGTCTCTTAGTGACTCCAAAGAGCTTATTAAACGTTCATTATCTCTTTGGTGTAATCCGATACTGGGCTCATCTAAAATGTAAAGTACGCCTACCAGTTGAGAACCAATTTGTGTTGCTAATCGAATTCTTTGCGCTTCCCCTCCTGATAGTGATTTAGAGCTTCTGTTTAAAGAGAGGTAATCCAAGCCAACATCTAGTAAAAAGTTAATTCTAGTCCTTATTTCCTTTATGATTTCTTCTGCAATCTTAAGCTGGTTTCCTGATATTTTTTTGGTTAAACCCGCAAAAAAATCTGCTAGTTCGGCAATGTCTAAATGCGCTAAGTCTGCAATGTTTTTATTGTTGATTTTAAAATTTAAGGATGCTTTTTGGAGTCGAGAACCTTCACATTCTGGACATTCAATTTTATCCATATATTCCTTAGCCCACCTTTTTATGGAAGTAGAATCGGCTTGTTCAAACTGATTCTTTATAAAATTAGCAATTCCTTCATAATCTATTTTGTATTCTCTCCGAACCCCCAAGGTTTTAGAATCTACCTCAAAACTTTCTTCGCCTCCTTTTAGAATTATATCTAGTGCTTCTTTAGGAATTTTGGAAATGGCATCTGTTAGTTCAAATTGATAGCGTTGTGCAATAGTTTCAATTTGCTTGAAGGCCCACGACTTTTTATATTCTCCTAGAGGGGCAATTCCTCCAGCTTTTATGGATAATTTTTTATTTGGGAAGATTTTTAATTCATTTACCTCATACACATGCCCTAGACCATTACATCTCTTGCACATCCCTTTGGGAGAGTTGAATGAAAAAGTATTGGGTTCTGGCGTAGGGTAAGAGATACCCGTTGTGGGGCACATAAGATCTCTACTAAAATAACGAGGTTCCTCTAGTCCTTCTTCCAATACCATTAATACATTATCACCGCTATACATGGCAGTATTGATAGTCTCTGATAATCTGGTATCCAAATCAGCGGAATTACTTACTTTAAGTCGATCAATGACAATTTCAATGTCGTGCATTTTGTATCGATCCACCTTCATTCCTTTCACTATATCCTTTATTTCCCCATCAACGCGGACTTTTACAAAACCCTGCTTTGCAATTTGTTCAAATAACTCTCTGTAATGCCCTTTTCGCGATTTTATAATGGGAGCAAGAATGCTTACTTTCTTTGCAGTATAATCTTCTTTAATGAGTTGTTTAATTTGCTCGTCGCTATAACTCACCATTTTTTCGCCTGTATTGTAGCTATAAGCGTCTGAAGCTCTTGCGAATAACAAACGTAAAAAGTCGTAAACTTCGGTAATAGTACCCACGGTAGAGCGAGGTGATTTGGAAGTGGTTTTCTGCTCAATAGCTATCACTGGGGATAAACCATCAATTTTATCCACATCTGGACGTTCTAAACCACCTAAAAACTGTCTTGCATAGGCAGAGAAGGTTTCAATATACCTTCTTTGTCCTTCTGCATAGATGGTATCAAATGCCAGGGAAGATTTACCACTCCCAGATAGACCAGTTATGACTACTAATTTCTCTCTGGGGATGGTTACATCTATATTCTTTAGATTATGAACCCTTGCCCCTTTAACTTCTATGTTTTCTTCGTAGTTAATCATCCAAAATTGAAAAGCTGTAAAGGTACAATTTTGAACCCTAACAAGGAAGCAGAGAAGCATTCCGTTTTTTGCTAATTTGTAATGACTACTTTAACTTTATGGCTCAATTTAAAACGAATAATACATGCAACTTTTAGGAATAGGCTCTAGGGTAGATCATCCTGAGTATGGAAAGGGAGTAATTACCAATGTAACCTCTAAACATTATTGGATTACTTTTATAGAGAAAGGTCTCGAAACCTTGGATTTAGACACTAAATTTGAAGTAATTGAAGCTGTTGAAGATGAAGTAGATACGATAAGTTTTTCTGAAGTAGAGCAGTCTTTAATTTCTATTTTGCGTAGGTGGAGTGACGCAAGTCAGATAACGGCCATTGCAGATAAATGGAAAGGTGGAAATTTAGTTTTGGAACCGAAAGACTCCAACCTTTCAAATAAGGAATTACCAATCCAAACTTTTTTTCACAAAATTGTGATGGTGAGAGATCGGATAAGGGTAATGGAGCAAAAAATAAACGCAAGTAAAAACTTGGACGATCAGGAAAAGGTAGATTTGCAACAATACATTACCAGAATATATGGCAGTTTAACTAGCTTCAATGTACTGTTTAAAAATAAGAGCGATCAGTTTGTTGGTGAACGTAGTAAATAAGGAGATTACGAAACCGAAATGACCTTGCTCAAAATAACCAAGAAGTATTTTAAAGCAAGGTCAAGACCAACTAACTAAACTAAAAACTATTGTTTACACAGCTGTTTTCTCTCTCAGCCTTTTCCAATGTTTTTTAGGAACATATGGTGTGTGTAATTTTGTGTTAATGCGGGATTTAATTGCGGTATTTGCTAAGTAGTTATCCCAAACATCTTGAGTGGTGTGAGTATCTCTTGAAAAAATACTGCTTTGCAATAGATTATGGGTATTGATTTCTTTCAAGTCCAAGGAAATCATTTCAGTGGAAAATAAGTCATAAAACAAGCCGTATTTTCGTTTTGTATCATAGATGATCCATTGCTTATCAGAAAAGCGAGATCTAAAATGTTTGGAAATTAGAGGAAGTATATTGAAATCTGGTTCAATAGGAGCGAAGTATACATGATCCTTTGTTAATTGAAATCTGAGTTTTGCTTCTATTTTTTGTTTTTCCTTGCTTACCATTCTCGCAAGCTGTTCTACCTTAATGTTTGTATCTTCAGTATACCCATGAAAGGATGAAGTATTATTTGAAAAAAGCTTGGATATATAGTTGAATAGTAATAGTTCCACACCTTTTGATTCACTCAAAAATGCAAAATATATGTTCTTCATGGATAACGTACTTTTTTTACTAATTCCATTCCATACCCGCTTGGCTTTGTCCATTTGTGTAAATACAGTTTCAACATCGGAGAAAAGTCCACTTTGACTTTGGTTGTTCTTTTGAATATCAGCGATGTCTATTTTTTCGTCAAAAGCTTTGAAAATGGTTGTTAAATACCCATTAAAGCTGCCATCGTAAATAAGGATTTTAGCACTATTCATAATTATTGGAATAAACTTAATTGTACATTTCTTATCTCTCCAAATTCTTTTTTTGAATTTGTGAACCGTTTTTTTTGAAAGCTTTGAATACTGGTATGTTTTCTTCTTGGAAGCTCTGCTACCTGATAAATATCTTCAGTGCCTGTTGTTGCTAGATGATATAAACTCTGATTTAAATCTTTAAAAAACATATAATTTGATTTGTAATTATTCCAAAATTATGGAAAAATTCCTAATTATGGAAATAATCCATAAAAATTTTGGAAATAATCCATTTTTTGTATATTTGAGGTATGGAAAACGACATTGCAATTGAGGTTAAACGTTTTACAGATGTAAGACGTGCTTTAGGGCATACACAAGCAGAATTTGCCAAACTGTTGGGAATATCTAATACAACTGCTGATATTGAAAGGGGGAGAACCAAATTATCTGGGAAGGTAGTAGCTGAATTATTAAGACAGTTTAAAATAAATCCTTTATGGCTTTTTGGTGAGAGCGAGCAACAACATTTGGCTACTTCTGTTACAAGCGTTATTCCAAAGGTTGTTACTGTAGACAATGCTGATAATGAAAACATGGTATTGGTCAATGCAAAAGCGGCTGCAGGCTACCCTCAAAATATTCAAGATACTAGCTGGTATCGGCAGCTACCTGCCTTTGATCTGCCTTTACCAGAGTTTCGCAATGCTACCTATAGAGGATTTCAAGTAGAGGGAGATAGTATGTTACCCAATTTGAAACCAGGGGAGTGGGTGCTTGCAAAAGCTATTGAAAGTGTAGATGATGTAAGCCCAAACAAAATGTATGTGGTGGTATTACAAGACGCTGTTTTGGTGAAAAAAGTGGAAAGAAGACCCAATTCTAATAACATTACGCTTATTTCCTTGAACGAAACATATCCTCCCTACGAGATTAAACCTTTTCAAATACAAGAGATTTGGCAAGTGAATAGTAAAATCACTTTTGGAGTAGATGCAACTACAGAAAAAGGACTTCTAAAGCAATTACAAGAGTCTATGGAAGAGCTAAAAAGTCAGTTTAAACAGGTTAATAATTGATCTAAACCTTTCTTTTATTTCCCTTTCTTGGCAATCTCCATTGCTTTTTCCAAGAATTCATCTTTTCCTGATTTAACCCCTGCGATGGTCTTATTCAAATAGATGTTTGGAATAATTCCAACTCCATGGTGTTGCGAACCATCATGTTTCACAACTCTCATCCCTGTCCAGCTAATTCGATATCCTCCCGGCAAGGTAAACGGATTGATATTCCCATTGGTGCCAGCAGTAGGCTGCCCTATGATGGTTGCCAACTTATAACCTTCAATAAAACCCATATAACTTTCTGCATAACTAATGGCACTTCCATCGATAATAAACACAATATTTTTATCCCCTAAATAGGGCTTTTTAGTAGGCATATTCCATCCGGCATTATCATATTGAACCTTCTTCTCCTGATCTGGATAAATAATTTGTGGTATGCGCATCCATTTGCCATGTGTATCTCTTTTCTTTAACAAATGAGAGATCAAACCATGGTTTCCTTTGGGGTATCCTCGAAGATCACAAATAATAGCTTTTGCATTTTCTAGTGTTGGCATAATGGAATTAATAGTATCCATGGAAACCAAATCAAGATTAAGGTAATAAATACCTTCTTCCAGCATTTTATGCGCCTCTTTTTTCTTTAAGGAAGGTCTCCCTTCTTTAAAAAGATTAATGGTCCGTATTAGTGTAATAGGCTTATTGTTTATAACCAATTTCAATTCAGAATTTTTTGCCCCTCTTAGACTAAGTTCTCTTGCTCTGTATTGCAACCACCCATCGGTGCCCGCAGAAATTCGGGAGGTACATTCTTTAAAATATACCTCAGAACTCTGATCATTTATCTTTGTAATGACATCGCCGACGTTAACCCCTGCAATATCCTCGTAAACTTCTGTAACTACTAGTTTTCCCTCTACCCATTCCCAAGATATTGGAGGCACATGAACTTCAGAAGAAGCACTGTTCACGCTAATATGCCCATCTTTTAAGGGAGCGGTAAATTTTTGAAGGGTAATTAGATGATCATTTGCGGTTTGATCTTCAAAACTTCGAAGAACTGCTTTTTCAAATTCTTCTTCCCAGTTTATGGCTACTACATCGAAATAGGGGTAAAAGTGTTGAAACACATTGTATACATTAATGATGTTTCCTATACGAAAAGCTGCAGAGCTTGGGTCTTTCGGACTTTTACTTAGTTGCATTTTCAAACTGTCTAGATCAGCAATGTTGGCCAATGGATAGGTATTTTCCTTGGTTGCATAAAGTACCAGCGGAATTTGACAAGAAATACCATTTCCAATTGGTTTTTCAATAAGTTCACCAAAAGCGGGTTTATGCTTAAAAAGTTGTGCAGCCTTGCTAGTTTTTTCGATAGCTACTGATTGTATCATGGCCGCTTGCTTTCCTTCATGTATTTCTTCCGTAACAGTCTGCATAGTATAACCTTTGCCAACACCTCTCCATTGATTGCTCTCATTTATTTCGAGCTTGGTTTCTGTTTCAAAATTGCTATTCAACAAAGGGACATTTACCCATTCATCACCTTCTTTCACTAGGAATTCTAATTGATCCATATAGAGGGTTCCTTTTCCAGATAACAAGCACCCAAAAACTAATTTATCTGCTAATTCATCTATTGTACCCGTAATCTCATATTGCTTCCAAGCACTTTCTGTAATTGGCGCATTGGCCATATTGTCAAAAAAACCACGGCTTTTATCTGAATTATCAACTCTAAACCATAAATGCCCCGTACCATCGGAACCTTCCTTACGTTTTACCCAACCTCTAAAAATAAATTCTTTTCCTTTATATTTTTCTGCACTCAAACTACTGATAACATTTCCAAAACTATTTGCGTTTTCCGATGCTTCATATCTATTGACACGCACACTATGGTATGGTTTATTTTTATATATCATATCAACACTTACGCCGTAGTGTTGCCAATAGGTAAATTCATATTCTTTTAGGTTTTCTGGGCGTAGAATATCTAAATCAAATTCAGATGGTACATTCGTATTGTAAAACTTAACAGAAGGTGCAATGGGATGGAACAATCGGTTTAAAGTACTTATTAATTCCTCTTGCGAACTACCATGCTCTATTTGTTGCGCACCGTAGATAGCAAACGCATTCCAATCTATATTTGCTGCTTCATCACTTGGGTGAAAATATTTCACATACCCATATGCTTTTGCAAAGGTTTTAAATGCTTCTGTTTTTTCTTTGCTTTGCCCATTTGCTATTAAAGTACATATGGTTAGTATACAAGACCCTATAATTTTTTTCATGCAGATTAGCTTTTGAGATTCAGTTGTTGGTGAAGAATGTATAGATTTTAGTCAGTGCTAAAGATACTAGCAATGCCTATTCTAAAATGTTAAGAGAATTATAAGCTTTAAAATTGCGGTAAACCAACCTGCTTTTCCTTAATATCCTTTGGGTTCTCCCATGCTTAAAGTTACAGGACCCAGTTGATGAGATTTGGGTAAGAAGGCACCACTTTCCATCACCTGCCAATCGTCCCAGCTGGCTTCAACTCCTCCAATAGGAATAATTTTAGTCCACATTTGATAGCTCTCTGGGAAACCACTATCTGCTAATTTCCATAAATAAGAATCATTAGGAGTATCTCCTCCTTCGGAATAATGTACCAGGAGTCCACGAGAACCATCCTCCATAGGTACAATACTTCGTGTAGTTCCTTTATCGAACACTTTAAAAGGGGCTACTAACCAAAAAGAATCATTGTTAAAAAGAGAAACAGCTTTTCGAATACTCTTTTCTTGGTCATTCCCAATTACTTCTGTATTGTTTTTCCATACGGTGCTTTTCTCTGGATGGGATAGATTTAAGGCTACTTTAGTATCGCTCCAACTTACCTGTACCTTCCCCATAGTTTTATCCCATTTGTATTTGTGGGCACCACTTCTAAAAGACCATTCTAAATAGCGTGTTTCTTTATAGGCATCATAATTAAGGGCTTTCAACATTTTATTCGCTAGCATATCTGCTTCCGCGCTAGGTTGTGCCTCTGGAAGTGGTTCATTGTAAATAGCATATACTATACCGAACGCTGCTAGCAATATAACTGCAAGGGCAACAATGGTTTTAAGAGATATTTTAAGTATTTTTTTAATAGCAGTTTGGTTTTAGTAATTTTTAAGGCTGAAGGTACATTATCTTATACTAATACCCTACGGCTGTATCGTCTCCTCTTTTATCTGCGCCTCCTTCTAGCGTGCCATCTGGTAAAACACGAATGGCATCTACTTTTCCTATAATTGGTGTACGCTCTTCATTAATGATATATCCTTTCGCTTTTAAATCATTTTTTAGCGTTTCAGAAAACCCATCTGGTTCAAAAATGACCATATCTGGTAGCCATTGATGATGAAATCGAGACGCATTTACTGCATCTTGCATGCTCATGTCAAATTCATACGAATTTAAAATAGTCTGCGCCACGGCTGTAATAATGGTAGACCCTCCGGGAGTCCCAACCACCATCCATAATGTACCATCTTTTTCCACTATGGTAGGTGTCATTGAGCTTAGCATTCTTTTTTCTGCGGCAATGCTATTGGCTTCGGCTCCAATGAGTCCAAACATATTTGGAACACCGGGTTTGGAGCTAAAGTCGTCCATTTCATTATTTAGAAAAAAACCTAATTCATCTGAATATAATTTAGAACCAAATGCCCCATTTAATGTTGTGGTAACAGAAACGGCATTCCCATCGGCATCAACAATAGAATAGTGCGTAGTTTCTGTACTTTCGACGATTTGAACGTTACCGCGCTCAATGTCTGATGATAGGGTCGCTTTTTCAAAAGAAAAGGTAGACATTCGCTCTTTGAGATATTTGTCGCTCAATAATAGATCCAATGGAATTTCCACAAAATCAGGATCACCTAAATAATAATTGCGATCGGCATACGCTCTCCGAGATGCTTCTGTAAATAATTGGATGGTCTCTGGAGAATTATGTCCATAACTCGCCAAATCATGAGGTTCCAACATTTTAAAAATTTGGTTCATCGTAACACCACCACTGCTAGGTGGACTCATAGATATAATTTTTAAGTCTTTATAGTTAAAAATAACTGGTTGGCGCCATTTAGCTTCGTATTTGGCCAAATCCTGTTCAGTAACATAACCTCCTTTTTCTTGTATAAAGCTGGCTAATATTTTGGCTGTTTCACCTTTGTAAAATTCATCTCTTCCATTTTGTGAAATTCTTTTGAGTGTTTGTGCAAGTGCTGGGTATTTAATAGTATCTCCGGTAACGCATGAAGTTGGAAACGTAGATGCACCACCATTGACCTCTAAAATTATCTCCTGCTGTCTTGCCGTACGTTTCGCTTGGTTTTCTGTCACAATAACACCTCTTTCAGCCAATGCAATCACTGGGGCTAAAATATCTTTCATTGGGAGGGAGCCAAATTTCTTATGTACTTCAAAAATTCCTGCTACTGTACCTGGAACGCCTACCGCAGTAGCACCTGTGGTACTTTTTCCAGGAATTACATTGCCTAAAGAATCTAAATACATGTCTTTATGTGCAGACAAAGGAGCCTTTTCCCTATAGTCTAGTGCGCCAACTTCTCCGTCATTTTTCCGATACACCATAAAGCCACCACCCCCTAAATTTCCAGCAAAGGGATATGCCACAGCCAATGCCATTTCTGTTGCAACCATTGCATCAAATGCATTACCTCCATTTTTTAAAATTTCAGTTCCAATTTTTGATGCCTCCTCGCGCGCCGTTACCACCATTGCATTTTCAGTAACCAAGCCCGTTGGTGGGGCTGCCTGTTCTTTGCAATAGACAAAAAGAAGTAAAAGAGGAAGGTATATTAGTTTTCGCATAGTGAGTTATATTTCTGTTTGGAAAAGATAGTTAATTCTTCAAAAAAACTAACAAATTCGGCTTCAAATTCCTCGTAGTGTTCTTCTAGGTCATTGATCGCAAAATTCATTTTGGATTTATTTTTGGTCCGCCTATTCATTCCATCCAATACACGAGAGATGCCGTCCATTTGCGAATAATTAAAAATCCAATTATCCGCAATCATATAGGGCATCATTCGTTTTACTGGGTCTGGAAGTATGGTATAATGTGTTTCCAAAAGATCGTAAAATTGATCCACAAATACATCCAAAGGCGTGTCAGAATAGGTAGACCAATTTTTTGCGAGAAAATGATCATAAAAGATATCTACGATTACACTGCTATAATGACTGTAATTTTTATGAAGTTTTTTAGTGCTTTTTCTTACGGTAGGGTGGGCATCTGTAAAGGTATCTATTGCTCTATGCAATAGAATTCCTTTTTGCACCATTTCTGGCAAATGTTTGTATTTATTGCCTCGTATGCTATCTGCAATGAAGTTTCCAATGGTAATCTCGTCATTTTCAAATGATAAATAAATATGTGCTAGAAAATTCATGGTTCATTGGTCTTCCTAATGTCGAAAATACGAAGAAGGAATAGAAGAATATGTTGTATACCTGTATATTTGCAAAAAAATAAAATACATGACGCTAATAAAATCTATTTCTGGTATCCGAGGCACTATTGGTGGGCAACCTGGTGATAATCTAACCCCTATTGACACTGTTAAGTTTGCAGCTGCTTATGGAACTTGGTTAAAAGGGTATGCTAAAAAGGAAAAATTGACGGTGGTTATAGGTAGAGATGCTCGTTTATCTGGAGAAATGATTCAGAATTTGGTGGTATCTACCTTGGTTGGTTTAGGAATAGATGTAATAGACCTTGGACTTTCTACAACTCCAACAGTTGAAATTGCTGTGCCATTAGAGAAAGCAGATGGAGGTATAATACTTACGGCAAGTCATAACCCAAAACAATGGAACGCTCTTAAATTATTAAATGAAAAGGGAGAGTTTTTAGACGCTGCTCAAGGAGCAGTTATTCTGGAAATAGCTGAAAAGGAAGCCTTTAATTTTTCGGAGGTAGATGTATTAGGAACTATTGTAAAGAACGATGCTTATATAGATATTCATATTGATGAAGTATTAGATTTGTCATTGATAGATGCAGAGGTAATTAAGGCAGCTGGTTTTAAGGTAGTTGTAGACGGAGTAAATTCTACTGGGGGTATTGCCATTCCTAAATTATTAAAAGCACTGGGAGTAGAGGTGGTTGAATTGTACTGTGACCCAACCGGTCATTTCCCGCATAATCCAGAACCTTTGAAGGAACACTTAGGAGATATTTGCGACTTGGTGGTTAAGGAGCAAGCAGATTTTGGATTGGTAGTAGATCCAGATGTAGATCGTTTGGCATTTATCAGTAATGATGGAGAGATGTTTGGAGAAGAGTATACACTAGTGGCATGTGCCGATTATGTTTTGGGAAAAACAAAAGGGAATACGGTTTCTAATCTTTCCTCATCCAGAGCGCTTAGAGATATTACCAATAAACACGGTGGTACGTATGAAGCGGCAGCGGTAGGAGAGGTAAATGTAGTAACTAAGATGAAGGCTAACAATGCAGTTATCGGTGGAGAAGGAAATGGGGGTATTATCTATCCTGAAAGTCATTATGGAAGAGATTCCTTGGTAGGAACCGCACTTTTTCTAATGTTGATGGCAGAAAAAGGAGGTACTGTGAGTGAATTAAGAGCGAGTTACCCTAGCTATTTTATGAGTAAAAAGAAAATACAACTAACGCCAGATTTAGATGTAGATGCCTTACTAATTCAGATGAAAGAGAAATATAAGAATGAAGATGTTTCAACGATTGATGGGGTAAAAATAGATTTTCCTGAGAATTGGGTACATCTAAGAAAATCGAATACAGAACCTATTATTCGAATTTACACGGAAGCAAAAAGTCAGTCAGAAGCAGATGGTTTGGCAGATCGTATTATCGGCGAAATTAAAGAAGTGGCAGGTATATAGATGGAACTGTAGTCTTAAGGTGTTTCTGTTTTTTTTAACCAAGCATCAATATTTTCTTTTACAAAGGCCTCTCTTTCCCAAACAAAAAAATGGTTTTGGTCTTCTAGGGTAAGCACTTTAAGCGATGATACGTCCGTAAATTCTTTTTCCATAAAAGCAACATTGCTGTAGGGTACAAGTTTATCTTTTGCACCGTGTATGATTAGCACATGCTGTGAAAGCATATGGAGGTCTTCTTTCAATGTCTTTAGATCTTTCTTGAGCATTATTAACTCCTCATTAGAGGGTTTTAACGCCCCTGGAACTAAATATTTTAATGGAAAAACGCCAATAGGATAGCGCCAACGTTCCTTTTTTTCTGCACTTGGATCTAGTGCCCCTGCAAGAATAGCGAGATGTGTATAAAGATTTGGTTGTTCAATTGCCATTTGAACAATTAGCGGGCCTCCATACGAATGGCCAATTAGCGTATAAGGTGCTCCGTTGTCTAAACGAGTTAATAATTTGTTTAGCAGTTGCGCTTGGGGTTTGAGCCCCATACTTTTTCTAAAATCACTGTACCCAAAGCCGGGCCTGTCAAGGGCAATCATTCTATATTTTTTTAACAATACGGAATCTGTAAGATAGCTTTGATATGCATTCCAACTTCCAGGGGAACCATGGATAAAAACGAGTGTTGGAGCCTTGTCATTTCCTGTTTGTATGTAGTGTAGTTCTTTATCTTCTATCTGCAGTGTGGTATCTTGGTAAGCAACATTTTCCTTTAAAAATAACGCTCGAGTTTCTTTTTTAGAGCTGCGCATGCTCAGACAGGAATAATTAAAGAGCAGATAGCTAATCAGTAATACTGCAAAAAGATATCTTTTTTTAATTCGCTTCATAAACTGCTAACACTGTATTGCTTTGGTCTAATTTCCATAACTAAACTTACCGAACGATGCTATTGAAAATTTTCAGGTACCTTATCTCTATGCTTCCAACGTCTGTGCGTCCAAAAATAATAAGCAGGTTCTTCTTCTATTTGATTTTCTACCAAGCGTAAAAATTGATCGGTAATTTCATTCGAGGCCGTTTCTTTCCCATCTATTGCTATAGGAATGAATTCTGCCTCATAATACCCCCTTTTTATTTTGGTAACCTTTAAAAAAACAACAGCGAGGTTCAATTTACGGGCTAGTTGTTCTACACCCGTATGGATGGGTACTTTCACTCCCATAAATGCACTCCAATAACTTGCTTTCTTCCATGGTGGTGATTGGTCACTTACCATCCCATACACCCCACGAATATTATTTTTCTCATTATTGAAAACGCTTCTAATTGTTTGTTTATCTGTAATAGGAGTGGTATTCCATTTACTTCTTAGTTTACGAACAAATTTATTGACATAGGGGTTTTCAATTTTTTGATAGATACAAAAGCCTTTTGATTGTAAGTAAAGGTTAATGCTAATATTCCACTCCCAATTGGCATAGTGAGCACAGGGAATTAGAATGCTTTTCTCTTTTTCAATCTCTTGTAATACTTCAATATTTTTTACATGGTATTTTTTCTTGACTTCTTCTTCGGATATGGTCATAGATTTAATCATTTCCATAAACATATCGCACATATGCTTGTAAAACTCTTTTCGAATCTTCAATAATTCTGCTTCACTTTTTTCTGGAAGCGTAAGTTCTAAGTTCTTTAAAACAATATTTTTTCGATACCCAACAACATAGAATACCAAGAAGCAAATACAATCAGAAACTCCATAAAAAAGGCGATGTGGGAGTATAGATATGAGCCATAAAATGGGATAAACTAGGATCGTAAGGAGTAGCTGCATAAAAACTAAAAATAAGGCAAATATAGCTATATTTGAGGCTTAATAAGAGATATATGAACGATATTCACTTTGCTACTTTAGGCATTATTATAGCCAATGTGCTTGTATCTTTAAAGGGTTTTAGCGACACCTATTTTTTTGAAAGATATAAATTTGGCATCGGTGCAATTAAAGCAGGGCAGAAGGAACGAATGTTTACTTCTGGTTTTTTACATGTTGACATAGCACATCTTTTTTTCAATATGTTTACCCTTTATTTCTTTGCAGATGTTGTTATCAATGCATTTGGAACGCCTAAGTTCCTTATTATATATGTGATTAGTTTAGTAGCAGGTAGTTTATTAGCGCTCTTTTTTCACAAAGACGAACCTTATTATAGTGCAGTAGGAGCAAGTGGTGCAGTTACGGGTATTCTATATGCCGCCATTGTTTTAAATCCGGGAATGGAATTGTATTTGATGTTTATTCCTATTCCAATCCCAGCTTATATTTTAGGGATAGGCTATTTGCTGTATTCTATTTACGGTATGAAAAGTAGATTAGGGAATATTGGACATACGGCGCATTTTGGAGGTGCTATAGGCGGATATGTAACTGCGCTGATTTTTAAACCAGATCTGATCTTTACCCAAACCTTGATGGTGATACTACTTGCTATTCCTATCATCATCTTGCTAGTACTTACCAAGTTGGGTAAAATTTAGATACAATACGCTTGTTTTTAGGAATCTATTGGTGTCATTGTACCATTTGTAGGTAAATTACTTCACCTTGGTAGTTGTTTTACATCTATAATTTGTAGCAATTTATCGAAAAAAAAGAGGTTTAGACATACGCAATCAGTTTTTTAGGCGTTCTTTACCAACCCAAACAATTGAAAACCTACTTATTATGAAAAGAGTTTCCCTACTTTTTCTATGTGCGCTTGGATGTATTGTATCCTGTAGCGACGAAACAACTGTATTTTCCGATCCTCAAGACGATGTCTTATTAGAGACTAACCAACAAGCACTAGACAATAGCATTGTTTTTGGTGATGCTGGTGTATTGGATATTACAGAACAAGATAATATTACAGGCAAACTGTTTAGTAAAAACAGACCTAATGATCAGGCTGGTGATTATCCGCTTACTCTGGTTGCACAGATTGATCCACCTTCTTTTAGTGGTGGTGAAAACCTAACGGCATCGCATGTACATGTAGATGGTGATTATGCCTATGTATCCTACAATACGGTAGGAGAAGAATGGGTTGGAGGTGCAGATATTATCAATATTAGCGACCCTAATAACCCAAGAGTTACTTCAAGATTATATTATATCAATGCAGATTTAAGTGCTATAAAATATAGCGATGGATATGCGTACGTGGCGGGTGGTTTTGATTCCGAGAAATCTGCAACAGTCGATTTTAATTCTTTTGTTGGCAAGATTCCGGTATCCAACGGAAGATTTAACATTAGTGGCGGCATTACCTATGGTTTTCAAGTAGGTTTTGTTGGAACTGATATTGTTATAGATGGTAACACAGTTTATGTAACTACTGGGAAAGATGGAGCTCTTGGTGCTTTGAACAAAAGCGATCTAAGTTCTTCACAAGAGATTCCTTATGCAGATTTACGCTCTGTAGCGGTAATGGACGATAAAGTTGCCGTATTAGATGCTGCTAGTGGAGTAAATATATTGGATAGAAATTTTAATGTTACTAATGAAATTGGGATCTCGTCCGATTTTGGAGACGCTACTAAAAAGACCATTAGCCTTAATGGAGATAAATTAATAGTATCTGAAGGGCCTAAAGGAGCTGGTATTTACAATGCACAATCTGGTGCTTTTATAGAGCATGTTCCAATTTTAATTAATCCTGAAGATGCAATTGCTAGTGAGATTGTTACCAATGCCGTAACCACCAATGATAAGGTGTTGCTAATGGCAAACGGTGGTGCAGGTTTATGTCTTTCGGAAGATACGGGCACTGGTACCGATTTGTTTGGTATTATTGAATTGGAAGGATCTATCAATTATGTAGAATCTAAAGGCGATTACATTTTTGCAGCTTCTGGTACCAAAGGTTTGCAAATTATTAAAATGAACAAACCTTCAGAGAGTTTAGCTGCTAGGTGTGCAACCTTACCTGCCTATAGTGGCAGTAGTAACTTAAATGTAAATCAAGGTGACGACTTTGGATATAGCGGTTCTAAAAGATTTAATAATCTGAACATCAATGGAAGTTTAACCCTTTGCGGTTCTTGGACTGTTAGAAACAATATTGCTATTAACAACAACGCGCTCTTTGAAATGAACGGGACTCTTGTTGTTGCAAGAAATAGTAGAAGAAGAAATATAACGGTCGGAGAAGGTGCTACTTTTAGAGTAGAAGGTAATCTTACCATTTATGGAGATCTCATATTAAATGATGGTGCTACCATTGAATTTATAGGAGATAGTTCTGTTGTAAATATTTTTGGTTCTGTTACTAGAAATGGAAATGCAACAGTTACCGGAAACTTTGATGATATTCAGAATAAGTTTTAATAAACAACCTTCTAGATATAAAAAGCCCCAAGCAGAAGAATGCTTGGGGCTTTTATTTTTATATAATTGCTGTTATGGAAGTAGTTCTGCAATTTTGGCTTCTAAAGCAGGACCTCTAACATTTTTGGCAACAATAATTCCATTTTCATCCAAAACAAACATAGCGGGTATGCCCGTTACATTATACAATTGAGCAATTTCATCAAAATAGCGTACGTTAGATACATGGTTCCATGTAAGACCATCATCTGCTATGGCTTTTTTCCAATCTTCTGCTCTTCTGTCGAAAGATACTCCTAAGATATTCAAACCTTTATCGTGGTATTTTTTGTAGACATTCACCACATTAGGATTTTCCTCTCTACAGGGTCTGCACCATGCGGCCCAGAAATCAACAATGGTCACTTTACCTAAAACATCATTCAGTGCTAACTGTTCCCCACTAGGAGTCGGAGCTGAAAAATTAGGAGCTTTTACCCCAATGGCCGTGCTTTTTTCTTTCTCTTTCTGTTTTTTTAGTACTTCTAACTGTTTTAGAATTTTACTTGCTTCAATAGATTTCTTTACCTCAGGACTGAGCGCATTATACATATCCATCGCTTCTTCTTCGTCAACTACTCTTACAGAAATTGCTTTATCTATTAGCAAGGCACCTATTAGGGTATTAGGATTATCTTTAATGAAGTCTAGTTCAAAATTCTTATATGTTTCTTGAAGTTCTTTGAATTCTTCTAGAAGTGCTGCTTGCCCGGCAGCATCTGCAGATAAGCGATCTTTGTTGATGGAATTAGCTCTTTCCGTTAACTCTCTAGATTGGTTTAAATAGTCCGTAAAGACATCATTTTGAAAAGTACCCTTCACTTTGGCATATGACAAACTATCTTTATGGGCCTTTACAACTATTTCACCCTCCTCAATAACCACTGCTTTGAGCGCTTCTACTTGGTCAATGAAGATAAAATTGAGTTGCAAAGTGTCTACAGGACCTAAAAAGGTAAATTTACCATCTTGTATGGTAGTTGTATCTATTTCTACGGGCTGATTATTTTTATCCGTTTTCTTAAGAAATACCTTTGTTCCATCTTCAATGTCCCCGGTAATAGTACCTTCAATGACAAATCCTCCTGGGTTTTTTCCACAACTTGCAATTAATAATAATCCACTAATTGCTAATACAATTTTTTTCATGTTTCTATTTTATGAAGGCAAAGGTACTTTTTCTAAGGCATATAAAAAAAGCCGTTGTAGGACATAAGAACTGCAACGGCCGTTAATTTTAGTGAAAAGTATTTAGAATTGATAACGAATACCTAATGCGATGTCGAAATCGAAATTATCCGAGAAGTTTTTATAACCAAGAATCCCAATTTCGGGTCTAAAATCTAAAGATATTAGTAAGGGAATATCAAAGTTGTATTCGATACCTATGTCACCCGCAGCAAAGACAAAAAGTCCTCCATCCAACTCAATAGGTTCATTGGGGTTATTCGCATTTGGAATGGTTGCAAAGTCTACACTTCCTAAGCCGCCACCAACACCATAATACCAATTGAAGTTACCATCTAAGGGTTGTACCCATTGAAATATTCCTGATAATTTAAATGCGTCAAAGTTTCGGTTATCTCGCCAACCAACGCTAAATTCTGCTCTGTTAGAACGTGCAATTGATTTTTGATACGAGATTTCAGCGCCAAAACCATCACTGTCTCCAAGTCGAAGTCCAATGGTATGATCCGAAATTTCTTGAGCACCTATTGAAAAAGATGCAAAAAAAAGGGCAAGCGTAATTACTTTTTGAATTTTCATGTGTTCGATTTTTAATTAATGATAAAAGTGAGCAATTGATTGAATCGCTGCGATAATAAAACTTAAATTAGTACCCAAAAATTGTTCCACTTTGGATAAAAGTTTATTAAAAAGACTTCGAGATCGTCTAGAAGGCGAACTTTTAACAGATACATTGAGCACCGCTATTTACGCAACAGATGCCTCTGTTTATAGGAAAACACCCTTGGCGGTGTCTTGCCCCAAAACAGTAAATGATCTAAAAGAATTAATTGATTTTGCAAGTGTAAATGGGGTAGGACTCATTCCACGAACAGCTGGCACTTCCTTGGCAGGCCAATGTGTAGGTGAGGGCATTGTGGTAGATGTGTCTCGCTACTTTACGAACATCATAAAGCTTGATGTTGAAAATAGATTGGTGACCGTGCAACCTGGTATTGTAAGAGATGAATTAAATCTATTTCTAAAACCACATGGTCTCTTTTTTGGTCCAGATACTTCTACCTCCAATCGCTGTATGATTGGTGGTATGGTGGGGAATAATTCTTCAGGTACTACTTCCATTCAATATGGGGTAACGAGAGATAAGGTTGTAGCGTTAAAAACGGTGCTGTCAGATGGTAGTGAAGCAACTTTTAATGCAGTTTCTAAAGTAGATTTTCAGTATAAAAGCACATTAGATTCACTTGAAGGGCTTATTTATAAAAACATATATAAAGAATTATCAAACAGCAATATACAAAATAATATAAAGTCTGAATTTCCAAAGAGAGAGATTCACAGACGTAATACCGGTTATGCCGTAGACGAACTCCTACATTCTGAACTTTTTGGGTTTTCTAAAACCCCTATAAACCTATGTAAATTATTAACTGGGAGTGAGGGTACTTTGGCTTTTACTACCGAAATTACCTTAAAATTAGATCCTTTACCTCCTAAGTACTCGGCAATGTTAGTTACGCATTATGCCACTTTGGAAGATTGCTTAAGTGATGTTGCTCCTGTGATGCAACATGGGTTGCACATGTGCGAAATGATGGATAAAGTGATCTTAGATTGCACTAAAAATAACAGAACACAATTAGCGAATCGATTTTTTGTTGAAGGAGATCCTGAGGCCTTATTAATGCTGCAATTAAAAGCTCCTACAGAAGTTGCATTGCAGCAGCAAATAGATGCGCTTACCGCTACTGTGGAGGAATCTGGTTTAAGTTATGCGCATCCTGTGCTAAAAGGAAAGGATATACAAAAAGCGATTGACCTTAGAAAAGCTGGCTTAGGACTTCTAGGGAATATGGTAGGAGATCGTAAAGCAGTGGCATGTATTGAAGATACTGCGGTAGCTGTTACAGATTTAAAGGATTTTATTGGCGAGTTTACGGCTATTATGAAAGGCTATGATCAGGATGCCGTGTATTACGCACATGCCGGAGCTGGAGAATTGCATTTAAGACCAATTCTCAATCTTAAAAAAGGAACGGATGTAGCGCTGTTTAGGGCTATTACTACGGACGTGGCAAAACTCACTAAGAAATATAAAGGATCTTTTAGTGGGGAACATGGCGATGGTATTGTAAGGGCAGAGTTTATTCCCTTGATGATCGGAAATGAAAACTATGCGCTCTTAAGGCGGGTAAAATCTTATTTTGACCCACTGAATATATTCAATCCTGGGAAGATCGTTGATGCGTACCCCATGGACGAGTCGCTACGTTATGAAATTGATAGGGTTGAACCTGAAATTAAAACTTTACTAGACTTTTCAGACAATGAGGGTATTTTAAAAGCTGCGGAAAAGTGCAATGGAAGTGGTGATTGTAGAAAATCGCATCAGATGGCAGGAGGGATGTGTCCAAGTTATCATGCCACTAAGAACGAAAAAGATACCACTAGGGGTAGAGCCAATGCTTTACGCGAGTTCTTAACACAACCAGAAGCCAACAATCGTTTTAATCATACGGAATTAAAAGAGGTGTTTGATCTCTGCATTAGTTGCAAAGCCTGTGCTAGTGAATGTCCTAGCAATGTAGATATTGCAGCATTAAAAGCAGAATTTTTATATCAATACCAGGAAACAAACGGCTATCCTATGCGAAGCAAGCTCTTTGCTTATAATACCAAGTTAAATAGACTGGGGAGTAAAATGGCAGGCCTTACCAATGCGGTGTATGCTTCCAAAACGCTAGGGAAATTTGTTAAGAAAATGAGCGGTGTTGCTGTAGAAAGAAGTCTTCCAAATGTTTATAATTTTAATTTCGATAAATACCTTCAATCATTTGATAATAAATTTGTTGCAAAAAATAGAAAGGTAATTTTATATATCGATGAGTTTACGAAATACCTAGATGTAGATTTGGGTAAAGATGCTATAGAAGTGCTAGTGCGTTTAGGCTATCATGTAGAGTTGTTCTATGCGGAGAGCGGGCGTACTTATATATCAAAGGGTTTTCTAAAGCAGGCAAAAGCACTGGCGATAAAGAATGTAGATAAACTTCAGGTTTTTGCAAAAAATAATATTCCAGTAATTGGCTTAGAGCCATCGGCTATTCTCTCCTTTAGGGATGAATACAAACGGTTCGGATTAGACAAGAATGTGATGGAAGCAATTGCGGGGAATGCTTATCTCATTGAAGAGTTTATTGCTTCTGAAATAGAAAAAGGCCTTATAATTACCAATTCTTTTACGAAAGAAGCTAGAAAGGTGAAAATCCACGGGCATTGTCACCAAAAAGCCTTGTCTAATCAAAAAGTCACCTTCGATACACTAAATATTCCTGAAAATTACTCAGTATCCATCATTACTTCGGGCTGTTGTGGGATGGCAGGTTCTTTTGGATATGAGAAGGAGCATTATAAGATAAGTATGGAGGTTGGAAATTTAAAATTGTTTCCGGCTATTAAAAAGTCGGGAGAAGATGTCATTATTGCTGCCAATGGGACTAGCTGTAGGCATCAAATTTATGATGGAACGCAAAGAAAGGCATTGCATCCCATTACAATTGTAAAGGAAGCGCTAATCATCTAAAGATTCTGTATCCTTTTCTTTTTCTTTTTTCGAAGTAATATGAAAAATTAACTCGTTTATATCAATATCTTTAATACCCTCATCTGTAAAAAAAGGCGATAGCTTATCATGACTATATCGATATATTTTCCAGCGCTTAAAGGAATATTCGAGTGCTGTTAAATTTTCCACCCAGTCGCCCGAATTTAGATAGAGACATTGGCCATTTTTATTCTCATATACCATTTTTTTTGGTTGGTGGATATGCCCACAAATAACGTATTGATATCCATTTTGAATGACTAAATCGGCGGCCGTCTTTTCAAAATCTTGAATGTATCGCACTGCTTTTTTTACACCCTCCTTAATTCTTTTTGATAGCGAATATTTTTCTCTCCCTATTTTGGAGAGGCACCAATTTATTAAACGATTTATAAGAATAATAAGATCATAGCCATAGGCGCCTAACTTGGCTAACCACTTTGCCTTTTGAATAGAAGCGTCAAAAATATCTCCATGAAAAATCCATGCTTTTTTGTGATCCAATTCTAACACCAGTTTGTCAAGAATATGAAAGTGCCCCACTGTTGTATCGCTAAATTTCCGTAGCATCTCGTCATGGTTGCCTGTGATATAATAGACTTCAACACCATCAGAAGCCATCCCAATGATCTTCTTTAAAACCTTTAAATGAGCAGACGGAAAATAACGTTTTTTAAATTGCCAGATATCAATAATGTCGCCATTAAGTACCAACTTTTTAGGTTTAATACTATTTAGATAAGCAATTAATTCATCTGCATGGCAGCCAATAGTCCCTAGATGCACATCCGATATCACTGCCACTTCAATCTTACGTTTTTTCAATGGGTACAGAATTTAATGCAAAATAAACCTAGCTGTATGAACTAATGATGACTAGAAAATCATGCTTTCATTAGATAATGGTTAAGTTAAGGTCAATCTTTTGTATAAAAAGTCAACAAACTCCTTAGGAGCAAAATTTTATTATCTCTTATTTAAGATTTACCTTTGAGGCTTATCTTATTTTAAGCAAACATTAAAGCTATGGCTGGTAATACCTTTGGAAACCTTTTTAGAATAAGCACCTTTGGCGAATCTCATGGAGTTGCTATTGGAGGTGTTCTGGATGGTTGCCCCGCAGGAATTGAACTCGATTTAGAGGCAATTCAGCAAGAACTAGATAGAAGAAAGCCAGGGCAATCAGCCATTGTTACCCAGCGAAAGGAACCAGATACGGTAGAATTCTTCTCGGGCATTTTTGAAGGGAAAACTACAGGAACACCTATCGGATTTGCCATTAGAAACACCAATCAGAAATCAAAAGACTATTCACATATCAAAGATTCGTACCGTCCGTCCCACGCAGATTATGTGTATGATCAAAAATATGGTTTTAGAGATTATAGAGGTGGGGGGCGCAGCTCCGCTCGTGAAACGGCAAGTAGAGTAGTAGCTGGTGCTATTGCCAAGCAGTTTTTATCTGATATTAAAATCAATGCATATGTGTCTCAGGTGGGCGATATGAAGTTAGATAAGCCCTACCAAGAGCTTAATTTCGAACTTAGTGAGTCCAATCCGGTGCGTTGCCCAGACCCTGAAATGGCTGCTAAGATGGAGGCTTACATCAAAGAGATTCGAAAAGAGGGAGATACTATTGGTGGTGTTATTAGTTGTGTAGCTCAAAACGTTCCAGTAGGATTGGGGGAACCCGTTTTTGATAAAATTCATGCCGAGTTGGGCAAAGCTATGCTGTCTATTAATGCCGTAAAAGGCTTTGAGTATGGTAGTGGGTTTGCTGGTGTCACCATGAAAGGAAGCGATCACAACGACGCATATAAATCGGATGGTTCTACTAAGACGAACTATAGTGGTGGTGTACAAGGAGGTATTACCAATGGAATGGATATCTATTTTAAAGTGGCTTTTAAGCCTGTTGCTACCATTATACAAGGTTATGAAACCATTGATAAAGAAGGAAATAAAGTGCAGGCGCAGGGAAAAGGCCGCCATGATCCTTGTGTAGTTCCTAGAGCTGTGCCTATTGTGGAGGCAATGACAGCCTTGGTTTTGGCAGATTATAGCCTACTACAACGAAGCAATAAAATATAACCGCCTTTTATGGCAGTTTTCCACTCAAAATAGTATCTTACTATCCTAAAATGTAACATATGAAGAAACTAGAATTGCATTGGCAAATTCTAATTGGAATGGTACTCGGAATCCTCTTTGGATTTGGGATGACCTACCTAGAATCTGGGAAACAATTTGTTATCGACTGGATAGGTCCTTTTGGCAAAATATTTGTCAATCTATTAAAGTTAATTGCGATTCCCCTAATACTAGCTTCTTTAATCAAAGGAATTTCTGATTTAAAAGATATTTCTAAGTTTCGAAATATTGGTTTAAAAACCATTCTGATATACATTGGTACCACTGTAATTGCTATTTCTATAGGCTTAACCTTGGTAAATATTATGAAACCTGGCGAAGGTATTTCTAAAGAGACCATTGCTAAATTATCAAGCACCTACGCACAGGATAAAGGCGTACAGTCCAAGATTATGGAGGCTTCCAAAGACAGAGGTCCTCTTCAGTTTTTAGTAGATATGGTTCCAGACAATGCGGTAGCTGCTATGAGCGATAATAAGTTAATGCTGCAGGTAATCTTTTTCACCATCTTTTTTGGAATATCCATGCTGTTAATCGGAGAGGAAAAATCCAAACCACTCAAAAAGTTTTTTGATTCGCTCAATGATGTGGTCCTTAAGATGGTAGACCTCATAATGCTTTCGGCGCCTTTTGCTGTTTTTGCCTTATTGGCACAAGTGGTTGTAACTGCAGATGATCCGGAGATTTTAGCCAAATTACTTTCCTATTCAGGAGTAGTGGTTGCGGGCTTAATTTTAATGATTTGTTTCTATCTATTGGTGGTTGCACTGTATACCAAGAAAAATCCAATATGGTTCTTAAAGCAAATTAGTCCTGCCCAATTATTGGCATTCTCTACAAGTTCTAGTGCTGCAACACTGCCGGTAACTATGGAAAGAGTGGAAGAGCATATTGGGGTAGATAAAGAAGTTTCAAGTTTTGTACTACCTGTAGGTGCCACCATTAATATGGATGGAACCAGCCTGTATCAGGCAGTAGCCGCTGTATTTATTATGCAAGTTTTATGGCCAGAGGGATTAACCTTTAGCAATCAAATGTACATTGTTTTAACGGCCTTATTGGCTTCTATTGGTTCTGCCGCTGTGCCAGGTGCTGGGATGGTAATGTTGGTGATTGTATTGCAAGCCATTGGTTTTCCTCCCGATTTATATCCTGTTGCACTTGCGCTTATTTTTGCGGTAGACAGACCTTTAGATATGTGTAGAACGGTAATTAATGTTACTGGAGACGCTACCGTGTCTATGGTTGTAGCCAAATCTGTTGGCAAACTTGGGGAGCCCAATGTAAAAGATTGGGACGATCATTTAGATGAAGTGAAATAGACTAAACCACACTAATATGAATATTTGTTTCTTAATGTATCCATGGGAGGAAATAGATCCCGAAAACGATACCAGTTTGTCGTTAATTCATGAATGTGTAAAACGGAAGCATGGTGTTGCTTTATGCAGCCCAGTGAACCTAACCATTAGAAATAGTGTTACCAATGCATTTTGCACGGTGATTAATAAAATGGATAAGGTGTCTTCCAATCTTAAAACCTTTTATAAACAGGCATCTCTAAGAGATGAAATGCTGCCATTAGCGGGTTTTGATGTAATTTTTATGAGGGCCAATCCGCCTTTAGATCCTATTATGCTCAACTTTCTAGATTCTGTAAAGGACGACGTGTTTATTGTAAACTCCCTTCAAGGAATACGAGAGGCCAATAATAAACTGTATACGGCTGCCTTTGGAGATTCTCACAGCAATATTATCCCAGTTACCCATGTATCCAAGAATAAAAACTATTTAGTACAACAGGTCAATGAATCCAAGGCAGATAAAATGATTCTAAAACCTTTGAATGGCTTTGGAGGTTCTGGAGTTATTTTGATTGAAAGATCTGCCATGTCTAATATTAAGTCTTTGCTCGACTTCTATGTAACCAACCCAGATGGGAGTTCTAATTATGTCATCTTACAGGAGTATATAGAAGGGGCAGACCAAGGAGATGTAAGAATCCTCATCTTAAATGGGGAACCTATTGGTGCTATGAGACGAATTCCCGGTTCTGATGACCATAGATCCAACGTATCTGCGGGAGGATCTATTGCAAAACATCATTTAACAAAAGAGGAAAAAGCCTTGTGCAAACAAATTGGGCCTAAGTTGGTAAAAGATGGATTATACTTTGTAGGGATCGATGTGATTGGCGGTAAATTGGTGGAAGTCAATGTAATGTCACCCGGTGGCATTACCTACATGAATAAAGTATACAAGACGAAAATTCAATGCAAAGTAATTGACTTTGTAGAAAGTAAAGTACTCGATAAATTACAAGCCTTTGATAGGCGATCTAGACTTCGTAGTGAGGTAGAAAATGCGTAGACGTTCCGTTTCCGATATCATAGCTCTTATTCATTCAGAAACTCCTTTTGAGGCGGTTGCTGAAGACTATTCCTTTACAGTAAAAGTAACGGAATATGCTCCCTATATCTGCGCAGCAGTGCACGACGGACATCAATTTAGAAAATCCCTTTGGGAAAACTGCCTGCATACGGAATATGAACGATGGTATGAAGAAGACCCCTGTACACTCCAAATGATACAATCACACCCCATTACCATTGCTGGATGTGATAGTAGGTTTGAGTACGACTTAAATAGAGCCCCAGACAATGCCATCTATGAGGATGCGTGGGGTAAAAAGTTGTGGAAACAAGTCTTGCCAAAAGAGGAAAAAGAATTAAGCCTAAAGAAACATGCCGCCTTCTATCGGGTTGTGAATGCCTTGGTGACTTGTATTGAAAAGAAGTATGGAAAAGCCATTGTTTTTGATATGCATAGCTATAACTGGAAGCGTTGGGATAGGGAAGTGCCTACCTGGAATCTAGGTAGTGCCAATATTGATAACGCCAGGTTTGGTGCTTTGGTAAGCTTATGGAGCGCTAAACTAGGACAGATGAAGTTACCTAATGGAATAGCTTCCACATCGGGGGTGAACGATACTTTTCAAGGAAATGGCTATTTCTTAAAATACATTACCCAAAACTTTAAGAATACCTTAGTGCTCGCTACAGAGATTTCGAAAGTGTATTGTGATGAATATGAAGGAATTCTATATCCTGAAGTAGTCCGTGCGGTAGAAGAGCAGTTAAAAACGCTAATTCCGGAATTAGTGACCGAATTTCAAAGCAAGAATGCATGGTAGATGAACAACGAGAAATAGCGCTAAAAAACGACCATGCTGATCTTTTCGAAATTGATTCCAATTTAGATCGATTGGTGAAGCGAATAGAGCTTTTGAACTATGTGAATCCCTTGAATAGTGAAAAGGAAAAGCAACGGTTTTTTGCTTCCAAATACGCTGCTAACCCCCAATTTAAGTACCCAAAACTTAAATTCAATCCCTATAAATTACATCGCCTATTTTTTGCACAACGCTTAGAGCGTATAAAAGACGATGCCATAAGAAAGCTATATCAGGAAATTATCTACTATTACTCCAATATGATTCAGTGCATAGAAACCATTGGGGAAAACAAAAATTTTTACTTTAATTCACTTCGAGTCTATGGAACACCTACAGAAAGAGATGTGAATAATGCAAAGTTTATTCTCCACTATGAAGAAGAGCCTCCTTCGGAGGATATGGAAAAAATACATAGCCCAGAGGAAGCAAAACAGTATTTTGAGGAGTTCTCGAAACAGTACAATTTTCCACTCAATATCAAATTCGCTACACATATTGCTGCAGATGCTATGGTAAGCAATAGCTCACAAAGCATGCTTATTAAACGCAATGTGCGCTTTAGTAAGAACCAATTATTAACGCTTGCCAACCATGAAATTGGAGTGCATTTGGTGACTACCTATAATGGTTTACTGCAGCCGCTAAAGATATTTTCCAATGGTTTTCCAAAAAATGTGGAAACCCAAGAGGGTTTAGCAGTTTTTAGTGAATACATGAGTGGAGCTTTAACCCTGAAAAGACTCAAAGAATTGTCTTATAGGGTTTTAGCGTCTGATAGTTTAATCAAAGGTTACAGCTTTGCAGATACCTTTGATTTAATACATAATCAGTATAAACTCAATAGAAACGATGCTTTTTCTATTACCCTGCGTGCGCACAGAGGTGGAGGTTTTACGAAAGATAGACTGTACCTAAGTGGTTTAAAGAAAGTGTATAGAAGGTACAAAGAAGGCCAGTCTATGGATCTGCTTTTAAGAGGCAAGGTTACTTTGGAGAATGAGCCTGCCATTGGGCATTTGGAAAAAATGGGACTTTCTAACCGCATCACCCACCAAAACCTGGCTTTTAATCAAAATAAGAATAGTAATACTACTCTCGATTTTATCTTAGATAACATCAAATAGTCTTAGGCCCAAACTTTTTTTCTCAACGAATTCGCTCAAATTCTCAATCTACGACTTCAATTGCTAATTACTACTGTAATACAGGCTTTATCTCGGGTTTAATTCCTATTTTGAAGGGAATAATACACTAAATACGCTTGTATGAAACCTAACAAAAGTTCTATTTTTTTGTTGTTTACTATCATGATGTTATTGCTAGCTTCTGCCTGCGGTGGTAGTGAAAGTGATGATGCCATTATGGTAGATGATGGTCCGCCAGATGCTATGGACCCTGTAGATCCTGTAGATCCAACAGACCCAACGGACCCTGCTTTGTTCAACGATTTTTGGTACGGTTATTACTTTGAGAACCCTCTTACCAACCCCGAAGACCCTACACCTGGTTTTGTATACCTTCAAATTCCAGAAGCAGGTGCTTTTGAAGGGGAAATGTACTTCTCTTTTGTGGGGTGCGATGATACTTTTGATGTGGGTAGGGTAACAGGAAATGCAAATGGCGCCAATTTAGCGGGGACTTGGAGCGGTACAGTAGACGGCACTGCTGTAGGGGGCGATTATATAGGCGAACTGAATATGGCAGACGATCTGTATGAGGGTACTTATACCAATGCCAATGGAAAAGTAGAAATAGAGTGCACTCAAGACGATTCCATTTTTGTAGCACCAGATGGTACTTGGTTTTTGGGAAAAGGTGATAAAAATGCTGCTTTGAATATTATGGTAGATGCTGCTGCAAATCCATTAACTGCTAGTTGGGATGCACCGGCCGGAACTTTTATTTATCTCTATGTGGTGGTAGATGCGGCCTGCTTGGAAGAAAATTTAGATTTGGAAACCTGTCTTATGTGGAGTGGAAATACCCAAAACTCCAGTTTTATATATGGAGAAGGCAGTGAGGTACCTGCAAAACCTTTGATAGCAGGTAGTACCTATCTTCTTTCTGTTGCTGCCGTTTCGGATACTGGCGAGCTTGTAGCAAGCAGTAATCTGCTGTTTGAGTTTTAATAAAACTAATTCCTAATGGTATGAACAAAGTAATTATTAGTCTTTTTATTGTTTTATATGCCGGCTGTAATAAGAGCAATGGTCCTATTACGGAAGAACTTAAAGAAGGTTTGTTGGTGAATAGAATCATTAGCACTTCGGGTATGGAGCGTACTTATCATTTGTATGTGCCGCCCAAGCCTACCAATGCGGCAGTTGTAGTGGTTTTACATGGGCATGGCGGTAGCAGTAACCAAGTATTAGGGTTAGGAGGCACCAAGACTCCCTATAAGCTTTGGTTAGATATCGCAGAACGCGAGAATTTAATTTTGGCAATTCCAAATGGGGAATTGGGCTCAGAGAATAAAAGAGGATGGAACGATTGTAGAACAGATGCACCTACCAACCCAAGGACCAATGATGTAGCTTTTGTGGAAGATTTACTCAATTTTATAGAATCTACTTATAATTCAAATAGCCAAAAGGTATATGTGATAGGCACTTCTAATGGAGGGCAATTTGCCATACGTTTAGCCCATGAAATCCCAGAGCGCATCACAGCCTTCGCATCGGTGGTGGCTTCCAATGCTGCTAACTCGGTTTGTCCTGATGCTACCACACCCGTCTCGGCACTTTTTATGAATGGTACAGCAGACCCTATTACGCCCTACAATGGTGGAGCCATCGCTTCGAACAGGGGAGAAGTAGTTGCAACAGCGGCTGCAGTTGCTTATTGGGTAGAAAGAAATAATACCAATGCTACTCCAGAAGTGACCAATTTACCCAATGTGGACAGGAGAGATAAATCTACGGTCACTAAATATCTATATAAAAATGGGGATAACAATACCCAAGTAGTGCTCTACAAAGTTACGAATGGAGGACATACCGAACCCAGTAAAACAGAACGCTATAGCCGTCTATTTAAAGTTGTGGTAGGGAACCAAAATGGTGATATAGAAATGGTTGATGAGGTTTGGGAGTTTTTTAAGGGGAAATCGAGGTAAAAAAACCAACCTTCGTTGTTTCGAGCGAAGCGAATAGAGAACTACCATTGCAGTGGTTTAGCTAATGTGCTCCAACGGTCTTGTGTATGAAACGTAGCGTATAAAAAGACACTAACTTTTCGGATTTAGCACGAGCCGAATTTTTAATTTTTATGTTTAATTTTCTTTTCTAAATATAACCAAATTAAAAATTTGGCGTACTTTATAAATATACAAAAACCTTTCGGAAAGCCTATAATTGCTATGTTTTATACACGTTGTTGTGCATAGTGCTTTTCACGTTCAGCTTTGTTTTCCAATGTTTGTTATTTAGTTCCGATGTGAGCGTTGGCAAGACATACTCTTTTGCAATTTTTGGCGTAGCGTTGGCTGTAGCGAATTGTGAATGTGTATGGCTTTGAGCGTTGGCTTTCATACTAAATCGCTCTTTCTTGATATAAGTATTCTTGAAATCCGATAAAGGTTTCTCTAATCGACTTAATATCTCCTAATTCACGTTTCGCATCTGCAATAGCTTTGTATTTCAATTCCAATAAATTCGGAAGTTTTGAATCGTCTAATTCGTCAACTCCTTCTTTCACGTATTGTTCCAACACAAAATTCAAAAACTCTTGTTGCTTTTGGTTGTAATCATTCATTTGGATTTTTACTCTTTCTGCTCTTTCTAATCTTGGAACAAGGTCTTTGTGATAAGCTACATAACTTAACACATCAAAAAGGTCGCTATCTTCTCCATGAATTAAATTTCTCAAATCTTCTAATTGCGAATTTGTATATCCTTTTTCGCTTAATTCGGTCAGCAGTTTTTTACGAGTGCTTGGTAAACTCCAAAGTTCGCGTAATTCATTTTCGTTTGTAAAGAATGAAGGTAAATCGCCAAACAATTGTTCAATAAATTCTTGAGAGGAAATCGGTTTTCCTGTTGGACTCCAAAATGAAGTTTTAACCATAGAATCTATTTCTCTCACTTTGTTGTCAGAGAGTTTAACTTTAATCATTCTTCTTGGTGGCGTTTCGCAAACACAAGGAATATTATCACATTCAGGACAAGGTACAGGTTCTGGTCTTTCGCAAACACAAGGTGTCTCTCCACAAATATTACAAGGTCTTGGTGTTCCGCCTCCTGTTGGTGGTTCAGGTTCTAAAGGTTCTCCATCCCATTCTGGGTCTTGGAAATGATTGTGAGCGTTTACAAAATCAAAAATTGTGAAATAATCTTTACCATCAAAAAGTCGTGTCCCTCTACCAACTATTTGTTTAAATTCAACCATTGAATTAACAGGTCGCATTAAAACAATATTTCTAATTTCAGGTGCATCAACTCCTGTACTTAATTTTTGTGATGTTGTTAGTATAGTAGGAATACTTTTTTCATTGTCTTGAAAATCTCGTAAATGTTGTTCTCCAATTTTTCCATCATCTGCAGTTACTCTGTGACAATAATTTGTATTTCTACTTGAAGCATATTGGTTGATTAAATCTCTAACTGCTGCGGCATGAATTTGAGTAGCACAAAAAACCAATGTTTTTTGGTTTTGATTTATAGAATCCATGAAGAGTTTTACTCTGTATTCTTCTCTTGCTTTAATCTCAATAATTCTATTAAAATCGGCTTCTGTATATTCTCTACCTTCTTCAATTTCGCCTTCTACTTCATCATCAGAAGTATAGGTGTAATCATCAATTGTGGTGTCAATTTCTTTGACCTTGAAAGGCGTTAAGAAACCATCATTAATTCCATCTTTTAGTTTGTAACAATAAACTGGGTCGCCAAAATAGTCATAAGTATCTCCATTCACATCTCTTTTTGGTGTTGCTGTTAAACCTAATTGAACAGCAGGCGAGAAGTAGTCCATTATGGCACGCCAAGAACTTTCGTCATTTGCACCACCTCTATGACACTCATCAATAATAATAAAGTCGAAAAAGTCATTTGGGTATTCTCCAAAATATGGTGAATCATCTGGTCCACTCATAAAGGTTTGGAAAATGGTAAAAAATATACTTCCATTTTTAGGAATGCGACCTTTCTTTTTTATTTCTGAAGGTTTAATTCTTACCAAAGCATCTTCGTCAAACGCATTAAACGAATTAAAAGCTTGGTCTGCTAATATGTTTCTGTCTGCCAAAAATAAAATTCTTGGGCTTCTTGATGCATCACGTCTTAAATTCCATTTGGCGTGAAACAATTTCCAAGCTATTTGAAAAGCAATTGCAGTTTTTCCTGTTCCTGTTGCTAAAGTCAGAAGAATTTTATCTTTTTTCTCTGAAATAGCTTCCAACACTTTAGCGATTGCATTTTGTTGGTAATATCTTGGTTGCCAAGTTCCACCTCTGTCTTCAAAAGGAATAGCAAATAAGCGTTCTTTCCAATTGGCAATTTCAATTTTGTAATCTTCTTTTGGTGTTGGAAAAGTCATTTCCCAAAGCTCGTCTGGTGTTGGATATTTAGATACATCTCCTTCTGTAGCTTCGTCCATGTCTATACCATAGATTTGTAAGCCATTGGTTGCATAGGTAAAACGAATGTTCAACCGTTCTGCATAATCTTTGGCTTGACCAACGCCATCTGTATAATATAAGTCTCTTTTTTTTGCTTCTACAATACCAATACGTCTGTTTTTGTATTCTAAAACGTAATCTGCAAACAATGGTGTTGCTCTTCTGTTTTGCCCAATTAAACGTCCTTTCGTAATAGGAAACTCCAAACGCAAACGACTGCCTTCAACAATTCCCCAACCTGCTTCACGCAATGCTGGCTCTATTAAATCGTGTTTGGTTTGTGCTTCGTTCATTTATTTCTGTTTAATACGCTTATCACTAAACGTTTAACGGTTTCCATTTCTTCTGGTTTGCTAGACGCAATAAATAGCGTTAAACTTGCTAAAGTATCATTACTAATTATAGGCTGCTTCTCTGCATTAAATAGCATATTGTTTTGTTCTAAAAACTTTAAAAAACAAGCTGCTGCAATGCGTTTATTACCATCTACAAACGAATGATTTTTTACTACTAAATATAAAAGCGTTGTTGCTTTTTCTTCAAGTGATGGATAAAAGTCTTCTTTTCCAAACCCTTTTGCTATTTGTGCTACAGAGCTTTCAAAACTTTTGTCTTTTTCTTTGCCAAACACATCACTATCAAAGTCTTTAAGCATTTCGTTTATTATTGCTTGATAATCTTTTAAACTTGGATAGTTTGCTTCTATAGTTGTTAAACCTTTTGCATCTAATTGTTCATGGTCATAATCATCTAGTAAGCTTAAGCCTTTTGCAAACGTTTCTAATATAGTATTATCTGATGATTTTTCTTCAATAGCTATACTTGCAGCTCTTGTTAAAATATGAATACCATCTTTTAGTAACTTAATTTCTTGCTCTTTTTGTTCTAGTCTTTTTTCATTAAGTGCGTAACCCTTAACTAAATAGTCTTTTAAAATAGTATTTGCCCATATTCTAAATTGTGTTCCTCTAACAGATTTTACTCTATATCCTACAGATATAATAATATCTAGATTATAATGTTCTACATCTCTAGTTACTTCTCTATCGCCTTCTTTTTGAACTGTCGCATATTTTGCGACAGTTGCTTCTTTAGTAAGTTCACCTTCTTTAAAAACATTAGTTATATGTTTACCAATAGTCTTTACATCTCTACCAAATAGTTCTGCTAGTTGATTGCGGTTTAACCAAACAGTTTCATCATGTATTTGAACTTCTATTGAAGCATCAACACCTTCTGGTTTAAAAATAACTATTTGGTCTTTTTTACTCATACTGCAACCGCTTTTTGGGTTAACTCTCCAGCAAAAGCTTTTTGAAGAATGGATTTTTTGAGTTCGTCTAAATCTTCAAGCTTTTTAAAATAAATAGCTTCTAACTTTTTTGCTTTTTTAGAAACCTCCTCTATTTTATTGACGATTAATTTTTGTTCTTTTTCTGATTGTGGAAAAGGAACCATTAGAGAAGATAAAGAGCCTTGATTTAAACTTTTAATTCCTACACCATTTCCACTATCTACAAGTTCTTTTCTTGTTTTAGCAGTTTTAAGATAATGACATAGAAAAATAGGAAGTATAGTATTTGAATTCAATCTAATTCTGATTGTAAAACCAGAGTGGGAAATATTACCACTTACTTCGTCAGATAAAAGCGTCCTTCCAATTAATTTGGGATTTCCATTTGACCGAACGGTAATTATGTCTCCTTTCTTTAATTGGTATGCTTCACTCATTTCTCCATCAAGAATTACATTTTCTAATTCTTGAAAAGGAACCCAAAAGTTGTTTTTGAAATTTTTCACCCCAACAATTTCAATGGATTGACCTTTGCTGCTTTTTGTGAAGTTCATACCATTTTTAAATGAAGCAATTTCTCCAAGATTTTTTTGCTCCCAATCTTTGTTGTTGAATAGTTTTTGAAGTTTGTTTTCAAATAACTCTTTAGCATTTTCTATGTTTTTTTCAATATTGGCTTTGGCTTGGTCTATAGCTGTAAAGGTTTTGTCTAATATGGCTACGATTTGTTTTTGTTCTTCGATTGGTGGGATTGGTACAGTCATCTTTTTTAGATGTGATGGTCCAACATTTTGTATTGCGGTTCCTGTTGACATTCCTTTTAGCTTATCGACAAATATTGACGAACTCACATAACGATATAAAAAATCTTTAGTGAGGCTTTCGCTTATGGATTTAAATCTAACTACGCTAGTATTCATAAGCAATGGTAAGTCAGATTTTTTTACTATTGCCGCTCTACCTATTGTGCCTGAAATAGTAAATAATATATCTCCTTCATCTATCTGAAAATGTTTCCATTTTGATGTTGCCAGAACCATATTTGCTGACCTACTTTTTGACATATCAATAAATCCATCTTGAACACACCTAACATTAATCATTGGGTATCCAGCCTCTTCGTATTCATACTTCCGAATACCAGGACCTTCTTGAAGAAAAACTACTTCCATGAAATCTTTTTCATCCCAATTCTTTCTCATATCAACGCTTTAATTGATTGAAGAATAGTAATTGTTTCAGTATCCAAAGTTTCCATTTCTGCTAAAATAACTTCTGGTTCTCGTAAAGGTGCTTCTTCTGGTGTGTTTGGGTTTTTGGTAGATAAATCAAAAGTTACTTCATCAATGTCTGAAACTTTTAGATTCCAAGATTTTTCACTTTTAGATTTCGTTTTCTGTAAGGCTATAAATTCTTCCATATCGGTATCATTTAAAGGATTGGTTTTTCCCATTTTTCGTCCTGGGTCTAATTGGTAATACCAAATCTTTTTTGTAGGTTCTCCTTTTTGGAAAAACAAGACTACGGTTTTAACTCCTGCACCTGTAAAGGTACCTCCTGGTAAATCTAAAATAGTATGTAAGTTTGAGCCTTCTAATAAGAGTTTTCGTATAGCTACAGAAGCATTATCTGTATTACTCAAAACTGTATTTTTAATTACTACAGCTGCACGACCACCTGTTTTTAAACTTTTAATAAAATGCTGCATAAACAAGAAAGCAGTTTCTCCTGTTTTTATATCAAAATTCTGTTGTACTTCTGGTCGTTCTTTTCCGCCAAATGGTGGATTTGCTAAAATAACATGGTAACGGTTTTTCTCTTGTATGTCACGAATATTTTCACCCAATGTATTAGTATGAATAATATTTGGTGCTTCAATGCCGTGAAGAATCATATTCATAATTCCAATTACATACGCCAAGTTCTTTTTCTCTTTTCCGTAAAATGTTTCTTCTTGTAAGGTTTTAAGATTGTCGGTTGTTTTTTCCATGCGTTCATACATGTATTCGTATGCTTCGCATAAGAAACCACAAGAACCTGCTGCACCATCATAAATTTTTTCGCCAATTTGTGGGTCAATCACATTAATCATGGCACGAATAAGCGGTCTTGGTGTGTAATATTGGCCACCATTACGACCAGCATTACCCATGTTCTTAATCTTGCTTTCGTACAAGTGGCTTAACTCATGTTTGTCTGTTGAAGCACGAAAAGGCAATTCGTCTGCATATTCTAAAATCTCTCGTAGGTTGTAACCACTTTGGATTTTGTTTTTAAGTTCTGAGAATATTTCTCCAATCTTGTATTCAATGGTATTGGCAGAATCTGCTTCTTGTTTAAATTTTGCTAAATACGGAAATAATTTTCCGTCTACAAACTGCACCAAATCTGGTCCTGTTAAAGCTACATGATGGTCTAATTTTCCGTCAACATCTTTTGGCATTGCCCAATTTGGCCAACGATATTCTTCATCTAAAATGAAATTGTAATCTTCTCCTTTTAATTCGGCTTCGTCTGCTTTGTCTTGTTCTAACTCGTCCAAGTAGCGTAAGAACATAACCCAAGAGGTTTGTCCTATGTAATCTAATTCACTATCTGCTCCTGAATCTTTGTAAAGCAGGTCGTCTATATTTTTAAATGTCTGTTCGAACATGTATTTTATTTCTTCTTTTTATCGCTGTTGTCGAGCGTTGGCTAAAATAGCTCTTTTGTTTTTTTTAGCGTTGGATTTTGCGTTGGAAAAAAACAAATGTGCTATTTATGCGGCTGGCTTTTATAGTTCAAATTTTCAATGTTTTCTTGTTTTTCCGCATTATGCACAACAACTGGATATCATCATTGATGATATCCTGCTTATAAGTTCTTCATTCTTTTTTCACTTATATAAACAGTGAAAAGCCATAATTAAGCAGAAAAATAGATTATTAATTAGGTGGAGGGTACATCCAATATTGAAATACCAAATAAACCTGTATTGTAAGAGAAGGAGGGTTTAAATGTAAGAATATGAATTGTAATAAAAAAGACTTTTTAAGGAGTATTTTCTAATGTATTTACTTTCTTTAATATAGCATACATCTTATCAAAGGGCTATAAAAACTTAGCCTTTAGTTCAGGAGTAGGGATCATACAAGCATCTTGCTTCCCAAACCAGCGATACCTGTTTTTAGCAATGATATCGTAAAAAAAGTTTCGAATAGGAGTGGGGATCCATTCAAAAATGGCTAATAATTGCCAGCCACCACCAAACATGCGTCCTATTTTTAGAGCTGCTGAAGACTTTATATGATAGGCAAGTCCTGGCTCAATGAGGATAATGGAGTCAATATTAGTAGTGTCAATGCCGCGTTCCGCTATCAATTGTTGTCCAATGTCGCTCTGTAATGCCGCATACCTAAAAACGTCCTTTTTATCTCGTTTAATAATAAACTGGATAGAATTATTGCAAAGGTTACACACTCCGTCAAATAAAATTATCTTGTGCTTTTCTTCTAACATTACTTCTTAGCTTCTACCAATTCTAACTGGTCTATATGTACATTAGTCGTAAACATTCCATAATTTACTACCGCTTTATTTTTTTCCAGACTATCTATACTTCCAACAGCCTTCCCATCATTTAAACGCACTCGGTCTCCAATTTTAAATACAGGTCTGGGAGCGTTCTTTTTTTTAATCTCCGCCTTCTTTTGAGCTTTTTTCTTTTCTACTCTTATTACCTTTACTTTCTCCTGTACTTCTTGGGCAACCTTCGCCTTTTTCTGTCGCTGTTCTTTTACTTCTTTCGCAGATTTCTTTTTGCGTTTGCTATTTTCTGTTTCCACAATACGGATAAGTTCCGAAACCAATGCTCGTTTTTTATTGTCTTGAAAATAACGCTCGGCCACCATATTTACTTTGTTACCCAAGTAAATCATCCGTTGGTTATGGTCGTACAATTCCTGATAGTTCTCTAGCTTGGATTTTATTTTGGTGTTTAGGCTTTCCAAACGCCTAGCTTCCTCTCTTGCCTTCACTTCTTCTTCTTGCAGCCTAGAACCCGTCTGCGCCATTTTGCTTCGTTCTTTCTGTAACTTCGCTATGGTAGCATCAAAACGTACTTTGCCCCGTTCTATTTTCTTTTTTGCCTTGTTAATAAGGCTATATGGAATGCCATTTTTTTGTGCCACCTCAAAAGTAAAAGAACTACCAGCCTGCCCCAAAATCAGTTGGTAGGTGGGTTCCAATGTTTTCCCATTGAACAACATATTAGCATTGGTAGCATGGGGAAGTTCATTCGCCAATAGTTTTAGATTGGCATAATGTGTAGTAATCACGCCATAGGCACCACGCTCATAGAAGACTTCCAAAAATATTTCTGCGAGGGCACCGCCCAACTCTGGGTCGCTTCCAGTACCAAATTCATCAATGAGGAACAAGGTGTTTTTATCGCACTTTTTTAAGAAGCTATTCATGTTTTTTAGGCGATAGCTATAGGTGCTTAAATGATTTTCTATAGATTGGTTGTCCCCAATATCGGTCAAAATTTTGTTGAACAGGCAGACCGAACTGCGTTCATGCACCGGAATTAAGAGTCCGCTTTGCAACATTACCTGCAATAGACCAATAGTTTTTAGGGTAATACTTTTACCGCCAGCATTGGGTCCGGAAATAACAATAATCCTATTTTCTGGATACAAGGAAATGGTCTGTGGATGGGTTTTTAAATTTGCATGTTTATTGGTAAGGTAGAGCAATGGGTGGTAGGCATCTCTTAAGTGCAATTCTTTTGCATCTTTTATGGCTGGCTTTACTGCATTCATTTCAGAAGCATATTTTGCCTTCGCCGCCGTAAGATCTATATGCGCTAAAAATTCTTGATAATCAGATAGGAGAGGAGCATAGGGTCTTATTAAGGCGGTAAGCTCATTTAAAATGCGTTGTATTTCCTCTTTTTCATCAAACAACAAATTATTGAGTGCCCTGCTATATTGAAGCGAAGTTTCGGGTTCTATAAAAACAATAGTACCGGTTTTAGAGGCTCCCATAACAGCACCCTTAATCTTTTTCCGATACATGGCCTTTACGGCAAGTACTCTGCGATTATCCACAACGGATTCTCGGATATCATCTAGGTATTCTGCCGAATTGTATTTGCTAAGTGCTGCGCCAAAACTCTGGCTAATTTTTCCTTTTACCGCATGCATTTCCTTTCGGATCTGCCATAGGGTATCCG
The DNA here is from genome assembly GCA_947500575.1 of uncultured Flavobacteriaceae bacterium. Taxonomy (GTDB): domain Bacteria; phylum Bacteroidota; class Bacteroidia; order Flavobacteriales; family Flavobacteriaceae; genus CANMSI01. Next base: position 528,798 of record CANMSI010000002.1, on the reverse strand, counting down.
ATGCCTTATCTTTTACCTCTCCAAACCGATCAATAATAGCATCAATCTGAGTGGGAATTTCTGTCTGTAAAGCAACTGCTTCCGAAGCATTAAAAAGCAAGGGGTAATATTCTTTAAATTTTTTAAAGAACTTCTTATGCAATGCAATGGTATTACAAATACCACCTATTTTTCGAAAACCACTCAGTTCCAGGGTGGTATTTTCTATCTTCAATAATTTTAATTCCTTATCAATGGCATCGAAACTGTGATTGGGAATGCGATTATCATTCGTAAAAGAAGAAAGGTATTCAGAGGTTTCTCCAAGCAGTACCAATACTGCTTCTTTCTCACTAAATGGTATAATAGACAATGCTCTTGTTTTTCCCAATTCCGTATTGCAACGAAGGGAGAGCTGTTCTAGAACCGAATGAAATTCTAGGTCTTCAAGGGTTTTTGCATGTATCTTTGCCATCTTAGCTATTAATCGATCGCAAAGGTACGTAGTTTTGATATACTTAAAATAATTAGAATTAATGGCGTTTAGGAACGATTCTATGAATTCTAATTAGAGTATTGTTCAAGAAGTATTTTGAAATCTTTTAATAAAATTTCAGCGCTGGGTAGAGGAATCTCTGGATTTTTGTAATGATTTTTAATTTCGGCAAAATTTCTTTCAGGTATAACCCTTTTTGACAATTCTTGATGGATTGGGAAAATTGATGGGTATACATGTTCCCTGAAATCGGCATGATTTCATTTATGGATTGTAAGAACTCTTCCTTGTCAAATGTCGTTGTAAGTTTTTTATCTGCATTTTTTATTTTTTGGACATGTTTCTCCAGCAACTTGATCTTACTTTTTGCTAATTGCATCAATTCTATTTTACTTACGTTAGAAACATTTATATTTTCAGCAACCGCTGATTTGTCAGAAACTCTTTTACCAAGGTAATTTTTTCCAATATGTTCAAATTTCCTTGGAATCCGATTCGAAAAATAGTTCACTTTTTTATCCAGTTCTGAATCCAAAAAAGTAACCGTCTTGAAGTTGTGGTCATTAATTATTAGAAACCCATCCTTATAGACCATTATCCCTTTAACTTCTAAAATATCATCCTCAAAGGTTAGTTGCAATGCTACATGTCCTCGGTTGTCAAGTACTTCTAATCCACTATCATCGTAATTTATTGAAGAGTAATTCTGGCTGTTTATGCCCCATTTACTGTTTTTTATTTCCCCAACCAAGTTGCCATCAAGATCGTAAAAAACGCCATTGATCATTAATGAATCATTAATTAATTTAGCACCCAATAGTGTATTTTTATAATTATCCTCTACAAGAGAGACCCCCTGTTCTAATTGCTTCTTTCTTAAAACTAGAAGATTTGTGCCAATACGAATTTTATAGGTTTTATTTTTTTTAAGTTTTAATTTGAGATTACCTTTGAGTTTGTTTTCTGCTTGATATTTTTCAATTTTTTCTAAGCTTTCTTCGTATTTTTTGCTTGATTTCTCATTCGAAAGCCAGCTTAAAAATGTGCCTAGTAAAATTAGTAAGATAGCACCCAACGAAAGACTCATTTTTTTTATACTTTTTGACATTATTAATATAATTCATTTACAAATTGCAATTTAAAACATACTTAAATAAATAGTAGGTAATTATGGTTATTTTTGTTCGTTGGTGAAAAATAAATTCGCAGAAGTACATATGAACATCAATATTCATGAGAGTTGGAAGCAACTATTGGCTGCTGAGTTTCAACAACCCTATTTTTCTTCGTTGGTTCAATTTGTAAAAGACGAATACCAAAACCATAGCTGTTATCCCAAAGGAAGCGATATTTTCGCTGCTTTTAACCATAGTACGTTTGGAGCCACGAAAGTGGTGATTATAGGGCAAGACCCGTATCACAATCATAACCAAGCTAATGGTTTGTGTTTCTCCGTAAACGATGGGGTGCCTCACCCTCCTTCTTTAATTAATATTTTTAAAGAAATAGAAACAGACATAGGTACCCCGTATCCACAAAGTGGCAATCTGGAACGCTGGGCGAAACAAGGAGTGTTATTGTTAAATGCTACACTTACCGTGAGAGCACATGAGGCAGGGAGTCACCAAAAAAAAGGATGGGAAGTTTTTACAGATGCGGTCATAAAGAAGATATCTGAAGAGAAAGAAGAGGTGGTTTTTATGCTTTGGGGAGGCTTTGCGAGGAAAAAAGCCAAATTAATAGACACTGCCAAACATAAAATACTGAGTTCTGGGCATCCATCGCCCTTAAGCGCTAATAGAGGTTTCTGGTTTGGGAATCAACATTTTAGTAAATGTAATGCGATTTTGAGAAGTTTGAATAAGGTAGAAATTAACTGGTAGATAAAATAAAGTAGGTAATTGTTATTTTTTTATACGTATTTAACAACTACTTAGTTAAGAAAATTACTACATTTACAATACAAACTAACGTATTAACCATACATTGTCTACAAATTCCTCTAAATTAAGATCTATCTTATTGGTAGATGATGATCACTCGAATAATTTTCTGAACAAAATATTCATTGATCATTTGGGGCTCAACATTGAGGTAGATATTACCCTCAATGGAAAAGAGGCCCTAGAGCATATTCATCATAACTTAATTACACCTTGCCTTATTATCCTAGATATTAAGATGCCGGTAATGGACGGTTGGGATTTCTTGGATTCCTACGAGCATATGGTCCCAGAACATGTAAAAGAACAAATTGTTATTGTGATGATTACCATTAGTAAAGAGGAGGAAGATATGATAATGGCAAGGAAAAACCCATATGTGGCAGAGTATATTCAAAAACCTCTTTCAGATATCAAGTTTTCCAATCTTATTAAGAGACATTTTACTTGGTAATACTTTTTTATTCTATTCTTTGCTATAATAAAATAGCAGCAGTATCTAATTTTTTGCTGATTAGTTCCAGGGAACTGAGTTTTTCTTGAACAGTGCGCAATACTTCTTCTGGAAGTTGTTGCTGACTCCACCTAGTTATTGCTAACCATTCTTTAATATCTTCTAATTGCTGCCCATACGCATTTGCCAATGTTCTATCAATGCTTGGAATTGATTTAAAATCCGAAGTGTAGAGGTTAATAACCTCCAAAATATGCTTTAAAATGGGCGCATGTTTTGAACTAAAATCATTATTCACAGCGATCACAAAACAAGGCCAAGGGGTAGGGCAGTCTCCCAAACGTCTAAAAATTCCTTGGTCTACCAATGGTTTCGTAGTAAAATGTTCCCACATAAAATAGTCGGCATTGCCTGCTGTTAAACTATCTACGGCTCCCTCTAAATTATGAATGACCTCAAAAGCCAATGCTTGGGTATCCCAACCCTCATTTTGAGCATGCACATAGGCCATTAAGTGACTGCCACTGCCAAAACGACTAATGGCTGCCTTGGTTTTTTGGAGTTCAGCAATATGTTTATAGGCACTTTGTGCAGATACATGGATGCCCCAGCGTAAGGGTGTAGCAATGTATTCTTGCGCAATTTTTACAGGGTTTCCTTCTGTAATACTTTTTACAATTCCCTCTGTTAAGATAATAGCAATATCTGCCTCCTTATTTTCTAGCATCTGGCACATTCTTCCTGTTCCCTCAGGAATATCGGTCCATTGTAAATCAATACCTCGGTCTTTAAAGGCTCCTTCTTCAATGGCCAAATGCCAAGGAAGATTGAAATGTTCAGGGACTCCTATGATGCGTACTTCTTTCATATGGCCATTAATTGGTTAATCTTTCTAAAGTATATGCTATGAGTTGGTCAACCGCTTTTTGTGGGTTCTTGGAGAATTCTCCCGTACTTCTATTGGCTAGAATACAATTCATAGAAGCTGCTCTATGCCCTAATAAGGTAGCAAGTCCATAAATTCCAGAAGTTTCCATTTCTAGGTTGGTAATTTGCTTTCCTTGATACTCAAAAGACGCCAATTTCGCGTTAAGATTTTCATCTTCTGTTTGCAGACGTAATTTACGCCCTTGAGGCCCATAAAAACCTACGTTGGTGGCTGTAAATCCCTGAATTACCTTATTTGATTGTAATTTTTCACCCAGTTGCAAATTGTATTTTACGACATAGGGAGTAGACTTATGAGGATTCCAATGTGTATGTTTTTTAAATGCTTCTTGCACCTCCGAATGCTGTATGTGGTCACTCTTATAAAAATGCAAGAGACTATCAAAACCAATGGCATAGGTACTTATTAGAAAAGAGTCTATTGGAATTGTGGGTTGAATAGCACCCGAAGTTCCTATACGCACAATATCCAAGCTAGTTTTAATAGGTTTAACAGACCTGCTGCTAAAGTCAATATTTACCAATGCATCCAATTCATTCAATACAATATCTATATTGTCGGTTCCAATGCCTGTAGAAATAACACTTAAACGTTTTCCGTTCATGGTACCTGTATGTGTAACGAACTCTCGTTTGGCTTTTTTTATTTCAATGGTATCAAAGTGTGCTGAAACATCTGAAACTCTATCGGGATCGCCTACGGTAATAATGGTTTGCGCAATATCTGTGGGTCGTAAATTTAGATGGTAAATACTCTGATCAGCATTGATGATCAGTTCAGATTTGCTCAGCTGCATCCTATAATTTTAAGATTCTGTCTGATGCAGTATTGTATAAGAAATTATATTTCAATGCTCCGCCAAGATATACTTCCTTGTCTCTGAGGCTAGAATAATAGTTGTTTTTTCCATCCAAAATTTCCTTTCCTTTTTTGGATACTCTTACAGGGTTGAAAGAGGTGAACAGCGGTTTTAAACGAGATACAGCCCGTTGGTATTGCATATCTCCAAAACCGTAAAAACCTTGATTTTTCAAAATGGTACCTAAGAGCTCTTTTTTTGTAGCTGGCTTTTTATTTATGGCAAGTTGCAGTATGTCATTTTCCATTAAATTTAAACCGTTCTTAATGGATGGAAAACGTTTTAAATGCGCTTGCAAAGCTTCTGCTAAATATGAAAATTGATAGTTATTGAAATCGGTTAGATTCTCTAATCGAATTGGATTGTCACTACAATATAACTGCCATACGTAATCTGCATATTCAATATCATCTTGTGTAAGGATGATTCTATTTTCATATAGGCTATGTAGTTGATCTGTAGTTAAATCGTTCAAGGCATATAAATGATCGGTTTCATCTTCTTTTCCACTACAAACCAAAGAAATTTCTGCATGTCTTCTATTTGCTTTTAACCAGCTAATCACTGCAAGCATATTAACTTGGCAAAACAAATCATACTCAAACCACAATACAATTTGATCTTGTTGTTTGTGATTGCAAAGTGATCTGTACTCTTTTAAAGTACGCTCTATAAATGTGGATTTGGATACTTTGTAATTTTTATGAAAAAAATCAAATCTAGTTTTCCAAAAAGATTCACTTCCAACATTGGTAAGTGTTTTACCTTCACATAGCATTTCCCTCCAGGTGATAATATCACCCTTAAGTCCCATGGAATTTAGCCTTGTAGTAAAAGCATCTCCATTTGTTATATGTAGAAGAGAACTCATAGTAGTCGTTGTTTAGGTGTGGTTGGTAAATTAAAAGTAATGTTTAGTTGAAATAAACCAAAACAAATTAACAAAAATCCTAAGGTTGCGATACTATGGGCATATTTCTAAGGAATGTATTTTGCTATATAAGTATTTGATTATAAGTAAATTGAGGATTATCCTCCCACGCGTTTTACCTTAAAACCTTTTTGTTTTAGAAGCTCCATAATTTTATTTCTGTAATCTCCTTGAATAATGATTTGATTATTCTTGAAACTCCCTCCAACACCCAGTGTTGTTTTCAACTCTTTAGCGAGGATTTTAAAGTCGGCATCAGCGCCTGTGTAGCCCTCTAAAATGGTAATTGGTTTTCCTTTTCGCTTTTCGTATTTACAAATAATAGGATCTTCTTGCATCCAAATTTGTTCTTTTTTATCCGAAGTTTCTGCCGGTGCTTCTGACTTATGATCTGGGAATAGATTTTTTAGTTGGTCTTGTAAATCCATGGTTCACATTAAAATGTATTATAATAAATAAAATCGAAACTTAAAAATTCGTCCATTCGCACCAAAATAAATGTAATTACCAATATTAGGATCATTATTTTGTTCCATATAGATAGCTTACGTTCATTACCAACTGGGATAACTTCTATCCCCCCTTCTAAGGAGTTATTTAAAAGCCCAGGTTTTTCCAATTGTAAAATATCTAAGCTACGGTATATGGGTTTTGAGAATGTTTCTTTCTGGCTCTTTGGTATTGTAAAGAAGGTTAAGACTCTATGGAATAGCATACTGCAGATAAGGAGACCGAGCATTGTACCAATTATGTAAAGTGGGTTTGGTCCTTGAGCGTAACTCCAAGGACCTATTTGGTTTAATAGAATCACAATATTATTTTTTAATTAGACCTAACTCAATCAGACGTTCGTGCAAAAATTCACCTGCGGTAATATCTTCAAATTGCTTTGGATTGTCTTCATCTATGCAATGTTCTAGACAATTTAAAGACATTTCACCTACCGGATGCATAAAAAAGGGAACAGAATACCTAGAAGTCCCCCAAAGCTCTTTTGGTGGGTTTACAACTTGATGGATGGTAGATTTTAATTTATTGTTGGTAAGGCGCGAAAGCATATCACCAACGTTAATCATTAATTGATCTGGTTGGGCAATCGCATCTACCCATTCTCCTTCATGGTTCTGTACTTGTAAGCCTTTACCATGTGCCCCCATGAGCAAGGTTATTAAATTAATATCTCCATGGGCGGCCGCACGTACCGCATTTTTTGGTTCAGAACTAATGGGTGGATAATGAATGGGTCTCAAAATAGAATTTCCATTTTTAATCCATTCATCAAAGTAGGTTTCTTCCAAATCCAAATGCAAGGCAAGGGCTCTTAAAACATACTGTGCCGTTTTTTCCAACATTTTATAGGTTTCTTTGCCTACTTCGTTGAAGTTGGAAAGTTCGGAAACAGTAACATTTGCTGGGTATTCTGCTGCAAGCTTGGCATCGTTTTCTACATACTGTCCAAAATGCCAAAATTCCTTTAAATCTCCTTCTTTTCTTCCCTTTGCATGCTCTTTCCCAAAAGAAGTATAGCCTCGTTGACCTCCGATACCTTCAATCTCATAAGAGTCTTTAACCTCTTGCGGAAGATGAAAGAAGTTCTTTATTTCTTCATATAAATTCGTTACTAAGGTTTCTGACAAGAAGTGCCCACTTAGCGCAACAAAACCAATTTCTTCAAAAGCACTACCAATCTCATTTATGAATTTTTCTTTTCTCTTTTCATCTCCAGATAAAAAATCTGAAAGATCTACACTTGGAATACCGCTCATAACCATGTTCTATTAAGTTCTATCAAATTTAGTAATAAATCAGAAATGAATCCCTGAAAAATGTTTAGGAATACTCAAAGCATTTTTCCTACTTTTATCCATCATAAAACAACCCTATAGGAATAGTAAAATATGCAGTATCAAAAGAAAGGCATTGCCAAAGCAACGCTGTTATCCTTATACCATGGGATGCTTAAACCAAGAATGATCGAAGAGAAGATGCTTATTTTACTTCGTCAGGGCAAGATTTCCAAGTGGTTTAGTGGTATTGGTCAGGAAGCTATTTCTGTTGGGGTAACCACCGCTTTAACGGAAGAAGAGTACATTTTGCCCATGCATAGAAATTTAGGGGTTTTTACAACACGTAAAATCCCTTTGAATCGTTTGTTTGCTCAATGGCAAGGAAAATCGAGTGGTTTTACAAATGGACGGGACCGTAGTTTTCATTTTGGAACACAAGAATATAAAATAGTGGGAATGATCTCCCACTTAGGACCGCAACTTGGAGTTGCAGACGGTATTGCCTTGGCAGAAGTATTGAAAAAAGAAAAACGGGTTACAGCGGTTTTTACAGGAGAAGGAGCTACTAGTGAGGGTGACTTTCATGAAGCTCTAAATGTAGCTGCAGTATGGGATTTGCCTGTGTTATTTTGTGTTGAAAATAATGGATATGGTTTGTCTACACCTACTTCAGAGCAATATAGATGTGAGCATATAGCAGATAAGGGCAAGGGGTATGGAATGGAGTCTCATATAGTGGATGGAAATAATGTTTTGGAGGTATACAGTACCGTAAATGCACTTTGTAAAAGCATGCGTGAAAATCCGAGGCCCGTTCTGGTTGAATTCAAAACCTTTAGAATGAGAGGTCATGAAGAGGCAAGTGGTACCAAATACGTCCCACAGGAGCTGATGGATGCTTGGGCGGCCAAAGATCCTATTGCGAATTATGAATCCTTTTTAATTACTGAGAAATTTTTGGATCAGGAAGAAATTACTTCTTATAAAAATCAGATAGGAACAGAAATCAATGAAAATTTACAGCTAGCTTTTTCGGAAAACGAAATAAATTTAGATAAAAGTAAAGAATTAGAAGAAGTATTTAAATCATTTGAATACCAAGAAGTTAAATTTTCAGAAGTGACTAAAAATGTTCGTTTGGTGGATGCTATTTCAGATGGACTTAAACTATCTATGGAGAAACATGGAAACCTCGTTATTATGGGGCAAGATGTGGCAGACTATGGAGGAGTGTTTAAGATAACTGAAGGCTTTGTAGAAGCTTTTGGAAAGGAGCGTGTTCGCAATACGCCCATTTGTGAATCCGCTATCGTATCTGCCGCCATGGGCTTGTCTATAAATGGGATGAAAGCTTTGGTAGAGATGCAATTTGCAGATTTTGTAAGTAGTGGTTTTAATCCTATTGTAAATTATTTAGCCAAAGTTCATTATCGATGGAATGAAAATGCAGATGTTGTAGTGCGCATGCCTTGCGGAGCCGGTGTAGGAGCAGGTCCTTTTCATTCTCAAACCAATGAGGCTTGGTTTACAAAAACCCCTGGCTTAAAGGTGGTGTATCCTGCATTCCCAATGGATGCAAAAGGTTTATTAGCAACCGCTATTAACGATCCTAATCCGGTTTTGTTCTTTGAGCATAAAGCGCTCTATAGAAGTGTTTACCAGGAGGTGCCAGAAGGATATTATACCTTGCCATTTGGGAAGGCAAGTCTTTTGACTGAAGGGGAACATGTTAGTATCGTTTCCTATGGCGCTGGGGTGCATTGGGCATTGGAAACCTTAGAGAAGTACTCAGATATTCAGGCAGACCTATTGGATTTGCGAACTTTGCAACCTTTGGATATAGAGGCTATATATGCTTCCGTTAGAAAAACAGGAAAACTGATTATTCTGCAAGAAGATAGTTTATTTGGTGGCGTAGCTAGCGATATTGCTGCCTTAGTAATGGAAAATTGTTTTGAATATTTAGATGCTCCAGTAAAACGAGTGGCAAGTATAGAAACGCCTATTCCTTTTGCTAAAAAATTAGAGGCTAATTATTTGCCCAAAGATCGCTTTATAAAAGATTTAATGGCTTTATTAGCCTATTAAACAGGGTGTTGATAAAAATTAACTTTTTTATAACACTAATGGAGTAGGGTAAAAGGAGTTTTAACTGTTTTAAAGTTAAATTGGAGAAATGAAAACAAGTATCAGAAAAACATTAGTATTACTTGCAGCATGTCCATTATTTATGGCTGTTCTTTGTGAAAAAGAAGAGGTGGGTCCTCTTTTGATAAGTAATGAAACAAAAGTGCGCATAACGGAAGCATCGAATTTTTCCATTGGGGATACCTTGTGGATTCAGGGCAATGTTTCTTCTATGCTATTCAATCAGGATACAGGAGATTCTATTATGAATACAAACGAATTCATTGGCGATATTGTTAGTGTTATGCGTTTAAAAGAATCTGTAAATCGAAGCAATACTGTAGAAGCGATAGCAGAATTTGAAATTGTGCCTGATATTGGGAGTGTTGATTTTCTAGGTGCTTGTCCAACATCTGAATTAATTGCTCAAGGACCATTAAGTACTGATGGTCAAGAATACAAATATAAAATAGGACTAATCCCAGCTAATTCAGGAGACTTTGTTCTTAGTTGGGTGCAGCCAGCTAGGTTGAAAAACAGCAATCTAAATACTCAAATTCTTGAATCATACCCCGTCAATGGTAATATGAATTACTTGGGACTTATGAAATGCGGCATTACCTATACCATAGAGGACGTAAATGCCAACAGAAGGGAATTCTTTTTCTCTGTAAATTGATGTATTAAACTATTAGATCATTATATCGCTGCATCTCCCAATGACACTTCGCTAAGGATTGGGAGTTTCTTTATTATTGTGCTATCTTCACTTAAGTGAAAGTATATGATGTTATTATAGTTGGTGGTGGTTTGGCAGGACTTACCGCCGCAGTGCATTTAGCGAAAGCAGCGCATCAAGTGTTGCTTGTTGAAAAACAAAGATACCCCCATCATAAAGTATGCGGAGAATATGTTTCTAACGAAATAGTACCCTACCTAGAGTTTTTGGATATTTCTCTTTCTTCAGCGGTGAAGATAGATACCTTGCAACTTACTACAGAATCTGGTGCTTCGGTTACTACTTCGCTGCCTTTAGGTGGCTTAGGGATAAGTAGGTATGCTTTTGATGAAACACTTTATTTGAAAGCACTTTCTTTAGAGGTCACTTTTGTTTTTGAAACGGTTACGTCCATTGACTTTGTGGGTGATATATTTCATGTAAAGACCGCTGCTGATAATTCTTTTAAGGCTAAATTAGTAATTGGTGCTTATGGAAAAAGAAGTGTTTTAGATAAGCAATTACAACGTTCATTTATTCAAGAAAAATCTTCTTGGTTAGGGGTCAAGGCACATTATCAATATGATGAATTTCCGGATAATAAAGTAGCATTGCATAATTTTAATGGAGGCTATGCCGGACTGTCTAAAATAGAAAGTGGAGCCGTTAATTTCTGTTACCTAGTGTCCTATGAGAGCTTTAAAAAAGAAAAAAGTATTGCCAGCTTTAATAAAAGTATAGTGGCTAAAAATCCATTTTTGAATCACTTTTTAGGAAACGCAAAACCCCTTTTTGGAGAACCGTTATCCATTGCTCAAGTTTCTTTTTATCCTAAAGCTGCTGTGGAGAACCATGTATTAATGTGTGGTGATACGGCAGGACTTATTCATCCCTTGTGCGGTAATGGAATGGCCATGGCAATTCATAGTGCTAAGATTGCTTCTGAATTAATAGATGCCTACTTGAATGCTGAGAACCCAGATAGAGGTGCTTTGGAACGTAAGTATCAAGTTGCATGGGCGACTACCTTTAAACAGCGTATACGTGCAGGAAGACTGCTGCAATCGGTACTATTGAATCATCAGGCGTCCAAACTTGCAATGAAAACTGTAGCCAAATCGCCATGGTTGTTGCGAACACTAATTAAAAAAACCCATGGAGACCCTATTACATGTTAAAGAACCTTTCTACTAGAAGTACTGAACCAGAGCTCATGGATGATTTTAAGGGAGATGTAAATGCTCTTAAAATTGTATTTGATGATATCAACAGTGTGAATAGGTTATTAGGGGGTAATGGAATTACTATAAAAGCGATTTCTGAGCTTATAAAAGAATTTCCAAAAGAAAGCTATACCATTGTTGATATGGGGTGTGGAGATGGAACGATGCTCCGCAAAGTCGCTACTTTTTTTAGGAATAGGAAAATGGAAGTACGCTGTATTGGTATAGACCTGAACGCAGATGCCTTAAAGATTGCAGAAAAAGAATCAAAAGATTTTCCTGAAATTCAATACTTAAATCGCGATATTCTGAGCTTTCAACCAGAAGACATATCATGCGATATTCTTTTATGCACCCTTACTACACATCATTTTACGGATAAAGATATTCCTGTTTTTTTAAAGCAATTTGTGAAATTAACAAGTGTAGGGGTGGTAATTAATGACCTTCAAAGAAGTGTTTTGGCATACTATCTTTTTAAACTCTTTAGTGTTATATTTATTAAAACGAAAACAGCAAAAATTGACGGCTTGATATCTATTTCTAAAGGGTTTGTAAAATCCGATTTTCAAGCGTATTCCAAGGAAATACCAGACAGAAAACATCAAATAAAATGGAAATGGGCGTTTAGATATGCGTGGATTATGAAAGTCAATAGATGAGTTGCTATATGAATGAAATTAAAATAACGGCTGTATCAAAGGAACTGCCTGCCTATCAAAGGAATACAAAAGAGATATTACCTTTTGTGGAAGAGTGGCTTAGGAATCAGGATGAACGGTTTAGACGAAAGGTAGTCAAGATATTTGAAGGTGCTGCAGTAGATACACGCTACGGAATTATGAGTATTGATGAGGTGTTTACCGCTACGTCTTTTCAGGAGAAGAATGATATTTATGTAAGAGAGGTGAAAAAGCTGGGAACTACTGTTGTTCACAATGCACTGATGCAAAGCGGTTGGTCTGCAAATTCTATAGACTACATCATTACTGTAAGTTGCACAGGGATAATGATTCCATCACTTGATGCGTATCTTATAAATTCACTAGGGCTTAGGCAGGATGTGGTGCGTTTGCCGGTAACGGAAATGGGCTGCGCAGCGGGTGTTTCAGGGCTTATCTATGCAAGTAATTTTTTAAAGTCCAACCCTGGTAAAAGAGCGGCGGTTGTGGCTGTGGAGAGTCCCACAGCAACCTTTCAGCTGAACGATTATTCTATGGCTAATATGGTAAGTGCTGCTATTTTTGGAGATGGAGCTGCTTGTGTGCTGTTGTCATCGGAAGCAGATGCAGTGGGGCCAAGGATCATTGGAGAAGAGATGTTTCATTTTAAGGATGCAACACATCTAATGGGTTTTGATCTAACCAATGAAGGCTTAAAAATGATTTTAGACCCCGCAGTGCCAGAAACCATTGCATTAAATTTCCCCGATATCGTACATCCATTTTTAAAGAAATATGGGACCTCAATTGAGAAAGTAGATCACCTTGTATTTCACCCAGGAGGAAGGAAAATTGTGCAAATAGTAGAAGAGCTTTTTGGAGCTCTGGGAAAGAATATTGATGATACCAGAGAAGTGTTGCGACTTTATGGGAATATGAGTAGCGCTACTGTGCTATATGTGTTAGAAAGGTTTTTGGAGAAGGATATAAAAAAAGGAGATCAAGGTCTTATCTTAAGTTTTGGTCCTGGTTTTTCTGCACAACGTGTGCTTTTAGAATGGTAATTTTGATTTAGTTATGAATTAGTAATAATGGGAGAGCAACAAGATTTTCCTCTTGAAGAGGGGATATTAAAAAGTCAAAAACAATGGGCGTTGATACTTGGCGGTAGTAGCGGACTTGGATTCGCTTCTGCTAAAAAACTGGCAGCTCATGGTTTTAATATCATTATTGTTCATAGGGATCGAAAGTCTGATTTAGAGCAGTTTAAATTGAATTGTAAAACTATTACTTTAAATGATGTAGAATTAAAAACCTTTAATGTAGATGCAATTCATAATGACAAGAGAAAGTGGTTGATTCAAGAAATAGCAACTGTTCTTTCTAGAGATGGTAAAATCAAAGTATTGGTACATAGCATAGCTAAAGGTAATTTAAAACCTATGCGATCTGGAAGCGAGAAAATTTTAGAAGCTGCAGACTTTGAATTAACGATTGATGCAATGGGAGTAAGTCTCTATAGCTGGTCTAAGGAGATGATTGAAGCGAATCTTTTTGCATCAGATGCTCGAATTATGGCCTTCACAAGTGAAGGAAATACAAAAGCGTGGTCTCATTATGGTGCGGTGTCTGCTGCAAAAGCCACATTAGAAGCCTTAATGCGCAATATGGCATTGGAATATGCCTCTTTAGGAATAAAAGTGAATTGTATCCAAGCTGGTGTTACAGACACCGCATCTTTTAAACGTATTCCTGGCAGTAATATATTGAAGGAAAGTGCCTTAATGCGGAATCCCAATAAGCGATTAACAACTCCTGAAGATGTTGCAAATGTAGTAGCACTTTTGTGCACAGATGAAGCTAAATGGATTACAGGAGCTATTATAAAAGTAGATGGAGGAGAAAGTTTAAGATGATTTATTAAATATGAAATACCAAAATATACTGAATGCGTTGCCTTACGCAGCTCCCTTTTTGTTTGTGGATAGTTTATCTCATGTGGATGATACTTCCGTGAAAGGAAGTTTTACGTTTAAAGAGTCGCTTCCGTTTTACCAAGGACACTTTAAGAATTTTCCAATAACGCCGGGAGTAATTTTAACAGAATGTTGCGCACAAATAGGATTAATATGTATGGGTTTAGGAGCGTTAAATAAAAGTAATACTTTAAGTATTGATAGTACTGTTAATATTGCCATGAGTAGCTCCAATATGGAATTTTACCACCCCGTATATCCTAACGAAACAGTGAACGTAATTTCAGAAAAAATATATTTTAGGTTTCATAAATTAAAATGCAAGGTTCAAATGTTCAACAGCAAAGGAGTGCTGGTTTGCAAAGGAACAATTGCAGGCATGATGAAGAATATTGATAATGGCTAAACGTGTTGTAATTACTGGAATGGGAGTATGCGCACCAAATGGACATACGCTTGGCAATTTCTCAAAGGCATTAGAAGAGGGGGAAAGCGGTATACAGTTTCATCAGCAACTTGCAGATTTAAATTTTGGTTGTCAAATAGCCGGGCAACCACAACTTACAGATGCGCATATTGCCAACTATTTTACTCCTTTACAGTTACGAGGTCTCAATGCAAGCGGCCTGGTATATGGTGTAATTGCAGGTGTGGATGCTTGGAAAGATGCAGGTTTGCTAATAGACCCTAAAGGAACGCCAGATTGGGACAGTGGTATTATTTTTGGCACAGGAATCCTTGGAGTTGATAAGTTTAGAGAATCTATTCACTTGGTAGATGCTGGGAATACAAGAAGATTGGGTAGCACCTCCGTCATTCAAACCATGGCAAGTGGAATTAGTGCTTATTTGGGAGGTATCTTAGGCTGTGGAAACCAGGTAACAACCAATTCTTCTGCATGCACAACAGGCACAGAAGGTCTTTTAATGGCCTATGAACGTATTAAGTCGGGTAAAGCCACTAGAATGCTAACAGGCAGTTGTAGTGATAGTGGCCCTTACGTTTGGGGAGGTTTTGATGCAATGCGTATTTTACCCAGAACCTATAATGAAAATCCGTCCACCGCTAGTAGGCCTATGAGTGCTTCTGCTGCTGGCTTTGTTCCAGGGAGTGGTGCAGGTGCGTTGGTAGTAGAATCTTTAGAAAGTGCGCAGAAGAGGGGGGCTAAAATATATGCGGAGATCCTAGGAGGTGCGGTAAATAGCGGAGGGCAAAGGGGAGAAGGTACCATGACTGCACCCAATAGCGAAGCCGTTCAAAGATGTATACTACAGGCAATAGATAATTCAGAAATTGAAAAGAACCAAATAGATCTCATAAATGGACATTTAACAGCTACTGCTAAAGATCCTATGGAAATAGCAAATTGGAGTAGAGCTTTGCAGCGGAGCGGATTGGATTTTCCTTATATAAATTCCTTTAAAGATACGGTAGGGCACTGTTTGGCCGCTGCAGGTAGTATAGAGTGTGTAGGCGCTGTTTTGCAATTTACAGAGCAAAAGTTATTTGGAAACAACAATTGTAAAGACCTGCATCCTAAGATATTAGAACAGATCGCTGCAACTAAAATTCCACAGCAAACAATACCCTATTCACCACAAATAATTGCAAAGGCTAGTTTTGGTTTTGGAGATGTAAATGCTTGTGTTATTTTTAGGGCTTTTAACGACTGATTTTAAAAGTTACTATGGAAGAAGAACGATATAAAAAATTAAAAGAAATTATTGGAATATACCTACCCGAAGATGTAAAACTAGATGCAATTACTGCAGAGAGTCATTTTATCAATGAATTGAATATTAATTCTGCTAACCTAGTAGATATCGTTTTGGACGTGGAAGATGCTTTTGACATAATGCTAGAGAACGATGATATGGACCAAATGGAAACGGTAAAGGATGCATTACAGATTATTGATAAAAAACTGGCAGAAAAGTAATGACAGAATTTTTAGATTGGGCTAAAACCAAACTCCAAGTAGATAGAAGACTAATTGCCATCTACTGCATCGTATATTTTATGTGGGGAATGGGGATGGATTGGTTTGGTGCACAAGTAGAAATCGCAAAATTCACCTATTGGTGGCAGGTGATTACCTGTTACATTTTTTATATGGTTCCCATTTCTTTATTAGTTCGAAAATTGCCCTTCCATGCGCAATACGCCTATGGGTTGGTGGCGATGGGACTTTTGGAGTTTGGCGGATATGCACTTCAAACCTCCTATGCATATCCGAATAATTTGCTAGATCAATTTTTCAATATTAGAAACTTTAGCCTAGGAATGGCTTTGTTTTTTGCACTTTATTTTCCGCTTGGAAATTGGGGGGTTGGTGCATTGTATAAGGCAATTTTTAAGAAAGAGCCTTAAATGCATCTAAGGGATATGAAGTTAATTAAAGTTTAATTCTATCTGAATAGCAACTCTGTTCTCTTCTCGTTTCTTCTTTACGGCAATTCCATAATCATATGCATTGATACTGGCAGTGCCTTTCAATTGTTTTCCGTTTTGTTTGAACTTAAATACCACTACTTCCGTAACATCTTTTAAAGTTAGGTTACCCTTTACAGTAATTACTCCGTCTTTCTTCTCAATAGATGTGCCTTCAAAAGTAATGCTAGGATATTCTTTTGCATCAAAATATTTACCCCCTTTAAGACTCCAATCTCGTAGAAAATTTCCCGTCTTTAAAGTTTCCACAGCAACAGAGCCTTCAAAGGATGAATTTTGAATATTTTCTAGATCAATATTGCCATTGGATTCAAACCCGCTAAGGGTGCCATCTACATCTTTGTCTACAAAGACAAATGAAACTTTGGCAGATGAAATGGTAGAGGTATGCTGAGCCACTGATAGCGTTATAGAAAAGAAAACAAGGAGAATGGTGATTATTTTTTTCATAGCGTACTAATAGGTTTTCACTTACAAGATCACAAAAATACGATAAAATGTACTAAATAATCGTTGTGTTTACCTTTAAAAACCTAATAATGAGCCAATTAATTTAAATAAAATTCCTTACTTTGCAAAGAGACTATTATATTATGAAAATGAAAAAATCTAAGGTATTTGCCCTATGCCTTGTATTGACTGTTTTTGGTCTAACAAATGGGATGGCTCAAGAAGCACCTGTGAAAGAAACCAAAAAGGAAACACCGGTTATACAAGAAACTAAAAAGAAAGAAGTTAGAGTTAAAAAGCATACCATTCTGGAACGCTATGAGTCTGGTATGGTAGTGCCTGCTGATGAACGACTTCGACTCAAAAAGGAACGACTTGCAGAAATTAAGCGCAAGCGTAGTATCATAGATACCATGAGTATCTCGGAACGCAAAAGACGGAAACTATTACAAGCCCTTTATAGAAACCCGTTATCAGATCAGCTTAATAAAGCCATCGTAGATACCAAATTTGAAGAAGAAGAGGACTACTAGTAATTACTGCATACGATTTAATAAAAACCCGCTAGTACATAAATAATGTGTTAGCGGGTTTTTTGTGGGGCGGGACGAAAAACTATCGTTTTACTCAATAAGCTCGCATTTTCTCTTTTCGTTTTCGGAGCTGTCTTTCAATATCTTCTATTGAAGTGGCAATAGCTGTTTCGAAGTTTGCACAACTAGCTTCTGCGAACAAACGAGGTCCTGGAACACTAACTCGTATGTTACAGATCATTCCAGTTTCTGGAGAAGAAGTGTTTTCTGTTTTAAAAAAAACATCGGAGCGAATAATAAAATCGTACTTGTCTTCAAGCTTATTAAGCTTTTTTGCCGCCATGATCTCTAACCTGTTACTGGCTTTAACACCATCATATTCAAAGTTGATATTCATGTCATACGAATTTTCCTTCAAATTAAGAATGATAGGGGTAAAAAGCAAATTTTTTCAGCCTAAAGATCAGGAATTCGCAATCGCATAAAAATGTTAAAGTCTGATTTGTAGGAGCTTAGTATTTTTTTTGCTATTTATTTATTTGTAACTTAAGGAAGCCCTATGTTATGATTACCTAAAATCTATAGATATGAACATAAAAAGGAAGGAGCACATTCTCATTAAGCATAAGGACACAAATACTTCTTTACTTAGATTAGAGCGAAATAATCGGGATTTACTTCAATTGAAAAGTAAACTAAACTCATACGTATGCGAACCAAATACCTATAGTTTATTTGAACATATGGAAAGTTTAAGACATCGAATAGAGCATTTGTTGCGTAATAATTCCGAAATAATGTTAGCCTTACAAGGCAAAAAATACTATTTGGAAAATTATGTAGATCGGGTGCGCAATCAACTAATCGAATTTAAGAAATTGGAAAAAGGAATAGCTGATTATATGACAGGACTTAGGTCATAAAAGTGAACCCTATACTTTATATTATTTTTTAGAAAGTGCTTCGCGCGCTCTATTAGGGTAGTCCGTTATTACATATTCCAGACCCCAAGAAACCGCTTTTCGAATATCATCCGAATTATTTAAAGTGAAGGCTCCTGAACGGATTCCTTTTATTCGCTGATTAGTTATAGTTTCAGAGTGAAGATAGTATTGCCATATGTTTACAGATGAGATATCTTGTAGCGGCTCAAAATATGAAAAGTGAATACTTCGATCCATATAAATGGGCAGAATATCGGAAGTGGCGAGTACCAATTGATGGCATTGAATTTTTGGATTAAGTGTATGAATCTCCTGAAGATATTGTTTTTCAAAGGATTGTATAATCACGCTTTCTTGAATGTTGTACTCAGCGATAAGCGTAATAAGTTGTTGAGTTATCCCCTTATAAATCCCTTTGGATGGCCATTTTATTTCTATCAAGAGCGGACATTGATCACCTACTAATTCTAGGACATCTCTTAAAGTTGGTACTTTTTCCCCCTTAAAATCAGCTCCAAACCAAGTACCTGCATCTAATTGGTTAATTTCAGACATGTTTAAATCTTCAATTGCACCTGTTCCATTGGTTGTTCTATCAACAGTGGCATCATGAATTACAATAAGTTCATCATCTGCACTTAAATGAATATCCAATTCTATGATATCTACTTTTAAATCGAGCCCTTTTTGAAAAGAGCTCAAGGTGTTCTCGGGCGCATGACCAGCGGCACCTCGATGTCCAACAATTTTTACGGAAGAAACAGCTATTTCATTTGAAGGATCCGAGAGGGTATATCGTATAAAAGGATACACTAAAATAAGGAGCACAACACCTAATAAGGAAAAATATATTTTTAAAAAAGAATGATAAGAAAAACGTCTCAAACGGAAAGTTATTTAATTGCGATTCATCACCTGCACTGTACCCTTGAAAGAACCTCGGTTGTTGCTAAATTCTGCATCATTGATCATTAACCGAATATACCCTTCCTTTTCTGCAATAAAATCAATTTTAGTATTCACAACAAACCAATCGCCATCGGGGCCAACTCTGCAAAGCAATGCACCGTGTTTTGCGCCTCTAACCATATTGTATTTTGCAAAACCACCAATTCCTTTGGGAGAGGTACTGCCGGCAAAAGAACCTAAGACAACCTTTCCTGAAGCTTCAATAATAATTCGTTTCCCTTTATCAACATAATCCAATCGCATGCTTCCTTCATTCCCTTTTAACTCCCACTCCTGCTGTCCATAGACAGTATAAGAACTTAGTAGTATTAACAGCAACAGGCTTATCCTTTTCATAAGGTTGTTTTTTACCTTTCTAAGATACATATTTATAAGCTATTAGAAGATATTTTAATTACCCTGGTATTCTCCAATCTTTAGTGATATGCCGAACTTCATTTAGAAATATATTGTATTTTTAATGTGGATTCCGCAGAAAAGAAGTATGATTAAAATTCTGCTGTGGATCTTTAAATGCTCCCTCCGACAAACCATCTGTACAATGAAAATAACTGAAAGCTGCATTCTTCAGGGGCGTATTGTTACCATGAATGCAAAGAAAGAAGTGTTCAACAATGGGTTTTTGGTTATCAATAATGGACATATTGAAGGTGTTTTTCCATTAGAAGCTGAGATTCCCTCAAAATATGAGCAATACTTAAGAATTGATATACAGGGTACGATATATCCTGGGATGCTAGACTTACACAATCATTTTGTTTACAATGTTTTGCCACTTTGGGTGGTACCAGAAAAATATAGCAATCGTTCCCAATGGCCTAAACATCCTGAATATAGAGCAAGTGTTACTAAGCCCATTCGCCATGTACTGGCAAAATATAGTTCTTCTTCCAAAGCACTAGTGCGCTTTGTAGAAGCAAAAGCGCTGATAGGAGGAACCACAACGGGCCAAGGAATGCGAACAAGGGTGAATGGTGGGAGTAAAATCTTTGTAGGTGCTATGCGCAATGTAGAAGAGCCAATGGATTCAAAATTACCCCCTGCTGGAACTAGAATTCCAAATCTTAAGTTAGAAGACGGTAGCGCTGAAGAACAGATCGAACTTTTTAGAAAAGCGCTTACTAAGAAGGGGCAAGGAGCTTATTTTTACCACCTTTCAGAAGGTACGGATCAACCCTCGCGCCAACATTTTTTGAATTTGGAAACGCATAATTTAATAACGGACAAGTTGGTTGGAATACATTCACTAGGACTCCAACCAGATGATATTGCTAAGCTTGCAGAGAAAGGTGCAAAAATAGTCTGGTCACCTTTTAGCAATCAACTATTATATGGGAAGACCCTAGATTTAAATATGTTGAAAGCATCTGGAATTAGGTTTAGTATTGGTTGCGATTGGACACCTACAGGAAGTAAAAACTTGTTGCAAGAACTTAAAGTAGCTGCCTTCTGTAATAAAAATCAAGGGAATCCATTTTCCGATTATGAACTGATTAAGGCTGTTACCATTGATGCCGCGAAAGTTGCTGGATGGGGAGCACATTTGGGAAGCCTAGAAAAAGGGAAACTTGCAGATATTGTAGTTGTGCAAAATGGGAATGAAGATCCCTATAAAAATTTAATCCAATCCGTAGAGAAAGATGTAGTACTGGTAATGGTAGGTGGAGTAGGCCGTTATGGTTCTAGAAGTATCATGGAGTTTTTACATGCGAAAAACCTGCCTGCTTTAGAACACATGCAGTTAGCGGGAGAAGAAAAATGCTTTTATTTACAAACACCCACTTCAGAGATCAACCATATAGGTTTTGCGGAAGCCTGGACTAGCCTGAAAGAAATTATGAGTGATTTAGCTGCTTTTATAAAAAAAATGAAGCAAGAGCAAACAGAACTCATGGTATTTGGGAAAGACCCAACTCCTGATTTTTGTATTGAACTGGATAATGAATTTTATAGTGATGAAGATGTGCTGCGCCTAGATGATGAAGTAGGTCCGCAGTTAATGGCAGACCTCCCTATGCTTAACCGTATTGATTTGGATGAACCGCTAGTTGCAGGAGATAATTACTGGCAACGGATTGATGCCCAAGAAAATATCGATGGGCGTTTAAAAAAATGGCTATATAGTTGTTATGAAAACGAATAAAAAAACGGAAGCCTTAGGTAAAAATATGAACTGTCTAATGTGCTGAAAATCTTCACTTTATAATATTTATGAATATACTGCGTTTAGTTAGTACTCTTATACAAACCTAAATATCAACCAGTTATGAATAAATTTAAAATGATATGCTGCAGTGTACTACTGTTCGCTCTTTTTTCATTTACAGCCCAAGCACAGAATGAATTTAAAAAAGGAACAATTACTTTAAATAAAGGCAAAACAGTAGAGGCCTATATCTTGATTGATTTTAGATATCCTCAACGCTTTCAATCTTCAATCACCTATATTACTCCCGGATCTTACGCTAAGTTTCAAAAGAAAGGAAAAATAAAGAAGAAGAAAAAGATAAAATTAAAGCCAAAAGATATAGACGGTTTTACCCTAGACAATGGTACCACTTTCAAAACGGTCACCTATGTAGATCTTTCAAAGAAAACAATTGGGATGCTCCCCAAAAAAATCTGTCTAGAGCAATTGGTGGATGGAAAGATTGCAATGTACAAGATGTATAGCAAAACATCTGGAAAGATGTCTTATGAGCTATCAAATGTCATTATGGATAGTAAAATGGATGGAGATGATTTATTGATAGATTATATAAAAGATAATTTTCAACTTTTAGTACAAAAGGATACCAAGAACCCTAAGAATGTTGCTTTTCTTAATCTATTAAGACTTATTGGAGATAATGAACGTGTGAAGGAGAACTATGCCAATAACCATTATGGATTGAGGGACCAGTTTACAGAGGATCGTAAAGAAGGCAAGTTGGTTAATACTAAGTATGAAACGGCTTTTTTAAAAATGGTACAGGATTATAACGGAGCCTTATCCAAGTAATAGAGATCTTACTAAATAAAATGGAAGGGATATGCTTTTGGGTATATCCTTTTTCTTTTTAGCAGTAATCATAGTTTTTTATACACATGTTTCTTATTTTGTAATAAAATACCTTCAATTGGGTATTTAATATGGAGATAAAACCCACTACTTTAGCGGGCTAAACAAATACGTTTATTTCCGTTTTAATCATAGCAATATGAAGCAATGTATATTCGTTTTTTTGCTGCTTTTGACTTTTTCTTTAATGGGGCAGGAGGACTATAATAGATTACCTAAGGTAAGTGGAGACACCTTGGAGATACCTCATAAGAAAACAATTTACTATCTAATTCAAAGAGCTTGGGTAGCAAATGCCGAAAGTTCTTATGTGGGCATTGCTCCCTTTGTATCTTCCATAAAAGAACGAAGAATTCCCTTAAGACAGGGTGAAGGGGTGAATAGTGATTTCTATCTCATTGAAGCAAATTTGGATCTGAAATTTCCGTTGTTTTTTGGACGTGCTGTGGGTTCTGATTGGAGAAAGCGAAATAGAATTACGTTCGATTATAATGGCACATTTAGAATGACTTTAGATGATTCCAAGCCTTTAACACCAGGTAGCAATAGAGTTGGATTTAGTTGGAATATGAACTTGCGAAATAACCGAACTAACTATAGAAATAAGAAGGATGGGAGAGAGCTTATAGAATCCAAAGTAACCAATCCAAAGTTTTTGAATATGATGGTGCGTGTATTGCATTATAGCAATGGGCAAGCTCCCGGGTTTTTTTATGTACCCGATGAAACTGCCCCGGAGAATTTTAGAAATTCGTATTTGGACGGAGATTTCTCTACCAACTACGTCTACCTAGAACTTACCCAAGGGGTCTATAAAAAAGCATTAAAGTCACTTCATCAGGCAAGTTTGGGGTATCGATATGACTTTGGATCGGAAGAAACTGTATTGGCCTTCTCCCAAGAACAAGAAATGGCTTATGGTAGACACCGTCTATTAGCAAAGTATGATTATAGAACAGAGCGGTTTGGAAAGAAATTTGAATATCACATGCGCACTGAACTAGAATATATTTTAGGAAACTTAAGTAGTTTTAGACCTAATCTAGAAGACGACTCTAAAAAGTATCGCTTTGGAATCAAGGGAATTTTTGAGTTAGCTCCAAAAAACCATCGATCGGTAGGCTATTTCCTCTCTGCCTATTTTGGAAGGGATTATTTGAATATTAGGTATGATGACATTGTATACAGTATACAGGCGGGCGTTACTTTAAGTCTAGATAAGTATTTTGCTCCCAAGTTAGATTAGTTTTAATCCTCTTTTTATCAATCTTCTAAAAAAGCTTTCTACCTTGTACTCTTAAGTGATTCTTGATCCAAGAAAATGCGAAAGAAACTATTTAAAATTATTAAACGAATGCTTTTAACAATTGGAATCATAATTGGAGTTATCCTAATAATAGGTGTACTTTTTGTGAATTTAAGCCCTGAATTTGGTGGTTCGCCTACTAAGGAACAAAAGGAGTACTACTCAAAATCGCCTCAGTATGTCAAGGGTAAATTTGAAAATGCTCAGGGCGTAAAAATGGGTCTGAGTGGTGCAGATACGATGAAGGCCCTTAGAGGATATTTTAAATCTCAAAAGAATACTACGCCAGAGCAAAAAATACCTATTGAAAAGATAGATTCCCTAGAACTAGCAGAATACAATGGTCCTACGCAACTTATTTGGTTTGGACATTCTGCATTTTTGTTACAGATACAAGGGAAGAATATCCTTATTGACCCTATGTTTGGTGATGTCCCTGCACCACATCCTTTGTTGGGAGGAAAGCGGTTTAGCAAAGAACTTCCAATAACTATTGAAAAATTGCCTCAGATTGATGCTGTTATATTTTCTCATGATCACTACGACCATTTGGATTATGGAACCATACAGCAATTAAAAAATAAAGTAAAAATGTTTTACACTCCATTGGGAGTAGGAGTACACCTAGAAGAATGGGGCATACAAAAGAAACAAATAGCAGAACTGGATTGGTGGGAAAAGACGGTATTGGAGGATTTGACATTTACCTGTACTCCTGCACAACACTTTTCCGGTAGAGGATTGAATGATAGAGGGGCTACACTATGGAGCTCATGGGTAATTTCTTCTGAGGGTGAAAACATTTTTTTCAGTGGCGATAGTGGATACAGTCCGCATTTTAAAGAGATTGGGGAACGCTTGGGGCCTTTCGACTTTGCCATGATGGAATGCGGACAATACAATGAACTTTGGTCAGAAATTCATATGTTTCCAGAAGAAACTGTTCAAGCTGCCATCGATGTAAAAGCAAAGAAACTAATGCCAATTCATTGGGGAGCATTTAAGCTCGCCATGCATACTTGGACAGATCCGGTAGAAAGAGCAACCGCAGAGGCACAAAGACTGGGAGTGCCTTTGATAACACCTGTTATAGGAGAGCCAATAGATCTTATGCCGGTTGGTAACAAAGAAACATATTGGTGGCAATAAGAAACTTTAACGGGTCTTTCGACAAGTTTTTATTACAAAATGTAAAATAAAAGTCATCTAATTATACAAATATTGCAATTACTGCTACATATTTTTCATAGCGCTTTCTGGCTTTGGTAATTTTCCTATTTTGCTGTTTTGGCCATTATTTTAGCTAGAATAAGGCCAATATAGAAATCAAAAACAGTGATCTTATGTCAGAGAATAATGAGGATAAAGGGGGTATTTTAAGCCCAATCAGACTCAAGGAAAAAATAGGTTATGGTTTAGGTGATTTAGGATTTAATTTCTATTGGGCCAACATATCAGCTTTCTTACTTATCTTTTATACAGATGTGTTTGGGATTTCAGCAGCGGCTGCCGGAACCATGATGCTCGTTACTAAGATAGTAGATGCTTTTACAGACCCTATTATGGGTGCAATAGCAGATCGGACAAAAACACGATGGGGGAAGTTTAGACCTTATCTTTTGTGGGGTGGATTACCCATGGCTGCGGCAGGTGTGCTCACCTATACTACACCAGATTTAGCAGAAGGGGGTAAAATTATATGGGCCTATGGTACCTACACGCTTATGATGTTGATGTATACCATACTAAGTGTCCCGTATTCAGCACTCTCCGGGGTTATCACCGCAAGAAGTCAAGATAGAACTGAATTAATTAGTTTTCGTTTTATAGCTGCTTTTACAGGAACTACCCTAGTTAACTTTTTTACCTTAGACCTTGTTAAGTATTTAGGTGGTGAAAACGAAATTTTAGGATGGCAACTTACGATGGTCATCTATGGTTTGCTTGCAGCTATTTTGTTTGCCCTTGTTTTTTATACTACCAAAGAAAGAGTTACTCCACCCGAGAATCAGAAAACCAATGCCATCAATGATCTTAAAGACTTAATGAAAAACCGTCCTTGGTTGGTACTATTTTGCTTGGCATTGATCATAATGATCACAATTACCATGAGAGCAGGAGCTTCCATTTATTATGTTAAGTATTACGTAAATAGACCAGATTTGATAAAGTACTTCTTAACTGCTTATGGACTAGCTTTGGCAGCAGGAGCAGCGGTTACCCCCATCTTAACGCGTTTTTTAGATAAGAAACGCCTTATGATGCTCTTAATGAGTATCACAGGTATTTTATCCATAGCGTTCTTTTTTGTGCCCCCAGATGCTATTTGGTTAATGTTCGGTATTCATATATTAATTGGCTTTGCCTTAGGGCCTAAATCACCTCTTGCATTTTCTATGTACGCAGATACTGCAGATTATACAGAATGGAAAACAGGAAGGCGTGCTACAGCAATGACCTTTTCTGCCGCTATTTTTTCTCAAAAATTAGGAGGAGCACTCGCTTCTTTCGCCATAGGTGGGGTTTTAGCCACTATGGGATATGTTGCAAATGAAGCGCAATCCGATGCTTCTCAAATGGGCATCGTATTAGTGATTAGTATCATCCCCGGAGTTATAGCATTATTAGCCGCCTTTGTAATGAAATTCTATACCTTGGATAATACCTTATTAGAAAAAGTACAAACGGAACTAAAAGCACGTAAAAGTAGCAAATGATTGGACCCATTAATGAAGGGGAACGGTTTCAACTAACCACACCTACCAAACTACCGAATGCTTCAGGTTTTCTCTGGAATAAGCAAATGATGATTCATATGAATTGCAGAGGCTATGCTGTGGCTCAGTTTATGCAACCAGAACCTGCTAAATATGCCCATGCTCCAAATTTGGAAGCCAAGACCTTTATGCAACCAGAGCAGGCTTATTATGCGCATCATCCCGGTAGGTTCTGCTATATAAAAGATGAAAGTAATGGAAGCTTATTTTCTGTGCCCTATGAGCCGGTGAGAGCCTCTTTGGATAAGTATCAATTCTCTGTGGGGAAACATGACTTGGTTTGGAGGGTTGAAAAAGATGGCATCGCCATTGAGATGCGGTTGAGTTTGGCAACGAACGAAGCTTTGGAACTTTGGAGTATACAAGTGAAAAACCTAACGAATAAAACAAAGCATCTTAGTATTTACCCTTATTTCCCTGTAGGGTATATGTCTTGGATGAATCAATCAGGGGAATTTAACAAAGATCTCTGCAGTATAATTTGCAGTGCTGTTACCCCTTATCAAAAATATAAAGAGTACGATAAAATTAAAACCCTAAAGGATAAGACCTTCTTAATGGGAGCCACTATGCCCGATGCCTGGGAAGTAAATCAATCTAAATTTGAGGGAGAGGGTGGATTACATAATCCATCTGCTATTTCTAAAAATTATTTGGCCATGGGAAATGCACTTTACGAGACACCTACGTGTGCAATGCAATATAAGGCAAGGATGGAAGCCAAATCTTCTAAAGATTATCATTTTGTTTTTGGCCCAGCACAAACAGAAGAAGACATAAAAGAAATAAGAAATCGCTATTTTGGAAAAAGTGATGCAAATACCCATACTGGATTTGAAACTGCGCTAACAGATTATAAAAACTACATCGAAGCGGGCCAAGGGGTACTTCAAATTAAAACGCCAGATGCTACTTTTGATAATTTTATAAATCATTGGTTACCACGTCAAATGTATTACCATGGAGAAACCAATAGATTAAGCACAGATCCACAAACTAGGAATTACTTGCAAGACAATATGGGTATGAGCTACATAAAGCCCTCTATAATGCGAGCGGCATTTATAACGGCTTTAAATCAGCAAGAAACGAGCGGTGCCATGCCAGATGGAATTTTAATTCAAAAAGAGGCCACTTTAAAATATATCAATCAAGTACCACACTCAGATCATTGTGTTTGGCTCCCTATTTGTTTAAAGGCATACCTAGATGAAACAAATGATTATGATTTGCTGAATGAAATAGTTGGCTTTTCTAAAGGAAATACATCGGCTAGTATTGAAGAACATATGCATTTAGCTATGGATTGGTTGTTACAAAATAGGGATGAAAGAGGATTAAGTTATATAGATCAAGGAGATTGGTGCGATCCCATGAATATGGTAGGGCCTAAGGGGAAAGGGGTGTCTGGGTGGTTGTCACTAGCAACGGCATATGCTTTACAAGTTTGGGCACAGATTTGTGAAACAGTGCAAAATAGGGTCAAAGCAAATGCCTACAGAGAAGCGTCTCAGGAAATAAATGCAGCGGTAAATAAGCATTTGTGGGATGGAAATTGGTATGCAAGAGGCATTACAGATGCCAATGTTACTTTTGGAGTTAAATCGGATTTGGAAGGACGTATATTTTTGAATCCACAAGCTTGGGCACTCTTAAGTGGAGCAGCAGATAGTGCTAAAGGAAGTATTATTGAAAAAGCAGTGAGCAGTCAGTTAGAAACACCCTATGGAGTTGAAATGTTGGCACCTTCTTTTACCAAAATGCGAGAGGATATTGGAAGGGTCACACAGAAACATCCCGGTTCAGCGGAAAATGGTTCTGTATATAATCATGCTGCGGCGTTTTACGTTTTTGGACTTTATAAAACGGAAAAGAAAGAGAAAGCTTTTGAGCTTTTAAGAAAAATGATTCCAGGTCCTGATGAAGATGATATCATACAACGAGGGCAACTTCCAGTTTTTATCCCTAATTATTATCGAGGAGCATACAAGCAACTTCCAAGAACGGCAGGGCGTTCTAGTCAATTGTTTAATACCGGAACAGTACCTTGGGTATACAGGTGTTTAATTGAAGGTTTATTTGGTCTTCAAGGAAACTCTGAAGGCTTGCTCCTAAGGCCTCAGCTTCCCAAAACCTGGCAATATGCACAAATAACCCGTCATTTCAGAGGTGCTATGTTCAATATAAATATTGAAAGAGTTACTGGGGTTGCCGAAATGGAAATAACAGTAAATGAGCAAACTCTAAACCAGCCACTTATTAAAAATATAAGCGCGGGTAGCACGTATCAGGTTGCAATTAAACTTCCCAAATAGAAGTCATGTTTATTGTGCTAAAAGGCTATGAACGCCATTTTCTAATTGAAAAAGAGCGGTTATTTCTGGCTCACTTAAATCCCTATTAAAAATCGCAAGTTCATCCATTAATCCAATGTAACCAAGTCCTAGGTAGATATTGGATTGTTCAATTTCCCAAGAAAAAGGATCCGTAATGGCATCGCGTGTACCTTTTAATACACCATCAATATACAATGATGCTTTTCCGTTTTTAGTATTTAGATTGGAGAAATTAATTAGGATGTGTGTCCATTTCCCTTTCTCAAAAGGTGGGTTTTTAACCACTGGTAATTGTTCTATAAAAATGGGGTTTTCATTATCAGGTCCTTTTGGTTCAGGATTCCAAGAGTCTCGATCTCCAATAACACCCAATCTAAAATCTCTTGGATTTTCTTTGGTGAAATCTACCCAAATGGCAGCATCATTATAACTAACATCTGTGATTTGAATAGGATCGCAATAACCTGTTTTTAAATCGGTTGCAGGGTCTAAACTTAACCAAAATGAAACAGCACCGCTCCAATTTTTAGAATTATAAGCAATATTCTTGGCACTTGGATAGTAAATGTTTCCTTTGCTTCTTTCGGTATATAGTAGGGCATCTCCAAACCTCCCTTTATCGGTTGCAATACGGATATCGGGTTTATGAAGTCCCACTTGTGCAGAATCTCTTGCATTTCTGTTGGGAACTGTATATAACTGCTTATCTCCTAACGCAAAATCGGCATTTACACCTTTGTCATAAGAGGCATATAAAGTTAATGCCTTTTTAAGATCATCTTTCGTTGTATCAGAAGTACAAGAATTGACAGTTAATAGAAGGCCTGGTATTACCAAGAAAATACAAACTGCGCTATGGAAGGGTTTGGAAATAAATTTCATTATCAATCAGTATTTAAATTATTCATAGAAGTCGTAGGTTAAATATATTTATTAAAAACGAGTTGCAATGACATCTTAGGGTTTAATTAAGAGAAGTGGAATCAATTAAATATCTTTGTTAAGAGCTGTTTTTCAATAACCACAGTGATATTTATGATATGATGGTACAAAAAGTAAATTGGGCCGATGTTCCCGTAGAAGAGGTAACACCAAAAATGCAACGTAAATTAATTTATGGTGAAAAAGTAATGATCGCCAAGATGAAGTTTAAAGACGGCTTTTTAGTTCCGCTTCATAGTCATGAAAATGAACAAGTAACACAGGTCTTATCTGGAACTATTCGATTTTGGTTCGGTGCCAATAAAGAAGAAACTTTTGATATGCATGCAGGAGATACCGTAGTGATTCCAGCAAATGTGCCACATGAAGCCTTGATGATTGGAGAAGTAGAAGAAATAGATACTTGGACTCCTATTCGAAAAGACTGGCTTGATGGAACTGATAATTACCTTAGAAAATAGGCCATGGATTTAGGATTGAAAAACAAAATTGCATTTGTTACTGCCTCTAGTCAAGGATTGGGTAAAGCGGTAGCATTAGAGCTTGCTAAGGAAGGAGCACATGTTGTAATCTGTGGAAGAAATACAACACTTTTAAATACAACCAAACAAGAAATTGCTCAAGCAGGAACGGGGGAGGTCTTGGCTTTTGAAGGAGATTTATCCATAGCTAAAGAGCGTGAAAAAATGCTCTATAACGTGTTAGAACATTTTGGACATATAGATATTTTAGTAACCAATACGGGTGGCCCTCCTTCTGGTAAATTTGAAAATCTAACACAAGCAGATTGGGATCAAACGTATGAACAGTTGTTAGGGAGTGTTGTACAACTGGTAAGAGGTGTAATTCCTGGTATGAAGAAGAATGGGGGAGGGCGTATTATTGCTATTACCTCACAGGCCGTGAAGCAACCCGTTGCCAATTTAATTTTATCGAACTCCGTGAGAGCTTCTGTAGCCGGACTTATGAAAACGCTAGCCTCAGAATTAGGAGAGTACGGTATTACTGTAAATAATGTAATGCCTGGCTACACAAAAACCAATAGACTCACCAAATTGATAGAAGCAAGTCCTACTTTTGCGAATGCTATTGAAGAAATTCCTTTAAAACGCTTTGCAGAACCTAAGGAGTTTGCCGCTGCTGTTACCTTTTTAGCAAGTGAACGTGCCAGTTATATTACAGGTGTTTCTTTGGCAGTAGATGGTGGATGGATTAAACATATTTTGTAAATGTCGCATGTGAATTTATCAGGAAAAACGGTTTTGCTTACTGGAGCATCTGATGGTATAGGCAAAGGAGTTGCAGATTACCTAATGCAGATGGGAGCACAGGTGGCAGTTCACTACAATAGCAATAAAGTAGCCGCTGAAGCATTGGTAACAAAACATCAAAATAATTCTAAATCTTTCCAAGCAGATTTATCACAGGAGGCATCCGTATATCAACTTTTTAATGAGGTACTGACGCATTTTAAGAAAATTGATGTTATTATACTCAATGCAGGTGTATTTCTAGAGCATTCTACTAAATTGGATACCCAGGATTGGCTAAAGATATGGAAGAAAACAATGGCTATTAACTTGGATGCCGTTGGTTTACTTACCAAGTTGGGATTGGACCACTTCAAAGATAATGGGGAAGGACGTTTTATTTATATAGGAAGTAGAGCGGTATTTAGAGGAGAAACCGAAGAGTATTTGGCCTATGCCGCATCTAAAGGAGGTCTAACCTCTTTAGCACGCAGTGTAGCAAGGTCTTTTGGAAAAGACAATATAAAGTCCTTTGTGCTGTCTCCGGGTTTTACACGTACCCAGATGGCAGAGCGTTTTATTGATACGTATGGTGAAGAAAGAGTGTTGAATGAAATTGCCTTGAATACACTTACAGAACCAAAAGATTTAGCTCCGTTAATTGGCCTTATGTGCAGTGGATTAATGGATCATGCAACAGGCGCAACGATTGATATTAATGCAGGCAGTCATATTCGATAATAGTTAAACCCGAAATTTTCAATGAGTGAGATTATAGATTTAAGTCAGGAGATAGTTACAGGAATGGCTGTTTATAAAGGGCTACCTGAAGTTAGAATTTCTGTGCATGCTACCCATGAAGAATGGGATGGTATTACAGATAGTACTGAAGCGACTCCAAGTGTGTTTAATTTGGAAATGGGAGAACATACTGGAACCCATGTAGACGCTATTAGTCACATGGCGAAGGAATACAAAAAACAAACAATAGATGTTATGCCGCTGTCCATGTTTTATACAGCAGGTATTTGTTTAGACCTTTCTCATAAAGGTTTAAAAGAGATGATTGAATTAGAAGACATCAAAGCTTCAATTAAAAAGGAGCGATTTCAAATAAAACAAGGAGATACTGTTTTATTATATACAGACCATTATAGAAGAACCTATGGTACTCAAAATTGGTTTAATGGCCCAGGCATAAGTACAGAAGTAGCTTCATGGTTGGGAAAGCAAGGTATTGCTGCCTTTGGTGTAGAGACCATGTCACCAGGTATTCCAGGTATTTCTAACAAGGAAGTACATCGTATTTGCGGAAAATTAGGTTTTACGCATTATGAGAACATGATTAATTTATATCAATTAGTGGGTCGTGGACGTTTTCGCTTTATAGGTTTACCATTAAAAATTAAAGGTGGTACAGGATCCCCAGTACGTGCTATTGCCGTATTTGAGTAATGGCTATCGCAAATAGCATCTTTCCGGACTGACTTTTTTCTAAAATGTATTTTGCTTCTTACCTCCTTAAGGGACGAAAACCCCTTAGACTAGGGGTGGCCTATCCCAGTTTCTACCTCATTAAATTGGGAGAAAAATCCCTTGTAATATGGGGTGTTTTCTAAGAGTTTAAACTTCATTTCTCCTTTAGTTTTATGTCATAAGATTTAATGTTTAACTAAAATTTTAAATTATGGGTACAATTAATGGTCATTCACGTCCAGTGGTCGGAGGTGTTGGTAAATTTGCAGATCACACAAATGTAAGTTGTTCAGGAGTGCCTGGGAGATTATGGTTATGTTGGGGAGTACCTCCTGCAGGCCCAATTATTTGTTCAGGAGTGGGAAGCACCAAATCTGCGGACTGTTTTTCTACTCCAGCAGCTGCCTTCGGGTTTGCGGATACAGCAGGCATTCTTTATGGATTTACGGGGGTATGTCATCAAGCGGCAAATAGAGTTCTCTTTGCAGGAAATCAAACTTTAAATAATTTAAGTAGGGGATATGCCATTTCTACCGCTTTATATGGTTTATATGGAATTTCTTCCCAAATGCTAAAAGTGAGATGGGCATTTGCGGGTAGATTCAAATCAATTGTCATATTGAATAAGCTTATTAGAAAGGGTTTGGTTATAGATTGGATAACAAAATTAAATACTTGTGTGAATGTACAGGGAGATTTGCAACCATGTCTACCACCTCCTGGCACACCTCTACCTCCACCACCAGCCGGAATTAGTCCAGAAGAAAGTGCATACATAGAGGGGGTATTAGCACTTTATAACGAAAATAAAAATTGGTCTGAGGATGATTTATACATGGAATCCATTTTATTAATGCTAACTCAAGGCTTAACAGCAGATGAGCGCTTGGAATATCAGATTCCAATAATGCAGTTCTTTAATACGTACCTAAATACGCACGCAGATCTTACTTCCGCGTTTATTGAAAATGAGATCAATACGGAACAATTTGTTCAAAAATCAAACGCTAATATTTTAGGAACACAAGAAGGATTGGTAGGATTGTTAGGGCCAGATCAATTTAAAAAAGGAACTGGTTTGGAGGTTGGAGATTTCTTCCAATTAGTAGAACCAGAAATTGCATTGGAAACTTATGGACAAGAATTTGCACTATGAGTATATCAACTTATACTACTAATTGGAATGGGGTGTTTTTCATATTTGAAGAACACCTTTGTTTTATGCGTTAGAGGGAGATTAAAAATAAATCAATTGATAGATAATTCAGGAATCCGTATCTTTGTTATAATTTAAAATATAGACGAAGAATAGCGAATGGCAAAATCACAACAGACCTACAACAAAACGGAAAAAGAAAAGAAGCGTTTAAAGAGGCGAGAAGATAAACAAAAGAAGAAAGAGGCGCGCAAAGCTGCAGCTAAAGAAAGTGGAGGAGGAATACAATTTGCTTATGTAGACCAATACGGTAATCTTACAGACACTCCACCAGATCCAGCTGATAAAATAAAAGTAGATGCGGAGAGTATTGTAGTAGGGGTTCCTAAAAAGGAAGAAAGTGATGAAGACCCATTTGATCCTGTAAGACAAGGAAAGGTTTCTTTCTTTGATTCGTCCAAAGGATTTGGATTTATTATTGACTCAGAAAATCAAGAGAAATACTTTACCCATGTCAGCGGTTTAATCGATGAAATTGTTGAGAATGATAAAGTTTCCTTTGAATTAGAAAAAGGAATGAAAGGTATGAATGCTGTTCGCGTAAAGAAAGTATAATAATTTTTATATCCAATAGAATACCGAAAGCTGTCTTATTAAGACAGCTTTTTTTATTGTCTTCAAGGTATTTTACAGTAAATTCATGGCGAAAATTATTAAAAACCATCTATAAATATAACCACCACTATGAAATCATTTAAGATTACCGAAATCAATGCTATTTTAAATGGAGAACTTGTTGGCGATTCCTCTCAAGAAATACAAGGATTAGAACAGCTAAAGAATGCTGAAAAGGAACATCTTACTTTTATTGGAAGCGCCAAATATGCAAAACTCTGGGATACATCTAAGGCATCTGCTGCCATTGTAAATGCCTCTTTGGATATTACTCCTGGAGATGGAAGAGCATTTGTTAAGGTGAAAAATGCAGATTTAGCCATGGCAAAACTATTGGAGGTATTTCAGCCAGAAGCTCCAAAATTTGATACAGAAATACATCCTATGGCAATAATTGATGCAACCGCAACCATAGGAAAAGGAACTAAAGTTGGCGCTGGCTGTTATATAGGTAAAAACGTGCTTGTAGGTGAGGATGTTATTTTATATCCAAATGTTACTATTTTAGATCATACCACAGTGGGGAATAAAACAACCATGTGGCCAGGAACGGTGGTAAGAGAACGTTCTGTAATTGGAAGTCATTGTATATTCCATAACAACGTCAGCATTGGTGCAGACGGTTTTGGATATCGCCCAAGTGAAGATGGTCGTGGATTGGTTAAAATTCCTCATATTGGAAATGTTGTAATTGGAAATGAAGTAGAGATAGGAGCTAACTCTTGTGTGGATCGAGCAAAGTTTAGTTCTACAATATTGGGAGATGGATGTAAAATTGATAACCTAGTGCAAATTGGACATAATTGTGTTTTAGGACGTTGTTGTATTATGGCAGGTAGCAGTGGCTTGGCAGGTTCTGTAACTTTAGGAGACGGCGTTACCATAGGAGGGAGCGCATCTATAAAAGATCATACCACCATACATTCTGGTGCTACTGTGGGAGCAGGTTCAGGGGTTATTGCTGATGTGCCCGCCGGTAAAACGGTCTTAGGGTATCCTGCATGTGATTCAAGAGAAATGCTGAAACAGTGGGTTGCTTTGCGGAAGTTGGCTCGGTAGACAGCATTATATTTGAAACTTGTTACTACTAATAAATTAACGTATATTTAAAGAAGAATAGTAGTCAATGAATTTTGTGGCACTATCTTTGACTAATATTTCATAATTATTAAAATTAAATTTATTACAATGAGTAAAGGAACAGTTAAATTTTTCAATGATGCCAAAGGTTTTGGTTTCATAATAGAAGAAGGTTCAAACAAGGAACATTTTGTACACATTTCTGGGTTAGTTGACGAAATTCGTGAAGGCGATGAAGTTGAATTTGATCTTCAAGAAGGCAAAAAAGGATTAAACGCAGTAAATGTAAAAGTACTTTAACATATACGCTTAAGTCTTAAGACGAAAGCCTATCCATTTGGATGGGCTTTTTTATTTCAACAACGATTTCTAACTTCTACAAACGCATCTTTTCCTAAAAGAAGCAGTTGGTACTGGTAAATGCAGAGTTTACCAGAATTTATATGTTATACTCTCTTAAAGATGTATTTTTGCACGTTTAAGAAATGGAATTTATGGCAGAGACAGCATTTGAATTACAAGATAGAAAAACAGATAAAGAACTTTATAGCTATCAACAAGGAGCAATTCAACAAATATTTGACAAGTTTGAAACAGCTCCTCCAGATTATCATTTGCTCTATCAATTGCCTACAGGAGGAGGGAAAACGGTAATCTTCTCCGAAATTGTTCGCCAATATTTAAAACTACATAATAAAAAAGTGCTTGTGATGACGCATCGTCTTGAACTATGTAGTCAAACCGCTACGATGTTAACCAGTTTTGGTGTAGTTAATAAAGTGGTTAATAGTACCGCAAATTTAGATGATCAAGAGCAATATAGCTGCTTTGTAGCGATGGTGGAAACACTTAATAATCGATTGAATGATGATATGCTCGACATTTCAGATATCGGTTTGGTGATTATTGATGAGGCGCATTATAATTCTTTTACCAAACTCTTTAAGTTTTTCGAAAATTCATTTATTCTAGGGGTAACAGCAACACCACTAAGTTCTAACAAGAACTTACCCATGAAACATAATTATAATGAGCTTATTCCTGGTGAAACCATCGAAGCTTTAATTGAGAATGAGTTTTTAGCCAGAGCAGAAGTATTTCAATATGATATGGGACTTACTTCCCTTGAGATAGGTTCTAATGGTGACTATACCGTTAAATCTTCAGAAGATTTATATGGCAGCACAGCAATGCTCGATAAATTATTGGAGGCTTATCAAAAGCATTCGCAGGATAAAAAGACCTTAATTTTTAACAATGGAATTAATACTTCTATTCAGGTCTATCATACGTTTAATGCGGCTGGCTTACCTATAATGCACCTAGATAATACAGCCACTAAGAAACAACGACAACAGATTTTAAAATGGTTTAAAGAAACTCCAAATGCCATTTTAACATCGGTAAGTATTTTAACTACTGGTTTTGACGAACCCACCATAGATACCATTATTCTTAATAGGGCTACTAAATCTTTAACACTCTACTATCAAATGATAGGACGTGGTTCTCGTGTATTAAATAACAAATCCAAGTTTACCGTAATCGATTTGGGAAATAATGGCTATAGATTTGGTCCCTGGGGCGCCGATTTAGATTGGCAAACCATCTTTAAGTCTCCTAACTTTTATGTAGATCGTATCAAAGATGATGAGGAAATAGAAGGGGCTTTTAAACATGCAATGCCCGAGGAGCTTCGTAAGGAGTTTGCGAAATCAGAAGAAGTATATTTTGATATAAAAGATACGTACGTCAAAGCCACTTCGAAAGGTGAATCTTCTAAAGTGGTATTAGAACGTTCTATTGCACAACATGCGAAAATTTGTATTGAAAATAGTGAGGATGTATATGATGCTTTGGGTTTAGCAAAACAATTGGGAGATGATATTGATCAACGGATCCAAACCTATGCCAAATGTATTAGCCGCAGCACCCATAATTTTATCAGCTGGTTGAAGGACGATTATCGTAAAAAGCTAAACTCCTATTTACGTCAAAATTTTGATCGGGTTTTTGAAGAAATTCATGGATATCCTCCAGAGGATTAATAAATAGTAGTTATTCTATTTTATCATTGGGTATTCACATCTTAAGAGTACCTATCTTTGCTTGGAAACTTTATAGTTCCTAATTGAAAAAGAAAATGAAAACAGGTATTTCTTCTTTTGATGAATTAAAGCTGTCCAATGCTTTACGTAAAGCGATAGATGATTTGGGTTTTGAAAAGCCAACTCCCATTCAGGCAGCCTCCTTTTCTGTAATTACCTCAGGAAAAGATGTGGTAGGTATTGCTCAAACGGGTACTGGAAAAACCTATGCTTATTTGATGCCACTCTTACAGATGCTCTCTTTTTCGAAACAAATTCACCCACGGATTTTAGTGGTGGTACCCACACGTGAACTTGTGATACAAGTGGTGGAGGAAATAGAAAAAATGAGTGTTTATTCAACTGTTCGCGTACAAGGCGTATATGGCGGCACTAATATAAATAGACAAAAAGATACGTTAGCACAAGGTTCCGATATTGTTGTGGCAACTCCAGGGCGTTTATATGATTTAATTTTAAGTAGGGCGCTGCAATTGAAAGAAATAAAAAAATTGGTCATAGATGAAGTAGATGTGATGCTCGATTTAGGTTTTCGTTTTCAACTAACGAATATTTTTGATTTATTACCCAAGAGACGCCAGAATATCATGTTTTCGGCAACGATGACTTCTGAAATAGAATCGCTTATTCAACAATTTTTTGTTGGGACTCAAAAAATTGCAATTGCAGTAAGTGGTACTCCTTTAGAAAATATAGAGCAAGCTTGTTATGCAGTTCCTAATTTTTATACCAAGGCAAATTTGTTGATGCAGCTTTTAGCAGACGCAGATACATACCATAAGGTGTTAGTTTTTGTTGCGCATAAAAGAAGTGCCGATCGCTTGTTTCAAATCATAGAAGAACAGTATGGCGAAGAAGCCTGCGTAATTCACTCTAATAAAACACAAAATTATAGAGTTCGATCAATCAATCAATTTGATGAAGGGAAGAATCGAATTTTAGTTACAACCGATGTAATGGCTCGGGGCTTGGATTTAAATAAAATTTCGCATGTCATAAACTTTGATACCCCAGAGTATCCAGAAAACTACATGCATCGTATTGGAAGAACTGGCAGGGCAGAAGCAAGGGGTACAGCTATATTATTTTATACCGAGGCAGAACGTAAGGCTAAAGATGCGATTGAGGCACTAATGGATTTAAAGATTAATCAGCTGTCCTTGCCAGAAGGTATAAGTATCTCTAAAGAATTAACCCCCGAAGAAAGACCAAAAAATACTGAGCCAAATATTCCGGTAAAGCGTGCTATGGATACTAGAGATGGGGCTAGTTTTCATGAAAAAAAAGAAAAAAACAAGCGTACAAATCAAGGTGGTTCCTACAAGCATAAGATCAAGGCGAAATATAAAAAATCTAAAACGAGGGGAGATAAAAATTATAATAAACGCAATAAACGGAAGTAATAGCAAACTGAAAATGCATTCCCTATAATTGCTTTAATGCATGGACTTCACCAGGGAGTAAAGACCCTAAATGGATTTCTCCAATCCGAATACGAACTAACCTTAAAGTTGGAAACCCCACAGCAGCTGTCATTTTGCGAATTTGACGAAACTTTCCTTCTGTAAGGATAATACGAATCCAAGAGGTAGGCCTATGTCTTCCTATCCTAAGCTTCTTATCGGCCTCTGGTAGTGTTGGAGCAGGTAATAAAACCGCTTTATAAGCTTTAGCTGTATAAATGCGTCCTTGTAAACCAATATTGACTCCTTTATTCAGTTCTTTAATGGCTTCTTCACTAATTTCTCCATCGAGCTGGGCATAATATTCCTTTTCTATGCCAGACCTATTGATATGATCACTTAATTTTCCACTAGTCGTGAGTAATAGGAGACCTTCCGATTTTTCATCTAATCGTCCAATAGGCATCACGCCTTTAGGAAACTCGTAGAGACTTTTTAAAAATTGCTTTTTGCGAAGTTGTTTGGGGTCATTAGATGCTAACTGACTTAGCATATAACATGGTTTATATAATTTAAAATGAAGATGTTCTTGTTCTTCTGTTTCTTTTGACATCCAAAATATGTTATTTAATGGAAGAAGTTTTCCATGGAATTTCCATAAAAAAGGAGGCTAAAGCCCTCCTTTTCTTGTTGCATCTCTTGGTTTAGGCCACTCTCTTTGTTTACCAGTCCTGCGATCTATGGGAAGTATGCTTTGAACTCTAGAAGTGGTTTCTTCATCTTCACTAGCCATATAGGCTAATATCGCTGTAAGTATTACATTGCTTCTTACATCGTCAAAAATAATTTTGTCATAGGTATCTCTGTTGGTATGCCAAGTGTAGTTCCAATACGACCAGTTTAAAGAACTGAGGCTAAAAGCCGGTGCACCTGCTGCCTGAAAAGATGCATAGTCCGAACCACCTCTTGCAGGAGTACCTGGAAAGGTAGTTTCAATTTCATTTCGAATGTCACTTGGTACGGCATTTAACCATCGAGATAAATAGTCATAAGAATTTAAAAATCCACCACCTGATAGGCGAACCACACGTCCAGTTCCATTATCTTGATTGAATAGCGCCTGCACCTTATCTACAATTTCTGGATGGTCTGCTACAAAGGCTCTAGAACCGTTTAATCCTTGTTCTTCACTTCCCCAATGACCAACTAAAATAGTACGTTTTGGGTTGGGGTAATACTTTTTTAAAATACGCATTGCCTCCATCATTACTAAGGTGCCAGTGCCATTATCAGTAGCTCCTGTACCACCATCCCAAGAATCAAAATGAGCAGAAAGTACTACATATTCATCTGGCTTTTCACTTCCTTTGATTTCAGCAATGGTATTAAAAGTTGGCATCTTTCCAAGGTCTTTAGAAAGAGCTACAATAGTAATTTGCGGCTTTTGTCCAGAATCTACTAATCTATATAGCATTCCATAATCTTCGAGCTCTAAATCCACCGTAGGTATGGTCTTAGTTCGAGCCCCAAATATTTTATTAACGCCAAACCCTCTAGACCAATAAGATGCTACTAAGCCAGCGGCTCCTGCTGCTTCTAGAGCGGCAGGAAGTGTTCTTGTAGAATATCCTGTGCGTCTCATATTAGCACGCCATTCTTTGGTTTGCGCCTCACGAGCTTCTTTCATTTTAGAAAAGGAATCTTCCGTAGCAAACTCCTCCCAGTTATAATCCGGACGACCCGTAGGTTGATGCATTGAAATAAGTACTAATTTACCTTTTACATTGGGCAACCAACGCGCAAATTCTATTGAGTCTTTAATGGATGGAAGTGTTATTAATTCTGCAGTAACTCCCTTTTTTGAGGTACTCGGGTTCCAGGCCAATTGTGTACCACGTAAGCTTTGAACTCTTGGATAAACCATATCTATATGGGTGATGCCTCGTTCCCAACCTTTCCATTCTCCCCATTGTTCATTTTTTGCAGTAATACCCCAACTATTGTATTTGGCAACTGCCCAATCATGCGCAATTTTCATTTGTGGTGTACCCACTAAACGAGGGCCAATACCGTCCATAAGTTCATGACCTAAGCTTTGTAATTGGGAGTTTTCATTTGCTTCTTTGATCATGGCATCAATTACAGGGTTTTTTTCTTGCGCTGTAACCATACAGATGGATAAGCACAGTACATAAAGAAAAAAACTTGTTTTCTTGATTGGTTTCATTGGTAGCATCTGTTTCAATTTTAAGTTGTTCCATAAAAATAGAACTTATTGAATGAATCGCACATTTTTATTCAAATTTCTTCTTACCTACAAATCCCTATTAATAGGTATTGATTATCAGTGTATTACTTCTGATGTTTGTTGTCAACCAAATTAAATAATCGAAAAAGTCTAATTAAAAACAAATTTAATGGGAGAAAAATGGGATAATTCAAAATGTATTGAATTGCAACTTCAAATTAATAGCTTAGATCAGGAAGCTAATGAACATGATGCTAATTGCAATACTTTAAAGGGACAAATTGAAGTAAAACAAAGAGATTTAGATAATAAGCCATCAATAATCCAGGATCTTGTTCAAAAACTATATAATATAGAAAACGAGATTCAAGGTTTAGCTTCTGAAAAATCATATTTGGATTCATCTGATCCCAATTACGACACTAAGATTAGAAATATTGATACTTTAATTAAAGAAAAACGCGCAACACAACAGAATTTAGATAGAGATAAAACAAAGCATGAAAATGAAAAAGATGCTTTGAGTCGAAGAGTTTCAGATTTGACTTTTCAATTGAAATTAGAAGCGGGTGGACGGGACAGAAAGTTGAGGGACAAAGGACACAAAGAACTTCTTTATAGCAATCATTGTTAATAGAAGTATTCATTAAACTAAATAGATAAAAATGGAAAATCAAGCTAGCGAAAATATAGGAGTTAACATGACCAAAGAACAAGCAAAAACATTATCTACTAATTTATTGGCAATCATTCAAAAGTGTTATCAAGAACATAATTATTGGGTACAGGGATGGTTTCAATGGGTTAATCAACGTACTATGAATATGCAATTTGTACCACAAGAAGCCTACCAAGATTACGATAATAGAAATGCTTGGTTAATGAATTTTACACAGAGCTTTACACCGGCTGCCGAAGTACTTAAAAGTATTGGACAAACAGAACTGCATCAATTAATTCAAACCAGCATGGAAGATACTAAAAAGGCTACTGAGGCCTTTCAACAAGCAAGATCTAATGTTGCAGCTTCACAAGCTACAACCAACCAAAACATTCTAAATATTCAAAAACAAACCTCTCAGCAAATTTTTGATATGCAGCGTTCTACGATGCAAAATCAACAACGAAGCAATGATATGGCACATAGTCAGTTTATGGATTATCTAAGAAGTTGATAAAATCCTTATTTTTAATTATGAGACCCTTGAAGAATATAGTTCTTTTAGGGTTTTGCATTTACAAACATTCTTATGTTACGGAATATTAAAAAACAAAATGTGACACTTTTTAGTTTTCTGAGTCTATAGGTCATAACCTTAAATAGATCACAAATGAAAACGTCCAAGCATTTTAGTTTACTTTTAATGACCATAGTGACCCTTCTTACTGCATGTTCGCAGAAGGCAGAATATGACCTCGCAATTACGGATGTTATCTTATTTAATAGTAAGGATAAAAGCACACAGAGTCACCAAACCATTTTGATTAAGGCAGATACCATTGCTGCAATTATCGATGCCAAGACACCATTTACTTCCGAAAGCATTATTGAAGGAAAAGGACGTTTGCTAATTCCCGGAATGATAGATACTCATGTACATTTAGTTGGTAATTATGGTGTTGATGCAGAAACTCCTTCCGAGTTTATGGATGGCAATGGATTGGATATGTTACGCGAGCTTACGGCACATTCCTATCTAAAACACGGCATTACTACGATCATAGATATGGGTCAGCCAGAGACCTGGATGGATATTACTTTGGATTGGCAAAAAAATCCTAGTCCAGCGTATCCAGATCTTTTTATTTGCGGAGGTTCCATAGTTTCTGATGAAGACAGACAGCAACCAGCACATCATATAGAAGTAATGAATCCGGAAGATGGAAGAGCAAAGGTGCGTGAATACGCCAAAAAAGGGCTTAAATATATGAAGCTATACCGCAAGTTAAGGAAACCAGATTATGAGGCTATGGCAGATGAAGCTAAAAAACAAGGGATCATCATAAATAGTCATGTAGATAATAATGTGGTAACCATTGGAGAAGCAATGGATTATGGGGTACGTAATTTTGAACATTTTTTTACAGTAACCCCAAGTATTTTATCCTACGATCATTGGCCTTTAATGGAGGCTAAATACAATATAAAAATGAACGCTAGTATTGATGAGTTTGCGGCGCATATGGTATTCTTTTTTAGTTATATTAAAGAGCAGCCCGAATTTGATGCTAAACTAAATAAGTTGTTCGATTCTATGGCGGCAGAAGGAGCTTCAATTAGTACGGCCTTAAATGTGCTAGCATCTGCAGCAGGCAAAACGGATTTCT
This sequence comes from uncultured Flavobacteriaceae bacterium, assembly GCA_947500575.1. Lineage (GTDB taxonomy): Bacteria > Bacteroidota > Bacteroidia > Flavobacteriales > Flavobacteriaceae > CANMSI01. The sequence continues at coordinate 485,201 of CANMSI010000002.1, read as the reverse complement.
TTTCTTCCTTTGAATATTTTCCAATACGCACCACACCAATGGTTTCTTATTCTGATGAACAGCAAAAACAACTAGATTTCGCCTATCAAAGTATGATGGAATATATCAAAAAAGCGCATGATAAGGGGGTGCAGTTACGTATAGGTACGGATTGCAGGTTTGGGGGTAGTGCAATGATGTCAGAGCTTATATTGCTTGCGAAAGCAGGAATTCCTGTGGAAGAAGTTTTGAAAATCGCTACCTTAAATGGTTATGAATCAATGAAACTAGATAAAGAACGTGGAAGTATTGAAATTGGCAAAAAGGCGGATATGGTACTATTTGATAAAAACCCATTTAAAAACCTAGAAAATTTCAATTCAACTAAAACGATTATTAAGGGTGGAAAACTATTTTCTTTGAAAAGGTCTATTGCCCATGAAATAAAAGATGTTTTTACGCAAATGACCGATGAAGAGGCATTGACTTGGTTTAAAAAAGCAAAGACAAGCCCGGAGTATGCTCCTTTAGATAAGATTGAGCTTCAAAATGCGGTTAAAGAACTTATTGGGGGCTCAAAAATTAAAGAGGGAATGACTGTTTACAAAATATATAAAGAGGAATTTCCAAAGGATCCGATGAGTTTAAATGGGATATTACTAACCAATACCACCTACGCACTGATCAGAGAAAAGCAATATAAAGTGGCGATTGATTTTTATAGGTTTAGCGAAAGTAACTTTCCAAAATCAGATAAGTTTTTAGCCTTATCCATACTTATTAGTATACTGGAAAATGATATTGCGGCCGGACAACGACAGTTTGATCAGTTTAAAGATAAGGAGACCTATCTATTAGACGAAAATGAAATGAATGGTGTAGGTTATCTTCTTTTACAATTAGACAAAGTTGAAGAAGCAATTGCTGTTTTTCAAATGAATGTAAGCGCCTTTCCTAATTCATGGAATGTCTATGATAGCTTGGGAGAAGCGTATCTATTGGTAGGGAACCGGCCAGAGGCGATAGAAAATTATAAAAAGTCTTTAGATTTAAACCCTAAAAATAGTTATGGTATTGCTGCATTGAAAAAACTTGGAGTTCAATAGTTAGAACGCTCTTTTTACTAAAGTTTTTGCGTAACTTTCATTCCAGTTACCAACTCGAAAAACTTTAGAAAAATGAGGACACTATTAAAAGCTAGCTTGCTCTGCTTTTGCGCTCTTATTGCGGCAGAACAGGTACAGGCCCAAGAAACTTCAAAGAATGCCTTTGATGGGTTAGAATTTAGAAATATTGGCTCGGCAATGACCTCTGGCCGCATTGCAGATATTGCCATACATCCTGAAAACGAGAACGTTTGGTACGTTGCTGTAGGTTCTGGTGGTGTTTGGAAAACAGAAAACTCTGGTACAACTTGGAAACCTTTATTTGATAAACAAAGCACCTATTCCATTGGGTGTGTTACCATAGATCCTAACAATTCGCATACCATATGGGTAGGAACTGGTGAAAACGTTGGTGGCAGACATGTAGCTTTTGGGGATGGAATTTTTGTAAGTCATGACGACGGAAAGTCTTGGAAGAATATGGGGCTAAAACAATCAGAACATATTTCCAAAATTATTGTGCATCCTACCAATGCTAATGTGATTTGGGTGGCTTCTCAAGGACCTTTATGGAGTAAAGGAGGGGAAAGAGGTATTTATAAATCCGAAGATGGTGGTAAAACATGGAATCGGACCTTAGGAGATAGTGAATGGGTGGGTGCAACCGATATTTTGATAAATCCCAACAATCCAGATGAATTATATGCGGCTACCTGGCAACGACAACGATCTGTTGCTGCCTACATTGGGGGTGGTCCAGGCTCTGGAATACATAAAAGTGTAGATGGAGGTACTACTTGGAAACAACTAAAAACAGGAATTCCAAAATCAAATTTGGGTAAAATTGGGTTGACTTTATCTCCCTTTAATTCGGATGTGATATATGCTGCAATAGAGCAGGATCGCAAAAAAGGGGGTATTTATATGTCATCTAATCGAGGGGCTTCCTGGAGCAGACAATCCAACACGGTGTCTGGTGGCACGGGTCCTCATTATTACCAAGAACTATATGCCTCTCCACATGTGGAAGGAAGACTCTATTTAATGAATAATTATGTGTTGATTTCCAATGATCATGGCAAAACTTTTCAGCGGATGAACGAACGAAATAAGCATGTAGATAGCCATGCCATGGCATTTAAAAATTCAGATCCTAATTATGTATTGTTTGGTACAGATGGAGGTTTGTACGAGAGTTTTGACCATACCAAGAGTTGGAAATACATTCGCAATTTGCCAGTTACCCAGTATTACAAAGTTGCTGTAGATGATGCCCTTCCATTCTACAATGTATTTGGAGGAACACAAGATAATGGGTCACATGGAGGCCCTTCACAAACCACAAGTTCTGATGGTATTGCAAATGCTGATTGGTGGAAAACATTAGGTGCAGATGGACATCAATCTGCTACGGAACCTGGGAATCCTAATATTACCTATGGTGAATTTCAACAGGGCGCATTATGGCGTATAGACCAGACGACCAAAGAAACGGTTTTTATTCAACCGCAAGCTAGAGAAGGGGAACCCGCTGAACGTTTTAATTGGGATGCACCAATCTTGGTAAGTCCGCATAAACCTTCTCGCCTATACTTCGCATCGCAACGAGTATGGAAATCTGAGAATAGAGGAGATGAATGGACACCAATTTCTAAAGATCTAACTCTAAATCAGGATAGAATTACTTTGCCCATGTATGGAAAACAGCAAAGCTGGGATAATGCTTGGGATGTAGGTGCTATGTCTAATTACAATACAATTACATCACTATCGGAATCTCCGATCCAAGAAGGGCTGCTGTATGCAGGAACGGATGATGGTATCATTCAGGTATCAGAAAATGGAGGTATTTCGTGGCAAAAAATAAGTTTAGGAACTATTAAGGGAGTGCCGTCTACTCCTTTTGTCAATGATGTTAGGGCCGATTTATTCGATGCAAACATCGTATATGCAGCTTTGGATAATCACAAAAATGGAGATTATAAACCATATTTATTGAAGAGTGTCAATAAAGGAAAAAGCTGGACACTAATGAATGGAAACTTGCCTACTCGTCTGCTAACATGGCGTTTGGTACAAGATCACATAAAAAAGGAATTACTTTTTGCTGCTACTGAATACGGTATCTACCTAACAAGAAATGGGGGATCTAGTTGGATGCAGCTTAAAGGCGGATTACCAACCATAGCTTTTAGAGATATTACGATTCAAAGAAGAGAGAACGATTTAGTAGCCGCTTCTTTTGGAAGAGGTTTTTATATTCTAGATGATATTTCTCCTTTGCGTAATTTTGATAATCCAACGAACGAAGCCACCTTATACCCTATAAAAGATGCATATTGGTATAGACAATCGAATAGAGTGGGGAGTCAAGGAGACGGAGAATACATCGCAAAAAACCCGCCCTTTGGTGCGAACTTCACTTATTATATGCCTAAAAAACTAAGTAGCTTGAAGGATATAAGACAAGCAAGAGAGAAAAAGGGAAATACTAATTTCCCCGGATGGGAGTCGCTTGAGGCAGAGAATAGGGAAGAAGGCCCTGCTATTTTATTTCTTATCAAAGATGCTCAAGGAAATCTGGTAAATACCATTAAAGGAACCAATAAAAAAGGCTTTAATCGGGTTAATTGGAGATTGAACTACCCTAATAAAAGTGGGGAACGTTTAGAAGCTACCAATAGAAGAGACGGCGGTATAATGGTTACTCCAGGTGTGTATACGGCAACTTTGGTTAAAAGAGTTAATGGTGTTACCACTAATTTACAGGCCCCTCAAGAGTTTAAGGTAATTCCAATGTATGACGGCGCATTACCAAGGAAATCATTCGAAGAAATGAATGCATTTAGAACCTCTTTTTTTAGTTTTCAGCAAGACCTAACGGCAACTAACCTTACCTTGTCTAATAGTATAAAACTGATAGACGCCATGAAACGCGCGGCAGATAAGGCAACATCTCCTTCTTCAGATCTTACAGCCAAGATCAATACCGCTAAAATGGAATTATTGGATATAGATAAGGAACTGAATGGAGATGATACCAGAGGAGAAATAGGAGAACGATCTAAACCAACGGCAAGTAATGGAAACTCTATAGGGTGGCGTGCACTTGACAACACCTATGGACCCACAGAAAGTCATAAAGCGTTCTTGGCTAGAGTGAAGAGTCAATTAGTAAAAGTGAAATCCGAACTTAAAAAACTTTCCACTACCACCTTACCATCTTTAGAACAGGAGTTGAAGAGGGCAGGGGCACCTTGGATAGAAGGACAGGGATTGATTGATTAAATTACATGTTAGAGACCATACAACAATTAGAGGCCATAGCGAAGAGGCTAGAACCTTTGCCAGAAAATAGGGCAGAATGGAACAAGGAAGTGCAGAAGTATGCAGATAACTTCTTGGACGACTTTAACAAACATACCACATTTGTAGTTTCTAAAGATCTAGGGAAGCCACTTTTAGATTTTCCAATACCCGAAAATGGGAAACCCATTGGTGAAGTGTTAGCTTGTCTAAAAGAGAACGTAGATACCCCAAATTTGAACCCAGCCTCAGGAGGACATTTTGGCTATATACCTGGAGGGGGTGTTTTTACAACGGCTTTAGGAGATTATTTAGCAGCGGTTACCAATAGGTATGCAGGTATCTTTTTTGCTTGTCCAGGAGGAGTGCGCATGGAGAATTTGTTGTTAAGATGGATGTGTACCATGGTTGGGTATCCCTCAAATGCACTTGGCAATCTTACTTCGGGCGGATCCATCGCTAATCTCTCTGCCATAACAACTGCTAGAGATGCTAAAGGCATTAAGGCCAGAGATGTAGAAAAATGTGTTATTTATATGACGCAGCAATTGCATCATTGCGTTCAGAAGTCCCTTCGAATTGCAGGCATGAAAGAATGTATTATTCGCTATATACCAATGGATGAGACGTTTAAGATGATTCCGAGTCATCTAAAAGATCAAATAAAGGCAGATCAAACTTCTGGTTTATTGCCTTTTATGGTTTTCGCTTCCGCAGGTACCACGGATACGGGTGCTATAGACCCCTTAGCAGAAATTGGTGAAATTGCTAATGCAAGTGATATTTGGTTTCATGTAGATGCAGCTTATGGCGGATTTTTCATGTTATCCGATAGCTTGAAAAAGGCCTTTAAAGGAGTAGAGCTATCAGATTCCTTGGCCATTGATCCGCATAAAGGATTGTTTTTGTCTTATGGAATTGGTGCTATCCTAATAAAGAATACGGAGGCATTGTATGAAACACATCATTATACCGCCAATTACATGCAAGATGCTTTTACATTGGATGAAGATCCTTCTCCTGCAGATCTTTCTCCAGAACTAACAAAACATTTTAGGGGCTTGCGAATGTGGCTTTCCTTGCAGCTTATGGGCGTAGCTCCTTTCAGAGCCGCTTTGGAAGAAAAGGTACTTCTGTGCAATTATTTTTATGAAGAAGTTCAGAAGTTAGGTTTTACAGTGGGCCCCGTACCAGATTTGTCAATTGCTATTTTTAGATATGTGCCAGCGCATGGTGATGCCAATGCATTCAATCACCAAATAGTAGAACGTTTAAAAGAAGATGGAAGGGTGTTTTTGTCTTCCACAACGATCGAGGATACCTATTGGATTCGTTTTGCTGTACTTTCTTTCCGTACCCATCTAAAGGAAGTTCAATTGGCCTTAGCTATTTTAAAAGAACTTGTTTAAGAGATCTAATGCAGATAAGACTTTCTTCCCTAAGACGCTCGTATTGTATTAATTCATTTTACTACATTTATACATAGTTCTCTACAATTACATAAAATGTCAGAGGTGTTAATTAGTCTTTATAAAAACATCTACTGGAGTTCTTGATTGGTTGCAATAGGCAAATACAGGATTTTTTGTAGTTTGGAATTACAATTTACAAGATGGAAATCCTCACAATTCTAGTTTTATTGTGAATTATACGGGTATTTTTGATTTAGTAAAGTAAAAGCACAAAACGTTCTAGGAGATATATCATGCAAAGAAGAAGTTTTATACAAAAATCAGCAATTGCATCTGTCGCGATGGTATTGCCTTTTCATAATTGTACAATGCAAAATACGTCAAAATTCAAAATGGGATTGCAACTTTTTAGTATCAGAGATGCTATGGAAAAAGACCCTTTGGGTACTTTAAAAACCGTTGCTTCTTTGGGTTATGAAGATACAGAAACCTATGGTTTTGATACTAGTAAAGGGACTTATTACGGCTACAAAGCCAAAGATTTTAAAAAAATCATGGACGATTTAAATCTTACGGCTACTAGTGGACACTATAATTTTTCGGATTATTTTGAAGCATCTCAAGATGATTTAAAACGCTTTGTAGATCTCTGTATTATGGGAGCTAAAGCCTTGAATAAAAAGTATATTACGTGGCCATGGTTAGCTCCTAAATATAGAACTATTGAACAATTTAAGAGACTTGCAGACAAATTGAATATTATTGGGAAACAGGTAACCAATGCGGGTTTGGGATTTGCGTATCATAATCACGATTTTGAATTTATTGAAGAACAAGGAGAAACCGGATATCAAATTATTCTGGATAGGACGGATGCAGCTTTGGTAAAACTACAATTGGATTTATATTGGGTAATGCATTCTTCTAAGTTGAGTCCGGCTGAGTTGATAGCTTTGCAGCCAGGTCGCTATGTGATGTGGCATATTAAAGATATGGATAAGCGCACAAGAGATTACACAGAATTGGGTAATGGATCTATTGATTATACTCAAATTCTTCCCCAGGCCGAAAAAGCAGGTTTAGAATTTTATTATTTGGAACAAGGTGGTAATTTTGCTACGAATTCAATGCAAAGTATTACAGATAGTGCTACCTACTTTAAAAAACATTTAAAAAAATATTTATAAAATGAGGAATCAATTCATAAAAGTTTTAATGGCGATGATGGTTATTCTTGGCTGCACTAGTTGTCAGGAAAAGAACGGAAATACAGAGGATGCAGCACCAAAAATGGAGTTTGATGAACCAGTATCTGTATTGCCTATAGATCGTCTAACAATTCCAGAAGGTTTTAAAATTGAAGTATATGCGGATAGCATTAAAGGCGCTAGATCCATGGCCATGGGCGATGATGGAACCTTATTTGTAAGTACTAGAAATAAAAAGACAGTATATGCTATTCAGGATCTAGACCAAGATTTTAAAGCAGACCACATTACTATTTTAGATTCTACTTTAAATGTCCCTAATGGGATTGCTTTTAAGGATGGATCATTATATGTTGCTGAAGTAGATCGACTTTTGCGATATGACGATATAGAATCGAAATTGGAGAATCCTCCAACTCCTGTAGTGGTATATGATGATTACCCTTCAGAGTTCCATCATGGATGGAAGTACATCGCTTTTGGACCCGATGGAAAGTTATACGTACCCGTGGGAGCCCCCTGTAATATTTGTGAAAGATCAGCGGAAGACGAACGTTTTGCAACGATTACGCGTATGGACCCAGATGGCAGTAATAGGGAAATTTACGCAAAAGGTGTTCGAAATACGGTTGGATTTACTTGGCACCCTGAAACGAAAGAGTTATGGTTCACGGATAATGGAAGAGATATGTTGGGAGATGATATTCCTCCTTGCGAATTAAACCGTGTAACAGAAGCTGGGCAGCACTTTGGATATCCGTACTGTCATGGCGGAACGGTCAAAGATCCAGAATTTGGGGATCAACACCCTTGTGACGACTTTGTTGCTCCTGTGCAAGCTTTAGGCGCTCATGTAGCTCCTTTAGGTGTTAAATTCAATACTGGGAGCATGTTTCCAGAAAAATATAAAGGACATGCCTTTATTGCAGAGCACGGTTCTTGGAATCGTTCCAAGAAAGTAGGGTATAAAATCTCTTTGGTAAAAATAGAAGATAGCAAAGCAGTAGCCTACGAAACTTTTATAGAGGGGTGGTTAGACGATGCGAGTCAGGACCAATTTGGAAGACCCGTAGATCTTTTGTTTTTAAAGGATGGTTCCTTATTAATATCAGATGACTACGGAAATGCCATCTATAGAGTTACCCATCTGTAAGCAATTGAAAGAGCATAATTTTAGTTACTACAAGGAATTTTTATAGCTTTCATTTCGTCCCATAGCTCATGGCTAAAGGGCTGAGGGGAATATTGAAAATAAACAATATGTCTTTCATCTGTTACACAATACGAAGTAATCACACGCATATTCAAAGTTATTTTTTCTTTTAGAAAAAATGCATCAAAAACACTGATCTGTCCTTCATAAGACTTTCCGTTGTTATTACTTTTGAGGTTGACAAGAGTGGGCGTAATCTTATCTTTAGAAATTTTAGCACCAGCAACTTCTTTCATTAAACCATCGAAATAAGCCGTAAGATCTTTATTTAAACGCTCCTCGCTAAGATTGGGGGCATTATATAAGTCCCAAACAAAGGTATAGGTCCAGAAATCTGTTGCAGCTTTATCAGCCCAACCTTTTGAAAAAAGAACATACTCAGTGCCATCGTATTCCAAGCTAGGTGCAAAATCTAGTGGAAATGATAATATTTCTTTTCTCCAATCCGATGGACCTTCTAGTGGAAAAGCAGTTTCTTCTTCTTGCTGGCTTTGGACCATCAATGTGCATGAAAGTAAAAGGCTAAGAACAAAATATTTCATAATGCGATAAATTTAAAATATGTGTAGCAAAACGGGGTGCTACGAAAATACAAACAGCATTAAATTAAAATTATTGTCATTAATTAAACTTCTTCTTCTGTTTTAGGCATCAATTTTCTTTTATAATACCATTTGGAGATGGGTTGTAATACAAATATTAAAAGAAATAAAAACCTTGCAAATCCTAAGAATTTGAATGCAATGACACCTGCTAAAAACCAGACAAGAAAAGCAATAAAAGCCCTAGATTTTTCTAATTTAATAGCCACTACGGAAAACTTACTTTTTAAAGCTTCTTTCTTAATAACATAGCGAACCATTAAGTAGTTCATAAAACCAATAGCAGCTAGGTTGAAGGCATAAAAAACAAAAGAACCTGCATGGTCTATACCCTTTACATAAAAACCGGTAGAAAAAGGCATCAACACTATAAAGAGCAAGAGGAAAATATTGAGCCATAGAAGTTTAGAATCTATGGTATTTACAAATTTCATGACACGCATATGTTCTACCCAATACAAAGCAGTAACTATAAAACTCACAAAAAGTCCAATGAAACTTGGGATTCTACTTGCCAATAATTCTAGAATGGTATACTTTCCATAGCTACTCAGTGCAGGAACGCTTATTTCAAGAACCAATAAGGTCATTGCAATCGAAAAAACGGCATCACTAAAACTTACAACTCTACTTTTGTCAAATATGATGGCTTCCATAGGTATCTTATCTTATAAATCAAATATACTGGAATGCGAATGAATAAAAAACTAGCATCTTGTCTCAAGGGTTTAATATATCCGCAAAGTTCTTATTGGAATGAAATGTTTAAAACCCTGTAACAATTCAAACGTCTTTTGCGACGATTGAACTTTAAGTTGTTTTATTTTCTGTGGAGGGAGCCCATCTTTGACATTCATTAATCAAATTAAATGTATCAACTACTTAAACTCATATGATGAAAAAAGCAATCTTCATTCTTCTTAGTTTCTTTATTTTAAGTGCAAGTGCGCAAGAGGTACTTACCAAAAAACAATGGCAAGAGGACCTACGTTTTTTACAAAACAAAGTGCATTCAGATTTTCCATTCTTGTTTAAAAAGGTATCGGAGGAGGTTTTTGATGCAGAAGTGGAAAAGCTATACTCGGATATTCCAAATTTAGAACAGCACCAAATTATTGTTGGTATGTCAAGAATAGTTGCCTTGTTTCAATATGGGCATTCAGGCCTTGGACTTAATCAGAAGCCTTTTAGCTTTCATTATTTACCATTTAATCTGTACCAATACAATGATGGTGTGTATTTACAAGGAGTGCACAAAGAGTATAAGTCAGCGCTTGGCGCCAAAGTCATTGCAATTAATGGAGTCCCTATTGCGGAAGCATTAAAAAAAGTATATCCTGCAGTAAATGCTGAGAATGAGCAGTATTTTAAGGCCTTCGGAATTAATTATTTAAGTATTTTAGAAGTATTACATGCGCAAGGCATTACTGCCGAACTTCAAAAATCAGTTGAACTTAGCCTTGAGAAAAATGGTAGAACTTTTGATCAAAAGTTCACACCCTTGCCCAAGGGAGAGAGAGTTCCTAAAAGCTATAGCCATGTTGTACAGGACGAAAATTGGTTAGATGCAAGAGATCAAAGTAAAACACCCTTATACCTTAAAAATTTAGACAGGATATACTTCTCTGAATATCTACCAGAAGAGAAAACACTATATGTAAGACATAGTCAAATACAGGATGATCCAGAAGAAAGTACCATTGCATTTTATACCAGGGTATTTGATTTTATTGAAAAGAATGATGTAGAAAAATTTGTACTGGATGTTCGATTGAATGGTGGCGGGAATAACTTTAAAAATAAATCCGTGATTACGGGGATCATTAAATCTGAAAAAATTAATAAGAAAGGAAAATTCTTTGTAATTATCGGAAGACGCACGTTTTCTGCCTGTCAGAATCTTGTAAACGAATTGGATAATTATACCAATGTTATTTTTGTTGGGGAGCCCACAGCAGAGAATATTAATTTCTATGGAGATGTGAAACAGCTTGCTTTGCCTAATAGTTCCATTCCTTTGTATCTTTCTTTTGCTTGGTGGCAAGATAAAGCGCCCTGGGAGAGCGGAGAATGGACCGAACCTCACATACCTGTAGATATGAGTTTTGCGGAGTTTAGCTCCAACCAAGACCCCGTATTGGAAAAAGTGTTGGCATTTACTGGGGGAGATTTTATACCAGATCCGATGCAGCATATGACAAATCTATTCGATGCAGGTAAATTAAATCAACTTTCGCAAGATGTAGCAGAAATGATCAATGATCCAAGGTATGATTTCTTCGATTTTGAAACAGAATTAAGCAAGAAAGGGTATGATATGCTTGGTAGTGGTAATGCCAATAATGCGCTAGGCGTATTTTACTTTATCATAGAACATTTTCCAAATTCTTCCAGGGCGTATTTGGGTCTTGGTGAAAGTTATTTAAAAATTGGAGATAAAGATAAAGCCACTGAATTATTTAATAAAACCATTGAATTAGCTCCAAACGGACTTTTTGGTCAAAAGGCAAAATTACTCCTTAAGAAGATGAAAGAAGAATAGTATTATTTTTTTAAAGCTACTTACAATTCAAGATGTTATTACGACAATTGAAAAGATAGTCATTTCATTTTCTAAGTAATCAGTGCATCTTTGATTAACAATAAAACCATACCTATGACACCAACAGAAGTTTTTTCCTATGCAAATTTAATGGCAATGCCAATGTGGTTGCTTTTGATTGTATTACCTAAATGGAAAGTAACAAGATTCCTTATTGATTACAAAATTATTCCGCTAGCCTTATCACTGATATACGCTATATATATTTTTATAGCCATTAAAACTGGCGGAGGAATGGATTTTGGAAGCTTGGAATCGGTAATGGCATTATTCACTAAGGAGAATGCCGTTTTAGCAGGATGGGTTCATTACTTAGCTTTTGATCTCTTGGTTGGTATGTGGATTATTGATCAAAATAGAACACTTAAGATTCATCAATTATTAATAGCGCCTTGTCTCGTTGGAACCTTCATGTTAGGACCTGTAGGCTTTCTTCTTTTTATGGCAATGCGTTCAATCAAAAAACTACAGTCATGAGTTATTTAAAAGAAGTATTCAGTACCGTTAAATCAGAAAGTCCAATTCTGTATTGGATTGTTATGATTCATTTTGTGGGGGCTATTGCGTGTATTCCAGGAATCTTCATAGATGATAGAGTACTCTTAGGGCTTAATGTATGGGTAAAGCCAATGAAGTTTCTTATTTCAGGGGGTATTTATATTCTTACCTTGGGATATTTGATAACGCTCTATCCATATTCCAATAGGAAAAAGCATATTTTTAGAAATATTGCCTCATGGACCTTGCTATTTGAGGTGGCTATTATTGTGGGTCAAGGTATACGAGGCGTACAATCGCACTACAATGTGTCTTCACCTTTAGATGCCATTCTGTTTGGTTTAATGGGTATTTTAATAGCCATTAATGTATTGCAAATGGTATGGTTTCTAATAGATACCGCAAGATTAAAATTGAATACTACCAAAGCCATTCAATGGGCCATATTTTTAGGATGGGCAATCATTATTGCTGGCAGCTGGGTTGGCGGACAAATGATAAGTCAGCTAGCACATAATGTCGGAGTAGCAGATGGAGGTCCAGGTTTGCCATTAGTTAATTGGAGTACGGTTGCGGGTGATTTACGAATTGCACATTTTTTCGGATTGCACGGCTTACAAATAATCCCGTTATTCGCTTTTTGGCTCTCTAGAAAATGGAATACAACAACGAAGAATCAAATTCTTGCAGTAACTGTTTTTGGATTGCTTTATGCTTCTTGGATTGCGTTTACATTTTACCAAGCCAAGCAGGCAATGCCTTTAATTAATTTATAAGTATAAGAATGTTATTTAATAAGAAGAGACGTATAAAATATTTAGGGTTTAACGACTTCTGGTTTTCCGTTATCGGTATTGTATTTCTGAGCTTGGTAATAGATCACCTTTTCAATAATTCTTTCATGCGTCTTCCCTTTTCGCAAGCAATTGTTAGTTGGAGTTTTACATTTGCATTTACGATTTGTAATTGGCTCATAATACGTCCGGTAATTATGTATCTAAGGAAAAAATATCCTGATTTAAAAGATGATATCAAACGGGTTCTTCTGTTATTTATGTGTATTGTAGCCAATGTATTAATCATAGATGTTGTAGGTAATTATGCGATTTCAAAAATTTTAGGACCAGGTTATAATAACAGATCCATTTCTAGTTCTACCGTTATTGTACCGGTAATTATTATAAGTACCATGACCATTGCTATTTACGAAGCTATTTATTATCAGGTACGATTAAAAAAATCCATTCGAGAAGAAGAGCAGGCAAAGCAGGTTATTGTGCAGGCCCAATTAGATACATTACGCAATCAGGCCCAACCACATTTTTTATTTAATACATTGAATACGTTGCGCGATATTATTGATCAAAACTCCAAAGAAGATGCCAAACAGTTTGTAGATAAATTATCGGACGTTTATCGCTTTATTTTAGAATCTGGGAATGCAAATTTAACCTTGCTTAGAGACGAATTAAAGTTTTCAAAAGCATATATACATATACAATCCGAACGTTTTGGAGAGAATTTACAGTTAGATTGGAATATTCCAGAAGAGAAATTAGAGGCGATGGTAGTTCCTATGAGTCTGCAACTTCTTTTAGAGAATGCTATTAAACACAATGTGATTTCTAGAGCAAAACCCTTACAAATTAAGGTAGATGTGTTAAATAATCAGCTAATAGTGCGCAATAAAATACAATCTAAATCTACCCAGCTGCCCTCTACAAAAATGGGCCTAAAGAATATTGAAAAGCGTTATGCTCTTATTTCAAATAAAACTATTGAGATACAAAATGATGGAAATCAATTTGTGGTTTCTCTTCCTTTATTAAAGTTATCAGATCAAAAACAATATGCGAACACTAATTATTGAAGACGAAGCAAGAGCAGCGAGCCAGTTGCAAAACATGCTGAAGGCATGCGATTTCACCTATGAACTATTAGATATCATTGATACTGTAGAAGAAGCGGTTACATGGTTTCAATCTAATGCCCTTCCAGAATTGATATTTATGGATATTCAATTGGCAGATGGACTAAGTTTTGAAATTTTTCAAAAAGTAGAGATAGAGGCACCTATTATTTTCACTACGGCATTTGATCAATATGCCATTCAGGCCTTCAAAGTAAATAGTATCGACTATTTATTGAAACCCATTCAAAAAGATGATTTGTGCAAATCACTGGATAAATTTTTAAAATCGAACAAACCCACTTCTGTAAATCCAGAAGTTTTAAAACAAATGCTGGCAAGCATGCAGACTGCTCCAAAACGTGAAGGAATTTTGGTGAAAGAGGGGAGTGGTTTTGTACAAATTAAGATATCAGAAATACTGTATTGCTACTCAGAAGAGGGAATTACATTTGGTGTAACGGCAACAAAGAGGTATATGATTGATGAGACCTTAGATCAACTTTTTAATTCTTTAGATCAAAATCAGTTTTTTAAAATTAATAGGGGGCAACTCATTACTAAGAGTGCTATTCAAAAAATAGATGCCTATTTCAACCATCGCGTAAAACTTAGCTTAGCGAATCCTAGAGACCAAGAATTTATTGTAAGCAGACAGAAGACCAGTGATTTTAAAGCCTGGCTAAACCGTTGATGAACTTAGCTGCTGTTAAAATTAGCTTAATTGCTGTTTTTTAACACTTTATGAGCATCTGGTTGTTGTATATTTAAACAACAAACCAACACAGAAAACTCATGAAGTCATTTCTGATTTTCTCCTTCTCCTTCTTATTTTCCATGAATATATGGAGTCAAGAATCTGAATTTTTACTACCCAGAAGTTTGGATGTAACACCGCGGCTTTCAGTAGATGGTATGCAATATCCGGTAGGTGTAAATGGGGAGGTGTTTAAGAGCTTATATTTAGATTATAGGGTTTCCGAAAAATACCATATTGGTTTGGAATACTTTTACTATAAATTTGGAACCCATGAGGGTAGTGATATTTCCTTGCTATTTAAATGGTATGTAAAAAAGAATCTGTACCTCTATGCAGGGCCAGAATTGCAATACGATATTAATCAAATCACTGGAGAACATGAACTGATGCGGGTAAACTTAAACCTAGGAGTGGGCTATGAAGTGAATCCTAATTTACTTTTGGAATTGGGCTATCATCCGCAGATCAGCAAGTCAAAGGTCGATGTTTTTGGTACTACTGCAAAACAAAACACTTTTTCTTTGCGGGCCAGTTTCTAACACACTAGATGGATAATTACTTTACTGTTGAATTGAAAACGAAATAATTCGTTAAATTTCCCAGGTAAAACATTCATCAATTCTATGAGCAATAGACAGAATCAACCATGGTCTCTTCTTAATAAAGCTATTTGGCGCTTTTTTTTCTTATACATTGTGTTGTATATATATCCTTATGGATTTGAATATATTCATGAGTTAACCACTTCAGATATTTCATTTTGGCCATCTATTACCATCTGGTTCGCGGATACTTTTTTAGGATGGGAAATTAATAAAGACTATTTATTAAATGGTTTTGATTCAAAGTACGACTATAGTAGGTTTTTGCTTGTTGCCTGTTTATCTATTATTGGAACTATTATTTGGTTATTGGTAGATAGGTTAATTCAACGAAATTATGATCTGAAATTAAAGATATTACTCCAGACGATACTAAGGTACCATGTGGGACTAACCCTTATAATTTATGGACTCTCTAAGGTATTTTTATTACAGTTTGGAGAAATGGGTATTGAATCCTTGGAAACGGAAGTTGGCAACCATTCTGGAATGGGGTTTTTATGGACTTTCATGAGTCATTCTAAGTTTTATGTGTTTGTAGCGGGGCTCATAGAAGTGATTGGTGGCGTATTGCTTTTATTTCGCCGCACTAGCTTTTTGGGAGCTTTCATTTTATTTATAGCCATGGCTAACGTGGTATTAATGGATATAGGATATGATGTTAGAGTAAAAATGTTTGCCATTCATCTATTCCTTATGACCGTACTACTAATGAGTGATGATTTAAAAAGGTTGTACCAATTTTTTATTTCAAATACGTCAACAAAACCTGTTAAATTCTTACCTCTTTTTAATGGAAAGAAGGCAAAAAAAGTTGGGTATGTTCTAAAGGCCATCCTATTATTATATTATACTGTTTCATGCGTAAATAGCTATACAGAGAGGTTTCAAGAAGAAAAATCAGTCTTGTATCCTGAATTCTCCCATGCACATACCATTGAAATTTTTGTAAAAAATGGAGATACCATTTCGGATGCTACGAGCAACGGTAATCGATGGAAGCAGCTAATTATGAATGGGGTAAGTTACCTTCCAGATACTTTTGTACTCACTCAGGTAGATGGGAGTAGAAAACGCTATCAATTTGAAGCCGATACCATAGCGAAAACCATGAAGTATCAAACTTTTAGAGATACTACCGAGAATTATCAACAATTAAAATATACCAAATTAGAGGAAAATGTGTTTGTATTTGAAGGTATTTGGGAAGGTGATACACTTTGGATGAAAACAAAAACAAAATCAATAGAAGACTACCCTCTTTCTAATAAAATGCGTTGGATTACTGATTTGAAATAATAAATTACGATATAGTTTTCTTGAAATTTAATAAAATTCTCCTTATTTACAGCCTTAACTAGCTGTTAAGAAGTGGTTAAAAACTAGGTTTTCACTTAAGAATAATGTTCATTCACTGAATTTGAATAATTGTAATTAAACCTTGCCACACATATAGCCTCTAATAAATGAACAAACATACACCTCATTATGAAATCACATTCGTTTAGAATTCTATTAGTCCTTTTTTCTGCAGTATTGTTTATACAATCGTGTTCTAATGATGATACCACGGTAGTAGACGAAGATCCAACAGAAAACCCAGCCATAGCCAGTGAAACAACAGCACTCATTGTTGAATGGAATTCACTCTTTTTAGAGTTAGATCGGTATGCTTTTGGTATGCGCCCCAATGCAACCGCAAGAGCATTGGCTTATATACATCTGGCGGCCTATGAAACGGCTGTAGCTGATATGGATGTGTACAGATCAAATAATAGACGCCTACCTGGGTTTACTATCAATCAAGAGCAAAGGGCAGCAGATGTTGATTTAAATTTAGCGCTGAATACTTGCTATGCATTAGTCCTAGATCATTTCATATATAATGTCCAAGTAGATATAGACACTAAAATTGAAGAATTACAATCAACAAAAGAAGATGAATTATCTACAAGCTTAAGTACTGCTGAGATTTCAAATTCAATTGCATGGGGAACGTATGTGGCAGATAGAATCATTACTTATAGTCAGACGGATGTAGAAGCAGAAGCGCAGATTTTAGATCCACAACCCTTAAGCTATGAGCCCCCTACTGGGAAGGGTTTTTGGACCTTTAGTGCAGATGCAGAGCGGGCTTGGTTCCCTTACTGGAAATCTGTACGAACATTTACTATTTCTGCAGAGGAGACCTCCACAGTTGTGCCACCGCTGAGCTATAGCGAAGATACTGAAAGTGCGTATTATGCAGCAATGTATGAAGTATATGAGATTAATAATGCAGCGAGAGAAGAGGATAATGAAGATCTATGGATTGCAGAATTCTGGTCAGATGATGTAGAAGGCTTAATGATGAGCCCTCCTGGACGTCAAATATCAATAGCAAACCAGTTGATAGAACAATTGGATCTCGACTTTGATAGAGCCTTGGCCTTATTGCTTAAAATTGGGTTTTCATTAAATGATGCAGCCGTATCTACCTGGGCAGATAAATACGAGTATATGGTAATGCGACCAAGTGTTTATATTCAGGAATTAATAGACCCAGAATTTCAAACTAATTTATATCGATTTATATTTTGGCCAAATCCATCATTTCCAGGATATCCGTCCGGGCATTCTACTTTTGCGTCTGCTGCTGCGGGGGTATTTATAAGTGAGTTCGGTGATGCTATTACTTTTACAGATCGTTCACATGAAGGTAGAACGGAATTCAGAGGCACACCAAGGCAATTTAGTTCCTTTTCTGCTATGGCCGAAGAAAATGCCTTTTCTAGGGTGCCTCTTGGTGTACATCTAAGAATGGATTGTACAGAAGGCTTGCGGCTTGGCTACGAAATATCCGCAGCAGTAAACAATTACAATATATTGAATTAATTAATTTTCATGGTTAGTTGGTTGTTAACCAAAAGCTTCATATACCCATGGAGCTTTTGATTTTCTATTTTGTATCTTTCTATAATTATGTTTCATATTAAAAGTTAAACTATTGAAGTTAGCGATACAAAGAAAGGGTTTGTTAAGTAGCTTGTGTCCTGTGGTTATGGGACTATTAGTTATTCTTAGCGTTCACAGTACGTCAGCGCAAGTAGGGAAATCAAAAAAGTCCAAAAAGCAAGAAAGGTTATTGCAGCGGTTTGAAGCCCAAAAGCAAGCTCTGATAGATACTAGTTTTGCTTTTCAAACCAAATCAATTAAAATACCGGCGGTTTCTCAAAATGCTACTGGTGGATATCTCAATATTGAAAATAAGACAGTTAGAGTACAGGAGTTAGATTGGCTAGACAATAGCAATACACGAACCCGTATTCGTGATGAAGGAGCACTTGAAAATTTCATCTTAGTCAATCAAATAAATAAGAATAGTGTAACGGTACGCTTTGAATGCAGAATTAAAGGCATTCGGTACTATTTTTTCATCAAACATAGCCTAGATGATGGTTCAGAGCTAAAGGTCTCTAAACAAAATCGTGAGGCGGTTACGTATACGGGGAACGTACGTCCTTTATAGCTATATATCTTACGGATACTTTGCTCACCAGCCCAAATTTGTATTACACTTCTTTCTTTTTCATTCCAAAGAGTATTCTCGGTATGTTATAGGGATAGATTAGGTATCTATACACAAGGATTATGATAGGAAAGCTGGTAAAAATTAATAGAATTATTTTAGATCCAATGTTCCAGTTGTATTGAATAATGTAATAACCAAACACTACAATAATGGTCTGATGTAAAATATAGAAAGGGTAAATGGCTTCGTTAGCACGCCTAAGTATTAGACTTTCTTTATTTAACCAAATCTGAGCATAACCCAGTATGGATGTTATTAGGGTCCAACTAACAAGAGCACATACAGCGTACCAAATAGACCATCGCACATCTATCGAAAAATAAGGAGCAATTAGATTATTTGGTATAAAGTAATATCCATAGAATAGCATTACACTTATACTACAGCATCTAAAATTGAATTTTCGATGAAACTTTAGATGATTCCATAGATGCTTTGACGATGCAAACAGCATTCCAGCAATAAAGAAATACCCATAGTAAAATGTAGAAGATAAATTGGTGATATCCTTTGAATCGCTTGGATCAATTTTTTTTAATAAAATGGTAATGATTCCTAATGGAATTAAACCAAGTAAGACTCCATATTTTTTGTTTGAAATGGACTCAATAGTATTTTTTAAGCGGACCGATTTCATAGACTTTAGAAATAGAATTATGGGTATAGAAAACAGGGACATGATAAATAAGTTTTCTATGAACCAGAGGTGGTTTACTTCAAATGCAGCATTTTTATAAATATCTAAATAAGAGGAATACTTGTCCGTATGCTCAAAAAAGGTCTGTGGAGGGACAATGAAAATAATGCCGAAGCACAAGGGAATTAGTAAGCGTCTACTTCGTTCTTTTACAAACTGGAACCAAGTTCTTTTAGAAAAGGCGTACATGGTTCCTGTACCAGATATTAAAAATAGTAATGGCAATCTAAATTGCTCAAAAAATACCATGACATCATCTAGTATTTTACTAGATTGTGCATTCATGATGTGAAAATGGTCTCCATTAAAAGGCATGCCTACGTGGTGTAAGTATACTGCTATTATGGTTATTACACGGAGCCAATCTAAATCGTACCTTCTTTTTTTTTCTAGCAAAACAATCATTTTTTTCGTTCTAGAGTAAACTTAAAAATAAGAGTATTGCAACCGTGTATTTTGTGATCAGTGACAAATAGAAGTGACCAAATACATGCTCACCACTTATAGTTGGGCGTAAACGGCATTAAATTTTTTAATATGCGAACGTGAAACGGGAACGGTATAGGGACAATTTTTCAGTTGTAATTGATACCCTTGGGCATTTCCAGAAATGGCAGTTATGGTATTTAGATGTACGAGATAGGAACGATGAGTTTTATAAATTTGCGGATTATATTTTAGCTGTTCCTCCAATTCTTTTAGCGTTACTCTGACCAATTTTTTATGAATACCCTCATCTGATGAAGTGAATACTTCTGTATAATTGCCCTCTACTTTTGCAAAAAGAAAATTCTCCGCTTTTAATTCAAATAACTCATTGGATAGCGCATCTTTTACCGAATATATGTAGTCACTAGAGGTTGGTAATCTTCGATCTACAATTTTAGTGATACTTGTTTTATGCTTATTTATAAGTCTTTCCAGATTTAAAGGCAATACAATGACTAATAAAAGAAATCCTACTAAAAAGGTATTGCGAATTTCTTCCCAAAAATAGCGAAAAGACCAGTTATCTGGATTGGTATAAATGAAATCACGAATTAAAAAATTGACAATACCAATGATTAAAATAATCAGAGATAAACTAAGGATTTCCTTTCCCAACGTCCAGCCAGTTTCATCCTTTATATACCTATTCAATGATCTAAAAAAGATATAGGCAAGTGGAAAAGGAATAAAGGCATGAATAATTAAAATGTAGATCGATTTAATCTTATGCTCTGCAGTATTTACGATAAAAGGTTCAAAAAAATATGAGAAACAAAAGCCCAAAAGCGAAATAAGCGTTAATACTAAAATGAGTCGACCTTGGTTGTTATAGTAATATGGATAAGGTTCTTTTAAGTAGGTTATGATTTTTGTTGGATTCAGTTTCATGCTAAACGAAAGTAGCTTTTTTACTTGATCTTATAAAATTTACAACTTCCATGATTGGTACTTAAAATACACTTTTTATACACGCTGTTTAGCATTTCTAAAGCTTCATAAAAATAAGATTAATTACCCAAACGCTTTTTTAAATTAAGCATCCCGTTAATTTTGTCGTATACCTCATTTGCAGCACTAATGGTTTCTTCAGAAGCCACTTTTAATTCATTATCAATGATTACTGGATGTTCATTCAACTCATGAAGTGTTCCTTCTAATTTAGCTTTCGCTAGATGTAATCGTTTTTGTATGTTTTTATTTCTATCAATATGTTTAGGGGAAACAATTCCAAATAGATACAATAGGTATAAAAGAATGCTAATCAATAAACAGCTTGGAATAATGATTGCAGCGGCCAGAACGGCAACTAAGATGTTTTTAGTGTTTGGATCAAACTCCTCCCCAGCATCGTTATGAAAAGCTTCATGGTAATGGCCTTCTCCATCAATGGGCCAAAAGGAAAAATTGATGATTTTTTCAAAAAGCCTCCACTGCCAGGGTGCCTTTTCACCTGTAGTATTATGTTGGTTATAAAAGCCTACACGAGAAGATATCGTATTGTCGGGGTTGCCACCCGCTATTACATTTCCTAACTGATCAATAGAGACAAAGAAATTACCTAAATAACGTCGCATACTTTTTTTTATAAATTTAATTATATAAAAAGTACGATTAAATATTCTTTCACAAGTTTTTTATAGGGTATAAATTGATGATGCTTATTTTTTAAGTTCATAGGTCCTTAAAAAAACACTTAACCCTCCTAGAACCATCACAAGAATCAGTAATCCAGTGAAATAAGATGTTTGGTGTTCCAATCCACCAAAATAATCTGCAAATGGAATACTGTTCATATTCGCATAGGTGATCATAAAGAATAGGACTTCAAATAGTTTTTTGCCTTTGGATACCATTCCTAAAAAGACAGCAAATACCACTATAAATATGCTGCCAAGAAGAATGGTAATAATAGCACATACATTCGCTAAAAGCCCTTGCCTAATAATTAAAGGAAGTGCTAAACATATCATCAGCATTATGGCAGCAAACACCTTTGATACGAATAATCTACTAAGAGGTTTATAGGAACTGAATACAAAGTAATGAACTCTGTTAGCTGCTTCTTTTGTAGTTAAGTCGGATAACCTCCCAACTTGTAAAAACCATAAGATGGGCAGTACCATTTGATGTGCAATTTTTAAAGGAAGTAGTGCCAATAATAGCATACCTATAAGATTAAAGAACCAAACCCATCTTTTCCCTTTTCTGACAAGTAGTTTAAATTCTGTTTTAAAAATGGGCCATACACTATAATTTATTTGCGGTATGGGTAATTTTGTTAAACGAATTTCAGGGGTAATGAGTTGTGTTTGTATGGACGGTGTTAATTTCTTTTTAGCATTCCGCTCTTTCACATTAAATCGATGGAAGAATGGAGAAATCAATGTTATGAATCCAATACCGATTGCGAATAATAGAAATCGACTCATAATAAAGGATCTAGGGAAATCCATGCCTTTGAAAAGAAATCTTTTAGTATCATTTGTATTGCCTATTACATAACCAATGCTTAAATCCGTGCTTTTATCTTTTTTAGTAAGTACTCTTACCTGTCCTTCAAGTTGATGCATTACAATCTTACTTCCAAAAACATCCAAAGAAAAATAAGATTCGTTGGAGGGAGTAGACACCATTAAAGTGGTATACAAAAAGAAGAATCCTATGTTTTGTAGTATGGAGAATTTTCCTAAGAACACTTCAAAGACTACCGCTATAACTGCAATAAAAAACATTGCGGGAAGTGTTATAAAGGTATAGGGCTTTATAAATTGAACGAGCTCCAATGGGTAACCATCATTATATAGCATAAAGAGTACTAAACTCATCACAAAAACTATCAAAACAATGGATAGTAAAACCAGAAAATTGCTTAACACTTTTGCACACAAATACTTGAAATTGGAAATTGGAGTAGCCGCCACAATCTGCCCAACCTTAGTTTCAATATCTTTCTTAATACCGCTATTCACTAAGTAAAAGCCAATAAGAGATAAAAAAATACTGGTCATAATAGCTGTTACATAGCCAAACCACGCCGAATTATAATACCCTACATGATCTGCAATTCGAATTGTAGAATAACTGGCATTTGGTTCTGGAACAAAGGTATAGGCAATGGCTAAGCTTGCACAAAGAGTAATTAAAAAGCTATAACTTCTTGTACGTTGTAAATAATCCGATTTTATGATGGTTAAAAATGGTTTCATCTTACTTCTTCTTTGTTAAATATAAATAGGCATCTTCCAAATTGGGTTTTTGATTAATGGCATTCTCCATTGGTTGATCTGCTATAAAACGCACCAATAGTTTTCCATCTTTTCGCATGGTGCTCACAACGGTATGCTGAAATTTGAAACTTGACAAATGCTCTTTTTCGATACTAGTTTCGAATACCCGATTGGTGACATTTTGAACCATTTGATCTTGATTTCCATAAGAAATGAGCGATCCGTTTTTCATGATAGCTACTTTATCTGCAATGGTGTCTATATCAGAAACGATGTGGGATGATAAAATAACAATGCAGTCATTGGCAAGATCTGAGATTAGATTTCTAAAACGTACCCGTTCCTCTGGATCTAAACCTACCGTAGGTTCATCAAAAATGATAATTTTGGGGTTATTCAATAATGCTTGTGCAATTCCAACGCGTTGCTTCATACCCCCAGAATAACTACCAATTGGCTTTTTAGCCGCTTCCATTAAATTTAAACCCTCTAATAGTTGATTAATTCGTTCATGTAACGGAGGACCACCAACCCCTTTCATGGCACCCATATACCTTAAAAATTCGAAAGCATTTAAGTTAGGATACACACCAAAATCTTGTGGTAAGAAACCTAACTGTTTACGCATATAATTGGGGTCTTGTACAATATTATTTTTATTCAAGCTAATAATGCCGCTACTGGGTTTATGTACCGTAGCAATCATCTTAAGCAAGGTAGATTTTCCTGCTCCATTAGGACCTAATAATCCTAGAATCCCCTTTTCTATTTGCATTGTAAAGTCTTTTATCCCGTACTTATTTCTGGCGTAACGTTTAGACACATTCTGTATTTCTAAGTGTATCATTTTTAATGGTTTAAGTAGGGTAGAAGTACCCTTACAATTGTAATACACCCAAAACTCTATCAAAAGCTTCTTATTAAAAAGAAAGAATGATCAACACATCCATTCTCAGGATAAGCGTTAAAATGTCCTTTATCACTAAAAGAGTTCCGTACAAATAGAAAAAGCTATCTTTTATCATCTAAATATAAAAGCTGACCAACAAAACGCTAGTTTTGGATCAATTATAATAGCAACAGAATGTCTAGATTAGATACATGGGTTGATAATAGAATTATACAGAACATCTTTATCTGGTTTTTCCTGTTTTTAATTCTATTAACGGCTATTCAATCAGAAAATAGGGTGCTAACGGCTGTTTTCGCCATTGCATTATTAGCCCCATCTGTTTATATTAACAACCTGCTTATTCTTCCATTTTTAAGAAAAAAAGCATTTGTTTTTGGGATGCTATTTGTTCTCAATGTATTGGTCTTTACCGCAATTTCAGTATTACTTATATGTTATGTTGCAGAGCAGATTTGTGATTTGAATATGTATATTAATTTTCTGGGAATTATGGTTTTATCCATGGTATTTGCCTCAGCCTTAAAAATAGCTCGGGATAGTTTTACTAGGAGACAACATGAGAAGGAAGCGGAATTAAAATTGTTAAAAGGGCAGCTAAACCCTCATTTTCTATTCAATACCCTAAATAACTTATATGGCTTGTCTGTGGTTAAATCGGATAAATTACCAGCTTTAATGCTGAAATTATCAGATTTGTTACGATATAGCCTGTATGAAACTAGAGAAACATTGGTTTCTTTAGAAAAGGAAATTTCGTATTTAGAGAATTATATGTCTTTGGAAAAAATTAGGCTCGAAAACACCACAGATATTCAAATGAACAAGACCGGAAACCTCTCTTCAAAAAAAATTGCACCCATGCTCCTCATTGTGTTTGTTGAGAATGCTTTTAAGCATTTGGGAAATTCAAATGAAAAGAAAAACCATGTTTACGTTGCTATTGAAGAAAAAAATAATCATTTACTATTTAGATGCGAGAATAGTATAGATAATGCCTATCTAAATGGAAATGATTTGGAAAAAAGCAATAATGGGATTGGTTTGCAAAATGTTAAAAAACGTCTGACATTAATGTATCCAGAGAAACACAGCCTTCGTATACATGCTGATGAAACAAGCTTCAGCGTGGAATTAGACCTAAATTACTCAGATTAAAAATCGTATTTATGAGAAACTACATATATCTATTCGTATTGCTGCTATTGGCAACTTCTTGTAAGAGTCAAGAGAAAAAAAATGAATGGCATCCTATTGTTTTGAAAGCAAAAGAAACCTCATTGTATACAAAGCAATTGGATTGGGAGAAAATTAATACCGAGTTTAAAAAACTAACAGCTGGGAAAGAACAAACTGCAGATATAAAAGAAGGCTTACAATACTTGATCAATAGTTTGGGAGATAAACATGCTAGGTTTCTTTCTGCCAAGGATTACTCTATTGTGGTAAGTTATAAGGGAGCTATTGCGGAAGACAATGAAGGTCCGAAGCCAAAAGGAGCATTTATTAATAGTGTTATTAATGATGTGTCGGCTAGGTTTACATATCAATTGTTGGAAGACGATATAGGATATTTAAAAATTGTTGGGATAGGTCCAGGAGATGTAAAAGAACAATCGGACTTTATTCGAAATGGACTATTAGATTTAAAGAAGCAAGGGGCAAATAAATGGATTGTTGATCTACGTTTTAATGGAGGGGGAAATATAGAGCCAATGTTGTCTGGCCTGGCTCCTTTGCTCGGAGAAGGTTTTGTTGGTGGAGGTATTAATAGTGCGGATGAAGTTAGAACTTTTAGGATTGAAAAAGGACAGTTTTATAATTATGATCGACTGGCATGTGCAATGAACGAATTACCCAAAATCGCAGCAACTGAAAAAATTGCTGTGTTACTTAGTAGATATACCATAAGCTCTGGTGAAATGTTAGCAATTAGCTTTAAAGGACGTGAGCAAACCACCTTCATAGGCGAGCCAACAGCAGGTTACACTACGGGCACTGGTTTAGATATTGTCAATGAGGAACTAGCTTTGGTGATTGCACAAGATGTATTTATAGACAGAAATAAGAAAAAGTATCATGGAAAGGTGGGTGTAGACACGTATATGGAGTTTCAACATCTGGTAGCTATCGAAGAGGACAAACAAATAGATAAAGCCATGGTATGGCTCAACCAATAAGAAATAGTATTAATTGAGATGAAAGCACTTCAATGCATCATTGCCGATGATGAGCCTATTGCACGTCAGATTCTGGAAAATTATATTCAAGAAATTCCAAATTTGGAGTTGATAGCCGCTTGCAAAAATGCATTTGAGGTAATGAAGGTATTGCAAGAACAGCCCACAGATATTTTGTTTCTAGATATTAACATGCCCAAACTGTCTGGATTAAGCTTGTTAAAAAGCTTGCCTCAGAAACCCAACGTAATTATTACTACTGCCTACCCAGAATATGCGGTAGAAGGTTTTGAATTATCAGTTATTGACTATCTATTAAAGCCTTTTTCTTTAGAACGTTTTTTACAAGCGGTGTTAAAGGTGCAACAAAAAGAAGCAGTACCGGTAGAGACTTTTGTCAATCAAAAGGAAACCAAAACAACATCTCTTTTTGTAAAAAGCGATAAGAAGATTATTAAAATCAATTTTGATGAAATTCAGCACATAGAAGCCTATGGGAATTATATTAAAATTTTCACTCATAAGATGATCTTGGCACCGCAAACACTTTCAGATTTTTTAGAAAAATTACCTGCCAATTTTATCAGAATTCATAAGTCGTATGTCATCAATTTTGAGCACTTAAAACTTATTGATGGGAATCAAATAGTACTTCAAAACGATCTTAAATTACCCATTGGTAAATCATATAGGAAAGCAGTCTTAGATCGAATTTAAATAGGGCTGGGCTGTTTTAGGTATATTCCGCTTACAAAGAAATCTTAGTCATTCGCTAAAGTAAACTGGCCATCCACTCATTTCTTTATGTTTCGGCCTATTGTTTTGTCAGATTTGAGGAGAAATCAATTAATCATAACTCTAAAAATCAATTAATTATGGCAACTAATGACGACGTAGATCCAAATAAAAAATTTCCAACGGAATTAGGAAAACCTGTTAAAGATGAAAAAAACATACGAAGCAATAAGTACTATGTTTTCAACCAAACGGGCAATATCATGTTATCTACCACGGTAGAGAAATCAGAAGAAATTGAAGAAGAAGTACGGCAGATATTTGAAGAAGTATCCGTATTCTTTTCTGGTATGACTAAAGCCATTTCTACAACCGTAAATCCTCATAAAATGGGGCCAAATGGTGAGAAAGTATATTATAGTTTATATAACTATGATGCATTGCGGAAGGTTATTGATGGATCTGGGCTTTTTGTTCAGGTGACTCAAGAAGATGTAACCCATACAGCAACTTCTTGGGGGGTTACATTTAGTAAAGAACTTCTAGAAGCCGTTATTGGTTTGGCTACTGGAACAGGAGAATTAGCTTTTGCGAATGCCATGGTTAGCTCGGTAGGCAAGGAAGGATTAAAAATCTCAGGGGGTAGCTCCACAGATACCAGCAAAATTGGGAATATCATTTTTGTGTGTGAATACTTAATGGGCATGCCTATTATTTCGGCATTAGTAATATATACTGAATATAAAGAAGTAGCACATACCTTAAGTATAGGTCCTTGTATTAAAGAACACGATCAAAAATTAACAATGAAGCTTCATAAGGATACGTATATGTTTGTATTGCCAAAATATATTAAACGTTTTTCTAAGGATTTGCTAAGTGGAGAGTTTAATGAAGACTATTTACGATTTGTAAAATCTTTACAGGATTTAATTAGCAATGCTCCCTCTGTTTTATCAATTGTTGATGGTACTAATCAAATTGTATCTGGTGGAACATTAACCAAAGGAAAAACCTATAAAATGAGCATTAGAAACTTGGCCGCCGGTATAGCCCCTTCTGATGTTAAAATTAAATTGGGAAGTGTAAATTTCACTATTAATTCGGTTAATCCAGATAGTTCAAATCCAGATCATTCCATAGTGAGTTTTAAAAGCACCTCCACAACGGCACAAACTGATACAGAACTAACAGTGCTTGTTAAGGACAACCCTATTTCTAGCGTAAATATTGTGTCTTTAGCGTACACCGTTTAATATAACCAGTCTTTGGTTTCAGTCGATTTAAATATCATTTACAAAAACAATACTAACTATTATCAACATAGCATGATCATAATTAATGAAAACTCATCCAATGATCGTATCAAAGCATGGCAAGTTTTTTTAAACGGCCAGGGAATAGATTCGGGAAACCCAGACGGTTTATGGGGAATAAATACAGAAAATGCAACCAAAAAATTTCAAATGAATAATGGAATAAGTGCTGATGGAAAAATAGGGCAAAATACCATCGCCATTGCAAAGGCGAAAGGATTTGTAATGCCTAAATTAATGGAGTTTAACCCTGCTGGGAATTTAAATGCCATTTGCGATATATCTCATTTGAATGAAAATGTAAATCTAGAAAAAGCAAAAGCGGGCGGAATGTCAGCTGTTTTTCATAAAGCTACGCAATCTTCTGGGAATACCTTTTTTAGAGATAAGGCGTATCCTATAAGAAGACAAGAAGCCAAAAATGCTGGTTTACTATGGGGTGCGTATCATTTTGGGGCAGGAGGTGATGGTACTGTACAAGCCAATGATTTTTTGTCCTATACCATGCCAAATGATGATACACTAATGGTATTAGATTTTGAGAGGAATACAACTCAATTGAGGAATGGTACTACAGAACCCACTATGAATCTTGAAGAAGCGAGTGCCTTTGTTTCACAAATTAAATTGAAAACTGGAAAATACCCAGGTATTTATGGAGGAGCACTTTTAAGGGAGTCCTTAAGGACTGTGAGTAATACCATATTATCTGAATGCTGGCTTTGGATTGCGCAATATGCGGCTGCGCCTAAACTGCCAAATGGCTGGAGCAGCTATACCTTTTGGCAGTTTACAGATGGCGTGCATGGTCCTGGAGCATTACCAGTTCCAGGTATTGGCCCCTGTGATAGAGATGTGTTCAAAGGAAATGAAAGTGAACTAATTAGTTTTTGGAAGGAGCATCAGGTGTAATCATTGTATTTACGGAATGGGATACGTTTTCAAAGCTGAAATCCTAATTAAAAAGAGGTGTTTTAAAAAAATAATGAACTTTTGTTTCAGTTTAGATGGTGTAATAATTTGAAAATAAGTGAATTAAAACATGGTAGGTCGAAAAAATGGCACCATCTTTGCCTACTAATAAGTATTATAAATTAAATTACATTACAATGAGTAAAGGAACAGTAAAATTTTTCAATGAATCTAAAGGATTTGGATTTATCACCGAAGAAGGTGTTGAGAAAGACCACTTTGTGCACATTTCTGGATTAGTAGACGAAATTCGTGAAGGCGATGAAGTTGAATTTGATCTTCAAGAAGGTAACAAAGGATTGAACGCAGTAAACGTAAAAGTTATCTAATATATACTTGTAAGTTTATGGAAACCCCATCAGTTTTGATGGGGTTTTTTTGTGCTCAATACTATTTTATAAACCTATGTGCACCCTATGGATAACTCCTATTTGGTATCTTTATCACTGAAATTTATTATATGTCAAAACACTTTTCTGATTTAGGAATTACGGATAAACTAGTTAAAAGTTTAACAGACTTAGGTATTTCTGATCCCACAGATATTCAAAAGAAAACTATTCCAATACTTTTAAATCAAAATGAAGATGTTGTTGCTTTGGCAAAAACAGGAGCTGGAAAAACGGTTGCATTTGGTTTACCATTATTACAATTAGTTAATCCCAATGATACAGAAGTACAAGCTCTTATATTAGCCCCAACAAGGGAGTTAGGGCAACAAATTTACAGCAACCTATTATCTTTTACATCTCATTACTCCTCTATGTCTATTGCTTCTGTTTGTGGTGGTATCCCCATTAAACCCCAAATTGAACGCTTAAAAACCACGCCCCATATTATTGTAGCAACTCCAGGAAGGTTAATCGACTTGGTGCAGCGAAAAGCTGTGAATATCCAAACGGTAAAATATGTGGTCTTAGATGAGGCAGACGAAATGGTAAGTGCCTTAAAAAAGGACTTGGACATTATTGTTGCAGAAATTCCTAAAAAAAGAAGAACGTTCTTGTTTACTGCAACAATGTCTGGAGCCTTAAAACAGTTGGTACAAAATTATATGTCTAAACATGTGGTGCACCTAGAGGCAGATATGAAAAAGATGGGACATCGAGGGATTGATCACCAATACGTGGTAGTAGCACCCATAGAAAAATTAGAGGTCTTACTCCACTTTCTCCATACCCAAGAAGGAGAAAGAGGAATTATTTTTTGTAAGACAAAAGCAGCTGTAAATAAATTGGCCAAAAAACTGGCTATGAACAAGTTTTCATCAGGTGCCATTCATGGGAGCCTAAGTCAAGGAATTCGGGATCGAATAATGGGACAATTTAGGGAAGGCTATATTGATATTCTGGTAGCGACGGACTTAGCGGCACGTGGTATTGATGTAAAAGAAGTCTCCTATGTAGTGCAGTATCATCTTCCAGATACCTATGAGGCGTATGTGCATAGAAGCGGTAGAACAGCTAGGGCAGGAGCAAAGGGACTGTCTCTAAGTATTATACAAGAAGAGGAGGTAAATGATATTCCGGATTTTGAAAAAGAGTTAGGACTTCGTTTTAGTGAATTTAAAAAACAGGATGTAGCGAGTAGGGAGGATACGAATTTGGTGTTATGGGCAAAAAAAATATTTAAAACGAAACCTAATAAACACATTTCTAAAGAAACCAAAGAAAGGGTAAAGACCGTATTTCACCATTTAACAAAAGAAGAATTGATAGAAAAAATAGTGGCGGATTATGCAAGGCAAAATTTTACAGGCATAAATTCCCCAAAAAATACTCCTAAAAAGTAAGTATTTGTATTACCGCTCCTTACACTTGTACATAACGTGCGTGCTCCATAAAATAGTCTTCCAAACGTTTCAATTTTGGATGCAGGTTTTCGGCATACACAACATACTGACATTTTTTAATGCTTTCCGAAATAGTAGTTAGTGCCATGTATTCGCTTTTATGGGTTAAATAGTCCGCATCTTCCACATTGCATATTTTTAATTCTGAAACATTTACTCCGTTGCTTAAAAATAGTTTATGAATGGTTTTAGGAGTAGTGATAAGAATATCAATACCCATATAAATTTCGGATTTCTGAACATCTATGTGCAATTGCTCATAACTAGCATACACTCTAAGCGTACTGTACTTCGTAAATTGTAAGAATGTTTCATACAATTCCAGAACTTTGGCTTTATTTTCTACGATGATGAGCGCTCTAGGAGCATCTCCAAGGGCTTCACATTTAAGTTTATGTAAGGTAGTTAGGATTAGGGTAGTGGTTTTACCACTACCGCTTGGCGCAACACAAAAGACATTTGCACCACTTTTTATAAGTGGAATACTCTTTTTTTGAAATGCGGTAGGCGTTTCTATAGACAAGCGTTCCAAAGACGCTAACAAATGTGGATGCAATTTCTTAAAGGCCATGTTTTTTCTTTGATAGAAATGAAATAGACATTCTAATACCGCAAATATAAGGCTAAGGAACGCTAACTTTATGCTAGCAATGAAGTAACTTGGTTATCATTTTAGTTGCTTAAAAGTGGCCAAGGGAAGCTCATCAACTGGATTGTTCGTTCGTCTAGTATAATAGCTAAAAATAGCACCTTCAAGACTATCGGTGTTTTTGAGATCCATATAAAGAAGACCATAGGGAGTAGCAAGGGCGTAGCTGTTTTCACTTCCTAGAAACATAAGGGGGTTCGACTTTAAGAAACCTTTACTATTTGTTTTTAACAAGCCTTCCGTACCCCTAAAACTTAAAAGACCTTCATAGGTTTCTTTTCCTTTTTTAGTAATCTGAGTTAATACTAAGGCTGTACTGGTGTTTTCCAAAGTAGCTTTCACTTTCGTATTATTTCTAATAATATGTGCAAAAAGATGTGCTGTTTCTTCAATTAATACAGGACACCTTGCATTGATCATTAAACTAATGCTTAAATTATCTTTAGGATAATGCACTACCACTGTCCTTGCACCACGCCAATTCCCCGCATGCTCTATTACCATATTATTAAATGGATCTACAGAGGAACGCCAAACAATACCTACATTGGTTTTTTTACCATTTTTTAATTGATGACTGTTAAACATATCTTTAATTACATCTTTAGAAATAAAACCAGTAGCATATGCATCCATCATTTTAACCAAATCTGTAGGAGTACTTCTAAACCCAGCCCCTGGGAGTTTGTAACTAGCATTTGTAATTTTATCTAGACTCAATTGTCCCTTTTTTAACTGATACACCTGAGCATCTTTTTGGTTAAGAGCTTGTATGTTTTCGGGAAATGTCTGCTCCATTCCTAAGGGTTTAAAAATAGCATCATTCATATAATCCATATATTTTTCTCCAGATGCTCCTTCAATTACGGCTGCTAATAAGTTAAAAGCATATGTGGAGTATTTGTAATCTGTATCTGGTTCAAATAGAAGCGGCCTTTGCATCAGTGCTACTGTTTCTTTGATGTTATCGAACTGCTTTTTCTCATATTTTGTTCCTTTTGGTTTATGTGCCAAACCGGAAGTGTGTCCTGCTAATTGGCGTGTGGTTAGCTGCGCATAGCTTTTCTGGATATAAGGGACATACTTTGTAATAGGAGCGTCAAAATCTAATTTTCCTTCAGATACCAAACGGCCCAATGCCGTTGCCGTAATTACTTTTGCAACGGAAGCCGTTCTCAACCGAATAGTGGGATCCATTTTAATTTTTTCTTCCAAATTGGCAAAACCAAATCCTTTTGCATAAAGCATCTTTCCGTCTTTACGCACAGCAATGGAAAGTCCCGGAGTATTCGTTTGTTGTAAAAATGTTTCTGCCAGCTGTGCTACTTCTACTTGAGTTGCATTGCTTAAGGGTTCCTGTGAATATGCGTTCAACGTAAATAGAAGAAATACCAAGATAAAACGAGCAATGATTGTATAGAACATAAGATTATGATTTAATTATAGATTATTTAGCGCCTTTGCTTATTAGATAGCTGACGATTTTTTGATGCTTTCCACGTTTTGCCATTTTAAGAGCATTTCTATTTTCAGAAATGATAGAATAACTATCCCGTACCGTTTTATTAATAATAGCTCCTTCCTTTATCAGGTATTTTACCACCTCTAAATGACCATTCCATGAGGCACCAATAAGCGGTGTTTCATCCCCCTTTACATGTGCATTCACATCCGCTCCAGCATCTACTAAAAATTGAACTACGTCTAGATGACCGTATTTTGAAGCCATAATCAAAGGGTTACCGTCACCGCTACTAGATTTATCTACGTTTGCTCCCAGACCTACAAGAGCCTTTACCATCGTTAAATTACCACGAGCAGAGGCCTGTATTAAGGCAGTGCCATCTCGCAACGTAGCCTTGTCAATATCTCCAGAATGGCTTAATAACAATTTTAAAATCTCCAATTCATCATATTTCCCGGCCATCATCATTGCATTTCCATCCCCTGTGACGTCTACGTTTGGGTCCGCCCCTAATTTTAATAGTAATGCAACAATGTTTTTATTACCCCCTTTTACTGCAGACATCAAAGGCGTACCATCTCCATCTACTTTACGATTTACTTTAGCTCCATTATTTGTTAGGTATTTGGAAAAATTATAATCTCCATTTTGTGCGGCAATCATTAAAGCGCTTGCATCTCTCTTATAGCGATAGGTTGGTTTTGCATGGTGTTTCACTAATAATTTCGCAATGGCCAAATTACCATTCGAAGCTGCCATGCCTAAAGGGGTACGTGGTTGTAATGTGTCGTTGTAATAGCAATTTGGGTTTACTGTTTTTAATAGTTTTTGAGTTTGCTCATAATCATTGTTTTTTACTGCGATAAGCAGGTCTTCACAGTTTTGCGAATTCACTGCGGAGATACCAATAAATAAGTTCACTAGAATAAGAATAAATGTTTTCATGACTGTTCATATTTTAAGATTGAGTAGTAAAAGTATGGGCTAAGACAACTGCCTTTTCGATAAATCGACTAAGACGATATAACAACCATCAAAAATGAGGTAGCAACCTACCAAAGTGTTCGTCATTAGGAAACCCGAATCTGTTGGGAGGAGCCGTATATTTATAGATTTCTTGGAATGTAATAGGCTTAAATACCTATTTTTACTTGTCATGAAAAAACAATCCGTATTAGATAAGATACTGCAAAATAGATGGCTTACTCATTTTTTATTTTGGGTAGGGTTATTCTTTTTATTTGTGGTGCTCGCTGCCCTAAACTCGGGTACTATTAAACCCCATATCATTATCTACTTAGCATCTTTACCCTCTCAAATGTTGGCAGCCTATGTTTTCAATTATTATCAGTTGCCTCAATTGCTTTATAAAAAAAAGTATGTGCTTTTTGCATTTTCGCTGATAGTGTCTATTTATATTTTTTCTGCATTAGGAAGAATTAGCGTGGTTCATATTGCGGAACCCTTTGTGAGAACAGATTTTGTGCAAGAATCTATCTCCGAAATACTGTCAGATACGGTCTATTTGTTTTCTGTTTACTTTACATCTACCTATGTATACGCCTTTATTATGATGCTGATAAAAGCTGTAAA
This sequence comes from uncultured Flavobacteriaceae bacterium, assembly GCA_947500575.1. Lineage (GTDB taxonomy): Bacteria > Bacteroidota > Bacteroidia > Flavobacteriales > Flavobacteriaceae > CANMSI01. The sequence goes on along the minus strand of CANMSI010000002.1, from coordinate 450,348 downwards.
AACTAGGTTTGAAGAAAAGCAACTAATAGAGGAACTTCAAAAAGAAAAAATTACGAATGAACTTAAATTCTTAAAAGGACAAATACAGCCACATTTTTTATTTAATACGCTAAACAACCTGTATGCTTTAACGCTTTCCAAATCAGATTTAGCTCCTATAGTGGTACTTAAACTTTCGGATTTATTAGATTTTATATTGTATCAAAGCGATCAATCTTCTATACCTGTTTCAAAGGAAATTGAACTAATAGAAGGCTTTATAGAATTAGAAACTTTGCGTTACGGGGAAAAAATTTCGATTAATTTCAAACATGAAGCGCTTCATAATAATATGCAGATTCCGCCACTTTTGTTATTGCCCTTGGTAGAAAATGCTTTTAAGCATGGCGTAAGCGGCAGTGCTGAAAAAGCTAGGATTGAAATAGATTTGAAAGTAACAAAAGACCAGCTTTATTTTAAAATATATAATACAAAACCTAAAAACGTAGTTCCAAATGGTTTGGATAGAAATGGAATTGGTACTGCTAATTTAAAACGCCAGTTAGCGTTAAAATACCCTAATAACCATCGTCTAGAAATAGAAGAAGCGGAAGATGATTATACGGTGGAATTAGTTATTAACCTAAATGCAACAAAAGATGATTAAGTGTTTGATTATAGATGATGAACCCTTAGCAATAGAGGTGATAAAAGTACATCTGGCACAATTATCGGAATTAAGGCTAATTGCTACCTTTTCTAATCCCGTGGCTGCCTTAGATACCATAAAAACAGAGAGTATAGATTTGATTTTTCTCGACATAGAGATGCCGTTATTAAGTGGAATAGACTTTATTAAAACAATACCCAATGTACCCAAGGTAATTTTCACAACCGCTTACCGAAATTATGCTATTGAAAGTTACGAGTTGAATGTGGTAGATTATTTATTGAAGCCAATTTCATTTAGTCGTTTTTTTAAGGCCATCAATAAATATAAAACCATGGTTCAATTGCCTATTTCAACAATGGAACAAACTGGTGAGGTACTCATTAATGATCATATTTATGTAAATGCAAACAAGAAGTTCATAAAAGTAGAATTTGATGAGGTTTTGTATGTAGAGAGCCTTAAAGACTATGTCCGTATTCATTTGTTGGATAAAACAGTGGTTACCAAAGATGCCATTAGTAATTTTGAAACCAAGTTGTCTTCTCAATTTTTACGCATACATAGATCCTTTATCGTAAATACGAAAAGAGTTACCGCATTCACCAAGGTCGATGTTGAAATAGGGGATACGGAGCTTCCCATTGGTACCAGTTATAAAGAGAATGTGATGTTGTTTTTGAAGAAATAATGAACATCTTTTTTACATTGACAATATGCTTTTTAGTGCTTAAATGATGATTCTTATTTAAATATTTATATATTTGTCTAAATATCAAAATAATGAACAACGTATTCAAAGCCCTTAATGATGTTACTAGGAGGGAAATATTAGAGCTTTTAAAAGAAAAGGATTTATCTGCTGGTGAAATTGCAGAAGCGTTCAATATATCAAAACCTAGTATTTCGCATCACCTAGATCTACTAAAAAGAGCCGACTTAGTATCAAGCATTAAACAAGGCCAGTTCGTGGTCTATTCCATCAACATCACAGCAATGGAAGATGTATTGAAATGGTTAATTGCCCTACAACCTTTAGAAGGGGGCACAGATATACTAAAGTTTTTAAACCCGAAAAAATGAAACAATTAACATGAAAAACAATGTATTAAAAGAAATTATACTGGTTATTGTTGCACTAGTACCCATAATATATCTTGGGTTTGTATGGAAACAACTCCCTGAATCTATTCCCATTCATTGGAACATCAATGGAATGGCTGATAAATGGACCGATAAGCAAGGACTTTTTCTTACCGTTTTTCTCCTAGTATTAGTTTCCTATGTATGTTGGATACTTATTCAACAGTTGGGAAGGAAAAAGTGGGTAGCACAACTAGGTGGAAAGTTTTACCAGATTAGGTTTGCTTTCTCAGTATTTATTAGCCTCATCGCTATTTATATTATTTATTCTGCTGGGGCAACCATTACCAATATTAGTGTTATTACCTTATTAATAGGTTCCTTATTGGCGATTACGGGGAATCATATTCATTCGGTAAAACCGAATTATTTTGTTGGAGTACGTACGCCCTGGACACTTAAAAATGAGGAAGTTTGGCGAAAGTCACATCAATTTTCTAGCAAGCTACTTCTTTTTTCAGGCTTATTTATAGTTGCTATTAGCCTTTTCTCCGAACAGCATAATTTCGTCTTTTTTATAATCATCATTACCGTTGTATGCATAGCTTCTGTGCTACATTCTTACCTAGTTTACAAACAAATAGCATAAAAATGACAATCTTAAGGCCTATTATCCCCGTACTCGTAGTATTCCTAACAACCCATGTATGCATAGGGCAACAACAGGAACAACAACTTTCTATTTATATTGATAGTTTATATTTGGTAGATCAGAATGTTTTAGGTGCTTTGAGTACCTCTTTGATTAAGGGTGACAAAGAAGAAATAAAACGTTCACTTATAAATAAAACCGCTACCTTAGAAAGACATACTGGAATTTTAAAAAAAATAGTTCAGAAGTATGGTTATCCAACAGTTGATTTGGTGGGGAAGGAGAGTGCAAATAACTTTTTTCTGATGGTACAACACTCGGATTCTGATATTGGTTTTCAGAGCAAGATGCTCCTGATTATTGAAGAAGAAGTGAATAAAGGAAATATTGAAGGGCGTGCTTATGCTTTTCTAACAGATAGAGTACTTTTAGCAAAAGGAAAGCCACAACTATATGGAACGCAATTGGATTATGATAAAAAAGGGAACGCATTTTCTAAAAATTTAGATGCATCCGAAGACTGTGATGCAAGAAGGGAAAAATATGGATTGGAACCTTTGGATGAATACCTTACGTTCTCAACAGAACTTCATAAGAAAATGAACCCTAATAAGTATTCTGATTAACTAGATTAAACCTTTAGAGATTATGAATTGCCAAAAATTAATACCTACTATTAATACAATGAAGGTCATTCTCCTTTTTGGAATAGCATTTTTATTATTTATCGCTTGCCAGCAAACGACTCCTAAAGAGACAGGAGGGTGGAAAAAAGTCTTTCAGAACGACCCGAATGGAGAAGCCATGTACGGCGATAAACTCAAACTTATGGATGCGGTGCGCTTGGGATATCCTATACGAATTGGCTGGGGAGGAAATAGAGTAGAGCACATAGCAGATGCGAGCTTCTTGACCATTTTAGATGGGAAAGAAGTTTTTGCTCAAATAAAAACCATTGTGGGTCAGGAACCCATCGTAGATGGAGATTCATTAAAAATCAGATTTAGAACTCAAAACCATTGGACAAAAATAGCTGGAACCAATGGGTATTCTACGGGTTTCATGTCAGATTATTTGAATGATTCTATTGTTGGTGGTGGGGTCGATAGATATGGTAGTACAACTTGGTATGTACTTTATCCATATGGTGCTGGGAACGATAGCATTGCTCGTCCACTTTGGAGGTCATCTTCTCCTCATTGGGAAAAGTGGAATAAATAGACACATGCAATCATCATAAATTTAGTAGATCACTTCCTCTTAAATTTTATAGTTAACTAGTATTGATTGCCTAATGTGCAAGGTACTAGTCCCGTCTTTTTCTTATGCAATATGCACTAATTCGCTTGCATATGCTTTCCACATCTGCTATTATTCAATACATTTATAGAAGCACTAATCCTTTAAAATAGCACAATGAAAAGAAGGCAGATAATAGGTTTGCTCGGACTAGGCCCTATGGCTTTGATTTCCTCTAAAATTCCCATTTATGATAATCCGTTAGTGGAGAATCTTGTTAAAAGATGGAAAAGTTCTAAAGAGTATACCATGGCAGTATTTAATAGTATGCCAGCAGATCTTATAGAATATGCACCTACTACGGAACAGATGAGTTTTGCCCAGCATTTTATGCACCTGGGGCTTATTAACAACTTTTATTTTGGAATCTTAACGGATGAGAAAACTTATAAAAATTTTAGTGAACTTATAGCAGCGGATTTTTTAGTAGAGCGCCCAGACGAAATCAATCTATTCCAACCAGATATGCTGCAGATCAGAAACCCTGCAACAAACAAAGCATTGGTGTCAAAATATGTAGCAACTACCTTTGACTATGTAATTACTAGCTTAGGGAGTGTGGAAGATGAAGCTTTAAGCAGGGGAGTGCATACTGTAAAACCTGATTTTTTATCCGGGCATTCCAATTTAGACCTAATTTTACGAGGAGAAAACCATACAGCACATCACCGAGCACAGGCCGTGGCGTATTTAAGAATGGCGGGCGTACGCCCCCCAAAGTATACACCCTACAATAAGTTTTGAATACCAATGTTTAATTTCCTCTAGAGCCTTATTCCAAGAAGATTTATTTACTTTGCGCTATGGGACAAAATGAGGAAATCTTTAAACACATCGAACTATTCGTTGGGAGTATAGGCGTTATACTTAGCTTATTTTTTGGATTGTTCTTACTAATTAATCGAAGACAGCAACCCAAAGCCAATATCTTTTTAGCAGTTTACCTGCTTGCTTTTAGCTTGCGAATAGGAAAGTCCTTGTTCTTTAATTATTTCCCTATTGACCCGGTCATTAGAAATATTTTTTTAGGTGTATTATTAGCCATTGGACCTTCATTATGGTTGTATTCGTCTCTATTGAGGAATGGAAAACCAGCATCGCTAGGGAAGACATATGTATGGCATTATATCCCCATGCTTCTCTTCATGTGTTTTTGTTGGTGGATACCCAATGATGGTTCTGCCATTGCCATGGGTTGGTATTTTTTTCTATTAATACACATAACAACATATACATTGTATACCATTTTATATTTGTTATATACTCCAATACCAGCTACGGATAGAGCATCTGACATACAGAAATGGTTGCTCTTTTTTTGTATAACAACTCTTGTGGTAGTACTATTTATTGGTTTACTGGCAGCAGGGATTATACCCTATTATATGGGAATGGCTTTTCTATTTTCCATTGTAATCATATGCTTTGCAGTTTGGGCTTTGAAAAATCCCTTTTTGTTTCGACTTACGGCAGAAAAATACGCGAATTCTAGCCTGGATCAAAAGGAATCTAAAGGGCATATGCAGCGAATAGCATTGCTTATGAAAGAGGATCAATTGTTTTTGAACCCAGAACTTAGCTTAGCAATGCTAAGTGAAAATATAGGGATAAGTTCTAAAAAACTATCTCAGGTAATCAATCAGGCAGAGGGGGTTAATTATTCCCAATACATTACTAGTTTGCGGGTTTCTGAGGCGCAAAGACGTTTGAGATCTGAGGAATTTAAACATTATAAAATAGCGGCAATTGCTTATGATAGTGGGTTTAATAGTATTTCTTCTTTTAACACCGCATTTAAAAAAATAACAAAACAAACGGCTGTAGCCTATCGTCAATCGAAAGATACTTAGACACTATTTTCATTTTTTTGTATGCCATAATCATGATTTTGATAGGAAATATGGGTATCGCAACACATTTTTGTCTCAAACAATGTTGGTATGATGAAAATGGTATTGCCTCTTTTTTTTATTGTTGTTTCTTGTGGATCTTCTGTTGAAAGGCCACTATCAGATCCAAAAATTGGAATCCAACGACCATCAAAAAGAGTAGTTCTCAAAGGTTTAAAACGTCCTTGGAGCGCTGCCTTTTTAGCAGCTAATGAGGTATTAATAGCTGAGAAAGATGGGGATCTGTTATATGTAAATTTGAGTACTAAAGAACGTACTACCATTAAAGGTTTTCCAGATGATCTAGCAGATAGTTTGTTAGTGAATGTAACCGAACACCCTTTAGGAACATTCCCTAGAGGTGCTGATGGCAAAAAGTTAAAATACAATGCTGGGATATTTGATGTAGTACTTCATCCAGATTTTGAAAACAATCACAAACTCTACATTTCCTATGTTTCTAGGAAGGGAGAAAATAGTACTACCAAAGTAGTCCAGGCGGTTTTAGAGAAGAAAACACTAACACAGCTGAAACCTATTTTTATTGCAGATCCTTATACCATTGGATTGTTTCATTATGGTGGCGGAATGACCTTTGGTGCCGATGGTAAATTGTATATCACTATTGGTGAGCGTCTCTTTACAGAAGCAAATCAGCCTCCAATGCCCATTGCTCAAGATTTACGCGATAAGCGTGGTAAAATATACCGTTTGAATGATGATGGCAGTATTCCAACAGATAACCCCAACTTTGGTGATGAAGCGGTGCCAGGTTTATATGCTATTGGTATTAGAGCCGCCCAAGGCATTACCATGCATCCAAAGACCGGTGAAATTTGGTTTAGTGAGCATGGCACAAGACAAGGCGATGAGATTAATAAGTTAGAAGCTGGGGCAAACTATGGTTGGCCTATTAAAACCAGTGGCGGATATAGAGGTGCTGGCTACACACCTCCAAAATTAGAAGATCGCTCATTTACTGCCCCAAAATGGTATTGGTTGCAGACCGTAGCACCCACCGGATTAACATTTTATACTGGAAATGACTTTCCCTTATGGAAAGATAACCTCATTATTCCTGGTTTATCACGTGGCAGTCTTTGGCGAGTTGTACTAGAAAACGATACCATTATGAGTTTGGAAGAGCTTTTTGTTCACGATCGGGTAAGGGCAAGGAAGGTCGTCCAAAGCCCCGATGGAAAACTCTATCTACTCACGGATGAAGAGGATGGTAAAATGATCTTAATAGAAAATAATGTTGATTAAAACTCATGGAATGAAAAAAATGAAAACAGTACTTTTTACAATGGGAATGCTATGCATGTTAACCATAAATGCGCAGACAGAAGAAACAGAAAAAGCCCTTATACAAGAAAAAATTAATCTCTATTTTGAGGGTTGGATGACGGGTGATACTACTAAAATAGGAAGTGCTATGCATAGCACATGCAAGCTTAAAAATATAAAAGATGGAAAAGTCATCGTATTTGATAGAGCAACTTACCTTGGCTTTTTTAAGCCACGGCCCCGAAAAAAGAATTCATCTGGCAGGCTTGTTGAACTGGATATTACCGGTGCTATTGCTGCTGCTAAATGCGAAATTGACACCCCAGAATTTCTATTTACAGATTACTTTAATCTTATGAAAGTAAAAGGGGAGTGGTTCATAGTGGATAAAATTGCTATCAGCATGAAGAAAGAGTAAAATATATTTCACTGTTTTCAGGGTAACTGGTTTAATAGGTGCAAGCTATCTTTGTGGTAACAAGAATTATGAACTAAATAAATAACCACTTTAGCATGAAATTCATTAAAAAATCAATCCTATTTTTAGTAACCATATGTTGCTTTCAATCCTGTTCTGAAAAGTCCTCACAACCAGACAGTCTTCTTAAAGGCTTTATGCTTGCAGGTCCCTATGTGGTTCAAAGCTATGGTGGAAAAGCTGCCATCGAAAAACATATGGGTTATTCTCGTGATACTAGTGAGGAAGAAACAATAGACCTACATAAAAAAATCTGGATTTTCTATTTCACCAAAGCGGAATCAAAACTATGTATTGAAACGCTTTCTAATTATTGGGATATTAGCGATAAGAAAAGTTTGATAGAGACCTTGGATGGATTACTCAACGAACCTTATGAATATAAGGCTTGGGATTATGCCCGTTTGGTAAATAATGCAGCAATAGGTTATGGCGCTGGTTACCTCACAGAAGCCGAGGCCCAGACCTATGTGGATGCTACTTTGATAAAAGCCCAAGCAGCCTATCCAAATTGGGAAGCCTATTTTAATGACTTTAATGCTGGTAGAAAAGCATGGAATCCAAGCTCACCGGATTTAAATGAGTTCTCTCGTTTGGTAGCAGACATTCAAAAAGATGATAATTCTATCTATAAGTACTTGCCGCTGAAAGATGAATAGGCAAGCTGTCCAATTTTAAAATTACATACAAGACAGGTAAAAGTAGGCTTACTTTACAGGGTTCTTGACCGATATTTGTCCAATATTCTCCAAAATGGATATTCTTGGACATAAGGGAATGATACGCGCTATACTTTAGTGGAACAGTAAATAACTACTATTTATGAACCATTAAATGTATTATTATGAAAAGAAGTCTCTTATTAATTTGTACCCTTGTTATAGCGCTTGTTGGATGTGAAAAAGAAGAAGCTACCGTGCCTTTCGAAGGTCCTTATTTTGCATTGGAGGCCACCACCTTGGATTTTGTTCCCTATTCCGAAACGGCCACACTTAGCTTTAAAAATGATAAAGAGGAAGAATTGATTTTAACAATCCAAGAAGCCATTAAAGATACGGTGTGGAATTACAGTAAGAATGGAGAACACCAAATTCATTATAGTGAGTTTCGTCGTTTGCGATTGGTTGGAACTTATAAGAATGGGAACCATTGTCAATTTCTCATTGATATGAACGTTTCCGTACCCAATGCAGCACCCTATGATCTGGCCGATTTTTTATCCATTGATTATAGCAATTCTCTAAATGGAGGGGGAAATACTACTCATGCTAGATTGGGTTTTGATCTTTTAACCTCTACTAGAGGTAAGCAGGTAGATTCTCGGAATTTTTGGGGAACCAGAGATGCTATATTTTATGAAACATTGGTACTAGCAAATACCTCTTATGCCAATGCATATATGGTAAAAGACAATGCCGGACTAGAGTTGTATTATTCAAAAACGATAGGCATTATTGCGTTTCAAGATTTGAATCGTGAATTATGGATTGTAGATCGGATGGAATAAATATTCAAAATTAGATAGGACTAGTACAGATAAGTTGAAACCCTCTCCTAACTAACTATTAGGAAAGGGTTCTTAGCTGGGTTTATTTTGTTGTTTTAGATTTCACTCTTTTTATAATCGTTTCGTATCCATTTTGAGTGTATTTTAAGGCATTTTTGTCTTTAGCGATGAGCTCCAGATCTACACCCCTTGTTGGCTCGTGTACAGTAGTTTTATTGGTTTGAATGAGGATATCCTTGGAAAAAGGACTAATGATATACATTTTGTTGTCTTCTTCCACAATTTCTAATTCAAAGTCGGCTTCTGCTAAGAAATACGTACCTAGAAAGCTATTGGTATCTTGAGTTTCAGTTTCAGTTTCAGTATTTGTACTTTTCTTTTTTAAGGAAGTTGCTACTTGGTCAGAATTTGTTTCTACTGTTTTTGTTTGACTGTATCCTGCGGTTTGAGCTAATAAGAAAAGTGCTAAGGTGCTTTGAATTAAATTTTTCATGAGTATATGTTTTATGGTGAATACCCCAAAACTCTATCAAATTGCGTGGATCTTCAAAAATGAATGATACGTATCTCAAAAAAGATGATGAACCGGTTATTTATAGAAAATCATTAAAATTATACCCTATAGACCTAGAAAGGGGCCCTTTATCCTAATAAAGAGTATCTTTTTACAGAAGAAGAGGGTTTGGGAGCTTCCAGATATCAACTGAAATAAATTAAAGTTCCTAGCATGCTATTTAAGTTTTCTTCACTAATTTTAGAATCACTATTCTTTTATCAATCAATATCAAACCATCCTAATTATGAGCACTAAGCAAACCCTTGGTTCATCCAAAACCCTTCTAATTTTCTTTCTTTCCTTCTTTATCTCATCAGCTCTACTAGCTCAGGGTTTTGAAGGCTATTATAGAGAACCGGACATCCATAATAATACGATTGTATTTTCTGCCGAAGGAGATTTATGGAGGGTGCCACTTTCGGGCGGTTTAGCGCAACGTTTAACTACGCATCCGGAAGAAGAGCGATTTTCTGCCATTTCACCAGATGGGAAAAGTATAGCTTTCTCTGCAAGTTATGAAGGACCAACGGAAGTTTATACGATGCCTATTACAGGTGGTTTACCCATACGGTGGACCTATGAAGGAGATGCCTCCATTGTTAATAATTGGACCCCAGATGGTAAGGTTGTCTACCAAACAAGAGCGTATTCCAAAGTTCCAGACAATCAATTAGTAACCATAGACCCTAAAACAAAGCAAAAAAAGAGAATACCCTTGTTCCAAGCGAGTGAAGCCTCTTTTAATAGTGCTGGTAATACAGTTTATTTTGTACGCCCTGCATTTCATAACAATGTAACCAAAAGATATCAAGGAGGTACTGCAAGACAACTTTATAAATATACCGAAGGCGAAGCAGAAGCAGTGAAATTAACTACCAAGCATGCGGGAGAAAGTCATCATCCAATGTGGTTTAATGAACGTGTTTATTTTATCAGTGATAGAGATGGTATGATGAATATTTGGTCCATGAATGATGATGGTGGTGCATTGAAACAACATACCACCCATAAAGATTTTGATGTTCGCTATGCTAATATTTCTAATGGGAATATAGTATACCAAAAGGGAGCAGATCTTTGGCATTATAATATTGCTTCCAACGAAGCAAAAAAAATCAGTATCCAGTTGGTATCAGACTTAGATCAGCTTAGAGAAAAATGGGACAATAATCCTTCAAGATATATTACTTCTGTGCATCCAGATCCTAAAGGAAATCATATTGTAATTACTGCTAGGGGGCGTGTATTTGTAGCTCCGGTAAAAGATGGACGCTTTATTTCATTTACAGAAAAGAAGAATGTACGTTTTAGAGATGCTGTTTTTTCGCATGACGGAAAGCAGGTTTATGCTTTATCGGATGAAACGGGGGAATTCGAATTTGTTAGCATGCCGTCCAACGGGCTTGGAGTTCAAAAGCATATTACAAAAGATGGAGATTTACTTAGGTTTCAAGGAACCGCTTCACCAGACGGTCTGTCAATTGCCTACAGTGACCTTGAAAGCAATATGTATGTGCTAAATGTTAAAAGTGGAATCAGTAAAAAGATTTCTACCAATCAAGAAGGAATATGGGATTATAGTTGGTCTCCGGATAGCAAATGGTTAGCTTTTGTACAGGCTGCTGCGAATACCATGACCCAAATAAAAATTTACAATGTTGATACTGGAACCTCTTTTGATCTTACTACCGATAGGGCCAATAGTTTAAGCCCCAGCTGGAGTCCCGATGGTAAATTCATTTATTTCTTATCTGATAGAAGTTTCACTTCTTTGGTAGGAAGTCCGTGGGGTACACGACAACCGGAACCTTATTTTGATGCTAGCGAAAAAGTATATCATATTGCCCTGCAGAAGGGAACCAGATCTCCTTTTAGAGAAGCAGATGAATTAAGTGCTACCAAAAAAAGTAATACCCAAAATACGGATGTAAAAGGAAAGAAGAAAGAAAAGAACGAAACAGCTAAGAGTTCTCTAGTGGTAAAAATAGACCAAAGTGGTATTAAGGAGCGAATTACAGAAGTACCCGTTAGCGCTGGGAATTACAGAGGGTTACAAGTAAATAAAAATGCTATTTACCTTATTTCCGGTGAAACAGGACTTAATGCAAAGAACCATCTATCTTTTATAAAGATTGATCATAAAGAGATAAAACTTAAAAGGATGATAAGTAATATCGATGGATTTGAGTTAACCAGAGATGGAGAAAAGATACTTGTGAGCAAACAACGCAATTATTATATGGTAGAAGCAGCTACAAGAGAAGTCAAGGACCTATCAGCAGCCAAAATAGACTTAAGTGGGTGGCGTTTTCCAATTACACCAAGAGAAGATTGGAAACAGATCTTTACAGACGCATGGCGTATGGAACGAGATTATTTTTATGATAAAAACATGCATGGAGTAGATTGGGATGCGATGCATTCCAAATACCTACCTCTTGTAGATAGAGTTACCACTCGCAATGAACTCTCTGACCTTATAGGTCGTTTTGTAGGCGAGCTTTCTGCATTACATACAAGCGTTCGTGGAGGAGATCAAAGAAGTGATGCTAAAAATATCTCTGTTGCTAGCTTGGGAGGAGAATTCAGCAGGGATGAACAAAAGGGAGGCTTTACAATTGACCATATTTATAAGGTAGATCCCGACTATCCGGATGGAAGATCGCCTCTAGACGATCCATATTTGGATATCCGCGTAGGAGATGTTGTAACGTATGTAAATGGTATTGCCGCCTTGTCTGCTATAGATATGGGGGCACTTATTAGAAACCAGGTGGGCAAACAAGTTCGGTTAAGCATAAAAAGAGGGACGGTTACCAAAGATGTCATTGTAAAACCTATTGGGAGTACATACAATCTTCGTTATAGCGATTGGGAATATGGCAAACGCCTGGAAGTGGAAGAGAAAGGAGAAGATCAAATTGGTTATTTGCATTTACGGGCCATGGGCTCTAATGATATTAGCCAGTTTTATCGCGAATTTTACCCAGTTTTTAACAAACCCGGTTTAATCATAGATGTACGCTATAATTTTGGTGGAAATATTGACAGTTTTATCCTTGAGAAGTTACTGAGAAAAGCTTGGATGTATTGGAAAGCAAGATCGGGAGAACCATATTGGAATATGCCATATGCCTTTAGAGGTCATATTGTAGTACTTGTGAATGAAAACACCTATTCTGATGGGGAGGCCTTTGCAGATGGATTTAAGAAATTGGGGTTAGGTACCACTATTGGTACCAGAACTTGGGGCGGTGAAATATGGTTGCACAGTGGGAATAGGTTAAGCGATAATGGTATTGCTAGAGCACCTATGTTTGGAGTTTATGGTGATAATGGAAAATGGTTGATAGAGGGTCATGGCTTTGTTCCAGATATTGAAGTTGATAACTTGCCACATGCAACATTTAATGGGAAAGATGCCCAGTTGGATGCCGCTATACAACATCTTCAAAAATTGATTGCGGAAGATCCGCGCAAGGTTCCGCTACCTCCACCTTATCCGGATAAATCTTTTGATACTAATAAAAAGATAGAAAAGCGGTAAGGGTTAATGACTGTTTCAATGTAGCATCCTTATTGTATGTAGGATAATAGGATGGTACATAAATTAAAAAGCTCCAATATCTATTTTGGAGCTTTTTAAATATATACGTCATTGAATTATTTTGCTAAAAGAAAGCTTCGTAGTTTCTCATTAAAGAGATCTCTTTTTTCAGAATTGGTAAAAAATACGTATCCTACTTTCTTTTCTTTATTAAACATATAAAACGAAGTATTACTAAGATTATCGCCTCCGTGGAAATAATTAATTCCGTTTTCAGATGCTTCCCTAGCTATGCCTAATCCATATTCGATCCCTTTTGATCGCTCAGATGCGGGGTAGGTCGACTGAATTTTTAACAACTCTTGATGACTCTTTTCTGATAAAATTTTATCATTCATAAGTGCCAATAAAAAGTTTGAATATGCCTTGGCTTCTGTCTGTAAACTGGCCGATGCCTTAAAGTTTGGATCTTTGGCACTGCTGCTGTATCCTTTGTTGGGTTTTCCATTAAGATGTCCATCCACACGATGTTTTTCTATATAGTCGTTCCAAACAAAACTGGTGTTTTTAATAGCGAGGGGTTCAAAAATAATAGTATGTATTAAGTCTTGCAGGCCATTTTTATCAACACCTTTTAAATGCGCAATGACATTTGCTAAATATTCATAACCTTCTCCTGAATATTGAAATTTAGTGCCCGGTTCAAATTGTATGGTAAGTTTACCATCGGGATTATAATTTCCATTTTCATCCAGAAATCTCCAATTTGGGAATCCACTTGTATGCGATAATACCATTCTGGCAGTAATGGATTTATACCGTTCATCATAGGCGATATCCGGGTATTCTAAATAGGTATATAAAGGGGTATCCAATGTTAGAACACCATCGTCTACCATTTTCATAACAAAAAAACTGAATACTGTTTTAGACATTGATGCCGCATCAAAAATGGTGGTATTGTCTACTTTTTCCTTAGTTTCATTGTTTTTAACTCCTAATGCCTTGTGATATACGATGGTGTCATCATTCATAAATGCGATGGAAAGCCCAGGCATATTTAGGGAATCCATTTGTTGTTGTATAAAAGCATCCATTTTGGATTTGGAAATGAAGGAACCATTGAAAGAACGAATATCTCCATTTTTAAGGACTGCGTTCCTACTTGAAGGTTGTGCTATGCAATTGCTAAGGAAGTCATTGTCTACTGAAATAATTGGAGTCCCATTTCTTGCTGTGATGGAGTCTTTAGCGCTTATAGATTCAGTTGCAGCGGAAGATGTAACTATTAATAAAGCTACAATTGTGGCACCCAAGAGACGCCTTGATGTTGTTTTTTGTTGATGAAACATATGTAATGATTTTTGATTGATATATATACTAAAGATAGTGGTTTGTAGCTTTTGTTACACCAATTGGCATGCTAATTTTGCTCATTATAAAAAATCATACGAGTGGCTTTGAAGAGCAACTGCCTGTAGGCGGTTTATACAAACCATTTTTATTCATTAGTTCAGCTCAAGGTATAAGCTGCTACCATAGAAACTATGGATTGGAGGAGAGCGAAATGTCTTAACAGGTATTTTCCTTTAACCATCATAATTAGCGTTTGGATTGCTGGCCCGTTAAAAATTGAATTTTAATAGTAGCGTTTATTCTTTTTTGAAAATTGAATTTAACTCTGCTGCAGTTCCTATAACATGTTCCCAAACGTCAGAAGTATTGCATAGTACAACAATTACCTTTTGTTGTGATGGTATAATTAATAGCTGTGAAGAGGCTCCTGTTTGCCCTCCACTATGGCCAAATACTTCTTCCGGATTTGGTTTGCTTCCATACATAAACCAACCCATTCCATATGGGTTTCCATCTTTTTTTAATCCATTATTTTGAAGCATTAGTGCCAAGGTTTCTGGTTTAATCAAGGTATTATTTAAAACGGCTTGTCCAAACTTCAGTACATCCTCTAGACTAGAATAAAAACCCCCACCTGGAGTTCTATTGCTAAGGTTATTTTCTTTTTTCACCTGCTTCGCATTCCCATTTTTATTTTTAAGATATAATTTTGTTTTATTAGTATAGTTTTTCCCATATTTTTCAATTCCTGTATGCTTCATGTCTGCTTTGTTCCAGATGTATTTTTTCATATAATCTTCAAAGCGTTCTCCAGATACTCTTTCTATTAAGACTCCTAAAACAACGTAATTATAGGTGCTATAATGGTATGATTTTCCCGGTGTATTATGCAAGCTTCTATCTATAAAAACATGCATGGCCTCGGTTAGTGAATTATAATTTTTGCTGTCCTTAAATTCTTTTTTGGAGGCATAGGCTTTTATACCAGAACTATGGTTTAATAGCTGTCTTATAGTAATGCCTTGAGTTTCCAGATTAGATAATTCATTGATATACATTTGAATTGGATCATCAAGTTGGATTAATTTTTTCTCATACAATTGCATTACCGCAATGGCAGTCATAGGTTTTGCAATCGATGCAATTCTTGTTAGCATCGTGGTATTCGCTTTTTTACTATTCTTGAAATCCATATAGCCATGGGAGGCGGTCCATTCCATGTCATTTCCTTGTGTAACTCCTCCAACTGCGCCAACAGCTTTGTGTTCAACAATGAGTTTTTCCAAAGCTTTCTCTGCGAGTGCTGTTGCGGTATTTTTGTTTCCTTGACCTAGTAAAAGACCAGTAGTTAATATGCATAATAGGCTTAATTTTTTCATCTTTTAATCTTTACTTTAATATGCTGTTTCTTTTGATTAATAGTTAGTTGCATCAAATACCATCCTGGTTCTGATACATAGTCGTTGAGTAAAAATGTAGATTCCCCATGGGCAATTTTTTCATTCGCAACGGTAGCTATATAGTTGCCATCGATGGAAAACAGTTTTGCCTTTACTTGCGCTTCATTCTGTAACTTAATGCCCAAATGGGTTCCAAATCTGTTGTGGAGGATGTAATTTGTAATGGCTCTTTTCTTCTGGGGTTTAAAAGGAAAATCATCCACAGTTGTATAAATACGCTTTTTACGATCCATTTTTTTACTTCTACTAAAAAGATTTACGAACCAATTCTTTTCAATTTTTATCTTTTGTATAATGAGCTGTTCATCAACTTCTGTAAATAGTAGGTAGTTGCCCAACTTAAAATCTTCCGTATTCCAATACAGCTTATGAGCTCCCTCTTTAAGAGAATCATCAATAATGGTATCTACCATATCTCCGTTTTCCGTTAATACATACATTTTTAGATAAGAGGAGTGTTGCTTAATGAATATATCTATAGAAACTCCTGCTTTTGGATCATTGCTAAGATGAAAAGCTATGTATTTTGGAAAACTTCCATACAGCGGTATTTCACTTTGCCATTCTGGTTCCCTTTCATTTTCGTACAGTTTTGGATGTACACAGTTGGTTATGGTATCTTGAATCCAAACGCCCTCCTTTTTTATATCAAAGACTAATGGATTATTCATTGGTGTAGTAGCCGTGCTTTTGTTACCTAAACCTTTACAATGAAAGTATAACCAACTGATGTAGTTCTTATCCTTTTTAATTAAGACTTTATAAAATGGATGTGTCCTGTTAATACTGTTGTATACTAGCTTAGGCGGTGTAAAATTCCCTTGACCAACACCTATTGTAGTTAAGAACACCAAGGGTAGTAGTAAAAATGTACATTTAGTTTTCATAGTATGGAATTATATATCGAAAGTACTATGTAGTATTTCACAATTTTTATGAAGTAGACCAATAACCGTAGACTATCTCCAAAGAATCGCTGTAGGGGGCTAAGAATCATTTGTCGTTGTTCTAAGTAGCTTCTCCGTTATGCTAGATACATTCGTCTACTTATTGGAAGGGTTAAAGGATATAGTGGTATTTTAGTTTGTTCATAGATGAACGATAGACATTCCATAATAGATCGCGTATTAAAGAACAGGCCGCTTACACACGGTATCTTTTGGTGTGTTATTCTGATCTTGCAGTCACAAGTATTCTTATACGCGGGGCTCGATTTTAAAATTGTTTTTGTTTGTACGCTTGCGTTATTACCTTCTATCATTTTAGCTGCATATCTATTGACCTATTATCAGTTGCCTAAACTCGCTTATAAAAAGAAGTACCTCCTTTTTTTCATTTCTTTAATTGCTAGTATGTATCTCTTCACCTTTTTAGGAAGAGTTTTTACGATGTATGTGGCAGAACCTTATTTAGGAATTGAAAAAGCACCCTCATTAGATCATATGTGGGCTGTAGCAGGGAATATAGAACGCCTGGCACGCAATTATCTTTTAGCTGTTTATTTGGCACCCTTTCTGATGGCTACTATTAAACTAATAAAACAACGAAGCCAGGTAAGAAATGAGATGGAAATGCTAAAAAAAGAAAAAGCAACCTCAGAATTAAACTTTTTAAAAACACAAATACATCCTCATTTTTTATTGAACACCCTTAATAATATTTATGCGTTGACATTAAAGAAATCGGAACAAGCACCAGCATCTATCTTAAAACTTTCAGAGATGCTCACCTATGTATTGTATCGCTGTAGTGAAACATATGTACCTATTGCCAATGAAATTAAACTATTAGAAAATTACATTTCGTTAGAAGAGCTGCGATACGGTAAAAATTTGAATCTAAGCTTCACAAAAAAAATCGAAGATGAAGATGCAATGATGGCACCTTTAATTTTACTTTCTATTGTGGAAAACGCTTTTAAGCATGGTGCAAGTAGCGCTACGGAAGTTCCAGAAATTAAAATAAAACTAACAACAACAGATGGTCAACTGAATTTTACCGTGTTTAATTCCATAGAAAAGGAGAACAATGATGAAAACATTAGAAAGGGGATAGGAGGAAAGAACATTAAAAAACAATTGGATTTGGTATACCCAAATAAGTATGATTACCAAGTGCTTAAAAATGAGGGGTCCTATGAAGTGAGATTGAAAATTAATTTAAATAGTAGTACGAATGAAAACTAGATGCCTTATTGTAGATGATGAACCGCTGGCGATAGAAGTGATCGAAAACTATCTTGATCAATTCGAAGATTTAGAGATTGTTGATCGCTGTAATTCTGCTATACAGGCACTTAAGGTTATTGAAGAAAGAGAGATCGACTTACTGTTTTTAGATATCCAAATGCCTAAAATAACAGGAATAGACTTTTTAAGAACCCTTAAAAA
The DNA here is from genome assembly GCA_947500575.1 of uncultured Flavobacteriaceae bacterium. GTDB lineage: Bacteria > Bacteroidota > Bacteroidia > Flavobacteriales > Flavobacteriaceae > CANMSI01. The sequence goes on along the minus strand of CANMSI010000002.1, from coordinate 432,195 downwards.
CCCTCCAAAAGTTATTCTTACAACGGCACATATAGACTATGCAATAGAAAGCTATGAGTTTGATGTTGTGGATTACTTGGTAAAACCCATCCCATTTGATCGCTTTTTTAAAGCTATCAACAAATTTAAAAGTCAACATACCTTAACTGCCCCAAAACCTATTCCTCAAAAATCGGATTCTGCATCGGAACATATCTATGTAAGAGCGAATAAAAAAAATTACCGTCTTGTTTTTGATGAGATCTTATATGCAGATAGTGTAAAAGATTATGTCAGAATTCACCTAGAGGATAGCTCACTGCTAGTGAAGACAACCTTAACTAATTTTGAAAAGCAATTACCCAAGGATCAATTTATAAGAGTTCATAGATCTTATTTGGTCAATAGCAATGCCATTACAGCCCATACGTATACCGATATAGAGATTGGAACAATAGAAATTCCGATAGGGAATAGTTACAAGCAAAAAGTGTTTGCTGTTTTAACTTGACTTTTTTTATACCGAATTATCTTAATATTTAGGCGTAAAATCATATTAATATTAAAGATTAATTCTTAATAAAATGTAAGAAATTTTGTATAAGAGATATAATAATGATATATTTAGTAGATAATTAATAAAACTATATCGATTATGAAAAAAGTAAATTCTTTTACGTTCAAAGTGGCAAAGTCTACAGAGTCAACTAAAAAACAAGTGAAAGTACGCGAAGGTGTTGCCATGGCAGGATGCTCATTCTACGCAACTCCTTGGGGTGGTGATTACAGATGTAATGGCTATCACCCTGGTACTGATAGCGGTGCTTGGTGTTAAGCCATAAACAAAACTTAAACCTTGGGGAAATCTCCAAGGTTTTTTCTTACATCCCTAATCGCTTTGAGCAACAATATTCTTATTATTACCAATAGTTTAGACTTACATGCTGATGTATTGGTCTCTAAACTTATAAAAAAAGGAATAATGCCTTTCCGCATAAACCTTGATGAATTCCCTAGGGACTTTGAGGTAGATCATGAGACAGATCAAAATGGATGGTCTGCCACTATTACCCACATACCTTCTGAGAGAAAATTGGATCTAGATACCATAAAATCTATATGGACTCGAAAGTCTAGTGATTTTACTTTCCTGAGCGAGGATGATTATTCAACACAAGAAAAAGCATACGCAAATCAGGAAACAAAACATGTACTGAATGGCCTTCTGTACTCCTTGGATTGTTATTGGATGAATCATCCACTAGCAGTTCGTTCAGCCCTATGGAAAGGCGAACAAGCCCTGCGTGCCTCTAAAATGGGGTTTAAAACACCCACCTCTCTCATCACCAACCAACCAAGTTCCGTACTTGGATTTAAAGAAAAAATAAACAAAGAGGTAGTGTTAAAAACCTTATCTACGCCCACCTTATCTGCAGAAAAAGTAGCAGTTGGCGAGCAGGTAGTTACTCAGGGGCTTCAGACAACCATTCTGACAGATGACCATTTAGAAAATGTTGAAGCTGTACGAGAGATACCATGCTACTTTCAAGAATATATAGAAAAGAAGTTCGAGCTTAGAGTAACCATCATCGGTGATTACGTTTTTGCTGCAAAGATTAATTCGCAGCAAAGTGAGAAGACCAAAGTAGACATGCGGGATTATAGTGCTGATATTTTATACGAAGCCTTTGAATTGCCTACCAAAATTGAGAACCGATGTAGAGATTTTGTACACAGTTACAATTTGCAATATGGTGCCATGGATATCATAGTTACTCCAGAAGGTGAATTTGTATTTCTGGAAAATAATCCTGGAGGTCAGTTTCTGTTTGTAGAGGAGCTTGTCCCAGAACTCAAAATGATGGATGCACTTGCTAACTGTCTTATAGAAGGAACCCCATGACAAATTTGAAAGAACTACGACTTCAAGAGCTAAAACATCTGGAGCGCGAAAGAAAAAGTAAAGTACTGGTACTGGCTGCATCCGTCTTAGATTCTGAGATCCTTCCACACTTATATGAGGTACTTAGGGATATTGGGAAGACAGCCCGGCTAGATGTGGTCCTTTATGGACGAGGTGGTGAGATTAATGCTGCAAGAAGAATTGCACTACTGCTTCATGAATTTACGGAAAAGCTTTGTTTTTTGGTTCCCTATCATTGCCAGTCATCCTTCACCGTATTAACGCTTGCAGGACATGAAGTAATTGCAAGTGACCTGGCTACATTTTCGCCTATTGACCCACGTCTAAATGCGATCGAGGCAAGTGATTCTGACGGCATACAGGTACTGGATAGTGAAAACATACGGCTGTTCAATGAAATGTGCAAAAACTGGTTTCAGCTAGATATAGAACAGGAAGAAGTGCGAATGCAGTTGTTGGTCTCCGTAGCCAGCAGCATCTTTCCTACAACACTTACATCTCTTTACCGCTCTACATTAGAGTTGCAACATATTGCAGAAGAGCTGCTTAGATTTCAGCTGCCAAAGGAATCCATACAGCACAGATCGGACATTGTGAACCAACTTTTGTTCGGATATCATTCCCACAGCTATGCGATTACAAGAGCAGATTTACTTCAGATAGGACTAAATGTAAAGCGGAACGAGACGTTAGAGGCTATGGCATGGCAAATTGCTAAAGAATTGAATGCAGTAATCGGCGGCGGTGTTAGAAAGACGCCACAAGACCCACGAAACGATGTGTTATTAGCAACATCGAACTATGCCTATGTGAGACAAAAATATATGGATGTTATATCGCCTAGCTGGAAAGAAATAAAGCTATAGCTATGAATGCACTTCCTTACCTTACAGAATTATGTAGACTTTTCATCTTTGTGGTCTTACTACTTTCTTCTGTGGGAAAGGCACGTACTTTTGGAAAGTTCAGGGATAATCTCTCTAATTCATTCAAGGTGCCAGAGGCTTGGACAAAAGCGGCTACTATTTTAATTATTGGGGTAGAGGGATTCTTGGCTGTCGTTATTTTATTGAATAATGAGTTCACTTATATGGCTATGTGGGGGGCGTTGCTACTCTTTGTTGGATTTACCCTGCTCATCTCGGTTTCGGTGATTCAGGATCGGCTTATACGATGCAATTGTTTTGGACAAAACGAAGAATATATCTCGTCTCTAGATATTGTACGTAACATGGTTCTTCTTTTAGCATGTGGCTTTTTCTTATATAGCTATCAAACTATTTCAATGGCAATGCCCATACAGTTATTGCTTTTTGGCATGGCATTTATTGCGTATTTGGTGGTAACCAATTTAAAGAATATTGAGACTGTATCACATGACCCGAAGCGCCTATGATCTTAGACGACTCCACACTTATCTTTATATTGGTGTTTCTGATCCTGTCAGTAGCCCTCAATCTATGGCTGACCTTCCGATTAGTGCGTGCATTTCGGTTTTTGGGCATACAAACAAATGCAACGCCTCCAAAGCTCATCGCTGGAACCCAAATTTCAGACTTCCCTTTGGATCGGATGATGGACAAAAAAAAGATAACTCTCTATGAAGACCATGAATATGCCAAAGTCTTGGTGTTCATAACTTCCAAGTGCAATAAGTGTAAGTCCAAATTACCAGAATTGCGTACTTCGATAGAAAAGGCAAAGGACGCGGGTGTTTTCATTTGGATCTTATCCTTAGAAACCAAAAAGCGTATGAAGAACTTTCTTAAAGACGATATACTACTAGACGCTACCATGCATACGAGTCAAGTTACCTATGACTATCTAAACCCTCAAGGCGCATCACCTTATTACCTGTTCATTGATGCTGAAAATACCTTGCAAGCGGAAGGATTTATTGGTGATGAAAATTGGACCAGTTTTATAGAACAAATAAAACAAGAGGAATAGGATATGAAAAAAGCCAAAGCCGGGCATTTGAGACGATTGCAGCTAGTAAAACCTTTTATTGGGAGGATTTTACTAGGATTTACGGTGATGTTGGTAGCCATTGTAATTCAATTATCTTTTCCAAAAGCGGTTTCTTACTTTGTGGATACTATTGCTAAAGAATCCTCTACGGACTGGCTTCTTGTTCCTGCAATCCTAGTTTTTATCACCTTCATTGTCTATTGCACCGTAACCGCCCTGCGATTTTATTTGTTTGAATCTACGGGCGATATGATTGTTAGGAGGCTTCGAGAGCGACTGTACAGCAGTATTATTAGACAGGAAATTGGTTTTTTCGATACCACTAAAACAGGAGAGCTCACCAGCAGGCTTACGGTTGACCTTGATATGCTAAAAGATGCACTCAGTATGAATATTGCCATCATGACTCGATCGTTTATTGTAGGTATTGGAGGCTTTGTGATGATATTTGGTATTTCTCCCTTGTTAAGTGTAATTGTTATGTTCACCCTGCCCATCACGATACTATTAACAAAGTGGCTAGGAAGAAAAGTACGTTTAAAGTCCATGGCGCTGCAAGAAAGTCTTTCAGGAAGTTTACATACCGCACAGGAAAGCTTTTCTAATATTCGTATTATTCAGGCGTTCAATCAGTCAAAAAAAGCGATTAAAACTTATAGTGCAGCGGCAGAATCTGTCTTGGAGCATTCCCTCGAAAATTCAAAATTAATGGCCACCTTTCAAGGTCTGAGCACCTTTGCCTCATTCAGTACATTACTCGTTATGATGATCGTGGCTGCCGTACTTATTTCAAAAGGTAGCATGACTATTGGTGAATTGACTAGTTTTATTTTATATGCGGGAATGGTATCTATGTCTGTTAACTCCATTAGTAGCTTGTGGGGTCAGTGGATGCGTTCTTATGGTGCAACCGAGCGTGTCTTTGAGTTGTTGGACAGAGTTTCTAAAATACAGACCTACAAAGAAGGGATGGAGATTGCACAATTGCAAGGTAAGGTTGAATTTGATCAACTCAGTTTTGCATATCCGGGCCGACAGGAAAAAGAAGTTTTGAGCACTTTTAGCTTAACCATAGAATCAGGTGAAAAAGTGGCCTTGGTGGGCCCCTCTGGTGCCGGGAAAACTACAGTGGTGAATTTACTGCTTGGCTTTTATGAACCGCACGAAGGTTACATTAGGTTCGATGGCATAGATGCGTCGTCCCTAGACTACCGATCCATACGAGAATCTATTGCCATTGTAGAGCAAGAACCTGTTCTATTTTCGGGGACCATAGCAGAAAATATTGGATATGCATTGAGCAACCCACTTGATAGGCTTGATGAAATTGAACATGCAGCAGAAATGGCAAATGCGCATGATTTTATTGTCAATTTCCCCAAGGGGTACCAGACAGCCGTTGGTGAAAAGGGAGTTCAACTATCAGGAGGGCAGAAGCAGCGGATTGCGATTGCGCGGGCAGTTATAAAAAATCCTAAAATACTCATCCTTGATGAAGCCACAAGCGCTTTGGATTCAGAAAGCGAATTGCTGGTTCAGGATGCATTGAACAAGTTAATGTACGGACGTACCACCATCATTATTGCACATCGGTATTCTACGATTGCACAAGTAGATAAATTGGTAGTGCTGAATAGGGGAGAGGTTATTCAATACGGCACACACCAAACCTTGATTGAAAACGAGGAAGGGATGTATCATAAATTAATGAGTAATCAGATGGGATAGTTTTATTTAGGGCAAGCTTATTATCATTCATAGGCAGTATACTATTGTAAGATAAAAGGGAGGCGATATATAGCGTAAGTTTTATTCTCTAAAATTTTCTTCAAAACTAGAAATAAAATCGTGTATGTATTTTTTATTTCGCTGTTCCTTCTTAACCACTAAGTAATGTTTACGTTCTAAACCTTTTTCCCCAATACGTTTAAATACCAATTCTTTTGACAATTTAAAAGGTGTTAATTGCCATTTTGGGGCACACATAATGCCCATATTTGCAGCAATCATGGACAAGGTGACTTCTGTAAATGGAATCGCTGAAATCTTTTTAGGGTGTACTTTATTAGGTTTTAAAAAGCTTTCAAAAACTGCGACACCTTCTAATGGAAAGGAATTTATGAATAAATGTACATGGCTAAAATGACTTGCCTCTAAATATTCCAAATCGTTTAATGAATGTTCCTCATGCATTATAGCAAAAATCTCATCTCTAAAAACTGGGATACTGTAAAGTTCATCAGCTGCTGGTTCCGAAGTTACAATCGCAATATCTATATCGTTAGACAATACCTGCGATACGGTTTTATTGGTGGCTCCCAGTGCAATATCAATCGCAATTTCAGGATATAAAATCCCCATTTTCTGAATAAAAGACGGAATAGTATGAAAAAAAGATTGGCATTCTGCACTTAATTTAATAGATCCCTTTGAACCATCTTTTATGTTTCTAATTGCACTAAAACTCTCATCAATAGAACTGAATAATTTATTAGCCAATTTATAAAGTTCGCTGCCTTCATCCGTAAGTTCCCAATTGTTTCTACTTCTATTAAAAACCTTAAACCCTAGACGTTCTTCCAAATCTTTTAATTGATGACTTAAGGCAGACTGAGTTAAAAAGAGTCGTTCTGTGGCATTGGAAATACTCCCTTCTTCAGCGATCGTTTTTATAAGTCTGAAATATTTGAGTTCCATATGCACAAAGATAAGTGAGTTACCAATAGTTTATAATTGAAATAATTTCAACTATAATTTTACCAATCTCCATTATAAAATTCCTTCTACTTAATTATGTATCCTAATTTAGTGGTTAAGATAATAGAACACATATGAAAACAATAGGCTTAATAGGCGGAATGAGTTGGGAATCATCAAAATTATATTACGAGTTTGTAAATACAAGAGCAAAAGAAATTTTAGGAGGCTCCCATTCAGCAAAATGCATCCTGATTTCAGTAGATTTTGCAGAGATAGAGCATCTAACTTTCAAAGGCGATTGGAATGCTATTGGGAATCTCATGAAGCAAGCCGCACAGCAATTAGAAAAGGCAGGGGCCGATATTATTTTACTGTGTACCAACACCATACATTTGGTAAGTCATTACATCACCGAAAATATAACCATTCCATTTATGCATATTGCGAGTACCACCGGAGAAGCTATTAGAAAAAAGAACCTAAAAAAAGTAGCCTTATTGGGAACAAAATTCACCATGGAAAAAGATTTTTATACCAAAACATTGGAGAATGATTTTGATTTAGAAGTTTTGATTCCGGATACCAGCGGAAAGCAAATGGTCCACGATATTATTTATAATGAATTGGTAAAAGGGCAATTTACGAGTACATCAAAAAAAGCAATCATTGAAATAATAGAAGAACTCCAAAATAAAGGAGCAGAGGGCGTTATTTTAGGATGTACAGAATTACCTATTCTTATTTCGAAAACAGATGTGATCATTCCAACTTTTGATACGGGAAAAATTCACGCCTATGAAGCAGTAGAATGGAGTCTGAAGAATGAACCCAACAAGTTTAAAGTATCATTGTAAATTAATGCCTATGAAAACTTCAAAAAAAACCGAACTATTATTTCTATTTAGCATCGTTTTAATACTGGTTTCAATACCTTCATTTTCGCAACAAAAATCATTAAAAGATAACATTCTTTTTTACAGCTCATTTGATGGAAATACTTCCGCCACTATTGCTAAAGGCGATTCAACTATCTACACTTCTAAAACCTATAAAGAAGCGGCTAATGCAAAAAGGGGTTTGCATGATTCTACGATAGTTTTAGCTAAGGGCAAAGGCCTTTTTGGTGATGCAATTCATTTTAAAGAAGCAAAAACTTCTGCTGTTTTTTATAAGGCATATAAAAATGTTGGGTACAATACTACATCATGGAGTGGTACCCTATCTTTTTGGTTGCGATTAGACCCAAACAAAAAATTAGCACCTCACTATTGCGATCCTATCTGTATTACAGATTCCAAATGGAGCGATGCTGGCTTATGGGTAGATTTTACAGACCACACACCAAGGCAATTTAGAATGGGCGCCATGGGAGATTTAGCCGTTTGGGATCCAAACAATGATAGCGATGAAAAAGATTGGAACAAACGAACCGTAACCGTAAACCCATCTCCATTTCAGTCTAGAACCTGGACACATATTGCCATTGTTTTTTCTGGGGTAAATACAAAAACAGCATCCACATTTAAACTCTATTTAGATGGGGAACTTAAAGGTGAAATAAAAGATATCAATGACCCCTTTACATGGAAAGCAAAAAATGGAAAAATTATGCTAGGCCTAGGATATATTGGCTTTTTAGATGAGCTTGCAATTTTTGATAAACCCCTAAACCAACAAGAGGTAAAAGCTGTTTATGAACTAAAGAATGGTATTAAAACCTTGTTCAATAAGGCTCATTAAAAACGATTTTGTTGAATTCATTTGAAAAGCACAAGGGAGCAATGGAGGTCCCTGTTTTATAGTTTTGACAACACATCCAATTTTTTAAAAACAACCACCTTATACATCGTACTCACTGGGACTTTAATAGTTTCAATGAACAAATGTGTTTTGGTTGCCTTTGTAACTCTATTCAAATTGGTAATATATGATTTATGTGTACGTTGAAAATTGTCTGATAATAAGGTGGTAATATTAATGAGGGTTTCAGAAATAAGGTACATTCTTGCATCCGTAAATATTTTCAAATAATTTCCAAAACTCTGAATATATTGAATTGATTCAAATGAAATATTAACAGGCATGCCATCATGCTTTATTTGCAGTTCTTCTTTGCCGCTATTTTTTTTTGGTTGTGTTACTTCTGAGACCGAAACTTTGTTGATGGCTTTTAAAAAACGTTCAATCTTTATGGGTTTCAACAAATAATCTACCACTCCGTAATTATAACTTTCCAGCGCATATTCCGAATAGGCGGTAGTTAAAATGACTTTAGGAGGTTTTATCATGGATTGTAGAATTTCTATCCCATTCAGTTCAGGCATTTCAATATCTAGAAAGATGAGGTCAAGATCGTTTTGCTGCATAAAATTTATGAATTCAAGCGGATTTCCCGTGCTTAGTACCATGTCTAAATTGTCAATTTTAGAACAATACTCTTCCAACACTTTGCGTGCTAGTATTTCATCGTCTACAATACCAATTTTAAGCATTCATTACTTATTTTGAATCGGATAAATCTATAGATACATCTACTCGATATTCTTTTTCGCTATCACTAATTTCCAATAGATGAGAATTCGGATATAATAGTTTTAAACGTCTTCTCACATTTTCAAGACCCATTCCCTCTCTGTTCGCTACCGTTACCATAGCAGGTTTTGAATTAATGACGCAAAAATGAAGCGTACTGTTTTTTATAGCAACCGAAATATCAATCGCACTCTGCTCATTTGTGCTTTGCGCACCATGTTTTACAGCATTTTCTACGAATGGGATAAGCAACATGGGAGCAATTCGCAACTGCAATACATCGCCTTTAATTAAAAACTCAATCGTAGAACGATCACTCAATCTTTTTTCTTCAAGTAACAAATAATTCTCTATAAACTCAAGCTCTTCTTTTAAGAGAACGGTATTCTTCTTCGAACTCTCTAATTGATATCGCATCAATTCTGAGAGTTGCATCACCAGATCTGGAGTTTCTGGCGATTGCTGCCTTGCAAGTGAATAAATACTATTTAAGGCATTGAATAAAAAATGAGGATTCACCTGTTCTTTCAAATAGTTAAGCTCTATTGCTCTTTGTAGTTTTTCTTTCTCAGCATTCTCTCTTTGGATGATTAAATTTCTTCTTAAAAAAAAGGCGGCCATACCAGTTCCCGTGGTATAAATAAGAAAAGAAGACATTTTATAAACCCCAATCCATTCTGGATATGCCTTTAAAAAGGCCCCTAAAAATATAGTCGCAATAAGCAGTATACTGTAGCTTAGATAGCGTTTCTTGTCATAAACGAACGGAATGAGGATAAAATGGTTCACCCATATCACCCCCATAATGGTAAGGGCATAGCTTAGTTGCCATACATAAAAAGAATAAGGAGTGTCGTATTTATCCCTGAACAACCATCCACCCAATATTTCCAGCATGGCTACCAATAAAAAGGCACCTAGGTTAAGGAGTATGGTATTGCAAACAGACTTTTTAAACATGCATTATTTTCAGAGGCTTTAAAGATACTATCTACAACTACAAATCATCTTAATTTCTTACAAAAGGCATATATCAATGACGAAATGCTTTTGTCATTTAATTGCGAGGCTTGTCCTATTTAAAAAATTAGAGATGGACTATTCTATAATTTCACGCATGAATAAAGAGTCGTTTCTAACCCTCCATAAATTTTAGCAATATGAACATCAAAATGGGATTCCTACTTTCAATGGTTCTTTTCCTTGCATGCAAAAAAGAGCCGCAGAAGGAATCCAAGCCTATAAGTGAAAGCGGTCCGAAATATGAAACCTATACGTATGCTGGCTTTACTAAAGAAGAAATTTATGGATTTCATAAGCGCATTTATGAAGGAGGCAGCTGGACGGAATATGGGGATTTGGAACGCTATTTTTATCTCAACTTCTCCCAAATTCAGAAGCATGCACGCATCCGCAGGTCCGATTCACCAAAAATTCTTGAAGAAGCACCACGAGCCGATGTGAAAAATTTTAGAACCTCATTAGATTTAAAAAAAGGTGGCGGACTCACTTTAAACGACTATGTACAGCAAGTAGAGGTGAATGGACTCATTATCATTCATAAAGGCAAAATCGTATTTGAAGGTTATCCAAGAATGTTCCCAACCGATTTGCATATTAATATGCTCATCACCCAAGTCTTTGTAAGTACATCTATTGCTATTCTGGAAGATAGAGGCTTAATTGATACGAGTAAACCCATTGATCATTACTTTAATGCGCTTCAAAATTCTGGTTGGGAAGGTGTGCCAATTATGGATATTCTTTCCATGAGCTCTGGAATAGAACGCGTTCCATTGGAGAACTATGAGGCTAGTTTTGACCCCATTAAAGACTTGGCAACTGCCAAAGCTGCCAAGCCATCAGGAACGGAATACCAGTTTTCGAATGCAGATGCTATGCTATTAACGCTGCTGGTTGAGAAAATTAGCGGTCTCACTTTTAGCGATTTCGTGGAGCAGGAAATATGGAGTAGGATAGGAGCGGAGTATAGCGCTCTCATGGGAACTAATACGAATGGAACCACGCTTTCCTACCTGGATGGTATGTCAACCACCTTAAGAGACCTCGCCAGATTTGGTTTGGCGTTTACCCCCAGCGGTAGAAATAATACCCGTTCAATCATCTCTGATGCCCATTTAGGGAACATCCGAAATGTGAATAAAAAGCTTAAAAAGAAATCCCCTCATACCGGAGAAACGATATACAGCAGTTATCTATGGGGAGCAGTGTTTGAAGACGGCGATTTTTATAAGGGAGCACATGGGGGACAAGGTCTCTATGTATCACCAGCAAAAGATTTGGTCATTGCCTATTTTGGAACTGCCAATACGGATCGTGAAAGCAATCAACTCAATATCATATCCCGACAACTATCTAAATCTGGACTGTTTGACCCTGAATAAAATGATCGACCTCCTAAAGATTAACACTATTTCAATCCCTATCACGAATAAAAGAAGATAAAAATGAACGTATTTAAAATAGTAGTACTCTCTATCACTATGTGTACCACTGCTGCCTTGGCGCAGAAAAATGCTGCAAAAGAAGCAGCCTCGAACATAGCAGGTTCTTCCTTGGTTTTACCACAAATTCAGGTTGTGCCCATACAAGATACTGCTACTGAAAGAAATTATGAGCTTTATATAGAACTACCAGAAGACTATGCAGAGAACGACAATAAAACTTATCCAGTTCTTTATTATACGGATGCGATGTGGCATCTTGAAGCCCTATCTACCTGCCAAGAATTTATCCTTGAGGATATGATTCTAGTAGGGATTTCTTGGCAGAAAGACATCCATGCAGCCTTAAAAGATGAAGTAGGAGCACATCTAAGTAGGTATCGTGATTATTCCATGCGTGCACACAGCAAACCAGAAATTCAAGCAAAATATCAATTGGGCCAAGCCCAAACACATTTGGATTTTATTCGTAAGGATGTGATTCGCTATGTGGATGCTAGATATAGAACGGATCCAAACAGTCGCACTTATTTTGGATATTCATTGAGTGGTGAGTTTGGGGCATACATACTACTGACGCAACCAGATTCTTTTAACAACTACATTCTAGGCAGTCCAACCATACAAAATGAAATGGAATATGTAGCTGAACTCAATACCAAATTTGGACCTTTTAAGAACTCCGACAGAAGTACCAGCCTCAATGCCAATGTTTATATTGCGTATGGTTCTTTGGAAGAGGAGACTGCGCCCATCGATACCTTTGTTAAACTACTTAATGATCGAAGGGATGATGGTTTATCTGTATTTAAAGAGGTGATTGATGGGAACCATAGTACGGCCTTCCCAGCAACCGCTATTCGAAGTATTAATTGGTTATCTTCCATGATGACGCATAAATCAACCACTAGCCAGGAGGTTTCCTTCTGGTCCATTCCACATCTCAACAATCCGTATGTGAGTATTACACCAGAGGATAGAAAAGATGGGATAGCAGTAGATACCTTGGCAATGCATAGCAAAGACCAAAAGGCCATCCTTACCTTGTCTCAAGAGATTTTTGAAGGCATCTATGGAAGCTATGATGCTTTACTCATTTCTCATAAAAACAAATTAGTTTTTGAATCCTATTATAAAAAGGGGCGTATCAATGTGCCCCATGGGCAAGCATCAGCAGTAAAAGCCTATACCAGTTTGGTGTTGGGCAGAGCTATTGAAATGGGGTATCTAAGTATGGAAGATCTTAACAAGCCTTTGACTAATTTTCTAAAAGATGTTAACCCAAAAAATTTAACCCCAGGATTCGAGAAAATCACACTTCATAAGGCATTAACAATGCAGGGCGGCTTGCGCATCGATAACGAAAAATGGAAAGCATTTGAGAAGGATACCAGCCTATTAAAAGGCCAGGGTTTGGTACAGACGCTTTTGGAGCAAAGCGGACCTATAACGGATGAATCTCAGAGCTATTTGTACGGAAATTTTAATCCAATGTTGGTGATGACGGTCATTGATGCCGTTGTGCCGGGAACCGCTGAGGAGTTTATTAAAAGAGAGCTACTAGATAAACTGGGTATTAGCAATTACGAATGGGCCAAGCATGCAAGTGGTTTACCAGAGGCAGGATGGCGCGCAAGCCTCCAATCTAGGGACATGCTTAAATTGGGGCACTTGGTACTTAATGAAGGGAAGTTTAAGGGTGAACAGCTGATTTCTGCTGATTATCTTGCTAAAGCCACCAGCGGAATTGTGAAACCTACCCAAGATTGGATGCCTCAAGACTATCGGTATGGGTATTTTTGGTATCAAACACAGATCAAAGTAGGGCAGAACAGTTATAATACCACCTTTGCCTGGGGAGGTGGGGGACAACGCGTCATTGTGATAGAAGATTTAGAATTAACTATAGTGATTTCTGGACACGATGGGGAAGATGACAAAATCATGACTCCAATTTCTGAGGTCGTTATTCCTGCTTTTACGAAACACTAATCATTGACAACAATAAGCCTTCTTCAAAAACGCCTAAAATAACTTCTTGTATACCAGAATCATGATGTTGGTAGCAATAGCCCGTTTTTGATCCTATTTTTACTTCCATACCCCTTGGGAATCCAGGGAACACATTCAAATAACATAACTACATTAGAATGAAGAAGTATAGAATAATATGGGCCGCATGCGTGTTATTTTTTCAATTTCAATCGTTAGCAATCGCTCAAGATTCGCTTAACCTTGAAGTAATGAAATTATCCACTTACAATTTTGATATTAGTAACGGTCAGCTGCAGGGAGATGGGGCGGTACTATTAGAAGAGGCCGTAGCAAACGCACATATTACCATGCTAGGAAGTAGTCTCAACTCCAAATTGGATCTTGAATTTACCAATGCACTTTTTAGTATTGCGAATTCAAACGAATACAATAAAATGGTTTTGGAGATCGGTGGTATTTCTGGACATAGACTGAACCAATTGATCAAAGAACATGACATTGTCAAAGAGCTCACCCATTTGAATAAGCAATATGTATGGCAGCGGAATGGCAGCATCATGACCCCTATTCCAGACCTTAGCTATAAAGGTTCCGCTGAACTGATTAAAAAGGTAGCGGAAAATGATTGGTCCTTGTTTGCAGCGGGTATAGAGTCGTGGGCAAGTTATAAAATGTTGGTAGATGCATTGTTTATTAATCTTCCGAAAAGTGAGCAAAAAAAGAGTGAGGAAACTTATAAAAGAACCTTGACTTTATTAGAAGATAGTTATGAAGCAGTAACGGCAATTAATATTGAGAACTTAGCCCAATTTATGACTACCATACATAATTCTACAACATTTATTTCGTTCCTTGACCGAATGGAGGCGTATGAGGGCAACAAAGAATTAGTTTACCATTTTAGAAAGAGCCTGGATTATTGGGCGTATTATGCGGAAGGGAACCCCTTTGCAAAAAATAAAATTAGCATTAGTGAGTCTAGCATACGTCTAGCGAAATTATTAAAGACAAACAAGATAGATTTTGAAAAAGATAAATTTTTCATTAAAATGGCCCTAATACATTTATCAAAAGGAATTGCGCCCAATGGTTTTTATGGAGTAGGGAGTATGTTAACCGAAATGACTAAATTTCATGGGAATAACGCTAGTCTAAGTATTGGCATCATTCCTCGCTATTATGAAAAGGAGGGTATCATTATAGAGTATTCTGAATCCGATTTGTTTTTTCTTGGTTTGTTCAAAGAACTCCTCCCCTTAGGCAAAAAAGAGGCGTGGGTATTGTTGGACCTTCGCTCTTTTAATGAAAAGTATATTTATAGCAAAACCACTGTAAGTGATAAACTCAGAAGAATTATAGCAAGCTATGATTTCATTGTAATTCCGAAGACGGATCAAAAAGCGCTAGTGAATTATTAGGCTTTAGGTACCTGAGCTGTTTTAGGCTACAAAACTATTCGAACCATTCTAGTCGTGCATTCGCTATCTTTCTGTAGAACGCCTTTTAAATGGTATTTTACTACAAGTATTTTTCTATTACGAAAAGCGTAATTTATTTCTTGTTAATATTTCATATATTTAAGTACTCCAAAATATACTTCCTACAAAATCTCCCCCAAAAATAATTCAAATTTACCCATCAATGGGTATTGAAAAACAAATATTGAAAATGAATCTTTATGGAATAATTCTCAATACTATAAGAAATCAATGTTTAATTAAAAGTAATATACTAACCTCTTAGGCTTAAAACTTCACTAAATAAAGTTTAATTATGAAACGAATATTTCTGTTTTTCTTGAGTACCCTTTACTTAAATTTTGCTCTTTCACAAAATAATGACGATAAACGTCAAGAAATTGAGATTGATTTTCAAGAATTGAATAAAGAAATTGATAAAGCAAGGGTAACCGACCCTGTAAGAAATGGTCAGTTTTTAATCTTCAAATTATCCAACATTAATACCTTCTTGTATAAGGTAACAATTGATGGTTCAAATTTTGAGCTTAAAACACCCATACCAACCGAATTACAGCGATTATTTAGGCTTTCTCCAACTGAATTGGACAATACCCTCGAAGGCGATGAAGCAGATAAATTGATGAAAGAAGCAATGTTGGCGAAAAATAGTGTTTTAAAAGTTCCAGATAAGGAAATAAACCTATTAAAAACAGACCTAGAAGAAACCCTTCAAGAACTAACTCCAATTAAGATAAACTTTCTAGGAATAACTGAAGAAAGCAATGATGGTAATGTAGATGAGGAAGAACTTAAACGACTTAAAAATGAAATTGCGGAGAAAGAGTTAATCATCAATCAATATGAGCGTAAAATTGAACAACTCAACAACTTTAAAACAAAGGTAAATCAGCTTGTTCAGTCAGCTGAAGAAATATTTGAAAGTTTACAAAAACTTAAAGTACTCCGAAAGGAACTCATCTTATTGGCTCAGAAGGATGTAGGGCTTGAAAAGATGAAAGAATATATCAATGATTTGCCAGTTCCAGAACGTCCTGAAAGGTCTAGTAAGGATATGAACCAAAGATTTTCAAGTATAAAACAAGAATTTGCAACAATTTCTGATGCGATAGAGAATGAGAAATTGAAAAAATTTTATGTCGATGAACTTAATAGGTTAGATGCATTGGTTGTCTCAACTAATGATCAAATGCTCCTGGACGTATATGGCGAAGTCTTTTTTTTATATTCCGAATTGAAAAATGACAAAAACTTTGAAGTAACAGCCCCCCCTGTTCAAGCAGATGGTGACTTTATCAATTTTGTGGTAAATATCGTACCAGAAAGAACCCATGCTTTAGGTGCATTTAAAATGTCCAAGGAATTTAATTTCAATGCCCCCATTGAAGGAGGTCTTAAGGTTGATTTTAGTGTCGGACCTGCTTTTTCTTTTGGGAGAAATTCTAGAGATGAAAACTTCTTTTTGGAAGATGCAGAAACTGAAGGCAATTCCATTCTTAGAAAACGTGATAATAACAATGTTATAAATCCCGGCATCGGTGCTTTTATGCACTTCTACAAACGTAATTCTAAAAGCACCGCTGTTGGTGGACTATTCGGGGTTGGCGCCGGATTTCAAGATTTAGCGGATGTGAATCTCAGTTTTTATACTGGAATCTCCTTAATTATGGGCAAAAGGGAGAGGTTAATGCTGAACGCTGGGCTTAGTTTTTTAAATGTTGAGCGACTTAAAACTGGGGAGTTTGAAGTAGATGAAGAGTATTTGATAGAAGAAATTGATATCTCAGATGTCACGGAAAAAGTTTTTAAAACATCAGTCTTTCTTTCTCTGACTTATAATCTAACGAACAGGGTAGAGGTTAACTAAACGAAATATAACTATTCAAAATCTTTTTCCTTTTAACTAACCATCTTTAAAATCAAAAACTAATGGTCTTACTTACCTTGGAAGCTATTTTCAATCAAGAAAATGTAGAAGTTGTTTTACTTTGGGTTGCTGGCTTACTTATTGTATTTGATATTTATTTGTACTTCGATAAAGTTGATGGGAATACGATTAGCAATATTCTGCATCGCTGGGTCTACAATAATAAGTTTTTCTTTATCCCATACCTCTGGGGTGTCTTGGCTGGACATTTCTTCTTGGGAACGATAAAATCTCCTTTTGGAAATGATAAAGCAAGTAACCTCTACAGTTTAGCAATTGTAATTGGTTTGGCAATCATTATTTGGATAATAACCTTCATTTTAAAACGACAAGGTGTTCTAAATGAAAAATCTAAGAAGAGACCCTATATTCAGGCCACCCTACTTGTCTTTGGAGCAGTTATTGGGCATTTTTTCTGGTCAATCAAATATTTTGAAATTCAATAAACCTAAACTATGAGTCAAAAAGAACATATCACTCGACAAGAAAAAATTAGAGATATTATTAACTCAAAAGGGGTACAATTAACTCAAATCGTAGTCATTGTAACAGTTATCGGTTTAATACTCTATGATATCTATCTTTATGCATACACTGATACGATTAGCGAGGTTATCCATACAAATGCTGTTTGGGATAGATATTTTGTTCTTACATGGATTTGGGGAGTAATGTCGGGACATTTGTTTTTGGCACGAAAAAAGTCCGCGAAAACCGTTCCAGAAGGAATTGCGATTCTATTGCTCATTTTAATTTCAGTTATTATTCAATGTCTTGGTTTTTTTGTTGAGATTCCTACTGAGGGAGAAACTCTTAATCTAGAAATGCACATACTATTTTTAGTGATTGGAACTGTGTGCGGATATTTTCTTTGGCCACAACATTATACTAAGGAAAACAAGCATGATAATTAGTTTCCTTATCTCAATAATAATTATATAAGTAACACTTATTAACTGACCGACGGCAGGAGGGAGGGTAATGTGTGTGGAATGGATTTAAATAAGCTTACGCTCAAATTTTTACGGTTTTCCCTCAATAATATTCCTACAAAATTCATTATATTCAAACTCTCCCTTTGTAAGATTAATTAGCTTGCTTCTAACTAGATATTTCTATTTAGAATAGACAGTTTTTTATCCATAATTTAAGTAAAACATATATGCTCAATCAATCTTTCTCGTTAGAAAACTTTAATAAAATATTTGAAATAGAAAACCGCAAAGGAAACTTTGAAAAAGAGTATTATTCTGATAAATTCCACATACTTTCTAATGAATTAAAGAAGCAAAGAAATATTATTAAAATTTACAAAAGTACTGGAGATAAAGAAAAAGACGACGAACATCTATTAAAACTCTATGAAGAAAAGAAAGTTATAGAAGAGAGTAAAAAAAATGAATTAGAAATTAGTTTACAAGAATATGTCGAAAATGTAAATAGTAAAGGATTTAAGTTTGTGTTTTCTAAATTCCTACACGAAGCAAGTGGCAAGAATGTTTATCCAATTGGGAAGGATGCATCTTCATATTTTGCTATGAAACAACTACAGTTTAACATAAATCGAACTTTTAAAGTTAAACAAGGAAATAGATATTTAATTTCTAAACAACTACAAAGTTTGTTAAAAGATGATTATCCAAAAATCTTATTAAGAACAGATATAAGAGGCTTTTACGAAAGTGTTCTACAAAAGAAATTGTTAGGTATGATAAACAATAACCAATTGTTAAGCCCTAAATCTAAAACCTTAATAAACAGTCTGCTTTATAGTTACAATGAAATTACTGACCAATTGGGTTTACCTAAAGAGGAGAGAAGAGGTATACCAAGAGGCGCAGGAATAAGTGCCTATTTAGCAGAGCTATTTATGCGAGAAGTTGATAATAAAATTAAAAGAATAAGAAACGTTAGTTATTATGCAAGATATGTTGATGACATTGTAATTGTTTATGTGCCTAATTGGGAAGTTTCTGAAGCAGATTATTTAACACAAGTAAAAGAAATTGTTGAACAATATGGATTGACTTTAAATGAGAGTCCAGATAAGACAAAAATGATTGACACAAGGAAAAATGATTTGTTCGAGATTGTATTCTTGGGTTACATTTTTAAAATTGAGAATAGAAAATATTTAGAAACTTCACTCTCTCAAAACAAAAAGAATAAATATGTGCAACGAATAGAAAAGACAATAAACACATACTTAATTCAAAAAGAGTTTTCTCAAAATGAAGCTTCAAAATTATTGATTCACAGAATGAATTATCTAACAAAAAATACACGTTTGCACAAACCGAAAAAAGGATTGGTTGGAATATACTATTCTAATAGTTTAATTGAAAACGATTGTTCAGATTTGGATTTCCTAGACAATGAATTAATAAGAGTAATTGATGAAAAATTACCTATTGCTGAATATCCAAAATTAAATTTAAAACTCAAGAGTTATAGTTTTAAGGAAGGTTTCAAAAACAAATCTTTTTTTAATATTAATTCCAAACGGAAGAATATTGCAGACTTAAGACCAGCTCCATTAAAAGAGCTAAAGAAGTTAGATAATAATTTTGAACGAGTAATTTCAATTTGGAAATAGAATGAAGAAAAGTAAATTAAAATTACCAATCAAATACGCTATTGAAAGAGCGATTTTAAGTGATGTACTTCCATATGAAACACCAATTATATTTTCAAATAGGCATTTTTATGAGTTTTTGATTAACCATAAAGTGAAATTTGATTTTGAGGATAATTCTTTCCACTGGATTGACTGTAAAGATGAGAACAGTTTACAGAAAGTAGTAAAGATACTCTTTGATGCTAATGGGCATTCTGAAAAAAATAAACGGAAACTAAATTCTAGAAAGAAAGAGTTTAGAAAAATTGCTTTCAATTATAAAATAACTCATAAAGAAAAAGATTTTAGAGATTTAGCAATACCACATCCTAAAAGTCAAATAGAGTTGATTTCATTTTATGAAAGATATAAAGAGTTAATTCTTTATTACTCTAAAGTCAGTCCTTACTCAATAAGAAAGCCTGATAATATAGCAAAATTTGTTTTTTCAAATGACAATACATATGTTCAGAATAAAGGAGATGAAGACGATTTTATAGAGGAAAGTGGGAAAGAATACAAAAGCTTGAAAACATTTTTTACATACAAGAGGTTTTCAAATATTTATAAATTCTATGAACATTATGCATATCATCGTGCTGAAAAAAAGTATGATAAAATGATTAAGTTTGATATAGCTAAATGCTTCGATAGCCTCTATACTCATTCACTTTCTTGGGCTATTGCAAATAAAGAGTTTGTAAAGGAATATTACGATTCCAAAACATTTGCTGGACAGTTTGACAAATTTATGCAAAATACAAACTATGGAGAGACTAATGGAATAATTATTGGCCCTGAATTTTCAAGAATCTTTGCAGAGCTTATATTGCAAAGTATTGACAATAAAATTGAACAAATATTACGAGATAAAGGTATTTATCATAAAGTCGATTATGAAATTTATCGATATGTTGATGATTTTTTTGTTTTTTACAACAATGAAAGAACAAAGAACGAAATTTTAGATAATTATAAAATCATGTTGAAGGAATATAAGTTATCACTAAATAACTCAAAAACCTTGCAATATGAAAAACCGTTGATTACGGAAATAACTATAGCGAAAAACAAAATTATTAATCTTTTAAAGGAAGGAATAAAATTTAAAATTTTAAAAGAAAGTGATAAGGAAGACAAAGAAATTCCTGAAGAACATATAGGTGATGAAGATTTTATTCCTAGAAAAAAAGTATTGGTAAGTGATGTTGATATTAGATGTGATTCAAACAAGTTAATTACTGAATTTAAAACTATTGTAGTAGTTTCAAATGTTGCTTATAAAGATATTATGAACTACACTTTAGCCATTTTCAGGAGTAGTTTGTTGCGTAATATCAAGAAGTATGAGGAGCATAAAAAAAGACTAGACAAAGATAAATTTAAAGGATTACTGACTAAAGAGGAAGAAAAAAAATTAACAAAGCAGGAAGCAAATTTTACAAAATATATTGTAGAAATGCTTGATTTTGTCTTTTTCCTTTATGGAGTTTCTCCAAAAGTTAATTCTACTATTAAATTAGTTAGCATTCTATCTTTTATCATTAAATCATTCAGAAAAAGATATAAATTTCAGTTTGATGAACCAGTGGGAGGTATGACCTATGCTTTGAATAATCAATTTAATAAATTGAATCAAGAGATTGTGTTCAAAAAAATATTGGATGAAATAATATTGATACTTGATAAAAGTAAAATTGATGAACATTTGCAAATAGAGACATTATATCTTTTGATTGTATTAAAAGAACTGGGCAAAGAATATAGATTAACCAAACAACAGTTAGTTAAATACCTGAACCTAAATACAATTGAAAAAGATGATGGTAGTAAAGGTTATGAATTTAAAAATAGCATCAACTATTTTGTAATAACTGTTTTATTATTCTATTTCAAGGATATTAAGCAGTATTCTATACTAAAGGAGGCAGTGGAAAAAGGAATAATTGCTAAAATAAAAGGTATTGAAGAAAATAAAAGAACTAAACATTCAGAATTGGTACTTTTGTTTTTTGATTTAATATCTTGTCCATATCTAAAAGAAGATTTTAAAATACAGATATTAGAACTTTTTGATATTAAAACAGAACAGGAAGTATTCATTAAATTTGTTGTAAAACAAAAGTATTGGTTTACAAAATGGGATAATTTTAATTTAGTAGAAGAAATGAATGCTAAAAGCTCATTAGAGCCATACTCTTAATAATAAAAGGACGCACCAGATAAATTTTGCAATTTCGATTGCCACACACAAGCGTTCTAATATGTCCGTAAAAAGACAATCACAAAGTTAGTTTTTTCTGGGACTAACTTTTTTTATTCATTTTAATGAAAAGATATTTAACAAAATCAAGATTTAAATTAGGGTTGGAATGTCCAACAAAACTTTATTATACGAATAAAAAGGAATACGCTAACCAAAAGAAGGAAGATGATTTTCTAGAAGCATTAGCACAAGGCGGTTTTCAGGTCGAGGAGTTAGCAAGATTAGAATATGATGGAGGTACGCTTGTTGATGGTAATCCATGGGATTATGATTTATTAGTAGAGAAAACCAATGAATTGCTAAAGCAAGAAAATGTCATTATTTATGAACCTGCTTTTTTGTACAATAATTGTTTTATTAGAGTTGATATTTTAGTAAAAAAAGGTAATTCTATAGAGTTAATTGAAGTTAAAGCTAAATCCATAAATTCCAATGATGAATATTCGATTTTAGGGAAAAGGGGAGGACTTCGAAGTGAATGGAAAGCGTATTTATTTGATATTGCTTTTCAAAATTATGTAATGGAAAATGCCTTTTCAAATTGGACAATTAAACCTTTTCTATTACTAATAGATAAAAGTAAAACAGCTAGTGAAGATGGCTTAAATCAAAAATTTAAGATAACATCTAAATCGAATAACCGTACAGGAATAATTGTTGAAGAAGGAACTACTAAAGATGATATTGGAGAGTCTATTTTAGCTAAAGTACCAGTTGAAACAATTATTTCAAATATTAAGTATGGAGTCTTTAAATATGATGAGTCATTATCCTTTATAGAGGCTATTTCTCTATTTACGGAGTATTATTCAAAGGATATAAAAATAAATTCTCCAGTCAATGTAAAATGTAAAAACTGTGAATTCTACACAATTTATAATGACAATTTAAATAGTGGTTATATTGAATGTTGGACAAAACAATTAAATGCATCTAAACAAATAATTACTAATGAGCCTAAAGTTTATGAAGTAGGTAATTTTAAACCTGCATCCAGATTGATTGAAGAAGGAATATATTTAATGAAGGATATAACTGAAGATGAAATAACAATTGTACCAAAACCTAATGGACTATCATTATCAGAAAGGCAGTGGTTACAAATAAGTAAAGTTAAAGAAAACGATAATACACCTTATATTGATATTGATGGATTGAAATTAGAAATGAGTAGTTGGAAATTTCCATTACACTTCATTGATTTTGAAACTTCAACAGTGGCAATACCATTTAATAAAGGAAAAAAACCTTATGAGCAAATTGCATTTCAATTTTCACATCATAAAGTTTTAGAAGATGGTTCTATTTCTCACGAAACTGAATATATTAACTCTGAAGCTGGTAGTTTTCCGAACTTTGATTTTTTAAGAAACTTAAAAAAATCCTTGTCCTTGGATGATGGAAGCATATTTAAATATTCTTATCACGAAAACACTATTCTTAATGCTATCCATGAACAATTAATATCTTCAAATGAAAAGGACAAAGAAGAATTAATTGAGTTTATACAATCTATTAGCCATTCAAAAAAAGAAAGTGCTATTTCCTGGGTTGGAGATAGAGATATGATAGATTTATGTGAAATGGTTAAGCTATACTATTATGACCCTCAAACGAAAGGTTCTAACTCTATTAAGGCAGTGTTACCAGCAGTTTTGAATCGTAGTAAATATTTAAAAAATAAATATTCAAAATCTATAAAAGAGATTTCTTTATCCAGTTTAAATTTTGATGAGTATAAAGTATTTATTGAATTTGATGAAAATGATAAAATTATAAGTCCATATAAAAGTTTACCACAATTATTCGATGATTGGAGTGAAGATGAATTAGATAGTTTAATGTCAGATTTAGAAGGAATAGACAATGGTGGAGCTGCATTAATTGCATATTCAAAATTACAATTTCAAGAAATGAATGATGCAGAAAGACTAGAAATAAGAAAAGCATTATTAATGTATTGTGAGTTAGATACATTAGCAATGGTAATGATATATGAGTTTTTTAGGGAATCTATTAATTACTAATATTATGTAAAATAGAATCTTGATGCTAAACCTGGCCTCATAAAATTTTGGTTAAAACAAATAGGAGAAATGAGCGTCCATATTTTAGGGGTTTAGTAATACAGTTTCTAAAGAGTTTCAAAAACACAATGGATTTCAAAGGAATCTTGATTAGTACAATGTTTCCTAAAATATAGCGAATGAGCGCCACCACGCCAGCTGGCTTCATCGCTAAAAATGTACTTTGGGTACATTTTCTTGACGTTCGTTCCTGTTCCAAAATTATTTACACTAAAAACCAATTTCGTATTTTGTTTGTAGATACCTTACATTATCATAAAACAATCATACATGGAAGACGCTACAATTGTAAAAATGGGTTATGCTATTCAACAGTACTTGGAAAAGTCCAACATACCCTCCGCTAAACCAAAGGAATTGATGGAAAGTTTAATAGCACTTGGTTTTTTCGAAAAAGACCATAGAGAGGGCCAGCCACTTCGGAATATACTGCGTGATTTAGATGAATCTAACAAATTATACCTATTACCGCAGGTAGAGAAAGAAATGAAAGCTCAAAATATATGGTGGAGTTTTGAACCCGTAAAATTTTAGAGTGACATAGTACGTATTAACATTATGTCAAATAGAATTTATTAATTGGTTCTATGGTTCGCGAAGAGTAGCTAGTACACAGTACTAATCTCAGGGAGTAATTTTGTACTCTTAGGGAAGTTGATGAGACCGTCTACAGGCGGGCAAGAATCCCGTAGAAAGAAATATTTCTTGGATTTTCTCGAATATGAGAATTTTAAACGAATATAAATCGTTAGTTATTTTTAAAGGAAAAATTTTGGATGGGTTTGATTCTTGGTAGCGCGCTGTTTCCTTTGACATAAAATCCGTACCGTTATGTGCCTGTACAGCACAGAACTGATTTTATGGGCAAATAGCGGAGCTATACGGAACTGAGCGCAAGGATATTTGAACTATAATGTTCTGCGTTATGTAACTTTGCTTTGGTAAAAAGCTTTTACTAAAGACAAATCTTCTTTTATTTTTTTCTTCTCTAATGTTTCTTTAAAAATGTAATGGAATACTCTTTTCCCGAAGCGACGATAGGAGTGAAGTGGGAATGTGTATGGAATGGTAAAATAATGATTGAGTTTTATTATATTACCGTCATTAATTAATCAACTAAATACATCACATAATAATTTTGCAGACAACTGACCAACATCAATTTCAAAGTATTATAACACATTTTCGAGAAAAGATTTCTTTAACAACTTCCGAAGAAGATTTTCTCATTTCGAAATTAAAGTATAAACGATACCTTAAAAATCAATATATCGTTCAAGAAGCAGATGTTTATAAATACCAAACCTTCATAGTTTCTGGAAAAGTAAAAACATTTTATTCAGATGAGAGCGGTATTGAACACATTGTTTCATTTGGTCTTAGCAATTGGTGGGTTGGAGACTTATGTAGCTTCACTACGCAAACTCCCGCAATTTTTAATACGCAGTGCTTGGATAAAACAGTTGTTATACAGATTGCGTATAATGATATGAATGAGTTATATGACAAAATCCCACAATTAGAAAGGTATTTTAGACTCATTGTACAAACAGCTTACGGTAATATGACAAAACGGATTGTTCAAAACCACGCTATGTCTGCAAAAGAACGATATTTACTTTTTACTGAAACCTATCCAGAGATTGTACAACAGGTGCCGCAATATATGATTGCCTCCTATTTAGGTATAACCAAGGAGTTTTTGAGTACAATTAGAAAACAATTGACTACTAAAGACCTAAAAAGTTAAACTACCTTAATATTATTTTTTAAACTACCTTATTTTATTCCTTTTTGATACTCCTGAACTTTACAGAAGTAAAAATTAGGAGTAATGAAAACAAATAGATTAGAAGCTTTTAGCGACGGAATACTTGCCATTATAATAACTATAATGGTACTGGAATTAAAGACTCCAGAAGAAATTACGATAGATGGGATTCTAAAACTAGCTCCCACTCTTCTAAGCTATATAATTAGCTTTATATACATAGGAACTTATTGGAACAATCATCACCACCTTTTTCAAATCACTGAGAAAGTAAGTGGGAAAATACTTTGGGCCAACCTCTATCTATTGTTCTGGCTTTCATTGATTCCATTCGCTACTTCTTGGATAGGAGAACATTATAATAGTGCTATCCCAACGGCATTTTATGGCTTTATTCTTTTAATGGCTGCCATCGCTTATTTCATTTTACAAAACACGATTACCAATAGTCATAAAGACCACAAATCCATCCAAGAAAGTATGGGAAGCACTACCAAAGGGAAGGTGTCGCTTGTATTATACACTTTGGGTGCTGCAGTTAGTTTTTACAAACCAATTTTAGGAATAGCTTGTTATGTAGCCGTACTCATTATGTGGTTTGCTCCTGAAAAGAAAATCGAAAAAACATTAAATCAATAGTCAATTAAGATGAGAATTAACACTATCATATTATTGTTCTTTTTAATTTCTTCTACCGTGATAGCACAAGAAGAAGAGAAGAAAGAAGCTCCAAAATACAGCTTATTTAGGGCAACGGAGAGCTACGAATATCTTAAAAATGAAAAAGATAATCCATATGAAAAAGATGCTTTTGACCCTATTAAGTTTATTTCGCTAAACGCGAAAAAGAATGTATACCTGTCCATTGGTGGGCAAATTCGACCTAGACTAGAGGTTTTCTCTAATCGTTTTTGGGAAGGTGAAGAAGATGAAAATTTTTACTCACAACGATTGGCATTACATTCAAATCTGGTTTTTGGAAAACATATTCGTGTCTTTGGTGAATTTTATCACGGATATACCAGTCACGAAGAAGAATTTGTAGAGTCTGACGAACTCAATGTACATCAAGCCTTTATAGAACTTAAATTTTTAGTATCTGAAGGTGATAATCTTTCTATGCTTTTTGGAAGGCAAGAGCTAGGTTTTGGAGCAGGAAGATTGGTCGGTTTTAGAGAAGGTCCAAATATCCGTAGGTCTTTTGATGCTGCAAGATTTGTCTTTACGAAAGAAAAAACAAAGCTTCAAGCATTTTATGGTAAAGAGGTACGCCCAAATTTTGGTGCATTTGACAACGATTTCAGTTTGTTTAATTCCAATGCTTCAAACCCTTCACTTTGGGGAGTGTATTCTCAATTTAAGATAAAAGGATTGAATGGTCTCAATGAGTTATACTATTTAGGTTTTGATGCTAATCAAGCTACATTTAATGATGTTATAGGTGAAGAAACCAGACATAGTTTAGGGATAAGACGTTTTGGAAGAATAGGAAAGCGATGGAACTACAATACGGAAGTTACTTATCAATTTGGTGATATAGGAAACAGTTCTATTAGTGCTTTCAATATTGATACCGATTGGCATTACGAACTCATCAATACAGCGTGGAGAGTAAATCCTGGGCTTAAGTTGGAATATACCAGTGGCGATAGAAGTTTGGCAGATGGGAAAATAAACTCGTTTAATCCGTTGTTTGTTAACCCTGCCTATTACAGTTTAGCAGCGACCATAACACCAGTCAATGTAGCCGCTATTCATCCCTCTGTGGGTATGTGGCCTACCGAAAAATTGCATCTGTATGCCGAGTGGAATTTTTTCTGGAGAGCATCTAAAAATGATGGGTTGTATCAACCACCACGCTTTATAAGAAGATCCGCCAATGGATTATCAGAAAGAGGACTGGGAAATCAATTTGGATTTCAAGCATCCTATGAATTCAATAGACACCTTTCTTTGGATTTGGATATAAGCTATTTCATAGCTGGCGAATTTCAAGAAGCTAGCGGAGAAGCGGAGAACATTTTCCATTTAGCACCAACCCTGAGTTATAAATTTTAAAAATAAGAGTACTAACAATTAATAATTATATAAGATGAAAACAATACCTAGATTATCATTGCTATTAGTAGCTGTTTTGTCCATTTCTAGTTGTAAAGCACAACATCAAAAAGGGCCAAACCCAAGCACTACAAAAATTACCACAGTTAAAAATGCTGCAGAAAACAAACTAACTGGAGCTTCAGTCTTAGCTTTTGGACCAGACAATGTATTATTTGTTGGAGACAGTAAAGCAGGAATGGTATACGCTATTCCAACGAAAGCTAGAGAGGTAAAAGACCCTATTGCCTTTAATTTAAAAGGTGTAGACAAAAAGATTGCTAAGACATTAGGTGTGCCAACTTCAGAATTAATCTTTAATGATATGCAAGTGCATCCCGTAAGTCAGGAAGCCTATATCGCTATTAAAAGAGGTTTTGCTGTAGATGCACCATCAATTATTGTAGCGGTGAGCCCAGTTGATGGTAATGTACGTTTAATTGATGTTAGTAAGAAAACACAGGTGAAAATCAAGAATGTTAGAACTGACGAGTTTGAACTTTACGGAAGATCTTCTGACCGATTGAATATTACTGATATTGATTACAATGATGGTTACATTTATGTAGCTGGATTAACCAATGGAGAGTTTGCATCAACTTTGCGAAAAATTGCTTATCCATTTACCAATAAACAAGAGGCGGTTGCTGGAATTGAAATGTACCACGCTGTTCATAATCAAAAAGAAACTAGAGCACCTATTAGAACGATGGCTTTTGAAGAAATCAATGGCGTTTCTACCTTAATAGCAGCGTATACCTGTACACCATTAGTAAGTATTCCTACCTCAGAAATTAAAGAAGGAAATCACATTAAAGCAAAAACCTTAGCAGAATTAGGCTATGGAAATACACCTATAGATATGATAACCTTTACAGCTCAAGAGCAAGATGGTTCTTTTGATAAAAAATTATTAATCATCAATAAAGAACGAAGTGCGAGTTTAATATCACTAAAAGACTTTGCCAACGCCAATACAGGAGAAGGAATGAAAAGCTTTGCAATGGGACCTGAAGGAATGAAAATCTTCCCCGTACCAATGTCGGGAACTATGCAAGTAGCAGAGCAAAACCCAATGATGCTAACTACTATGCAACGTGATATAAATTCTGGAAGTGTGGATTTAGTGTCAGAATTAAAAGGCGCGTATTTTAGATTGAGCAACTTTGATAGTGAATACGAGTTTCCAGACTACAAATACACAGAGACCGAGCCTTGGAAAGATTTTCACAATATGGTAAAGCCTATTGAAGGTTATCCTGAACTAGTTAAAGAAAAATAACCCCCCTAATTGAGAGTAGGCAGCTTATGTCTGCCTGCTCTTTTTTATCTGTTTTATGAAACTTTCTATAATATTTGTCATTCTATCATTGTGGGCTAATGCCCTTATAGCACAGCATCTTAAGATTACTGTTAAAAATGAACGTGTTGTGTTCCATCAATGGAATGCACCAAAACATAATCTAGCGGTGTTTTTAGTTACTACTAATGATACTATTCTTATAAATGGAAGTTTCAAAAAGGTAGACGAAGACCTTGTTTTTAATCCAGAATTCCCAATGTTAGATAAAGTAGCCTATAGGTTAAAAGCAGGAAATGAAATAGTTGATTTTTCGCTTAAAGCGAAAATAAATACAATTCCTTCGGTAACTAGAGTTTACCCAACGGCAGATATCCTTCCAGAGAACCTGCTACGAATGTATATACAGTTCTCTAAGCCTATGAAAACCGTTGGAAATCTAGAGAAGATACGGTTGATAAATGAAAATGAGCAGGAAGTAAAAGGCGCTATTTTCAATAATGTATACGAGTTGTGGGATGACTCACAAACACAGCTCACCATTATTTTTGACCCTTCCAGAGTAAAAACAGGATTGGTAGCCAATGAGACTTTAGGTCGTGCGTTACAAACCGATAAGAAGTATAAAATTGTTATTGGAGATGTAGAAGATATTTATGGTCAAAAGTTGGCGCAACCTTATATCAAATCTTTTTCTGTAGTTACAGCAGATATGGTTTCGCCAGACACTAATTCTTGGCAATATGTATTGCCCAAAGCAAATAGTAAATCCGCTCTAGCTATACATTTTTTAGATACTGTTGATAGAATGTCATTGTTATACCGAATTCAAGTTTTTAATGCCCAGAATGAACTAATAACAGGAAGTATTCATATTAAAAACAAAGAGAAAACGTGGGAGTTCGTTCCTGATAACAAATGGCTATCAAAAGATTATGTATTAAAAGTTAATTCAAGATTGGCAGACCCTTCGGGAAACAACCTCAATGGATTATTTGACCATAGCATCGGAAGTCTAAAAAACGAACAAGAAGGAAAGATTATTGAAATACCATTTCAAGTAAGGTGATTTCCTAAAAAATATAGTAACCCTTAATACAAATAGTATGGACAAAGACATTAAAAAAGAATACAGCAATGGAGAATTAACCATCGTATGGAAGCCAAAAACTTGTATTCACGCAGCCGAATGCGTAAAAGCATTGCCACAGGTATACAATCCAAACAAAAAACCTTGGATAGCTATAGAAAATGCTACTACCGAAGAATTAAAAAGTCAAATAGCGAAGTGTCCTTCTGGAGCACTGGGTTATTATATGAATGATGAAAAAGATGCTGAATCCGAAACTTTAGAGACTAAAGTAGAAGTTCTCGAAAATGGACCTTTGTTAGTTTATGGAACACTTAAAGTAACAGATAAAGAAGGAAATACAGAAACTAAAAACAAGACTACAGCTTTTTGCAGATGTGGACAATCAAATAATAAACCCTATTGTGATGGGTCGCATCTAAGCTCAAATTTTATAGGGTGATAAAAGACATAACAAATAATATTCATTAATAAAAAGGCTCTAAAAATAATTTTAAATGTTTTATGGATAGAAATAAGTTTATAAAAAAAACTCTTTTAGCTAGTACTTTAGGTCTTTTAGTACCAAAATTATTGAAAGCAGATACAGAAGAGAAAACAATTATAAAAAAACAAGTAGGTTACAACCACCTGCCAAATAAAGAAATTAAATCAATGAAAACAGTACTACACAAAGCAAATACAAGGGGGCAAGCCAATCACGGTTGGTTACAATCTTATCACTCTTTTAGCTTCGCTAATTTTCACAATCCAGAACGGATGAATTTTGGAGTACTAAGAGTGTTAAACGACGATATAGTGGCGGGTGGTCAAGGTTTTGGAACACATCCTCATCAGAATATGGAAATCATTTCCATACCCTTAGAAGGAGATTTAGAACATAAAGACAGTATGGATAATACTGTGATAATTAACCAGGGAGACATTCAGGCAATGAGTGCAGGTACTGGTGTTTATCATAGTGAATATAATAAGAATAAGGACAGAGATGTAAAATTTCTTCAGATATGGATTATTCCAAATAAGGAAAATGTAACACCACGATTTGACCAAATTTCTATTAGAAATCTTGAAAAAGAGAATGCTTTTTACCAAGTACTTTCACCTAATAACGATGATGATGGTGTTTGGATTCATCAAGACGCCTGGTTTCATTTAGGAAAGTTTGATAACGGTAAAGAAGCTTCCTATCAAATCAAAAAATCAGGAAATGGTGTTTATGCCTTTATTTTAGAAGGTGAAGTAGAAATTGAAGGGCAAAAACTTGAAAAAAGAGATGGTTTTGGAATTTGGGATGTTGAATCCATTGCATTAAAATCCAATACTGAGAGTAAAGTCCTATTGATGGAAGTCCCAATGAACCAATAGTAACTTTTGAAAATAATAAAGAAAACATAATGAAAAAACTCATTTATATTATACTACTTGGCTTGTTGATAAGCTGTGGTAGTGATAAGAATACTACCGAAACGGCAGATATGATTATTACCAATGGTAATATTGCTGTGATGAATAGCAAACAAGATTTTGCGAAAGCGATGGCTGTAAAGGATGGAAAAGTTCTAAAAACGGGTACTAACAAAGAAATACTTGAGTTAAAAGGAACTGCCACAAAAGTGATAGATGCTAAAGGAAAAACAGTAATCCCAGGCTTAAACGATTCGCATTTACACCTAACTCGTGGTGGAAGATTCTATAATGCAGAACTACGATGGGATGGTGTAAAAACCTTAAAACGAGCTTTCGAAATACTTAAAGAGCAGGCCGAAAGAACACCAGAAGGTCAATGGGTGCGAGTTATAGGAGGATGGAGTCCGTACCAGTTTGAAGAAAATCGTTTTCCAACTTCAGAAGAAATTGAAGAAGCTACGGGAAATGTACCTACGTTTATATCTTTTTTATATAGTCGTGGTTGGTTAAATAAAGCAGGGCTGAAAGCAAGAGGAATTGACGAAAACACAAAAGCACCCATAGGAAGTTCTTTTGAAAAAGGTGCTACTGGAAAACTTACAGGTGTTTTATTGGCAGAGCCAAATCCAACAATTTTATATAAAAGCATTGGAGCATTACCAGCGCTTTCTGAAAGTGAAATGGTGAACTCTACAAAACAATTTTACAGAGAATTGAATTCGTTAGGAATCACATCAGGTATTGATGCAGGTGGTGGCGGTCATAAGTTTCCCAATGATTATTCCGGAACTAAATTATTGGCTGATGCTGGAGAAATGCCTATTCGATTGTCCTATTATCTATTTCCGCAAAATAAAGGAAAAGAATATGCCGAATTTCAAGAATGGATGGCTACCAATGAGGTAGGGCACAATGGAGAGATAGCTTTAGACCATGGCTATGAATTAGAAGGTGGAGGCGAATTTTTAGCTTGGAGTGCTGGTGACTATGAAAACTTTTTAGCACCACAACCAATGTTAGAAGACAGACCTACTTGGCGAGAAGACATCAAGAAAATTATACGTTTACACGTAGATAAAGGATGGCCATTTAGAATTCACGCTACCTATGGTGAGAGTATTGCAAATATCTTGGATGTTATTGAAGAAGTCAATGCAGATACTAATGGTAAATTAACAGCACAACGTTGGTTATTTGACCACGCAGAAACTGTTAAGGAGCCAGAATTAAAACGTATTAAAGCATTGAACGGAGGAATAGCAATACAAGCACGTATGGCTTATGCTGGTGAATATTTTGTAGAACGTTATGGAGCAGAAAAAGCGAAGCAAGCACCACCCGTAAAAAAAATGATTGAATTAGGGCTTCCCGTAGGAGCAGGAACAGATGGTACACGTGTAGCAAGTTATAATCCTTGGGCATCTTTATACTGGTTAGTTTCAGGAAAAACTGTAGGAGATTTTCAATTGGTAGAAGAAGCTAATCGACTTACACGAGAAGAAGCCTTGCATTTATATACTAAGGGCAGTGCTTGGGTTTCAAAAGAAGAAAACGTAAAAGGCACTTTAGAAAACGGCATGTATGCTGACTTCGCTATATTATCCAATGATTATTTCTCAGTACCAGAAAAACAAATAAAGAAAATAAAATCAGTATTAACCGTAGTAGATGGAAAAGTTGTTTATGGGTCTGATGAATACGAGTCATTAAACCCGACATTACCAGAAGCTATACCAAATTGGTCTCCAGTAAAATACTATGGGGGTTATCAAAACAATTAAATATGCAATTACTAAACAGTTTACAATGGCGATATGCCACCAAGAAATTTGATGCCACTAAAAAAGTAAGTAGTGAAAATATAGAAAAGTTAAAAGAAGCAATACGGCTCTCACCATCATCATATGGCTTTCAACCCTATAAAATATTAGTTATAGAAAATGAAGCTTTACGAGAAAAACTAAAACCAGTGTCTTGGGGGCAGTCTCAAATTACCGATAGTTCACATTTATTTGTCTTCTGTAGTTTCTTAGAATTTCCAGATGAATTGGTAGATGACTATGTAAAACATAAATCTAAAGTACAAGGTATTCCTGTCGAAAAACTATCTGGATATGGAGATTTTATGAAAGAAAAGATGAAAGAGAAATCTCCTGAGATTATGAAGCATTGGACTGCCAAACAAAGTTATTTGGCTCTGGGAAATTTGTTAACTGCTTGTGCAGAATTACAAATAGATTCTTGCCCAATAGAAGGTTTTGAAGCTGCTGACTATGACGAAATATTAGGGTTGACAGAAAAAGGGCTAACTGCTACTGTTGTTATAGCAATTGGTTATCGTGCTGATGATGATAGCAATCAAGATTTGCCAAAGGTGAGAAAAAGTAAAGAAGACTTGTTTGAGTTTATAGGATAGGAGGTATGCAGGATTTTGTTATATTATGTAAAATAGAAGTTATGCGCTTTTACCCAGATGATGCGGAGGCAAGACGGCCTCAGAAAACTTTGGTCAAAACAATAGGTGAATGAGCGTACATATTTTAGAGGGCTAGCAATACATATTCTTAATATTCGTAGGGTTTAAAGCTAATTCAAAGCAAACTTAATCAGTTATAATGTTTTCTAAAATATAGCGATTGAGCCGTGATTGTTTCCAAAGTTTTGTGCAGCCTTGATTTTTTAATTTCTTTTTTTATCAAGGAAAAAAGATAATAATTTACCATTGACAGTCACAATTTCAAATTTCAATTCTAAATGTTCTTAAACTGTTCAAATCTAAAAATGTTAAACAATAGCACAATTAGAGCAAGTGTACAGAAATTATCTCGCAGAGTAATTTTGTACTCTTGCGGCAAGCTAGCGAGAATGTCGTAGAAAAAAATCTTGCAGGATTTTCCTCGAATACGTGAATTTTAAACAAAACGCAAAAGTTAGCTTTTTTATGCGGCTGGAAAGCGTTGGCAAATTGTGTTTAAAAAACAATCGAGCGTTTGCGAGCGGCAATTTTACATAACGGCTAATTATAGTACAAACAGCAGGATGTTTCTTATTTAGTACTAAACCAAAGAGCCAAATGTTTAATGACCTCAGTACTACAGTTTATTGTATGTTCAAGACTTTCTGGGATATTTTACATAATATGGAATTATAGCTTACAAATGACATAAGAACAAGATATAATCAAAATATGATATTTGTACTATAATTTATATTATGTCAAATAGATTATTTAGCACTATACGCTATCGCAACGATCTCCTAACTTTTACAGCCACATCATTTCGCACACTTTTCCAATCATCTACAGGATCATTTGAAAAGCTGTCGAATGTCAGATAGACTATTTAAACAGAAGTTCTCATTAAGATTGAAAAAATGGCTAATACGTACTAGGAATCAGAAATTTTAAGAAGAATGCTCTATTTGGTGCAACATACATATTTTTTCTTGGTCTTCTTTGCTTGGCAGCTCCTTTACGCAGGTTCTAGCCTTCACACAAGTTTTAGTAGCTGGTACGGTCTTCGTCTCTGCTTGGGCATCAAATGCCACTAGTACAGAAACAATCGCCATGGTCCAGATACCATAGAAAACTATGAATTTGCGGTGTTTTTTCATGTTGTTACTAGTATAACTACAAGATACCGCTGTTTCGTATATCAAAAATCATAAGGTTTCGCCAAAATTTCATAAAGTTTTATAAAATAACTGTTCTCCTTTTAGACATGAAAAGCCCGATAACAAGATGCTATCGGGCTTAAACTATACTAATACTAAGTCCTTTTCTTATTGTATGATCTCTACGACCGCTTCGCTAGAACTGCTATTGAAAGGATCATCTGTTCCGTCTAAGGCCTCTCCTACCATAAACTCGCTAAAATCCGTAGCAAATACAGAAGTACTTCCTGCAGTATCGCTAAATACCTCCATGCTTTCAATTGTAAAAGTAGCATCGTTAGACAACACAGATCCGTTGTCGGCCAATCTAAATTGTACCCGCTCTACGCCGCCAATAGCATTCATACCTGAGGTAAACGGCATGGCGGTGATGGCAACCCCATCAATAGTAACATTAACGGTTGGAGGGGTATTTGCATCTGGAGCCGTCCAAGTGATGATGGCTGTTTGCAAAGTACCCGGTGTAGGAACTACCGAGGTTACTGTAAACGACTGGTCGCGTGCTGAAAATTCATCGTCTCTAATCCTTAAATCCAGAATAGCACGCTCACTAGAAGTACTTCCTGTACTGTTTAAAAGGGCAATGAATGCATCTTTATCACTACCACCAACCGTATCTACGATTTCTAAGGCACGTGTAAAGGTAACCTCTAGTCTACCAGATAGTAATGGATCTATATTCAACCGAAGCTCTCCTGTATCGCCACTATCCGTATCTCTAATAATAGCCCCTTGTACAGGTGCACTAGATCCTCCAGTACTTTCTACTACGGCTTCACTAGAACTACTGTTGAAAGGATCATCTGTTCCGTCTAAGGTCTCTCCTACCATAAATTCGCTAAAATCCGTAGCAAATACAGAAGTGGTTCCTCCCACATCACTAAATACTTCCATCTCTTCAATCGTAAAAGTAGCATCATTAGATAATACAGAACCGTTGTCTGCCAATCTAAATTGTACCCGCTCTACACCGCCAATGGCATTTGCACCAGATGTAAATGGCATATCTGTAATAGCTACCCCATCTATGGTAACATTTACGGTAGGTGGTGTATTGGCATCAGGAGCCGTCCAAGTTATTACGGCAGTTTGTAAAACACCAGGCGTAGGAACTACGGAGGTTACTGTAAACGACTGATCGCGCGCAGAAAACTCATCGTCTCTAATTCGTAAATCTAAAATGGCACGCTCACTAGAGGTACTTCCTGTACTATTTAATAGGGCAATAAATGCATCCTTATCACTACCACCAACGGTATCTACAATTTCCAAGGCACGGGTAAAGGTAACCTCTAGTCTACCAGAAAGTAATGGGTCTATATTTAATCTTAGTTCTCCTGTATCACCACCATCGGTATCTCTTATAACTGCTGCCTTGCCAGAGCCTGTCATACCTCCACCAGCGGTAACTGTTACGGATTGCGTAGTACTTGCAGTGGTTTCACCATTGATCTCATCAAAAGTAATCGTTAAAGTAACATCAAAAGTACCCGCAGCTGCATAGCTATAGCTTGGGTTTTGATCGGTAGATGTTCCCATTCCATCACCAAAATCCCAGGCGTATGCGGTAATATTGGCATCATTTTCTACCGTTGCATCGGTAAAAGTTACCATTAAGTCAGCTGCCGTAAATGTAAAGTCGGCCACTGGAGCTTCTGGAGCTTCCATTACAGTAATATCTGAAGTAACGGCATTGGTATCTCCCGTTTCACTCGTAACGGTTAAGGATACTGTATAGGTGCCTGCGGCAGTATACGTATATACCGGATTGGCTTCTGTTGAAGTTCCACTTCCATCACCAAAATCCCAAGCATATGAAATGGCATTTACAGATTCATCCTTAAAGGTAACCTCTAGGAAACTTTGTTCTGTAGTAAAAGCTGCCATTGGATTAATGGATTCTCTTGAAACGGTTACATCCGTAGAAAAAGTTTCTTCTTGTCCGTTATCTCCTCTAGATACTAAGGTAATGGTATAGGTACCCCCTACTTCATAGGTATAGCTAGGAGCAAATTCAATAGAGGTATCATCATCTGTACCGTCCACGCCAAAATCCCATGCATAGGTTCTTGCATTCATAGAGGTATTGGTAGTACTTACTTCTAAGAAGACAGAAGAGGTCGTAAACGATACTGAAAGTGGATTTACGGTTACTTCTTGTCCTTCGTCTTCGTTTTCACAGGAAATGAAAAAAACGACCAATACGGCCATTATGATATTTAAATAATTTCTTTTCAATTTCATACTATTACTTTTTGGTTTAGAATTGCATATATTGGTTAACTAGATTGGATAACTAGATTGGTTAACCAATTTTCAATTGCCTAAATATATAGATTAATTCTAAAAGAAAGGGCTATTTCAAAAAAAATAGTGGAATTATTTGCTGTTGTTAGAAAATTTAAAGGAACTGCTATAGGAGTACTAAGATATTTTTGTACATTGATGCTCTAACCAAAACTAAACACACACCATGTATTCAGCCTTATTTGTTGCCTTCCTCTTTGTATTATTCACCAGCTTCCTTATAGTACCGGCTTATCTTATTTACCGTACTATCAAAGTACATTCTAAGGGCGACTAATTTCTTCCAAAAAAAAAGCCACTGTCTGTAACAGTAGCAATTTTATACATTGAAGTTAAATTTATATAATGTCTTATAGGTAATTGTAAATCAGCTAATTAGTTTTTAGTATTAGTCGATTTTGCATCTGTTATCTTAGCTGCTGTTAAGCGTTTAGAACCTTTGGTTCTATACAAGTCTTGCAATAGCTTTCTGCGCTTTCTATCCGAGATATTCATAGTGTCTATAATAGCCTTTCTTCGTTTAAGTTCGGCCAAACGTTCTTCCTTGGCCGCTTCATAATCTGGATCGAACTTGAATACCAAGGGACCTTCTTCTTCCACTTCGGGCTTATTATTATTTTTCTTTTTAGCTTTTGAATCCGCACTTTTTTGTGCATTCATGCTGTTTGCACTAACTAAAAAAAGACCTAAAGTAATTACTAGGAGTAGTTTTCTATTCATACAGGGGTGGTTGTGTTCTTGGGCGAAATGTACCAAATTTCATGCGTATTTCCCATTAAACCAGTATCATATATTTAAAAATTTATAAACAGCTAGGGAAGTCCCCTCCCCTTTTCGTTTTTTACAAAAAAAAATACCGCTAGTTTCCTAGCGGTATTTGAAGTACTCTTTTTTCTATGTTTGTTACACACTCTGATCGTTCAGATCAATCTCTTGCTCTGTGCCATCAGGATAGATTACGGTAGCTGTGCTGTCGCAAGTACCGTCTCCAAAATCTACAGTAACTCCCAATCCATTTTTATTTAAATCCATGCGTCCAGATCCAAAATGCTCACATTCTAAATCGGCTTCCAAGGTATCGGTGATATTCGCAGTATAGGTATCATCGCCCCAATTAACGGTCCATTGTCCGTCTAAGGTTACAGAACCACTGCTTAGGTCTTGGTTCAAGTTAATTCCGACGGTTTTCGTTCCGCTTTCAGACACTTCCGTACCATCTACCAAAACAAAGGTCATATTAGAAGTTACATCAAAGGTGAAGGATAAAGAATCCATTCCTCCTGCATTGGTATTGATTACAAAATTTCTAGTTCCATTCACTACAATACCGTTTACATTTAAGTCTACAAAAGTGGTGTTAATTGTTACGGTATCTGCTTGCTCTGCACCATATACTACTTCTATGACACCATCTACAGTGTTTTCGTCATCAATAACACAGTCTGTAAAAGTAATGGTGTATCCAGTATTATTGAATACGGTATCGTAACAATCAGGTCTCGTTTTCGCTGTGGCTCCATTGTTAAAGACGTCGGTTATAATTTCATCAGCAATTCCAGAAAGTTCATCACTTTCTAAGACTTGAATAATATCATCTTGACTCACCACCACATCTGTTGGGATATCAGACTCATCTGCATCTGAGCTACAGGCTACAAATAATAAGGTAGTTAATACAATTGCATATAGGCTAGCATTCTTAAATACGTTCTTCATTGGGTTTTTATTAAAGGTTTACGTACTTAAAAAACGAAGTGATAGGTAGTTTAGTACACTGAGTATTGTTTTTTTGGTTGACCCTCAGTAGAGTACCTCCAATACCCAGCGTTTTATATCCGATGCATAGGGGGCAATAATTTTTGTTTTTACATCGTACAAACTGTGATTGGTATTCTGATAAAGACGATAGCGCAAAGGCTTTTCCGGATCTGTTAGCAAAAGACTATCCAAGAGTTGGGTGTTAAAAGGCACAGAGAGTCTGCTATCTTTTTCGCCATACAACCATAAGCTGGGTATTTGTAGCGCTTTTACAGGTTCAAAAGCATTAAAACTAAGGGTGTCGGAAGCAATATGTTGCATCTTAGAATGCAAGGTATCCATAGAAATTTCTGGCATGTTCTTTTGCGTTAATTCTTTATGCAGTGCCTGTTGCGCCACAGAATAGATGGGGGAAGAAAGCACCACAGTAAATGCAATACTTGGATTCTTATTAGCTGCCAAGGGTGCTACCCAGCCCCCTGCGCTATAGCCCAATACGCCAATACGACTGCTGTCTATACGTGCTTGCATTTTGGTCCATTCTGCCACAGCGGCAATATCATTGCTCAGCGAATCAAAAACGTCCTTACTATTGGCTAAAGTAACTTCCGTTGCTTCCCCGCCAGATCCTCCGGTTCCGCGTTTGTCATAAAAAACAACCGCAAAGCCTTCATTGGTAAA
Source organism: uncultured Flavobacteriaceae bacterium (assembly GCA_947500575.1). GTDB lineage: Bacteria > Bacteroidota > Bacteroidia > Flavobacteriales > Flavobacteriaceae > CANMSI01. The sequence goes on along the minus strand of CANMSI010000002.1, from coordinate 392,165 downwards.
ACGTCTTATAAAGGATTGGTAGGTAGTCCAAGTAGCATGTCGCCCAGGACCATGCGCCATAATAAGCACTGGAGGCCTTTTCTTTAACGGAGTATCGGGTAATACGAGTCTGGTATTGAGGGCTATGTCTCCACTAGCCACTTTCCCTTGGGTAATACTACCCACCAATTGGGCATTGACTACAGAAAAACTGCCAAGCAGTATGAGGAGGAACCACACGCTTTTCATCATGAACTTCATTTTTATAATCACTGGAGTCAAAAGTACATAATTGTTGGCTTTTATAAAGCAGGCTATGCGGCAATGTGGTATTTTTGCCAGATGATTAAGCAACCTAGGGCTCAGGTAGAATTTGTGCTGTTGATGGCTTCCTTAATGTCTATTGTGGCTTTGGCTATAGATGCCCTATTACCCGCTTTGGAGATCATAGGCTTGTCTTTAGGTACTGCGAATAGTACAGACCATCAATTATTGATTACCATGATATTTTTGGGCCTAGGAATTGGTCCATTGTTCTTTGGGCCTATCTCCGATAGCTGGGGAAGAAAACCCATTGTCTATATTGGTTTTGCTCTTTTTATTGGTGCTAGTCTTCTATGCGTGTATACTAAAAGTTTGGAGGGCATGATTTCAGGTCGTATTCTACAAGGCGTAGCCTTATCTGCACCTAGAACCATTAGTATTGCTATGGTGAGAGATACCTATAGTGGGGATTATATGGCTCGGATTATGTCTTTCATCACCGTAGTTTTTATTTTGGTGCCGGTAGTAGCTCCTGCTATGGGCAAACTTATTTTAGAGGTACATACCTGGCAAGCTATTTTTTATGTGCAAATTGTGTTTAGTATCTTGGTTTCCTGGTGGTTTTGGAAACGTCAACCCGAGACCTTATCGCAAGAAAATAGAATTCCTTTTACAAGGCATATTTTTATAGATGGACTTAGAGAACTTGTAAAATATAAACGCACCATTGGGTTTACCGTAATATCTGGTTTTATTGTGGGCTCTTTTTTAGTGTATTTGAGCACGGCTCAGCAAATTTTTGAAAAACAATATCTTTTAAAAGATGAATTCCCCTATATTTTTGCTGCTTTGGCAATCTCCATAGGGGCAGCCACTTTTTTAAATGGCACACTCGTTTTGCGGTTTGGAATGCAAAAAATGGTCACAACTTCCCTCCTAGCGTATTTTGGAATTTCAGTGCTTTATATTCTGCTCTTTTATGGGCAAGCAACCAACCCAGATGTAAGGGTATTGTTGTTGTTTTTTGGACTGCAATTTTTCGCAATAGGCTTCTTATTTGGAAACTTGCGGGCTTTGGCCATGCAACCGGTGGGTCATATTGCAGGAATTGGCGCCGCCATCACGGGGTTTATTTCCACCATGATGGCCGTACCCATTAGTACTTTTATAGGAAAATATGTAAAAGATACTGCCTTACCCCTCTTTATAGGGTTTTTAATCTGCAGTGCTATTTCCATTGTAATACTCGCTTATATTCATTTTTATGCCAAAGCACCAAAGGAGGTCAGCGCATAAATGAATTACCTACTTTTGCTCTCTAAAGAAACTTTTATTGACAATATACCAGCGTCCTTTCATTTTTTGAAGTGTCATAAAATCGTGAAAAATCTTTTCATCGTCCTCAATTTTTAAACGGGCAATCGCAGTATGTCCGCCTACGTCAATGCTTACAATGGTATTGGTCCTTTTTAACGGATCTCCTGGCTTCATTTTGGAGAAAAACTCCCTTGCATTTACCTGTTTTAAACTACCTTCTGCCTCATTGGCAATGGTCATAATAGCATCTTCGTGAAAAGCTTTTTTTAAGGTGCTAAAGTCCTTATTCATTGAACCTTGCATGTAATAGTTTAAAGTTTTAGTAATGGCTTCTTTATCGGTTTCCATTCCAGAATTAGGAACTAAAAAGAAAAGGGTGAGTACTGTAACAAGTGTTTTCATGATGTTGTTGTTTTTTTAGGATGAATAATAAGCCTTAAGATACTATATAATTGCAGGAAAGAGATTTAAAAAAAGCTTAAAATTAGAAGCTAATCTTCAATTACAAACGAGCGACTTGTAACCACTGGTTTACTCTTGGCATTATCCGAGTGAATTTCTTGATCAAACAAGTGCTCAAAATTATTACCTGCCAAATCTTCTACCTTGGATTGCACCTGCACTTTGTAAGTACCGGTTGCCCATTCTTGGGCTGGAGTAAATTGCAGGGCACTCTCTTGCGAAAATAATTTGAAAGTTCCTTCGATGATGTCCCCTTGTTCGTTTACAATATCTATCCCCTCTAGCAATAGGATTGCATCCATAGGTTCATAGAGAAACAACAATAACCCCTTTTTGCCCTTTGCCTTGGGTACTTGCAATTTCCATGACTCCATATTGGGCATGGCGCGATCTGCCTTGGTTACAAAAAACGATTTAGTATAGTCTTGCGCTAATCCTACGCCTTCTGCACTTTTCCATTCTTTGGAAAATTCAATGGTATAGGTGTTTCCTTTGCGAATGGGCAGTCCTTTCTCTTTGTTGGGTATGAGATCTGTTTTAATACGCCCTGGGTCTAACCATAGGGTAAGCTGCGTATGCTCTTTATTCCATAATTCTGATTGTAGCTCCAAAAATATGCTTTCTTCCTTTTGCGCTGTTTCATTGTATACCTTAATGAAATCTAATGCATTTCCCGTTTCTTGCATGGGTTCTGAAAATTGGAGGTATATTTTTAAAAGGTTCTCTGGTAAAGTATTATTAGATGGATAAATTTGCAGCAGTTTGGGACTAGATTGTGTTTTCAGTGAATCTATCACGAAGGTATGGAGTTTTATGTCCTTGCTGTAGAGCTCATAGGTTTGTCCGTTGCTAAGCGGAATTACAGGTCTAAAACTGAACATATCATCAGCTGTAGAAGAAAATGCTCCTAGTACGGGGGTTTCTTGTTCCCCTTTAAGATACAATGCAAAAGAATTTGGATCTTTTGAACTATTGAAAGCAATGGACACTGCTTTTCCCTCCTCAGTATAGACAATACTTTGTATTGAACTTTCGGAGAAGCAAGCATACAATACTAAAAAACAAAAAAAGACCAGGAACGCCCTGATCTTTTCCGCCGGAAAGTGTGTAAATCTTACATCCATTTGGTTGGACGTGTGCGTAATACCATTTCACCACTCGCAGTTCGCTGCAAGTATACTACATTACTGGCATCTAAATTATCTAATTGCAATACATTTACCATAGGTAGTGAAACATACTCCACACCAGTAGCAACACCGAAGTCGGTTACGGGTTCTGTGAGTGTTTCCTTAAAATTAGCAATAGTATCGTAATCTAAGCGCATTACCGCTCTATTGGTGTTCGACATTAAGAAGAAGGGTTTGCCTTCTTTTTCGAAAGAAATCATATCCAAGGGGGAATTTCCAGCTCCTAGTTCCGCAACCGTACGTCCCTTTAAGTGCTTCCCTCCTTTTAATTCTTCCATAGGGAACAATACCAAGGGAGTGCAGGTGTAACTTGCCATTAAATAATCTTTTCCTTCCATGTTAATTACATCAAAAGTTTTAATAGGGGCATGTGTTTCGTATTTCCCATGTGCTGCATGATATATTTCTAAGGAAGCATAGTCTTGTGTGTTTTTAAATGGAAAAGGAATGCTTCTAAATGTAGAACCAAATTCTTTATTAGAAAGGCCAGATACCATAATAGTGCCTTTATGATATTTCATGTCGGCAATGGCCCATACGCGTTGTGAACGCCCTCTTCTATCTTCGGCATCCACAGCAATAGGATCTGTAAGTGCAATTTTAGAATAACTGGCTTCTTTTAAGGAAACATTTTCGAATCCTTCGCCTTTTAACCTTAATAATACCGGAGTACCATCCGTTACGTTCACGGAAAAGTAGACGTTTTTAGAAATAGGATTTACAGCCATATCCGTAATTCGTACCTGATCTGCGGTAGTCCCTAAAGAAGCTGCAATCTTAGCGTCAAAATCCCCTACATTAATCTTTGCACCTTCTGCATTTACCACTACATCTTTGGTATCTAACGCAAATACGGTAGCTTGCTTAGAATCGCCCAGAAATAAAATGCCTTCAGGTCCAAAGCTTAGACTGCTGATAGATGCAATATTTGCATCGCCAAAAATAAAATCTTTTGTGAGTTGGTTTTCTGTGTTGTTCACGGCCGAAATGGTGAAGAGTGCTACGACACCAATGGCAGCTAGGAAGATTAGTTTTTTCATCATAGTTAATTTGCCTCAAAGTATTGATTTACAGCTAAATTTCAAATGTAGTTGCTGCCAATTAACTAAAATTTAACTCGCATAAAATGGAAGCAGATCAAAGCCATACTCAAATGCTATTATTTTTCAGCCACTAAAATCCACATCTGCTTGTCGGTTTCTCGTTTCCAATCTCCAAAATCGGGGACTTCTTGCGTAATCTTAAAGCCTGCTTTTTTCAATTCCTTCTTTACGTATTTAGGAGCCATGGAATGTGCACTTACGTGAGCTTCCCTGGATTTTCCTTTTGCCCTATCTTTTAGTTTTTCTAGTATTAAAAGTTGCCCTCCAGCTTTTAGTGTTTTTTTTACATGTCTCAATACAGTTTCATAATCGGAGATTTCATGGTAGGTATCTAAGATGATTACCACATCCAAAGTAGCATCTGGCAGCTTGGGGTTGTCATAGTCGCCCAACACTACTTCCACGTTTTTAATCTTCCTTTCTTTGAGGTTTTCTTTGAGTTTTTCTAGTCGATCGTTTCGAACGTCTACGGCAAAAACTTGCCCTTTAGCCCCTACCCTTTTAGATAGATGTACACTAAGGTAGCCTTCATGGCATCCTATATCGGCCACTTTTTGCCCTGCTTTTAATTGAACCAAATCTAGAAGGTTAGCCACCTTCATCCATGCGTCGCGTTCTTCCCAATCACTTTCCGTGTATTGCGAAAAACCTAGAAGGGGAAACAGTAAAAATAGTAGAAGTGCTTTCATGCCCTTAAGATACTGAAAGGAGCTAGATAGTGTTCTTAAGGCTTTCTTAAAGCTCTTTAACTAAGGATGTTATTTTATTTGGGGATCTTCAATTGCTTTTAACAAACCTAGGTAACTCATACGAGATCGATTGCTGGTGTTTACAATAAGAGTGGTGCCTCCACCAGCGTTTACCTTTAGAATAATAACAAAGTTTTCGGAAACTTTTTTAGCTTCAAATGCTATGCTAATACTTCTTTTGGTATCATTATAGCTTACTTCGTAGTCTTTCATATTCTCGTCAAAAATAATACCGCCAGACTGTCCATAAGCTCCCCCTCTTCTTACTTCTCCAAAGAATGGTAAATTGGCATCTGCTCTATTGTTTTGGATTTTTAGGTGATTGGGATTTCCAATAAGACTAATTCTATTTCCTCTAAAAGTGGTTGCCCAATTCCCTTCAAATTGAAAATTACCCGAAGCAACTAACGCTTTTGTCTTTTCATATGCTTTCTGTACCCGTTCTAATTTGATGGCCTTTTTTTCTGCTCTGGTTTGCCCTTCTAAGGAAGTTAAGGATAGGCTAAGCACGCATAGTACGAGAATCAATTTTTTCATAATGATGGTTTTTGATTGACATTAACTTAAAACCCTCAAATAGCATGCCATAGCATACTATTTTTTAATCAATGGTAGTACTATTTTAGATGGATATTTCTCTGAATGGTGTACCTTATTATGAGCTACAACTGCCTCGGTTTCATCATAATTTTTCCCTCCAGTGTTTAGGTTCCTAGCAAAGCGCGGAAAATTGCTGCTAGAGACTTCAATACGAATGCTATGTCCCTTCTTGAAAAAATTACTAGTAGACATGGGGGTTAGCACCACTTTATATACTTGCCCTTCTTCCATAAATACTTCCTTATCATAGCCTTCTCTATAACGCACTCGTTGTATAGTTTCATCTAAATTATAAGCGGTACCATCTGGATATACGTCTAATAGTTTTACGGTAAAATCGGTATCCTTGGCATCTGAAGAAACATATAAGGTAGTTTCTATAAAGCCACTAACTTCCGTTCCTTCTTCCATAGGAGGCGTTGTATATACCAGAATATCATTTCTAGCTTCCATGGTTTGTTGGTCATAGGCCCCGCCCTTCACTGCGTTCCCAGTACAACAAACATTCCCTCCATAGGATGGCACTGGATTCATAGGATCATAGGTGAAACTATCTGGGGTATCTCCGGTAGCTTTGGAAGTACCCAATGCCCCGTCTCCATATAAACTATTTGCTTTACCACCACTATTGAGATAAAAAGCAGTCATCTTTGCCTCTTTAGGAGGCCATACCTCTGACTGTTGCCATTGATTAGAACCCATTGTATAGTACTGTACTCTGGGCGTTTTTTCCTTAAAATCATTTTGAATCCCTTTTAACCAAAGATCAAACCAAGCGAAAATTTGTTCTTCATAATTAAGTCGGGCATCCCCAACACTTCGCTCTCCTACAATGGTATTCTCCTTAGCTCTTGTGTAACTGCAGTGCAAAACTGGTGCTATAATAAGGTATTGATTATCCCGAATCATTTTATCTTTTGCATTGGTGCGTAAATGATTGAATAAGGCTATGTTTGGGCTTATGGAAACATCGTACCAGGAAGAAAACCAAAAACCAGGAACTCCAATCTCCATATTGTCATGATACAACCCACCTTTAAACCAATCTTCATGGTTGGGTGTTCTGCGAATCATCTTATCATATACCTCATGTTTCCCATTTATATTTTTTAAAATGTCTTGTAAGGGTAAATGGCTCAATGCCTTTGCCATATCTACTGGTGGGTTTTCAGGTGCTAAATCATAAAAGCGAGAAATGCGAATTAAATCTTCTTGTGTAGCCCCCTTTGGAATTCTGGGTTTAAACTTATCGTGTTCTACACCGTACAACCAAGAAAAGAATAGCATTTGCTCTGCTCCTCCTCTATACCAATTTCCTTGTTCGTTATAGTCGCCAACTCTTCCTACACCAGCACCAAAACTCTGCGCAACCATGGCCGCATGCGATGGATGATCTAGCGCTGCCACTGCCATCTGCCACTCTGCTGTGGAAGAACAGCCTAAGGTACCTACCTTTCCGTTGGACCATTCTTGATCTTTCATCCAACTAAAGGCATCATAACCATCTGTTAAAGGAACTCCCAAGATATCCCACTCCCCTTCTGAATAATATCTACCCCTTTCGTTCTGTACCACATATGCATACCCTCTTTTTACTGCTTCGTAGGCCCGTTCTGCGGTTCGAGTGCGTTGCTTGCCATCGCCCCAAGAATTAAAATTATAAGGTGTTCTAGAAAATATGATGGGAACTTTCTCTTTCGTTTTAGGCCTATAGATATCTGTTGCTAGGCGAATCCCATCTCGCATAGGCATCATTACTTTCTGCTCTATGATTGCAATTTCTTCAATTTCTTCTAAAATAGATTGTTGCGCATTCAGATTAAAAGTGGTTCCTATAATAAGGAATACGATTAGGTAAAAGGATGGCTTAGTCATTTTCATATATGTCAAATTTGTAGTTGGTCTATGCTATGCTTCTTAAAAGTACGAATTCCTGTGGGTTTGTATCCATAAGGAGCTTTATTTTACGATTTCTACTCCTACTTTGAGAAGAACATATATCCTTGAAGAGCTCAATATGACACTATTTCAAAAAAAAGTGATTTTTTTTCATATTTTTTATTTTATTCATAAAGCACTGTTTATCAACACTTTGATTGATTTTTTGAAAATTTTAATTGTTAAATATTGCTTAAAACAGTACTATGTAATGGATAGTACTGTAACAAAAATAATTATGTCTCGTCTACTTAGTATAGAACAACAATTAATTACAACATAATCATTTAAAAAATATATATCATGAGAGCAACAAGAACAAAATCACCCACAGAATCAAAGACATTTAATTTCTTTTCAACTTTTAAGAATAGTAAAAGAGTACAATGGTCTAGAACTAGAAATCACAGATAATTAAACAACAACAATTGTATAACAACATTCAACCTTTAAAAACAAAAATTATGAAAGCATCCACTTTAAAATCAGCAACAGAGTCTAAAACATTCACTTACTTTTCAACTTTTAAGACTAGTAAAAGAATACAATGGAATAGAACAAGACAGTTTAGATAAGAATCAACTTATTTAATCATCATCAATCATCATCAATCATCATCAATCATCAATCATCAATCATCAATCATCAATTAAAAAATACAGTCATGAAAGCAATTTTAACACAAACACCCACAGAACACAAGAGGTTTGTATTCTTTTCAAATTTCAAGAATAGCAAACGCATTCGATGGGCAGAGCATAGAAACTACTGTCGCTAAGAACATACTGTTGTAGTAGTACCCATAGATTACTACTTGGTAAGGAGGTAAACCCCTAGTTTATCTCCTTTTTTTGTGCCTAAATGTGTAGTCTATGGTCAAAAAAATACCATATAACGGTATTTGTTTAGTACTCTATGGTTTTTTGCTACTTTGGGATGTTGAACCCTATTGATATTGAAAATGAAACATATTATAACGCTCTTTGCAGTGCTCACCTTTTTTGAGAGCAATGCACAGGAAAGACCTATTAAGGTAATTACCGAGAAAATCCCAAATCGTTTGGCATTTTATGCAGTGAATGAGAACGAACAGGATGTAGACGTAATGATTACCATTAAAGGAAACAATTTTAGGCAAAGTGCTTCCCGCCCAAGACTGATTCGTTTGCCAGGGGCTTCAAAAGTACATCTAAAAACTATTATTGTTAATCGCGGAAAACATGCTAGTTATACCTATGATTTGCATGTAAGTGATAGTTTGTCAAAGCGTGCATTAAAGAAGGAAGCGACTGCCATTAAGATTGCTCCTCCAAAGCCTATTACTATTTATATTACGGATAAGTGTACCCTTTGTGATAGCATTGTGGCTCCTTTAAATAGTAGTAAGTATACGTTTAGAATGTACAAATTAAGTGAGCATACTACAATTAAAGATCAGCTAAAAAGTTCTTTTGCCAGACCTTTAGATTCCATTGCAGAACCTATTGTGAATATAGGAGGTCGTTTATTTACACAAATTGAAAATTATGATCAATTATTGGAAGAATTAAAGAAAAAGTAATTTTTTAATCCTTCTACCAAGCCAACCAATAAAAAAACCCACTTAATGTGGGTTTTTTTTATCGGCTTATTTTTTCTTCTTTTTTGTAACCTTGGTCTTGGTTGTTTTCGTACGCACCTTTGTAGTTTTCTTTACTTCTTTTTGTTTTGACCTAACAGGTTTGCGTCCTGTTTTAGTTACTACTTTGGTAGTTTTAGTTCGATTTATAGTAGTAGGTGTCTTTTTGTTTACCACAGTTTTTTGAGCACCATTGGTTCTCTTAACCGTAGTTACCCTAGTTTTGGTACCATTGGTTCTATGAACCGTTCTTGTGGCCGCATACGATCTATGTGGATGACGCACGGCATAATCTGTTCTTCTTACATTCTTATGAAGATAGACCGCTTTGGTGCTTCTGCGCACAGTAACTCGTTTATAGGTGTGTTTGGCATGAATGTGCACATGCACATTTTTGGTGTAAGTAGTAACTTTAAAGGGTTTCCAGAAACTATAGTATGTTGGATAATACCCCCAATAGAATGCAGATTTATAGGGCTTATAATAGGGTCTCCAAAAGAAGGAGAATATAACAGGCCTACGTACATATATGGGTTCTATAATATAATCCGGACCATACATATAAACATCTCCTACTACCTGTACTTGGGTATTTCCCTGGCTATCTTTTTCTACTTCTATGGTTGCTACATCTTGAAATAAGTCTTCACCAACTACCGCCTGTAAGGCGATTAAATGCGTGTCTTCCGAAGTTGTTTCAATAACCCGTAGGTAGTCTACTTGCTCATCTTGGTTGAGATCCAAATTGGATATCTGGCTTTCTGGGTCGTTCAGCTTGTTTTCAAAATCTTCTAAGTCTTTAGAGTCTCCAAAAAGAGAAGCCACCGCTTCTAAATTTAAATGATCTCCAATAGTTTCGTTAGAAGCGCTAACCGTAGTAATATCTTGCGCTAAAGTGTTACTTGCCATCAGAACGGCAAGAATTCCAAAAGTGAATTGCTTTTTCATAATTGTTAAGTTTTAGAGTGTTTGGGTATGACTCTTATAACAACTTAACGCTTAAATACCCTACCCTATTTTATGTGAGTGGTATTGTTTTTCAGATGAAATACATATTTGGGGTTCTTAGGTGTTATTTTTTCTTAAGAGTATACTTGTATCCCATTCCAAAAATGTGAACGGCAAGCGGGTTATTCTCATTGAATTCATCCTCATACCTATAGAAAAAACGTAATCTACCTGCATTTTTAAATTTATAGGAGGTTTCCAAGGTAAGTCGGTATTGATTAAATTCACTTTGCACCCCTTTAGCGAAACCATTAAAAATCTCTGCAGAAAACTTGGGATCCAATTTCCAATTAGAAATATTATACCCAATAGCTGTTTTCAACCGTAGCCGCTGTCTTGCAAAATCGCCCTCCTCAGCTGAGATTCCCAATTCATTTCTATTTTGATACCGCAATCGATGTTTAAATGAAAACTCCTTCCATTTGTGTTTGTAGGATGCATCTAATTGAAAACGGAAATGATTCTCATATCCTTGAATGTTACCTCGATTGTCGTTTTCTCTAATATACCTTACTCCTGCTCCTAAGGCAAAACCATTGCGCAACTTATACTCAGCCTTCAACTCCGTAAAGTATTCATCTACTGCTCCTATATTGTCTTTAAAACGAAGCTGTTCTTCCAAGCCAAATTCCCATTGCTTATTAGGTTCATAGCCAAGTTCTACAGAAGTCCACAAGGCGGTGTCAGTATCATTTTGCGCCATACCGTATTGCATAACAAGAGATAAAAGAAGTCCAAATACCCAGCAAGTACTTAATTTCATTTTCATAAATACCTTATTTCTTTTGATAGTAATAAATAGTAATCATAGCGGTATCCCTAAGGAAATCAATATCTCCTATTTTGATTCGGTTGATCTGCAGACCTGTTCGGCTTTCCAAATCTGCTTTTAATTTTTCATATGCTTGCGGCTTTACATTCTCAATCCTTTCGTAGACAATCTCTTTAGAACTTTCTTGGTTTAAGAGCCAAAAACGTTCTAAAATGGCAATAACACCAACTACGATGATATTACCGATAATAATTTCCGCATAACTCATCTTTTTATTCGCTAAGGAGTTAATCACAGAAACACCAATGACCACAAACAAATAGGTCATTTCTTTTATTTCAATGGCATCTGTTCGATAGCGAATAATACCAAAAATGGCAAAAAGACCCAATGCCATACCCAAGTCTAATTCATATTTTTTAAGCGTAAAACATAGAAAAAAGACAATGGTACTTATCATGTAATACGTAAAAAGATAGTCTTTTCGCCGAGCACTTTTGTAGTAAAAAAAACGAATTATGAGGGTTAAAAAGAAAAGATTAATACCAAAACGAAATAACATTTTGTATAAATCATCATCAAAGAGAGGGATGTCTAAAAATTCCATTAGGCGCTTTTTATTTTATTTATTTTAATTAGTTTTTCCTTAAATAAATTATGCTTTAATTTTGGATGCATATATAGCATTCCAATACAGTATTTACTTAATTTATAAGGATTTATGATTCTTTTCTTCAACAATAACATGATAGGTGAACACCTGTCCAAACGCTTTTGCTTTACTTCAATTACTGCCAATTTATCTATGGTTTTAACCCGATCATTGAATTGGTATGACAAGTTCATATCTATAGTGACTCGTTCTTCATATTGATGGTCTACCAGCGTAATTCGGTTAAATGTATTCCAAAGAGATGGTACCCATTGTATTTCTCTTTGACTGGTACTATTAGCAATAAAATCTAATGCACTCTGAGATAAGGTGGTTTCAAAATCATCCATAGGAATCCTTATTTTATGGGTATTTCCTCGTCCATCCTTCTTTTTTACTTCTAAATATACAGCCTCAGAATCTACATATTTACGGATTCGAATTTTAGTTCGCTTTAGTTTTCCATTATGATGTTCCCTATACAGACGAAAATTAGGTGTATCAAAATATAAGGAGGTGTAGGTCATTAGGGACTTTCCATCAATGCTTAGTACTTTATATTCCTGGGCCAATGTTGCTACTATATCTAGCAATTGCAATTCAGAAATTACAAACTTGGTTTCTGTTCTATGCAGTAATGCAACCTTATTCATTTCTTCTAGAGAAACAGGTGTAAACATTGGTAGGATTTGCTGTATTTCACGGGTCATGCTACTACAAATATAGGGGAATGAAGATGTTAATAGATAGCTAATTTGATTTTTGCATCTTCTACCATAGGTTTAGACATTTGCCGCCAGATGCTTTTATTCCTTCTTTTTATTTCTATCTTACCGCCTTAATCCAATCGAATTAAATGACAAAATTAGCATTACACTGGAAAATTCTAATTGGAATGATCTTAGGTGTTATCATTGGTTTAATTGCTTCCCAATTTTCCTCCGGAGTATCTATTGTAGTTGATTGGATTAAACCTTTCGGAACTATTTTCATTAAGCTTCTTAAACTAATTGCGGTACCCTTAGTGATTGTATCCTTGTCAAAAGGTATTACCGACTTTAAGGATATGACCGCCTTATCTAAAATTGGAGGGCGCACCGTCATCATTTATTTATTTACGACAGTGGTAGCAGTTGTTTTAGGGTTGTTTTTAGTCAATATTTTTGCCCCAGGCTCCAACATTAGTCCAGAAACCTTAGCTGGCTTGTCTAAAGATGCCACTGCAATGATGACCGATAAAATTAACATGAAACAGGATCTTGGAGAAAAGGGACCTCTGAATTTTATAGAAACCCTAATTCCCTCTAACTTTTTTGGAGCAGCGAACAATAACTCCAATATGCTACAAGTAATTTTTGTTACTATGTTCTTTAGTATTAGCATGCTTATTCTTCCAAATGAACAAGTAAAGCCTGTTAAGAAACTAGTAGATGCTGCCAATAGCGCTATGCTAAAGACCGTAGATTTAATTATGCTTACCGCTCCTTATGCCGTGGTAGCGCTTATTGCAGCTTTAATAGTAGAAACTACGGGAGGTGAGTTGTTCATTGCCCTTCTAAGCTATTCGGCGGTATTGCTATTTGGCATGGCACTCCTAATTGTTTTTTATGTAATCTTAATTAAAGTCTATACCGGCAAATCGCCTCGGTATTTTTTAAAAGGTATTTTACCCGCACAGCTAACTGCCCTAAGTACTAGTTCTAGCATGGCAACACTACCAGTGACAATGAAGTGTGTAGAAGAGAATCTGGGAGTAGAAAAAGAAATTAGCAGTTTTGTATGTCCCGTAGGCGCTACCATTAATATGGATGCCACCAGTTTAATGCAAGCTATTGCAGCCATATTTGTTTGTCAGGTAATGGGGCACAATTTAGAACTTGCAGATCAGCTAACCATTGTGCTAACAGCTACCTTAGCTTCTATTGGTGCGGCCGCAGCGCCCAGTGCCGGCATTATTATGCTGGTTATTGTATTAGAATCTGTTGGTTTCCCTTCCGCAAAACTTGCGGTAGCCTTGGCATTAATTATGTCTGTAGACCGACCTTTAGATATGTGTAGAACAGTGGTGAACATTTCTGGAGATAGCTGTGTCTCTGTGTTGGTAGCTAAGTCTCTGGGTAAGCTTAGATAAACACAAGTTTTCTTATTTTTGGGTAAATACACTTGCTAATGGAAAAACATAAGACCGTTGGTTTTACGGCCATGAAAGATGGTACTGTACAGGATTATAAGATTATTGCAGCCAATGATGAGGCTACTGCACAAGCCCTTCCAAAAAGACTAATAGCGCATCTTCAAGAAATGGCAGAAGATGATGGTGCTTATAAAATAAGCAGACTAGAGCACGTACTTCAGTGTGCTACTAGAGTGCATGAAAGCAAGGCAGATGACGATTGGATTATAGCAGGGCTTTTTCATGACATTGGTGACATATTAGCGCCCTATACGCATGGACAAGTAGCCGCTGAAATCATTCGTCCCTTTGTGAGAGAAGAAGTATGTTGGGTAGTAAGGAACCATGGAACTTTTCAAATGTTTTACAATGTAAGTCTTACTGAAGAAGAACGTAATAGTAGAGATAGATTTAAAGAACATCCCTTTTACCAGTATGCTGTAGACTTCTGTGAAAAGTGGGATCAGAATTCTTTTGATCCATTGTATAACTCCAAACCCTTGGAATTCTTTATTCCAATTATTCAACGCGTCTTTACCAGAACACCTTTTTCCGTTTAATTCTAAAGTGCCTTTACAATCTCTTCAGGATCTGCCCTTAACTTGTAATCTTCCGACAAATAATGATAAGAAATTAATCCATTTTGCTCAATGATATAGGTTGCAGCAATGGGTAATTCTCCACTATTTGTTTCATTGCTGGTATCTAAATCTATACCAAAGGTTTTGTAAAGCGCAATTAACTCATCTGGAAGTGGGTATACCAAGTTCATGGCATGGGCCACCAAATTGTCTTTGTCTGAAAGCACTTCAAAAGACAGTTCATTCTTTTCTTGGGTACTTAGACTACTATCTGGCGTTTGTGGACTAATGGCAACCAACTTTGCGCCTTTTGCTTCTATTTGCGGCAGTGCTTTTTGTAAGGCCCTCAATTCTAAATTGCAATAGGGGCACCATCCGCCTCTATAAAAAGTTAATACTACTTTATGGTTCTGTAATAGCTCATTGATTGCCACCAACCTGCCATTTGCATTGGGAAGTTCAATCTTAGGAATTTGATTCCCAGTCTTAAATGCTTTATGAAGTAAATCTGTTTTAACTAATTGATCTATAGCAGATTTCATTATTTTCTGAGCTTCTCCAGGATGTCTCTTACTACTATTATTTGCATGTGCTTTGAGCTGTTCCGTAAGTGTCATATCATTTCTTTAATAATTCTTTAGACTCCAAACAGAAACATTCATTACAAAAAAATATATCACTTATTAAAATAGCGTAGTGCCTATACGATGGCTTCTTGAGAATTAAAATTTCGCTTTAAAAACTCATGCGCATTTTTAGACATAATTCGCTCTACTATTTCATCAGCTTCTATAATGTTATCCGCTCTCTTTAAATTATGATTCTGGATATAATTATGTGCATGTCGTTCTAAGAAATCTGCCAAAAAAGGAAACTCTTCTGCCGTCCAAAAACTATTCAAAGGATCTATAATACCATCAAAATCAGATCCAATAGCAATGCAATCCCACGCAAACAGATTTTCTGCGTCTAAAAGTTCAATAATGTGCTGCACCTGATTCCAAAGCAATTCTGAGCGGTAATGCATAATCTTACTTCGTTTGGTAGAATGTTTGGTATCTTTCAGTGTTTTTTCGCTGGCAATTCTTCTTTCATCTAATTGTAGACCAAAAATTCCATTACTCTTAGCAATGCGAATGATTTCTTCGTCAAAAAAATTGATGTCTACCGCTTTTAATTTCTCTGCGGTTCTTGGCCTACCTACTACCCTATTGCTATCGGATACTAAACCATTACAAGCACCGTGACTTACTACAATTGGAACACTATTAAAAGGGGGTTGACCAGAATCTAACATGGCATAATATTCCCTGCGCGATTTAGGGTTCATATGCTTTATATCAATAAGAATACGCTTATCATGCGTATCATCCAGTAAACGTTGAATTACTTTTTTTCCCAGACTGGTAAAACCAGAAGTAAGCCCTTCTGTTTGGTCCGCTTTCTTTTTAACGATGCCGCTCAAACTCTCTGCATGCCCGCATAAGTGATTCCAAAAATGATGCGCTAAGGTTACAAAGAAAGGCCGATGTTCCCATGCAATAATTTTTTCAAGATTTTCCAATACCTCATTTTCGTTTACAGGTTTTCTTAATCCTGTATTTAATACGTGCATGCCCTCTATGGAAAGTACAACACAAATGGCAGAAACATTTTTGTTTTGAGCGTCTTGAAAACGAATGGTTTCAATTTCATTATAGTTTTTCACCAATTTGTATACAAACTTACCTTCCGGAAGTCGAATCACCTTTCCATCTAATTGTTTGTAAAAATCGTACTGCCGTTCTAAATCCTTGAAATAATCACTAATACCTTGTATATGATCAATTCGCTTATCCCCTATTCCCAATGCAAAATTTGCAGCCAAATCCGCAATAAGTTCATTCTTAATTTTATTACGCACAAACCATTTTTCTAAGGGGTAAAGAGAAACACAAACCACACTAACACCGCCATACGCCAAACTTGTAAAATTAGCTTGGGAAAATTTGGTAAGCCCCGTTACAAAATTCAATAGTTTATCAAAAATGGAAGGTGGGTTATACTTCCATATACTTCGATTGCTACTTCTGTGCGGATTGTTCTTGCCTACAGGTTTCTTATTAAAACTTTTACCAAAAGGTTTTAAAGCTGGATGGCAATGTAGGTCTACATAATTATTATCAAAATGCATAGTGGATGGTTTAGAATCAGGGGAGCAATTTATAATTTAAATGTACGTAAAATCTTATAGAACGAAAAGTGTGTCTCCAAAAGCTAATCGTATGGAAAATGTTTAGCTTCTATGCTCTCTGGTTAAGATTTCTAGATCGTTCAAGGCTTTGGTCATCCCTTTTCTTAATGACTTCTTAGCAAACAATTGAATGATTGCTTTTTTGAAGATCGACTTTGCTTCTGCATAAATTTCCAATGTTAGCTCACAGCTATCTGCTCCTTTTGGAGTAACGATGAAAAAATTATAGAGTTTATCTACTGGCGGAGGGCTGGTAGTTAGTTCGCCATAAATTAGCTGTCCAGCTTGTACTTTCTTTGTAATTGTAATAAAGTCCAAGTGTTTCCCATTTACAACACAGACATGTTCTGTTCCAAGCCTTGTAACCTCATGCTCATTATATTTAAACTCCTCAGCATCTTTTACCCAATGGTGTCTATGACTGTAGTTGGTAATATATTCTATTAAGATCTCTGCAGAAACCTCAAAATTTTTATGCAATACAACTTGCGGGGCAAAGGAAAGTGCTACTTTTTTTGGATTCGAAAAAGGTTTTAAGGTCAATTTCGCAGTATCAATAATAGAATAAATATAGTTTACTTCTTTTCCATCATAGGTGTCCTTGCCTTGCTCAAATCTAAATGCTTTGCTATAGTAATACTTGGATAACTCTATGGCAGTTGCTAAATCCCTGCTTATGAGCACATAGTTATCACTCGCCACTGAATTCTTCAAGAGTCTATGGGCTTCAATAACCTGTTCTCCAAAAGGTTTTCTATTGCCATGCACTTCAATATGTTGTAATTCTCCAGAGTGAGCAACGATCTTTAGCTGTAAGTTGGGAGCTGTAGCACATGCATTACAAGGACAGATTCGGTTCTTCTCCAGCATTTTTAGATGACTGTAAAAGGCAACAAACATCTGTTCTATTTGCGCCAATAGATTTTCCTGTGATGGAATTTCACCTTCTTTATAAAAAAACAAAGCATCCCCTTCTATCTCTGCTAATTTTAACTCCTGCGAATTGGCCTCAATAAGTACTTCTAGTAATTCAGAGATAACATGCTGACTGTGTTCTACTTCTGTAGTTTGAATAAATTTTGTGTATCCAGATATATCGGGAATAAAAAGAAGTGAAGGTTTCATGCTATAAAAATAAGGAAACTACTGTTGTTTTTATATTAGTAGGAAGCGAGTAGGTTTACTTTCAGTTAAAAATTAAAAATGGTGGTTCTTTGCCAATTTACTACTTTTAATGCGCTACTCTGCGCTACGGATGTAACATATGGCGTGTTGTTTCTTCTAACCATTGGAACTCATTTTCTTTAGAATGAAAAAGAAAGAATTATATATTGCTTTAGGAATCTACGGAAGTTGCTGGTTGATTGCGATACTACTATACTTTATAATGGCCACCAGAGGCGATACTAGTTTTTCAGATGCGGTTGGATTTTTCCCAAGAGCATTTACCAATTCGAGCTCTCAGATTGCGGTACACATATTTTTTACACTAGTATATCTACTATTTCTAATCTTTAGATACTTCTTTAGAATATATAAGAAAAAAGGCCTCAAAACAAGTTTAAAACGCTTTGCTTACAGATTTGCACTCCCCGTTATAGGAGTTCTTCTGGTATTTAAGTTATTGGTATATAGCAATGGGTATGAAGATTTTAATTATCAATGGGACCCAAGCATTGAAAATAGTACGGGGATTGCCAAGGATATGTATGAAAAAGATGGAAAGCATAGAGGCATGAGTGTTTTTGGTTGGGAAGATGATAATGAAGTAGGTATTTCGGACTTGGTTCGAAACAATATCGAATGGGTGGCGGTGGTTCCCTTTATGTATCAGGAAAACCCTAGAACAGCTGTGATGGGGGTGCCTAAAAAGATAGGTACATGGTCCAGGCGCGATTCTTCCTTTATAAAAACCATAGGCCAATTACATGCAAAAGGCATTCATGTGCAATTAAAACCACATCTTTGGATGAGTGATGGTTGGCGCTCTAGTATTAAACATGACACAGAGGAAGGTTGGGATACGTGGTTTGACTCCTATAAAGCTAATATGCTGCATTATGCCCAGATGGCACAAATTTCCAATGTAGAACTTCTCTGTATTGGCACAGAGTTGAAGTCGTCCTTAAAGAAACAACCAGAGAGATGGCGTAATTTGGTTTCAGAAATAAAAGAGGTATACAAAGGCAAACTTACCTATGCAGCTAATTGGGATGGAGAATTTGAACTAATTGATTTTTGGAACGAGCTAGACTATATGGGAATTCAGGCTTATTTTCCGCTTACCAAAGAGAAGAATCCTCCATTAGAGGCTATTCTAAAGGGCTGGGATAGGCATATTACCAAATTAGAAGCCTTACACCAAAAACATGAGCTTCCCATTCTCTTTACGGAAGTGGGCTATAAGAGTGATGCTGCTGCAACCATTAAACCTTGGGAATGGAGTTCGCTATCTAGTATCCTTGTGAATCAAAAATCAGACAAAACTCAGCAACTTGCATTTGAGGCACTTTATCAACGCTTATGGCATAAAAAATGGTTCGCTGGTACCTACATTTGGGAGTGGAATACACGTACTTCAGAGGACAATTCCTATCAAAGTCTCAATTTTTCACCTCGTTTTAAGCCTGCAGAGAATACTATTGCAAAATGGTACGCAAAGCCCTAGCTAAAGGGTATTTCATCGTTTTTATTGAGCATTACAACGTATATATTTTGTGTTAAAAAAACAAATCCTATGAATTTTTATTAGTTGGTGGTTAAAAACAATTCTAGAACTTTGAGTCATCAGTAACCCCAAAATCTTATCTCATGAAAATTAGAATTACCTACAAAATTGCCTTAGGATGTATGATTAGCTTCATGTGTTTTACAACGACAGCGCAGAACTCCAGATCTCTTGTTACTAGCTCCAATTTATCGGAAACCAATAAGCGACAAGCTAACTATGAAAAGTTAAAAGATCTTGGCTATTCCGATATTGAAATATTCGCAGATCTTGGAAATGCTAACTTTTTAATGGAAAAGTATGAAACCGCTATTTTTTGGTATCACCAGTTAATGGAAAGTACAGACGAGGGAGTTTTACCTTCGAATTACAACAAAAGATACCAGTATGCAGTTAAAAAAATGGGCGGCATGACGGTTTCTAATACCTCTCAGAGAAAAGAGTGGTTAAACCAGATAAAAGATGAATATCAGAAGAACAAAAGACCCCATAGAAGTGAATACAGGGAACTTAACTTTGGAAGAAAGAACTTTGTAGAAGATGATGTCTTGGTGGCACACCACCCAGCTCCCAATGGTATTAGAGATAAGCAAAATGCTGCCTCTACCAGCTCTTCTATTGCGTTAACAGCAGATGGTAAAACAGCTTTCTTAAGCAAAGCTATTTATGTAAAACCCACTTATGGTATTTTCTCTAAAAAACAATTAGTACATAAAATTTACAAGGCTGATAAGGTAGATGGCGAATGGAAAAATATAAAGCAGATTGCTTTATGTCCAAAGAACTTCTCTGCCATGCACCCAGCAGTGTCGGAAGATGGGAAACGTCTGTTTTTTGCCTCTAATATGCCAGGAACCTATGGTGAGTACGATATCTATGTTTCCAATATCAATGAAGATGGCAATTTAAGTAAAGCTAGAAACCTTGGAGCCAAAGTAAACACCAAGAAAAACGACCTTCATCCTAATATTGTGGGAGGAAATACTTTATTTTTTGCTTCCGAAGGACATGATAGTTATGGTGGTCTCGATGTTTTTATGGCTCAAATTGGCACTAAAAAAGTTGGTTTAGCAGTAAACCTAGGAAGCCCTATTAATAGTGAGGAGGATGATTTTTCAATTGCATTGTCCGAAAAAGGAATGGGCTACGTCTTGTCTAATAGAGGAGATACCGATGGAAACGTTCGTAAAGTTGCCTTTTCCTATAATCAGAACAAGAAACCTAGATCTGAAAAAGAAAGAGATTACAATGTTTTAGCTGCTTTTAATACGGATTTAAAGGTGAACTACTCCTCTACCGTCTTTGAAGACGAATAGAAATCACACATTGTTTATTTTATTTGACCCTACTCTGATGATATGGCAAGATCTGTATATGATCTACATCAGCTGAACACCTATACTATAGTTTAATACTAACATTCCCCATGATGAGCTATACTAGTACACCCTC
Organism: uncultured Flavobacteriaceae bacterium; assembly: GCA_947500575.1. GTDB lineage: Bacteria > Bacteroidota > Bacteroidia > Flavobacteriales > Flavobacteriaceae > CANMSI01. Next base: position 371,346 of record CANMSI010000002.1, on the reverse strand, counting down.
AAACAAAATGGCCCTGCTGTTACTCTTAGCAATGTTACTTTGCCTACAGAGCTTACGCAGCCAAGAAGAACAAAGCAGCGGATTAAACTCTAACAGCACTTATCACAATCAGCTGTTTTTTAATCGATTTTTAATTAATCCAACATTTTCTCTTGTGCGAGAAAATAAATCCTATCTCAATATTTTGCATCGGAATCAATACGCGACTTTTGAAGATAACAGTCAAAATTATTTTCTTGGATTTAGTAATAAGTTGAATGAACGAACCGCTCTAGGGATAGGAGTCTATAGCCAATGGGCTGGTGTTGTTCAAGAATTTGGATTTAACGCCAACTATGCAACATCCGTTCAACTAGGCACCAATAGTAAACTAACCTTTGGCACCAATATAACCTATTTTAATGTTGGATTGGATAAGAACAGAGCCATTACCTCTGAAGATGATCCTGAAATTTTAAAGGCGAAAAAAGAAAGCAAACTGGCTATTCAACCAGGGGTTACTTTATCGCTAGGAAAATTTGATATTGGTTTGTATGCAGAAGATTTATTCAAATACAATCAGACTACAAACGATTTTACTACCGGTTTGAATACAACAAATATTAAAGCTTCCTTACAATACACGCATTCGTTTATGACCAACAGAGGATTGTTTGCAAATGCTCGTTTAATGCCGCTATTACAAATTGGAAAAAACGAAGATCAAAGTGTTTCTTATGTTGGATCCGTGTTATTAGACTTACCTAAATATGGTTGGTTAACCACTACTATGGATGATGAATATGGTTTGTCTATGGGTGTTGGATTTAACTTAAGTGAAAAAATGTCTTTAGGGTATCTGCTAGAAAAAGACCTTTCACAAAACGAGGCTAATCTGGGATGGAACCATGAAGTGTCCTTGGCCTATACATTTAAAGATAGCAATAACGATTACCTCTTTGCCGACGCTTCCAATGATCAAAAAGTAGACAATATTATTCGCAACTATGAGGAGCAAATATTACAGTTAATTGCTGAAAGGGATAATGCCACAGCCGCCAACGTCTCAAAAAACAGTAATACAATGGAAGAAGCAGATTTATCCGATGTTGCTGGCACTACGAACAATCCCCAAATGAGACATGCATCGGACCCTAGATTTAATGAACTTCCAAGTTTCAAGAATAATCTAATGGGAACCGCTAGTATAGATAACGATATTGAATTGCCTACACCTAAGAAAAAGGAAACGAAACGGTACATAAGAAAAAGAAGAAAAGAAAAGAACACAGATACCGATTTTAATAGTCTGGCGTATCAAAACAGTCTTATTCTAGACGAGCTGATACTTCGACAAGATTCCCTGGAAGCTGCGCGCAAAAAAGAATTTGAAAGAAGGTTTGAAATGATTGTTAGATCTGTACGCAATGATGTAAGACAGGCAATCGAAGAAGGTTTAAAAGATATAAAACCAAGCAAGCACACAATGCTAGCCTCCAATGAAAGTAAAACACCGAAAAAGATTGAAAAGAAAATTGAAACGGTGGCAAGTACACCCCTTAAAAAGTATGAAAAACTACCTATCAAAGTATTGGATCAAGCAGATATCATAGGAGTAAAATCTGGCTACTATGTAATTGCCAATGTATATAAAACAAGAAAGTATTTAGATGCTTTTATGAAAGATTTAAAATCTCAAGGTTTAAATGCCAAAAAATTCTATAATAAGGATAATGGCTTATACTACGTATACCTTGCAGACTACAACTATAAGGCAGATGCAGAAACCGCATTTGTTTCTAACCTAGATGGTACATACCAAGATGAAAAGTGGATTATGCAGGTAGATAACTCCACAGCTACCGCAGTAAATATGTACGAAGAATAAACTATATATAGTATAAAGATGCCATAATAATTCCAGCCCAATTTGATATTCTAGATGTGGGGATTAATTTAAGATTAGTTATTTTAGATGAAGAATTGGGTTGGAATACTTTAACGAACAAAAAGTGTGCATTTGAACGAAAAAACCTATATAAATAGTAAGCATTCATAAAATTTTAGTAAATTTAATTATATAACTTTATGTAAAACCCCAAATCCCCCCACTACATGAAATCTAATCTTAACCTCGTAATCCCATCAAGGAAAAGTCTTAAAAGTTATTCCAAATTCAAGGTCCCTCCTATTCTCTTTTTTAAGGAGCACCTTTTACAGAAATGGCAACACAGTTCACTTTTTAATGTCTATCTGACCTAGGGATATATCATTTATTCATACCCTAGCACTTAGGAGTTTACACAAATTTTATTTCTAAAGCATCCGCAAGATGTACTTGCGATCTTGTTTAGAGTTTTGGTGATGTATATTGGCAAACAACACCTTGATAGCACTTCCTATGTCCTTTTTTGAATAAATGAAATCTAAAGTCTACAGATAGATACAACGATCGTTCTAAAATTTAACTAATGAAATCTAAATTCTATAGGTTTCCAACCCCCACAATTTAACACGATAAGCTATGAAACCCCACACACTAAAAATTATTGTAATTGACAATGATGTACTATTCCATAATACGTACAAGAATTATTTCGAAGATTATACCAACTATGCTCTAGAAGGCATCTACGCCTCGGTAGATGAAGCTTTATTGGACTATGATACAATCTCCCCAGATATCATCGTTTCTGAAGTAGTGATGCCTGAAAAAAGTGGTATCGATGGAATCAACTCTTTTCGCGAGAAAGATCCAGATGTAAAAATCATAATGATCAGTGATCAGAGCGACTTTGAAATTATTAAAAAAGCATTTAAAAATGGTGCTAACGGTTATCTTACAAAACCCATTAGTAAAAAACGCTTGTACCATGCCCTTAAATCTATTCAAAATGAGGGAGCTATTATGAGCAATGACATTGCTAAAAAGGTGATATCCATGTTTCAAAGAAAATCATACAAGTCGTTCTCTGAAAGGGAAAACCAAATTATTGATCATTTGAGTCAAGGAGCTACGTATAAAACCATTGCGGAAAAATTATTTGTGACTACAAGCGCTATTAACTTTCATATTCAAAACATTTACTTAAAACTAAATGTAAACTCCAAATCAGAAGCACTTATGAAATTGCAAGAAATTGGTTGATTGTATATATCGAAGTCGGAAAAGTAATTCCCCCTTATTTTTTCGACTTCCATATGGGTGCCAAGGTATATTTCTAAAAGATGAACAAAAGAAAACGCCTCGAACTTTGAAGCCCGAGGCGCCCGGTTTGAGTCTAATGATTAGTCGGACTCAACACATAGTATCCTTATCTTTTAATAATTCTTGTACTTTGTTGGAGTACTCCGTTTACATTTGTTTTAAGGAAATACAAACCACGAGGTAATGTACGAATATTCAATAGCACTTGAGAATTGTCTTCTGGAATTTCCAAGCTTTGATTGAAGCGTACACGTCCGTAAAAATCATATAATACAAAGTTTGCAGTTACAGCAGCATTGCTTTTTATGATTAAACGCGCTCTATTTCTTACCGGATTTGGTACAACCTCTACCTTGGTAACTACCAAATCATTGTTATCATCACAAGCGCCTAAAGTATCACCATGATTTAAATGCCATTGTACCGCCCATACAGGAATACAAATGGTTCTACCTCTATGGCAAATTTCTACTTTAGGTAAATATGGATTATTACCACAGCTAATATCAATAACTTCTACCTCAATTTCTTGAGTTAGTGTACATCCATCTTCATTGGTAAGCGTAACGGTATAGGTAGTTGTCTCTTCTGGGCATACCTCTATACTTTCCCCTGTTTCACCAGTACTCCAGCTAACCGTAAAGTTCTCTGATTGTGCCACAATACTGTCTAAAGACAGCGTAGTACAAGCCGCAGGAGCATAGCCTAGGAATACTTCTGATGCCTGACTAACAGTAAAGCTAATAGGCGCTGGTTCTGATATTATTAAAGGATCAGAAACTATCATTCTTCCCAGAAAATCCGTTACAACTACGGTATAAGAACCTGGAGCAAGCCCGGTTGCTGTAGCCGTGGTTTGTCCATCATTCCATGCATATTCATACGGTGCTGCCCCTCCTATAATTTCAACTGTGGCAGTACCATCACCGGCACCATTACAACTAACATTTGTGGTATTGGCAGCTGCTAAGGTTAATGGTGTTAGTTGGAACCTAGCCGAGACCGGAAAATGATCCGAAGCTGTTCTAGCATAATCATTATCATATACTTCATAATGCACTGTAACAGAACCATCAATGTAGTTATCAAATAATTCATTAGTAATACCAATATGATCAATCATGTTCTCTCTAAAAACAAAAGAGCGCAATCCCTGATCACTTAGTACGGAACTAACGATATTGTAATTATCAGGATCATTCACATAGACTTCAAAACTCGAAGCTGTCGTAGAAGTAATATCAGCAACTGTCTCATCTACATCATCATTATAGTCGCCCAATAAAATTACCTTTCTATCCGCAAATTGTGCATCTAAAGAATCTTTAAGAACACCCACATCATAGGTACGCATATCGTATCTATTTTGAGCCTGATTTCCACTATTAGCTCTCGCATGTAATGCAATTAAATCTAATTGCTCCGTTGCCCCATTAATGGTTACATCTGCTGTCATTAGAAAGGGTAATCTTCCACTAGCATAAAAGCGCGTAGTAGTACTTGGATAATCTATCAGTGCACTATCATCGCCTCCATTGTATAGCGGATGTATTGTTTGGAGCAATACCTGCGTACTTACTGGACTGACCGTTTCGGTCTTATAGATAAAACCTAATTTCTGAAAAGGTGGTGTTCCTCCAGGATTAGAAAACGCGGTAGAAAGCACATAATCATAGCCTGGTAATGCATTTACCAACTCATCAAACAACGCATCGTCTGCAATTTCTTCCACTGCATAAACATCGGCATCTAATTGAAGTAAGATCGTAGCCACACTATCTCTTTGAATTGGATCGGACAATGGATTTCCTGCGGCTGGTGAATTATTTTCATCCCCAAACCATTCAATATTCCATGCCACCACATCAAAAGTTTCGTCTTTTGGTATTCCAATGGTGTCTCCTGGCGGTACAAAAGGTTCTGCGCAAGGTAAATCACTGGCAATTCTAGGAAGTAATTGGAAGGTATCATTGAATCTTCCTACGACCCCTATAATTTCAAAACAAGTGCTTGGTTGCACTAAGCCAACTAAATCAATTACATCATTGTCGATTCTCATTTCTCCAGTGCCGCTAGCATCGGTGAGAACAAAATTAGAATTCCCAAAAAGTAAATCTCCTGGATTAGGAAAGCTAACATTCTCTATACGCACTAATTCCCCTGGGAAATTCCCTAGCTCAGCAAGGGTAATAGTTCTTGGTGGGATGCTCGTATTTGCGGGTGAATTATCGCTTACTACAGCAACCGGACTGATTTGTTCTAAGCCATTAAAGGCGGTTCTTGTACCCGTAATCGTTAAAGAATCTCCAATCATGAAAGCTCCGTCTCCATGAACCGTTTGATCAAATACTGCAATAGCTCCTGTAGTATCCTGTATAAAGGCCGGACCTGCAAAATTATCCGATGCCGTTAATATACCCGTAATAGTTACAATACTCCCCGCTGCAGCGGCTCTAGCATCCGATATCGCGATGATTTCACCTGGCATAATCACTACATCATTTGCTGCACCAGGAGTAGGTGTAGAAGCTACATATCCGCTTGTATTCCTTACTCCACCCTGCCCATTTGGAATGCGTTGCAAAGATTCTGAATCCTTACTTCCATTCTCATTTTCATTTAACTGTGGTTCTCCCGCATTTAATAATACTAATAATTCAAGATCATCATCATCGTCTGTATCATAAACAACGGCATCTATTAAGCCGTCAACATTAACAGCGGTACCATTTGGAAAACTACTGGCATCAGCTTGGTAAAGCCCAACCGCATCTGCACCATTTTGGAATGTATTGGAAGACACTACCAAATCCACATTAAGAACTGCAGCATTTCCAACTACAAAATAACCATCTGCATCTGTAGTAGCTCCTGTCAAATCAATGGTGTTATAGCTAGTATCACCATTTCCGTTATAAAGAACTAAAATAAAACCATCTAAGGACGTATTACCGCTACCCCCGTCATAGATCTCAATAAATTCTTCAGTATCAGTACTCGCAGTATCCACATCTAACTCATTAATAACTAGATTTATAGGTTCTGTTGCATTTGTATTTGTAGTACCAGGTGTTGGTATGGCATTTACATAAGTAGAAGTAGCCAGCGGATCACCAGATCCATTAGCGAAACGTTGCAAAGAGTGCAAATCTTTTTCTCCTAAAGCGTCTTCATTCAATTGTGCCTCTCCAAAATTAAGAAGTGTTAATAATTCTATATCTGGCGCATCATTGGTATCATACACAATGGCATCTACAAGATTGGTGAGCGAAAGTGCAGTTCCATTAGGAAAATCACTTGCATCTGCCTGATATAATGCAACAGCATCAGCACCGTTTTGCAAGCCATTACTTCCAAACACGATAGATACATTAGGTACATCTGCATTTCCTAGGACAAAGAATCCATTTGCATTGGTTGCAAAACCATCCAAATCATAGGCATTATAACTTGTATCACCGTTCCCATTATAGGTAACCAATACGTAGCCATCTAAAGGAGCATTTCCTACACCACCGTCATACAGTTCCACAAATTCCATGGTATCGGTTCCAGGTGTATCTGCATCTATTTCATTAATTATAAGGTTAATAGGTTGTACAATAACCGCTACCTCATTTTCGGCTCCAGGAGTATTAAGTCCTTCTCCATTTTCTGCCATAGCATCCGGAAAACTAGGAAGTCCCTGTCCGTCAAAGCTGTTTCTTATCCAATCACTGGGAGCATCAGTATCCACTCCGTTAGGAATCCTTGAGGCACCACCAACCGTAAAAGTGGATCCAGGAAAATTTTGTGGTAAGCTAGTACCACCATAGCTAAAATCGGCTGCGCCACCATCATTAACGGCTACCGCATCCACGATCGCATCCCAGGGCAAGACATCCAGAACCCCATCATCATCCGTATCAAGATCATCACCTAAGCTTCCTGTAAAACCACTAACAAGCAGTAAAGAAACTGTTCCATTTTCAAAAGTATTGGAAGAAAATCCGGTTGTAAAATATCCATTAGCATCTGTACTGCTAAGAGATATTACCTCGTCAATGGTCCCTGGAGCATTGCTATCACCTTCGATTTCTAATAATGTAAAATTGCTTAGATCAAAATTGGGAATCGCAAATACTTCCACGAATTCATCGGTATCACTTCCTGTATGATTAAATACAAATTCATTAATCAAAGGAATTACTTCAACCATTCCAAAAGATTGGTCGGTATTTACTTCACCATAACTATTGGTATCTGCCACAGCCCAGCTAAAAGCGGTATAATCTGTACCCTCTCCAATAAGTGCCAAGGAAGCTCCTATAGGTGTGCCAGAAGTTTCAGCAATTCCTATGTCCTCACTTGTTAGACCATCAGCAGGTCCACCAACGGCGGTAAGTGTTCCTTCATAGCTTAAAAATTGTACAAGATTAGTACCATCTACCAAAGCAATTCCATCTGGAGCTCCATTTTGAAGTCCATTAGATGGAAGTACTTCTACAATAGTACCAAAGCCTGCTTGTTGATCTGCGATTATACCAGATAACGTAATTGTATTGTAGACGGTTCCATTAGAACCGTTATACAATACTAGAGACCAGCCGTTAAGGTCTGTTCCTGCCGGTCCTGCAATTTCGATAGCTTCATTTACATCACTACCGGCATTGTCATAATGTATTTCGTTAATAAAAACTGACTGCGAAAAGCCAGCAGTAGTTACTAAGAGAATGAGCCCCACTACCAAAGGGCGAAGTAATTTTGTAATCATATTAGGTTGATTTTAAGGATTATTAGTCAACCTAAAAGTAATACTATTTTGTAGGAAAAACCTGTTTTGGACTATTATTAAATAATCAAATTATCAACAATTTTTAGTATCTAATACAAGGGTAGTTTCAATACCATTTATCTACCCGCTATTTTTGCTTAATTAATACTCCGTTTTCCCATACTCCTTCAACAATGCTGCCATCTGCTTTCCATAATTTACCCTTGCCGTTCTGAGTATTGTTTTTCCATTTTCCATGAAATTTCTCACCATTCTTCCAATACATGGTTCCTTTACCATGACGCTGATTCCCTTTAAAAGAACCCTCATATTTTTCTCCATTACTCCATGTATAGGTGCCTTTTCCAGATAACTCACTTCCAACCAGATCTCCAGAAAAACTATCCTTATTAAACCATTGAATATTCCCTTTTACGATATAGCCCACTTTTATTTCTACATCAAATTTAGCTCCTTCATGTTCAAAAGTGTACCATCCATCTGGTAGTGTTTTCGCTACAGCATTAGATACTGTGTTTAGTTGTTGCGCTTGTAAAGTAAAAATGCTTCCTAATAAGAGGGTAAAAAGTATACGTTTTTTCATGTCTTTATTATTTTTTCATGATAGTCGTAATACACCTATTGTTGCTTACAATGGAATGACAAAAGAATGTAAAATACACTTTACACTGAGACTAGATAGATTCTCTAAAGATTAGTATATTTAGAATTCTATGGAGTTTACCACCAACCCCTTGTATATCATTGCTATGCTTGCTAGTGTATTAGTCATTTCCGATTGGCTATCAAAAAAAGCATTCTTCAAAAAGTTTGGAATTGCCTTATTGGTCATAATTGTTACCGCGGTGTTAGCGAATATAGGTTTAGTTCCTACTTCTTCCAATCTTACGTACGATGGTATTTTTGAATACATAGCCCCTGGCTCACTTTTTTTGTTACTCTTAAATGTAAATCTTGGGCAATTAAAAAAAATAGGATTTCCCATACTCTTTGCTTTTATACTTGGAAGTATAGGGACTGTTTTAGGAATACTGGTAGCGGCATTTGTAATAAAAGATAACGCTAGTTTTGAGGGAGTTTACAATGCTTTAGCGGGGATGTTTGCAGGTACTTATACGGGAGGGAGCATCAATTTTAATGCGGTAGCATTGCACTATGAGGTAGTAGATAAAGGAACTATTTATACCAGTGCAGTGGCCGTAGATAATGTAGTTACCACGCTTTGGTTCTTTTTAACCATTGCCATTCCTGTATTTCTCCAAAGATTCATACCCAGATCCAAATTAATGAGGTCCGAACAAGAGGGATTGGAAGCACAACAGGGCCACCCTCCAACAGATGAGTCGGAAACCCTTACAATTACATCTATTTCTTTGTTAATTGGAATTAGTTGTTTTACCCTTTTTATTTCCGATTTTTTAACCCAGCTATTAGAACAATGGGGCTTTGTAATACCTTCCATTTTGATACTTACCACTATTGCTTTACTATTAGCACAAATTTCGTTTGTAAGTAAAATAAAAGGAAACATGCTTTTAGGAAGTTGGGGAGTATATCTTTTTTTGGCGGTAGTAGGTGCTTATTGTGATTTTGCGGCACTGGCATCAGCTGGTTCTTTAGCCCTTACATTGTTAATTTTTGTTAGCATTACAGTGCTTGTACACGGTATTTTTATTTTTGGCACAAACCTTCTTTTAAAGTACGATTGGGAATTAATAGCCATAGCATCACAGGCCAATGTAGGAGGAGGTACAACTGCACTGGCCTTGGCTAAAAATTTTAAAAGAAATGAGCTTATTTTACCTTCCATCATTATAGGGTCCATAGGAAATGCACTAGGAACCTATATTGGATTTATGGTAGCTGCTTATCTTTAATGTAATGATACCCTAAAAGTTTACCGATAATTTGGCTCTAAGATAAAATGGCGTCCCTGGTGTAAACGTAATTTCCTCTACTCCAGTTGGTTCATTCATTAATCTCGTATTGGTGGCAAACTGTGTTTCATTCCATTCAACATCAAATAAATTTTCTACAATGATCCCAAAGGACCATCCTTTTGCGAAATTATAATTCAGGTTAAAATCGGTTACAAGATATCCTTCTGCAATAATGGAGTTGTCTTCATTGGCAGGTCTATCATCTACATATCGATAACTTAGTCCGCCAGATACTTTTCCCAAATTCTGAATAGAAATACCCCCAGAAGATGTAAAATCGGGTGCTAAGGGAATAAAATCTTCGCCATCTGCTTCCTCAGTACTTCTCGCATGGGTATAGTTAAGGTCTGCATTGGCATATAACCAATCTGTAAATTGATATCGAATACCAAAATCTACTCCATATCGAGCTGTTTTCCCGCTGGGTTCAACCACACCAGCATCACCAACATACACAAATTCTTGCTGTAAATACAGATTCCAAAGGGCAGCATTGATCACCATCTTTTCTATGGGCTTTAGGATAACACCAATATCAGATCCAAAAGCCGCAGGCAGGGTTTTTTCTCCAGTACCGGCGGTAACCACTCTAGTATCATTGGAATGAAAACCAATTCCTGTTTTTGCAAAAAGTTGCACATTAGGCGAAGCGGCAAAGAGTGCGTTGAACTTTGGACTCAAAATTACATCACTCTCGCTTTGATTATCAAATTGTTCGCTTAAAAAATCGGTATAATCAAATTTGAGATAATCCAATCTTAAGCTCGGATTTAAAGTCCACTTTTTGTTTTTATAAGTACCTCCTAGAAAGGCATACCCATTTAATTCATCGATATCACCAAAAGCCAAGCGTTCCAGAGTTTCTCTTCGATTTCGTGTTCGCGATAATTCAACATCATTGTTATCGTCATAGCGAAATCCAATTCCTGCTTCATATTTAAACTGTGCATCATGGTTTTCTAGATGATACGATCGATCATACACGGTTTCTGCTCCAATAATGGTGCGATCTTCTTTCTGTCTTATTTGATCACCATTCACAGGATCTTCTAAAAAGAAGGTAAAGTTGGAATACAACTCAAAGTCGTACTTGGAGAGAAAAGCTTTGGTTTTAATACGCTGGTGCTCATCTATTTGTTTGGAGTGGTTTACCCAGAGGTTGCTCCTACTTGTAATACCACCTTCGGTATCGTCTATAGCACCAAACCTTCCTATAAGACCTTGTTCTACTGCTCTTACTGGGATTTGACCAGAAGCATTCCACTTGCTCTGGAAATGAGATAATGAAATAGTTAATTCCTCATCTTCCAGATTATTATAATTATATCGTCCCATAAGATTAAGACGATTGAAATTTTGAGGTGATTCAAAAACACCATCTGTGAGTACATATTCAGAGGCAAAATAGGCATTGCTGTATTCACCTTCAGAAAGCTTTAGTAAGCCTACTGCTCTGAGTGTATTGAATTGCCCAGCCTCAATAGAGATTAAATTTTCGTCTAAGGTTTTCTTAGTATTTAAATCTATATATCCAGCAGTATTAAAATTCCCCTTATTGGCATAATAAGGTCCTTTGCCAAAGTCAATGTTATCAATGGTTTCTGGAATTACAAAGTGCAAATCTGCATATCCCTGCCCATGGGCATGTGATACCATATTTACGGGTAAACCATCTACATTAATAGCAATGTCTGTTCCATGATCTACATCAAACCCTCTTAAAAATATTTGCTCTGCCTTTCCTCCACCAGCATGTTGTCCAATGATTAAACCGGGTACTTTTCTAAGGATTTCTTGGGCAGATTTTACAGGATTCGCTTTAACATCTACATTCACAAAATGACTCAACGCATTTACTTTGGAGACCAATACTACCTGATCTAGTGATACCGCCGCCTCTATTAATACTACAGCAATGGTAGCATCCAATTGATTAACAGCGATGGTAATTTCCTGTTTTTCGTAACCTAAACTATAAAAATTAATGAGATTTCCTTCTGAGATGTCATCCAATTCAAAATAACCCGAAACATTGGAGTAGGTATACCCCCCAGTGGTCTTATTATAAACTCCTGCCCCTTCTATTGGCAAACCATCTTCTGTAGTAATTGTTCCCTTAAGCTCATGTGCGCTGAGGGTTCCCATAAAAGCGATGAAAATGCCTACTATTATATACTTTTTCATAAATTAATTTTATTGATGATGCGTTCTCAATTGTCCTATAGGACAGATTGATAGTGCACAAACAGCTAACTCTCAATACTATTGAAAGCGTTATTTGTATTTCTTTGATGTAAAAATTTGAGTTGCTTATAGAGAAGCTGGAGGACGATCAAGGTTCCGTTGATATCCACTTAGAAGCAGATATGAACTAGAATCAACTATTGTTTTGTTAGTGTATACTATGGGATGAATTACTAATTCATAGAACTCAACCTTATGCTTATCAATTTGCACTTTACTTATGAAGGAATCTTCTATAGGTTGTTTCGAATTGGAGGTTTTTAAAAACGATTCTAATAAATCAATTATTTGGTGATCATGAGTTTCCTGATTGACCAGCATACCATGTGCCTCGTCGTCATTGACCCCATGATTTGCAAGATCATTTTCATGAGACAGAATATGTGCTGGTGCCTCCAATTGGTGTGACACAAAATGTAGAAATGTATTCATTGGCTGATGCAAAGGTCCCAAGAGATAGCAAATACTAATTAGTACTGCTATTCTTCTTAAGAACAAAGACCTTATGTTTTTTCTACCTTTCATATCAATACCTACGAAACTTTATTGTAAAAGTTCAATTAGGGTGTTTTCTATATATGCTGAATATTGTTCAACCGTTGGAAATTCAAATACTTTATTCAACGGCAATTCTATTTCTAATTCTTCATTAATCCTTGCTGTGGTTTGAATTGCAGCAAGTGAGTGTCCTCCTAAAGAAATAAAATTATCGTGTACACCTACTTGTTTTATTTTTAATACCTCTGACCAAATTGCCGCGAGCAACTCCTCTATTTCTCCTCTAGGAGCAATATATGGAGTATCCATTTCTAATTGTGCAGCATTTAGTTTACGAAGTACAGATTTATCAATTTTACCATTGGACGTCAAAGGCAATTCTTCCAGATGCTTAAAAAGCTGCGGGATCATGTATTCTGGCAATTCCTTTTTTAAGTGTGCACTCAACTCTTTAGAGCTAACTTTTTGACTTCCTGTATAATAACCCACCAATAATTCTGAATGCAATGCTTCCTCCGCTGGTTCGCTATAGCCTATCTCACTCATGATTCTTTTTACCTCACCTTCATCAATTACTTCATTGATCTCATCCAAGGTCTCCGTTCTTGTCTTATGTCCCATACGCACATCCCAGCTATAAGGAAAAGAATAGTTGCTATATCCTTTCTGTTTTTTATGAACGTAAATACCTAATTGATTGATTAAACAGTTCGTAGACCTACCTGTATCCGTAGGCCGTACCCAGCCTACTTTCTCTTCCAAGTATCTCAGCATTTCTTCAAGACTTACATCACTGTACCTATAAAAATCTACAAATTGAACCTTTTCGAAAGTGTCTTCCTTTTCAAACATAGACACATCCAAAAGGGATTTAACGGCATCTTCTTCCTGGTGATATAATTTCCTTGCTTCTAGAATGGTTCTATCTATCTGCGCGGCATCTACCTTCTCATCCCAAAACAATTCCTCGGTCAAACGAGTCTCAAAAAACTGACCTCTAGACAGACCAGTTACTACAAATGGAATTTGTTTTTCCAATGCAATCTGCGTACTTAAAGTATAGATGGTTTTAAAACATCCGTTACATACATTTTGATGTCTGTGCAGACTATCAACAAATATTTTATTCATGTACTCCGTGGTACCATATATATGATCAACCCGCAGTTTAGAGACAATTCGATCTACATTTGCCTTCGCTTGATCCGAGATATAACCGTTATCTAATGTAAACGCCAAAACTTTAAGCCCCATTCCTATTAATTGTGCTAATACATAGGTACTATCTTTTCCGCCGCTTAGTAAGGATAAGCAATCATAAGATGAATTTTCAGTTCGTTTCTTGCTAAGAATCTCAACTAGATCCTTTTTGGTTTTAAAGTATTGTTGTGCTTTTTCTTTATATCCTCTGAAGGCAGTGCATATGTGACAAACCCCTTGCTCATTAAAATCTGTCTCTGGATAATTCGAGGGTAAGCCACATTCCATACAATTAATGACCTCGTTTTCAGGAATTACCTTTTCCTTTTCCAAAACAACTACGGAACAGTTTTCTACTGTAGCATGGGATATTAAATTTGCTTCTATATCCTCCAGCTCTATTCGATATCCTCTGAGTTTTACTTGTTCATCTACTCTTCCTAAAAATTCAAATTCACCTGGCTTGTTAATTCGAACCAAGTCTCCTGTCTCATACATTCTAGCTCCTTCTATAAAAGGGTCTGCCAGGAATTTTTTAGAAGTACTTTCAGAAGCATTGGCATAACCGCTCGCCAAACCAATACCGCCAAGATAAAGTACCCCTGCCACTCCTTTTGGGACTAAATTTTTATGGGAATCTAATACATAGGCGTGCATATGAGCAATTGGTTTGCCTATAGGCACGGAGGCATTCAAATGACTACGAGCATCGAACTTACTAACAATACATCCAACGGTTGCCTCTGTGGGGCCGTATTCATTAAAGATGCGAAGATCGGCTCCAAAAATAGTTTGAATTTTATTCGCGAGGGATGTCTTGAAATCTTCACCCCCTACAATCATGGTCTTGATGTTTGAATGAGAAACATCCTTTCCAGCGAGAAGATGTAGATGAGAAGGAGTTAATTTGATGCTATTAACTACATTCTCTTCTAGTACTTCCATAATAGCTATATCTGGGCCCTGAGCACTTTCCTTGTACACTACTAATTGGCCTCCTGTTAGCAAGGGTAAAAAAGTGGCTGTTATTGTAAGATCAAAGCCTATGGAAGTACATAACGGAAATATATATGGATCTTGATGCGCATAAGCATTCTCGGCCCAATTTAAATAATTTGCAATGGCTGCATGCGGTATTAATACTCCTTTTGGTGTTCCCGTAGATCCAGAAGTATAAATCATATATGCAGGGTCCATTGTATTTACTGAAATAGGTAGTTCTTCTACTTTTTCTTTAGAAATCACTGCAATAAGATCCGATAAAGGAATAATAGGTACGTCTACATCCTTATTGGAAATATCCATGTTTGTTATTAATACTGCGCTGTTTGAGTCATTTACTATAAAAGAAAGACGTTTTATGGTTTGGTCAGACGGAATTGGTATAAAAGTTCCTCCTATTTTAAGGACTGCAAGAACACTTATAATATACTCAGGTGTGCGTTGAAAATACAGCGCTACCCTATCCCCTTTTGCAATACCTTTTTTTCTCAAATAATGAGCAAGTTGATTGGATTTCTGATCAAGTTGCTCATAGCTTAATTCCTTTCCCTGAAAGACCAAAGCTGTAGCCTCTTTCTTTAGTTGGGCAGTATCCTTGAACTTCCTAATAATTGGAATAAATGTTGGTACATTATTTTGGAACTGAGATAGAAATTCTGTTTTCTCTTCTAGACCAATTAAAGTAGGCTGATGTATATTCTGGTTGATATCGGCTACAAATGCACTCACCAATGCTAAAAAATGATTGGGAACTTTCTTCGTCAATTCATCATCGAACACATCTTGATTCAAGTCGAAATGTATTTCAATATCACCCGAAGCGTCAAAATCATCAATATGACAACGTAATTGATGTGCAGGATCACAATGTCCAGGATGAATCCATTTGGATTTCATCTCAAGACCCTCCAAGTCGGAAAAACGGGCATTGATATAATTCAGAATCACGTTAAAACTTCTGCTTGTAGCTGCATCTGCCAATCCAGCTTGTGCATTTTTTAAAAAACCGTTGCTCTCTATTTTTGCACGTTGAAGTACACTATTAAAAGTATCATCCTCTGAAAGTGAAGCCAGTAGTGGAAAGATCTCAATAAAGAGTCCTGCTGTTTCCTTGAATCGCTTTGTTGGTCTATTATGAGAAGGAGCTCCAATAGCAATGGTTTGCTGGCCACTTATTCTATAGATGAATACAAAGAGTAAGGAAGAAAAAATATTAAATAGGGTCAAATGCTCCGTAAAACCTCTAATAGATGGGTCCTTGGCAAGTTCTTTTAATTGTTTTGAAAGCTTAACTCCCAGTTTAAAGGATATTCTTTTAGAAACTGATGTATATTGTTTTCGTTGTTTTCCATAAAAAATAGGCACCGTAGAGAGTGCCCCAATTTTTTCTTCCCAATAAGATTTGGCATCCGATACATTTGCTGTGTTTTGTGTTTTTTCAAATTGGACATATGAACTAAATGCTGGTGCATTTTCTACATTTAAAGCTTCGCCTTGGGTAATTTGCTTGTACAAATCTGCAATAACATCATATATAATAGTAGACGAAGTAGCATCTGTAATGACATGGTGAATATTTAAATACCAAACATGTCTTTGTTCGCTCATTTTAATTAAAATAGCATCGAATAAAGGTTTGTGAAGGTCCAAAACCTCCTGGGAACGTTCTTTAATAAAATGGTTTAAGAAGTCCTTAGATTTTGAGGAAAAGTCCAAAAAATCCATTTCATACGCATACACATCCAAAACACTTTGATAAGGGACATCCTCTTCCTCAAAAAATACCGTTCTAAATACATCTACCCTATCAATCAATTCTTGAAAAGCCCTTTGAAAATTAGATACATGAAATGCTCCTGTGAAGTCAAAAGTATGTATCACATTGTACAAGGGAGATTCCGGATTCAATTTCTGTCCGGTCCACATTAACGACTGACTTTGCGTCAGCGGAAGAGCATTTTTCCTACTTTGAGTCATTAGGGCGTTATTAGAACTGCTTATTTACTAGAAATATATCCAGTAATGGTCTCAATATTTATGAAATTTTCAATGGTCATATCCTCTGGTGGCACCTTAATTCCAAATTCAGTTTCAATAAAACTAATTAAGCGCATCATCCCAAGAGAATCAAGGATACCTCCGCCAAGCAGGTCGTCCTGAGCCTCTATTTTTTCATCCGTTTGATTGCTTGAAATCTGATCATTCACGAATGCTACAATTTTTTCTTCCATAGTACTAAATTATATTGTTGTAATTGCTGAGCGTTTTATTTTGCCTGAGCTGGTTCTTGGGAAATTGGATCGTATTTCTATTTGATGCGGCACTGCATACGAGGGTAAATGAGATTTGCAAAAAGCAATTAGATCATCACTTTCGAATACTTGATTGGCATGAAGTATAACCGCCACATAAATCCCTGTTGTATTTTCATCCACTTTGTTAATAACAGCTGCCGCTTCCTCTACTCCTTCATGTCTTGTGAGAACCGCTTCAATTTCATCCAATTCTACTCTATACCCTCTTAATTTTACCTGTCGATCATTTCTTCCTAGAAAAATTAATTCTCCATTTTCGTTCTCTCTTACGATATCTCCTGTTCTATAATACTTCTGATCAATTTCTTTAGCATTCTTAGCTATAAAAATTGATTTCATGGTCAGTGCTGCGTTATTCCAATAACCTTGCATCATGGTTGGTGTGGCAACCACAAGTTCACCAGCTTCTCCTTTTGGCACCTCCAAATCTTGCTCATCTAAGATCTTATGGATTGCACTTTTCCAAATTTTCCCCAAAGGAATTTGCATGTCATTTTCTGGCAAACTTGGTACGTGATAATAAGTACATTGGTTAATTTCCGCAGGGCCATAGACATTGCAAAATGTTGCCTGAGGCCATTCATTCATAAGTTCTCTCAAGTATTTAGGGGCAAAATTTTCCCCACCAAAAAGTACCCAGCGTAGACATGATAAATCTCGTTTCTCTAAGACTCCTTGTGTTAGTAATTGCACTAAAGCCAAGGGTACGGAGTACCAAATACTTATTTTTTCTTGTTCTATAAGTGTAGATAAACTTGCTGGTAACTTGGTATAGGCATCTGGTATAATAACATTGGCTGCTCCTACTAGAGGTGATGTAAAGTAATTAAAGGTAGAAATATCAAAATGCAAGGGCGCATGTCCGGCTATTCTATCTTCTTTTGTAACTTCATAAACTTCAGCTGCACTCTTAGCGTACGTTAGCCCACTAAGATGCGTATGCATTATTCCTTTTGGTGCCCCAGTAGAACCAGAAGTATACATGATATATGCTAAATCTGTCTCTAAAATTTCAACAGGACTATAGGATTCCAATGATATTTCTGATATTGCTTCCCAGCCTATAGCGTCAACTCCAATTTCTTTAGAAATTCCAACGATATTTGCAAGCGTTTTATTCGCTGCGAGTAATGCAGAAACTCTTTTAAATTGTTTGGGAGTTGTCACTAAAAATTCAATTCCACAATCTTCTAGAAGAAAGAGCGTACGAGGATGCGGTGCCAAGGAATCTAAAGGAACATAGACACCACCTGCCTTCATTATGCCATAAACGGCGAGGGTCGTTTCTAAACAGCGATCCATATAGATACCAACTCTATCTCCTTTTTTCAATCCTTTCTTCCTAAGGTAGGCTGAAAGTTGATTGGTTTTTACATCCAGTTCGGTAAAACTGATAGATGCCTTACCACAACGAAAAGCCTCCCTTTCAGGAAACATACTCGCGGCATTCTCAACGATATGTGGTAAAGTAGAAATCATTCAATATTTTTCTTTATAGTCCTAATAATTTGGAAATAATATTTCTTTGAATATCTGAAGTGCCTGCATAAATAACACCACCCACAGCATCTCTTAAATTTCGTTCAATTTCGTTTTCAGATAGATACCCATGTCCGCCATGGTTGCGTATCGCATCTAAGCTAGAGTCAACAAAACTTTCACTTAAGTGTAATTTCAGTAAAGCAGATTCCATCATAGTAGAAGCTCCTTGACTTTTTAACCAAGCTACTTTATACAGTAATAGTCTTGAAGTCTCTATTCGGAGTTTCATATTAGCTATGCGATTAGAAACGGATTGAAACTGGCTTATAGCTTGCCCAAATTGCTTTCTATCTTTTACAAATTTAATAGTCTCCTCAAGTTGGTATTCCATAGCACCCAGTTGTCCGGCCAGAATAGTACATCTATCATGTTCCAAGGAACTATTTGTAATAGCCCAACCAGCACCTTCTTTTCCTAGAAGGTTTTCATCGGGTACAAAACAATCTTCAAAAAAGAGATCTCCAAAGGGTACTGTTCTTAAACCCATTTTAGGTCTATTAAGACCTGCGGTAAAGCCTTCCATTCCTTTTTCTACTAGAAAAGCACTCATTCCCCATTTCCCTAGTTTGGGATTGGTTTTGACGAATACCAAGACAACGTCCGATATGGGCGCAAAAGTAATATAGCGTTTACTCCCATTTAGGATGTATCCACCGTCTACTTTTGTGGCAGTAGTTTCCATACTATACACGTCAGAACCAGCATTGGGTTCTGTAAGTGCATGGCAACCAATCCAGGTTCCCGCAGCTAATTTTGGTAAGAACTTTTTCTTCTGACTTTCGGTTCCAAATTGAGCAATTGGAAATTGTACCGTCCACATTTGGGCATTCAGTCCAAATGCCAAACCGTTGTCTTTACAACCGTAACCAAAACCTTCCATGGCAACCGTAGCAGTAAGGATATTTACTTCGTCTGCGGATCCTCCATACGCAGTTGGCGTAGCGAGACCTTGTAAACCAAATTTCGCACACTTTTCCCAATCCTCTCTAGAAAAGACACTGTCTCTATCCCTTTCGGTATAGGAGGTATTAAGTTCATTTTGGGCAAATTCAATTACCTTTTCTTTGTATGCTTGTTGCTCATCGGTTAATGAAAAATTCATAAATACGAATGCTTTAGTTTAGAAGTATGTTAGTGAAAGAGTCTGTTATATAAAAAAAAATAAAATCTCTATCGCAATAAATAATTTTCTAAAATGGATTTAAGGTACTATAGGGCTATACCGTTACTTCTTTTAGCAAAAAATGGTAGGGATTTTTAACATCTTGAGAAATATTCTCAATAGCCACTTCAAGACCAATATTAAAGGTTTTGGCCAAGTCTAAAAATAAATCCATTACTACCATATCTTCCAACGCCCAACCCGTGGAATCGAAAACTGAAGTTTGTTCCTTCACATGTTTGTAATTCATATGATTCTTGGTTAAACCTACTAAGTCTATCCCTATCTCATTATCACGCAATTGTTGACATTCACCTTCAATTTTTGCTTGTGCTAGAAAATCAGGACAAACAAAACTCTGTTTTAAAAAGTCGATAGGAAGTTCAGTTTTCCCAGGAAAATCCGAACCTACGGCATTGATATGTAAGTGTTTTTTAAATGGTAAATTTTGAAAGAGCGGTCCTGTCCCCACTTCAATAGAAGTTTCTGTACAGACGATGTCTGATTGTCCAATAATTTCATTGATTGAACTTCTTTTAACTGCTATATCCAAGTTTAACATAGAAATACGCTCCTCAAAAGAATGCATGGTATCTACGTCTATGTCGTAAATTAGAACTTTTTTTAACTCAAATATGCGAGAGAGGGCATGTAATTGTGTAATTGATTGTGCGCCACAGCCAATGAGACCTAAGATACTACTATCTACTTTAGCCATTAATTTACTTGCAATTGCTGAAGCAGCTCCGGTTCTAAGCGCCGTTAATAACACACCATCTGCTATCCCCATTAAATGTCCAGTGCTGGTATCATAAGCGGAAATAGAAGATAAGATGGTTGGGAGATTAAATTTTTCAGGATTCTGAGGATGGTACCCTACTACTTTAATTACAACCTCTTCTCCTTTTTGATGAACAGGCATCCATTCTATCAATCCAGGGTTTTCGGCGGTATAGTTAAATCCTGATCGAATAGGAATCTTGAGGGTCTCAGGCTCATAATTATGGATGGTATGGGTTAATCTATCAATAAGTATATCCATTAACTTATTGAACCCAAATTTTTCCACAATCGTATTCACATCCTCTGCTGAGAGAACGATTGTTTTCTTTTCTTTTTTAAGCATTACTCCAATTTTAAGGTAGGGGAACTGGCGTTTTTTTTCACAAGATAGAAAATTTAAATACCATCATCCGTAGATATTCCCAAGGAATCGATAAAATGAATCATCTCTCGGTTATTTTACTTTGCTTGGCTAAAAAGCGATCACTTTAACGGAATTTTTTAGATAGTCAGTTTTTTTTTATTTACTTGCATCATTATTTCCTTTCAAAGAAGAGAGATTTGAATTCCAAGTAAGAATTTCTCAACATCAAAACAAATGCTATGAATCAACTATTGAAATACGCTTTAGTATTGCTATTTTTTATTCCCTTTTTTGGAGAAGCTCACATTCCAAATCAGAGCTATGTATACCTTAGAATCTATGAAAACGACGGTATTGAAGGGCGATGGGAATTGAATATTAATGAAATTAATAAGGTATTTAACCTCCAACTGGATAAGAACACTTCTTTAGAAGAGCTTCAGCCTTACATAAAGGATATACAAGCGTATTTAATGAAGAATACTTCCTTTAAATCGGTGTACGGAGAGCATCCAATCGTTTTGAAGGATGTTGATCTACTAAATGTGAGTTTAGGCAATTATCTCTTGGTGAAGTTCGATTTACAAAACACAGAAGTCTTACCAGATGACCTAGATGTTCATTATAGCGCCGTTTTCGAAAAAGATTATACCCATCGTGGTTTTTTAATTATTGAATACAATTGGAAAGCGGGTATTATTAATAATGAAGCAAATATTTCTTTAACTTTTACCCCAAATGATACAGACGAAACCCTATCTGTCACAGATGTTTCTGTTTGGAATGGTTTTATGGCCATGATAAAACAAGGTATTTGGCATATATGGATTGGTTTAGATCATATATTGTTTCTTTTAGCACTTATTCTGCCCTCTGTAGTAAGAAGAAGACAAGAAGATTCTGTGACAAGCACATCAAAAGGTGCTAGTATATGGCAACCTGTAGCAAGGTTTAAACCAGCATTCTTGTATATTTTAAAGGTGGTTACCTTTTTTACCATAGCACATACCATTACCTTAAGTTTGGCCTCCTTGGAGTTGGTATCGCTACCTTCAAGAATTGTAGAATCTATAATTGCATTTTCTATTGGATTAGCAGCATTTCATAATATACGCCCTATTTTTAAGGGAAAAGATTGGTTGATTGCCTTTGTATTTGGACTTTTCCATGGCTTTGGCTTTGCCAGTGTTCTGAGTGATTTAGGATTGACAAACGAATTTTTAACCCTCTCCCTATTAGGCTTTAATGTAGGCGTAGAAATTGGACAAGTAGTTATCATTGCATTGATTTTTCCAATATTGTACTTCTTACGAAAGTCCAAGCTTTATCCAAAAATCCTATTCTACGGTTCTATCATACTTATCATAGTATCCCTGTATTGGTGTGTTGAACGTATATTTGATATTGAACTGGGAGTCTATGATTATGTAAAAATGCGAATCCGGGATTTGGCAGTATACCTCGGTTTATGGGAGTAAATTTCTTAATATAACAGTATTGCATTGAAAAAAGAAAACACAAAAGATTCGTTGCTAAGCAAATGGAAAAACAGGAATAAAACCAGTACTCCTTCTAATACCATTTCAAAAGCACCAGATAATATTCGTCTCCCATTGTCTAATGGGCAGCAGCGCTTATGGTTTTTACAGCAATTATATCCTCAAAACACGTTCTATAATTATGCAGAATCATATGTTTTAAAGGGTATTTTAAAAACTGATTTTTTGGTAAAAAGCCTCCAAAAAGTATATGCAGATCATGCAATTTTAAGATCTACTTATCAAATAGAAGATGGCAAGGTGTTTCAGAAAATTAATGAAAAGGCGGTACTGCCAATATTCCAATATAATTATTGTCATTTAGAGCAGGTTGAAGCAGAAAAAGAAGCGCATAAAATTATGCATGCTGATGCAAACTTTTCTTTTAACCTTACGGATGGTCCTTTAATCAGAGTATCCTTAATTCAACTGCATAAGGAACATCACATACTGCAATTAACCCTACATCATATTGTTACAGACAAATGGTCAATGGGTATTTTTAGAGATCAACTAGCCGCTCATTACCGCGCTCTTATAGATCAAAATCCGGCTGGTTTTTTAAAAACAGAAATTCAATATGTAGATTATGCATATTGGCAACAAAATACTGAAGTAAGTTCCAAAGGAATTGAATACTGGAAGAAAAAATTGTCTGGAGAGTTAGCTCCACTAGATATTCCTACAGACTATAAACGTCCCATACGGTCTTCTTTTAAAGGAGCATTTAATGTACAAGAACTTACTCCTCGTCTTTCTAAAGAGGTTTTAGCATTATCTAGGAAGATGGATGTTACCCCTTATGTTTTTCTATTATCGATTTACTATTTGTTGTTATTCAGATATACAGGGCAGAAAGATGTTCTCATTGGTTCTCCCATTGCCAACAGGGATCAAAAAGCACTTGAAGGTATTATAGGTTTTTTTAATGACACCGTTGTTCTAAGAACGGAACTGGAGCCATCAATGTCTTTTGAAACATTAGTGAAAATGGTAAAGGAGACTACCATGCAAGCCTTTACTCATAAAAATGTACCTTTTGATTTATTGGTAAAAAACATTCAACCGCAAAGGTCTCTTAGCAGCAATCCATTTTTTGAAGTGATGTTCTTGTACCATGCAGTGCCGCCAACACCAAACTTTGGGGAAGGTCTAGAACTAGCACATGATTCCTTTGATACTGGAGTATCTAAGTTTGATCTTACCTTGTACATTGCCGAGAATAACGGACAGCTCTCTGCCACTTTTGAATATGCTACCGATCTATTCAAGGAAGCAACCATTCAAAGGTTTCAAGAGTACTTTAAGCTACTCCTAGAAGGGGTAGTAGAAAATCCGCAAAATATAATTTCCAATATCCCAATGGAAACAGCTATGGAAAAGCAATTATTTTTCTATTCGGATGCCGCGAACCAAAACCCTTTTGAAAACTATGCAGGAATACACAAGATCATTGAGGAAATATGCCAACAGTATCCAGATAAAAATGCCGTAAGTTATTTAGATAAATCCATTAGCTATAAAGAGTTAGATCAGCAATCAGAACTAATTGCTAAAAAATTGCTAGCACAGACCAAAGCTGTGAATGGTGTCATTGGATTGTGTATGGATCGTTCTTTGGAGATGATTATTGGTCTTCTAGCTATTTTAAAAGCAGGGCAGGCTTATTTGCCTATAGACCCTGATTATCCGCCGCAACGGATGAGTTATATACTAGAAGATGCAAAAGCGGATATTATTCTTACTGAGACGAAATTAAACGACTTTTTTAAGGAGATTGATGTCCCAATTATTTGCATTGATGAATTAGATGTTACAGGAACAGAGGATAACATATCACTCCCTACTGTTACTCAAGATCAATTAGCATACATTATTTATACCTCGGGCAGTACGGGTCAGCCTAAAGGAGTGCCAATAACCCATCGGAACATCATCCAATCCACTATGGGTCGTTTGGATTTTTATGATCAGAATCCAACAGCCTTTTTACTAATGTCTTCCATTTCATTTGATAGTTCCAAAGCAGGGATTTTTTGGACGCTATGCACCGGAGGTAATCTCGTTATTTCCGAAAAGCGAATAGAACAAGATATTGAAGAGATTGCAGCTTCTATTCAAAAGAATAAAGTGAGTCATACATTAATGCTCCCTTCCCTGTATCAATTAATTCTGGAACATGTGGATAGTGCACGCATTGGAAGTTTAACAACTGTAATGGTTGCAGGGGAAGCATGTTCTTCTAATGTTTGCAAAGAGCATTTTA
This sequence comes from uncultured Flavobacteriaceae bacterium, assembly GCA_947500575.1. Taxonomy (GTDB): domain Bacteria; phylum Bacteroidota; class Bacteroidia; order Flavobacteriales; family Flavobacteriaceae; genus CANMSI01. Next base: position 346,531 of record CANMSI010000002.1, on the reverse strand, counting down.
AAGTATTACCAGAGGTAAAATTATACAATGAATACGGTCCTACAGAAGCAACTGTTTGGTGTATTGCGCATCAGATATTGAGGGAAGATATTATTAATGGAGTGCCTATCGGTAAACCAGTGGCAAATGCTAAAATATACCTCTTAAATTCGGATATGGAAAAAGTTCCCTTTGGTGCTAAAGGAGAGATTTATATTGGAGGACCAGGATTGACGAAAGAATATATCAATAGATCTGAGCTTAGCAATTCAGTATTAGTGGATGATCCTTTTAGCAAGACAGAGGGTGAAAAATTATATAAAACAGGAGATTTAGCTCGGTACAGATCCGATGGTTGTATCCAATTTCTTGGCAGGTTAGATCAACAAGTAAAAATACGTGGTTATAGAATTGAATTGGATGAGATTGAAAAAGTCATTTTAGAACATCCATTAGTAGATAAAGCTGTGCTCATGGCAGAAACTGCAACGATTCATCTATCCGAGCATATTGAGAATGGTACTGATCCTGAAGAATTATTGACTCTTTTAGAACGCTATCTAACCGAAGTAGAAATTAACGAGTTACTAGACTCCGTGGCATCTTTGGATAGTGAGGAAAAAAAATATGTATTGCAGCAACTATCTTAATGGTAGTTGATAAAAAATGAGCATGAAAAGAATAAAAAGATCGGAAGCTTTTGAGGTTACAGTTGTACTTAATGACAACGACTTTATTGCACCTCCAAGAGCGGCGCAAAGAAATGCTGTAGTAAATAGAGCCCTAAAAGAATTTACTGCAGATATCAATGCTTTACATGAGCAAACTAAGAGCTTTGTGCCCGGGGCCACCATTAATTCCTTGGATGATAGAGAGCAAAAAGTATTAGAAGATCAAGAGATCATGGAAGATTGGCAAATTCCAGTGATGAAAGCCATGTCTGAGGTAGTAACTTCCAATGGTGGCGATATCTTAGAAATTGGGTTTGGAAGAGGCATCTCTGCCGATTTAATTCAAGAGCAATCTATTCAATCCCACACTATTATTGAATGTAATGATGCCGTGGTAGATCAATACCACCATTGGAAAGAAAAATATGCAGAGAAAGAAATTTCTTTGGTTCATGGGTTGTGGCAAGATACTATTGATGATCTCGGAACATTTGATGGGATCTTTTTCCATACCTATCCGCTAAATGAGGATGAATACATGCGCTATGTAAATGGAAGTATCACATTTGCTGAACATTTCTTTCCATATGCACAGACACACTTAAAAGACAATGGGGCATTTACCTATTTTTCAAACGAGGTGGATTCTTTGAGTAGAGAACATCAACGTCTATTATTACGTTATTTTAGTTCATTCTCGGTTCAAGTAGTTCCTTTAAAAATGCCACAAGACGTAAAAGATACATGGTGGGCAGATTCTATAGCCGTTATAAAAGCCGTCAAATAATGGGAGAAGCTTTAAAAAATAAAATAAAACAACTCTCGGAAGAAGAGCGCGGTCTTGTCTTAAGAAAATTAATGCAGACAATGAATCAGCATCCGTTAGATAGTTCTTCAGAAAAACCAAAACGTTTGGTAGCGTATATCGAGGGTGATGCAGCTGCTATAGATATTAATGAAATCAAATCACTTCTAAGAGAGCGATTACCAGATTATATGATTCCCTCTGTTATGACCGTAACAGATAAAATTCCTTTGCTTCCTAATGGCAAAGTAGATAAGAAAGGGTTGCAAAACTTACAAAAGCCACCAAAAAAAGAAGAAGTAAATGCATCCAGTAGCGAATTAGAACAAAACCTGATTCAAATCTGGGAAGAGGTATTAAATTTTAAACCGATTAGTGTTCATGACAACTTCTTTGAGATTGGCGGGGATTCCATATTAAGTATTCAGATTATTGCTAGGGCACGTAAGCTAGGAATAGAACTAGCTTCAAACGACTTATTTGACCATCAAACTATAGCCGAAATTGCGCTGTTCTCCGATAAGCAAAAGAAACTTGTAAAAGAAAACGATCTACTACCCGCATTTAAAGGACCCCTTCCTTTAAGCCCTATACAGCATTGGTTTTTTGAAACATATAAAAATGCGCCACACTATTGGAATCAAACCATGCAACTGGAGGGAATACGCAATTTGAAAGAAGATACTATTAAGCTGGTAATAGATTCAATTATTACAAAACACAATGCTTTAAGATCTAGTTTTCTAATGGAAGATGATGGTTGGAAAGCATACATAAAAGCACCTTCAGAAATAGATTCGCTAAGGTATATAGATGTTTCTGATAGAGATGCAACCAACCAACAGCAAACTATTGATGCACAAATGGATGCGGTCCAAAGCGGCTTTAATTTATCTGAAGGTTCTCTTTTCAAATGTGTTTATTTCAAGACTCATAATGACGAGGCCGATATTTGTTTTATAGTTGCACATCATTTGGTGGTGGACGCGCTGTCATGGCAAATTATTTTAGACGATTTACGAACTGCACTTCAGCCGCTGTCTGATGGATCAACTGTTTCATCTAATGAGAGTAATTCGATATTGAGCTGGACAGTCCATCTAAAAGAGGCTGCTAAGTCAGTAGAATTGGAGAAAGAAGAAAGTTTTTGGATAGCCCAAACTTCCAATGCCACTCCCCTTCCCAAGGATAAAGTTGGTATACTCCCTTTGCTTGAAAAGGATATTAAGGTTCATTCAGCAAATTTTAATTCATCCATCACCCACTCGCTTCTCGATAAGGCAAATGAGGCATATAAAACCAAAACAGATGAATTACTCCTTGCAGCTTTGACGCAAACTATTGGAAATTGGAGTCAAAGTAAGGCTGTTGCTTTTGGTGTAGAAAAACATGGTAGAGAAACAAATAGCACCACCATTGATTTGACAAATACCACAGGTTGGTTTACCGCATACTTCCCTATAAAATTAGACGTACTAGCTTTTGAAAGTATTGAAAAAGGGATCATCGGTGTTAAAGAACAATTGCGAACTATACCAAATGGCGGAATTGGTTATGGAGTATTAAGGTACCTCAAAAAATCTTTGGAACCTGTGCCTTATCCAGAAATCGTATTTAATTTTTTGGGCAGACAAAATAGTTCTGAAGCGAATGATACCATCAAAGCAAAATCCATTACTCAAGGGACAAGACATCCAGAAAGTGAACGATACTATGCGTTGGAAATAAATGCTGTCTTGGTGGATGATGTGCTAGAAACAACTTGGAGTTACAGCCATACTCAATACGAAGAAGCAACTATCGAAAAGCTTATTGCCCGATTTAAAGAGAATCTTAAAGAAATTATAGCACATTGCACAAGTACGTATTCTGGGAAATACACTCCATCAGATTTTCCTGAAACCTCGCTAAATCAAGATGATTTAGATAGTTTGTTTAGCACATTGGAATAATATATGGACACAAAACAAAAACCTAAAATTGAAGCGATTTACCCGTTGACTACCATGCAGCAGGGACTCTTGTTTCATCATTTGATGAATAAAGAGGATCAAGGTTTTCTCCATGTTAGTTGTGCTTTAAAGGGTGCATTAAATGAAAAATATTTCAAAGATGCATGGCAAAAGGTGGTACTCAGGCATCCCATTCTTAGAACATCTGTACATTGGAAAAACATTCAGAATCCATTACAGGTGGTCCGACCGGATGGTCAAATGCGTTTTACACTTTTGGATTGGTCCGAATTGACCGATGAAGAACAGAAAAACGCATTGATTGCATTGGATAGAGAAAAAAATGACACTGGAGTGGATTTTGAAAAAGGACCACTTTCACAAATTTCACTTATTAAATTAGGACACGAAAACCACTGTTTATTATGGTGTTGTCATCATTTACTGTTAGATGGATGGTCTTCTAGTACCATACTTCAAGAGGTCTTTGAAACCTATAATGGTCTTGTAAATAGTTCTCTAGTAAGTTTGGAAACAATTCCATCTTACAAAACTTACCTTAATTGGTTGCAAAAATTAGATAAACAAGCCGCTATAGATTTTTGGAGTTCTACATTTGAAACATTTGAATCTCCTTCGCTATTTGCCACTTCATTGAATGCGTCGGCCGGAACCTATAAACAACAGCATTTAAAACTGTCTGAAGAAGCTTCGAATCATTTAAAACTTCTGGCAAAACAATGTCATGTGACCACCAATTCTTTATTTCAAGGAATTTGGGCGTTGCTATTGGCAAAATATTTTGGAATTAATGATACCTGTTTTGGAACTACCGTTTCTGGTAGGTCTGCTACTTTTCCAAATATTGAATTAATGACAGGAATGTTCATGAATGTACTTCCTGTTCGATCTACCTATGAGAATTCTGAAAATCTGAAGGAATATTTTGAAAAATTACAATCGCAACAGCAGCAAGCAAGAAATTATGAACACTTCTCATTAGAAGAAATCACTTCATGGACCAATCATTCTGAAGGCGTTCCTTTGTTTGATAGTCTGTTCGTTTTTGAAAATTTTCCTTGGAAAGATATGCACAGTGGTGGAATACACGTAAGCGACTTTAAAAGTGGTCTAACTACTACCTACCCTGTTACCTTAATTATTAAAACAGGAACATACTTTGATTTAAATTTAATAACCAATTCCGAAATTATTTCATCTAAAACCATCGCATGGTTATTAGAAAATTTGGAATTAATACTTACTAATTCTTCCTTACAGACCCATACTATAATTGGTGACCTATTAGGTACTTTGGGTACTCAGGAATTAGAAAAAGAATTTATCTCGGCAAAACAACCTATCCTGGAAGCTCCTAAACTTCAATATACTCCACCTAAAAATAAAGTGGAATTGGAATTGACAGAGATCTGGGAGATTGTTTTTGGAAGGCATTCAATAAGTGTACATGATAACTTTTTCGAACTTGGTGGAAAATCAATCATCGCCATTAAACTTTTTGCTAAGATTGAGGAAAAAATGGGGGTGAAACTACCTCCAACAACTTTACTAGAAAATCCAACGATAGCAACGCTTGCCAGCATACTTAATAAAGATGGTGAAGTAATATCTTGGAAATATCTTGTGCCCATACGTGCCAAAGGTTCAAAAGCCCCGTTGTTCTGCATTCATGCCGGTGGAGGGCATGTTTTCTTCTATAACCAGCTTACAAATTACATAGATCAGGACAGGCCTGTTTATGCGTTACAGCCTTCAGGGGTATATGATGGAAAACAAATGCATACTAGTATAGAACAGATGGCCATAGACTATGCAGAAGAAATACGAGCCATACAACCAGAAGGTATTTATAATGTAATGGTCTATTGTTTTAGTACAGCAGTTGGCTTAGAAATGGCTTCTTATCTAAAGAAAATTGATAAGGAAATAAACCTAATCGTCATGGATACCATGGCAGAACAAGAACACTTACTTACCAAAACACGTATTAAAATGCGCATTTCAGGCTTGGTTAAAAGACTTACCTCCAACCCTTTTAAAGCGGTAAGAAATATGTTCATGGAACGAGTAGACCGTTATGTGAAACCAATATGGATTCATATGGTTGGTTCTGAGGAGGAAAAGAATATTGAAAAAATGAGAGCTCATTTGGTTCATTTATATAACCAATATCTTTGGAAAACAGTTGATACAGGAGTAACGCTTATTATGACCAAAAAACAGAACAACCGCATGAACATTGAATTGGTAGATTCTTGGAAGAAAATAGTGGAATATGAAGTTACAGAAATGTATATCAATGGAGACCATAGAACATTGTTTGAAGAACCAGATGTCCAATATGCTGCTAGTGCAATTGATGAATGCCTGCAAGTAAAAAATAAAGAACCCCAGTGAGCATGGCCATGGTAAATACTGAACAACTCTCTATAAAGCAAGATACACTTCATGTTTGGTATGCCAGAATAGATGTAGATCAAAAAAATAAAGAACAATATCATAGCCTGCTTTCCACTGACGAAAGACAAAGAGCTCGAAAATTTCATTTTGAGAAAGATCGAGTAGCATTTATTGCGGCAAGAGGTATTCTCAGAAAGTTATCTGGTTATTATTTAAATTCCAACCCGACAGACATACCTTTTAACTATAGTTCCCACGGAAAGCCATCTTATGCAGTAGATACTAATCTCAAATTCAATATTTCACACTCTGGAAATATGGCTGTATTCGCTTTTGGGCATGCAGCAAGCATAGGCGTGGATATCGAGAAAATTAAACATGATTTTGATCCGATAGATCTTGCTAGTGGTTTCTTTTCCAAAGAAGAAATTACTGCCTTAAAAAATAGACCAAATGATGATCAGCAAAGAGCTTTTTTCCGTTGCTGGACACGCAAAGAATCCTTTATTAAAGCAGAAGGTAGTGGATTATCTTTCCCGCTTAACTTATTTGCGGTCTCTTTGGAGAACGACTCGGATGCCGCACTCTTAAAAACACATTGGGATCTCTCCGAAAGAACTAAGTGGCAGTTAGTTTCTTTTGTGCCAGCCAAGGGATATTTAGGAGCTTTAGCCATTAAAGGCGAACCAAAACGGATTTCTTATTTCAATCTGGACGAAGTGAATTTTGTTTAAATAAAACGCATTTTACCTATTCCAGTTCTTTCAATATATCTTCTGCAGAATTGGTAATTCGCTTATAGCATCCGTATCCCCATCTAACAAAGAAAAATAGAAAAACAAGTACTACTGCTACGAATAGGTAAAAACCTATACTTTTTTCCATCATGAAAAAATCTTTATTAGATAGAATTTTAGACGAAACAGGTATGGCGCAAAAAAAGACTATGAAACCTGCGTACATACCAAATTGCTGCAACATAAGCAGATGTTTTTTTTCCTTTGAATAATGCACAATTGTGTCCTTATAACTACTCTCAACAAGATTAACCTTAGAAATTCGAGAAAGTGATCTTAATACAGCAATGGGCAAAAAGAGGGTGAATAACAAGGTAAGCCCACCACAAAGCATTAAGTACCAGGTGTCTAGTTTATGAAAATTGAGTATGATACCTAAAGCAGCAGCGAAACAAATGAGAGCACCAATAGTTTCGTAAAAAGTAATTTTTTTAAATTTATTCGTATAACGTTGTTGTGTCATTTGCATAATTATTTCGTTTGTAAGTTTCTTTTGATTTTCTAATTGATCACTCATTTCTGACCAGACAGCTTGTATTTCTTCTAAGTTCATAGCCTTTACTATTTAATGATTTGTGACTTTAATTTTTGTTTAATTCTGGAGATTTTAGTTCCTACATTGCTAGGGGTTAAACCAGTAATTTCTGCTATTTCCTCATATTTTTTGCCTTCTAATAATAATAGCATAAGCCCTTTTTCTAATACATTAAGTTGTTTTATATGAGCATATAGGAGCTTTAGACGTTCTTCGAATTCCATATCATAATGCTCCGTTTGCCGCACTATCACTTGATCTATAGAAACTTGGTTAGGTCTTCGTTTGGCTTTTTTAAAGGAATTTATAGCAGTGTTCATTCCAACTCGGTACATCCAAGTACTAATTTTAGACTCGTTTCGAAAGCTGTCATAAGATTTCCATAGCTGATAGACAATATCCTGATAAAGATCTTTTTGATCCTGATCATTATTGGTATAGATCGTTGTCATCTTAAAAATGATTCCCTCATTATTTCGTACCATCTGAGTAAATGCCTCAGTTTTGTCCATAGATTCTTATTATGGTTACTGCATTAGTAAACACTGTTCCATAAATGTCACATAAATTTTAAGAAAAAAGAAAAGCTAGCAGGTGAAGTCTCCTAAATTGGGCCTAAACATCTATTAATTATTAGGGAACAAGCTCTTATCCAATCCGGGAATTAAGTTCAGCGCATTTTTGTAATATACTTTTCTTAGTACTTCATCTGGCAAGTCTAAACCATACATGGCCCAAAAAGCATGGTATTTTTTGTAATAGGGGAAATACTCATCATCGGTTTCTAACACCCTAAAATAGGTTGGGAATTCTTTAGGTTTCCAGCTATCTTTTCCAAATAGAATACGGTCTTGATATTTAACAAAAAATGCATGGGCATTCCTAGGCTGTCTTCCTAATTCTGCAATGATAGCACCTATTCCTACAGACATATTTGGCATTGCGTCTAACAATTCTCCTAATTTGGCTAAATTATTGGCATACCAACCCATATGCGCATTGATAAACTTAGTTTTTTTGTGTTTCTTGAATACATTGTGTTGCTCGCTTATTATTTGTTCCCAAGGAACAGGGTCTGTAGCAGACCGCTTTCTTCCTGGACGTGTTTTTAACTCTAACCAACGCTCATTATCACTATCAAATGGGTCCCAGAAAGACTTTGGGTCGGCAGAATGAATCAATACCGGGATACCTAGTTCACCACATTTTGCCCAAATTGGGTCCAAACGCTCATCATCAACAGCCAATCTGTTCCCTGAAACATCCTTATAACGCAAACCTAAACTTTTATATATTTTTAATCCTTTAGCTCCATTTTTAACATCAGCGGTAAGTTGAGCTACCGTTTTTTCTGCCCATCCCTCAGTACCTACATTTTCAAAATCAACATTGGCAAAAACAACAAAACGATTTGGATAATTTTTATTTACATTTTCCATTGCCAAACGTAAATTCTCACCATTTCCTCCGCTTAAATTTACCATGATGCCCATATTCATTTGATCCATATCCGAAATAAGATCTGATAGGTTCTGTGTGGCCATACGAAACTGGTGACTATGAACATCTATAAAAGGAAACTTTGCTTTTTTAACCTCATTTTTTGGAAGAACAATTGTTGGTGTTGGATTATATTCTTCAAAGCCCATCTCTTGAGAGCTTAGCATAAAACAAGTGGAAAAAATAAGGAATCCGATGCTTATTTTTGGACGTAATAGTTGCATATCTAATCGTTGTTATGTAGGTTTTTATAGTCTTCTGGGGTATCTATGTCGGCAGTTTTTCCATCCGGGTCCAGTATCGTTATCAAATGCTGATCTCTATCCAACATATTCTTGGCACCAAAATCAGTGGTAAGTTTGGTGAGTTCCTTGAAATAAGAAGCGCCAAAAATTGCGGGCACCCCCGCCCTACCCTTATAATTTGTGGCAACAACTTGGTTTTTCTGATTTAGAAAAGTATCAATCATTTTATTTAAATATTCGGTTCCTAACATGGGTTGGTCTGCTAACATGATAAGAATTCCTTGATACGATTCTTCCCTTCCATTTAAAACTCGGATACCACAGGCAATAGAACTACCTATGCCCTTATGCCAGTCTTGATTTTTCAGTAGAATACTCCCTTTTATTTTAATTTTTTCTTGAATTACAGACGCATTGGCACCTAGTACGGTAATAACATCTCTTGCGGTAGTCTTAACCGCCATACTAATAGCATTTTCAAGCAAGGTGGAATTGTTCCACGGCAATAGCTGTTTAACACTGCCCATTCGCGTGGAAGCACCAGCTGCTAAAATAAGAATGGCAATATCGTCTTTGGATGATATCATTATTGGGGCTTAAGCATACTAAATTAAGTAGATTTTATATATTTAGAAGGATTACCCTCAAAGCTGAGTTTGCATCCATCACAACAAAAATATACTTTTTCACCTTCGTATTCCAGAATGTGTTTTGGATTCTTTTTAGAAACAGGAACATTACAAACGGGGTTGATGTAGTATTCTTCCTCAAAAGCATTAGCTGCAGAGGTAGTTTCTTCCTCTTTTTTTAATGTATGAACCGGCATATTCTCCACAGCATTTCCATTTCTGAAATGATCTATTACTTCTGCTAAAATACTTATGGCAACCTCGCTGGCCAGTTTGGCATTGATATCCAAGCCCACAGGGCTTCTTAATTGAGCAATGCGTTCTTCCTTTATTCCTTCTTTCTCCAAGAAGGTTCTTATGTCTTCAGATTTTTTTGCACTAGCTACGAAACCAACGTATGCAGCTGATGTTTGTAGCGCTTTTTTAACTGATAATTCATCATCTTCACCTTGAGTAGTAACAATGATGTATGCATTATTTAAAGTTTTGAAAGTACCGAAGTCAACTTCATCTGCTATCAGATGCACTTGAGGAAACATTTGAACGTCAGCACCAATAGCCAAGACAGATACTTTAAAATCGGCCGCCACCGCTAATTGCGCTAATTTTCTTGCAATATTGGATTTACCAATCAAAATAAGCTCGGGTTGCGGTATTACTGGCTCTATCAAAACTTCTAAAGTTCCTTTACTTTGACAAGACATAACGTATTCTTTATAATTTGCAGTTTCCGCGGTTCCTCCTTCTGGAGAAATTCGCACTCTTCTATAGTGTTTCGTTTTTATGACATCTAAAGCTTCCTTGATCACGATACCTCTGACGCATCCACCGCCAATCCAACCAATAAGCTCTCCTGTTTCCAAAATAAGTGCTTTATCACCTATTTTACCGGAACTCGGCGCAATACGATCTATTACTTGTGCAATGGCAAAGTCTGCGCCTAAAGCAAGTTGTTCTTCGATTTTTAAGGCAAGTTCATTAAACATCCATTAAGAGTTTTTCTAATTTTAACAAGCTATCCAAATTATGTGCCGATTCAAAGGCATCCAGATGTGGCATCACATTCACCATTCCTTTTTGAATGGGCTGATATCCTTTCATTCCTTTCAATGGATTTAACCAAACTAAGGTCTTACATTTTCGCCGAATGGTACGCACCGCTTCTCTTAATTGAGTTACACTGCCGGTTTCCAAGCCATCACTTAAAACAACAACAATATGCTTTTGACTTAAAAATTTACTTCCATAGGAAGCAAGAAACTCGGTAAGCGATTCTCCAATCTTAGTGCCACTAGACCAGGAGTGCACGTTTTTACCTATCTGTTTTAAAATTTGTTGTTCATTATTTGCTCGCAATAATGGTGTTACGTGCGTTAAATATGTACTAAAGGTAAAAAACTCTAAACTCTTAAAGTACTTTTTTAACACCATTACATATCGTAAGAGGTAATAACTGTAGGTATCCATAGAACCGCTTACATCTAAGATAAAAACAACTTTTCGTTTTTCTTTTCTTTTTTTAAAATGGGCCAAATCTAGCATCCAACCTCCTTTTGAAATACTTTTCCGAATGGTTTTCCTAATATTGATACTTCCCTTGTTGGCATTCTCTAAGCGCCTTTTAAAACGCATACTCATTTGATGAAACAACTCTTCTGCTAATTCTTCTAGTTTTTCCTTATCGGCAATAGCTACTTTTGAAAAATCGGTCTGTCGCAAACGAATACTTTCATTGGCGCCTTTGGTTTCTTTGGCCTCTTGTTCCTTTTCCTTTTTTGGTACTTGAAACTTGGTTCCTAAAAAGATTACAGATGCAGTATCTGGCTCTTTTTTTATTTGTTGAAGTTTCTTTTTTCGCTGTTCAAGTTTTTCCTCGTAATGTCTACTCCAAAAACGGTCAAACATTTCATCAAATCGATCAAAATGCTCCTTTCGCTTGCAGTAGATTGCTTTTAGACTGTATTGAAATAAGCGACGATCTAGCACATAGCCCTTTTCTGCAATGATAAATGCATCTTGCGTCTCTTGTGGTCCTAAAACAAATTGACGTTCCCTACAATAGCCTGTAAAATCAATTAAGCGTTCTCTAAATGTTTTGTTTACTTCAACCAAAGTAGAATTCTTTAATCGATTGGGTATAAAAACTCTTGCACAGTTTTATTACGAACAAACTCCACATCGTCTTTGTGTTTTAAAACACTCCCAATGGTAGTGCGTACTATCTCATCTGTAATATTGTCCGCGTTCATCAGAAGCAGTGTCTTCGCCCAATCCAATGATTCTGCAATACCTGGCGGTTTGTGCAAGCTTGCCTTTCGTAAGTTATGAATAAATGTAACCACTTGGGTAGCCAGATGTTCATCAATCTGGGGAAGTTTTTTAGCAATAATATCTATTTCTTTGGTCTTGGAAGGAAAATCTACCCAATGGTACAAACAGCGCCTTCTTAGCGCATCGCTAAGCTCACGAGTTCTATTTGAAGTGAGAACAACCATAGGTTTTGATATTGCCTGTATGGTACCTAATTCAGGAATGCTTATTTGAAAATCTGAAAGTAATTCTAATAAATAGGCTTCAAACTCTTCATCTGCCCTGTCAATTTCATCAATCAATAGCACCACCGGCTTTTTAGCACTAATGGCTTTCAAAAGTGGACGCTTCAAGATATAATCCATCCCAAAAATTTGATCTCCTAGAATTTTTTTATCCTTTTCTTGCTCAAACAACTTAATATGGAGCAATTGCTTCTGATAGTTCCATTCATAAATAGTAGTACTAACATCTAAACCTTCATAGCATTGTAACCGAATCAGATCCGTTTGAAGATGCAATGCCAAAGTTTTAGCAAGCATTGTTTTTCCAACCCCTGGGTTTCCTTCCAAGAGCAAGGGTTTCTCTAAATTTTGGAGTAAAAATAACGCGGTCGCCATTTCCTCATTAAGGATATAATCGTGTTCATAAAAATCCTTTATAAGTGCCTTAATTTCCTTATTCAATAACTCAATTTTAAATTCGTATAAAACTCAGATCCTAACTTTACTCGCTTAGGCAGCAGCTTCTGCAGCAGCCAGTTTTTTAGAAAAATTGGAAACAAATTGCTTAAATAATTGATTGGAAACGGTATCAATAAGCCTAGAGCCAAATTGCGCTATCTTACCATTTACAGTTACGTCCATAATAGCATCCATTTTTACTCCACCTGCATCTAATTCAGTAATATCAATAGCCATTTTCATTTCAGCATTCCCATTTCCTTTAGCGTCTACACCGTTTCCTGTAATAATGATTTTCCGATTTTCGAGATCAATTTCATCGTAGTAAATATCAGCATCATACTTTACCCCCATAGGGCCAAATTTCATACCTACTTTTCCTTTATAATGATTTTCTCCAACCTTTTCATCTATAGATACTCCTGGTACACAGTCCATGATTTTTTCAGGATCAATTAAGTGTTCCCAAACAAGGTCGGTTCCTTGAGGTACTTCAAACGATTTATTTAAATTAGTTTTCATCTTCTTTTCTTTTTTAAGAATTGGGGATTATTAGAATATGCAAATTACCTTCCCTCTATTACAGAAAGAAAGTAATTCGCATTTTTTTCACTATTAAGAATGCGCCTGTATGGCTTCCCAAACCTTCGCTGGCGTAATTGGAATATCTAAATGCTTGATTCCTAAAGGCGCCAAGGCATCAATAATAGCATTTGCTATCGCTGGTGGCGCTCCTACTGTTGGTGATTCTGCAACTCCTTTGGCTCCTAAAGGATGATGAGGAGATGGTGTAATGGTATGCCCTGTTTCCCAATGCGGAGATTCAACTGCCGTTGGCACCAGATAATCCATTAAGGTACCATTCAACACATTGCCTTCGTCATCGTATTCTATTCCTTCATACATCGCCGGAGCAATGCCTTGGGTTAGTCCACCATGCACTTGTCCTTCAACGATCATGGGGTTTATAATATTCCCACAATCATCAATCGCTACAAAGCGTTTTACATCAATGGCACCCGTTTCTTTCTCTACTTCTACAACACAGATATAAGCTCCATTAGGAAAGGTTAAATTTGGTGGATCATAATAATGTGTTGCTTCAAATCCTGGTTCCATTCCTGGAGGGATATTGGTATAAGCAGCAAACGCAACATCTTGAATAGTTTTTGATTTTTCTGGAGCTCCTTTTACAAAGTACTTCCCTACTTCCCATTCAATGTCTTCTTCACTTACTTCCAATAAATGTGCAGCAATCTTCTTGCCTTTATCCTTTAACTTTCTTGCAGCAATGGCTGCAGCAGCCCCAGCGGTGGGAGTACTTCTACTTGCATAGGTACCCAATCCGTAAGGAGCGGTATCTGTATCTCCCTCATCTATTTCAATATCGGTATATGGGATTCCTAACTCTTCTGCCAATATCTGAGCATATGTAGTCTCATGTCCCTGACCTTGCGATTTGGTTCCAAAACGTGCTAGCGCTTTTCCAGTAGGATGTACTCTAATCTCGGCACTATCAAACATAGCAATACCCAGAATATCAAAGTCTTTAGATGGCCCAGCGCCTACTACTTCTGTAAAAGTACAGATGCCTATTCCCATTAACTTGCCTTCCTTTCGTTTCTCGGCTTGTTCTTTTTTATAATCTTCATAGCCAATCATTTCCATGGCTTTGTGCAAAGTAGCTTCGTAGTCTCCACTATCATAGCTCCATCCCAAAGGAGAATCATAAGGAAATTGTTCTTTCTTTATAAAATTCTCCAAACGTAAGAGTGCAGGATCCTTGTCTATCTCAGCTGCTAATTTATCAACCATTCGTTCTATAGCATGTACAGCTTCCGTTACTCGGAACGAACAACGATACGCCACCCCACCAGGTGCTTTGTTGGTATAAACAGCATCCAATTCTGCAAAAGCATGTTCGTAGTCATAGGAGCCTGTACAAATAGAAAACATTCCAGTAGGATATTTGGACGGATTTGCAGAAGAATCTGTATACCCATGATCTGCAAGAGTGCTTACCTTGAAAGCCTGTATTTTACCCTCTTTGGTTGCCGCAAGTTCACAATCCATATGGTAATCGCGTGCAAATCCGTTTACTAGATTTTCAGAACGATCTTCTATCCATTTAACGGGTTTTCCGATTAGAAAAGTAGCAGCAATAGCTACTACATAGGCAGGATATACTGGTACTTTACCACCAAAGCCACCACCAATGTCTGGTGAAATAATTCTTATTTTTTCTTCTGAAAGACCTACATGGCCCGCGACCAAAGCAACTACCGTTCTAATAGCATGTGGCGCTTGAGTGGTTAAATACACTAATAATTTTTGTGTGTCTTTGTCATAGGAAGCCACGCAACCGCAAGTTTCAATAGAAGCTACATGAATTCTTGGTAGGTAAATGCGCTCTTTTACCACCACATCTGCGTTTGCAATAACTTCATCGGTTTTTGCTCTATCTCCGCGTTCCCAATGGTAAATTTGATTGTCTTCTTGGCCCTCTTTATCGGGTCGCAAGAGGGGCGCGTCTTCATCCAAAGCTTTAAACGGATCTACAATGGCTTGCATGGGTTCATAGTCTACTTCTACTGCCTCTGCCCCATCAACTGCTATATATCTATCCGTGGCAATTACAGCACATACTTCTTGTGATTGGTGCATCACCGTATCCGTAGGCAATACCATTTGCGTATCGGATAATAATGTGGGCATCCAATGCAGATTGTATTGTGCTAGATCGTTTCCTGTTATGACAGCCAATACACCTGGTATAGCCAAGGCCTTTTCTTTATTGATGCTTTTTATTTTTGCGTAGGCATACGGACTTCGTACCATTACCATGGTAAGCATACCAGGAAGTTTTACATCATCTACATAGTTTCCCTTACCATGTAAAAAACGAGCATCTTCTTTTCTTTTTACAGAGTGACCCATTCCGCCTACCTCTGGTGATGTTTTACATTTAAACATAATTTCTTTTATTAAGAGGTTAGACTGATTCTGATTCTTTCTGCAATTCCTTAGCCGCTTGTTGTACCGACTTTACAATATTATTATATCCGGTACACCTGCATAGATTACCAGAAATACCCCACCGAATTTCTTCCTCAGTTGGGTTAGGGTTATTTTTTAATAGGTCAATAGATCTCATAATCATACCTGGCGTGCAAAATCCGCAATGCAGTCCATGCTGATCGTGAAAGGCTTGTTGTAGTGGATGGTTGGTTCCTTCTGCAGCAATCCCTTCTATGGTCGTAATTTCTGCTCCATCCGCTCTTACTGCAAGATAGGTGCAAGATTTAATTGATTTTCCATCCAAAAGAATGGTGCATGCTCCGCAATTCGAAGTATCACAACCAATATGGGTGCCGGTAAGATCTAAATTTTCTCTGATAAAATGTACAAGGAGCAAACGCGAATCCACTTCCGCAGTTACGCTTTCCCCGTTTATCGTCATCGTTACTGTATGTTTCATTTCAATTTTTTTTAGTGTTGTGCTCGTTCTAATGCGAGGCGAATCATGCGTTTTGTAATGGTGTTTACTATAGATCTTTTATAGGCTTCGGATCCTCTTAAATCTGAGGTCGGCTCACAATCCTCGCTTGCCATTGTTCCTACTTCTTCAATTAGGTCTTCTGTAATCTTCTTACCCTTTAAAAGTGCTTCACCTCTATCCAAGCGCATTGGCACAGCACTTACATTGGTTAATCCAATTCCAATTTCTTGGCAAACACCCATATCATCTAATTCTACATGTACCGCAACACCAGCGGTAGCATAGTCTCCAACCTTTCGCTCTACTTTGTGATAAGCTCCTCCGCTCCCCTTCTTTGCTTTAGGGACTCGGATTTCCGTAAGTATGTCAGCGGGTTCGAGTGCTGTCATGTAAAATCCATGGAAAAATTCATCAATTGGAATTTCTTTTTCCCCATCAGTACCCTCTGCAACAATGGTAGCCCTCATGGCCAACATAAGTGCGGGTTGATCATTAGCAGCATCGCCATGGGCAATGTTACCACCGATGGTGCCTACGTTGCGAACAGATGGATCTGCAGTAAGTTTAATTGCATCTGAAAAAATAGCGTACTTATCAAGAATCAATGCATTGTATTCCATATCCGTTTGCGTAGTTAGCGCTCCAATTTTCAGGAAGTCACCATCTTCTTTGATATAGGATAGACCATCAATTTTACTGATATCAATAATGTGTTCTGGAGTGGCGAAACGCAATTTCATCATGGGCAGAAGACTGTGGCCTCCCGACATGTATTTTGCTTCTTCACCATGCGTTTGTACCAAAGCAATGGCTTCTTTCACAGAAGTAGCTTTGTGATAAATAAAATTAGCAGGGATCATAATTTTTTAAGGATTTATTTATGAAGTAAGTATTAAATATATCGTATTTATTCGGATATGACAAATACAACCATGGATGTTTAGCAATTTGATAATTATTAGCGTGAATTCTCTTACTATTCTCCAGCAGATATGATACAATTTCTATTTTAAGATATTGCTTACCTTTAACTCAATACACTAAAAAGTGTTATGTATGTATACCCAACTTTATTTTGATTACAACGCTACAACTCCTTGTGACAAAGAGGTAGTTAATGCCATGTTACCCTATTTTACAGAAAACTTTGGGAACCCTTCCAGTAGTCAACACCCCTATGGTTGGTTGGCAAAGAGCGCCATTGAAGATGCTACTTTATCCATTGCAAAAACATTAGGCGTGTCTTCAAATAGCTTAGTATATACCTCAGGAGCAACAGAGAGTATTAATATGATTCTTAAAGGTGTTGTTAGAAAAAAGAAAACCAAAGGGAAACATATTATTACCACAAAGGCAGAGCACAAAGCAGTTTTAGATACCTGTCACTTTCTTGAAAAAGATGGATTTGAAATCACTTATTTAGATGTAGGTATTGATGGATTAATTTCTTTAGAACAATTGAAAAGTGAGCTCAGAACAGACACAATATTGGTTTCCGTTCTATTTGCGAATAACGAAACCGGCACTATACAACCCCTTGAAGAAATTGCAAAGCTTACCCGTGCCAATGGCAGTCTTTTATTTTCCGATACTACCCAGGCTTTGGGCAAAATAGATATCACCTCCGTATTGCACTTGGTTGATTTTGCGTGTTTTTCTGCACATAAGGTGTATGGCCCAAAGGGTATAGGGTTGGTTTATATGAAGGAAATGGAGGAAGCGCATTCCATCGTAAGTTTTATTCAAGGAGGCGGACAACAAAAAGGAAAACGAGGTGGAACTTTGAACACCCCCTTAATTGTTGGTTTTGCAAAAGCGATAGAAGTGGCATATGCTACTTTAGAAAAAGAAAAAATACGAACCGAAGTGCTGCGCAATCGACTAGAAAAAGGATTACTAGCAATAGACTTAAGTGTTTCTAATTGTAGATCGGATATGCGGCTACCAAATACTGTAAACATTTCCTTTCCATTTGTAGACGGTGCAAGCTTGCTTAGTGCGCTATCAAAGACCATTGCCGTATCCAACGGGTCTGCATGTAATTCGGCGTCGGTAGAACCATCTCACGTTCTAGTGGCAATGGGAATATCCCCCACCATAGCCTTTGCTTCTTTAAGACTTAGTCTTGGCAGAAATACTACAGAGGAGGATATTAGTATGGCTATTGCTGTAATTTCCGAAGAAGTTAAAAAGCAGCGAGAAAATAATATCCTTTGGGAAAGAAAAGATCACTAACGTTCATGAATTGGCCCCTCCTTTAAACGGAGCATTCCACCATTATTTCCAGTAAATACACTTAAAATTTCGCTAAAAAGACTTAGTGCTATTTCTTCTGGAGTGTTGGCACCGATCTCCAAACCACAAGGAGCAAAAATACGTTGCTGCTCATCCTTCGAAAATTCAATGCCATTTGATTTGAATTCAGTAATCATTTTGTCAAAACGCTTCCGCGGACCCAAGGATGCTATATAGGGCGCGTTGGTTTTGGTTAACAACGCCATATTCTCATAGTCGGTTTTATAATCATGCGCCATGAGAATAATTGCAGTACGCTCATCAATAGATGGCCTTGCTTCCAGTTCTTTGGGATATAAATTAGTTACCGACTGTAATTTCTCTTTCTTTAGCTTTTGTATATTCCCTACTAAGCTTAGCTCCCAATCCATTAATTGGGCCATTTCTATGATAGGATATACGTCATAATTATCGCCATAAATGGCTAGGTGAAACTGAGGAGGAATGAGCTCAATAAAAATACTAGCATTGAACCCTTCTGATTCATAATGAAAGGTCCTTGATTTTTTCTTTTCTAATACCTCAGAAATTTTATTCAAGCAAAAGCTACGCAGGCCTTCATGCGAGCATTCATCTAAGGAGACAGAAGCCGCATTGTAATAAAAACTCCTACCCAGCACTACCCCAGGTACTTCCGTATTCAATGCGGTAATGGTTGCAATAATATGTTCTCCGCGTTCATCGATACACTTTTGTAACATGGTCATTACTTCTGCATCTTCTGAGATAGGAGATATTAAAACATCAATAATGCCATTACAGCCTAAACCAACGCCAATTTCTTTTTCTTTAGAGGTATCATAGGTAACAATAGAAGGCTGTTGCTTTAAAATGGCAATCTGAGAACGTTGTAATGCATCTCCTTCTAAGCATCCGCCACTAATGCCGCCTTCAAAAATACCAGACTCAAAAACAAGCATCCTGGCACCTTCACGCCGATAAGACGACTCTTCTACTCGTACTACCTGAGCAATAGCACATTTTTCCTTAGAATTTTCAAAGGCCTTATAAAGCTTAAGGATGGATTTAATTTCTTTCATTCTGAAAATGGGTCTTTTCTTTTTAGCAATAACATGGCTAATATATCTAAAAATAGCTATATTGAATATTCTTATTATCCAAGGAATGCTATGAAGGATTCGTTTAACAGAACAATAGACTATGTGCGCATTGCCGTAACGGATCGCTGCAACCTTCGTTGTTTTTATTGTATGCCAGCAGAGGGAATTCCCTATGAGCCTAAAGCACATTTGCTAAGTTATGAGGAAATCACTCGATTATTAGGTGTTTTGGGAACTATTGGTTTTAAGAAAGTCCGTTTTACAGGAGGAGAACCTTTTTTAAGAAAAGATTTTATGGAGCTCTTAGAAAGCACTTCTAGGTTAGGGGCCTTTGATTCCATAAATATTACCTCCAATGGTACTTTATTACAAAAACATATTCCAAGACTGAAGGAATTAGGAATCCATAAGATCAATTTAAGTATTGACTCATTAAATAAGGATCGTTTTCACAAAATTACACGCCGAGACGACTTTGAGAAGGTCTTCGAAACTTTTCACATGTTACTAGCCAACGATTTTAAAATAAAATTGAATGCTGTAATAATGAGCGGGATTAACACCCAGGACATTATTCCCCTTGCGGAATTGGCAAAAGATCATTCAGTAGACGTGCGTTTCATAGAAGAAATGCCCTTTAATGGAGGTTATAAAGAGAATCTTAAAATGTATAGTGCAAAGGATATCTATAAAGACTTAAAGACACATTTCCCTAATTTAAAAACCCTTGATATGAAACATGGAGATACTGCTAATTTGTATAAGGTTCCAAATCATCAGGGAAATATTGGGGTCATAGCAGCATTTTCTCGTACTTTTTGTAATACCTGCAATCGTTTAAGGATTTCGTCTAAAGGAGACATTAAGAATTGTCTGTACGATGATGGTGTTTTTAATATTAGAGATTATATGCGAACCGGAGTCTCCGATAAAGAACTCCAATTAAAATTCCAAGATTTGCTCCGACTAAAACCAAAGGACGGATTTGAAGCTGAAAAAATGCGAAAAGGAGGTTCCAAAAATATGGAAAGTATGAGTGTTATTGGTGGTTGATATGGAAAATACATTCATCACATACGAATCGGCCTTAACTATTTTAGAAGATCATAAAGACCATTTCCCAACAGAAGAACGATTCTTAGAAGATTGTGTGGGGGCCTATTTGGCAGAAGATTTGATTGCCGATCGTGATTTCCCTCCCTTTGATAGAGTAACCATGGATGGCATCTGTATAGCGTACAAAGCCTTTGAATCTGGTCAGCGCACTTTCCCAATAGAAGCTACAGCACCGGCAGGAAGCCCACAGCAAAGTTTATTAGATCATTCAAAATGCATTGAGATAATGACAGGAGCTATTATGCCTCATGGTGCTGATACTGTTATTCGCTACGAGGATTTAAAATTAGAAAATGGACAGGCAACCATTCAATTAGATGCACTTAAGTTTAAACAGAATATTCATTTTAAAGGCATAGACATAGGGCAAGGCACCACGATTGTGGAGAAAGGAGAGCAACTATCCAGTGCAGAAATTAATGTAGCTGCTGCTATTGGGAAGGCAAAACTGATGGTAAAAAAACTCCCAAAAACGGTTATTATATCTAGTGGTGATGAGTTGGTCACAGTGGCAGAAACTCCTAAGCTACACCAAGTTAGGAGGTGTAGTGTTTATGGCCTTAGAAATACCTTTAAGGAATGGGGGTTTCAACCAGATCTTAAACATTTACCAGATGATAAGGTAGCAATGGAAACCATTATTAAACAATTATTGAAGGAGTATGAGTTACTCATTTTTACTGGAGGGGTTTCTAAAGGCAAATATGATTTCCTACCCGATGTTTTAGCCTCTTTAGAAGTAAGCAAACACTTTCATAAAATTCAACAACGTCCTGGAAAACCATTTTGGTTTGGTACAAGTAAGGACCAAAAAAAAATATTTGCGTTACCAGGAAACCCTGTATCTGCCTATGTTTGCGCCTATGTTTATGTGCAATATTGGATTAAAAAATCTTTGGGGATTATAAGTAATACGATGTTTGTGGCACTGGATGAAGAAGTAACATTTACCCCCAATCTTATTTACTTTTTGGAAGGACAATTAATAAGTGATCCCAATGGCATTATGAAGGCCAAACCCATGAAGGGGAATGGCTCTGGTGACTACGCTAATTTGGTAAAGACAGACGGCTTTTTTGTTTTACCCCAAAATAAGACTATATTTAGGAAGGGAGAAGTCTTCCCCTTTATACCCTACAGAAACAAGTTCTGAATAACATGGAAACCGTAAAATCATCTTGCTGTAAGAACAAAATGATCACTCCAAAAAAAGTGAACAGTTCTAATAGTGTGATGTCTTTCCTTTCTACCCTCCTATTAATTTTAATTCCGAAATGCCCCCTTTGTATGACCGCTTATATGAGCGCCATTGTTATGTTTTTTGATGTGGAGAACGCCCAGTTAGTACCGTTTCTATTGCATGCGAAACCAGTAATGGGTGGCGTTATATTGTTGATGATCTTAATGAACCGTAAGGATAAAAGAACTTGGATATCGCTTGGGATTGCCAGTACAGCATTTGTATTTTTAATTCTTAAAACATATTACTTTACCGCAGTATTACCAGATTGGTTATTATACAGTGCCTTTATTTTTGCAATTTGGTACAATGGTAATTTTAGGTATTTCTACCAGTTCATTCGTTTTGGAAAGCAAAAAGAAGTTGTTCAGTAAAGTCTACTAGAAGTCTAATTGAAAACCATTTATTAGAAGCACTCTAATTCCAACAGCTAGTACTAAAATAGCAGTAACAACTTTAATACCGTTACCTGTTAGCTTGTTTAGGCTTATTCTAATTCCTATTTGCCCTCCAATAAATACCGCTAAGATAAGTCCACCTGCTTCTACCCATGGCAGTTGAAAAGTACCACTACTTAACAGTCCTCCAATTCCTGAGATTGAATTAACAAGGATAAAAAAACTTGCAAGGGCCGCAATTTTAATAGAAGTATCCCATTTCATATGATTTAAAATGGGAGCCAAAAAAATTCCACCTCCAATACCGACCAAGCCGGATAAAAAGCCAATTCCCGCCCCTAAAATATACGTAATATAAAGTGGATAATTTGGACTAATACTCGTTGATCTCTTAGGTTGAAGTGTTTGAAAAATTAAGGCAATAGCAGAAATAATTAAAGCAGCTCCTAAAAGGATAAAAAAGACATGTTCTTGCAATCGAAAGCGTGCTCCTAAAAAAGCTAATGGAATACTCGTGAGCACAAATGGGAGAAATTTCTTAAAGTTCAAATGTCCTCTTTTGAAATAAAGATAACTGCTACTACTCACAACCACTAGATTACAAAGTAACGCAATACTTCTAATGGTAAAAAAACTAATAAAAACTAGAGTAAGAAGTGCTAAATAACTAGAGCCACCACCGAATCCAACGGAAGAATATAGTGTAGCAATAAGCAAAAAGCCAAGCATTAAAAGAAGTAATTCTTGAACGGTTAAGAGCATGTAGCAAGAAACTGATTAATACCTCCGAATATACTTAAAAATACAGTTTTTGGATGTTGTTCTTGAAGGTTTTTAAGGGCAATCTCACTACGCTTACCCGACTGGCAAATAAGATAGACCTTGTCTGTTAGATCTATTTTATGAATTTGATTTTCTAAGCTATCCAATGGAATGTTCACTGAACCAGGAATACAATAATTTTCAAATTCTTCTGCGGTTCTTACATCTACAAGCTGTATAGACGAACTATTATCTAAACTTCTTTGTAATTCTTCTGCACTTAGATAGTGTTCTGGGCTGCAAATGGCATCTTCATAACTGCTTTGCAAGTTGGTGATATCACAATATTTAGGTTGACGATCAAAATTGATGGTAACAAAAGAATTATTTAAGCCATTATATAATAATAATTTACCAGAAAGTACCTCGCCTACTCCAGCGACCACCTTGACAACTTCCAAAGCTTGTAAATTTCCAACAATTCCAGGAATAATCCCTAGGACTCCATTCTCATTGCAATTGGGAATTTCATTTATTGAAGGCATGCTTGGAAACAAACACCGATAACTAGGTCCGTTTTTATAGTTAAACACACTTAACTGCCCTTCAAAATCATGTAAAGCCCCATAAACAAATGGTTTGTTTAAAATAATACAGGCATCATTGATAAGGTAGCGCGTTGCAAAATTATCAGATGCATCTACAATAACATCAAAATCTGTTATAATTCTCAAAGCATTTTCTCGGTTAAGAAAAGTACCGAATGGGATAAGATTTGTTGTAGAATTTTGTGCTTGAAGCTTCTCTAGAATAACTTCCAATTTTGGTCGTCCTATATCTTTTTCAGCATACAATACCTGTCGTTGCAAGTTTGTAATATCTACAACATCTTGTTCCACCAAACCCAAAGTACCAATGCCCATTGCATTTAGATATTGCACTACCGGTATGCCCAAGCCTCCTAAACCTACTACCAAAACCCTGGCATTAGCTAGCCTTTGTTGTCCTTGAACACCAAAATCTTTTAAAATAGTTTGTCTTATGTACCGATGACTCATTTTTAATACTGTTAACCTCCACTTACAGGAGGAATCAATGCAATTTGATCAAAATTATCAATGATCTTGTCATCTTCAGCATACGAATTATTTACAGCAACGGCTAAAGAAGATAAATTGCATAAAGCTGGATAAGTGCGTCCTAAATACTCTTTTAGTTCACCAACAGTTTTATTTTTTTTAGCTCCGAATTCACTAGAACTTGGCATGGACAAAGAAGAACTACCTACAATGTCTTTTGTAATTCCAAATAATAAAATGGTCATCTTAATTTTTAATTTATTTTGGGTGTATTCGCAGGTTACCCCTAAAGTGAATCTAAGATACCAAAAATAAAAAGGCTTGTTTTAGATTTAACAATGCTTCTTGAATTTTAACATCTATTTTTCTCCTCTGGTAATTTCATCTCGCAATTGACGCCAAGTAATAAGAACAATATGATGCTTATTTAGAAGTTCTTTGGCTTTTTTACTTGTGAAAAAATCAAAATCTGCTTGTCTCCAGTCCGATCCCCAGTATTTATGCCCTTCTGTAACTGCTTTCATTTCCGCATTATCATAAGCCAAATGAATTAACAAGCAGTTAACCCCTGGTTGAAGGTTTTCTATCACTTGAGAGTAATAAAGTTCCATACCATTATCAAAGTCTTTAGGTTCTGCAGTAAGAATACGATCAAGAATAACATCTTGCCTTGTAAGTAACTTTGCAACGCTTGTATGCTTTAAGAGTTTCATATCCTTATCTAACAACACAGGAAGTTGAAACTCTTGTCCAGTTTTTATGTAAGCTTCCAGAAGTTCTGGAGTCCATATAACAGCGCCCATATGCGTATCTAAATGTGTAACATCAATATCAAAAGCATATGCCCTTTTTACCTGGTTTCTTAATTCCAACGAAACTTCCGAAGGGTTTGCATGGTTTATGAGACTATCTACGGAAGCATAGAAATACCCATCTTCATTTAATAAGCTGGCAATGGAATCTTTAGAAGTGACACCGGCCCATTTATAATGCTTCCATTCGCTATTGAGTGTTAAGTGCAAACCCAAATCCATCGTCTTATTTTTTTTAGCATATGTTGCAATTTCTGGGAACCACGGACAAGGCACCATAATACTTGCAGAATTTACGGGACTTTCTTCTAATCCTTTGATACTTGCCATATTCTCAGAATGTGAAACGCCCAAATCATCAGCGTGTATGATCAATAATTTTGCATCCTTAGAATAGCCCAAACGTTCCGCTAAGGTCTTGGTTTGTGCTGTTAAATGGTGGGTGCTGCAGTACCCAATAAGAAATATAAAAATGAGTCTATAATGTAAACGCATATACAAGTATTAGTATCTGAAACTACAAAAAAAGGAACAATACCCTTTAACAATGTTTAACATTTTTTTTAAAAAATACTATAATTTAAAAGGCTTTTGAACGTTTTTCTTCATGAACATATAAACTTATGAAAATGAAACCAATGGCCAAATTACTTACACTACTCTGTGTATTCACACTTGTTTTTTCTTGCGGAAATGCGGATGACGATGTTAACTTTAATCTTAATCAAAATGGTGGATTAGGACAAGGAAAGCCAGTAGATGATTGCCTAAATTTAGGAGAAAGTGAATTAGTACTATCCATACAAGAACAATTCACTACATTACCAGGAAAGGTCTCCATTTTGTTTAAAGTATCGGATACCGAAGGTAATCCTGTTTCTGGATTAACTGCAAATCAATTCACTATTTATGAGCAAGGAAGAAATGATGATTGTTTTAATACCATTTCTACCTCTGAGTCTTTCGCTAGAATATCTCCAAATTCTCAAGTATTTAGTAATAATACGCTTTTGGTTCTAGACTTAAGTAACAGTGTTTTAAGCAGTAGTTTGGAAGAACTAAAAACAGCATCTGTTAGTTTTGTAAACAATGTAATGCCAGAAATTACCGAAGATTCTTTTAAAATGGGGATTTACTGGTTTGATGGAGAAGACAAACTCCATCTATTAAATCCATTAACGGCCTCCAAAAGTGAGTTGATTGCCTCTATTGAAGGAATTACGGACACTATTAGTACAGATCCCTCCACTGATTTATACGGAGCTGTGATAAAAGCCACCGAGATTGCTGAGGATCTATTAAAGGAAAATGACAATAATGACATTATTGGAGCTGCCTCCATAGTAGTATTTACGGATGGCACGGACCAAGCATCTAGATTCTCTGAAAGTGCTGCTTTGAAGAAAGTGAATGAAGCAAATCCTAATATTTCTTTCTTTTCTATTGGATTAGGAGGGGAAATAGACACCGATATCTTAGCAGACATTGGCAAAACATTTACCGTTTTTGCAGGGAATGAGGCTGAATTAGAAACTACTTTTAATGATATTTCATTTAGAGTCTCACAACAAGCAAATAGTTTTTACCTATTTGAGTATTGCAGCCCAAAAAGAGATGGTAGTGGAGAAAATAACCTTGCTATTTCGGTAAGTCAGGGCAACCGACAAGGAGCCGTGCAAACAAAATTTGATGCTAAAGGCTTTACAGGAGGTTGTGAATAAATAACCCATCGTACACAATAGGATGTAAGAGACACTTAAAAGTGTCTCTTTTTTTTATTGCTATTCTTCTGGTTATAAGGATTTCCCAAAAAACAGATATGTTAATTCTACATTAAAAACATCTTAAATGGAATACCACTCGTATACCTAACCAGACACCTTATTAATTTAAATATTTAGAAAATGAAAAGAGTATCCCTTTTAAGCGCAATGGTATTAGTATTATTAACGTCTTGTGTTTCAAAGAAAAAGTATGTTGCCTTAGAAAGTAATTTGGCGAATACAAAAAGTGAGTTAACTAAAACTCAAGTAGAGAAAGAAGATTTAGAAGCTAAAGTTTCTAAAATTGAAGCTCGAGTGGCAGAGTATAACGAGAAAATAAATTCATTAAAGGAAGTAAATGATAGTCAATTATCATCTATCAACGATGTTGCTGTTATGAGCAATAATACCAAAAAGAAAATGAGAACTACCTTGAGCAAGGTAGATCCAAAATTACTTGCAAATGCTACTACCCTAGAAGATTCTATGAACCTTGCTATTTCTCATAATTTAAAGAAATCTATCGCAGATGAGGAAGATGATGTTAATATTAGCATAGATCAAACAGTGGTGATGATTAATATCTCTGATAAGCTATTATTTAATAGTGGGAGCTATAAAGTAAGTAACAAAGCAAATACCATTCTTAAAAAACTAGCAGATGTAATTAACTCTGAGCCTAGCATGGAAGTGATGGTAGAAGGACATACAGATTCTAGAACTATCAATACTGAGTTGTTTAAAGATAACTGGGATCTTAGTGTAAAAAGAGCTACCTCTATTGTTCGTATTCTTCAAAAAGAGTACGATGTAGATCCGGCAAAACTTATCGCCGCAGGAAGAAGTAGCTACATTCCTTTAGTTGAAAACGATTCTAAGGAAAATATGTCTAAAAATAGACGAACTCGGATCGTTATCATTCCTAATTTAGATAAATTCTTTGCACTCTTAGAAACGGAAGAATTATAGATACTAAGTAACATATAGTACAATATTCAAAAGAGGTATAACCGCTAGGTTATCCCTCTTTTTATGCTCTTTTTTTAACCGTTCAACCCGGTTTTTTAGGTTTTAACCTAAATGGTAGGGTTTTTGGCGCAATACCTGTTCTATCTATAGAAACCACCAATCTTACAATACATGTAACCTAAAGATTATGAAGTTGAATTTAAAAAGGAGGAATCATGGATGTAATCAACGAAATTATTCAAAAAAGCGCAATTGGACCATTATCTGCATGGCATAAAGGAATGGTACTTTCCTTATTTGTATCTATAGTATCTGTATTATTAATAATGCTAGTATTACTGATGTTGTACGGACCTTATATGACCATTCAATTTGGCTATTAAATACCCCATCCCTGTTTTCAGGGAGCACCATTTCACGTATAACGGCGAGCTCTAAAGGATTTTTTACACCTAATTTTGGTCTTATAAAATTCAATAGAGTATCAACTAAAATGTATAAATTATGGACACAATTAATACAATTATTCAAAATAGTGCTGTAGGTTTATTATCAAAAAAATATCAGCACCTAATAGTATTCTTGTTTTTTACTATTGCTCTTACGCTAGTTAGCATGCTTTGGTATATAAGCAATAACGCGCATACACTTAAAGTGAGCTTTGGATACTAAGAGATTTCGACATACTATTTTTCAGAACCCTCAATGAATATTGGGGGTTTTATAGTATTAGCAGGTTTTTTAACCTATTGTAGTTCCCTAATTGAAACAGACACTTCACTCATTATCGCTTTTACTCCGGCCATTGTCATCCTAAGTTTGTTAGGTAACCAATTGACAATACCAATGAAAAAACAACTACCTAGGACCGCATTACTCTTCTATATCAGCTGTATATTTAGTGTTTATGGATTAGCTCAGACGGGCACAGCATCTGGTACTATGAAAGACAGCGACGGACTTCCATTACCCGGTGTAAACATCCTAATAAAAGGCACGAGCCTTGGAACTCAGACCGATTTTGACGGTAATTATCAAATTGAATGTGAAGTAGGCGATGTACTAGTTATCACCTACATTGGATTCAAAACCTATGAAATTATCGTAACCGAAGAAATGTTTGGAAAATCCTCTGCCAATTCCCATGTAAAAAGAGAAGCAGTTGTTCCAATTATTCAAAAAGACTACTTAGAGGCGCTAAAACAATCAAAATCAAAGAATGCGCTTGTATATGATGAAAGTCATCAATTCAAACCTTACAATAAAAGAAATGGGTATTTCCCATTTAATAGAATAAGTGATATTGAAGTTTTACCCAATACGGTTAAGCTCACCTATTTTAAACCAGATATCTTTTTTGAAGTAGGCTTACGCACACAAGCGGGCGTTCAGTTTATTAATGATCGTAATCTACCATTGCTTCAAAAAGAATTTAGTCAAGGAAGACCATTTGCTGGGCAAAATCAATTCTTTGGTCCAGAAACTAATGAAATATTTTCATATGGGCCTCGTCTCGGTGCTTTAGAATTTAGTGACGGATTTTATCCCTTTGATATAAATGGTGCTTTGGTTCCAATTGGAACAGGGAATGCGCAAAAGGCAATTCTGTACAATAACAATCCATATGAAACCATTATTAATACTTCCAATAAACTCTTTTTTAATATCGCTACATCTAGCTACTTATGGGGAGTAGATTACGATAATACGCGCAGAAAAGACCTGTATAATGAGGAACGAAGTACGTATGATCAATTAACACTTCACTATAAAAAGAACGGAGATACCAATGCTTATATCCGTTGGAAAGCTTTTTTAAAATATAGTAAAGAAGAGGAAAATCAACCCAATTTAAATGGGTTTCAAAATAATGTGTATCAAAACTATTTGGCAACACCTCCCAGTTTTGAAAATTCACAAGGAATAGCCATTGCAAATAGTTCGCAGCGTAGTTTTAGTCCTAGTTCTTTTAATAACCCATATTGGTTACTAGAAAAAAATAGAAACCAGACAGCTTCCCAAACATTTATAGCAAACCTACAAAACGATCTTACAATTACTGAAAATATGGACCTTACTACCAAATTAAGTTATCAAAATAAAAAGGACCAACAGCATTTTGGAGTACTACCTGGTACGGTAGGGTTTCTAGACGGATATAAAAGTGATAAAGAATTTGAACAAGGTAATTTTGACGCGCATACCAGCCTTTCTTATTGGATTGATCTTGACAATTCTAGCTTAGAATTAATGTCGTCAGTAAATTATAATTATCAACGCCTACAATATCGTTTCAAAGAGGTCAGCGGTTTTGATTCCTTTACTAGTGAATCCTTTGTTAATACGTTCAATTCCGAAAGGTCTTTTGATAGAAATAGTTTGCGATTGGTGAACAAGGCTAGCTTCAATTTTTTAAACAGAGAGGGGCAAGTGTCCTTATCCAATAATTCTTTTTCATCTACTATTCAGGGTAGTAAATGGTTTCTACCAACATTGGCCTTTAAGCTAAACCTTAATGAATTTTTTGATTTTCATTGGGTGAGAAAACTTGAAATAAGCAGTGGAGTCTCTAAAGATATAAATCACTTGCCCATGTTTTATTCAAATTTAAGTCATAACTCTCTTCTATTATTGCCTCAAGATAGTTTTGGATACACTGCGAACAACGATTTATTTGTGACAGATAATGTGCAATTTGAAGAAGAAGAGCTCTTTGAATTGGGAACAAGTATGGTTTTTTACTTAGGCAATAGTAATCTGGATTTTGAAGCTACTTACTATAATAACACACTAAAAAATAGTGTCTTTCCAATAATAGAAGGAGGTGAATTTACACTTAGCAATGTTGCTACTGTTCAAAATAGTGGATTTGATCTTAGCCTTAGCACCTATTTTGGAAACTATAATGGACTTGTTTATACCCCCAAAATCGTATTTTCTAGCTATACTACTGCTACACGAGAAATATATGAGGACACAGATAGAATTCCTATTGCCGGATTCTCATCCACTTCCAAAAACCTTATAGAAGGATATCCGGTTGGTACCATCGTAGGAACTGCTTATGCAAGAGATGCTCAAGGAAATAACATCATAGATGACAATGGATATCCACTTGTAGCAGATACTCCTCAAATTATTGGAGACCCTACCCCTAATTTCAACCTTGGTTTTTCTAATTCATTTAGTTGGAAAAAACTACATATCAATTTTGTGATTGATTATCAAAATGGCGGTGACGTATGGAACGGAACCCAAAACGTATTGAACTACTTAGGCACATCTCAGTTATCTGCTACTACCCGCAGTATTAGTGGTTTTGTTTTCGAAGGTGTAAATACCGCAGGAACTACAAATACGATTCCGGTAGATTTTGCCAATCCAATAAATGGTATAGAGGGGAATCGGTTTATCCGTTACGGATATGAAGGCGTAGCCGAAGATGCCATTGTAGATGGAACGTATCTGAACCTCAAATCATTAAACATCAATTATAAATTCATTGAAAACAACGAGCATAAATTTATAAGAACACTAGAAATAGGGTGTTATGCTCAGAATTTAATCACTCGCACAAAGTATAGAGGAGCATCTCCTTACAGTAGTCTTTATGCACATAATTCTGGACAAAATCTGAATTTTTTTAATACTCCTATCAGTACAGAAATAGGATTAACCGTTAACATTAAACTATAATTATGAAGCCACCTATATTCAAAACCATAAGATCCCTATTTGTATTAAGTATTTCCGTACTAGCATTATCCTTTGTGCAAGAAAACAATTCGGTGACTCCATTTGAAAAAATATATACCCATACAGATCGTCCTATTTATTTTCCTGGAGAAACAATTTGGTTTAAATCTTATATAGTTAACAGTTTTAACCAGCCCTCTAATATTAGCGATATTATGTATGCAGATTTAATATCTCCAAAAGGAGCGGTTGTAAAAACACTTCAGCTAGATATTGAACATGGGTATGCCTATGGAGATTTTAAAATTCAACAGCATTGGGTAGGTGGACTTTATACCCTAAAAATGCATACCAACTGGATGCGAAACTTTGATGATGACCTATTCTTTACAAAAAAACTGAACCTTCAAAAGGTAGTAAAACCAAATCTTCTGATGAAATTAGAGTTTGAAAAAGAAGGGTATGGAGCAGCTTCTCAGGTGAAAGCAATTTGCAACTTCAAAGACCTCAAAAACAAAGCTTTAGGAAATAAAAACATCCGTTATGAAGTTAAAATTAATGGTGTGGTCTTCCTAAACAAAACTATGGAAACATCCTCGGACGGTGATGCTTCTCCAACATTTACATTACCAGATTCTCTGAACTCAACGGATGTAGTTCTCAATGTTCTTATACCTCATAAAGGAACTACGGAATCCATCTCAAGAAGCGTACCTATACTTTTGAATAAGGTGGATCTTCAATTTTTTCCTGAAAGTGGGAAATTGATATATGAAGTGCCCACAATAGTTGCCTTGAAATCTGTAAACGAGTTTGGAAAACCTGCAGATGTATCAGGGGTCATTGTAGATGAATTGGGAACTACGATTACCACCTTCCAGAGTTATCATGATGGTATGGGTGGCTTTAGCATGACACCAAAAACAGGCAAAAATTATTATGCGCTCATACAAAAACCATTTAGATCTAAAAAAAGAATCCCCTTACCGATTATTTATAAAAATGGAGTCTCTTTTAGTGCTGAACATGCTGGAGATGAAGTGACTCTAAACATACATAATCTATCCAAAAATCAACTCAGCTTAAAGGTGACGAATGCCAGTGGTAGCTTATTGAAGAAAGTGCTCCAGAAAGATCAAAAGAAAATAGTCATCAATGCTAAAGATTTTTCTATAGGAGTTACAAAGTTCTCGCTTTTAGACACCAAGGGGCATATCCTAGCGGAACGCCTAATTTTTTTACATCCAACCAAGCTTTTAAAAATTGATATTGATCTAAAAAAGACAATTTACGAAACCAGAGAAGAAGTAATAGTCTCTCTTTATACCAGTGATAAGAATAATAACCCAATACCGGCCAATCTTTCTTTAGCTATTGCCGATAATAAGCTATTGTCTTTGGCTGATGACAAGCAAGATCATATCATCTCTCATTTATTGCTTTCCTCAGAACTGAAAGGAAAAATACATGAACCTATGTTCTATTTTGATGAAACGGAACCCAAGGCTACCAAAGGGATTGATTATTTAATGCTTACGCATGGGTGGAGAAATTACACTTTAAACAATAACCTAGGTTTTGAAAACGCAGAATTTAAACCAGAGCGGCATACAACTCAGTCTGGGAGTATCTTAAATAAACAAGGATATCCAGAGCAAGCGCATTTACTTTTATTTGACCAGAACGGAGGAAAAGTGCGGGTATTTGATACAACGGAAAAAGGAGAATTTCATTTTAAAATAAAGCCTGGAACAACTTATACCATGCTAGCATATACAGACAACAATAAGGATTTAATAATTTATAAAAATGGACAGCAAAATGTAAGAGGAATAAATGCAAATAATGAAATATCTTCAATTCTTATAGAACAAGGAGTCATTGAGAACCCCAATATAAATACAAAACCGCTACAGCAATCAATTAAAGAAGAGGTAAAGAGAAATCAGAAATCAACCACTGCCGCATCCGCTCTACTTATAGAGGACAGTGAGGCTTTGGAAGAAGTGGTTGTGTTAGGCTATGGAACTATGGTGAAAAGAGATCTATCTGGAAGTGTAGCGGTGGTGTCATCTGAAGATATTTTGCCAGGAACAGAAGTAGAATCTGTTTTAGCAGGTCAGGTAGCAGGAGTTACTATTACCAATGCAAGCAGTATTTACGGTAGCACTGCTCAAGTTAGAGTAAGAGGAACCGCTTCTTTATCAGGAAACAACCAACCCTTGTTTGTAATTGATGGTGTACCAATGAATAATGCCACAATTCAAAATACGGGTATAGCTGAAATTAACCCAAGTGATATTGAAACTATTACCGTTTTGAAAGATATGGCTGCAACAACGCTATATGGAAGCAGAGGAAGTAACGGAGTAATTATTATTAACACAAAGAATAATGGTAGCATAAATAATTACGGAAAGAAACGATTGAATAATGCCGCCTACAATAATTATGTAGTACAGACTTTTTATGGAAATCATGGCAAAGCTACCTACAGCAGTAAACAATTCTATATGCCTAAATATGGAAAGAAACAAGAAACAAGCGAGCGAACAGATTTTAGAAATACCATCTATTGGAATCCCATAATTCAGACAGATAAAAATGGAAAAGCTAGTTTTAGTTTTTACAATTCTGATGCTATTAGCTCTTTTAAAATAATTGCAGAAGGTATTGGATACAATGGCATTGTGGGAAGAAAAGAAAAAGAGTACAGTACCAGAAGATTATTAAATATGGACTTCAAGACCCCAAATTATCTTACACTGAATGATACGGTGGTTGTTCCAGTAATTATTAATAATGAATCTTCCAAGCTTATTAAAGGCTCTCTGACGCTATCGCTTCCAAAATCCATGGTATTAGCAAAAGAGTTTGATACAGAAATAACCATAGCGCCAAATGCCTCTACAATTAAAAATATGATTGTAATTCCCAAACAAAAAGATAAGAATGCATTAATTGATATTAAAATTGAAACAGAAAATTTTGTTGATCAAGTTAAAAAAGAGGTAGATCTCATAAGCCCTTACTTCCCTACCGAAGTAGCTATTTCAGGGATTAAGAATCAAACATTTGAGTTCAATATTAATAATGCAGTTGATCATAGCTTAACAGCTGAATTCAATATTTATACAGACATAATTGGAGATGTTATGAATGGAATAGAAGGACTCATAAGAAAGCCTTCCGGCTGCTTTGAACAAGTATCGTCTTCTACCTACCCTAACATTTTAATTTTAAAATATCTCCAAGAAACGGGAAAGAGCAATCCTGAAGTAGAGAAGAGAGCTTTGGCCTACATTAAAGAAGGTTATAAAAAATTAGCAGCTTATGAAACTAAGGAAGATGGATTTGAATGGTACGGAGATACGCCACCCCATGAAGCCCTCTCGGCATATGGTTTAATGCAGTTTAAGGAAATGAAGGAAGTGTATGGAGGTGTAGATAACAAAATGATTGCACGCACCATAAATTGGTTATTAAGCAGAAGAAATGGTGAAGGTGGGTTTAAACAGAATAGTGGTAAATATGGCTTCTCTGCAGCCCCAGAAGATGTAAATAATGCCTATATCGTATATGCATTAAGCGAGTCAGACATCGGGGTCAATTTTAAAAAAGAGTATCAGTATGCGTATAAGGATGCACTTAAAACCAAAGATTCTTATAAAATGGCATTGCTAGCCTTGGCAAGTCATAATTTAGGTGAAATAGAAAATGAAAGGGTTTTAATTAAAGCCATGATAGAAAATATAGAAGATTTTGGTTTTTCAAGGTTACCGGTGTCCAACACCATAACTCGTTCATATGGTAATGCTCAGATTATTGAAACATTAGCATTTACCTTACTAGCTCTGATTCAGGATGATGAAAAACACTTAACGTTTATAACAAAAGGAGTTGAACAACTAGTTAGGTACAGAGCACATGGAAGATTCGGTTCTACACAATCTACATCCATGGCCTTAAAGGCTTTAATTGCTTATAATAGATCATATAGAAGTGCATTAACCGAAGAGAATAAAGTAATTACATTGATTGTTAATGGAGCAAGCCTCTCACATACACTTGAAATGACTTCTTCTGGAAGAATTAATATAAAGGGGTTAGAAAAATACCTTAGCACCGGAAAACAGAAAGTTGAAGTGGTTTATAAAGACCAAAAAACTGCATTCCCGTATACCATGAATATTACTTGGGATAGTTCTCTTCCCAATTCTTCGGAGAATTGTAAAGTTGTTTTGACAACTAAAATCTTTGATAAAGAGGTAAATGTGGGAGACAATACAAGAATGCAAGTGCAAGTAAAAAATACAACAAACACTGGAATACCTATGACCACAGCTATTGTAGGTATCCCATCTGGAACATCTGTGCAAACTTGGCAGCTAAAAGAATTATTGGAAGAAAAAAAGGTAGCATTTTACGAAATATTCGATAATTATATGGTGTTCTATTGGAGAGAAATAGGCCCCAATAGTGGTCAAATTATTAATCTGGATTTAAAGGCCGAAATTCCAGGTTACTATACCGCGCCTCCAAGTACCGTATATCTATATTACAGTGATGAAGACCGGCATTGGAGCAAAGGAAATACCATCCGAATTAACAATTAAATACACTAAGAGTAATCTTCAGTATACTTAGGCTGAAGATTACTCTATCTAAATATCATTCCATTTCCAAAATTTCCTTTCCCATCTTTAAGATTTAAAAGGAAACCATTGACAACGGCATACATTGGTTTTCCATCTTTTTTTAGAATAAAGGTAGGATTAATACCAACCTCAATTCGTAATTCCGGAATCTCAAAAGCTGGTCCTACCACGTGAAGTGGAAGGGAAACTTCTAATAGTTCTAATGGTATATTTTGTACTCTAACATAGGTGATACCTTCCTTGAGTAATGCCAATGCATCTAATTTTTGAAAATCACCCATGGTATTTAATACCTTAGGATACACCTTTCCTGCTGCTAGGGTATGACCTTCCGCATTTATGGTCTCATAGCCGTAGTAGGTAGATAAATCTCCTTGGTCTATGACACGACTGCTATAATAAAAGTCATCATGTGTTTCATTATCCACCTCTAATCTATGAATACCAATATCTAAGATGTAATCTTTGCCCAATAGCGGATAGGTAGCACCTTCAATCTTAAGATCGAACAACTTTCGATCATTTTGAGGAATCAGTTCATAATCTGACACGGATATTTCTTTGTAATTCTTCTTTGCTATGGTATATATTGCCGACAAAATAGATACAAAATTCAGCTTTCTTATTTCTTGCTTTTCGGTATCGTTCGTAAAGCCACCAGATTCAATTAAGATGGTACTTGTACCCCACTTTTGGATATTATCTCCAAAGGCTCTTGGTTCAAAATCATCATTATACCTTCCCACCTGTCCAGGAGCATATTTTTGAATAATACGATTCATAAATACAATGATTCGCATAGCGTCTCCCCTACCTTCATTAATCTCTTTGTCATAGTTATAGGCCGGCGCTAAGTACGAGATGGTAGCAGGTTTTTCTGTGAGCTCAGCATTGTAATAAGTGCTTTGATCATGTAAATTGAAACCAAAATCAGCGTCCAAACTATCCCGTACATTCTTTAATGTTCGTCCTTCAGGAGATTGCAATCTAAGTGCATCTCTATTAATATCAATTCCCAGAGTATTTCTGCGCTGGAACACCTCGGCACCATCTGGGTTTAGCATCGGTAGAAAATGTAGTTTTAAGTTTTCAAGAATAGCTTTCTTTTCTAGCGCAAAATCTGGGCTGTCTAAAAAATTGAGAATATCAAAAATTGCCTGGGTAGCCGTTGGTTCATTCCCATGCATTTGAGACCATAAAAAAACATCGGTACTACCAGAGCCGATGCTAATTAATGATAAACTTCTACCTTCTATAGAACTCCCCACCGTATTTACTTGGAAATTTGGATTGGAAGCGAACTTAGAAATCAACGGTTGAATTTCATGATGTTTTATTCTGCGCTTGTTCAAAGTAGTTTCCTTGTATTTTTCATAAGAATCATACAAATTGGTAGTGATATCATTTTCTTGAGCACATCCTACATCAGATATCAATAAAGCGAATAAAGGGAGTATGTATTTTATCTTCATTAGATTAGGTATTTAATTAGTGGGTGTTGGTTTAAAATTGTGATCCAAAGTAGCAGATTTAACAGCATCAAGAAAGTCCTCTCCTGGATCTGTTTTTTCTGTTCGATATCCTTTATCTTTCTCGAGCCACAATTCATGGCTTTCAAAATTGGTATACTCGTAATGCCCAATGAGGTAATCGATGGCATATTTATCTGCCAAATAATCAACTAACCATATATTGGAAGCTTCTTGTTCCTTTGTCAGTGGTAAATCATCTGTTCCTCCCACATTTTCAATACCTATCGCACAGTGATTTAAACCAATTACATGTCTTGCCATTGTTGTTTCAGGCATTAATCTATAAATAGTACCATCTCTATCTACTAGAAAATGAGCAGAAACGTTAAGACCACTCACATTTTTAATATCTGGGCGCCAATTAGGAAGTGTTGGCTGTTCAAAGGCCTCAAACGATTCTTTAAGTGTAGGAATTACGGTCCAATGCAAAACAATCATTTTTGGCGTTATGGATGGCGTTGTTTGTTCAATACCATATCGATCCAATAAATAGTCCAAGGTCAATTGGCTGCGTTCATCATTAAAAATGATCGGTTTTTCTACAATAGATTTGGAAGTTGTGCAGGAAACAAACATAAACAAGGTAAAGACCATCTGCCAATATTTCATATGCCGAAGTACATTTCTTTTTAAAATTACAAATTCAATTTGGGTTACGATTGGTTCTGTACTATTTTTTAGATTGATTTTCAAGTATCAGAAGATCTATATTCTTTGTATCCCATATTTCGGATACTTCTTTGGGAATCTCGTTAAAGACATAGGTAAAAGAACTTAATACAATATCTTCATCCCCATCTTTGTCTATATCCCCAGCATCCATTAAGAACCAACGTCCATTGTTTACACCTTCAAATGTTTTTGCGTCAAACTCGAAGTCTGTTGCATTCTTATTTTCTAAATAGATAAAGGTTTGTTGCGTTTTACGAGTATAATCTGGAAAAGTAGCTACAATTCCAAAATCAATGTCTTTATCATTGTCAAAATCACGCGCTACCACTCTTGTAGCTCCATACAAGGGATAAAAATAGTGTTCCTTAAAGTGATTTGTTCCATCGTTTAGATGTATTCGAAGTCCATGATATGGTTTTAGGGTATAGGATTTATCGGCATTATCGCCATGTACCGTAATTAAATCGTCATCTCCATCTCCATCGTAGTCTATCAATTCAAACCAACTACTGCCATAAACAGGACTAAATTTTAATACCTTTTCTGGTTGAAAGCTTAGGTTTTCTTTTTGATATAGAATGGTAATAGATTCGTCTCCTTGCGAGGTAAGTACAATGAGATCATCCCTTCCATCAGCATCCATATCCTTTGCTAAAATTCTAATAATTCCTGGTTGCCGTAGCAAGGCAAGCTTTTTATTCTCTTTCCCATTTTCACCAAGCACCAATAAAGAAAGTTGACCTGTTAAATATCCAAACTCACTTACAATTAGTTCTTCCTTTCCATCTTTGTCTAAATCATGAATGAGTGTATGAACAGGTCTGTGAAATACTTCTGGGAGTATAATTCCAGTTTCATCTTCATTTTCAATAGCTAAAATACGTCCAGAAGCAATTGATGACGGATTTAAATTACCAATTGCCGAGATATATTCTTTTGTACCAAACTTTGAATAGGCCACCACCGTATTCCCAAAACGCCCAATATTTTTTGTTTTTTCTGTTGTTGCATCGTATTCTACGACCGCTCCGCTAATATCGCCAACTAAAATTTTAGCTGTCTTCTTATCAACAGCTAAAAAAGTGCCAAAAGAGCCCTTAATACTATCAAAGGAAACCGTGGAAGGTTGGAATAAATCCAATTGTGTATTTACTTTAGACGGTGAAGACAAAGGCAGAGAGGTGGGGGCTAAATCCAAGATATAGTTTCGAAGTAATGCCCAATCTTCTTTTGAAATAGTGGGTTTTTTAGGATAAACTCCACTTTTGATCGCGGCAAAACGTTCATCAAAGGACATTCCTTTATAAGGATCATAACCAGTCTCCATGATTCCCATTCGGGCAGCCATATTTGGTAGAATTTCTGTTTCCCAAATTTCCTTAGGAAGATCATCAATTGCTGGTGCTATATGGCAGCTAGCGCAATGCGAAGCATATAATACAGCTCCATTTTTCTTTTGTTCCGTATTGCACGCTACTATGCTTAAAAGAAATAAGAGTAGTAGAAGATATTTATGTTTTGGAAAAAAAAATGTACTCATAAAATAACAATGCGCTGATTAAAAGACGAAAGATAGTTAACCCTTAGATGCCTTCCAAACCTATTATTATTCAATTTCAATTAGGCAAGGGTACATAACTTTGATCGTTATCCATCATTGGAAAAGTTCTATTTTTCCATTGCTCTTTTGCATGTTCAATGGCCTTTTTATCAGTTGAAACAAAATTCCAGTATATATGGCGCTCCTCGGAAAAGCTCTCACCTCCAAATAGCAATAAATGCGTGTTTGCATTTACTTTGATTTTACAAATGTCTTCCACTTTGGAAACTAAAATATTCCCAGCACTAATCTCTTCTTCACATGCATAAATACTACCAGAAACAATGCAAATACCAATTTCTCCTTTTAGCTGTCCCCTTGTATCTAAAAGATATTCATCTTTGGTAGTAATTTCTATCATAAAGAGAGGAGAATGCACGGGAACGGGAGAGCTGTGACCGTAGCCCTCTCCTGCAACTAATTTAAATTGTGTGGAGCCGTCTATCCATTGTGGTAATTTTTCTTCCTCTACATGATGAAAGGAAGGAGCCATATCTTCCAAGTGTTTTGGTAACGCAACCCATATTTGATATCCATGTGCTCTAAATTGTTTGCCATTTCTAAGATGATTCGGGGTCCTTTCCGTATGAGAAACGCCTTTTCCTGCTACCATCCAGTTTACAGAACCTGGGGTTATTACTTGATGGGTCCCTAGACTGTCTTCATGTACCAATTCACCTTCTAACATGAAAGTAAGGGTAGCAAGGCCTATATGGGGATGCTGATCTACATCCATATAGTGCTTTGGTCCTAAAACAGTTGGTCCCATATGATCTATAAAAATGAAAGGACCTATCATCCTTTTTTTACGAAAGGGAATTAGCCTTCCTACTATAAAATCGCCAATATCCCTGCTTCTTTCTTCAATAATTAACCCTATGTTAGACATAAAACATTGCTTATATTCGTTATTCAATTTACAAGAACTTACGGATAAATGAAAACCTTTAAGCGCCTTATTATTGTATTATTTCTGCTGTTAGCTGGAACCATCTGGTATAACTACTCTAAACTCAATATTATATCAGGTTATGCCGCTAAGAACATGGCTTCTACCCTATTTATTGCGGAACGCTCAGAAGAATCCGTTCTTAAAAACGATAACAATGTTCCACTAATTAAATTAGCTGAGACAGAAGTAAAGAAAAATACCGTATCTGCTAATGTTTTTGGTTTTATGGAACGGAAAGCAGTGTTTAGAGAAGGTCTTGGATGTGTGCTTATAAATGAGGAGT
This sequence comes from uncultured Flavobacteriaceae bacterium, assembly GCA_947500575.1. Classification (GTDB taxonomy): domain Bacteria; phylum Bacteroidota; class Bacteroidia; order Flavobacteriales; family Flavobacteriaceae; genus CANMSI01. The sequence continues at coordinate 305,617 of CANMSI010000002.1, read as the reverse complement.
ACAACCCTCATGCTCTACTATTAAAACCAAATAGAGTCTCAATAAAAAGTGATGCCCCATTTCCATATGGAAATAATGGTATTTCAGACAGCATTTTTGCTAACATTGACTATGAAAGTTTGCAAAAAGCACTAAATAATGCATTTGAAGCCCCTGAAATTCAGAAGACACGAACTGCAATAGTAGTATACAAGAATACCATTATAGCAGAGAAATATGCTCAAGGTTTTAATGAGAATACACCCATTCTTGGTTGGTCAATGACAAAAAGTGTACTCGCTACACTCTATGGTATTTTAGAATATGAGGGGGAATTTAATATAAATGAATATCGACCCTTTAAGGAAATCAAAGATCCCGATGTAATTGGAAAAGACCCTAGGGATTTTATAAGTATCAATCATTTATTGCGAATGCAGAGCGGTTTGGCTTGGAACGAAGACTATACTGCCATATCTGACGTAACCAAAATGCTGTTTTTAGATGCAGATATGTCTAAAGCACAGGCAAGCACTGAAATTATTGCGAAACCAACGGAGATCTGGAATTATTCTTCAGGAACTTCTAATTTGCTATCGGGAATTCTTAGAAAACAATTTGAGACGCATCAAGAATATCTAGATTTTCCTTATAAAGCACTAATAGATAAAATAGGAATGCACTCTATGCTCTTAGAAACAGATATGTCTGGGAATTTTGTTGGTTCTTCCTATGGATGGGCTAATACTCGAGATTGGGCTAAGTTTGGCCTATTGTACTTAAATAGAGGAAATTGGAATGGAGTGCAACTATTTGATGAGCAATGGGTAGACTATATTTCGAAGCCTACGATGGGCTCTGACGGCACCTATGGCGCTCACTTCTGGTTAAATGCAAATGGAAAGTACCCCGATGTGCCAAGAGATTTGTTTTCAGCCAACGGATACCAAGGTCAGTATGTGTTTGTAATTCCTTCCAAAGATTTGGTGGTAGTACGCACAGGTTTATCGGAAGAACCAGGATTTGATATCAATACTTTTTTAAAAGAGATAATTGCAGCTATCGAGTAAATTCCAAATAGTATAAATACTACTATTACTTCCAAACCCATAGCAGATAGGATATCTTTCCTGGCTGTTCGATGAAACGAACATTATTGTCGTCCATCTAATGGTGAGGTAACGGCTATCTGCTCTGAAATAAGGGTTGCTAGAACCTCCAAATAACATAAATCATGCTTTAAACCACAGATTTAAGCTAGTTCACAACAATATTTTCTAAAAACAAGATATGAGCAGTATGTTTACAGTGTAATTAAAACAAGACAAATAATTTTTCATTTTCATATAGTGTTCTCGTAAAAGAGCCCTGATCGTAAGACAGGGCTCTTTTTAGTTTTAATTAGTATTTGTTATAAGATATTCAGTTAAATATCCTTGTTATTGTCATTTAACTCTTTCTCCATATGTTGTATACGAAGAGATAAGAGATAGCTATTTCTTTAAAAGTTTGAACAATCGAACTAGAAAAACTATTCCTACTATCAATAACACAAAAGCAGTAGCTACCATAAAAACAGTCCTAAAGAAAAGTCTTCTATTAGTTATTCTATAATCATCATTTAATAAGAAATAAATCCTTTCTACAATAAGGATCAACCTTTGCTAATAAAATACTTAGTAATATAAATAATTGCACCCAGAAATGGTGCAAAGAAGACAAGCAATAACCAAAGAATGGTGCTATTACTATTCTCATTTTTAATTATTAGAATAATCGAAGTAATTAACAGGATTGCATATAGAATAGCAATAATAAAAATACTGATAGGTGAAATAGCTAAAAAAATCATAATTACATTAATTTTAGTTGCAATATCTATGTGAATTAACATGTCCGTTGCTAGAATTAGTGGAAAAATCGCAACAGAAAGCCTGTGTCGCTACTGAAAAAGAATCATCGACTAATGCTGTTGTATCCGGCAAGCCAATCGGAGTGCATACACCCTCACTTAAATCACCACCGTTCATAAAGTCATTACATCTATTGTGTTCTAAATTTGCCATTGCAGCAGCAGAATTTATTCCAACGCCAACTGAATACCAAGTATTCCAAAATGAACATCCAGATTTCAAAATAATGTTGCTCGTACTTTGTTTGTTTCTAGTGTTGCTAGTTAAATCAATTAAATATAGTAATAATACATTACTCTCAATATCATCTAATGCTTCCGCATTTGATAAAGTACCTGTATATCTTGGTGTTACTATGAAAGGTTCTTTGTTAAAAATTGTAATTTTAAAATCACCAATAGATAAAAACTCATCCTTTAATATTACTTCATAGTAAGATAGGTCAATATTATGATTATTAATACTAATATTTTGATATCCTTGCTGCTCATTTTTGGAACCATTATTAGCTTTTTTTACGCTAAAGTGTAATATTTCTTTTTTTTGTTCCACTACCATTTCGGAAATACCAAAATTTAGAAAGGGTTCACTTAATAAATCCGTAGTTTCTGATACTTGGATAAACTTTGAAAGACTACCTTCTATCTCGGTTTTGTCTGATGAATCTGTTTCTGAATGATTCTCACTCGAACATGAGAATAATAGAAAAGTAATCTTAATTATTAATAGGTGCTTAAATTTAATTTTTTCCATTTTAAAATAATTTTAAAGTTCCGAACAAATTAAATAAGCCTCACTGCAAAAAGCTTGCAGTGAGTACTATTTTACAAAAAAATAATACTAAGGAATCCATTTATCCTTGCCAAAATCGGGCTTGCGTTTCTCTAAGAAGGCATTTCTTCCCTCCTTAGCTTCATCCGTCATATAAGCAAGCCTGGTGGCCTCCCCAGCAAATACTTGCTGCCCTACCATACCATCATCCGTAAGATTCATAGCAAACTTGAGCATCTTTATGGATGTAGGCGATTTTTCTAATATTTCTTGCGCCCATTGATAGGCTGTATCTTCCAATTCCTCATGTGGAATTACGGCATTGACCATGCCTATTTCATAGGCTTCCTGAGCCGAATAGTTACGTCCTAAAAAGAAAATCTCTCTCGCCTTTTTTTGCCCTACCAGTTTGGCCAAATAAGCCGAGCCATATCCCCCATCGAAACTAGTGACGTCCGCATCTGTTTGTTTAAAAATGGCATGTTCCTTACTTGCCAGGGATAAATCACATACCACATGTAGACTATGTCCGCCACCTACGGCCCATCCGGGTACTACAGCAATGACTACTTTGGGCATAAAACGTATTAGACGTTGTACCTCCAGTATATTTAACCTGTGCATTCCATCCTCTCCTACATACCCTTGATGACCTCTAGCTTTTTGATCACCACCGCTACAAAAGGAATACACTCCATCTTTGGTTGATGGGCCTTCTGCTGATAGTAGTACAACTCCAATAGAAGTATCTTCTTGCGCATCGTAAAAAGCTTGGTATAACTCACTCGTAGTTTTAGGGCGAAAAGCATTTCTAATATTAGGTCTATTAAATGCAATGCGTGCTACTCCATTACATTTTTTATAGGTGATATCCTCAAATTCTTTGGCTACTTTCCAGTTGATTTCTTGCATTTGATAGGTCTATTAATAATAATTTTAAAGATAAAACTTAAAAGGGAATTCCAATATAGATGAATGCTGGTTTATTCTTGTTTGCTTTTATTTTTTAATTCGATCCATTGAGACATGTATTTGGTGCTATTCATGGTTTGATGTCTGAGCATTGAACCTATATAGTTCTGAGCCCTATGTTTTTCAATTGATTCCAGTAGTTGATCTATTTTTTTTATGAATTCTTGGTTTAAGACCTCTTTATTAAAAGAGGTATTCAGAATTCTAATCCCATGCTCCTGTGCAGTGGTCCATTTTTGTTTATCTGTATATAACCGCACTGCTTCTTTCGCAAATAATTTTGGACTATCCGCAATACTTCCATTCCACATACCTCCTAAACTCATACCTTCAGCGCCAATCGTTGTTGTTACATTAGGAGTACCATATTGCATAGAAGTAAGTAATTTGCCTTTAATTCCAGCTCCAAAGCGCAAGGATGCTAGGCTAACTCTAGCGTTTTGCATCACTACCTCTAAATTTGCGGCCCTACCATTAACCATAAACCCTTCTTTAGGCTGATGCATTTCATTTATTCTTTGTGGTAAATAAGTACCATAAATATGTACTTCTACATGAGGCAAATCTTGCCTGATGATTGGCCAAATCTGCTGCCTTAAATATATAATTGCATCAATATTAGGAGCATGTTTTCCATTACCAATGGTTATAAAATGGGTTCTTTCTTCAAAGGGTTTTCCAATCCGTTTTGTCTCCCAAATAGGAGGTACAGTAAACGGCAAATAGTGTAGTAATTCTTCTTTCCATTGCAATTCATTGTAAAGCAATTGCATTTCGTAATTAGAAATTATTAAAGAACAATCGCAGCGATATATGCTCGCTATTTCCCGTAAGAAGAGATCCGTTTGTTTCCATTGCTCAACAGAAAAAGGAATCTCTAATTTTAATGCCTTTTCCCTTGCTACTCTCAAGGAATGTAGATCTTCTGTATCCAATACTCGGACTGCTTTAGGAGCAAACTTGGCAACTCTCCAACCAAATTGTTCTTCGGTAATAAAACGGTCGAACACCACCACTTCTGGCTTACTATTGGTAATGAAAGCATCAAAACTGGGGTTGTTTAATTGAATTTGTGTCGTATGAACCCCTAAAGATTCCAAATCTTCAGAAAAATTGGTTTTGGATGCGGTACTTGCAAAAGTGACTTGATAATTCTGTTCTAAAAAACAATGGATCAATTGCATTATTCGAATCCCTGCGGCAGTCGTAGAGGGTTCTGGCCATATAAGTCCTAGGAAAACAACTTTCTTAAGTGTTTTTGTTTTCACCGATTACATTTTTGCTGCAAATTTTTGAGAGATATTTAGGCGAAGTTTACGCTCATAGTCTTCTTCCAACCACTCTTTATAATTCTTTGTATTATTCATAATACAATAAGAATATTGACGCACTCTATAGGCAATCTCTTCTTTTAACTGCTTGGCTAATATGCGAGCATCAAAAACATCTTCACTATTTTCAACACAAATCGTGGCATGCTGTTCTATACTTCTTTCTAGCACCGTTTTGGATTTAAGCCCTTGTGCGAACACCTTTTTATATTCTTCTTTGATATCGAATTCTATTTCGGACGATTTTATAAATAACTTACGAAGCTCTTTCGGCATTTCATACACAAATTCCCGTTCAATATCTTCATCATTTTTGATGTTTTCTAAAAAGAAATCTGGAAAATGAAATATTTCTTGCCAGTCTATTGGCGCATTCCACATACCAAAACGAGCAATGTTATTCCCTAAGTCAATCACGGTGAACTCACTTTTATTTGGTAATACACGAGAACCTCTTCCGATCATTTGAAAATATAGCGTTAAAGACCTTGTTGCTCTATTGAGCATAATAGTTTCAACGGTTGGTTCATCAAATCCTGTGGTTAAGATACTTACAGAGGTTAATATCGCATCTGGAGTCTCTGAAAACCATTGCAGAATCTCTTTGCGTTCAGTAGCATTATTTTTATTGTCTAAGTGCCTGATGGGATACCCAGCTTTTTTAAATGTCTCGTATACATAGCGAGATGTATTGATACCATTATTAAAGATGAGGGTTTTTTTTCCTTTGGAAATTTCTTCATAGGTACTCAATAATTTACCTAACATGTTTTGATTCCCATACAATTCATCCGAAGATTTTACCGTATAATCACCGCTAATCCCTAATTTCAAGCTTTTTAAGCTTACATCATTGCTGTACATATTTGCTTTTGCCAAGAACTTCTTTTTAATCAAAGATTCGATAGATTCTCCAACAATTAACTTGGAGTAATTATCTTTCATTGGCAGCTTTATATTAGAGCTTAAAGGCGTCGCTGTTACTCCAAGAATAATTGACTTTTCAAAGTATTTAAAGAGTTTACGAAAAGAATTATAATGGGCTTCATCAATTATAACAAGGCCTATATTATTGATCTCTACTTTTTCTTCTTGAAGTCTATTGTTGAGTGTTTCAACCATTGCAACAAAACACATAAACTCATCTTGATCCCTCAATTCCTTAACTTCACTATTGATGATTTTATTTTTCACACCAAAATCGTTCAGCATTCGAGATGTTTGAGAACTTAATTCAATCCGATGCGTCAAAACCACTACTTTTTTTTGGGTTTTTTCAATGTAACGTCGAGCAATTTCTGAAAAGACAACCGTCTTGCCCCCGCCGGTTGGAAGCTGATACAAAAGATTTACATCTGTAGGAGATTTTTCAAAGTATCCAAAAATAGTATTCAGATCCTGAAGTTGATAATCGTATAATGTCTTTTGTATGCTTTCTTTCGGTAATCCCAAATCGGTAAGGTCGATTTAAATTGTTATCAAATTTTTAATGTATTACCTCTGCGAAGATGTAAACCTTACAAAATTAGAAGTTTTTTGCCCTTAAACGAAATAATACATCGCAAAAAAAAATTTTAATAGCCTTTTTTAACAGAAACTACATTAGTCATCGGCTGCTTATTCTGTAATCTTAAATAATTATCAACTATTTGTGGTACCACAGATTTGGGGTCGGAGACACTCGCAATATGGGGAGTTATCTGAATTTTTGCATGTTTCCAGAATGGATGGTCATTAGGCAATGGTTCTTTGTGAAAAACATCTAGAGCAGCACCAGAGAGATGGTCATTATCCAAGGCTTCTATTAAATCGGCATCAACCAGATGTCCGCCTCTAGCCACATTTATAAGATATGCCCCTTTTGGCAATTGCAGCAACAACTTTGTATTAAGAATGCCTTTGGTTGTTCTGGTCAGCGGCAGAAGACATACTAAAATTGAACTTTTATTTAAAAACAACGGAAGTTCCTTAGTCCCAACAAAGGACTCAATACCCTCTAAGTTTTTTTCTGAATTAGACCATCCTATTACTTTGAAACCTTGCTTCATCAAAGAGTTGCCTAAATGAAGTCCCAATTGTCCCAATCCTAAGATGCCCACAGAAACATCGCTAATTCGTTTACTGCTTATTCGTTGCCATAATTGTTCTTTCTGTTTATTTCTGTAAAAATTAAACCCTTTAAGATGATTATAGATTAGGCCTGTAACAAATTCTGACATATCATTGGCCAACATTGGGTCTATTACTCTGGTAATCTGTACTTCATTTTTTGTGATTGGATCATCCCAAATAAAATCTACTCCTGCTCCAGAAGAAGCAATGCATTTCAAATTTGGATATGCCTCTAAACTACCTACAGGGTGTTTCCATACCAATGCCATTGTTATAGCATCTTTTGGATGCGGTTCTAAAAAACTATACACTGGAAGGTCTTTTCTATAACTGGTAAGTGCCTCTTTCCATGCATCAATGGCAGCATCTTGTCTTACTATTACTATTGACATATCTATTATTTTTTAATCAATCGTATCTAAGGCTCTTGAAAAACCTTCACTAAAAAGCCATTTTTGCTCTTGCGTTGTAGTATATATCTTAAGTATACGATCTTTAAAATCAGGTAGCAACGCATGCACAGCAATATGCTGTATAGCTTCTGTGAAGGAGTTTAACATGCTTTTATAAAAAGCATCTGGTACATTCTTTTCTGCCGAGAACGACTGCGCAATCTCTAAATTATACAACATAACATCTGCTATTAAAAAAGGATCAACTCCCAACTTCCTAAAATGCTTTATATATTTCTGCGCTACAGATCTTCGCGCTTTTGGACGTTTTCTTTTTACAGGAAAATATTCATTGGAAATCTTGAGTTTTGCGGTTTGCAAAAGCTTGTCTTCTTTTGGATTAAAAACAAAATCATAATACTCTTTTACCACAGGAAATCGCGCGTAAAGATCCATGAATTGCTCCTCTAGTTCTTTTTTCTTTAAGTCTGAAAGGTACTTTTGAAGTGCTCTTTTGCTCATTATTTAAATAGATCTGTAAATAGTTGGTGCTCTCAATGCCCCAAAAATAAGATAAGAAATGCTATTATGGTACATATTGAAGTTCTCATTTATCAACGTATTTCATTTTAATAAGATTGGTATAAGAATATCCCTAGTCATTTGGAAAGTTCAATTGAAAGGCGTATACTGAAGTTTGTTAAAACAATAAAACCATCTACCATATATGAGGCAACTTAAAATTATCAAGCAGGTCACCAATAGAGAATCAAAATCATTGGATAAGTACTTGCAAGATATAAGTAAAATAGAATTAATAACCGCAAACGAAGAAGTAGAATTAGCACAAAAAATTAGAGACGGAGATCAAGCTGCCTTAGAAAAACTTACGAATGCCAATTTAAGATTTGTAGTTTCTGTAGCGAAACAATATCAAAATCAAGGATTAAAATTACCCGATTTAATAAATGAGGGCAATGTAGGACTTGTAAAAGCCGCGAAACGTTTTGATGAAACTCGAGGTTTCAAGTTTATTTCTTATGCAGTATGGTGGATTAGACAATCTATACTCCAGGCTTTGGCAGAACAGTCTAGAGTAGTTCGTTTACCTCTAAATAAAATTGGTTCGATAAATAAGATTAAAAAGACCTTTTCTTATTTAGAACAAGCGCATGAAAGACCTCCATCTCCGGAAGAAATTGCCAAGGAGTTAGAGATGAGCGTAAACGAGGTGAAACAGTCCTTGAAAAACTCTGGTCGTCATGTATCCATGGATGCACCTTTAAAAGAAGGAGAAGATTCCAATTTGTATGATGTAATGCGTTCTGGAGAGTCTCCACGTCCTGATAAGATATTAATGCAACAATCTCTTAATACGGAAATTAATAGGGCTTTAGAAACACTCTCACCAAGGGAAGCAGATGTTGTTAAGTTATACTATGGAATTGGGGATCAACAATCCATGACATTGGCGGAAATCGGTCAAACATTTGATCTCACTAGAGAACGAGTGCGTCAGATTAGAGAAAAAGCGATTCGGAAATTAAGACACAATTCAAGAAGTAAGCTGTTAAAATCCTATTTAGGTTAATTATAGCTGAACATATTACCTATAAAAAAGGAGCCCTTATTCAAAGGCTCCTTTTTTATTCTGTAAGCTTTTAAAACTTATGAATGACTTAATCTACTGATTTCGAAATTCAATAAAATTTCATTTAAATCTTCAATAAAATTTAAATAAGCTGCGTTGTCTTGATTTTGATTTGCCATAATTGTAGGTTTTATTTGGGTCGAATAAACCAAGTTGGATTATAAATAATCCAACTCAGCTAATTCATTTAAACTTAAAATTTCATTTAAATCTTGGAGAAACGTCAAATATTCCTCCCCGTAGGTATCGTATAACATGGTAAGACCGGTTTAGGTTTGTTGAGATTTGGAACTCAATAATTACATAGTAAACATATTTATTAAGTAAGGAGAAAGCAACAAATTGTGGTGTAACCCTTGTTTTTTGTTGTCAAATAGGTCAAATGAGAAGTAAATGCTCTAAAAATTAGAACTTTACCTCGTATTTTATACCTGCAGAGATGGCCCAAAAGAACCTATCTGCCTCAAAAGTAAGTTCTTGCCGAGTTACTCCAAGATTTGCTCTATACACATTGGGCCGTTTGTTTCCAGTAAACTGGTACTCAAAAAGTAATTGCTGTGATTCCGTATAAAGTATAGTCTCTGCTAATAAGACCCCATCTGCGCGCAACTGTCTCAATTCTGGAGTAACACCATAAATAGCAGTGACCCCCAAATAATTTTCTCCATCTTTTAAGTACTTTCTAGCCAATAAACTTCCTGAAACACTCATTGGTCCATCAGATCTAGGAGTAACATACGGTCTTAGAGAGAAATAATAATTTCCCTTATATAAACCAAAAGAAGCTGTTAAGATCGTTGCCCTGCTGCTATTAAAATCTAGATAGCGCATTCCTAACGAAGCCTCCATAGACTTGGGGAGGTTGGCGTATAATTCCACTCCTGCCCTATTATTAGGGTAGATTGTGGCATTGGAATAGCCATAATTTAAGTACGCATAAAAAGTTTTAGAAAGCTTGGGATAAAAATCTAATTCATATTGTAAACCGCGAATTCCAAACCTATTGCTATAGTTAATTCTAGGAATAATACTTCCGGCCTCCGTTTCTCTTCTGTATTCAATACTACTATATACCATTGGATCATAAACAATATCAAAAATATCAAAGGCGTTGCCCACTCCTATTCTATTTTTATAATTTATGGTTTCTAAAGTATCTGGAACCATCAATGCTTCTTTTGCGGGCGAACCCTTAATAAGTCCTATGATCTTATCTTTTAATTGTAGTAAATCCTCATCTAAATCAAGATATAACATTGATTTATTTGTTAATCCAAGAGCAATAGTATAGTTTTCTGCATATACCTCATTATTAATGGCAGCTATCCATGCTTCTTTGTTTTCCCGCTCAACAGAGGTAATTCTATTGAGTAGTTTTCGTGCTGTGTCATAATTCCCGTCCCAACTATGCGTTTTGGCAAGTAAACTGCTCACATCTGTATAATCAGGGTATTTTGTTAAGATTTGTTCTAAGGTGTCTCTCGCTTCTGTTCTATGTCCGTTAAATGCTAAATCTCTAGCGTTCATAAAAGAAACATCCGGATTTCCTGTATATACCATTTCCTGAGCGCTACAAATAAGTCCACCTATAGAAAACCATAAAACTGCCCATATGTATCTAGATTGCTTCATTCTTGTAGGCTTAATGCCACGATGGTTTCTAATTTTGGATGATGTATAAAAGAGGAAGTACTATCCTTAGCCGCCTTTAATTTTAATTTCTTATACGCCCTTGCAAGCTTTTCATTAACAGATGGAACATCTATTCTATGTTGCTCAATACTTTTAAACAAAGTAATTGCTTCTTCATTTCTATCAGACCAATAGTATACATCTAAGAGAGCCGCATAGCCATCAGCATAACTTGGATATTTGCGTAAAGCCTTTTTTAATACAGCAATGGCTTTAGAATATTCTTTTTCCCAAGCATAAATTCTTCCCATTAAGATCTCTGTATCTGCATGACCAGGTATTTTTGTTAATATATACCTGCATAACAGCAAGGCTCTTTTTCTTTCCTCATTGATAGCTAATTTACGAGCGGTCTTATAAGCATTGTCAAAATCCTTTCCGTTAAAGACACTATTTACCCATATAACTTCCTCTCTTTTAAACTCAGCTTCTGCTTTACGAAATACAAGGTCTTGCTCGGGAATAATCTTGTTGAATAGGGTAACATGACTATTAACTGATTTAAAGTAACTAAACTTCTCTAGCAATAAATCAGTAGGTGCTGAATCATCGATATCTTCTAATGTTAGATCATTTCCTAATTGATAAATACTTCTACCAGATAAAAAGTAAGAACCATAGATATAATTCTTAATGTTATTTTTATCTCTAAACAAAGGGATTTCCTTATTTTCATGAAACACGCTTGAGGAGATTAGGCTATTTCCTAACCATGCATCTTTTAGTGGTACTTTTAGTTGATAATTGTTCTTTAACAATGCAATAAGTGATGGTGTTATATCTGCATGTGAAGCCAAAGAGCCGATATTTTTTGGGGCTTTTAATAAAGGGCTATATATTAGTAAGGGTACACGGTATCTATCTATTTCATTCTCCTTGGGCAATTCCGTTATATAATGGCTACCCGTTAGAATGAAAATGGTGTTATTAAAAGTTTCTTTCCTTTTATATGCCTCAAAAAAAGACTTAAGCGCCTGGTCTGTATATAATATGCTAGCGAACAAGTCAATATTATTCTCAATTAGTTTTTTATTTCTGTCATCTTTATAAGTTGTAGATAGAAGTTCTGATACTTTCTTTTTATACTGTTCTTTTTCCGGAATCTGAAAGGGTCTTTTTGTACTTAAGGTTAAAAACACTTCCAACTTTGGTTTATTATCAAAGTTCTGGAGCGTATTCCATTTCTTGAATAATTGGTCATCTGGATATCCCAGAGAAATCCCAGCAGCATCTTCGGCTTGTAGGGTATATCCAGTGCCAAAACCCTTATTGTCCAGGATTTGGTCGACCCTATCATCATCCAAAAATTTATCTAAATGATCCAGAGCCGTATTGCCTCCAAAATTGAAACTAGTGGTATATCCATTATGCTTTAAAATACTATAAAGCGTATGTCTATTAGGCTGTTCTTCAACATGCATAAACCCCTCCTTTCCAAAAGGCAGGGAACCCATTATACTGGGTATTGCGATCTGAGTTTCTCCGCCATTGCTTAGGTAATTATTCCAATACAAGGATTCTTTAGAAAGTTGACTAATGAATGGTGCAAATCCTTTAAAACTCCCTTTTTTATTCACAAAGTCTGCTCCTAAACCATCCACTACCAAAACCACAATATTGGGTTTCTCCTTGGGTAGGTTAAAATATTGCCCAAGAACATCTACATACTTACTTTGTTTTAAAAGGGGGTACTCCTTGGTGCCTTCATATTTATTGAAATCGACCAAATCTATGGCCACCGCGCTTACTAAATGTTGCAGCTTATTTTCATTTATAGGTCTTCTGTTAGATGTTAAGGTTGCCAAAAAGAGGCCCAATAACACAATGGTAAAGGGATACATCTTACTGATAACTGTATACAAAGAAACCGTGGCCTTGTACAAATATGTGAACAGTATACCACCTATAAGTAGCGTAAATAATATCGTATTGATGGCATAACGAATATCTGCACTTGTTCCATTTAAACTATAAAGCCCTAAGCTTAATACTTCGTAATTCCTAACATAATATTCTACCAATAAAGTTTCTATTATTAATAGTAACATTAAAATAATCATCATTAGTCTGAAACCACTTCTGCCTCTTTTATTCTCTAAAAAATTAAAAAGAAAGGCCAAAGGCAAGGCCGTTATAGCAGTAAAACCAAGGTGATGGACAAGTAATAGAAAAAAACTTTTATTAATGAAACTATCCAATACACCACCTATGTAAAGACGGACATTCTGATATATGGATAATACAATTAGGCAGCCAAAAAAGGCAATAATGAGCCTCGTGAAATCCTTTAAAGGTTTTCGCTCTACCTGCTTTTTTATGTCACTCCCATGTACCATTTATGTAGCTTTGCTAAATCCTTTTCGGGTAATGGTTCCCCAACCCGATTTAATCTTAAATAGTTTCTTATAATTACCTCTAATAGCGGCCCATACAACGATTAAATGAAATGTGAACGGTTCTATTAAGGCACAAAACACAAGAATTAAAATGTCTTTTGTCTTTTTATATTGATTATAGGAATACACATCCCATAGAATTGCATAAATCGAAAACATGATGGAAAAAGTAAATACCGCGCAGGTAAGGGCAATAAAAAAGTCCCAATTCAATATTCCTAAAAAATAAAAAAGTATAATCGTAAAATATCCAACAAATTCTAATAAGGGAGCTAACCACTCATAGAAAAACCAATATGGATAACTTAGCATTCCTAAGCGCCCATATTTGGGATTAAAGAACATATCCCTATGTGTTTTTAAAGTTTCTAAGTTTCCTCTAGACCAGCGATCTCTCTGATTTACTAGTATTTTTATGCTTTCGGGCACTTCTGTCCAACAAAGCGGGTCTGGAATATATTCCACAGTGTATGGTTCCTTTCTATCGTGCATATACCGCCGCATTCTAAACACAATCTCCATATCTTCTCCCACCGTATTGGTATCGTACCCCCCTACTGCCAAGGCAATCTCTCGGTCAAAAAATCCAAAAGCACCAGAAATAATTAACAAACTATCTATACGCCCCCAAGCCATTCTTCCCAAAAGAAAAGATCTAGTATATTCTAGTAATTGAAAACGAGCCAACCAATTAGACGGCAAGCGAATTTCTTGTAACCTTCCTCCCTCTATGATGCAAGAATTAGCCACTCTAATAACTCCGCCCACCGCAATCACTTTCTTTTGAGTACGTTGATAGAAAGACTTTACCACATGTAATAAGGCATCGGGTAGTAATAAACAATCCACATCAATGCATCCCACATATTGATTTTTAGATAATTGAATTCCCGTATTTAGGGCATCGGATTTACCTCCATTTTCTTTATCAATTACAGTAAGTTTTGCAAAAGCACGTTGTTTAGATTTATAAATCCCTCTAATAGGTTTCGACATCCAGTTTGGATCAATTTCTTGCTCTATGAGTTCCATTTCATAGGCATCAATCATTTTTTGTAAAGTATCATCTTTACTACCATCGTTTACGACCATGACCTCGTAGTTCACATACTGTAAGGATAAAAGAGATCTGATGTTTTCAACAATTGTCATTCCTTCATTATAGGCCGGAGCAATAATAGTAATACTCGGTGCTAAGGGAGAGGCCATAATCTTAGAGAGGTCTCCAAAACTATTTTTATTCATATAATGAAGTGAGTTCCTCGCAGAGAGATACCCCATAAAAATAAAAAGAGAAAAGAGCACCACTGTAAACACCAGAAAAACAATGTTTACATATTCCAGAATAATATTGAAAATCCCGTTATCCATTGAGTTTCTCTATTAGTTTTAACGGTAACTCTAAAAGACTCTCCAATAACGAATTCTTTGCTATGGATTCTTCTGTTTTATTTTTGTTCTTTAACTCTTCATGAATACTTTCTGTAAGGTCTTTTTCCAGTTCAAATTCTAGCTCCAAAATATCGGATTCCTCGGCTTCCAATGTTTGAATTTCTAACGCATCTAATAAGAAGCAAAATTCCAGTGGAACCTGATCTATCTTTTCTACATCTTCTATTTGCAGGATGGATGTGTCTTCTCCTTTTAAAGAGATGTGTGATTTATTGTTAGCTTCCAAGGATTTTTCTGTGGATTCACAATTCTTTAGTTCATTCAAGCGTGTTTCAAGAGTTTTTGCAGCAACTATGGCCTTATCTCTTATTTCTCTAGAATCATGATCAGCTAATTCTTCCAGAAAGGAAATTTCTTTCCAGCAGCCAAGATTTGACGCCTCTTCGATTAGCAGTAATTTTGATTCAGTGTCTCCGGTGGCGAATAAGGTTTTAAAAATACTTTCCCCTTTCAGGTCATTTTCGTTTACCAAAGTTTTGCTAGTCCCAATTAGCTTGAATTGTATCTCCGAAACTTTATTCAAAATCTCTAAAGCTCGTTCTTTAAGCACTGTCGAATGTTCCTGAATAATAATTTCTTTTAAAAGTGGAATTTCTCTTTTATCGCCCACATCACCAATGGTATCTAGTAAGAGTATCTTGTTACTTTCATCCTTATCAAAATACAATTGCTTAAATACACTTTCAGGGAGTTTATAATGCATATTTTCTAGTAAGGATGCCTCTAAAAAACCATCCTCCTCAGTGCTTGTACTTAATAGGTCCACAGCGGAAAAATCAATTGTTTCTTCCTCGCTGTTTTCTTCTTTTTCAATAACATCAAAAGGTGCTTCAAGATCAATAAGCAGTATATCTTCTTCTTCAAGAATCGGAAGTAAAACTTCAGAAATAACATCTATATCGGAAATATCTTCCGGTATCGATGGCGTTACTTCTGTGGCATCAACTTCTAATGCTAAAATGGTATCTAAATTAGGCGCGCTACCTTCGTCAATGATGACTTCAATGTCCTGTAAAGAAGTATCATGCTTGAGGTATTGGACTTCCTCATACACCACTTCCAGTTCTGTTAAGGAAGGACTTTGAGATTCTCGTACTTCTTCTTTGTCTTGTTTCACTTCTGGTTCAAAATGAACTGCCTCTGCGATTACTTCTATTTCATGAATGGCTATTGAATTCTTCTCTTGGTCCTCTTCCTCGATAACAACAGGCAAGAAAGCCAATGAAACAAAATCGATATCTTCATCCGTACATTCTACTTCGATATCTAATATACTTGGTATTAATTGGTCCGTTTCCTTCATGAGCATCTGTGATACCTCTTCCGAAACATCTTCGACCACAACAGGTAGAAAATCAAGTTTTATATGTTGGTCTAAAACGTTTTTAGCAAATTCAAACGTATCAACTTCCGTTAATTCTTCCAATGGATCTGAGGTAAAAGAACTTTTCTTCACTTCCTCTGTTGTTCTAAGAATGTTCTTTTCAGCAATATCTTCTTTTAGACTGTTAGATACCACTTCCTCACTTTGATCAATAGGGATCTCTTCTATATTTTTAGGAATATGTACCTCCCCTATTTGAGTAGCAACACCATCTGTTGGCATTATGGTCTGAGGGGCTATATTATTGATAGCGCTAAGCGCTTTACTTTTAATAACAAAGTTGGATTCCTTGCTTTCGACAAATTTGAAAAAATCAATTTCTTCTTTACTTCCAATAGACCCTAGTGTATCAAGAATTAAGAGCTTTACATCTATATTGCATTTCCAATATACTTTCTTAAGCATCGGTATTGCATCAAAAACGCAGAATTCTCTGATGCAATTAATTGCTTCTGTTTTAATTTGATTGTTTCTATGTTTTATTAATTCAATTACGGATTCATTAGCATCGTTCTGATTGTAATATTTTATCAATCGAAGGGCAAAAAGTACTACATACTTATTTTTAGAGGTTAACCAAGCTTTAAACCTAGGGGGTTCAAATTCGTCAAGATTGCGAATTACATCCAACAGTTTTAATTGTTGCCATTCCGATATTTTATAGCGAGTGGTATCTAGGAAATAGTTAATACCTTCATGTTTTAGGGTAACAGTAGCAATTTCGGCTTGTTTCCTAATGACTCCTCTTTTATCATTAATAAATTTGGTGATAAACGTATAAGACTCATCTACTTGCATTCTGGTAAGCTCAAGAATGCCCTTTGAAACCAATTCCCATCTCCAACTTTTTAATTTTTTAAAAGCATCTAAATGAAGGCCTAAATCATAATAGAGTTTACATAATTGCATGTGGGTATCTCCAGAAACATCTCTTTCAAGATCTAGTAAGATCTCTGCCAATACAATTCTATTGAATTTATCTTTCAGTAATTCCCGTATTTCAATTTTTAGATGAACGTAGCTAGTTTTTTCTTCTTTTGATCCATTTTCTTCATAAAAAAGAAATTCACTGATCATAGGACCCAGTGATTTCTTTTTATCTGCAATTCGTCTACTTTTAGCAGACATTCTATTTCTAAAAAAGAAAATAGCTGTAAAGTAGACTACTCCAAGACCAATAAATAAAAATGTTAAATCCCACAAAAGATCCGTATGGATCTTAGGAGCGCTGATAAACGCAGGTGTTTGATATGTGAGATGATATAAATTCATTAAACTTTGTTCAATTCTCTTGCTATTCTAACAAGCAGTTCCGAGGGGCTTACAGGTTTCGAAATAAAATCGTTGGCGCCCAGTTCAAAGGCAGTAAGCACATTTTCTTCATTCCCAGCAGATGAAATAATGATGATTGGAATACTAGACTTTAAATCATTTCTGACATAATCTATAAGTTCAATTCCAGAGAAATAGGGCATCATTATATCACTGATTATGATATCAGGTATGGAATTATTTAAAAATTCTTTCACCTCTCTTCCATTGTGCGTAAGACTAACATCATACCCCCCCTTTTCTAGGCGGTAATTAAGTAGTGAAGCCAATAGCTGATCATCTTCTGCCAGCAATAATTTCTTTCCCTGCATCTTCCTTCTTTCTATTTCTTAGTCAATTTCTCCAATTCAATATTTAATACGTTCTCAACTTTTGGATATTCTTCTACAAAACAATCATATAAAAACGCTAAATGTTTTTCGTCTTTACTGGTCTTGCAGGTTCTATACATCTGGTCAACGATGGCATGTAAACCATAGGTTTTCATCATAGCCAAGCCCGATTTAATTTTATGAGCAGCAAATTCTAGTTCGTTGATATCGCCATCTTTCAAATGCATTTTGGCTTTTCCAATGAATTCTAGGGCATTTTGTTTGTACAAATGAACCAACTCCTCTAAAAGATCAATTTCTCCCATACATTCTTCAAGAATAGGTGCTAGGTTCATTTTTTCTTGCTCGGAGTTCGGATTTATAATGTCTGATTCTACTATATATAGTGTGTCCATATCATTTTTATTTTTAATAAGTTTGGATAAGAGTTCGTCTGGGCTATAGGGTTTTAGGATGTAATCATTAATCCCATGTGTATTACATTCATCTCTATCTTTGATAGTGAAATCTGCGGTAAGCGCTACTATTGGAATTTGTTTTATGTATACATTCTTGTTGGCTCTGATACGCTCTGTAACTTGAAACCCATTCATCTTTGGCATCCTTAAATCCATAAGAACTAGATCTATACGATTGTTTTCAAGAATGTTTAAACCATAGAGTGGATTGTCTGTAATGTAGGTTTTGCACTTCCATGAATTTAGACGCTGTTCTATTAATTTTTGGTTGAGTAGATTGTCTTCAAAAACAAGAATTCGCATTCCATTCACCAATTTTATCTGCTCATTTTGATCAATACCACTATCCGTTGTTTTTGGAATTCTTGAAAGATCTCCTTTTATGAAGGGAAGTGTAAACTTAACGGTAGTTCCAATACCCAAATTACTGGCCATCTTTATCTGTCCGCCTTGGTTTTCAATAATTTGCTTTACAATGCTTAGTCCTAGTCCAGACCCCCCATATTTATTGGCAGTATCAAATTCTGCTTGTCGAAATGAATCGAAAATGTGTTTTAGATTTTCTTCAGATATCCCTATTCCGGTATCACTTATTTCGAATGTGAGCACATGTTGCTTCTTTATTCTTTTATTTTGAGTGATTTTTAAACAGATATCTCCCTTTTCAACGAATTTGATAGAATTACCAATAAGATTTAGTAAAACTTGTGAAAGCTTAGAAGGATCGCCCACTATGACTTCTGGAATCTGAGTATCAATATCTACTTCTAGTTTTACATTTTTGTCTATGATCAGGGTATTACAGAGATACATTACATCTCTCACAATGCTATAAATATTAAAATCAATGGATTCAAAATGCTCTAATCCTGCAGAGAGTTTGGAAAATTCCAAAAGCTCGTTTATAATATCCATCAATGTATGAGAGGCAGACTGGATGGCTTGTACATGATGGTGTTGTGTTTCGGAGAGGGCGTCTTCTAACAGTAGATCTGTAAACCCTATGATACCGTTGAGGGGAGTTCTTATTTCATGGCTTACCCGCGCAATAAGCATGCTTTCTTCATCTATTTTACTGGAAGCAATTGGATCTAATTCGTTTTGAAAATTTACATCCTCTAGTGTGGCAGTTTCCTTTTCATTCTCAAAAACTTTGGCTTCTAGACTCCGTTTAAAAGATTGAAAGGATTTTTTTAATCTGGTGGCATCATTAGAACTTAATTCTTCAAAAGAAAAGTTGTTTAATTGAGCTTCCAAATTGGATAGCTGATGTAGTAGGTCTTTAGATTTCAATGGGGAACGAAATTTTTAGTTACTCTTTGGTGTATGTGTTCATGAATTCTTACAATTCAAGTGGCGTTAATTCACATGCTTATTAACATTCTGGTTATTATCAGGTTAAAACTCATCAATTAATGTACTTTATACAATTAAATGTTACCTATGCTTCGTTTTCTGTTGTCAAATTGCTTTATTTGTAGGTATAAAATTCTTACAACATGAAGTATACTAGCCCTGTTGGCTTTTCTTTCCTATTAATTTCTTTGCTAACGTCTTGTGGAGAAACAAAAAAAGAGCCCATTGAAAGTTTGGAAGATAAAGCCAAACGCATCCATGAAAAAGTGATTACTATTGACACGCACAATGATATTAATGTGAAGAATTTCACGGATAGTGTGAACTATACACAGAATCTTGATACGCAGGTTAATTTACCAAAGATGGAAACAGGTGGTTTGGATGTTTCTTGGCTCATTGTCTATACCGGGCAGGATACCCTTAGCTCCGAAGGGTATGATAAAGGTGCTGCTAATGCCATGGCCAAGTTTAATGCCATTCATAAGCTTTGTACCGAAATAGCACCAGACCAAATTGAACTAGCGCTTACTTCTGAAGAGGTAAGAAACATTGCAAAAAAAGGGAAAAAAGTAGCCATGATCGGTGTTGAGAACGCATATCCCATTGGAGACGACCTATCAAATTTTGAGAAGTATCATGCTATGGGAGCCCGTTATATTTCTTTATCTCATAATGGACACAGCCAATTCTGTGATTCCAACACTGGAGAAAAGGATAGTGTTTGGCTACATAATGGTTTAAGTGATCTAGGCAAAAAGGCTGTAAGTGAGATGAATAGATTGGGGATAATGATTGATGTTTCGCATCCTTCCAAAGAATCTATGAAACAAATGATAGCCCTCTCCAAAGCTCCTATTATAGCTTCGCATTCTTCAGCGCGTGCACTATGTGATCACAGCAGAAACCTTGATGATGAACAGCTTTTGCTTATGAAAGAAAATGGAGGTGTCATACAAACGGTGGCATTTAGTTCCTATTTAAATACCAAAAAACATGAGGCAAGAGCGGCTTATATGAAAGAAATTTATGAGCAAGTTGCGGATTCCTTGGACATTGAATGGCATGAACGATCACAATTTAATACGCTTACAGACGCCCAAAAGGAGGCATTTATTGGTAATATTCCTAGAGTAATGGCAATTGGAAAAGAAATAGTAGCAACTAAAGAAGATGTTCCTCCTGCCGTAAACGTAGCCGATTTTGTAGATCATATAGATTATATGGTAGAACAGATTGGTATTGATCATGTTGGTATTAGCTCTGATTTTGATGGTGGTGGGGGAATTGAAGGCTGGTCCGATGCTTCTGAAACATTCAATGTTACCTTGGAATTAGTGAAACGAGGTTACTCTGAAGACGACATTGAAAAGTTGTGGGGTGCTAATCTTCTTCGTGTATTAGACGAAGTACAGGCAATATCTGCATCCTTATCAAAGGAATAATACTATTAGAAAAGTTCGGATTGAGGATTATGTAATGTTTTGGGAATTAACAAATTACACCCCAAAGTTTCATTTAATTTTTTAATAAAGTAAACCGAAAGTAAAGGAGATTCTAACTCCAAATTTTGATGAACAAAGAAGTGGATATTTTTTAACCCTTTTTCTTTCCAATCAACTAGTTTGTTAACCCAATCATCCAGTCGGGCGTAATCACTTGCATGGTTGGCGCCAACATATCTAATGAAGGCTTCATTATTTGTTAACCTCATATGCATAATATCTCTTCTTCCAGCAGTATCAACTAGAGTATTTGAAATATTGTTTTCCTCTAATAAATGGTATAACTCCTCCGCAACTTTTTCATCTGCAAACCAATCCGTATGCCTGAATTCTAAACTTATGGGAAATTCTTTTGGCCAATATTCTACAAAACGCACTACCCTATCCCAGTTTTTAGGTCCGAAATTACTATGCATTTGCATAAATATAGTCCCTAACTTATCCTTTAAATTGGAGGTTACCTCCAAATATCGATCAATTGTTGGGTATATCTTATCATTTAAACGTCTTAGATGACTAATTTCATTGGTTACCTTAGGAAAGAACTTGAAACCTTCAGGGGTTTTATCGTACCATTTACTGTATTGCTCCGCCGGAAATATGCGATAAAACGTAGCATTGAGTTCAATACTATTAAATTGTGAGGAATAATATTGTAATTCATCTTTTGTGCCACGAGGATAAAAGTTCTTTAGGTCTTGTCTATTCCATTTGGCACAACCCACATAGACCTTTGGAGACATGTCTGTTTTATACTTCGAAAGAACTACTTCCGTATCTGGATGATCTTTAGGAAATGTAAAATCTATAAGTTCTGGTTGTTCTACCTTGCCAAATTTCATATCAAAGATTTAAAGAATTATAAATTTACAGATAATATTAGGACCATTTAATAAATCTACTTAAGATAAGCCTTAATTGGGGTGTTCATAACCCAGTTAAAAACTAATCTGATCGTAAAAATGAACATATGCGTTTATCCCTATCTTTATAAAAACCCTATAACGATGCATAGCAGATCCCAAAATCTTTTACAAATTCGTCCTGAAATACCCTCCGCAAAAGTTACTGATAGCATGAGCTCTGATGAGCAATTTCAGAATAAAACACTGCGTCCTATAATTAAATTTCAGAATCCATTAATAATAGCAGCTTTTAGAAATTACATCGTTAAACATAAAAATGCTTATCATAAACTTTCCTTTGAAAAGCAGATAACTTATATCGAAAATTCAATTCAGAAAGACATTAAATTTAGAAATGCGCTCAAAGGAATTATTATGGGGCAATTTACGGAAGAAGAATATGAGGTCTATATCCAAAATTCATCTGCTCTTAATAAAAGAATGATGCATATGGTTATAGAACGTTTAAAAGATCAAATGCTATTGTTAGAAACTGAGGTATTAATCTAACAAAGATTCTCCGTTTAAATTGGTTGTTAATATATCGCTCATTAGATCAAAATAGGGTCGTATGGCTTTAAAAGAATCACTAACCTTGTCCGCAAAATCTGTGGCAACAACCTCCTTATCCTTAAATTTTCGAACAAAAATGAACATCTTCTTTTTGATGAGATCGATATCCGCATGTTCTTTATCAAAACCTTTTGGAGCGGTCTTTACTTCATCTCCCTGTAATTCTCCCCAAATTTTTTTAAAAGAGGTTTCATTAATCAGCTGTCTAAATTCTGAAGCATCTAGTTCTAATTCCTTTCTTATGCGCAATAAATCTTCTTTATTCGGGGCCCAAAAGCCTGCGGCAATAAATGATTCTCCAGGTTTTATTTGAAGGTAATACCCCCCACGTAAACGTGCCCCAGCTCTCGCATAAGAACCTGCAAAATGTGCTTTATAAGGTGTTTTGTCTTTAGAAAAGCGCACATCTCTATAAATACGGAACATCTTGAATTTTTCTATATCGTCATGAGTTTCCATTTTCTCTTTTAAACCACCATAAAATGCCTTCATAGCAGTTTCATGCTCTTTAAATACGGCCTTATTTGCTGTAAACCATTCTCTATTATTATTCTTTGATAGCTTTGTTAAAAATTGAAGTGCTTCTTTCGTAATTGCTGTTTGTTTCATGCGACTGAATCCGTAATTATTTTAAGCTAAAGTTAACCTTTTTAAAAATTAGTTTTTAAGCTATTTAGTTAATTTTGAAGTCCAATTCAATTACACATGGATAAAAAATCGATCATTAATCAGATCAATCAGCATAAAAAACAGCCTAACTTACGTTACCAACTAAAGGAGCGAACAGAGGTGTTTACCAATACGCTATTTTACACTCTTTTTGATATTGAAACGCCGGTGGCAAAGCATCTAGATATTCTAGAAAAGGAGTTTGATCTCCTTGTAGATTTAGCATGTTGGGACACCAAAAAGCCTTGCAAAAAATTGTGGGAAAGTTATGTAGAAAAGCTCCCCCTAATTTTGGAGAAATTAAATATGGATGCAGAAGCAACTGTAAATTGTGATCCTGCTTCTCTATCCATCGAGGAGGTTTATATGGCCTATCCAGGATTTTATGCCATTGCCATATATCGACTGGCTCACGAACTATATAAAGAAGGCTTTCCTCTTGTTCCCAGACTAATGACAGAATATGCACATAGGCAAACAGGAGTAGATATAAATCCTGGAGCTGAAATTGGCGATTCGTTTCACATAGACCATGGCACAGGAGTGGTAATAGGTGAAACCGCGATTATTAAGGATCATGTTAAAATTTACCAAGGGGTTACTTTAGGAGGTTTGTATGTGGCTAAGAGCTTAAAACGAACAAAAAGACATCCAACGATTGAAGACAACGTAACCATCTATGCCAATGCTACCATATTAGGTGGAGACACTACCATTGGAAAGAATAGTACCATAGGCGGTAACGCATGGATTACCTCTTCTGTCCCTGCAAATTCCAAAGTGTTTCATACGCCAGAAATTAAAATTAAAACAATTCCTCATGTCTCATAGTTTATTAGATTTAATTGGCAATACCCCTCTTATTGTCTCCAAAGCACTAAATACCAATCCTAATGTTCGTCTGTATTTTAAACTAGAAGGACACAACCCAGGTGGGAGTGTAAAAGACAGAGCCGCTTACAATATGATAAAAAGTGGTATGGATCGTGGTGAGATTACTACAAATTCTAAACTAATTGAAGCTACTAGTGGAAATACAGGAATTGCCTTAGCCATGATTGCCGGAGTTTTTGGTTTAAATATTGAGCTTGTAATGCCCGAAAATTCTACCAAAGAACGTGTGCAGACCATGAAAGCTTATGGAGCTAAGGTGACACTTACTTCGGCCGACGGAGGTATTGAAGGAGCCAGAGATTATGCCGAGGCTAAGGTTACCAACGAGGGTTTTCTAATGCTTAATCAGTTTGCCAATAACGATAATTGGAAAGCACATTACAATTCTACAGGGCCTGAGATCTGGAGAGATACTCAAGGAACTATTACACATTTTGTATCCTCCATGGGCACAACAGGTACTATCATGGGAACATCTACCTATCTAAAAGAACAAAATTCCGAGGTGCAAATTGTAGGAGTTCAACCCCAAGATGGGTCTAGAATACCTGGAATCCGTAAATGGCCAGAAGCTTATTTACCAAAAATATTCAATGCATCTAAAGTAGATCAGGTCATAGAGGTTAGTCAAGAAGAAGCCAAAATAATGGCAAAACGCTTGGCAAAAGAAGAAGGTATCTTTTCCGGTATGAGCAGTGGCGGTGCGGCTACGGCGGCATTAAAACTTGCTAACTCCTTAGATAAGGGGGTTGTTGTTTCTATTGTTTGCGACCGAGGTGATCGTTATTTATCTTCCGATTTATTTGATTGATCCGTTAGCGTAGAAGCCGCTCAATACCTTTTCTATACGCTTCAAATTCAATTAAATTGTTATGCTCGCCGTCAGGAATAGTGATCATCTCTTTAGCGCCATTATCCATTGACTGGAATAATTTTAATCCAGAATCATAAGGCACTACAGAATCATCTGTTCCATGAAATATGGTTACGGGATAGTTGATTTTAGAGATGTATAGATTTGAATTAAACTTATACTTTAATAGCATTTTTACGGGCAAAAAAGGGAACCTTTCTTTTGCTACATCTACCAAACTGTAGAATGGGGTTTCTAATATAAGCTGTTTCGCCTCATTTTTAGAGGCTAAGTGTGTGGCAATACCAGTACCCAAAGACCTACCGAATAAAACTATTGGAAGGTTATTATATTCCTTTTTGGTATAATCATAAAATAATTGTGCATCGCTTTGTAAAGCAACTTCACTTAATTTTCCCGTGCTTTTTCCATAGGTACGATAGTCCATCATAACCACATCATACCCTAAGGAGACAAAAGGCAATGCCATTTGGCCCCATCTAGACAGATCTCCCGCATTTCCATGAAAGTACAGAATCACCCCTTTTGGATTATCCTGTCTAAAATGTAGTGCATTTAATTTGGCACCATCTGAATGTGAGATAAAAATTTCTTCAAAATTTTGAGGAAAATCATAGGTATAATCTTGAGGTAGTTTTGAAGGTAAAAAAATCAATTTTTCTTGAAAAAAATAAAGCATAAGCACTAGCACAGCAAGAAGAATCAGTACCCCCTTACCTATTTTTTTAAGCTTTCGCATGAATGGGTTTTGATGAATGTTTTACAGCTACACTAGAACCTTCTAGATCAATTTTTTGCTGAGTAGAATTAATTATTTCGTTTAGCATTGTATGATACGATTCAAATGTATTCAAATTCTTATGTCCGCCTCCAATAACGGTATATAACCTTGTAGATGATGCTTTAATTTTGGATAGTTTAACACTGGTCTTATAAGGAATTAGCTTATCATCCGTACCATGAATAATATGAATAGGGCATTTCACATATTTGAGCCATTTATAGGTGGGCATTGGAAACTTAATCAATAAAGATAAAGGCATAAAGGGAATAAACTTCTTTGCCACCTTGCTAAGACTATAATACGGGGCATCTAAAATGAGCATCCTTGGATTATTCATCGAAGCTAACTTTGTAGCAAAACCTGAACCAAGAGATCTTCCATATAGAATAATATGTTTTTCGGATACATTTTCTTTTATTTTATTGTAGATCACTTGCATGTCTCGTTTAATGGCTTTTTGAGTTCGCCTACCTGTGCTTTTTCCAAAACCACGATAATCTACCATTAAAACTTCATAGCCATGGCGTGTGAAATCTACTGCAAATTTCCCCCAGCCCTTAATGCTTTTAGAATTCCCTTTCAAATAAAAGACAATTCCTTTGGGATTCCTTGTTTTAAATCGAAGTCCGTTAATTGTTGCACCATCCCTGGTTTCCACATTATATTCTTCAATTTCTTGATTATCGTAATGGAATTGGAAGTCTTTTGGAAGTTTTTCTGGTTTAAACATTAAGAAATCTTGCAAAAAATATAACAAGATACTGATGACTAAATATGCCCCAAAAACAAAAACAAGAATATAACCCCAATATGGCATAATAATTCGTTTCCTTCTAAAGTACAAAATTTAGACTAGACAGCTTCTTCAATTACTGAAATGAGATTTTATGTAAAAGTAAACCAGACCCAGGAGCTACAAAAGATACCTTGCTATTTGCAGGAGTATGAAAAGATTCTATCAGATCGTCCATACATAGCTCTTCCTTCCCCAATTGAATTAAAGCCCCCATGATCATCCGAATCTGATAACGCATAAACCCTGCTCCTTTCACATGCAAGGCATAACTATGTTTTGGAAAGAAATTAGCTTTTAGAATATCATTCTTCCGAAGAATACAACTATCAATGGTTCGTGTGAACTGGCTATTTGCCCTAGGCCTTGCAGTAAATGCCCTAAAATTATGAGTACCTTGGAACATACTTGCTGCTTCGATCATTATTTTTATATTCAAATCCTCTTGAATGTTTGCCATAAAAGGAGCGCAGAAAGGATGGTTTTTTTCACCAAATGAGAAAAGATAAATGTACTCTTTTGTTTTGGGGTGTTGTATGATGTTAAAATCCTTATCTACCTCAGATACTGCAAGAATTTTAATATCCGCAGGTAAGTTTAAATTAAAAAGGGCTATAAACTCATCTAAGTTTTGGAGTGCAGCACCTTCCAGAAAAAGTTCAAAGGCTGCCTCATTTGCAGATACTTTGGCGTCCGTTCTACCTGCACCTAAAATTTTAGTTTTTCTATCTGGCAATATAAAACCTAAGGTCTTAGATAACATACCTTCAATGGTTCTTTGATTGGGTTGTTTTTGCCAACCACTATAACGAAAACCTAAAAACTGAATGTATATTAAATAAAAATGCTGCTCTTTGAACATGAGAAATTTTCTTGGCACATAAATGTACACTTCCTGATATGAATAATAAAGAAATCTCCAAAACAACCTATCTAAAATATTCAATACTCTGATTTTAAGCGTACTAGAATGCCATACATCGAATGCATTTAGCAACCTTCAACTTTTTTTGTACTTTGTCAGGGACTAATTCAACTAAAACCAACTAAAATGAGTGAAAAATTAACAGCGAAACCACCTGTGTGGTTTTGGATTGGAAGCGTTCTAGGGCTTCTATGGAATTTGTACGGTGCATCTTTGTATTTAATGCAAGCTTACATGATGGACGACCTAAAAGAAACAATGACGGCAGAACAAATCTCTTTGTTAGAAAGCAGACCAACTTGGTTGGTAGCAGCTTTTGCAATTGCTGTATGGGCCGGAGTGCTAGGATGTATAGGTTTATTATTAGGAAAACGCTGGAGTAAAATTGTTCTTCTGATATCTTTACTTGCTATCTTGGCAGATATGGCTTATACCTTTGGAACAACTAATTCTATTGAGGTATACGGTACCTTGCAAGGCTTGGTGATTCCGTTATTTGTGATATTTATTGGAATAGGACTAGTTTTCTTTTCGCGTTTAGCACATAAAAGACATTGGCTTTCTTAAAGAAACCAAATTCATAGCATCCATAATTATTGTACCGGCTAGACCCTAACTTTAGCCGGTTTTTTTGTTTGTTAAGTATTGGTATATGTTAAAAAGAAGTTTTAATGTAACAACCAATCCTATAATGACGTCTTTTATAAAGGAACACCAAATATGCATCTATGGGCAATAGTACTGTTAAAAAAAGAATTGAAATTGTAGATGCCATTAGAGGCTTTGCCCTTGCTGGTATTGTTATTGTTCACATGGTAGAAAATTATGTGGGAGCTCCAGTTCCAGAAAATGCAATGGAGGCAGCCTACGCAGGCCCCTTAGACTATGTAGTGAGCGGATTTATCGAATTCTTTTTACGAGGAAAGTTCTTCGCAATTTTTTCTTTTCTTTTTGGTCTTAGTTTCTTTCTTCAAATGGATCATCATCCAGATGAGGGTCCATCCTTTGTCAAAAGATTTTTTTGGCGCCTACTCATTTTATTTGGCATTGGTTATGTACACCATCTTTTTTACAGAGGAGATATTCTTACCATCTATGCTTTTTTCGGAATGTTCTTAATCCCATTTTATAAGATTTCTAATAAATGGGTGTTGGCACTTACTGCTCTTCTCTTTCTTGGTTTAGGCAGATACATTGTTTTTATGATTACGAATGGTTCATTCATTTTTCTTCCTGATGCAATGCTACCCAATAGTCAAGAAGTAATTTCCTATTTCGAAATTCTCCAGAATGGAAGTATAATAGATGTATTTACTTCCAATGCCACTCAGGGGCATCTCATGAAAATGGATTTTCAAATTGGGATTTTCTCGAGAGGGTATTTAACTTTCGGATACTTTTTACTTGGTTTAGCTATCGGAAGAATTGGGTTCTTTGCAAATTTTAGAGAGCAAAAAAAGTTCACAAAAAAAGTACTCATAGCTTCCATCATTGGTTTTTTGGTGGCAATGGGTTGTACCGCACTTATCTTTTCCCAACTTGGAAATAATATCTCTTTTGATAATTGGATAAGCATGTTTGGGCTTACAGCATATGATTTGGCTAATACTGCCATGACTTTTATCATTATTTCTTTATTTGTGATTGTTTATCGAAAAAAATGGGGTGAAAATTTACTTCAACACTTTATTCCCTATGGAAGAATGGCACTTACTAATTATGTGATCCAAAGTATTATAGGGACTTTTATACTATTTGGTTGGGGTTTAGGCTTTTTAGGAGAACTACGCAACATCTATACCTTCTTAATTGCATTACTACTCATTTTTATTCAAATGGTATTTAGTAAATGGTGGTTGCGCGTATTTAATTACGGTCCGTTGGAATGGTTATGGCGAAGTGCTACCTACTTAAAATGGTTTCCACTCAAAAAATGAGTTTTATTTTCTTCACTAATTGCTTCCTCCATACTCATAATTAGACCGTTAGAAGAATTTCTTTCTAAAATTAGATAAATACGGTCCTAATTGTCTTTTAAATATTAGAAATACTTTAACATATCTAACATTCTTGACGCTTCAACGAAAATATTGAAATAAAGAAAATATACGCCTTTTTTTTGTTGGGAATAGAACACTATAAACCCTGAAACCGAAAAAACATGCGTTACTTCTCACGTATTATATCCCTACGAGTAAATCTAATTTTATCGTGCATCATTCTAATTTTATTAATTATTGCAAATTTTTATGGCCTCTATAGCAATAGGTTCCATGTTTTTAAACCAGCTAATTATATCCTTCCATTGCTCACTGTAATCCATTTTGTATACTTATATGTATTGCATTTTAAGGTTAAAGTGGATGAAGGACCAGATCCATCAATGCGCAATTTAGAGTATGTACTATACCTTGTTTTTATAGTGTACTTTTTTAAGATTTATGAGGCAGTTAATATCCTATTAACTTATAATGATTTTCAAACTCACATTATACCCACTACTTTTTTACCTATTGGTATTGCCATTGTCTCTTTATACATAGCCTTGCTATTTAATACACTATTGGCATTTAAACAACGAAAAGAAATTGTAGGGGATTATGTATTTGATAATATGAATGAAAAAATAGATTCTTGGTAAAAAAAGATAGCAACTTTATAAAAAAACCCTGAGATCATCTCAGGGTTTTTTCTTTAAACTAACAACACAATGCGCTAATCTATCGCATTATTCAATCAACTTTCTACTATTGTATTATTACCTTCTTGGTAAACGATTTTCCCTGATCATCTGTTACTCTTAATAAATAGATACCAGGAGGTAAGGCCTGAACGTCTAAGGACATTTTATCATCTTCCTGAAAACTTTTTGGAGTTACATTGTTTCCTCCAAAATCAAACAAGGTTACATTGTATCGTCTATCCTTTTCTATTTTCATAGATACATTCACCACATTTCTAGCTGGCATTGGGAATACAACAGCACTACTTTCTCTTTTGGGCTGCTCCATGCGTTCTACTCGTATGGAGTTTGAAAAATCAAAGCAACCTATTAGATCGGTATTAATATTATTTTCTGCTGCTAAACCTTCCAATCCGTCAGCATAACTCAAATGATATATGAAACAAGTTCCAGGACCGGCGCCATCAAAATTTACTACTTCTGGACTTGGCGGCAAACCAAGAATATTCCCTTGGTCATCCGTAACCACCCACTGTGAATTGGCACCACTATTGCCACTTAATTCCACTGTAGAAACATTATCTGCTATGCCATCGCCTACAACAAACTCATAAGGTCCACCCGTTAATTCGCCACCAACTGGTTCATTTCTATATACCCTAATTGCATTAGAAAAATCAAAATCACCCGCTAAATCGGTATTGATATTGTTTTCAGGTGCTAGACCTTCCAAACCATCAGCATAACTTAAGTGATATATCAAACATACACCTGGGCCTGCAACATCAAAATTGACGACTTCGGGACTTGGTGGTAATCCAAGTATATTTCCTTGATCGTCTGTAACTACCCATTGTGAGTTGTCGCCTTCACTTCCTGCGAGACGAATCCCGGATACGTTATCAGCTTCTCCATCTCCGACACAAAACTCGAAAGGACCCCCAGTAATTTTACCTCCATCACTGGTAATTGGGGCATTGATTCTTACAACGCTGATTGCATTGGAGAAATCAAAACAACCCATTAAGTCAGTATTGATATTATTTGCAGGCGCTAAACCTTCTAATCCATCGGCAAAACTTAAATGATAAATTAAACAAACCCCTGGACCAGCTACATCAAAATTTACTACTTCAGGGCTTGGTGGTAATCCAAGAATATTTCCTTGGTCATCTGTAACTACCCATTGTGAGTTAGCACCACTATTGCCACTTAATTCGACTGTTGACACATTATCTGGGATTCCATCTCCAACCATAAATTCATATGGACCACCTGTAAGTTCCCCTCCTTCCGGCTGGTTTCTGTATACTCGGATGGAATTTGATAGATCAAAATCACCTACTAAATCCGTATTCACATTATTTTGAGGCATTAAACCTTCTAATCCATCGGCAAAACTTAAGTGATAAATTAAGCATACTCCCGGACCTGCAACATCAAAATTAACAACGCTGGGCATTGGTGGTAATCCAAGAATATTTCCTTGATCGTCCGTAACCACCCATTGCGAATTAGCACCGCTATTACCATTAAGTTCTATTCCAGATACATTGTCTGCTTCTCCATCTCCAACGCAAAATTCAAAAGGTCCTCCTGTAATTTCACCTCCATTGACCATAGAAACGTCTGTACGTACCACACTTATTGGATTTGAAAAATCAAAACAACCCATTAAGTCAGTATTGATATTATTTGCAGGCGCTAAACCTTCTAATCCATCGGCAAAACTTAAATGATAAATTAAACAAACCCCTGGACCAGCTACATCAAAATTTACTACTTCAGGGCTTGGTGGTAATCCAAGAATATTTCCTTGGTCATCTGTAACTACCCATTGTGAGTTAGCACCACTATTGCCACTTAATTCGACTGTTGACACATTATCTGGGATTCCATCTCCAACCATAAATTCATATGGACCACCTGTAAGTTCCCCTCCTTCCGGCTGGTTTCTGTACACTCGGATGGAATTTGATAGATCAAAATCACCTACTAAATCCGTATTTACATTATTTTGAGGCATTAAACCTTCTAATCCATCGGCAAAACTTAAGTGATAAATTAAGCATACTCCCGGACCTGCAACATCAAAATTAACAACGCTGGGCATTGGTGGTAATCCAAGAATATTTCCTTGATCGTCCGTAACCACCCATTGCGAATTAGCACCGCTATTACCATTAAGTTCTATTCCAGATACATTGTCTGCTTCTCCATCTCCAACGCAAAATTCAAAAGGTCCTCCTGTAATTTCACCTCCATTGACCATAGAAACGTCTGTACGTACCACACTTATTGGATTTGAAAAATTAAAGCAACCTTCTAAATCAGTATTGATATTATTTGCCGGCGCTAAACCTTCTAATCCATCGGCGAAACTTAAATGATAAATTAAACAAACCCCTGGACCAGCTACATCAAAATTTACTACTTCAGGGCTTGGTGGTAATCCAAGAATATTTCCTTGATCATCCGTAACCACCCATTGCGAGTTAGCTCCTATATTTCCACTTAATTCGACTGTTGACACATTATCTGCAATACCATCTCCAACTTCAAATTCATAAGGACCTCCAGTGAGTTCCCCTCCTACAGGGTTACTTCTTGTAATTTCTACTTTTTCTGAAAGGTCAAAAGTTCCACTAAGCGCATCAAAATCTGCTCCCACTTCAAGTCCCTCGATATCTTCGTAGGCTACATGGTAAATTTGACACATACCTCTATCTCTTTGTTGAAAAGTCAGGTTAAAATTACTACCATCACCTAGCACTCTAATTCTTCCTGTATCTACTAAAATCCAACTACTATTAGGCCCTTGAACTCCTTCTACTTCAAATTGAAATCTTGCAGGTCCTTCTATGAGACAGGCTGTTAATCGATCTGCAGTTACAGTTCCGCCATTTAAACTTCCATTCATTTCCGTGCGCTCTACTCGAATTGAGTTTGAAAAATCAAAACAGCCGTTTAAGTCAGAATTAATATTATTTTCTGCTGCTAAACCTTCCAAACCATCAGCATAGCTTAAATGATAAATAAAACACACACCAGGTCCTGCTCCATCAAAATTTACCACCTCTGGACTCGGCGGTAGTCCCAAAATATTTCCTTGGTCATCAGTAACCACCCACTGTGAATTAGCACCGCTATTTCCTGAAAGGGATACGCCTTCTACATTATCAGCAATACCATCGCTAACGGTAAAAGAGTACGGTCCGCCTGTTAATTCACCACCTTCTGGTTGGTTTCTATAAACACGGATGGAATTTGAAAGATCAAAATCTCCTACCAAATCACTATTCACATTATTCGCAGGTACCAAGCCTTCTAACCC
Source organism: uncultured Flavobacteriaceae bacterium (assembly GCA_947500575.1). Classification (GTDB taxonomy): domain Bacteria; phylum Bacteroidota; class Bacteroidia; order Flavobacteriales; family Flavobacteriaceae; genus CANMSI01. Next base: position 272,155 of record CANMSI010000002.1, on the reverse strand, counting down.
ATCTTCAAAACTTAAATGATAAATTAAGCATACACCTGGACCAGCTACATCAAAATTGACCACACTGGGCATGGGAGGTAAACCCAGAATATTCCCTTGATCATCTGTAACTACCCACTGAGAGTTTGTTCCAACGCTACCTGCAAGTTGTATCCCAGATACATTGTCCGCTTCTCCGTCTCCAACGCAGAATTCAAAAGGTCCACCTGTAATTTTACCGCCATCCGTGGTAGATTGTATCGGATGCGGGTTATTTGCCAAAGCTACCTGAACGGAAGCAAGCATTAAAAGAGCAAAAAATACCAAAGACCCTATTTTTAGTAGCGTACTTTGTATTCCATTAAATGTTAAATGTAATTTTCTTTCCATAAATTTCTAGTGTTGATTTATATTCATTAACTGTTCTAGATCAATATATCTTTGATCTCTTCAATAGAATTCCAGTGTCCAAGAAACCATCTTAGACACTGGTGATTTTCTATTTTAATTATTTGGAGTAATAGTAACCTGAATGATATTATACCCACCTCTAGGATCAGCTAATCCTACTACACCTGCTGGTGAAGAAATTAATCCCTTACCAAATTGAACATCTTCAATTTCTGAAACACGTCTAACCGTTGTATTCATATCAGCAGCTCCAGTGTTGGGTCCAGCTTGTCTTGGTGCCTGATCTTCTCCAAAACCTACGGTTTGATCTATTTCCGTTCCAGCATCATACAAATAAGATCTCTCGGTGGCTCCAGTTCCACTCTTTGGTGTACCATCTTCATTAAACAGTTCAAAACCTTGATTGTTATAAGCTAAAAACCAATCGTTGCTGAACACAAACATGGTGTTAAATCCAAATTTATCTCCAGGAACTGCTTCCAATGTAAAAGTTAAGCTACCTCCGGGTCCTACAGGCATCATCTCGTTACTTTTGGCAGCTGATAAACCTAACTGCTCCGTGATATAATCAAAAATGATTTGATTATTTCCATCCTCTGATATTTCCTCAAGACCACTTCCTGCAGGTGCATCCTCACCTTGAACAAAAACAGGGTCACTATCCGAATCAAAAGCATATACTACGCCGGGTGAAAGCACTGTAAAGGAGGAAGACAAACGCAAAGGAGCACCTGTAGATCCAGTTTCAGTGAACCAATCAAATAAATCTCCTGGATTTCCTTGTACGGCAATCTTTGCCAATCCTAAACCTCTATCGGGCTCTCCCACAGTAAATAATGGATCATCTAAAGCATGTAAAACAGAAATACCTGGTGCTAAAATCACAGGGTCTGTAGCATCCATTGCTCCCTTCAGGTTACGAATAAGTAGTCTAAAAGTTCTAATGTCTTCGAAATAATCCAATGTTACTTTGATCTGACTAGTAACATCTGTAGATACTACTCTTACGGTATTGTCATCATCTGGCTCTCCTGCTTCTGCACCTCCTGGTTCAGAAGTAGCTGTGGCGGGATCTTCTTCTTCCGTACCTGAATCCCATAAATAGATTTGATCTGTAATATCTCCTGATACAGGAACCCCATTTTCAAAAAGGTTGATTCCTTCTCCCGTAGGTCCAAAAAACCAATCATTGGATACTACTTGCATTGTCGCGAAGTTTAGTTTTGTTCCAGGAACTGCTTGGAAATCTACCCAATAGGAACCTTCTATTTCAGTTACCGGTCCGGGTGAAGTAGACTCGTCTGGTGTATTAAAAATCTGCACTCCTAAAAAGTTAACCACATTCTTAATTGTCACGCTAAAAGAAGTAGCCGCTGCAGGAGGTGTAATCATGTTCATAGCACCAAAAGTGGTAGTGGTTGTTTCTGCCCAATCCATTGCAACATCTCCTTCGCCGTCATAAGCTATTGAATTTTCCATACCAGCAACCGTCGGTACAAATTCGCCTGCTACCCATTGACCGGCTGCTACAGCAACATTTTCACGGGCGCTCCCTCCAGATCCCCATTGTACAAAGTCTACCAATGCATCAGCACTTGAAAAAGCAGTAGAATTGTATAAACCTAGTCCGCCATCGGTATCAGGCATACTATAATTTACTACCAAATATTCACCAGATGCTAGATTGATATCACCACTAAGGGGTGTAAGTGTTCCGATCCTTACGTAGGTTCCAGGACCTAGGCATAACCAATAATCGCTCAAATCAACGTCTGCCATTCCATTATTTAGAATCTCAACACGATCTTCTCCTTGGTATTGAACCTCATTGAGTACTACCGACGTTTCTTCGTCGGACATAGGTTGTTCGTCATCCGGACGCTCCGCAGTAGTCGCCGTATCTTCTTCGCAAGAAGACAGAGAGAAAACTAAAGAAGCCATAAAGAGGATGGTTAAAAAGTAATTCTTTTTCATTTTCAATTGTTTTTAGATTTTGTGTTTATCGTAGGTGCTGATAACATATAGAATTTGTCACAACATATACTTCACTACAAACTAACATCTAGAAGATGTCACGGAAATCACAAAAACTTAAACTTTTAAGAGTTCTTTGTAAGGATTCTGTGAACTTTTCGGCTATAAGAAGGTCGCATATGAATGCTAAGCTATATACCACGGGGGTTCCATAGCATATTTGATATTTTTATGATCTCGTGATAATTATGTGATACTTTTTAACTTCTTTCGTACCCTATTGATTATGAAACAAATACTTATCATTGAAGATGATCCAGAAATCATACGATTGCTAGAGATTCATTTGACAGACCTTATATATAGTACATCCAAAGCAACCGATGGAGAAACAGGTTTGCATATGGCTTTGGAGAACGATTATGACCTTATTCTATTAGATTTAACCTTACCTATCATGGATGGTGTTGAAGTATGTAAAAAACTTCGATCGAAGAAAAATACTCCCGTGATTATGTTAACCGCTAAGTCTGAAGAAATTGACAGAGTATTGGGCTTGGAAATAGGTGCAGATGATTATATAACAAAACCTTTTAGCATACGCGAACTACTGGCTAGAATAAAGGCGGTAATGCGAAGAGCAAGCTCAAAAACGGAAGAGCAGAAAAATTCAACAGTTTTGGCGTATGAAGGACTTCATATCGATATTGATAAGCGCAAGGTAATTCTAGATCAAAAAAGGATTGAACTATCTCCAAAAGAGTTTGAGTTATTGGTTTTAATGGCGTCTAATCCTGGGAGAAATTACTCTAGGACCGAGCTATTAAATATGATTTGGGGGTACAATTTTGAAGGATATGAGCATACGGTTAATTCTCATATAAATAGATTGAGGGCTAAAATAGAATCTGATATGGCACATCCTACCTACATACTTACTACTTGGGGTGTGGGCTATAAATTTAACGAAGACATTGCCGTATGAGCAAACTAGAAAAGACATTAACACCAAGGCTTATCAAAAAATTATGGCTGGCATTTACGCTAATAATTTTGTTGATGGGTGCCTCTTACATTGTAATTACGGGTTATTTTGCGGATAAGCATAACCAGGCTACCGCCCAAAGAGTAAATGCTGAAATCGCAAACCACTTAATCGAGGAAAAATTCCAAGGTACTTCGCCCTTTTTAGAAGACGGTACTGTAAATAAAAGCTTGTTTGGAGATCTTATGCATGATATGATGGCCGTAAACAGGAGTATAGAGGTATATCTTCTAGACAATAAAGGAGAAATCCTCTATTCGGTTGTTTTAGATCATAGTGAAAATGCTCCTGCCAAAACAGTATCCCTCTCCCCTATTAAAACCTTCATAGAGACCAAGGGGCAGCAATACATCCTTGGTGACGATCCAAGAAATCCAGGTACCGAAAAAATATTTTCTGCTGCACCCTATAAAGCAGATGGAAGAGATGGATATGTATATATTATTTTGGCTGGTGAAAAATTTCAATTAGCGAGTAATAATTTGTTTGGTCAATATTTTGGCAAACTAGGATTGGGTGCTACGGTATTGACCATGCTATTTGCCGCTATTATTGCCATGCTAAGCATTTGGTTTCTAACCAAAAATTTAAGATTAATTACAAGAACCATCAAACGCTTTCAAGAAGGCGATTTGGAAGCAAGAATAGAATATCCTGAGAAATCAGATATTGAGGTATTTGCGCATACTTTTAATGATATGGCAGATACAATTGTGGGAAATATTGATAAAATGAAATCGGTAGATTCCTTACGAAGGGAATTAATTGCTAATGTTTCCCATGATTTGCGAACTCCCTTAGCTATTTTAAAGGGATATGTAGAAACTTTACAAATTAAAAGAGATTCTTTAAGTGAAAAAGAAAAAGAAGAATATCTACAGATTACACACGATAATATTGATAAACTTTCTAAGCTAATCAACCAGCTTTTTGAGTATTCCAAACTTGAAGCAGAACAAGTAGCACCCATTAAAGAACCTTTCTCCATTACAGAATTATCGCATGATTTAATTGCAAAATTCCAGGTGATTGCTGATCAAAAACAGGTAGAATTGCAGATGGAGAACCCCGAGAAAAATAGCATGGTTTTTGCCGATCTAAGTCTGGTAGAACGGGCTTTGCAAAATCTGATAGAAAATGCTATTAAGTATACAGAATCTGGTGGTAAAGTAACCTTATCTATAAAACGACAAGACAAGAATATTGAAATAAATATTACAGATACGGGCACAGGAATTCCTATTAGTGAACAGCCATTCATATTTGATCGCTACAAACAGGTTGATAAAAGTGCTAAAAAGCAACATGGCTATGGTTTAGGATTGGCTATTGTAAAGAAAATTATGGACTTACATGATACCACCATTACGGTATTAAGTAAGCCCAAAGAAGGAAGTTCGTTCATTTTTAATTTACCTGCTTATTAGCGGCAATTAAAAGGGAAAACTATTGCTATGAAAAGAAGCCCATCTTTATGAGATGGGCCTCTTGTTTTATAGAAGTTTTTTACTCAGTCCAACCCCATGGAGGTTTGGGAGCGGCAATAGGGGCTTGTAAATCCATTGAGACTTTAAAAATTCTATCTGTCCCCAACCGCTGTAAATTATATGTAAACTCATTTTCATCCAAGGTTATCCACCATACATTAGTTGCAGCAGCAGGAATCATTTGCTGGGTATGCTTATCCGCAGGAAAGAATTGAATATTGGCTTTTCCAGAATTAGTGGTGGTTCCACCATAAAAATTAATGGCGTCTTCCGTACCATCTTCATGTCTATGGTCATGCTTTAAAGAAATACGATCATTTTTATACCTGAATACCCACGTACGAGATCTATCGTCTCCCACGAAAAAAGGTATCTTTACTACGCTATCATTACAAGAACGGACATGCATTATCAATCGTTTGCCGCCAAAGTCTTTATCTTCTTTTGGCAATACCAAACTTCCTTCATAAGCCTTGCTACAATGCGATTGCAATTGATTCCAGAATTGTTTTGCCGGACTCGTTTCTTGCGCCGTGATGATACTAGAGAATAATGCTAGTATACACACATATCTAATTCGTAAATTCATATAAATGGTTAAAATTGTAATTTATCATTATTATGTGCTTAAAGACCACTTATAAAACTGCCATATAAATCCTTAAACTGATATCCTTGATTAAATCTATGTTTGCTCAATTTTTTATGAGCAACTAATCCCCATAACAGCAGTTCTTTTAAAAAATAACTATCCGCGGGTATAATGTCCGATTCAGAACTATTCAAGAGTGAATTTAAATGCGGAATACTATCCAGTTTTTCTTTATATTCTTTATCCGTATCATTATCTAAAATATCAAATCCCTCTGCATTGAAAAACCAATGTAAAAGGTCATCATAAGGGGTTTCAGCATCTTTCTTTTCCAGTTTGTCAATCTTTGGAAAATATAGAGGGAATATAGTTTTTACTGCATCTTCAATTAATATTTCTGCAACACTACCAGCTCCCTCCTGTTCTCCTTCATATACCAATTCAATTTTACCAGTAATAGCAGGTACAACACCCATAAAATCTGATAATCTCACAGCGGTTCCATCTCCCCCATTTCTAAGAGATCGATGCTCAGCGGCACTTAAAAGATTCTCAAATGCGGTAATACTTAGTCTAGCACTCACACCACTCTTAGCATCAACATACTCACTATTACGAGCTTCAAAACTTATTTGTTCCAACAGATCTTTTGCAACATCGGGTACATACACCGCATCCGTTTGTCTTTCATCAAGTTGTGATTCTTGCTCCGTGATTTTCCTTGCAGTTGCAATATCATCCGGGTAATGTGTTAATATTTGAGATCCAATTCTATCTTTCAAGGGGGTAACAATACTGCCTCTATTCGTATAATCTTCTGGATTGGCTGTAAATATAAATTGAAGATCCAATGGTAACCGTAGTTTAAACCCTCGTATTTGAATATCCCCTTCCTGTAAAATATTAAATAGCGATACCTGAATTCTTGCTTGTAAATCAGGAAGTTCATTAATTACAAAAATACAGCGATGGGCACGTGGAATCATTCCAAAATGGATTACCCGATCATCTGCATAGGAAAGTTTTAAATTGGCAGCCTTTATGGGATCTACATCCCCAATTAAATCGGCAACCGTTACATCTGGTGTTGCCAATTTTTCAAAAAACCTATCTGTTTTATGTAGCCAACTAATGGGTGTTTTATCTCCTTTCTCTTTTATCAATTCTATGGCGTATCTCGACATTGGTTGCAAAGGATCATCATTAATTTCAGATCCTTCTACCACTGGAATCCATTCATCTAGAAGATGAATCATTAAACGAGCCAGACGCGTTTTAGCTTGCCCTCTTAGGCCTAATAAGTTTATATTATGACGCGATAATATGGCGCGTTCCAATTCAGGAATAACGGTGCCTTCATAGCCCCAAACCCCTTCAAAAGTTTCTTCACCTTTGGCTAATTTTGAGCGTAAATTGCCACGCAACTCATCTTTTATTCCTTGACTTTGATAACCTGCTTTTTTCAGATCACCAAGTGTTTTAATCTTTGTATGGTTCAATTTCATTTGCAATTGTTCTTAGGACATTTATCCTTTTAATCTTTTTCTTCTATTCTGTTCGTAATCTTCAAAAATCATTTCTCCTAAACCTTTCAAGCCCGTGTAAAAAGCCTTCCCCTTATTTGCTTTGGTAAAATGGCGTATAAACTGTTTTAAATAAGGATCTTGCGCAATCATAAAGGTCGTAATTGGAATATGCAATTTCCTGGCTTGCTGTGCCATTGCATAGCACTTCTCAACGATATAATCATCTAGACCAACGCTATTTTTATAGTATTCGCCACTAGGCAAACGCAAGCAACTTGGTTTTCCATCAGTAATCATAAAAATTTGCTTGTTTGTATTGCGTTTTCGCCTCAGCATATCCATAGCCAATTGCAATCCAGCAACTGTATTCGTATGATAAGGTCCTACTTTAAGATATGGCAGATCCTTAATGGGAATAGGCCAGGCATCATTTCCAAAAACTAGAATATCCAAAGTATCTTTCGGATATCTTGTTGTAATGAGTTCCGCCAACGCCATTGCTACTTTTTTCGCTGGTGTAATTCTATCTTCACCATATAAGATCATACTATGGCTAATATCGATCATTAAAACCGTACTCATTTGGGCTTTAAACTCGGTGTCTTCCACGACTAAATCTCCTTCATCTAATGAAAAACCGTCTAAACCATGATTTATCTGTGCATTTTTTATGCTTTCGGTCATAGAAATACGCTCCAAAGAATCCCCATATCGATATTCCCTAAACTCTCCCGTATGTTCATCTCCTCTACCCGACTTCCCAGTCTTATGATTTCCAGAACCACTTCGTTTTAATTTACCAAAGATCTGATCCAAAGCCCGCTTTCTAATTAAACGTTCCATTTTAGCAGTAATAGACATCGTTCCACTTGGATTTCCATCTTGCCCTTCTTCACCCATTTCTCCTCCGCCATCCTCAAACTCCTCTCGGATGTATCCCTTGGATTTTAAGTCTTCTATAAAATCATCAATTGTATAGGAATCGTCCGTAAGTTCATATTCTTTATCTAGCTCTCGTAACCAATCAATAGCTTCATCAAAATCACCCGAAGTGTGGGTAATAAGTTCCTGAAAAATTTCGAACAACTTTTCAAAAGGACTTTGTTCTGGAGCGTTATAGGTTGAAAAACGAAACCCTTTTCTAATATTCATAGCCATTCTATAAAAATACTACATTTCAGAAAAGAGCATGTCATATTAATGAAAACTTAACGATATAAAGTATTTTAGTAGCACATGAAGCAAATAAAACTAGCACAATACAAATGTTTTTTAAATACCCCACCTTTATGGAAGGGACAGCAATTTGGCCTTACCCAATTTGAGTTCCTTACAACTGGGGTTTCTATAAAAGACTTAGAAAGTATTCCAACTAATATTAGGTTAGGACATCAAATGGAAGTGGTGTTTCTGGAACTTTTAAAACAAGATGATAACTATAAAGTTTTACTTTATAATACTCCAGTAAAGCGAGGGAAGCAGAGTATTGGGGAAATTGATTTTATTGTAGAAGAGAGTGCCTCTAAAAAACAGATCCATATAGAACTTACCTATAAATTTTATCTCATTGACACTAACATATCAGAACCTATTCATCAATTAATAGGGCCCAATAGAGGAGACATGTTTTTTACAAAAATGGAGAAAATTAAACACCGTCAAAATGCACTACTTCATACTTCCGAAGGCATACAAACCTTGAATGAATATCATATAAATCATCAACAAATAGAACATCAAACTTGTTATAAAGCGCAACTCTTTACTCCCTATGGAATACCCGAGGTACATATTAGACCCCTAAACTCCGATTGTATAATTGGATATTGGCTTCCCTTTCAAGAATTTAGAAAAGCCCCCTTTACGCAGTGGAAATATTACATGCCACATAAAAAAGAATGGGTATTAACACCACATTTAAGCGTAAAATGGGAGTCACATTTTGAAACCCTTTTGAACGTAAACCTCCGAATGATTAAAGAAAACTCCCCAATGCTATGGCTACAAAAATCAGACGGCGTACTTGAAAAACTTTTTGTAGTTTGGTGGTAACCACTATTACCGATGCCTTTCCTGTAATACGTTTATAACATCATTTAATTTAAAACCTTTTGCTTGTAGTAAAATGAGATAGTGAAATAATAGGTCTGCACTCTCATCTAAAAACAAGGTATCATTGGTATCTTTTGCCTCAATAACCACTTCTACGGCTTCTTCTCCAACTTTCTGAGCGACCTTATTGATTCCTTTTCGAAACAAGGAAGCAACATAACTGTCCGAATCATCAAGGTTCTCTTTTCTACTTTGTATAACTCCCTCCAATTGCGTTATAAACCCATATTCCTGCTCATTTTTAGCATTCCAACAGGTATCACTTCCCGTATGGCAGGTTGGACCTTTAGGATTAGCGTAAACAAGCAAAGTGTCATTATCACAATCAATTTTCACATCTATAAGCTCTAAAAAATTACCACTCTCCTCTCCTTTTGTCCATAAACGTTGTTTGCTTCGACTATAAAAGGTCACATTTTTAGTATCTATTGTTTTAGTATAAGCTTCTTCGTTCATATACCCAAGCATTAATACATGCTTTGTATTTGCATCCTGTATAATTGCTGGAACAAGGCCATCAGCACTTTTATTAAAATCTATCTTCATTCTTTGATTGTTAACTATATTCTCACAGGAATCCCATGTTTATCTAGTGTTGTTTTTAATTCTTGTATTCCTATTTCCTTAAAATGAAATACGCTAGCCGCCAATGCAGCATCCGCTTTTCCGTACTTAAAAGCATCTATGAAATGTTGTTCATTTCCTGCTCCACCTGAAGCGATAATAGGAATATTCAGGCTGGTTGACAATTTAGCCAGTGCTTCGTTTGCGAAGCCATCTTTAGTACCATCATTATCCATAGAAGTAAACAAAATTTCACCTGCTCCTCGTTGTTCTACTTCTTTTGCCCATTCAAATAAGTCCAAATCAGTAGGTACTTTGCCCCCCACTAAATGCACTTTCCATGCACCATCTACTTGTTTTGCATCTATAGCAACTACGATACATTGTGAACCAAATTTCGCCGCTAGTTCATTAATCAATTGCGGGTTTTTTACTGCAGACGAATTAATAGAAACCTTGTCGGCACCATTTTGTAGAAGAATATCAACATCTGCTACAGATGAAATACCACCACCTACTGTAAAAGGAATATTTACTTTTTCTGCTACTCTAAGCACTAAATTAGCCAAGGTTTTTCTTCGTTCCTCGGTAGCCGATATATCTAAAAACACCAATTCATCAGCTCCTGTATCTGCATATATTTTTGCTAATTCCACAGGATCTCCAGCATCCTTCAGGTCTACAAAATTGACCCCTTTTACGGTGCGCCCATTTTTAATGTCTAAACAAGGTACAATGCGTTTTGTAAGCATCTTAATCTTTATTTTTTATCGTTAAATCCATACCGTCATAAAACCCTAAATCTTGATCCTTCAATATTTTAACCCAATATGCTATTTGTCCAGTATGGTAGGAAAGATGCTCTACTACATGTAAAACAACCCCTATTCCTGAAAAAGTAAAACCCTGAACTTCTCGCTCCTTCATCAATTGCGCCACGGAGGCCTGCGAAATAGTCTTTTTGGCTTTATCTACGGTTGCTATAAATTGATTCCAAAGTACTTCTTTAGTGTAACCGCCATGTGTATTAAATTCCAATTCTCGCTCTCGTTTATCTACTATTTCACCTAAGGAAGCAATACCGTATTGCTCTATATTCCCTGATAGATGAAGTAATAGGTTTCCAACACTATTAGAGCTATTGTTAGGTCTTTTCCAAATTTCTTCTTCTCTAAGTAGTTCCAAACTTTTAGTAAGCATCCGAACGCTCTCATCTATTCTAAAAATAGCTTGTGCCTTAAACTCTTTACTAAAATCTAAATCCGGAGTGCTCATTTATTTAAAATATAGTTTTCTAATTGCTGTAAGCCAATTCTATTTTCATAGATGGCTTTTCCAATGATAGTTCCCTCACATCCGATAGCTGCTAATCTTGGCAATTCATCAAAAGTAGAGATTCCGCCACTCGCAATGAGTTTTATTTCATTTTTTGCTTTGTTACCTTCCTTATCATGGTCCGTTGCATCAATGATCTTTTTGTATAAGGCAAATGATGGCCCTTCTAACATTCCATCTTTGCTAATATCCGTACATATGATAAATTGTGCTCCTTCACGCTGATACATTTGTATAAAAGGTATTAAGTCTTCCTCCGATTCTTCTAGCCAACCAGAGACAGCGACCTTTTCATTTTGTGCATCTGCCCCAAGGATAATTTTATTTGGACCGTATTTTTGCAACCAACCAATAAATGAACTTTTATCCTTGACAGCTATGCTACCACCGGTAATTTGGGATGCACCGCTCTCAAAGGCAATATGAAGGTCTTTCTCTGTTTTTAATCCACCTCCAAAATCAATTTTCAGATTGGTTTTAGAGGCAATCTGTTCCAAAACCTTGTGATTCACAATATGCTTAGATTTTGCTCCGTCTAAATCTACCAAATGTAGGTATTCAATCCCGTGAGCTTCAAATTGCTTTGCCACCTCTAATGGATTTTCATTATATACTTTCTTCGTTGTATAGTCCCCTTTGGAAAGTCGGACACACTTCCCTTCTATAATATCTATTGCTGGTATAATTCTCATTTATTCTTCTTAAACATCCATATTTCGGGATCATCTACAGTTTTAAAACCAAATTGATGATACAATTGATGCGCATCTTGCGTTTTTAAACCCATGCCGTTTACTTGACTTAGTTCTGGGTGATCAACGATAAAATTTACAAGCATTTTTCCAACACCCATACCTCTATATGCTTCATCTACAAACACATCCATAATCCAAGCAAAAACAACATAATCTGTTACTACTCTACCAAAACCTATTTGTGTACCATCTTCTTTAAATACCCCAACACAAAAAGAATTTTTGATAGATTCCTCAACTTCTTTTTTGGTACGTCCCTTTGACCAATAAGCCGTATTGCTTAAATAGGCGTGAATCCAGTCAACATCCAACAACTCTCTTTCGGTACTAATTGTATAAGGCATTGAATTAACACATCTTTAAAAAATTATTTAATATTTGGGCTCCAATGACGCTACTTTTTTCTGGGTGAAACTGGGTCCCATAAAAATTCCCGTTTTGTAGCGCAGCACTATATTCTACATCATATTCCGAAACCGCGATCGTAGCCGAACATTTTGGTGCATAAAAACTATGTACCAAATAAATGTATTCATTATCTGGTATTTCCTTAAAAAGTGGGGATTTGAGATTTGTAATTTGATTCCATCCTATTTGAGGTACTTTTACTTTATTGGAAAATTTCATAACCTCTACATCAAAAATACCCAGGCCCTTTGTTTTTCCTTCTTCTGAACTATTACACATGAGCTGCATTCCTAAGCAAATACCTAATACTGGTTGTTTTAATTCAGGAATTAATGTTTCTAATCCGGATGCTTTTAGTTTTTTCATAGCACTACTCGCTTCCCCTACTCCCGGAAATATGACCTTGTCTGCGGCTTTAATCTCCTTTGGATCATCACTCAAGTGAGCCGTATATCCTAGGCGTTGAATAGCAAATTTGATACTCTGTATATTTCCAGCTCCGTAATTAATAATAACAATCTTCATTTTATATTCTAAATCAACTTATGAGATACTTCTTAGACATATTACACTTCCTATAACATTCCTTTTGTACTTGGAAGTACCATTTTTTCGGCATCTCTTTTAACCGCCATTTTTATGGCTTTTGCAAAGGCTTTAAATATGGCTTCAATTTTATGGTGTTCATTAGAACCTTCAACTTTGATATTTAGATTGGCTTTTGCTCCATCTGTAAAAGACTTAAAAAAGTGCGAGAACATTTCTGTAGGCATCTTGCCGATCATTTCTCTGTTAAATTCTGCATCCCATACCAACCAATTTCGACCTCCAAAATCAATTGCAACTTGTGCTAAGCAATCGTCCATTGGTAAGCAAAAACCATAACGCTCAACACCTAGCTTATCACCCAACGCTTTATGAAAAACTTCCCCTAAGGCAATAGCTGTATCTTCTATGGTATGATGCTCATCTACTTCCAAATCTCCAGATACTTTTATTTCCAAATCCATCTGCCCATGCCGTGCTAATTGATCTAACATATGATCAAAAAAGGCAATTCCGGTATCAATAGTACTTTTACCTGTACCGTCTAAGTTCAGTTTTATAAAAATTTCTGTCTCGTTGGTTTTTCGGTGAATTTCGGCAACTCGTGTTTTTAGTTTTAGAAACGAATAGATTTGTTCCCAATCATTCGTTTCTATCGCTATACTTTTGTACAAATCTTTTTCAGTTATAGTAATCTCATCTGTTCCCAAATTAGTAGCATCATTGATAAAAATTCCCATGGCGCCTAAGTTCTTAGCCAGTTCCATATCTGTTAATCGATCTCCAATCACAAAAGAGTTCTCAAGATCATATGCTTCCGAAAAATAAGCGGTTAACAAACCAGTGCCAGGTTTTCTGGTATGGGCGTTTTCATGGGGAAAGGTTCTATCTAAAAATACTTCATCAAAAACAACACCTTCATTCTCGAATGACGTAAGGATAAAATTATGAACTGGCCAAAAGGTCTCTTCCGGAAAAGATGCCGTGCCTAAACCATCCTGATTGGTAATCATTACTAATTCAAAATCTAGTTCTTTTGCAATTTTACCTAAGTAGGTAAATGCCTTTGGATAAAAAACCATCTTTTCAAAAGCGTCGATCTGTTCGTCAACGGTTTCCTTAATAATGGTTCCGTCTCGATCTATAAATAGTACTTTCTTTTTCATAATTGCTCTAGGGTATTTAACAGTACTTTATTTTCTTCCGGAGTGCCTATCGTAAATCGTAAACAATCCTCACAGCCGGGTTGATTTGTTCTATTTCTTACAACAATTCCCTTTTTTATAAGATCCTTATATCTGCGATCAGCATTGTCTACTTTCACCAATACAAAATTGGCATCTGTAGGGTATACTTTAACAACAAAAGCAATTCTATTCAAAGCTGTTATAAGTTTTTTTCGTTCTTCTAAAATAATTTGTACCTCCGCCCTGACTCCTTTTGTGTCTAAAACTCGCTCCATTGCGCGCTTTTGAGTAAGTTCATTTACATTGTAAGGAGGTTTAATCTTGTTTAGGATTGATATAACATCTTTAGCTCCATAGCATACTCCAAGGCGAATTCCTGCCATACCATATGCTTTAGAAAGTGTCTGAGTAACGACCAAATTTGGATAGGCATTCAGTTGTTCAACCCAACTTACATTGGATGAAAAATCTATATAGGCCTCATCAATGACTACCAGACCATGAAAACTTGTCAATAGTTCTTTAATCTTTTCCATTGACAAACTATTTCCAGTGGGGTTATTTGGTGAACACAGAAAAATTATCTTGGTTGTTTCTGTTATCGCAGTCTTAATTGCATCAGTATCTGGCTCAAAACCACTTGTAAGGGGAACCTCCAAATTTTCAATGTCATTGATACCCGCTAGCACTTTATACATTCCATAGGTAGGTGGTAAAGAAATGACAACATCCTTAGCTGGTTCGCAAAAAGCCCTAAAAAGTAAGTCTAGTACTTCGTCACTGCCATTTCCTAATAATATTTGATCTGAATCTAGACCTCGCTGCTTTGCCAAAATCGTTTTAAGGCTTCTTTGCTGCGGATCCGGATATCTGTTTACCCCATTTTCAAAAGGGTTTTCATTGGCATCCAAAAAAACCATCTGAGAACCATCTGACACATATTCATCCCTAGCGGAAGAATAGGCTTGCAGCCCTTTTAAGTTATCCCTAATAAGATTATTTAAATTAAAACTCATGATTTCTTAAGACTATTTAATCGCAAACTAACTGCGTTTTTATGCGCCTGTAAACCTTCTGCTTCTGCCATCAACTCTATAGCGTTTCCAATATTCTGAATTCCTTTTTCCGAAATTTTCTGAAAGGTCATGCTCTTTAAAAAACTATCCAAATTCACACCGCTATATTGCTTTGCATAGCCATTGGTAGGTAGTGTATGATTTGTACCTGAAGCGTAATCACCAGCACTTTCAGGAGTATAATTTCCAACAAAAACAGAGCCTGCATTCAACGTATTGGCTATGAACATCTCTTCATTAGCCACACAGATGATATAGTGCTCTGGCCCGTACTCATTTATTAAATCAATCGCAGTTTGGTCATTTTCTATATAAATCAATTTACTATTATCAATAGCTTGTTGCGCAATCTCCTTTCTAGGTAGCAATGCCAATTGATTTTTTACTTCCAAGGCTACATCCGTTATAAGGCTCTTAGAAGTAGACACTAATAGTACCTGACTATCAATCCCATGTTCTGCCTGACTCAGTAGATCCGATGCCACAAAACTTGCATTTGCTGTATCATCGGCCATTATCAATAGTTCACTAGGACCGGCAGGCATGTCAATAGCCACTCCATGCTTTGTTGCTATTTGTTTGGCTACCGTTACAAATTGATTTCCAGGGCCAAAAATTTTATAGACTGGAGAAACGGTCGCTGTTCCAAAAGTCATTGCCGCAATTGCCTGGATACCGCCCACCTTATAAACCTTAGAAACCCCACAAATGGACGCAGCATATAAAATTACTGGATTCACATTTCCATTCGTATCGGGAGGTGTACATAGCATAATCTCCTTACATCCTGCAATTTGCGCAGGTATGGCAAGCATCAAAATAGTTGAAAACAAAGGAGCCGTGCCTCCCGGGATGTATAGTCCCACTTTCTGAATTGGCCTTTTTTCTTGCCAACATTGTACACCTTCAGTAGTTTCTAAGAACACTTTAGGAGTGCGTTGCGCAAGATGAAACTTCTCAATATTGGATTTGGCCAGTTTAATGGCTTCTTTTAATTCAGCAGGCACATTACTTTCGGCATCTCTTATCTCTGTTTCAGAAACCGTAAACTTTGGTAAGTCTATGCCATCAAACTGCTTAGTATACTTTCTTATTGCCTCATCACCGTTCTTTTGAACATCTATAAAAATATTGTTTACAATAGCTTCAATATCATCCACTGTGCGTGTAGGACGTTCTAAAATTGAACTCCAACTAGATCTTTTAGGGTTATGAATTGTTCTCATCTTTTAAAGCACCATTTTTTCGATCGGACAAACTAAAATACCCTCAGCACCAGCTTGTTTTAGCTCATCTATTACCGTCCAAAATTTATCTTTTTGAATTACTGTATGCACTGAATTCCAACCTTCTTCAGCCAAAGGAAGAACGGTAGGGCTTCTCATTCCTGGTAATAAAGCAAGGATTTCGTTCAATTTCTCATTTGGGGCATTCAACAAAATATATTTTGATTGCCTTGCTCTAAGAACAGACTGAATTCGAAATTGAAGCTTCTTTAAAATTTGGTTTCTCTCATCAGAAATTGTAGGAGAAACAGCAAGTACTGCTTCACTCTTAAGCATTACTTCCACCTCCTTTAAGTTATTTTTAAACAAGGTACTTCCACTTGATACAATATCACAAATGGCATCTGCCAAACCAATATTTGGTGCAATCTCTACGGAGCCATTAATAATGTGTAGGTCTGCTTTGATACCTTTTGATTCCAGGTAATTATTTACCGTATTTGGATAGGATGTAGCTATTCTTTTACCGTTTAAATCTTCAATAGAACCATAATCTACCCCTTTAGGTACGGCTAAGGAAACCTTGCATTTAGAAAATCCTAGTTTCTCAGCTATTAAAATATCTGCCCCTTTTTCTATAAGCACATTCTCACCAATAATGGCAATATCTACTACACCATCCCTTAAATACTGAGGAATGTCTCCGTTTCTAAGATAGAATACTTCCATAGGAAAGTTCCTAGCAGAAGCTTTAAGCTGATCCTTTCCATTCTCAATAGAAATTCCACAGTCCTTTAAAATTCTCAAAGAGTCTTCATTTAGACGACCCGATTTTTGAATAGCAATTCTAATTTTTGTCATTTTAATTTAATTGTGTTTGATATTCAAACAGGCCTAAAAACTAAAAACCCGTTTGATTACTCAAACGGGTTCAATATATGTTTACATACTACAATACATTTTTATCCCGCCAGAGTGCCAGTGTAAAAATGATGATGTGTATTTCTATTTCTCATGATGCTGTAAAAGTAAAATATATTTCTAATTCTCGAAAATTAAATAGTATAATCTTTCATTAAATTTAGAAATCAAACAAAAAGATAGGATTTAGTTGTTTCCTAAAATTAAAGGTAGACCATCATCTCCAGAACCGACAACAACTACTTTTGTATTTGGAGATTGTGCTAATTTTAAGGTAGCATCTATTCCCTTATCCTGAAGTATCTTATCTGTTAATGAAGCACTTAATATTTTATTAGCGTCCGCTTTACCTTGTGCTTCTATCCGTACCTTATCTGCTTCTTTAGCTGCAGTAACTAATCTAAACTCGTACTCCAAAGATTCCTGTTCCTGTTTTAGTTTACGCTCAATAGATTCTTTAATGGTTACTGGTAAGGTAACATCCCGTATTAAAATCTTATTCAATTGAATATATTGATCTGCTATTATATTCCTAGTCTCTTCAAATATCTCCACCTGAATCGCATCTCGCTTGCTCGAATACAGCTGCTCTGGCGTATAACGTCCTACAACCGATCTAGCAGCACTTCGTATTGCGGGTTGGATAATACGTTCTAAATAGTCTTTCCCTTTCTCTTTATGAAGTTTCCCCAAGTCTTTTTCGACAGGTAGATACCAAGCAGTAGCGTCGATTTGGATTTGTAATCCATTCGAAGATAACACTTTCATCTCCTCAAATAACTGTTGTTGGCGTACTTCGTATTCTATTACTGTATTCCATGGGGCTACAAAATTCAATCCTTCTCCCAAAGGTTCCTTATTAGGATCAACACCATCACCTAAAGTCTCATATAAAACTCCAGCATGACCAGCATCAATGGTCACCGCAGATTTTGAAATAATTATTACAAGAAAAATTAATATCACTATTGCGGGTAATGCAATTTTTGGCAACTTATCCATTTGTTTCGTTTTTTAAATTAGTCCGTTATATTTTCTGATGAACCACTCCGCCGTCAAGGCAATAAGAATGATTCCCAGCAATACTTTAAAATCGATTAAAGATACGATATTTTGTTTGCTTTTTTGTATCGGAACATACCGTTGATCGTCCTTCAAATTTTGCACTAAATCATTCATTCCCGATGGAAAATATAGCTGTCCGTTCGTTCCTGTCGCAAGACGATTTAATTTTTGATAGTTACTTGAAAGAAATTGCTGTTCCACATCAAAGCTTAGGATAGAAAAACTACCCGATCTAGAGATGGTTTCTCCTTCCACGCTCACTGTGAATCTGTAGCGACCGTTTGGAAGGTCGCTTAAATCTGCTTCGTAATACCTTCCTTTGATTAACATGGGTATATTACGAACTATTCCATTCTCTTCTCCCATAAACTTTGCAGTTATAGCAGCATTTGCATCAAAAATAAAGGCTTCATCAAAATAAGTAGCGGAAATCAAAGCACCATTGCTTCCAGTATAAACTGGTTGATACTCTATATTTAATCGGCTTTTAGGTTTTGTAGTAACCAAGTAACGTGTAATCTTACCTATTAAATCGTCAAAACTTTTAAAATTTCTTCCATTTCGATAGGATTGAACACGCCACTTCCATACATTTTCTCCAAATAATATTGCTTCCCTTTCAATGTCGCTTCCAACAATAGACAACAGAGGTTGCTCAAGTGCTACTCCCTTTATTCGCTGTTCCAAAATAATTTCGTGTGGAGCATTAATTACAATTTCTCCAAGATTGCTTTCTAAAGGCGGAAAATCATTCACCGAAAAATCTTCTAAATTAAAAATAGAAAAACCAGTATTTAATATCGGCGTAATCTCTTCTCGTTGATTGTAACTGTCCTTCTTAAAACTATCTTGTATTGTATTTAAAAAATTCCAATCCGTCTTGGGTCCAGTAATGGTAAACCTATTTATTTTCTGTTTCTTTATGTAAGCGTAGATATTCCTAAAAGAAGAAGTAGGTTGATACAAGATAAAAAGGTCTGCATCGGCTATTTCCTTTTGATTAACAGAAGGTTTATAGATCTTCACAGACCGTTGTTCATTGCTTTCAATGGATTTCTTTAGTGCACCAATATCTGGATGTACTATATTGGAAATAATAACAACTTTTGTTTTTTCATCAATCACTTCTACCGCAACGGTTTTTTGATTGTTGTTTGTATTTCGTTCATCTGGTTGCGAACTTACCACTACTTTTAAAGACTTAATTCCAACAGCATCAGCTCTTAACACCGTATTAATTATTTGTGTATTGTCTGTTGCAGAGAGTGTGATATTCTTCCTGTAAGCGAGCTTATCATTTATACTAATATTTACAGTGGCATTAACACTACCACTTCCTTCATATCCAATATATGCTTCTACCGGATATTGATTATCTAAAAAGGCATATCTGTTGGTATTTACCTGACCCACATATAGATCCTTATACTTGGTAGTATCTCCTAAAACAATAGGATAAATTGGAAATTCCTGGTTCCCTCCATAAAACTCATAGTCTTCACCCAAGGTCTGATTTCCATCTGTAAAAAGTACGATGGCACTTTCTGAATTCTTATACACAGCATTTAGACCAGCTATTGCCTGTGTAATATTGGTGTTATTTTCTTTAAAACTTAAGCTATCCCCTGCAGTTAATCCATTTCCAAATCGATATTGTGTAACATTGAATCGGTCTGTAATATCTTTATTACTTTTTACAGATTCAATTAGGGAACCTATAGATTGTTGCTCATTAAATGCATATAAGGAAGAAGAATTATCTACTAAAACAACCAGATTAGGTTTTTCAATACGAAAGGTATTCTTGGCAAATTTAGGGTTTATAAGAAGTAATAATATTCCAAATAAAGCCACAAAACGAAGAAAAGAGAGGTATATAGCCAATTTCCCTTTTCTTTTAGCTCTATAAAAATATTGAAAGAGAACAATTGCCAATGCTCCAATCGCAGCTAAAAATATAAGTCCTACTGTTCCAGTCTGCATCTATTAATTATCTCTCTTCTCAAAGTCTTCATTTCCTTTTTCCTCAATTCTTCGTACTACAAGATAAATAAGGACACAGAAGACGCCTCCATATATCAAAATCATTAGAAAAAAAGGAAGGTATTCCATAGCACTTACTTTAATTTCACAGCAGTACCATAGGCCAACATTTCTGCTGCTCCTTGCATTACTTGAGATGTTGTAAAACGAACATTTACCACAGCATCTGCACCAAGGCGTTGGGCATCGTCCAACATACGTCTTATCGCTTGTTCTCTAGCATCTGCTAATAACTTTGTGTATTCAGAAATTTCTCCGCCCACCAAGTTTTTGAGTCCCGCAAAGACATCTCTACCAATATTTCTAGCTCTTACGGTACTGCCTCTAACAGCACCTAACGAACTTTCAATTTCTTTACCAATAATTTTATCCGTGGTTACAAATATCATTTGATTTAATATTAAAGTTTATGTTAACATTCCTCCATCTACATTTAGTACCTGACCCGTAATGTAGGCTGATAAGTCAGATGCTAGAAAAACGCATGCATTTGCCACATCTTCTGGGGCTCCACCCCGTTTTAATGGAATTGCATTTCGCCATCCTTCTACCACCTTTTCATCTAATTTTTCGGTCATTTCTGTTTCTATAAATCCAGGTGCAATTGCATTGCAACGAATATTTCTAGAACCTAATTCCAAGGCAACAGATTTTGTAAAACCGATCATACCTGCCTTAGAGGCTGCATAATTGGTTTGTCCCGCATTTCCTTTCACTCCAACCACACTACTCATATTAATAATGGAACCTTTGCGCTGCTTAAGCAAGGTTCGTTGTACTGCTTTGGTCATATTAAAAACAGATTTAAGATTGATTTCAATCACGCTATCAAAATCCTCCTCACCCATTCTCATTAAGAGGTTGTCTTTTGTGATTCCGGCATTATTTATAAGTACGTCTATTCCATCAAAATCCTCCAATACATTTGCAACCAACTGTTCTGAAGCTTCAAAACTGGCCGCATTGCTCTTATATGCCTTGGCTTTTACACCTTTAGCGGTTAATTCTTTTTCCAATGCTAAAGCTGGAGCTTCGCTAGAACTATAGGTAAAGGCAACATTAGCACCATGCTCGGCAAAAACCTGAGCAATTCCCTTTCCTATGCCTCTACTAGCTCCTGTAATGATGACATTTTTTCCTTCTAAAAGTTTCATTTACTATTGCGTTTGTTTCGTTAATATCCAAAGATAGCTTTTGTTGTCATAAGGGCGAAAAAAAATCCCGATTCCAAGGCTTTGGAACGGGATTTTAATATTCTGTTAACGATTGACTATCCAATCACTTCTTTTACTTTTAATCCAATTTCGGCAGGAGAATCTACTACATGGATTCCACATTCTCTCATAATTTGTTTCTTAGCTTGTGCAGTATCGTCGCTTCCTCCAACAATGGCTCCAGCATGTCCCATAGTTCTACCAGCAGGTGCCGTTTCTCCAGCAATAAAACCAACAATGGGCTTTTTACTGCCACTTTCTTTATACCAGTGCGCTGCATCTGCTTCCAATTGTCCTCCTATTTCCCCTATCATCACAACACATTCGGTTTCCGAATCATTGATCAATAATTCTACTGCTTCTTTGGTAGTAGTTCCGATAATTGGATCACCTCCAATACCTATGGCAGTTGTAATTCCAAGACCTTGACGAACTACCTGATCTGCCGCTTCGTAAGTTAGTGTTCCCGATTTTGAAACGATTCCGACATTTCCTTTTTCAAAAACAAACCCTGGCATAATGCCTACTTTTGCTTCACCAGGAGTAATAACACCTGGACAGTTAGGGCCTACTAGTCTACAATCTAAATTTTTGATATAATCCGAAGCCTTTACCATATCGGCCACGGGGATTCCTTCAGTAATAGTTATAATCACTTTAATACCTGCATTTGCGGCCTCCATAATTGCATCTGCAGCAAAAGCTGGTGGTACAAAAATGATCGTTGTATCTGCTCCTACTTCACTTACCGCTTCTTCCACAGTATTATAAACAGGTTTTCCAAGATGCTCTTGTCCACCTTTACCCGGAGTTACACCACCAACTACATTGGTTCCGTAAGCAATCATTTGCTCCGCGTGGAAAGTTCCTTCGCTACCGGTAAATCCTTGAACTATAATTTTAGAATCTTTATTTACTAAGACACTCATGCTGAATTGATTTATTTTTGCTGCACAAAAATATAGCTTTGCAAACTTTCTCGTGCATTTAATCTTTTATTTTTTTAATGATATCTGGAATCTTTTTAACATAGGCCAGTTGTTTTAGTTTTTCTCTAGCTTCTTCTACTGGACTTCCAAAATAGGTTTTTCCTCCTTCAATTGATTTAGAAATCCCTGTTTGTGCTAAAACAACAGCTTTACTGCCTATACGAATACCACTGGTTACGCCTACCTGCCCCCATAAAGTAACTTCATCTTCTACCACCACACAACCTGCAATTCCTGTTTGGGAAGCGATGAGACATTTTTTACCAATAACGGTATCATGACCAATTTGTACTTGATTGTCTAACTTACTTCCTTCCTTTATCCTAGTATTTCCAGATACGCCTCTATCTATAGTACATAAACTACCTATATCTACATAATCTTCAATAATTACGCTACCCCCAGATATTAGTTTATCAAAACCAGTAGGTCTATTCTTATAATAAAAAGCATCAGCGCCTAAAACGGTACCGGCATGAATTGTTACATGATTACCAATAACACAATGGTCGTAGATTGTAACATTGGCATGTATTTGACAATGTTCTCCGATTACCACATGATTTCCAATAAAAGTATTGGGTTGAATGATCGAATTCTTTCCAATCTTTGCGCTAGCTGCAATGGAGGTAGTTGCCTTCTCAAAGGGCTTGAAAAAATTAGTAAGCTTATTAAAATCTCTAAACGGATCATCAGAAATAAGAAGTGCTTTTCCGCTGGGGCAGCTTACTTGTTTATTAATAAGTATGGTGGTGGCATTTGAGTTTAAGGCCTTATCATAGTATTTCGGATGATCTACAAAAACAATATCTCCCTCCTCTACCACATGGATTTCATTCATTCCAAGTACAGGAAAATCATCATCACCCACATATTCCGTATTGATAATACTGGCTATTTGTTTAAGAGTATGGGGAATTGGAAACTTCATTTTAAAATAGTTAAAATAACGGGAACAAAATGTCCATGATCAATTGACTACACTAGGTCATTAAAAATTAAAGGAATTACTCCTTAACACGTTCCATATAAGTGCCTTTCTCCGTCTCAATCTTAATTTTATCTCCTTCATTGATAAATAATGGCACGTTCACCCTTGCACCTGTTTCAACAGTAGCAGGTTTCGTTGCATTGGTGGCTGTGTTTCCTTTAACTCCTGGCTCCGTATGTGTTACCTCTAAAACAACACTTGCAGGCATGTCTACAGATAAAGGCATACTATCTTCTGTATTGAACAATATGGTAACTACCTCTCCCTCTTTTAGCAAACCGGGACTGTCCAAACTACTCTCCTCCAGTGTAATCTGATTGTAATCATTTGTGTTCATGAAGTGATAGGTTTCTCCTTCTGCATATAGGTATTGATAGGAACGTGTTTCTACCCGCACATCTTCGATCTTATGCCCTGCAGAAAACGTATTATCTATCACCTTACCTGTAGTAACACTTTTCAATTTTGTACGAACAAAAGCAGGACCTTTTCCTGGTTTTACGTGCAAGAATTCTATTATTTTAAAAATATCGTGGTTGTATTTAATACACAATCCTTTTCTAATATCTGATGTAGATGCCATATTTGTTTTTAATTAGTACTAAAATAACCTTTCATGATACCTCGTTGGGAATCTCTAATAAACTGTAAAATCTCGTCTCTTTCGGGAGTAGCTTCCATTTCAGCTTCGATGATCTGAACCGCCTGACTATTATTGTAATTCTTTTGATATAATATTCGATAAATATTTTGAATCTCGCGGATTTTATCCGAGTTAAATCCTCTTCTTCTTAATCCAACGGAATTGATTCCTACATAAGACATGGGCTCTCTGGCTCCTTTTACAAAGGGAGGAACATCTTTTCTTACCAAAGATCCACCGGTAACAAAAGCATGACTTCCTATGGAAACAAATTGATGCACCGCTACCAAACCTGCCAATATCACATTATCGCCAATAGTTACATGTCCGGCTAAAGTCGAATTATTTGAAAAAATACAATTATTACCAATATAACAATCATGGGCAATATGGCAGTATGCCATAATAAGACAATTCTTCCCAATTACCGTCTTCATGCGATCTGAGGTTCCCTTATTAATGGTTGCACACTCACGTATAGTGGTATTATTCCCAATTTCCACAGTTGTTTCTTCACCTTTGTATTTCAAATCTTGTGGAGGTGCAGAAATAACAGCTCCGGGGAAAATATTACAATTTTTTCCGATACGAGCCCCTTCCATAATAGTTACGTTGGATCCAATCCATGTACCTTCACCTATCTTTACATTATTATGAATGGTTGTAAAAGGCTCTACCACCACATTCTTTGCAATCTTAGCTCCTGGGTGTATGTAGGCTAAAGGTTGATTCATAATTATACGTCTTTGGTTTTAACAATTTGGGCCATCAGTTCAGCTTCTGATACTAGTTTTCCATTCGCATACGCATATGCCTGCATATGACATATTCCACGTCTTATAGGTGAAATTAAGTCGCACTTAAATACCAAGGTATCTCCTGGAACAACTTGCTGTTTAAATTTAACATTATCAATTTTCATGAAAAAAGTCAAATAATTTTCTGGATCAGGAACTGTACTTAACACTAATATCCCTCCTGTTTGTGCCATAGCTTCTACTTGCAACACACCTGGCATCACGGGTGCTCCTGGGAAATGACCTACAAAAAAAGGTTCATTCATAGTTACGTTCTTCACTCCTACCACATGGGTATCAGATAGCTCTAGAATCTTATCCACCAATAAAAAAGGAGGACGATGCGGCAACATATCCATGATTTGAGTAACATCCATTAAAGGAGCAGCTGTTAAATCAAAATGAGGTATTTTATTCCGCTTTTCAAGTTTAATAATCTTTGCCAACTTCTTAGCAAACTGAGTATTTACGAAATGCCCTGGTTTATTGGCAATTACCTTTCCTCGAATTCTTGTTCCGGCCAAGGCTAAATCTCCTATAACATCTAACAATTTGTGTCGGGCCGCTTCATTTGGTTGGTGCAATGTTAGATTGTCCAAAATCCCATTGGGCTTAACAGAGAGTTTTTCTTTTTTAAACGCCTTCTCCAATTTTTTCATGGTAGCCTGTGAAATTTCTTTATCTACATAGACTATGGCATTGTTTAAATCTCCACCTTTAATTAGCCCATGCTCTAAGAGCATTTCTAATTCATGTAAAAAACTAAACGTACGGGCAGAAGCGATCTCTGTTTTAAACTCATTGATATGTTCTAAAGTAGCATTTTGAGTACCTAATACTTTAGTGCCAAAGTCGACCATGGTAGTTACTTGGTAATCATCAGAAGGAATAATAGTAATATCGCTTCCTGTAGCTTCATCCTTATAAGAAATAACATCTTTAACGATATACTCTTCCCTCATTGCATTTTGTTCAACAATTCCTGCTTTTTCCAAGGCTTCTACAAAATACTTTGAAGAACCATCCATGATGGGTGGCTCTGGCGAATCCAATTCTATGAGTACATTATCTATTTCCATTCCAACCAAGGCCGCTAATACATGTTCGGATGTTTGAATTTTTACACCTCTTTTCTCAAGATTAGTACCTCTTTGCGTATTAACCACATAGTTTGCATCCGCTTCAATAATAGGAGCTCCCTCCAAATCGATTCTTTTAAAAGCATAACCATGATTTTCTGGAGCAGGTAAAAATGTCATTGTAACATTTTCTCCAGTATGTAAACCTACTCCTGTTAGCGTAACTGCTTCAGCGATTGTTCTTTGTTTTGTTGTTGTTTTAGTCACCGTCAATTCTTTTTTCTACTTCGTCTATTTGTTGTGCTAGCTTTGGTAAATTTTTAAAGTAAACATAAGATTTATTGTAATCACCATAATTTAATGCAGGAGATCCTTGAAGAATTTCACCTTCCTTCACATTTCTTCCTATCCCAGACTGTGCCTGGATTCTCACTCGATCTCCAATTACAATATGTCCCACAATACCCACCTGACCACCAATAAGACAGTTCTTTCCAATTTTGGTGGAACCAGCGATTCCTGTTTGAGCCGCAATTACGGTATGCTCCCCTATTTCTACGTTATGAGCTATTTGGATTTGATTATCTAACTTGACACCTTTTCTCAGTATGGTTGATCCTAATGTTGCCCTATCTATTGTTGTGCCAGCACCAACATCTACATAATCTTCTAATACTACATTGCCAATCTGAGGAACTTTACTATACTCACCATCTACATCTGGCGCAAAGCCAAAACCATCTGCACCAATAACAGCACCACTATGCACCACACAGTTGTTACCGATAAGTGTTTCTGAATAAATTTTTGCTCCTGCATATACCGTTACGTGATTTCCTAGAGTCACATTGTCTCCAATGTATACGTTAGGATAGATTTTCACATGATCGCCCATTACCACATTATTTCCAATGTAAGAGAAAGCTCCTAGGTAAAAGTCAGATCCATGAGAAGAGGTTTCTGAGAGAAAAACAGGATTTTCTATACCCGTTTTTGTTCGTTTCACTTGATCGTAATATTCTAATAATTTGGAAAAGGACTGATATGCATCATCTACCTTTATAAGCGTTGTATTAAGGCTTTGCTCTGGAACAAAATCTCTATTTACGATTGTTATAGATGCCTTTGTCTTATATATAAAAGAAGTGTATTTTGGATTGGCCAAAAATGTTAAAGAGCCCTCTTGTCCCTCTTCTATTTTTGCCAACTTATGAACAGCTATTTCAGGGTTTCCGTCAACCTCACCTTCCAAAATACCCGCAATCTGACTAGCTGTAAATTTCAATCCTTAAAAGTTTATCAATAATTCGTTTGATGGACACAAAAGTAAGAAAAATTGTTAAACGGCATCCTTGGGGTAACACATATAATATTTGGTCACTGTTTTGGATAGCGCATTTAAATTTAGATGATCCGAGGCTCTGGCTACATCCGTAATTTTTCCGTTAGCTCGAATGATGTTTATATTCTGTTTTTGAGGATTATAGGCGGTATTTTGAATTTCACCAGAGAAAACAAAATAGGAAGTTTCTTCGTCCGTAAGCTGATATTTTAGTTTAAATTTTTCAAACTGTTTTTGGAACTTGTCTGCGCTAATAGGTTTGTTCTTCACCTTTATGTTTAACAATCTACGATTAATAGTTCGCTGACAAAGTTGCGACAATACAAAATCTGGATGTTCTTGCCATTGTTTAATTGCTGAAAGCATGTCTACATCATCTAATTGTGCAAATTTATCTAGCACTTCGGGTGTAAATGACTTTTTAGTAGCTGCATATTCAATAAAAAATAACAAAGCATTACTGCATTCAATGGCTTTTCCTTGAGACATCAGAAACTTAGCACGTTTTAAAATATGAATCAATAATTGTTCTGCAACGATCCCTGTTTTATGCAAATACACTTGCCAATACATAAAACGACGAGCCATCAAAAACTTTTCTACGGAGTAGATCCCTTTTTCTTCTACAACCAGTTCTCCATCAACTACGTTCAACATCGTAATTAAACGCTCGGTATTCAAATTTCCTTCTGCTACACCAGTATAAAAGCTATCACGTTTTAGGTAATCCAATCTATCCATGTCTAATTGACTAGACACCAATTGATTTAAGAACATCTTGGGGTATTCCTTTTTGAAGATAGCGATGGCCAGCGTTAAACTTCCGTTAAACTTAGTATTCAGAGTTTCCATAAACCATAGCGAAATGTCTTCATGACTTACACCTTCAGCCAGGCTATGTTCCAACGCATGGGAAAATGGACCATGTCCAATATCATGTAATAAAATAGCGATTAAAAGTCCTTCCTCCTCCTCCGACGTTATCTCAATATCCTTAAAACGAAGCACTTGTATTGCCTGTTGCATTAAATGCATGCAACCAATTGCATGATGAAACCTCGTATGATGCGCTCCAGAATACACTAAATAAGAGAGGCCCATTTGGGAAATTCTACGCAATCGCTGAAAGTAAGGATGTTCAATAAGACTAAAAATGAGCGTATTGGGTATTCTAATAAATCCGTAAATTGGATCATTGAATATTTTAAGCTTGTTTGATTTTATCAAAATCACGAGTATTTAACACAAAGATAAGCACTAAATGAACAAGATAACAATACTGTGGGTTGACGATGAGATTGATTTATTAAAACCTCATATAATTTTTTTGCAGAATAAAAATTATGAAGTAATTACCTGTAAAAGTGGACGTGAAGCATTGGAGGAAATTACAAACACTTCTTTTGATATTGTTTTTTTAGATGAAAATATGCCGGGGATCTCTGGCCTAGAAACCCTAAATGAAATCAAAGTAATTGATGCCAGTTTGCCTGTGGTAATGATTACGAAAAGTGAGGAAGAATATATTATGGAAGAGGCAATTGGATCTAAAATTGCAGATTATCTCATAAAGCCTGTTAATCCCAATCAAATCCTTTTATCTCTGAAAAAGAATCTAGATAATTCCAGATTGGTATCTGAAAAAACCACAGCGAACTATCAACAGGAGTTTCGAAAAATAGCGATGGATCTATCCATGGTCAATAGTTTTGAAGAATGGGCTGATTTATACAAGAAATTAATTTATTGGGAGCTTCGTTTAGAGGAAATTGAAGATTCTGGGATGTTCGAAATTTTGGAATCTCAAAAAGTGGAAGCCAACTCACAATTTAGCAAATTTGTAGACAAAAATTATGCAGATTGGTTCTCAGGTGAGGGGCCGGTTATGTCACATACCCTTTTCAGAGACCTAGTTCAGCCAGAAATAAAAGATACCCCTACACTTCTAATTGTAATAGACAATTTAAGGTATGATCAATGGTTTGCTTTTGAGGATACACTAAATACCTATTATAAGAAGACCAAAGAAACACCCTATTATAGCATTTTACCCACTGCTACCCAATATGCAAGAAACGCAATTTTTGCTGGTTTAACTCCCTTAGACATGGAGAAAAAACACCCGGATTGGTGGAAAAATGATAATGACGAGGGTGGGAAAAATTTATTTGAAGATAAATTCTTAGGAGCTCAATTGAAAAGACTAGGACTGAACCTAAAGTGGGATTATCATAAAATTAGTAGTCTAAGACAAGGAAAGCAATTGCTCCAAAATTTCAAATCTCATAAGGAAAACGATCTAACTGTTATTGTGTACAACTTTGTAGATATGCTCTCTCACTCAAAAACCGAAATGGAAGTAATAAAAGAACTAGCGTCTAACGATAAAGCATATCGTTCACTTACGCAGAGTTGGTTTAAAAACTCTCCATTGTTGGGTATAATACAGCAAGCACAATCCATGGGATTAAAGCTTATTATTACAACAGATCATGGAACTATTAATGTGAAACAGCCTTCAAAAGTCATTGGTGATAGAGAAACAAGTCTCAACCTAAGATACAAGACAGGTCGCAGTTTAACCTATGAAAATAAAGATGTATTGGCAGAAACAAGTCCTAGCAACATATTTTTACCCAGTATTAATATGAGTAGCTCCTTTATTTTTGCGAAAAATGATTTGTTTTTTGCGTACCCAAATAATTACAATCACTATGTGAGTTATTATCGCAATACGTATCAACATGGCGGGGTTTCTTTAGAAGAAATGATCATTCCATTTGTAGTACTTGAACCTCGATAAATTACCCAAAATTTAGATTTCTCAGCACAAAAAAAAATGCGGGAGCCCTGCTTTTTTCTAGTTTTTGTTTAATTTTTAGTATATTCGTGTAACTATACTATCAATCTATAGCGTAACTTCTATAAGTGCGTTTTACTAATCTAAAAGCTTATGATCAAAACAATTGATCGTATTATCGAATTTATCAAATTCGCGGGTCTTAGTGCACGCCAATTTGACCTCTCAATTGGTGCGGGAAACGGCTATACCTTACGTATGAAAAAAAATCATGCTTCTGTAGGTAGTGACGTAATCGAAACCATCTTAAAGACCTATCCACAATTGAATGTTGTTTGGCTCATCACCGGAGATGGTGAAATGTTGAAAAAGAAGGAAGACATTCCTGGCTTTGATCAATTACCCAAGGCTAAACAAACTGAGATTGAGCAGATTATTGAGAATAAGATACGTGCTCGACACGAAGAGCAGCTGCAGCAACTTCTCAAAGAGGTGAAAGCCGAAATTGAAAAGAAGAAAACGGGGGAAGATAAGTAGGTATCATTGTACCTGGTCTATCCGTCTTTCTAATTCTTCTCTTAGCTGAATAAGAGAGGATAGATTATTACTTCTGCTCTTTTCGATCTTAATTTTGTCTTTTAACTGATCAAAGTCAGAGAGATATCTCTTATGTAGAATATTATCGACTTCAATATTTGACAGAAATTCCTGTATTTCTACTAAAATTCCGTTATGAATTGCTTTAAGTTTATATTGGTATTTTACCCCTTGAGAAAAGCCAATTAATACTAGAATCAATAAAAGTATAGAAGGTAGCACATCTCGATATTCTTGCACATCTAATTGTACTAATTCTGTTTGCAACCCCATAAATAATTGATACGAAAAAATTACTATTGGAGAAAAAAGTGCATACCGCCACCAAACTTTTGTGGTAAAATACCATGTAATACAAATCCCTATAACAAACAGTTTTGTGGTGATGTACAGTAAAAAGCCCTCAGAGGCATCAAAACCAAAAGAATTTATAAACTGCTGCGTATTATCAATCTGAGATAAGAAGGGAATGGTTAATTCTCCAATAATCAACAAAAAAGAAAGCCCTACTAACAACAGGAGCGCTATTGTATAATTTATTCTTTTTTCATTTAGGTCGCAACCCACTTTAAGTTGCTCTTCTATCATTTTTTGTTGGTAAACCAGTCGTTTTAGAAAAGCAAAAGGAGTCATTGCATATCTCGTTCTATCTGAATCAAGTTGTTGTCTTGACTGTTTATAAAAATTCTTAATTCCGTAATTAAGGGTGATCATCGAGTAGTTCGAATTACCAAATAGATATCGATCTGCTAATACCATACTGAAAACGCTTATTAAACTAATACCAAGTATATAATGTTTATAATCTTGATATTCTCCCCATGTAATTAGAAGGTTTTTTGTTATAAAATAGAGCAATAAACCTGAGGGAATCAATATAAACCTTCGCCAACGCTGCTTGCAATTAAGATACCAGATGACCGAAATCAATAATGCAATGCCTCTATTAAGGGAGAGCCAGATCAAAAAAGTATCGTTCATTCCATTTTTTTCAACAGATATTCCTAAGCCATTTACCAAATCAGTATTTAAATCGAAGAATGTATGAAAGTATCCTATAAAAGGGATTAGTACAATTGTAAGAGATAACAGGATGTCTAAGTAGTACTTTCTCATCCAAAAAGATTTAATATTTACCAGTATCTTTGTCATAGTAATAGGCTTGTAACTCCATTACAAGGGTACAGATAATAATGCATGTTTTGAAGAAAATACAGTTTGAGCTTCCCCAAATTCATGAATTAGCGGCTACCATTATCAAAACCTATCAGGATAAAAGCAAAGTTTTATGTTTTTATGGAGAGATGGGTGCAGGAAAAACCACTTTGATCAAGTCCTTGGTAAAAGCCTTAGGGGGCCAAGATGTAGTGAGTAGCCCCACTTTTGGTATTGTTAATGAGTATAATTATCCAGATGGGAGATTACTAGGATACCATTTTGATTTTTATCGAATAACAGATGAAATGGAAGCCTTGGATCTTGGTTTGATAGATTATTTACAAACAGATGCCTGGGTTTTTATTGAATGGCCAGAAAATATTTCCTCTTTTATTCCTGAAAATAGTACTAAGATAAAATTGGAAATGGCGGGTACCAAAACTCGAACAATTTCGCTATCCTAAATTCACATATTTCCTTTCTTCTATTTCCAGTATGTAATTTCTCTCGATCAATAAAGATTCCTACATCGTAAATAGCCAAATTTTATTGTCTCCTTTTCTTTTTTTTTAGAAGATTTCGATGAAATGTACATAAAATGGGTTAAAATGGCACTTTTTTGGGGTGAATAACCCCTAGTTAGTGGTTTATTTCTTACATTTGTTTTGAAAATGAATCAAATCTTTAACTAAAAACCTTTGTACGATGAACACGAAGAAAATTTTTATGGCGTTAGCGCTATGCGTTACGTTTTTGGCAGTAGCCTGTACCCCGAGCAGCACAGCAGAAGAAGATCAGTTGTATGAACAGGGTATAGATAAGACAAAGATTAAAAGACCATCTCACTAATTAGTTACTTTGAGATATTTGAAATTTTTAATTTTACTGTAACAAATTAAAGGGTAATCAATAAATTACCCTTTTTTTCGTTATAAGATTTATTGAAAGAATTAACAGATGAAGCGTACCATTACGGAAAAAGGAAAAAAAGCAAGAAAAAAACTGATCCTTGATTCATTTATTGCTTTTCTAATAGTCATTTCACCTTTCGTTTTTAAGCTTCATGAATATATCCCTAGTGAGCAATCAACTACTGTTTTAGGGATTGAAATTGGAAGTAATGGATTTCAAGATGTAGGAGTTTTTATATGGGTTCTTCTTGGAAAGGGAATACCATTATATTTGTTAATTATTTGGTTTTTTACATGCAAACATTGGTGGTATCATATTATTTTGATACCTATTATTATGTATACGTTTCAAATATTTGAAACTGTTTTTGATTCTGATGATCAAATTGATACAGAGAATCTTTTATGGTTATTGCCAGTATGTATGGTCATTATACCTTTCGTATATTTTATTCGTATTAAATTATACGACAAACATGTCCATGGAATTGACCTAGAAGCTATGGACGCTGAATTAAAGGAACTTAAAGAACGGGAGCGCAAACGAGAGGAAGAAAAGAACAAAAAACTAAAGGTTTAAATTCAACTCCCCTTCTCAGTTTTTACGTACGATCTATTACACAA
The DNA here is from genome assembly GCA_947500575.1 of uncultured Flavobacteriaceae bacterium. GTDB lineage: Bacteria > Bacteroidota > Bacteroidia > Flavobacteriales > Flavobacteriaceae > CANMSI01. The sequence goes on along the minus strand of CANMSI010000002.1, from coordinate 238,758 downwards.
AATTTAGCCCAATTTCTGTTTCCATAAAAAGTTGTAATTTTGAGTAAAGCATTCACCAGCCAACTCCCTATACTTTTTTATGAGTAAACCTGTATCTCCTTTTAGCAAACAACAACTACTGCCTCAAGAAGAAATGTTAGAGGTCTTAAAACAAAAAGGAGAACTCTTTATAGGGCTTCCTAAAGAAAACCAATACCAAGAAAAACGTATTTGTCTTACTCCAGATGCCGTCAATGCCATTACAGCGCACGGACATCGTATTCTGGTAGAAACTGGTGCGGGGGAAGGTGCCAACTTTACAGATTTGGATTATACCAATGCTGGTGCGGAAATTACCAAAGACGCTAAAAAAGTATTTTCTTGTCCGCTGCTACTAAAAGTAGAACCCCCAACTCTCGCAGAGATTCAAATGTTAGCACCACAAGCCACCATTATTTCTGCATTGCAAATAAAAACGCAGAGCAAAAAGTATTTTGAAGAACTCGCTAAAAAACGTATTACCGCCATTGCATTTGAGTACATCCGCGATGAAGATGGGAAATACCCCGCCGTGCGTTCCCTAAGTGAAATTGCTGGAATCTCTTCTGTACTCATTGCCTCGGAATTAATGGCGACTACCAACAATGGAAACGGACTTATGTTTGGGAATATTAGTGGTGTACCTCCAGTAGAAGTAGTTATCATAGGTGCTGGGACAGTAGGTGAATTTGCAGCTCGTTCAGCACTTGGTTTAGGTGCCAACGTAAAAGTTTTTGATAATTCCATTACCAAATTACGAAACATACAAACTCATTTAAATCAGACTATATACACCTCTACCATTCAGCCAAAAAATTTGTTGAAAGCTTTAAAACGCTGTGATGTAGCTATTGGTGCCACGCGTGGGAAAGATAGATCTCCAGTAGTTGTATCTAGTTCTATGGTGGAGCATATGAAAACAGGTGCCGTAATTATTGACGTAAGTATTGACATGGGCGGTTGTTTCGAAACCAGTGAAGTAACCAATCACGATGAACCCACTCAAGAAAAGTTTGGCGTAGTGCATTATGGAGTTCCTAATATTCCATCTAGGTATCCTAAGACCTCTTCGATTTCTATTAGCAATATTTTTACTCCTTACTTATTAAAACTGGGAGAAGATGGTGGATTAGAGAGTGGTTTGCGATTTGATAAGGGTTTAAGAAATGGTCTTTATATGTATCATGGTGTTCTTACCAATAGATCTGTTGGAGAATGGTTTGATCTTCCTTATAATGACATTAACTTCCTAATCTTTTAAGGAATACTGCTATCTTTGCAGCCAAATAATTATTATGTCGAGAGATTTTCTTAAACGTTTGAGCTACTTCCTATTTGGATTGGGAATTGGGATTGTTTTTCTCATATTCTTCTTTAAAAAGAAATCTCAAGAAACGGGTGTAGAATTCTGTTATTTACCCAATTGCAGGGTGCTGAAAGATATGCGTTCCAAGTCTATTTCCTATTCAGATGCTGTGCAAAAAATGATTGAAGAGCAACAATTAGACTCTGCCCAAATTACTCAGATTTTCTTTGAAGGTGATATCGATTTTGGTGCAAGTGATACCAAATCCAACCCATGCAAAACCTATGTAGTGGAAGGAACTATCAAAAATAAAAATTCAATTCTAACCATCAAAAATTGCAAAAGAAAGGTAATAGTAGAGCAAATTAAACTTTAGTAATAATTAAATCTTTCTTCTTTTCCGTTCTTTTTTGAGCAAATCTAATTCACGGCTTGTTTGTCCGGCAACAGACGTATTCTCTTCCGCTCTGCGTATCAGGTAAGGCATTACATCTCTAACCGGTCCAAAAGGCAGGTATTTAGCTACATTATATCCTTTGGCGCTAAGATTGTACGAAATATGATCACTCATACCATAAAGCTGTCCAAACCAAATACGGCGATCATTCCTTTTAATATCCAGTTGCTCCATATGTGCCAAGAGCTTTAAGCAACTCTGCTCATTATGAGTGCCCGAAAAAATAGAAATGATATCTAAGTTTTCAATCATATAGGAGACTACAGCATCAAAATTATCATCTGTTGCCTGTTTGGATGCGCAAATAGGACTTGGGTATCCATACTCTTCTGCCCTTTGGTTCTCTTTTTCCATGTATGCACCCCGGACCACTTTCATACCAATTTTAAAATCCTCTTTTTTTGCTATACCATGCAGTTTTTTAAGGTAATCCATCCGATCCCATCGATACATTTGAAGCGTATTAAAAACAATCGCTTTCTCTTTATTATAGGTACGCATCATTTGTTCAACCAAATCATCTGCAGCCTGCTGCATCCAGCTCTCTTCTCCATCTATTAGTAGGGCCACGTCTAAATCATATGCTCTTTTACAGACAGCATCAAAACGTTCTACCACCCTACTCCATTCTTGTTGTTCTTCATCAGAAAGTATTTTTCCTGCGCTTAACTTTTCGTACAAAGCAAATCTACCAAAGCCTGTTGGTTTAAAAACCGCAAAAGGAATCGCGTCTTTCTCTTTTACAAAATTTAAGATGTTTAAAATCTTCTCCATCGCAAGGTCAAATTGTTCCTCTTCTTCCTTTCCTTCAACAGAATAATCTAAGACAGAACATACTCCTTTTTCAAACATTCGATCCACCAATGGCATACAGTCTTCTTCATTCACCCCGCCACAAAAATGATCAAAAACCGTTGCTCTTATCAAACCATCTACGGGTAGGTGGGCCTTTAATGCAAAATTGGTGACCGCCGTACCAATCCGAACTAGTGGTTCATTAGCGATCATTTTAAAAAGAAAATAGGCCCGTTCTAACTCAGAATCGGTTTTAAGGGAAAATGCAATTGCGGTATCCTCAAAAATAGCGCTCATAATTGTGAATTTGTTAGTGCATCAAATATAATCACAGAAAAGCTATTCTAATGATTAAAATTTGGCTTTATTTTGCAGTACTAAATAATTTAATTGAATGGATTCTATTACTACCTCTTCCTATGCTGTACATTTTAATACCATGGCGTATGAGTCATTAAATACACATTTGAAACAGATGGACTATTCCATCATTTTTATATTGGTAGATGAAAATACACATCAGCATTGTTTGTCATCATTTATGAGTCAAATTCAGGGAGATTATTCTTTTGAAATTATAGAAATAGAGGCCGGGGAAATCCACAAAACTATTGAAACTTGTACGCAGGTATGGGAAGTGCTATCTGAATTGAATGCTGACAGAAAAAGTCTGCTTATTAATTTAGGTGGTGGCGTAGTTACCGATTTAGGAGGATTTGTAGCTTCTGCCTATAAAAGAGGAATCCATTTTATTAATGTCCCTACTACCCTACTAGCCATGGTAGATGCTTCTATTGGCGGAAAGACAGGAGTTGACTTAGGAGTATTGAAAAATCAAATAGGGGTTATTAATCAGCCGGAGATGGTATTGATTGTAAGTGATTTTCTAAAAACTTTAGATGGGCGTCAATTAAATAGTGGTTTTGCAGAAGTCCTAAAGCACGGTCTAATACAAAGCAAACGATATTGGGAACGGAGCAAAAACTTAAGCGCCTTTAATGCTATGGATGACATAATCTATGAATCTGTAGGTATTAAAAATGAAGTTGTACTTCAAGATCCCACGGAACAAAATATTAGAAAGATTTTAAATTTTGGACATACCCTTGGCCATGCCATTGAATCTTATTTCTTAGAAGATAAAAACGGAAAACAGCTATTGCATGGCGAAGCTATTGCTGCTGGGATGATATTAGAAGCTTTTTTGTCTCACAAGACTTCAGGACTCGCAAAGGAAGCACTAGAGGATATAAAAGTTACCTTCATTAATCGTTATGGGAAAGTCAGTTTTTCAGACAGAGACATTGAGTCCATTCTTGCATTACTAAAGTTTGATAAGAAAAATTCTCATGGTAATATTAATTTTGCTCTTATAAAAAATATTGGCCAAGCGGTCATTGATGTGCAGGTTCCACAAGATTTATATGCCCAAGCATTTGCATACTACAAAGAATAAGCACTACACCTACTAAATTTGCAGTTTTACAACTCTTTGTAAAATTAAAAGTAAAAATTACATAGCTTAGGTTTCATAATAAACCAAACCAAATAACCCATGCTACGTAAACTTGTTGATTACAAAAAACTAGACCACAACATTGCTGCTTTATTAATTGAAACCTATCCGCATGGATATGGAGATGGTGATATCATTACTTTTAAAAACTTAAACGGTGAAATTATCGAAGCTGTAGAATTAAAAACAGCAGACACCCTTTATATGGTGAAAATTAGCAAGAGTCTTTCTAATTTTATTGCAAATTTTGATGATAACATTCTAAAAGAATTAGAGCCAAAAACTGATTCTAAAAAGCCATTGGAACTAGAAATGAATCAAGAAGAAGATTTTGATATCAATAAGGAACTAGAATAGTCCTATAGATATCGATCTCTTATGATCATTGAATGATGCTTTTGGTGGGCACTTATCAAGAAACCAATAGCACCTACACTCATTGGAACCCCACTCGCTGTTCCTAATAATCTCAGAGTATCCAAATTAAAAGAGGCAAACAAAGCAATTGTAGAAGATCTAACCGCAAGGAATTCCTTTAATAAACTTTCTTTATCTCTTGCCGCAGCATTCGACGCAGGCACATAGTCGTCTTGTTCAAAACCAGGAATTGGTGTAGTATCATTTCTTCCAAATCTTAGGGCCCGGTATTGAAAAATCCGTTCCGTATCAATGATATGCATTAATGCTTCCGCAACTGTCCACTTAGTTTCGCCATAGGCAAAAGACAATTTATCAAGAAGTATGTCATTTAATAAGGAATTGAATTCAGCATTCCCTTCTTCCAAAAGTGTCATTAATTCTGCTTCCTCATCTAATTGTGCATAATATCCTTTATAGTAAGGCGCATAATCCGAAGATTGTAGTTCTTTTTTTTTCATTTAATTTTTAAACTAAAAAACCCAGACCTTCACAAGCCTAGGGATTTATAAATTTAACTACGATTACAACTCATTAAAGATCGTATGCATCAAACGTTTTTTGTCGTTGATACTTTCTTCTAAAGAGATCATAGTTTCTGTTCTACTAATTCCATCAATATCATCAATTGTAAAAATGATATTTTTTGCATGCGTTGTATCCTTAGCTCTTATTTTACAAAAAATATTAAATTTTCCTGTTGTAATATGAGCCACAGTAACATGCGGAATTTGATTTAAACGTTCCAAAACAAATTTGGTCTGATGTGTTTTTTCAAGAAATATTCCCACATAGGCTATGAAGGCATAACCCAACTTCACATAATCTAAGGTAAGAGAAGAGCCTTTTATAATGCCAGCCTCTTCCATCTTTTTTACCCTTACATGCACTGTTCCTGCGGAAATTAGTAGTTTTTTAGCTATATCTGTAAATGGTGTTCTGGTGTTGTCTATTAACATATCCAGAATCTGGTGGTCTATTTCGTCTAGTTTTACTTTACCCATAGTTAATGATATTTTGAACAAAAATAGAAAATTAAGAAATTAAATTTAAGGAAACTTTAATTTTTTTAACAAAAATGTAATGATTTCGTAATTTTCCGTTATTATTTTCAATTAAAGAATCAGCTTCATCAGCGCTTTATTTTCCTTTATTAGAGCTAATTCATTGTTATTTAAACAGTTATACGTGAGGTGCCCAAAACAATTGGGAAGTTCCCCTATTTGATCTTTTCTTGGTACAAACTGAATTGTCCGCTCCTTTAAAACTTCTTCATACAAAATACCTATAGATGTACCTTCTTCATACGCTTTGTTGATAAGCTGAATATTCCTTACTAGAATATCTACAAATTGTTTTGCATTCCGAGGTATGGAAAGGTATTCGTCCTTATCTAGCTCGTTAATTAAATCATAACTAATAACCCTAATTGCCTCAAGAAGTGCCTTGCAGACATGCATTCTAGTTTCTTCTCTTTGATAATCGTTAGGAGAATGACCAGCTTCAAACAGAATGGTAGGAGTACGCAGCATTTGAAAAGTATCTCCCACACAATTGGCATTGAAAGCATCATCGTAAAGAGCAACCCTACCTGGAATGCTCATCTGAAGCATCTTATTCATGGCAGCAATCAATTGCATACTTATTGCTCTTGTCTTAGAAATAGTTCGAGCTTCATCATGTGCTGGGGCAAGAAAAGAAACGGAAGCAGGAACTTCCGTATTCCCAACATTATAAATTGTTCTTTGATCATGGAGATTGAAACAATAATCAGGTTGAATCTTATCGTATACATTTCGCAAAACTCTACTTTCGGGTTCGCTTCGATCTTGCGCATCTCGATTGAGATCTACCTTATTCGCGTTTACCCTTGTATATGCTTTTGCCCCGTCTGGGTTGAGCATCGGTATTATAAAAAGGGAACATTCGGTTAAAAATTTTTGGGCAACAGTGGATTTCCCCTCTAAAAAATTCATTAAATCGAAAACAGCCTTGGTGGTGGTAGTTTCGTTTCCATGCATTTGAGACCACATAAGCACCTTCTTCTTACCTGTACCAAAAACAAACATTTTGATGGGTACCTTTAAAACCGATTTCCCAATGGTTTCTACCTTCCCAGTTTTAATACCATTCTTTATGTATAGTTCAATATCATTTGGTATAACATATCGACCCTGAATTGAAGTCTCCTTAATGTTTAAATATTCCTCTTTCTCTAGCATTTTTAAAATAAATATATGCAATGCAAAAATAGGCTCTTATTTTATAACAATTGTAATAACTATTCACATATGTATACACTTTCCGTTAGCAATTTGGGCAGTTAATATTACATTTGTAAAAACAAAATCATTTATTATAAGAAAATATTATTACATACAGTTAATATTTTAATTAACAATTGATTAATCAATTTTATATATATTAATAGTTCAACTATTAATAAGTTTATTATCCCCACTTTAACAAATACATATGATCTTTTGACTACTTTTGTCTTAAGTTAAATTTACAATGGTAAACACAGAGAAATTTATTAATCGCTTGGAACAAATACTTCAGTATTATGACCTTTCTGCTTCTGTTTTTGCTGATCGCATTGGCGTACAAAGATCTAGTATTTCGCATTTGCTAACTGGGCGAAACAAACCAAGTCTGGAGTTTGTACTCAAGGTGGTGAAAGCTTTTCCCGAAGTAAATTTATACTGGCTTTTAAATGGTAAAGGCTCTTTCCCTTCATCTAAAGAAAGTAGCATCTCCTCCATCCTCTCGGATAGCGCAACTAAAGCCACCATTACTAGAAGTGAATCTCAAAAAAACATTCAAAGAATCGTTATATTTTATGATGATGGAAGTTTTGAATCATATCATCACTCATTAGAATAAAACCATTTCTTGAATTTGTAACTTCAAATTTCTTTATTTTTACATTATGAATTTTAGAATTTCAACCGCTCTCCTTGTGCTACTTTCCCTATCTTCTTGTGCTACACCACCTGAAAGAAACTGTAAAGACTTTAAAAATGGGAGTTTTACATTTACTACTTCTATTAATGGAGAGGAAAAGACCACTATTTTTACCAGGAATGAGGATATAGAAATTGACGTTTATGAAGGTAAGACCGACACCTCTTCTGTACGCTGGATTAATGATTGTGAATATATCGTAAAAAGGTTGAACCCAAAAAATGCCACAGAAGAGAAGTCAATCCACATGAAAATATTGACAACTACGAATAAATCCTATACTTTTGAATACAACATTGTAGGTAACAACAAAAAATCTAGAGGAACCGCCATAAAAACCAAATAAACATGTTTGAAATTTTCGCAAGCCCCGATGCATGGATAGCCTTATTAACTCTTACATTTCTAGAAATTGTTTTAGGGATAGATAATATCATTTTTATTTCTATCGCTGCTGGCAAGCTTGAAAAAAAACAACGCAAAAAGGCAACAAACATTGGTCTTTTCTTAGCAATGGCAATGCGTATTGTTTTACTTTTTGGCATCTCTCTTCTCACTTCGATGAAGAAACCTTTTTGGGTTATTGACAATGACTGGATAAGCGGAGGTATTAGTGGGCAAGCTGTTATTCTCTTTGCCGGAGGGTTATTTCTGCTTTATAAAAGCACCAAAGAGATTCATGAGAAGATAGAAGATCGAGGACATGATGAACGTGAAGTAAAGAGTCATCGATCCAAATCACTTAGCAATGCAATTCTTCAAATCACTATTATTAATATCGTTTTCTCATTTGACTCTATACTAACAGCGATTGGGATGACGAACGGCATATCACCCAATCCAACGGATGCCTTAATCATTATGATTGTTGCTGTAGTTATCTCTGTGGTGATTATGATGCTATTTGCTAATCCTGTTGGAGAGTTCGTAAATAGACATCCTTCCGTACAGGTGCTTGGACTTTCTTTTTTAATATTGATTGGCTTTATGCTTATTGCAGAGGCCGCTCATTTAGCACATCTAGTAGTATTTGCCAATGAGGTAGGAACAATACCTAAAGGATATCTCTACTTTACGATTGCATTTTCACTCATGGTAGAGTTCTTCGATTTGAGAATGAAAAAAAACAAGAAGAAAGTTCCCAAAGAAATAGAGGATACAACAAACGAAGTATAGCTACTACGTTAATTTGGCCTATCAAAAGCCACTTCAGGATTTAAATTCTTCTGCTCTTTAAACAAGCGCTGCTGCTGTTTTACCGTAAGTGTACTTCCATCTGGGCTCCAACCCGGAGGGCCAAATATGTACATAAGAGCATGAGAAAATTTCTTAGCTTTTTTTACATCATTGTAGATGTCTTTAAACTCATGCGTTAGAATAACTACAGGGTTGTAAGATTCTGGTGCATGTATTACACCATACTTCACATCAACATCATCATCAAGTTCTTTCCAAGTGCCAAATATTTTATCAAAAATATTTAAAAATCCACCGTGGTTCTTGTCTAAGTATTCAACATTCTGTGCATGATGTACTTGGTGCATGGTATGCGTATTAAAAATCTTTTCAATAAAGCCCATTTTAGGAACATACACAGAATGCAATTGAAATTGCCATAAGGCTTCAATTCCTAAGCATACCACTACCATTTCTGGAGGAAAGCCAATAGCAGGCATCCACATATAAAATAAAGGCTTGTATAAAATAGTAAACCACCCGTTTCTTACCGCAGTTCCTAGGTTAAAATTATCCGAGGAATGATGGACGATGTGCGCAGCCCATAAGATACGGATCTCATGATTTGCCCTATGAAACCAATAATATGTAAAATCATCCGCTAGCTGACATAAGAGCCATACATACCAAATATATCCAAAAGACTCATATCCTAAGACATTGGTTCTGACACCTTCTAAATTTATGGGATTAAAAAGCTCATAAACAAATTCAAAGATTACAATTGCTGAAATGAGTTTGATAAGTGGCGCTATGATTGCAGACCCAACACCCATGAATCCACTAGCAGCTAAATCTTTCCAATTGTACAGATCCTTGTGATCATGTGTTTTGCTATAGGTCAATTCTAATAAAATAAAAGCAATAAAACACGGCACTCCGTACACTAGGGGGTTAGTGAAATCCATTTATTAATTAATTTTTGGTTGTGATAAATATACTCATATTGGGCACTAAACAATAACTTGTTTAAACTTTAGATTGAATCCGAATAGATCTGTCTAAATTCTCTAAACAATTATGCCATAAATTTTACTAAAATAAGGTGGTTTGTGTTTCGTCTTCCATGTCATCATCTCCATTTTCTTTATTTTTAGAAACACCATTTACCGGGGAATTTTCTACATTCTCTTCACCAATCACCTCTATTTCCCCTACTTCTGATCTGGAAGGTTCTTCGTAAGGCAAAGCCTCTAGAGCATTAATATTTTTAACCTTCTCTCCCGTCAATTGATTTCCTAAAGCTTTAATTCCTTTCACAGCTATAAAATCTTCTAAATCAATTCTTTGGTTTTGTTTTGCTTCCTTTCCACGAGGCTTGTAAAACTCGATTTCTGCTACTGGCCTCCAATCGGTTGAAACTAGCTCAAGTACAGACTTAGGGTGTTCCGAAATAAACAACTCTTCCTTGTTTTCATTTTCGATTAAGAAGCGCTTTATATAATAACGTTCTTTTTCACCTTCATAATATATTGCAGACAAAGGTTTTTTAGGATTCCATTTTTCTAAGACTATGATATCATCATCAAAACGCATGGTAAGTTCAGGAGTAGCTGTCTTAACAAATCCCTTCTGATTTACAATAAGCAACATATCTTCACTGGTAAACTCGCCTAACAAATCGCCTCTACCATCAACATTTAAGCGTTGAACCGTGTCATCAAACCAAATTTTACGTGGTTTTAATGTAGACAACCCCTTTTCCTTTAACTCAATTCGTTTTACAGAGTATTTAGTTACAATATTTCCTTTACTAGCCCTACCTTTTATGATAACATCCGCAAAATCAATATCCCACTTTAGTTTTTTTATACTCCCTGCTTGGCGCAAAAGCACCGTAATCACTTCTGCCTCCCCATTAGGGTTTGCAGAAAAGTACAAAACATCTGAACTCGCTTTTCCGGTTGTTAAATCGTAAGGTTTATCACGAGTAACCGAAGTAACATTAAAGCGCTTTATATAGCTTGGACCGCCTCTACCATCCTTATAAATCATATTATAGGTAGTTCGTTTGTCCTTTTTCTTAAATACCGCTACATGAATGATATTTTTACCCACAAAGGTTTTGGAATCCACTTTAGTTATCATCATTTTACCATCCTTGGTAAATACAATAATATCATCTATATCACTGCAATCCGTTACATACTCATCTCTTTTAAGAGAAGTCCCAACAAAACCTTCTTCTCTGTTCACATAGAGCTTAGTGTTTCGAATCACCACCTTTGTAGCTTCTATGTCATCAAAAATTCGAATCTCAGATTTCCGCTCTCTTCCTTTTCCGTATTTAGATTTTAAATTCTTAAAATAATCAATTGCAAAATCGATTAGATTCGCCAGATGATGTTTCACCTCAGCAATTTTCTCTTCTAGACTATCTAGTAATTGCTGTGCTTTATCAATATCAAATTTCGAGATTCGTTTGATACGAATTTCTGTCAGTCGCACAATATCCTCCTCAGTAACCGCACGTTTTAAATGTTTGGTATGAGGCTTTAAGCCCTTATCTATTGCCTTAATAACTCCTTCCCAAGTCTCTTCCTCTTCTATATCTCGGTAAATTCGATTTTCAATAAAAATGCGTTCAAGAGAAGCAAAATGCCAACTTTCTTCCAATTCGGAAAGTTGAATTTCCAATTCGGCTTTCAATAATTCTACGGTGAGATCTGCCGAACGTCGCAACATTTCGGAAACTCCTGTAAATAAAGGTTTGTTATCTTCAATAATACATCCCAGCGGAGAAATGGAAGACTCGCAAGATGTAAAAGCATATAGCGCATCAATCGTTTTGTCTGGTGAAATACCAGAAGGTAAGTGCACTAGTATTTCTACATCAGCAGCGGTATTATCTTCTATTTTTTTAATTTTTATCTTTCCTTTGTCATTTGCTTTAAGGATGGAATCTATTAAAGAAGAAGTATTGGTTCCATGTGGTATTTCGCTAATAATCAATGAGTTCTTTTCATGTTGTGCTATTCTCGCACGTACGCGTACTTTACCTCCACGAACACCATCATTATAGTTTGTAATATCTATAATTCCAGCAGTTGGAAAATCAGGATATAACTTAAATCTTTGCCCTTTTAAATGCTTTATGGATGCATCGATCAGTTCATTAAAATTATGCGGCAATACCTTAGTAGAAAGTCCTACAGCAATTCCCTCTGCACCTTGAGCGAGCAATAAAGGAAATTTAACAGGCAGGTTTACAGGTTCTTTTTTTCTACCATCATAAGACAATTGCCATTCGGTAATCTTCGGACTAAACACTACTTCTAAACCGAATTTGGATAAACGAGCTTCGATGTAACGTGAAGCAGCTGCTCTATCACCAGTTAAAATATTTCCCCAGTTTCCCTGAGTATCTATTAACAAGTCCTTTTGACCAATTTGCACCATAGCGTCGGCAATACTTGCATCCCCATGCGGGTGATACTGCATGGTATGTCCAACTACATTCGCCACTTTGTTATAGCGCCCATCATCTAGTTCCTTCAACGCATGCATAATTCTACGTTGCACAGGCTTAAAACCATCTTCAATGGCGGGCACGGCTCGTTCTAAAATAACATAGGAAGCATAGTCTAAAAACCAATCCTTGTACATTCCCGTGACCTTGGTAAGCGCATCCTGGGAACCTTCTAGGTTTTCATCATGTATTTCGTTCAACTCGTCATTATCTTCCATAAAGAAAGAATCGTATTATTTTGGTTTATAATTAGTTGTCTTCTATTAAGTCAATTTCAACTTTAAGATTATTGATGATAAATTTTTGCCTATCCGGTGTGTTTTTACCCATGTAAAAATTAAGCAATTGTTCAATGGACATCGCCTTATCTAACATCACTGGTTCTAAGCGTATATCATCTCCAATAAAGTGTTGAAACTCATCAGGAGATATTTCTCCAAGCCCTTTAAATCTAGTTATTTCTGGTTTTCCAGAAAGTTTATCCAGCGCATTTCTACGTTCTTCATCACTATAACAGTAGATCGTTTCTTTCTTATTTCGAACTCTAAATAGCGGGGTTTGCAAAATGTACAAATGATTTTCTTTTATCAATTCTGGAAAGAACTGAAGAAAGAAGGTTATCAACAATAAGCGAATATGCATTCCATCTACATCGGCATCCGTAGCGATTACAATATTATTATACCGAAGATCTTCCATGGACTCTTCAATATTTAAAGCCGCTTGTAAAAGATTGAATTCCTCGTTCTCATAGACTATCTTTTTAGACATACCATAAGAATTCAAGGGTTTACCACGCAGACTAAACACCGCTTGTGTATTTACATCTCTTGATTTTGTAATAGACCCAGAGGCAGAATCACCCTCAGTGATAAATAAGGTACTTTCCAAACGACGATCATTCTTCATATCGCCCATATGCACTCTACAATCTCTTAGCTTCTTATTATGTAAACTCGCTTTTTTAGCCCGCTCTTTTGCTAATTTTCGGATACCTGATAGTTCCTTTCGCTCCTTCTCAGCCTGCATAATCTTACGTTGAAGCTTCTCGGCTGTATCAGGATTTTTGTGTAAATAGTTATCTAGATATTTCCCAATAAAATCATTTACATAAGAGCGAACAGTAGGCAATCCACCTCCCATGTCTGTAGAACCTAATTTTGTTTTAGTCTGACTTTCAAATACGGGTTCCATTACTTTCAAAGCTATGGCAGATATAATTGATTTTCGAATATCTGAAGCTTCATAGGTTTTGCCGTAAAAATCACGTATGGTCTTTACTATTGCCTCCCTAAATGCCGCTTGGTGTGTTCCTCCTTGGGTGGTGTGTTGTCCATTTACGAAAGAGTGATATTCTTCACTGTACTGCGTTTTACTATGAGTTATTGCTACCTCAATATCATCACCTTGTAAATGAATAATAGGATATAACATATCCTCCGCACTATTGTTGTCTTCTAATAAATCTTTTAATCCATTTTCAGAAAAGAACTTTTCTCCATTAAAAACGATTGTAAGTCCGCGGTTTAAGTAAACGTAGTTCTTGAGCATTCGCTCTACATACTCATTGCGGTATTTGTATTTTTTAAAAATCGATTCATCTGGAATAAAAGTAACCTTTGTACCTCTTCTCCTAGTTGTCTCTTCTAAAAGTTCTTCGTTTTTAAGCTCTCCTGTTTCAAATTCCGCTGATTTTGATTTACCATCTCTGGTAGATTCCACTTTAAAAAAGGTAGAGAGCGCATTCACCGCTTTGGTACCCACCCCATTTAGTCCCACGGATTTTTTAAAGGCCCGAGAATCATATTTTCCACCAGTGTTCATTTTGGAAACTACATCTACTACCTTCCCCAAAGGAATTCCTCTTCCATAATCTCGTACGATAACGCGTTCTCCTTGAATAGAAATCTCAATGGTTTTTCCTGCCCCCATGACAAATTCATCAATACAGTTATCTAAAACCTCTTTTAGAAGAATATAAATACCATCATCAGCGGATGATCCGTCACCTAACTTACCAATATACATACCAGGGCGCATACGGATATGCTCCTTCCAGTCCAACGAACGGATATTATCTTCGGTATATTGATTATCTGTAGACATTTCAGGGGTATATTACTATGGGATGCTAATATAGCAAGTGTTCTAAAAAGATAAAACCCCTGTTCAGTAAAGTAATTAACAAAGACTTTTTTGTTTTGTTGATATATTTTAGTCCACTTCTACAACTAAAAGTACGTATTGGTCATGGATCCTATGGGTAATTTTAACAAGAAATTAAAAATTGGGTATTTGTTTAAAAACTTATCTTGCAGCTCCTTTCGTTTACACTTATTTAACAATCAACTTTAAAACGATCAATCATGAAATCCATTAAACCAGTATTATTTTATCTAGCATTTTTTCTTGTTTTATCCGCTTGTAAAGATTCCGCCACAACAGAAAAGGATGTTGCTCAAGAATTCAAGGTGGATTTTGAAAAAATAACTTTAGACAATGGTTTGCAAGTAATTTTACATGTAGACAAATCAGACCCCGTTGTAGCTGTGGCCTTAACAGCTCATGTTGGATCTGCTAGAGAAAAGGAAGGAAGAACAGGATTTGCTCACCTTTTTGAACATCTCTTATTTTTAGAATCTGAAAACTTAGGAAAAGGAGGTTTAGACCAAATGAGTGCACGCATCGGTGGCTCTGGTGCAAATGGATCCACTAGTAGAGATAGAACTAATTACTTCCAAACGGTGCCCAAAGATGCCTTGGAAAAAATGATATGGGCAGAGGCAGATAAATTGGGTTTCTTTATCAATACGGTTACCGAACAAGTGCTTGCAAAAGAAAAGCAAGTAGTGAAAAATGAAAAAAGACAAAGTGTAGATAATCGTCCTTATGGCCATGCTTCGGCTGTTATTGACAAAAACATGTACCCAAAAGATCACCCATATAATTGGCAGGTGATTGGTTCTTTAGAAGATTTGCAAAATGCTACGCTACAAGATGTGAAGGATTTCTATAACCGTTGGTATACTCCAAATAATACTACCCTAACCATTACAGGAGATTTTGATCCTGCTCAGGCTAAAGAATGGGTACATAAGTATTTTGATGAAATTAAACGTGGTGAAGCCGTAGCCGTTCTAGAAAAACAACCGGCTGTTTTATCCGAAACGAAGCACTTCTTTTATGAAGATAATTTTGCAACACTTCCTCAATTAACAATGACTTGGCCAACGGTTCCATCATATCATGAAGATTCATATCCGCTAGAAGTATTGGTAAGCTATCTTTCTGAAGGTAAAAAAGCGCCTTTTAATAAAGTGTTAGTTGATGATATGCAATTGACATCGGGCATAACAATGTATCAATACAGTTCGGAATTAGCCGGACAATATCATTTGGGCATCCGAGGATTCAAAGATGTAAATCTAAATGAGGTTAATAAAGGTATTACCGAGGCCTTTGCAAAATTTGAAACTGAAGGAATCTCACAAGAAGATTTAGATCGGATTAAAGCTGGACAGGAAACCTCTTTTTACAACAGTCTTTCTAGTGTGTTGGGTAAGGGTTTTCAATTAGCCCAATATGAAATTTTTGCGGGTGACCCAGGCTTTATCAATCAAGATGTCAAAAATATTTTAGCAGTTACTAGAGAAGATGTTGTTCGAGTTTATGAAAAGTATATAAAAGGTAAAAATTACATCACTACCAGCTTTGTTCCAAAAGGGCAGACCAATTTAGTATTGGAAGGATCTACCCTAGCCGATGTTACAGAAGAAAAAATTATAGAAGGAGCGGAAGAAGAATTCGATGCTAGTATAGCAGCAACTTATGAGAAAACTCCATCTTCTTTTGACCGATCAAAAGAACCTGCTTATGGAGAAAGTCCAGATGTAAAGGTCCCTGAGGTATGGGAAGCCGAACTTTCTTCGGGAATGGAGGTATATGGAATCGAAAATAGTGAAGTGCCATTAGTACAATTTGTACTTAATATGAGGGGCGGCCTTCTTTTAGAAGACCCTTCTAAAATTGGGGTTTCTAATTTATTGGCGCAGCTGATGACCAAAGGAACCGCTACTAAAACGACGGAAGAGTTAGAAAATGCAATTGAAAGTCTTGGGGCTAATATTTTTGTTTTCGCTGGTGATGAGGCCATCACAGTAAGTGGAAATACGCTAGCTAGAAACTATGACAAAACAATGGCATTGGTTCAAGAAATTTTATTACAACCTCGTTGGGACAGTACGGAATTTAATCTAGCAAAGCAAAGTGTCATCAGTCAAATACAGCAACAACAGGCAAGTCCCAATAGTATTGCGGCAAATGAGTACGCAAAATTAATTTATGGCGAAGAACACATCTTATCCAATAATAATCTTGGCACCGAAACATCGGTATCTGCCATTACGATCGATGATCTTAAAGAGTATTATGAATCGAACCTATCACCAAGCATTGCAAAATTACATATTGTAGGAGCCATTTCTAAAGAAAAAGTGGACAGTTCGCTGAAGTCTCTAAATGAAAAATGGACTGCGAAAGAGGTGTCTTTTCCTAACATACCGAAGGTGGCTAGGCCAGAAGAATCGAAAATATATTTTTACGATATTCCTGGAGCCAAACAATCAGCTATTCGTTTTGGTTATCCCGGACTGGCTGCTACAGATGCAGATTTCTACCCTGCTTTAATTATGAATTACAGATTAGGTGGTGGTGGATTTGCTTCTCAGCTTACCCAGCAACTAAGAGAAGGAAAAGGATATACGTATGGGATAGGTTCTCGTTTCTCGGGCGGTACCATTCCTGGGCCTTTTACCATTTCTAGTGGCGTACGCTCTAATGTTACATATGAGTCTTCGAACTTAATCAAAGAGATTCTAAATAATTATGGAAAAAACTATAACGAAGAAGATTTAGAGGTAACCAAAAGTTTCTTAATCAAAAGTAATGCAAGAGCATTTGAAACAATGGGATCCAAATTAAATATGCTTTCAAACATTAGCAGTCTTAGTTATCCTAAAGACTATGCGAAACAACGCGAGACTATGGTGAAAGAAATGACCGTAGATGAGATAAAAAGATTATCTGATACCTATCTTAACCCAGACAAAATGATTTATTTGGTGGTCGGAGATGCAGCAACTCAAATGAAGAAATTAGAGCAGCTAGGATATGGAACTCCTATCCTACTCAATAAATAATCTTGATACTATAAAGGCTCCTTGAAATAGGAGCCTTTTTTATGTTTGTTATTTCGTTTATCCTTAAACGTTAAAACGAAAATGCATTACATCCCCATCCTGAACAATATATTCTTTTCCTTCTACCCTCATTTTCCCTGCTTCTTTTACTTTTGATTCAGCACCATACTGCACGTAATCTGCATATGATATTACTTCAGCTCTAATAAATCCTTTTTCAAAATCCGTATGGATGACACCCGCTGCTTGTGGCGCAGTTGCCCCTACAGGAATTGTCCAAGCTCTTACCTCTTTTTCACCAGCAGTAAAATAAGTTTCTAAATCTAAAAGTTTATAGGCGCCTCTAATAAGTTTACCGGAACCAGGCTCCGACAAACCGATGTCTTCTAAAAACATTTGGCGTTCTTCGTAACTTTCTAATTCTGTAATATCTGCTTCCGTGCCTACCGCTAAGAAAATTACTTCCGCATTTTCATTGGCAACAGCTTTCTGTACTTGCGCTACATAATCATTACCATCTACCGCACCTGCCTCGTCTACATTACATACATACATCACTGGTTTGTCTGTAATAAATTGTAAAGGTTGGACAAAAGCAACCCTATCATCTTTTGCCACTTCAATAGCACGCACAGAAACCCCAGCTTCCAAACCATCTTTCAGCTTAACAAGAACCGCTTCTTCTTTCTGTGCATCTTTATTTCCTGTCTTTGCAGCACGTTTTACTTTATCGAGCTTTTTTTCAACAGTTTCAAGGTCTTTAAGCTGCAATTCCATATCAATGGTCTCCTTGTCTCTAATGGGGTCTACAGATCCATCTACATGCACAATATTATCATTATCAAAACAACGCAATACATGCAAAATGGCATCTGTTTCTCTAATGTTTCCTAAAAATTGATTTCCCAAACCCTCACCTTTACTTGCGCCTTTAACCAAACCAGCAATATCAACAATCTCTACCGTGGCAGGAATTACACGCTCAGGGCTTACAAGTTCTTCTAGTTTTTCTAAACGAGAATCGGGTACATTTACGACACCAATATTGGGCTCTATTGTACAAAATGGGAAGTTTGCACTTTGGGCTTTCGCATTAGACAAACAATTAAAAAGAGTGGATTTACCAACATTAGGAAGTCCTACAATACCTGCTTTCATCTATATTCATTTTACGGCTGCAAATATAGGATATACTCCGCTATTTGAAATTTATTTTTTTAAAACAAAATACCCTGA
Source organism: uncultured Flavobacteriaceae bacterium (assembly GCA_947500575.1). Taxonomy (GTDB): domain Bacteria; phylum Bacteroidota; class Bacteroidia; order Flavobacteriales; family Flavobacteriaceae; genus CANMSI01. The sequence continues at coordinate 220,143 of CANMSI010000002.1, read as the reverse complement.
CGAAACTTCATCAGGGTATTTAAAATTCTTATGAAATTTTGTAACTATGATTCTTCAGGATGCATAAATTTTTGTTTCCCAAGAAGCTCTTCTTCAGTCTCAACTACATCTTCATCAGGTACACAACAATCTACTGGGCATACAGCTGCGCACTGTGGTTCTTCATGAAAACCCATACATTCCGTACACTTATCCGGAGAGATATAATAAATCTCATCGCTGATTGGCTCCTGAACTTCATCTGCATTAACCGCATTTCCATTTGGCAAAACTACATCACCAGATAGCGAGGTACCATCACTGTACCTCCATTCATCTGCTCCTTCATAAATAGCTGTGTTCGGACATTCTGGCTCGCATGCCCCACAGTTAATACACTCATCTGTTATTATAATGGCCATAATTTTCTTTTTCTTTTTATGCTAAATTTATTTTAGCATCCATACTTTTGTACAAAGGTAAATGCTATAAAAATCTTGCACAAATATAATGACCAACCTTGAACAAAAAATAGAAGCTTTTGTTAAACTTGGAGACTTCTTCAGTGAATTTTGTGAATCTGCCAACAATTCCTTAGAGAAGACCATTAGTGATTCACCATCTATAGGAACGTTTCGGAAAAAAATAGAACTTGCCAAACATAAAAATGGTTGGTTTACCAAAGAGAACATACACCATAGTATTTCACAATGGAGCGAGGTACTTACAGCCAATACTATACAGAAATGGCTATCTGCCTACAATTTGAGCAATAACAAAGAGAAAAGAATAGCCATAATTATGGCTGGGAATATTCCCCTGGTTGGATTCCATGATTTACTAAGTGTATTGATTACTGGGAATATTGCATTGGTTAAACTTTCATCGAATGATCAAGTATTACTTCCTTTTATTACAGATCACTTAATTGAGATAGCACCCATTTTTAAGAATAAAGTTATGTATACCGAAGGTAAGCTGGAAAAATTTGATGCAGTAATTGCCACAGGGAGTAATAATACAGCAAGATATTTTGAACACTACTTTGGACAGAAACCAAATATTATTAGAAAAAATAGGAATTCTGTGGCAGTTCTGAATGGCAATGAGACGCAACAACAACTACAAAATTTAGGAGAAGATATCTTTAGATATTATGGGCTTGGTTGCAGAAGCGTATCCAAATTAATGGTTCCTAAGGGATATAATTTTGATCATTTCTTTGAGGCTATTTATTCCTATAAAGGAATCATAGATGGGGCCAAATATGCGAATAACTACGACTATAACAAGGCTGTGTACTTGATGAGTGAATTTCAAATTTTGGAAAATGGTTTTTTGTTGTTGAAAGAAGGGGATAGTTATGCGTCTCCCATTGCCACGCTATTCTATGAATACTATGAGAGTAAAGAAGCATTGTATTCAAAACTTAAAAAAGATGAAGAACATATCCAATGCGTTGTTGCGAATGATCTGCTAGCTACGGAAGTTGACTTTGGAAAAACACAAAAACCAAGTTTGACTGATTATGCCGATGGTATAGACACTGTTGAATTCCTGTTAAAAACCTAACAGAATAATTTAAAATTATATAGCTTTCTTTCAATAGATTTTAAGACCTTTAACCCTTAAATTTGATAGAAGTGAAAAAACATAATTTTAGTGCCGGACCTTGTATTCTACCCCAAGAAGTAATACAAAAAGCTGCAGAAGCGGTGATCGATTTTAACGGATTAGGTTTATCTCTGATAGAGATTTCTCACCGTAGTAAAGATTTTGTAGATGTTATGGAGAATGCCCGTTCGTTGGCATTGGAATTGTTAGATTTAGAAGGTAAAGGCTATCAAGTATTATTTCTTCAAGGAGGTGCTAGCACTGAGTTTCTTAGAATAGCATATAATTTATTAGAGAATAAAGCTGGGTATTTAAACACGGGTACATGGAGCAGCAAGGCAATCAAAGAAGCCAAGTTATTTGGCGATGTTGTTGAAGTAGGTTCTTCTAAGGACGAGAATTTTAATTATATTCCTAAAGGATATGGTATTCCAGAAAACCTGGACTTTCTGCATCTTACCTCTAATAATACCATTTTTGGTACTCAAATCAAGAAATTTCCAGAGGTTAACTTTCCCTTGGTATGTGATATGAGTTCTGATATATTTTCTCGCCAATTGGATTTCTCTAAATTCGATCTTATTTATGCAGGAGCTCAAAAAAATATGGGTCCGGCCGGAACTACTTTAGTTGTTATCAAAGAGGATGTCTTAGGAAAAGTATCTAGACAAATTCCTTCCATGATGGATTATGCCGTTCAGCTTGGAAAAGATAGCATGTTTAACACCCCTTCAGTTTTTGCAGTCTACACTTCTATGTTAACCATGGAATGGCTTAAAAATTTAGGAGGTGTTCCTGCCATTGAAGAAATCAATGATAAAAAAGCGCAGCTCTTATATTCAGAAATAGATTTAAATCCACTTTTTAATGGGTATGCCAGTAAAGAAGATAGATCTACTATGAATGCAACATTCAATTTATCTGAAGAAACCTTAAAAGAAACGTTTGATACTATGTGCAAGGAAGCTGGAATCAATGGTCTTAACGGTCATCGTTCTGTAGGCGGATACAGAGCATCCATGTACAATGCACTTTCATTGGAAAGCGTTGGTACCTTGGTAGACATCATGAGTGAATTAGAGCGTAAGGCCTAATAAAGCCTTCATGGAAGGTTACAAACCAATAACGACAAACGTATAAAATGAAAATATTAGCAAATGATGGGGTTTCTCAGACTGGGATTACCGCCTTGGAAAAAGAAGGATTCGAAGTTATTACTACGAAAGTAGCACAAGAACAGTTAGAGCAGTATATCAATACCAATGAGATTGATGCACTACTAGTTCGCAGTGCTACACAGGTAAGAAAGGAGCTAATAGACAATTGCCCCAGCTTAAAGCTTATAGGGCGAGGTGGTGTAGGAATGGACAATATAGATGTAGCTTACGCTAAAGAAAAAGGGCTCCACGTAATTAATACCCCAGCAGCTTCTTCGGCTTCCGTAGCAGAACTAGTATTTGCCCATCTTTTTGGAGGGGTTCGCTTTTTGCATGATGCCAATAGAAATATGCCGTTGGAAGGAGATAGTAAATTTAAGCAATTAAAGAAAGCCTATGCGGGTGGAACCGAATTAAGAGGTAAAACCCTGGGTGTAATAGGTTTTGGAAGAATTGGTCAGGCAACTGCAAAGATTGCTATTGGCGTTGGTATGAACGTTATTTATTTTGATCCATTTTTAGAGAAAATGCGTTTGGACATTCCGTTTTATGATGGACAATCAATGAGCTTTTCATTGGAAAGTCAAACCAAAGAAGATCTACTAAAGAAGTCAGATTTTATCACCCTTCACGTCCCTGCTCAAAAAGAGTATGTTATTGGGAAAAAGGAATTTGAGCTCATGAAATCGGGTGTTGGTATTGTGAATGCAGCACGAGGTGGTGTCTTGGATGAAGTAGCCTTAGTGGATGCGCTGGAAAGTAAAAAAGTATCCTTTTGTGGTTTGGATGTTTTTGAATCAGAGCCAAATCCGGAAATAAAGGTATTAATGCATCCCAATATTTCTTTAACACCTCATATTGGTGCTGCAACAGGAGAAGCACAAGATAGAATTGGCGAAGAGCTAGCTTCTCAAATTGTATCTCTCTTAAAATAACCAAAAATTATCCTCCATAAATTTGTGGTTTCGTGCTTTTTTGTACCTTACCGCCACATTAACTATTAATTATAATTTATTCAAATGTCAGGAATTTTAGATTTATTAAACAGCCCAATGGGCAAACAACTTATTAGCGGAGTTTCACAGCAATCTGGGCAGCCAGCAGACAAAACAAGTAGCGTATTAACGATGGCGTTGCCCGTTTTAATGGGAGCAATGAAAAGGAATGCATCAACTCCTGATGGTGCTCAAGGTTTAATGGGCGCTCTATCTGGAAAGCACGACGGTGGAATTTTAGATAATTTAGGCGGATTATTCGGCGGTGGTGTTGATCAAAATGTAATGGATGATGGCGCAGGTATTCTTGGTCATATTCTTGGAGGAAAACAACCACAAGTTCAAAATGCTTTAAGTCAAAAATCAGGAATCGATGCGGGTTCCATAGGAACCATTTTAAAAGTAGCAGCTCCTATATTGATGGGCTTTTTGGGAAAACAAAAAAAGGAACAAAATGTAACAGATGCTAACGGACTTAGTGGTCTTTTAGGAGGGATGCTAGGAGGAGAAAGCACAGGTGCTAAACAACAGTCTTTGATAGAGTCTTTCTTAGATTCTGATGGCGACGGAAGTATTCTTGATGATGTTGCAGGTATGGTCTTAGGAGGCGGTCAGCAACAAAAAGGAGGTCTCGGTGGGCTTCTTGGTGGACTTTTCGGGAAGTAACCTAGCTTTATTAACGATATTTAACAAGGCCATTCGAATCTTCGAATGGCTTTTTTTGTACCTTAAGATCATGAAAAAGATTTTACTTCCCATTCTATTCATTGCTGTAGTCTTTATAGGTGTTCTGCATAGCTGCAAAAGCAGCAAAAGCAGCAAAGAAAGCGTAGAAATTAGTGATAAAGAAAAAGTAGCCTTTAATGCTACCAAAGGTGATACCATATCCATTGCCGATTCGGAGACCGAGTACGAAATAATTATTATAGAACCTGGTTTCAATTTTTGGTTACAATCTATTGCCCGACCAGAAGGATACTATTCGCAATCCTTTTTAGAAAATAGAAATCGAATTTTAGTGATCGAATGGAATCAACGTGTAATTCAGCCCTTGCGGTTTGATACCAATCTTTATGAAATTCAGATAAATTATGATGCTAACGTTGATTACGGTTATGAAGTAAACTACAAGCTTTATAACTATTTTGTCTATTTTCAGCGGAAATACAATCAACGCTTAGGTCCTTTTCTACCCAGAATTTAACATGTATCTTTGTTGCTGAAATTTTTGGTTTAAATGCAGAAATTAAAAGCCCGCTGGGGCATACACTCCAATGTACAGCTTATCATCATTTTTATAGTCTTTGCTATTACAGGTTCATCATCTGTATATGTTGCTAAACCTTTTTTATCATGGATTGGTTTGGCACGCGATAATTTTCCACCAGAATTCTGGTGGGGAGGTTTTGGTTACACGATGCTGAGACTAACATTGATTTTTCCATTTTACCAAATCCTTTTGGTAATTTATGGTTGGCTATTTGGGCAATTTCAATTCTTTTGGAATTTTGAAAAGAAAATGCTGAAACGTCTAGGCCTTGGGTTTTTATTTAAATCTTAGCAGCGTTGACTCTTTTTACAAATATCTTATTTCAATTTTATGATGATGGGCACCTGCTACTACTCCATAATAGAAAAAATAATACGCAGCGTATCAATTAATGAACGCGAGATATTAAGGTAAGATTATACTTTTCTTAACAACACATATCGCCTTTATTTTGTTAGTTTGTCAATATATAGAACTAATCAGCTATATCCACCCCACAGATTTGAACCATTGTCTACGAAAATATTAAAATAAAGAAAAGGAATTGCTGTGCACCAGCTGCCTTTTCCTAGGGTTATAGCATTCAGATATAATCCTAATAAACTATACTTAGTATGGTTTAGGTTAATAAATGGAGCGGAGAAATTCGCTCCATTTTTTTGTCTAGAGCTGTTGGTATTCAACGTCCTACTTAACCATCTATTTCAGCAAATAGATAAACACATATAATGGCAATAATAGTTAGTATTGCGCATACGAGAATGAGCACCCTATAAAGTTGTCTAACTCTAAGCCGATGCAACTTTTCCTTTGTTTTTTCCTTGGACATTTAAAAGCTTGGTAACAATTGTAACATACTACACCAAAAATTGAATCTACATTTGTATATGAAATTAAATAAAGTATCCAAATTGCTCATTGTTTGCCTTATCTGTGCGGGCATCGTAACAGCAGCTGTATTGGGAATTGAATCATTTAATATCTAAACAACCATTATGAAAAAAAATATGGGCGGCCTAGACCGCATTATTCGATTAGTAGTAGCGATCACCGTTGCTGTATTATTTTACCTAAATATTATTGAAGGGACTTTAGCATACGTTTTACTGGCACTTGCGGGTGTATTTGTATTAACCAGTTTCATTAGCTTTTGTCCTTTGTACTCAATTGTTGGGTTAAATACCTGTAAAATAAAGGAATAAGGAAATTAAATCTGCCTGCGTTAGGATTCTTTTATTTCTATTATTTTTTCCGTTTTAGAGGATTTGAATACATAGGTATACAACCACATAATAGTAAAAGTGGGTACAATATCGCTTCCTATAAAAAGTTCTTCCGCAAAAGTTATAAAACCAGCAGCCTGCCCTATTTTTCCCTTATATAGGCGTGTCATTAACCAGCCCGCCAAAGGAGCCCAAATAACATCACTAAATTCTCCAATGAGAGGAATGGTAAAAGAAAGCATTCCAATTGCATCGAATAGCAAGGAAAGAAATAGGTTTTTAATTTTTTCGTTTTTCGTTTTTGACATGTTTAAAAATAAGAATTCAAATGAAATGAATCAATTTAAATGCCAAAAATTGAAATGAGTACAAAATTTCTATTTCCCTGAATGCTTTACTAGCCCACCGTCTTCTGTACTGCTTACTAAAGTGCGAGTAGATTTGTATAGAATTCTACCTCCATCTGTAGCACTTGCTACTAAGTTCTTAAAGGAAATATTGGATAAGTCAACCGTAGCACTATCTACTGCTGAGGCAACGAAGTCGTCTATTTTATTAAATTTTTCCATAGTGAGTTTTCCGCCATCTGTTAATGAAACAGCATGCACCTCAGGGGTATATACGGTTACATTTACATTACTATAATCTGTATCTGCCTTTGTTGATTTTAAATACAATGACTGTTTGAATACCTTCCAATCAATAAAAGCAACTTTATCCATATCTCCAGAGAATTCTATTTTATGGTAGGGAGATTTTACAATGGTAACCGTAGCACCCAAGTTGCTATTCAGGGCTTGAAAACTCTTAGTTTCAGTAGTTTTTTGCGCAAAAGAAAATGCTGTTACGAGTAAGGTGCAAACTAGCAAGGTGAGATTTTTCATGATTGTTCGTTTTTTGATTGATATAATAAAGACTCCAAAAAACGGTAAATGTTACAGTAATGTGAAAAATATCTTAAAAAAAACTAAAATAGATTGTAAATCAACACTTTAGGATAAGTTAGAACTAATCAATTTTAGGAATTCATTTCGTGTTTCTATCTTTTCAAATTGCCCTCTAAAACCAGAAGTAGTAGTTACCGAATTTTGTTTTTGAACACCACGCATCATCATACACATGTGCGAGGCCTCTATTACCACAGCTACTCCTTTTGGCTTTAAGGTGCCATTTATACATTCTAAAATATCATGCGTAAGTCGTTCCTGCACTTGTAAACGTCTTGCAAACACATCTACAACACGCGGTATCTTACTTAATCCTACAATATGACCATTGGGTATGTAGGCAACGTGGGCCTTTCCAAAAAATGGCAACATATGATGTTCACATAGTGAATACAATTCAATATCCTTAATAATTACCATATCATCATAATCTTCCTTGAACATGGCGCTTTTTAAAATTTGAACGGCATCTTGCTTGTATCCTTGTGTTAGAAATAACATGGCTTTTGCAGCACGCTCAGGAGTTTTTATAAGACCTTCGCGCTCTTTATCCTCTCCAATTTCGGAAATAATGGATTCATACTGATCTTTAACTTCATCCGTGATTTTAATATTATACTCTTCAAATTTTTGATATGGAGACATTAAGTGAAATTGCTTTTAAGTTAATTTATTACTGAAATAACGTTGTAATTTATCAATTTTTGGATTGATAATTACCTGACAGTATGGTTGTGATCTATGATCGTTGTAATAGTTTTGATGTTCTTGTTCTGCTTCATAAAAAGCAACAGCTTCTGAAATTCCTGTTACAATTGGGTTTTCAAAAACTTTTTCATTTTCCAAAAGAGCAATCATCTCTTGGGCAAGTACTTTTTGATCTTCGCTATGATAAAATATTTCGCTTCGATACTGCGTGCCAACATCATTAGCCTGTCTGTTTAAAGTAGTAGGATCATGAGTTGCAAAAAATACTTCTAGCAATTCTTCGTAGCGAATTACTTGTGGATCAAAAACCATTTGAATTGCTTCTGCATGGCCAGTTCTACCTGTACCAATTTCCCTATAAGCTGGGTTTTTTATATGTCCACCCGTGTAGCCCGAAATAACAGCTCTTACACCATTTAAACGTTGAAAAACAGCTTCTGTGCACCAGAAACAACCTCCAGCAAATGTGGCAGTTTTCAAGGATTCATTAGGGGATGCAGGTATACTCATAAAGAACTGTACAATTAAATTTAGAACCTGATTAAAAGTATTGAATTATTGCCACAATATAAGGTATTAACATCTAAATAATGCATGCGATTATAGAGAAATTCAATATCAATTTAGTTCATTGATTTACAAGCATAAAGGAATTGCTTTTTTAATTTCTCTTTGCCATGTCTGCCCGAATGTTTACTTTCAGGCTGTAATTTATAAACGAGTGATAAAAGCAGTTAACATTCAAAAAAAATATGGAGATCTTCAAGTGCTAAAAGGAGTAGATCTTCACATACAGAAAGGAGAAATTGTATCAATAGTGGGTCCTTCTGGAGCAGGAAAAACAACCTTATTACAAATTTTAGGGACTTTAGATGTTCAATCGAATAGAAAGGAAACTAGTCTATTGATAAATAGTACCGATGTGATATCCTTAAACGACAAGGCATTGGCTAAGTTTAGAAACGATCATATTGGTTTTATTTTTCAGTTTCATCAGTTATTACCAGAATTTACGGCTTTAGAAAATGTATGCATTCCAGCTTTCATTAAAAAAACACCCAGAAATGCTGCTGAAACTAGGGCAAAAGAACTTCTAGAATTTCTTGGATTATCACATCGATATCATCATAAACCAAACGAATTATCAGGTGGTGAGCAACAGCGTGTTGCCGTAGCTAGGGCCCTAATGAACAAGCCTTCTATTATTTTTGCTGACGAGCCTAGTGGAAATTTAGATTCTGAAAGTGCAGACAACTTACACAAGTTGTTTTTTGAACTTCGGGATAAATTCGGTCAAACCTTTGTGATCGTAACTCATAACGAAGAATTAGCAGAAATGGCAGATCGTAAACTCACCATGGTAGATGGTCGCATAATTAAGTAACCTATGCGTAAAGATCTTTGGAAATTTTTAAAGCATCCTATCTATCAAGAAGATGAGAATACGGATTTAAAATACCGCTTGGGTATTTTTGCAAAATTATTAGGTTTCTCTCTTCTAATTAGCATTGTACTAGGCATTCTTATAAATGCACTTCCCGAACTTTTAGGGATAGACCTAGGTGATCATGCAATGGAACTTATCTTTGAGGACTACTCCCCCATTTTTGTATTGTTTGCTGCAGTAATTCTAGCCCCAGTGCTCGAAGAAACAATTTTTAGAGCACCTATGGTTTTATTTAAAAAAAGCAGTTGGTTCTTTATTTTCTTTTATGTTTTCACTTTGGCGTTTGGATTTTATCACATTACCAACTTTGAAATTAACACCACAGTGCTGCTATTATCTCCATTATTAGTAGCACCACAGATTAGCATTGGAGCCTTTCTAGGTTTTATTCGTGTTCGTTTTGGATTTGTTTGGGCCTTATTGTTACATGCAACCTATAATTTTATCCTCATAGGCCCCATTATTCTTTTAAAGTTACTTGATATCCCATTAGAATGAAACAGAGTGAGCTAAGGGAGTTTTTAAATGCTAAAGTACTTCAGTACAACCATCCTAATTTTCTAGAATCGGATCCTTTACAAATACCGCATCAATTTTCGAAGCGAGAAGACATTGAAATTAGTGCTTTCTTAACTGCTACGATTGCCTGGGGTAATCGAAAAAGTATTATCAATAATGCCAATCGAATGATGGAACTTTTAGACCAAGCTCCTTTCGAATTTGTAACGCAGCACGAGCATAAGGACCTTGAAAAATTGAGTTCTTTTGTTCATAGGACCTTTAACGGAATAGATCTCACCTATTTTATACAAAGTTTACAGAATATCTACCAAAATCATGGAGGCTTGGAGAACTGTTTTCTGAAAAATATAGAATCAAACAGTATGCAACCAGCGATTTCCACATTTAAATCGCTGTTTTTTGAACTCCCGCATCCATTGCGAACCACCAAACATATATCAGATCCTTTAAAGGGATCTGCTGCGAAACGCATTAATATGTTTTTAAGATGGATGGTCCGAGATGGCAGTACAGGTGTAGACTTTGGACTTTGGAATCAAATAAAGGCTTCTAAACTCTCCTGCCCCTTAGATGTGCATTCTGGGAATGTGGCAAGAAAATTAAAGCTATTGAAACGAAAACAGAATGATGCCAAAGCCCTAGCAGAACTTGATAAATCTTTGCGAAAATTGGATCCGCAAGATCCCGTAAAATACGATTTTGCATTATTCGGCTTAGGCGTATTCGAAAAATTCTAGAAGCAAATACCTTAAGAAAGTCCCATGGTACCTAAATCCAATTTTATCTTCTTTCCTCCCTCAGCAATGCACTTGTAAATGGCTTCAACAATAATCATATCCCTTTTACCCATTTCGCCAGGAGCAACATTAGGACTATCATTTAGAATGTGTTTGGCAAAATCATCCATCTGCAACTTCTGCTGTCTTTCATGCGGAAATTGAATAGTTTCTCCAGAAGAAGTGCGCCCGCTCAATGGGCCATAATTATTTGCAGGGTTCAATTCGAACCAACCTTTATCGCAAGAAGTATATAGCCTATTCACATTTGCATTATGGGATGTCATAATATTACCAATAGCACCGTTGGGAAATTCGAACTGCGCGGTAATTGTCTCATCCGTATCCTTAAAATACTGAGGACGGGTACTAAATTCCTGTGCAGACACTGTTATAGGGTTTTGTCCGGAGCCATAAATCACGCTCTGTATAGCATATACTCCCATATTCATCAAAGCTCCACCTCCCGATAATGATTTATCCAAACGCCATTGTTCTGGATGGGATGTAGACAAATAACCAGCATCCGCAGATACATATCGTACGTCTCCAAAGGTTTTTTCGCTTACCATTCGTTTTACTTCTTGGGTATAAGGTTCAGAATGCAGACGATATCCAACACTTAATTTAACACCAGCCGTATCACAAGCGGCTATAATAGCATCACATTCGGCTACGCTTACGGCCATGGGTTTTTCACAAATCACATGTTTTCCTGCCTTCGCTGCTCTTATACAGAAATCTGCATGCATACTATTGGGCAGCACTACGTACACAACATCAATAGCATCATTGGATATGATTGTATCAAAATTCTCATAATCATATATATTCTCGTTTGGAATATTGTATTTATCCTTCCAAACTTTTGCTTTCTCCGGAGTTCCTGTAACAATTCCTGCTAAATGACAATATTGGGTTTGCGTTAATGATGGGGCCAACTCGTAAGTGCTATAGGTTCCTAGACCTACCAAAGCAACTCCTAAGCTTTCCTTCTTAGTACCTGTCATACCACATGCCCAAGGCATTGAGCCTGCAAAAGCTACAGCACCTATTCCCATGGATAGCTTTGAATTGAATGTTCTTCTAGATATTTTTTTCATAATCATTTGGTATTAAAGACACTAATTAAAATTTAGAAATATTCAGGTGTTCAAAATGCACTTAAAGATAGTAATAAGAGTCATTGGAAAATTCAGGAAGTCCAACAAATTCCGTATTTTTATTCTTCTACTAAAACCAACTTTAGAATGAAAAATTTATTACTGCTTTCCGCTGTTTTTCTTACCATTAATATCCTAATAGCTCAAGATCGTAAACTCCCAGTTGACACTACCGTTGTAACACAACATAGCGTTACCGTCAATGGAACAAATTTTAATTACACCGCTACTACCGGTACACAACCTGTTTGGGATGAAATGGGCAAGCCCGTTGCTTCACTTCACTATACATATTACACACGCAACAGTATTAAGGATAGAGCCTCACGTCCTTTGCTCATCTCCTTTAATGGTGGTCCGGGCTCTGGGTCGGTTTGGATGCATTTAGCCTATACGGGACCTCGAATTTTAAAGATCGATGATGAAGGGTTTCCGGTGCAACCATACGGCGTTAAGCAAAACCCATATTCCATTTTGGATGTGGCAGATATTGTCTATGTAAACCCAGCAAATACTGGATATTCGCGTACCATTCCAGAAATGGGAAAAGACGTTGATCGAAAAAAGTTTTTTGGTATTAATGCAGATATCAAATACCTCGCGGAATGGCTAAACACCTTTGTAACTCGGAATAATCGTTGGAGGTCTCCAAAATATATTATCGGAGAAAGTTATGGTGGCACACGGGTTATGGGATTAGCCCTCGAATTACAGAACATGCAGTGGATGTATTTAAATGGAGTTATTATGGTTTCTCCAGCAGATTACAAAGTAATTAGAACAGATGGCCCAGTGGCAGCTGCCTTAAATCTTCCCTACTTTACAGCGGCGGCCTGGTACCAAAAGGCGTTGCCTGCAGAACTGCAACAAAAAGATTTATTAGATATTTTACCAGAATCCGAGGCCTATACAATCAATACACTTATCCCAGCAATTGCCAAAGGTGGTTTCATTGATGATTCTGAAAAAAACGCTGTCGCCAAAAAAATGGCTTATTACTCCGGTCTTACGGAAAAGGAAATTCTAGATCATAATTTATCAGTTCCTACCTCTTATTTTTGGAAAGCTCTTCTTCGCAACAAAAGTGGTTATACCGTAGGGCGATTGGATTCTCGTTATTTAGGAATTGACAAACAACTGGCAGGAACGAGACCCGATTATAACTCTGAACTTACATCCTGGTTGCATAGCTTTACCCCAGCTATTAATTATTATTTACAAGAAGAACTTAAATTCAAAACAGATATTAAATACAATATGTTTGGTCCTGTGAGACCTTGGAATAACGAAAATGATAATACTCGGGATAATTTACGCCAAGCAATGGCACAAAACCCCTATTTAAATGTATTAGTCCAAAGTGGTTATTATGATGGAGCCACTACTTATTTTAATGCCAAATATACGATGTGGCAAGTAGACCCCAGTGGTCGATTAAAAGATCGTTTTAGTTTTAAAGGATATAGAAGTGGTCATATGATGTATTTAAGGCGTGAGGATCTAAAGAATGCCAACGATGACATTAGAGATTTTATAGATAGAACAATGGCCAAAGGAAAAAGTGCCAAATATTAACGATAACTAATAAAATTATGAAACTATTCTGCACACTATCGCTGATAATAACGGTATTTATTGGATACACGCAAGATGTACCTTCAAAAGAATGGCAAATAAAAACTGCAGTACTAGCAGCCCCGGCAGAATTCCAGAAAGAAGCAAAAGTATATGGGTATGATAGTGAAGGGAAATTTACAACATTGAGGGAAGGAACCAATGCCTATATATGTCTTGCAGACGACCCTATGAAAGAGGGATTTTCGGCTGCTGCCTATCATAAAAACCTTGATCCATTTATGGTACGTGGTAGAGAATTGAAAGCTGCAGGTAAAAAGTTTAAGGAAATATTTGATATCCGTGAAGAAGAGGTGAAAGCTGGCACTTTAAAAATGCCTGATAAAGCTACGCTATGTGTCTTTACAGGTACTATTAACCCAGAAAGCAAAGAAATTGAAGACACCTACGTTCGATATGTTTTTTATATTCCTTTTGCCACTGCAGCAACGACTGGTTTGCCTACCACTCCTACTCCACCTGGCCATGCATGGTTAATGGATCCAGGTACGCACAGAGCTCATATTATGATTACGCCGCCCAAAAAAAAGGAGTAAAACATAAGCAGTATTGTTAATGATTACATGCTATCTCAAGCTTTATTTTTAATACTATTTACAGCCCATTAGTTTTTTAAACAGGAGCTGCGGAAATTATAGATTAGATGAATGAAAAATACAAACTCAGCACCTATTAAGCCATCAGCCTACATAAAATCTCTCCAAATCATTCATGCCGCCTTGGTACTGGGCCCGATGCTTTTTGGTGCTTTTATATTTTATCAAAATGAACGTATCATAACCAATTTTGAAATGAACTCGGACCCCTTTTTGTACATAGTTCCATTGGTTGCGTTGTTAGGGTATTTTGCGAGTAGTTTTTTATTTAAAAAAGCGGTTTCAAAAGTAACAATTGACGATTCGTTACTAAAAAAACAGACCACCTATCAAACAGCATCCATTTTAAGGTATGCTTGTATCGAAGGTCCAACAATGCTTGCTCTTGTGGCATTTATGGACACCCGTATTATGTTATATGGGGTTCTAGCTGTATTATTAATTGCCTATCTTTTTACCCAGCGACCAAGTTTGCAAAAACTAAAACAAAGTATACCCCTAAAGCAAGAAGAAGAGCGGTTATTTCATTCATCCAGTAAATCCAATTAATTATGAGATTCAATAAGATTTATATTTTTTTTATCACGATGCTTATGACAGTACTATCCATATCTGCTCAGGATTGGGCTAATTTAGAACGTTTTAAGGCAGCTAATGCAGCACTAGAAAAAGCCCCAAACCTAGAGAACAGAATTGTTTTTATGGGTAATTCTATTACCGAAATATGGAGTACCGTGAGTCCAAATTTCTTTAAAAATGAAGCATATATTAATAGAGGAATTAGTGGACAAACCACTCCACAGATGCTCATACGGTTTAGGCAAGATGTTATTGATTTGCATCCTAAGGTTGTAGTAATTCTTGCAGGAACCAACGATATTGCTGGCAATACAGGTCCTTCTACCTTAACAATGATTATGGATAATATTGCTTCTATGGCTGAAATAGCGGAAGCCAATGGTATAAAAGTAGTACTTTCTTCGGTTTTACCGGCCTTTGATTATCCCTGGAAACCCGGACTAAATCCAAATAAAAAAATTCCTGAATTAAATACAATGATTAAAGCATATGCCACTAAAAAAGGGCATGTATATTTGGATTATTTCTCAGCAATGGCTGATGATAGAAATGGATTACCTAAAGCCTATGCAGAAGATGAAGTACATCCAACCAAAGCAGGATATGCAGTTATGGAACCTCTTGCGAAAGCAGCAATAGTGGAAGCTCTTAATTCAAAATAATTTAAACAATAATTGATGAAACATCCCATCCCATTTATACTATTGTTTTTATATATTTTTTTGGGCTGTTCCAAAGATGCAGAGAATTCACAAATAGAAGATACTCCAGAGACTCTAACGACTCAACAAAAAGAAGTAGTTTCCTATTTTAAAGAAGTTGCTCTTGGTTTTGAATTTGGAAATGCAAGTGCAATTACTAGAAAATGGGATACCAATGTAAAACTATTTGTGGGTGGTAATCCCACCACCGAGTTACTAACAGAATTAGAGCTTATTGTTTCCGAAATTAATGCACTTACTACAGATGGTCAAACCTTGGAGATTGTAGCAGACCAAGCAGCATCTAATTTCTTTGTTTTCTTTGGGAGTGGAGATGCATATGCCGATATATATCCATCACAATCAGGTCTTGTAGCAGCAAATTTTGGTTTATTTTCTATTTCTTGGAATGCAGCCAACTTTTTTACATCGGGTCAAATGTATGTAGACATTTTTAGAGCAAATCTTACAGAACAGAAACATCTTCTAAGAGAAGAACTTACTCAATCTTTAGGACTTGCAAAAGATTCTACTCGGTTTGAAGACAGTATTTTTCAACAAAGTTTTGCAACAAAAACCACCACCTATTCAGCTATTGACCGAGAACTTATCAGATTGCTTTACCATCCTCAAATGCGAGCAGGTTTGGATGGCAATCAGGCAGAAGCAGTAATTACAGAAATTCTTTTAAGCGAAACCAACTAGTTTAATATCATTTTATACAATTGAATGCTTTCCGCTTTTCCACGTAGATTTAGATGACCTATTTCAGTGAACCTAATGTCCTTATCGGTTCGAAATTGAGCTAACAACTCTTGTGAAATGAGCGCTTTGGTATTAAAATTATTGCATTCTCCCTGAATGCGCGCTGCGGTATTTAAAACATCTCCGGTATAAATAAGTACCTGATGTATGTGGGGTGTAACATATTCCTAAAGATATATATACCTAATCAATTGTTTTCAATATTTTAAATAATCTGATCTTTATATGCGACTAGATGCATTCCAGCGTGGCAGATTAAGTTGGTACTAAAAAGCATACTCATTCATATTTCCTAACTTGCCTTTATGGGAGAACCCTTGGTCAGTATTTTGATTCCATTTAAAGACACTGCAATTTTTTTGAACCAGTGTTTGGAATCTATTTGTCTACAAACCTATAAGAATTGGGAGGTAATTGCGGTAAATGACCATTCCAATGACGCTAGTGAGGCCATCATTGCTACCTATGCAGCAAAAGATAAAAGATTTAGACTTCTTAAAAATAAAAAACATGGAATTATACCTGCATTGCAAACCGCCTACGCATTAAGCAATGGTGTATTTATTACTAGAATGGACTCGGATGACATTATGAAGCCAGAAAAGCTTAAACATATGGTAACCAACCTTCTACAATTTGGTAAAGGTCATATTGCATTAGGACAAGTCCATTATTTTTCAGAAAGGGGTATTAGCAATGGATATGCGCGTTATGAGACTTGGTTAAATAAGCTAAGTGCTTCGGGCTCTAACTATAGCGAAATTTACAAAGAGTGTGTAATTCCCTCTCCTTCCTGGATGGTTTACAAAAGTGATCTGGAAGCTTGTGATGCTTTTTACCCAAACAGGTATCCAGAAGATTATGATTTAACTTTCCGATTTTACGAAAATAATATTCGATGTATTCCTTGCGATGCAATTTTGCACTTATGGCGCGATTATGATAGCCGTACTTCCCGCACTAGCGAGCATTATGCACAAAACTATTTCTTAGATATTAAACTACATTATTTCTTGAAGATTGACTATGATGCAACCAGACCACTGGTAGTTTGGGGAGCGGGCTTTAAGGGGAAGACTATTGCAAAAAAACTAATAGAAAGAGAAATCAACTTCCATTGGTTATGTGATAATCCAAAAAAGATTGGTAAAAAAATTTATGATCAAGAAATGTCGCACTATACGATGCTAGAAGACTTAGCGTTCCCACAAAGCATTATTAGTGTTGCAAATGAAGAGGCTCAGGAACAAATACGTTATTATTTAGCTGAACGGAATTGTAAGTCCATGGTAGATTATTTTTTCTTTTGCTAGATTTCCAGTCCATAACGGTCAAAATATTAATGTTTCCTTAATAGTAGTCACTTTCTACAATAGAGTAAATACTTTGTACTATATTTGCCCAACTAAATTTAGGAATGCAGTTTAAATATCCAGAAATTCTTTGGGCCCTATTTCTCCTCCTCATTCCTATTCTCATTCATCTTTTTCAGTTACGTAGATTTAAGAAAACACCTTTTACAAACGTACAATTACTACAGAAAGTTATCTCAGAATCCAGAAAAAGTAACACCCTAAAAAAATGGTTATTACTCATCACAAGGATGCTTCTTTTTACCGCTATTATTATGGCATTTGCACAGCCATTCTTTGCGTCTCAAACGGCATTGAAAGAAAAAGAAACCGTAGTGTACTTAGATAACTCTTTTAGTATGCAAGCAAAGTCAAATAACGAAACTTTGCTAACAAATGCGGTTCAAGAACTTATCAAAGAAATCCCTGATAACACAACTTTTAGTCTTTTTACAAACACTCATGTTTTTAAAGATGTAATGCTCAAAGACATACAAAATGATCTTCTTGGCATATCATTCACTCAACAGCAGCTTACCTCTAACGAAATAAGACTAAAAGCGGAAACATTATTTGAGAATGGGGAAAATACCATCAAAAATTTAGTATTGGTTTCGGACTTTCAGCAACGCTTGGGAATTTCCGATGCCAATACCTCTTTGAGTACTAATGTACATTTGGTACAGTTACAAGCAGAGGCAAATGAAAATATCTCCATAGATAGTGTATTTGTGCAAAAGACCATTGCAGGCACAAAGGAATTAACGGCAAAATTGCGATCAAATAGTATTGTAGAAAGTATCCCTGTATCCCTTTTCAATGGAACTAAATTAATAGCTAAAACAGCTGCAGTATTCAAAGATGATTCAAGTAGTGAGGTCGTTTTTTCAATTCCGGATAATGACATTATCGAAGGAAGAATTGAAATTTCTGATAACAGTTTAACCTATGATAACGAACTCTATTTTAATATAGATCAGAAAGAAAAAATTAATGTTTTAGGAATTCACCAAGAAGATAATGCTTTTTTAAGTCGCATTTTTACGTCTGATGAATTCAACCTTTCAAATTACACTCTAAAAAACCTAAATTACAGTGTTCTTGAATCACAAAATCTACTTATTTTAAACGGTTTACAAAGCTTTCCTAATGCGCTGCAGACCAGCCTACAATCCTTTAAGGCCAATGGAGGAAGTATTTTAATAATTCCATCTTTAGATATTCAACAAAACACCTATAATGGTTTGTTATCAAATTACCGTGCAACGAGTATAGGTACCCTTGTTAGGAGTGAAAGACAGATAACCAATATTGCATTTAACCACCCCTTGTATCTGAATGTATTTGAAAAAGAAGTAACCAATTTTCAATATCCTAAGGTTAGTAATTACTATAAAATAAGAAGTGGTTTATCTAATGTATTATCATTTGAAAATCAGGATGCTTTTCTAATAGGCGGAGACGGTATTTATATTTTTAGCAGTTCTCTTGAAGGCGAAAATTCAAATTTTAAAAACTCTCCCCTGATTGTACCTACGCTTTATAATATAGGAATTCAGAGTCTTCAACTACCTCAATTATATCACAAACTCCAAAGTTCAATAGCCGTAGACATTCCTATTTCTTTGGAAAAGGATCATATTTTAAGATTAGTCCAACCTAATTATGAGTTTATACCCCAACAACGTTCTTTTGCTAAAAAAGTAACCCTTAGGTTTAACGAAAACCCTTCGCAAGCAGGCATCTATAGTGTTATGGACAAGGAAGTTGCATTAAAAAACATGAGCTTCAATTACGCAAGAGAAGAAAGTGTTTTGAATTATATGAACTTGGACAATTTGGTTGGAACCAGCAAGCAAACTTCTATTTCAGCTTTGTTCCAAAATACGGAAAATGACAATCGGATATCCAAGCTTTGGAAATGGTTTGTTATTTTAGCATTGCTTTTTATTGTAGTTGAAGTACTTATCCAAAAATATTTTAAATGAATCTACTTTTAAGATCTGCAATTATCATCGACCCAAACAATAAGGGTCTTCATTTAAAAAAGCGAGATATTCTTATTAAAAATGGTGTTATAAGCAAAATAGCATCTAAAATAGAAAATAAAGCTAAGGTCAAAGAAGTTTCTCTTCAAAGGCTGCATGTTTCCATTGGTTGGTTTGATAGCAGTGTTAGTTTTGGGGAACCTGGGTACGAGGAACGAGAAACGTTAGAGAATGGACTTTACACTGCCGCTAAGAGTGGTTTTACAGACATTCTATTAAACTCCAATACCCATCCTGTTCCAGATACCAGTGGCGCTATTGTTTTCTTAAAAAAAATGGATCGTAAAACGGTTACCAACCTCCATCCTTTAGGAACACTTACTATGAAAGGGAATGGAGATTCCCTTGCAGAGTTATATGATATGAAAAATGCAGGTGCAAAGGGATTTTATGATTATAAAAAACCTGTAAAGAACGCCAATTTATTAAAAATAGCCTTGCAATACTCCCAAGGCTTTAATGCTTTAGTACATTCTTTCCCATTAGACGTTAAAATTGCCGGAAAAGGAATTGTTAATGAAGGGGAAAAAGCAACTGCATTAGGGCTTAAAGGTATTCCTGCAATGGCAGAGGAATTGAACATCGTAAGGGATTTATTTATTTTGGAATATACAGGTGGAAAATTGCATATCCCTACTATTTCAACTGCTAAATCAGTTCAACTTATTGCAGAAGCGAAAAAGAAAGGACTAGATGTCAGCTGCAGTGTGGCTATACATCATCTGATCTATACGGATGCCGTTTTAGATACTTTCGATACCAATTACAAAGTAATGCCCCCCTTGCGAACATCTAAAGATTCCAAAGCATTGTTAAAAGGACTGAAGGCCGGAATTATTGATTTTGTTACCACAGATCATACACCTAAAACAGTTGAAGAGAAACACCTAGAGTTTGATAACGCATTATTTGGATCTCTTGGTTTGGAAAGTGCTTTTGGAGTTTTAAATCAGCTTTTAGGATTGGAAGAAACCATTAAATTGCTTACCAAAGGTAGAGCACGATTTGATATTGAAAATCCTGAAATAAAAGAGGGTGCAACTGCTAACTTAACATTGTTTGATCCAGCGTCTTCTGAGGTCTTTAAGATAGAACAACTGCATAGTACCTCAAAGAATAGCATGTATATAGGTCAGCAGTTAAAAGGACAGGTATTAGGAGCTATAAACAACAATCGTATAATAAATTAAGTATATTTAAGTTCTATTAACCAACCTTAAAACTATTAATTATGGATCAACAGACGAAAGAAGAAGGAAAAACCATGGCGATTATTAGCTATATTACTTTAATTGGAACTCTCATTGCTTTTATCATGAACAATGACAAAAAAAATGAATTTGCTAAGTTTCACATCGGCCAAGCTTTAAGAGCTGGGATAGCTGGTATACTTATTTCTGTAATTGGAACAATTCTAGTAATGGTCACAGGTATTGGCATTTTTAGTATTCTTGGTTATGCAGGATGGATCTTTCTGATTTTAGGAATCATGAACGCTGCTGGTTTAAAAGTTGCCAAACTACCGATCATAGGGTCTATTGGTGGATAATTAAAAAATTATGTTCTTAAAAAAGAGGTCTATGAAAGGCCTCTTTTTTTATGCAAAAGTTTTACCTTGCTTCAAAATTTACAGCATGGATACGGTTAAGGAAGGCAAGACTGCTGCCATTGTAGGCTATTTAACTATGATAGGGGCGTTAATTGCGTTATCAATGAATATGGAACCTAAAAACGATTTTGCTCGTTTCCATATTAGGCAAGCTTTTGGACTTCATTTACTTTTTTTGGCCTGCTCATTGTTTTTAAGTCAGTGGTTTAACAATTATGCGTGGTATGGTCTCTACGTTTTCTATATTGTTTTATGGTTTTATGGATTTCTTGCGGCATTAAGTGGCAAAAAATCTTTAGTCCCCTTGGTCGGTTCTTATTTTCAAAAGTGGTTTACTTTTATTCAATAATTTTTTACGATTTACACTATGCAAACTAAAACTTTATCACTTGAACATTTAATAAGGCCATCCTCTGCTAATACTCAGAAACCACCTGCATTATTTTTGTTTCATGGCTATGGTAGTAATGAAGAAGATTTGTTTTCCTTCGCACCAGAATTAACAGAAAAGCTCTTCATAATATCTGTAAGAGCTCCCTACCCTATGCAACCCTTTGGAAATGCTTGGTACGCCATAAATTTTGATGCAACAAATGGTAAATGGAGCGATGAAGAACAGGCAATTGAATCCAGAGATAAAATCGTATCCTTTATAGACGAGGCCTGTGAAGCATATAACCTAGATAAAACCAATATTAACTTACTAGGCTTTAGCCAAGGAACTATTTTAAGTTATGCCGTAGCCTTGTCCTATCCAGAGAGAATTAAAAATGTGGTAGCGCTGAGCGGATATATTAATAAAAATATATTAGGAGAAAATATCGATAAGAAAGATCACTCTGAATTAAATATCTATACTTCTCATGGTACCGTAGATCAAGTAATTCCGGTTGCTTGGGCTCAAAATACACCAAAAATATTGGAGGATTTACATATTAAAAATACTTATGAAGAGTTTCACGTAGGGCATGGTGTTGCACCTCAAAATTTTTACTCTTTCAAAAAATGGCTGGAAGAACGTATTTAGTTACTCTTCGTATAAAGTAGGTGTTCTAATACTGTAAAATCTACATCGGTATTGTCTTTTAACTCATATTTCAACAACAATTCACCCCAATACTTCCCATCCGAAAAATCAGTAACAATCCATTTGTGATTTAAGATTTTTATTTTATTAATCTTGAAATCGCCTTCCATTCCGGCATAGGGTATTAATGGATTAGTTCCTTTTATCTCGTTGGTTTCCAATAATTTATCTGCAATATACCGAGAAGGATCGTCTAAAGACAAATGTTCATAATATACCAAAGCATCGTCATTATTTTCTAAAGAAAAGTACTGCATATCTAATAGATCCAAATGCAATTGCTGCACAGAATCTTTCAATTCCGTAGTTTGTATTTTCAGCTTTTCTATCTTATTATTTTTATCCTTGACAATATTATTGGTACTTACAAACTGATACAAGGCAATAAGTGCAGCAAAGATGAATAAGTATAAAAATAGATTTCGTTTCATAGGTTCAAGTTAAATCAAATATTAATTACTAGATTGTCGTAGGCTAGATGTACATTTTTTGGCAATTGTTTTTCCACTTCATCATGAAAACCCAAGGAATGGCTGATGTGTGTAAAATAAGTGATTTCCGGTTGTACTCTTTCTACAAATTCCAAGGCTTCAGATAAATTAAAATGAGAATGGTGTCGCTCTTTTCTTAAAGCATTTACTGTTAACACTTTGGTTCCCTTGATCTTTTTTATTTCTTCATCCGAAATAGTCTTCACGTCTGTCAAATAAGTAAAATTATTGATTCGAAAGCCAAATACTTGCAAGCGGTTATGAAAAGCTTCTATAGGAATACATTCGGAATCTCCAATCTGGAATGGGTGGTTATTTTCTATAAGATGTACTTGTACTGCGGGTGCTCCTGGATATCGATTTTCATTTGCAAAAATATAGTCAAATCGTTTCTCTAGGGAAGCAACTACACGTTCGTGTGCGTAAATGGGAATGTCTCCTTGTCTAAAAAAAAATGGCCGTATATCATCGATTCCTGCGGTATGATCCGCATGTTCATGTGTGAAGAGTATTCCGTCTATACTAGATACACCATTGGTTAACATTTGCTGTCTAAAATCTGGACCGCAATCAATTACATAGTTGTAATCATCCCAAGAAACCATTACTGAAACACGTAACCGTTTATCTTTTGGGTTCTTACTGAGACAAACCGGATGATCGCTCCCAATGATAGGGATTCCTTGCGAAGTTCCTGTGCCTAAAAATGTAATTTTCAACCCCTCATCTATTTATTTCAAATTTATAACATATTTATTTAATAGATTTCCCAATCTTGTTAACTTTGATAAACGTAAAACATAAAAATGGCTTCTGTTTTAAAAAAAGATATTGCATTCGAGAATATTCCCTCAATTAAGGCTAAGACCCTTAGAATTAATTTAAATCCTGACATCTACGGTACCTTTGCAGAGATCGGTGCAGGCCAAGAGACTGCTAGGCATTTCTTTAGATCTGGGGGGGCATCTGGAACTATTGCTAAGGCAATGAGTGCTTATGACAAGGATTTTAGTGACGCTATTTACGGTGTTGAAGCGGATGGTAGATATGTGACTCAGGCGCGACTTAAAACCATGCTTCATCATGAAATGAGGCTCATGGAAGAGCGAATTAGCAGAGATAAACATCCTGAACGTTTATTTTTCTCTTATGCGAATACGGTAGCCACTATTGATTTTTCGAAAAGATACAAAGGCCATGGATGGATTGGTATCCGTTTTCAGCTAGATCCTGAGCAGAAGGAATTTGATGAAATTATCTTACACGTACGTTTTAAACAAAATGAAGCTCGCTTGCAGCAAGAAACCCTAGGAATTTTAGGTGTTAACCTTATCTACGGGGCTTTTTATAAATATAATAAACCAAGAAAATTACTGCGATACCTCTATGATCATATAGACAAGGATACTCTGGAAATTGATATGATCAACTTTTCTGGCCCTAATTTCAAAGAGGTAGATAACCGATTAATGAGTTTGCAACTCATCAAAAATGACATGACAGATGCAGTGATGTTTGGTCCAGATGGAAACAACCTATTACCAGCGGCCATCCTGTATAAAAAAAATATCCTGGCATTGCGAGGTAGTTTTAGACCCGTTACTAAAGTAAATATGGATATGTTCCAAAAATCTTATGACATTTTTGTTAGGGAACAGACCGTAGAAGAAGAAAAGTCTATTGTGATTTTTGAAATTACCCTATCTAACTTAAAAGCATCTGGTGAGATTGATGAGCAAGATTTTATGGATAGAGCAGAATTGTTATGTTCCTTAGGACATACGGTGATGATTTCTAAATTCAAAGAGTACTTTAAGCTGGTAGAATATTTTAGTAATTATACCAAAGCTAAAATTGGTCTTACCATGGGGGTAAACAATTTAATAGATGTCTTTGATGAAAAATACTATAGACATCTCAGTGGTGGCATACTCGAGGCATTTGGAAAACTCTTTTTTAAAGATTTGAAGGTATATTTATATCCTATGAAAGATGCCGAAACTGGGCAAATTATGACCAGCAACAATGTGAAAGTGCATCCAAGAATGAAAGAACTATACAAATTCTTTAAATACAACGGAAAAGTAATGGATATCATTGATTACGATCCTGAGATTATGCATATTTTTTCGAGAGATGTACTTAAAAAAATTACGAATATGGAAGGTGGATGGGAAGAAATGCTTCCGGAAGGTATTGCAGAAATGATCAAAGATCGAAAGCTTTTTACAAGGAAAGTAATTTCAGAAAAATCTGAATAACACTAAACACTTAAATAAAAACGCCCCAAAGGGGCGTTTTACTTTTGTATTCTAGCTGCCCACTTTTACTCCAAAAGTTGCGCAGCATGATCCTTAGTTTTCACTTTATCAATCACCCTTGTAACCACACCTTCTTCATCCATCATAAAAGTTTTTCTATGAATGCCATCATATTCTCTTCCCATGAATTTCTTAGGCCCCCAAACACCAAAAGCATTAATTACCGCATGATCTTCGTCTGCCAACAAAGGAAAAGGAAACTCAAATTTATTTTTAAATTTGGATTGCTTTTTTTGATTATCTGCACTTACACCTAGTAATGAGTATCCGGCTGTTTGCAATTCACTATAATGATCCCTTAAATTACAAGCTTCTGCTGTACAGCCAGGGGTGTTGGCTTTAGGGTAGAAAAAAACAATCAATTTTTTTCCTTTATAATCTGATAAATTAACCGTATTTCCATCCTGATCGGAAACAGAAAAATCGGGTACTTTATCTCCTACCTTTAGTGTTTTCATAGTCATTTTTTATTTAAATTCGTAACTCCATTTACGCTGGTAAAGCTACTCAAAAATGACAAAAGCAGAAAAGATTTCCTTTGCAATAGATACCTTAAGAAATTTATACCCAACTATTCCAATTCCCTTAGATCATAAAGATCCTTACACCCTATTGATTGCTGTTTTATTATCTGCTCAAAGTACGGATGTGAGAGTAAATAAAATAACCCCTCTCCTATTTGCTAGGGCAGACAATCCGTATGACATGGTGAAATTATCTGTAGAAGAAATTAGGGAAATTATTAAGCCCGTTGGACTTTCCCCGATGAAATCCAAAGGAATTTATGGACTTTCTAAGATGCTTATTGAAAAATATGATGGAATAGTACCCAAAAAACTAGAATTATTAGAAGAATTTCCAGCTGTGGGTCATAAAACAGCAAGTGTAGTGGTTTCGCAAGCCTTTGGTATACCTGCATTTCCTGTAGATACTCATATTCATAGACTTATGTATCGATGGGGATTTAGTAATGGGAAAAATGTGGTGCAGACCGAAAAAGATGCTAAAAGACTATTTCCAAAAGAGATTTGGAACGATCTACATCTTCAAATTATTTGGTACGGGCGTGAATATTCGCCTGCGAGAGGCTGGGATATGGAGAAAGATATTATTACCAAGACCATTGGTCGTAAAAAAGTAATTCAAGAATATTATAAAAATAAAAAAGCCTCTTAAAAGAGGCTTTGTAAATCTTAATTCAAATTACTTTCGAATTGCATGTCTTTGTAGCTGATTATCTGAATCGATCTAGAATAGTTTAATAAAAATTCAACTGTTCTAGGCGAAGCTTTAGCTAACTTACATGTACTGTTTTCTTCAGAGTAAATTTTTTCCATATAATTTTACTATAGTTATGTTATGATAACGCAACTAAAATGGAAATATTGCTCTAGCAGATGTACGGTATTTTAATTCGTCAAGACGATGTTATGCCTGTTGATAATTTTCCGAAGGTTAATAAGTGCATAGCGCATTCTTCCTAAGGCAGTATTAATACTCACGCCAGTGTTTTCAGAAATCTCCTTAAAACTCATGTCTTTATAGATGCGCATTAATAAAACTTCTTTCTGATCGTCTGGTAACTCCTCTATTAAAATCCTAAGGTCACTATCAATTTGATTCTTAATAATCTGCTTCTCTGCATTTAACTTATCATCACCTATTACGGAAAAAATATTAAAATCATCACTGCCTTCAAACTTCGGCATTCTTTTATTTTTTCTAAAGTGATCTATGATTAAGTTATGTGCAATACGCATTACCCATGGCAAAAATTTGCCCTCTTCGCTGTAAGAACCTTTTTTCAAAGTTTTAATTACTTTAATAAATGTATCTTGGAAAATATCTTCTGTAATATCTCTATCCAATACTTTTGAGTAAATAAAACTGGTAATTCTTTGGTTATGTCTGTCAATTAAAACTTCTAGAGATTTCTCATCTCCGTCAATATAATTTCTTACTAATACAGAGTCTTCAATTTGTAGTTCCATGCGGCTTACTTTTTGGTTTAAGATTAGGACCTTTCCAAGCGGAAAATATTATAGGGTTATTTGGGTTATTTTAAAAATTTGATAAACATATTAGTACTTATCTCCTTTTCTAATTATGACCTAAAACTAGATAAATAGGGGTGATTGAAAAAAAACTTGTTGTCAAACCGCATTTTTTTGATGTCAAACTAGGGGTATCTGTTTTTCATTGTACAATTTGTGTGCTTGTATCTAGAAAAACACCCCAACCAATAGAAACCGTTTATCGGATAAATATGTTATTTATCTTATAAAGCGCTGAAAAGAAATTGTAGAAAAGGCTTATGAAGACCATAGAGAAAAAAGTAGGAAAGAAAAATCCCTATACTACTTAAAAGTAATATAGGGACTAAGCTGTATCTTAGATAAGCACCTAATTGTATTTATTCCAACTAGTTCAAATTATTTTCGAACTTCATATCATCATGTTCAACAATATGTAGTGACTTGGAATAATTGAGTAAGAATTCAATAGTAGCAGGTTTTGCCTTAACTAACTTGCAATCTTTTGTATTATTAGCGTAAATTTTTTCCATATTGATAGTTTTGTTATAGGGAAATAACGCAACAATCTTGGAAACTAGATTTCTAATCGACCTGCGACCTATTAATTCGTTAAAACAATTTTATGCTTATCAATAATCTTCCTTAAGTTAATCAGCGCATATCGCATTCTTCCTAAGGCAGTATTAATACTGACACCTGTATTTTCAGAAATTTCCTTAAAACTCATGTCCTTATATATACGCATTACCAGCACTTCACGTTGGTCTTCTGGCAACTCTTCTATGATTACGCGCAAATCACAATCTATCTGATCTTTAATAATCTGTTTTTCCGCATTTAACTTGTCATCCCCTATTATAGAAAAAATATTGAAATCGTCACTACCCTCAAACTTGGGCATTCGTCTGTTCTTTCTAAAATGATCGATAATCAAATTGTGTGCGATACGCATTACCCATGGAAGAAATTTCCCCTCTTCACTATACCTTCCTTTTTTTAAAGTCTTAATCACCTTAATAAAGGTATCTTGAAAGATATCTTCTGCAATATCCCTATCCATTACTTTGGAATAGATAAAGCTGTTAATACGTTGATTGTGCTTGTTAATTAGAATTTCTAGAGATTTCTCATCTCCACTCATGTATTCCTTCACTAAGAAGGAATCATTAATTTGTAGTTCCATACCTATTACTTTTTTCCGGTTAAAATTAGGGGCCCCTTCTTATGAAAAGGTCTTAAGGTTATCTGGTTGTTTTTTAAAAAGTAATTTTACGGTATAGGCGTTTTTATTTTGTAATTGAACTCAAATATAGAAAAAATAAAATACTCTAAGAAAATCGGGTGGTATTTACTTAATTTTTTAAAATGTTACATTCTTAATAATAGCCTGTAAAATACACATATTGTATCTTTACATTTTTAAATACGAGTATGCCTATCCTTACAGATGTAGATCCCAAAAAAAATATCATAATTAAAGGTGCAAAACTGCATAACCTGAAAAATATTGATGTTGTTATTCCTAGAAATAAGTTGGTTGTTATTACCGGATTGTCTGGTTCTGGAAAGTCTAGTTTAGCTTTTGATACCTTATATGCGGAAGGCCAACGAAGGTATGTAGAAAGTTTATCGTCTTATGCCAGACAGTTTCTTGGGAAATTGGATAAGCCAAAAGTGGATTATATAAAAGGAATCGCTCCGGCAATCGCTATTGAACAAAAAGTGAATTCCACTAATCCACGGTCTACCGTAGGAACTACCACCGAGATTTATGACTACTTAAAGCTGCTCTATGCACGTATTGGAAGAACTTTTTCTCCTAAGACAGGGAACGAAGTAAAAAAACATACGGTATCAGATGTGGTAGATCATGTGAAAACTTTTGCCGAAGGTACCAAACTATTACTATTGGCGCCAATTACTATTCCTGAGGATAGAGATCCTATTAAGTCGTTAGAATTATTTTCTAAACAAGGATATGCTCGTATTAAGCATCAAGGAGTGGTAAAAAGGATTGACCATTCCTTAACCGAAATGGACCGTCAGTTTCATTTGGTGGTAGATAGAATCATCGTAAAAAAAGATGATGATTTTCTGAATAGATTGGGTAATGCCATTGACAATGCTTTCTTTGAAGGAAAAGGATCTTGTATTATTGAAACCCTAGATACAGAAGAACAGACTGATTTTAGTAATAAGTTTGAACTGGATGGAATACTTTTCCCAGAACCAAATGTTCATTTGTTTAGTTTTAACAATCCCTATGGTGCCTGTCCTAAATGTGAAGGTTATGGTGATGTTATTGGTATTGATGAAGATTTAGTAATTCCTAATACGGCTTTATCTATATATGAGAGTGCCATATTCCCTTGGAGAGGTGAGAGTATGAGTTATTATAAAGACGAATTGGTGAATTCTGCCTACACCTTTGATTTTCCCATTCATAAACCATGGTTTGAGCTAACGGAAGATCAAAAACAGTTGGTTTGGAACGGAAATGCACATTTTACAGGTATTCATCGTTTTTTTGAAATGCTCGAAGAGAAGAGCTATAAGATCCAAAACCGTGTGATGCTATCTCGGTATCGAGGCAAAACGCGTTGTAATGAATGTGGAGGAAAAAGACTTCGTAAAGAAGCCAGCTACGTAAAAGTTGATGGAAAATCTATTTCTGATTTGGTAGAGCTACCCATTAGCCAATTAGTCACTTTTTTTGAGGGATTAACCTTAAACGAAAACGATTCTCAGATAGCAAAACGCTTATTAAAGGAAATTAATACGCGCTTAAGTTTCCTTACCAAAGTGGGACTCACCTATCTTACGCTAAACAGAAAATCCAATACCCTTTCAGGAGGTGAAAGTCAACGTATAAATCTGGCTACCTCATTAGGCAGTAGCTTGGTTGGTTCCATGTATATCTTAGATGAACCCAGTATTGGTTTACATCCAAAGGATACAGAGAACTTAATTGAGGTATTGTTATCGCTCAGAGATTTAGGGAATACCGTGATTGTTGTAGAACACGATGAAGATATTATGAAAGCTGCAGATGAGGTAATTGACATTGGACCAGAGGCAGGCACGCATGGTGGAGAAGTTGTAGCACATGGAACCCTATCCGATATTCTTAAATCATCTTCTTTAACCGCAGGCTATTTAAACGGGACAAAAGCAATTGACATTCCAAATGAACGAAGAACCTCCGAGAATTATATAAAAATTAAGGGAGCACGGGAGCATAATCTAAAAAATATTGATGTTAACTTTCCACTGAATGTATTAACGGTGATCACGGGCGTATCAGGAAGTGGAAAAAGTACGTTGGTAAAAAAGTTACTATATCCAATTATCTTGAAAGAAGTAGGTGGTTATGGGCAAAAAGCAGGGCAGTTTACCGCTGTTGAAGGAAAGTATCAATCTATAAAGCATGTAGAGTTCGTAGATCAAAATCCTATTGGCAGATCTTCTCGTTCTAACCCTGTTACGTACATAAAGGCCTATGATGATATTAGAGCGCTTTATGCGGCTCAAAAATTAAGCAAACTACGAGGCTATGCTGCAAAGCACTTTTCTTTTAATGTGGATGGGGGAAGATGCGAAAAATGCAAGGGCGAAGGAGAAATTACCGTAGAAATGCAATTTATGGCCGATGTGCATCTCGATTGTGATGTTTGCAAAGGGAAACGATTTAAAAAAGAAGTCCTAGAAGTAAATTTTGAGGGGGTAAATATTGATGATGTATTGCGCATGACTATTGACAATGCGATTGCCTTTTTTGAAGCAAAGAAGCAAACCAAAATTGTTACCAAGTTAAAACCACTTCAAAATGTAGGGCTTGGTTATGTAACCTTAGGTCAATCCTCTTCTACCCTCTCTGGAGGAGAAGCACAACGTATTAAATTAGCATCTTTTCTTGTAAAAGGAAGTACTAAAGATAAAGCCTTATTTATTTTTGATGAACCCACTACAGGCTTGCACTTTCACGACATTAAGAAATTATTAAAGTCATTTGATGCTTTAATAGATAAAGGACATTCTATCGTAGTTATAGAACATAATATTGATCTGATTAAATGTGCAGACTATATTATTGATCTCGGAATGGAAGGCGGTGATGGGGGTGGACAACTTATTGCTTTTGGCACCCCAGAAGAAATTGCCAAACATAAAAAATCACATACTGCTCACTATCTGAGAACCAAATTATAGAAGCATTTATTTCGCCAAAAAATATTTAAAAAATTACTTTGCATTCCCATCTTTTATAAGAAGCATTCAAAACCTTTCAAGATTATTCTTTATATATATTTGATTATCAATTAGTTAATTGTAATTCAAAATTTCTGGCACGCTGTTTGGTATATACTTATCGAATGTAAATAGTTGCATTCGGAAATTAAAACCTTATATCATGAAAAATTTAGTACTCCTTTTTACAGCGATGCTTTTTGGTACTACAAGTGCCTTAGCTAGTACGGTAGAATTAGAAGATAAGGTTGCAGTTAGCAATGCTTATTCTTATGGCAAATCATTCATATTTGTCGAAAATGGTGTGACGTTTTCTGTATATCCGGATGGTGAATTCGATTTCTATATAGACAATCGTATCAATGTCGGTGTACGTGGAAGACGAAGCAACTTTACATTCAATTCAGGATTTAATTATGATCCATATGTACAATATGATGACTATGGAGCTATTATCCAAGTAGAGAATGTACCAGTATATTACGATTATTACGGGCGTGTAGATCAAATTGGTGATGTAGATGTACGATACAGAAATGGAAGAGTTAACCGTGTTGGTGGCTTATATGTATACTATAACAGACGTGGTTTTTATGATTACCACACTGGATTTATCAATATCTATAACAGAGGATACCGTTTTAATAGCTTTCATAACTATTTTGTGAGACCTGCGGTTGGGTTCTGCCTAGTGTACAACAGACCTTATAGAAGATACTATAACCCGGTACGTTATACATTTTATAACCCATATCGTTACAATACTAGAAGAGCATATGCCAAAATAGGTCATAGGTATGATAACAGAAGAAATTTTAATAGAAGATCTAAGATCTATAGAAATGATAAGCGTGTAGCTGTTCGTGAGAACAGATCATACAGAAGTGATGGCGTTAGAAATAACAGAAGTGTTGCTTCTAGAAATAGCGGAGTAAGATCTAACAGAACTGCCATAACTAATAGTGATGCAAGAAGAGGTGCAAGCACCAGATCTAATAGCACTGTAAAAAGAAGTGGCGGCGATAAGAGCAGAAGTGTAAGACAAAGTAACGGAATTCGTAAAAGTGATGGGAGAACTTCGAGAAGTTCTAATACCAGAAGCAGCACGCAAAGAAGTGTAACTTCTACACCGAAAAGAACAACAGTTACTAAAAGAAGTACTACTTCTAGCCCAAGAAAAAGTACAACAACAAGAACTACTACTACGTACAAGAAGCCTCAAAGCAGAAGTACCCGTAGTTCATCTGTAACAAGTAAAACAAGAACACCGCAGAGGTCTAGTAAAGTGTCTTCTCAAAGAACTCAGAGAAGTAGCACAGCTAGTAGAAGTTCTTCAAGAAATAAAGTTAGTAAGGCGCCTTCAAGAAGTACACGTAGTTCTAGTAGAAGTACAAGTACAAGCAGAAGCTCTAGAAGGCAATAAAGATAGTTTTTAGGTTGGTTAGTTGTTTAGCCCCGCAGTGAATTCGTTCCTGCGGGGTTTTATTTTTACTTTGTTTTTCTAGTTAAGAACTTAGACAAAACTTTGGAAATATCTTCTGATATGTTAAATCTGTATAGTGCCCCTACATATACTACAATCACCAAACTGCTTTTAATAACAATATTTACAATTGCATGAAATGGTAAGGATATATAAAATAGAGGTATTCCAACCACTAATAGCAAAAGCATCACCTTAAACGTAGCTTTGGTAAATGGATGTATTTTAAACTTCAGCTGTATGTAGAGCATTTTAATGGTATTATATACCATGATTGCAATGAGTGTTGCAATTGCAGCTCCATTAATCCCATATTCCGGAATTAACCAAAGATTGCAGAGAATGGTAAAAGCAGCCAAGAAAACTCCCATGAGCAAAAGCGCTCTATAGTATTCAGAATTATATAAAATTGCATTGTTATTCCCTAAGAGCGAATCGTATACTTTGGCAATTCCGATAAGAAAAACAATGGTGAACCCTCCTCGATATGCCGTTGGAAGCACCTCATATAAATCAGGGAGATTTATGAGGATTAAAACAAACAAGAGTCCGGCAGCTATGAACAGCGTTAACGAACTTTTTTGATACAATTGTAATAGTTCTTTTTTATCACCTTTATTCATAATCTCGGCGGTCAACGGATAGGTAATTTGATGCATCGCTCTGGCCGGAACTGCAATAACAGTAGCGATATATGCTGCCACGGTATAATAAGCGACATTCTTAATTTCAATATATTGATTGATCATAAACTTATCTACCTCCAACAATATAACAGCCACCGATCCGCCCACAATGATAACGCTGGTATAACTAAGAATCGCTTTGGTATTCCTAGGAAAACTAAAACGAAGGCGTGGTAACTTAATCGTATAAGCATACAGCTTCATAACAAGAGTCCTCAATAAATAGAGGCCCACGAGTGCTTTCAGGAAGAAAGGCAATGAAATGATATCGAAATAAAAAAGAACTAGAAGTAGCATCACCCCTACTCTAATAAAAACTTCCTTTAAAAAATTCCCAAAAACGGATTGTAAATGTACTTTGGACCAAGCATAAAAAATCTCAAAATAAGACATGGCAACCCCTATTATAAACATATACCAAACATATCCTTTTACGATGCTGTTCTTAATAGCTAAAAGATCACCTATTAAATCATAGGCAAAATAACAAAGAACCGCAAGGGGTATCATAAGGACCAAAGGCAATAATAACATCAGTGTCAGAAAGCCTTCTAGCTGTGCATTATCTTTGAAACTGCTGTAATATTTAACAAGGGAATTGGGAACTCCAAAAGAGATAATAGGGGTCAAAATCACGGCAATGGAAACTATCACACTAACAAGACCATAATTTTCATCACTTAAAAAATTAGTGTATAGGAATATGGTATTAATACCCCCTATTCCAAAGCCTAGATAGGTAATAAGTGTGTTTCTAAAGGATTGTTTTAATACGATTCCCATCTAATATACTTAGCCAACTCTTCCGTAAGTTCTTTTCTGCTGTACTTATCCACTTGCGTAGATGCAGTAACCAAACGGTTTTGCTGATATTGATTAAACCAATTTAAAAGTAAGCTTTTCAAATCTGAATCTGATTTATAATCAAATACAGCTCCTGAATTAGTAGCTGAAATGATATCGCCTGCTTCCCAATTTTTGGGTCCCAAACCAAGTATGGGGCGCCTGGCATGCATATATTCAAACAGTTTCCCTGGAATAATTCCCTCTGTTTCTTTCGAATCTATTTCTACCAATAGAAGTAATTGCGAACTTTGTTGATACTTTATGGCCTCCTCATGGGATACATAGCCTTTTAAATCTAAATATACTTCCAAACCACTTGCATGTATAGAAGCTAACACATCCTCACTCACCACTCCAACAAATTGTAACTTCAATTGTTCTCTAAAGGCTATATTCTCTGTTACTAATTCTCCAAGCACTCTCCACAAGTTACTAGGGTTCCGTCCAGAAAGTAAGGATCCAATATGAGAGATACTGAATTTTACATCTAGCTTTTTAGTTAAATCCAAAGCCCCATCATAACCGTTGGTAATTACCTTAATAGGTTTCTTCGTTATGGCCGCAAATTCTTTTTTTGTTGTATTACTGGTAACAACGATTTTATCTGCGGCTTGCAGTACATCTTTTTCCAAACGTTTATGCTTTTGTGCGGAACGCTTGGTTAGTCTTAATTTTTTATGGTATCCAATTGTGGTCCAGGGATCCCTGAAGTCGGCAATCCATTCTACTCCCAAATTTGCTTTCAGATGATATCCAATAAGATGCATGCTATGAGGAGGGCCCGTGGTAATGATGGTCTTTATATCCTCTTTCATTAGCACTTTGGATAGATAACGTACAGAAGGTTTTATCCAAAATTTCCGGGCATCTGGAATAAAAAAGTTTCCTCTAATCCATAACATTACTTTTTCTAAAAAAGAAGGGTTCTTTGTTTGTATAATTCCGGAACTAATCCGTTTTGTTTTCTTCTTAGAGAGGAGTCCGGCTAGGCGATAGGGTTCAAAAATAGGTTGCTTAAGGATTTTTACCCCTTTAGGTATTTGATCTACGAAAGTGTTGTCTTGAATGGGGTAATTCGGATTTTCGGGGACGTATACAATAGGTTCTATCTTACAAGAACCTAGATACTTAACAAATTTTAGCCAACGTTGCACCCCTGGTCCGCCTGCCGGCGGCCAATAATACAAAATGATGAGTACTTTTTGCATTAGGCTTTGTCCTTTTTCCTAGAGCGCCAAAAAGAAAAGCCAATTCCCCCAAATACCACTAAGGCTAATACAATAGAACTTGCTAAGGTAATTTTGCTCCCCGTTTGAACTATCTCTGGCACAAATTTAAATTCAATTGTATGTTCACCTTCTGGAACGCGCAATGCTCTAAGGGTATGATTTACTCTGAAATGGGGTTTCTCAACACCATCTATGTAAGCACTCCATCCATGTGCATAATACATTTCGGAAAACACAGCTACCCCTGCATTTTTATTCTTTGAACGATAGCTAAGGTGATTGGGCTCATATTCAGTTAAGCTAATACTCACCGTAGAATCCGTTTGGAAATTAAATCGGTTAATATTTGGAAAATTAGAGGTATTCACTACTGCTTCATCCCTTATTTGTAAGCTATCAATTGCCTTAATTGCTTCATCCGCTGAGGTCACCTCAATTAATTTCTTAATAAACCACGCATTCCCGGCCGCATTTGGATTAACGCCTGGCACACTTCTCCCATCTTGATCACGCTGTATTACATACCGAACATTGAGCATATCGAGCACCTTAAAATTTCCTTTGGCAAGATGGTAATCAAAAAGTTCTTGCATTCTACCTGGTTTTGCCGCATGGTAGCCGCCAATAGACTGATGAAAATAAGAGCTTCTAGCACTTTCTAACCCACTAGATTGATCGTATACCCTATATACATCGGTATCCTGCAATATTTGTTTATCTGCCATGGTGGGTTGGAAAGGCTCATCTATTTGACGTGCCCTTTGAAAATCGTCCTTATTCACATATCGTAAGTCTACCCCTACCAAATCAAAAACAATTAAAAGTCCAAGACCAAGAACTGCCAAATTCATTTTAATCTTTTCCTTAATAAATAACCACAAAACAGCAGCGGTGAGCACTACATACAATAAAGATCTTAGGGTATCATCCGTATACATTGCCTTTCTATCCAGGATAATAATATCCATTAAATCTGCCCCAAATCTACTTCTATAGAAATCATCGTTAGCCCCTACAAAATCAAAAGCCCCTCGGAATGCTAACAGAAGTAATCCAATTCCAGCCGTTATTCCGAGGGCATAGAATAGTGATTTGGTCTTTTTTGCTGATTCAATTTTCGGATTAAAAATGGCGGCTAACGCTAGCACTGCTAAAATAGGTGCACAAAGCTCTACAATTACTTGAATAGAAGATACTGCTCTAAACTTATCGTATAAAGGAAAGTAATCGATCATAAAGTTAGTGAGCGAACTAAAATTCTTTCCCCATGAAAGCATGAGTGTAAATAGCGTACCTATTAATAACCACCATTTGGCTTTATCCTTTACTAAAAACATTCCCAAAATAAAGAGGAAAAAGATAATTGCTCCGATATAAGCTGGTCCAGAAGTTCCTGGTTGATCTCCCCAGTAAGTGGGTAGGCTCTCGGATAATTCCAATGCCTGTGTTCTAGAAACTCCCTGTTCCGTTAAGTATTCATAGGTCTTAGAATCCTTTCCTAAATCTTCTACAGAACCGCCTCCAAATAATCTAGGAGCAAACAAGTTCAGAGATTCGGTAATTCCGTAACTCCAATTTGTGATATAGTCCTTATCTAATCCTTGGGTATTTTCTTTTGGACTGCCATCTGGAGCAATAGTAAGTTCCGTTTTTCCTCTTGTACTCCAATCTGCATATTCCTTGGTAGCCATAAGTCCGGTTGCATTCACAGCAATCCCTAAAGTAACGGCAAGGACAAGAATTCCGATAGTAATACCATAGTGCTTTAGCTCTTTGCGACGAATGGCATCTACTAAATACACTATTCCCAAAATCAGCACCAATAACATAAAATAATAAGTCATTTGGTAGTGATTTGCCCCTATTTCTAAGGCCATCGCTATCGCAGTAAGCACAAAGCCCCAAAGATATTTCTTGCGAAAAGTAAGCACAATACCTCCTAACAACATTGGTAAATAAGCAAGAGCATGTGCCTTTGCATTATGACCAGCGCCAAAAATTATAATAAGATAGGTGGAGAAACCAAAGGCCAAGGCGCCCAAAATTGCCAATCTAAAATCTACTTTAAGACAACACAAGAGAATATAAAATCCAATGAAATAAAGTAATAGATAATCTGCAGGGCGCGGTAAAAAACGGATGAGTCTATCAAATTTCTTCACATAATCATGCGGATAATAAGCGCCTAGTTGGTACGTAGGCATTCCGCCATAAGCACCATTGGTCCAATACGGTTCTTCTCCTGTCTTTTTTCGGAAATCGTTTTGCTCTTTTGCCATTCCCGTATATTGCTTTATATCATTCTGATATATTTTTTTCCCTTGCAAAACGGGACTGAAATATGCCAATGCAGCAACAACAAAAAACACAAGAACAAAGAAGTGAGTAAAGAACGCTTTAAATAATGGCTTCACGCGGTAGTTTTTTATAGGGTTGGTTATTTAGAATATTGGAATCTTATTAAAACAATTAATCAATTTCCTCAAAATCTATATACTCTCCTACTTTTTTAGAAGGATTGGTTTTTAACTTCGATTTTTTTTGAGTTGCCGAAGCATTCGCAGATTGTTGATGCCCAGAATGCTGTTGCTGAAATTCCTCAAATTTATTTTTAAAGTGCGCTTCCGTCTTTTTCGCTGCATAGCTAAATAATTTAGGAGCGAACCATCGGGCTAGGATTTTAAGCAGGTAATATACTAATAGTATAATGAAAACCGTTTTTAAGAAAGCCATAGTTGTCAAAATTTAATTCAAAAATACAATTCTAAGATTGTATTGCTATTGCAAAAGTCTTAAAATATTAATAAAACAGGCTTCTGAAGCCTACTTTTTGAAATGAAAAAACGTAAAAATATTCTTTTTTTGATTGTTTGTATTGGTTCTTTTTTCGGTTATAGTCAGTACACAGATGTTATTAATTCTAATAGACCAGGTCTTTCTGTAAGTGCTTATGCGGTTGGCAAGAATGTATTTCAAACAGAATTTGGCCTTTCTTACGAGCAACAAGATCATTCGCTTTTAGCTACAGAATCAAACCTTATTGGAGTCGATTTTTCTCTTAGATATGGATTATTATTCGAAGAGTTGGAATTAAATTGGGAAGGAACATTTCAAAATCAGAACATTACTTTCACCAATTTTGGTACGGACGATTCTAGAACTAATTTTTCTAGAAATAGGATTGGTGTAAAATACCTTGTATACGATCCATTTAAGAATCCGGAACGCAACAAACCAAATATTCGAAGTTGGAGAGCGAATCATAAATTTCAACTTAAAAACTTGCTCCCAGCGGTATCATTATATGCAGGAGTCAATTTTGTCTTAGGTGATAATCCATTTTTTCAAGGCGATCCTACTATTTCGCCAAGGGTAATGATAGCAACACAAAGTAAATTTACACCTAGATTGGTTTTCATTTCAAATATAGCCTACGATCGGATTGGAACGGATTTTCCAGAATTAAGTTATTTGATTTCTATTTCGCAAGCATTTAGAAACCCTAAATGGAGTGCATTTTTAGAAAAT
Organism: uncultured Flavobacteriaceae bacterium; assembly: GCA_947500575.1. Taxonomy (GTDB): domain Bacteria; phylum Bacteroidota; class Bacteroidia; order Flavobacteriales; family Flavobacteriaceae; genus CANMSI01. The sequence continues at coordinate 181,102 of CANMSI010000002.1, read as the reverse complement.
CAAGGAATAAAAAGTGATCGTTACTCCGATGTTTTACTTCGCACAGGAATTGCACATTTACTGAGTGAAAAACTACAAGTAGATGTGAACTTAGGAGTAAGCATGAAAGATACTCCATCGCGTCTTTTTGCTTCTATAGGTGGATCGTATCGATGGGATTTCCATAAGGATACGCTCATCCCCATAGAGGATCAGAAAGCTGGAGAAAATGGTGGGAAAATAAAAAGAAATGCCTTCAAGAAGAAAGACGGAGAAAAAGGTCTTTCCAAAAAAGAGGCAAGGAGACAGCGTAAAGCTGCAAGAAAAAAGGCGAAAAAGAAGAAAAAACAAGATGAAAAAGAATTCATCGAATTCTAATTTCTTGACAACTAAATAAAGGGTTACTTCTTACTGTAAATTAATATTATTAATATTGGTTTCTGAAAAGAAACCACATGATTACTGTAAAAGAAGTTAGTTCAGCTTCAGACTTAAAAAAATTTGTTCGTTTTCCTTTTAGTCTTTATAAAGGATCTCCTTATTGGGTACCCCCAATCATCAAAGATGAACTCGACACTTTTGATAGCACAAAAAACCCCGTCTTCAAAAGTGCAGACGCTCATTTTCTGTTAGCATATAAGGGTACTACGATAGTAGGTAGGGTTGTTGCCATTATTAATTGGATAGAGGTAAAAGATCAAAACTTATCAAAAATGCGTTTTGGTTGGTTCGATTTTATTGATGATCAAAAAGTTTCCGAAGCCTTGTTATCTAAAGTCGCAGAAATAGGGAAACAACATCAATTAAGCTATATGGAAGGCCCAGTTGGCTTTACTAATTTGGACAAGGTAGGAGTTCTTACAGAAGGTTTTGACCATATTGGCACTATGATTACTTGGTACAATCATCCCTATTACGAGAGCCATTTAGAACGACTGGGATTTGTAAAGGAAAAAGAATATTTAGAGAATAAGTTTTTATTTAAAAATGCAGATCCAAAGAATTTTGAGAGAATCAATGAGCTGATAAAAAAAAGATACCAATTAAGGGCCGTTAATTTCACAAAAACTAGTGAGGTACTACCATTAGCTGATAAAATGTTTGATCTTTTCAACAGCAGCTATGCAAGTCTTGCTTCTTTTGTTCCTATTACGGAAGTTCAAAAGGAGTATTTCAAGAAAAAATATATCAGTTTTATTAATCCAGAGTATATTAAGTTTGTGATGGATAAAGATGATAATTTGGTTGCTTTTTCTATTGTAATGCCTTCATTTTCAAGAGCTTTACAAAAAGCTAATGGAAAGTTATTCCCTTTCGGGATCTTTCATCTTTTAAAAGCTAAAAAACATAGTAAGGATGTCATTTTCTATTTAATTGGGGTAGATCCCGAATATCAGAATAAAGGTGTAACTGCTATTATATTCAATGAGTGCCATAAAACATTTACTAAAAAAGGGATTCTGAACTGTATTAGAACTCCTGAATTGGAAGAAAATACTGCAATTAGACAAATATGGAAACACTTTTCGCCTGTAACACATAAACGAAGAAAAACGTTCAGAAAAGACTTGTAATCAATTAGTATCAAAAAAAAGAAAAGCCCGAATTTCAATAGAAACTCGGGCTTTTTTTTAACTATTATATACTAAATAGATTCTCCCATAGCGGCTGCTACCGCGGCAGATAATCTTTTGTAAGTTCCATTTTCCAAACGTTCTCTAATTCCAGAAAACGCATCCAAAGTTATGGCAATATCTTCGAGTGTATGGGTAGCTGTAGGAATCATTCTTAAAAGGATTAGCCCTTTAGGAATTACCGGATATACTACTATTGAACAGAAAATACCATAATTCTCTCTTAGATCTTTTACAAGGGCCATGGCCTCCGGAATACTGCCGTTCAAATAAACTGGGGTTACACAACTAGAAGTGCTTCCAATATCAAAACCACGTTCTTTCAAACCATTCTGAAGCGCATCTACATTCTCCCATAATTTAGCCTTTAACTGTGGCATAGTGCGCAACATATCTAGGCGTTTTAGTGCTCCCTTAACGTATACCATTGGAAGGGATTTTGCGAACATTTGAGAGCGTAAATTGTATTTTAGGTATTCTATAATTTCCTTATCTGCTGCTAAAAAAGCACCAATACTTGCCATAGATTTAGCAAAAGTGGCGAAATACACATCAATATCATCTTGAACACCTTGCTCCTCTCCTGCTCCTGCTCCCGTCTTTCCTAAAGTTCCAAAACCATGAGCATCATCTACCAATAATCTAAATTGATATTTTTTCTTAAGAGCAACGATCTCTTTTAATTTACCTTGCTCTCCTCTCATTCCAAAAACACCTTCAGAAATTACCAAGATACCACCGCCTGTTTGCTCTGCCATTTTAGTAGCACGCTCTAGGTTCTTTTCAAGGCTTTCTACATCATTATGCTTAAAGGTAAAACGCTTCCCCATATGCAAACGAACGCCATCAATAATACAGGCATGAGAATCTACATCATAGACTATAATATCGTCTTTAGAAACCAAGGCGTCAATGGCAGACATAATACCTTGATATCCAAAATTTAGAAGATATGCAGACTCTTTATCTACAAATTCCGCTAATTCTTGCTCCAATTGCTCATGAAAATCGGTATGACCGCTCATCATTCTAGCCCCCATTGGGTAAGCAGAACCATATTCGGCAGCCGTATCACCGTCTATCTTTTTAACTTCTGGCAAATTGGCCAAACCTAAGTAATCATTAATACTCCAGGTAATCACTTCTTTACCTTGAAATTTCATTCTATTAGAAATTGGTCCTTCTAATTTTGGGAAAACAAAGTACCCTTCCGCCTGTGAAGCCCATTTTCCAATGTGCCCCTTATTCTCAATAATTCTATCAAATAAGTCTCTCATTTAGCCTTGATTGGTTATCATCTTAATCTTGTGCAAAAGTATAGATTTTTCATAAGCATTCATAAATTATTTTATTTACAATAAAAAAGCAACGGCTTTAAAAAACCATTGCTTTATCCTTAAGAAAACTGTTACTTTTTATTTTATAAATTGTATTTCTTGAGTTTCTTCAACCGATGTATTATCTAGAAACCCCTGATCATTCATCCACTCGTCACTATATATCTTACTCATATAGCGAGAACCATGATCTGGAAAGATCACAACTACATTGCTATTTTTATCAAATTTTCCAAGCTCATTTAATTGCTTCACAGCTTGCATTACCGCTCCGCTAGTATATCCGACAAAAATTCCTTCTTTTTTAGAAACTCTTCGAGCCATATGAGCGCTTTCTTCATCTGTAACTTTAATAAACTCGTCTATTTGATCAAAATCTGTAGCAGACGGTATTAAATTTTTCCCAAGCCCTTCTATGCGATACGGATAAATCTCATTCGTATCTAGCTCCCTTGTTTCATGATATTTCTTTAAAACTGAACCATATGCATCTACTCCAATCACTTTTACATTCGGATTTTGCTCTTTAAGATATCGAGCAGTTCCAGATATGGTACCACCTGTACCACTACAAGTAACCAAATGCGTGATTTCACCATTGGTTTGAGACCAAATTTCAGGCCCTGTAGTTTTATAATGAGCTTCCGAATTTAACTCATTAAAATATTGGTTGATATAAATTGATCCTTGCGTTTCTTCGTGCAATCTCTTCGCTACCTGATAATACGATCTAGGGTCATCTGCACTTACATGAGCTGGACAAACATATACCTTTGCTCCCATAGAGCGAAGCATATCAATCTTATCTCTAGAAGATTTTGAACTTACCGCTAAAATGCAGTCATACCCTTTTATAATACTAACCATGGCAATACTAAAACCTGTATTTCCAGAAGTAGTCTCTATAATTGTATTTCCTGGTTGAAGAATTCCTTTACGCTCTGCCTGATCAATAATATAGGCGGCTATTCTATCCTTTGACGAATGTCCTGGATTAAAAGCCTCTACCTTGGCAAAATAACTACCTTCAAATTCGGCAACTACATTATTAAGTTTAACAAGGGGGGTCTTTCCTATCAGTTCTAGGATATTGTTATAGGCGTTTATTTTTTCCATTCCTGGCTTTTGGGTTAAGAATATCAAAATCAACTTGACTTTTATATTCGGTGACAAAATTACTATTTTTTTTCTACAGTGGAATTTTATCCTCTAAATGCATTATAAATGCATATTCTTTAGCCACTTCTTTCAAAGCTTCAAAACGACCTGAGGCTCCTCCATGACCAGCATCCATATTGATATCAAACAACAATAAATTATTATCTGTTTTCAATTCTCGGATTTTTGCCACCCATTTAGCCGGTTCAAAATATTGCACTTGAGAATCATGTAGTCCGGTACTTATATACATATTTGGATAGTCTTGAGCAACTACATTATCATAAGGTGAATATGATTTCATATAATCATAGTATTCCTTCTTATTTGGATTGCCCCATTCATCGTATTCACCTGTGGTGAGGGGTATAGAATCATCTAACATAGTGGTTACCACATCTACAAAAGGAACAGAAGCAATTACTCCATGATACAGATCTGGGGCCATATTTACGATTGCTCCCATTAGCAAGCCTCCCGCAGACCCTCCGGAAGCATATAAGTGCTCTTTACTGGTGTACTTATTTTTAATCAAAAATTTAGAACAATCAATAAAATCGGTAAAAGTGTTTTTCTTTTTTAGCAATTTACCATCTTCATACCAGGTTCTACCCAAGTATTGCCCTCCTCTTACATGGGCAATGGCATAGACAAATCCCCTATCTAAAAGACTCAATCTTACTGAAGAGAAATAAGGATCAATAGTAGCACCATAAGAGCCATAGGCATATTGCAAAAGAGGGCTATTGCCGTCTAGTTTGGTATCTTTATGGTATACCAACGAGATTGGTACTTTAACCCCATCCCTAGCTGTAGCCCATACGCGCTCAGATGTATAATTTTCTTTATTGAAATTCCCTCCTAGTACTTCTTGCTCTTTTTTTATCTCCTTTTCTTTGGTTCTCATATTAAAATCGATCACCGAGCTTGGCGTAGTCATCGAATTATATGCATAACGCAAAACTTCCGTATCAAAATCAGGATTACGACTTACATAAGCAGTGTAAGTTTCATTATCAAAAGGCAGGTAATAACTATCACTGTGATCCCAACGAACTATTTTTATTCTATTTAATCCGTTTTCCCTTTCGGAAATCACATAGTAGTCCTTGAAAATCTCAATATCCTCCAGAAGCACATCTTTTCTATGTGGTATAAAATCTTCCCAATAATCAGAATTGGTGTTAGATTCCTTTACGCGCATTAGTTTAAAGTTTGTTGCTTTATCCTTATTGGTCTGCACGTAGAAATAATCCTCGTAATGTTCTATAGAATACTCTAGCCCTCTTTCTCTTGAAGAAAACATCTTAAAAGTACCGTTAGGATCATCTGAATTAAGTGTTTGATACTCCGAAGTAAGCGTGCTATAAGAGCCTATTATGATATACTTTTTAGATTTTGATTTATATACAAATGTTCCAAAGGTCTCATCATCTTCACGAAAAATTAGCTCATCTGAGGCAGCAGGGGTTCCTAAAACGTGCTTGTAGATTTTATCTGAACGCAAGGTGACTGGATCTTTTTTAGTATAAAAAATAGTCTTATTATCATTTGCCCAGACAGCCCCACCAGTAGTATTCTCTATTTTATCGTCATAAATTTTTCCAGTAGTAAGGTCTTTAATTTGAAGCACATATTGTCTTCTAGATACAGTATCTACTCCAAATACAGCTAAAGAGTTGTTGGGACTAACGGATAAACCACCCAAACTAAAAAAGTCGTGACCTTCTGCCAAATCATTACAATCAAACATCACTTCTTCCGCAGCATTCATATCTCCTTTACGCCTAAAGAAAATGGGATATTCTTTACCCGTTACGTACTTTGTAGCATACCAATACCCATTTTGTTTGTAGGGAACTGAGGAATCATCTTCTTTGATTCTTCCTTTCATTTCCTCAAATAAGGAAGTTTGAAACTTCTTAGAATGACTCATTAAGGAATCACAGTACGCATCTTCCGATTTTAGGTAAGAAAGTACGTTTTCATCATCTCGTTCATTTAACCAATAGTAATTATCAGTACGAACATCATTGTGTTTCACGAGTTCTTTTGGAACTTTTTTGGCTTTTGGTGGTGACACTGAAATCATTTCTCTCTTCGGGTTTTGACAAGAAAGCGCAAAAGTAACACTTAAAAGAAGAACGATTTGATTTTTTCTTAAGGTGATCATAAAAAAGTGATTTATAAATACAATTTAGTAATTTTACATCGCTAACAATAAAAAGAATTAGATGTTTGGTGATTTAATGGGTATGATGGGCAAGTTAAAAGAGACCCAAGAAAAGGTAAAGGAAACCAAAGAGAGGTTAAATCATGTAACTATAGAGGAAACCGCTAGTGATGAGGTCATCAAAGTCACCATTACGGCGAACAGGGCCATAAAATCTATTGAAATTGCAGATAGTTTATTAGATGATAAAGAACAATTGGAAGACTATTTAGTAATTACCCTGAATAAGGCTATTGAAAAAGCATCGGCCATACAAGAAGCTGAACTTTCGGCCGTTGCCAAAGATGGAATGCCCAATATTCCTGGAATGGATTCGTTATTTAAGTAATTATGGCAAGTTTATTGCTATCTATGTAAAAATTGATCTTATGAAATATGTATTTTTATTTCTTTTAGTACCAGTGATGGCGTTTGCGCAAGGAGATATGGTAAATGTTGATGATGCCAACTGGCTTACTAATTATGATGCGGCTGTAGCACTTGCTAAAAAAGACAACAAGAATATCATGGTTTATTTTACCGGAAGTGATTGGTGCCCGCCGTGTAAGATGCTTAAGAAAGATCTTTTTGATACTTCAGAATTTAAGTCCATCGCAGAAGATTATGTACTTCTTTATATAGATATTCCTAGAAATAGAGATTTGTTATCCAAAGAACAGATGGAGCATAATACAACAGTGTTATCCAAACTAAATCAAAAGGGTGTATTTCCACTATTAAAGGTAATTAATGAAAATGGTAGTGAATTGGATGAAATGTCTGGTTATAGCATGAATGGAGAAGTACAATACCACTTAGCTTTTCTCAAGAAAAATAAATAGTTTTTAAAATATAGTATTAAAAAGGGCTTTCTAATTAGAAAACCCTTTTCGTTGGTTAGTGATATGAACTTTGGTTTAGTTATTTATTAGTCTAAATTCTGTTCTTCTATTTACTGCATGCTCTCTTTCGGTACATGAAACGCCTTCTCTACATCTATTCTTCACTTTATTCTCTCCATAGCCATTAGCTACTAAAAGGCTCGCATTTACTCCCTGAGAAATTAGATAGTCTGCAACCGCTTTTGCTCTTCTTTCGGATAAGTCTTGATTATTAGAAGCACCACCTCTTACATCTGTATGTGATGCAATTTCCAATTTAACACCTGGATTCTGTTGTAAAACTGGCATTAGTCTAGAATCTATGATGCGTCTAGCCTCATTGGTAAGGGATGCACTTCCTAAATTCCAGTTAATTGGCAATGCCTGGTATTCTACTAAAGAACATTCCACTTCATTCCAAGTAGTAAGTCCTCCCTTTTCCTTTAAAACCTCTCTAGATACTGTTTTGGTTACAGCGGGTATCGTTTCCTCAACAGTATAAGCATCTTTGTCAAGAACTGTTTTGGTAATCTCTTTGTACTGAGCAGGAATTACTTCTTCCACTACCCTAGACGGCTCCAACATTACAGTTTTGGTATACGAACTGTTCTTTGATGCGATGGGCGATTTTGATATAGAAGCGTCATTCGCTAAAACTTGCGTAGAAACCGTAGTAAATTCTGCTGGATATCCTTTATAACACCAGTACCTACAATCATCAGGGTTTCCAGATGCACAATCTGGTGCTGCAGCTCCTAGTTCCCATTGCGCATAGGCGGGTTTAATCTCAACAGTTTCAGAACTTGCGGTAAAAGAAGCGGGGATTACTTTAATAGTATTTCCGCCATCTTTAGAAACATAACTTACATTTTCAGTGCCCCATTTTGCAGGGATAACAGAAAGTTTTTTTCCCTCTTCCTTAATCATTACTCGCTCAGTAACTGTTTTATAGGTAGCGGGCATGGTCTTTAAAACTTTATAAGCTGGTTTTAAAGTAATCGTCATTGTTTCATTTACATATACATCTGGAGTAGTACAACGGACGTAGCATTTTCCTGGCTCAGGATTCGTTGGCAAATCTTGGGCCATCATAATTGATGCAGTAAATACTGCACATAAGAATAAAATTTTTTTCATGATAGTGTTAGTGTTAATTAATAATAAATGAATGTTAATTATATACGCATTTAAGATATATTTAGGATTTTAGGAGCACCAATTTAGTTAAATTATTAATTAAAATGTTAAAATATCGACGAAATACTTAATATTTTCTTAAATAGTAATGAATAAATCAATCATTTGGAAACCAGCATTTTAAAAAAAAAAGTGTATTTTTAGAATAATACTGATTTAGATGATAGAAATAAAAAAACATAAGAACAGTACATATCAATTTGAATTGAAAACCAGTACGGGACAAATCCTTTTGAGCAGTATTCCCTTTCCAAATGAGGAGGTGACTAAAAAGAAGGTAGAAGAACTGCACCCATTGATAACCAAACAAACTAGCTTTGAAAGGAGAACAGATCACAGTGGTAAGTTTCATTTTAATCTTAAAGATGCAAATGGAAGTGTTATTGGCAATAGCCAACTATATAGTTCTGAAGCCGGAATGGAAAATGGGATCAAAAATTTAAAAAGAAGAATATCTGTTTTATCACCAACCTCCTCATAACTGACGAAGGGTAGAAAGAAAAACATCGTGCATTTGATCTGTATAGTCCAAATGTGTCACAATTCTCAGCTTTCCTTGTCCCATTCCAATAATGTGGATATCCTTTTGTTCCAAGGTCTTTACAAAATCTTCGCTAGATCCTTTAGTTTCATCTATTTCAAAGATGATAATATTAGTTTCAATCGGCTCAACCTTTTTAATAAATGCCAAGGAGTTTAAAACCTCTCCAATTTCTTTGGCTTTTTTGTGATCCTCTTTTAATCGATCTATATGATGATCCAAAGCAAAAATTGCAGCTGCAGCCAAGTATCCTGCCTGGCGCATACCGCCACCAAGTACCTTACGAACTCGTATGGCGTTATGGATGTATTCCTTATCGCCCACTAAAACGGATCCTACCGGACATCCCAATCCTTTGCTTAAGCATACACTAATACTATCAAAAAGAGCCCCATATTGTTTAGGAGATTCTTCTTTAGCTACCAAAGCGTTCCAAAGACGTGCCCCGTCCAAATGGTATGCTAGTTGATGTTGATTACAGACCGCTTTTATGGCTTCCAGCTCCTTAAAATCCCAACAAGCTCCTCCCCCTTTATTCGCAGTGTTTTCTATACAAACCAGCGAACTAAGTGGACTATGGTAAAAATCAGGAGGGTTAATTGCTGCGGCTACCTGTTCTGCTGTCATCATCCCTCTATGCCCATCTATTAATTTGCAGGAAACACCGCTATTAAAACTAACTCCTCCCCCTTCATAGTTATAAACATGTGCATATTTATCACAGATCAGCTGCTCTCCTGGCTGTGTATGCAATTTAATGGCTGCTTGATTGGTCATGGTGCCACTTGGAAAGTACAATGCAGCCTCCATTCCAAAATACGCAGCTACCTTCTCTTCTAAGGCATTTACAGAGGGGTCAGCTTTAAAAACATCATCACCAACTTCTGCAGAAAACATAGCATCTAGCATCCCTGGAGTAGGCTTGGTAACAGTATCACTAATTAAATTAATGGTCATAAAAAATAATTAAAATTTAGTTCATACAGTCCATTCCAATGGGAGAACCATCAGGAATTTTTGGAACAGCAATTACCTCAAATTGTTCTGGATGCGCATAGAAATTATCGATTCTGCGAACCATCTCTGGAGCGTAAACATCACTCTTTGGTATGAAAGAACTCCGAAGCATCCTTATTTTGTGATTTGCTATGGCATTCACCTGCGGATGTACATTTTGATGCGCAGCCAAGTTCATAAGATGTAGCAATACTCTAAAATTAATATTTTGCTGTACCTCGTTTAGATAGGCATCTTTGTGACTCTTTTGAATGGTATGCTTTACTACTTCATCCAATACCTCTATTAAACCTAGCTGATTTGCATCTAGACTCTTTTGTTGAATTAAACGCGATGCTCTTTCTGGGTGCAGCAACAATCCTAAAGTCATATCAGCTGCTGTTTCAGGAGCAGATAAGGCGTCAAAAGACACACCCGTTTTTCCTTTAAAAGATTCCCTTGTTTTCCCATACCCCATGGCACGTGGGGGAAACAATACTAACTTCTCACTTGGAATAGCAATTTCTGCGGCATCTAAGGTTCTTAAAATACCTTGTAATGCCTGTTCTTGCGTCTTTTTAGCTACTGTAGTAACGGTTGTCTGACCATCACCTTTTACCGTGTAATTGTAATCTAGGCCACCAATAACCTTGGCTACACCCTCCGTTTGGTACCGATGAAAAAAGTACAAGGGGGCAAACACATCTTCTAAAACCGAATTAGGCTCATTGGTTCTAATGTTATCTATTGAGAATTGGGCAATTCCAGTTCTCCTCACTTGCAATACATCTTCTAGTTCTTTACTTATACTGGTTCCATTATCCCAAAGATGCGCCAACGCATGCGCTCCTCCTCTAGGCCGTGCATCTTGATCAGAGATATAACGCAAACCTTTGGTCTTCGCATCTTTTAAAATTGCATTCAAGCCCGCACGTTCATCCTCTCCTTCTTTAAAATTGGTATAGGAATAAGCAACTGTTACTTTATCCCAAACCCCAATATTAGTAGCATATGCGTTAGAAAAATCAATTTTACCATCTACTACAGCAAACTGCGGGTGCGGATAATCCATAACAGAGGCTCTTCCATTCGTACTGGCAGCAAAATTATGGGCAAATCCAAGAGTGTGTCCTATTTCGTGCGCAGATAGTTGTCTAATGCGTGCTAAGGCTAAATCCAACATCGCCTTATCATTATCATCCCGTTCTGCGAAAGGCTTATTCATCAATGCCTGTGCAATTAAAAAATCTTGCCGAATTCTAAGACTTCCAAGACTTACATGTCCTTTAATAATTTCTCCTGTTCTGGGATCAGTAATACTACTTCCGTAGCTCCATCCTCTTGTAGATCTATGCACCCATTGGATAACATTATAGCGAACATCTAAAGGGTCTGCATCGTCTGGTAAAATTTTTAATTGAAATGCATCCTTATATCCAATGGCTTCAAAGGCTTGGTTCCACCATCTACCGCCATCTAATAAAGCAGATCTTACAGGTTCTGGAGTTCCATTATCTAGGTAGTATATGATAGGTTCTACAGCCTCGCTTACTGCTGCTGAAAGATCTTTCTTTTCCAGTCGATGTCTTGTGATAAAGCGCTTTAAAATAGGCTCTTGTACGGGTGTTGCGTAGTCATAATAAGAAAAAGGATACGAACCACTTCGAGGATCAAACACCCTTTTCTTGTAGTTATCATCAGGAAGTTCAATCATAGAATGATGTTGCGCTACGGTCACTAAATTAGCGTTTGGGGTTACAGATCGTATATAAGCACCCTTAGGCTTACCTTTAAAAGTAAGTGTTACATCAAACTCAACATTCTTAGGAAATCCTTTGGTACGGTCTAGTGCGATTGCGCTTTTGGACTTATCCAAACTATAACTCCCTTGGTTTGTTCGCATTAAGCGTGTACTTACCCCGTGCGTGTCTTGCATTAAAAAATCCGTAAGATCAATAATATAGGTTCCTTTTCGCTCCTCTTCAATTTTAAAACCAAAAAGAACTGATTTTGCAAAAGCCTGTTCTACGGATTTTTTTTCTAAAGTGTTATCAGTAAGTGCTCTAAACCTTAAATTTGGTTGCACCAATAATAACTTATTACCAGCCTTCTTAAAGTACACAACTTGTTCGTTTCCAAGCTGCCCTCTATCCAAGCCAATATCATTACTGCCAATACCACTGCTCAAAGAATACACATATAAAAAAGGCTTTTCTAGGGCATCTACTTCTAGGTAAATTTTATCATTCTTTTCATCATACTGAAAATTAAAAAAGCCTTTATATTTTTGGAAGTCTTTACTTTTTTCAGCAAACTGAGCAGAGATTGATTGTAAGGCAAAAAACGAAATCAAAACAAATGGTAAATAGCGTCTCATAATAGTTGGTATTGAAGCACTAAAAATATGTAAAATTGATTGCACAACCATAGTTAAGTTCTATTTTTGTTCCAAACACAAAAAGAAATGATTACTACAGATCAGCATAAAGATCTTATAGAGCGCCTTGGTGCGTTAAGGAGGTATCTTTGACTTGGATGCCAAGCTTATTGAAATAGAAAACGAACAAGAAAAAACCTTAGCTCCAGATTTTTGGGACAATGCCCAAGAGGCACAAGCCCATATGAAATTTATTCAATCCAAAAAGAAATGGGTAGACGACTACAATATTGCTCATAATTTAGTGGATGATTTGGATGTATTGATAGCTTTTCAGAAAGAAGGGGAGATCTCCGATGCAGAAGTAATAGCCCACTTTGAAAAGACTACTGCTACTATCGAAAATTTAGAATTTCGAAATATGCTTTCGGAAGAAGGTGATAATTTAACCGCCGTATTGCAAATTACCGCAGGTGCAGGTGGTACAGAAAGCTGTGATTGGGCTGCTATGCTAATGCGAATGTATATGATGTGGAGCGAAAAAAATGGATACAAAGTAAAAGAACTCAATTACCAAGAAGGTGATGTAGCGGGTATAAAAACAGTTACTTTAGAAATAGACGGAGAATTTTCTTTTGGTTGGCTAAAAGGAGAAAATGGGGTACATCGTCTGGTACGAATCTCTCCTTTTGACAGCAATGCGAAAAGACACACTTCTTTTGCATCTGTCTATGTTTATCCCTTAGTAGATGATAGCATTGAGATAGCTATTAATCCAGCAGATATCGAAATTACTACAGCAAGATCAAGTGGCGCTGGTGGACAAAATGTAAATAAGGTAGAAACCAAAGTGCAACTCACGCATAAACCCTCGGGCATTAAGATTTCTTGTTCAGACTCTAGATCGCAACATGATAACAGAGCTACGGCACTTAAAATGTTGAAATCCCAGTTATATGAGATTGAATTACGCAAAAAACAAGAAGCCAGAAGTGAAATTGAAGCCTCTAAAATGAAGATTGAATGGGGGTCTCAAATAAGAAATTACACCATGCAACCCTATAAGCTTGTAAAAGATGTTCGTACAGCTGAAGAAACAGCGAATGTAGATGCTGTAATGGATGGACATATAGATTCCTTCTTAAAAGCGTATTTGATGATGATGGGACAAAAAGAAGAAGAATAATTAATAATATAAAAATGATTCAAATTTATCATAATCCTAGGTGTAGAAAATCTAGAGAAGGTTTAGCGCTTTTGGAAGCCTCTGAGAAACCATATGAAGTAATTCCTTATTTGGATAAGGTCCCTACTAAAAAAGCATTAAAAACAGTTTTAAAGTATCTTGGGATGAAGCCAGAAGAATTAGCACGTACAAACGAGTCTATTTGGAAAGAAAACTATAAAGGAAAGGAACTTACGGATGATGCAATTATAGAAGCTATGCTTACGCATCCAAAACTAATAGAACGTCCTATAGTGATAAACGGCACCAAAGCGGTTATTGGAAGACCTACTGAGAAAATTAAAACGATCATATAAAACGATCGAATCTCTACTATTTTTAGGAGTGTCGGTTTTAACATACATTTAACCAATTTGGGTTAAACCAAGGTCTAATTTTACAATCTAAAGAAAATGAGTAGCGCCATGAAAATTAATAAATTTCAGTTTACGGTAATTATAGCAGTCCTATTGTTTGCGGCAGATATACATGCGCAATACGGAAATGGATATGGAAGAAGACGTAGTGCGGTACCACAGGCACAAGAGACACCTAAGGAGGTTAAACCTCCAACTGCTCAAGAAATTGTAGATGATAAAATGCCATTCCTTACAAAGGAACTTGGCCTGAACGAGTTTGAAAAAGCGGTGGTAAGTACCACTTTAGTGAAATTTGTTCAACAGCGCATAGAGTTGCAAATTTTGGATTTGGAACCAGATAAGATGCGTGAAGGATTTGAAAAAATTGATAAAAACCAGAATGAAGAACTCAAAGCGGGCTTACCAGAGGATAAGTACAATGCTTTTTTAGAACTTCAAAAGAATAGATTCAAGACCAACAAGAAGAAGAAAAAAAAGAAAAGGAAAAAAACCTAAATTAAGCTCTATTGACACTACGACTCTTACTCCTATCCGCATTCATCACCACATTTACGCTTAGTGCACAACGCCCGCAGGGACAAGGAAGGCCACAACCAATTAAAATAACAGGAACAGTATTAGATAAGGATACCAATGAGCCATTAGAGTATGCAACATTGGTACTTCAAAGTATTCGTAACCCTGAAAGGGTTACTGGAGGAATTACCGATGAAAATGGAAAATTTGAAGTAGAGACCTTTCCAGGAAAATATAATGTTAGAGTAGAATACATATCCTACGTAACCTATGACTTAAAGGAACAAACGCTTAGGGAGTCTACCGATTTAGGAATTATAAAACTCGCCATAGATGTTGCTCAATTAGAGGAAGTAGAAGTAGTTGGTGAACGAACTACCGTAGAATTAAGACTAGACAAAAAAGTGTACAATGTAGGGCAAGATCTTACAGTAAAAGGCGGATCAGTAACAGACGTTTTAGATAATGTACCTTCTGTTTCGGTAGATGTCGAAGGTAATATTAGTCTTAGAGGAAACGAAAGTGTGCGTATCCTTATCAATGGCAAGCCTTCTGCTCTATCCGGTTTGAGTCCAGATGCATTGCAACAGTTACCAGCTGAAGCCATTGAAAAAGTGGAGGTAATTACAAATCCTTCTGCCCGTTATGATGCCGAAGGTACTGCTGGGATACTAAATATTATTTTGAAGCAAAGCAAAACTGCTGGACTAAATGGTTCTTTAAATGTGTTTGCAGGGAATCCTGATAATTTTGGAGGCGCAGTAAGTTTAAACTTGAGACGTGATAAATTTAACATCTTCACAAATACTTCTTATCGTTATAGAGATGCACCCGGAAATGCGCAATTTTTACAAGAAAATTTCAATGCAGATGGCACTACGGCTAGTTTCCAAGACGAGTTCAGAGAGTACCAAAGACAGAATGATGGTTTTAACACTAATATAGGATTTGAATTATTCTTCTCAGAATCGAGCAGTATTACCAATTCTTTTGTTTATCGAAATAGAATGGGAGAAAATACTACTGATATCGATTTCTTTAATTTTGATGCTAGCAGGAATCCAACCATACAACGAAACCGATTTACCACGGAGATGGACACGGATGAAACCGTACAATACTCTTTGAATTATCAAAAGAAATTTAAAAAAGACGGACATACTCTTACGTTCGATTATCAGTATTCTAAGGGCAATGAACTGGAAAATTCTCTGATCAATGAGCTTATTTTGGGAGACAATATTGCTCTACCTATGGAGCAAACAATAAATGACGAGGTACAGGTAAATCAATTACTTCAGGGAGATTATGTGTTGCCATTTGGAAAGGACAATCAATCTCAATTTGAACTTGGATATAGAGGCACGTTCAACACTTTTGATACCGACTTTGATTTTGGAATCCTAGAAGACAATGGCGTTTTTAATAGCGATCCAAATTTTAGCAATCGACTTATCTATAGAGAATATGTAAATGCGGCCTATGCCCAATTGGGAACAAAAACAGGAAAATTCAGCATTTTAGGTGGTTTGCGAATGGAAGCTTCAGATATTGGGATTACACTGGTAAACACCAACGAAACGAATGATAAAGACTATGTAGATTGGTTTCCCTCTTTATTCTTAGGGTACGAGTTTTCTGAAACCGAACAAGTAACCTTAAGTTATAGCAGAAGGCTGAGAAGACCAAGATCTCGCTTCATTAATCCTTTCCCATCTAGATCTAGTAATACCAATTTATTTCAAGGTAATCCCGATTTAGACCCGACCTATACAAACGCATTTGATTTGGGGTATTTAAAACGTTGGGATAAAATAACGTTTACTACTTCGGGCTATTACAACAGATCTACCGGAGTGTTCCAATTTATTACCCAAGAAACTGGAGATTTTGTAGAAATTGAGAATCCAGATGATCCTGCAAATCCGGTAATTGTTCCGGTACAAGCTAGAACACCCATTAATTTGGCAACAGACAGCAGGTTGGGAATGGAGTTTACAACCACCTATACACCTAAGAGAGATTGGCGTTTAACATGGAATTTAAATTTATTTCAACAGGCATTACGAGGGGATTTTTCCTTTCAAAACTCCTTAAATGAAACCATTACTCAAAATTTTGATGCTGATAATTTTACTTGGTTTACGCGTTTGA
This sequence comes from uncultured Flavobacteriaceae bacterium, assembly GCA_947500575.1. Lineage (GTDB taxonomy): Bacteria > Bacteroidota > Bacteroidia > Flavobacteriales > Flavobacteriaceae > CANMSI01. The sequence goes on along the minus strand of CANMSI010000002.1, from coordinate 164,515 downwards.
GTGCTAAACTACCCCTGCCATGGGAAGTAGACTTTCAAACCAATCTTTTTTATCGTGGCCCGAATGAAAATGCTCAGAGTAGAAATAAAGGAATCCTAAGTACTAATTTGGCATTTAGCAAAGACCTAATTAAGGATAAAGCTACCTTATCTTTAAACGTGAGTGATTTATTTAATTCTAGAAAGCGAAGAAGCGAAACAAGAACGGATAATGTATTCACCGATAGTGAGTTTCAGTTTCGGCAGCGACAAGTTACTTTGTCGTTCTTATATAGATTTAACCAACAACAGAATCAACGAGGAAGAAGGGATCGGAATGGCGGTGGTGGACAGGACGACTTTGAATTTGAGGGATAAAATAGAATGAAGGAAATACTTAAAATAAAAAAAGAAGCCTAAAGGCTTCTTTTTTTTATGATGCATCTCGCTTTGCTTTTCTAGCTTCGCGTTTTTCTTTTAGAAATTCTAATAAAGACCCTCCTAACCAGTAAGGTATCACAAAAGTTAATAAAAAGATCATCAACCAAAATCCAATGGTTAAGATGGTCAAAAATGCGAGGAATCCAAGATATTGGTCAAATTCAAACATATAACTTTTTCTTTATCGCATACAAAGATAGTTTGAAATAGGGATATACTACAAATCAAAATTGAAAAAAAATGAAATCTTCTAAATTTAAACAGGGTACCACCCAAAAAAATACCTCAAACTCCTACCTTTGTAAGAACTAAAATCAAAAAAAATGTCTTTTAGAATCGAGAAAGATACGATGGGCGAAGTACAGGTACCATCTAACAAATACTGGGGAGCGCAGACAGAACGTTCTCGAAACAATTTTAAAATAGGCCCATCGGCTTCCATGCCTTTAGATGTAGTATATGGTTTTGCATATTTGAAAAAAGCAGCCGCATATACCAATCATGATCTAGGGGTACTTGCATTAGAAAAAAGAGATGCCATTGCAACGGTATGTGATGAAATTTTAGCTGGAAAGCTAGATGATCAATTTCCATTGGTGATTTGGCAAACTGGTTCTGGTACACAAAGCAATATGAATGTAAATGAAGTAATTGCCAACAGAGCTCATGAATTAGCAGGTAAAATAATAGGAGAAGGTGATAAAACCATTCAACCTAATGATGATGTGAATAAATCACAATCGTCCAATGATACCTTTCCAACTGGGATGCATATTGCGGCCTATAAAAAAATTGTGGAGGTTACCATTCCTGGTATCGAACAACTCAGAAACACCCTAGATAAAAAATCTAAAGAATTTGCCCAAGTGGTTAAAATTGGGCGCACCCATTTAATGGATGCTACTCCCCTAACCCTTGGACAAGAGTTCTCTGGATATGTTTCTCAACTAGATCACGGTTTAAAAGCGCTAAAGAATACTTTAGAACACCTAGGTGAACTGGCTTTAGGGGGAACCGCTGTGGGTACTGGTCTAAATACGCCACAGGGATATGATGTATTGGTAGCTAAATACATTGCAGAGTTTACAGGATTACCCTTTGTAACTGCTCAAAACAAATTTGAGGCTTTGGCGGCGCATGATGCCATTGTAGAAAGCCATGGTGCTTTAAAGCAATTGGCTGTATCCTTAAATAAAATTGCCAATGATATACGAATGATGGCTTCGGGTCCTAGATCTGGTATTGGTGAAATAATTATTCCTGCCAATGAACCTGGAAGTTCTATTATGCCAGGAAAAGTCAATCCCACACAATGCGAAGCTTTAACTATGGTATGTGCCCAAGTAATGGGAAATGATGTAGCTGTAACGGTAGGTGGTGCTCAAGGTCATTATGAACTCAACGTGTTTAAACCAATGATGGCGGCCAATATCTTACAATCAGCAGAGCTTCTGGGAGATGCTTGTTTAAGTTTTGATGTAAATTGTGCCGCCGGTATTAGCCCAAATCACGAAGTCATTAAAGAGTTATTAAATAACTCCCTTATGCTTGTCACCGCTTTGAATACTAAAATTGGATATTACAAAGCTGCAGAGATTGCCAATACGGCTCATAAAAATGGCACTACGCTAAAGGAAGAAGCCATTAACTTAGGCTATGTTACCGAAGCGGAGTATGACCAATGGGTACGCCCAGAAAACATGGTAGGTTCATTAAAATAAAAAACAAATACCAATAAAAAAGGGCCAGTCTTTACAGACTGACCCTTTTTTTATATAGTAATGTTTACTAGTGTTTCTTATTTCAAAGTGAACTTAGAAGTTCCCAATAATTTTAAGCCATCATCATATACATTCACCATGTAATTTCCTTTTTGGAAATCCCCTGCTGGCTTATTAATGTAATCACATACATCTAAAGACTTATTCTCATAGTAGAAGTTGGTTCCTTTACTATAGGTTACAGAAGCTCCATTGTCGTTTGTTTTAGAGTAGCTCTCCCCTAATACGTTTCCTTGAGGATCTAAGATCTCTACAAAAAATTCTCTGTCACCTGCTTCAGCAATCACATTGTTTGCTACGGTAAAACAAATCTTAAACTTGTCTGTTCTTGTAGCTCTAGAAGTAGATACCAATTTTCCACTATTACGTTCTTTTACAGCATCTACTGTAAACTTAGATAAATTTAAAGCAGAACCTTTTTCTACTACATCTGCCAATTGCGTATTCTGAACAACTAAAGAGTCGTTAAAAACGGTTTGCTTTTCTAATTCAACAAACGTACTATCGCGTTGCATTGCAATAAGTGTATTAGATTGTGTTAAAGAATCTACTTGTCTTAACAATTGCTCTCTTTCTTTCTTAAGAACACTCACTTGTCTTCTGTATCTAGAAAGTGAAGAAATATCAGCTTTCATTGTTTTTACAGAATCAATATATTTAGCAATATTATCTCTGGCAGATACCAACTCCTCGTTGGTAGCATTGCTTTCCAAGATAGCTTTATCGTATTCCGATTTTAAGCTACTTAAGTCCTCAACTACCAAATCTTTCTCTTTTGTAAGATCAGCGGTAGTCTTCACTTTATCTTGGTAAAGACTCACTGTGTAGATGATAGTACCTAGTAATACTACACCTAACAAACCAGCTATTACTTTTAATCCGTTGTTACTTTTTGTTTCAGTCATAATGTAAAAAATTAATTAACCTTGTTTGTCTTAGTTAAAAAAAATCAATGTTATTTGTTCATATCACTTCTATATACGACACAATTTCTCTTTTAGATTTTTTGGTTCAAAAAAATTAAAAAAAAGTTTTAAAATAATATCCTGTTATCGTATCTTTAAAAGTTACCTTTTTGTGATTTCACAACTGCTGAAGTTGTTGTATCGCATCGAGTTTTATATAAGAGCGTACCCATATGAAATCTATCCTATCGTTAACCTTAGTTGCACTTCTTTTATGTGCGGCTTGCAAAGAAAGCCCTAAAACAGTTGCCAGTTCGGATACCATGTCAAGCAAAGAGGTCACTGAACTAGCGAGCTCAGAAATTAGGATTATTCCTATTTCCCATGCTACCGCCGTATTAGAATGGGAAGAACTAACCATTTATATAGATCCTGTTGGGGGCGCCGATGCATTTAAAGACCAACGCCAACCTGATCTCATTTTGATTACTGATATACATGGAGATCATTTAAGTGTAGAGACACTGAAAGGACTCATGACGGAAAAAGCCAAAATTATAGCTCCACAAGCAGTAGCAGATAAAATTCCTACCAATTTTACACCCCAAATAGACGTACTAAATAATGGAGACTCCAAGGAACGCTTTGGTATTTCTGTAGAAGCTATTCCAATGTATAATCTAAGAAAAGAAGCGCTTAAGTTTCATGAAAAAGGTAGAGGGAATGGCTATGTCATTACCATAGATGGGAAGCGTTTATACTTTTCGGGAGATACAGAAGATATTCCTGAAATGAGGGCATTAAAAAATATTGACATGGCTTTTGTTTGTATGAACCTACCATATACTATGACCGTGGAAAGTGCTGCCGATGCGGTCTTGGCTTTTCAACCAAAACAAGTATACCCATATCATTATAGAGGGCGTCCAGAAATTAGCGATGTTGCTGCCTTTAAAAAAATTGTAGAGGCTGGAAACAAGCAAATTGAAGTTGTTCAACTCAATTGGTACCCTACGAACAGCAATTAGTTTTAACGAACTTGTAACACTCTTCTCAAAAAAACGTCTATATATTGTCGTCGGACTTTTGTTCGACGCTAACTTCTATTAACCAAATAAACACTTCATGAAAATTTTAATGAAATCAGCATTTCTTGTCTGTGCCCTTCTATTTTTTGTGGCATGCGGTGAGAAAAAAGAAGAAAAACAGGAAACAGCATCTACTTTCAAGGTGCCTGTAACCTATTACAAACTGGACAACGGCTTAAAAGTAATCCTCTCGCAGGATACCACGTCGCCCACTGCTATTGTAGCAGTTTATTACAATATTGGGTTTCGTCTAGAACCTAAAGACCGAACTGGATTTGCCCATTTATTTGAACACATGATGTTCCAAGGTTCCAATAATATGGGGAAAATGGAATTTATCAAATTGGTACAACAAAATGGCGGGGTATTGAATGGCTCTACTCGTTTTGATTTTACTAATTATTTTGAAATTGTCCCTTCCCACAAATTAGAGACTATGCTCTGGGCAGAAGGTGATCGAATGCGCGGGCTGGATATTACCCAGGAAAACCTTACCAATCAGCAAGGTGTTGTAAAAAACGAGGTAAAGGTAAATGTATTGAATCAGCCATATGGAGGGTTTCCATGGTTAGATATGCCACAGTATGCCAATACAAACTGGTATAATTCTCATAACTTCTATGGAGATTTGGAAGATTTAGACGCAGCGAACTTAGAAGATGTAGCCAGTTTCTTTAAAACATATTACGCACCAAACAATGCAGCAATTTCTGTAGTGGGTGACTTTGATATGGAGGAAACAAAACAATGGATAGAAAAATACTTCGGTAATATTCCTGCTTCAGAATTACCTGCTCAGCCAGATATTTCTGAACCAAAACAAGAAAAAGAAAAGGAATTTGTTAAGGATGATCCGTTAGCAAACAAACCAGCAATTGCGCTCGCATACCATATGCCAGAGAGAAACACTCCTGAATATTATGCAATGGGGCTGCTAGACCAAATATTGGTCCAAGGAGATAATAGCTTGTTAGCTCAAAAACTTGAAAAAGAAAAAGGGTATACTTCCAATGTAGGAGGAGGAATAAACTACCTAGGAAATATGTTTAATTACAAAGGCCCTATGTTATGGATGTACAACCTTACCTATGACAAAGAAACTTCTAGAGAGGATATTTTAACAGCTGTAGATGAAACTATGACGGAACTTAAATCTACCATTAGTCAAGATATGATTGATAAAGCCATTATTAAGGCAAGATCTCAATTATACGATAACGTAGGCGGTACTTTTGGTTTAGGAAGAGCAGATTTGCTTTGTAGCTTTGCTTTATTTGATGATAACCCTGAACGCATCAATACGATAGAAGACGAATTTAAAAAGGTAACTCCTGAGGTTTTAACAAAAACAATTGATGAGTATCTAATAAAAAGTAACCGTACAATTTTAACGGTCAACCCTTTGTTATCTGAAAATGAAAAAACCAAATAAAGATATACTGATGAAAAATATTATAACAACCCTAATTGTTTGTGCATTCGTCTTCAGTGGAACGTATGCGCAGGAAAAAGAACTGCCACCCAAAGGTGGTGAACCAAAAAACTTTAGCCTCCCTAAGAAAGAGGTCGTGAGCTATGACAATGGTTTAACCCTAGTAATGGTGCCTTATGGTTCTATTCCAAAGGCAACCATCCGCTTTAATATAAAGACAGGAAATATCGATGAAAATGCGGATCAAGTATGGTTAGCAGATATCTTGACAGATTTATTAGAAGAAGGTAGCACTAGCAGAACTTCGAAGCAAATTGCGGATGAAATGGCCGCCATGGGGGGTAATCTCAATATAGGCGTTGGAGCACATACTACTTCTATTAGTAGTTCTGTTCTTTATGAGTTTGGACCAGACGCTATTGCTTTGATGGCAGATGTCTTGAGAAATCCCAAATGGCCAGTTGAAGAATTGGATAGATTAAAGAACGATATGAAACGTAATTTATCTGTACAACTCTCGCAACCACAGAATCAGGCGTATCAGGATTTTTATGGAAGTTTATATCCAAACCACCCTTACGGAAGAGTATATCCTTCCGATGCAATGGTAGACTCTTATACAATAGAAAGCATCAAAGAATTCTATGATGAAAACTTTGGAGCCATCAGAACAACCGTCTATGTAGTAGGTAATTTTGATAAAGACAAGGTAAAAGAGGCCGTAGAAAGTTCGATGGGTGATTGGAGAAAAGGAAAAGCTTCTGATTACAATATAGCACAACCTATTACGTCAAACACTGTAAAAATAATAGATAGACCTGGTGCACCGCAATCCACTATTTACTACGGACTTCCTGTCGCAGATCCTTCTAGTGAAGATTATATTGCATTAGATATTACTAATTCTATTTTGGGTGGTTCTTTTGCTTCTAGAATCACAAGTAATATTCGGGAAGATAAAGGCTATACCTACTCTCCTTTTAGTAGTTTGGATGCAAATTATAAGTCGGGGGTTTGGTATGAATCTGCAGATGTTACTACAGAGCATACAGGGGCTTCTTTGTCCGAAATTAAAAAAGAGATTGAAAAATTGCAAAATGAGCCTCCAACACAAGAAGAGTTAGATGGCATCATTAACTATCAATCTGGAATTTATGTATTGCAAAATTCTACACCTAATGGAATTATTGGGCAAATGATATTTTTAGATACACACGACTTGGATGAGTCTTTTCTAGAAAACAAGGTAAAGAATATGCATGCGGTTACTCCTGAAAAGATTCAGGAAATGACCAAAAAGTATATCAAGCCAGAAAATATGATGTTAATTGTAGTGGGCGATAAGGAAAAGATAGAAGATCAAATCCAAGAAACAATACAAGTACCGATTAAACAATAAAACAGCTTTGTAATTATTTTTATGGAGGCTGTCTAAAAGTCAAAATAAGCCGTCATTACGAACAAGGTGAAGTAATCTGTTGCTTGATACACTCAACTTACAGATTGCTTCGTTCCTCGCAATGACGAAAAAAAAGACTTTTAGACAGCCTCTATTTTTATCTTATTAACTTCTTATACTTAATACGTTTTGGTATTAGGTCTCCCCCCAGACGTTTCTTCTTATTCTCCTCATAATCGGAAAAAGAGCCTTCAAAGAAATATACTTGTGAATCTCCTTCAAATGCCAATATATGAGTACAAATACGATCTAAAAACCAACGGTCGTGAGAAATCACTACAGCACAACCCGCAAAATTTTCTAAACCTTCCTCCAAAGCCCTTAGCGTATTCACATCCAAATCGTTTGTAGGTTCATCCAAAAGCAACACATTTCCTTCTTCCTTCAAGGTCATTGCTAAGTGCAAACGGTTGCGTTCTCCTCCTGAAAGCATTGTCACTTTCTTATTCTGCTCACTTCCAGAAAAATTGAAACGGCTTAAATAGGCTCTAGAATTTACTTGTCGCCCTCCCATCATTACTAATTCTTGCTCATCACTAAAGTTCTGCCAAATAGTTTTTTCTGGGTCAATATTAGAATGGCTCTGATCTACATAGGCAATCTTGGCAGTATCTCCTACCTCAAAGGCTCCTTTATCGGGAGTTTCTTCGCCCATAATCATCCTAAAAATGGTTGTTTTACCCGCACCATTAGGCCCTATTATACCAACAATACCTGCTTGTGGTAGTTTAAAGTTCAAATCTTCGTATAGTAATTTGTCATCATAGGCTTTGCTTACTCCATTGGCCTCAATTACATTCGTACCTAAACGAGGTCCATTAGGAATGTATATCTCCAATTTTTCGTCTAATTGTTTCTGATCCTGACTCATCAGTTTATCATAGTTTTTTAGACGAGCCTTTTGTTTCGTTTGTCTCCCTTTTGCACCTTGCCGCACCCATTCTAGCTCACGTTCCAAGGTTTTTTGACGTTTGGATGCCTGTTTGCTCTCTTGCGCCAAGCGTTTGGATTTTTGATCTAACCAACTAGAGTAGTTTCCTTTCCAAGGAATACCCTCACCCCTATCCAATTCTAAAATCCAACCAGCTACATTATCTAAAAAGTACCTATCGTGCGTCACTGCAATGACAGTGCCCTTGTATTGTGCTAAATGGTGCTCTAACCAGTGAACAGATTCTGCATCCAAGTGGTTGGTAGGCTCATCTAGCAATAATATTTCAGGTTCTTGCAATAACAGCCTACATAAGGCAACACGTCTACGCTCTCCACCCGAGAGTACGCCAATTTTCTTATCAGAATCCGGCGTTCGCAAGGCGTCCATTGCAATCTCTAGTTTAGTATCTAGTTCCCATGCATTGGAAGCGTCTATTTTATCTTGAAGCTCTGCCTGCTTATCCATCAACTTCTGCATCTTATCCGCGTCCTCATATACTTCAGGAAGACCAAACATATCATTGATTTTATTATACTCATCTAAGATGGCAACCGTTTCGCTAACACCTTCTTTTACAATCTCTAAGACTGTTTTATTCTCATCTAATTGTGGTTCTTGTTCTAAATACCCAACTTTATATCCAGGAGAAAAAACAACATCGCCTTGATAATTCTTATCTACCCCTGCAATAATTTTTAATAAGGTGGATTTACCAGAACCATTGAGACCCAAAATGCCGATTTTTGCTCCGTAGAAAAAGCTGAGATATATGTTCTTTAGAACCGGTGTATTTGCATTTTTATAGGTCTTTGTTACTCCTGACATGGAGAAGATGACTTTCTTATCGTCTGACATTACTGTAATTTTAAAAGTTCTTTTGCGCTATGGACCAACATAAAGCTAAACCGTAGCCATTTTATTTATTCAAACATACGGTTTCCTAAAAACTCTAGGAAACGGTAATAAGCTAATTATTTTGGTGAAATAGGAAGTTTCTATTTTCAATCTTCTTCAAATGCAGATTGAGGCAATTGTCTTACACTCTTCCCTTTAAGGCATTGAATACCCAAGCAACGGCAAAAAAACCGACACCTACCGCGGCAAACCCCCAACCAGCAACATCATCGTATCTAAAAGCACCTAGCGCAATTAATGATACACCCACAATAATCATAATAAAAGTAGCCCATGCGAGCACGGTATTCTTATTCATTCCCATAGTATTTTTTTTGGTTGGTTGGTAGTATTATCAAATATCGAGTATATCCCTTAAAAAAACAAAACTTTATGTTTCTGAGGTGAAGATAACTCCAGTTTGCTTTCGTACTTCATCCAACATACTAATAAGGTCTAGACTATTTTGATGCGACCATAAAGTGCTTTCTAATGTATTCTCAGCAAGACAGCGGTGTACTTCTTCTATTTCATACGTATATCCTTTTCCGATCGTAGGCAATCCAAAATGTTGAAGCTCATCCTCTTTTTTTATAGCATAAGATTGTGTTTCGTGCCATCTTGGATGAATAAAAATAGATCCTTCAGTTCCAGCAATTTCTGTTTTCATCTCAGATGCGGAGGTAAATCCACTATATAAAATTGCTTGTGCATCGGAATAACTAAAAATCATGGCAGTTTGAACTTCTGTACCCAAAGCATTAAAATTAGAGCTCGCTTGTATCTGAGAAGGTTTTCCAAAAATAAGATAGCTTAAAAAGATAGGATAGATTCCGATATCTAAAATAGTACCTCCTCCTAAGGCTTTGTTTAATACTCTTCCATTTTCATCTCGCCCAAGCGCATAAAATGCAAAAGTGGCATTGAGGTACGACACCTTACCAATAGCTCCTTGCGCTACCAATTGCTTTACTTTTTGTATGGTTGGGTTAAATCTACTCCAAAGGGCCTCCATTAAAAAAACCTGATGCTTTTTAGCCGCTTCAACCATCTTTTCCACCTCTAATTTGTTGATTCCCATAGGTTTTTCGCAAAGTACATGTTTTCCATGTTCCATCGCTAAAATAGCAAGTTCTGCATGTAAGGTATGGGGCGTAGCAATATAGATTACATCCACCACATCACTTTCAAACAATTCCAGATAACTACCAAAAAAATGACTTGCCCCATATTCATTCGCAAATTTTTTAGCCTTGTCTATACTTCTAGAAGCAACACCAGATAAGACTCCATTAGGTACTAATTCTAGATCTTTAGCAAAATGGTTTGCAATGCTCCCCAAACCAACAATTCCCCAACGTACTTTTTGTGACATATTTTCATTTTGATATTTGATAAAGTTAATCATTTAACTCCTTATCTTTATGGTGCTAAAAGAAACAAATTTCTGCATGGATATCAACTTCAACAAAAACGAAGATCATAATAAATTACTTCTTTCTGAACTAAAGAAAAGACTGGTAAATGTAAAACTAGGTGGAGGTAAATCTCGAATAGAAAAGCATCAGGCCAAAGGAAAGATGACGGCTAGAGAACGTATTGATTATTTATTAGACCCTAAAAGAGATTCCATTGAAATTGCTGCCTTTGCCGGAGACGGAATGTATGAAGAACATGGGGGATGTCCTTCTGGAGGAGTCGTTGTGAAAATGGGATATGTAAAAGGCAAACAATGTATTGTGGTTGCCAATGATGCTACCGTAAAAGCGGGTGCTTGGTTTCCTATTACTGGAAAGAAAAATCTCAGGGCACAAGAGATTGCTATTGAGAATAGACTTCCTATTATCTATCTGGTAGATAGTGCCGGTGTTTATTTGCCTATGCAAGATGAAATTTTCCCGGATAAAGAACACTTTGGACGTATTTTCAGAAACAACGCGGTAATGAGCAGTATGGGTATTCCTCAGATTGCTGCTGTGATGGGAAGCTGCGTTGCTGGTGGCGCCTATTTGCCCATTATGAGCGACGAAGCTCTTATTGTAGATAAAACAGGGAGTATTTTCCTTGCTGGGAGTTATCTAGTAAAAGCAGCTATTGGGGAACAAATTGATAATGAAACCTTGGGTGGTGCCACAACACATTGCGAGATAAGCGGTGTAACCGATTACAAATCCAAAGATGACAAAGACGCATTGGATACCATCAAAAACCTCATGGATAAAATGGGTGCTTTTGATAAGGCAGGTTATGATAGAGCAAAAGCGGTGAAACCATTGGAAAATCCTGAAGATATTTACGGTATTCTTCCTCGCTCTAGAAAGGATCAGTACGATATGCTAGAGATTATTAAGCGCCTGGTAGACAATTCAGATTTTGAACAGTATAAAGAAGGCTATGGAAAAACCATTCTTACCGGTTATGCGCGTATTGAAGGTTGGGCAGTGGGCATTGTTGCAAATCAACGGAAGGTTGTAAAAACCAAAAAGGGCGAAATGCAATTTGGAGGTGTTATCTACTCCGACTCCGCTGACAAAGCTACCCGATTTATCGCAAATTGTAATCAAAAGAAAATTCCACTCGTTTTTCTACAAGATGTAACTGGTTTTATGGTGGGAAGTAAAAGTGAACACGGGGGCATTATTAAAGATGGTGCTAAAATGGTAAATGCAGTGAGTAATTCTGTGGTACCCAAGTTTACAATAGTAATTGGAAATAGTTATGGTGCGGGTAATTATGCCATGTGTGGAAAGGCATACGATCCAAGACTGATTGCTGCTTGGCCTAGTGCAGAGTTAGCAGTAATGAGTGGAAATTCAGCTGCTAAGGTATTGCTGCAAATTGAAAAAGCTTCACTCAAAAAAAAGGGGGAAGAAATTTCCGAAAAGAAAGAAGAAGAACTTTTTAATTCTATTAAAGAACGTTATGATGCGCAAGTATCTCCTTATTACGCTGCTGCGCGCATCTGGACAGATGGAGTGATCAATCCCTTAGATACCCGTACATGGATTTCTATGGGTATAGAGGCTGCTAACCATGCGCCCATAGAAAAGCCATTTAACCTAGGAGTTATTCAAGTGTAAATAACTTAGTTCTCTTTTCGCTCCATAGAAGCATTTACGAATGGTTTTTGGGTTACCTTTTTTAGTACTTTATTCATATCAAGATGATTGAACTCTATAACATCACCTGCTTCCGCTTTTAATGCGTACCTCCCTTTTTCATTAGTTTCAACTTTCTGTAAGGTATTTAGATTAGTTACCTGCACTTCCGTTAAGGGCTTTCCTTGAAAAAATACACCCCCAGAAATGCTTCTAGCATTGGCTAACTTTTTTTTATCTTTTTTCGTTTTACGGATGGCTCTTTTTCCAGTAAGTTCAACATCTGAATTTACTTCATATGCCATCACAGAACCTCTAATGCGTTCCCAAGTATCCTGACTTGCATATCGCTTATACGAAATTCCTTCATTAGCATTTGCGCCAAGCACTAGGCCAATCTTTTCACCATATACCTGTAACAACTCCATGCTTACGATAAAATCATCATACACTACAATATGATATGGCCTTAAATCAATCGTAACCTTTCCATTTTTTGTTTTTAGGAGATGTAAAATATTCGCATTCGACAAATTACTTTTAGGAATTCCTTCTTTGCCATTATAAATATTAATTCGTAGTAAGAGACTATCTGAAGGGTTCTCTAGGACTCTAAAAGAATACTCTTTTAATCGTCTATAAGCTTTCTTAACCTCAATCTTAGTTGCGAGTTCTCCTCCAAGCGCTACGTCATCCTTCCAGTAGCCTACTATTCTAGCATCTTCAAACCCATAACCAACAAGCTCTTTTTCAAAAACTTGTCTTTTAGCAGCTACTACCACTTCATCTAAGGCAATTGTTTCAGGCTTTAAACGAATCATTGTGCCTAACGTATTGGCTAATTGTAAGTCTGTTACTGCTTTTTTTAGAGTTTTATATCCAATACTAGAAAATTGAAGTGAATCCGCGCTGCTATATTTAGTAAACTCCAACGGTAATTGAAAAACACCTTCTTCATTGCTAACGGTTCCTAAACCTTTAGCAATGATTCCAATATTTACATATGCAATTGGCTTGGCATTTTGAGCATCTACAACCACACCTTTGTATAGGTTTTGCGCATGTAGAAAATGGCACAACAGAAAACATACAACAAAGAAACAAAATGCCTTTCTCATAAAATGGTTACTATTTAGTAGCAACCGCTATACCATTTCTAACTGTAAAAAGTTGTTGGTTTACATTGCGCAAAGACAATTTAAATACTTTCGTCTCCTTGCGTTGAGAATTAGTACCGTAGTTATAATATATAGTAGCCTTTAAATAAGCTGGGGTAACACGCTTATTCCCTAAATAAGTAACATTTACTTGCCAATTCCCTTTAAGGCTATTATCTATTAAATATTCTTCAGAAGAATACCCAGTAACTTTCTCATCTTTAATTCGGTCCGTATTATCTAAAATATTGTGCTTCCATGTATAGTAATGTTTTTCAGGATTTACAAACTGTAAATCAAATTCAGCCTCACTATCACTCCACTCAAATACAAGTCGGGTCCCTAAAAATTCCTCCTCTTCTACATTCTTCAAGATGGCTCTATCAGAAATCATGGAAGACCCTTTTAGCGCAATTAGGTTATTGAATTCTCGATTAATAAGGTTTGAAAAATCAGAATCATTTTTCTTTAAAAAGCCTTCATCAACCAAGTATGCATAACGAGCGTAGATGGTGGCGGCCTTCTTCGTATTCCCTAAATCTCTATAACTATTCGCTAAATCCATATAGGATTGCGCATAATGAGGTCTTAACACAAATACTTCTTTAAGAACTTCATTTGCCTTTACATCTTCGCCCCTAGCTTGATAGACATATGCTAATGACTTTAACGCTACTGGATTATCTGCAAAGAGATACCAGCGTTCTTTTACAATTGCTTCTGCATGATCGACATCATTCCATTTTCCAGAAAAATAATCGTATGCATCTAGCGTATTGTAAAAGGAATTATTATACGCAGATACATTCTTTTGAAAAGTAGCCATAGCATCTTCTTTACTCTTAGAAGCTAGTAATGCCTGCATATAATTTGTTCTCCCTGCTGCAGAACTAATGGCATCTCCTTCAAAAACATTATTTCTTAATTTGGCTTGATCATAGGCGTCCGATGTTCCTGGTTCAGGAAAAAAATTGGCTCCTTTTGTATTAATAACAATTACTCCGCCATTGGCTTTACCTCCATATTTAGTAACCAATCCCAAGCCAGAAAGCACTGCAATTCGTTCTATATTTTCCACTTGAATATATGTAGGTGCTTGATCTGTTACCAAACCATCTATATCAAAAATAGCAGGGAAAAAACCTTGTGCTCCACCTCTTAAATAAACAACAGGGTTAGAAGCATTTGGATTGGATACGCTTATATTTGAAGCTGGTCTATCTACACGTATTCCTGGCACTCTATAACGCAATGCTGAAATAAAGTCAATACCACCATAGATAAGTTCAGAGCCGTCTACAATTCGTACGGAAAAGCTTGTGATTTCCTTGTCTAATATCCCAAAAGCAGTATTGATCAGATTTTTATTAATTTGATACTCCCCTCTTAGTTCTTTCTGACTCCTAATTCTAGTTTTTTCTACGACTACCTCATCCAATTGATTTACCTCTTCTCCCATTTCAATATTTAGAATTCGAGAAACGTCCTCGATAACAATCTCCATGTTTCGCATACCGGGATACTTAAAAACAAGTACATCGCCTACCTCAGAGGTAATTTTATAGGCCCCTTCTGTATTCGTTTTTACCATATCTTCGGTGTTGGTACTATGCACTTCCGCATTTACCAAAGGAGTTTGTAAATAGCTAACCTTACCAATTATTACTTTGGCTTTTTCTTGAGCAGTCATTTGAAAAGTCCCAAATGCCACTAACAATACCATTATCCAATTTTTCATATCGCGTTTTTTTATTTAGTCATATTTTTAACCACAAAAACCTTACCGAACTCTTAAGTAATATAACTATTTTATGAACAAGGTTTTTAGGTTTCTTTTATCCCCTCTATCCGTAAATTGAATTAGAATTTCTTCCTTAGATTCATTGGGGTATCCATAATTATTATACAAACTACATTTTAATACCAAGCTTTCTTTATTTGCTTCAGACAGGCTCCCAAGATAATTGGCATTAATAATCCATTTCCCTTTTACATCTCCATAAAATTCAAATTCTTCATTCGAATACCCATTCATAATCTCATCTTTTATTCGAGAGGCATTGACAGCATTGGTATGTTCCCAATTAAAAAAGCGGTTTTGTGGATTTACAAACTGAATTGCAAACTCATGCCCAGGATCATTCCATTCAAAAACCAAGCGAACATTAAATCTCAAATTATTTAAATACTTTTCATCTACCTTGGTGGTATTCAATGTTCCTTTATGCTTAAAAAGTAAGTTTCGAATTTCTCTATTAACCGTTTTCGAAATCCCCGAGGTACTTAAGTTAGGGAATTTAAAGCCTTCAGCTAGGGCTACAAAATAATCCAAGGCCTCTTGGTGTTGTCCCAAATCTCTTTTAGCCAGAGCAATATTTAAATGAGCCTGCTGATTATTTGGATTTAATGATAAAACTTGTTGATTCACTTGAATGGCTTCCTCATATGCACCAACAACAGAAAAAGACATGGCAGTAGTTCTTAATTTTTTGAGATCATCAGGGAACAATTCTAATAAATTAGAAATTACTTTTACAGCCAAATCCGGATTGCGCTCCTTAAAATAATGAAATACATCCATGTAAAAGGACATGTTAGTGGTATTAAAATTGCGTAATGAAAGATATGTAGTGTAGGCTTCTTGATCCGACTTTGCTGTTTGAAGCGCCTTTGTATACGGAGAAACCGATACTTTCTCACTAGCTTCGTCTGCTTTGTAAACATTATTTTTAAGACGAGCTCTATCTTCTGCAGCTCCTTTAATGCCCTTATTACTAGCCCCTTTTGTAGTAATTAAAATAACACCATTCGCTCCTAATGAGCCATAACGATTGGTAGCTGCCAAACCTTTCAAAACACTTATACTTTCAATATTTTCAGGGTCTAAATGATCAAATCGAGCCTGAGGAGCGGCACCATCTCTGGAGGAATCTGATTGTCTTTGGGGAACTCCATCTAATACAATTAAACTATAGTTGTTGTATAACAGAGAGGTATTAGAACGCATGGTTACCCTACTAATATCTTCCGTACCTCCTACAGCGTCTGAATTTCCAAGGTTTACATTAGAAAATCTATTCTGAATAGATTGAGAAACATTGGTTTGTATGGGTGTAATATCTTCATCTCCTAAAGACTGGGATGCATATCCTAGCTTTTCTTTATTTTCCAAACCATAACCCGTAGCCACCAGCTTCTGTTCTTCGTGTCGCTTCTCAACAAGAACAACCTCATCCAAAGCAAACACATTTGCTTTCATAAAAACAGCTAAGGTCTCAGTAGATTTTATTGGAACGGTTTTTAAAGTATTGCTAGCTCTACTGCTCACCAAAAGACTATCGCCAGGTCTTGCGGCTATTTGAAAATTACCCTTGGCATCTGTTAAAAAACTATCGGAAATCCCCTTAACCGCAACTTTAACATTGGCCGCTGGTTTATTATCTATATATACCGTTCCTTTCAACAATTGTGTAGCATCATCAGCAGTTTTCTTTTTTAAACCTCCTATATTCTCTGGCAATATGGAAGCAAAATCCATTAATCTACTTCGACTAATTAAAGCAGTACGTTTCAAAAAATCTTCATCTCTTGTGGGACTACTATTTATAATATAACTCTTAGCCTTTAAGGACAATGCATCATTCGAGACCAATTTATTACCGTCTGTAAAAATGTAAACATTCGGATACTTAGCTCTCTTATTTAGATTCTTATAGACACTAGCTCCATCATATTGTACTGCCAATAAATCCTGCTTTAGCAAATCCCAATTCCCCTCTCTAATCTGATACTCTTTCTCTTTAATCCCGATATCAAAAAAGACCACTTGTACTTCCTGATTGCCCTCTCTATCAAAAATTTTCTGAAGTACTTCCAAATCTTTTTCTAAAACCCTATCGGCCATGGAAAAAGAGGCGTCCCAAAAAATGCTTGTATTCTTGCTTGCATCTTGTGCAAAAGAGATGCCTGCCATCATTACACAAATAAAAAGAGTAAGTTTCTTTTTCATATACATTTCAATTTCCTTGATGATTTTTAATTCTTGGTATCAATAATAACTCCGTTTGCCTACCATTTACATATCTAAATCCATCCGCTCCAAAGAAACCCGCTTCCTCTAGCATAATGCGAATATCTCGTTTCCATTCAGGGATAGTAATTGTAGTATTTAGCTCAATGGCATATACCGTATTTGGGTTTAGGGGATATTTATCTCCATCATCTTTCATGACACCGGCTTGTGCATCCCACATTCCTATGGTAGTGCCTGCTGAATGGCCATACATGCCTAAAGGGTGTGTGTAAATTGCAGGGCGCAAACCGTCTTTTTTTGCAGCTTCTAAAGCCGTTTTTAAAATTTCGTTCCCAGTACGACCAGCAATCATATTCTGAGTTAGATAATCTTGAACTTTATTCCCATCACGCAATCCTTTTACTAAAAAATCTGGTGCTTTTTTCTCTTCCGGTTTTAATACATAGGCAAGTTCTTGGCAATCCGTATTTAGTCTTAAATAGGTAATACCAAAATCACAATGGAGTAAATCTCCTCCTAAGATCACCATATCGTCTGGTCTCCCAGAGAAAGAATACAAATGGCTTACTAAATCTTCACTGGTTCGCTGAATATCTACTGTGGGGTGAAACCAAGTCTCTAAACCCAAATCTGTCACTTTCTGACGCATCCACCATTCTACTTCTGTGGTAGTTGTGACGCCAGGTGTTATTACCTTTTCTGAAAAAGCTTCCGAAATGATGTCATGCGTTATATCTACCAATTGATTATAGATCGTCATTTCCCTTTCCGTTCGAGTCTCTATCCAACGAACAGCCAGCTGCTCTGCAGAACCAACTCTCTTATGATATTTTTTGGGCAGGTTTTCCATAAAGGCCTCATAGTCTGTTTTATCTAAACCATCGGCAATATTAAAATCATTTGAATAGTTGAGTCCGATAGTCTTAGGATTCCGCTCCTCTATTAACTGCATCAATCTTTTCCATTGATTTGGTTCTTTTTCCTTATCCCAAGCAGATTTTATCTGATTTCCCACGTTGTAGCGTGCTACTGCAAGCTTTTCAATGGTATTCTTCACCCTATCCCGATAAAAAAGTAGTATTGTTCTTCTTCGAGCGTTTAACCAAGTAGCAGGTAGCATAGTTCTCAATACAGGATCTTCATTATACTCTCTAGAAATAATAATCCACATATCTATATCCGCAGCATCCATTAATTGAGGAAGCAAGGCATTAAAACGTTCATCTAATAATTCGTCTACAACCCGAGCTCTATCTTGTTCAGATAATATTTGTTGCGCTGTTATGGAGGTTAAAAAGAAAAATACGAAGAGATGTACCAATGGTTTCATAGCCTATTTTTATCCCTTCAATTTACAGCTTTTTAAATTATTCCAAAATAGCCTTACCATTATGTAAACCAAGCTTCATTAAATGATGTATCGCTATACTTACATCTTCTATTTTTTTTGTATTCTGATTTCTTGTAGTTCCGATACCAAAGTGGACCCGCAGGATGAAAATGAAATAAGCGACGCATTTAAACCGCAAAAGGTTCTTTTTATAGGCAATAGCCATACGTATTTTAACCAAGGGGTTGATTTTCACTTACAAGAATTTGCCTTGCAGGGGAATTTATCGTTTGAACCGCAAATTGAAAAAATTGCCTTTGGAGGATATACCTTAGAACAACACTTGGAGAATGAATTAACGTTAAAAATGATAAATGAACAGGAATGGGATATTGTAGTACTTCAAGAAAACACCTTTAGGGCTGCCAATGAAATGGAGGCTGCCCTTGTGGCTATTCCAGAATTTAAAGCAAAACTAACCGCCAATACCAAAGTGTTCTTATTTATGACATGGGCTTATGAAGAGGAACCAAATATGCTATCCACTCTTAAGCAAACCTATGAACGTGCTGCTACCCTTATTGATGGAACTATTGTGCCCGTCGGCATCGCATTCAACCAGGCTCAAGAGGATATTTCCAGCACTATTAATCTATATAATCAAGACGGGGTCCATCCAAGCCCAGAAGGTACATTTTTGGCAGCTGGGATGTTCTACCGAGCTATTTACGAGCAAAATCCGACACTCAATTCCTATAATGCCGGTTTCACTCTGGCAACTGCCACTTACTTGAAGGAATTAGCTAAAACGAGCTATGAAAATTACGCTCCATAAATCCCCTATTTAATTTCTTCGGTTTCCTTGATAATAAGTCTGGGCGGCGGGGTTATTTGCCACTTCTATGGTTTCAATATCCAGCGGGTTAATTGTATTAAGAATAGAAGCGTCGTATCGAACTCCATCAACCATAATCACTACATCCTCGGAATTTCGTATCCTAATTTTTGGAGCATCGGTTAGTCCACGATCCTCAATTTGAATTCCAGGGATTTTTGTTGTTATTGTATTATACACTTGGCTCATAGAGAACCAATTTTCCGTTTCTTCTTTTAATGTATAGACCTTATAAGGAATTTCTATTCTTTTAGATTTTACGGTTTGATGGTTCATACCACATCCCAATAAAATCTCATTGATAAAACGATCAGATACGTTCGGTAATTCTACCACAGGTTTAACAATTCCCTTTACCAAGAAGGGAACAACTGTTACTTTTTGTTCTTGTGCCAGACATGATATTGTAAAAAGTCCAACGGCACATACAATTACTAGGTTTTTCATCTTTTCAGGTTTAAAAGTTTCTATAAACCTATGAATCAACTTACAATCTAAAAATGAGGAATGAGGGAATGAGCTTTCTGAATGAGTCAGGGCTTTCTATTCAGCAACGCAATGGTTTTGGCTCTTTGAATTTTACCATTTAAAGTGCGAACAAAATGATCCATTAGATGAATTTGTTTGGGGATTTCATAGCGGTCAAAATGCTCATTTTTAATCAGTTTTTGATGAAGTACCTTAACATCAATTTTTCCTTCTATCAACAAAACCAATTTTTCTCCAAGCGTATTATCTTCCTCACCATAAACAAAATAAGGCTGGTTCAAAATAGTAGCAAGTTTGGTTTCTATCTGCTCTGGATGTAACTTAATACCTCCTGAGTTGATAATATAGTCATGCCTGCCTAGCCATATAAATTCCGTTTCAGATACCAAAGCAACGACATCATTCGTAATAATACTTTCGTCAGCTACTTGAGGCGCATTAATTACCAAACAATTTCGATCATCTTGAGTAATAACTATATCTGGGAGCACTTCAAAAAATAATGTTTCCCTTGTCGCATTATTATTCACTTTTTTCAATGCAATATGGGTAATTGTCTCCGTCATACCGTAGGTCTCATAAACGGTCGTAGATTGGGTTTGTATTTTCTCTATCAAGGCTATTGATAAGGGAGCACCTCCTACAATCAATGTCTTTATACGATGTAAATTAGAGATAGATGCTTCAAGCTGCATTGGAACCATTGCACTAAAATCATAGGTGTTTTGTATATCCAATAAAGGGCTAGAAACGGGTGAAACACAATCTAAATTTAAGCCCAATACAAGAGCTCTAACCAACATCATTTTACCAGCAATATAGCCAGCAGACAAACATAAAAGAGCTTTATTTCCAGGTTGCAGCTTAAGAAAAGTACCCGTTGCTTGGGCAGAATTGACCATTTGCTGCTTCTTAATAGTTATCTGTTTTGGTTTTCCTGTAGAACCCGATGTCTTCACCACTATGGTCTCACTATTATTTAACCAATCTAATAGAAAGTCACCAATAATTTGTTCGTACTCCTCACCTTCTTTGATAAAGCTATAAGCAACCTCTACCAGCTCTTCGGCATTAAAAGAAATTCCGTTAAGTTTAAATTGAGGATGTACTTTGATATTTTCCAAGGAAGCCGTTGCTTAATTTTCTAAAAAGAGTTCTTTAGTAGCTACTTTGCCTGCTAATCTTTCTTTCCAATTGGTCCATCCATACTTTTTGGAAAGTATAAACAGTAAAATAGGGTATACAACCAATACAGGGATTAATATATCCCAGCCAAGTACGGGTTCAGAAATATCTCTATAGATAGAATCTGTTTGAAAGGCAGTCCAATCTGCCGTTAATAATAGTGCTCCCACCAAATTATTTGCTGCATGAAAACCCAGTGCCAATTCTAGGCCTTCATCCATAAGGGTTAAAATTCCTAAAAAGAACCCAGTGCCTATATAGTAGATCATAATGCCAAGACCAAGCTTATCTACTTCTGGGTTTCCTATATGCATTAATCCAAAAAGGAGCGAAGTTACCACCAAAGGCACCCATCTATTTTTAGCCATAATACCAATCCCTTGCATCATATAGCCTCTAAAAAGATATTCTTCAAAACTCGTCTGCAATGGAATTAATAATATTCCAATGATTGCTAAAATTATGAAAGGCTTCAGTCTAAAATTAAAAACATAATCCTCTGGAGCTAAATAAACTCCTAATAATATCATTGCCACGGTAATACTTCCCCATAAAAAGAAAGAAAAAAAGATACGCTTCCAATCTATTTTTTTCCTTGATGTTGTTAAAGAAGTGATAGATTGATTGTGTACTAAAATTACCCAACCTAGAACCACAAAGAGACCTACTGCCAGAGGCACAAGTAGTATGATTAACACGGTTGCAGAACCTAGTTGTTCTATGGCATCTTGCAATACTTTCTCTACCGGAACGGATGACATAACGGTTGATATATAATTAAGTACCATAAAAACGATGAACAGACCAGGAATTACAAAATACTTCCAAAGTCCTATATTACCTTTATATCCTTGTTCTATGTACATAAATCTTCTATTAAATTAGTTTTCCATTTTAAACTTTGCTTGTATATCAGCTGCCCATTTTCTACGCTCAATGGGCTTCCCAAATTATTAGTATACAAACTTCCTGTGCCTAAACCTTGAGGCATTTTATTATCTAAGGTGTAGGTCCATTGCGCAATTGCATTCAACCCTACATTACTTTCCAAAGCGCTGGTTACCCACCAACCAATGTTATATTTTTCTGCTAATGTAATCCATTCTAGACTTCCTTTAAAACCTCCTATTAAACTTGGCTTTAAGATGATGTATTGCGGTTGTATCGTTTGTAGCAGTTCATCTTTTTTTGTTACATCGGTAATACCAATTAATTCTTCATCCAGCGCAATGGGTAAAGGAGTGTGGCTACACAAGGAAGCCATTTCTTCATAATTCCCTTGTTTTATAGGCTGTTCTATGGAGTGCAGATCGTAAGCCGCCAATGCTGCAAGTTTGGCTTGCGCATGCTCTGGTTCAAAAGCCCCGTTAGCGTCTACGCGTAATTCTATCACTTCATTTGTAAATCTCTTTCTAATAGCATGTAGCAATGCTAATTCTGTTTTAAAATCGATGGCTCCTATTTTCATTTTAATGCATCGAAATCCTGATTCTAATTTTTGCTGAATTTGCTGATGCATAAAATCTTCGTCTCCCATCCATATTAGACCATTAATAGGAATAGGTGCCTCGCTATCCACAAAATTTGAAGGAAATAAATGAAAAGAATTTTCACTCTTTAAAGACAAAAATGCTTGTTCTATACCAAACTGAATACTTGGAAAGGTCATTAAAGAATGCCATAAGACATCTTCTCCCAAGTGAATATGTTCACAAACCCATTTTAATTGATCTTCATAAGCACTTGTATCATCCATGCTTAATCCTTTGAGTAAACCACATTCCCCTATTCCACTGCCATTTTCGTCTTTTAAAATTAGAAACCATGTTTCTTTCTCAGTCATTATTCCTCTAGACGTGCCACTAGCCTGCTTAAAATTGAGGGTATATTTTTTATAGAATGCTTGTATCATAGGTATAAATCCAAATTTAGCTATATTTTAGTTGAAAATCGTTTTCATGGATAAGATTGATAATAAAGTGATTTGGATTACGGGTGCATCTTCCGGAATTGGAGAGGGTTTGTCATATGCGCTATCTAAAAAAGGATGCAAACTTATTATATCTTCTCGCAAAGAAGATGCATTACAGCATGTGAAGGCTAAATGTGCGCATCCAGACTTGGTAAAAATAGTCTCTTTAGATTTGGCAGATTACGCCTCCATGGAAGCAAAGGTGGTTGAGGCAATGGCTTGTTTCCATACCATAGATATCTTAATTAACAATGCCGGTATTAGTCAACGATCTTTAATAGCGGATACGAAATTAGAGGTATTTAAAAAATTGATGGATGTAAACTACCTTGGAACCGTAGCCCTATCAAAAGCATTGCTCCCTGAGTTCATTAGGGCGAAAAAAGGACATTTCGTTACAGTTACCAGCCTCATGGGGAAATTTGGTTCTCCATATCGTTCTGGTTATTGCGGGGCCAAACACGCCTTACACGGCTTTTTCGATGTACTGCGTATGGAACATGCAAAAGATGGGATTCATGTAACGCTGGTATGTCCGGGTTTTGTTCAAACCAATGTAGCCAAGAATGCTTTAGTAGCCAATGGAAATACTCAAAATAGCCAAGATGAAGCCACTAAAAATGGTTTAACAGTAGCTCATTTTACTAAAAAAATGATCAAGGCTATAGAAAACAAAAAATTTGAGACCTATATAGGCCGAGGCGAAGTCAAAGGAATTTATTTAAAAAGATTTTTTCCCAAATTGCTTCATAGCGTGGTTTTGAAAAGTAAAGTTAAATAGGGAGTTTTATTTAAAATCAAACCAGAAGCGAACTCCTTCTGCTGTTTTATCAATGTTAAGTGCTGATTGCAGCTGATTTACCAGACGATTCATTAAACGAATACCCATGGAAGATTTGGCACGCTCATCACTATCTTCTGGAAGCCCAACTCCATTATCTGTATACTCAAAGAATCCTAGCTCTCCATTTTTTCTTAGGTGAATATAGATTTTCCCATTCTCATCTCCATCAGGAAATGCATATTTGAAGGAATTAGAGACCAGTTCATTTAAAATTAGTCCAAAAGGAATGGCTCTGTCTATATCCAATTCAACACCTTCGGCATCAATGGTAATATTAATATTGTGACCACCCTTTAAATAAACGGATTGTACACTATTGATCAGGCTTTCTATGTATCCTTGCATTTCTATCACCGAAAGATCGTCATTTTGATACAGCTTTTGATGTATCAATGCCATAGCCTTCACCCTACTCTTTCCTTCTTCTAAGGCGGCAATAGCAGCTTTACTGCGGGTGTTTTTCGTTTGTAAACTTAGCAGACTAGATACCATTTGCAAATTATTCTTTACACGGTGGTGAATTTCTTTTAAAAGCGAATCCTTTTCTACTAAAGAATTTTCAATAATATGTTTCTGTTCTGCTATTAAACGTTGGTTTTTAATACTCTTCAAATAAGCATACACCAAGCCTGCAAAGCCTAGTAAGGTAAAAATAAGTGAAATAAACACTAGATTAATACGCTCATCTTTCGCTTGCATTTCATTGGCAGAACGAACTATTTGAGCTTCTTTTTCATCTAGGATCTGTTGTTGGTATTCAAAATTATATTCTGCAAGGACCTGCAATTGCTGTTTCTTTAAGGACTTGTCATTTGTTTTTACGGAATCTTGTAGTCGAACATTTTTCTTTAAAAAGAAGGTGGCATTCTTATAATCCCCGATTTTGTCATAATACGTAGACCAAAGTCGATTTCGTTTTACTACGAGTTCCGGACGATTTGTATTAAATGGAATTTCTAAGTTTTCTTTTGCCTCTTTATACTTCTCTAGTTGCAATAAGCATTCTGTAAGCTCCAATCGATTCTCAATAACTGCAAGTGCAAAACGCCCTACATTGTACTCCTTTAAGGTAGCTATGCTATTTTCTAACAAGGGTACCGCATCTTCAAATTGACTGAGTTCCACATGGCATTTCCCGATATTTCCCTCAATAATTCCCTTAAGAAGGTTTCCATCTGTAATATCTTTCTCTGTTTTTGTTTCTGTAATATCATTCAGGAAAATATCAATAAACCCTTTTGCTTTCATAAAGCTTGAACGGGCGGTAAATGCCGACTTGTCTAGTAAGAGATACTTTCCAATATTATTATTATACACAGCAGATTCGTAGTAGTCGTTCTCATCTATTTTTTTCATGTTCTCCATGATGTAGTCTTTCATGGCCCTTCTGTGCAAACCTAGGCTAGAGTAGATGTCATGAAAAGCTATATTCTTGGTAAAGCCAAGTTCTTTCTTTTCCTCACGTATTTCTAATTGTTTATCATAGAATTTAAGTTGAGAATAATTAAAATCCAGCAATTCTAAAAGTATGCCCATTGAGGCTTTGGATAATCTTTCTTTTTTAGAATATAGTAAATTAGCAATGGTAGTACTTCTGTCATAGTCTCCCAAATCTGAATAGATCTGAGATTGCATCAGCATATATTGCCGTATGGAGGTTGAATCTCCTATTTTTTCTGCACTGTTTAGAAATACACCAACATTATCTAACCAATCATAGGCAGAATTTTCATTATACCTATTCATTGTTTTGAAAAAGAAATTAAAACGGCCTTCGGCATTTTCAATATCTACAAATCGATCTAGTGTATCTTCTTCAGAAGCAGTAATTTGTGCAGAAGTTGAAAGTGCTGTCAAAGAAAAGACTAGCAAAAAGGCCTTTATTTGGTTGGGCAACTTTAACATATCATATTTGGTCTAAATGGCTTAAAGCGATTTTCTAATTCGTATGCTTTTACGGTTAATTTAAATGGTTAATAAATGCATACTGTTAGAAAGTCGACTATCAAACTTACCATTATATCATAATGTCTGTAAATTTTTGTTGTCAACTAGTCAGAACATGTGGTGTGTCATTGAGACAAAAATGAGTTGTGTCCTGAACTGGTTCTTGTAGCTTTTATTTTAGGCCACTCAGCATGTTCTTACTAAATTAACCAACAATTTTTAAAATATTGCACTCATAGATACTCAATACCAATGCATTACAAAAAAAGCTTCAACATTTTATCGCTGAAGCTTTTTTAAAATACTATGTGAAAATGAAAAGATTTGAGGTATTATTTTTGGGAATCCAAAGATATTATCTTCCTAGACGCCGATTAGAATAATGTTGTGAAATGACAGAATTATGTTGTGAAAATTCTTAAAAAAGCATTTTTGAACCGTTTGTCGATGTTTTCATTGTTCA
The DNA here is from genome assembly GCA_947500575.1 of uncultured Flavobacteriaceae bacterium. GTDB lineage: Bacteria > Bacteroidota > Bacteroidia > Flavobacteriales > Flavobacteriaceae > CANMSI01. Next base: position 138,190 of record CANMSI010000002.1, on the reverse strand, counting down.
TTTAGATACGTTTTCTAAAACTAGAAAATCAAAAAAGGCTTTGACTAAAAGTCAAAGCCCTTTACGAGAACACTATATGAAAATGAAAAAATTATACTCTTTTTAAAATCCTTCTATGGAAGTATTACACTACTAAAGTATAAATAGGGTAGTTAATTTTAAAATATATGTTGTGAAGAAATCATATAGCGTTGTGAGCAGCTATAAAATTGATATTAAGCAAAAAAAAGACCCATAAAGGGTCTTTTTTAAAGTCTTGTTTTACTTAAGAGTTCATAGCAGAAATAATGAACTCTTTAAACTCTTTAGAGATGGGAATAAGTGTATTATTAATCATAATGTCTTTTGAATTAATAGCTCCAATATGATCTACATTGACGATGTATGATTTATGTGCTCTATAAAATTTCTTCTTAGGTAATTTTTCTAAGTAGTCTTTTAAAGGCGAACGTACTAAAAACTTTTTATCTACGGTATTCACCTCCAGATATACATTATCTGCTTTTATAAACTGAATATCCTCAAATTGGATTCTGTAATACAGATGTTGCTTCTTAACAAAGATAGAATCTTTTAATACAGAATTGGATAAAGGTTTATCTTCTTCAAATTGAGGCTCTCCCCCTTTTTCTGCATAATTAAAATTGGAAAGGGCTATTTCTATAGAGGTGTATAAATCTTGCTGTTCAAACGGTTTTACTAAATATCCATTTGGTTTTACAGTTTTTGCATTTTCTACAGTAGCTCTATCTGAATTTGACGTTACAAAGATGAATGGAATATTGTAATTCATCCTAATATGTTTCCCTAGATCAATACCTGTCTTGTCAGATGCTAAAATGATATCGATTAATACTAGGTCTACATGTTTTGTCTTGAGAACTTCTTCGGCTTGTTCGTAGACAATAACGTTGTCTACAATTTCATATCCTATTTCTTCCAACATAGATTGCATATCATCAGCGATGATCACATTATCTTCAACAATTAGAATTTTTATGGATTGTTCCAAAATTTGGGCAGTTTAGGTGGTTATGAATCAAATTTACAAAAAATTATTAAAACCAAAATAAAACAACAAGGATAGAAAAAAGGTGCTAAGCGCAACTTTTTTTAATTCAGGATCTAAAAGAACAGGATCTTCTGTCTTTGCAACTTTGGTTAAATGAATGAATAAAGGTATAAATACCAAAAGATGTAAAAAGCTTTTCCAACTCTGGTAATGCAGGCCTGTAAATACAAGCAGACAAGTAAAAGCTAATGTAATTAATACAGCATGGTACTGTTTTCCCTTCTTATACCCCATTTTAACTACCAACGTATTTTTTCCAGTATTGGCGTCAGATTTTATATCTCTAAGGTTGTTTAAATTCAATACGGCGGTACTTAAAAATCCAATTGCTGCGGCGGGAAGTACCGCAGAAAGCGTAAGCGATTTTGCTAGTAAAAAATAGGTCCCTAATGAACTTAGTAATCCAAAAAAAAGAAATACAAAAACATCTCCTAACCCCTTGTAGCCATATGCAGAAGAACCCACAGTATATTTAATGGCAGCCCAAATACTAAAGATGCCTAGCAAAATAAACACTATAACATAAACAAGATTTTCAATTCCAAAGGCGTAATATACGATAGCAGTAATTAATAAAAGATCTATAAGGATCGTAATTACGATACCCATTTTTAGCTCTTGTCTGGTTAACAATCCACTTTGCAAAGCACGTTTAGGGCCAATCCTTTCTTCATTATCGGTCCCCTTTACTCCATCGCCATAGTCATTGGCAAAATTAGAAGTCACCTGAAATGCAATAGTGGTGCACAAGGCTAAAATAAAAATGAGGGTGTTTTGATATCCATAGAGACCTGCTATGGCAGCTCCAACAATAATACCTGCTAGAGAAAGCGGTAGTGTTCTTAAGCGCGCAGCACTTATCCAAGCTTTAATTTTTTGCAAACTAGTAGGGGTCTTCTATCTTTAGGCGCTTGCCTTCTTTGTAAGAAGCCACGAAAGAGTCTTTGAATCCCATGTTCACTAACTGTTTTCTAAAGCGTTGTGCTTCTTCCAAGGTTTCAAAATTACCTAAAGAATAAGAATAAAAAGGATTGGTTTTTACAAACAGGGTATTATTTAAAGCTTTGGAAGCCAAGGATACATTATTCTCAACGAACGATTTAACTTGTACAGAATAGACTTTTTCTTTATCTAAAAACTGTTTGGCAAGGTAAAACTCTTTGATAAGGCTTAATTCGTCGTTCTGTTGCTTTAAACTAGCAATACGTGTCTCAAAAGCGTATAAACTATCTCTTGGAACAATTAAATTAGATTGGTTTTCAAGATTTTCATAAGCACTCGAATTGCTAACTCCAGAGAGGTAAGAAGTAATTGCCAAAACACCAATGAAAAATAAGGAAGTAACACTCGCTAAAATGTTACGTTGAATTTTACTTCTTTTAAGTTCTTTATTTTTAAATTTTATCTGATCTAAAAGACGCTCATTAATGATCTGGGCTTTGTCAATATCTTTATGCAATTCTAACAAATCGCTTTCTTCAATAAACGGCATATATATTTAATTTTTGGGGGTCCTTAGAATTTTCAAGTTAGAAAAAAACACTGATGTTTCAAAAAAAACGTCCTCGCCCTGCAAAAATAGGAGTTTTTAGCCGAGTAAAAAAGTAAAAAATAAACTTTATATGCTTTAGTCTTCTAACTGTCAACCTATTACAAAAAGAGAAAGAGAAAAGTTTTAATTTAAATAAATTCCGTCTTCTTTAATTTCAATTTTACGCTCCCTATATAAGGCGCCTATGCCTTTTTTAAAGGTTTTTTTGCTCATTTCCAAGACTTCTTTAATCTGCACAGGATCGGATTTATCATGCAAATCCAAAAAGCCACCAGATGCTTTCAATTTTTCATAAATTGTATTTGCTGCCGGTTCCAAGCTACTATATCCCAGTGGTTGTAAGGATAAGTCTATTTTACCATCTGGCCTTAAAGTTTTAATAAACCCTGTCATTTTATCTCCAACGGCTATTTTTTTAAAAACTTCATTTTTGTACACAAGTCCTTTATGCATCTCATTGATAATCATCTCCCAACCCAAATCCGTTTGTCGTGTTGCCAATAGAGCTACTTCCTCCGAAGGTTTTAGGGAGATCTGATCGTTACTTAGAAATTTATCCAGCTTATTCGAGGCTACTAAACGGAAAGATTCCTCATCCAAATAACAAAAAACTACATACCATTGTCCCTCTATCATTCTACTTCTTTGTTCCCTAAACGGAACTAAAAGATGTTTCTCTAAACCCCAGTCCATAAAGGCACCATAGTTATTTACCTCAGCGACTTTTAATAAAGCAAAATTATCCCTTTTAATATAAGGTTTTAAGGTAGTAGCAACGGGACGTTCTTCATGATCTAAATAACAAAACACATTTATCTCATCTTCTATTTCATAGTTCTTTGGGACATATTTATTAGGTAACAAAATCTCAGTTCCTTCAGTATCTCCTAAAAACAATCCAACACTAGTATCTCTAAGAATCTTAAGTGTGTTGTATTTTCCTAATGCAATCATACGGCAAAAATAGGTTTAAAAATGAGCAAAAAAAAGCCGCTCAGTACTGAGCGGCTTTTCTGCGGGGATATCATCTTAATTATAAATAGATTCTTTTCCGAAATGCTGCGTTAATTTGTAATAAACTACCGCTCTGTGTTTACTTTTTACAGAAGATCCATATTGATCCATTACTTTTTTAATACCATCCATCAATTCTGGTCCTTCTGACATTCCTAGTTTCTTAATTAAGAAATTATTCTTAACGGTTTCTAATTCGGCGTCATCGGAACCTGACACTTTAGAAGCATCTAAATTGTAAATCGATGGTCCTAAGCCCACAGTAACTTTTGTTAAAAGATCCATGTCCGGGGTTTCACCAAATTTGTCTTTTAAATCTGCTACATACTTTTCGATTAAATCGTCTCTTTTACTCATAATTGTTAGTGTTCTTATATGAAATGATTAATAATTTCCTAAGATATAAAATCAAAATAACTAAGCAAAATTTTATTATTCAATAATCTTGGTGTAGCAATCTCTAGTAATTTGGGTCTTTCCGAGGGAGCATAAAATGTCTTTAATTCTTCCAATAATTGTTCTTCATCCGTCGCAGAACTGTAATCTAAATGATACATTTCACAAAGATAAGAAGCATTCATTTTGTGTGTGGTTTCAAAATATCGTTCAAAATTTTCGGTATTTGAAACACCCGGTAATATCCTAAAAATACCTCCCCCTGAATTATTAATAACTATAATTCTGAAATCAGATCGCATATAATCATTCCACAACGCATTGCTATCATAGAAAAAACTCAAATCACCTGTGATTAACAAAGTAGGAGATTTTTCTATTAAAGAAGCTCCAATAGCTGTTGAGGTGCTCCCATCTATTCCACTAGTACCTCTATTACAAAATACTTTTACAGAAATGTCAATATCAAATAGTTGAGCATACCGCACCGTTGAACTATTTGCCAATTGTAATTGATAACCTGAAGGGATTTCCTTTACTATCTTATCAAATACGAGCATATCTGAAAAGCGTACATCCTGCAGGTATTCTAACCGTTTACTTTCGTATTTCTTTTTTACTTCTCTCCAGTGCGCATGATACGTACTCTCTATCATCTTGGTTCCTTCTAAAAAACTACCAAAAAATACATTCGGATCTAATTTAAAATGATGAGACAAGCAAAAGAAAGTGTCGTTTGCTGTGTTAACAGATACATGCCAATGGTGTTTTGGTTGAAACTTCCGTAAAAAAGCTTTTATTTTCTTCGATACTATTAATCCACCAAAAGTTAGTAAAACCTGCGGTTGCAGTTTTTCAAAAAGGCTCGCAAAATTCTCTGATTTTTCTATTGGAGCAATTATGCTATCAATACTTGTAAAAAACTCAGGATGGTGCAAATTAGAAGTGGTCTCTGTAAAAACAATCACAGAATCATCTTCGGCTAACTCATCTAAAAACTGTTGTTCAATACTTTTGGGTGGTAAAGCCCCTACCAAGACCATTTTCTTTGTAGACTGATTCCAGACAGGAACAAAATCATTAAAATCTGTTTTCTGATATTCTTCTTCCACCACTTCAAAACCAGTAAATGGTATTACCACTTCACGCTCTACAACTCCATACAAAGGTTCCTCAAAGGGGATATTAATATGTACAGGTTTACTATCTATTAGAGAAGTGTCTATGGCTTTGTGAATTTCCGTATCGTTAAAGGTTTGAATTTTTAGCTGAGCAGATTCAAGTTCTTCTGAAGTTCGAATGACGGGATTCGCATGTGCAACATAGGCATCCGTAGCATGCATGCAATCTTGCTTAAGAATAGCAGAATACGCAATATGGTTTTTAAATACATCATTCTGACGAATGGTTTGACCATCTCCTATATCAATTTTATAGCTAGGACGATCTGCTGAGATCACCACTAAAGGAATATTACTATAAAAAGCCTCTGCTATGGCAGGGTAATAATTTAAAAGTGCGCTTCCTGATGTGCAGACAAGAGCGGTAGGAGTTTGTGATTGCTGCGCTAAACCCAAAGCGAAAAACGCTGCACAGCGTTCATCCACAATACTATAACATGTAAAAAAAGGATTTTCCGAAAATCCAATTGTTAAAGGAGCATTTCTAGAACCTGGAGAAATTACAATATTTTCTATGCCTTTTACTTTGCAATGATGCACCACTGAATGTGCAGAAGGGATGTTCGAGTATTTCATCACCTACAAAAATACAACGCGGGCAATTCTTAACCCAATTACAAGCCTTTTAATTCTATTTTTTTTGAAGTATGTTTAGCATAGTTGCACTTTTATTAGATGTTTCTTCCCACTCGCTTTCAGGAACAGAATCTGCAGTTATTCCCCCTCCTACATATACCCATATCTTCTCCCCTTTCCACTGCATGCACCTCAGGTTAACGTATAGGGATGTGCTATTCGTAACGGCTGCATAGGCTTTATGCTCCTGATTTCTTCTAGTTTTGGAACGTTCTACACGCTCTTTATCATTTAAGATACCTAGAAAACCTGTATAGTAGGAACGATCATAGTTTTCATGCAACTGAATAAATTTCTTTGCCGGTAGTTTTGGAAGACCACAGACTGCTGGTGTAGGATGCAACTCTTTAATAATACTTGCTAGCCTACTGGGCTCTGTACGACCCGAGATATAGGTGCACAGATGCCATAATTTGCCCGCCTTAAGCGATGCTGGCTCTGAAACCTCTAAATGTTCCACTTTGGATGCTAATGACTTTGTAATGTACTCTGTAACGTACTGCTGTTCTACTATTTCTTTTTGATTCCATTCTGGTTCCAAATTATTTCTTACAGCCTGTGTGCCGGCCAAAGACATGGTGGATAATCTTTGGTTGTTCAAATTCAATAAGAGTTCTGGTGTTGCCCCTAGCCATAAACCTACTTTAGGATGATACCATATATAGCAAAAAGCGCTGGGATATGTATCCAGTAAACGTTCGAATGTATCTAAAGGAGTACCTTCAGTATCTAATTCTAGCTTGCGAGAAAGTACTACTTTTTTAAAAAGATCAGCCTTTATATTACGAATGCCTTTTTCTACCAATTGTATATGAAATTCTTTAGCACTTGGCATTTCAAGGTGAACAGCTTCTGACCTCTCCTCTTGCGATTTGGAAATGCGTTGGTATCCAATCGGTGCTAGCATGCGCTCATCAAAAGGAATTAAGACCCTTGGTAAGCTGGCATCAAAGGGCGCAAAAACAAAACCAGAAACGGTAAAATCTTCTGCAGTGTATAAATCATCATTTTTTTGAAAAATACCATGAACCACATTCTCATTTGGTTTTTGATACAACACAAATGGTTTTTCGTGGGAATACTGAGTGAACGCTCTTTGTAAAAGATTGGAAAGCATTTATTTTCTAGGTAAAGCAATGGTTGTAAGCTTACACAGGGATATTAGGTTATTGTCCTTATCTGTTACTCTAATGTCCCATAACTGGGTAGTACGTCCTTTATGTACAATAGTAGCTTTGGCAAACACTTCACCCTCGCTAATACTCTTTACATGATTGGCTGTGATTTCTATACCCCGAACAAAATATTCTTGTCCGTCTAAGAAAATATAAGAAGCAGCACTTCCCACACTTTCCGCCAGCGCTGCAGTAGCGCCGCCATGTAAAACACCATCTGGTTGATGCACAGCAGGTCCTACAGGCATTTTTGCGACCAAATAGTTCTCACCAACATCTACATATTCAATCTGAAGGGTTTCCATTAAAGTATTCTTTCGGGTTTGATTACAAACCTCCAAGATTTTCTCTTTGTATTCTATCATGAAAAAAGTTTTATCAAAATTAAGCATTCCATACTCAATAAAAGGTAGTATATTTATTTTTATTTTAACGACCGTTCAATAAAATAAATTTGATATGCCTATCATAAAAACCTCCAAGGAAGAAGTTCTACAAAAAGTGATTTCTACTGTTAGAAAAAAGGGAATTGCTAATAGTAGCATGAGTGAATTAGCCAAAGATTGCGGCATTCAAAAATCGCACTTCTACTATTATTTCGATAATAAGGACAGTCTTATAAACGAAATGCTCGCCAATGTAAATAGTTATATGCAATATAATCTGAATAAAATATTAACCAATGATGCTTTGTCCGTAAAAGCAAAGCTAAAAGAAATAGACTCCCTTATTTTTAAACTGTTTTTAAAAAACGATGGGGGCTGTGTAATGGCAAATACGGCCTTGGAATCTGCACATGCAAATCCCCTATACTTTCAAGAAATTAAACGTTTTTTCGACAATTTTATAGCAGGTTTAAAACAACTACTAGTAGCCAAATACAGTCCTTTAAAAGCACAAGAATTGGCAGAACAGATTGTGCAAGATATGGAAGGTGGTATTCTATTAATGCGAGTCTATAAAGATAAAAAGTACTTAGAGAATGCTGTTAAAAGAATGCATAAGCATGTTATGAACTAGATATTAAATAACCTCATCTTCTATGAACGCTATTCAAATTAATACCGCAGACGGCTATCCAATAACAGCTACCCATTTTGAACCTGCACAAAAAAATAAAAAGACCATTGTTATCTCTACAGGTGTAGGCCTACCACAACGTTTCTTCTTTAATTTTGCAAAATGGTTGGCATCTAAAGGCTATGATGCCTATACGTTTGACTATAGAGGCATTGGTTTATCAAAATCTAAGCGTTTGAAAGGTATGAAAGCCTCCTATTACGATTGGACCAATCATGATTTCACCTCCGTTACCGCATACGCAAAAAAAATACATCCAAGCAATACGCTCTTACATGTGGGTCATAGTTTTGGCGGCAATAGTTTAGGCATGAGCACTGCTTTTCAGCATTATGACAAATTTCTTACCATTGGCTCTCAGTATGGATATTATAAAAATTTCCCTGCTAAAATGCAATGGATAATCCTTCTTGGGTTTGGAGGTTTAGTACCACTATTGAACAGTATTTTAGGCTACTTCCCCTCGAACTGGATTGGTTTGGGTGAGCCGTTGCCCAAACAGATTGCTGCTGATTGGGGAACGTTGTTACTAAACAAAGAATCTATGCTTAGCTTAGCAAATAAATACAAGGAAAATCATTATAAAAAGCTAACACAACCCATGCTTTTGGTAAGCATAGATGATGATAATTTTGCTCCTAAAAAAAGTGTGGATGTGCTGGCGGAAAAAGTATTTGTTAATGCCAAAGTTGAGCGCTTACATATTGTTCCCCAGAACTATCATATTAGAAAATTAGGTCATAATGATTTTTTTAGAAAAAGACATAAAGAGCTACTATGGCCTATTGTAACAACTTGGTTTGAAACGTCCACTAAAAATATTAAAGTATAGCAAATTATACCCATGCAAAACCCCTATTTAAAGTCCACCTATTTCATTGACAGTGAGCATTCCAACATTGCCCAATTTGTCGCTGTTCATACTGCACATTGTACTTCTAAGGTTGAAAAAACAATTGCCTTGTTCAATGCAGTACGAGATGGCTATTTGTATGATCCTTATAACTTAGACCTAAGACCACAAACCTTAGTAGCCAGTGCCTTGTTAAAAAGAGATTCGGCTTATTGTGTAGAAAAAGCCGTCTTGCTTTGTGCAGTAATACGAGCGGCGCATATACCTGCACGCCTCAATTTCGGAAATGTAAAAAATCATATTGCAGTAGATAGGATTGTGGAAATATTAAAAACGGATGTACTAGTTTTTCATGGATGTGTTGAAGTCTTTTTAAATAAAAAATGGATAAAAATTACACCAGCTTTTAATAAAAGTTTATGCGAGAAATTAGGAGTTCCGGTATTAGAATTTGATGGAGAAAACGATGCCGTTTTTCAACAATTCAGTAATAATGGAAATACTTTTATGGATTACATCCATGATTATGGAAGTTTTGAAGACCTCCCCTATGCCAAAATGCTGGCTAGTCTAAAAGAGCACTATCCACATATTAAAATACCCGAAAATCTAATACTTTCGTTAAAGTAATTATATTTAGTATACATGAAATCAATAGAAAAACAAGTCGATTACAGGACTTCTAAATCATATTCTACTTTAAATCAGCTTACAGCGAAGACAAAAAATGTTTGGATCGTATGTCATGGAATAGGATATTTAAGCAGATACTTTCTAAAGTATTTTAATGAACTTTCTGCCGAAGAAAACTATATTATTGCGCCGCAGGCTCCCTCTAAGTATTACCTTACTACACAATACAAACATATTGGTGCTAGTTGGCTTACAAAGGAAAATACAGCCAATGAAATTGAAAATATCTGCAATTATTTAGACGCTGTTTATGCGCATGAAACAATTCCTAAAAGCTGTAATTTAATTGTATTTGGATATTCGCAAGGAGTTTCCGTAGCCGCTAGATGGGTAGCCAAGCGAAAGGTATCTTGCCAACATTTGGTGTTTCATTCTGGGAGTATTCCGCAAGAACTAACCGCAGCTGATTTTAGTTTTTTACGGAAGCAGAAAACGCAGGTTACAGCCATTGTGGGAGATACCGACGAATATCTGACTCCAGAACGCTTAACGATAGAGATTGAAAAGTTAACCACCTTATTTGGAGATTTAGCAAAACAACGTACTTTTAATGGAGGCCATGTAGTTCATAAATCTTTTATCAATCAACTTGTATCATGAATACAACTTTTACCTTAGAAAACGATTTTGTTCGCCTCTCTCCTCTTAGCCTTCAAAATTTTCATCATTTAAATAGTATTGCATCGCAAGAAAAGTTGGTACAGTATTCTCCATCGGATATTGAAACCCCTTCAGCCTTAAAAAAATATGTGCTAACTGCATTGGAACAAGCTGCTCAGAAGAGTAGCATTCCCTTTATCATTTACGATAAGAAACGTAACGTCTACGCAGGCTGTACACGATATATGCATATCGATTGGAAAAATAAAGTACTACATATTGGAGCAACTTGGATTGGAAGAGAATTTCAGGGAAGTGGTCTTAATGGGCACATGAAACAACTAATGATGGACCATGCATTTGGCCCTATGGATTTTGAAAAGATAGAGTTTAGAGTAGATGAAAGAAATATGCGCTCTAGAAAAGCAGTAGAAAAATTAGGATGTACACTAGAAGGAATCCTTAGAGAAAATGTATATCTATTAGATGGATTTAAGCGCAATACCTGCTGCTATGGTATTTTAAAAAAAGAATGGAACTCTCGCCTATGAAACAAACAATAGCTCAGCTTAGTTTATTAGTGAGAGAATATGACGAGGCGATACAGTTTTATGTTGAAAAAATGAATTTTCTTCTTCTAGAAGATACCGCTTTGGAAAATAACAAACGATGGGTAAGGGTAGCCCCACCAGGAACGCCAAATACCGCTTTATTGCTTGCAAAAGCAGATGGCGAGGCTCAAATAAACGCTATAGGAAATCAAACAGGAGGTAGAGTTTTTTTGTTTTTGCAAACAGATGATTTTTGGAGGGATTATAATAAAATGATAGCTAATGGCATTGTATTTATTGAAAAGCCAAGAGAGGAAATATATGGCACAGTTGCAGTTTTCAAGGATTTATACGGCAATCTTTGGGATCTTATAACCCCAACAAAAGTATAATCAGTTTTTTTCTTCTACAGGAACTGCTGTTTCGTAATAGCTTATTTTCCTTGTAGTATATGAATTATCCGGAGTAATAATCTTTTTAATCCAATTTCCATTTTCTTCATTATCAAATTGATAAATATACATTTGCTTCGTTTCTAAAGGACCTGTTTGTTTTTTTAGCTCCGTTAGCAATCCTTTATCATCATAACTAAAGCTTTTTGTAGAAGTAGCCTCCAAAGACTTTTTTGCTGCGTCATAGGCAAATTCTATTTCTAAAAGCAAGGCTTTCTTAGAATTTAACTTTTGTTCCGTTGCTTTTAAGGGGATGCCATCTATGAACTCTTTAGAAAGTATAATCTCGTATGAACTTCCGTTTTTCTTTTTTGTAGAGGTACGAATGGATTTTTGAATTACTCCGTTCAAAAAGTAAGATTTAGTGTACTCACCTTTATAATAAGTATATTCTATAGTGGTTTCGTCTATTCCCGTATTATTACTCCTTTTAATGTTTACAAGATTATTGTCAATATCAAAATAGTATTCGTATTGATCAATAAACTCTTGGTTATAAGAGAATATTTTTTCCGTTACCTTGCGATTCCCAGTCGTATCTATCTCGTAGAGGTTAGCAATGGAGGTACTTTTATCAAAAACCCCATCTCTATAAGTTTCTAAGCGTTTTTCTAATAGTTGATCTGCCGCATATTTATAATAGGTGATATCATAATCTGACTCGTTAAAACGGGTTACAGATTTGGTAAGTAAGCCAGCTTCATCAAATTCAAATTCTTCCTTACCATAATCGGTAATAACCAGACATGTTTTTACATTGCCATGAAGATCAAAATCATTGATTGTAAAAACCTTCAGTTCCTGAGAATTCAAATCCATAGGACCAAGGTTTAAACCTATTACGAAAAGCACTAGAAGTGCAGGGTAGTTCTTTACCATAAGTTCAAAATTAGGGATAACGAAGGAAAACAAAACAAATTATGTGCCTAAATTAAAAAAGGGCGGAAAATTCCGCCCTTTTTACTTATTATAAAATCTTTAAGCTTAGTTATAAACTTACTTCACTTCTTCAAAATCTACATCTTCTACATTGTCTCCCTCAGGAGCTGCACCACCATCAGCTGCGTCTGCTCCCGGAGCTCCACCTGCTGCCTGCTGTGCTTCTGCTTGTGCCTTGTACATTTCTTCAGATGCTACCTTCCATGCTTCATTAATTTTTTCTAAAGCTGGAGTAATCACTTCTAAATCTTTTGTTTCATATGCTTTTTTCAATTCTTCTAAAGCTTCAGTAATTGGTTGTTTTTTATCTTCTGATAATTTATCACCGAATTCTGTTAACTGTTTTTCAGTTTGAAAAATCATACTATCTGCCTCATTCAATTTATCAGCAGTTTCTTTTGCCTTTTTATCAGATTCTGCATTTGCTTCTGCTTCTGCTTTCATCTTTTGGATTTCTTCATCTGTAAGCCCAGAAGAAGCTTCTATTCGAATATCCTGAGACTTATTGGTTGCCTTATCCGTAGCCGATACTTTGATAATACCGTTTGCATCAATATCAAAGGTTACTTCAATTTGTGGAGTACCTCTCTGTGCTGGTGGTATTCCATCTAAATGAAAGCGTCCAATTGTTTTATTATCAGCCGCCATAGAACGTTCTCCTTGTAATACATGGATCTCTACTGAAGGCTGATTGTCTGCCGCCGTTGAAAATACCTGCGATTTTTTTGTTGGAATCGTAGTATTCGCATCAATCAGTTTTGTCATAACGCTTCCCATGGTCTCTATACCTAAAGATAAAGGCGTAACATCTAATAAGAGCACATCTTTCACATCTCCGGTTAATACTCCTCCTTGGATTGCTGCTCCTACTGCTACTACCTCATCAGGGTTTACTCCTTTAGAAGGCTTTTTCCCGAAGAACTTCTCCACTGCTTCTTGTACTGCAGGAATTCTAGTAGATCCTCCTACTAAAATGATCTCATCAATATCACTCTTAGAAAGTCCGGCAGCTTTTAATGCTGTTTGACAGGGCTCTATAGTACGTTTTACCAAGTCTGCGATTAATTGTTCAAACTTAGATCTAGATAAGGTTCTTACCAAGTGCTTAGGTCCGCTAGAGGTTGCCGTTACATATGGCAAATTAATTTCCGTTTGTGCAGATGAAGACAATTCTATCTTTGCTTTTTCAGCTGCTTCACGTAAACGTTGCAATGCCATCGCATCCTCACGTAAATCAATAGTTTCATCTTTTTTAAACTCTTCTGCAAGCCAATCAATAATTTTTTGATCTACATCATCTCCACCTAAATGTGTATCTCCATCTGTAGAAAGTACTTCAAAAACACCGTCTCCTAATTCCAAGATAGATACATCGTGTGTTCCACCTCCAAAATCAAAAACTACAATTTTTTGATCTGTATCTTTTTTATCCATTCCGTACGCCAAAGATGCAGCAGTAGGTTCGTTAATAATACGCTCTACCGTAAGTCCTGCAATTTCTCCAGCTTCCTTAGTAGCTTGTCTTTGTGCATCATTAAAATATGCTGGTACTGTTACTACCGCTCTTGTAACCGACTGACCTAAATAATCTTCTGCCGTTTTCTTCATTTTTTGAAGAATCATAGCAGACAATTCTTGTGGAGAATACAAACGTCCATCAATATCTACTCTTGGTGTATTGTTGTCGCCTTTTACTACTTTATATGGTACACGATCTGCTTCTTTTTTAGATTCAGAAAATTTATTCCCCATAAAACGCTTAATAGAGTATATGGTCTTTTCTGGATTAGTGACCGCCTGTCTTTTTGCAGGGTCACCCACTTTTATTTCACCACCTTCAACAAAGGCGATTACAGAGGGAGTAGTTCGCTTCCCTTCTGCATTTGGAATTACAACAGGTTCGTTCCCCTCCATTACGGAAACACAGGAGTTTGTTGTTCCTAAATCTATTCCTATAATTTTACTCATTCTATATGTTTTAAATATTAGTGCTTTTTTTCATCAGTATACGAATGACAAACAATATGCCAAGGATAAAAAACTGACAGGATGTCATTTTAACATCATATGGTGTTTCTCTAGCGTAAACTTTTTCTTCAGGATGCGACCAAATAATAAGCTTGATAAGAACTTGAGTATCTATTCATTCTTTATCAACAAAACCACGACCAAACTAGAGAAATACTTATATGAAGAACTACGATGTAATTGTTATAGGGGCGGGAGCAGCCGGCCTGGGAAATAGTGGAGTTGCTAATCGCCTTGGACTTAAAACGCTATTAGTAGAAAAAAACGAAAATAACTTTGGTGGAGATTGTACCAATTTTGGTTGTGTGCCTAGTAAAGCATTAATCCATATTGCTTCTCATTTTCACCACGCTCGACTTGCATCAAAATTTGGTATGTCAACCAACGGGAAAGCCGATATGGGAAAAGTGCTTTCTTACATTCATGGCAAACAAGAATACATTAAACATACAGAAGATGCAACAGCCCTAAGAAATCAAGGTATTGATGTTGAAATTGGCAAAGCTTCATTTGTATCAAAAAATACCATTAGAGTAAACCAACAAGAATTCAAAGCCAAGCTCATTTTTCTATGTACTGGTTCTATTCCCAGAATGACGGAAATTGAAGGTATGGAACAAATTCCTGTATATACCAACGAGACTATTTTTTTTGAGTGTAAAAACCTCCCTGAACATTTGGTGGTTATTGGAGGAGGTCCCATTGGATGCGAACTAGGTCAGTCATTTGCTCGCTTGGGAAGCAAAGTAACTATTGTAAACCGAGGAGAACGAATTCTAGGGAAAGAAGCTGAAAATATTTCAAAAACACTACAAACGCAGTTTGAGGCTGAAAATATAGATGTATATAACAATGCCACCGTTGAGAAATTTAGCAATGGTATGGCTCATATAGCGATCAAAGATGCACACCAAATAGCTATTCCATGTGATGCTGTTTTACTTTCTATTGGAAGAATTGTTAGAACCCAAGGAATGGGGTTTGAGCATGCAGGAATTAAAATTACAGATAAGGGCAAAATACAAGTAAATTCCTATTTACAAAGTACCAACAAAAAAGTATATGTGATTGGCGATGCTGCGGGGACCTATCAATTTTCTCATGGAGCAGAAAAAATGGTGAAAATGGTTTGGCGGAATATTCTGTTGCCGTTTTTCAAAAAGAAAAATAGCTGGGAAGATCTCAGTTGGGTTACTTTCACGGATCCTCAAGTAGCTCATTTTGGGCTTTCAGAAAAACAACTATGGGATTCCAAAATCAAATATTACCGCCAGGATCAGAATATGGAACACGACGATAGGGCTATTATCCAAGAATACCAATACGGGCATATGTCGCTGTGGTTTGATAACAATGGCTCGGTTGGAAATAAAAAACTCCTTGCTGGCAGTATGATTGCACCGCAGGCTGGAGAACTCATCCAGGAATTAGAACTGGCAAAACATGCCCAAATTCCATTGAAAACCATAAATGATCGTGTATACCCCTACCCTGTTGCCACCAGAATAAATCAAAAAACTACCAGGGGTCTTATGGAAAAAACCCATACAAAGTGGAAACTCAAACTAGCAAAAAGAGCTTTTAACTTTTTTAACTAGTTCGTACAATTCTCCTTTCTTCGGGTATCTACTAAATAGATAATTTTCCAATCTTCTCCATCCTTGAAAAGTTGAAAAGAGTTGACACCGCAATGACTAAAACCATCATTTACCCAAAATTCATAAGCAGTCCAAGCATTTGCCATGGCGCCATCTACTTGAATACTATAAGAAGTAATTTTTTCTTCAAATTTTGTAGACTTCGGAATGCTTACAATAGATTTTAAAAAATTATCAAAGTTCTCTGTGCGCAACATCTGGTTACCATCTTTATTTTTTCCAATGGTTTGAAGTAGAATATCTTCCCCAATAGTCTTTTTAATTTTCACAGAATCTTGTTCGTGAAAACCTTCAAAAAAGGATTCAATAGTTTCCTGTACTGCCTGTTCCTCAGCAGATTGTGCGTTCGAAACCATGCAGACGAAAAAAATGCAGCAAAATAAAATTGTTTTCATGATGAATTATTTAAGTATGTTACCAAAAGTAAGGAAATGAATTAAAAGTGAAATTCTTACATTTACTTTTCTAAAATACTTTGAATGTCAGTTGCAAAAAAAGAATATAAGCGAGTTACGGTAAAATCCTTGATAGACATGAAGCAACATGGAGAAAAAATCTCTATGCTTACTGCCTATGATTATTCCATGGCTAAAATTGTAGATTCTGCCAATGTAGACGTTATTCTTGTAGGAGATTCTGCGAGTAATGTAATGGCAGGTCATGAAACCACCTTACCCATTACTTTGGACCAAATGATCTACCATGCGTCTTCTGTAATACGAGCTGTAAAAAGAGCATTGGTGGTGGTAGATTTACCCTTTGGAAGCTATCAGAGCGATCCCAAAGAAGCGCTTCGTTCTGCCATTCGCATTATGAAAGAGAGTGGTGCGCATGCCGTAAAAGTAGAAGGTGGCATCGAAATAAAGGATTCCATAAAAAGGATATTACGTGCAGGAATACCAGTTATGGGCCATTTAGGCTTAACACCTCAATCCATTTATAAATTTGGCACCTATACCGTTAGAGCCAAGGAAGAAGAAGAAGCAGAAAAGTTAATAGAAGATGCCAAAATGTTAGAAAAGATTGGCTGTTTTGGAATGGTCTTGGAAAAAATACCGGCTACGCTGACCAAAAAAGTTTCTGAAAGCATATCCATTCCCACCATAGGGATTGGTGGTGGTAAACATGCAGATGGACAGGTATTGGTTATTCATGATCTCTTAGGGATGACGCATGAATTTAATCCTCGTTTTCTAAGACGTTATATGAATCTTTATGAAGAAATGGGAAGTGCTATTTCTAATTATGTGGAAGATGTGAAGAATAAAGACTTTCCAAGTGATGAGGAACAATATTAAATGCTGCTGATGAAGAATAGTTTTTCTTTGAGAAATTTACTAATTATTGCACTTGTACTGCTCAATGTAGGCTGTGATCAGATATCCAAAGACATGGTGCGTAAACAGGTAGGTGAACGCACATCTATTCATCTGATACAAGATAATTTTATACTCACTAATGTAGAAAATACAGGAGCCATGTTAGGTTTTGGTCAAGACTTTCCTGCTTGGTTAAAAGTCCCCTTGTTACAGGTTATCCCAGTCTTAGTACTCCTCTTTTTATTGATAAGCATCCTGAGAAAAGCAAATCTAAACAAATGGTTGGTAATAGCTTTTGCTTGCGTTATTGGCGGTGGTATAGGCAATCTCATTGATCGCATTGCCTATGGTTCGGTCACTGATTTTTTCCATATTAAAATAGGGATTTTCAAGACAGGTATTTTTAATATGGCAGATGTTTCAGTAACCATGGGTGCTATTATGATTCTTATCCTAACCATTTGGTATAAAAAAAGTCCCCTTTAGTGTTTACCAACAAAAAATCTGATGCTACCAATCTTCTGGTGATCTACGAAGACAATCATTTAATTGCCATCAATAAAAGACCTGGAGATATTGTTCAGGGCGATAAAACGGGGGATGTTCCCTTAAGTGAAGTGGTGAAACAGTACTTAAAGAAAAAGTACCACAAGCAGGGAAACGTCTATTTAGGTGTAACACATAGATTGGACAGACCAACATCGGGCATTGTGCTATTCGCAAAAACTTCTAAGGCGCTTCCAAGAATCAATAAGATATTTGCCGAAAAAAAAGCACAGAAGACCTATTGGGCCGTTGTAAAAAATACCCCTGAAAAATCAGAAGATAGGTTAATTCATTGGCTAAAAAGAAATACCAAACAAAACAAATCATACGCATATAAGAAGGAAATTCCTGAAAGTAAAAAGGCCATTCTTAGCTATAAAATTATTAAAAAATTAGAGCGGTATTCCTTAATAGAAATTGATCTAGAAACAGGGCGTCATCATCAGATAAGGGCGCAACTGGCTACCTTAAATGCGCCCATTAAAGGAGATTTAAAATATGGTTTTGATCGAAGTAATAAAGATGGAAGCATTCATTTGCATTCAAGGAAGTTAATAATTCAACATCCTGTTAAAAAAGAACCCCTTATTTTGGTTGCACCCCCTCCAGAAGATCCCTTATGGAATGCATGTATCTAATTTTTTGCTATTTTTAACCACATAACACTATAACCATGTTCAAGAAAATTCTTTGCATTTTTAGTTTAAGTATACTAATGTCTTGCAGCAGTTACAATTCTATTGATAGCTTTTATGCAGCCCATAAGAATGATAATCAAGTAACCGCCGTGCGTGTGCCGCAATTTATGTTGGCACTTATCAGCGGTATCTCTCCCGAAATGGAATCATTAGTGGGTAATACAAAAGATTTAAGGTATATGCAGTTTCCAAGTGCTACACCTGCTCAAACTAAATTTTTGAATACCCAGATGAATAATATGACTGGGAGTTCATTTATTGAAGTTTTTCGTAAAAATGACGATCTAAAACGAAACGTAATTTCCATACGAGAACGCCGAAATACCGTTAAGGAAATACTGATCTATAACAACAATAGTCTTAAAGGTTCTTTCTTATATTTTAATGGAAATTTTGATCCTGTTAAGGTGAGAGAAATGGCAAAGAACAATCAGTTTGAGAAATTTTCAGATGGACTCATTCAGCAATTTAATACCCAAACTCCTGGAATTTCTAACGAGTAAGTGCCATTGCTTTTTTTCGAATAACATCCGCAACAGGTATATTTTCTAAATGGCTTTCTAGCCAAGAGATAATATCTAAGTATAAAAATGCCCTTTTTTCATAGGGATGGTCTTCGTATTTTTTCAATTCATTGTGCAATTTCTGAAATTCGTTTCGAAGTTCATGAGGATAAATATCTCCCAGACTACGTAAAAACTTAATCATCTCTTTTTGAACCGCATGCAAATCGTCCATTTTCAATAAAAACTTATAGGTACTTTTTAACTGTACCTCCAAGTGATAGTCCATTCCAGCCTCATAATGTGCAACCAAACTCAAGACCCGAGCAAAGCACATTAAATCTTCGCGCATTTTAAGATTCTTGTTATTAATGATCTTTTTTAAATATAAAATACACGTTTTATTATCTCCAATTCCAAAATACAAGCAAGCAATCTTGTAATAAAATATCATAATATGATGTGCATCTATACGGTCTTTGTGCTTGGAAATCCCATATTCAATAATATTTACCAAATAGAGTCCTTTCTGAAAAGTGCCTTCTAAAAAATGAAGATTCAACTTATTAGAATTCAGGTATAAAAAAGCTAAGGAAGAAATATTGTCATTCTTGGGAAAGTTACTACTACCCACCATGGCTTCCATTTTGTCCAAAGTTTCTTTAAACTGTGAGCTGTATTTTACATAGAATAAGGATTCCAATAGGTAATGATTTCCCTTTAAAAAGAACACTGGGTTTAGGGTAATCATCTCTTTATTATCATAAAATAGTGACACCCACTTGTTAGCATATTTGTAACAAGACAAGAAATCTTGAATTAAAAAACTATACCACAAATGTGCCTTATACAACCATAGCTTTTCTCTAAATCCTAAACTTTCCATTTCATATTTGGGAAGGTGTTTTCGGAAATAGGTTGTTACCTCTTGGTAGTCTTCGTCACTTCGAACGTAACCCACTTTCAGCATCATTCCATACAATTGCAAGGATAAATTGGATAGTTTGCTAGTCATCACATTTTGAGCAGAAAGTTCTTTTGCCTGTGTTGCCAATTCATCTGCCCTATCTGGAATACTACGCGTAATATATTGCGTTTCTATGATCTTCTCTAGCTCTACAATCTCGTAAGCAATATTTTTCTCCTCATTGTCTATCGCAACTCCCTTTGCCTTATCTAGAATCTTTAGACTTTGCTTGTACAAACCCTTTTGATAAAGAATGGTGGCAAAATCTAATTGCTCTCTGATCTGAACGCGGATATTTTGGTTCACCGGGTTTAACCTCAGACTAATTAAAATTTGTTTATAGAGATGTGCTTTTAAATTAGAAAGCTGAGTTTTTTTTACAATTCCGCTAGACAAAATAACCTTTTCATCATATTGTTTTATTTTATCTAAAAGATTAAAAAGTGCTAAGAATTTTGCATCGGTATTCACCCCTAATCTACCCACGTACAACTTAAATTGACGTTTTTCAGATTTGGAAAGGGATTTTACCAGAACAAACAAAGCATCTTTGTGGGCATTTGTCATCGTAAAAATTATAATTTAAAACACTGTTAATCAATTATTTAAATACACCTAAAAGTACTTCAACGTTGTAAATGTTTTCTTGCCTTGGATGCAATCTATCCAATGAAATTTATATTCGTATAGGCGAGCTAAATTAAAAAAATATCATGAGCAAAGATAAGGTACAAATTTTTGACACTACCCTGAGAGATGGCGAACAAGTCCCAGGTTGTAAGTTAGACACCACTCAAAAATTAGTGATTGCTGAACGTCTAGAAGCTTTGGGAGTAGATATCATAGAAGCTGGGTTTCCTATTTCTAGTCCAGGAGATTTTAAATCTGTAGATGCCATTGCAAAACTAGTCAAAAATGCCACTGTTTGTGGTTTAACCAGAGCCGTTGAGAAAGATATTGAAGTTGCAGCAGAAGCACTTAAGCATGCTAAAAGACCGCGAATACATACGGGTATAGGAACTTCAGAATCGCACATCAAGTACAAATTCAACACTACCCAAGATGTAATCATAGAAAGGGCGGTTAAGGCGGTGAAATACGCTAAGAGCTTTGTGGAGGATGTAGAGTTCTTTGCCGAAGATGCGGGTAGAACAGATAATGAATATTTAGCGCGAGTTTGTGAAGCGGTAATCAAAGCAGGAGCCACGGTATTAAATATCCCAGATACTACGGGTTACTGTTTGCCAGAAGAATACGGCGCAAAAATAAAGTTCCTCAAAGAAAATGTAACCGGCATTGATAAAGCAATACTCTCTTGTCATTGTCATAATGATTTGGGAATGGCTACAGCAAACTCGATAGCTGGGGTAATTCAGGGAGCGCGCCAAATAGAATGTACTATTAATGGCATTGGTGAACGCGCAGGAAATACTTCCTTAGAGGAAGTGGTAATGATCTTAAAGCAACACCCTTATTTAGATTTAGACACTAGCATAAACACACGCTTGCTATACAGTACTAGCCAAATGGTATCCCAAAAAATGGGTATGCCCGTGCAACCCAATAAGGCCATTGTAGGCTCTAACGCTTTTGCACACAGTTCTGGAATTCATCAGGACGGTGTTATAAAGCAGCGTGAAACCTATGAAATAATGGCTCCTGAAGAAGTAGGTGTAGATCAGTCGTCCATTATTCTTACCGCACGTAGTGGCAGAGCAGCTTTGGCGTACAGAGCTAAAAATGTGGGGTATGAACTTACCAAGGTACAACTAGATTCAGTCTATCAAGAATTCTTAAAATTTGCAGATGTGAAGAAAGAGATCCTTGATACAGATATACATCAAATTGTAGAAGCAAGTAATATTCAAATTGAAAGTGTTGTATAAATGAATATAAAAATCGCACTTTTAGGAGGAGACGGCATTGGGCCCGATGTGATTTTACAAGCGGTAAAGTGCTTACAGGCCGTTGAAGAAACTTTTAACCATACATTTAGTTATACAGAAGCACTGGTAGGTGCTATCGCCATTGAGAAAACAGGAAACCCCTTACCTACCGAGACCATAGAGATTTGTAAAAATGCAGATGCCATCTTATTTGGTGCTATTGGCGATCCAAAATACGATCACAATCCAGAAGCAACTATACGACCGGAACAAGGACTCTTACAATTGAGAAAAGAGTTAGATCTTTTTACCAATATTAGGCCTGTTCAAGTATTCCCTACCCTTATAGATAGGTCTCCCTTGCGAAAAGAAATTATTCAGGGTACTAATTTTACTATTTACAGAGAGCTCACTGGAGGGATCTATTTTGGAGAAAAGAAATTAAGTGCAGACGGTACCGTGGCTTCGGACCTCTGTGAATACTCTGAAAAAGAAGTGAGTAGAATTGCGCATTTAGCGTTTAAAGCTGCAAAAAGCCGAAGAAAAAAACTCACCTTAGTAGATAAAGCCAATGTTTTGGAATCCTCAAGGCTTTGGAGAAAAGTAGTCACTAAAATTGGTGAGAGTTATCCTGAGGTTCATTTAGATTTTATGTTTGTAGATAATGCAGCCATGCAGATCATCTTAAACCCAAATCAGTTCGATGTGATCCTAACAGAAAATATGTTTGGAGATATCATTTCGGATGAAAGTAGCGTCATCGGCGGGTCTATTGGTCTGTTACCATCGGCTTCTATTGGCGCAGAACATGCCCTTTTTGAACCTATACATGGTTCTTATCCGCAAGCAAAAGATAAAGATATTGCCAATCCTATAGCCGCTATTCTTTCGGCCGCTATGTTATTGGAACATTTTGGTTTGGAAGAAGAAACAAGAGCCGTATTAAAAGCAGTTAATAAATCACTTCGCAAAGAAGTGGTCACTCCAGATATTAATCCTAATAGTCCTTATGGCACCAGCCATGTAGGAGATTTTATTGCCAATAATATTGTTGATACGGAAGATCAATTAAACATTAATAACGAAAATATTGGGTTGGGTAAGTCAACCATTATTTAGTTCATTTTTTATTAGTCGTTGGAAAAGGCCTTTGTAGTAGAGAACAAAGGCCTTTTATTTTTTGCAATCTCAACTTCGCAAGACTCACTACATACATTACCTCCATCTTACATCTGTAAAATCTGACGTCTAAAAAACGTCAAATCGACAACTGGTATAATTTCGCAGATACAAAACGAATATACTCGTTAAAATGTACGATTAAATTTTAAATTTTGATATAATTTTACTTCCTCAAAATTCTAATAGAATCAAATTTAGAACATATCCTATTTCTATGTTTGCATTCTTAGCCCAATAAAACCTAATCAATTCAAACCTTATGAATCCAAAAGTTTACGCCTTGATTGCTTGTCTCTTGTTTTTAAACCTTGCAGGAGCTCAAAATTTATTAGAAAATGATCTCCAAAATTGGAATGTGGGTGGCATGCCCATAGACGGATTTAATCACCGAGCTACAAGTAGTGAAAATTCCATCATTAGCAGTACCAATCCTTTTGGTGAATTAAAATCTATTTGGTTGGCGAGTCCAGATGCAGACTATAATGCAGATGGCGGTTGGAACAGTGACACACACAATATAGACCACACCAAAGACTACCGTTTCTCCGTATGGATTAAGAAAACCAACTCAGATGATGGTATTACCTATTTTGGGTGTTGGAGCACGGATAATATTCTAAGGCTAGACGGAAGTTTACATGAGAATCCTTATTTCTGGTTTGGAGATCTACCCTCTTTAAATAAATGGTATTTATTAGTAGGCTATGTAAGAGGAAGTGGATACAGTGGCAGTGGGGGTAGCACTGATGGAGGCATTTATGATCCAACAACGGGACAGCAGGTAGTTACGGGAACCGATTATAAATTTAAAAATGGCACGGCAGATGTAATACACAGAGCCTACCTTTTTTATGACCTCACCACAGCAGACAAACAATATTTCTATGCACCCCGACTAGAGCAAGTAAATGCGCAAATACCATCCATACAAGATTTAATGACAGCACCTTCTAATGGGAATCTCCTTGCAGAAGATCTTCAAAATTGGAGTGTTGGAGGTATGCCAGTAGATGGTTTTTCTTTCCGCGGAAATGGAAGTGAAAATAGCTTGATAGATGCCACGGATCCCTTCGGTGAATCTTCCGTAATATGGCGTGCAGAACCAAGTGGAAACGGAGGAGGCGACGGTGGTTTCTATAGCTCTTACAAGAACATAGATCATAGCCAGAAGTATCGTTTTACCGTTTGGATGCGCAAAACAAACTCCAATGAAGGCACCAGTTATTTTGGTCTCTGGAGTGATAATAATATTACCAAGATAGATGGAACGCTTA
Organism: uncultured Flavobacteriaceae bacterium; assembly: GCA_947500575.1. GTDB lineage: Bacteria > Bacteroidota > Bacteroidia > Flavobacteriales > Flavobacteriaceae > CANMSI01. The sequence goes on along the minus strand of CANMSI010000002.1, from coordinate 113,935 downwards.
AAAACAACCCGTACTTCTGGCTAGGAGATTTACCTTCCTTAAATAAATGGTACTTATTGGTAGGGTATGTACATGGAAGCGGTGCTACTGTAACAGAACATGATGGAGGTATTTACGATCCCGCAACTGGGCAAGAAGTGCAATCCATTACCGATTATAAGTTCAAATCTGGAACTCCCAACGTTTTTCATAGGGCATTCTTGTACAATGATACAAACACAAATGATGAGCAATATTTTTTTGCTCCTAGAATAGAGTTGATTAATGGTACTGAACCTACCATAGCAGAACTTCTGGGCTCACAAAATAATGGTGGAACCGTTAACCGTTTGGTTTTTGTATTTGATACTGCAGGGAATCAAACTATTAGAAAAATACCATCGCAAACTACTACCCTCAAAGCAAGATTACCTCAAGAACCTTTAGACCCAGAAGCGCCTTTACTTCCAGAGGAAGATTCTCTTTTGGCAAATAACGTCATCATCTATCCTAACCCTACTGCGGGAGATCTAGCCATGGAATGGAGCCAGGAATTTAATGGACAAATAAAAGACATTGTAGTAACGGATATGGGCAACAAAGTCATTAAAGTAAGCCATGACCAAGGAGCTGCCAAAGTAGATTTAACAAACTATCCTTCTGGGATCTACTTGGTTAGTTTTAAGCTTACAGACGGAAGCACTGTCATTAAAAAGATCATCAAAAAATAATTCCCAACCATATTAATACCCCTATTAAGATGAAAAATTTATATTTTTTATTCACCCTCATTTTTCTGTTTTTTCAATTATCAATACATGCACAAGATGCCGGTACTACTCCAGGTGAGTTGTCTGTTTCTCAAACAGGTAGCGCTAATTACAACGTTCCCATCATGGTGCCTCCTGGAATCAAAGGTATTGTACCCGAAATAGCACTTACGTACAACAGTCAGGGTGGAAATGGCTTGGCAGGTTGGGGATGGAATGTTTCCGGTATATCTACCATAACAAGGATAAGCCCAACAGAATTTCATGACGGGAATAAGGAAGAGGTAAATTTTAGTAATTCAGATCGGTATGCATTGAACGGGCAGCGATTAATCTTAAAATCTGGAACGTACGGTGCAGATGGTTCTGTATATGAAACAGAAAATTTTTCCAACATAAAAGTGAAGGCATTTGGCACTTCTCCCTACGGAAGTGGAGCCCGCTATTTTATAGTCTACTACCCAGATGGTACTAGAGCATGGCACGGTGCATATAATTCCATTAGCCATGTAGAATGGTCTATTTGGAAATGGGAAGATCCTCAGGGTAATTTTATGGAATACTCCTATGACAAATCCAATAATTTACTAAGAATTACTCAAATTGAATATGGATCTAGAGCAGGCACGGCTGCACCCAACAAAATAAATTTCTATTATAAGACAAGATCTAGAGCAGAAACTTCGTATATCAATGGAACTCGTTTTATAAGAACTAACATTTTAGATCGAATAGAAACCTCTGGAAATGGTCAGCTTTATAGAAAGTACAAATTAAACCATTATAACACCTCCTTAGGGTATCAAACCTTATTCTCTGTTAAAGAATTCAATGCCTTTAACGATGAACTCGCCCCTATTCAATTTGGTTATGAATACTCACCAGATGAGATTATTCGCTTGGAACAATTTGAATCTAGTAGCATTGCACCAGAAGTTTCTTCCGAAACTAGCGAAACTCTAGTAGGTGACTATACAGGTAACGGAAAAATGGATCTTATTTCGTATTACAAAAACAATAAAACTAAAATTAACCTATATACCGACCTGTACAAAGGAGCAAATTTGAACTTAAGTACAGAAATAATCACAGGTACTTTTCAAGAAATTATTTCGGGACCCATTTTATCTCACAATAACATAGTTCTGCCACAACATGGTATTACCACCATTAATGAGGTAGCCCAGTTTCCTACAGATGACAAATCAAGAGTATTCTTTAAAACTTTTGCAATGTCAGCTACTGGAGCAATCTTTCAATATAACAAAACATGGTTACCCCCAAAATACAGATTAGAAAGCGCTTGTGGCACTTCAAGTTTTTTTACCATTCCCAAGGAATATGTCTCTGGAGATTTCAACGGAGATGGCCTAATGGATGTAATAGCCCTTACCAAGCCATATACAGAACAAATATGCGAACGTATTTCTTGTGATGATGGAGATCCCAATGATCCTCAACAACTTACTACGGGAGAACAAGATAATTCTGGTTCAACAGATTGCTGTGAATGTAATTCATTTAATAGAACCGCTTCTAAATCTTATTTTATAGATCTAAATAGGAATAAGACTTCTAATTTCTCCAATTACTCAGGGCAATTACAAATGTCCTTATCCCCAGAAGATCGCGTCATTGCAGCAGATGTTACAGGAGATGGAAAAACAAACTTAGTTCATATTAAAAATGGGATTTTAAATGTGTATGAACTAGACGCCAACAATGTTTTAAGTTTAGTTACGTCCATATCTGATACTTATATTAAGACAGATGTTTCTTTATTATTTGGAGATTATAATGGAGACGGAAAGATCGATTTTATGGCTCCAACCGCAATTGGTAGCAGAACATGGCGGTTTTTCCTATTTACTGGAAATAGTTTTGAACCTTATAGCAAAGAAACAACCATAGCATACAGAAGTTCTTACACTATTGGTTCTACCCTGCATGAAATTCATTGGATCTCACAAGATATGAATGGTGATGGAAAGACAGATATTTTGAAGCATGATGTTGCTTTAGAAATATCTGGTAATACCAGAGAATCTCTTTCCGTATGGAGTAATGGAGCTACAGGAAATTGGCAACCCGTATTTGAAGAACGAATCGGTAATAAAGCATTTTATCCTACAGGATCTGAACGTTTTGGTATCCCAATTTTTCTGGACACAAAATTTAGCAATCGAAACCCTGAGTATGCCTATATTTCAGGAGATAAGATAAATGTATATGAGTTTACACAAGATCATAGGGAAAATGTTACTTTAAAAACAATAGGAAATAATGGAGTCACTACTAGAATTGAATATCAACCCTTATCACCCATAATAGATAGCTTTAATGGAAATAGTATCTATACCGGAGATTTTGGGGAAACTTATCCCTATACCAATGTAAACATAGCACCCAATGTGCAGCTCGTAAGGCATTTAGAAGTAACAGGGGCTAACAGTACAAGCAAACAAGATTTTGCCTACCATGGGGCGGTGACTCATGCCACAGGTTTGGGTTTTATGGGTTTTAAACGCCTCCATCGAAGTAATTGGTATGGTGAGGGCGTAACCCAACTATGGAATTCTTCCATACATGATCCACAAAAAAGAGGTGCCACTACTCTAGAATGGTTAGCAAATTATAGAAGTCCAACCCCAGGAAACTACGCTTCTAAAAATGAATATACGTATAGTACTGCACTACAATCTAATAAGGTATTTATAAATTTGGTTACCAGTACCGAGACAGAAGATTTTTTGCAGGGAGTAACAAACATACAAACCACCTTATATGATGTTTATAATAATCCTATCAATATAACCACCGCGAATGATGCGGGTACTGTAACAGAAGAATACACATACGCTAACAACCACACACCATTTAATCAGAATTATCATATTGGAAGACCATTAACAAGGAAAACCACTTCTTCTATAGCTGGTGACACTTTTGTATCTGAACAGGCATACACATATACAGCTAATTTGGTAAAGACATCTAAGACTAGAGGGGTTGGAACCCCTTGGGTTACTGAAACCTATAGCTATGATGCGTACGGAAATATAACACAAAAACAATTAAGTGGTTCTGGAATGACCACCAGAATTGAAGGATTCTCCTTTACAATTGATGGTAGATTCTTACTAACAGAAACAGATGTTGAAGGCCTAGTTACTACCTATGAAAATGATCCATATACCGGAAACTTAACAAAAGTAACAGATCCTTATGGTAGGGAAAACTCCTTTACTTATGATGGATGGAATCGTATCATTAGTGAGATTGATTATGTGGGTAAAATAACAACTTATACTTTCACTCAATTATCTGATGGTAGTATTGAAATTTTCACTAACTATGATCAAGATTCGGACTCTTATGAATACATCAATGCGCTAGGCCAGTCCTATTTAATTAATGTTTTGACTCTGAACGGGCAATGGATTAAAACTAGTTATAAATATGATGCTGTTGGTCGTTTGGTTGAGGCCAGTGAGCCCTATTGGAGTAATGCGTCCCCCAGCCAATGGAATAAAACTAATTATGACGAATGGGGACGACCCATTGAACAAATAAGTTATACTGGTAGAACAACAACCACTAGCTATAACGGTCTAAGTACTACTGTTAATGATGGCACTAAATCAAAGACAACCACTATTAATGGGGCTGGTGACGTGGTTAAAGTTATGGATCCTGGAGGCGAAATAAATTACACTTATTTTGCAAATGGAGAATTGAAAACAGCTACATACAATGGCCAAACTCAAAGTACAACAATAGATGCTTGGGGGAGAAGAACTCAATTAATAGACCCCTCTTCCGGAACCTATACTTATGAATACAATTTGTTTGGAGAAATGACCCAACAAACTACTCCTAAAGGTACTTCTAACTATACGTTTAACGGCTTAGGTAAATTAACCAAAATGACCGTTGTTGGCGATGAAACAGATCTTGAACTAAATTATTCTTATAATGGTGACAATCTATTAGGTGGCATTAGTGGAGAGGACAAAAAGTTTGGTAAATATTACACCTATGCCCTCACCTATGATGCCTTTAAACGACCCACCAAAATTACAGAGGCTAATAATCTGGCCTATTTTGAAAAACGATTAGTCTATGATAGTTACGGAAGAACATATAGGGAAACCTATATTACCCAAAATAAAACCGATAATACCACCAATAACATAGCCACCATTTATGGCTATGATAATGAATCCGGACTTTTAGAACAAATAAAAGACAATGCAGACAATAGTGTACTATGGCAATTAGACGAGCATGACGCAAGAGGTCTATCTACGAGTATTAGTTTAGGAAATGGCTTTACTAAAGCTCGCACCTATGATGCTTATGGCTTACCACAACAAATGAGGGATACCAAAGATGATGGTAATACTGTTACTAATGCCCTTAGAATGAACTATAGTTTTAATGCAACCAGGGGCATTTTAAATAGCAGAGAAAATATTAACCTCAATTGGGAAGAAAATTTTAACCATGATAGCTTAGATAGGTTAACCGAAATTTCAGGGCCAGCTCCTAGAAATCAAAGCTACGACACCATGGGAAGAATTGGTGCTAATTCCGGTATTGGAACCTATGGCTATGACGACACTAAAAAATACAGGTTGGCTAGCTTAGATTTAAACGATGATGGGCAAAGCCATTATGCCAACAATAGTACCCAACAGATTACCTACAACGCTTTTAAAAAACCTGTAGATATCTATGAGGAGAATAAAGGGAGAGTTAGTTTTGAATATGGGGTGCTAGGCAATAGAGCTCATGCATGGTATGGAGGCCAACAAACCGACAAAACTGAAAGGCGTTTCCATAAGCATTATGCGTCTATTATGCCAGCAGAAATTGTAGAAGATAAGGAGACCGGAGATGTGAAGATCATTACCTATTTAGGGGGTAATGCCTATACGGCACCCATTGCACATATAAAAAGTAAAACAGGAACTGCCAATGGTTTTCATTACCTGCATAGAGATTACTTGGGCAGTATTTTGGCTATTACGGACGAAGATGGAGCGCTTAAAGAGCAACGGCAGTTTGGCGCTTGGGGCACTGTAGATAAATTTGTAGCAAGCAACGGAGATACCAATTTTGGACATGCCAGCTTATTAAATAGAGGGTATACAGGGCATGAACATTTTTTTGAAGTGGGACTTATTCATATGAATGGTCGTATGTATGATCCAGTCTTAGGAAGATTCTTATCTCCAGACAATTTTATTCAAGATCCCTACAATACCCAAAACTACAACCGTTATGGCTATGTATTAAACAATCCCTTAGTATTAACCGATCCAACCGGGGAGATGAGTGAAGGCGGTTGGTTAGGCTGGTTATTACCTGCAATTTTTAGCTCTCTCGCAGCTTCTTGGGATTGGTTAACGGGAGGTAATGGCTCTTTTTTCTCGGACATCAAAGCTTCATTAAAGAGTAGAAAACGGCTATTGTCTGGATCTCCAATATCAGATACTTCAATTCCAACAACAAATATTAGTGTAGATCCCTTAGTACGAGCTAGTCCTAATATAGCATCTGGGAATACCTCAAGTGGTCTTGGAAGTTTTTGGCAACAAGCAAGTGATTTTGGATCTCGTTTGGCAATTACCACAGCGGGTGCATTGAACTCTTTTGGGTCTAATCTAGTACTTGGATTTGGAAGAAGAAATGCAGACAGTTTGGATAGTTCCGGATATGGTGGTAATTTTAGAGCTGGGCAATTTGCTGGAGATATTGCCTCCATATTTACTGGTTTTATAGAAATTAATGCTGGGATTGCACTTACAACAGGTAGTGCAATTGTTATACCGTTGTCTGGTGGCCTATCACTTTCTGGAGTTACCGCTGGCTATGGATTAATTGGGCATGGTATATCAACAATAGGATTTGGGACCGCTAATGGAATACGAAGTGGACGAAATTTTGCAGATTATTTTGGGAAAAATAAAGGAACTAAAAGTAGTTTTCCTAGAGATTTCTCTAGCAGAAATACAGTAAACAAAAGCGCTAAATTTAAATCTGAAAGAGAAGCAAGAAATTTAGCGAGGAGAAAAATAGGTAAAAATCCCATTAAGGTGGGAGAGAATAAATTCCGTAGTAAAAACGGAGTATGGCAATATAGGGCTAAAAAGAATGATTTAACCGGGCATGGGCCAAACGATAGCGGTCATATACATTTAGAAAGATTGGATCCCGTTACAGGAGAAGTATTAGAAAATTGGCATTTAAGATGGTAAAAGAAATAAAAGTTATATATAAGATTAATGATGAAGGAAAGGAAATAGTAATTCCAATTCATAAGAAAACGATACCTTTCCTCATAAGCAATTTATGTTTAATTAAAGAACAATTAATTGGGAGTCTTAGGTTAGTTGATGGTTCCAACCGATTTAAATTATCATTAGATCATAAATTAAAAGGAGCCTCAATCTTAGAGACATCTAACAAATCCTCTCAACTAATTTTTTCCATAGATTCTTTTGAGTATGCTTATCATTTTATTCTTGATTTATATAAGCAAGGGTATGGAAATGTTAGCCACATTCATGTTGACTTTTATGATAATGTTGAATGTATTTCCGTAATCTTCTTAATTGAAGATGATCAGATGGTTCAATGGAACGATGAGATCTTAAGCTAAATTTGATCTATGAACATGAGGGTATTGTTCTACTATCTCCTATTTATTAGTTGTAGCTTCCAAGCCTTAAAAGCCCAAGAAATTAGTGTAACATCTGGTTTGTTCAAATATAACTACATAGCAAACGGGCAGGAACTCAATAAAAGTGAGCTAGATGCACTTTTTATGAAAAATGCGGAAACAAATACACTGTGGACCAAGTATAAAAAGCACAAAACACTAAGTTATATTGCTGTGGGTGCTACTATTGGATTCTTAGCTTGGGAATTATCCGATGGTCAATTAGGGAACAGTGGCATTGCACCACCCATAGGTATGTTGGTAAGTTCTATAGCAGGGCTTATATGTATTACTAAAGCGGAGAAGGAGCTTCCAAAAGCAATTAACACCTATAGCAATAGCCATTCTCAAAAAACCAGCTTTCAATTATTACCGGCTAAAGAAGGGATTGGATTTGTATTCGTATTTTAAGCTTACTCCGCTAACAAACCATCCACAAACTCTTTAAACTCTTTTTGGAATACCACAAACTTATCTCCGGTAGCAGGGCCGTTAAAGCCTGTATGTATTTTACGTACTTCACCCTTTTTATCCACAAAAATAGTGGTAGGATAGGATAGTACATGATTGAGCATCGGCAGCTTTTCTTGCGCTTTTTCTTTATCAGAAGTTCCAAATTGCGCCAACAAAATAGGGTACTCCACTCCTATTCGCTCTTTTAGACGGTTAATGGCCTTGAAAGCCAAAGCTTTCGTTTTTGCATATTCAAAAGCTAATGCCACTACAGCAATGTCTTTGTTGGGGTTGTCTTTTAGGTATTGTACATAGTACTTGGTTTCATCCAAACAATTAGGACACCAAGTACCCATAATTTGAACCAGCACTACCTTGTCTTTAAATTGATCGTCTTTTAAAGAAATTATTTTTCCATCCGCATCTGGAAACGAAAACTCAAAAGCATCATAACCTTCTTTTATAAATGTCAAAGAATCTTCATCTGGTAATTCAAAGGCTTCATTGCGCTTTCCTTCAAAAATCTCTTTGGAGTGGTTCCCAGAATAAAAGGCACCATTATACGTACTATCTGTTACTTTGGCCGTAAACAAAAAGGCATGCGCCCCATCAAAAGCAGAAAGACGTAGAGAATCTCCATCCATTCTTCCTTCTAAAAAACGGTAATCGCCCGTAGTAGTTCTAAAAGTTCCAGTAACCTTATCCCCTACTTGTTTAAAAATCCCTTTGGCGATATAAGGGCTCTCACTCTGTGTATCAAAAATGGTTTCCCATATACCGCTAATATTGGTTTTGGAAGCAGCTTTGATCTCAAAACGCTCCTCCTTTCCGTAAATAGCCCTAAAAGGCACTACCCTATCCAAACTCTCTTTAATAAAGTTGCCATTGATCTCTGTTTCGGTAAATGTTCCCGCTAAATACCCTTCAAATATCTCCATCCGAACAACAATAGAATCCTTTGTAATTTGTATATCACTTACAGGAATCACCTCTTCTGCATTGTACATCTCCATTTGATATTCCCCCTCCTCGGTTTTTGATAGCTTAAAATTGAAGGGGAGTATTTCCTCATCCATCACTTCCAACTCCGCTACCCAAATCCCTTCCTTGGGCTGTACATCTGTTTTTGACTCTGCACATGATAACAGCATTAAAAACATTCCTACTAGGTATCCAATTTTTCTCATCTGATCAATTTCTGTATAAGCAATCGAAATAACAACTAAAAACTTACAAATAAAAATAAAAGCAATTCATTTCCATTGCTGTTGAATGTCTAAAGGCATTGTTTTATCTTTGGCCTTTAAATTTTTTCGATGAAGATATCGTACAATTGGCTTAAACAGTTCCTTACCTTAGATTGGGAAGCAGATAAAACAGGTGAATTACTAACCGACCTTGGTTTAGAGGTAGAGGGAATTACCAAATTTGAATCTGTAAAAGGGGCCTTAAAGGGAATCGTTGTTGGGCATGTACTTAGCTGTGAAAAACATCCAAATGCGGATAAACTAAAACTTACCACCGTAAATATTGGTGCAGATAATCCTGTGCAAATTGTCTGTGGCGCACCCAATGTAGCCAAAGGGCAAAAAGTACCGGTAGCTACGATAGGAACCGTGCTTTATTCCGCAGAGGGAGAAGCTTGGACTATTAAAAAAGGGAAAATCCGAGGTGAAGAAAGCCATGGTATGATTTGCGCTGAAGATGAACTAGGCTTGGGCAATGATCATGATGGTATTTTAGTGTTAAGCGATGCTCTTGAACCTGGAACTCCCTGTTCCGAAGTTTTTGCTGTAGAAATGGACGAAGTCTTTGAGATTGGTCTTACACCCAACCGAGCAGATGCGATGAGTCATTATGGAGTGGCGAGAGATTTAAGAGCTGGGCTCAAACAAAAGGATATACAACAAGAATTAATAACACCCTCTATCAGTAATTTTAATGTCCCAAATAGGGCCTTAAAGATTGATGTAGATGTGTTGCAGAATGAGCTGGCTCCAAGGTACGCAGGCGTTACCCTAAGTGGCCTCCTAGTGCAGTCTTCTCCAGATTGGTTAAAAAACCGCTTAAAAGCAATAGGGTTAAGTCCTATTAATAATATTGTAGATGCCACAAATTATGTACTGCATGAGCTAGGACAACCGTTACATGCTTTTGATGCAGCAAAAATTAAAGGGCAAAAAATTGAAGTTAAAACGCTTCCCAAAGGAACCAAATTTACCACCTTGGATGGTGTAGAAAGAGAACTTCATGAAGAAGATCTAATGATCTGCGATGAAGAAAAACCTATGTGTATTGCTGGCGTTTTTGGAGGAGTTCATTCTGGAGTAACAGAGAACACAACTTCCATCTTTTTGGAGAGTGCTTACTTTAATCCAGTTTCCATAAGAAAAACAGCTAAAAGGCATGGACTAAACACCGATGCTTCTTTTCGTTTTGAAAGAGGTATTGATATCAACAATGTAGAATACTGCTTGCAAAGAGCTGCTTTATTAATAAAAGAAATTGCTGGAGGTGACATTAGTTCTGAAATTGTAGACCTCTACCCCAATAAAATGAATGATTATCAGGTTTTTCTAACCTTTGATAAAATCAACAAATTGGTAGGGGAAGAAATTCCAAGAGATACCATAAAATCCATTCTTGCTTCCTTAGATATTAAGGTAAATAATGTTTCAGAATCTGGATTAGGACTTACCATTCCATTCTACAGAGTTGATGTGCAAAGAGAGGTAGATGTTATTGAAGAAATCCTAAGAGTATATGGTTATAACACCATTGGTTTTAAAGAGAAACTAAATGCTTCTGTTTCGTCCGAGTCCAAATTTGAAGATTACAAACTTCAGAATGTTATTGGAAGTTTGCTGGCCAACCAGGGATTCTATGAGATTATGACCAATAGTCTTAGTGCTCCAAGTTATGAGCATCTTTTAAGCGATTTGGATGAAAAGCATACAGTAGCCATGCTTAACCCCTTAAGTGCCGATTTATCTGTAATGAGGCAGTCCATGTTGTTTTCCGGATTGGAAGCGATAGCACATAACTACAATAGAAGAAATCAAGATCTGAAATTCTTTGAGTTTGGTAAAACATACCATCAATATGATGTTGGGCGCGAGGAACAGAAACATTTATGCCTGCTTACCACAGGAAATAAAAATGCAGCAAGTTGGACCTCTGAAACTCAAAAAGCGGATTTCTATTTCCTAAAGAGTCATGTAGAGAATGTATTAGAACGCTTAGGTATTACAGATACAAGATCTGTTCCAGCAGAAGGCACTGCTTTTTCAGAAGGGATTAGCTTGCAATATGCCAAGAAAAATTTGGTGACTTTTGGTTTAGTGAAGAAACCTATTTTAAAAGCCTTTGACATCAAACAAGAGGTACTCTTTGCGGATTTTGATTGGGGGAAAATTATTGATATCGCTTCCGAAAAACATATTAAATTTGTTGAAATTCCGAAATATCCGGAAGTAAAAAGAGATTTTGCGTTGTTATTAGATGATCGTGTGACCTTTAAAGAGGTGCATGATATTGCACAGCAAACAGAAAAAAAGCTTCTAAAAAACATTTCCTTGTTCGATGTTTACAAGGGGAAAAAACTGCCTTCGGGTAAAAAGTCCTATGCGGTAAGTTTTACACTGCAAGACAACAACAAGACCCTAACGGATAAGCAGATAGATAAAATTATGGGGAAACTACAGCATCGTTATGAAAAGGAGCTGGGTGCAGAATTAAGATAATTATACTTTGATTTTTTTGGGGAGAATTACACTATCAATTACATGGATAACGCCATTACATTGATTAGCGTCAGCAGCAGTAATTCTTGCTGTATTTCCGAAACTGTCCGTTAAAACAATATCTATCCCATCCATGGTAGCGATAATTTCATTTCCTTGAACGGTAGTAAAACTAGCGGTACCCTTTCCTTGGCACATAGCCTTCAATATTTTGGAAGCAGAAAGGTTTCCTGCCACAATATGATAGGTAAGCAAAGAATGTAATTCTTTCTTGTTCTCTGGTTTTAGCAAATTCTTCACTTGTTCTGGAGAAAGCTTTTCGAATGCCCTATCCGAAGGAGCAAATATGGTAAACGGTCCCTGACTATCTAAAACAGTTTCCAGATCTGCAGCCCTCACGGCTGCTAATAAGGTTTTGTGATTTTCCGATTCCTCCGTAGTCCAAATAATGGATTTCTCATCCGCTTTTGTAGATTGTTGCGCAAGAATTGAATTGTAAAATAATAAAATAAGCAAACAGGAAATAGTAGTTAAATGTCTCATGGGGCAAAGAGATTTGGGATTCACATGTACCGTTCATCGATAAACGGTATAATAAGTCCGTTAAATTACTTTATTTACGATTGAGAACAAAAAACGGACCTTACCGTTCATAGAATTTAAGATAATATTAACATTTCTAATTTCATTTTCTTCTTTCTGAGGAATTGGTTGACTACAAGCATCTAATTCATTAATTTTATGTAATTGCTAAATGGAAAAAGATGTTATTTAAAGGAACAAACATTGAAGATAAGCTGGGTAAGACCAGAGCTAAGAGCTCTAATACCCATGATGTGCTAACGGAAGTCTATGATATCCTCAAAGAAGATGCTAAAAAAGAAGAACGAATAACACAGCACCTTTTGAAACAAAAAGGCACGCACCGCAACAATTTTTCTTTTGATCTATTAGAAACGGATAACATCTATCACATAAGTCAAATTAAAGAAATCTGCATCGACTACCGTCTTCGTTTTTTGGATGCCTCATATTTTAAGGGAGATATTCCTAGAGAAGGAATGCAAAAAATAAAAGAGTTACAGAAAAAACACCAAATAGAAATTAAAGGGTTTAAGATTATAGCGCCTTCCAAACTCTTTAAACTAGAAGATAAAGATGATCCCTTATTATTTGCCCCTATTGGGAACGATTATTTTTATCTTATTCATAAATGGGGAAATGATCTTCATCCCTTGCGCAAAGTTTTTATGTGGCCTTTTAAAAATATTGCAAACCTAGCTTTGATAGTTTTTTTTATTAGCTATTTGGTTACATTGATGGTTCCGAATGGGTTATTCTCCAAAAATAATTCCGCATCCGAGTTTTGGATTGTTTTCTTTTTTATGTTTAAATCCATTGCCGCGGTAGTCATTTTTTATGGATTTGCGCTAGGTAAGAATTTCAATCCCGCCATATGGAATAGCAAATATTTTAATGCCTAATACTCTTATAAATATAAAAGCACCTCCTTTTTAGAAGATGCTTTTTTTAGGCTGTAAGACTGCGAAAATTACTCTACAAAAATATCGTAAGGTACTCCATCCAAGTCAATGTTATCAATAAATTCGGGGTTTGGCACTGGTTTTAAGCGAAGGAGTCCTCCGAGGTTTGGATTGCTAGATTTTTGATATCCTATCAATATTAAATCGTTTTTTGCATCGTACGAAACCATGCTGGTATCTCCTATTTCGAACTCAAATTGACGCTGTGAATCACTTAAAAATAGTTCGTAGATATATAAAAAACTAGTATTGGTAGAAAAATCAAAAACAGCGGGAATGGTTGGGTGCTCGCTATTGGTTCCAGACGGTCTTTGAAAGTACAATCTCCCCGTAGCATCAAAGTAATTGGTTTCCGAATCAGCAAAATTAGGCTCCTTCCCTACTTCATATCTAACAGTAGATACAATAGCCATAGTAGCACTGTCTATTACTAAATGTAAATCATCATAGCTTACCAACACATTATTTTCAGTAGTGCGATGTATTTTCTTTACATTGAAATCAAGATTTACTTCATGAATCAGTTCGTTCGTACTTACATCTAATACCAAAAGAGCATTTTTATCGCCGTCTGCAGTATCTTTCGTAAGAATAAAAAGGTGGTTATTTGCTAAACGAATTTGAATAGGTTCGCGATCTAGTTCTACATCTATAAAATTAGGAGCTGGGGCATCCATATCTATTGTTCTAATAAAATAACCAATAGGTTTACCTCCGCCAGGGGGAATCTTATAAGCAATGTAAAATGAGTTCTCGGCATGTGCAAGGGCAGTCGCAACTAAAGTACAATCTGCTAAATCTTCAAAAACAGAAGTTTCCTGAGTTACCGAATCACCAAAATTAAAGCTGCGTAAAGTTCCACTGCAATCACTATTCTTACTATAATAACTAAACTCCATTCCCTCCCTAGACGTAAGTAAGGGTTCGCTGGTGTTTCCAAAAGGGCTTGCTTGGGGGTTTAAAGTGATGGTTTCTAAGCTGGCATTGAGCAAAGTTCCAGAGAGAATACCACTGTTTGTGGTAAGAATGGAATAATCTGCATCTACGCCATTATTATTGTTATTTCCATCATTTTGTCCATCATCATTACTGCTACATCCCATTAAAAAAAGGAGTAGCAACGCATAAAACAGGTTGTAGGTTTTCATATTCGTAGGATTTGGGGTGCTACAATATTTTAAACTGGAACAGCATACATTTTAGAACGCTGTTCTTTAATTGCCTTATCAGACATATATTCATCAAACGTTAAATATCGATCAATATTACCCTTAGGGGTTAATTCTATGATCCTATTTGCCACAGTCTGAGCAAATTCGTGATCGTGGGTTGTAAAAAGCACAGTGCCTTTAAAATTCTTTAAGGAGTTATTAAAAGCGGTAATACTCTCTAAATCCAAATGGTTGGTAGGCTCATCTAACATCAACACATTTGCTCTTAACATCATCATTCTACTGAGCATACACCTCACTTTTTCTCCTCCAGATAGCACCGTACACTTTTTCAAAGCTTCTTCTCCGCTAAAAAGCATTTTTCCTAAAAATCCGCGAATGTAGACCTCTTCTCTTTCTTCCTCCGTTTTTGCCCACTGTCTAAGCCAATCTACCAAATTGCTATTATCTCTAAAGTACGCAGAATTATCTGCGGGTAAATACGACTGGTTGGTGGTAATACCCCATTGAAATTCTCCTGCTTCCGCCGCTCTTCTTTTATTGATGATCTCATAAAATGCTGTCGTAGCTCTAGAATCTTTGGATATAATGGCAACTTTATCACCTTTTGCGAGGTTGATATTGATATTTTGAAAAAGCAAATCTCCATCATCCGAATGCGCCTTTAACTTGTCTACGTTCAAAATTTGGTCTCCCGCCTCTCTTTCGCGCTCAAAAATAATAGCCGGATACCGTCTGCTAGAAGGTTTTATATCCTCTATTTTCAATTTAGATAACATTTTCTTTCTAGAAGTTGCCTGCTTACTTTTGGCAACATTGGCGCTAAAACGCATTATAAACTCTTGTAATTCCTTTGCTTTTTCTTCTGCCTTCTTGTTTTGTTGCGCCCGTTGTCTGGAAGCAAGTTGGCTACTTTGATACCAAAACGTATAGTTACCAGAGTATACATTTAATTTTCCAAAATCAATATCTGCAATACTAGTACATACAGTATCCAAGAAATGCCTATCGTGCGATACTACAATTACGGTATTATCGTAATCTGCCAAGAAATGTTCAAGCCAACTAATGGTTTCATAATCCAAGTCATTGGTAGGCTCATCCATTATTAATACATCTGGATTACCAAAAAGTGCCTGTGCCAAAAGCACTCTAACTTTTAATTTAGAATCCATATCGGCCATAGGGGTATAATGTAATTCTTCAGAAATACCCAAATTGGATAACAAGGCCGCAGCATCACTATCCGCATTCCACCCATTCATTTCCTCAAACTGAACTTGTAATTCCCCTATCTTATCAGCATTTGCATCATCATAATCCGCATAAAGTGCATCTATTTCTTTTTTGATTGCAAATAAGGGCTTGTTACCCATAACAACCGTTTCAAGTACTGGAAACTCATCATATGCATTATGATTCTGTTCAAGAATAGACATGCGCTTACCAGGCTCCAAATGCACATGCCCAGAAGTGGGGTCCATTTGTCCTGAAAGGATTTTAAGAAAAGTAGATTTACCTGCGCCATTGGCACCGATTACTCCATAGCAATTTCCCTGCGTAAAAGATACATTGACTTCATCAAAAAGAATCCTCTTACCGAATTGCACTGATAAATTTGAGACCGATAGCATACGTTGATTTTAAAATTTTGTGCAAAAGTAAAGAAAATTACCACCTAAACCCAATAGTTTCACATCTCTTGAGGCACAATATGGCTTAACATTCCCTTTCATTATTTTAACTCCCATTTAACAGCCACAACGTATTGATTTATTTAGATTTGCGCTCTATACGGCAGTCTAATTATATATGAATAAAGCAGCACTTTATCTGTTTGTTTTCTTTTTGGCAAGTTGTACTACTGAAAAAAAGAAGTCCCCCACAGTATATTTTGCCGGGGAAATTGTTAATCCAACGAGTGACTTTGTGGTTCTTCACAAAGACGACGTGGTGATTGATTCCGCAAAATTAGATGAAAACAATCGTTTTTCATTTTCACTAGAATCCATTGAAGAAGGTTTATATCATTATGACCATGCACCCGAAATGCAGTATTTGTTTTTACAGCATGGCGACAGTCTTTTGGTACGTTTGAACACCATAGATTTTGATGAATCTTTGGTTTTTTCTGGAACAGGGGCCGAATTAAATAACTTTCTTGTAGAAGTGTTCCTAGCGAATGAGGAAGAAGAACAACTCATTAATACGTATTACAAATTAGATCCTATATCCTTTGCGAGTAAAATTGATTCTTTGAGAAATACAAAGCTCAATATTCTTAAAGATTTAAAATCAGAGGTAGCGCTAACAGAAAAAGCCTATGAGATGGCACTTGCGAGTATCAACTATACGAACTTCTCATACAAAGAGAAATATCCCTTTTATCATAAAAAACGCACTGGTGAGAAAACGGTGAATGATCATGATTTACATGATAATTTTTACAGCTATCGAAATCAACTGAGTTTTGACAATAAAAACCTCACTTATTTTAGACCGTATTACAACTTTATGAAGATCCATTTTGGGAATCTGTCCTATATGTCTTGTTCTGCCGCCTGTGGGGTACATAAACATACTATTAAAAACCCGTTGCACTTTAACAGACATACCCTAAAACTTATTGATAGTATTGTAATGGAAAAGGATTTAAAAGACAACCTTTTCCGAAATGTAGCAATGGATTATTTATTGAAAGCAAAAGATAATGAAGAAAATCACAAGATTTTTATTGATGAGTTTTTAGAGCTTTCTGGAAATAATAAACACATTAATGAAATTAAAGATTTATATCAGGGTATTAAGAATGTACAGCCTAACCAGAAAGTGCCCAAAGTAGAAGTATATGGTTTGAACGAAACTTTAACAGATTTACAAACTATTTCAACAGAAAATAAAAATGTGGTTTTCTATTTTTGGTCAGGCACCCAGAAAAGACATTTTGAAGATACCATCAGAAGGGTAGAAACACTTTCCGCAAAACATCCAGAATATACCTTTGTTGGCATTAATTACAGTACAGAAGCCCTGCGCTGGCGTTCTATGTTAGAATCAAAAAAGTTAGATCAGACCATACAATTTAGATCTAACAATACAGAGGAATTGGTACGTTCATTAATTTTGGATTATCCCAATAAGAGTATTATTACTAAAGATGGACGTATTGTCAATGCTTTTGCTAATATTTACGATTCCTTTTAAAAAAAATTGAGTGTATAAAAAAACAGGGAAGCTATTCCCTGTTTTTTTATTTTCATACTGCAAATTGAAGCTTTAATTTCCTTTTTCGTAATCTGCCAAAAACTTAGCAAGCCCACTATCAGTCAAAGGATGTTTTAGCAGTCCTTCTATGGAAGATAAACCACCTGTCATTACATCAGCACCAATTTTCGCACAATCAATTACATGCATGGTATGACGCACGGAGGCTGCCAATATTTGTGTTTCGAAAGCATAATTATCATAAATATGTCGAATTTCAGCAATCAGATTTAAACCATCCGTAGAAATATCATCCAACCTACCAATAAATGGCGAAACATAGGTAGCACCAGCTTTGGCTGCTAGCAATGCCTGCCCTGCAGAAAATACCAAAGTACAGTTCGTACGAATACCTTTATCAGAAAAGTACTTAATCGCTTTTACGCCATCTTTTATCATTGGAATCTTTACCACGATTTGCTCATGCAATTCTGCTAGCTCTTCTCCTTCCTTAATCATCTCCTCATAAACCGTTGCAATGACCTCTGCAGAAACATCACCATCCACTATATTACAGATATCCACATAATGCTTTAAGATATTATTTCTTCCAGTAATACCTTCTTTGGCCATTAAAGATGGATTGGTAGTAACGCCATCCAATACCCCTAATGCCTGTGCTTCTCTAATTTGATCTAGATTCGCCGTGTCTATAAAAAATTTCATTCTATTTTGTATTTAATTAAGTGAACCTGTTTTTCTGTCTGGAAAGGTTAAAACCACTACAAAACTACAATTTATAATGGTTTAACAACAATTTCTCATATACTTTATCCGGAAGTATTTTTTTAAGAAACAAGGAAAATTTTTGCATAAAAACTCCCACTTTATAATGTGCTTTGGGTTTTTTAGTTCTAATTATTTTTAACACTTTGTAGGCAACCTCAATAGGATCCTGACCACTATCTACTTCTTCATTAATCATTTGAAGTGTATCCCCATACGGTTTTTTATAAGGTGAGTCTACCTGCAAAGGAACATGGTAACGTCCTGCAGCGATGTTGGTGGCTAAATCTCCAGGAGCAATGTTCGCTATTTGCACTCCAAAATCTTTTGTCTCCATTCGCAAAGCTTCTGTAGCAACTTCTAAAGCTCCCTTCGTTGCAGAGTAAATTCCACGATAGGGCAATCCCATATAACCAGCAATGGAGGTAATATTTATAATAAGTCCACTTTGTTGCGAACGCATGCTTGGCAATACTGCTTTAATCATATGCAAAGGACCATGAAAATTGGTATCAAATGCTTTTTGAATTTCTGCATGAGGTGTTTCTTCAATAGGTCCAGTAATTCCAATGCCAGCGTTATTAATAAGGATATCTAAACGGCCCGTTTGCGAAATTAGTTGGTTTACCGCATTCTCAATACTACCCACCTTCGTGACATCTAATTCTAATAATTTAAAGTGATTAAAGTCAGCATTCTTTTTTAAATCTCTTGTTGTACCATAAACTTCGTATCCAAAAGACTTCAAGTAAACTCCAATTGCTTTTCCAGCACCTGAAGATCCACCTGTTATTAATACAACCTTTCCGCTCATATATGATATCTAATATTTACAAATAAACAAATAAAAAGGGGAGTAAAAAAGTATTCGCTTGCGCCAAAAAAATGAAGAGTTGTACCTAAATTTTGAGCACAAAAAAAGGCAAGCTACCTACATCGCACCGCTACAACCGTATACCCTTGCTGCGTTCCCACCCTGGGGGATTCTACAGGAGCTGGTCGTGTAGGACTTGCCGACTGCAAATATACGACCTTTTAAATTTGGTACAATCATTTTACATTCTTAATTTGCCTTATAAAGTGTAAGAAATTTATGAATATCTATAAAATTTTCATTCTCAACATCTTAGTGTTGTTTTTCTTTTCCTGTGGCGGTGGCAATACAGCAACTTCTCAACTTTTTAATATCGAATTAGATGGAAACAGGAGCGATTTTCAACAGCATGAAACGGTGGGAATCACTCTCAAAAACAAACAAGGTAAAACACTGGATAAAGTAGTTTACTTTATGGACGGAAAAGAATTAGCATTAAATAATAATGCCATTACTTTTAATATATCCTCCTTGGGAAATAAAACAATTGAAGCAAAAGTATATTATGAAGACACCCACGGGTCTGTATACAAAAAAGTAAAAGTGCTATCCTCTACCCCCCCTGAACTATATACCTATGAAATCGTTAATACCTTTCCGCATGACATAAAAGCCTTTACACAAGGATTGGAATTTCATAAAGATACTTTATATGAGACCACTGGAAGGAAAGGAGAATCTTCTCTACGCAAAATAGATTATAAAACAGGAGAAGTGTTGCAAAAAGTAGATTTGGATAATACTTTTTTTGGGGAAGGTCTTAGCATTTTGAATGGCAAAATTTATCAACTCACGTGGCAAAGCAAAAGTGGGTTTATTTATGACCTAAATAGCCTAGAAAAAGTAGATAGTTTTAAGTATGGTGAAAGCAAAGAAGGCTGGGGATTGTGTAACGATGGAAAAATGCTATATAAAAGCGACGGAACAGAGAAAATATGGCTCTTAAACCCAGAAACACTGGTAGAAGAAGGCTTTATACAAACGGTTACTAATAAATCTATATTTAACAAGGCAAATGAGTTGGAATATGTAGCTGGAAAAATTTACGCAAACGTTTGGCAAAAAGAAAGCATGATGATCATTAATGCCAAGAGCGGTGCTATTGAAGGTGTTATTAATTTTGGTGGCTTAAAAGAGAAGGTTACAAAACACGATAAATTAAATGTTCTAAACGGAGTTGCCTATCACCCTACTCGTCAATCATTTTTTGTTACTGGTAAATATTGGGACAAACTTTTTGAGGTTAAAATTATTAAAAAGTAATGCAGACCTTTCAGAAAAAAATCAAAGTGGAACAGGAAGACCTAGACGAATTAGATCATGTAAATAATGTTCGGTATGTTCAATGGGTGCAGGATGTAGCCAAAGAACATTGGTTAGCTGCATCGGATGCAGTTACGAGAAACGAAGTTGTCTGGGTGGTACTAAAACATACCATATCATACAAACATGCTGCTAAACTTGGAGATGTTATCATTGCAAAAACGTATATTAAAGATACCAAAGCAGCTACCTCCATTCGCATGGTGGAAATGTTTGATCAAAAAACCGACAAACTCATTATCAGTTCTGAAACAGAATGGGTTTTACTAAATGGTAAAACGCTAAAACCTATGAGAGTATCAGAAAAAATTAAAGATGCATTTAAATCAGGGACTCCATCTTCCACGTAAATCTAATCTATGCCCAGGTATCTTCTTATTCCCATATTATTTTTAGTTGTCTTTTGGAGTTCGTGTCGTAAAGATTTTGAATTCCAAGATAGCTCTGGAAATTTGACGTTTTCTAGGGATACCGTGTATTTGGATACTGTTTTTACAAATATTGGAAGTAGCACCTACACTTTAAAGGTGTACAATAGAAGTAATGATGATATCAACGTTCCAAGCATAAGGCTTGGTGAAGGGCAAAGTAGTAGTTACCGGCTAAATGTGGACGGAATGGCTGGAAAAGAATTTGAAAACATACCTATACTAGCAAAGGATAGCATCTTTATATTTATTGAAACCACTTTTGATATTACCCCTACAAATGAAAATAGCTTTTTATACACCGATGCGATTTTATTTGATATGGATGCTAATGAACAGCAAGTACCTTTAGTTACTTTAGTTCAGGATGCAATTTTTTTATTTCCTAGTGAGTTGGCTGATGGTACTAGGGAATCGCTCTTACTAGGTTTAGATACTGAAGGAAATGAAATACGAATTGATGGCTTTATTTTGGATGACGATCAACTCAATTTCTCCAACGAGAAGCCATACGTTATATATGGCTATGCAGGAGTAGCAGAAGGCAAAACACTGACTATAGAAGCGGGTGCACGAATTCATTTCCACAAGGACTCCGGTTTATTAATAGGCTCTGGGGGTAATATAGCTGTAAACGGGGCATTGAGCACTGATGAAGAACTGTTGGAAAATGAAGTGATTTTTGAAGGAGACCGACTAGAACCAGAATTTGCAGAAGTTGCGGGTCAGTGGGGAACCATTTGGATGGTACCTGGAAGTACAGGCAGCATGGAGTACATCACTATTAAAAATGCAACCGTTGGATTATTAGTTGACGGTGATGAAAATTCGGTTACTGCTAATTTAACTCTTAAAAATTCTCAAATTCATAATAGTGCAAGTGTCAATTTTTGGGGAAGAACAGCTTGGTTAGAAGCAGAAAACGTAGTGATAGGAAGCGCGGGAAATATTGCTCTTTATTGTAATTTAGGAGGCAACTACTCTTTTACGCATTCCACTATTGCCAACTATTGGCGAAGTAGTTTCAGAAATGGAGTAGCCCTCCAAATAGATAATTTTGTAATGCCAAATGAAAATGAAATTATTGCAAGAGATTTGATACAAGCAAATTTCGTAAATACGATTATAGATGGTAATAATTCGATTGAATTACTATTAAGAAGTTCAGAAGATCGAAGCTTTAATTATTCTTTTTCCAATTGTCTTATCCAATTTAGGGATACCAATGAACAGTTTATTGATGATCCTTTGTTTGATTTTGAAAACAATCCTGCCTACAATGCGGTGCTACTTAATGGAAATACGGACTTTATAGATACGAGAACCAACAATTTTAATATTGGACAAATGTCGGACGCCATTGGTATTGGATCGCCTAATGCAGCCCTATTAGTTCCATTAGATATTAGAGGGTTTCAACGCCCATCTACGCCAGATATTGGAGCGTATCAATTTATTCCTGAAAATTAAGAAATAGTACTTCATCTCACCAAAAGAAGGTTTTTTCCTTCAAAAACGTTCATTTTCAGTAATTTATAGATCAAAACCCTAGTAATTCTAAGGTAAATCTATAACGATCTATCAGTTTCTATATGTAATTTGCAGTAAGCTATAAAAATAGATGGACTTTAAATATACCATAATAGATTCTGACGCTACTTCCAATTTGCAATTACAACATCATTTGGAAGAATACGGAGATTTTTTCTGTATAGGTCATGCGAAGAATCGTGAGGATGGTATGAATTTTATTTTAAAGCACAACCCTGATCTTGTTTTTATCAATCTAACAGGATCCGTAGATGGTTATTTTCATATGGTGTCAGAATTGCACCAATACATGAAGAAATTACCCATTCTAATAGCTATTTCTAAAAACAAACAACACGCCTACGAAGCTATAAAGAATAATTTTTTTGACTACTGGCTTACCCCTTACAACGAATTTGATATCCGTAAATCCCTCTTACGACTTCAAAAACAGATGCCAGAAGAAAAATCATCTCAAACACTTTGTTTAAAATCATACAACGATTTTAGATATTTGGATACCGATGAAATCTTGTATTTAAAAGCAGATAATAATGCAACTGACTTTATTATGAAAGACGGTAGCATTATTACTGCCTTTAAAACTTTAAAGACCTTTGAAGAAAGGCTCCCAAAAAATTTTATTAGAGTACATCAGAGTTACATCCTAAACACGGAGTATGTTTCTGGTATCAATTATGGCAAATCTGTATGTGCTCTTAAGTCTAGCAAACAGCAACTTCCTTTCTCTAAATCCTATCGAGACAACGTAGATGGTTTGAAGAAAGCGCTATCCAAAAACACGATTTCCGCCTTAAATTAATGTAATACTATCAAAACTGTAACATATACTAATAAAACTGGTTCATTTACTAACAGTTTTTTTTATAAGTATCCGCAAACATCTATCTTTTCTAGTTTAGCGTCATAAATAACTCTAAAAAAACTTAAACATGAAAAAGGTAATCAGTATTTTGGCGATGATAGTATTAAGTATAGGATTGTTTTCTTGCGAAGCAGAAAATAATATAGAAGAAACAGAAGCTTTATATGATATAGAAATAGTAGATGCAACAGATGATGATGAAGGTAGTGTTGAAGAAAATCAAGGTAGTGGTGGAAATTAATTTTTTTAAATTCTCTTAAAATCAAGCCTCAAACATTATCAAATGTTTAAGGCTTTTTTTTATCTTGTAAGCTAATGTTTACAATTCTCGAACCATTGATTAAATCTTCGAATCTATTTTTGTGGCTATTTTTTTCACTTCTATTCATCGCTTGTCATGAGCAAAGTAATGAAGACGAAATTATAGGTGTAAATTCCGCTAAAGACAGCATTGCTTTATGGATTAAGGAAGGAAGAAAGAAAACTAACACAATAAAGGATAGAAAATATTTTTTAAACAAAGCATTAACACAGTCAAAATTAGAGCAGAATGATTCGTTAAAAATGAAGCATTTTTCGAAAATTCAATGGAGCTACCTAAATCTAAAAGACTCTACTTCCTTTAGAACATCTAACAAGCTTACCGCTAATTTCGCAACGCAAATAAAAGATTCCTCTGCATTGGCCGGTTCGTATTGGGACTTAGCCTTGTTTTTGCATAGAAAAAGAGTAAAAGATAGTGCTTACTATTACTATGGTAAGGCACAAAAAATTTATTTACAAATAAAAAAACCCGTAAAGTCTGGTCAAATGTATATTTATATGGCCAATATACAGAACGAAATTAAAGATTATGTAGGTAGTGAAGTAAATTCTATTAATGCGATAAGAATTCTTAAACCAGAAAATGATTTTTTTAATCTCTACTCATCATACAATCTTTTAGGTATTGCTAGAAAAGACATGAAGGACTATGACGGTGCATTGGTATATTACAATAACGCCAACAATTATTTAAATAAAGTTGATAAAAAAAGGACAAAACAGCCCTCCCTAAACAATAATATAGGTGTTGTTTATAACGAAAAAGGTGCTTATTCAGAAGCTATTCCATATTTCCTTAAAGCACTTGAATTTGATAGTTTAATTTTTAAAAACAAAAGACTCTATGCAAAAGCACTAAACAATTTAGCATATAGTAGAAGTAAATTAAATATCATAAAGATAGCTGAATCAGGCTTTAAAAGATCATTAGAAATAAGAACCGAAATAGAAGATTTTGAAGGGATGTCTGGCAGCTACTTTAATCTAGCTGAATTTTATTCCAATCAAAAGGATACGGTTAATGCGCTTTACTTTGCAAAAAACGCAATTACCTATTCCAATAAAAGTAGTAATTACGAACGTCTATTGGAGACTTTATTGCTTTTGTCCGAAATCGATCCTAAAAATGCATCAAAATATAGCAAAAGCTATGCTGATTTGTCTGAACGTCTGCAAGATGAAGAACGAAATATTAAGGAAAAGTTTACCAGAATTGAATTCGAAACTGAAGAAGTTATAGCCAGAAATGCTTTATTAGCTCGCCAACGCCTAATGCTTATAGGTATTGCCATTGGACTGTTTTTACTAGCTGTAGCGGCTTTTACCATTATTATGCAAAGAGTTAAAAATCAAAAACTTAAATTTCAACAGCAGCAGCAAGAGAGCAATCAAGAAATTTTTGACCTTATGCTTGCTCAAAAGAAAAAAGTAGAAGAAGGGAAACAATCAGAACAAAAAAGAATTTCAGAAGAATTGCATGATAGTGTTGTAGGGCAAATGCATAGTGTTCGCATGCTACTTCTAGGACTCAATAAGAAAGCAGATGAAACTGCCATTACACTTAGGCAAGACGCCATTGAAAAATTAAAAGAAGTACAAGAAGAAGTGCGCACAATTTCCCATGAATTGAATGATGCTGCTTATCAAAAAATATATAACTTTATTAGCTCTATTGAAGATTTGCTAGAAGGGTTCGAAAATACAGAAGGCATTCTTGCCAATTTTGAATATGATGATGATACGGAATGGGATCAATTAAGTGGAGAAGTGAAAATTAATCTATACCGCATTATACAAGAAAGCCTTCAAAACTGTGCCAAGCATGCTAATGCTAAGAATGTTTCTCTATCGTTAAATACCAATTCAGAAGGCATAATAGCTACCTTAGTAGATGATGGGGTTGGTTTTGATGTTCAAAAGGGTAAAAAGGGAATTGGATTAAAAAATATTCAATCAAGAGTAGAAAAAATAAACGGTACCTGGGGAGTTACGAGTCAGTGCGGCAAAGGAACTACGGTGCAAATACAGGTTCCTAGTATAGATATTAGAAAAGTAGAAGATATTAATCTGGAAAGCGAGCAACAGGAAGCATAATTATACCACACACGAACAATGAAAACTTTGCGCATTTTAGCAGTAGATGATCATGAAATGACTACCATAGGATATAAGTACATCCTGGAGGATATTGACTTTGCTGATTATAAAATTTTGGTGGACATGGCAAAAACTTTCGAAACTGGAAAGCGTAAAATAGAGGAATCTGCACGATCATTTCGGTACGATATTTTATTGTTAGACATCCAACTATCAGGCCCAGATGACCCTCAGCCTTTTACAGGTGAAGACTTGGGCATTATGGCTCGTAAATTGGTTCCTGAATCTAAAATTGTATTTATGTCTTCTTTCAGTGATAGCTACCGCATCAATAGTATTTTGAAGAATGTGAATCCAGATGGATATATGGTTAAAACAGAGATTGATCAAAAATCGATGGAAGCTATGATACATATGGTTACCACCACTCCCCCCTATTACACCCAAAAAGTATTGGCTGCGATTAGAAGAAAAATGTCGAATGATATTTCATTGGATGATAATGACAAAAAAATTCTTTATCACCTTTCCATAGGAACTAAAACGAAGGATTTAGGTGACCATATCAATCTATCTCAGGCTGGTATTGAGAATAGAAAACGCCAATTAAAAACAATTTTCGGTGTGGACAAGCAAAATGATCAAGCGCTAATTATTCAAGCAAAAAACAGAGGCTTTATCTAGTACTTTTTTCACTTTTTACTTCCCATCAATTACTAAAAATCGGATATCTTTAACGCTTTTTTCTTAAAAAACGGTGGTCAAGCTGATATATCAAATAAAAACCCTAGTTTTTCTAAGGTTTTTATTTAGTATGAAATTACATAATACGGTTAAGTTTGTATATAAGGACGGAAACCGTATTCAATCTATGCCACAGCACAACAACAACTTTAAGAATTATTTGGGTTTAGGACATAATGATTTGTCACAGATCATTGGTTTAGAAACGTTTAAAAAAAGCTTGGAAAAAGACTTTTTTTCGGAAGTAACTGTACGCAATTGTTCTTCAGACAATACACACATAAATTTGGCTGTAGAGGTAGACTGTAACTTCAAATTTCAAGAAGCAATTTCCGTTTTATCCAATGAGAAAACTATTGAATTGCAACAAAATCCTAATGGAGATATAAAGAAATCATCTATTACTAATGCATTCCTTGGATTAATTGGGTGTAATGAACTCCAAATAGATTTTGAAGAATTTGCAATTTTTTTAAATGATGTAACCATTGTAATTCATAAAATATACGATCGGAGCATTCCAGATCAGTTGGAACTAATTTTAAGGCACCTGGTTGCTGAACACGCACAATATACGAATAGGTTGTCGGATATTCCCTGTGAAATTTACGTTCCCGTATATGAAGAAGGTCCTTTGGATAATGATCTTACAATGGTGAATATTACATCTGGAAAAAGTACACAGAAAGATTATTTTGGATTTTGGGGTCTCTACTTCGATTCCAAGGAGGACGCTACAATATATGATTTAAAAACTAAATCAATTATTACAGGAGATTTATTTTTATTGAATCATTGATTTTCAATGGAAAACCAATATTTATAGGGCAATTGGTTTTCCATTGGTAGTGTCTAAATTCTATAATAAGACCAGCTTAACTTCTATGCGTTAAATAACGCTTTACCTTCCATCAATGCATTAACCTTTTTCTTGATTTCCTCTAATACTTGATCATTCTCCCAATTCATAATTGCTTCATCCACTAAGTCTACGATGGTTTTCATATCTGCTTCTTTTAATCCACGAGTGGTAATAGCAGGAGTACCAAATCTAATCCCAGAAGTTACAAAGGGCGATTTGTCATCAAAAGGAACCATATTCTTGTTTGCAGTGATATCAGCTTTTACCAATGCCTTTTCAGCATCTTTACCGGTAATATTCTTATTTCGTAGGTCAATAAGCATCATATGATTATCCGTTCCATTGGAGATAATTTTATAATCCTTGGCCACGAAAGCTTCAGCCATCGCTGCCGCATTTTTCTTTACCTGAAGCATATAATGTAAGAACGTATCGGATAAAGCTTCACCAAAAGCAATCGCTTTTGCCGCTATAATATGCTCTAAAGGCCCACCTTGGTTCCCTGGAAATACCGCTAGATTTAAAAGAGTAGACATTTTACGCAAACTGCCATTCTTTAAACGAATTCCAAAAGGATTGTCAAAATCTTCTCCCATTAAAATAAGCCCCCCTCTTGGGCCTCTGAGAGTTTTGTGGGTAGTTGTAGTAACAATGTGACAGTGTGGTATAGGATCATTTAAAATTCCCTTGGCAATTAAACCGGCTGGATGCGATATATCTGCCAATAACAATGCATCTACGCTATCCGCAATTTCTCTAAATCGCTTAAAATCCATATCTCTTGAGTAGGCAGAAGCTCCTGCAATAATCATTTTGGGCTTTTCGCGTGTGGCAATTTCTTGTATCGCATCATAATTCAATTCTCCAGTAGCTTCCTCTACTCCGTAAAAAACAGGATTATACAGTCTTCCAGAAAAATTAACAGGAGAACCATGTGTGAGGTGTCCACCATGAGATAAATCAAAACCCAGAATGGTATCTCCTGGTTGCAAACATGCATGATAAACCGAAGCATTGGCCTGTGACCCTGAATGTGGTTGCACATTTGCATACGCAGCTCCGAAAAGTTCTTTTGCTCTATCAATTGCAATCTGCTCCACAATATCTACCACTTCGCACCCTCCATAATAGCGTTTTCCAGGATATCCTTCAGCATATTTATTTGTTAGTACGGAGCCTGCTGCTTCCATAACTTGTGGACTAGTAAAATTCTCAGAAGCTATAAGTTCTATTCCATTGGTTTGGCGTTCTCTTTCAGCTTCTATTAGGTCAAAAATTTTAGTGTCGCGTTCCATCATAGGTAAATCTGTTAAATGAGGCGTAAAAATACGAATTGCACACCTTTAAACGGAAGAAAATAATATATTTGATTAGGAATTTATTAAACAGCAATTAACAATTCTATCATGCCGTTCAAAACAAACGATCCATCAAAAAAAACATGGCTTTCTGTTCCAGAAAATTCGGACTTTCCCATTCAAAACATCCCTTTTGGAGTTTTTCTAACAAGAGACGATATCATAACCATAGGAACACGTATAGGAGATAAAGCTATTGACCTAGGTGCATTACATCAGCTGGGATATTTTAACGATATTCCTTTAACGGAAGATATTTTTCTTCAGGATACCTTGAACGATTTCATTTCTGACGGAAAAAAGACATGGCGACTTGTTAGAAATCGAATTAGTGAGATTTTTGATCAGAACAATCCAGAACTTAGAGATAATGAAGGTCACCAAAAAGTAGTTTTGTTTGGCATGGATGAAATAGAAATGCAATTACCTGTACAGATAGGTGATTATACAGATTTTTACTCCAGTAAAGAGCACGCTACAAATGTGGGTATGATGTTTAGAGATCCTGAAAATGCCTTATTACCCAACTGGTTGCATATACCCGTGGGATATCATGGTAGAAGTTCTACAATTATTCCAAGTGGTACTCCAGTAAGAAGACCTAAGGGACAAACAATTCCCAAAGATTCCAAACAACCTATATTTGGACCTTCCCGTTTGGTAGATTTTGAATTGGAAATGGCATTTATAACCACTGATGCCAATGTCCTTGGAGAACCTATTTCTATCGAAACAGCGGAAGATTATATTTTTGGATTAGTTCTTTTTAACGATTGGAGCGCAAGGGATATTCAAAAATGGGAATATGTTCCTTTGGGACCTTTCTTAGCTAAGAGTTTTGCTTCATCCATATCTGCCTGGATTGTTACCTTGGACGCACTAGAACCCTTTAGAGTTGATAGTCCTGTGCAAGAACCAGAACCCCTTCCCTATTTGCAGTATACCGGTAAAAAGAGTTTTGATATTGCACTAGAAGTGGCAATAACCCCGGAAAACGGAACAGCCACTACCGTATGTACGTCTAATTTTAAATACATGTATTGGACCATGGCGCAGCAGCTTACGCACCATACCATTAATGGATGTAAAGTGAATAGCGGTGATATGATGGGCAGTGGAACTATCTCAGGAAAAACACCCAATTCCTATGGTTCCATGCTAGAACTATCTTGGCAAGGCACAAAACCAGTTACTCTTAACAATGGCGAAACCAGAACCTTTATTCAGGATAATGATACCGTAACGATGTATGGTTTTTGCGAAAAAGATGGGGTCCGAATTGGTTTTGGCGAAGTAAGTAGTAAATTACTTCCCGTATTTGAACCTAAGAAAAAATAGGGTAAACAAAGCTTTTTAACGAGGATATACGAACTTTTGACCTTTTCCGTTATGTATTAAGCCATATTTGGCATGGCAATTGAATTCAACCAACTAAACCATAATACATAACATCATGAAAAAAACATTACTCCTTTGTTCAGTTTTAGTTTTTTTGATCGCTTGTGGAGGGGTCAAAAAAACCCAAGAAGCCGTTAACACCGGTAACTATTATAATGCCATTAACAAGGCTGTGAATAATTTATCTGATAATAAAACAAAAAAAGGGCACCAGCCTTATGTTTTGCTATTAGAAGAAGCTTTTCAGAAAAATACGGAAAGAGAACTTCAAAACATCGCGTTCTTAAGAAAAGACGGAAATCCTGCGAATTATGAGGCCATTTACAAAAGCTATGTAAACCTTAAGAATATTCAGGAAAGAATACGCCCGTTATTACCTTTAAGAGTATATGACGAAAATAGAGATGCTACCTTTTCATTGGTGAATTATGATTCGAATATCATCACTACCAAAAATGATCTTTCGGAATATTTATATACAAACGCTTCAGATTTATTGAAGAATGCCGTGCGCAAATACGATTATCGAAAAGCATATGATGATTTCAAATACTTGGATAGAATTAATCCTGGATATGCAGATACCAGAGAATTGATTGAAAAAGCGTACCAAAAAGGATTGGACTATGTACAAGTAAGTGTATTCAATGATACACAACAAATTGTGCCAACTAGGTTGGAAGAAGAACTGCTTAACTTTAACACCTATGGTCTAAATGATTTATGGACGGAGTACCATACGAAGCCTATAAATAATATTAAATATGACTATGGGATGCAGGTTGCCTTTAGAGAGATTAACATATCTCCTGAACAGGTAAATGAAAAGCAGATTATTAAAGAAAAGCAGATAAAAGACGGTTACAAATATGCCACAGATGTAAATGGAAATGTTGTGCGAGATACGGCTGGAAATAGAATTAAGGTAGATAAATTTAAAACTGTGAAATGCGATTTCTACCAATTTACACAGTTTAAATCTGCCCAAGTAGTAGGCAACGTAAGTTTTACAGATCTGAGAACCCAACAACAGCTAAATGCATATCCGTTGTCAAGCGAATTTGTTTTTGAACATATTTATGCAAACTATGACGGAGACAAACGTGCTTTGGACAATGATTTAGTAGCTTTGCTTAATTTAGCTTCTGTACCGTTTCCATCAAATGAACAAATGGTATATGATGCAGGCGAAGATTTAAAATTGAAATTAAAAGGAATTATTACCAGGCATAAATTCAATTGATATCTTATAAAAAAAGCCCTTACGATTCGTAAGGGCTTTTTTTATAAATAACTTTCTAAGTCCATATCACTAATAGCACCGTGAGAAGCATGAGCAACCGCTACCCCATTTTTTATAATTAATAATTGTGGAGATTGATGCATTACCTGAAACTTATATCCAGTCTCGTTAGAAACATCACGATAGCTATGTAGATCTAAATAATACAAATCTGCTTGATTTTCATCAAAAGCATAGGCTTCCGTAAACATATTTAATACCATTCTGCTAATACCGCAGGTAGTAGAATGCTTATATATAAGTTGCGGTTTTCCTTTGGATCTCTTCACAATTTCATCTAATTGTTCCAATTTCTCAAGCTTTTGCCAGGGTAAAACTTTCTGTTCTTTTTTTGATTGGTCTTTATTTTTTCCAAATAAATTTAATAATCCCATATACGTGGTTTTAATAATGAGTCGCAGGAATTTTCGATTCTTACAAGCTGCCGAAATGTCCTGTTTTTATTGAGATAGAACGTCATTTTGTCTGCATTCATTCCTTGGTAGGGTTCTTGTCCTTTTACCAAGAAAGGACAATATTATAAAAATAAAGACATATGAACTTCAATAATTTCACTATAAAATCGCAAGAAGCGATTCAGCATGCTCAGCAGTTAGCACATAACCTAGGGCATCAACATATAGAAAACGAACACCTTTTTAAAGCAATCTCTCAAATAGATAAAAGTGTGCTTCCTTTTCTTTTAAAAAAGCTTCAGGTAAATGTTCCATTGCTTCATCAGATTCTAGACAAAGAACTAGAGCGTTTTCCTAAGGTAACTGGCGGAGATATTATGGCTTCGGGAGCTACCGCTAAAACTTTAAACGAAGCTACAAAAGTAGCTTCAGATATGGGAGATGAGTATATTTCATTGGAACACCTACTCCTAGGCCTATTTAAATCTAAAAGTAAAATAGCGCAGATACTCAAGGATCAGGGAGTAACAGAAAAAGAACTAAAAGCAGCAGTTTTAGAACTTAGAAAAGGAGAAAAGGTAACTTCACAGTCAGTAGAAGAAACGTATAATTCTCTCAGTAAATATGCTAGAAACCTCAATCAACTTGTAGATGAAGGAAAACTAGATCCTGTAATTGGTAGAGATGAAGAAATTCGTAGAATTCTACAGATTCTATCAAGGAGAACAAAAAATAACCCAATGCTGGTTGGAGAGCCGGGTGTTGGTAAAACAGCCATTGCAGAAGGCTTAGCACATAGAATTGTAAAGCATGATGTCCCCGAAAATTTAAAAGACAAAATTATCTATTCCTTAGATATGGGAGCCTTAATTGCCGGAGCTAAATATAAGGGAGAATTTGAAGAGCGACTAAAGGCAGTGATCAAGGAAGTGATTTCATCCGACGGGAACATTGTACTCTTCATTGACGAAATTCATACGCTTGTAGGTGCTGGCGGCGGTGAAGGCGCCATGGATGCTGCAAATATTCTGAAACCCGCTTTGGCACGAGGGGAGCTAAGAGCAATTGGGGCGACTACTTTAGATGAGTATCAAAAATACTTTGAAAAAGACAAGGCTCTTGAACGAAGATTTCAAAAAATTCTAGTAGATGAACCAGATACAGAAAGTGCTATTTCTATTCTAAGAGGAATTAAAGATAAATACGAAGCACATCACAAGGTTCAAATTAAGGATGAAGCAGTAATTGCTGCGGTAGAATTATCCCAACGGTATATTACCAATCGTTTTTTGCCAGATAAAGCCATAGATCTGATGGATGAAGCTGCTTCCAAATTACGGATAGAAATTAATTCCAAACCAGAAGAGTTGGATGCTCTGGACCGAAAGATAATGCAATTAGAGATAGAAATAGAGGCTATCAAAAGGGAAAATGATACCACCAAATTAAAAACACTTCATATTGATTTGGCAAATTTCAAGGAAGAACGAAATGTCATTTTTGCGAAATGGGATAGTGAAAAAACGGTCGTAGACCAAATTCAAAAAACCAAACAAAATATTGAAAACTATAGGTTAGATGCCGAACGAGCGGAGCGCAATGGAGACTATGGCAAAGTTGCCGAATTGCGTTACGGAAAAATAAAAGAAGCACAAGAAGAATTAGAAGGTTTACAAAAAGAAGTACTAGCGCAGCAAGAAAATGGAACTTTGATTAAAGAAGAGGTAACTACAGAAGATATTGCCGAGGTAGTAGCAAAGTGGACGGGCATACCTGTTACAAAGATGCTACAAAGTGAGCGAGAAAAGTTACTAGATTTAGAAAAGGTATTGCATAAACGCGTTATAGGGCAAGAAGAGGCAATAGAAGCCGTTTCGGATGCCATACGGAGAAGTAGAACCGGGTTGCAAGATGCTCATAAACCCATTGGTTCCTTTCTTTTCTTAGGTACCACCGGCGTGGGAAAAACAGAGCTAGCAAAGACCTTAGCTTCTTATCTTTTTGATGATGAGCATGCCATGACTCGTATAGATATGAGTGAATATCAGGAAAAACATTCCGTAAGTAGATTGGTAGGAGCACCTCCAGGTTATGTGGGCTATGATGAAGGTGGTCAGCTCACAGAAGCCGTAAGAAGACGCCCCTACTCCGTTGTTCTCTTAGATGAAATTGAAAAAGCACATCCAGATATTTTCAATATTTTGTTGCAAGTATTAGATGAAGGTAGGCTTACCGATAATAAAGGACGTATTGCAGATTTCAAAAATACCATCATTATTATGACCAGTAATATGGGAAGTCCAATTATTCAAGAAGAATTTGACCACACCAATGACGTTGAAACCGCTACCGTGAAGGCGAAAGTGGGTGTATTAGATTTGTTAAGAAAATCAATTCGACCAGAGTTTTTAAATCGAATTGATGATATTATCATGTTTACACCTTTGTCCATGGAAGACATCAAAAAAATTGTAAAACTACAGATAGATATCCTTAAGAGAACTGTTGCAAAACAGCAGATTGTCTTGGATGCCACTGAAGAAGCCATAGGACATCTTTCTAAAAAAGGATACGAACCACAGTACGGAGCAAGACCTATCAAAAGAGTAATTCAGAAAGAAGTCTTAAATAAGTTATCCAAAGAAATATTAAGCGGAAATATTAAAACAGATAGCATTATACTATTAGACGCTTTTGATGATCAGTTGGTTTTTAGAAATCAGAATGAACTTTCTAAATAAAAAGCTATGCATGTAATCCAAAAGGCATCTCTCTGTACGAGATGCCTTTTTTTTATAAAATATATACCATACAGTATATAGTTTTTTTATCTTCGTAAAAAAGAATCTATGACCACCAAAGCCGAAAGAACTACTGCATTCATCATTGAAACCGTTGCTCCTATCTTTAACAAGCATGGTTACATTGGTACCAGCATGAGTGATTTAACAGAGGCTACTGGACTTACAAAAGGTGCACTTTACGGTAATTTTGAAAACAAAGAAGCCCTTGCTTTATCGGCCTTTGAATATAATAGTAAAATGCTTCTAGAAGCGATAGATGACCAACTTAATACCCCAGGTACAGCACTTGACAAAATTTTTGCCCTTACTGATTTCTACAAACGATATGATGAATTTACAACAGAAATAGGTGGCTGTCCCATATTAAATGTGGGTGTAGATGCAAAACATAACAACGCCTTATTGTCTGCTGCCACCAAGGAAACATCCAAAATTATTGAAGGTAAAATCGCTTTGGTGTTTGAGAACGGTGTGAATAATAGAGAAATCAGTATTCCAGTGACTCCTTTGCAGTTTGCAAAACAGCTTTATACAATGCTACAAGGAGCAATAGCAATGGCTACTATTACAGGAGATCGTAAGTACCTAATAAATACGGTAGCCTATCTAAATCAATTGATACGCAAAGAAATTAAAAAATAAGTCTAATCGTCTAGCACTCTGTAAATCCATAATTCATCGGAGTAAGCGCCATTAAACTGACTGTCCCTTGCCTTCTCGGCAGCCAACAACGTATTGTACCGCTCAAGATATACGTAGTTATAACCATTTAATTTTCTAAAGAATGATTTGGGTTTAAGTCCTTTGTTTTTTAACGATAGTACGAATTTGTCAAAATACTTTTGAGTACCAAATACATTCGCAATTAAGTAGTAACCGGGCGTAAGTCCGTCTTCATTGGCAACCTCTTCATAACGTCCTTGGGTTGCAGGTTTTGCTGCCTCCTTCTCATTTTTTTCTTTCAGAGCAGCTGCCTTCTTTTCAGCTTCAACGGTAGTAGCGTTCGTAATTGAATCTATCCGTCTTTTCTCTTCTCTTATTTTTGTAATTTCCGCCTCTTTTGCTCTTTCAATGGCCCTGAGAGAATCTTTGCGTTGGGTTTCTATTTCTGCTTTTCTTTCAGCTTCTTTAGTTCGTTTCGCCTCTGCTAAGGCTTCTGCTTCTTCAAAAGCATCTTTTGTTTGCTCTTCTGTACTTTTTACAATCTCCTCTTCAACGGATTCTTGCTCTAGGTCTTTATCTTTCGGTTCTTTTTTAACTCGCTTCCGCTTTTCTCGTTTCCCAAAGGTATAAGCTGTAAATAGTTCAAAAGTTGGATCTTTATCTGTTACATCCGGGTCTATACCAAACTCCACGGCTGCTCCTAAAGATATATGATTAAAAAGGCGAACACCTGCTCCTCCTGAAATTCCATAAAAGCTATTGTAACCTCCTTGAGCCCAAAATTTGGAGGTAGAAAAAAGCGTATTAATCCCAAACTGCCCATCTAATCCTGGAATAGATTTAAAATAAACACTAGGGCGCACAAACGTATTTTCCGAACTTCCAAATACCGTTAACGGATATTCATAGCCTAGCAAGCCTGTAAATATTTTATTATTATTACCCGATTGGGACTCGTTGGTACCAAAGTTATGCACAAAGAAATTCTCTGATGTTAAAGCAATGGTTAAATTCTCTGAAGTAAAATGAATTGCCGGAGCTACTTGCAAAATAAAATCTCCAACGATATCTGGCTGAATGGGATCAATAGGACTGGGTATAAAAAGATCATCAGCAAGTTCTTGTTGATAGCCAAATACATTTATCCCCAAGGTAATTTTAGCATCTCCTCCCACATGAAAAGCGTGTGCGTAATTTAAAATTCCTCCTGTATTTAGGAAAACACCCGTATTGTGTTGAAAAAAACCGACTCCGAAGGCAGCGTTTTCCTTGAATCGTCCTGTATAATTCAAAAACAAGGTAGTTGGGTTACCATCTACCGTTTGCCATTGCCATCTAGACCAAAGCGCTAATGAAGCTGGTTGGTTCCAATCTACCGAAAAACCAGGGCTCATTAAATTTGCATTATACTGTAAAACATTATGCTGTCTAAAGTCTACCGGCAGTCTAGCTTCCTGAGAAGATACAGTAGAAATTATACAAAAGGCAATGAATAAGATGTAAGTTCTCAAGTTCATAAGAAAACGAAACTAGTTGGTTTGCATACTAATTTGTAGTAATTTGAGTTACCTTTATAGTGTAGAGGCAAATATATACAAACAAACCAATGAACCATGAAAACGACTCAACTTTTAGCATTCGCTTTTTTATTTATTAGCTTTCTAAGCTGCAAAGAAGATAAAGACGTAGTAGTAGAAGATACCACACCAGTAGTTTCAACTTTCTATTTTATTAGGCATGCGGAAAAGGATCGAAGTGATGCAGAAAACGCGGACCCTGAACTAAATCAGGACGGATTAGGACGTGCCATGCTTTGGGCAGAAGTTCTTGATTATGAAAACTTAGACGCTATTTATACAACAGATTACAAGAGAACAGAAATGACCGCTGCGGCAACGGCTGTTAAAAAAGACATGACCATTCAATACTATGACCCAAGAAACATCGATATTGAAGCTTTTAAAGCAGAAAATGCTGGTAAAAATGTTTTGGTAGTTGGCCATAGCAATACTACTCCCGATTTTGTAAACAAAATGCTTGGCGAAGAAAAGTACGAAGCCATGGACGATTATGATAATGCAAGTTTGTTCATAGTGCGACTCTTCAATGACACGGCTACCGATATCCGTTTAAACATTCACTCACCAATTTTGGAATAGTTATAACAACTAAGACTGGTTAAAGAAATTGTATTCATCCTAAAAGAAAACCCTCCTTTTCAGGTGGAATCTTCTTAAAAAATAGGGCAAACTTCTTTTTGTTTCTATTTTTGCAAGAGTTATGCAGAAAAACATACAGATAAAGAACAAAAAAGCTCGATTTGAGTACGAGCTCCTTGATAGCTATATCGCTGGAATTGTGCTTTCTGGAACGGAAATAAAATCTATTCGAGATAGTAAAGCTTCTATTAGTGAGAGTTTTTGTGAGTTCAATGACCAAGGAGAACTCTTTGTCATTAACATGCAAATAGATGAATATACACATGGTTCTCACTACAATCATAAACCAAAAGCGGAACGCAAGCTATTACTAAATCGCCAAGAACTAAAAAAACTACAGAAAGAGGTAAACACCTCAGGACTAACTATTGTTCCGCTACTTCTTTTTATGAGCGACAAAGGTTTGGCCAAACTTAAAATAGCACTTGCACGGGGTAAAAAGTTATATGACAAGAGGGAAAGCATGAAGGATCGGGATAA
Organism: uncultured Flavobacteriaceae bacterium; assembly: GCA_947500575.1. GTDB lineage: Bacteria > Bacteroidota > Bacteroidia > Flavobacteriales > Flavobacteriaceae > CANMSI01. Next base: position 75,869 of record CANMSI010000002.1, on the reverse strand, counting down.
CAAAAAAGACCTCGATCGTATTAAGAAAAATTTCAATAATTAAAAGTGTTTATTTTTTCTTAATTAACATATCCAAAACAAGTAGCCACCATTCTTTAATGTATCATTGATCCGCAAACTAACCAATATGAGAAAAATTACACTTGTTCTTAGCTTTCTCTTTTTTTTCATTTTTCAAACACATCAAGCTCAGGTTAAGGGTACCGTTATGGATAATAGTGGTAGTACTTTATCTTTTGTAAATATTTATTTGGAAGGTACTGTAAATGGTACAACAACCAATGACAATGGAAATTATGAGTTAGAGATTAATACCCCTGGATCCTATACCGTCGTTTTTAAATTTTTGGGATTTAAAACCTACAAGGAAAAAATATCCATAGAGCGTTTTCCATATATTCTCAATGTTGTTTTAGAAGAAGAAAGTCTTACTTTGGTGGGCGTAGAAGTAAGTGCCAAAGACAATCCCGCGAATAGAATTATCCGAGGTGCTATTGCAAAACGGAAAATTAACCTACAGAAGATAGCATCTTATACAGCCGATTTTTATTCCAAAGGTTTGATCAAAATAGAGGATGCACCAGAGAAAATATTGGGTCAGGAATTGGGAGATTTTGGAGGAGGACTAGATTCTACAAGATCCGGAATCATTTATCTCTCCGAAACGATTTCTAAAATTGCTAAAAACAAAAAAAAATACAAAGAAAAGATCATTGCTTCTAAAGTAAGTGGTGATGACAATGGGTTTAGCTTTAACAATGCATCAGATGTGGATCTTTCCTATTATAACAATACGGTAGAGTTTGGAAATCAGTTAATTTCTCCTATTGCCGATAATGCATTCGCTTATTACCGATATAAACTGGTGGGTACATTCTACGATGATAACAACAATTTGATTAATCAGATCGAAGTAATTCCAAGAAGACCAAAGGATAAAGTCTTTACGGGTACTATTTACATTGTAGAAGACCACTGGGCAATTTATGCCACAGATTTATCTGTTACAGGAGAGCAAGCACAGGTCTTTGCAGTAGACTCACTCTTTATAAAGCAAAGCTTTAATTATTCAGCATCTGACACGCTATGGATTAAGGTATTACAAAGTATTGAGTTTCAATATGGCTTGTTTGGAGTTAAAGGTGATGGTACGTTTACCGCCGGATATAAGAACTACAATTTATCCCCTCAATTTTTGAAAGGTGATTTTGGAAACGAAGTTTTATCGTTTGAAAAAGAATCAAATAAAAAAGATAGTATTTATTGGAACGAATTACGTCCGGTGCCCTTGACCGATGAAGAAGTTGGGGATTACAAGGTAAAGGATAGTGTGCAAGTTATTCGAAAATCACAAAAATATCTCGACTCGGTAGATAGGGTCAATAACAAATTTAAAATGGGCGATATCCTTTTTGGTTATTCTTACGACAATACCTATAAGGAGAAGTTTTTCAGATTTGAAAGTCCACTAGGAAAAACCAGCTATAATACGGTGCAAGGTTGGACTACCGGTATTGGTTTTAACTACCTAAAAAGAAAAGAAGAAAAAGGTTCTTGGCTTAATATTAATACCTCTGTAGATTACGGTTTTTCCGATGAAAAATGGAGACCCAGAGGATCTATATCCTATCGCTTTAATAATTTTTCTAGGCCCTTTATACGACTTAGCGGTGGAAATCAATTGGTACAATTCAACCCTTCTAATCCAATTACTACCTTCGCAAATAGTTTTAGAACCCTCATTCTCAAAAGAAACTTTGCTAAGTTTTATGATAAGACCTATGCCAATGTTTTCTACTCGCAAGAAGCGGTAAATGGTATTTATTTATTTGCTGATATTGGTTACGAAAAACGAAAGCCGGTTTTCAACACAACAGACTTTGTAATTATAGGTGATGATCGCGATTTTACATCAAATAATCCATTGGCACCAGAGGATTTTGAAAATGCGATTATTGATGAGCATAGTATTGTAAAATTGAACCTTACTACAAGAATTCGTTTTGCGCAGAAGTATTTGAATTATCCAGATGCCAAGTTCAACTTATTTAGTAGCAAATATCCCACACTATTTCTCAGTTATGAAAAAGGTTTTGGAGCTAGTAACGCAGACTATAACTTTGATCAGTTCAAAGCGCGCCTGGCACAAAGTTTCTCTATTGCCGACAAAGGAGATTTTTCTTATAATCTAAAAGCAGGTACGTTTCTTAATGCAGATGGAATTTCGTTTGTAGATTTTCAACACTTTAATGGGAATCAGCTAGACTTTGCACTTTCCAAAAACTACTTGAATTCCTATTTTTTACTTCCCTATTATAACTTCAGTACGAATAAAGACTATTTTGAAGCACATGGGCAACATAATTTTAAAGGATATATAATGGGTAAAGTTCCCTTATTAAATAAACTAAATTCTAATCTAATTTTAAGTGGCAAACTGTTGGCTACTTCCAATAATAGACCTTATTCGGAGTTTAGCATTGGTCTTGGAAATTTGGGATGGAAAAAATTTCGCTTTTTAAGAGTGGATTATACCTGGACTAATTTCAGAGGTTCAGTAGACCGCGGAATTTTAGTAGGCTTGCAATTCTAAATGATCCCTGCCAAAAGCTCTAATTTTTATTCTCTAATAAGGGTACAAAACGAAACGAGCCAAATTCTTTCTTTTCAAATTCTTTTTCAGAGGTTCTTGTAAACAGAGTCATCACTTGCTCATCGATCCCTACAGGGATTACAAGCTTGCCTCCTACTGCCAGTTGTGAAAGCAACGCTTTAGGAACATGTGGTGCACCCGCGGTTACAATAATCCCATTGAAAGGGGCCTCTTCTGGCAGCCCTTTATAACCATCTCCAAAAATGGTTTTCTTAGGTCGATATCCCATTTTATTAAAAAATAGGTTGGTCTTCTTAAATAACTCCAATTGCCTTTCTATGGTGTATACTTTTGCTTTTAACTGTAATAATATAGCGGTCTGATACCCACTTCCAGTTCCAATTTCAAGAATTTTATCACCTACATTAATTTGTAAAAGGGATGTTTGAAAAGCTACGGTATAAGGTTGAGATATGGTTTGTTCAGCACCTATTGGAAAAGCTTTGTCTTGATAGGCATGATCCTCAAAACTACTATCTAGAAACAAATGTCTGGGAATTGTTCTAATAGCCTCCAAGACCGTTTCGCTTGTAACGCCCTTTTCCTTCACAATCTCTGCTAATTGATTTCGTTTTCCTCTGTGTTTTAGGGTATCTTTCAATGGTTTGGTTTTGAAATACGAAGTTAGAAAAAGTTTAGGAGCTTACATCCTTAAAATAAGACATCCCTATTATTTTTCTAAAAATCTAAAACTGTAAGGGTGGTTTTTTATCAAAATCCTTTGCGCTAATTGGAACTCCGGCAATAACATCGGTATCCCAATCCTGCGTAATTTTCCATGCTCCCTCTATTTTCTTTAGAACAATATGAAATTGACCATATGCAGTATTTACTCCTGTCTTTGTCTTAAAATGGATCCTATAAAAACCAACTTCATAGGAAGTATGTTCGTTTGTATGCCTACTATCTAACCAAAAATCTAGTTGAATCTCAATACCTTCTGCCTGATTATTCTTAAATCGTTCTACATTGGCAAGCTTGAAAGCGTTCTCCGTGTCAATCCCAGCTGGGGTAACTCGTAATACTTCCTTTGCATATAAATTATTTAAAGCATCTCCATCCAGGGCTTCGAAAGCTTTTTGAAATGGTTTCCATAGTGTCTCATCAATTTCCTTTTGAACCACGGAGCTTTGTTGTGCAAAACCGTTAGTTAAACAAAGTAGTACAATTACAGATAATATGTTTTGAATATTTTTCATTTTAAAATAATTTAAGCTCTACTAGAATCTATATGGGATTATCCCAACATCCGAGTTCGCAACCGAAAATCATTTACAAGATACTATCTTTTATTTAGTACATTCTTAAGGGATATTCAATGGGAAAATACTGTTTGGACATCTTCTGTATTTTATAGTTCATTAACTAAATATCTGCTTACGTAATTGAACAAATCTCCCTATTTTTGAAAAAACAAAATTTATGCTCAAAGTTGGAGTATTAGGGGCAGGTCATTTAGGAAAAATTCACCTGCGTTTACTCAATTCGTCAGAGAAATATACACTTATAGGGTTTTATGATGCCGATGCTATTAATGGAAAAAAAGTAGTTGATGAATTTGGATACAACTATTTCGACAATATCAACACCTTAATTGATGCCGCGGAGGTGGTTGCCATTGTTACCCCAACTCTTTCTCATTTCGAATGCGCAAAAAAAGCCATGGAAAAAGGAAAGCATGTCTTCATTGAAAAACCAATTACCAATACCTTAGAGGAAGCAGAAGAACTATTAACATTAGAAAAACAATTCGGGGTCAAAGGACAAGTGGGCCATGTAGAACGTTTTAATCCTGCATTTGCTGCTATTAAATCTCAAATACATAACCCAATGTTTATTGAAACGCATCGATTAGCAGAATTTAATCCTAGAGGGACAGATGTGCCAGTTGTATTGGATTTAATGATCCATGATATAGATGCCATACTAAGTGTAGTAGATTCTCCGGTAAAACAAATCAATGCTAGTGGTGTTTCTGTAATTAGTCAATCTCCCGATATAGCGAATGCTCGGATCGAATTTGAAAATGGATGCGTTGCTAATTTAACGGCAAGTAGAATTTCTTTAAAGAATATGCGAAAATCAAGATTCTTTCAACAAGATGCATACATTTCGGTAGACTTTTTAGAGAAAAAAGTAGAAGTGGTCAAAATGAAAGATGCTCCGGAACAGCCAGGAGATTTTGACATGATATTGCAGAATGCAGAAGGGGTTAAAAAGCAGATCTATTTTGAGAACCCTGATATTGTTTCAAACAACGCCATATTAGATGAATTGGAGACCTTTGCAGATGCGATTAATACAAATAGCACCCCAATTGTTAGTTTGGCTCAGGGAACAAAAGCTTTAAAAGTAGCATTGGAAATAATTGAATCTTTTAAAAACTAGTAAAAGAAAAACATGAAAAATATTGCAGTAATTGGAGCAGGAACGATGGGGAACGGAATCGCTCATGTGTTTGCCCAAAAAGGGTATAAAGTGCATCTTATTGATATCTCGGAAGCTTCGTTAGAAAAGGGCATAGCCACTATTACGAAGAACTTGGATCGGATGGTATCGAAAGAGCGCATTAATGAAGATGCTAAATTGGCTACCCTCCAAAACATTCAAACCTTTACCAAAATCCAAGAAGGTGTAAAAGAGATAGATTTGGTTGTTGAAGCTGCTACAGAGAATACAGACTTAAAATGTGCTATTTTCAAAGAATTAGATGCATTATGTGCTCCAGAAGTAATTTTAGCAACAAATACATCATCTATTTCCATCACCAAGATTGCTGCTGTTACTCAACGTCCTGATAAGGTCATTGGAATGCATTTTATGAATCCAGTGCCCATTATGAAATTGGTAGAAATTATACGAGGTTATAGCACTTCCGATAGCGTTACACAGACCATTATGGAACTCTCTACCTCATTAGGCAAAACACCTACGGAAGTAAATGATTATCCTGGTTTTGTAGCAAATAGAATATTAATGCCCATGATTAATGAAGCCATTGAAACACTCTACAATGGTGTTGCTGGTGTGGTAGAAATAGATACTGTTATGAAATTGGGAATGGCGCATCCTATGGGACCCTTACAATTAGCAGACTTTATTGGATTGGATGTTTGTTTATCCATCCTAAATGTGATGTATGATGGGTTTAAAAATCCAAAATATGCACCTTGTCCCCTATTGGTAAACATGGTAATGGCAGATAAATTAGGAATCAAATCGGGAGAAGGTTTTTACGACTATACAACTTCCAGAAAAGCAGAAAAAGTAGCTTCACAATTTAGCTAATGCTATTTATATGGCCATTATTAAACCATTTAAAGCGGTTAGACCTGCAAAGGACAAAGTTTCTTTTGTAGTTTCTCGGTCGTACGATGAATACAGTAAAAAGGAAAGAGATGCACAACTAAGCTATAATCCCTTTTCTTTCTTACATATTATAGATCCTGGCTTCAAGTTTCATAAAAAGGTTTCTGGAAAGGAACGCTTCAAATTAGTGCAAAACCGGTACCTCGAGTTCTTAGAAGACAAAATTTTCGTCAAAGATGCTTCCGACAGTTTCTATATCTATAAAATGACCAAAGGAAATACGAGTAGCTGCGGTTTTTTCTGTGGGGTAAGCACGCTTGATTATGAAAACGATGTTATTAAAAAGCATGAAAATACCTTGGCCTCAAGGGAGAAGTTATTTGCATCTTACCTTAAAACCGTTGGTTTTAATGCAGAACCGGTATTAATGACGTATCCAGATGACGATGAGATAGCGGCCTTGATTGCAGAAGAGGTCAATAAAGAACCTGTCTATGATTTTACATCTACGGATAAAGTACAACATCATCTATGGATCATTTCTGATGCCAAAAAAATAAGAGAATTACAAAATAGGTTTAAAAAAATAGCCGCTTTATATATTGCAGATGGACATCATAGAAGTGCTTCATCCAATCTACTTGCAAAGACTTCCAAAGACCAAAATCCAGCACATACGGGAGAGGAACCTTATAATTTCTTTATGAGTTATTTAATTCCTGAATCTGAAATTAAAATATACGAATTCAATCGTATGGTACAAGACCTAAACGGGCTTACAAAAGAGGAATTTCTTATTCAATTAGACACCTATTTTAGAATAGAACTTAAAGGGAATGAATTGTATAAACCCACTAAGAAACATCATTTCAGCATGTACTTAGATGGCGCTTTTTACTCACTATACCTGAGAAAAAAAGTATATGAATTTACAGATGCATTGAGTGAGTTAGATACCCAAATTCTCTTTAAAACGGTATTAGATCCCATATTAGGAATAAAAGACCTAAGAACAGACAAGCGCATTCAATATGGGTATGGTAAGCATAATATTATTCGGATGAAAGATGATATTGATCAAAATAAATTTGTCGTCGGATTTAGCTTAGTACCAATTACCGTATCTGAAATAAAAAGCATTGCAGATGCCGGATTGGTAATGCCACCAAAGAGTACCTATATTGAACCAAAATTAAGAAGTGGATTAACTATTTATGAATTTTAGAAACAGCATATGTCCATAACGCAAAATTTAACCCAACTAAAGGCTTCCCTTAAAAAAGAGGTAACCTTGGTAGCGGTTTCCAAGACCAAACCTATTGCTGACTTGCAAGAAGCATATAATGCAGGGCAACGGGTGTTTGGAGAGAATAAAATTCAGGAAATGACTACGAAATGGGAAGCTTTGCCAAAGGATATAGAATGGCATATGATTGGTCATGTACAACGAAATAAGGTAAAGTATATGGCTTCTTATGTATCATTAATACATGGAGTAGATAGTCTTAAGCTTTTAAAAGAAATTGATAAACAAGCAAAAAAACACCAACGACGTATTAATTGTTTAATGCAGATTCATATTGCAGAAGAGGAAACTAAATTTGGTTTAGATGCCTCTGAGCTTATTAATTTGGTGCAAACAGATGAATTTAAGGAATTGGATCATATACAAGTTGTAGGTGTAATGGGCATGGCAACTTTCACCAAAGACGACTCCCAAATTCGCAAAGAATTTAAAGCCTTGAAATCCATATTTGATTCTCTGCAAAAATTACTTCCACAAGTTACTTTTATATCTATGGGGATGAGCGGAGATTATAAGATCGCGATCGAAGAAGGAAGTAATATGGTACGGATTGGAAGTAGTATATTTGGTTCTCGGAATTACTAAATTTTCGTCTTAGAAAAAGAACAGCCCTAAAATTGAATACTGCATGTATGCCATATTGGATATAGAAACCACCGGAGGAAAATATAATGAAGAAGGGATTACCGAGATTGCAATTCATAAATTTGATGGGCATCAGGTGGTAGACACTTTCATTAGCCTTGTAAACCCGGAAATTGAGATACAACCCTTTGTAGTAAAGCTTACTGGGATTAATGATAAAATGCTTCAAACTGCTCCAAAATTTCATGAGGTAGCCAAACGTATTGTTGAGATTACAAAAGATACCGTTTTAGTAGCGCACAATGCACAATTTGATTACCGCATATTAAGAACAGAATTTAGAAGGCTTGGATTTAACTTTGAACGAAAAACACTATGCACCGTAGAACTTTCCCAGAAATTATTACCAGAAGCTCCTTCCTATAGCTTAGGGAAGTTGGTTCGCTCTTTGGGAATTCCCGTAAGTGATAGGCATAGGGCCAATGGGGACGCATTAGCCACCTTAAAACTATTCAAACTACTTCTTTCTAAAGATTCTGATAAGAACATTTTAAAAACTGTCGTAAAAGCGGCCTCTCTAGGCGAATTATCTCCTAGGCAATTAGATATTGTTGCCCAATTACCATCGGCAACTGGAGTATTCTACATGCATAATAAAGATGGGGATATTATATTTCTTGGGAAAAGTAAAAACATAAAACGTGCGGTAAATCAGTACTTTACTAAAGTAGGAGAAAGGGTCCGAAAAATACAAAAGGAAACTAAAAAAGTAACCTATGCACTTACTGGAAGTGAATTAGTTGCTCTTTTAAAAGAAAATGAAGAATTAGATAGGAATAAACCCAAATACAATACTACTTCCAAACACAAATTATTTTCGCACGCACTCCATCTGCAAGTAACCAAAGATGGATACTTGGCGCTAGAGCCTAGCAAATTAAATGGTAAAATAAATCGCTTAACCACTTTTAATAGCATCTTGGGCGCAAAGAATTTCTTATATAAAATAAGTGAGGAATTTCAGCTTTGTGATAAGTTAAATGGGCTCTCTGAGGCGAAAAAGAACTGCTCAAAGTACGATGAGGGTGGTTGTTTAGGTGCCTGTATACGGAAAGAAAAAACCAAACAATATAACGCTAGGGTACAAACTGCGGTAAAAAAATATAGTTTAGATAAAAAAAATCAAGTAATCGTTGATAAAGGTCGCGAGTTAGGTGAGCGAAGCGTCATTTTAATTCAAAATGGTATCTTTAAAGGAATTGGTTTTTGTGATCTAAACCATCAAATAAATAATATTCATATCTTAGAATCGATAATTACTCCAATGAAAGGGAGTGCGAATGCCAACCATATTATAGAATCCTACCTTAGAAAGAAGAAGGTATTAAAAGTCTTAGAACTGGAAGACTAGCTTGTGAAAGAAATTAGATCAAAAAAGAACTGGAAAAGTAAGCTTCATGAAATAATCTATGAAGCGGATACCCCTATGGGGAAATGGTTTGATATTCTACTTTTTATATTAATTGTTTTCAGCGTTATACTCGTTCTACTCGAAAGTGTAAAAGAGATCGATATAAAATATCATAAAATCCTATTAACCTTAGAATGGGTTGTTACCATATTTTTTAGTATTGAATATATTGCGCGAATTATTAGTATTAAAAAGCCCTTCAAGTATATTTTTAGTTTTTATGGGATCATTGATTTTATTTCTACAATTCCGTTATACTTATCTTATATTTTTGCAGGGTCCCAGGTATTACTTGCAGTAAGGGCATTCCGCTTATTACGAATTTTCCGTATTCTAAAACTAGTTCAGTTTTTAGGAGAAGCATCGCAGTTAAAGAAGGCATTGAAGGCCAGTAGAGCCAAAATTGCTGTTTTCATCTATGTGGTTCTGATACTGGCTGTGATTATGGGAACCCTCATGTATCTTATTGAAGATGATGAAGCAGGTTTTACTAGTATTCCAAGAAGTATTTATTGGGCCATTGTAACGCTTACAACGGTTGGTTATGGTGACATTGCTCCTCAAACTGTTTTAGGGCAATCCATCGCTACCTTTGTAATGATATTAGGGTATGGTATTATTGCTGTACCTACGGGTATTGTTACCGTTGCATTTTCCAAACAAGGAAAAGATGGAGAAAAAATACATCTAAATACGCAGTCGTGCCCAAGTTGTTCTTTGGAAGGTCATAGAGATGATGCTAAGCATTGTTATAAATGCGGAAATACCTTATGAAAAGGAAAACACTCCTTGCCATTGTTGGGCCTACGGCCATTGGAAAAACGAAACTAGCCATTGCGCTGGCCAACCATTATAAGACAGACATTATCTCTGCAGATTCACGCCAATTCTTTAAAGAAATGAGTATTGGTACCGCTGTGCCCTCTAAAGAAGAACTCCAACAAGCTCCGCACCACTTTATACAACATAAAAGTATTTTTGACTCTTATACCGTAGGTGATTTCGAAAAAGAAGCTCTTCTGGTATTGGAGGAGCTTTTTATTGAAAAAGATGTGGTAGTTATGGTAGGTGGTAGTGGACTATATATTGATGCGGTGCTTAAGGGCCTTGATTATTTTCCAGAAGTAAATCCTAAAATTCGTCAGGATTTAAATGCATTATTTCAAAAAAAAGGAATTCAACCTTTGAAAGAACAATTACAACAATTAGATCCGGAACAGTATGCAAAAATGGATACTGAGAATCCTCATCGTTTAATTAGAGCCCTGGAAGTTAGTATTGGTAGTGGAAAACCTTATTCTTCTTTTTTAAACAAACAGAAACCAAAAAGACCTTTTCAAATAATTTCTTTAGGACTGTCTGCAGAAAGAACCATTATTTACGAACGTATTAATGAAAGGGTAGATTTAATGATGGCTGCTGGTTTGGAGGAAGAAGCCAAAGTACTTTTTAAACATCAAGGATTAAACGCACTGCAAACGGTGGGCTATAGAGAATTATTCTCCTATTTTAATAAAAATCTATCCTTGGAAGAAGCGGTTTCTGAAATTAAAAAAAATACAAGAAGATTTGCCAAAAGACAAGGCACTTGGTTTAAAAAGAATGAGAATACCACATGGTTTTCATATGATTATAAGTTGAATGAGCTGATACAAATAATTGAAGAAAAATTGATCAAATAACCATATGAGCAATATAAAGACCACTATTTTTTATGTTATGGGAGTTTCTGGCTGTGGCAAATCTACCATTGGAGAATTACTAGCAGAAGAGTTAGGGATTCCATTCTTTGATGGAGATGATTATCATCCACAAGCTAATATTGAAAAAATGCAAGCCGGAAATGCCTTAAACGATAATGACAGACATGGTTGGTTAATTCAATTGAACTTATTAGCAAAAAAACATAAGGACAAAGGTGCAGTTATTGCATGCTCCGCTTTAAAAGGTGCTTACAGAGAATTATTAGCCGCGGATTTAAATGATAAAACTGCCTGGGTTTTTTTAAAAGGTAGCTTTGAGGAAATAGAAACAAGGATTAACGCACGAAAAGGACATTTTATGTCTGCTGCCCTACTCCAATCTCAGTTTGATACTTTAGAAGTGCCTAAAAATGCTATTGCTGTGTCTATTATGCTTTCACCAAAAGAGATTATTGCTAAAATCAAAAGTGAGTTATCCAAATACTAGAAACACTTTTAGTTTATATTTGAAAACAACAAACCAAAACCGCACATCATGGTAGATTTCCTTTTAGATGTAAAAGCATTTTTTATTGATAGCCGACTTTTTTTCGCAGTCTTAGCGGGCATAGCGGTATTACTTTTCTTAATACTGCGTTTAAAAATTCATGCATTTATCGCTCTATTAATTGGAAGTATTGTAGCAGGACTGATCGCTGGCTTGGATGCAAAGCAAATCATTGAAACCGTGCAACAAGGCATGGGGAACACCTTAGGTTTTGTTGCCACCGTTGTAGGGCTTGGAGCCATGTTTGGTGCCATCCTAGAATATTCCGGAGGTGCCAAAGCGATTGCAGATTTTATGATTGGAAAGTTTGGACTAAAAAGAGCCCCAATTGCCATGGTTATTTCCGGTTTTTTGATTGCCATTCCAGTATTTTTTGATGTGGCTTTTATTATCCTAGTTCCAATGATCTATGCACTTCAAAGAAAAACTAAAAAGTCACTCTTGCTATATGCAATACCATTATTGGCAGGCTTGGCCATTACCCATGCATTTATACCGCCTACTCCAGGACCAATAGCTGTAGCTCAAATAATTGGAGCCGAATTAGGCTGGGTGATCTTTATTGGTTTTCTAGTAGGGATTCCTACTGCATTGGTAAGCGGCTTGTTGTTTGGAAAATTTATAGCGAATAAGATTCATATTGATGCACCACAGGAAGTGCAGGAAGCTAAGGAAGTAGCATTGCCAAACATACAGCTGACCTTGTGGATTATTGCTACACCAATCTTGCTTATTTTATTAAATACTTTTGTAAATAGTGGTATTATTGATTCGATGAGTGGCGGCAATTCCAGGTTTGGAAGAATGCTAAGTCTGTTTCAAACAGAAACATTTAAAAACATTATATCCTTAATTGGCCATCCGTTCACCGCGTTAATTATAGCAAACTTATTGGCATGGTATTTCTTTGGAATTCGGAGAGGATTTAGCAAAGACCAGCTTTTTAAGATCTCTAGCAAGTCGCTAGCCCCTGCTGGAACCATTATTTTACTGACGGGAGCAGGTGGAGTATTTAAACAAGTACTAACCAACACAGGAGCCGGTGAACTATTAGCCACCTCCTTAAGCGATGCTGGTTTTCCAGTTTTATTTTTTGCTTTTCTTAGCGCCGCTATTGTTCGCATAATTCAAGGCTCTTCTACAGTGGCCATGATTACCGCCGCGGGGCTTATAGCGCCACTATTGGTTAATGCTGAACTAAGTAGTGGTGGTTTGGCTTGTTTGGTGATAGCGATTGCCTCTGGAGCAAGTATCTTTTCTCACGTAAATGATAGTGGTTTTTGGCTGGTTGGACAGTATTTGGGAATTACTGAAAAGCAAACTTTTAAATCATGGACACTAATGACCACCATACTAGCAATAACTGGCTTCGCAACCGTATCCATTGTTAGTCTTTTTGTATAAAAAAACACCCAACATAAGATGGGCGTTTTTTTAAAACAATAAGATCGTATTTTCTAGGTAGTTTTCACCACCAAACGGAAGCCTTCTCCATGGATATTTAAAATTTCCACGGTATCGTCTTTCTTTAAATATTTTCTAAGCTTGGCAATATATACGTCCATGCTTCGAGATGTAAAATAATTGTCGTCTCTCCATATCTTAGTAAGCGCCAATTCTCTCGGCATCAAATCATTCTCATGCAAGGCTAGCAAACGCAATAATTCATTTTCTTTTGGAGATAACTTAATGGGTTCTTCATCGTTAAATTTAAGGAAACGAAGCTTAGAGTTTAAATGGAAGCCACCCACATTAAATTCAAATTGCTTGCTATCGGCTAAAGTGTTTGATGCTTTCCTTTGCAAGATTGCCTTGAGCTTCATTAACAATACTTCAGAATCAAACGGTTTGTTCAAATAATCATCTGCACCTGCCTTGTATCCTTTAAGCACATCTTCCTTCATGGTTTTAGCAGTTAGAAAAATAATAGGCACATGCTCATTTTTTTCACGGATTTCCTTTGCTAAGGTAAAACCATCTTTATAAGGCATCATTACATCCAAAATACAAACATCAAAGTTGTCTTTCTTGAATTTCTCAAAGCCTTCCATTCCATTTTTTGCCAAGGTAACATCAAAGTCGTTCATTGACAGGTAGTCCTTTAGTACAATCCCAAAGTTTGGATCATCCTCAACCAAAAGTATTTTCTTATTTGCTGCTTCCATAAATTTTAAATTAAAGGTAGTTTTATGTAAAAAGTGCTTCCCTTGCCTTTCTCACTTTCTGCATACACCTCACCTTGGTGATCTTCTATTATTTTTTTTACATAGGCTAAGCCTAATCCATGTCCTTTTACGTTATGTATATCTCCCGTATGTTCTCTATAGAACTTTTCAAAAACTTTTTTTAAGACCGCTTTGCTCATTCCAGCACCCCGATCTTGTACTTTAATAATAATATAATTCTTTGCTAATTCGGTAAATATGTCAATTTTAGGCGCCTCTAACGAATATTTCACTGCATTGTCTAACACATTAACAATCACATTCGTAAAATGCATCTCATTGGCCAACACATCAGATCTACTTGCCTCTAAGTGCGTATTTATATATCCTCCTCTATCAGCTACAATAAGTTCTATATGCGTAACCGCATCTTCTATTATGTCGTGTGCATCTACTCTATCCTTACTTATATCTAATTGATTCTTTTCTAGTTTAGATATTCTTAATACATTTTCTACTTGAGCATGCATCCGCTTATTTTCATCTCTAATCATTTGCAGATAACGAATCACTTTCTCTTTATCATCAATAATTTTTGGATTCTTAATTGCTTCAACTGCTAAATTAATAGTAGCAATAGGCGTTTTGAACTCGTGTGTCATATTATTGATAAAGTCAGATTTAATCTCCGAAATTTGCTTCTGTTTTATCAACTGGTAAATTGCTCCGGCATATGCAATTACAATAATAAGGGTAAACAAAAGTGATAGTGTTGCCATTCCTAAAACAGATTCTAACAAGAATGTCTTCTTCTTTGGAAAAGAAATTAAGAGCGAAAAATCTGTATTCCCTTCACTATCCTTGAACACTGGAGACTTGTATAAAGTTGTATTTTCAAACTTAAATCGTCTCGATTTTACTTTTGTGGGTAAACCTTTGCTATAAATACCGTATTCATAGTCTATATCGATGTTTCTATTTAACAGTTCCTTACTTAATTGCAGTTCTACTTCTTGTGTAGAGACACGTTTATGTATGGGCTCTGTTTTTGCATAATTTCTAAAAACATCATTAAACTGAGCTTTATCTATTTCGGATAGACCTCCAATTTTTTCTATTTTTTTTAAAGGACTAATCTTGTACTCTTTTCCGTCTAACCCATAATCTTCCTTAAAAATGGTGGTGGTACGTTTACTGGTAAAACTCTTAATTAAAGTACTATCAGAACCTATTGAATTGTCAAAGAACGTAGATGCTATATCGTAATTTTCTTCCAAAATTCCGTGAGAGAAATATCTTATCTCATTAGAATTTATATCTCGATCAACAAAGAAAAGATTACGTAAATGTGAACTCTTTAATTCGCCCACGCTATCTTTCATATTTAGAAAGCGTTCATAATAGCCATTGATCTCTCTCTTTTCTATATTGTCTGTTACCTTATCAAGTACCGCAGTAACAGCATTAGAAAATTGTTCTTCCTTGTCATCTACAGATCTTTTTATCCAATACAATTGCACAAAAATGATCCCTAATAGAGATAGGCTCATCAACACCACCAACAGAACAAATAACCGTTTATTCATTTTCCTTCGGTAAAATTAGAAATTTAACATTTAGCGGATTGTGTGTTTAACCTAACCTTAACAAAAATGTTAAAATTTTAGACTCCGCCTGATATTTTCAGGAGGTGCGCATGAATTGCATTTATCTGTTTTTTGGTCTTAGTGAGGTCAATATTTTCAAGAATATAATGGGCATATTTGCTCTTTTTTTCGTCTTCCCATTGATTGCGCATGCGTGCCTCCACTTGTTCTTTTGAAAAACCATCTCGCTGTTGAACACGACTTATCCTAACGTCTTTGGGGGCAGTTACCAAAATAATTGCGTTGTATAAGGCGTTTGATCCGTTTTCAAAAATAATCGCTGCCTCTTGAATCACATATGGGCTGCGTTGTTTTTCAACCCATGTATTAAAATGCTTACGCACCGCAGGATGTACAATTGCATTTAATTTTTGCAATAGCGTTTTATCATTAAAAACCTTTTGAGCAACCAAGGTTTTGTTTAAGGTTTTACCTTTATAAGCTTCTTTACCAAACAGCATAATGATTGCTTTTTTAACGTCTTCATCGCTATTCATTAAACGTTTGGCTTCCTCATCTGCAAAATAAACTGGTATTCCTAATTTACCGAATTCGTTTGCTACCGTTGTTTTACCACTCCCAATGCCCCCAGTAAGACCTATGACCATCATTCTCTAGTTAAGATAAATTCGACCTCAATTTCAAGTAGACGAGTGCTAAATACGGTTTTGGGCTTTTTCCTTAGTTGAAGCCCCATTGTGTTATTCCCATTATCTTTCACCGAGGCATAATCCGCAATTAATTCAAAGTCCGAAGCTTTTAAGTCTTTTAAGGCATCTCTTTGGGCTTTGCACAAAATGGTAACCGTACTAGGAAAGGTTTTCACTTGTGTTCCTTCTGGCAAATTCACTACCGTAACAGGTACTTTGATTTCTTTTTCCGAAAAAAGAAATACCTTCCCCGAAATACGGACGGTATTTTCTGAAAAAGTGGTATTCTTTAAAGCTGCAGGTTTATAAAGCGATATGTTTTTAGAAAAATCACTAGCTATTTCTGGAAGCACCATTTTAAGTGTTTGTACTTCTTTAATGGTATCAATTTCATTTTTGGGACCACGCACGGTTATAGAATCAGGTTGCAACAATACCCCTCCTTGCAAAAGGTAATTTTGAACCAACTCAATAGTAGCACTAGAGATTACAGGTACTTTTTTATTATAGACCTCTGAGAACCTAAAAAACAGCGTATCCTTATCAATGTCTAACAAGGTCATAGATCCTACTTGCCTATCTATTTGCTTAGTATACACATTCTGAGGAACGAAATAAGACGCCCCTCTATATTCCATTGCAGACACATCTATCTTCACTTTCTTATTTTTGAAATTGAACCATAGAAATTGAAAACCTGAAGCTTTTAATTTTACATCTACGTACTTCTTAGAAGCATTGGTAAGCAATAAACTATCTGGCACATTGGTATATACCAAGTCAAACGTTGTTCTACTTGTATACGAATCTGAAAGTTTACTAATAAACCAAGCTAAACCCGAGCATATAAGAAACAGTAAAAATATTTTTACCTTTCTTTTATTCAAGCCAGATTTGATTCTTTTGAGCAACGTATTACGGTGTTTTAAAAAATAGTTTAGGGAATATATGCTCTGGTTTCCTATTGCTAAAGTTAACCAAGATAGTTGACTTTAGAAAACCGTAGCCATAACCTACAAATTGCATCCAAACGGCTATCAAGGATAACAGCGCAATAGATAGACTTTTATTTTTCCAAAGCGAATCTAAAAAAAGAAGCCCCAAATACCACCCGTATACTGCTAATAGCAAATATCCGTATGGAGTTTTAACCAAAAACACCAAAGCGACTGCAAGCAAGAAACCTAGACAAAATACAGTAGGAAACCAATAAGTAATCTTAGCTGTTTGAGGATGCCACTTGTTTAAAATAGGTCGTACCATTCCAAACTTATGTACCTGAATAAAGAATTTATTCCAATCAATGCGTCTCTTGTGATATACAAACGCATCTTCGATGAGGCATGTTTCATAACCTTTAGCCCATAATCGTATCGTAAGATCTGGATCTTCTCCTGGGTGAATATTTCCAAATCCACTAGTAGCTTCGAAGGCTTTTTTTGATATGCCCATATTAAAACTTCTAGGTTGAAATTTATCTACAGCATCTTTCTTTCCTCGTATTCCACCCGTTGTAAGGAAAGCGGTCATTACATAATTGATGGCTTTTTGAATTTTACTAAAAGATGCATGGGCAGCATCTGGGCCTCCATAACAATCTACATACTTTTCTTGCAATGCGTTGGAAACTACTTTTAGGTAGGTAGGTGGTAAAATACAATCAGAATCTAATACTATGAAATAAGTACCCTTTGCCCTTTTCATTCCGTAATTTCGGGAATCACCCGGACCAGTATTAGGTTTCTCCAAATAGGTGATAGAAAGTCGGTCCTTATATGCTGCAATTACCTGATCAGATTTTTGTACAGAACCATCTTCAATCACAACGATCTCAAAAGATTCCTCATACGTCTGAAGCAGAAAGCTCTCTAGTAGCTCCCTAATTTCTTCGGGCCTGTTATAAACAGGTATAATGAAGGAAAAGGATAATTTCATGGTATGATTAAAAATGCAGTTACCACATTCAATTTGTATCTAAAATAGCTCTAAAACATGCTCCCTATTTAGGAGCAACGAAACATTATATCCTATTCTGTAAAATGATCAATAACTTCCTGACTTACCCCAGTATTAGAAAAACCACCATCGTGAAACAGATTTTGCATGGTTACCTTTTTAGTGAGATCAGAGAACAAGCTTATGGTATAATCTGCGCAATCTTGGGCAGAAGCATTACCAAGAGGAGACATTTTTTCGGCATAACTAATAAATCCGTCAAAACCTTTTACACCTTGCCCTGCGGTAGTAGGTGTTGGAGATTGAGAAATGGTATTCACACGTACTTTTTTCTCTTTTCCAAAAAAGTATCCAAAACTACGGGCTACAGATTCTAAATACGCTTTGTTATCTGCCATGTCATTATAGTCTGGAAAGGTGCGTTGCGCTGCCATATAGGTTAGGGCCACAATACTGCCCCATTCATTCATAGCATCTTCTTTATACAGGCTTTGCATTACCTTGTGAAAAGAAAGTGCAGAAACATCCCAACCTTTGGTAGTAAAATCGTACTTCTCATCTGTATAGGCTCTTCCTTTACGAACATTCACAGACATTCCAATAGAATGAAGCACAAAATCTAATTTGCCGCCAAGAATTTCCATCGACTTTGTTACCAAGTTTTGTAAGTCTTCTTCATTCGTTGCATCCGCAGGAATGATCTCAGATCCTGTTTGCTCAGCCAACTCTTTTATCTGACCCATTCTCATAGCAATAGGCGCATTGGTAAGTACAAAAGTTCCTCCTTCTGCATGCACGCGCTCTGCAGTTTTCCAAGCAATTGAATGCTCATCTAACGCTCCAAAAATGATCCCTTTTTTTCCTTTTAATAAGTTGTATGACATGTTGTTTATTTCAGTAGTTGTTATTGGTGGTCAAAGATATTTAAAAAAGTTGGATGCCCGAAGCCCATATAAGTGGATTTAATTTGATAAGAAACCCAAGGTAGAATGCTAATTAAGTAACTCTCTTGCATGTGCCATTGCTGAGTCTGATAAGGCCTTCCCTCCTAGCATCTCTGCCAATTCTACTACACGTTCATCTTGTGTAAGCAATTTCATTTTAGTTCTCGTTAAACCTCCATCTTCTTCTTTGTATACTTTGAAATGCTGATCGCCTTTGGAGGCCACTTGCGGTAAATGCGTTATTGAGAAAAGCTGCATGGTTTTACTCATTTCTTGCATAATGCTTCCCATTCTATTTGATATTTCGCCAGAAACTCCTGTATCTATTTCATCAAACATGAGCGAAGGAAGCTGCTCATATTGCGCTAAAATTGACTTAATAGTAAGCATAATTCTGGATAATTCTCCTCCAGAAGCTACCTTCTTTAATGCTCCATAGTCCGAGCCCTTATTGGCAGAAAAGAGAAAAAGCAAATCGTCGGTACCCGTACTTTTAAAATCGTCTGTAGTCTTTACACTAATTTGAAAAGTAGCACTAGGCATACCCAAAGAAGCTAAGCGTTCTTCTAGTTGTTTTTTTAGCAATGGAATTACCTTACTCCTATGTACGCCAAGTTCTTGGCCCAAAGCTACTAAAGCCTTATGTTGTTGCGCAAGTAACTGCTGTTTTTCTTCTATCCTAGCTTCCGCATTTTCTGTTGCAGATACTTTCTCACTCAACTCTTCCATTAAGCTTATTAAACCTGCTACATCTGCTACATTGTGCTTTTTTTGTAAATCATATAATAACTGTAGCTTCTCATTTACTGCTTCCAACAATTGCGGATTAGCCTCTACTCCATCTTGTGCGATTTGAAGCTCACTAGCCAAATCGTCCATTTCAATGGCTACTGATTGTATACGTTCATTAACGCTCACAAATTGATTCCCAAAACTAGCTAGTCTTTGAGAAGTTTGTTTTAATTCCAAAAGTAAAGCTAGGATCCCTACTTGCTCATTATTTAATAGTTGTCCACTCTTTGAGAGGGCTTCCATAATCACTTCTACATTATTCAATTGCTCATATTGCTCTTCTAGTTCATCTTGAATACCAAGTTTCAAAGGAGCTTCTTCCAATTCTTTGAGTAAAAAACTATTATAATCTTGTTCCTTATTTGCCTGTTGCTGAAAATCTATTAAAGTCTGCAGTTCTTTCTCTGTAGCTCGGTATGCAATTAATTGCTTTTTATAATTCTGTAAACGCTCTGTATTAGCTGCTAAGGCATCTATGACCCGTAATTGAAAATCGTTTTCTGTTAGCTGCATCGTTTGATGTTGCGAATGCACATCAATTAATTGATTTCCCAAAGCAGTTAAAACAGTTAGTACTGCTGGAGAATCATTAATAAAGGCTCTAGATTTACCACTAGGAAGTATCTCTCTTCGAATAATAGTAGTTGGTTCATAATCCAAATCATTTGCATCAAAAAATGATTTCAATTGGTAGTTTTTAATATCGAACTCAGCTTCAATAACACATTTTCGATCTTTGTCTTGCAAAGAAGATAAATCTGCTCTTTTACCAAGTATAAGAGACAAACCTCCCAAGAGAATAGACTTTCCTGCCCCGGTTTCACCAGTTATACAGGTAAATCCACGATCAAAAGAGACCTCCAAATGGTCTATTAAGGCATAATTTTTTATAGAAAGAGAACTAATCAAAATATTGTATCAATTAAAGGGATAAATATAATTGATATTCTATTGGTAAAGAATCTTGATCAGTATTTTATTTCATTCCAGGTATTGGAATAGAAAGGTGCAATGCGATTTAATGTTTCTTTTAACTTCACTACATCAATTTTGGGGCCGTCGGAAAAGACATTTCTGATCTCTTCTGACTTGGCATCAAAAAATGTTTGTATCAAAAAAGCATTCGGTCTTCGTTTAATGAGCGTTTCAAATAAGCGCATGGTACCAGCAATAATTTGCTTTCCAGTGCTATTGTTATCAGCAAGAACATCTAGGCCTTTGCGATGATAATTGTACATGGCTATGCGATACTCTCTAAAAGTATTGGATAATAAGTTATCTATCAATTCAAAACGTGTGCGGCTTCCGGCATCTTGACTCCAACCTCTAAAATTGCTTCCCTGTGCTTGCGTAACTATCTGTTGCGCTTGTTTAAAATGTTCCGTTCCTCCTTCCAGAGAGAAGGTATCGGCATCTAAACCTAATAAGATATATACATAATAAGACACAACACCCACTAAATTAGAATCAAATACATTTCTATTATACACCAAAGGTTGAAATTCAATGTATTCAAAATCGAACTGATTGTCTTTGTAATTAAAAATAGGGCTATCGTAGGAAGTATTGTAAACTGGTCTGGACGACTGTATCTGAATATTTGCCTTAAATCTGCTAGATTCAAATTCAGTTACAGTAATAAACATTTGAGCATTGACCCTTTCGTTTTCTTTATACGTACGATTGGTCCATTTACTTTTATTGATAAAATCACTCAAAGAACGTTCTAAGGTCTTAAAAACTTGCTGATTCGTTTGACTAACCTGATCCGAGTTTACTGTGACCGTACATTGTAATTCTTGTGCCTTCACCACAAAGGAAAAAAGAATGCAAATTACTGTTGTATAAAGCTTACGCATGAATTCTGCTAATTATCTCTTGAAAAATGTCCGCAGCTACTTCAGCCTTGGTCTTTACATCAAACGTTTTAATCGCTAAATTCTTATCTATAAAAGTGATTTTATTTGTAGGTTTTCCAAAACCAGCTTCGGGATCGTTTAAAGAGTTTAAAACAATGGCATCTAAATGCTTACGTTTCAGCTTTCCTTGCGCATTTTCCAATTCATTCTCTGTCTCCAAAGCAAAGCCTACTAAAAATTGCTTGCTTTTTTGTTCTCCTAACGAGCGTAGTATATCTTTATTTTTTACCAAATCAATGGTTAATTGATCTGATTTCTTTTTAATTTTTTGCTCGGCTACGGTGCTAGGTTTGTAATCTGCCACGGCTGCAGCACATATTGCAATATCTACATTAGCATAGTGTTCGTGTACTCTATTATACATCTCTTCACCAGATACCACTCGTATAAGCTGAACAAAAGGATGTTCTATATTTAAATGTGAAGGACCAGAAACCAAAATTACCTCTGCACCAAGCTTCGCAGCGGTTGTTGCTAATTCGAAACCCATACGACCAGAAGAATGATTTCCAATAAAGCGCACTGGATCTATGGCTTCATGTGTTGGCCCTGCCGTGATAAGAACTTTCTTTCCACTAAGAGGCAAATCTTTAGCAAGGTATGTATGTATGAATGCAACAATATCTTCTGGCTCTGCCATTCTTCCTTCTCCATGCAAGCCACTTGCTAGTTCTCCAGAGGTAGCGGGAATCATAATATTACCAAAAGACGTCAATTTTTCAAAAGAAGCCTGAGAAGATGGATGTTTGTACATGTCTAAATCCATCGCTGGTGCGAAAAATACTGGACATTTTGCCGAAAGGTAGGTAGCTAGCAACAAATTATCACAGGTCCCATTAGCCATCTTAGAAAGCGTATTGGCTGTTGCTGGTGCAATGAGCATCAAATCTGCCCAAAGACCTAGTTCTACATGGTTATTCCATGCGGTACTGACTTCATCCTCTTTTTGAACGAAAGCGGTTAAAGTGGGATTCTTGGATAATGTTGATAAGGTTAAAGGTGAAACAAAAGAGCTAGCGCTCTCCGTTAAAACTACTTTAACATCGGCGCCAGCTTTTATGAGTAACCTTACTAAAAAAGTTGTCTTATAAGCGGCAATACCTCCGGTTATTCCTAGAAGTATATGTTTTCCGCGAAGCATAGAACTAATTATCTTTCTCAGTATTTCTGTAGTAGATTCTGTCTTCTAACCATTCCATTACAGCCAATGCATGCGGCTTAGGAAGTTTTTCATAGAATTTAGAAACCTCTATTTGTTCTTTATTTTCAAACACTTCTTCCAAGCTATCGCTGTAGGTAGCAAATTCTTCGAGCTTTTCTAAGAGTTCTTTCTTAATTTCAGAATTAATTTGAATAGCTCTTTTCGAGGCTATTGAAATTGCTTCATAAATATTGTCGGTCTTTGAATCGAACTCATTTTTATTAATTGTCACCGTTGATACTGGTGCCTTTGAGTTCTTTAAATCGTTCATATTCATCGCTATACATTTATTTTATGGTATCCAAAAGAATGCTACTTATTTGGAAATTTGTTGTAATTCTTTTTCTATTTTTTCTAACAATCCGTTTGCTTCTTTCGCAAATTTCGTTTCTGGAAAATATTTGAACAAATCTTTGTACACAAGTTTTGCTTCCTCAAAACGCTCTGCCTTCTTATTATCAAAGCTATTTAAACCAAGGTTTGTGCTTGCTTCAAACTTAATAAATAAAGCTTCTTCTCTAAAAATTGAACCTGGATTATCCGAAATAAAGTTATCCATGGAAGCAATTGCGGGAGTTAAAAAAGAATAGTCAAATTTACTAATCTTGTTAAACTGTTTCCCAATTTCAAAAGCCTTCCTCTGTTTTTTGACCGTCAGTGTCTGTGCCATCTCATTAGCCTCTGGCAGAAACTCTGAGTCGGGATAGGTATTTATAAAATTTTGTAATTTCTGTAATGCTTTATCCGTATCTGTCTGATCAATAGAATATTTGGGTGAAAGCATAAAATAACTCTTCGCTCCTAAAAAAGAAGCTTCTTGTGCTTTGTCGCTTTTGGGATAGGATTTTATAAAACGTTCAAATTGATAACCCGCAAAATTGTAGTCTTTAATTTGGAAATAGGTATTCGCATAAAAAAACATAACGCGCTCTCCCTGTGGCTTCCCTACATATCTCGGAGCAATTTGTTCGAACAAACGATTGGCACGTCTAAAATCTTTTTCTTCATACATGCGCTGGGCATAATCATATTTTACTTTTATGTCCTCATTTTTAAGTACCTTTTGATACTCACTACAAGAGCTTAAAACTAAGGAAGCGATGAAAAGAAAAAGAAGTTGTCTCATTTTTAAAAACATTTTGCAAAATTACGGATAATCGGTGGAATAAAAAATAGTTTTATTTCACTAAAGTAGCGGGTCGACTACATCCCAACAAGCTTTTAAAAAAGATTTAACGTTCACACGGCATCTAAACATTGCAAATTCATCTCATTAAAAATAGCCTTTTTGTCTTAACAAAAACAGTATCAAATAAGTACGAATTTAAATACCATGCCATTGCACCAGCCATTGCGGATCATAAATATGTTAGCATAAATCTAACCGAGAGAAGCTATTCTAGGCAGGTACCTCAGCGAAAGAATGCAGAAAAGTAGTGATCTTCTTTTTTAAAGAATTTGAGGCTTCCATCAGCGGTAATCTGACCAAACCACTTGCCAAATTCTTTGTTTCAAAAACACTCTTGATTCCTGCAGGATTACCTTCCTCAAAAATTAGATGCATGCCCTCTTGCAGCCTGTAATGAAGCGCATAAGCTTCTGCACCTTTCCCCTCCAAACCAAGTTCGATCATTTTTGAAAATTCGGCCGGCAGTCCCTGTCCTAAAACAGAAATAACCCCCGAACCGCCTGCAAGTACAGTAGGCAAGGCTGTAAAATCATCTCCAGAAATTACCATAAAATCTGGAGGCTTGTTCTCTATGAGTTGCATTATCTGAACCATATCTCCAGACGCTTCTTTAACCGCAACAATGGAGTCAAAATCGTTTGCCAAACGTATGATGGTTTCAGGTAGCAAATTACTTCCCGTTCTACCTGGTACATTATAAACAATAATGGGAAGTGGTGCAGCGTGGGCAATGGCTTTAAAATGCTGATAAATACCTTCTTGTGTGGGCTTGTTATAATAAGGTGAAACAGATAAAATAGCATCAAAACCAGTAAGATCTAGTGTCTTGAGCTCCGCTACAACCGCCATTGTATTGTTCCCTCCAACACCAACCACCAAAGGTAATCTACCATTATTAGCAGCAATTACGGTATTCATCACCAATCGCTTTTCCGTAGTATTTAAAGTGGCAGCTTCTCCGGTAGTACCCAATACCACTAAATAGTCCGTTCCTTCTTGGATGTTATAGTTTACAATTCGCGTTAAGGCATCTGTATCTATTGACAAATCTGCTTTAAACGGAGTAACTAAGGCAACACCTGTTCCCAAAAACTGTTTCATTATTATACCTCTTTAAGCACCGTTAAATACTTTTGAAGTTCTTTTTTGAATAGTTTAAAGTCCTTCATAGGTGCTTTGATAATCAAATCATTTAAATTCTTATCTACTTCTTCAAAACCTACTTTCATTCGAGATTTGGTCTTGACTGTCATCAATTGCATTAATAGGTTTTCTTCGTTATAATAGTTGATGAGCAGATCGTATTCTCTACTTAAAAACTCCAAAGCATAGCTATTTTCTATCTCACCACCCCAACCCAAATCTTTATCTGAAAAAACGGGTGTTGCATAAGGTGAATTCTTATCATAATAACTCTTATATCCAATGATTTTGACAGCATTGGGACGTAAAGAAAATTCTTCTACTAAATCAAAAAAAACGTTCGCATCTTCAAAATTATCTAGGTCAACAATACAACCAATAGCAGTAATTCCCTGACTTCTCTGAGCCGTTGGTAAAGGGTTATTCATGAGTTCCTTTAACACTTTGACAGCAGATTTGTACTTAAATTTATCCTTAATTCCCTTTAAAAACATGTACATTTACATTTCTACAAATGTAATTAATATCCATGCAAATCTGACGCAAAGATAAAGAGGAAAATGAATTTAAAAATACAACATTTTGTTATATTTATAACAATTATCATATGTAGCTCTTGTAAAGATCAAAAATCTCAGCTTACGGAAATAGAAGGTAAGCAACTCTCTATTACTGATTCTATTGCCGCCGTGGATTCTGTTCAAGCCTTCATAGAGCCATATCGTCTTCGAGTTAACACCGTCTTGGATAGTACTTTAGCCTATGCACCCCACACCATCTCCAAAACAGATGGTGCCTACAACACCACTGCAGGGAATCTGATGGCCGATATTATATTAGAACGTGCTAACAAAGTGTTTAAACTACGTACTGGTAAAGAAGTAGATTTTGTGGTTTTAAACCACGGAGGTATTCGATCTATTATATCTAAAGGGAAGGTTTCTGCCCGAACGGCATACCAAGTGATGCCTTTTGAGAACAATATCGTTGTTGTGGCTATGAAGGGAAAGGCTGTACGAGATTTAATTTCTTTTTTAATTAATTCTGGACGAGCACATCCCATTGCTGGCCTCCGTATTGTAATGGATAAAAACAAACGACTCCAATCTGCAGATATACAAGGAAAACCTTTTGACGAGAATCGAATTTATCATGTAGCAACCTCTGACTACCTGGTAAGTGGTGGCGATAACATGGGTTTTTTCAAAGAAGCGGAAGAAGTTACGGAAATAGATTACCTCATTAGAAATGCAATCATTGATCATTTTAAGGATAATGATACTATTGCACCCCTAGTTGATGATCGTTTTATACAAACCGACTGATATGAATAGAAGAAAATTTATCTCTAAAAGTGCAGCTACCGCGTCTTTTGTTGGTTTGGGTGGATTATCATTGCAGTCGTGCGATCTAAAACACCCAAAGAAGATTACCATTTTGCATACCAATGATGTACATAGCCATATTGATGTATTTCCAAAGGATCATGATTTCTACCCCAATTTAGGTGGACTTGCCCGTCGTGCGGGGTTAATCCAAAAAATACGTGAAGAAAATAAGTATACCTTATTATTTGATGCTGGTGATATTTTTCAGGGCACTCCTTATTTTAATTTTTATGGTGGCGAATTGGAATTTAAGCTTATGAGTATGCTTAAATATGATGCTTCCGCTATTGGCAATCACGATTTTGACAATGGCATAGATGGGCTCTACGCACAATTACCTCATGCAAAATTTGAGTTACTATGTGCCAACTATGATTTCAGCAATACCGTTATGGATGGTTTTGTAAAACCATATAAAATATACACTCTTAACGGTATCAAAATAGGAGTCTATGGTTTAGGGATTGAACTTACAGGGCTTGTTACAAAAAAGCTTTATAAAGAGACTGTATATCAGAATCCCTATGAAATTGCTCAGGATATGGAAGAGCGATTGAAAACAGAAGAGCTTTGTGATATTATAATTTGCTTGTCACATCTTGGCTATGAATACAAAGATGTAAATAGACCAGACGATGTAAAAATTGCGCAAAGAACTATGTATACAGATCTCATTATAGGAGGCCATACCCACACCTTTCTAGAACGTCCAAGAGTGATACAAAACCTCAAAGGTAGCAGTGTCTTAGTAAATCAGGTGGGGTGCTACGGTATTAATGTAGGACGTATTGACTTTTATTTTGACGGCGTTAATCAAGTAAAAGCTAGCAGTGGGTTAGCCATTAAGGTATAATTTCCTATCCGGATTGCACGGCAATATGTAACCTCTTCCTTATAGGTGTCGTCTTACAGGTATCAAAATACAAAAGTTTACATATTATCTAGAAATCGCCGCGCGATGGCATGTTTTTTTTCTCCTCAATGCCTATGGATGGGGAAAGATCGCTGGAGGGCAATTCTATAGAAAAGGAGCATTGCCTGCAGAAGTTGGGCAACAGACCTTAGAGAACGTACAAAGCTTTGATTTAGCATGGACCTTTATGGGGCATTCCTATGCCTACATTCTCTTTATTGGTATCTCTCAATTAGTTGGTGCATGGTGCTTGCTTTGGAATAGAACAAAACTAGTAGGAATAGCTATTCTTATTCCTATTCTTGTTAATATTATCGTTTTTGATGCTATTTTCTTTGACACCTACGGGGCATTAGCAAGTGCAAGTATCTATTTAGCATTGCTATTACTTTTATTATTTCTAAACAAAGAGCAAGTAACACAACTCCTTAAAGAACTTACGAAGAGCAAACCTCAACTGCAATCATCCACCAAAGAAAAGTCTATTCGTATAGGCATTGCCTTGCTCCTGGTAGGTTGTATTTTTGGAATAGAACAACTAATTGTGAACCTTTTGGGCCACTAAGGCACTTTTACTATTCTCTGAGCTATACAGTAAGAAACAGAAAATATTATCAATCTACGCAATCTCAAGCTTCTATTATCATAAGAAAAAAATTATATTCGCTCCTATCAAGCGTAGATTTAATCTTCTTTTTATGAAAACCAACTATTTTCTGATTGCCTTGCTCTTCAATTTTCTATTTCAATTTGCTCAAGCTCAAAATACATTTGATATAGATTTTTCAAATGCAAGTAGATCCCAAGCATGCCAACGATGTACACAAATATTTCAACAAACCCCTAAAGAAATACGATTCTCTATTGAGCGAGATAAAAACAACACGCTTTATTTTGAAGTAAATGATAAACAATGGTTCAATCAACTATTTAAAAATGCAGGAGATGGAATTGCAATTGATGTGGTTTCTAAAGATAGATATGGGTGTTTGGAAGTTTTATTAGATGTAGGACAAATACGTGGGGAGTTATTAAAACCGGTTTATGCAACGGCTTTAAAGAAAACATTAAAACCATATAAAAACGGAACCTTTAGAACCAGAATTGGCAAATTGCCTTTGGTGTATGCCAACAAAGACGTGGAATTTAATATGCTGTTTTTAGGTAACAAAAGTTTATGTAGATACCAAACCATTTTTAATCTGGAAGCATATCAATTGGACCTTTTAGACATGGGCATGTATTTAGATTCTATTACCTATAAAACAAAAGTAAGTGCTAAGGCCAATGAAGATCAGTACACATTAAAATACAAGACGCTTAATTTTACGATTCCCTTTGAAAAAAATAAATCGACCTATTCTCAAGAAGATATAAAACCTCTTTATGATTCTTTGCGGCTTACCGATTTCAATATAAAAAGCATTGATATTAAAGCATATGCTTCTATAGAAGGAAATTTACAACGTAATATGGAATTGCAAGAACAACGTGCAAATAGTATTGTTACGGCATTGCAAGCATTTCAAAAACCAACCATTACTACGGAGGTATCTTCAGCAGAAAATTGGGTAGAGTTTCTAAATGATATTGCCGGAACAAGCTATGAAAATCTCAAAGAACTTAATAAGCAGCAAATTAAGGCGAAAGTGGTAGGTGCTACAGCGCAGGCATTAGAACCATATCTTAAAAATCATAGAAAAGCAATAATTAGTCTATCGCTAGAGAAAAAAGATAGGTACAATGATCAATCCATAGATCAGCTCATACGTCTTTTCAATAGTGCCATTAATGAAGATGAATTGGATACAGCAACAGAATTACAGAATTCTATTTTTGAAAAACTGAAAAAGAAGGAGGCAGATCCTTCTGTCTTGAATAAGATGGCAATGCCCAAACAATTAAAGTATGTGCCGTTTTTTAATAAAAATTCGGCCATGCGCTATATGATCGATATTCGCAATATGCTTATTGCTTACAACGAATTACAAGAATTGGAACGCTTAGCACCTAAGGATCAAAAAGTGAAATACAATCTAGCAGCATTGGCCATTCAACTATGGCGTTATAAAGCGCTGCCTTTGAAGGATGATGTTATAAAAAAACAAATTGGAGCATTAAAAGATTATGGAATTGCCACAACGCTTATTAAACGAATGTTTGTTAACTATCATATTGTACGAACAGAAAATCTCATGCGAACGCGCGATTTTGCTAATAAAGATAAATCTGTTGATTATATTTTTACGAATTACAAAGGCATTCCACTTAGAGACTATGACTATTTGAGTTTGGCACAATACCTAACCTATTACGCTAATATTGAACAAGCCATCACCGTATTGCAAGACAAGGTAAAGCAGATTGATGTGAATGAAAATTTACTTTTCTATTACCTAAATCTAACACTAGTAGATGATGAACTCACACAGCAGTCGGATTACAGAACTATCATGTTAAATGCTATTGATAAAGACAAGAAACGCTACTGCAGACTCTTTAATCCAAATAATGATGGTGGAGTTACTTTTCAACTCTTGGAGAATGATTATTTAAGAGATACGTATTGTGAAAATTGTGAGCAATAGTAGTTTTTAAGAAAAGGCGATCTTCCAATTAAACTTGATTTTTTGGAAATTTCACGGGGTATTAAACGTCTATCGCAGCCAAGTATCTGGATTCAGATAAAACATCTTTTTCCAGCCATGCACAGTTTCTTTATCATATAAATAGGGATTAGGAAAGGGAGAAGTTATCGCATAGTGTAAATGTGGAGGTTTTCCCTTAGCATTCCCTGTATCTCCAACAGTTCCTATTACTTTGCCTCGCTTTAACGTTTGAAACACAAAAGTTTCTATTTCATCCAAATGTGCATAATAGTGAAAACGCCATTTAGGACCTAGTACCATGACGGACTTCCCTCCTTTTCCTCCCTCATGGGTATATACCACAATTCCATGTGTAGAAGCAACGACATCAGTTCCTTTTTCTTGAAAAATATCGATTCCCTTATGTGTTATAGAACTGCCCCAGGGATACGCCCAAAAGGATTTTTCACTCCAGTCTTGTAGTCCCGCTCCTTTTACGGGCTGAATCATATTTTGGGGGATTAGGAAACCAATGGCTAAGATCAGCAAAGGAATCCAAAACCATTTTTTGAAATACCGGTAACGCACCAAAAAAGCAAAAGTAGAGAGCAAAGCAAACCAAAAACGTCTAGTAGTGTTTGTAATCATATAGAAATGCTATGGCTTTTAGCGTATACGCACTATTTCAAAAATAGGGATAAAACTATAAATAATTATCTCATAGCAATTTCTTATCTTTCAATATAGGCTAAACCATAGCAAAGCATCTAAATTCGTTTAATAAAGAATTTTAAAAGGAAGTCATAAAACCTTTCATCAATGAATAAGCTATTTCTACTATTCTTTTGCCTTAGCTTTTTAATGAATCCTCAGCATGCTTTTTGCCAGCAAGAAGCATATATTACTGGTAGGTTAATAGATACCTTTACGCAAGAGCCTATACCATTTGCCACCATACGCATTAAAAGTAAAGCGATTGGGTTAATTACAAATTTCGATGGTGGATTTAAAATTCCAATCACATACAAAACGCAGGGAGATATACTGGTAATATCTTGTATTGGGTATAGATCAAAGGAAGTTATTTTATCCAACTTACTCCAAAGTCAGATAAACCAGATATCGCTTACAGCCCGCGCACTCGAATTAAATGAAGTAATTGTTACCGGTACAAAAAAGCAAAAACAACCAAAGGCAAAAGAAATTGTGCGTTTAGCAATCAATAACATTGAAGAAAATTTCCCCCTTACTCCTTTTTCGTATGTAGGTTATTATAGAGATTATCAAATTAAAGATACTTCTTATTTGAACCTTAATGAAGCTGTCTTAGGCATTTTCGATGCTGGTTTTCATACAGAAGATTTAAAGAGCACTAAAACTAGGATTTATACGTATAGAAAGAATCAAGATTTCCGAAGAGATACTCTTTCTTCGAAGCCATATGATTACCAAAACCGAAGTAAAATAATACCCAACGCCACGCTAAACGGAAGAATAAATAACGAATATACCCGACTCAGATTACATGATGCCCTTCGAAACTATACTATTTACACCTATTCCTTTATAGATCGTTTGGATATTGATTTTATAAAGAATCATACGTTTACACTTGAAGATGATACATTTTTCGAAGGGGTTCAATTGTACAAAATAAAAATTTCAAAAAATTCGGACAAACATAAAATTAGGGGTCATATCTACATCAGTAAAAGCAATTTTAGCATTTATAAACTTGCCTATGCTGTTTATGAAAAGAAGTCATTTAAGCACTCTAAAAAAACAGCTTCAACCAAGGGCACTTACTCCAAAGAAAAGGGTAAACTTGGAAAATTACTCTATGAGATTGATACGGAATATCAAAATTATAAAGGTAAAATGTACTTGAATTATATTTCATTTAGCAATGCCTTTGATGTTCTACCACCCCCAAAATTTGCTCCCATAGCAGCGGTAATTGACCATGATAAAAAGCGATTCAAACTTGTTTTGAATAATCTGCCTTTGGAGAAAGATGCATTAAAAATTACAAACTATGATTTGTACTTTCAAGAAAGGAAATTACGTGTAGCAAAAGTGGAGGTTAAAAAAAACAATGTGTTTTTATATCCAAAAGATGCTGACGTAGTTTTTGACCCAAAATTAATTCAGTATTTTAAAAGAAAAACTGATAAGGGCGTAGCCATAGAGATTAAAGATGTTAGCGATGTATATGGCAATATCATAAATGTATCGGAAGCTATCAATTACTATCAATTCCGAGAATTTTTTGTTCAGCAACTCTCATTAGAAACTAAAATCCCAGTAGATAATTTATTTATAAAAAAAGCCATTCCTATTTACGGAGAGCAACCGATTGCCCCTATCTCAAACTTATCTGAGTATTGGATGAACACTCCCTTAAAAAATTGACACCTATCTTTTCACAGGATCTAAAATCTGGTTTAAGCACTTTTTACTTCCGTCATTTGAGGCTTTGCGTGGTCTGTCTTAAAACTCAACTTCTGAATAAATACAAAATTATTACCTTTAATGCTACCCAATACTCTATACCAATGGCTCTTTAATACGATACTAAATGATACACTGATATGAAACCGATATTTAAGAACATCATAGCCGTAATTCTTGGCTGGTTAGGAGGTAGTGCCGTTAATATGGGACTTATAACATTAGGTCATACGTTATTTCCTATAGAGGGTATTGATCCAAATAACATGGAGGCTTATGCCGAAGTACTTCCTAATTTAGATTTTACATATTTTATTTTTCCCTTTCTTGCACATGCATTGGGAACTTTAATTGGTGCATTGATAGCAGGATGGATTGGCGCCAATCATAAAATGAAATTATCACTATTGGTTGGAGGTTTATTCCTTTTAGGCGGAATTGCCATCAATTTTATGCTACCTGGCCCCACTTGGTTTCCCATAGTAGACATTTTATTTGCTTATATTCCTATGGCGTGGATAGGTGGGAAAATAGCATTAAAATTATCAAGGTCCTAGTGCTTACGTTGTCTAATGCTTACTTTAACTAACACTAAATTAGAATGTCATGAGAAGATTAATTTCCATAGTAATCTGTTGTTTACCCCTTGGACTATTTGCGCAAAGCTTTTTAGGAGCATGGGAAACACAAACCACTTCTGAAAATGGTGAGCAACTCAAAAACGTTGTTATTTTTTCTGAAGGATATCAGGTGTCTACTTGGTTTAATGCAGCCAATGGGAAGTTCATTAGCACCAATGGAGGTTCTTGGAAAATAGAGGGGGATACAATTACCGAAAAAGTAGAATTTGATACAAACAATGCAGAGCGCGTTGGCACTGAACTGAGCTTTAAAGTACACCTAACTGATTCTATTATGGGAATTGTTGGTGATCAAAGAAAATGGCATAGAATTGATCAAGGCACTCCTGGTGCACTTCAAGGAGCTTGGCTCATGTCTGGGAGAAAGCGCAATGGAGAATTGCAGCAGAGAGATACCAATAGGCCTAGAAAAACAATGAAAATTTTATCTGGCACTCGTTTTCAATGGATTGCTTACAATACAGAGACCAAAAAGTTTATGGGAACTGGGGGAGGCACCTATACTACTATTGATGGAAAGTATACGGAACAAATAGAGTTCTTCTCAAGAGATGATACAAAGGTAGGACTAAGTCTTGAATTTGATTTTGAATTACTCGATGGTGCATGGCATCATTCGGGGCTTTCTAGCAAAAAAGAACCTATTTATGAAATATGGAGTCTAAGAGAATAGAATCTTACTCCACAAATAAAAATCTTTCCATAAATCAATAATCACATGATAAAGAATGCCCTATTCTTAGCCCTTTTTTTAACTAAGTCCATTGTGCTGAGCGCACAGGCAACGTATACCTACACGCTACCTCCAAAATTAGAAGACGGATGGGCTACGCAAAGTCTTGCCTCTCAAAAAATAGACTCTACCAGATTTCACCTATTTTTTAACCAATTAGAAACAAGCAAGCATAAAATGCATAGTATGCTAGTCATAAAAAATAATCAGCTTGTTCTAGAAGAATATTTTGGTAAAAATAATCGAAGCCAACAGCACGATCTACGTTCAACTACAAAGAGTATTACTGCTATTTTAATGGGTATTGCAATAGACAAAGGGTTTGTAGAAAATGTAAACGACTCCCTGTCTAAATACATCGAACAACCCGTTCCTAAAAAAAACTTGGACCCACGAAAAGATGCAATTACCATTAAGCATCTATTAACCATGTCTACTGGTTTTGATTGTAATGATTGGGATCCTAAATCCAAAGGGCAGGAAGATAAAATCTATCGAAAAAGTAATTGGCTACAGTACTTTGTAGATCTCCCCATGATTAACACCCCAGGAGAAGTAGCTACTTACTGCACTATGGGGCAAATCATGGCTGTAGAAATTATTAGTAGAGCGTCGGGCATGCCTATTGATAGGTTTGCAGATACATATCTATTTAAACCCTTAGGTATTGATAACTTAAGTTGGGGGCACACTTCGAATAAAAAAGTAATAACGTCTGGAAAACGTCTTTATATGACCTCTAGGGATTTGGCAAAAATTGGTCAACTGGTTCTTAATGAAGGTAACTGGAAGGGCAATCAGCTTGTTTCCAAAAACTGGATACAAGAAGCTACAACTCCCAAAACAAAAATTACGGGGAGAGACTATGGCTATTTATGGTGGAACTTACCTTTCCAATTGAACAATAAAAAAATTACTTTAAAGGTTGCCACTGGAAATGGCGGGCAATATATTTTTATTTATCCCGAGGAACAACTAGTGATGGTATTTACAGGAGGTGCCTACAATTCCCCAGATAGCAAACTTCCTTTTGCGGTAGTTCAGGACGTAGTTTTGGCAAGTCTAGAGTTGGAAGAATAATGGAGTAATCGACTCCAATCACTCAAAAGGGTAGTTCCCTCATTTATGTTAATTCAAACGCTCTAAAATTATACCTTTAATCAGAAATCATATATCCAATTCTAAATTCATCCTCATGAGAAAATTTATCTTCATCACCTTCATAAGTGTGTCCGTCAATTTGCTACATGCGCAGACAAAAAACTTTATTGATCAACCCTATCTAGAAACAAATGCTACCTATACCACTGAAGTGGTGCCAGATCAGATTTACCTTACTATTTTTATTTCAGAAAAAGATACCAAGGGAAAAATAGCTGTAGAAGATTTAGAACGTAAAATGGTAGTACAACTAGAAAGTTTGGGAATAGACGTTAAAAAACAATTAAGCGTGCAAGATCTTACCAGTAACTTCAAAACCTATTTACTTAAAAAAAGAGATGTGTTGAAAAACAAATCGTATCGCTTGCTACTTTATGATGCCAAAACTACGGGGCGTGTTATTCTATCTTTGGAAAAAATCAACATAGCGAATATAGAAATCGACAAAGTTCTTTATTCCAAATTAGAAGCATTGAAAATAGAACTCAAAGGAAAAGCCATCCTAAAGGCTAAAAAACAGGCAGAAGTGATGCTAACTCCACTAAACCAGAAACTGGGTAAAGCAATATATATCTCCGACGCAAATACAGACATCTCCAACGTCTTAAGTGGTAAAGTAATGGGTATAAATTCTCCAAGTATTTTCAACGAATCATATGCAAAAAATAAGTTTGCTGATCTAGAATTTGACAATATTAGGGTGTCAAGTACGGTAAGTGTCAGATTCACCATTGAGTAAATTTTATTTCGCAACTATATGTATCTTGTTCTTTAGAAACCACTAAACAATCGATGCCAAAAACAGAATACAGAATCTATGTCATTGAACTTTCCAAAAGAGTTTTCAATGAAAATGCGAGGTTTAGAGCTGCTAACCCTCAGTTTAACGGCGTATTGCAATGTCTTTATGTTGGAATGACCAGTAAAACCCCTAAAGAACGATTTGAACAACATAAAACGGGGCATCGAAATAAGAAAGGGTTTAAAATTTCTTCGAACATTGTACAAAAATATGGGATGTATTTACGCCCCAGTCTGTACAATCATATTGCCCCAATTACCAACAGGGAAGAAGCCTTGAAAATGGAAGAAACCTTGGGACTAGAATTGAGAAGACAACGCTATGCTGTATGGTTTAATTAAGCACAAAATATCTAAAAATGGATTTGAAAAAAAATAAAGAAAATGCTATTGCATTCTATAAAATGGCATATGAAGGCAACCCAAAAGCAGCTATTGAAGCCTACATTGGAGATACTTATATTCAGCACAATCCCGACGTAGCCGATGGCACTCAGGGTTTTATAGACTATTTCGAAAGAATGCAAAGGGAATACCCTCATAAATCTATTGAGTTTGTAAGAGCCATTGCGGAAGGTGATTTAGTGGCTTTACATACACATCAAACTTGGCCAGGGAATGATGAATATGTTACCATGGATTTTTTTAGATTTGATGAGAGTGGAAAAATATGTGAACATTGGGATGCCATTCAACAAATTCCTAAAAGCGCAGCAAACTCCAATACCATGTATTGATTAAAGATGTGGTTTATTTTAGTTCTTCAGATTCCCATCTTATTCCTATCTTTAGTAAGATGAAGAAACTTACCAAGAGAAAACTTTTTAAAATAATCTGGTTTAGCCTAGTAACGATATTTTGTATCTGGCAATGGTTTACTTATCAAGCACGTGGTTTACCCGAAAACATCTTTGAGAATTCGGAAACCGTTGAAGTAAGGCTAGAAAGTAATTTCATCAGCTTTATAGCAAAAAATAGTAGTGAAAAAAAGGAAGTGATTTTTCTTCAAGGAGGCTTGGTAGATCCAGAAGCTTATGCCCCACTCTGTAGGAAGATAGCAGCCGCCGGAATTACATGTCACTTGGTTAAAATGAATTGGCGCATGCCTGTCTGGTACTATCAAGAAATAGGAGAGTTATTCGATTTAAAAGATGGGAACTTCATTCTAGGTGGGCATTCGCAAGGTGCAAAAATGAGTGCTCAATACGTATATGAAAATCCACAATTATTAAAAGGGCTTTTTCTTTTAGGGAGTTCGCACCCCAGAGATATTGACTTATCTAATACTACAATACCCACAATAAAAATATATGGTGAATTAGATGGTTTGGCTAGTGTTCCTGAAGTATTGGAGAATAAAGATAAATTACCCAAAGATGCTGTCCTTAAAATGATAGAAGGCGCTAATCATTCACAGTTTGCTTACATTGGCAGCTTACTGACTGATGAAACTCCTGCCATTACACTTGAACAACAGCAAAAAGCAACCACTGAAATACTTATTTCCTTTTTACAAAGTATTGAATAAAATTATATGAAGGAAGAAAGAGCCGTACATCCAGATTTTCAGTTTTATTTAAAATACAAAGATCAGCCACTGATTGATCTTTATGAAGGTTTACGAACGTTTGTTTGGTCTCAATATCCAGATGCAAATGAACTTTTATACCATACGCATGCTTTAACTTCTTTATATACCGTTTCCGAAAAAATGTCAGATGCGTTCTGTCTTATCCCTATATATACCAAACACTTAAATCTGGGATTCACGAGAGGAACCTTATTAGCAGATCCTCATAAATTATTAAAAGGCACTGGCAAATTAATGCGGCATATTCCCATTACAAAGGAAGAGGATTATAACAATCGTAAGGTCCTACATTTAATCCAAGCGGCAATTGCTCTGGCATTGGATGATTTGGATACAAAGACCGTACTAACGGGAAGCACCATTTCTAAAATCAAAAAAACATAATTTCTATTTTAAGGAATGAAAAAAATAATTATACAAGGGATTCTATTTGATGAAAAGTCGTCCTATCAACGAGGACCTGCTCTTGCACCTCCATTGATTCGAAAAGCCTTGCATTCGGGTGCTATGAATTTGTATGCAGAAAATGGGTATTCAATTCAAAATGATGCTATACTAGATAAAGGAGATTTTAGCATTGTAGATTATTTTGATATTCAAGACATTACCGAAACCTTTTTAAAAGAAGATGCCAAAATATTTACATTAGGAGGAGATCATTCCATTAGCTTTCCAATTGTAAAAGCGCATCAAAAAAAATATCCGCTATTGGATATTTTACATATTGATGCACATGCTGATCTTTATCATGAATATGAAGGAGATCCTTATTCACATGCATGTCCTTTTGCTAGAATCATGGAAGGCGGTTTCGCAGCCAATTTGGTTCAGGTTGGTATTAGAACCTTAAATCCGCATCAGCAGAAACAAGCAGAAAAATACAAGGTTGAAATTCGGAACATGAGCAATCTAAATCTTGATACCCTGCCAAGTTTTAAAAATCCGCTATACATTTCCTTAGATATGGATGGCTTTGACCCAGCGTATGCCCCTGGTGTTTCTCATCATGAACCAGGAGGCTTGTCGTCCAGGCAGGTAATAGACCTTATTCAAAGCATTGAAACAGAGGTAATAGGCGCAGATATTGTAGAATACAATCCCAAAAGAGATTTCCAGGAAATGACGGCTTTTTTAGCAGCTAAAATGATGAAAGAAATTCTAGCTAAAATGATGGAAACTCCTAAAAGTTGAATAGATATATTACCTTTAGAACTATGAAAAGACAAAGTATCGGCATCCTCGCTATATTGTTATTTGGTTTTTTTAATCTTGCAGCGCAAGACAGCTTATTGGTAGTGCAAAATAGTTTTAAAGAAGAGCAGAAAATTCTAGTGGGTGCATTATCCGGTGCTACCAAGATTGATGCTGATCATCAGTTAAAGGGCAGGTGGACTGCAGAAGAAAGAGCACTCACAAGAACCTATCTAAGCAAATGGATAGACCAAATTGGTTTAAAGGCAGAAGAA
Source organism: uncultured Flavobacteriaceae bacterium (assembly GCA_947500575.1). Taxonomy (GTDB): domain Bacteria; phylum Bacteroidota; class Bacteroidia; order Flavobacteriales; family Flavobacteriaceae; genus CANMSI01. The sequence goes on along the minus strand of CANMSI010000002.1, from coordinate 36,957 downwards.
CAGCCTTATAATATGCCCAACCTCAACCCACTTCTAGACATACTTATAGATCCATATGAAGGTACTAATTTGTATACCATTGTGCCTGCAACCGTTTCTAGTGATGAATATATTATATTAGGTGCTCATTATGATACGGATAGAGATTGCCCAGGAGCTAATGATAATGCTAGTGCCGTAGCCCTCATTGCTAGTGTTGCAAAACGCATTAATACCTTAAAAATACGTACTAAAAACCTTCTGATTGTGTTCTTTGATCAGGAGGAAGAAGAATTGGTGGGTAGTAAAGCTTTTGTTCGTTTTCTAAAGAGCAAACCTTTTAACATAAATACTGTACTAACGGTAGACCAAATGGGTTGGGATATGGATGGAGACCGAAATGTTGAATTGGAATTACCCACACCTCAATTGGAAGCGCTCTTTAAAAAAATGGCCATCCCCTTAGGAATCAATGTATATAGCACCAAGGTTGATGCTACAGATCATTATTCCTTTAGAGAAGCAGGCTATGTAGCAGCAGGCCTCACGGAAGAATTTGTACACCAAGATACATCGCCTTATAAAGATACGCCCAAGGACACTTATGATACCCTTAATTTTGAATACCTAGCATCTTCTACCTATTTGGTATATACCGTCATGGAAGCACTGGTTACGAAGTAATCTCTTGAAAATGAAAAACATTAAATTTTACATTCTAGCGCTTGTTCTAAGTATGTTGCTTTTTTTTGCTAAGGGCATTACCTATGCCGTTATTGGCAGTTATATTCCTCTTGCCTTATCTTGTATATGCCTTCTACTACTATTCATTGCCCTAAAAAAAAGAACCAAAGGATGGTTTTTCTTTATTCGTTTCTGGGCAATTGCGATCCTTGTTTGGGGCTTTATCAGAATTGCCATCGCCATAATCATACATTTTACAACAGAAATTAGCGAGAACCATGTAAACGAACAATTTGATCTTCTCGGAAATATAGTAAGTCTCCTTGCAATTTTCGTAGGAATCTATCTTTTAACTTTAAAAAGACAGCGTTTTATTGCATCCTATTAGTTCATTCATGAAGTGGTTAACATGGCCAGAAAATCATCTTCAGAAATAATAGGCACCTTATTAGCCTCTGCTTTGGTGCGTTTGCTAGGTCCCATATTATCGCCAGCTACCAAATAGGTAGTCTTTGAAGATACGGAAGAACCTACTTTACCCCCATTGTCTTCTATCATCTTCTTTAATTCATTTCTACTAACTTTAGAAAAGACTCCAGAAACTACAAAGGTTTTTCCTTTAAATAGTTCTGTCTGATTCAATAACTTATCCGCGGATAATTCAAATTGCAATCCATATTCCTTCAAACGGGTAATAATATCTTGGTTTTTTTCATTTTGAAAAAACTCTACCACACTTTGCGCAATGCGCTCCCCTATTTCGTCTACAGCCACTAATTCTTCTGCGGAGGCCCCCATCAAAGCATCGATACTTTTATAAGCTTTGGCTAATTTTTTCGCTACTGTCTCTCCTACAAAACGTATCCCTAAAGCAAACAACACCCGTTCAAAAGGAATCTCCATCTTTGATTTTTCCACGCCCTGTACCAAGTTTTCTGCCGACTTCTCTGCCATGCGTTCCAAAGGCATTACTTGCGCTTTGGTAAGGGTATATAAATCTGCGTAGTTTTCTATGAGTCCTTCTTTAAAAAGTAACTCCACCGTTTCACTTCCCATGCCTTCTATATCCATTGCTTTTCTAGAAATAAAATGCTGTATACGTCCTGTAATTTGAGTTGGGCAGCCATAATAATTGGTACAATAATGCTTTGCGTCTCCTTCTGTTCTCAGCAATTCTGTAGCACATTCTGGGCAATGGGTAATGTATTGGGTAGCTCGAGAATTAGCAGGGCGTTGACTTAGATTAACGCCCATTATTTTAGGAATAATCTCCCCTCCTTTTTCCACATACACGGTATCACCTTCTCTAATATCTAACTTTTCAATCTGATCTGCATTGTGCAAAGAAGCTCTTTTTACCGTAGTACCTGCTAGTAATACTGGCTCCAAATTAGCAACTGGAGTAATGGCACCAGTTCTTCCCACTTGATAGGTAATTTCATTTAAAACTGTGGACACTTGTTCTGCTTTAAATTTATAAGCCATGGCCCAACGTGGCGACTTTGCAGTATACCCTAATTCGTCTTGATAACGAAGAGAATTTATTTTAATAACTACACCATCTGTCTCGTAAGGCAAATTATGTCTATGCACATCCCAGTACTCTACAAAAGCTAATACTTCTTCCGTATTGGCACATAGTTTTGAGATGGTGGGTACTTTAAATCCCCATTCTCTTGCCTTATCTAACATCTGATATTGAGATTCAATTCCTGTATTTTCACCAACAATACCATATAATAAACAATCTAAAGGACGTTCGGCCACCAAAGCACTGTCTTGCAGTTTTAAGCTTCCCGAGGCAGTATTTCTTGGGTTCATATAAGGCTCTTCACCATTAGCAATGCGTTCTTCATTCATTTTAGCAAATCCCTCCAAGGGAAGTACAATCTCTCCTCTGATATCGAATTTTGGAGGGTAATTTCCTTTTAACTGCAGTGGAACAGATTTAATGGTTTTTATATTTGTAGTGACATCATCTCCTTGAAAACCATCACCTCTCGTCACTGCCCTAAGCAGCTTTCCGTCTTCATAAGTTAAACTAATAGACGCACCATCATATTTGAGTTCACACGTAAAAGCAACATCTACATCACCTAAAATACGCTGAACTCTTTTTTCCCAATCTTCCAAGTCTTCTTTGGAATAGGAATTGGACAAGGAATACATGCGATGTTCGTGAACAATGGTTTCAAAATTCTTCGTTACTGCACCTCCTACTCTTAAAGTAGGTGAACTAGCGTCATAATACTCTGGATGTTTGGCTTCTAATTCCTGCAATGTCTTGAGTTTCATATCAAAATCAAAGTCAGAAATAGTAGGCTCATCTAGTACATAGTATTTGTAATTATGATCTCTTAATTCTTGACGTAGGGCTTCTATCTGTTCTTTGGTAGTCATGCTTTGGTATTATACTAATTTCAATATCATTTTAGGGTTCATAGTATTGATTATACTTGATCACTTTGAATCCATTTAGGAATCGGCAATGGTTGATATGCATCCATTTTTGACAACAAATCTTCTACAGAGGCAGCAGTCAAAAGCATTTCTAAATTGTCTTGTTTTAAGAAATCCTGATCAACCATTTTCTGTAGCATTTCCAACAAACTATCATAAAAACCATTGGTATTTAAAATGCCCATGGGCTTTTGATGCAACCCTAATTGCCCCCAAGTAGTCATCTCAAACAATTCTTCCAAAGTTCCGTAGCCTCCAGGAAGTGTTATAACACCATCCGAGAGTTCATGCATTTTCAATTTTCGTTGATGCATATTCTCTGTAATAATGAGTTCTGTTAGTCCAGAATGAAATACTTCTTTTACTTTTAAAAAATCGGGAATCACCCCAATCACAGTGCCGTTAGCGTCCAAGGCTCCTTGTGCTACTTTTCCCATAACACCAATTTTAGCAGCTCCATAAACCAGCGTAATATTTCGCTCTGCCAAAGTTCTTCCCAAATGATAGCCTGCCTCCAAAATATCTGGGTCATTACCATCACTACTTCCACAAAATACCACGATGCTTTTCATACTGTTCCTTTTCTAATTATATTACTGGTGTTTCCCTTTCAACATTCTATCTTTCTTAAATACATCTTTACGGAGCTCAATTTCAGAAAAATTTTGCGCTTCTAAAAGCCGCTGCGTTTCCTTTCCTAAATATTCATTAATTTCTAAATAAAGCGTCCCCTTTTTCTCCAAATTCTTTTTTGCAAATAGCACTATTTTTTCATAAAAAAGTAAAGGAGTTTTATTCGGGACAAAAAGTGCTACCCCGGGCTCATAGGCTTTTACATTGTTTTTAATTTCATCTTTTTCCAATTCTCTTACATATGGAGGGTTGGAAACAATGATATCAAAACAGGTATGCAACGCATCCAATGATAAAATATCTTCCTTCAAAAATTGAATTTCAACTTCATTAGAGATGGCATTCTCTTTCGCAATGGCCAATGCAGTTTCGGAAATATCTAAAGCATATATCGACGCATTGGAAAGTTCTTTCGCCAAAGAGATAGCAATACAACCACTACCTGTACCTATATCTAGAATACGAAGCTTATCTTCTTTATTTCTCAAAGATTGTGATGCTTTAATATCTTCCAGCATCCAAGCCACCAGTTCTTCTGTTTCTGGCCTAGGGATAAGCACCTCCGAGTTGACCTTAAATATGGAACCATAAAAATGCGCCTCCCCTAAAATATATTGTAGCGGCTTTTCAAGTTTTAAAGAGGCAAGGCTTTCAAATAAGGGTTGTTCTTCTTCCTTGGTGACCATCAAATTTGGGTTTAGTGCCAAAATAATAGGGTCTAATCCTAAAAAATGTTCCACAATTTGTTTAAAAGAACTCGCTACTTCTTCTTTTGAATACAGTGCATCTAATTCTTTATGATAAATAGTTTTAATCTCTCGTAATAGCATGCGTTCAACTAGTTCAAGTATGGTTCAATATCCCCTCTTAGATCGGACATAATTTTCCAAATTTTAATACCCCTCTTATTCCTGTCTTAATGATTAGATTTATGTTATTTTTGCCTTGGTGAAGATACATCAAATAAGCAGTATCAGAAAATTGAATCGCACTCGTAAAAGATAGGTATGCCCATCACTTCTATAGCCAAAACTAACGAAACAAAAGTTACTGAAAAGTACATGCTGCGTTGTTTAGAAATTGCTAAAAAAGGACTTGGACTTACTTGGCCCAATCCATGTGTTGGGAGTGTTATTGTTCACAATGACAAGATCATAGGAGAAGGATATACAAGTCCCTTTGGAGGCGCACATGCAGAAGTAAATGCTATTAATTCTGTAACTGATGCATCGCTCTTAAAAGATGCAACTTTATATGTAAGCTTAGAACCTTGCGCTCACTATGGTAAAACACCTCCTTGTGCTGATCTTATTATTGCGCATGGCATTCCAGAAGTGATTATTGGTATTAGAGATCCGCATATTAAAGTAGCTGGTAAAGGCATTGCTTTGTTAAAAAAAAATGGTTGTAAGGTAAGCGTTGGAATATTAGAGGATATCTGTAAAATACACCATCGTCGTTTTTTGACATTTCATGAGCAAAAACGTCCATACATTGTATTAAAATGGGCGGAAACAAAAGACGGTTTTATAGCACCCTTGCCCCACAAGCGAAATGCGAAACCAACACCCTATTGGATAACAAATTTACATGCGCGTCAACGCGTTCATCAGTGGAGAACTGAAGAACAGGCAATCTTAGTAGGCACCCGCACTGTTTTAGCAGATAATCCGTCATTAAACGTACGAGATTGGAAAGGAAAATCGCCGCATCGGATCATCTTAGACAGAACCCTAAAAATAGATCCTAATCACCATGTGCTGGATGGCAGTATTAAAACAATTATATGTACTGAAGTGCTTGATACAAATCGCTATTTGAAGCATATTGATTATGAGGAAATTGATTTCACAACCAATGTAATTGCCCAAATTTGTGCAGTTCTTTATAAACATCAAATTATGAGTGTCCTAGTGGAAGGTGGTAGCCAAACACTGCAATCGTTCATAGCAGCCGACCTATGGGATGAAGCGAGAGTCTTTGTTGGGCAAAATACCTTCAATGATGGACTTAAGGCACCTGCGATTGATGATCGACTTGTGAAGACATCGCAAATTGGTTCTGATACATTAAAATACATAAGCAATGATTAAAAATATCGTTTTCGACTTTGGAGATGTTTTCATAGATTTAGATAAACCGGCCACGGCTAAAGCAATGGAATCTTATGGGTTTACCTCGATTACTCCAGAATTAGAAGAGATTTTTAATGCCTATGAAATTGGAGCAATAGACTCCGATACTTTTATTGCTAAAACCAATGCCATATTTCCTAAAGCAAATTCTAAGGTGTTGATTGAAGCCTGGAATGCTATTATATTGTACTTTCCTGAGTATCGATTGCATTTTATAGAACAATTATCTAAGGAGTCTAATTACCGATTGTTTTTGCTAAGCAATACCAATGCACTACATATTGAAAAAGTAAAAGAGCATATGAAAATGGAGCGGTATGAAAGGTTCAAAAATTGTTTTGAGCAATTCTACTTATCGCATGAAATACATCTTAGAAAACCAAATTTGGATATTTACGAATTTGTTTTAAAAGAAAACAAACTAACACCAAATGAGACCTTCTTTATTGATGACACCAAGCAAAATACCGATAGTGCAGCACAATTAGGAATAAAAGTGTGGAACTTGGAAGTTGGAAAAGAAGATGTTATCGATCTTAAAGCTAAATTGCAAGTATGTTAGATTTAACCTTAAGTGTTCTCTTCTCCAGTTTAATTTTTGTCATTTTTAAGCTCTTTGACACCTATAAGGTTGAGACCTTATATGCCATCATAACCAACTATGTGGTAGCATGTATTGTAGGTTTAGTTTTGTATCAGGGTGAGACAAGGATTCTAGAGGTACCTTCAAAATCTTGGTTTTGGGGCACATTTGCTTTGGGATTTCTGTTTATTATTGTGTTTAACATTATGGCAAGGACATCTCAAAAAATTGGAGTTTCAGTCGCCTCCGTTGCTACGAAAATGTCGTTGGTGATTCCCGTAGTTTTTGGCTTAATCATTTATAAAGAACAACTAGGGCCCTATAAAATATTGGGAATATTGCTTGCATTGGCCGCTGTTTACTTTGCCTCTATCAAAGAGAAAAGTGTTGTCATTCAGAAAAATGCACTGCTACTCCCCATACTTGTTTTTATAGGTTCTGGACTTATAGATACCAGTATTAAGTATTTGGAAGAAACCTATATTGAGAAATCGGAATTCCCCTTGTTCTCTGCTACTGTTTTTGCCGCTGCAGCCACTGTAGGCCTTGTTTTTATTCTAATTAAGGCCATAAAGAAACCTTTGCGAGTTAATCTTAGGAATATAGCTGGGGGTATTTTATTAGGAGTTCCTAATTTTTTCTCCATCTACTTTTTGCTAAGAGCCTTGCAAACCGAAGGATTAAATAGTGCTTCTATATTTACCATCAATAATGTAGCCATTGTAATGTTTTCTACGCTCTTAGGCATTGTATTGTTCAAAGAAAAAATTAGCCTAAAAAATTGGGGAGGTATTGCTTTGGCAATAATTAGTATCTTTCTGGTGGCTTTCGCTTAAAAAGAATCTCGTATTTGAAATCTACACCTTCAGACATTTATAAGACCATTGATAAAATCTCCCCAGAGACCCTTTTTAAAGAGCGTAAAAGTAAATTTTATGGTGTTGCATTCCCTATTCAATCAGAGGACGAAGTAAAGCAATATGTAGAAATGCTGCGAAAAAAACATCCATCAGCCAACCACGTCTGTTATGCTTGGCAATTGGGCACTGAGCAGTTTCGATATCGTGCAAATGATGACGGAGAACCTAACAATTCTGCCGGAATGCCTATTTATGGTCAAATACAATCGTATGCACTAACCAATGTTCTAGTGGCGGTGACACGTATTTTTGGCGGTACAAAGCTTGGCGTTGGTGGATTAATACAAGCCTATAGGGAAGCCGCACGCATCACTTTAGAAGAGGCAGACATTATAGAAAAAAAGATACAACGTAGGTTTCAAGTGAACTTTGAATATCCCAACATCAATAAGGTAATGAGGATTATTAAAGTGCATCAATTGAACATTCAATCCCAAAAATTAGAAGCAAGTTGTTCTCTTATTATAGATGTACGAAAACAAAAAGCAGTACAGATAATGGAAGTTTTTGAAAACATACCAGGAATTACTATTCAAGAATTGAGCTTCTGAAGAATATACTCCGGGCATTTCATAGGCTTATTTGTTTCCATATTTATAAATGCCAAAACGGTATTTGCCTCTACTAAAACTTCCCTCGCTTCGTTGTAAATTTTATAGTCAAATTCAATTTTTACAAGGGGTTCTTTTTTAAGTATGGTAGCTACCGTAAGTAGGTCGTCATACACCGCGGATTTTTTAAAATGTAGTTGTAAAGAAATTACAGGTAGCATCACGCCGCTTTCTTCCATTTTTTTGTAGGAAATTCCCATATTCCTTAGCCACTCTACTCTACCCATTTCTAGATACTGTGCATAATTTCCGTGATACACTACGCCCATCTGGTCTGTTTCGCCGTAACGAACACGAAAAGAAAATTCGTTAAAATTCATATTTTTTCAAGTAAAAATGATATATTTAAAACTTCCGGTTTTGTGTAAAATGTGCATGAGAAAAAAAAACAAAAAATTCAAGTGCTTTTGATTTTTTTATTAGAATTTTTGTTCACATATTTGCTTCACTCTAAACCCCCCGATTTAGGTCGGGAAACATAGACCAACAAACTTAGTCACTAACCAACAAAATAAGTAAACTTTAATATGAATGTTACTGCAACTTCCGTATGGAACAATTGTTTGGCTTTTATCAAAGATAATATCCAACCGCAGGCATTCAAAACATGGTTTGAACCTATTCAGCCTGTAAAGCTATCTGAAAATGCGCTAAGTATTCAGGTTCCTAGTAAATTTTTTTACGAGTGGTTAGAAGAGCACTATGTAAAATTACTTAAAGTAGCCCTTACCAAAGAGTTGGGAGACCACGCAAAACTGGTCTATATTATTAAAATGGAGAACACTTACGGGAATAGAGAACCTTTTACTGAAAAGATTCCAAGTTCTAATAGAACCAGTGTTGGTCCACAAGAATTAGATGTCCCTATCAAATCTAAAAATCCAGAGTTAAAAAATCCATTTATTATTCCGGGTATCCGAAATATTAAAATTGAATCACAACTCAATCCGAACTATAATTTTGAAAACTTCTTGGAAGGAGATTCCAATCGGTTGGCACGTTCCGCTGGAATGGCTGTTGCAAACAAGCCGGGAGGCACTTCATTTAACCCTTTATTAGTATTTGGAGGAGTTGGATTGGGAAAAACCCATCTGGCACACGCTATTGGTGTAGAAATAAAAGATAAGTATCCAGAACGCACCGTGTTATATATTTCCGCAGAGAAATTTACGCAACAATATATTGAGTCGGTAAAGAAAAATACTAGAAACGATTTTATTCATTTTTATCAGTTAATCGATGTGCTTATCATTGATGATGTGCAATTCTTATCTGGTAAATCTGGCACGCAAGATGTATTCTTCCATATTTTTAATCACCTGCATCAGAATGGGAAGCAAGTAATTCTTACATCGGATAAAGCGCCAGTGGATATGCAAGATATTGAGCAGCGACTTTTATCTCGTTTCAAATGGGGGTTATCTGCCGAATTGCAAAACCCTGATTACGAAACAAGAATTTCAATTTTAAAGAATAAGCTTTATCGCGATGGTGTAGAAATGCCAGATGATATTGTCGACTATGTAGCAAAGCACATCAAAACCAATATTCGTGAATTGGAAGGGGCTGTGATCTCGTTGATTGCACAATCTTCTTTCAACAAAAAGGAAGTTACTTTAGAATTAGCACAGCAGGTTGTAGAAAAATTTGTAAAAAATACGAAAAGAGAGGTATCTATAGATTACATCCAGAAAGTGGTATCGGATTACTTCGAAATGGACGTTGCCACTTTACAATCTAAAACTCGGAAGAGACATATTGTGCAAGCACGTCAATTGGCTATGTTCTTTGCTAAGAAATTCACAAAAGCCTCTTTGGCAAGCATTGGTTCTCAAATAGGAAAGAGAGATCATGCCACCGTTTTACACGCTTGTAAAACGGTAGATAACTTAGCAGAAACTGACAAGCAGTTTAGAAAGTATATAGAAGATCTTACAAAGAAGTTTTCCTAATTCTGCTCCTCCATGCAACTTAAAGTCTTAATGGTTTGTTTGGGGAATATTTGTAGATCTCCCTTAGCCGAAGGTATTTTACAGCATAAAGTAGACCCCACAAAAGTGAGGGTCGATTCTGCGGGGACTGCGGGTTATCATATAGGAAACCCACCTGATAAAAGATCTATTGCCGTTGCCAAGAAATATAACATTCATATTGAGCATCAGCGATGCAGGCAGTTTGAGCAAAGAGATTTTGAGGAGTTTGATCGCATATATACCATGGATGCAACTAATTATAAAAATGTCGTTGCGCTGTCTACCAAGGAAGAAGAAAGAGCCAAAGTTCATCTACTATTAGATGTGTTGAATGATGGATCGAAGGAGGTACCAGATCCTTATTATGGCGGGGATGATGGATTTGAAAAAGTATATCAATTATTAGATCTTGCTTGCAATGAAATAGCTACCGAACTAAACAAACACCCATAGAATTTCTATGAAACCACCAAAGAACACTGTAGGAACCTTGTTTCTTATCCCAACCACCCTAGGAGAAAATGAACCTCTAGAGGTACTTCCAATTTCTATAAAAAGAACTATTGAAAGTATTGATCATTATATTGTAGAGAACGAAAAATCTGCCCGACGTTTTATTAAAAAAATTAGCTCAGGCAAATCACAATCACGATTGCACTTAGAATTATTAAATAAGTTTACAGAACCACAAGAAATTCCAAGTTTCCTAGAGCCCTGTTTTAATGGGCATCATGTAGGAATTTTATCCGAAGCGGGCTGTCCTGGCGTAGCCGACCCTGGGGCTGATGTTGTGAAAATTGCTCATGAAAAGAACATAAAAGTAGTACCATTAGTAGGACCATCTTCTATTATATTAGCGCTCATGGCAAGCGGGTTTAATGGGCAGAATTTTGCTTTTAACGGATACTTACCCATTGATTCTGGTGAACGGAAAAGTGCTATAAAACGTTTGGAAAAATACTCTAGAGAAACCAAACAATCTCAGATATTTATTGAAACTCCATATAGAAATGATAAATTAAAAATGGAGTTAGAAAAAACGCTGTCAAAAAACACCCAACTCTGTATTGCTTGTGATCTTACTTTACCGACAGAATATATAGCTACCAAAAATATCTTAGACTGGAAAAACACTGCTGTAGATCTTCATAAACGACCTGCCATTTTTATAATTCAGGCATAAAGAAAGCCCCAGCAATTCTGCCAGGGCCTCCTCATTTTCACATATAAAGTATATTTTAAACTCTTGGATTCCTTTTTGCCGGAATCTTTGAAATATCGTAACCAGAAAACTTTTTCATGTATTTAGCAATACTGGTTCCGTATGCATCTTTCACATCTTTACTTCCATAGGAACGTAGATATTTTTTGACATTTCCCGCACCTGCTAAATGCGCTGCAGCAAGAATACCTGATTCCGTAATTTCTACACCACCCATCTTTTTCCCAACAAATCTTTTAATATCTCTTCTTAAGATCCATTTATTTCTTTCAATATTTGTAAGGAACACTCGCTCCTGCAAAGCAGGGTCGTTTAAGAACGTAGTAGCGTTATACACTCCCATTAATTGTAAAGTTCCAATTCCAAATTGGTATTTACCAAGATACCCAAGGGTATTTGTTGTAAAATAATTCCCTTGAGATTCTTTAAAAGCCAATGCTTCCTTGAATCCAATATATGAGCTTCCTAAAAAAGGAGGCATTGTCATACTAGCATTAAATTCAGTTTTGTTTTTGGGGAACAAAACTGGAGTAGGTTCATTTACTCTAAGTGATTCTGGCACTTCTACCTTCGAAGTTGCATTAAATCCAAAACTCATTAGAATAACAGTCATGATAAGAGGACAAAGTACTCTTATCCATCTTCTCATATGCTTGTTTTCTTAAGACTTACAATCTATATACGAGATTAGCTTAAATTCAGCCTACAAAGGTAGAACAGATTTTACCTTTGCTCATCGAAAAGGAATTAAGATTTTCTTAAAAAGCCTTAAAATTAGTTAAGATGTCTTAAAATATAGACGATTGCACTATCTATTAATATTTTGTTGATTAATCCATCGGATGTAGTGCACTTTATTTCTGTTATGTTGTGCTAAGCTTTTTGCAAATTTATGGTATCCAAAACGCTCTACATTTACCACAAAGTAGTAATAGCCGTGCTTCTCCGCGTTTAAAACCGCATCTACTGCTGTAATATCAGGCATTGTAATAGGTCCAGGTGGCACCCCTGGATATTTATAGGTATTGTATGGAGAATCTAATTCTAGGTCTTTATACAAAACACGTTTTATCACTTGGTCAAAATCTCCTGAATGCAATTTTAACGCATAAATAACCGTAGGATCGGCCTGTAACAACATATTATCTCGCAGCCTGTTCAGGTATACTCCAGCAACCCGGGGTCTTTCGTCTATTTTAGCAGTTTCTTTATGAACTATGGCAGCCAGAGACACTACTTCTAAAGGGTTCATACCTATATCTTTGGCCTTTTCAAGTCTGGAGGTATTCCAAAATCTCTTGTATTCCTTCAACATGCGCGCTCTAAACTGCTCTGCATTGGTATTCCAAAAAAACTCATAGCTATTAGGAACATACATGGCCAAACTAGTAGCGGTAGTAAAATTGTTTTCTTTCAAAAAGCCTTCATCCGTAAACGCCTCCAACAAGGAAGTACTATCTGCTTCTATTTGCACTGCTACCCTACCAGCAAGATCGGCCAAGGTTTCCTGATTATTAAAGGCCAGCTTTACAGGAATATTATCTCTTCGTAACGAAGTAATGATTTCATTGTTATTAGCTCCTTTTTTCAAAGCATACTTACCTCCCTTGATGTTGGTACTATATCCTTTTTGATCTGCCGCTATTTCAAAAGAAGCCATATCCTCTAATAAAGGAGTTAGCATGGTTTTTACTTCAGAAAAACTAGCCGTAGAAGGAATATAGACATAGGCTTCTTCATTATTAAAATTAGTATTTGGAGTAAAGAACGAGCCGTATACTTTATAGGCAAAAAAACCACCTACCAATAGACCAACAAGCACAATTCCTAAAATAATTTTCTTTAAATACATCAGCTATTTATTTTTTGAAATAAAACTTCATTTTTATAGACACCATTAGAGCGTATCCAATCTTTTTTAACGCCTATGGCAGTAAACCCTAACTTCTTAAACAAATGCATACTGGGAATATTATCTTCCATCACATTGGCGTAAAGCTGTCTAAGTTGAAGGATATTAAATGCGTATTTGCAAACTAGCGTTAAAACTTCTGCCCCTATTCCCTTGTTTCTATCTTCTGTATTAGCAATGACAATACCCAATCCAGCTCTTTGGTTTTTAGCATCAAAATCGAACATATCTAAAAACCCAATTACCTTCTTAGCCGTATTACATATGCATAATCTTAGTTGTTTGGCCTCGTAAATATCTTGGTGGGCGTTTTCCAAATACTTTTTCAATACATGTCTGGAATAGGGTTTTGTGGTGCCACTTATTTCCCAAATAGCGGTATCATTTTCTAAGGCATATAGAAAATCCAGATCTTCTGGCTCCAAGGCCCTAAGAAAGCAATGTTCACCTTGTAAGTTTAACATGCTATTGTTCCTTTAAAAACCTGTTTGGCTGGACCAATTAAATAGATCTGCTTAAACCCACTTCCATTCTTTCTAAACTGCACCTGCAGGGTCCCACCAGGAGATTTAATGGTTACTTTTTCTGAGCTAGTTTTGCCTGCATTGTACATGGCTAGGGCTACTGCTGTAACACCAGTACCACAAGAAAGTGTTTCATCTTCTACTCCACGTTCATAGGTTCTCACAGCAAATACGTTCGCCTCTGGTTGTTCCACAAAATTAATATTACTTCCTTTTTCTCCATACATACCGTACCGCAATTTAGCGCCTTCAGAAGCCACATTTAATTGCGCTAAGTTTTCCACCAATTGCACATGATGTGGAGACCCAGTATCCAAAAAGACATAGTTCTCTTTTTCTTTGATTTCTGAGACATCTTGCATTTGCAAACTCACTTCCTCCTTATTAATAGTTGCCTTATGCGCTCCATCTATAGCAGTAAAAGTGGTTTGGGTTTCTATAATACCTAAGTACTTGGCAAATGCCACAATGCACCTACCTCCATTACCGCACATGGTACTCTGGTTTCCATCAGAATTATAATACACCATTTTAAAATCGGTTGCTACATCGTTCTCCAGTAAGATAAGACCATCGCCTCCAACACCAAAACGGCGATCGCATAGGGAGGCCACCAGGGCTAGATTCTCTTTTGGGAAGGTGTTCTCACGATTATCGATCATTACAAAATCGTTTCCGGTACCTTGATATTTATAAAATGTAAGCAACATTAAGCGGGTATTTAGTTACAAAGATAGGATTTGTTAAGGATTTTTTAGCAGTTAAAAAGTCGTTAAACTCCTTAATACAATCCTATAATTCTGCTAAATTTACCTAAACGGATTGTTTACTAAAAATTCAATGAATATATGAAGAGAATTGCAAGCCTTTTATTAGTTGCGGTATTCGCTGGTGCGATTACCTTAGGTGCCTACAAATTATTTTTAGAAAAAGAACATTTTATTGTTTCGGAAAAAGCAGAAGGAAATGTATACCAGGCAAGTTATACCCCCACTACTGCTAGAGGGGCGGGAATTAATGATGTTGATTTCACTGTCGCTGCTCAAAATACAGTGAATGCAGTAGTACACGTAAAAAATGCTTCTAACCGAAGAAGAGCAAGTATTGCTGATTTCTTTTATGGTTCTGGGCAAAAAAATAGCACCCCTAGCATCGCTTCAGGTTCAGGGGTCATTATATCTCCAGATGGGTACATTGTTACCAATAATCATGTAATTGCAAATGCGGAAAAGCTCCAAATTACCATGAATAATAATAAAACCTATGATGCAGAGGTAGTAGGAACAGATCCTAATACAGACATAGCATTGATTAAAATAGCCGCAGAAGAGAAACTGCCCTATTTGGCTTTTGGTGATTCTGATAATACCAAAATTGGTGAGTGGGTACTCGCAGTTGGCAATCCATTTGATCTTACTTCCACAGTCACTGCAGGGATAGTAAGTGCAAAAGCAAGGAGTTTAGGAAGAAATCAATCTTTTATTCAAACAGATGCAGCAGTCAACCCAGGTAACAGCGGTGGTGCTTTGGTAAATACGAATGGAGATCTCATCGGGATTAATACCGCTATTACCTCTCAAACAGGCTCCTATGTAGGTTATTCCTTTGCGGTTCCAAGCAATATTGCCAAAAAAGTAATTGATGATATTACCGAATTTGGAAACGTTCAAAAAGGGGTCTTAGGAATTAGTTACATTCCTAGAAATTCTAAACTCGCAATAGAAAAAGGAATTAATGAAACGGATGGCGTGTATATCAATGGTGTTGAAGAAGATTCTGGCGCTTATGATGCCAACTTAGAAGAAGGCGATATCATTACGAAGATAGATAATATTGAGGTTCATAAAATGGCAGACCTTAGAGGGTATTTATCTGCCAAACGCCCTGGGGATGAAGTGCGCATAACGTTGATCCGAGACGGAAATAAAAAAGTGATTCCAGTAACCCTTAAGAAACGCAATACCATGCAGCTACCAGTAATGAATTTTGTGGTGAAGAACCTTTCTAAAAAAGACATGAAAGCTTTTGATATTGACAAAGGGGTTAAAATTGTGGGGGTACCGGAGCGGTATCAAGGCTATGGTTTGGAAGATAAAATTCTTCTAAAGGTAGATGATCAAGAAATTAAAGATGTGGAGCAAGCAAAGAACTTGTTTGATAAAATTTCCAAATATGGGAGAACAAGTATTACCATGTTGAATGAAGATGGTGAGCGGGAGAAACTGATCTTTCAATAATTTGGAAATTACAATTATAAAAAGCACTTCTTTAGAGGTGCTTTTTTTATTGAAAAATATTATACGAAAACGTTTGAAATATATACTTTTGCAAAAAATTAAACACACAACACCAATACATGAGTGCTACAACATCGTACGAAAAAGAGCTGGCCTTCCAGGCAGACAGGAGAAAAGCAACAACGGAATTTATAAAAATCATAAGTGATCTATGGTACGACAAGTCCATAGAAGTGGTTCTTTTCAAAAATCAAGTGATTGATAAGAACGTCAGTGATATCATTAATTTACATGAATATGCGGGTGAGTTTGTTCAAAAACCTATTTCCATTTTTGATTCAGTAGAGATTTTGCGTGCTATCAATGATATTAAATTACCTCCCTCAAAATTAGATATCGGTAAGCTTACATATGAATATCATGCAGATGATAGTAATTATCACAACGTAAAAGCCTTTGTAATTGACAAACTCAAGGATGCGCAAGCAGCAAAAAAAATTGAGCCCAAAGATGTTGTATTATATGGTTTTGGTCGCATTGGTCGTCTTCTAGCCCGCGAGTTAATGGCGAAAACCGGAAAAGGAAGTCAACTTCGTCTTAGAGCAATTGTCACCCGAGGGGAAATCAACGAGCAAGTACTAGAAAAAAGAGCTACCCTTCTTAGAACAGATTCTGTTCATGGAAAGTTTATGGGTACCGTAGATGTCGATTTAAAAAATAGCGCCCTTATCATCAATGGTACTACTGTACATGTGATTTCTGCCCAAAAACCAGAAGATATAGATTATACATCTTATGGAATTAAGGATGCATTGGTGATTGATAATACTGGTGCTTTTAGGGACAAAGAAGCTTTGGGAAGACATTTAAAATCCAAAGGAGCCTCCAAAGTACTGTTAACAGCTCCTGGAAAAGGAGTTCCAAACATAGTGCATGGAGTAAATCAGAAAGACGTTGATCCTAATAGCACTAAAATATGTTCGGCAGCTTCTTGTACCACCAATGCTATTACTCCTATTTTAAAAGTTATAGATGATTCTTTAGGGATTAAAAAAGGTCATTTAGAAACCATCCATGCCTATACCAACGATCAAAATTTGGTAGACAATATGCATGGGAAATACCGAAGAGGAAGAGCTGCTGCCTTGAATATGGTAATTACGGAAACTGGTGCTGGTAAGGCGGTTGCAAAAGCATTACCGCAGTTGGAAGGGAAACTTACTTCCAATGCCATACGGGTTCCTGTTCCAAATGGGTCTTTAGCGATTCTTAATTTAGAAGTGAAAAATAAAACTTCGGTAGAATCTATTAATACCATTGTAAAAAAATATGCATTGGAAGGAGATTTGGTAGAGCAAATTCAATATTCTTTAAGCAATGAGCTAGTATCTTCTGATATAGTTGGCACTTCTGCACCTTCTATTTATGACAGCAATGCTACGATAGTTACGAAAGAAGGTAAGAATTTGGTACTGTATATCTGGTACGACAATGAATATGGATATTCACATCAGGTAATACGATTGGCAAAATACATGGCAAAAGTAAGACGGTTTACGTATTACTAGATAACTTCAAAATATATTTGGAAACGGAATTAGTGGGAAAGGATTGATAGCTTCTTGCTTATTTTTTTTCTTAATTAATAATATTGAAGTACTTTAGTCGCTCCGTAATAATTTTAATTTTTAAGTATGTTGACCATGAAAGGTTTAAGAACGCTATGCATTGTATGTGCACTACTCACATTTAATTTGCAATTTGCTCAGGATGAGGATACTGACGCTCCAAAAAAATCTCTAGATGGAGGTACACTTAGCAGTCAATTTGATTATATCGCAGAAAAAGGTGGTAACTATCGTGCAGAAGGAAAACGATATGAAGTGATCGTTGAAGGGAATTTATTTAAGCTTCGTGCTAATGTTTTAGATTCCTTGAATGCATCCTATAAAAAAATATCGGAATTAAATGCTACGATTTCTGGTCATGAGTCCACGATTACGTCGCTCAATTCCAAATTGGATGAGACTACAAATAATTTAACGGCCGTTACAGAGGAAAAGGACAGCATGTCGTTTTTAGGAATTTTAGTTTCGAAAGGCACCTATAATTTTATTTTGTGGTCCGTTATTGGAGCACTCTTATTAATGTTCTTGCTCTTTGTATATAAGTTTAGAAAGAGTAATATTTTAACTCAAGAAGCGAAAAGTAATTTATCTGAGTTGGAAACGGAATATGAAGAACATCGACGCAGGGCACTGGAAAGAGAACAAAAAATTAGCCGACAGCTTCAGGATGAAATTAATAAGTATAAAAAATCAAAATAAACAAAAGCTCCTAACGGAGCTTTTTTTAATTGCTCTTTAGGATGCACATTGAACTAGTAACAGAGAAACACATCTCTGAATTGACTCCTCTCTTTGATCAATACAGAGTTTTTTATGAGCAGACCTCCAATTTAGAGGCCGCCAAAGCGTTTTTAACGCTTCGAATCAAACAAAATGAAAGTGTCATCTTTATGGCCTATGAAGGAGAAGTTGCCATAGGTTTTACCCAATTATACACTACATTTTCATCGGTAAGCATGAGACCCTTTTATGTTTTAAATGATTTGTATGTTAACGCAGTATATCGAAAAAAAGGAGTTGGAGAAGCCCTTTTAAATTGTGCAAAGAAGCATTGTCTAGAAAAAGGATATAAGGGGCTGGCTTTAGAAACTGCGCCTAATAATCCGGCACAGCATTTATATGAACGCTTAGGTTGGACAAAGCAATCTAATTTGTTTTATTTTTGGGATGCTCCAAAGGCGTCCTAAACTATATTTTAAGAATCATGATGCGAATAGATATTATTACGGTACTCCCAGAGTTAATAAAGAGTCCATTCGAAGCTTCAATTTTAAAAAGAGCCGTAGAAAAAGGCCTTGTGGAAGTGCATATGCATAATTTGAGAGATTATACAGATAAGAGCTATAACCAAGTAGATGATTATCAGTTTGGTGGAGGGGCAGGAATGGTGCTCATGATAGAACCAATTGATAAATGTATTAGTGCGTTACAAGCATCCAGATCCTACGATGCCATTATTTATATGACACCCGATGGTAAAACATTGGATCAGAAAATGGCAAATAGCCTATCACTTCAAAAAAACATCATCATTCTTTGTGGTCATTATAAAGGAGTAGACCATAGAGTACGAGAGCGTTTTATTACCCATGAAATATCTATAGGAGATTATGTGTTATCGGGTGGAGAATTAGGAGCCGCCGTTTTATGTGATGCCGTCATCCGATTGATACCAGGTGTTTTAAATAATGAAACTTCTGCATTGACAGACACTTTCCAAGATAATCTTTTGGCTCCACCTGTATATACCAGACCCTCCAATTATAAAGGCATGGAAGTACCCGAAGTTTTATTGAGTGGTAATTTTCCAAAAATAGAAAAATGGCGAGAAGAAAAGGCCGTAGAAAGAACCGAAAAATTAAGACCCGATTTATTAAATAAATAACTTTAAACTATGTCAACATTCTCAGAACTTCCATTTATAGTAGCAAACATTCTAGCTGTAATTGCAGAATTATTAATTCTCACAGGATCTATCATCTATTTGGCAAAAAAGAAAACCATTCCAGGGTGGATTATGGTGCTATCTTCATCCGTTATGCTATTGATGTTTGTTGTGCGGCCCGTTTTTTTCCGCTTTTTTGCAGATTCCTTTATGGATAGCGATAATCTAATGCAGATTCAAGGTGTTATGAGTATTGTTACGACACTGGCTAGTTTGGCTTTTGCTGCTGGGTTTATATGGGCCATGACACAGCTTAAAAAAACTGTTTAGCACATATTCATTCTTTAAGAGGCAAAAAATCCCTTCAAATAACTTGTAGGTTCTAATTTATGACTTATTTTTGCAGTCGATTAAAATTAACCTCTGGCGAAAATCGTGAATGTTGCTTTTAGCTAATCCGTAAATAAAAAACATGGAATCATTATTAAAATTTGTACAAGACGAATTTGTTCCAAAAAACGAATTTCCTGATTTCTCTGCCGGTGATACAATCACCGTATACTACGAAATTAAGGAAGGTGAAAAAAAACGTACGCAGTTCTTTAGAGGTGTAGTTATCCAAAGAAGAGGTGTAGGTGCTACAGAAACATTTACAATCCGTAAAATGTCAGGTACCGTAGGCGTAGAACGTATTTTTCCAGTGCATATGCCAGCACTTCAAAAAATAGAAGTGAATAAGAAAGGGAAAGTAAGAAGAGCACGTATCTTCTACTTTAGAGGTCTTACTGGTAAGAAAGCTAGAATTAAAGAAGTTCGTTCCTAAAGAAATACTTCAAAAATTTTATAAAAAACACTCTTGTAATCAAGGGTGTTTTTTTATGAACAATTGTTAATAACCAAAGTTCATATTGTGTTGATTACTAATCTCTTACAAAGTTTGGAGATTTCATTTATTTACTTACATTTATACCATAGCAAAAAGAAAGACCCGTATGGGCACCTTTCTTGAGCTATTACAAAGTTGACGTTCTTTTGTATTTATTGTTTGACTTGCATAGCCGATATATAGCAATATGTATAGACTTTGAGAGGATTGTTAAGAACAAGGAGGTTTCGACCAAATCATTCAAGACAATATAGTTTCAGTAAAATTCGTAGAACTTCGGTTCTATAGGGTAATACTAAAATCAAAAAACAATAGAAAAAGAAATACAAAGTAACTACTCGGTTGTATAATGGAGAGTGAAAAGTGTTTTAAACGTTGAAATAGTGAAACAGATGCAATCAATGGTTGCCGTTTCGTAAGAATATAGAGCAATCTGTACTAAAATACGGAACAACAAGTTTGTTAGCTATTTCTAAAAAGCCATGTCAATGTACTCGCTACAATGATATGGCTTTTGTTTTTAACAACATCTATCACAAATAGGTAACTTTCCCTTATAAATTGCACTAAATTTTCACAGCCCTCCTCTCATTTAAGCCCTGATAAAATTGTATCTTTGCTCCGCTTAAATATAATCCTCAATACACATGCCTAAAATTATTTATACCAAAACTGATGAAGCACCTGCTTTGGCTACTCAGTCATTTTTACCAATTGTTCAAGCCTTTACCAAAACCTGCGGCATTACCATAGAAACAAAAGATATATCACTTGCTGGAAGAATATGTGCCGTATTTCCAGAAGTATTAGAGGAATCTCAAAAAGTAAACGACGACCTTTCTGCTTTGGGGGCTTTGGCCAAAACTCCAGAAGCGAACATTATAAAACTCCCAAATATTAGTGCTTCCATTCCTCAATTGAAAGAGGCCATTGAAGAACTACAAGGAAAAGGATATAACTTACCAGATTACCCAGACGACCCAACTACGGATGCTGAAAAAGAAATAAAATCTCGCTACGATAAAATTAAGGGAAGTGCTGTAAATCCTGTATTGAGGGAAGGAAACTCGGATCGAAGAGCTCCTAAGCCTATTAAAAATTACGCAAAAAAGAATCCACATTCCATGGGAGCATGGAGTTCAGATTCTAAAACGCATGTAGCTACCATGTCGCAAGGAGACTTTAGATCCAATGAAAAGTCCGTGACTTTAACCAATGCAACTTCCGTTCAAATTAGATGGAAAGACACAGATGATCAGGTTCATATCCTAAAAGATAACATCGCTTTATTAGCAGGTGAGATTATTGATGCTACTGTGATGAGCAAAAAGGCTTTATTAGAATTCCTAAAAGTACAGGTAGCGGATGCTAAAGCGCAGGGAGTACTATTCTCATTGCACATGAAAGCGACCATGATGAAAGTCTCGGACCCTATTATATTTGGGCATGCGGTAGAAGTTTTCTTTGCAGACGTTTTTGCAAAACATGCTACCACTTTAGAAGCAGCAGGAATTAATGCCAATGATGGTTTAGAGAACCTTCTAGATAAATTACAAGGAATTTCTGAAGCACAGAGAACAGAAATAGAAGCAGATATCGCAACTGCAATTGCAAACGGTCCAGATTTGGCCATGGTAAATTCCGATAAAGGGGTTACCAATCTGCATGTACCTAGTGATGTAATTATTGATGCTTCCATGCCAGCCATGATTCGAAATTCAGGGCAAATGTGGAATGCCCAAGGAAAATCACAAGACACCAAAGCAGTGATTCCAGATAGCAGTTATGCCGGTATTTATAGTGCTACCATCGATTTCTGTAAAGAACACGGGGCATTTGATCCAACCACCATGGGTACCGTTCCCAATGTGGGCCTAATGGCGCAGAAAGCAGAGGAATATGGTTCTCACGATAAAACTTTTGAGATGGATGCTAGCGGTCTTGTTCAAGTAGTAGATCTCGAAAACAATACGGTGTTAATAGAACATGCTGTAGAGGCAGGAGATATTTGGAGAATGTGTCAGGTAAAAGATGCTCCAATTCAAGATTGGGTAAAATTAGCGGTTACTAGAGCAAAAGCCTCTGCCACGCCTGCTGTATTTTGGTTAGATCAGAACAGAGCGCATGATGCAGAGCTTATCAAAAAAGTAAATACCTATCTACCACAAAATGATATCACCGATCTAGACATTCGTATTCTTTCTCCCGTAGAAGCCACACTTTTTACTTTAAAAAGAATCAAAGAAGGAAAAGATACCATATCCGTTTCTGGTAACGTACTAAGAGATTATCTCACCGATTTATTCCCTATTCTAGAAGTGGGAACCAGTGCAAAAATGCTTTCCATAGTTCCTTTGATGAACGGTGGAGGTCTTTTTGAAACAGGTGCCGGTGGTTCAGCTCCTAAGCATGTAGATCAGTTTATGGAAGAAGGACACTTGCGATGGGATTCGCTAGGAGAATTTCTTGCATTAGGGGTTTCTCTAGAACACTATGCAGAAAAGAACAACAACCCAAAAGCGCAAGTACTTGCCAATGCCTTAGACACCGCTACGGAAGAATTTTTAGACAATGATAGATCTCCTTCAAGAAAAGTAGGAGAGTTAGATAATAGAGGAAGTCATTTCTACCTTACTTCGTATTGGGCACAGGCACTTGCCAAGCAAAATGACAATGAGGAATTAAAAGAAGTTTTTACACCCATAGCCGCAGCTTTGGTAGCCGAGGAAAATAGTATTATCAATGAATTGAATGCTTCGCAAGGTAGTGCTCAAGATCTTGGAGGCTACTATAAGACCAATGAGAGCTTAATTGCGGAAGCCATGCGCCCCAGTACTACATTTAACACTATTTTGGCGCAACTTTAAAAACGGTTATCCATCCTAATACAGAAAGACCTCCCGAACACAGGAGGTCTTTTCATTTTAAATTAGTGTTAACTTTTTTTTAGCAAAGCTTTTTCTGTCTACATTTATAAAAAATCGTTTTTAATGAATTTACGCTTCATAGTACCGCTCCTCCTCTCCATTTTTTTTTCTTTAGCCCTACAAGCACAAAATAAATATACCCTTAGCGGTGTTATCACCGAAGCTTCTAGTAACGAAACCTTAATTGGTGTTACCATTGCCATACCTTCATTGCGTACTGGTGTAACTACCAATGAGTATGGTTTTTATTCCCTTACCATCCCTGAAGGAGAATACAAGCTTCAAATTAGTTATTTGGGTTTTCAAGATATTGTGCAAGAGGTCTCTCTAACAGAAAGCCAAGTACTTAATTTTGAATTGGTAGAAGAAGCAGAGCAATTAGATGAAGTGGTGGTTACAGAAGATGTGGAAAAGATGAGTATTCGAAAACCGCAGATGAGTGTAAATACCATGGCGGTGCAAACCATTAAAAAGATTCCGGTAGTGCTGGGAGAAGCAGATGTGATTAAATCGATCATCTTACTTCCAGGGGTTACCAACGCTGGTGAAGGTTCTTCTGGTTTTAATGTGCGTGGAGGCGCTGTAGATCAGAATCTAATTCTTCTAGACGAAGCCACCATTTTTAATTCTTCTCATTTATTTGGTTTTTTCTCTGTCTTTAATCCAGATGCCATTAAAGATGTAAAGCTTTTCAAAGGTGGTATTCCCGCCCGTTATGGAGGTAGGGTATCCTCCGTTTTAGAAATTTTTCAGAAAGAGGGAAATAGCAAAGAATTAAAAGTAAATGGGGGTATTGGTGCCGTAGCAAGCAGGCTCCTAGTAGAAGGGCCTATTGAAAAAGATAAATCGGCCTTTCTTATTGGAGGAAGAGGTTCGTATGCACATTTGTTTTTACCGCTTTTCGATGTAGACAACCGCGCATATTTCTATGACCTGAATACCAAAATCAACTTCAAACTAAATGATAAAAACAATATTTTTCTATCCGGTTATTTTGGGAGAGACGTCTTTAGTATTGCAGATAGCTTTGAAAATACGTATGGAAATACCGTAGTGAACTTTCGTTGGAATCATCTGTTCTCTGATAAATTATTCTCCAATCTCTCCTTAATCTATTCCGATTATTTCTATGGGCTTGAACTAGATTTTGTGGGCTTTGAATGGAATTCAGGCATTCAAAACTTTAATGTGAAGTACGATTTTAAACATTATTTCAATGATAACCTGCAGGTAAATTATGGTCTAAATAATATTTATTATCGCTTTAACCCTGGTAAAATTCAACCCAACAGTCCAGATTCTGGGATTTTGGAAGAGCAACTCACCGAAAAATATGCCAATGAATTTGCGGCCTATATTGATATAGAACACAATGTAACGGATAATCTAAGCCTGCAGTACGGATTGCGACTGAGTAATTTTATTCGACTAGGGCAAGACGAGTTAAATGTCTACGAGAATAACAATCCCGTCATTTTTGATCCCTTTTTATTGATCTATCAAGAAGCAGAACCCATAGAAACTATTAATCCTGGAAGAAGTGGCAGTTTAAAAACCTTTACCAATTTTGAACCTCGGATCTCAGCAGCCTATACTTTTGGAGCCAATAGCTCTGTGAAGGCAAGCTATACCCGATTAGCCCAGTATTTACATCTCCTTTCCAATACCAGCTCCCCTACTCCTTTAGATGTGTGGACGCCTAGTGGCCCCTTTGTAAAACCACAACTATTAGATCAGTATGCCGTGGGCTATTTTAGAAATATAAAAGGAGGCGCTTATTCCTTAGAAACGGAAGCATTCTATAAGGACATTCAAAATAGAATTGATTATATAGATGGGGCCAACCTCATTGCCAACAATGCGATAGAACAGGTAATTCTCAATGGTGAAGCCAGAGCCTACGGATTGGAAATTCTATTTCGCAAAAATGAAGGAAAATTGCAAGGCTGGTTGGCATATACCCTATCCAAATCTGAACAACGCACCCCTGGTAGAGAAGCTGTAACGGACAATGGACGTTCCAATAGAGAAACCGGCATTAACTTAGGGGAATGGTACAATACACCTTTTGATAAAACCCACGATATTGCTTTGTTTGCCAGTTACGAGTTTAATAAGAAATGGAGTTTAAATATGAACTTTATCTTTCAAACGGGGCAACCAACCAACTACCCTATAGGGCAGTTCGAGTTTCAAGGAATTACCATTCCCTACTATGGTCTGCGCAATATAGAGCGTTTACCAGATTACCATCGTTTTGATGTTTCGGCAACACTAACCCCAAAAAAGAATAAAGGCAGAAAATTACAATCCGAATGGGTTTTTAGCGTATACAACGCCTACAATAGAAGAAATGCTGCTTCCATTAATTTTAGGAGGAACCAAGATACGGGTGCCAATGAAGCCATCCGAACTTCCATTTTCGGAATTGTACCCGCTGTGACCTATAATTTTAAATTTTAAGAAGATGAAGAAAATTGTATTATATATCCTTTGTCCCCTACTCTTTATCGCCTGCGAAGATGTTATTGAAGTAGACACTCCTGCAGAAGCACCTCGCTTAATTATAGATGCTTTAATCCGAGTAGATACTAGTGAAGCTTTTACCACATTGGAAGTAAAAGTTTCCCAAACAAGTTCCTTTTTTGAACCCATTCCCTTGACCAATTTGGAACAAGTGACGATTACCAATTTAGATGCCCCTACTACCATGGGAAGTAATATTCAAATTTTGATTGAAGAAGACCCGGGTTCTGGTGTATATCAAAAAGTGGTAGGTACTGATTTCTTATTGGATGGCGAATTGCTCTTGCAGGTAAACCATTTAGACCAGCGCTATTTGGCACGCACACGCTTTGTTCCGTCTACCCCCATCACAGACCTAGTGCAAGGAGATGGCACTTTGTTTGATGGAGATGAAACAGAAATTGAAATTACCTTTATGGACCTGCCAGATAGAACAGATTACTATGTGTTTGATCTGGATTTTGATGAGTTTTTAGTTACAGAAGATACCTTTTATGAAGGGCAAGAATTTAAGTTTTCCTATTTCTATGATAGCGACTTACAACCAGGGCAAGAAGTAAACATTAGTCTTTTAGGAGCCAGCGAAGGCTTTTACAACTATATGGACCAACTCATAGAACAGAGTGGAGATAATTTTGGTCCTTTTGGTACACCCACCGCAACGGTAAGAGGCAATATTATAAATGTAACTGACATTGATAATGACGATGTATTGGACAATGTAGATGATCCCAACAATTTTGCACTGGGATATTTTGCGGTTGTACAAGAGTTTACAGACAATATTGTGGTAGAAGAGCGTTAAACTACCCTCTATAAGCGCATATTAACTAAAGAGCAGATAGCCCAGCAACACCAGTATAATAGCCGTAATTCCTTGTAAGAGCGTGGCAAGGGTATGACTTTTCAAAGCAGTCTTTACATCCATCCCAGAAAATTGGGTCACCACCCAAAAATAACTATCGTTGATATGAGAAACTGTCATAGCACCTGCGCCTATGGCCAATACTCCAAAGGTTTTGCCCATATCTGTATCCAAGCCTAAAGATCCAAACAAGGGAGCCATAATGGCGGCAGTGGTAATAATAGCTACCGTAGACGAGCCTTGGGCCGTTTTTAGCACAGCAGCAATTAAAAAGGCAATGCAAAGCCCCAATAAAGCAGCATTGGCATCTAACTGCAGGTATTGTTCAATTTTTAAGGCTCGGAGAACCGCCCCAAAAGCCCCACCAGCACCTGTGATTAGAATAATGATCCCTGCTTCCTTTAAGGCGCTCACAATCCACTTGGAACGCTGCTCTTGTGCCGCTTTTCTTCCTAAAAACATGGCAAGGACCGCCCCAATAAACAAGGCAATAATAGGATGCCCTACAAAAGAAAGTATCGTAAACACCGTATCTTCTCCAAAAGGATGTGTTGGGTATTTGGCGACCGACTGCAATGCAATTAATACTAGTGGAATGAACAAAGGCATAAAAGCAGCAAGGGGTGTTATCTTATTAGGTACAGTAGTGTCTTGTACTTCCTCCTGAGTTGCTGTTTCTACCAACTCTGGAGACAAGCGTTTCCCAATAAAGCGTGCCCAGCAGTAGCCTACTAAAGATACGGGGATGGCTACCAAAAGTCCATAGAGGAGTACCGAACCTAAATCGGCACCCAAAGCCTCTGCGGCCACCAAAGGTCCCGGTGTTGGGGGCACAAAAACATGGGCGGTATACAAGCCACTGGCCAAAGCAATGGCAAATACCAGTTTGGCAATGCCTGTTTTGGTACTGAGTGCTTTATTTAGGGAGGAAAGAATAATAAAACCCGAATCGCAAAAAACAGGAATGGCTACTAAAAACCCTGTCAAGTTCATGGCCAAAGGGGCTCTTTTAATGCCAATGGCATTCAGCATGGTAGTGGCAATGACCTGGGTACCTCCTGTCTTTTCTAAAAAGACGCCAATGATGGTCCCAAAAGCAATGATGAGACCAATACCAGAAAGGGTTTCTCCAAAGCCTTTGGAAATTAGATCCAAGACTTCAGCAGCGGCCGCTCCCATACTCAAACCAGTGCATAAAGCGGCGACAATAAGGGAGAATACTGGGTGAATTTTAAATTTTACGGTGGCGATGATGATGAAGAGAATTACTAAGAAAACAACAAGAAATAGCTGCATGGGTGGTTTTTAAAATGGGTTGTTCTCTAAATATAGCGCATTATTCTTATTTTTGAGAAACCCATCTAAAATCTAGCTTTTTGAGAACAGATAAAATACTCTTGGTAAAAGCCCTTAAATGCCTCGGCTATACCGTGCTATTAATGTTTGCCGCTCCTTTTACCTTTTGGCAAGCCTTTAAAAACCAAGAACACCCCTTGTACCTACCTGTTGTTATTTTTGCAGCCATCTTGGCCATTGCAGCGATTGGGATGGGGTTCTATAGTATAAAGGTCTTAATGGAAGCGATCTTTGGAGGAAAGAAAGAATAAGTGTCCAAATACCAATATCGTTTTCTCTTTCAAATTCAACTTCAACTTCAATTTCGACTTCAACTTCAGTCCTTTCATTGATGGTACTTCATCGACGAACTACCTAGTGTGCCGTTTATCGAATATTTATGCATTTTAACAGATTTTCCGCCCCTATTGTAGGATTCCTCTTGTGATTACCACTTATCTTTCTGATACTTGTAAGCTGCTATTTTTTGAGGGATTCTGCTTAATAACCAACAGTGCCTTATTAATATTGAAATAAACCTACCTAAGTAGGCTTATACAATCATTACCAGCAATTAAACGAAACTAATGATATTAGGTAAAAGTATTAGAATTTATTTAAAAGAAGGCAGTGTTACGGGCATCAAATTTGCAGAGGTCGTGAACCATACTATTCAGGCCCTTTCTTGTCCTCGAACAAAAATATCAGATTTAAATAAACACTTTACTAAAGAGATAAATACTCAAGGAGTTTATTTTCTTATAGGTTACGAACAAGACACTTTGAAACAAATTTTATATGTAGGTGAAGCCGAAAATGTTTGGGATAGATTGAAAAATCACGATTCAAAAAAAGATTTTTGGAATGAAGTAATTCTCTTCACAAGTAAAGATGATAATTTAACAAAATCTCATATAAAATATCTTGAGAGTAGAGTTGTTCAAATCGCAAGTGAGACAGAAAGATATGGCTTAAAAAATGGGAATAATCCAGCTTTAAGTTCACTTCCACTACCTGACAGAGATGCAATGGAGGAGTTTCTATCCAATATCAAAATTCTTACTGGCACTTTAGGACATAAATTTCTAGAAAACCCAATTGCTAGCAAAAATACTTTTGAAACTCTCAATGCTCGATCAGCAATGACAGAAAATGAAATATTTCTAAATCCAGGTGGAGATTTAAATTTAAATGTAAGCGGAATTGAGGCTTCTGCAATTCAAACAAACGAAGGACTTGTGGTCATAGAAAAATCAGGTGTTTCTAAAAATCTAACAAAAAATTACGGTTATGGAGCTTTAAGAGAATTGTTAATCGCGGAAAATGTAATAAAACCAAAATCAAATGGTGACTTATACTTTACTCGAAATTATCTTTTTTCAAGTCCTTCTGCTGCCGCTGCTGTAATACTCGGATATTCTGTGAATGGACGAAATGTTTGGAAAAATGATGAAGGAAAATCCATAAAAGAGATAGAAAAAAGCGAATTAAAATAGCTGCTGGCAACAACGTGTATAAAACATAGCTAATAAAGGCTTTTCGAGAGGTTGTGTATGTTGGCTAAGAATGCCAAATTAAAATACGTCAAAGCATAAGCAACTTGCAAAGTTCAAATTAAACTTAAATGAGTGAAAAAGATATAGATAAAAAGATAGAAATTGAAGAGACAAAATCCTTAAAGAAGGTGGAAAAGTATACAAGAAAGCCCATTTTAAATCTGTCGGCAGCTGAAATTTCTTATTTCGAACAAACTAGAAAGGAATGTGATGTTGAGAAAACACAGAAAGATCGTGTCCTACAATATGCTTTTTTAGTAACTGGTGGTACAAGTGTTTTTGGTTTAACTAATCTCCAATCTTCTTCAATTCAAATAGCATGGTCTTCGCTTTTGCTTAGTTTTTCTTTATTAATAATTGTTACAGCTTTAATGAATTGGAGACGTCAAAAGCTCAGAGCTCAAGGGTATAGATGGGTTGTACTTCATAGTTTGATAAAATCAGGGATTCAAGAAAACTCTTCTTGGATAAGTTTAGAGTCCATTATAATAAATGGGGTAAGGAAAAATATTCACGGAAGGGATGATCGATTATTTATGTTTGGTCTTGCATTACCTATATTATCTTTGATTCTATGGCACTCTTATTTTTTATGTTTTAAGAACTCTCAATATTTTGCATCAATAATTACAATATCAAGTATAGCTCTTTTTATATGGTCTATGATTAGACATTCCAAACGCTCAGAAGACGAATATGGTATAGGTGAAATCATTAAAAAAATTGAAATGAATGATTAAAAATAAATTATATAGAGATAACCTATATTCTCGACTCCTATCAGAATCCACTAATACCACATTATTAGCAATATCAAACGAAATTGTCCCAAACAATAATCGCATTCTATTAAAATTAGAATATGAAAATCCTGTTGGAAGTATTCATATGAGGGTGTATCCTTATGTTTTTAAGCAAGCCGAAAAAATGGGCTTTTTGAAACCAGGCTTAACACCTGTTATAGAAGCTAGCCTAGGGAATGCAGCTGCAGCTTTTGTCTATTGTGCTAATGTTCTTGGCTACAACAAACCTATTCGTCCAAAAGTTATAGTCCCCGAGAATATTAGTGGGGAAAGACTCAGCCAATTGAAAAGTTTAGGAGCTGATTTAATTTTTTCGCCAGCAGAAAAATACAATATTGGTTACGTAAATATCTTGGAAAGAACAATAAACTTAGCAAAAGAAGAATTTAGTTCTGATTTAAAAATTAATCCTGAAAGACTCTATCCTGTAACTAAAACACGAAAAAATGCTAAAATAGCATATTTCAATCTCGTTGATGAAGTTTTTAAAAAATGTAAAGACTTGAAAATAGATTTTATTGATTATTTCGTAGGCATTGTTGGCTCTGGAACTAGTTTAAGTGGAATAGGTGAAAGACTAAAAGAGCTTAACCCTGAATCGCAAATAATAGCTGCAGAAACAGCTGAATTTCCCAATACATCCTCATTATTAAAAGACGGGAAACCATTATCTTTAGAAAAAGTCCCTAAGAAATTCCCGCCATTAACCGCTATTGGCGTACCTATTGAGAAATTAAACTTACAACCTCATTTAATTAACAGAGTAATTCCATATAAACTTAAATATATAGAGAGTATTACCCATAAAATTTTCAAAGCACATAATATTGAAATAGGAAAATCAACTGCCGGAGCAATATTATCTGCTCTTATACTTTGTGAAGAAGTTGAAAATAAGTGCATATTAGTTTGTGCTTATGACGAGCTAAAAAAATGGAATTAAAAAAAACATAAAAATTGACGCTGTGTTTATTCGAAAAGTTATCGCCTTCTTCATATTGCGTTTTATATAAAAGACTGCTGGTTATTAAGTAAAGGCGAGTTTACTGAATTGAAGATTTCGCAACAGAAAAAAGTACTTACATGAAAAAGAACAAATATGGCTGAATGTATAACTTGTGGAGATTACACAAAATTTAATGGTGGACTTTGTTTTTCTTGCCATCAAAGAAGTAAAGATATATCCCCAGCTGAAGCTAAATACAAGCAGAAAGAATCATCTACGAAAACTAAAAATAATGGTAACAATTGGACATCCAATGTTATAAAGGGTCGCATTGCTGAAACACTAATAGAAGAGCTTTTTCGTTCACTTGGTTTTCAAGTATTTAGTTATGGTATGGAGAACTCAATTCCAGGAATTAAAGATCTCTTAAAAGGAGTTAGAGGAGATGTTTCGAACAGCATACGACAAATGCCAGATTTTGTGATTTTTAAGAATAATCAGGCACATTTTATCGAAGTAAAATATCGCGCAAGTGGAGAGTTAAAATTAAGTATGATTGAAAGGTATGGAAAATATCCTTTTGAAAATGCATTGTTTGTGCTTGTTACAAAAAAACATATTAAATGTATTTCATATAAGGAATTGAATGAAGGAAAAGAAATAACACCCAATTCTAAAAATTATTTAGGAAAGCGTAAAGAATTTGAAACGGATAAAGACATGATCATTGAATATTGTAAATATGCAATACAGTTTTTTGAAAACGTAGAATAACTCTAATAGAACCAATTTCTACTTCTATTATCTTTCTCCCACAATGCTAGGTTTCTTGTTAAGTTTAGCACATAAAATAAGCGATGACCTACGCTCCCACTTGCTATAGCAGTACCATCGGCTCGGATGGGGGTAACTTCCCTGTTCGGGATGCGAAGGGGTAAGCCCTTTTAAAATGACTTAAACATTTTAGAATATTATAATTTACTTAACTAGCTAGTATACCATTCATAATTTATATTCGCAGTTGTATTCCATCAGATTACGAGTCAATAACCTTCTGTATACAGGAACGAATGAGTAAAACAGTACTAGACTTTACCATGATAGCCAGTGTTGTTATAGGCTATTTTATAAGTATCGCGCTATTAACAACCTCTTTTTACAGGAGTCGTGCTAATCATTATTTGGCTCTATCCTTATTCTTGTTGGCAAACTTAACCCTCATAGAATGGGGAGGCAATACCACCGATCATGTAGGTTTTATAATTTTAGCCAATTTTAGGCTCGATTATTTATTTGCAGTTAGCCTGTTTACCTATTTCTTAATTCAAATAAAGCATCCACTTTACCATAGTCCTTATTATAAATGGATCTATCTTCCTTTTGTTTTCTTTATTATTACTGAAATACCCCTGTATTTCTTCAACCTTCACCATTCCATAGTGGATGCGCTCTTGTTTTTTATTAAAGATCCCATATGTATTAGCTTTAATGTGTTTTTAATATTTTATGGTAGAAAGTTAATTAAGAATGCCAATACCATTTCAGAAGATAAAAGACGGTGGTTGCTTAGATTAAACTTCTTTATTTTATGCGTTATTACAATTTGGGTACTAACTAGGATAGAAACGATCGTATTTGGCACTATATATTGCTTTTATGTCCTATGGATTTTAATGTCTGTATTCTTATGGTGGGTGTTGTATTATGGCATATTTAAATTGCAGCTTATAGTACAGAAAGAAGAAATACATGCGTATTTGGTCTCTAAAAAGATAGCGAATACGCCAGCAAAACGGAAAATAAATAGCACTACAAGCTCCAAAATTATAACCCAACTGTATGCACTAATGGAGGAAGAGGAAGTATATAAAGACCCGCTTTTAAGTAGATTAGATTTAGCAACCCGCTTGGATACAAGCGAGGGCTATTTGTCTCAAATCGTAAATCAGGAAACCAATAGGAGCGTTACCCAATTTGTGAATGAATATCGGATTGAAGCTGCTAAAAATTTGCTGCATAATCCGGTATTTAATAAATATTCAGTAGAAGCCATTGGTCTAGAAGCTGGTTTTAAGTCTAAAAGTGCCTTCTATAGCACATTTAACAGCAGCTTGGGAATGTCTCCTGGAGCTTTTAGAAAGCTTCAAAAAACCGCTATGGGTGTGTGATTTTCTTGTGTACCTGCATTTTTTAGTACGGAAAATATGGTGGCATTTATTTCGCAAGTTGTTTGTTTTCTAAGAGGAAGCTATCCGCATGGGATCCTTATTCCGTGGTTCAAATCTCCAAAAAGAAGGCTTTGATCTACTGCAATTTTGTACCAGGCTTTTGCTGCATCCCTTTAGGGCTAGCCAGCAACTACTTTTATTGCTCAGAACTAAAAAATGAGCTCAACAATGGCGCTTGGTGCTTTAAAAACACTTTCAAAAAGGTCCTTATTCGTACAATCCTTTTGTTTTAGTACTTCTCTAGCGCTAAAATTGCCTTCCGTTTTTTAAGACCGCTCTACTTTTGTGCAGATAAATCAAAAAACAAATTTTAATGAAAAGAGTATCCTTAAAAATGACAAACTCAAATGGTTTTCATTTTATTCCCAATCTAATGTTAGTTGTATTTCTATCTGTTATAATAGGCTCCTGTTCTAATGATGATGACCAATCTCCCAGTCTTATAACAGACATTTCGCAAGACATTAAAAATATCATTTACTTTAAAGGAGATGAAAAAGCGACTACAGTGCTAATTACCGTACCCGGCGGACCTAGTACGGAATTCGCTACCGATGTAGTAGACGATTTTGCTCCAGTTATTAATCCAAAAGGGATTTTAAATGTAACGGTGCATCAGGCGCAAACCTTAAATCCTGATATCGTGGCTACAAACGATATCACCTTAGACCAGGCAAATGCATTTAATACCGAAAGTATTGAGATGCTTTCTAAAGTAGTACGCTATTTTAAAGATCAAGGCAGAACCGTGTATGTTGCGGGCTTTTCATTTGGCGCATTTGTAACACAAGATCTCATTGCAAAAAAAGGAATAGCTAGCGCCGATAAGTATCTCATTATTTCAGGTAGATTAGATATGAACGATGTTATTTGGCAAGGGGCTGCCGAAGGAAGAAATGGATTTTTTGACAACGGCCTTACGCCTATTGTAGAAGAAGATCCAGATCCAAGTGTACTAGAACGAAATCTCAATAGAATAAGTGCCGGGTTCTCATTAAACAGGTATACGCAGCTTTTTAATGCCTTTTCGGACCTATCCAATATCACCTACATTTATGGGGCTATGGATCAGGCAGTGGGAAGTCTTAGCCAAAATGAAGTACAGTTTTTAACATCTAAAAACTCCAACATAATTGCAGGCCCCGGAGATCATGGGACTACTCTCCAAAATTTCCTTGTACAGGGTTTTAAAGAGGCCTTTGGAATTGACCTAGAAGAGTAACTAAGGACATCACAATTAAAAAAATTAAAAAATACAGCATCGTTTTTCCAACGATGTATGCTATCAATTAGTTTACAAAAAATAGTTGGGACAGCGTTTTAATACTCTTTAGTTATAAAAAACGCACCTTTTGTAAAATCACTAATTGGAACAAGTACTAATAAAAAACTAAATTAAATGAGAAAATTAACACTAATAGCGGCATTCTTCATAATACATACATCGAATGTACTAGCGCAAGAAACATCAAAACCAGCATTTGAAGTAAAAGTAATTACCAGCGTAGAATCTATTATCCCAGATGGTTTGGGTAGATCTCGGGTAATTTCCGCAAATGAGAAAAGAGATTACCAACAATTTACTTCAATTCAAACAGCAGACGATCATACTAGAAATAAGTCTAAACGAAAAGATATTAGACTAAAGAACTTTGA
The DNA here is from genome assembly GCA_947500575.1 of uncultured Flavobacteriaceae bacterium. Classification (GTDB taxonomy): domain Bacteria; phylum Bacteroidota; class Bacteroidia; order Flavobacteriales; family Flavobacteriaceae; genus CANMSI01. The sequence continues at coordinate 1,843 of CANMSI010000002.1, read as the reverse complement.
AGAAATTAAATTATTAAACTTCTATAATATTGCTGGTATTCGGTTTCAGAACATCGCGGCAAATGACGCTATAATTTCTTCCAAATTAACAGCAATGATTTCAGAAGGTTGGGATTTAACCTTTGTAACCAGTGCTGTAGAAAGTGATGCAGGTGAAAAGGATGGAAATGGCATTTTTATTACACGTTACATTTTTAAAAGAAAATTGAATTAAAAAACAATATAAGGTAGTACAAATGAACAGCGCATTACTTCGCTATCCTATATCTAAGGATAGGGCTTTGTAAAACGTCCTGATTCGTGTATTGCCTTTTTTTAATACATTAGAACGATCAAAAAACACAAAATCATGAAAAAAGCAAACTCAATTATAGTACTACTAATGATGTCATTATTATTAGGGAGTTTTAGTTATATAAATAGTAACAATAGCGACCCAATGCTAACCAGGCATGATAAAGATGAAGCCGAGTTTTTACAACTTGCCAAGAAATTTGAAAATTATATGTGTCATTTAAATTTACCTGATTGCGAAGGTACCATTATAGCAGATCAATGGGCACTATCAGCTGCGCATTGCGCCATAGGAATTGTGGAAAAATTTAAGGCTGGAGGGAAACATTTTGTGATCATAAACGATGTGGAAGTAGAAGTAGATAAAGTTATCATCGAAAAGGAATGGGGTAATCCTGAAGCAGACATGTCAGCATTAAATGACATTGCCTTATTACATCTAAAGACAAAACCTGTAGGTGCAATGCAAGCAAAACTATATATGGATGAAGACGAAGTAGATAAGTTAATATATATGGTAGGTAGAGGTGATAAAGGCAATGGGTTAACTGGAGTAGATGGTAACGACAAGAAACAAAGAGGAGCTACCAACAGGATAGAAACAGCCACAGAGAAATGGTTAACATGGACATTTGATCATCCAGATACCCAAACCAAATATCTCACGGAATATGAGGGAATTAGTGGTCCTGGTGATAGTGGAGGTCCTGCTTTCATTGTCAAAAACAATACAGTTTACTTGGCTGGTGTAAGCTCTTGGCAAGACAGAAAAGGCCAAGAAAAAGAAGGGTTCTATGGGGTAGTAGAAAATTATACAAGAGTGTCACAGTACATTGAGTGGATAAATGAAGAAATGACGGGGAATGGTAGTCCGTCTAAGGCGATGTTAAGAGTAGCACCAAAACCCGACGCTATTGATTATAGAAAATTTGTAAATGCAACTATTTTAAAACAATATGTGGGTGCGTATCAAATGGAAGAAATTACAATAAAGGTGTACGCAAAAGAGAATGGTACTAAACTGTATCTTTTCGTAGCTGGGCAACCGGAATATGAATTAACTCCAACAGCAGAACACAAATTTTCTTTTGTAGCTTCAGCGGCGTATAAAGTAGCGTTTAAAAAAGCAGCAAATGGCCTTTTTAAAGAATTAATTGTAACTCAGCCTGAGGGCACATTCACAGCGGTGCGAAAATAAACAGGAGAAATCATAGTCTAAGCTTAAGAGTAAAGTAGACTTCACGAGCTCCATTCTATAAAATCAATCAGTAGTTAATTTTAGGGTACAAAAAAACCCTCTAAGATTCGTTTGAACTTTAGAGGGTTTCGAAAAAGGCGACGACCTACTCTCCCACTTGGTATAGCAGTACCATCGGCGCGGATAGGCTTAACTTCCCTGTTCGGAATGGTAAGGGGTGAGCCCTATCGCCATGGTCACCTAAGTTTTTGGTTGGATATCCAACCGCTACTTATTGTAGCAATATCTTAACATACTGGGACAGTGTTTTTATACTTTGATGGTATCATGAATAGATTTTTTGTTTAAAGG
>CANMSI010000001.1 GCA_947500575.1 uncultured Flavobacteriaceae bacterium | reverse complement strand
TAAAACACCTAATTACGTGCATCTAAATGCCGCTTAAAAACAAGTATTAATCTGTAGCCGTATTTTAGGACGTGACACCCTAAAAAATACTTCTGCTAAATTTCAACAGCAGGTATCAAAGTCAACGCTTCATAAAATTAAAAGAAGTGTTTTCCAACGCGACATCCAACACACTACACCACATTTAATTTTACCCAACCGCTTTTAATATATGCCTATCCAATGGACTGATTTTTATATACTGGAAAAAAATTTGAATAATCCCGACCGTTTTGGTTTGCTCAAAAGTCTAAAGAGTATAAATCATTAAAAACAAAGGATTATGAAATTACAAAACAAAGTAGCAGCAATATTTGCAGCCAATGGAGCAATTGCTCGAGAAGTGGCAATCGAAATGGCAAAGGAAGGTGCAATCGTTTATGTTTCGGGAAGGAATCTAAACGAAGTGAAATCACTTTCAGCAGAAATACTCGCCAATGGAGACTTTGCAAAACCATTTCAAGTAGATGCAACCAATGAAATCGAAATTGAAAACTTCTTAAAACAAATTGTTGAAGAAGAAGGCAAGCTGGATATTGTTTTCAACGGTATAGGAATTCGAGCAAAAGACGGTGGTTATGGACAGCCATCAACCATATTGCCTTTTGAAACTTTTATGAAACCTATACAGATGCACTTAGGCTCACAGTTTCTTACTTCAAGAATTGCAGCAAAGTATATGCAACAAACAGAATCCAAAGGAACAATCTTGCTATTAACAGCAAGTCTTTCTAGAATCAAATCGCCTTTTATGTCAGGTATCACAGCAGCTTGTGCTGGGATTGAGGGATTAACAAGAACGTTTGCGACAGAATTCGGAATGTCTGGTATCAAGGTTATTTGTATCAATCCCACAGCAATGCCAGAAACAAGAACAATCATAGAAACAACAATTGAAAACGCTAAAACAATTGGTATTCCGGCAGAAGTTATGGCTGAACAAATGTCAAATGGTGGCCTTTTAAAAAAGTCATTGACCACAAAAGATACAGGAAAAGTAGCTGCATTTTTAGTTTCGGACGCTGGTGCTGCATTGAACAGTCATATCGTAGATGTAGATTTTGGAACGGCAAGCGTAATTTAAAAAACCTTTGATTATGAAATCAATATTAAATTTAGGAAAATGGTTTTTCATCTTACCATTCGCAGTTTTTGGGTTCTTACATTTTGGTCCAACAGAATTCACGATAGATTATATTCCAGATTATTTACCTTTTAAGGTTTTTTGGATTTACTTTTCAGGTGCTTGCCTCATTGCGTTCGCAGCATCTGCTGCTTTCAAGAAATTCGATAAATTAGCATCTGTACTGTTGGCATTGGAACTTATACTTTTCGTATTCATAATCCATATACCAAAAGCAATGGAAGGCGACTTTGTTCAGTTTATAGGAATATTCCGAGATACTGCAATGGCTGGTGCTGCATTGATGTATGCAAAATATGCGGCAACAGACCAACGCTTTGTTTAATAGAAAGATTATGGAAATAGAAAATAAGAACTTAAAAAAAGCTTTAGAAGGCGACATTAAAGCCTTCCAAAGTCTATTTGCGGAATTTCAACCAAAATTAAAATCATATTTGTATCGCTTATTGACCGACCGAAACGATACCGATGATTTAACGCACGATACGTTTGTAAAGGCATTTGATAAAATCTCGACTTTTAAAGGCAATTCAGCATTTAAAACGTGGGTATTTCAAATCGCCACAAATCTTGCTTACGATTTTTTGAAAAAGAAAAAAAGATGGTTGCCCAATGCTCAAGACCAAGCAAAATCCTTGGCTATGTCAACCGAATACATTCAGCAGCTTTTTGTAATGACCAATCAAACTTCTAATCGAGGTCGGTACGAAGTAAAAGAGCATATTGATTTTTGCTTTACCTGTATTTCCAAAACCTTGACATTAGAAGAGCAGATTGCCATTATCCTAAAAGATATATATTCCTTTTCACGAACAGAAATAGCAGATATTTTGGGCAAAACAGAAGGCGTAGTTAAACATTTGCTATTCAATGGACGTAAGACAATGATTGAAATTTTTGACAATCGTTGTGCCTTAATCAACAAAAATGGTGCTTGTCATCAATGTACGGAACTGGCAGGTATCTACAATCCAAAACAAACCAAACAAGAGGAATTGATGAAGATTAAAATGGTTAAGTCTTCAGAAAAAGAACCAAAAGAAAAACTATACCAATTACGAGCTGATTTGGTAGCGGCGATTGACCCTTTAAATAGTGAAGGAGCAGATATGCAAGATATTATAATGCAATGCACAAGATTGGCAATCGACGAAATAGAAACTATTCAAAATTAAAAAAATGTTACAAGATAAAACACTCGCTTTTTTGACCAAACTCAAAAAGAACAATACAACCGAATGGTTTAAAGACAACCAAGCTGATTATAAAAGATCAAGAGCAGATTTTGAAAACTTTGTATCGCAAATTATCAAAGGACTTTCATCGTTGGACAACAACATTGAAAAACAAGATTTACAAGCCAAGAAATGTATCAAACGAATAAACAGAGATATTCGGTTTTCAAATGATAAGTCGCCTTATAAAACCAACTATTTTGCGAATTTCAATCCAAATGGACGCAAATCAGAGCACGCAAGTTATTATCTGCATTTAGAACCGAACAATTCCTTTATTGGTGGTGGAGTTTATATGCCACAAACACCAACTTTGAACAAGTTTAGAAAAGAAATAGAACACGACCTTGATGAATGGGAATTGTTGATTAACCAAAAATCCTTTAAAGAAACATATCCAAACGGAATTGAATCGCCATCTAAATTAAAAACCGCACCAAAAGGATTTGACAAAGAAAGTCCTGCAATAGCATACTTACGGATGAAAGGGTTCTACACAATGCGGAAATTGACGGATAAAGAAATCACGTCTGAAAATATAGTTCCGGAAATCATTGAATACTTTGGAGAAGTAAAACCAGTAATCGGATTTTTAAATCGAGCGTTATAATTGCCAACGCGTTTGTTAGCACATTTGTATTTTTCCAACGCAACAGCCAAAGCTAAAAACACAAAAGAGCCAACAAGCCAACGCTACAACCCGAACGGAAAAACAGTTCTGAAAAAGGCAGCAGATAACAACGTATGTAAAAAATAGGGCAATGAGTGTTTAAACGATGGCTTTGGCATATTTGCTAAGTGCTGAACCGAAAGAAAACAGCTTATCACTTACCCTACTTTTCATATACACGACCGTTGGTAATAATTTAACGGAACCCAATCTTACTTTTGGTAAGTTAATGTCATCGTTATTGACTCTCCTTTTCTAATGCGCCATTCATCTTGAATTCCCTTTTTAGTATACATAGGAGGTGTTCCAATAGTTGGGTACATAAAGGGTAAAAACAGTCCACAATTTCCGGGTTGCTCGTGACAATCTGGTTCAGCCTTAATGTATTCGACAGTGATAATAATATCCTCTTTAACAGATATATCAGATAAATCTACTGTTTTCCAGCCTGTAAATTCATTATTAAGAGTTACTATTATATTAGAAGAATTAATGTTTTGAAAAGGCTTGTCATCCTTAATATTATAGACATTTACTTCTAGAACTACGTTTTCAAATGTATTTTTTTTGATATAAAAACTGCATGCTTCCAAGTAACTTGTATTTTTAATTCCTAACTTAAACCTCCTACCTATTTCATGCCCTGGCTCATTCCATACGGAAGCTTTGAAACTACTACTAAACCTCATCATATCATTAGAATTTATTCTAGTTTTGCCCTTTACATAAGTTTTCATTTTTTTTGCATTAAGCACAACTTCATCCAACTGTTCTACAGACTCAATCAAGGTTATTTTAGTGTTCTCTATTTTTAATTCTTTGACTGAAACTTGTTTTGTTACATAGCCTATACAAGAGAACTCTATAATATCTGAATCTAGTAAATTATTGAGTTCAAAATTAAATTTTCCATTTTCATCAGAAAATGTGCCTACGGTTTTATTCAGGGCTATTATATTAGAATATGCTATTGGTTGTTCAGCTTCGTCAATTACAATACCAGAAATAAGTACTGCTGCCTCTTGAGAAAAAGAAATAAATGTACTTAGCAATAAAAATAATAGAAATTTACTTTTCATAATTTTTAATGTAAAGTTAACACTTACATCAGCGGATTAGATACAAAAAAATTTTAAAAACTAGAATAAACTAATGCTAACAATACCTATAATTCAGGCTTAACTGGCTAACCCAAAGAATATTTCCTATTTTTAATTCAGTTTGATTTTTATAGTTCGAAATTCTTTAAAATTTCTCGCTACGAAATAATAGCTTAACCGTTGTGTGCAATTTTAGAGATGGAAGGGGAACATACAAAACATATAAAATTTCAAAATCAGCAAAATTTCAAATCTCAATTTGATATTGTTAGATTAGAGGAATTATATCAACGCACTGGTTTAGACCATTCTATTGAGAACCATCATAAAGTTGAATTTTACATTCTCTTGTTTATAGAAAAAGGACAAGGCTGCCATACCATCGATTTTACAGACTACACATGTGAAAAAGGAACATTACTAACCATAAGAAAAGATCAAATACATAAGTTTTTTAAAAGCAAAACTTTAAAGGGTTATCTGCTTATTTTCACCAACGAATTTTTGGTAAGTTTCCTTGAAAAAATGGAAGCGCAAAAAACAATGCTTTTATTTAACGAACTTTTAAGTGTTCCAAAATTACAGTTAAACAACACAAATTTTGATACCGTTAACAAACTTATCAAACGCATAGAAAATGAATACTTCTCTATAAATGATGACCACTCATTAAGTGTTATAAGAAATGAATTACACATATTAACTACACATCTGCTTAGACTAAAAGAAAAAGACGAGAAATTTAATATTGAAAAGAAGTACTTAAAAGAGTTTGTTGAGTTGCAAAACTTAGTAGAAAAAAGCGTGGACAAAACCACAAAGGTTAAGTATTATGCTGATCAAATGGGTATTAGTACAAAAACCTTAAACACAGTAACAAAAAGTATTGTCCATAAATCTGCCAAAGCATTTATTGATGAAATATGTACTAAACAGATTAAACGCTTATTACTCAACACCAAATTATCCATTAAAGAAATTGCCTATAAATCTGGTTTTGAAGAGACGCCTAATTTCTACAAATACTTTAAGAGACAAACTCAAACCACACCAGAGCAATTTCGATTAGAAAAATAAAACTTTCCCGTTTTTACAGTCATTACCCTTTTTATTACAGTCAAATAGTTTAGATACGTCTATACATTTGTGCCATTATTAAATTAAAAATACTGACATGAATATATACGAAATCAATACTGTTGAGCAGACACTAGATGCACTGCACAATGACGCAAAAAAAGATTTTATGCGTATTGGCAAAGGATTGGTGAAATCTGCTTTCAGACCTATGCAACCTATCGACTTTAAGCATGCTTACCTACCTATTTCTAGAGAACAAGGAGAGACAATACGCCAATTAATCGTAGGCAATGATTGTAAAAATATCGTAGAGTTTGGTACTTCCTTTGGGATTTCTACCATTTATCTAGCAGATGCAGCTCGTGAAAATGGCGGAAATGTAGTCACAACAGAATTGTTAGAAAACAAAGCAAGACAAGCCTTGCAAAATATTGAAGATGCTGGACTAACTGATTATGTAGATTTAAGAATTGGAGATGCCATGGAAACACTTAAAGACTATGATAAGTCTATAGATTTCTTATTTCTTGATGGTTGGAAAGACTTGTACCTACTACTTTTTAGATTATTAGAATCTCGTTTTCATAAGAATACATTAATCTATGCTGACAATATGGACATGACTGGCACACAAGACTATGCCAATTATATACTTAGGAAAAAGGACAAATATGCAACACAAGTTATCCACAACGGAAAAGCATATTTAAGCAAATTTTTATAACTATTTAAACTATATAAAATGAAAATCAAAAACGTAATCGGAATACTCGCTATCGTAATTAGTGTGACAAGCTGTTCCGAAAAGCAAACGGTTTTAGAAGTCACTACTTTTAGAACAAAGTCTAAGGTTAACAATACTGTTTTTAACAAATTAGATGCTGAAGTTGAAGAAAACTTCACAGCCAATCAGCCAGGTTTTATTAAACGACAAAGCGCAGTTGACGATAAAGGAAACTATGTCGTGATAGTCTATTGGGACACTCACGAAAATGCAGAAGCATCAATGAACAAATTTATGACAGACGCATCAGTTGTAGACTATGCATCAATGATTGATGGCTCAACTATGAATATGTCTCGCTATTCTATAAATGACAGCTTTAATGCAAACAACAGCGAATTTATTGAAGTTATGTCTTTCGACACAAAATCAGGAACCGACTTAGACACATTCAATAAGACAAATAAAAAGGTCGAAACTGAATTTACAGGCAAACAAAAGGGTTTTAAACAGCGTCTAACTGGTGTTAACGAAAAAGAAAAACAAGTTGTTGTCATATACTGGGATACTAAAAGTAATTCGGATGTTGCACTGCAACCTTTTATGGAAGCACCTATCTCAAAAGAATTCATGAAAATGATGAACCAACACTCGGTGAGTATGGGACGTTACCAAACACTTAAATCATTAAAAAACAATACAATGGAATTATCAAACAAAGACAAAGTAGTCGCATTATTAAACAGTTTTAATACAGGCGACCAAACACCAATTTCTTTCATCAATCCAAATAAATACATTCAGCATAATTTAGGAGTTGCTGATGGCTTAGCTGGTTTTGGAGAAGTAATGCATCATGCACCAGAAGGTGGTTTTAAAGCAAATGTTATTAGAGCATTTGAAGATGGCGATTATGTATTTACACATACCGAATATGATTTCTTTGGTCCAAAAGCAGGTTTTGATGTATTTAGATTTGAAGATGGACTTATCGTAGAGCATTGGGATAACTTATTGGAAGTTCAAAAACCAAATCCAAGCGGAAGAACACAATTTGACGGAACAACAACTATATCCGATTTAGATAAAACCGAGGCAAATAAAAATACCGTAAAAGACTTTATCGAAAAGGTATTACTAGGTCATGAAATGGATAAACTAACAACATATATTAATCCAACAAATTACGTACAACATAATCCTGCTGTGGCTGATGGTTTAGATGGTTTTGGAGCCGCAATGAAGTACTTTGCTGAAAATGGATTGGTAATGGAATACACAAAACTTCACAAAGTATTAGGACAAGGAAACTTTGTTTTATCAATGAGTGAAGGTAAATTTGGCAAAGGTGATAATACTGCATTTTATGATTTATTCAGGTTAGAAAATGGACAAATCGTTGAGCATTGGGATGTTATTTCACCTATTCCTGCAAAAGAAAGTTGGAAGAATACCAATGGTAAATTTTAATTAAATTGATGATAGTATTTTAATGACTTTAAACAGACTACTTAATATTAGGTAGTCTGTTTTCCTTTAAAACAACTGCACACAACTATGTGTATAATCAATTGCGTAAGTGTGGTAAGTCCTAATCGGAAAATTCTCCGAATTTCTTTTAGACTCGTCCCCTTTTGCTACTTAGTACAAACGCAACAAACCATACACAAACACGTTACATCCATTTGAATAGGAAGCTTATAAATAGGAAGCTTAAAGCCAGTTCTATTTTACTTTCACAAAATCATAAGTAGTTGCTTCTATAAAATCGGGTAGTTTCAATACAAAACTTTCTACTTTTTCATCCTTGGTAGTAAAAGGAAATACAGAAACACCATACAGCGGATGGTTGTAAGTGGCCATAAACTCGTCTTCACCAATGTGGGCTAAGCTCGCTTTTAATTGAGGATGATGTTCAAAAGTGGCATTCAATGTATCGCCTTCAAGACTAAGTTGTATGGAACCATACACTTCGCTCTTATAAGTGCCTGCAAACTTTTTCAGAGGTACGGATGTTGCTGGATTTGCAGCGGCCTTTGCTTTCCAAGCCTCTATTTGTTCCTTTTCTCTTTTTTTAGATGCCAAAAAATACCCATAATACGGCTTGTGGTAGTTGTTTCTTTTCAATCCCAAATAGGCATCTACGATATCCCATTTTAGACCTTCAAAGAAGTAATTAGCATCTGTATTGGTTAAAACAACCACCCCTAAATTCTCTTCAGGAACGGTGGTAACAGAAGTTACATAGCCATGTATGCCGCCTGTATGCGCTATTATTTTATAACCCTCATAATCCATTAAATCCCACCCAAGCCCATAAAGCGCAAAATGACTTGTATTGAATGGATGCCCTCCATTTCCCATAATGGAATAGGGTTGAATTGTAGCATTAATGGCCTTTGGATTAATAACAGTTTGGCCGTCTAAAACCCCATTATTAAGCAGTACTTTTACCCAAGTAGCCATATCGCTTATCGAAGAGGAAATGCTTCCGGCAGGAGCTGCCAAATCTATATCGCCATAGGCTATTTCTATTATTTTTCCATTTTCATACGTATGTGCTTTGGTAGCGTTTTTAGCATTGCTTATTTCTTTAGACAAGGCAAGGCTATTGTTCATTCCTAAAGGAGTAAAAATGGAATCCTGAATCATTTGACCCCATGTTTTTCCGGTGGATGCTTTTACAACTTCACCCGCCAGCATATAACCAGTATTAAAATAACCCCAGGTAGTTCTAAAAGAATGCACTGGCTCAATTTTACTGTATTTTTCTATAATTTGATTGGGAGTTAAGTCAGAATCAAAAACCATAAAATCTCCTTGAAAAGTTTGAAAACCAGCCCTGTGAGATAGTCCATCTGCTATGGTTAAATGCTTTCCAATCCACTCATCTTTCATTTTAAAATTTGGAAGCCATTTCACTATTGGATCTTCTAGTGAAAACACGCCATTGGTGGCAAGAGTAGCCATTAAAATACCCGTAAAGGCTTTGGTGTTAGAACCAATCATAAACAAACTATTTTCATCTACAGGATCATTGGTCTTCAAATCTTTTACGCCATAGGTGGCTAGCTTTTCAATTTTTCCATCTTTGATAATAGCTACTGCCATTCCGGGAATTTGCCAATCTTTCATGGCATCTTCAATATAAAGATCCAAACTATCTGCTATAAACTTAGGCGGTGCATCTTGAGCTGTAAGACCTATGGTAACCAAGAACAGAAGAATAAAACAGTTTTTAAATGAATTTGCCATGGATATTTTTTTTCAAGATATAAAACCTTGTCGGACTAGCATCTATTTCATAAGTTTAATTAATCTAAAATAACAACCGATGCAATTAAAACAGTTATTTCTTCTGCTTTTGTTAAGCAGCTTCTTCTTTGAAGGGCAGGCTCAAAAACAAAACTTCTCTTATTTAGATGTCTACAGCTTAGAATATGTTTCGGACCCTCAAATAGCACCCAATGGCAATTGGATAGTATACCGACGCATGGGGTTCGACATTATGAAAGATAGAGCCAAAGGCAATCTATGGATGGTAAAGAGCGATGGGTCTCAACATCAAAAATTAACTTCTAGAGAGGGGAGTGAATCTAGTGCTAGGTGGTCTCCAAAAGGAGATAGACTGGCTTTTGTAGCGAGCACAGAGGAGGGGTCAGAAATTTATATGTACTGGGTGGCAACAGGTAAAATTGCTAAAATTTCGCAGCTTCCGTTTAGCCCTAGCAGCCTTACATGGTCTCCTCAGGGAGATGCTTTGGCTTTCTCCATGAATGTTCCAAAGGCAGCACCCGTTATTGCCAAAATGCCCAAAAAACCCAAAGGAGCTAAATGGGCAGATGCGCCCAGAATTACAGACAGAGTATACCACGAAGCAGATGGCAGAGGGTATATTAAACCAGGATTTAATCATCTTTTTGTAATTGCTGCAGACGGCGGCGCTCCAAGACAAATTACCTCTGGAGAGTATCATCATAGAGGTGCCCTTTCCTGGTCTGTTAACGGAAAACATATTTATTTTTCTGGAAACAGAACCGAAAATTGGGAGTACGATTTTAGGAATAGTGAGGTTTATGCGGTTGGAGTATACGATGGTGTTATTACAGCACTTACAGACAGAAATGGTCCCGATAGGAACCCCATAGTTGCTCCTAACGGAAAGTACATTGCATATATTGGTTTTGAAGATAAAGTACAGGCGTACCAAACACGCAAGCTATTTATTATGAATACCGATGGCTCTAATAAAAGGGTATTGTCAGAGAAGTTAGACCGAAGTGTGTATAACCTACAATGGGATGCTAAAAGTGAAGGTTTGTTTCTTGGCTATGATGCAAATGGAAACAGCAAAATAGCGCATATGTCCCTAGCAGGTAAGGTAAAACAGCTTGCCAGCAATATGGGCGGTACATCCATTGGGAGACCCTATGCAGGAGGTTCTTTTAGTGTTTCAAAAAATGGAATTATTGCTTTTACAGAAAGTACACCTGCCCATCCGGCGGCCTTGGCCCTAGTACAGCCCAAAGCAAAGGAAGTTAAAATAATAGTAGATTTAAATAAAGATGTACTAGACTTTAAAACCTTGGGCAAGGTGGAAGAAGTGTGGTATACCTCCTCTTTTGATCAACGAAAAATTCAGGGCTGGGTAGTATACCCTCCCAATTATGATGCTTCCAAAAAATACCCTTTTCTAGTGGAAAATCATGGTGGACCCATTTTAAACTATGGCGATCGCTTTTCTGCAGAAATGCAATTATATGCTAGCGCTGGCTATGTGGTATTCTATCCAAACCCTAGAGGAAGCACCAGTTACGGAGAAGAATTTGGAAATTTGTTATACAATAATTACCCAGGAGAAGATTATAATGATGTGATGGATGGCGTAGATTATTGTATTAAAAAGGGAATTGCCTATGAAGATCAATTATTTGTGACGGGAGGGAGCGCAGGAGGTATTATGTCTGCATGGATGATTGGAAAGAACAATCGCTTTGAAGCCGCTGTTGTTGCCAAACCGGTAATGAATTGGATTAGTAAAACCCTTGTAGCAGACAACTATTTTGGATATGCCAATTCTAGATATCCTGGGCAGCCCTGGGAAAATTTTGAAGGATATTGGAAATTTTCTCCCTTATCGCTCGTTGGTAATATAGAGACCCCTACGATGGTCATGGTAGGAATGAACGATTTAAGGACACCGCCAAGTGAAGCAAAACAACTCTATCATGCTTTAAAATTGCGAAAGATAGAAACGGTACTAGTAGAAATCCCAGGTGCAAGTCATGGCATTGCTAGTCGCCCAAGCAATTTAATTACCAAAATTGCGCATACCGTAGCTTGGTTAGATAGATACAGAACAGATAAGTAAATACGTATGGCAACAAAAAAAAGGCATTGGTTATGGAATATTCTTATTGTTGTAACCCTGGTGGTCTGTATTTTGGCTTTTGTTGCACATGCAAAAAACTGGACGAGAGTAAAGGATAATAACTTTCAAATCTTATCTGGAGTGTACCATAAAAAAATTCCCTTATCAGACATAGACAGTGTTCAAATGGTGGATAAAATCCCATCGATGGAACGTATCAATGGTTTTTCTGCAATGACTACAGAGAAAGGTGTTTTTAAAGATTCAATTCGCAATACCAAAGTATATGTGTATGTAGATAATCTAGAGCATCAAAAGATTCGACTCGTCTATGAAGATTCTCTAGAGCTGTTTATAAACTATTCCGATTCTACAGAAACACAAGAACTGTATCAATTTTTTAAGATGCAGATAGATTCGCTGTCTCAATAAGGCTAGTAAGATGAATAGGTGGCCAAAAAAAGGAGATGGAAAAATACTAAAATACCTTGTTCTAGGAATTGTAGCCTTTGTATTTTTTTCTTTTGTTATTCATAGTAGAAACTGGACTTGGGAAAATGAATCTACCGTTAAAATAGCATCTGGGTTTTATTTTGAAACAATCCCTTTTAACCAAATACATGGAATAGAGAAGGTGAAAAAAATAGGGAGCTTATCTAAATCTGGAGGTTTTTCAGCCTTGGATATGAAAAAGGGGAGCTTTATTAGAAAAACAGATGGTAAAAAAATCAAACTTTTTTTAGAAGATGCACGCAAAGAGATGGTATATCTGACATATGGAGAAGACCAGGAGCTATTTATAAATTTCTCCAAAAGCAAAACTACAGACGCTTTCTACGAAAATTTAAAAATTCAACAACAAAAATTCAACAAATAGTATAAATCAGCTACTTTTGGCAAGAAAATTGAAACTGTCATCTTGAAACTATAAATGACCCTTTGTGAAGCTCCTACAACTCCTTTTTTTTCTTGTTCCTTTTTTGAGTATTTCCCAATATGCTATTTCGGTAGAAGTACAAAATGTAAAATCTTCGGAAGGCACTATTAGTGTGGCGGTATACAATACTTCTGAAGGTTTTTTAAAGTTTGAATATGTATATATGAAAGAGAGTTGTGTGGCAAAAAAGGGAAGTACCTTTCTTACTATTAATAATATCCCAGAAGGAACTTACGCACTAGCTGTATTTCATGATGAAAACGACAATGAAGAACTAGATACCAACTGGTTGGGCATTCCAAAAGAGGCCGTAGGTTTTTCCAATGCGAAGATGAAAACCTTTGGCCCCCCAGATTTTGAAGATTGCGCCCTTGTTTTGGATACAAACAAGGAAGTGGTAATACGTATTAAATAAAGAAAATTTTACTCCTTTTTATAGCCTTCTGGGCGTTTCCATCGGATAGGCGCAGCAGGCTCCGCTTTTAATTGAAACTCTTCTGTTTTTAATAAACGCATAGCTTCCTCGACTCCTCTTTCTAATTGCGGGTCTTTTCCTGCAATGACCAATTTTGGTTCTTGTATTACTTCAATATCCGGAGCAATTCCTTCGCCTTCTACAGCCCACTCTCCATTTACATCAAAGAAGCCGCCTCTAGGTGCTACCATTCGGCCTCCATCTATAAACCTAGGCGTGTCCCAGGTACCTACCAAGCCACCCCAAGTGCGTGTGCCTACTAAAGGGCCAATTTCTTTGGCATGGAACATATAGGGTAGTAAATCTCCCCCAGAGCCCGCTCTTTCATTAATAAGCATCACTTTTGGCCCCCAGATACCTGCAATTGGGGTGGTCCAAGGTCTATTATCGTTGGCTTTGCTATTAAAATAACCCAATAGCTCTCTAGACATTACGTCTATCATATAATCGGCCGCAGAACCTCCACCATTATTGCGTTCGTCTATTATGACTCCTTTTTTGTCTTGTTGTGAAAAATAGTATCGATTAAAATATTCGAAACCTCTTCCACTAGTATTTGGTACATAGACATATGCCAATTTTCCGTTCGAAAGTTCATCTACCTTTTTACGATTCCCCTCTATCCAATCAAAAGTGCGCAGATTTCGTTCACTTCTTACCGGTTTCACTAGAATGTCCCAAGCGTTATTTTTATCTGCTGTACTGCTAAGGGTTAAGCGTATTTCTCTGCCAGCAGTTTGTTCCAATAAGCGAAAAGGATTGTCAGAAGCAGTTAAAGACTGCCCATCAATAGCGATCAAATAATCTCCTTCTTTTACTTTAAGTCCTGGAATGGATAGCGGCGCTACTACATCAGGATTCCAACGTTCCCCTGTGTATATTTTAGCAATTTTATAATATCCATTTTCTAAACTGAAATCACAACCTAGTAGTCCCACATTCATAAAAAAATCATCTGGGAAATCCCCTCCAGAAACATAAGAATGCCCAATAGAAACTTCCCCGCTCATAATATCAACTACATAATTAAGATCTACTCTATGCCTTACATGGTTTATCCAAGGAGCATACCATTCGTATACATCGTCCCAAGGTGCCCCATGGACATTATCTACGTATAGAAAATCGCGCATAAAACGCCAGCCTTCTTTAAATATTTGATGGTATTCGGCTATGGGGTTTACGTTCATTTTTAAGTTCATTGGAAGTGCTTTGGCGTCTTTTCCTGGTTTGGAGTCAGTACCTACCAATTTCCAAGACCTATTTTGTCTTAATAAGATGCTTTTGCGATCTGCAGACACCGTGGTCCCAGAAATTCCTTTTGCGAAGACATCGGCCTTCATTTTCTTTACATCGTACTTATGTAAAGTAGCATTGGATTCATTAGGGATAAATTCTGTAATAAAGACAAAATTTTCAGGGGCACTTTCTAAACCGCCATAATTGCGAGCGGGTAAGGGGAGTGCAATAATTCTATTTTGAATACCACTAGCATCAATAACTACTTTGGTAGCGGTAAGGGTCTTTGCCTTTTTATCCTTAGAATCCTTCTTTTCTTTTTCAGGAGCAGTCTCTTTTTTCGCTTCCTCTTCATCAGATTTTGCTAGAGTAGGTGCTTTGGTATCTTTAGCGAGCATAATGGCATAGAGACTGCGCGTAACACTAGGATCATAGGAGCTCATATCTAACCAACCAGATTGCAAACCGTAATTGGTGCTTGCTAGGAAATAGAGGTATTTGCCTCCTTCATCCCAGACTGGGCTAATGGCATCTGCCATGCCATCTGTTAGTTGAAGTGTTTTTTTAGTGTTGACGTTATAGGCAAAAATGGCTTTAAAATGACTGTTCAATTGCTTTGGATAGGCAATCCACTGACTATCTGGAGACCATACAGGGTTCATGGTTCTATTAGGATGTGCATAACTATCCGTCGCTATTTTAACTGTTTTTCCAGTTGCAATACTAAACACCCATATATTATAATGTGTATCCGAATAAGCAATATTAGTGCCATCTGGAGACCAAGTAGGTTCAAAGTAAAAAGTAGGTTCTGGCAGAGCATAACTTTTTTGATTACTACCGTCTTGCGCCGCTACTACTAATTGATATTCACCACTAGCATCAGAAAACCAAGCGATTTTATCGCCTTTAGGAGACCAAACAGGAGCTCTATCTGCAGCACCAGGAGAATTGGTAAGGTTTCTCCAGCTACCGTTTTCTTTTGGAACACTAAATAAATCTCCTCTATATTCAAACAGCGCACGTTTTCCTTTGGGAGATACTCTGGCATTTGTGAGATTAAAAGCGTTGACATTTTCCCATCTGGGGGTTGCAAAATTCATATCTCCTTTTACGGTAATAGATAGTTGTTTTGGCGTTCCAGTATCCATATTTAGAAGATGTAAATACCCTCCTTGCTCATAGACAATATTAGTACCATGAGCATCTAAACTTTTTACATCAAACTTCTTATGAAATGTTTGTTGTTTTTCTTCCTTGGTGTTTGGATCGTAAGACCAGATATTACTGGCATAATCTTGTTCCGATAAATAAAATACCTTCCCATTGAGCCAAACAGGGTCTAGATGACGTTCTTTGGTAGGTTGGGGAGTGGTAGTTAATTCTTTGGTTTCCATGTTAACAATCCAAATAGGCATTGCTTGTCCGCCTCTGTAATTTCGCCATTCAGCATCCCAAGAAGTAATTGGGGTATAGGCAATGTGTTTTCCATCTGCTGAAATCTCTCCGAAAGCTGCTCTGGGAATGTCCATAGCTTTTGGAAGCCCTCCTTTGGGCGAAACGGTATAGAATTTATTGGTTTGAGTAGGTCTTCCTTCTCTTCCAGATCTGAAAAGAATATCACCATTTGGTGTCCATCCCAATACAAAATCCCCGGACGGGTGCCAGGTTAGACGGGTAGGCTCTCCTCCTTGTGCCGAAATTAAATAGACATCGGTATTTCCATTGGTTTGGAAACTGTATGCGATGGAAGTACCATCTGGAGAAAAATGAGGAGAAAATTCATATCCCTGATTGCTCGTTAGGCGTATGGCATTTCCACCATTGATGGGTGCTTTCCATAGGTCGTTGGCATAAACAAAAGCAATTTGACTGTTGGAAATAGTGGGTTGTCTAAGGAGCTGCGTTCCTTGCCCAAACATCATTGCGGTAAGCAGCATGAAAAGGAGTGTGGTTTGTTGTTTCATGAGAGTTTCTTTAACTCCATGAAAGTATTCAAAAATCATTGGTTTGCCAACCCCTAGGATTCAACTTTAACATAGTTCCACAAGGGGAACTGTTAAAGCCCACTAAAAATGGTACGTTAGAATGCTATTGGATGGTTAGTGGTAATTTCTAAAGGAACACTTACTGATAGGTGGTTATTTTTATAACTCCGTTAGAGGCCCTAGATCCATAAAAAGATGCTTCGTGTCCGGTAAGCGTTTCTATATCCTTGACGTTCACATTATCTACCAACTGGTTTACAGAAGCAAAGGAGTTCCCCACAATATAATCGTTTAAAACATATAAAGGTTCTATGGGCACACCCACAGTGGCAATAGTGGAGGTGGTTTTATTAAAAACTGGAACACCTCTACGCAAAGTAACTCCGGGTAGTTGTCTTATTTGTGCTAATAAGGTAAGGTTAACTCTATTTTTCTCTCTTAAATCCTCTTTTATAGCAGTAGTACTGTCTGCTGTTTGTGTACTGCTTTTACAAGCAACAAAACTAAGCGATAAACAGCAACATATAAAAAATACAAATCGTTTCATGGAATTTTAAAGTTTGATGTTCTTAAAGATACTTAATTTACTTTTAGCTTTTGTCTCTTTGGATAGGGAATTAAAAAAATGTTAATTGTTTTGTGAAACGATCATTTCAATATACTTTTGCTTTAAATTATCAAAATGCCGAGGGTAGAAGCGTTTAATAAAGAACAAGTATTGCAGCGAGCCATGAATCTTTTCTGGGAGAAAGGCTATTATGGTACGTCCATGCAAGATCTAGTTGATGCTACTGGTTTAAACAGATCTAGTTTGTACAACACTTTCGGTTCTAAGTTAACATTATATCAAGATACCTTAGCGCATTACAAGAAAGAAACAGGTGGTATGTTTCAAAGAGCTTTGGTAAGAGCCAGAGATCCGTTGGACGCCATACGCCATGTTTTTGAAGGATTTTTACCCGAGATAATGGAAGATTGTGGGCAGATGGGATGTTTTGCCATGAACTGTAAATCTGAAATGGCAAATCAGAACACGGATATTAAAAAATGGCTTTTAGACCATCAGGAACAAGGCATACATACCTTTAAAGATTTAATAGAAGATGGTCAAAAGGAAGGGGTTATTAATGACAAGCAAGAAGCGAGTAGTTATGCCTATTTTGTATTCAATGCGCTCCAGGGATTTCGAATGACCGGAATCTTAGTAAAGGATAGAAAAATTTTACAAGACATTATTGACAATACAATGAAAGTATTGCAATAATTTTTTTAATTTAATTTGGAATGAACGTTCCAGTATATATACTAAAAATAATTAATGATGAGTAAATTTAAAGACAAAGTAGTAGTAATTTCTGGAGGAAATTCAGGAATAGGATTGGCCAGTGTACAGGCTTTTTTAGCAGAAGGAGCCAAAGTCGTTTTTTCAGGGAGAAGACAAGAAGCCTTGGATGAAGTTTCGGCAGATCTTTCAGGAGAGTTTAAGGCAGTATTGGCAGATCAATCCATCGCTTCTGATAACCAAAAGTTGATTGAAGAAGCAGTAAATGCTTATGGTAAGATTGATGTATTATTTGCGAATGCTGGTGTTGCCTATTTTGCCCGGGCAACAGATATAGACGAAGCACATTTTGATACCCAGTTCAATACAAATATCAAAGGCCCTATGTTTTTGGTAAAAAATGCCATTCCACATTTAAATGATGGGAGTTCTATTATTTTTAATACGTCCATTGTTCATATGAAAGGATTTGAAGGGGCAGGTGTTTATAGCGCTACTAAAGGAGCTTTACGTTCGTATGCCAAGGTGCTTACCTCCGAATTAGCTCCACGACAAATTCGTGTAAATTCTGTAGCTCCTGGTCCTATTACCACACCTATATATGGTAAAATGGGAATGCCAGAGGATGCTGTAAATGAAATGGGGCAATCTTTTGCTGCGGGAGTGCCTTTAAAGCGTTTTGGAGAATCCAAAGAAATTTCTGAGGCAGTGCTATTTCTTGCTTCCGACGAAGCTAGTTATGTAAATGGCATTGAATTGGCCGTTGACGGTGGTATGAGTCAAATATAATAGCAAGCGTTTCAAAAAAGAAAAGCCCATCTTAAAAAGATGGGCTTTTTATGTTCTTTATTCACTGTATTTGGTAATCAGTCGGACCATTAATTCATTTAGAAGTTCTACTTCAAACTGCCCTACGCTTGGTTCTAGATGATCATTCCCAATACCGCTATCATCCGTAATAAAAACATAGGTGCCGTTGGTTGCTGTTGCAAAAAAGCGCATTAAAAATTCCGTATTCTTGTCAATGCCACTTGCCGTAATTGGAATTATCTTAATTCCCTTTTCAGCGGCATCTTCGATAGATTTATGTAATGTATCTACAATCTGCGGATCATAATGAGGAGGTGCATCTAAAAGTAAAAAGGCCAATCTAGTTTTGGCATTGGTAGACCATTGAATCTCTGTTAATGCAGTATTCAAGGCAGTGTGTACTGCTTCTGGAAAATCTCCTCCTCCATCCGCACTTTGCTCCTTAATAAAGTTTAAAGTGGTTGCTATATTAGGTGAGAAACCAGAGTGCTTCACCACATAATCGTCACCCTCATCTCTATAGAATACCGAGGCAGTTCTAATAGCCACATCAGGAGCATTATTTTTTACTGTGGTAATTACATCTTCTAGATCCTTTTTAAGAAATTCGAGTTCGTCCGACATAGATCCCGTTGCATCTACAATAAATGCAAGTTCCACATCATTTGCCACAGCATTTGTTTCATTGGAAATAATAGTATTAAGTGTTCCGTCTATTGCCAAATCTTGCGATATTAACGTTCCCTCCACGAAAAGGTCATAATCAGCGCTATTGGGTGAAGTATCTTTATCATTTAATCCAATAAAAAGCTCTGCAGTACCCAAATTATCAGTACGCGTTTCCCAAATTGGATCTCCATCCTTGCTGAGGGTAATTGCTGCATTAATAAGCGGTGCACCCGAGCTAGCTTTTATTTCAATGGCAATACGATTTGAGGTGTAAAATTCCCAATAGTCGGGCATCCCCTCATAATCTTTTTCATTAAATAAGTTATTCCAAAACCCCCAATTATCTAGATCATTCCATTCTCCGGCAGTGATAAGTCCGGAACTTTCGCCACCATTTCCTGGGCCATCTACAGGACCTGCCGCTCCGTCTGAAAAAGTATCTGATGCTTCAGAATCTGAATCACTGAATGATTCATCACTATCAGATTCACATGCAGTTATAAAAAGAAATAGTACCAATAAAAAACTGAAAAGAAGAGACCTCCGAAGAAATTGTTGTTTCATGATGTTATTGTTTAGCGTTGTCATACTAAAGGTGCAATTTTTATCTATTGGTTGCTTTATGGAATAGTGAATTAACATAAAATGTTAAATTTCAATTGGTTAGAAATAAACTTTCAAATAACTCGTTTATTTATAACACCCTACAAGAAAGCCTTTAACCAGCTTTTGGTGTGTCAATCCAACCCAAGCTTAACTAAAAACTTAACCCAATGTCGAAATCTATTGTATTTGCCTCCTTTTTCTTTATCATTGGTTTCTCCAACCTACAGGCGCAAGATAGCGTTGCTATTGATGGTAGACTGCAACCCCTCTTGAATGAATTTTTTGAAGCTTGTAAAGAATATAATATTGATTACCATGCAAAGCTATTTCAACTAAAGAATATTGATATCTCCAATGCATTGCCATTGGAAGAAGGAAACACCGTTTTAGGCATGGTTACAAGAGATAATACAGGGCAGGTAGAAAGTATTTTAGTGAATTGGGCAGCCATGTTGGACCCAGAAATGCTGAAAGTGGTTGCTTTTCATGAGTTTGCGCATCATTTTTTAGATTACAAGCATACCTGTCAAGATTGCAATGAGATTATGGCAGTAACCAACGTGAGTTATTTTGATATTGCTCGGGATTGGGACAATCAGGTAAAACAACTATTTACTACCTCACCAGTTTATTTAGCGCAACAAAAGAGAGATCCTGTAGTGGCTATTTCAAGCTATGAATAACATTCATTGAGACTCCTTATTATTTCATTATAGCTATATTTAAGCCAAAATTGACACATGATACTTTTGGTACCCTTTATAGGAGCATTATTTGGTTTTTTAGCAGTAATTTTTGGAGCTTTCGGAGCGCACGCCTTAAAAAAATCCTTTACCACAGAACAGCTTACAAGTTTTGAAACGGGTGTAAAATATCAGATGTACCATGCCATTTTATTAGTGGTACTAGGGTATAATTTCAGTTTTAATGACCCGTTAGAGAACTATATTGCCTATTGTTTTATTAGTGGCACCTTTCTTTTTTCTTTTAGTATTTACGGACTTTGCGTAAGTGCCTCTAAGGGTAAAAAGCTGCGTTTTTTAGGGCCAGTAACCCCCATAGGTGGTTTGCTCTTGGCAATTGGATGGGGGCTTTTGGCCTATACTGCGGTGAAAGAATTTATATAACTCAAATAGTTTACAGACGGAGGTACATATTTCCGTTAATAGTATTGAGCTTTAGACTGTGCGAAGCGTTATTAAAGCTTCCTTCTACTTTCTGACCTACATGCCTATCCGTTGTTTTAATTTTTAGCTTTTCATCTGCATAAATACTTCCATGAATGGTTTCTGCAACTAAGCTGGTGTTCTTCATAATAAGATCAATTTCTCCATTAATAGTATTCAGGTCTAAATTTCCAGCATATTTTTTAATCTCGATGCTTCCATTAATGAGGTCAGCAGTAAAGTTTCCCTCAATAATTTCAGATTTCAAATCTCCATTAATACTACTTACTTTGAATCTAGCGTTCTTAGGAACGTAAAGCACATAGTTAAAGTCGTACCAGTCGGAAGTGTTGTAATACCGCTTCTTTTTAGTAGGATTTTGTTCGTTCCACTCGTCCTGGAATTTTCTAAAAACCGGTTCTGCCTCAGAAGTGATCTCCAAAGAGTTAGAACTTTCTTTAATATCTAAATCATAAGCATCTAGAAATTTTCCATCTTTTGTGGTAAGATCTGCTTTAAAATATACCGTATTCTTATCCCATGTTTTTACTTCTATATGGGAAGCAAATTTTACATCGACTTCGATGGTTTGATTTTTATAATCAAAGTTCTTTTCAATAATTTTCTGCGCATGCACCCCTAGGCTGATGAGGCCTAATAAGCATGCAATTGTTACTTTTTTCATGTCTATTATTTTTTGATTGTTGTTATTCTTTTCTCAGGTAGATGTTTCCGTTGGTAGATTTTAATTGAATATTAACACCTCCACTATTTATAGCTCCTCTCACCTTTTTAGCATACACCGCTTTTAATCCGCCTTTCTCAGGAACTTTAAGATCGAAATTGGTGTAAATCTCTCCATTGATTGAACTAAGAGATAGATTTGCTGGAGTGCTAGAGGGGATGGTTACATCCAAAGCACCATTTGTGGTATATAAGGAAATGGGTGTTTCCTGATTTACCTTTGTAAAGATGATATCCAAACTGCCATTTAAGGCGTCTGCAGTAACAGGCCCTGCCACATCTTTTATAAAGATACCCCCATTTAATTGTGCGCTAGCCTCTACTTCACCTTTAAAACCATAGATTTTAATATCCCCATTTCCATTACTCACTACAGAGATGTTTTGACTTTCAGGAAGGTAAATTTCTGCCCCTTCAGATTTGCGGAGATTTCGTACTAATAAAGTGCTTCCATCTTCTACTACATGGAATCCAACATCGGTGTTATCAGAACCAGCTTCTCCCACTAGTTTAAGCCCTTTAGCTCTGTTAGGTTTTTTTACCATGCTTCCAATTTTAATTAAAAGCTCATTCTTACTATGAGTCTTAATTACAATATCTGCTTTGGAAGCTATTTTCACCCATTGGATCCCATTTAAGGATTTAGTGAAGTCTTGTGCATGGGTGCTACTTATTGCAACACAAGCACATACAATGAATACTAATTTTTTCATGATTTTTCGTTTTTTGATGTTTATATAATATTTGGAATTAATGATGTTATTTGATCTTTTACAAAAGGCTGTGTGCTCTCTTGTTTTAATAATGCTCTCATAGGTTCTACAGCTTTCTTTTCATTGATATTGACTAAAATTTGGATGGCAGTAATTTGAATGCGAGGATCCTTTTCTGTTTTTAATACCTTAATAAAAGCGTCTTTTACATTTTCCGAATCGGTAAATTTTGCCAGAGCTTCAGTGGCGGTTAAACGCACATTGGTATTCTCATCAAAATGCATTCTTTCTATTAAGGCCTCTACAATGGCTTCATCTGGTTGACTAAAGTCTTCTATATAAGACACCCCTTGAATGCGCTTACTGGCAGAACCATTTTCCATAAGCGAAAGCATGGCGGTTTGTTTTATTTCCATGCGTTCATCTTTTAATAAAGCTATTTCTTCATTAGAACGGTCTTTCTGTTGATATTTACCCATATAAAAACCACTTATGAGCAATACAACACTTGCAGCAATTTTTAAAAGATGAGAAGTCCAATTACTTTTTCTAGCAGTAGCAGATCTAGGCATTGAAATAACGGGAGTACTCTCCTTTTTCTCTTTTTCTAAAAGTTCGTAGAAATTGGTTCTAAGCCCTTCCGAAGGGCTAGCTATTTCTTCTTTTTCAAAAGCACTCAAAAGCACTTTTAGGTTTTTCAATTCCTTGTCACAACTAGGACATTCTTTCAAATGTTGTGCTACTTCTTTTTTTTGAAGATCATCTAACTGATCATCTAAATAAGCCGGAAGTAGTGCTATTACATGTTTCTCCTTCATAACTATATGTTTTCAAAATAAACTATTTTCAATTTGTTTAGAGCTCTGTTTGCTCTTGTTTTTAGGGCTCCAGGCGTGCTCCCTAGAATTTCCGCTAACTCATTATATTTGATGCCTTGTAACTTGCTTAGTACTAATAATTCCCTATCCGAATCTTCCAAAGTATTTAGAGCCTTATGTAAATGCGTGTAGGTCTCCGTTTGGTCTTCTTCTTTAGCGGTTAGTTTATAGGCCTGTTTTTCTATATCGTCATGGTTTTCCTTATTTCTTGTATAATGCGTATTTAGTCGGTTCCTGGCAATTGTAAAAAGCCAAGAAGTAAAATTTCCATTGTTATAGGATGTTCTGTATCGCATCAACTTATAAAAAACATCCTGCGTTAAATCTTCGCTTAGCATGCGATCACCGCTCATTTTGTACAGAAAATTAAAGACATGTTTATGATGCCTTTCAAACAGTACTCCAAGGGTATCTAGGTTACCTTTTGCAGCTTTTGCCATGAGTTGTTTGTCGGTTAGCTCCGTCAAAAGAGAGTGTTTTTAGGTTGTTTTCTGCTACTGTATAATCAGAAATTTACAAAAGGTTACACGAAAGCGAATAAAAATGAAGAAAAAGTAAAGGAGAAGGAAATAGAAAACGTTTAATGACATCCGCAATCATCCGTACCACAGGTGTTTGCCTTACTTTTTTTGGTAGCGAAAAGAGATTTAGGCAAGAAGAATTTTTTTACCATAAAGCCCACAGCAATTGCTAAAGTGATGTATACTAAGATAGATTGTATATGCTCCATACTTATTTTAATAGTTGATAGGCAATGAATGATACAATATACGCAAAACCACTCATAAATACCAGTTGAAGAATTGGCCATTTCCAACTATTGGTTTCACGTTTTACAATAGCTAAGGTGCTCATGCATTGCAGAGCAAAGGCATAGAAAAGTAAGAGGGAAATCCCCGAAGCCAAATTAAATAAAGGTTTTTTAGAATCTGGATGTACTTCTGCAGCCATTCTATTTTTAATGGTTTCTTCTTCATCGTTTCCAACACTATAAATGGTAGCCAAAGTACCTACAAAAACTTCTCTGGCGGCAAAGGAAGTAATTACGGCAATTCCCATTTTCCAATCGTAACCCAAAGGCGCAACTACGGGTTCAATAGCCTTTCCTGCATAACCAATATAAGAGTGTTCTAATTTATAACTTGCAATTTCCTGGCTTTTTGCTCTTTCAAAAAGAAACTGTTCTCTTTGTTGTAAAGAATCTGCTAGCTGTATTGGGCTTAACACATATCTTTTTTTCTGAATACTATCTTGTAAGGCTATGGAATAATCTCGTAACTCTTGAGCAATGGTCTCTGTATTATAATTAGAGAAACCTTCCGTTGCAATTTTGTCTTCAATGATTTGTGCTGCATTTGTAAATTTATCGGAAAAGCCATTAGAACCTAAAAACCAAAGAATGATGGAAATGGCTAGGATAATTTTACCGGCCCCATAAACAAAGCTTTTAGTTTTTTCTAATACGGTGTAGAGTACATTTTTAAGTAAGGGAAGTTTATAATTGGGCATTTCTACCACAAATAGCGACCGACTTCTAATTTTAAGAATTTTATTTAACACCATTGCCGAAAGAATAGCAGCTCCGAAACCTATGAGGTATAAGAGCATTAAAGTAAGTGCCTGATAGCTTAAACCTAGAAAACTTCCCTCTGGAATAACGAGCGCAATAATGATAAGATATACAGGCAATCTGGCAGAACAGGTAGTAAATGGAGTAACCAAAATCGTAATGAGGCGTTCTTTCCAATTATCAATAGTACGGGTAGCCATAACGGCGGGGATGGCGCAGGCGGTTCCAGAAATTAAGGGTACCACACTTTTACCACTAAGTCCAAATGGCCGCATAAGACGGTCCATCAAGAAAACTACCCTACTCATATATCCTGTTTCCTCTAACAGGGCAATGAATAAAAACAGAAAAGCAATCTGAGGAATAAAAATAACAATTCCTCCAATCCCAGCGAGCACTCCTTCTGCGATGAGGTTGGTGAAAACACCTGGCGGCAACGTACTTTTTACCCACTCACTCCCGGCGGCAAATTGTTCGTCAATAAAATCCATAGGAATTTGACTCCAATCATAAATAGCCTGAAAAATGACCAACAAGATGAGGAAGAAAATAATATATCCAAATACTTTATGGGTAAGTATTTTGTCCAAGGTGGCCCTAAACCCTTTGGCTGCATTGAGATCTACCTTATAAGTTTCTTTTAAAATACCATTGATAAACTGATACCTTACAATAGTTTCTTTCTGCTGCAGACGTTTTAATTCTGATTTGGATTTTGTAATAAAGGAAGCACTATCCTTGATCTGATTTTTCTCTATGGGAGTAAAATTCACATCTTGCGTAATTACCAACCAAAGTTTGTACAAATCTTCATTTGGGAATGTGCGTTGCAAGCCTTCAAAATATTCAGGAGCAATTACGGTAGTATCAATATTAGGTGTTGAGGGAAGCGTCTTATAATCTGCAATTAACTCTTTAATGCGTTGTATGCCCTCTCCTTTTCTAGTACTTACCAAGGCAATTTTAGTATCTAATTTTTCCTCTAGTAATTCCAAGTCCATGGAAATCCCTTTTCTAGACATTCTATCTGCCATATTAATGACTAGGATGGTAGGAATTTTAAGGTCTTTAATTTGGGTGAAGAGTAAGAGATTCCGTTTTAAGTTCTCTACATCTGTGATTACGAGAGCAACGTCTGGAAAATCTTTATCGTTTTTGTTGAGAAGTAACTCTACTACGAC
The DNA here is from genome assembly GCA_947500575.1 of uncultured Flavobacteriaceae bacterium. GTDB lineage: Bacteria > Bacteroidota > Bacteroidia > Flavobacteriales > Flavobacteriaceae > CANMSI01. The sequence continues at coordinate 1,301,202 of CANMSI010000001.1, read as the reverse complement.
ACTTTCATCCAAGGAAGTGGTATTTAAACTATAGGTGCCAGGAAGATCTAGAATATGGGCTTTTACACCTCGCGGTAATTTGCAAATTCCTTCCTTTTTTTCGACCGTAATTCCAGGGTAGTTTCCTACCTTCTGATTGAGCCCTGTAAGCTGATTGAAAACAGAGGTCTTTCCGGTATTGGGATTCCCAATTAAAGCTACATTAATTTGTTTGCTCATACAGAAAGGGGCTCCTCAAGAATATCGAGCTCAATTTTTAGGGCTGTAGATCTACGTATGGCAATATGCGATCCATTCACATTAATATAAATAGGGTCTTTTAAAGGAGCTACTTGAACCAATTCTACTTCATTGCCAGGCAAACAACCCATTTCCAATAGCTTTATGGGCAATATATCCTCTGTAAACTCACGGATAATTCCTTTTTGACCTCGCTTTAAATCTGCAACAGTGGCTATCAATTTTTATTTAGATTGATTTTAAGTAAGGACAAAAGTAAGATAAAAAAGGGGGAAATAAGACTAAAATTTCTATAAAAAAACGGAATACAATTATTTCCTGTAGAAGGATGTATCTAAAATTAGATGTACACCACGAAATTTGACTGATTTGCAACAAAAAATTACATTTTTTAATTATTGTATTCATATTTGCCGCTCCAAAACCTACGTCCCCAAATGCGGTACCTACCAATTGTGCTCTTATTTTTTTGTTGTGCCCTCTTTGCACAAAGACCCACTAGTTTTTATGAAAAACTACATCAGTTCAACTACCCTAGCAATCCCTTACCCCAGGGATGCGAAGTATATGGAGTAAACACCAATTTTAAGAACAGGTCCATTATAACAAAGGACTATAGAGGAGAAGAGCTGGTTTTACATAATCTCAAAGTAAATTCCTTAGGATACCATCCTGGCGCTAGTGGTTTTGCACCAAAACTTTTTTCTTTTAGTAAGTATCATAAGCCAGAAGTTCCCAATGATAATGGATTTTTAGTGAAAGCCGTTTTAGAAGATATTGTTTTGTTTCACGAATATACTGGGAAAGACGATGTATATGAAATTAAAAGTACCTATCAACTTCATGTATCTATCATTCACAAAGGAGCAGTACATGTAGAAGACACCTATACCTTTAATGAGGTAGCGGGTACTTTTACCTCTGCACTTCGAGGGCAAGATGCGCATATTGTAGCCACCAATAAAGCCACAGAAATGGCCACTGGTTTAAACGATGCGGTCTTAAAGAACTTGGTTTACGTATTTAACAATTTTGCTAAGAAGACGGTCGACTTAAGCTTTACACCCTCCTACATCAAATTTTATGGAATCTCCAAGACCAAGAAACTAAGCGTGGGGGAGCAAATAAAAAGCCTTGAAAAACGTTTTAAAGGATTAAAAAAACTAGATGAAAATGTGTTAGATAGAAAGGCTTTTCAAACAGAAGTAGGAGCTTTAGCTAAAGCATTAGAACAGTTTAAAGAAGCCACGGACTATGCAGAACTAATGGCTTTTCGTTTTTACGTACATGCAAATTTGGCCAGCTTACACCTGCTCATGGAAAATTTTGATGTTGCAGATGCTCATTATAAACTAGCTTATGAAAATGCAGAAAAAGAACGGTTTCAACTTATTTTAAAAGAAGAGATGGGCAAAATGGCTCCTAGGGTGGAAAACAAACCGCTTCTTTTTACACCAGACCTTAGATTTAATAGCGCATATAGCGAGCAATATTTAACCATTAAAGAAACGAGAAAAAGAATAATCAATTCATACTAAACCATAAATTTTAAACATGAAGAGACCCCTAATTTATCTACTAATGTTAGGAGCAACAGCAGTTTCTGCTCAGACATGGAAAAGCAAATCCATAGACGTTCCTACCCCTTCTTATGCCGAATACCCAGCACCAGAAGGAATTCATAATTATACCGTTGAGCTTGCCAATATTAAAGGTGCAGGCGTTCATTTTACCAATGACGATTTAAAAAGAGAATTGAGTCTTCAAAATTTTGAAGCTCATGATGGATCTAATACAACGCCCGATCTGTTTTTTGCAGTAAACGGAGTTAAAGTGGAGGATATAGATATTACTGTGAAACGTTCTCAAAAGGAGAAGCTCTATTGGGTGAGTGTTTTACCTACCGAAAAAACCTCTATTTCTGTATTAACCATGGCAAAAGGAGAGAATGTACACTACCAAGATTTTAGAATTAATGCAAGGCTAGATGAGAGTAAAAAACCCATTCCAGTTTCTTTGGAAATAGCGGAAGCAGAAATAGAAAAGTACCTTATTATTAGCGAAGGTGGCAATCAGTTCAAAGGAACTCCCTATTTGGTACAAGCGTATTTAAAGGAACATCTAGGAGATAGTTTTTTAAAGAACCTTTTGGTGCCAACCATTCAGGAAAGCTATGATAATAGGGTGGATTTAAAAAGCAAGACTTTTTATTGGATCAAGGATAAGAAAAATAAAGCTTTAGAAGCAGATACTAAAAATAATTTGGTGTTGCTAGAAGAAACCATGAAGTCCCTAAATACTCTGGAAAAACTAAGAGCAAACCGCGGGGAGCTAGCACCTTTTAAAGATTTTTGGACACAACAGCTAGGGAATTTCGATGTTTCTAACAAAGACGGAAAGAAAGTGAGTTGGGGAATTTTAATGAACTTATACCGCTTATCCTTAATGGAAGAAGATTTTACAGCTGCAAAAAATTACTTAGATCAAATTGTAGCTTTAGACTATAAAAAATGGGCAACGAGTACAGCAAAATCTGGCTATAAATCTACTACAGAATCATACGCTGCTAATTATGATGAGGCTGGTTCTCAAAAATACGCTGCTGCTTATGAAGTAGATGCCATTTTAGCTAAAATAGCTAAGAACGATGCAGTAAAGAACAATAATGTAAAGGATGCTCCTGGTTATGTGCTTACAAAAGATGGTGAAAAAATGGAAGGTAAAATTAGTCTTCGTTTTTCTCCAGAAGAACAAACAGGGGGTAATATTGTAGATCTAAGTGGAGATACAACCGCTAAACGCGTCTATGTAAAATACGTAAACGAAAAAGGGAAGAATAAAACAAAGATCTACAAGTGCAAAGATGTAGCAGAAATTGTAGTAGATAATAAGGTGTATGAATCCGTTACTCCTAAGAAAAGTATCTTAGATACGTCAGACGACGCCTTAGGCTTAAGTTTAAACAATACGGTATTTATGGAGCGTATTTATAGCTCAGATGCTATTAAGTTATACAAGGATTTGACCACTACTACTGGCTTTTATTTTGGAATGCCCAATGTAAAAAAAGCACAAAAGGCAAATGCAGAATTTTTTGCAAGCTGTACGGTCTTAGCGGAACGAATTCAGAACGGAGAATTTACAGAGACTGAAGAGGATCAGAAAAAGATTGCAAGCTTTTACTCACAAAACTGTGGACAAACAAAATAGTCCCTAAACAAGCATATCTTAAAGCTCCAAAGGAATTTACTTTGGGGCTTTATTCTTTATAACTGTTTTTTAAAATATCAAGATCTACCAATAGTTCTTCTATCTCTTCTATTTTAGTACCATCATACGTACCTCTAATACGGCCTTCCTTGTCTATTAAGATAAAGTTTTCGGTATGGATCATATCAAAAGGGCCACCATCTCCTTCATTTAGTACTGCAAAATAAGATTTACGGGCTAATTCGTAAATCTGTTTTTTATCACCAGTTACCAAATTCCATTTACGATCTACCACTCCTTTCTCTATAGCATATTTTTTAAGTTGAGGTACAGAATCTTTAAGGGGTGTAACGGAATGTGATAGGAGCAAGACTTCGTCATCATCCATAATTTGTTCCTGGATATATGCCATGTTTTTGGTCATAATTGGGCAAATACTGGGGCAGGTGGTAAAGAAAAAATCAGCGACAAATATTTTACCCTTATAATCTTTTTGGGTAATGGTACGGCCGTTTTGATTGGTGAGCGAAAAATTGGCAATGGTATGGTATTTTTTTACGTGCAAAAGTGTGCTATCTACTAATTCTGGATTAAAGTCTGAAGGCTGGTATACCTTTAATAACTTCTTTGGTTGTAGAGCATTGTAGAATAGGTAAATAATAATACAAGAGAGTATAAATAATACGATTCCTAAGAACTTGTATCTGCTAAAAAAAGAGCGCATTTGTTTTTTTGCAAAGGTACGGCTCCCCAAAGAGCAGTCAAAACTTTCCAAGCAGCTTCGTTGCTAAAACTTTCATAAAATCGGCAGTGGTCTTCTGTTTCCTTTTCATAAGACCTTGTAAAAGCGTACTTTTGTGCGTTTCAATATAGAGAATCCATAGATGAGCCCAATTATAGTTAAGATTTTACAATTCTTTTTAAGCCTTTCTTTTTTAATCGTCTTGCACGAAATGGGGCATTTTTTACCCGCCAAATGGTTTAAAACCAGAGTAGAGAAGTTTTACCTCTTTTTTGATATTAAGTATTCCCTTTTCAAAAAGAAAATTGGGGGTACGGAATACGGTATTGGTTGGTTGCCTTTAGGTGGTTATGTAAAAATTGCCGGGATGATTGATGAAAGCATGGACACCGAAGCCATGAAAGAAGAGCCTAAACCATGGGAATTTCGAAGCAAGCCGGCATGGCAACGCCTTATTATTATGTTGGGCGGGGTTACCGTAAATTTTATGATTGCCTACCTTATCTATGTTTTTGCTTCTGCCTACTATGGCGATACAGATATTGCAACCAATAGTATCAAAGATGGATATTTAATAGAAAACCCAGTTCTAAATGAGATTGGCTTAGAAACAGGCGATAATATTGTGGCTATCAATGGAGAAACCTATGCCAATTTTTCGGACTTACGTAAGAACTTAATTGTAGCAGATGAGATTACCATTTCTAGAGATGGCACTCAAAAAACGATTGAACTTCCACAAGATTTCCTTGGGAAACTAAGTACGGGGAAAAGTAAGGGACTAATCGATTTTAGAATTCCTTTTATGGTTGGGGCCGTTTCAGATAGTTCTCTGAATGTAGCTGCTGGTTTGGAACCCAAAGATATTATTACAGCAATTAATGGAAAGGAATTAAAATTCTTTGACCAATTGTCTGAGAGAATGACACCATTCACAAACCAAACAATCAAGGCTACAGTGCTTAGAGATAAAGAGACGCTTGAGATGGATTTGAAGGTAGATGAGGATGGTAAATTAGGCATCTATCATGCAGAAAGTCCTTTAACTTTTGAAGAGCTCGGCTACTATAAAATATCTAGAAAAGAATATGGTTTTTTTGAAAGCTTTGGCGTAGGAGCTACCAAATTTGTAGATCAGGTTGCTGGTTATGGGCAACAGCTAAAGAAAATATTTACCCCAAGTACAGGGGCGTATAAAGGAGTGGGTGGTTTTAAAGCCATTTTCGATATTTTTCCGAATACTTGGAGTTGGGAGTCTTTTTGGAGTATCACTGCCTTTTTATCGATTATGTTGGCGGTATTAAACTTATTACCCATCCCTGCCTTAGATGGAGGGCATGTAATGTTTTTGCTGTATGAAATGATCTCTGGAAGAAAGCCAAGCGATAAATTTTTGGAGTATGCGCAGGTGGTTGGTTTCTTCTTATTATTGGCTTTAATCTTGTTTGCCAATGGGAATGATATTTATAAGGCAATTACGAACTAGAAAACTCCTGTTTTTTGTTTGGGAAAGTTGAAAAAACGATTATATTTGCACCCGCCTTAGCAATGTAGCTATGTTGTAAAAGCGAAAATTCCTCCTTAGCTCAGTTGGTTAGAGCATCTGACTGTTAATCAGAGGGTCCTTGGTTCGAGCCCAAGAGGAGGAGCAAAAAAAGCCAGTCGAAAGACTGGCTTTTTTGTTTTATCTTACTTCCGTGAACTATCATACTGTTTACATGTTCAAAGATTTACTAAATTTCGTTGATGAAAAATGCAATAGTATTCCTTACCTCTCTAATGTTCTCCATGAGCTTTGGACAAAGTTTGAAAAGGGAACATATTCATCAGTTGGCAGATGAATACTTCGTGGAAGGCATGTTTACTTTAAAAGAGTTTTTGCAACTACCCAACATTGGATCCAATCCTGACAATATTGACCTAAATCTTTCTTGGTGTGAAAATGCCTTTAAAGCTTTAGATTTTAAGACGAAACTTTTGACTTCTGATGAGGTAAAACATTTATTTGCCGAAAAAGTATATCACAAAAAGGCTCCAACGGTGCTGTTTTATCTTCAGATGGATGGACAGCCTGTAGATGCCTTAAAGTGGGAACAGAAAAACCCGTTTGATCCCGTATTAAAAGAATGTGTTGGAGATGAATGTAGTAGTATACCATGGGAGAAGCTAACTGAAGACTTTAACCCAGATTGGAAGGTTTTTGCTAGATCAGCATCTGATTCCAAGGGTCCTGCTATTGCCTTTTTACAAGCACTTCGAATTTTGAATAATAAAAAGCGTAATCCGAAATTTAACATCAAAGTCATCATGGATTTTCAAGAAGAGTTAGGTTCACCCACTCTAGCTGCACTCGTTAGGAACAATAGGAGTAAATTAAGTTCTGATGCAATGTTAATTATGGACGGTACCCGACCACCAACCAATCTTCCCACTCTTACCTTTGGGGCACGGGGTATAGCGACCATAGGACTAACTGTCTATGGAGCCAATAAAGCGCTGCATTCTGGCCAATATGGGAACTATGTTCCAAATCCCGTTTTTAGCTTGTCAAGGTTATTGGGAGCTATGAAAGACGAAGAGGGTCGTGTATTAATTCCCGGTTATTATGATGGTATAGAGCTCACAGATAACCAAAAAACGCTAATCAATGCTGTCCCTGAAAATAGAGAAGAACTATTAACTACTTTGGGAATAGCAGAAAACGAAACTATTGGAGCAACCTATCAGGAAGCGCTTCAATATCCTTCGTTGAACGTAAGGGGTTTACAAGCTGCATGGGTAGCGGATGAAGTGCGTACCATAATTCCGTCGAAAGCTTTGGCCGAAATAGATATGCGATTAGTTCCCGAGACACCTGCGGAGCGACAGATTCAGTTAGTAACCAATTTTATCAAATCAAAAGGATTTTATGTGCTAGAGGGGGAGCCTTCGGCGGCAGAGCGTAGAAAGTATCCAAAATTAATTAAAATCGAATCTCGAATTGGTTCCCTACCATTTAGAACTCCACTGGATTCCAAGCTTGGGAATTGGCTCGGCTCGGCTATGGAGCACGTTTTTGGTGAAGGTAATTTTATCCGTATGCAATCCACGGGAGGTTCACAGCCTATTGCTCCTTTTATTAAAGAACTAAACATTCCTGCCATTTCGGTTCGTATCCCTAATCCAGATAACAACATCCATGCACCCAATGAGAATCTGCGTTTGGGGAATTTCCATGAAGGATTAAAAATGTGCTTGGGCATCCTAACGCAGAAATATGACTAACACCCATTTATTCTGGACTGCTACCGCAATAGTACTATTCACTGTTGTATTTGTCCAGTGGATTGGCAAAATAAATAATAGATGGATAAAATTGGTGCTTGATTGGTTTCCTGCAATTCTCTTTGCGTATGTTCTACCCGCCACATTTACGCATATTTCAGGTATTGACCTATCAAAAGTAGTACTCCACGATCTTAGCAAGACATGGATTATACCTTTAACCATTCTTACGGTGATGAGCGCTTTGTCCATTAAACAGCTAAAAATTGTTGGGGTAAAACCGATAATTGTTTTTGGAGTGGGTTCTATTGTCATTGCAACTTTACCCGTGTTATTGGTCATTCTTTTTGGGTTTTTCAATGAATCGAATACCATTCTTTTTATCACTGAGGGATATTGGAAAGGACTTGTACCTATTGTAGGTGGTTGGATCGGAGGTAGCACCAGTCAATTGGTTTTAAAGGAATTGGCGGAAACACCTGAAGCACTATTTCTTTCCATTTTGGTACTCGATAATATTTTAGTCAATATCTGGACAATACTTATGTTCCAATTCATCAAAAGAAGCAACCGTCTAAACGAATCATGGGGCATTGATTCTAATTTTCCCATCGTTGAGACCCCTCAATATTCGGGGAGCAATCCTCCATGGATGGTAAACACTTTAACGGTTGGCACTATTTTGCTGATAATAGCATTTACATCATTGGTTTCGATGTCCTTCTTGGGAAGCGTAGTTGTTTTGTCAATAATTGGATTGGTATTGGGAAATATTATGCCTGTATGGAATCATCAACTAGTATTAAAGATGGCGGGGTTTTGTATTGTACTGATTATGGCCATATTAGGACTGAAACTAAATTTCACCAATCTTTCCCTACCGGCAGTACTGGTCTTTTTGGTGGTGCTCTGGTTGATACTTCATTTTTTGGCTATGCTACTTACTGCCCGCCTTCTTAAAACCAATATTGCTTGGGTTGCTATTGGAAGTATGGCAAACCTTGGTGGGATTTCCACTGCCCCCGCGGTAACTTCGGCCTACAAAAGAGAGCTAATGCCACATGCTATCGTCCTGGCCATTTTGAGTATGGTCACTGGAACCGGATGGGGCATGTTGACTATTTTTTTATTTCAGTTGTTCTAAATTATAGCTACAATTAGCTTAAAGACAAGAGGATAAGAATCCTTACGAATTACTTTAAAATGGTATTATTCTACACAAGTTTTAGTGCAATGTGCACATTGTAAAACATCAATTACAAAATTCATATGTATATTGAACAGTAGTTTCAGAGGATATTCTTCATTCTCAAAGACTAAAAGACCCTTATGAATTGCAAGATATCAGTGCTTTCTAATGTGTTTATTTATGGTTTGAAATATCTTCGATCCGTAACCGTATATATGTGTTGTATTTGCTGCACCTTGTATACCCTGCAAGGGCAAGAAAATCGTAAAATAGCCTTCTCAAAAATAGAAAATGGTCTTTTTAACGAATGGGTTTCCGCCATAACACAAGATTCTTTGGGATTTATCTGGGTGGGTACCCAAGATGGTCTTCATCGCTTTGACGGCTATAAATTTGAGATCATCAGAAATTCCCCAGAAGAATTACAATCCCCTGCAGCGAATTGGATTAGAGATATTGCCATAGATAGCAACCAGGATTATTGGCTAGCTACGGACGGAGGGGGTCTCTCTAAATTTTCTGCCAACGACATGACTTTTATAAATTTTGAAGCAGATTCTCTGGGGACTTCTCAAGGGAAACAGGTGTATAAAGTGGCATCCCTATCCGAACACCAAGTTTTAAGTTCCTCGGAAGAGGGTTTTCATATTTATGATATTCGCACCAAAGAATCCAAACGACTGGAAATTTGGGGCGGAGAGTTTGCTGTAACAGGATTAAAAAATAAAATTTGGATATCTAATCGGAATACGCTTTTTATATATGATAGGGATAAGCAAGACTTTAAAATTTTTAAAAACTATGATTCCAATATCTCTTTTTTACACCATATACCAAAAGTAGGCACGCTAGTAGGACTTAGTGACCGCCTTCTACTTTATAATAAAACACAAGAGATAGGTCAAATAGCTCTGGAAGAAACATTGCACCATATTGCTTCTGATGGGAAAGGAACGTATGTCATGGCCTCTTCTAATAAGCTATATGGATTTAATAGTGCATTATTTCAACTTCGGGAGATTCCGATGGACCTAGAAACCCAAAATAAAAATATTGAATCCATTTTTTTAGACCGTCAAGGCTCGCTATGGGTTGGCACAGATAAAGGACTTTTCAAAGAAAAGAAGTACAACCCAAGCTTTCTTTCCGAACCCATAGAGGTTCATGCAAGATCAATTTTAAAGCATGATGAAACCTTATTCCTCGGTGGGATTGATGGACTTTTAATGGCCTCTGAAGGAAATCTCACTTCAATTATTAAGAACAAATCAATACAATCCATACGTATTGTTGGGGATACTGTTCTGGCAAGTACCTACAGTTCCGAAATACTTCGAATATGGAAAGACCAGCCTCTGGATACCCTTGTATTGCCAGGGCCAACTGATGCAAATACAGGGATATTTGGCATTACTACAGATAGCAGAGGTAGATTGTGGATGGGCACTAAGGAGGGGCTTTCTGTGTATAATGGAAAAACGCAAGAGTTTAAACACATTCCTTTAGAAAAAGAAGGCAAAATACAGATTGTCAATATCTATCTGGATAAAAAAGACAGATTGTGGGTTGTTACCTCTGGGAATGGGATCTATAAGATTAATGATTTGTCCAATAGTATGATGAAGACAGCGCTTCCCCCACTCGTCAATTATAGAAATATACGAGATGAAAACAACTCACCTACCTCCAATATTATTATAACAGTAGAAGAAGACGATCAAGGGCAATTGTGGTTCGGTACAGATATCGGCGTAGTGAAATATTTAGAGGAATCCGATGATTTTAGCAGATTGCAATATGAAAACCAGTTGTTTGATAAAAAGGTGATGAGTCTAGTAAAAGATGACGATCAAAACCTTTGGATAACGACGATAAGCAATGGCATTTATGTATTCAATGTAATTAAAAAAACAATTCGTCATTTTACTGTTTATGATGGCTTAATATCCAACGCATTTTTGCACGGTTCTGCTTATTTCGATGAAAATAGTAAAACGATGTTTTTGGGTACAGATTCTGGGGTACAACAGATCGATTTATCAAAACCTTTTAGTGAAGAGAATAATACTTTTCCTGTAATAACAGCTTTTCAAGTGAATAGTACTAGTCAGAATAATACTTTTACAGCGTATCAGGTACCCTATTTGAAAGACATCGAACTAGAGGCAGCTCAAAATGATTTTTCGGTCAGTTTTTCGGGTATGGATTTCATTGCCCCAGAAAAAATAGAATTTAGTTATACGTTGGACGATAAACTCTGGAAAGTAACCGATCTTCAAACGGCTTATTTTACAAATATCCCATATGGAAAGCATACACTCAAGGTAAAAACTCTTTATGATGGCATACCCAATAATAAAAACATTGGAAGTCTTAATATATACATTGCCCCTCCCTGGTTTCTTAGTAGGTTCGCTAAAGCTTTTTATATAGTACTCTTTTTAGCTGCGCTTTGGGGCATTTACAGGTATCAAAAATGGCGATGGAGAATGAAGTTTAATTTGCAATTAAAAGAAGAAGAAGCCGAGCGGTTACAGAAATTAAATAATTTTAAATCGAATCTCTATACCAATATTGCACATGAATTTAAAACACCTTTAACCCTGATCTCAGGGCCCATTGATCAAAAACTTACACAAGGAAACCTTTCTGATTTTGACCATGCAAATTTTTCTATTGTAAAACGGAACACTGCGCGTTTGACCACTTTGGTAGATCAATTATTAGAGCTTTCCCGCTTAGAAGATGGAAAAATAAACTTCCAACTTTCCAAAGGAAACCTCTCTCTCTTTTTACACACCATTTCGCAATCCTTTGAGTATCAGGCATATTTAAAAAACATCGATTTTGTAGTTGAAATAGATGCCCTAGGGGAAGTGTGGTATGATGAAGATATCGTAGAAAAGATCACCACCAATCTTCTATCCAATGCACTAAAATATTCTCCGGAAGAAGGAAGCTGTAGCTTTCTAGTAAAACGGAAAGAGCATATGGCTCAAATCCATGTAAAGAATATTGCGTTGAATGCTTCAAAGTTAGAATTGGATAAATTATTTACACGTTTCTATCAATATGATAGTTATTCCGAAGGCATGGGTGTTGGACTTTCTTTGGTGAAAGAGCTTGTAAACGTATATGGGGGTACTATTCAGGCTTCTTTAGAAGAAAATGATGTGTTACATTTTAGGGTGGAACTGCCCATATTAAAGACGGCTTTTGAGAAGGATGCCATCATAGAAATTCAAAAAAATTTGAAACCAGAAGAGCCAATATCCAATGTTTTAGATGTTGATTATGAGCTTTCCGAAGAAACAAAAGAAGCATTTCCCATAGTGCTTATTGTGGAAGATCATAAGGAGGTACGCACCTTTATTAAATTGGCCTTACAATCAAAATATAGGATACTAGAGGCGGAAAATGGTAAAATTGGGATGGAAATAGCCCTCTCTCAAATTCCTGATATTGTGCTTTCGGATATACGTATGCCTGTTCAAAACGGGATACAACTTTGTAATGCTCTTAAAACAGATGAACGAACCAGTCATATCCCTGTGATTCTCTTAACTGCAAGTATCGGCGAAGAAGATGAACTTAAAGGTCTAACTTCAGGAGCTGATGATTTTGTAAAGAAACCTTTTAAGATAAACATCCTGGAAAAACGTATTGCCAATCTAATTGCTGTGCGCCGTGCGTTGCGTGATCGCTATCGTCAAGAACTTATTTTAAAACCAAAAGATATTGCGGTAACGCCAAGTGATGTGCTGTTCTTAAATAGAATCCAGCAAATACTAGATGAAAACTTGTCGGACCCAGAATTCAATGCTGCGGTATTTATCAAAAAAGCCAAAATGAGTCGTATGCAATTGCATCGTAAACTAAAGTTGTATACGGGACTTTCTGCTTCTGCCTTCATACGCTCGCAGCGTTTAAACCAAGCCTTAAATCTGCTAAAGACTTCCAAACTTAGCATCAACGAGATAGCCTATACAATTGGCTTCAATACCCCTACTTATTTTATGAAATGTTTTAAGGAGACCTTTGGGTCAACGCCTTCGGAATACCTCAAAAACATGGATAAGAAATAATGTAAAAGTTAGGTTACATACGGTAAGTACTTTGATACATATCAGCATCTATCTATAAATGTATGCACATATATTTAAGAAAAATTGATTGCTATGAAAAACAGCAATAACTTTTATAGACTAGATGAATTACGGGCCATAAGTTTTTTTTCAACTTCGCTTTATATGAAAGAGTCCGTAGAAGAAGTGTTATGGGCCATCACCAAAAATGTGGTACACCAGTTGGGTTTTGTAGATTGCGTTATTTACGAGTTTAATCAAAAAGAAAAACTCTTAATGCAGCGGGCGGCCTATGGGCAAAAAAACCCTTCTGACACTGTTATCTACAATCAAATTGCCATTCCACTTGGTCAGGGTATCGTGGGAAACGTGGCCAACAATAGGGAGTCGGTCTTGGTAAAAGATACCTCAAAAGATCCTCGTTATATTGTGGATGACGAAAACAGATTATCTGAAATATGTGTTCCAATTATTGTAAATGATAAGCTCTTTGGAGTCATCGATTCTGAACATCCTAGGAAGCACTTTTTTAGCGAAAGACACTTGCATTTGCTAACTATTGTGGCGGCCCTATGTGCCCAGAGAATAAAAGAACTTGGCAACCCAACAAAAAAACAATTTACCCGTGCCGATTCCTACTTTAAGAAACTAGAGTACCTCGTGCAAATAGAAAAAGCATACCGGAACCCCAATCTTAGTTTAAGTTCAATGGCAGAAATGTTAGACATCTCTGCTTGCTATTTATCTAGCATGCTCAATGCCACCATAAAAAGAAGTTTTATTGACTATATCAACGAATATCGAGTTACGGATGTTAAAAAGAATCTTCGTAAGAGAGAGTACGAACATTATACCATTGTTTCTGTTGGCCTAGAGGCTGGGTTCAATTCCAAATCTGCGTTTTATAAGGCATTTAAAAAACACACAGGTATCACCCCAACCCAGTTTCGAGAAAAATCTGCGAGTACTTTGGGTAATTTGGAAAGATAATTTGTTTTGATCCCTTGTCTAAGCTATAAAACGTTGCTGCCTATATCATTTATAGTTTTTAATTCCTATCTCGAATGGCAGACTATCTTGTTAAAACGCTTTAAGTGCAACAAAGAATTCAAATGTTTTTGTTTTTTTCAATTTCTGATGGGCTCTGAAACACTTTTGTATGAATGGCATAAAATCAATGATATCTAGTTGCTATTTTGGTAGCAATGGTTAAAATAATTATGTAAATAACTAAAAAACAACACCTTGTAAATTAAACTAATGCGTCCTGATTATTTCGATCTTAAATATTCAGGACATGCTAAATCCGAATCACCTATAGGTTTGCTACAGTATAAATCCATAAAAAAGTAAGCTTATGAATGCTTCAAATAAAAAGATCACATCTCTTTCATTGAAAGGAAAGAACATTAAAGGCACAGAAAAGAAATTACTACGCCAATTTTTCATGGTTTTCTTCATGGCCAGCCTACTCGTGGCCTGCTCAAAAGATGGAAACGACGGCCCTGTTGGACCACAGGGGCCACAAGGTGAACAAGGCCCTGCCGGACCTCAAGGACAGGATGGTGAGGAAGGAACGGCCAATGTCATTTATTCTCCATGGTTAGCATCTGGTTTTGCCACCCCTATTGCCAACGATTTTGGCAGTTTTACCATGGATGCACCAGACCTTACACAAGCACTTATAGATACAGGAGTGGTTCTGGTCTATGGAAAAGATGATAATAATGTAGTTTATGCCTTACCAGCTACTTTACAGAGTACTTTTTCAGTAGAAAGTTATTGGTTCACCTTTACAACTCCAGGGAGTATAGAGATTGTAGTGCAAGAGGTAAACGGCGACGACCTTAATAGTATTTTTATAGACAACGAATTCAGATACGTTCTTATTCCTGGCGGCAACCCTGCAAGTGGTAAATCTGGGACTACATTGGATTACGGCAAAATGACTTACAAAGAAATTGCAACCCTTTTTAATATTCCTGATTAGACCTTCTTGTATTCTTAAAACCACCAAAGGTTGGTTCCCCCATTTCCTCTTTAAAAAATAAATATATCGAATATGAAAAATGTATTGCGACTCTGGTTTCTAGGAATAGTACTAGCGGGTACCTCTTGCGAAAATGAAGAACTTTCTGTTCCCATTGAAACAGAAACGACATTGAAAAATGAATTGGGGATTAAAAAGAAGAGCCTAAAAGGAAGTTTGATAACCAAAGAAACCGGGTTTAGTTACAGAGCTGGCCATACTTCATTAGTGTTCAAAGATAAAATGTGGTTAATAGCAGGTAACGGGCCTGGTTTCTACTACAATGATGCTTGGTTCAGTATGGATGGTACTACTTGGAAAGCGGCTACCATCGATGGAAAATTCAAAATTCGATATTATCATGCTTCCACAGTTCATGATGACAAAATGTGGATTGCTGGCGGAGAATTGGATAATCCATTTAATGATGTTTGGTATTCTAGTGATGGAGTTCAGTGGTTGCAAGCCACACCGGCAGCCGCATTTCCAGAAAGAAGTCATCATACATTAACAGCCTTTAATGGAAGAATGTGGTTAATAGGAGGGCTTACAAATACTGGAGAAGTTGGGGATATTTGGGTAAGCGGAGATGGTGAAAACTGGAATCTGGCAGATAATGCCGCTCCTTTTGGACCACGCAGAGGACATACAACCATTGTCTTTAAAAATAGGCTTTGGCTCATTGGAGGATATAATTCAGATAACCAATTGCTAAATGATATATGGACCAGTCTTGATGGTTATAATTGGAACTTGGCCAATCCCAATGCCGCTTTTCCTCCAAGAAGATGTCATGCTCTAACTACAGACGGTGAGCGTATGTGGCTCACAGCCGGTACCAAAAACAACAATTTTGAGTATTTCAATGATGTTTGGTGTAGCACTGATGGTATCAATTGGAACAAGGTTTCCGTAGAGAATCCTTTTTCCGAAAGATATCTGCATAGCTCTGTTTTCTTTGATAAAAAATTATGGGTCATTGCAGGTGGCGGTTTTGATTGGAGTATAAATACCAGTACATGGCATCAGGATGTCTGGTCTTTGGAGTAATGATATAAATCCTAGATAATTGAACATGAAAAATATGATCAGAGTTATAGGCAGGGCCGGGGCAACTCCAAGAGATCAATAAGTGATCATCTCATAGTCAAACACCTGGTTATTTCAATGATTTTCATCCAATCTTAAAAATGATAATATGAAATATATACATATCCTAATCTTAATCATCCCAATGCTTGTTTTTGGGCAAGAACCTACAACCATAACCGTTACAGGACGAAGCCTTCATTACGACAAAACACCAATTTTTAAGGGTGATGTAACTCTGGGCGCCACTTTTTCTTCGTATCCCGAGACCGCTATTTCATTTGAACAGATGAGGTCTAAATACAATGAAGCATTGAAGGCCAATGGATTAGAGTTAAAAGATATGACTGAAGATGCTTTAGGCTATGCCCTATTGCGTTATAATAGGGAAGGGATGATTTATAGATACGAAACTACTTCTATCAAAGAATTTCAGGCATTTATGACCGCTACCTCTTTTGGTGTAAATAACCTCAACTATGGATATGAGTTTATTATAGATGCCCAAGAAGCCGCTCTTCTAATTTCAAAAGCCCTCCAAAATGCTAGCGCTCAAGCCCAATTAATTGCGGCTAAAATGGGTAAAAAAATAAAAGGTGTGGTAGCCATTGAAGACAGGAATGTGATCGATAAAGTAATCAAAAAAAGCATGTACTATGACCATAAGATAGGAGAGTATTTTTATGAGATTACAGTTGTATTTGCTTTGGAAAATGAATAGAACTGCTATGAAGTATATAATTGAACTATTTTGCATATTCCTATTGGCTCTTTTTTTTGGTTGTCAAAAAAACGAGGATTCATCGCCAATGGAGATTCCTTCTCCAAGCGAGCCCCCTTTAAGTTTCTCCTTATTGGAGGTTGCTGATGATGCAACCAACGTATCGCTTTTGCCAGTATTGAGTTGGCAATCTGCTGAAAACCCAGAAGGTACAGGTGTCACATACGATCTTTACTTAGGAACAGCGCTTAATCCCTCAACGCTTTACGAAAGCGACATCAATGGCACTTCCATAGCACTTGTAGAAAAATTAAATCTGTTAACGGAGTATCGATGGAAGGTGATTGCCAAGGATGCCCAAGGCAAAACATCTCAAAGCCCAATTCAAAAGTTTACCACCAGAAATCTAAATCATCCAGAAACTCCTATAACTACAGCAGCTGGGTTTACACCCAGATCCAGGCATAGTACGGCGGTTTTTGATGATAGACTTTGGCTCATTGGTGGCAGAACGGGTGCCCTCGATTTTTCCAACGAAGTCTGGTCCAGTGAAGATGGAGAGGACTGGGTATTGCGTGCTAACAACCCAGGGTTTTCAGAACGATGGGGACACACTACCGTAGTATTCGATAATAAATTATGGGTTATTGCAGGGTTTCAAGATTTCTCGTTTGTGAATGATGTGTGGTACAGTGAAGATGGTGAAAATTGGGTAGAGGCTACTGGAAATGCTGAATTTTCGCCAAGAGAAGGGCACACGTCGTTCGTTTTTGATAATAAAATTTGGCTTGTTGGAGGAGGCTCCCTCTGGACAGTTTTTAATGATGTTTGGTATAGCAGTGATGGGATTCATTGGACAGAAGCTACCGCTAATGCCGCCTTTTCTGAAAGAGGGGTTCATGCATCTGCTGTTTTTAATAATGCTATGTGGGTTATGGGAGGTTCTAATGGTACTGCATTGAACGATGTATGGAACAGCCCTGATGGAATAACATGGACCCAAACCAATACCGAATCTTCCTTTTCTAGCAGACTTGGGGCCACAGCAGTTAATTATGACGATAAACTATGGATAGCTGGGGGCAATACAGACTCCGATCAGAAAAATGATCTATGGTTCTCTACCAATGGCATTAATTGGCATTTGACAGGGTCTTTAAATCCCATATTTAATAGGACTAACCACGGAATGGAGGTTTTTGAAAACAAGATATGGATCATTGGAGGTGAAAATGAAGATGGATATTTGAACGATGTTTGGGTACTAGATTGAACAGCATTTAAAAAAGAAAGCTATGAAAACAATATGGATATTTTTAACAGCAGTCGTTTGTTTTACCAGTTGTAAAAAAGATGACGATTCATCTAATAGGATGCAAATAGGAGGCCCTCCTTTAAGTTTTGATCTTTTGGAGGTTCCTTTGAATGCCACAGATATAGCATTGACTCCAACCTTTCGTTGGGAATCTGCAGAAAACCCCAACGGAACGAAGGTTACCTATGACCTTTACTTGGGAACTGCCTTTAATCCAACCACCCTATATGAGGGAAATATTGATGCTACTTCTTTTGAGATTACTAATGACTTAAATCTGCTTACAGATTATTTTTGGAAGGTTGTTGCCAAGGATAGTGAGGGTCAAATGTCTCAAAGTTCAATTTATAAATTTACTACACGTTATTACCAAGCTTCTGAGGATCCGATTACGTTGGCGGCCGATTTTCCTCCAAGATCTAACCATACCTCAGTCTCATTTCAAAACAAACTATGGGTTATTGGAGGGTTTGATGGAACCAGAAAAAATGATGTATGGAACAGTAGTGATGGAACTCATTGGGATTTGGTAGCAGCAACGGCTAATTTTCCTGCCAGGAATAGCCATGCTACGGTAGTTTTTGATGATAGAATTTGGGTAATAGGTGGCTATGATGGAGTTACCCGATTCAATGATGTTTGGTATAGTAGTAATGGTATTGATTGGGTAGAAGCAACCACATCGGCAGCATTTTTAGGAAGATTAGGACCTGAAGCTACGGTTTTTGAAGATAAAATATGGATCATTGGTGGCTGGGGAGATGATGGTGTGCGCTTCAACGATGTATGGTCTAGTGAGAATGGAGTGCATTGGGAGCTTGCTACTAATTCGGCAGCATTTTCTCCAAGAGTTCATCATTCTGTCATAATATTCCAGGAAATGATTTGGTTAATTGGTGGCTGGGGAGGAGGTACTGCCCTAAATAATGAAGTATGGTTCAGTGCTAATGGAAGCGATTGGAGCTTGGCCGAGACAACCGCAATATTTTCACCAAGATCTAGTCAAACAGCCACCATTCTTGATGACAAAATATGGGTAATTGGTGGTTATGATGGAAATGAGAGAAAGAACGACATCTGGTACAGCAACAACGGTATGGATTGGGAACAAGCCGTGTCATCTTCAAGTTTCCCAGTAAGAGTAAGCCATACTGCGGTCCTTTTTGAAGATAAATTATGGGTTATAGGGGGCTCTATCCTTGCAAATAGCTACGCCAATGATGTTTGGGTCATAGATTGATTAATACAAATGTCTTTAACCATCTATGAGCATGGCCAGAACTCGCTGTGTCTTTTAGAATAATGGATGGGAGATCTGATGTGCAATAACGTCAAAGTTCTCACAACTGGGTTTTCCGCTAGCGCTTTTAATTTTAATAGTACCTTTAAAGTGCCAAAAAGGGTTGTTTTTAAGACCAGAGTAAATAGATGAAAAACGCAACAGACGGCACCAAAAAACCAAAGAAGCCATGGCCCACCAAAGAAGCCATGGAACAGGTGTACGAAATGAAACTTTGGGGTGGTGATGGAGTTGCATTTTATTCTGGAATAGGATCGCACCATCCAGAGATTGTAGTTCCATACGTAAGAGCGGTACTATCTTTTTTAAGGACTTTTAAAAGCCCATTAGTGGTTTGCGATTTGGGTTGTGGCGATTTCAATGTGGGGAAACAATTAGTACAATATACAAAGCGCTATGTGGCTGTGGATATCGTAAGTAATCTTATAGCGCAACATCAAGAGAAATTTAAAGAAGAAAATGTTGCATTCCATTGTTTGGATATTGCAACAGATCCTTTGCCTGCTGCAGATTGTGCTATAGTGCGGCAGGTATTACAACATCTATCCAATGCAGAAGTGCAGCAGATAGTATCTAAGTTAGTTACCTATAAATATGTGATTTTAACGGAACACCTGCCTATGGGAGATTTTGTGCCCAATAAAAATATTATTTCTGGCCAAGGAACCCGACTTAAAAAACAAAGTGGGGTACGCTTAACGGCTCCGCCATTTCATTTTAAAGTGAAAGAAGAGAAGCAACTGCTATCAGTAGATTCAATAGATGGCCAGGGGTTAATTGTGACTATGCTCTATACCGTTTTTTAGAAGCTTGGTACAAGCTAATTTTTCTCCCAACTTTGCAGTTCAATCAGATTCCCTTCGGGGTCACGGGCATAGACAAAGCTAATTTTGCCAACACCGGTTATAGTTCTTTTGGTGATTTCCCCACAAGCTGTACCTCCATTTTTAATTAAAGTGTCTAGCACGTCTTCAACAATGTCTACTTCAAAAGCAATATGCCCATAACCTTTGGTATTTGGCATTGATTGTTCTTGGTGTGCCACGTTTTTATATTGGTAGATTTCTAAGGTAGGACCGTCTTCTCCATAACCTGGAAGTACTAGGTGAGCACCTTCTAGGGCCGCATCTTTTAGGCCCGTTCCTTTTTCTAACCAAGCACCTGCCTGTTTCCGTAATGGAGGTATTATTTTACACTGAAAGGTATCTATGTAAAATTGGGCAAGTTCTTTCCAATGGGTACTGACAATGTTGGTGTGAACAAATTTCATTTTAAGAGGCTTAATCTAAGATAGGATATTTATAAATCGAAAATACTTTTCCAAGCACTTAAAGTAGTTGGATGTTCATTATCATTTGGATAATGCTTGCTTACAAAATCAAATTGTTGTGGGCTTAGCAGTACAAAAGATCCAGTATTACCACAGTTTATGGGGTAGAACTGTTCTTGGGACCCTTGTTTTCTTAAGGCTGCATTAAGCATCTCTATAAAATTTACATAGGCAATGGCCCAATCCAAATCGGAAAAAGTACCCTCGTATGCAATATATTCGATACCGTTTAATTCAATGGTATGCCTCCAATAATTTTGATCTTGATCACTTTTTTCATTGGTAAATTCCAATACCAAATTTAGCTTTTCAAATGTCCTTCGTACTTGTTTTAAATACAGCGTTAGCCCATCGATTTCAAAAAGAGTTTCACAGTCTATCCAGTAATACCTATGATCCAAGAAAAGTAAGGTCTCTTCTTGCATAGGACCTTGGAAAAAATGAAGTTTGTTGTAATTATTTTCAAAGCCTAATTTTACAGTGTCCAAGTCAGAGGGCGCGGTTAACTTAAAGTAAGTTAGTTTTTCTAACTGAGTAACTACTTCCTTACCACTTAGTTTTTTCTGAAGCTCTTTTTTTGGAGAGCTATTTAGAATTTTAGAACTCGCATGATCCATTTTAAAGTTGCAACTGAAAACTATTAAGATAACCGTAATAAGAAGTGTTTTTTTCATGGTCATTAATTTACCCTAGTAGCAATAATTTCCCCAGTAGGATTGGGAGTGCAATAGAGTATTAGAACTTTTTCATTTACTTCACTAATGGGAAGTGTGGCCCTTTTTTTACCATTGCTATAGATAGTAACAAAAAAAGTATGCTCCAGTTGTTCTATAATCATTTTACTTCCTTCTTTCCAATTCAATTGTGTCCATACTTCAGGGTCCATTAGTTCTTCATTAAAGGCTATTAAAGAATTCTCGGAATCTACATCTTTAAACTCAAAACGTAATTCTTCAATGGCTGTTTTATTCAAGGATGTTTTGGTGGGTAAAAGTGGAATAAAATCTAATTCCATTGGAACTTCTTTATCATTAAAAGTGCCTTTCATGAATAGGCGAAGCACTTTATTTTCGATAAGTTTAAAATGCGCATATTTCTTGTCATTTTCCATGAACAAAGTGCTGTCCTTTATTTTTAAATCTTGTTCTGGGTTAGTCGTTTTTAAGTCTGTGATCAACGAAACCTTCTCTTGGTCAAAGTTAAGAATCGTAAGTCCCACATTTTTTTTGTGCTCCTTATAACCCGCTTCTTTTAAGATCCATTTTCCTTTTAATTCTTGGCTGCTTAATACCACTTGACTTATAAGAAACAATAGTAGGATAAAAGATTTTTTCATTTCGTTTTTTTCGTTCTGTTAATACTTTTTTTCTTATTCGTAGTCAAATAAATTTCCGTCTTGTCCGCTAACGCGTACTAGATGGTTTCCATCTTTTAAAACTATCTGTAATCCGTGTTCCTCTTCCCAATCGCACTCACACAAAATGTTAACATACACTCCTTTTTTTTCTTTATACCGATCTTTTAATAGTACAATTTCGGTGGGGCGAATGTAGGCCCATACCTCTTTGGCATTGGTGAGTTTTGCTAGTTGCAAGCAATTTTGAAAGGCATCTTCCATCCATTTAGGTCGGGTTTTGACTGTACCGTAGGTTTCTATTCCGTCTAAATAACCCACTGCTTGGTTAAATTCCTCCCAATTCTCAAAAGCCCTTTGAGCTACTTCTTCTTTTAAAAGAGGGTTAAAGGTAAAAAAGCTTTCCAATGCTGCATCCGCTGCATCTATGGTTAGGTCGGGACTTTCATCAAACGCTAAACGATACCTTATTTTTTTGTTTTCAAAAAAGGGAGTGGCTATCTCCGTTTCACTAACTTGATCGTTAGGAGTAAGCCATTGCAATTCTTTTTCTTGGACTAAAGGGCCTAGTATTTTCGAGGTCATATGGGATTTAAAGAATATTT
Organism: uncultured Flavobacteriaceae bacterium; assembly: GCA_947500575.1. Taxonomy (GTDB): domain Bacteria; phylum Bacteroidota; class Bacteroidia; order Flavobacteriales; family Flavobacteriaceae; genus CANMSI01. The sequence goes on along the minus strand of CANMSI010000001.1, from coordinate 1,278,729 downwards.
GTTTAAAAATAAGAAATTCTAGAATCAGTAAAACCCCCTATTTACTGAGTATTTTCCCATTCCTTAATGACCAATGTATATTTAAAAAGAAAATTACCACTGAGATACAATGAATACTAAAAATATATTCCTGGGGAAATCTAAAAAGAGAAACAGATAGTATTTGGAAAAGAATTCCTGTCATTTGTAAAAAAGAGAGTGTAGCATGGGTGTTTCGTCTTAGATATACTAATAAGCCATAGCCCAAAGGAAAAAGTGACCAGAACCATTTAACAATCTCATTAATGTTGGTAATATCCCAATACCAGCCTACCGTTTTATTAATACCATAGTTTAAAACAGCAAAGAAATAATAGTAAATTATAATTAGAACGAGCGTCAGAATTGTTAAGAAAAGGGGGGCTCTCAAAAACTTTTTAAAATCTATTTTTCTGAGGTGCATGTTTTAATTTGACTGTTTATGTAAAGGTCTCACCTACCAAAATTTCCACCAAGGTTTCGAAACTTCTAATACTTCTTTTTTTGGCGCTTCTATTTCATTTGTTTTTGAAATGGTTTCCTTAAAATAATATCGGAAGCAAGTTTCTTCTAGATCTATATCCCAAAAACGCTTACCCAAGGTTTTCTCCAAGAGATAATAAATTAGTTCTGAAACATCTTCTTCTGATTTCTCAAAGGAGAGAGGTGTTCCTATTTCCTCATGTCTTTCACCATCTTCGGTTTGCGCAAAATTTCGAATTACCTCACCATTCTCTGTATAATTTATAGCAAAAGTCATGGTCATTTCAGATAAAATAAAAGAGAGCGTTTTTTGTTGAGGGACTTTTAAACCGTCAGCAGCGCGTGCCATAGAGACAAAGATTAAAGTTGCATCTTTTGAAAAATAAATGTCGCAGTAGTCATCTTCTTTCCAATTTTCTGAAGCTTCTTCAAAAGTTAATTCCTTATTAAAAACCAGATTTTCTCCTAAGAGCGTTTTTAGCTGGTCTATGGTATTGCTATAATTTTTGTCTATTACAATTCCTGAAATATTGTACCCCATGTGTAATTTTTTTTTTTTGAAGTATTCGTATGTATAATGAAAGGCCGTTCGCTATCCTCATTTCGTTTGGGGTTTCTACCTATTATGCCATTGGCTCCAAATAAAGTATGCATGGTTTCAATTTTTTTTGCCGTAAGTGCAATGATTATTGATAGACTCTAATATAATCAACTACCATGGGACTCTCTACAAAATTGGGATCAATATCGGGCTCTATGGCTATGTTTAGTAAAAAGTAATAGTCCATGTCATAGGGCCAAGTATCGGCATTCTTAATAGCGGGTGCATAGCTTAGGTGTTCTACTCCATCTACACTGAATACCATTTTTTCTGCGGTCCAATGTAAGGTATAGGTATGGAACGTGTCTGAAACACGGTCTACTTTTTGCCCTCCAAGGTTCTTGACTTTTTCGCCGTAGCTAGATCCATTGTGTAAGGCACTCGATACATAATCCTGATTTTTTCCCCAATGTTCAAGAATATCAATCTCACCGCAATAAGGCCATTTGGTGGTTCCAAAACCTTTAGTATCCCAATACGCACCGTCTTCATCAATATTTTTATTGAGCATCCAAATAGCGGGCCAGGTTCCGGTACCTTTTGGCAACTTTGCTCTAATTTCTATACGCCCATAAGTGAAAGCAAACTTAGAATTTAAGCGAGCTGCTGTATACTGTTTTAATACACCTTGATCTTCAAAGTCTTCCTTTCTAGCGACCAAATTTAGGCAACCATCTTTTTGATAGGTATTGGATTCTCGGTTGGTATAATGCTGAATAATACCGCCCCACCAGCTACCTCCAGGAGGCAGTTGCGTTTGCAGAAACCATTTCTCAGCATCTATAGGACCTTCCCCATTAAATTCATCGGCCCATACCAGCGTGTTAAATGCATTCGTTTCTTTGTTTAGATTGTAAGTTGAAGGAGTTATTTCCGCTATGGAATCCTTATTAAAAGCCATATACAAGAAGAGCAATAGGAGGGATGGTACTGAAATAATGGCGATGGTCTTTTTGGTCATTTTAGGTGAAAATTTTGGTGTTTTTATCTTAAATGTAATAGCACTTGGCAACTTTTGTAAATCTTGTGCATAGTTGCCCTTGTTCATATGGTCTAGGGCGGAAATTACTCGCCCAACTAAGATAGTGTTTTAGAGTAAATATCCCTTGTCATAAAGAGGTGCTACAATTGGGGATACCTCTTGTTAACATTTGCAGGCATCATCGTTTTAGAAATTCGGTTTCGCTTCTAGATTTTAATCTTTTTATTAAGGCGAAAATTATGATGCATAAGAGCATTATATATCCCATTATATTTTTAAAAACACCCAGCGAAGCAATAGCGAGAACGATTCCTGTGATTCCAGGATTTCCTCCACCAACAACTTCATATTCAGCTCCATTTTCTATTTGGATCGCTAAATAAAGCGACCAAATAAAAAGTGCCGTAGTGAATAAGAAAGCAAAAAATTGAGCTTTCGCATATTTCAATACACTAGGTACTTCAGAACTATAGGTTAGATTTGAAGTGTCTTGTTTTAAAAATTCAAAAACTTCTTTTTTCGTACGCTCGTTATCAATGTATAATTCTTCTTCAGAGTCTTTACCAAAAAATATTTTTATATAATTTTTCCCGCTTTGATTTTCAATTTTTTTGATGTAGGAGTATGGAATGCTAAACAAATCTTTGGAAAAGGAAAAATCCGTTGTTTCAGAATTTATACGATCAAAGTCACTGTTTTTGGGATTTCCTTTATAGATGGTTTTGTCTTTAATCAAAATCAATTTATTGGATTTTGATTCTTTTAATTTCCAAATTTTGTGCATTTAGTTTGGGTGTTAGAGGGAATATTGGAGCAGTATCATTGATGATATTCAACGTATGTAAAAGTTACTTTTAAGTATTTAAGATAGTAAAATGTAATATAAGTCATTATTTAACCATAGAAAATGTGATTACGAGCCTTTACTGAGAATAAGACGTCCTTAAAAAGAACCTATCAATAGAGATATCACAAATTCTAATAGAAATACTGAATCATATCCCCAAAAGCATGCTACCTTTGGCGTACCAAAACCACCATTGAATGAACGTACAAAAAGCCTTGGGGTATATGCTAATCAGTACCTTGGCCTTTACCCTGATGAATGCGTTTGTAAAATACCTAGTGCATCTCTCTGCTTATCAATTGGTGTTTTTTAGGTCTGCTGGCTCCCTACTGTTTGCACTTTCTTTTTTATGGTATCATAAGATTCCTATGCTAGGCAATAAACGTAAACTGCTCTTGCTCCGCGGCCTTGTAGGCGTTACTTCTATGACCTTGTTTTTTATGTCCTTAAAATACCTGCCTGTTGGTTCTGCCGTTACCTTACGCTATATAGCTCCCATCTTTGCCGCTATTTTTGCGGTGTTTATACTCAAAGAAAAAATTAGACCCCTGCAATGGCTCTTTTTTGCGATTGCGTTTGGTGGCGTACTCATCTTAAAAGGTGTAGATGGGAGTTTACATACCTATGGACTTATACTTGTTGTATTGGCTTCGGTTTTTAGTGGCTTGGTCTACATTCTAATTAATAAAATAGGCAAACAAGACCACCCTGTGGTGGTGGTCAATTACTTTATGGTGGTTGCTACACTGGTTGGGGGTGCGCTATCCATTCAAAATTGGGTAATGCCGCAAGGCATAGAATGGTTGCTTTTATTTAGTCTGGGTGTATTTGGGTATTTTGGACAGCTCTATATGACCAAGGCCTTCCAAACTGCAGCTACCAACCAAGTGGCACCTTTTAAATACATAGAAGTAGTTTTTACCGTAAGCATTGGGTTTTTCTGGTTCAAAGAAATTTATAGCTGGTGGAGTTTGCTAGGTATTTTTCTCATTATTGGCGGACTTATTCTCAACGCCCTATACAAACCCAAACCCAGGTTATAGATCTTATCTATTTTGGGAAAATATTCAATTATAGGGTACTTTTTCAAAGGCTTTGGAGCTTAATAAAAGGGAGTACAGTAAGAAATGACTTAGCTGTTTTTTTCCAAGCGTTCCATATCTTCTGGGCAATTAATGTTGAGCGTTAAACGCGCCATGGGAGGAGCCAATAGTAATGTTTTGGTATGCAATTGGCTAACTACTTTTTGCAATCTAAATTCGCCCCGTTCCAAGCAGTTTTTTAGTATAGGCACACAGTTTTTTTTATACAGAGCAATGAGGGGCATGCGTTTTTCTAAGGTGGCTACTTGTACCACTTGGTATGGTTCTGCCGCATGTTTTAGGAGTAGACTTAGTAGTGATTGGTTTACCAGCGGTGTATCGCAACCCAATACCAAATTAAGCTCAGTTTTAGAAGTAGACAAACCCGTATAAATACCTCCTACAGGGCCCATATTGGGTAGTAGATCTGGAACGCAGTTTTTTCCAAAAACTTCATATTTTTTGTTATTAGCGACGATCAATATTTCTCGGGTAAGCGGCTCTAAGGTTTTTATAGCATAAGAAAGTAACGGTTGTTGCTGATACTTCAAAAAGGCTTTGTCTGCACCCATGCGCTTACTTTTACCGCCTGCCAATACAATGCCTGTAATGCCTTCTTTCATACAACAGTTTATTCCGTTTTTTGAATGGTCACTACAATGGATTTGCTTATAGGGGTATGACTTTTATCTGCAAAGTGGTTGTAGGGAACCAGTACGTTGGTTTCTGGGAAATATGCTGCTAAATCACCTCTTGGAATATTGTAAGGAATCACCAAAAATTTAGAGGCTTTACGCTCTTGTCCATCATAGTTGCTATAGAGATCTACGACTTCTAGTTTTTGAAAACCCCTTGCTTCCATGTCACTCGGATTCATAAAAACTACACGACGCTCGTTATGCACCCCTCGGTAGCGATCGTCCAAACCATAAATGGTGGTATTAAATTGGTCATGAGACCGTACGGTCATCAACATAAAGCCATCTTTGGGCATTTGGTGTTCTGGCAGCTCGCAACAACTAAATTGTGCTTTGCCTCCAGGAAGCTTACTAAAATCTAGGCTTCTTACATTGTTCGGTAAATAAAAACCAGCGCCTTCAGAAGCTTTGTTGAGGTTTTTGAAACCTGTAATTACTTCCGCTAATTTTTCACGTATAAGATGGTAATCCTTGCTCAAAGAGCCCCAAGCAACGGGGTGTTTGCCTTTAAAATAGGCCTGAGCCATGCCACCCACAATTTCTGGTTCGCTGCGCAATTGATCCGAGGCTGGTGGTAAGATTCCCTTGGAACGGTGTACTTTGCCCATGCTATTTTCTACAGTAAAAAAGCGTTGTTTTCCGTTGGTATAATCTTGTTCGGATCGCCCCAAGGTGGGTAGGATCAAAGCTGTTTTTCCGGTAACTAAATGGCTTCTATTGAGTTTGGTGCTTACCTGCACCGTAAGGCTACATTTTTGTAAAGCAGCAGCCGTAAATAGGGTATCAGAAGCGGCAGAAACAAAATTACCTCCCAAAGCGATAAAGACTTTAGCTTTTTCATTATGCATTGCTTTTATAGCATGTACGGTATCCAAGCCTTCTTTTGAGGGAGGTGTAAAGCCAAAACTGTTTTCAATGGCTTTGTTGAGTGTAGGAGAAACTTGGTGCATAATACCCACACTTCTATCGCCTTGCACATTGCTGTGTCCTCTTACGGGGCAGGTACCTGCGCCCTCTTTTCCTAAACTTCCTTTTAACAGAAGAAGGTTAACACATTCTTTAATATTGGCCACGCCATTTTTATGCTGGGTAAGCCCCATGGCCCAGCAGATAATAATCTTATTTTTTTTGGCAAGTAGGTCTACTGTTAGGGCTATTTTTTCTTTAGAAATACCACAGCGTTCTAGGAGTTCTTCTTCCGAAAAACGATCCAGATCTTTTAACAAGGCTTCGTATCCTTGAGTATGGGTGGCTATAAAATTATGATCGAATACTTTTTCAGAAACTGTATCCAAGGTTGCCAAGCGTTTTTGAATCAGTTTTAGAAGAGCAACATCTTGGTTTATTTTTACTTGTAAATGAATGTCTGTTAAGGGAGCACCGCCACCTATAACACCTTTAATTTCTTGCGGATTTTTAAAGCGAATAAGTCCGGCTTCTTCCAAAGGATTAATAGCAATTACCTGCCCTCCATTCTCTTTGCATTTTTGCAAAGCGGAGAGCATTCTGGGATGGTTGGTACCTGGGTTTTGTCCCATAACAATCACTACTTCGGCTTTTTCAAAATCGTCTAATTTTACGGATCCTTTTCCTATTCCTAGGGTTTCACTTAGGGCAACACCACTAGACTCGTGGCACATATTGGAACAGTCGGGCATATTGTTGGTGCCAAAGGCTCTCACAAACAGCCCGTATAAAAAGGCGGCCTCATTGCTAGAACGCCCAGAAGTATAAAAAATACCTTCATCTGGAGAGTTCAATTGCTGCAGCTCTTTGGCAATTAAAGAAAAGGCTTCTTCCCAAGAAATGGGTTGGTAATAAATACTATCAGGGTGCAATACCATAGGGGTAGTTAACCTGCCACATTTACCAATCTCATAATCAGACCAAGTAGAGAGTTCTTCTACAGAATACTGAGCAAAAAATGCTGCATCTATACGTTTGTTGGTAGCTTCTTCCGCCAGGGCTTTGGCGCCATTTTCACAATACTCCCCAAGTTTGGAAGGCTTTTCGGGATCTGGCCATGCGCAACCAGGACAGTCAAAACCCTCTTTTTGGTTCATATGTGCTAGAGTACGAAATGATTTTACGACCCCCATTTCCTTAAAAGCATGCTGCAAGGCAACTTTTATGCCCGTAAGCCCGGCGGCATAGGGAGCAGGTTTGTTAAGGTGAATTCCAGTAAATTCTGTAGACCCTAAAACGGAAATGTTTCTTTTTTTGTGCGCAGACATACGAAAGGCGTCCCTCTTTTAAAAATATGGAGAGGACGCTTACCAAAGCTACTAAAAGTATTGATGGAAGGGAAAAGAAAACAGAGGGTTCCATAAAAAAACCGCCCCAATCTAAATAAATTGGAGCGGTTACTGACTATTCAAATTAGCAGTAGTTAGTTTTTCTTGGTAGTAATGACTACAACACCGTTTTCTCCTCGTTTTCCAAATTTCTTTAGTGCTTTTTCACCCTTATAGATCTTTACTTTCTTTACCCTATCTAGGTCCATAGCTTCGAAATCATAATCTCTTGGCATTTCTACCTTATCTACAATATAGATAGGATTTTCTGTATAGCTACTGGTCGCTGTAATTTTGGTTTTTCCTTTTAAAAAAGTGTAGGTAGCGCCATCCCCTTTTTTTGTGGTGATTTCTACAACACCATTTTTACCTTTCTTTCCATATACTGTCATGGCAGATTTTCCTTTGAGGACGTTAATGGATTTTATTTTATCAGGATCTATATCCGGGAGGGTATTCTGACCATCTTTCTGTACTTTCCCATCAACTACAAAGAGGGGTTGTTTCTGATCGGCATTACTGCGTATGGAAAATGTCTTATTGTTTTTCACAACAGTTTGATCTCCATTTATATCAGAAGAGGTGCTTATTATAACCGTCTCGTTTACATCTTCTGAGGCATCAATTTCTTGATCTTTTAAAACTTCGGTAATATGTGTATTTAAATGCTCCTCCATTTCTTCCGTAAGCTTGCCTTGGGATTTTAAAGCGCTCTTGTGCGCATCAAAATGTACATTGCTTTTAGAAGCATTAGGGCTGTTGTAGCCTATGGAGGTAATGGAGCCATTGGCATCAAATTCTACTTTAAAACTAAAGGGTTGTATGGGCTTGGTATTGGAAGCACTATAGCTGCCAGAATTTCCATCAGCCGTTTTATAGGAAGATGAAATGGCTATAATTTCTCCCTTATCATTGCGGTCTATATCAGAAAAATCTAAAGTGATTTGCTTTTTTTCTTTTAGAAATTTGGTATCGTTTTCTAGGGTTTTAGTGGTGCTATTTTTATCAATAACGATTTGAACAGCGGTAACCTCAGCTACGTAGTCTATCTCTAAAGGAGCAGGGGCACTTTTAGTTTCCTCTTCCTCTGTAGTAGTTTTAGTTTGTGCTATTGTTTTGGTATTCACCGTAAATAAGAAAATAGTAAGGATTGGGAGCATAATTCCAAATTTCCAGGCGTTGCTGTTTTTAGATCTGTTTTTGTTGATCATGACGATTCGTTTTTTGATTAATGAATTAAAAAAGGCGTTGGTAATGGATGAGGCTGGTTGTAAAGGTGTATTCTGCTTTAGCAGCACATACTGATATTGTTTTTTGCATTCGGCTAAGGATAATACCTCATCGTCTGCAATGTATTCTAAGTTCTGTACAATGGTTTTTTGATACCCCCATGCAAATGGATTGATCCACTGAAAAACACATAACAGATGGGATAGTAAGACATCTATGGAATGGTACTGTTGTGAATGAATTTTTTCGTGAGCCAGAATGGTTTTTAGCTCCTCTGCTTCGTGTAATTTTGGATTGTAAACAATGTACTTAAAGAAAGAAAAAGGGGTGGTTTGGGTCTCTGTTTTTACCAAGGTAAATGTACCATCTTTATGTTTTGAACCTCTTTGTATAAGACGCCTTAAGGATAGTAATTGTACTACAAAACGTACTAAAAAGAAGCCAGTAATGGAGATGTAGACTCCCAATAAAATAGCGGTCCAATTAAAAGATTTTTCTATTATGGCTGTACTTGCTATTTCTGAAAAATCAATGGTACTACTTACAGGTGCAGGCTCTACAAAAACCACCTTTGTAAGCAATACAAAGGGAAAAGCCAAAGCTACTAGAACTCCAAAAATAAGAAAGGCTCTGTGGTAGTTGAAAAAGGTTTCTTTTTTAAGAAAGAACACAAAGCAACACCAAAAAAGGGCTATTAATAGCGAACTTTTTAAAAGATATATAAAGAATGCTTCCATTAGTTGTTGTCTTCAATACGGTTAATAATTTCTTTTAATTCTGCTACACTAATCTTTTCTTCAGCCGCAAAAAAGGAGACTAAGTTTTTATAAGAATTATTAAAATAATCTTCCATAGCTCTACTCATAAAGTTCTTTCTGTAAAACTCTTTGGAAACAATGGGGTAGTACTGATGGGTATTTCCATACGCCTCGTGAGCTACGTAACCCTTTTCTTCTAAGTTTCTAATCATGGTAGAGAGCGTATTATAATGTGGTTTCTCTTCCGTAAATTCTTTGAGAACATCTTTTACAAAAGCCTTTTTTAGCTTCCATAGTATTTTTAGTACTTCTTCTTCTTTGTTCGTAAGCTTCTTCATGTGTATGAAATTTAAAGAGATTCAAATGTAAACCTATTTTTTTAGTTATGCAACTATAAAAATAGTTATTCAACTAAAAATGCCGTTATAAAGATCTTAAAACCCTTGTATACATGGTTGTTTTTAGTATATTTAAAAAAATAAAAAAGCATGCACGCAATAGGGGTACAACTGTTTTCATTACCGTTTTTATTGGAAGCTAATTTTGAAAAAGCCATGCAAATGCTTTCTAAAATGGGGTACAAAGAGCTAGAATTATTTGGACCTTACCCCTACAGTGATTCCTCTGCCAAGAAGAGCTGGAAAGAGGCGGTGCCGCAACTAGGATTTTCTGGAAGCGGTTATTTTGGGCTCAGCGAAGATGAAGTGGCGGCCATTTTAGAAGCCAATGCACTTAAAGTGCCTTCTATTCATATAGATTTGGATACTGCTTTGTATCATATGGACGCCTTGGCAGCGGCTAGTGAAACTTTGGGTTTTACCTATATTAGCTTACCCATGATTCCAGAGGAACAGCGTACTTGTTTGGACGATTATAAACGCATAGCCGATACCTTTAATAGCATAGGTGAAAAAGCAGCTGCCGTAGGCTTAAAGTTTACGTATCATAATCATGGTTATGGGCTGAGCGAATTGGAAGGGCAAATTCCTTTTCAGCTGATCCTTGATAGTACCGATGCGTCTAAGGTCTTTTTTGAAATGGACCTTTTCTGGACTACTGCTGGGAGAGCAGATCCGCTTTACTATCTGGAAAATAATCCTGGACGTTTCCCGCTTTTGCACATAAAAGATATGAACAGCAAGGTGCAGTTTTCAGGAGATGGCGGTACCGTAGAGCAATGGGTGGCTTTGTTCCCTGAGATGACCACTGCTGGTGATGGTGTATTGGATTTACCACGAATTATTGCAACTGCCAAACAAAGCGGCACCCAACACTTTTTTGTAGAACAAGACATGGTGCAAGCCCCAGAGATTGCCTTAAAAAGAAGCTTGGATTATTTGAGAGACTTATAGATATTAGCTTACAATCTTAAGGCCCCGTAGTTCAATGGATAGAATAGAAGTTTCCTAAACTTTAGATGCAAGTTCGATTCTTGCCGGGGCTACAAAGTATTGGAGCGAGAACTTTAATAGTGTAACTAAATAATGTACATTTATAGTGCTATTAAAAAACCTATGGAAAAGAAAGCCATTAAGAACGTTTTTGTAAAGGGAGCTATTACGCCCGAGTTTATTGCTAACTCTATTGCCAAACACCAGTCCAAAACGCAAATAGGGGCCCATGATATTTTTCTGGGACAAGTACGTGCTGATGAAATAGATGGGAAAAAGGTAGCGGCCATTAATTATGAGTCCTATGAAGAAATGGCCAATCTCAAATTTCATGAGATTAGAGAAGCAACTTTTGACAAGTTCGATTTAAGCTGCATGCATATTTACCACAGCTCTGGTATTGTGAAAATTGGTGAAATTTGCCTGTTTGTTTTTGTGTCTTCTGCACATCGAAAGGAGGTTTTTGATGCCTTACATCATGTGGTAGAAGAAATAAAAGTGCAGGTGCCAATCTTTGGGAAAGAGCTTTTTGAAGACGATAGTTACCAATGGAAAGTGAATACCTAAAGTAGTTTCTCTATTTTAAATTTTTAAGCATCTCTGCCGTAGTTCTACCCAAGTCAAAGTTGGCTTTCCATCCCCAATCTTTGTTTGCTTTGGTATCGTCAATACTGCTTGGCCAAGAATCTGCAATGGCCTGTCTAAAATCTGGTTGATAGTCAATTTCAAAATCTGGAATATGTTCTTGGATACTTTTGCTAATTTCGGCGGGTGTAAAACTCATAGCTGCCAAATTATAGGAAGATCTAATCTTTAAAGAAGCAACCTCTGTTTCCATAATATGCATGGTAGCTTTAATAGCGTCGTCCATGAACATCATGGGTAGTTTGGTATCTTCTTTTAGAAAACAAGTATATTTTTTATCCGCTAGAGCTTTGTGATAGATTTCTACAGCATAATCTGTGGTACCTCCACCGGGTAATGTTTTGTAACTTATTAATCCCGGATAGCGAATGCTGCGAACATCTACTCCATATTTTTCAAAATAATAGGAACACCATCGTTCTCCAGATTGCTTGCTTATGCCATAGACTGTGGAAGGTTCCATAATGGTATGTTGTGGGGTATTTTCAGTAGGCGTGTTGGGACCAAATACTGCTATACTGGAAGGCCAAAAGACCTTGCTTATTTTCTTTTCCTTTGCTAGATTTAAAATATTAAAGAGCGAATTCATATTTAAATTCCAAGCGCGCATAGGAAACTTTTCTGCGGTTGCACTGAGCATGGCAGCCATGAGATATACTTCTTCAATTTCATAGTGCATTACCACATCTTCAATGGCATCGTAATTGGTGGCGTCTAATAGTTCAAAAGGACCAGAATTCATCAAATTTTCGTTTCCTTCCCGTATATCGCTAGCAATGACTTGTTCGCTTCCGTATTTTTCCCGTAAGGCGAAGGTAAGCTCGGTTCCTATTTGCCCGCAAGCACCTAAAATTAATATGGATTTCTGCATCAAAATGAAGTTAAAATAATTGCTGGTAAAGATAGCTTTTATTAAAATTTGTACCTTAGCTACATGCTAAAAATACGCCTTCTTTTTCTAACAATCTTCTTTTTTATTTCTTGTAACGATGAGCAAAATCAGCAGACAGATGCTACGGATTTAAGTGCGGCATATGATTTTAGTAAGTTGCCTAAAAAAGTGGCTATCAATGCCAAGGCAAATGCTATTTTAAACAATTGGGAAGCCTATGGTATTTTTGAAGCCAGCGTTGATGCAGTCTATAAAGCAGAGAACAGAGAAGATTTATTACTGACCATTGATAATATTATTGAGAAACAAAAGGAATTAGAGGCCTCGGATTATCCCGAAACCTTTGATCAACCGCAAGTACGGAGTCGGCAAAAAGTATTTAAGACCTATCTCTTAAAGGTAAAGGCTAGTTTAGAAGACCGAACAGATGTATTGCCTCCTGCCAAAGAAATGATACTGGCATATAATGCATATAGAAACCAATTTAATGTGGCTGTGAACAGTGCATTGGATATTAATTTAATTCTAGATGATGAGTAGGTATTTATTAGGATTATTAGTTGTTTATAGCTTACAGTTAAAGGCGCAAGATGGAGAAAAAGTGGCGATTACGGCTGTACTAGATGGTTGGCATACTGCAGCTGCCAATGCGGATTATGAAGCCTATTTTTCTAAGATGACCTCAGACGGTGCGTTTATTGGGACAGATGCCGAAGAGAATTGGTCTGTAAAAGCGTTTAAGGAGTTTTCCAAACCTTATTTTGATCAAGGAAAAGCTTGGAGTTTTACCGCTTTAAAACGAAATATCTATATCAGTGAAGATGAAAAATATGCCTGGTTCGATGAGCTTTTAGACACGTGGATGGAGTTGTGCCGAGGTTCTGGTGTATTGCGAAAAGAAGATGGTCAATGGAAAATAGCTCATTATGTGCTTTCCATGACCGTTCCTAATGACCATGCAAATGAGGTAATTGCCTTGAAAAAGCAAAAGGAAACCCTGGTAAAAGAAAAAATAAAACGCTAAAAAAGCGGACTATTCATCCGCTTTTCTAATATATTTTCGATCTAATTATTATTCTTTAGTTTCCCCTTCAGGTTGCCCCTTGCGAGATTCTAATGCCTGCTTGCTTAAACTTGCCAAATTAAAATTTGGATCTATTTTTAAAGCCTCATCAATAAGCGTAATAGCAGCGTCAATATTTGTTTTGTCCTTGTTATACTGCACTAAGCCTTTTAAATGAAGAAGTGCCGCTTTTATAGGTACTTCATAGGGTTGTTGGCGCTCATAGAATGCATACTTCATTTCGTCTTTGGCATTTGTAATTCCATATTCGATATGATTTGCTGCTCCATCATTATCTCCCATTTGTATTTTGAGATCTGCCAGCTCATAAGCCAAATAGGCATTTGGAGTTCTTTTGTTTAAAATTTCGAATTGTTCTATGGCACGTTTCGGTTGGTTCAAAGCCTTTAGCGAAATAGCTTTTACCTGTACCGCTAAATTAGAATCGTCATCATTCTTATCAATTCCGATGGTATTAAGCGCTTGAAGGTGTCTGTTATCATTTGCATAGATGTAGGCTAAAGTGTCTCTTCGTTCCTTAGAAGGAGCTAATACATTTAAATGAGTGAGCGCGTTTATAACGCCATCAATGTCTCCTTGCAAACGCATTTCTTTATAGAAAGACTCATAATGTTTTTGCAATTCCGTTTTGGTCTGCGCGTTTGCAGAAAAGATTCCTACAAACAATAATAGTACAACTACTCTTTTCATCTTCTTTATTTTTGGTGCGGCAAAGTAATAAAATTTTCTTTGATGGGAGGCGCATTGGAAAGTGTATTCGGTAAATTAACAGATTTATAAGAGCTTAGACCTTCTTTTTTAAGTTTTTTAACGCCTTTTTAGCCCTCGGATGTTATTGCAATAAAAAAAGGATGCCCGTTAAGACATCCTTGCACTATGTTGAGTTATTAGTTGGCGTTGGTTAATTAAGCGATGTGAAGTTTTACATCCTTGTTGTCATAAGAGCGTAAAAGACTAGCATAGAATGCCAGACTTCCATTATCCCTGTCAATACAGGATTTAAGAAATTCACTTAGGTTTTTGAATAAAAGATTAGCGTGCAGTGTTGGAACATGAAGATTTACCTTTTTAGGGTCGTAATCTTTGTCGTCCATCACAATGTCTAAAGCCACTCTTTTACGGTGGTAATCAATAGAAACATCTGCTGCATTGTAATGTTTTTTCAAAAGGGCAATATGTAGGTTTTTAAACTTTTGGGAAAGTTTTCGATTGGGACAGCTACGGGCGATCAAGCTTTCAATTTCGAGCAAGATCCTCCCTTTTAAACTTGGATTTTCCATGTCAATCGATTTATAATTACATATTAAAGATACGCTAGAATGTGCCTAAAAGCCTTCCTATTTAACGAATATGACGACTATTTGTTGTGAAACCTTATTTTTCTGTGGTGAAGCTAGAAAGAACTGAAGTCATGAAGGTAAATTTTTTAACATTTAAGAGTCGGTCTGAGATCACTTTCTTTCCCTTTTTCCTATTTTCTATGCCATATGCTGGCTTTGGAAGACCCATTTTTATGGCTTCTTGGGTGTAGAAATCCCTTTTTGAAGGGTAATAGGGATACACAGCGTTAAAAAGTTCTCCCCAATACGCTTTTTCGATAATGGTGGTTATAATTCGGATACAATCGTCCAGATGAATTAAGTTGATAGGGATATTGCCATTAGCTAATTGTTTTTTTTTAGACAAATTGGTAACAGGGTGACGGTGAGGGCCAATTAAGCCTCCAAAACGCACTATACTGCTTTGTAGGTTGGGAGTTTGGGTAAACAATTTTTCTGCTAATAATAATTGTTTTCCTGAAGCTGAACTTGGTACGGGAGTTGTACTTTCGGTAACATCGCCTTCTATATCTCCATAGACAGAAGTACTACTTATAAAAATAACTTTTTCTACCTCCGAAGCGGTAATGGCATCTAAAAGGAATTGCATCTTTTGAACGTAACTTTCCTGTGGAGCGATTCTTAGGCGTGGAGGAACATTTACAATGAGGGTAGAGATTGGTTTTAAAAAAGCACTTATGGGTCCTTCTATTCCATTTTCTGATAAAGCGATGCAAAATGCTTCGATCCCTGCAGCTTCTAATTCGGGTGTTTTTTCTTTAGATGTGGTACTTCCGTGTATTTCATATCCATTCTTTACCAAAACTTTCGCTAGTGGGAAACCTAGCCAACCACAACCCATAATGCCGATGGATGCACTCAAAATTTTATAGTTTTGGTGACAAGAATGGCATCATTTAAAACAAAGGGCATAGGAATATTGTCTGCAGGGCGTTGTGGTACCGTAAATTGAGGATTGCTTAGCAAATCATTAGAAGCTTCATAGATGGTAAGTTCTAGAGGAACGTCCGCTGGAAGTGTAAGACTCAATTCTGTGTAGGCATTATCGCTAATATAGTGGGTTACTAATTTACCTCTTCTTCGATTTTCTAAAAAGTAAGAAGTTAGGGGTGTTTTATTAACCGTTGCTTTAGAAATAGCAATTTCATTGGTAAAAACTTCCAACCTATTTACAGCTCTTTGCGGTGTAATGCAAATTTCCAAGAGGCGTTCATTACCAACAATAGTATCTAATGTCTTTTCAATTTTAGGCATCCGAATTTGCTTCAAGGGAGCCGGGGAGGTATAACTAAATCCAGTACTATACTTACTACTAATAGTATTGTCTGCCAAAGTTTCAGGAACCTCTTTATTGGTGCCAATATATTGTGAAGTCCAATCAGAAAGAGCCTCCTCATAGGTGGCCCATTTCGCAGTATTTGTATCCGCATCCAACACGTATAAAAGACTGCTCGGTTTTGCATTTTCTTCCGAAAACCCTGAGTTAAAATGTGCACTAATCATACAACCAAAAAATAGGAGTAAACTCAGAATGGTTAGTCGATTTTTATTTTTATAGAAGCCAAAAATTGGAAGTAATAGAAAAAAGAGGAGCGTTGTAAATAGCGTACTAGCAACCATCATTTTTAATCCTAATCCTACAGGGAACATTTTAATAAAAGGAGCATAGATCCACAAAGCAGGTAATGCCAAAAACACTAAAAGATAGGCACTTGGATGCTTCTGATTTATAATTACTAAGAACGCAGCTAATAAAGCAAATACGGGAATGATAAAGAAACTAGCTCCTGGCAAATAAACAGCTACCGCCGCGCAAATAAGCAACCATAAAAAAATGGGGGCAACCAGTATGTTGGGAGTATCTATCTTTTTAAATTTATGATATACCCAAAAACAAATTGCTACAGAGAATGTAGCAAAGGCTAAAATATAGGTATATCCATTGTATGTAAAACCATGCAATATATCGTTATAATGTGGATAGATCCATTTCAATACCACCCAAGAGTAGTAACCTACAATACCATTAATCGCCAAAGCAATCCAGAGGGGTAGAAACCCTCTCATGATGGAGCGAAAATCCAATACTTTTTTTCGAAAGCCATATACCAATAAGCATATAAAGAGGAGAACAGCTAGCCCAAACATGGGCCAAATCCATTCAAAAGGATAGGAAACCAATTGAAAGAAAGGCATGTTGAAATAAATATAATCATCCAAACTCTTTAAACTATTAATATCTGCCTTACTAAAATGTTGTAGTAAGGGCATTAAATAACTACCCTGATGGGCAAGCGTATTCCGATCCAATCGGGTGTAGTTGTCTTTTACGGTATGATAATCGAAATGATCTCCAATAAAAGCAAAATTAAAGCCTTCAATATCACCATCTTCTCTGAAAACTGTGAGATCTGTATCGTTTGGCAACATTTTATAGATGCTATACGCTAACGAATTGGCTACTGGATACTCTGGATTTGCCTTGGTAAACTCTTTAATAAGTTTGCCATTACCACGATTGGTTTCAATTAGCATATATCCGGGACCACCACTACCTCTGGCTTCAAAATTTAAAACAAGGCCAACTTCCTTGGCCCAAGGGTGTTTATTTACAAAAAGATTGGCTCCATTTAAACCTAATTCTTCGGCATCAGATATTAGGATGATAATATCATTTTTAGGCGTAGCATTGCTTGTTAAAAATGCACGAACGCCTTCTAAAATAGTAGCTACACCACTCCCAGCATCACTTGCACCAAGGGAAGAATGTGGGCTGCTATCATAGTGCGATAAGAGCAATAAGGCTTTGCCTTGTTCCGAACCTTTTATTCTGGCAAGGATATTTGTTGCCTTGCTTAAATTAGCCCAATCGCCCCCAGTATACCCTTCTTGAAGACTTGTTTCTAGTCCTAATTTTCCGAGTTCAGAAACAATATATGACCTAACGGCGGCATGGCCCGGAGAACCTACCCCATGAGGTTGTTGTGCAATTTTCTCTACGTGCGCTAACGCCCTGTCGGTAGAAAAGGACGTAGTTGCTATATCTGCGTCTTTTTCATAAGACGGCATGCTGCTTTTAAAGCTCCAATAGATTGCGAGGAGAATAAGGACTAAGGTGATTATTTTGGTAAATCTGTTCATCTTATATAGTTGTGGCTTAAAAGTATAAAATTCTTTGGGCTTAGCACATAAAGCACCCATAATTCCTCTAATTGGTTAAAAATCACTAACTTTAGTAATCAACCTAAAATCTAAATCATATGGGAATCAAGAGTTTTCAAGGCGCTAGAGCAAAGGAGGTTTCCAAAAAAGAGTACAATGCTCCAATCCTAGTAGAAGATTACATGACAAAGAAATTGGTGACGTTTAGTCCCGAGCAGTCCATTTTAGAAGTAATGGAATTATTTGCCAAGCACAATATTTCTGGTGGTCCAGTGTTGGACGATAATGGCTTTTTGGTAGGCATTATTTCCGAAGCAGATTGTATGAAGCAAATTTCTGAAAGTCGCTATTTTAATTTGCCAATTTTGGATAAAAGTGTAGAACGCTTCATGACCAAAAATGTAGAGACCATTCCTCATGGGATTAGCATTTTTGATGCTGCGGGTATTTTTCATAAAAATAATCGTCGCAGACTGCCGGTTATGAAAGATGGTATCTTGGTAGGTCAAATAAGTAGGAAAGATATTGTAGTAGCTTCCTTAAAATTAAGTGGGCGTAATTGGAAATAGGGAATTTATTCTCTTTTTACAATCATGTAATAGTCATTGTCTAAGGGTAAATACCCTAGATCATAAACGAAGTAGTAGGTAGTTCCCTTTTTTGTGGTGTACAAATTAGTGATAAAGTCAAAATCAAAACCCTTATCTAAGAGTCTGGTTCTGCTGGTCTTTGTTTTGCCCTCTTTTAAGGCGAAACTATCTAAAATTCGGTAGTTTTTACGGAGTCTGTTGTTAATATTTCGAATGAGGTTCTTGCTATCTTTGTTGACCTTATTGTTATATGCATTCCGACAATGATCGGAACAGAACTTTTTATCAATTCGTCCTTTAAAAGGATCTCCACATTCCAAACAAGATTTTTCCATAGCTATTATTCTATATGAATATCGTATTTTTTCAATAAACCCGCAATACTTGTCATGGAAAACTGTGCTTTTTTGACACTATTTTTCTCTAAATCAATGGTGTAATTGTAGGCAGATTTAAAATTGGTCTTTTCAAGTACCGTACGCTCAAATACTGTTTTGTTTAAATCACAATTATCAAAAATAGCTTGGCTAAGATTGGCTTCTGTGAAATCTGTTTCTATTAATTTACAGTCTTTGAAATGAGTATTTTTTAGTACTAGTTGATAGAAGGACGAAAAATTCAGGGTACAATCATCAAAGATAAAAGACATCAAAATAGGATCACAGTCTTCAAATTTTAACCCCAATAATTTCGAATGTCTAAAAGATACTTCTTTAAAAATAGTATGCTTTAGATTGGCATTGCTCAGATTACAATCTATGAATTCACATTCCATAAAGTTTTGATTGGCTAGATCTGAATTGGAAAAATCGCAAGCTTCAAAAATACAGTTTTCATAGGCCGCTTTTTTGAGCCTTATTTTGGTATAATCGCCTCCTTTAAAATGTTGGTCTGCTATAAAGTCGCTCATAGTGTATTGCTATCAAATAGTGAACTACTCCAATATGAGGGCAGGTAATTCTAGCGCTTTAAACAGTTGATTATAAGCTGCCATTTCAGTGTTTACAATGGCATTACGTTCTTGTTCATACGCTTTCCACTCAGAGAGCAAATCTTGTAAACGCTCTTTCGCTCCTTTGGTAACCTTAGGTTCTGCGGCATCCACATAATCCTTAAGATTCATAAGTTCCGCATTGAGCTGGTTGTTGTAGTTAATAACATCCTGAAAGGTTTTTTGTTCTGGTTGTATTAAATTTTTCTCCCAAGTATCAATTCGTGTTTTAAGCACTTTTCCTTTTTCAAGCAGTGGTTTTGCATCTATATTATTTTCTAATAATTTGGCATAAGCAGCTAGTTGTTTCTTGGCTGCACGCATTTGATTTACGGATTCGTGAATGTTTTTAATAGTGTTTTCTATTTGTGCTAAAACGCTTTGTTGTTCCTCGAAATCATCAGCTGTGGCCTGTATTTTAGGATTTGGTAGAATGGTTACACTGGTTTCAGAGGTATTTGTATCCATTGTTAATCGCAAGGTATAAGTGCCGGGTCCAACACTAGCACCATTATAATTCCCATAAACAAATACATTGTCTACCGCAGGAAGCGATGCTCTTCCAAAATCCCAAGTAAAACGATTGTATCCCTTTTTGGAAGGAAGCACCGAAGGTTTAGAGGGGCCGCCTGGCCAAGATTTAAAATCTGTTGGTTTTTTGTTGGTGTAGGTTCGGATCACTTTTTCATTTTGAACCACTTCTAATTTTAAATCGGTACTATCGGATACGCCTCCTAGATAATAGTCAAAAGTAACCCCTTGCTTCGGGTTCTGTCCTAGTCCTGGTACTGGTTTATCAGTACTACCTCCATAAAGTAAATAGGTGTCTTTAGGCTTAAATATTTGAAGCGATACTGTAGGAGCTGCTCCATTTTGAATGGCGGCTACATCATCTAAAATCCAAAATGAACGACCAGCAGTCGCTGCTACAAGATCGTTATCTTGGATGGTTAAATCATTGATGGGTACTACAGGCAAGTTTAATTGAAATGCTTGCCAATTTTCACCATCGTCAAAGGAAATGAACAAGCCTGTTTCCGTTCCAGCATATAGGAGTCCTTTTCGTTTATGATCTTCTCTAACTACACGCACAAAGGTGTGCTCTCCTGTAATTCCATTGGTAATTTTGGTCCAACTTTTCCCATAATCAGTGGTTTTATAGATATAGGGTTTTAAATCCATAGATTTATAGCGCATTACAGCTACATATGCCGTTGCCCGATCATGTGGAGATACTTCTATACTGTTTATAATTCCTTCTTGAAGCCCGGTCGGAGTTACATTTTCCCAATCGCCACCATCATTTTTTGTGATATGAATAAGACCATCATCACTTCCCGCCCAAAGCACTCCTTTTTCATGTGGCGATGCCACTAAGTACATAAGGGTATTATAGTTTTCACCACCAGCTGCTTCATTGGTATATGGTTTACCACCAGGACCTTGTTTTGATATATCATTTCTAGTAAGATCTGGACTAATCACTTCCCAACTTTGACCTCCATCCGTTGTTTTAAAAACTACATTTCCTGCATGGTAAATGGTATTTCTATCGTGAGGAGAGCTAATGATAGGCGCATTCCAGTTATACCTGAATTTGAAATTTTCTGGAGCATTCCCCAAGGCTAACTCTGGGTATTCTTTAATAGATTTTCCCTCTCTAGACGCTTTAACCCATTTCTCAATGATGCCTTGATAACAACCTCCATAAATAACATCGGGTTTGTCTGGATCAAAGGCAAGGTAGGCACTTTCACAACCTGCTACAGAATACCAATCTTTCCAATCAATACCTCGATCATTGGTTCTACTTGCAATAGCGATGGCCGAATTGTCTTGTTGTCCGCCATACACATTGTATGGCACTAAATTGTCTGTAATGACTCTATAGAATTGAGAAGTTGCCTGATTCTGTTGCGTACTCCAACTTTTTCCACCATTGTTAGATACGTTAGCGCCTCCATCATTGGAATTAATGAGTTTGGAATTATCTTCCGGATTGATCCACAAATGATGATTATCTCCATGCGGAGTTGGCATACGGCTAAAGGTTTTTCCTCCATCTATAGATTTCATTGCTGGGGCATTTAGCACATAGACCCTGTTTTCATCCTGCGGATCTGCAAAAATCTCCATATAATACCAAGAACGTGCAATATTAATACGATTGGAATTTACTTGTTTCCATTTTTTTCCTGCATCATCTGAACGGTATACCCCTCCTTTTTTTCCTTCGGCTTCGATCACTGCAAAGACACGTTCTGGATTGGCACGTGAAACAGAAATACCTGCTTTTCCAAATTCTTTTGGGAGACCTTCTTCTAGCTTTTTCCAAGTAGTGCCACCATCAACAGATTTATGAAGGGCAGAGGAAGGACCTCCAGATTCCATAGTCCAAGGATAGCGCTGATGCTGCCATAAGGCTGCGTATAAAATGAGTGGGTTTTTCATATCCATGGAAAGGGAAGAAGCTCCTGTAGTATTATTTACAAAAAGCACTTTTTCCCAAGAATCACCGCCGTTAGTAGAACGGTAAATACCTCTATCATTAGTGCTGCCATATTGAGCTCCTTGAGCGGCAATAAAGATGATATCTGGATTCGTAGGATGAATAATAACATCCGAAATATGACGGGTCTTATCTAAACCAATATGTTTCCATGTTTTGCCTGCATCCGTGGATTTGTACACCCCATCTCCCATAGAAGTCATCACCCCTCTGGCAGCATGTTCTCCCATTCCGGCGATTACGATGCTGGGATTGCTCTCAGAGACGGCAATAGCCCCTATGGTACCAGTCTTGAGGAATCCATCAGATACATTTTTCCATGTAATTCCGTCATCAACCGTTTTCCAAATACCACCACCAGTAGTTCCCATATAATAGGTCATAGGTTGCCCAACAACGCCAGTAGAAGTAACGCTTCTACCACCTCTAAAAGGACCAATATTACGCCATTTAAGACCATGAAATTCTTTCTCATTAAGGACGATGCTAGGAGTGGATTTTTTCTTTTTTCTTTTTTGCGCTTCTAACTGAAGCGGTAGCATAAGAACTGCAAGAAGAACAAATTGGATGGTTTTCATATTGGTGGTTTTTAAGGAGCACTTTCATGGTACATACCCTGCAGTGCTTTCCCGGATTTCTTTTCAAAATTTTTGTCAAAAGTAAGCATGTCCCAAAACCAGATACGTTTGGCAATGGTTAATTCAAACTGTTTTGTTATCGTGGTATTTTCCCGTATTTCGTCAAAAGAATAACGATACCGATCTGGTAAATAAACAGGGAGTTGTCCTAGAGTTAACATGGAAGCAGTTAAAGGCTGCCCACAAACCCAACTTTTTTCAAGGGGGTATAGTTGAATTTTTACTGCGTGAGTACTGTCTTCAACAATATCGAAAATAGCAGCACGTTCCAAAATTTTTAGTTCCTTTTTAAGCTCAGGATTGAGAACGTAGGCCTTGCGTTTTGTTTCATTAAAGGAAGCATTTCTATATTCTTTTGGAAATACCTTATAGGAATAGCAAGCGTTAAGGAAGAAGGCAATAAGTATTACAAAAAGGATGTTTTTTACACTCATAAAGCTGCTTGTCTAGTAAATATAAGGAAATATGGAGAGATCCTTGAAGCAGTATTGTGGGAATCATTAGTGTGGCAAACGATTTTTGAATACTCCATACACATAAGTACCCAAAACCGCAGAAATAATCACAACCAAAATAGGTAAAAAACCGGCACCTAATAGGGTGAACATAGGACCAGGGCAGGCACCGGCCAAGGCCCAACCTAAGCCAAAGACAATACCTCCAATGAGATATCTAAGAACTCCTTTTGCTTTAGATGGAAAGTTGATGTTTTCTCCATGAAAAGACCTGATGCGAAAGCGTTTTATGAGTTGAATGCTCAGTACGCCTAATAACAGTGCCGATCCAATGATACCATACATATGGAAAGATTCGAATCTAAACATTTCATAAATCCTGAACCAAGAGGCAGCTTCAGATTTAAACATGGTAATACCAAAAAGGATGCCTATTAAAAGATAAATAACTGTTCGCATAACTTAGAAAATTAGAGGAAAAATGAAATGAATCATGGCAAGACCACCAATGAAAAAACCAATAACGGCAATGAGTGAAGGTAGTTGTAGATTACTGAGCCCAGAAATAGCATGTCCAGAGGTGCAACCACCGGCATATCTAGCACCAAATCCTACTAGAAATCCTCCAACAATTAAAATAACCAAGCTTTTAGGGTTGGTAAAAGCAGCCATATCAAACAACTCTGTAGGCATATAAGTGGTGCCCGCACTTTCAAATCCTAGAGTATTTAAATGAGTGATTGTATCTGGATGTATGGCAACCACAGCATCAGTGGAAAGAAAATTTGCGCCAATATAGCCACCTATGATAGCACCTAGCACAACGATTAGATTCCAGCGTTGGGCTTTCCAATCGAATTTAAAAAAATCTACCTTTTTATCTGCCCCGCAAAGGGTACAAAGGGTTCTTAGGTTAGACGACATTCCAAAATTTTTGCCTACCATAATTAGAAGAAACATAATAAGGGCAATCATAGGACCAGCAATATACCAGGGCCAAGGTTCAAATATCCAATTCATACGGATTCTTATTTTAGCAAAGAAAAGATGTTTTTGCAGATTAATCGGTAACCTAAGTTACATCAATTAATCGCGTTCAAGAATTTTGATCATCTTAAAAGATTTTAGGAGGTGAAAAAGTCCGGGTAGAATTAAAAGCCCACCTATAATCAAAGAAATGCCTAATACCTGTATAGTGCTTTCTGGTGCTGTATTGGCCAATAAACTGATGCTTTCATTTGAAGTAAAGAGCACCAAAGGATATTGAGAAATTAGGGCAGCGAATAAAACAAGAAATACCTGCAGGCCCGCATAAATTCTAGTCCTAACCTTTCGTTCTTGCTGAATACTTCTCCATAAAGGAATGAGCAGTAAAGCAGATATTCCGAGGGCTGAGATAGCATATGGGTTTTCTATGAATCCTAGTACAAAGCTGAGCCCTTGGCTGTAGCCATACATAAAAGTGATAAAACCAATGAGGACAACCACAACGGTTGCTGTTGCTGCCTTTTTTCGGTAGATTTTTAGAGCGGTTTTATCTGCTTCACCAATAAGCAATACTGCCGCCATAAAAGCACACAAAGAAGCAAAGAAAAGCCCTGTTAAAATAGAAAAAATATTCAACCAAGAATCAATATAGAGCTCTTTAAAAGTAAATTCAGCTAAGGTGTCAGTAACAATAATTTCTTCGCTTAGAAGAGCACCAAAAGCGATTCCTAAAAAGATAGGGGTAAGCAGGCTAGAAATCTTAAACATCCAATTGTAAAGGCGCTGCGATTTATCTTTATATGCATCGTAATGTCTAAAGATAAAGGCAATGCCTCTAAGAGTAATTCCTAAAAGCATTAAAGTAAGCGGAATGTGAAGGCTTACCACAATAATATTGTAAAAATATGGGAATGCTACCCAGAGAATTACAATCAGGATGATAATCCAAATATGATTGGCTTCCCAAACAGGTCCCATAACTCTATAAACTGTTTTCTTGGTAATTTTTTGGTTTTTTTTGGATGAAAATAATTCGATGATACCTGCCCCAAAATCGGCTCCAGCTAATAGGACATATAGCAATAAGGAAAAAGCAAGAAAAAATAACACTACATACATCATAGGGGAGTTGTTTTAGTAGTGTTTAAGGCCTTAATTTGACGGTTCATAAGCCATGTAATTGCTGCTGCAAGACTGAGGTAAACAAACAGGTACATATAAAAGCTGTATTCAATACCAGGCATGGGGGTAACAGCGTCTTTTGTTCTCATTATTTTATGAATAATCCAGGGTTGGCGCCCTACTTCCGTAACTACCCACCCAGCTTCCAAGGCGATAAAGCCTGTGGGTGCTAAAAGTGTAAAAAACAACCAAAAACTACGTTTTTTAAACCATTGTCTCTTTTTATAATTCACCAAGAAAAAAAGAAGTCCTGCAAGTAATAATAAAGTACCCAAACCAATCATGATTTGAAAAGCGTAATGCACCACTGCTACATTGGGATGTTCGTCTTTCGGAAAATCGTTTAATCCTACTACTTCTGCATTAAAATCTCCATGTGCTAAAAAAGAAAGCGCTTTTGGAATTTCAACCTTGTAATTTACTTCTTGGGTTTCCTGATTAACAATACCGCCGATGTATAAGGGAGCTCCTTTTTGTGTGTCAAAATGCGCTTCCATTGCTGCTAACTTTGCAGGTTGCCTTTTTGCAACATCTTTGGCAGAAAGATCTCCGCTCAAAGGTTGCAGAAGTGCTGCAATAGCGCCGAAAGTGATAGCAATTTTAAAGGCTTTTGTATGGAGCTCGGTATTTCGTTTTTTATAAATCTGAAAGGCATGAATACCTGCAACGGCAAAGCCGGTGGCAGTAAATGCTGCTAAGGTCATATGCAAGGCTTGGGTAAACCATGCTGGATTTAAAAGTGCCTGGATAGGATCTATATTTAAAAATTCTTCGTTTATATAGTCAAAGCCCGAAGGGGCATTCATCCATCCATTCGCCGCCACTACCAAAATCCCGGAAGCAACCCCTGAAATACCTACAATGATCCCAGTTATCCAATGAAATTTTTCGGAGATTTTGTTCCATCCGTATAGATAGAAACCCAAGGCAATAGCTTCCACAAAAAACGCAGCACCTTCGAGGGAAAAAGGCATCCCAATAATGGGCCCTGCATGCTTCATAAAAGTGGGCCAAAGCAGACCTAATTCAAAGGAAAGTGCCGTTCCAGAAACCGCGCCTGTGACAAAAAAAATGGCAACACCTCTTTGCCAAGATTTGGTAAGTGTTAAATAGATAGGATTTCTTGTATTTAGCCATTTCTTATGGGCTACTACCATGAAAAAAGGCATCACCATTCCAATGCAAGCAAATACAATATGAAAGCCTAAAGTAAAGGCCATTTGTAATCGCGCTGCATCTATATTTTCCATAGGAAATGCATTAAAAAAGAGTGTGTTACAAAGGTACGACAGGGAGCCTAAAAACCAATCAATTTTTAGCACAAAAACGTGCTATTTCTATCTAAAAATACATGTCAGAAAAAATAGTCTTATTTTCATGGCAGTAGAAGTATTGAAAAAGAACAATCTATATAAAAACTGTAACTTTAGTTACCTAATGAACTTCTACTAAACATTAGTTTTAATTGCTTAAATACCATTCTTTAACTATGGAAAGAAGAAAATTTGTCAAAAAAGCTACCTTGAGTTCTTTTGCAGCCATTTTGGGTGCCGATATTGTTTTTGGCAATACACTTCCCGTAGATTACGCTTTGCTCGCTTTTCAAGATCCAGATCCTTTTCAACTTTTCAATAAAGACAAAGAGATGGTGGTTTTAAATAATAAACCATGGAATATGGAAGCTCAGGCACATTTGTTAGACGATAAAGTTACTCCTAACAAGTTTATGTTTATTAGAAATAATGGCATTATACCGGAAAATATAGCTGCTGAAAAATGGAAAATTAGCTTTGATGGAGAATCAGTAAAAACTAAGAAAACCTATGCTCTAGACGAATTAAAAGCAAAATTTAAGCAGTATACCTATCAGCTTACTTTGGAATGTGGAGGTAATGGAAGAAGCGAGTTCAATCCGCCTGCCAAGGGAAATCAATGGACTATAGGTGCAGTATCTTCTGCAGAATGGACGGGCGTTAGATTAAGAGATGTATTGGCAGATGTAGGGGTAAAAGAGGATGCTGTATACATAGGATATCATGCCGCTGATACGCATCTAAGCAACGACCCTAATAAAGAAGCAATTTCTAGAGGTGTACCTATTGCAAAAGCGATGCAAGAAGAGACCTTGTTGGCTTTTCAAATGAATGGGAAAGACATACCATTAGCGCATGGATATCCTTTACGTTTGGTAGCAGGGGGTTGGCCTGCCTCTGCTTCTGGGAAATGGATAGAAAGGATAAGTGTAAGAAATAAAGTGCATGATGGGGCAAAAATGACGGGTACTGCCTACAGAGTGCCTTGCAAACCCGTAGCCCCAGGAACCATAGTAAAGGATGCGAATATGTGTATTATAGAATCCATGCCTGTGAAATCTTTGGTAACCTTTCCTAAAACAGGCGCCCTTTTGAAAAAAGGAAAAACGCTTGGTATTCGGGGGCATGCTTGGGCAGGTGAATTGGAAGTTGTTAAGGTAGACTATTCCATAGATTTTGGAAGTAGTTGGAAGGCATGTTCGTTAGAGGCAGCAGCCAATAGATTGGCATGGCAGCATTTTGGTGCTAGCATCCAATTTCCGAAAGAAGGCTATTATGAGATCTGGGTTCGTGCAACAGATAGTCAAGGAATTTCACAACCAATGATATTACCAGGATGGAATCCTAAAGGGTATTTAAACAATGCATGTCATCGAATTGCAGTGAAAGTCCGCTCATGAATAGGAACGATCAATTTAAGGAAAGTGCAAAACAGCTATATAAATTGGTAAAGGCTATTTGCATTGTATTTGGGATCATTGCGTTATTTCTCATTTATTTGCTTGTAGATCCTAATTTTTCTGCGTTTCGTACGACCAATGATTCAGAGGAGTATACGGCAGTTGCTGAGGAGCAATCTGATGATTATGATAAGATTGAAAATGGGATTCATGTGCGGACGGGTTTTGTAAAGGGCAATGGTTTAATGCTAGTGGTGAATAATTGTACCAATTGCCATTCCGCGAAATTGGTAACGCAGAATAGAATGTCCAAAGAAGGATGGGAGAGTACTATTAAATGGATGCAAGAAACTCAAAATCTTTGGGATTTGGGGGTTAATGAAGAAACTATTGTAAATTATTTAGCGACCTATTATGCGCCTGAAGCGAAGGGAAGACGTCAAAACTTGAATGCTGTAGAGTGGTATGAACTGGAGCAGTAGTATTTTTAGATTATGGAAAAATATATAAATGCATTCATAAGTGCTTTTAAAGGAGCATCGCAATGGACCTGGAATTCAATGCTGTTTGATGTTCCTTGGTATACCAATTATTTTTGGGGCCTTATTGCTATTTCCTTAGTAGTGTGGTTTTTAGAAATGGCATTTCCTTGGCGTAAAAATCAGGCAATTTTTAGAAAAGATTTTTGGCTCGATGGTTTCTATATGTTCTTCAATTTTTTTCTCTTTGCCATCGCCATTAGCGGATTTTATAAACTGTTGCAATTAGGATTTTCAGATATGGGAATCAATGCCAAGAGTTTAGCATTTATAGACATGGCAAACTGGCCCAACTGGTTACAGTTACTGATCTTTTTTGTTATACTAGATTTTGTGCAATGGTTTACTCATAAGATGCTTCATAGATTTTCTTTTTTATGGCAATTTCACAAGATACACCACAGTGTAAAAGAAATGGGTTTTGCGGCGCATTTAAGGTATCATTGGATGGAGAATATTTTGTACAAACCCTTAAAAACTTTTGGGGTAATGATTTTAGGAGGCTTTGAGCCAGAACAAGCATATATTGTCCATTTTCTTGCAATCGCAATAGGGCATGTAAACCATGCAAACATTAAAATTACTTGGGGGCCTTTAAAGTACATTCTAAATAATCCGGTAATGCATTTATACCATCATTCCTATGAACTTCCTGAAGGAAAATATGGAGTTAATTTTGGTATAAGCTTAAGTCTTTGGGACTACCTTTTTGGCTCTAATTACATCCCAGAAGATAGCGGTACAATTCCGTTGGGTTTTCCAGGAGATGAAACCGTGCCTAAACACTTTTTAGGACAGTTAATTCATGGATTTGGTTTGCGAAAAAACAAGTAGCACTATCCTACAACCAGTATTTTTCATATTCTTCTTGGAAGCTGAGTGTTTCCATAGATTCCATTTGGTCTATTAAGAGAATTCCGTTTAAATGGTCTACTTCATGTTGTGCAACAATCGCTGCAAAACCTTTAAGGTGGGTTTTAAATGCATGTCCATTTCGGTCTAGCCCTGAAAGTAGTATTTCTGCATGCCTTTGTAATCTTCCTCTAATATTTGGGATAGACAAACAACCTTCCCAACTAGGGATTTTTTCATCTGAAAAAGGGGTAATTTCAGGATTTATGATTGTATATAGTGGAAAGGGTTCTTTGTTTGGATAACGTTCGTTCATGGCCATTTCCATAGCGAAGGCACGTTTTAATACCCCTACCTGTGGTGCTGCAATCCCAGCCCCTTGATGCGCATGCATGGTAGCAATTAAATGATCTAAAAAGGTTTGAAAATCAGGAGTGTTAATTTCATCTATAGATACCGCTTCCGAAACTTTTCGAAGTAGCGGATTTCCCATTTTTATGACTTCCAATACGGCCATGGTTAGTATTTTATTTTAATATCTTCCGTTTTAATTTTGGACATTTCTTCTAAAGTACCATTTTCATACATGGATGGTAAGTCCTTTAAGGGAGTACCTAAAGGGGCTTTGTAATTTACATAATCTTGGAAATGTATACCGCCTACTTTTCTAGGGTTGAAGGCTACTCTAAACCGGACACCACCCTCATTCACCGTATAATTGTACGCGATATAATCTATGATATGTGTTTCTTGGTTAATCCAATAATGAAATTCATCATCAAAATCTTTCCCGCCACCTTCTTGCTCAAACATGATCTCCAAAATGTCATAGGATACTCCTTTAATTTTGGTAGTGCCTTTATAGGCTTTGTTCACCGCCTTATCGTTTAATTTATGAGGTAATGTGGCAAAATAGATCACAGAATTTAAGGCCTCCGTATACTTATCTATGTCTTTTTGAGTAAGACGCACTTCTTTTCCATTTTCAAAGCCTGTCAGCGTACCATTTTCTAGTACGTTGGTAATCTGTGTTCCCTTTTCTTCGTAGTTTACTTCGTATCTAAATTGATACCCCTTATTCACAAAGTTATACTCCTTTTTTCTAAAAGTAAAAGAGTAAGCTGCAGTAGAATACAAATCCCCACCATGTGCCTTATAGGTAGCTGCTAATATGCGCTCTGCATCCGATAATTTTTGAACTACAGGAGTTTCCAATTCTGGGGCTGCCTTGATTAAGGAAGCTTCCTTTTTTTGTTGCGTATTGCAAGAAGTAACTATGAAAGCGATGGTGCCTAATAGCACTGGTAATCTAAAATGCATGCAGTTGTTTTTTATTGTGTTGTTGTTTTATAATTCAATCAGCCCTTTCGGACTTTTAATAATGGCTTTTAAGCGTACGTCCTTGTCTTTTGTAATAACAAAATCACGAATACCTAATTGCTCAAATAGCTGTTCATAAGGCTCCGGATTTGGATGTGTAGCATATAGTTTTACAAGCTTACAATCCGTCTCCGGGAGCATTTGCGATGGATGCTTTTCGGATGTACTCCAATCAATCATAAAGGGTACTACTTCTACTTCTGGACTTGGCAGTGGTAAGACCAATTCCCATTTTAAAAGTGTACCATCCGTTGTTTTTCGAGATCCTCCTGCAACGGTACCCATGGCATTATCATATGCTCTAACAAGGGTGCTATCTGTTGCAAGACAATGATCTGCTCTAAGGCTCCATCGCGTAATCTGATTCTTAGTTAGCATATCTACCCCCATCCACCTTGGTGGCGCAATAAGGGTATTTGTGTCATCTGTCGCCAAAAGTTCCAAATAATAACTTCCCTGTAGCTTAATTAATGCATTTTTTGTGCCTTGGGTGGGATGGTGTCCTCCCAAAACGGCTTTTACACCTAAGACTTCTTCCAATTCCAAAACCGCTTCTTCTAAATTAGAAACAGCATATACAAGATGATCTATGGCTCTTTTTGTCATGGCAATTCTAGATGAACATCAAAGATATTACAATGGCAGATGACGGTTTGGATTTCAAGAGAAAATTGATGGTATTTTTTGGAGGCCATATAATGTATATTTAGATGAGGTGTAGATGCCCTTTAAATGGGGAACTTAGTCGGTGTCAAACGACTACAAACGTTTACAAACGAAAGTAATTATTTCCCAACCGAATCTTCGGCTTTTGCGGTTTTAGCTTTGTAATGTCGAAGTAATAGTACTCGATCGTATGAACTGTTAAACCGTAAAATTTTATTAAAATGAATGCACTTAGAAACAAAGTACAGTTGATTGGACACCTGGGCAAAGACCCAGAAATTGTAAACCTAGACAATGGGAGCAAGCTCGCTAAGTTTTCCATTGCCACCAATGAGACCTATAAGAATACAGAGGGCGAAAAGGTTACAGATACCCAATGGCATAATGTAGTCGCCTGGGGTAAAACGGCAGAATTGGTTGAGAATTATTTGATCAAAGGCAAAGAGATTGCCTTGGAAGGTAAACTCGTCAACCGCTCTTATGAAACCAAAGAAGGGGAAAAGAGATATGTCACCGAAGTAAAATGCAATGAGCTTTTATTATTGGGAAAGGGGTAAAATTTGTAATATCTAAAATGTACCTATCTATGGATGACGGACTATATATCAATAAAAACCACAGCAGTATGGCTGTGGTTTTTATTTTCATTTTTTAGGTTTGTCCTTAATCATATACTAGGGCGATCAAGTAATAATTTCTATTTTAATAGGTGCCCATTTTGTATCCAAAAATTCAAATCGTGTCTTGTAGTAGCGCACATGGATAAAAGCAACTGTTTTGAAGACTCAGGAAAATTAGAATCTGAAATAACATTTTCTAGTTCTATTGAAAATTTAACGAATTGCTTGAATGAGTTTATTGAATTTATCGTATTCATTTCACTAAAGTAGAGTTCTAAAATGGCACTTTCTCTATCTGTTATTCTGCCTGCTTTGGAAAGTTTTTCAGAAAGTTCAACTAAGCTTAAATTGTCAGTTTCTAGAACAAATTGCAAGTCATTGGATAGTTCCTTAATTCCATAAGTACTTAGATCTTTTTCAGTATACACATCATTATGAATAAGTAGTTCTCTAGCAAATTGTAAAAATGCTGTATGATTTAATTGCCCTTTTGGTCTTAAACTCTTTTCATTTTTTTCATCCAATCCTATTGTTAATATTTTAATATGTAGTTCCCCAGCAAAATCGTATTTATTGTTTGTATTTTTTACTGAATTACCAGAGTCTGAACCGGGATTTAAAACTCCTCCAGCAGCCTGTATCGAAGAAGCAGCTCCACCAACAATTAAGCCAACACCATTCCCTAGACCGGGAGTTACACTTCCAGTAACAAACCCTGCAAGACCCCCTGCAAGGTCTTTGCCAACTATTTTAAGAGCTTTCTTCCACCATTTTTCTTTATAAAGAAATACAGGAGAGGAATTCGTGGGTTGGTTCAGGATATTGCATTTGATATTTAGGGTATCAAGCTGAGGTTCGGTTAATGAACTGTTCATACCAAAAGCATTTGTAACGGTCAATGTGAACAAAGCAATAATTGCTATTCTAATTTTCATAATTTCTATTAATCAAATTACCTACTCTATTACATAAGTGGCTTTTCGGTTTCCGCCATTTGGTTACTATTTACATTTCGAAATGATTGCCGCAAAGTTGTTAAGAAAGAAGTATTATTTGGAGAGTTGAACGCCTAAGAATTGATAGTTTTTCACCTGAAAAATAAAAGGAGCATGGACCAGGTTTATAGGGGTGTTTACCCTTTAGCTTCCCATTATATGCTGGTAGCGGAGGGTTCAACCAGAGTTGTGACTAAAACGTTTCTTCGATTTCTACCGCGGTATCTAGGATGCCTCTACACCGTTGTAACAATAGGGAGCCACCTTCAGCAAAAGTTGAGGGTAGGGCTTTTAAGAATAACCCCAAAAAACCGATACATTATTTTTTTTGTAATATTACAGTCGCAACCCCATTCTCTTTAATTTTCTATCACCGTACCAAAGATTTGCATGACGTTATTTGACAAGATTAACAACCTTAGTACAGTAAATACCTTATCCAAACACGAGCAATTAGTGCTGGGTGTTATAGAGGCAATTGACGATGGTATTTTGGTAACAGGCGATCAATTGCCTTCCATAAACAACATGGTTGCGGAATTGGGATATGCGCGTAAAACTATTGTCAAGGCCTACGAAGAACTCAAGGAAAGAGGTCTTATAGAGTCTAAAAAATTGAAAGGCTATTTTATTATTAGTCAAGAAACCAAAGTAACCTTAAAAATAGCATTGCTGCTTTTTTCTTTTCAACGTTTTCAGGAAGAATTCTACAATACCTTTAGAAAAGAGCTAGGCAAGCGCTTTCAGATAGATGTATTTTTTCATCACAACAATACCGCTATTTTTGAAACTATTTTCACCAACATCCGAGGCAAATATGGAATGTATGTAGTAGCTCCCATTCCAAACCCGCAAATACAACCGCTTTTAGAAAGTATTCCTCCTCAGAAACTACTCATTATAGATAGATACCTTCCATTAAAGGCGGAGTACTCTTATATTTCGCAGGAATTTGAGGAAACTACTTATGCCAAATTGGAAGAACTGCTCCCTGCTATCAGGAATTTTAAAAAGTTTGAACTTTTCTTCAATGATGATCGGGATTACCCACAAGGAATACGCTCTGCCTTTGAACGCTTCTTAAAGGATTACAAGGTAGAAGGTTCCATAAGAAAGACCTATAAACCTGGTTCTGCTAAAAAAGGCACCCTCTATTTTTTTATCAGCGATACCAACCTTTGGGAAGTACTTCGCGATTGTCGAAATAAAGAATATGTGGTTGGCAAGGATATAGGGATTCTATCTCACAATGATCATGTGGCAAAACAAATTGTTTTTGGAGGGATCACTACCATCTCTACCGACTTTAATGCCATGGCTAAAAAAGCGGCGAAGCACATAAAACAGGGTGGACTCACCCAAGAAATTATGCCCTTTAATTTGATTAAGCGTAATTCTCTCTAAGCTTCGAACCACACAAGTAATCCATTTCTTTCAAAATAAGAACTCAATAGAATATTAGGTATTTTTTTGTCAAATAGATATTTTATTTAAGATATATTTTTGATTTGTTAATATTTCCTTTACATTTGTTTAGTAGCATAGAGTATCATAGCATAGGAAATATGCATCACATATGCTGCAAACACTATGAAAACTAATAATCAATCTTAATTAAACCCTATGAACAAAAGAACACTAAAGCAACTTATGGGGTTTGTGTTTGCCTTTTTCACTTTAGGCGCAGCAGCACAAACCATATCGGTTACAGGTACAGTTTCTGATGTAGATGGCCCCTTACCTGGGGTAAACATCGTAGAAAAAGGAACTACAAATGGTGTTACTACCGATTTTGACGGTAACTACGCTATTAGCGATGTGGCAAGTGACGGCGTCCTTGTCTTTAGCTACATTGGTTACGCAACCCAAGAAATCCCTATTAATGGGCAATCAACAATTAGTATTACACTAGTTCCAGATGCAGAGGCACTGAATGAAGTGGTTATTGTTGGTTTTGGATCACAGGCAAAAGTGGATATTACTGGAGCTATCTCTCAAATTAAACAACGCGAAATCAAACAAATTGTTAGTGCCGATCCTACCAATGCACTTCAAGGTAGATTGGCGGGTGTACAAATAGAGAGCTCAGGTGGTGAACCAGCAGCGGCTACAAATGTTATTGTTAGGGGAATTAGTTCTTTAACAAATACATTTCCTTTATATGTGGTAGATGGTACCGTTGTAGATGATATTACCTTCCTAAATCCGAAGGACATTATTGATATTCAAGTTTTAAAGGATGCCACATCCTCTGCTATCTATGGAACAAGAGCTGCCAATGGGGTAATTATTGTTTCAACAAATAGAGGCTCTGTAAATTCGGCTCCTAAGGTAACAGTAGATATTCGATCTGGAGTAAATACAGTTGGAAACACCATCGATTTATTGAATGGCCCAGAATTTATCGCTTTTTTAAATCAACGTAGTATCAATGAAGGGCTTCCTGGAAATATTGTTGATCCTGGAATTAATAATGATTTTCAAGATTTATCACTTAACTCTGGAATAATTGAGGATTACGGATTTAATGTTTCTGGAGGAGGTGAAAACTCATCTTACTTTTTCTCCGCCAATTATTACAATGAAGAAGCAGTAGTTATTAGTAGTGATTTTCAACGTATTAATACACGTTTAAATAGTCGCTTTAATTTTGGAAAGTTTGTGGTAGAAGAATCTTTTACATACAACCAGCGCGACTTTACCCAGAACCCATTTTTTGGAAATAATACGTTCACTGCTCCAGTGGTGGGAACATCTGAAGCTATAGATTCTAACTTGTTTGATGGTTCTGGTGGTACCAATAACTTTGCATTAGCGCAATTAGTAGAAGACAATACTACACAACGAAATGTACTTGGAAACTTAAACGTAAAGTATGAAGTGATTGAAGGACTTACCGTAGGAATCAATTATGGTGTAGACTATAGAAATACCTATGGAAACTTTTTTAGACCAACATTTAATCTAAGTCCAACGGATCAGCAAGTCAATTTGAATGAGCTCAACGACCTTACGGAAGTTCGTGGTGAAATATTGTCTACCAATGTTGAACCAACAATCAACTATAAAAAGAGTTTCGGAAAGCACGATATTGATATATTAATAGGGGGTGCTCGCCAACAAATAGATAACAACTCGCTTGCTGTTCAGGTAGAAGGACTTCCTTCTAATAACATTACAAATGTTGCCGGATTTGCAGATCTAGTCCTTAATACAGGAGGGGGTAGATTCCTTTCGCGTTTGTTCTCAACATTTGGTAGAATAAATTATAAGTTCGATGATAAATACCTTTTTACAGGGATTTTACGTAGAGATGCCACTTCAAGATTTTCATCTGAAAATGGACTCAATACAGGCGTATTTCCTTCGTTCTCCGCAGGTTGGATTACAAGTAACGAAGACTGGTGGCCAGAAGACGGTATTGTAAACACTCTAAAATTTAGAGGAGGGTATGGTGAACTAGGATCTCAGAACATTGGGGATTTTGTTTTCCAATCCGTATTAAATGTCTCTTCCAATGTGAGTTTCAACGATGTAGAAGCAGGAGGTTTTGCCATCACCTCTTTAGTAGACGAGAATATTACATTTGAAACAGCTAGGTCTTTAAGTTTTGGAGCAGATGCAAGTATGTTTGATAATCATTTGACGGTAAGTGCAGATTATTTTGTTAGAGATAATGAAGATGTTTTGGCGGCTGTTTCAGTTCCTTCTACAACGGGTTCTGCTACTCCAGTTATTCAAAATGCCGCGTCCATAAGAAATACAGGATTTGAATTACAGGCGAATTACAATCACAATTCGGATGGAGACTTTGATTTCAATGTAGGCTTTGCGTTTGCAACGATTAGTAATGAGCTTACAGACCTTCCTAATCCACTAGTGGGTCCTTCAATAGATGAAGAAGGAAATACACCCAATAGATTTGAAGTAGGGGAGCCAGTTGGATTCTTTTTTGGATTTAGAAATGATGGCATCTACAGAAGTCAAGCAGAAATCGATAGCGATCCTGGAGTTGCAAATGATCCTGATAGAAGGGCCATTTTACAGCCTGGAGATTTTAGGAGAATAGATGTAGATGGAAACGGTATTATAGACAATAATGACAGAGGTAATATTGGAGATCCAATTCCCGACTTCACCTATGGACTAACCTTCAATGGTACCTATAAGAATTGGGATTTTGGACTTGCATTTAACGGAGTTCAAGGAAATGAGATTTTCAATGCTACACGTTTTACAGGTACTTTCTTTCTAGATGGAAACAAATTTGGGTACTTGAGAGATGCGTTTGTATTAGGTCAGAACGAAAACACAAATATTCCAAGGGCTTCCCTTCCTAATGATGTTGGTAATCAGTTACCATCCGATTTTTACGTAGAAGATGGTTCTTATCTAAGACTTAGATCTTTGGAAATAGGGTACGATTTAACAAAGGTGATTAATATCCCTTGGGTAAATAGTGCTAGAATATTTTACAATATGCAAAATGTCTTCACCATTACTGGCTATTCAGGATATGATCCTGAAGTAGGTTCAACTCCTTCTGGTACTGGCGGTGGATTCTTTGGAGCTCCTGTTAACACACCACCAATTTTTGGTAGAGGTGTAGATTTACGTGCGCAACCTAGACCCAGAACCTTCATCCTGGGAATACAGGCATCATTTTAAAACGTTATGAAAACAAAGAAAATAATTACACAATGAGAATCAAAACAAAAAAAATGATCATAATTACGCTCTTGGCGGCTATTTTGCCTGTCACTAGCTGTGATGAAGATCAACTGGAGATTTCAAATCCTAATACAGTTTCGCAACTAGATTTTTTTAATAATGAAACTGATTTTAGAGTCGCGGTAAACGGGATGGTTCATCCAATAACAGCTGTGTTTTTCTGGGGAAGAGTAGTGCATACAGGACCTATGTTACGTTCAGATGCATTTAATGTAGTTCCTTTTGCAAATAATACTACGCTGTCTACCTTACAAGGTGTTCCAGGAGTAAGCCGATGGTCCGTAGATATGTTTCCTCAATTATATCAAACCATCTTTAGAGCGAATACAATTCTAGAGGAGGCAAATGATGATAATTTACCCGCAGGAAGCAGTGCTAGAAATGAGATACTAGGACAGGCATATTTTATGCGTGCTTTTGCGAATTGGTATTTGGCAGCCTTTTGGGGTAATGTACCTTTGGTATTGAATACACCGAAATCGGATGAAGACTTCTTCCCTAACCAATCTACTCAGACTGAAGTTTTCAATTCAGTAATAGCAGATTTAGAACAAGCTGCAATGATGTTACCTGAAACTTGGACTGGGGCCGATTTAGGAAGACCTACCAGTGGTGCCGCCCTGTCTCTCAAAGGAAAAACACATTTGTACTTAGGTAATTATGCCGAAGCTGCAGCAGATTTCCAAACAGTTGTAAACAGTGGCGTATATTCTTTATTGCCCGCTGCCCAATTCGAGGAGAATTTTACAACATCCAATGAAAATAACGCAGAATCAGTATTCGAATTACAGTTTGCTCCTCAAGACAATTTTGTATGGGGTGCCGATGTTCCTCAAACAGGTGCTCAAAGTAATTTTTACATAGATTATTCGCCGCCTACAGTAAGTCTGGATAGAGGGCATTATATCAATCCTCATATTTTACAAGCATTCGAAGATAATGGAGATGTGGTTAGACGAAATGCGACCATCGCTTTTGATTATCCAGGAGCAACAGGCTATGGTGGACGTCCTTTTCTAGAAGATTTTGCACCAGATATAGATGCGGCAGCAGTAGCTGGAGTGGATGCATTATTTACCCGTAAATATGCATTCCTTTTTGCAGGGAACAGAGAAGATTTACCAGGGTTTGGACAAACTACGGGTGTAAACTGGAGATTAATTCGTTATTCAGATGTACTATTAATGCTTGCAGAAGCAGAGAATGCCAATGGCAATTCTGCTACGGCAATAGGTTTGATAAATCAAGTACGTCAAAGAGCGGAAATTGCAGATCTTCCAGCAGGGTTGAGTCAAAGCGAAGTTTTTGATGCGATTGTTGAAGAGCGTATTATGGAATTAACAGGAGAAGGCCATCGTTACTTAGACTTAGTTCGTTGGAATCTAGCAGAAGAAGTGCTTGGCGCTGGATCTACAATAGCGAATGGAAGACATCCAAAATCATTGGCAGGAACCTCGGCAGTGTTTGATACGAATAGGGATGAAATACTATGGATACCTGTTCCACAATTAAATGCGAATCCAAATCTAGTACAGAACCCAGGGTATTAAAATTTTGAGTTAGTAAGTTTAGTTTAAGTTTCAAGTTGAAATTGAATAGAAGCCAGGCGATTGGAGAATTGCTTGGCTTTTATTAAAGAGGTCTATTTTTGAAATGGATTCATTTGGTGGATAATAGATGACGAAATATTTTGTTTTAAGGACTGGGATACTGATATTCACTTTTGGTGAATTACTAAAAATGAAAAGATGATCTCGGCAAACCTCTATTTCAACTACTTAAATTAACTTTTGAAATACCATTAAAAAATTATTTTATAACTAATTAAAAAAGGAAAGTGCTAAGTGGTTGCCGTCCAAAATAATAACCCAGCTTTGATTTATACACTAACCAAAAGCAAAGAATAAAGAATAATGATTGCCAAGACGATAGCAAAGCATGTGGAAGAAATGCATAGTGTTGGAAAAGAAAGTGGAGTGACTACATCACTAACCAAGGTCTCGGATACCGATGGTGTTATGATCTA
Organism: uncultured Flavobacteriaceae bacterium; assembly: GCA_947500575.1. Lineage (GTDB taxonomy): Bacteria > Bacteroidota > Bacteroidia > Flavobacteriales > Flavobacteriaceae > CANMSI01. The sequence continues at coordinate 1,239,348 of CANMSI010000001.1, read as the reverse complement.
TGAGTTTGAACTGCACAGTGAAGTGGCATTATATCCACAACCAGTAAGTTTAAATTGGAAAATACCGGGAATTAACGTAAAAGGAGTTTGGAAACCGACCACGGATTTTTCCAAAAGAATCCAGGCCGATTGGGAATTGGATCATATGGAATCTAGGATTTCCATAGACGCGCCTGTGATTAATCTATATGGTAACGATGATACAAATATTCTAACATTTTCATGTGCAAATGCCATTAATAAGTTAGAGATGAATGCACGGTTAAGAGAAGAAGATAATTTCTTTTATTGCCATATTACCTTCTTTTCTGAGTGTGAATATCCCATGAAGCACTTTAAAACCCAATTGCGTCTAGATTATAGAGAGGTTCACTTTTCGGAAGCGTTAAGAGATGTGGGCAGTTGGTGGGAAACTTATGAGGTGCTAAAACCGGCTTACGTTCCTGAAATTGCAAAAATGCCACTCTACTCTACTTGGTATCAATTTCATCAAAATTTAGAAGAAGACGTACTGCTTAGAGAATGTGAAATTGCAAGCGATTTAGGCTATAAATCTATAATTATAGACGATGGTTGGCAAACCAATGACAGTAATAGAGGATATGATTATACCGGAGATTGGGAGTCTGAGCGTATTACAGATATGGCAGGCTACATCGCCAGGATACATGAGACAGGGATGAAGGTAGCACTATGGTATTCGGTACCGTTCTGTGGAAAACATTCCAAAGCGTATCAAAAATTTAAAGGGAAATTTTTAACCGAAGATCATAGATGGGCCCCTGTATTTGACCCGCGCTTTCCAGAAGTGAGATCCTACCTAATTAATATTTATGCCAAGGCCTTGAAGGAATGGAATTTAGATGGTTTTAAACTTGATTTTATTGACGACTTTAGGTGCTATGAGGATACGCCTTTAAGTCAGGAGAATGGCAGAGACTATGCATCAATCAATGCGGCAGTGGATCGATTGCTCACAGATGTGGTTACCACCTTGCAAGCAATTAACCCTGAGGTTTTTATAGAATTTAGACAGAAATATACTGGCCCAGCAATGCGAAAATATGGAAATATGTTCCGTGCTTTTGACTGCCCTGGAGATGCTACAATGAACAGAGTGCGTATTTCAGATATTAAAATGCTCTGTGGAAATACAGCGGTGCACTCGGATATGGTTACCTGGCATATGGACGAATCTGTTGAGGTAGCTGCATTGCAAATGGTAAATACTTTATTTGGCGTTCCACAGTTATCGATTATGCTGCAGGATGCTCCAGCAGCTCAGATAGCAATGATTAAGTTTTATACCGAATATTGGACTAAACATGCTACTATGCTGTTAGAAGGTGATTTTCTTCCTTCCAGACCTTTGGCTAATTACCCCTTGAAACAAATTAGTACAGATTCTTACATGATTATAGGTGTCTACGAGAGCTATATAATTCCTCTTTCAACAAGCAAAGAGAACATACATATTATTAATGGTCAGCTTGCAACCGAAATAGTTTTAAAAAATAGTGTAGATTTGGGAAGCTATTCTGGAATAGTGTACGATTGTCAGGGCACCCTTGTTTCGCAAGAAAGCATATGTTTAAATAAAGGTGTTGTTGAAATTGCTGTTCCACCTTGTGGAATGGTGCAATTAATAAGACAATAAACTTTAACTAAACCAATTAAACTATGGATCTGTTATCTATTTTTTCCTTTGTGGGCTTTACTGCATTAGTGGCCGTTATTGCATGGTATGCTACTAGAAAAACAAACGAAAAATCGGCAGACGGCTATTATTTAGGAGGTAGAAGTTTAGGTGCTATTACTATTGCTGGTTCTCTATTGCTTACCAATCTTTCTGCAGAACAAATTGTTGGTTTAAATGGACAGGCCTTTACTGAAGGTGTTTTGGTAATGGCATGGGAGACCTTGGCAGCTATAGCAATGGTTATTACTGCTTTGTGGTTTCTTCCGAAGTATATGCGAAGAGGAATTACCACCATACCAGAATTTATTCAGGGAAGATTTGATGAAAATACAAAAGCAATTTTATCCATACTATTTCTAATTGCTTTTGGAATAGTACTATTGCCTACCATATTATTTGCAGGCTCTAAGGCGTTTATCACCATGTTTGATTTGCCAGAATTACTGGGAGTACCCGAACGTGCTACTTACTGGATTTGTGTATGGAGTATTGGACTGATAGGCATTGTATATGCGATTTTTGGAGGTTTAAAAGCGGTAGCAGTTTCCGATTTAATCAATGCTATAGGTTTATTAATAGGAGGTCTGCTAATACCCGTATTTGGTTTAATGTTGATTGGAGACAATAGTGTGTCTGATGGATTAAGTACGCTATGGGCAGACAATCAGGATAAGTTCGATGTGGTAGGAGGGCCAACAGCCTCCATTCCATTCAGTACCGTATTTACAGGTATGATGATTGCTCAGATGTATTATTGGGGAACCAACCAATCCATTTTGCAGCGTGTTTTTGGTGCTAAAAACTTAGCAGAAGGACAAAAAGGAATGATGCTAGCTGCTTTTGTAAAGTTTTTAATTCCAGTGATTGTTGTGCTTCCCGGAATTATCGCTTGGCATTTATTTGGTTCCGAATTATCCGATGCGGATGCTGCTTACCCAGAGCTGGTTAAGAGGGTGTTACCTCCAAGTCTTTTAGGGTTTTTTGCGGCGGTCTTGTTTGGGGCTATTTTGAGTTCATTTAATAGTTTGTTAAATAGTAGCGCCACCTTGTTTGGGTTTGATTTATACAAGAAATTTTTTAATAAGGGGGCTACGGAGATGCAAACAGTAAAGGCTGGGAAGTTCTTTGGTTTGGGCTTGGCCATTATTTCCATGAGCATTGCTCCTTTTATTGGAAATGCTCCGAGTCTTTTTGGGTATATTCAGGAGGCATTAGGAAGTTTAAGTGTTCCCATATTGGCGGTAGTCGTAATTGGAATTTTGACTAAAAAAGTTCCGGCACTAGGCGCTAAGGTTGTATTAATAGTTGGGGTGTTAATGTATTTGGTAAGTCAGTTTATGATGGCACCCATGATACGAGAGAATGCAATAACAACGGCCGTTGAATCTGGTACAACCGATACAGCTGAGCTAGCCCTGATAGAGGCAGGTGCTTATCCTCACTTTTTGCATATTATGGGTATTTTATTTGTGGTGAATATTATAATTATGCTCGTTATTGGGATGATAAAACCAAAAACGGAAGCTTATGTTCCAAAAATCACGGAAGTGATAGACACTACACCTTGGAAATATGCTTTTGCAGTGGGTGCGCTTATAACGCTATTGGTATTAAGTACTTACTTAATTTTCTAGAGATAAACACAGATAGTTGAAGAATTAAAATGGGAGCTTTGGAATTAGGCTACTTTCTGTAGAAGATCAAAACATGGGCATTTTTTACAACGTTTTGCTTCACATTTCTTATACTTCTTGCAGCATTTAGATTTTAACTTTGTCTTATCGATATCCTTTCGTGGGGACATGGCAATGCTGCTTTGCAGTAAAAGCATTTTTTTCTTCGCCTTTTTTTTCTTTTTGCCCAAAGGAATTTAGTTTCGATTTGGACAAAAATATTTATTTTAATTCAATCTAAATAAAGAAAAATGTTAAAAATTAGGCTTCGGTATCTTTAGCTGCACTTTCTACGGTAATTTGTTGTACATCCCTATCAAATAAATAAAGACCTCCTTTGTCATTTCCGATAAGATTAATCTTATCCAAAATAGTCCTGGCCAATGCTTCTTCCTCTATTTGTTCCGCTACATACCATTGCAGAAAGTTATGGGTTGCATAATCTTTCTCTTGAAGTGTAATATGCACTAATTCATTGATACTGTTAGATACAAATAATTCGTGCTCATACAGCTCTTGAAACATTTTTTGAAAAGTATTAAAATCATGTTTTGGTGCTTTTAACTCAGATACATGGGCATGCCCTCCTCGTTCATTTACAAACTTAACTAGCTTAAGCATATGCATACGTTCCTCATCGGAATGCGCATACATAAACTGAGCAATTCCCTCCAAACCCTTAACTTCAGCCCAAGAGGCCATAGAAAGGTATACTTGAGAAGACTCAGCTTCTATTCTAATTTGATCATTTAAAGCTTCTTCTACCTTTTTTGATAACATACGATTAAGTTTTGTATAAAGTTACAAATAATCCCGTGCGAGTGGTCATTGACGCATTGTTAAAATCTATGGGATGATACGAAATTAAAAGCGCATGGTAACCCCCAATTGTCCAGGGCCAAAATTGAGATCCCAACTTACTTTTTTATCTTCTTCATTATATTTCTGATCGTATTTGGTATCTAAATAACGGTCTATAGACTCTACCGTAAAAATACTAATTGCAACACCAAAAGCAACATCAGAAAGCCAATGATCACCTCTCCAAAGACGCGATATTCCTGGAATTAACCCTACGGTGTAAATACCAGTTTTTACCCAAGGATTTTTAAACTGTTTTGCAATTGCATAAGCATTTGTAAAGGCCAAAATGGCATGGCCAGAAGGGAAGGAATGAAATTCCCTATTGCTGCTCCACGGATCAAAGGTATCTTTAGACTTTCCACTTGTTGGTCTGGCTCTACCTATAGGATACTTGCCAAGGAGTTGCAGAAAACCTGCGGCAGAAGCAGAAGAAATTAGCAGCACCCCCGTGCGCCTTAGCTTTGGATTTTTGGTGAATAGCCCAGTGAGATATACACCACCTGTTAACATATAGTTGTATTGTGGGCTCCCATAGGAAGTGCCATAGCTATCTAAAAATTTAGGAATACCTTCTTTCTGTCTCCTAAAAAAATCGGAGGTAGGCTCGTCAAAAATAAATATTAAACCCGTGCCTCCTGCAACGGCTCCAAAAGTAGACCAATCCTTGCCTGTCCAGTGCAGTGGTCTGCTGTAGGCGTATCCCATGCCTTGAAAAACATTCCCCATATCATAGGTAAATAATTGCCAAGTAGTCTTATCCGTATCGGTAGTTTGTTGGCTAAAAACCTGTGTGCTTATGAGGCAAAAAAATAAAATTAGAATTCTGTTCATTCCCAATGAATTGATTATGAATGTGAAATTATACTTTAATTCCTATCTAAGATACTTACTAAAATTAAAAATAAAGCTGTTGTGCAATTCTAAAAGTATTTGCATGGGCTTCTACAATAGTTTTTATGTCTGGAGAATACCCTCCTCCCATGCTACATTGAACCGGAATTTGGTGTTTTCTACAGGTCTCTAACACAAATGCATCTCTTTCCTTACAGCCATTAAGGGTCATGCTTAGTGTTCCTAATTTATCTGTTTTTATTACGTCTACCCCACTTAAGTAAAAAATAAAATCAGGACCTACTTTGTCAATAAGAGCGGGTAATGTTCTTTTTAGGATAGCTAAATATTCTTTGTCCTCGGTTCCTTTTTGCAGGCCAATATCCAAATCCGAAATTTCTTTTTTAAACGGATAATTAGCGATTCCATGCATGGAAAAGGTGTATACAGAAGGGTCGTTCGCAAAGATCTCGGCTGTGCCATTGCCTTGGTGTACATCTAAATCCACGATAAGTACTTTCTTAATAAGTCCTTTGGCTTGTAGATACCTAGCTCCTATGGCTTGGTCATTGAGCATGCAAAAAGCTTCTCCCTTATTACTGTACGCATGGTGAGTTCCTCCCGCTATGTTCATAGCAATTCCATATGTTAGGGCAAATTCACACCCTTTCATAGTACCATCTGCAATGATTCTTTCTCGTTCAACCAAATCTTCTGTGAGCGGAAAACCTATTTTTCGTGCCTCTTTAGATGAAATTTTAATGTTGAGTAAATCATAAAAGTATTCTGGATCATGAACAGCTACTATGTATTTGTCATTTGGAATTTCTGGTTCAAAAAAATTGTTGTTAGAACAGCTGCCCTCATACAATAGTTGCTGTGGCAGCAGCTCGTACTTTAGCATAGGAAACCTATGACCTTCTGGCAATGGATGTTTATAAATAGGATGGAAGGCAATCTTGAGCATTTTCCTTTCAAAAGTTTGATGTTATAACGTCCGTTATTAGTAGTCTAAATAGGAAGGTAATTTAAAACAACTTTATTCAGCAAATTTAACCAGAAAGTAATACTCAGATTCCTTTTCATAATATCCAAAAATAAAATGATTCTGATGCTTAAAAATTGTTTCCATTGATACGGAATATTGATACTCGGAATGGCTCCTAATTCTGTCAAAAATATTCTTTTTAATAGGTGCTTTCAGGTGCTCCAGACTATTTTTATCTAATAAAGTTTTAAAATAAACAGATTTGGTTCTAACATACGATTTATAAGTAAAAGCTAGGGGGTTAAGAACTACGTTACTATTTAAAACGAAACCGTCAGAAGGAGATCCTGGTACAGTGTAGTATTCAGAATCATATTCAATTTTAGTGAATCCACCTATTGTTAACTGTAGCTTGTTTTTATTTTCAAAGGCTACTAAGCCGGCTGTTTCCGCATTATTTACTTTGCGTAAAAACTGCTTTGTTTTTTCTAACTCTCGGGTCCGCGTGGAGCTCAACGAATCTTCTTGTATGATGGCTGTATTTTTAAATGCTATTTCTTCTTGCCTGTTAAATGAATATTGTTTTAGGACTCTTCTACTATCCAGATCACTAATTAATAGTAGAAATTGTTCCCAAGAAGATTTAAATTGAAATACCCGGTCTTTAAAGATAAACGAATTTGATTTGGGTGATTTGGATTCAGAAAAAAGGGAATCTGGAATTGGAAAATCTCTTAACTTGGGTTTTCCCTCTTTTAAATCTAAATCCAGTATTCTGGAATATTGGTTTCGATGATCAAGACTAATATAAATATGATCTTTTTTTGGGTAAACTTTGATAGTTTTTGAGGTGTTCTCAATTGCATTCGGTGCATTGTCTTCAATGAGCACCACTTTGTCCGTGTCCATGATATTGGACAAGTACGCAGGGGCACCATCTTTATTATAAAAATGGGTATTGCCAAAGCTAAATAGTGTGCTATGGTAGGTGTCTTTTTTGAATGTGCGAAGATTTAATTTGGAAGCATCCTTCAGAGCAGAAAGTAGATAAAAGGTATTGTTGTAATTGATAATAGATACTAATTTCTCCTTGCGAAGTTTAAATATGATCTCTTTTCTGGCAACCACCTTATTTTTTTGTAGCCCTAAGAGATAGAATTTTTTATTTTTTTCATTTGAAAAATAGAGATTTATTTGATTATCTTCTGTTATCCCATAGCCTATTAGGGTTTTATAAGCTTTTGGTGGCATAGCTAACTTATTTTCACTAATGAAATTATATTCCTTATCGTATCTAAGGTATACCAGTTCCTTTTTTGTATGAAAAAACAAATGGATATTGCTGTAACTATCAATAATTGAGATCGGACTAGATTTTGGCTTATCTATGGCAACTTTTTGTCTGCTTATGGTTACTTGGCCATAGCTAATGGAACAAAACAAACAAAAATAGGAAAGAAGGAATAGGGATATTTTCATTAGTCGCTTTATGCTAAGGGATACAAAATTTCAATGGTTTGGTGGATTGGATGAAAGTATGATCCGCTAAAATGTACAAGTCTAATATAGAAAATAATTCTATAGTGAATTAAAATGGTTCTTCTTTTATAGAACCAAAGGTCTTGTAGGTTTTCATTAAAAGTGCATTGCGATCTAGTTGAAAGAAAATTTCTTTGCTTTTTTCTATTTTATCAATCTCATTTAAATTAGCTATAATATCTCTAGCTAATCCCTTCGCCATTCCCCACTCCGTCTTCATCTGGATTTAAAAAGACCAGTTTCCCTTCTTCGTTTTCGGTCATTAAAATCATACCCTCACTTTCAACACCCCGCAAAGCTCGGGGTGCCAAATTCACTAAAACGGTTACTTTTTTTCCTATAATTTCTTCGGGGGTAAAGCTTTCGGCGATTCCGGAAACAATGGTTCGGGTATCTAAACCTGTATCTACTTTTAGGACCAGTAATTTTTTAGCTTTGGCCATTTTTTCCGCTTTCACAATGGTACCAACTCGCATATCAAGTTTTGAAAAGTCGTCAAAAGTAATGGTGTCTTTTTGTGCCATAATTTCTTTATTTGCAGATTCGTTGGCTTTTTTGGTCGCTTCCAATTTATCCAACTGTTGTTGAACCTCCTTGTCTTCTATTTTTCTAAAAAGTAATTCACTTTTTGCAATCTCATGCCCAGCGGGAAGCAAGGTTTTTTCAGAGGCTACATCTGTCCATACATTAACTAAATCACTTGTAGTGGTGGACAGAATACTCTTTAACTTGGCGGACGTAAAAGGTAAAAAAGGCTCGCTTAAAACAGATAAAGCCGCAGCAATTTGTAGGGCTACGTACATAATAGTTTGTACACGTTCTTCATCTTCTTTAATAACCTTCCAAGGTTCTGCATCTGCTAAGTATTTGTTTCCTAAACGGGCTAAATTCATTAGCTCTTGCGAAGCTTCTCTAAATCGATAGCGCTCAATAGAATTACTAAGTTTCTTTGGGAAAGCTTTGACCGCTTCCAAGGTTGCTTGGTCAGTGGCATTAAAGCTGCTTGGAGATGGCACAATTCCATTGTAATACTTATGCGTAAGTACCGTTACTCTATTGATGAAATTTCCAAAAATAGCAACCAATTCATTGTTGTTTCTAGCTTGAAAATCTTTCCAAGTAAAATCGTTATCCTTTGTTTCCGGAGCAGTCGCGGTTAAGGTATAGCGTAAGACATCTTGCATGTCTGGAAATTCTTGTAAATACTCGTGCAACCAAACCGCCCAATTTTTCGAGGTAGATAATTTATTACCTTCCAAATTTAGAAATTCATTGGCCGGAACATTTATTGGTAATATGTACTCTCCATGCGCTTTTAGCATGCTCGGAAAAATAATGCAGTGAAAAACGATATTATCTTTTCCAATAAAGTGAACCAACTGTGTATCCTTATCTTTCCAATATGGCTCCCAGTCTTTTCCTTCTCTTTTTGCCCATTCTTTGGTAGAAGATATATATCCAATGGGTGCATCAAACCAAACATAAAGAACTTTACCTTCACCACCTTTTACAGGAACTGGAATACCCCAATCCAAATCTCTGGTAACCGCTCTGGGTTTTAGACCATCATCTATCCAGGATTTACATTGTCCGTACACATTGGGTTTCCAGTCAGAGGCATGTTCTTCTAAAATCCATTCTTTTAAAAAATCTTCATATCTATCCAAAGGTAAAAACCAATGTTTGGTTTCTTTTAAAGATGGAACACCACCTGTAATGGTACTTTTAGGGTTAATTAAGTCTGTTGCATTTAAGGAAGAACCACAATTTTCGCATTGATCTCCATAAGCCTCTTCATTCCCACAACGTGGACAAGTACCAATTACAAAACGATCTGCAAGGAATTGTTGCGCCTCAGCATCGTATAATTGAGCGGTTGTTTCTTCAATGAAATCTCCTTTCGCGTATAAGGTGTTAAAAAAGTCGGAAGCAGTATCGTGGTGTACCTTGGCTGAGGTACGAGAATAGTTATTAAATGAAATTCCAAAATCTTGAAAAGACTGTCTGATAATCCCATCGTACTTATCTATAATTTCTTTAGGACTAACCCCTTCTTTCTTAGCTTTCATTGAGATGGCTACTCCATGTTCATCACTTCCACAAACAAAGGCCACATCTTTTCCGATACCTCTTAAATAACGAGCATAGATATCTGCGGGAACATATACGCCCGCCAAATGGCCAATATGAATAGGACCATTGGTATATGGAAGCGCTGCTGTAATGGTATATCTATTGGCAGCACTGGATAGTACGGAAGAACTTTCTGGGTTTTGAGACATCAATGGATCAAATTAGGGGACAAAAGTACAGATTTTGCTAGAGATGATCCATAAGAGCTGTAAAAAAGAAAGGCCTTTGTCTCATTGGAAGAAACAAAGGCCATTGTTGCACTATCGGGGCGGATTATGCAACCATAATCGATTTACTCATTTTTTGATCCTGTACCTGTATTCTATAGATATACTTGCCAGTTGCCAAATGAGTTGGCATACGATCTCGTATGTTAATTTCGGTAGATCCTTCCAACATCATTTCATTGAAAATGGTTCCTACGTTCTGACCCATAATATTGTAGAGCTGTATATCTACATGTGCCGTAAAAGGCATTTCTAAATAAATATGAGGTGCTTGTTCCGTAGGATAAAAAGGTTTGTGCACTATGGCATTTACCAATTCCGGAGTTGGAGGCGTATTGTCGCCACTTCCGGGCGTATCTGGTAGGGTCGGATCTCCATCGCTATAGGCTATATCTGGAAAGTCTACACCGCTACAATTAAAACCAAGATTAACAGGTGCGTACGGATGATCTAATAAATGTTGTTCTACCAAAGGGATTGGAACGCATAACCATTCGGCCATCACGGTAGCATATAGATCTCTAAAATCCATGGTATATTCTAGGTTTCCTCGTCCATCAGGATTATCTAATGTAGGATGATCTCCAACAAAAGCACTTCCATTTAAACCTGTTCCAAAAAACAGGGTAGGTGCTGCCTTTCCATGATCTGTACCGTTAGATCCATTTTCGAAAATTCGTCTTCCAAATTCTGAAAAGGTCATACTTAAGACGCATTCATCTTGCTCCGTAAAAGCTAAATCATCGTAAAAATTATCAATAGCCACAGATAAGTTAGACATTAAGCGTTCATGGGCCAAAGGTTGATTCCCGTGCGTGTCAAAACCACCCATGGAGATCATATAAACTTTGGTTCCTAAATTTCCTTTGATCAATCTAGCCAAAAGTGCTAATTGTCTTGCAAAGCCATTATCTTGATATTCCACCTGATTTTGCCCACGCTCATAGGCATCATGAATGATGGAAGAATACTCTAAAGTTGTATTGGCTACTCCACGCAAAAATCGCAATTGATCTCCATACATACATGGATCAAACAAGGCTTCATCCAAACTGTATTGATCTCCTGTCTGAGCAATTTCTTCTAACTGATCTACATTGTTGGTTACAAAGGCGTAATTCGTTTCATCTCCTTGAAAAACAAGACTTCCAAAACTTCCAATCTGAATCGCAGCTGGTGCTGCTGGTGGATTTATTAGGTAATCTGGATATAAGTTTTCAAAATGCCTTCCCATCCAACCCGTATTTAATCCGCTAAAACCAGTAGAAGTTAAATCGGTATTGGAAAAGATATCAGTTCCAGTAAAATGCGATAAACTTTGTCCTTCATAGCCTACTCCGTGCACTGCTTTAAATTGTCCTTCAGCCCACATAGGCTGTAAAGATTGCATATAAGAAGGGATTCCAAATTCATCGGTAAGTTTTAACACCTTACTTTCAGGAATATATATATTAGGCCTAGCGTTGGCGTAAGCGTCATATTGTTCGATAGGAATTACGGTACTAAGTCCATCATTTCCGCCAGATAAACGAATTAGAATTAAGATATTATCTGTTTGGGAATCTGCAATGGCCGCGGTCAATGGCGATGGGGCAGAAGCGGTTAGCATCTGACTTCCTAAAAGCATAGAACCAGAACCAGCGATTCCTAATGCTTGTAAAAAAGAACGCCTACTCCAGTATTTGTGTTCCTTATCGTGGTCTTCTTTATGATCTAAACTGCCGTGATTGTTATCAATTTCGCACATAGTAGTAGGTTTATTTTAGTTGAAATTCAGGTTGTCTTACTAGATAACGTAATAAAAGATATACTTGAGAATCTGTCATTTCAAGATTCATGTTCCAAGAACCATTTTCGTACATCATGGTATCGTTAAAAGGTTCTCTAAAAACCTCGATGGCAGTCGCCATTTCGGCATCTAGTAAACCTTTTGGGCTTAACTTATTAATAATGGCTGTTGCTACCTCGTTGGGGTCGTTGGTAGTAGCTCCATTGGGGCCTGTAGCCGCAATGCCAAAAGCTCTAAATTCGTCTGGATTGTTTTGATAAAATTCATCTACCATCATCTCTGCAGTTAACCATCGTCCAATCATAAAATTGGTATTGATCCAGGTACGGTCGCGTTGCCATCCAGCCACATCTACTGGTGAAAATAATTCTTGTCCAAGAAGTCTGCTCGACTCTACAATATTAAGAATGGTACCAGCATCATAGGTAAAATTAGTTTCCTTAATCACGTTCAGATACATATCGAACGGACTTTTTATAATCACACCAATGGCTTCATCATCAAAGAAATGCTGACTCTTAAACAGTTGCGATAATACAGGAGCTATTTCAAAATTATTGGCAATAAAGGTAGTGGCCATTCCTTGAATAATAGGTTGTGCCTCTGCTGCATCTGCATCTGGATGCACAAAAAATTCGTATAATCTTTTGCAAATGAACCCAGCAATTTCCGTAGGTCTTTGATCAAATAGAATGTCAATTACGTCGTTGTAATCCCAATTTCCCGTTTGCCCAAGAATTGTTTTGGGTCCTGCATCAAAACGTTCCGGATTGAAAGTAACTTGGGTGCATCCTACTTCGCCGCGTTCTACATAACCCGTTAAGGCCTTTGCGGTTTCAATAATATCTTCTTCTGTATATCCATTCCCTTCCCCTAAGGTAAAAAGCTCATATAGCTCTCTCGCATAATTTTCATTAGGGTTGTTACTATTGTTAAAAGCACCATCTAAGTAATATAGCATGGCACTCGTTAATCCAATTTCGCTTACGAATGTTTTAAAATTCCCTAGCGCATTGCGCTGAAGACAGTTGGTGTAGTAGTATAGAAAAGAAGAACACTCATATACTTTAAGCTCAGTTACCAAATGATTGCTCCAAAAGAAACTTAATCGATCTTTCAACGTATTGTCGAAAAGCGCATTGACATAAGCGAGTCTCCATTCTTCTGCTTCTTGTCTTCTTTGTTGTCTTCTTAAATCTCCATCTTCTGGATAATTGGCGTTGGTATAATCTGCCCAAATAGGAGCTGCAATAGGTGCAGTGCCAATGGCAGCATTGATTATAGTATCCACTAAGGCATTTGCAGATTGACCAACAGCCTGGTTGATGGTGTCCACAGAAGCACTAAAACCTAATCTTCTGTACAAGTGAGCCGCTTTTGTTGCATCCAGAGGGACAGTATACGGCGCCAATGTTGAAGTATTACAGTTAATGAAATATTCCATAGCTTTTAAGGCGTTTTGTAGGTTAATAGTAATGGGGTTACTAATAACGAAGCAATACTTTGCATAGTATTCCGATTTGGAAGTTTTCGTTGTACTGCTCATTTAAGTACGTGTGATTGTTTGATTTGGACGATGAAATGCCTATTTTTTCGATGAAATGCATCATTTTGACAAAATATTTATCCAAAACGAATGGGACAAAACAATGAATTTGGAAAAGAAGGGGAGGAATTAGCTGTTGCCTTTTTAAGCAAAAAAGGGTATCAAATTATAGAACAGAATTATCGGTATCGGAAGGCAGAAGTAGATATCATTGCCAAAAAAGATAGAGTGTTGGCTTTTGTGGAGGTAAAGTCTAGACGCTCTAATTATACAGAGCGTATTGCAGATACGGTAAGTAAGAAAAAGATAAAATTACTGGTGATGGCAGCGGATCATTATTTGATAGCGAATGAAGTGGATTTAGAAGCACGATTTGATATTATTACAATCTTGAAGAATAAGCAGACTTTTGAGCTTACACATTTAGAGGATGCGTTCTATCATTTTTAAATATTTGTGTTATTTATAACAATTTGTTATTTTTGAAAATATCTTAAATATGTTATGAAGACAATTTCATCTGTTGTAGAACAGTACATTAAAAAGAAGCCTTTTTTACAAAGCGCTTTGGCTCAGGGAATTATTAATCTTACTTCACTTTCTAGAATAGTAAAACCGGAGATTGAAGATGAGCTGGGAAAGGATATTCGCAATGGTGCCATTGTAATGGCTTTGAAAAGACTATCTGATGATCTGGAATTTAGAGCAACACATAAGATTATTAAGGTTCTCAAAAATATTGGAGAAATTACAGTTCGTTCTTCCCTCACAGATTATACATTCTTAGCTTCGGACACCATCCTAACGCAACAGGCACTTTTATTGGAGGCTGTAAATACCAATCAAGATGTATTTTATACTTCATCGCGTGGTGTTAATGAGATTAATATTGTGGTAAGTAATAGTTTAGATAGTGTGGTGGAGAATCTTTTTAAAACAGAACGCTGCACACAAAAAGCGGAGAACCTCTCTTCAATTACGGTAAAATTACCTTCAGAAAATGTATCCGTTCCAGGAATCTATTATTTCATCTTTCAAAGATTGGCTTGGGAAGGGATTGTTTTGTTTGAAGTAATTTCTACTACCAATGAATTTACCATTTTGGTAAACGACGAGCAGGTAGATATTGCTTTTAAGACCATCAAAGATCTAAAAACACTCTAGAATAATGCACATATAAACAAGTATATTCCGTGCCATTATTTTAGATTTTCCAAGAATTCTATAGTTTTCTCATAGTCTTCTGGCTTGCCAATAATTTTCTTGTCTTTATCTAGCACAAAATAGGTAGGTGTTTGTTGAATGGCATACAAGCTAGCATATTCGCTTTGCCATTTGCCTAAAGAAATAGCATGCTCAAAACTAGGAAACTTAGCAGACTCTCTTTCCCAACTCACAGTATCATCTTCCATTCCTATGGCTACGACTTTGATGTCTTTTTTAGGAGATAGACTCTTATGTAATTTTGGAAGCTCGTGTAAACAGTGAGAACAGGTGCTGCTCCAAAATACAAGAATGTAATGGTTGGCACCTTCCAATTCACTCAATTTTTTCAAAGATGCTTTTGTTTTCCAAACAATTTCAGGAGCTACCGCCCCTAAGCGCAGTCTACCATATTGTTCTATTTCAGCTGAAATCTCTGGTAGATTGCTTTCTTTTGCTAAGGCTTTTAGATAGGAGTCGTATATGAAATCTGAGGTAGCATTAAAACCGTTACCACTGGTTCGTTTCCATAAGTTGTAAAAAAGGGAGGTTTTATAAGCTGTTGAAATACCTTCTAATTGGGTATTCACAACACTTACATTTTTTTGCATTTCTACTTCTGTTTCTGAAGGACTTAGGGGATCTAAAGGTAATGCGGTCATTACATAATTTAATACCTTATCTGTTAAGAAACCAGAGCTTTGAAGCGTTGTGTTTTTAAAATCGAGCGCAGTAAAATAATTTTCTTTACGCTGTTTTACATATTCCTGGATAGGAACATACTTTGAAGGAATATAAGAAGCATTTGCTTTGATGAAATTATGACAAATGAGACCTTGCGACTTCTCCGTAAAATATTCTTGCGTTGTTTTTAGTTCTTTTGCTAAAGCAATAAACTCTTTTTTATTCGTTTTTTGCGAAGTGTAAAACTGAACAATTTGTTGTTCTAATGCATTTACTTTTTTAAAGTAAGAGTTTAGTAAGATGTTTTCTTGAGAAGCAATGAAGGTAACCCCATCCGTATCATTATAAGTAAGTTCAATATTTTCTTTTCCGTTGTAGATTATATCAAAATAATATTCTTCTTGAGGAATGGCATATACCAATCTATAGGTTCCAGGGAGTGTATTTTCTGGGAGACTAAGACTGAGAATTCCATCTTTTACGGGAGCATCTGCCACATAATTTTGAGAGCCAGGTTTTAAACGATACGCAATTAGCCATTTATAGTCTTCTGCAGGACTAAAGGTGCCAGAGATTGTATGTTGCGCTGCTCCAATAAAGCTTAGCAACCCTAAAAGTATGCTGATACAAGTTTTCATGTAATTTGTTGTTTTATAACTACTTTTCAAAAACTGATCCAAAAATAGTTTCTTAAATTTTTAATGGGCAATTAAGATACAGTTTCCATCTTTTTTTCAAAAGGTTGCAATGCTTTTAATGCTGCATCTACCGAGTTAATCTGCTCAAAGACCAACAGCAATCGCAAACCATTTCGGGTCTGTTTCTCTTTCATTTTGCACATGCTCGCATGGTTTTGCACATAGCTTAGCACCTCAGTGAAAGATGGACTCTGATAGAAACCAGATTCTTGATCGGCTATAAAATAGCCAATAAGCTTTCCTTTTTTCATTACAATTTTTTCCAACCCAATACTATTTGCGATCCATTTAACGCGCACGGAATCTAGCAAATCTGAAACTTCTGCGGGCAAAGGTCCAAATCTATCCGTGAGCTCTGTTTCAAATTGCTCTAATTCTATTTGCTCTTTAATAGTATTTAGTTGGGTGTATAAATTAAGACGTTCTGTTATATTGTTCACATAATCATCTGGGAATAGTAATTCAAAATCAGTATCAATTTGTGTTTCGGCTACAAAGGATTTGGGTGTACCTTCTACTTCCTCGTATAATTCCTTGAATTCATTTTCTTTTAGTTCTGAAATGGCTTCGGCCAAAATCTTTTGATAGGCATCAAAACCAATTTCATTAATAAAACCACTTTGTTCTCCTCCAAGAATATCGCCTGCCCCTCGTATCTCCAAATCTTTCATAGCAATATTAAAACCACTGCCAAGATCTGTAAATTGTTCCAATGCCTGAATTCGTTTTCTTGCATCATTGGTCATCATATCATAGGGGGGCGTAATAAAATAACAAAAGGCTTTTTTATTGCTTCTTCCCACACGACCTCGCATTTGATGCAAATCACTTAAACCAAAGTTATTCGCATTATGAATAAAGATGGTATTAGCATTGGTGACGTCTAAGCCACTTTCAACAATGGTGGTAGATACTAATACATCAAACTCACCATTCATAAAGGCCAACATGAGTGTTTCTAATTTTTTCCCCTCCATTTGTCCATGTCCAATACCTATTTTAGCGTCTGGCACAAGCCGTTGAATCATACCTGCGACCTCGGTAATATTTTCGATTCGGTTATGTATGAAAAATACTTGACCGCCACGTTGTATTTCATAGCTTATAGCATCTCTAATAATTTCTTCACTGAAACGAATTACTTGGCTGTCTATAGGATATCTGTTAGGAGGTGCGGTATTAATTACGGATAAATCTCTCGCAGCCATTAGACTAAATTGCAAGGTTCTTGGAATGGGAGTAGCGGTAAGTGTAAGTACATCTACGTTCTCTTTAATGGATTTTAGTTTGTCTTTTACAGCCACTCCAAATTTTTGTTCTTCATCTACAATAAGCAGACCTAAGTCTTTAAATTTCACCTGCTTATTTACCAATTGATGAGTGCCAATTATAATATCTACTTTTCCAGCTTCTAGATTTTCCAGGGTAGTTCTTTTTTCTTTGGCAGTTCGGAAACGATTGATATAATCTACGGTGACGGGCATCTCCTTTAAGCGCTCCTTAAAAGTCTTATTATGCTGAAAAGCTAAGATCGTTGTGGGAACTAAAACAGCCACTTGTTTTCCATTGTCTACTGCTTTAAAGGCTGCCCTAATGGCAACTTCTGTTTTTCCAAATCCTACATCGCCACATATTAAACGATCCATGGGGCGCTCACTTTCCATATCTTTTTTAATGTCGGCCGTTGCGGTAGACTGATCTGGGGTGTCTTCATAGATAAAAGAGGCCTCTAATTCATGTTGCAAATAGCTGTCAGGGTCGTATTGAAATCCTTTTTGCAGTCTTCTCTTGGCATATATTTTAATAAGATCAAAGGCAATTTTCTTAACGCGCGACTTGGTTTTTTGCTTCAGTTTTTTCCATGCTGCTGAGCCTAGCTTGTATATTTTTGGTACTGCACCATCTTTCCCATTGAATTTGGAGATTTTATGTAAGGAATGAATGCTTACGTATAAAATGTCTCGTTCCCCATACATTAATTTGATGGCTTCCTGTTTCTTTCCTTCTACGTCAATTTTTTGAAGTCCCCCAAATTTTCCAATACCATGATCAATATGTGTAACATAATCGCCAATGTCTAATTTGTTTAATTCTCTTAGGGTAATGGCCTGTTTTTTTGCATAACCATTTTTAAGATGAAATTTATGATAACGCTCAAAAATCTGATGATCTGTATAACATGCAATTTTTAGCTCAGGAGCAATAAAACCTTGATACAAGGGAAAAACGACGGTTTTATAGTGCACTGTTGCAGTACCTTCATCAAAAATATCCTTAAAACGTTGCGCCTGTTGATTAGAGGCACAAAAGATATAATTGGTAATTCCTTGTTTATGATTCTCATTCAGATTCTGAATTAAGAGTTCAAATTTTTTATTGAAAGAAGGTTGCGGTTTGGTATTAAAATCAATACGAAGCATAGTATCCTCTGTTATACTATCTTCTTTATGGGCAGCTACCACATCTTTCTTTAGATGAATGGTAACAAAATCTTCAAGTTGTTGTTTTAATGCAGTAGCGGTTACAAAAAGTGCTGCGGGTTTAGCGTGTTTTAAATCAGAATTTAATTGGGTAAAAGCCTCCTCCGCTTTGGCAAAAAGGCCATCAATCCGTCCCAATAAAAGCGTTGTGTTTTTTGTAAATACAAGAGTGTTAGGAGCAATGTATTTTAGAAAACTCTCACGAGTTTCATTTAGAAATTTATTTTCTACGTTTGGAATAATTCGAATCTTTTTTACTTTTTCTTTGGACAACTGCGTTTCTACATCAAAGGTTCTGATACTATCTACATCGTCACCGAAAAACTCGATTCGATATGGTTCGTCATGAGAAAATGAAAACACATCTACAATACCACCCCTAACCGAGAATTCTCCAGGTTCAGTTACAAAATCTACACGTTTAAATTGGTACTCAAAAAGCACTTCATTAAAAAAATCTAGACTTAAAGTATCATCAATCTGTATTTTTAAGGTGTTTTTGTTCAGCTCTTTTCTAGTAACTACTCTTTCAAAAAGTGCCTCTGGGTAGGTTACTAATATGGCTGGTTTTTTTCTTGAATTGATTCGGTTCAATACTTCTGCTCTAAGCAGCACATTGGCATTATCTGTCTCTTCTATTTGGTAAGGCCTTCTATAACTTCCTGGATAGAACAGCACATCTTTATCTCCAATAAGTTGTTCTAAATCATTTAAGTAATAAGCAGCTTCTTCTTTATCATTAAAAATTAAAAGGAAAGGTTTTTCGCTTTGCTTAAAGCTTTCTGAAATAAAAAAGGAGAAGGAAGAACCCGTTAAACCATCTAAAAAAATTGGGGGTTTTGGAGTTTCTTTTTTTTCGGAAACGGCAATAGCAGTTTCCAGTTTCTGCAGCTGCAGAGACCGTTCAAAGGCTTGGGAGATACCAGTTTTAAGCACCTAGCAAATTTTGTGGCAAATATAGCTACTCTTGGTCTGCAATAAAAACGTTTTATGGATTAGAATGCATGTACAAGCCTTTTGAAATCTTCTACATCATTGTAGAGATGTGACGAAACCCGTATGGCATTCCCACGATAGGATACCATGATATTGTTGGCAATTAACTTTTCTTTTATAGTTGCTATATTTTTATCTTCTGGCATATAGATACCAAATAAATGACTACTTCTATAGGCTTCTTCCTCAATAAGGTATCCTTTGTTTCGTAAAACCCCAATGGCTGGCTCGGTAAGTGTTTTGCAATATTCCTGAATTTGCTGAGGTTGCCATGCAATTAATTGCTCTATAGACTTGATTAGCATGGGAACCAATGTAAAATTACTCGATTCTCCTACAGAATACCTAGCAGCTCCGGGTTGAAATGCGTCTTGATATTGCGTTAAGGTGGTGAAATTTTCACTATGCAATCTATTTAGCCACCCATGCTCTATGGGTTCTCCTTGTAGCAGTGTATCCCCGTAGTAAGCCACTCCAAGTGAATAAGGTCCTAATAACCATTTATAACCTCCACAGATGAGGGCATCGGGTTGTAATTCCTTTACAGAAAAAGGGAGTGCTCCAATACTTTGGGTGCCATCAATGATTAGGAGCGCTTGTACCGCTGTTGTTTTTTCTCGGATCGCTTGCAGGTCAAATAAAGTACCATCTGCCCAATTCAAATGCGCCATCGCCACCACTGCGGTTTTAGAGCTAATCGCTTCTAAAATAGCCTTATTCCAGCGAGCGCCACGCCCTTTAAATTCTTTGGGAGGAGCTACTATTTTTATATGAGCCTTATACTTTTTTGCTACATTTTGCCATGAATATATATTGCTTGGAAATTGTTCGCTAACCACTAGAATTTCATCCCCACTATTCAATTTTACATTATTAGCTACATTGGCAATCCCATAGGAAACGGAGGGTATGATAGCTATTTTTTCAGGATTTGGATTGTCTATTAATTCGCTAAACCCTTGTTTCAATACCTCCGGGGCCTCGGTAAAATCTGAAGCTGTAATCGTATCTGGCTGGTTTTTGCGAAGTAGTGCTTTGATACCTGCTTCTTCTACGGTCTTAAGCTGGGGCGACATATAAGCACAATTTAAATAGGTAGTTTGATCAGAAAGACTAAAAAGGTGTTTTTGATTAGCTAACATGAGTTCTAATTTGATACTAAAATTACTTCATTTTTGGTAATGGCAAACACCTCGTTTTTGGCGCTTGGTTTTAACACATGTGTTCCAGTAAATTCTCCAAAAGCAGGCAAGATCATCTGCCAAGAATCCTTAAAAAAACAAGGTAGTTTTAAAGATTGCTTGCCACTTCCTTTGAGACGAATTGCGGGATGAATATGCCCTGAAAAATTGAAATAGCCCGCACGTTCTTCGGGATGGTGGGTTAAAAGAAAAGTGGCAATGACTAATTCCTGGACAACCTCAATATGCAAAACTTCATATTTTAGTGGAGAAATGATATCATGATTTCCGGCGATTAGCACTATTTTGGGAGATGTGGTTCGCACCCATTGTTCAAAAATTTGCCATTCTTTATTGATACTTGAGTGAAACAAATCACCTAGGAAAAAGAGATGTTTCGGTTTGAAATGCTCTATAACCGTATCCAAAAGTGTATAATTTTGAAACAAGGCTTTTTGAGGAACAGCAGCACCAAATTTTCTAAAATGCCCCACCTTACCTAAATGGACATCGCTAATAAGAATAGCTTCTTGCTCCTTCCAAAATAGGGCCCCTGTTGGATGTAGAATAAAAGTTTGATCCAGAATCTGGAGCGTTTGCGTCATACAACTAAGGTACTTAAAGTTTCCAATTAAAAGCGTTAAAATTATTTCCTGACGAAAGTTCTTCGGGGTATGTAAAGAAGTATATAATACTATTGCTTCAATAGTTTGGCAGTCATACGTTTGATCCGATCTGCGAGTCTTTCACTGGAGAGTTTTTCTCGTAAACGATCGGTAATAAGGGGAAACGAAAAAGGAGTTGGTTTTGAACAAGCTTTCCATATGATATCCTGCTTTTCAATACGTTCTAGGGCAATTCTAAGCCGCCCTTCCTCTAATTGATGCTCAAAAGTTTCTGTAAAGGCCTGTTGGTATAACATATTGTCGGATTCATAATCTCGGAAAACATCGAACAGGAGTTGAGAACTGCTTTGAAGATGTTTCATTTTGATTCCCTTTTCAGGATATCCAGTAAAAACCATACCACTGATTACAGCAATATCTCTAAATTTTCTTCGTGCCATTTCAGAAGCATTGAGGCTTTTTTGTAGATCGTCTAGAAGATAAGCGGTAGTAAAAAAATTATGAGCTAAAACCTGATGCATATCCAGCTGTTTGTCTGAAAGCAATTCAAATCCATAATCATTAAAAGCTAAAGAAAATGTAATGGGATCTATGAGACTAATTCGATAGGCTAACAGGCTTCCCATGGCTTCATGAATAAAACGTCCTTCAAATGGATAGAATAAGTAATGATACCCGTCGCTAGTTTCAAAGGATTCTATTAAGAACTCATGGGGTTGAGGTACAATGCTTTCTAGACGTTGACGTTCAAATAAGGGTTGCAAAGCTGCTATTTCTGGTGCCATAGGCGTTTTAGAATTTTCCTGATTGGCCGAATATAATTCTTGGCGTAGCAACTCGGACATCTGCGCAGAAAAAGTAAGTCTTCCACCCATCCAACTGGGAACTTTACTCGTTTTTTTAGATGAATTTCGTACATGCGCCTGCATTCCTTTGATTCTAATAAACTCTAGATTTCGGCCTGCAAAAGTGAAGATGTCACCTGGGTTTAGTTTGGAAATAAAATACTCCTCAATGGTACCTATGTACCCTCCTTTTTGATAACGAACTGTTAGGCTGGCATCTCCTACAATGGTGCCAATTTGAAAACGGTGTCGCATAGCAACACCGCGATCATTTACTTTAAAAAGACCATCTTCCGCTACCAACACTTTTTTGTATTCATCATAGCTTTGTAAACTCTGACTTCCCATTACCAGAAAGTTTAATAACCATTGCCATTGCTCTTTAGAAATGGCCTGAAAGCAAAAAGTCTGTTGCACTTCTTCAAATATCTCATCTGAATAAAACCCCTCAGAAATAGCCAAAGTGGTTAAATACTGTAGCAATACATCAAAACTGTTTAAATATGGGATCCTGTCTTCAACGGCTTTTTCTTTTACAGCTCTTTGTAAGGCTGCTGCCTCTACTAATTCAATAGCATGGGTGGGTAAGAAATAAATAACACTTTCTTTACCCGGTCTATGACCGCTTCTACCTGCACGTTGCATAAAACGAGCTACTCCCTTGGGCCCTCCAATTTGCACTACGGTTTCTACAGGAGCAAAATCTACCCCTAGATCTAAGCTAGAAGTACATACCACCGCTTTTAAACTTTCATTACGAATGGCTTGCTCTACCCATAAGCGTGTTTCTTTATTTATACTTCCATGATGCATGGCTATTTCACCTGCATATTCTGGGTGTTTTTCCAAAATTTTCTGAAACCAAATTTCACACTGACTTCTGGTATTTGTGAATAAAAGGGTGGTCTTACTTTTGTTGATAATAGGGACTACTTCTTCTAATAAATGAAGTCCAAGGTGGCCACGCCAGGGAAAGGTTTCCATGGTTTTTGGAATAATACTTTTAACGGTGAGTTTTTTGTTAAGATTTGCTTTGATCAATACCGAATTTTTGAGAGCATTGGTTTGAGGCCCTAATAATACTTCTCTTGCTTGTTCTAAATTCCCAATAGTAGCAGAGACCCCCCATATTCGAAGTTCTTTGGAAAGTGTTTTTAGTCTAGACAGTGCAAGCTCCATTTGTACACCACGTTTGGTTCCCAATAACTCGTGCCACTCATCTATTATGATAGCTGAACAATTTTTGAATGTGCTTTTGTAGCCTTTTGTAGCTAATAGAAGGTGCAAACTCTCCGGAGTGGTTATGAGTAAATCTGGCATTTGCCTCTTTTGCTGGGCTCTCTCTTTCGTAGAAGTATCTCCTGTTCGTATCCCCACAGTAAATCCTATTCCCAAATCTTCAGATACCCGTTCTGTAGCTTGTTTAATTTCTTGAGATAAGGCTCTAAGAGGAGTAATCCAAATGGCTTTTAAGCCTTTTTTATATTGCGTTTTGTACGCAGGATTAGTCTTTATATACTGTAATACAATAGGAAACCAAAGCGCATAGGTTTTGCCACTACCTGTAGGGGCATTTAGAAGGCCATTTTTTCCTTTTAAAAAAGCATTCCATGTTTGTTTTTGAAAAGGGAAAACCGTCCAGTTTTGTTGATCAAACCAATGAGTTGCAATCTGTTGTAGTTCTTCTCTTGTCATGATCTTTTGGCCATGGTATTTTTCTAAGAAATGAGTAAAGCATTTGTAGCCAAGTGAAGGTACAAATTTCGACCTAAAATAAAGTTGGTCAAATTTTAAAATTATGACTTTTAAAAAAATTATATTTGCGCTATTAAATAGAAAAATATATGTCGATTTCAGATTTGTTTGACAGTGGATTTCAAAAGCGAAATCAAGATCATTTTGCAGCCATTGTAAAAGTTGCCATGAGCGACGGAGTAATTACAGAAGATGAGAAAGCGTTTTTAGACCGTTTGGGAAGAAAACTCAATATTTCAGAAAGTGATTACAAAGAAATACTAAAGAATTATGCATCGCATCCGGTAAATCCGCCTTCAAGTTATGATAGAAGGTTGGAACGTCTATATGATTTGGCGCGCATGGTATATGCCGACTATGAGTTGGGAGAAAAACAAATTCCACTATTGGAAAGATTGAGTGTGGGTCTTGGTTTTTCACCGGCAAATGTGAACTATGTGGTAGATAAGGCGCTTAAATTGGTCAATGCGGGTGTGGATGAAGACAATTTTATTGAAGAAATAAAAAATATGAACCGTTAAGAGGGTTCTAACGGAAAAAATTGAAAGCGGAACTTAAGTTCCGCTTTTTTTAATTCATAAATTCTTCTGCTTTCTCTACCATTTTTTTACTTCCGCAAAAGAACGGTACGCGTTCGTGCAATTCAGAAGGAACAATGTCTAAAATACGTTGGTGTCCATCACTTGCCTTTCCATTGGCTTGCTCCGCTAAAAACGCCATGGGATTACATTCATAAAGCAAACGCAGTTTTCCATTGGAGGCGACACTACTTTTGGGATACATATAAATACCACCTTTGATCATATTTCTGTGGAAATCAGATACTAAAGAACCAATATATCTAGAAGTATATGGTCTATCTCCTTCTTCTTGCTGACAGTATTTGATATAGTCTTTTACACCTTTTGGGAAATGGATATAATTTCCTTCATTTACGGAATAAATTTTACCCATTTCGGGGAATTGCATATCGGGGTGAGATAGGTAAAAGGTACCTATAGCCGGGTTTAGCGTAAATCCATTTACACCGTCTCCTGTGGTGTATACTAGCATGGTAGAAGTTCCATAGACGATATAACCCGCAGCTACCTGATTCTTGCCAGGCTGTAAAAAATCTTCCAAGGTTACCGGTGTTCCCACAGGTGTTACTCTTCTGTAAATAGAAAAGATGGTACCAACGGATACATTTACATCTATATTTGAGGAACCATCAAGTGGATCTATAAGCACTACATATTTATTCTGATGCTGCTCGTTATTACTATTAATACTTATAAAATCGTCCTCTTCCTCGGAAGCAATGCCACATACAATCTCCCTATTCTTTAAGGTTTGAATAAATTTTTCGTTGGCCAGCACGTCTAATTTTTGCTGATCTTCCCCTTGGATATTTGTATCTCCCGCCGCACCTAAAATATCTATAAGTCCTGCTTTATTTACTTCATGATTCACCACTTTAGCGGCTAACCGCAATGCATGAATAAGTTTGGATAATTCTCCAGAAGAGTATTGAAAAGAATGTTGATTTTCGATAATGAATTCGCCGAGTGTTCGGTTTCTTTTGTCCATGGATAGAACCTGTTTTATTTGGGCACAAATATCGGTTATTTTGTGAAACTACAACGATTTCGTAAACAATTAGTTTTTTAAATTTATAACTTTGTGTTTTATTTGTAACAGATGAATTATACAATCCGAAAGGCAAAAGCAGAAGATATGGATCAGGTATTAGGTTTGATCCAAGAGCTAGCTATTTTTGAAAAAGAAGAAGATGCAGTAGAAGTAAATGCTTCAGACTTAGTGGCTGATGGCTTTGGCGCACAGCCACTTTTTCAGTGTTTTGTTGCCGAATCGGATACCAAAATTTGTGGAATGGCGTTAGTATATCCTCGCTATTCTACTTGGAAAGGAACTGTGATTCATTTGGAAGATTTAATTGTTACTGAACAGTTTCGCGGAAGTGGTTTGGGAAGTGCATTACTAACGGAAGTAGTAAAATATGGTCATCAACTAGGAGTAAAGAGAATTTCTTGGGAAGTAATAGACTGGAACGAGCCAGCAATTCGGTTTTATGAAGCCAAAGGAGCAAAGGTAATGCGAGATTGGGACGTAGTGCAATTAAACGAAGAAGGGATACAAAATTTTATAGCACAATTATGAGGGTTTTTAAGTTTGGAGGAGCATCTGTAAAAGATGCAGAAGGAGTAAAAAATCTAGTAAAAGTTTTAGAAGAAGTTGGATATAGTCAAACATTGGTAGTGGTTTCTGCCATGGGTAAAACCACCAATGCGATGGAAGCTATTGTGGATGCTTATTTTCAAGATAAGACAGTGTTAACTGAGGCCATCCAGGAAGTAGTAACCTATCATAATAATGTCTTGTTAGACCTATTTTCTAATGAAAAGCATCCTATTTTTGAAAAGGTAAAGTCCCTGTTTGAAGAAGTACAAGGTTTTTTGGCTTGGAACAAATCGCCCAAATATAACTTTGTATATGATCAGGTAGTGGGTTATGGCGAATTGGTTTCTACCACCATTTTAAGTGCTTATCTAAACGAGGTTGATATCCAAAATACATGGTTAGATATTAGAGATGTTATTAAAACCGATAATACCTATCGAGATGTGCAAGTACATTGGGAGAAAACCCAACAAGCGGTGGCATCCATTGTAGATAAGAAGAAGTTATACATTACCCAGGGGTTTTTGGGCAGTGATGACAACAATTTTACAACTACTTTAGGTAGGGAAGGTTCTGATTATACAGCGGCTATATTAGCCTATTGCTTAAATGCAAACTCTGTCACCATATGGAAAGATGTTCCTGGGGTGTTAAATGCAGATCCTCGGTATTTTGAAAAAACTACTTTGCTGAATAAAATCTCCTATAGGGAAGCCATAGAGTTAGCATTTTATGGGGCTTCTGTAATACATCCTAAAACCCTTCAACCCTTACAAGGAAAAGAAATTCCGTTACATGTAAAGTCGTTTATAAATCCAAAGGACTCCGGAACTACGGTTGGAAAGGGAATTGGAATAGATCCAGAAATACCCTGTTTTATTGTCAAAAAGAATCAGGTTTTAATGAAGCTATCTTCTTTAGATTTCTCTTTTATAGTGGAAGACAGTATCAGTGAGATTTTCAAATTGTTTCACGATTATAAAATGAAGGTAGATTTAATACAGAACTCTGCAATTAGTTTTTCTGTTTGTGTTGACAATAAGTTTGGACGTTTGCCTGAGCTTTTAAATCAATTGCAACGCAAATTCAAAGTGGTGCATCATGAGGATGTTTCCTTATATACCATACGCCATTTCAATACTGAGGCCATAGCTTCACTCCAGAATGGAAAAGAAATTTTACTGGAACAACGGGGCAAGGAAACAGTGCAATTAGTGGTTAAGTATTGAAAAGAACAGGGGTAACAGCATTTTAAGAGTCTTAAAATAAACCTTATTTTAGACAACGCTTCAACGGATTTTCCTATATTTACGATTACCTAAATTTCCTGATAACTATGGGTTTAGTGACCGCAAAAGAAGTGTCCAAAGCGATTAACCTGCACAAATACGGTTTCCTGGGTACGTTTATAGGATGGATT
Source organism: uncultured Flavobacteriaceae bacterium (assembly GCA_947500575.1). Classification (GTDB taxonomy): domain Bacteria; phylum Bacteroidota; class Bacteroidia; order Flavobacteriales; family Flavobacteriaceae; genus CANMSI01. The sequence continues at coordinate 1,211,990 of CANMSI010000001.1, read as the reverse complement.
CTTATGAAGGTAAGCAAGATTTCAAGTATTAATAGGTTTTATGATCAGCACAAACATTTAGAGGGGAGTGCTTTTTTAGATGCTATTTTAGAATACTACGAAATTAATTTTGAAATCCCCGAAGAGGATTTTAGAAGACTCCCAAAAGAAGGGGCATACATAACCATATCTAATCATCCATTGGGTGGAATTGATGGCGTTTTACTGTTAAAGTTGATGGTGGAACAGCGGTCAGACTTTAAGATTATTGCTAATTTTTTACTGGATCGTATCAAACCAATGGCTCCTTACATTATGCCTGTAAATCCGTTTGAAAACCATAAAGATGCTAAGAAAAGTATTGCAGGGTTTAAGAAGGCGTTGTTGCATTTGAGAGAAGGACATCCTTTGGGTATTTTCCCGGCCGGGGAGGTTTCTACCTATAAAGATGGAAAGTTAATTGTAGATAAACCTTGGGAGGAAGCTGCCATTAAGTTAATCAAGAGAGCGGAAGTGCCAGTAGTGCCTATTTATTTCCACGCAAAGAATAGTAGATTGTTCTACAGGCTATCTAAGATTAGTGATATTTTTAGAACAGCTAAACTACCTTCAGAAGTAACTACCCAGCGAAAACGAAATATAAAAGTTCGCATTGGTCAGCCCATATCGGTTAAGGTGCAAAAAGAGCAGGAAAACCTTAAAGAATTTACCGAATTGCTTCGTAAAAAGACCTATATGCTGTCCAATGCTTATGAAAAAGAACGGCTCATTGATAAGGTTCCTGGCACTTTAAAAATTAATAAACCACCAAAAAAAATTGCTTCTGCAGTTCGTACAGAAGTGATCCAGGGCGAGATTGAAAAATTAAGAGAAAAAGATTGCCGTCTCCTTCAAAGTAAAAACTACGAGGTTTTTTTAGCTAAGAAAAGTGATATGCCTTTTATCTTAAAGGAGATAGGAAGGCAACGTGAAGTGACTTTTAGAGCCATTGGAGAGGGAACCAATAAGGCGATAGATTTGGACGAGTTTGATTCGTATTACCATCACCTATTTTTATGGGATGATCGGGAAAAAGAGATTGTAGGAGCCTACCGAATGGGAATGGGATCAGACATTTTTAAGAAGTATGGGATAGATGGCTTTTATTTACAAGATTTGTTTAGAGTAGAACCAGAGCTCTACGGCATGATGAGTAGGTCTATAGAAATGGGCAGGGCCTATATAATTAAGGAATATCAACAAAAACCTATGCCACTTTTCTTATTATGGAAGGGCATTGTACATACTACATTAAGACATCCGGAACATAAGTATCTTATTGGTGGGGTGAGTATTAGTAACCAATTTTCCAATTTCTCAAAATCATTGATGATTGAGTTTATGAAGTCACATTATTGGGATCCCTATGTAGCACAATATATACGTCCCAAAAAAGAATTTAAAGTGCAGCTCAAAGATGCGGACAAGGAATTTATTTTTGATGAAACGCAGGCCGATTTAAATAAGTTTGATCGACTTATCGATGAAGTAGAACCAGGGAGTTTGCGTTTACCAGTACTAATTAAAAAGTACATTAAACAGAATGCAAAAGTAATAGCGTTTAATGTAGATCCTTTGTTCAATAATTCGGTGGATGGTCTAATGTATATTAAAATAGCAGACCTGCCAGAGAGCACGGTAAAACCTGTAATGGAAGAATTTCAGGCCGAGTTAGAGCGCAAATTGAACGAAACCACTGTTAACGGAGATTCTTAATTAGGTCTCCCGCTCTAGAAATTGCATGCAAAAATCCCGAATCTCATTTCTAGCTTTTAAAAAAGCGGTATGTTTTTCTTCTTCCGAACCTATTACTTTGGATGGATCAAAAAAGTTATGGTGAATTCGCTCGGCGTTTTCAGAAGGGATAAAAGGGCAATTTTCCTTAGCATGGTCACATACCGTAATAATATAGTCCCATGTAAGATGATTGTATTCATCTACATGATTGGAGGTGTGATGCGTAATATCAATACCATCCTCTTTCATAATACTGACGGCTCCCGGGTTTAATCCATGCGTTTCTATACCAGCACTATACACTTTTGCCCAAGTATCTTGGAGTTTGTTTAAATATCCATGTGCCATTTGACTTCTACATGAATTTCCGGTACATAAAACCAGTATATTTTTCATTTATCCTTGTTTAGTTTATTATTAAAGGCTTATTGTTTATTGATTAGATACCAACAATGGTACTTCTGCGTTCAAAAAGAAGATTGTCTTTCCATACACCGTCTAAATTTCCAACACGTTCTCTTTTTCCAATAAAACGGAAGCCCATTTTTTTGTGCAAGATAATGCTTCCTTCATTTTCTGGAAAGATTCCTGATTGCAAAGTCCACAAACCAATAGCTTCACTCTCATCAATTAAATGAGTCATCAGTAATTTACCTAATCCCATGCCTCTATTTTTGGTTCCAATATACACACTTACCTCTGCCACACCTCCATAGACACACCTTCCAGAAACTGGAGATAATGCGGCCCACCCAAGTATCTTATTGTCTTTTTCTGCAACAAGTCTACACCTATCTAAGTGATCCTTATTCCAACATTCATAGGCTGGAATTTCTTTTTCAAAAGTTGCAAAACCAGTAGCAATACCTTCTTCATAAATTTTTGAAACAGCCCCCCAATCCTCAGGAAGCATAGATCGTATGTTGATAGCTTTCATAAGATTCTGTATACTGTTTTAACAGCAGCCACTTCCTGGTGCACAACTACTTGCTTCTTGCATTTCTTCTACTGGAATTCCGCAGCTTTCTTTTGCCTTGCAGTCTGTCTTTTCAATGGCTAGTTTTATCAGTAGTTGCCCTTGCATTACTTCATAACCATTTACAAATAGCTGCGCTGTATGAAAACTTGCATTGCTATATTCCAATTTGACCTCTGCATCTAAAACCATGGGTTTAATACTATGCACTTTATTTAAAATTCCTAAGGCTTTAAAAGCAGTCATGTAAGTAGTAGTATCTTTTTCTTCTGGACTTTCCCAAAGCTGAATAATGGTCTCTTTCCAGAAATCTGTACCTGCTCCGCAATCCACAGAATCTATCGTAATATTTTTTATCTCAGTAATGTGGTAGTTGGGAGCTACAAACCTGCCCATCTGATATTCAAAAAGTAGACTTTTATCAGAATGTGCCTTTAATAGATCTAAAAATTCTTGAGTTTTCATAAAATATTTTTTTAAAGTTTTTATTTCAACGATGGTTTAACAACAATTAATTTTAGTGGTGTCGAAAAACGTATTTAACAAGGCCTGAATTTCCTTCCACCTTTCCAGGTTAATACAATAGCAAACCTTCTTCCCTTCTATCTCACCTTTGATTAGATCAATACTTTTTAGTTCTTTTAAGTGCTGAGAAATCGTAGGCTGTGCTAAACCAATTTCTTCTACAATATCATTACAGATGCACGCATTCTGAAGGCTTATGTATTCTAAAATTGCGATGCGAGCAGGATGTGCTAATACCTTGAATGTAGTAGCTAATTGGTTTTGCTTTGCGTTAAATATCTGTGTTTTAGTGATACCCATTATACATTATTATATTGCAATATTACGATAATAAATGATATTAAAAAAGCCAGTTGATAAAAAACTGACTTTTTAGTATGTTAGAACCAAGGCTTTTTACCTACTTGGTAGGTGTTATAGAATTCTTCATCACTTTTAGTAAGGTAAATGATCCCTTCAATAATACCTACAATACTAGTAGCAGATAATAACAAAAACCCTAACCCAAACAAACATGTAGTTAACCATCCTACAACCGTAATTACAAGTAATATGATTCCTTCCTTTTGATACCCAAGAATAAATTTATGAATCCCTAATGATCCTAGGATAATAGCTAAAATACCAGCTAGCATTTTCTTATTATCTCCTCCAGCACTGCTAAAGGCCTCTTTGGCACTATCTGTGAATTCCTTGGCAGTGTCCTTTGCTTCTTCCGCAAATTCACTGGTAGCTTCTTTCGCATCTTCATACGCATCACTGGCAGCTTCTTTTGCGTTATCGAAAGCATCTTCAGCCTTGTCGCCCAAATCTTTATTTTCTTCTGACATTCTTGGTTGTTTTTAGTGTTAATACTGGCTTAAATTTAGCAAATATTTTTTTACTTCTCTCTTTTTTAAAGAAATGCACTATCTACAGGTTCCCAAAGTTCTAATTTATTGCCCTCGGGGTCCAATATCCATCCAAATTTTCCATAATCATACTCTTCAACTTCTCCTACAATCGTAACGCCTTCTTTTTTAAGTTCTTCAAGCAACGCAAGCAGATTTTCCACTCTAAAATTCATCATGAATTGTTTTTCACTTGGCTTAAAATAGGTAGTATCTTCCTTAAAAGGACTCCATTGTGTAGAGCAATCATTTCCTTCTTTATCTTTCCACCAAAAAGTACATCCGTATTGGTCGGTGTTTAAACCTAAATGCGTTTTATACCATGATTTTATTTGATCTGGATCTTTGGTTTTAAAAAAAAATCCGCCCAAGCCTGTAACTCTATTCTTCATCTTGTTTTTAGTTTTATTTATTTTTCACGACACTTTCATAAGAAGATATCCAATCTTCCACTGTCATTTTGGAAGCCAATTCCCCCAGAAGGTCATATGGAATATCATCCATATATTTAAATCGGATACAACTCTTACCCATATCCAGTTTTCGTTTGCAGTGTTTGGGATATTCAGACACAAACCAATCCATTAGTTTTGGATCTGCGTAAATGCCAGAATGATACACGGCTACAAAGTTTTTTTGGGAAGCTAAATTCATAAAGGGTAGGGGTAGTTTTGGGTTGCAATGATACCCATCTGGATATGCACTATGTGGTACCACATAACCAATCATTTTATAATTAATACATTCTTCAAATCCTTTTGGAAGCTGCTGTAAAATTGCGTTACGTATTTTAGAGATTGCCACCTTTCTCTCTTCGGGTAGCTGCTCAATATATTCATCAGGTGTGTTTGCTTCGTACTGCATATTTAGTTGTTTTTACGTTGTAATACTACTGCTGAAATTAAGGAGATTATAAAACCAATAATCATCACTTGTCCAAACATAAAGAGAGCTAGACCGAAATTCCCATAATCTGGGATCTCGCCTGTATATCCTTCCGCTCTTTGAGCCGCTACGTAGTCTTCATAAAAATTTGGGTTAATTGCCGAGGTATAAATATAATCTGCGATGGCTATTCCAATTGCCGCAAAAATGGAAATAGAAATACCAATAACAATTGCTTTTCCAATAGTTAGTACCCCATTGTTTTGCTTATCGCGATAATGTTTTATTCCAAAAAAGACAAAGATTAGAGAAGCAAGAATGGTGAGATAACCTATTACCATTCCTTGTGACATCTCTAAGTTTTCTCCAAAAAATACCCCTGCTAAAAATAATCCAAGTCCCAGGAGAAAACCGTAAGCACCAAATTTAATAACCGTATTTTTCATATCTGTAGTATTTAAGATTATGGTCTCAAAAGTACATTTCGGGGTAATAAGTGGGGTCATACTAAAGTACTAAATTCCTCCTACTTTAGTAGAATAGCACTCTATTTTACAAGATTTGAAGTTCTTTTGCGATTTGGATTGCCTGTGTTCTTCGTTTGGCATTGAGTTTTACCAATAGGTTAGATACATGAGTTTTTATAGTACTTTCTGACAGGAATAATTTATCTGCAATTTCTTTGTTAGACAAACCCAGAGCAATTTCTCTTAAAACCTCATATTCTCTCTTACTTAATGCGAGGTCATCAATTTTTTGATGGTCAATTTCATTCGGTAGAACCCTCTTTTTCTGCAAGCTTTTTTTATTGATATAAATACCAATGATAAAAAAAACAATGGCCACAGAAGCAATAATAACCTCAATGGTGGTGTCACCACGAATAAGTGAATATTTGCTCATCTGAAAAAGTAATAACAAAGCAAATACGAGAAGCCCAAAAGTGAGAATGGTCTTTTTCACCTTTTTACATCATTCTTTTTTATTAAAAAACTGCTCTCTTATTTTAGCTACAATAGTTTGCGCAAGTTGTTCTTTGCTCTCTACGGTCCAGCCGGCTACATGAGGAGAAAGAATAACATTCTCTGAATTGACAAGGTAGTTAAAAGCTGCGGGCATCGTCGATTCTGTAAATAGATTTTCGAACGACTTTTTTTCGTATTCCAATACGTCTAGCCCCGCACCTAGAATTGCACCAGATTCTAACGCACTTACTAGATCTTGGGTAACCACACAGCTACCTCTGGCTGTGTTAAGCAACCAAAAGGGTTTGTGAAATGCATTTATAAACTCAGAATTGATCATTTTTTTTGTAGCTTCTGTCTGAGGTACATGAAGACTTAATACATCGGTTTTTTGTTGTAGTTCCATGATTCCTACTTGTCTGGCATTTTCATCATCCACGCCACCAACAATATCATAGCAGAGGACCTCCACGTCAAAACCTTTTAATTTCTTCGCAAACGCTTTTCCCATATTACCATAGCCAATAATACCTATAGTTTTCCCATCTAATTCCACTCCACGATTGCCTTCCCTATCCCATATTCCTTTTCGGACCTCTTCATTGGCTTTGTTAAGCTTATTAAACAAAGAAAGTAGCATTGCCAAACTGTGTTCCCCAACAGCATTTCTATTTCCTTCTGGTGCCGATGCTAAGAAAATTCCTTTTTTTTGGGCATAGGCAGTATCTATATTTTCTAGACCAGCACCCACGCGCCCTATAAATTTCAAATTGGTGGCTTTATCTAAAAAGGGCTGATCTATAGTAAACCTACTGCGAATAATGATACCATCATAGTCCTTTATTTTTGCTTCTATTGTTTGTTTGTTCGAGCTATAATCTTCCTCATTTTCACAACCTAAGGCTGCTAACTTTTCAAGTAGTAGGGGATGATTTGTATCTAGGTGTAGTACTTTCAAAGAGTATTATTTTTTAAATTTTAGGATATTCTGTTTGTGTTATTTCATGTTGTACATCACCCGTATGAGCAGTGGTGAGTTTTTCAAACAATAATAAATGCACTTCTTCCCCATCTTTGGTACTTGGGTTATGTTCTACTCCCTTGGGAACTACGATGAGTTCCCCTTCTTTTACTACTTCTGTTCTATCTCTAAACTGCATGTATAAGGTCCCTTTTACCACCTGAAAAAGCTCGTCTTCGTGTTCATGTGCATGCCATACAAATTCGCCTTGAATTTTTGCAAGAATCACTTGCATATCATCTACCACCGCTATTTGATGGGGATGCCATTGCTTGCTAAAGGCGGCATGCTTTTCTTTGATGCTAATTGCTTTCATAATTTTTTTTAAACAGTTTGTAATAGATCTTGAATCATTTTTTTAAAAAAAGGATAGTAGATTCTTCCCCAAAGTGGATTTTTTTCGAAATAACTAGCCTCCAAAGTGCTGCTATTTACCACTACTGGTATGGTAAAACCAGCCCATTTTTTACCAGATTTTAATTGTTTGCAATAAGCAACAGCTTCTGGGTCTATTTTTTCTGAAATTAAAATGGAAATGACACCCAAACCAGATTGTAAACCTCGAGGCCAACCTTTGTATTTTTTCTGAGCATGATTAAAAGCCGCACTTAAGTGTTTTTCTATTTCAATAACCGTCAAAGGCGTATCTCCCAGATCAGAAGCCACTATGAAAGTGTTGAGTTGCGTAGCCATCCAGCTCCATCTAAATCTTTTGTCATATCCAATGACTGTGGGATACGATAAAAAACCTTCCTCTGATAATAAAATGGATTTTGCATTTAACTGATTCTTAATCTGAGCTAGGTTCATATGAATAGGTTTCTAAAGGAGCACAACGACAACTTCTAATATTAACTAAATATACGAGTTTTTCACCCATAAAATCACCCTAATTTGTGTATTGTTTTAAGGACTTAAATCTCTAAATTCCGAGAATTAATTTGGAGATCCAGAAGTATATAAGAATACCAAAAATATCATTGCTGGTAGTAATAAAGGGGCCTGTAGCAATGGCAGGATCGATGCCTCGTTTGTCTAAAAATAGAGGTATAAAGGTACCTATAATACCCGCAACGATAATCACCACTATAAGGGATATAGACACCGCTAACGCAATTCTAAAATCTTGATACCACCACGTAAATAAGAAAAGTAACATCGCCAAAATAATTCCATTTAGCAATGCTAAAAGCATTTCTTTCCAAAGCCTATTGCTAATACTTCCTTTAATATCATCATTGGCCAATCCTTGTACAATAATGGCACTAGATTGCACACCAACATTTCCGGCCATGGCTGCAATAAGTGGAGTAAAAAAAAGAATAATGGTGTAGGTTTCAATAATGGTTTCAAAACTCCCCATGATGATGGCAGCTCCAAGACCACCCAAAAGGCCTAGAATGAGCCATGGAAGTCGCGCTCTTGTTAATTCCCAAATACTATCATCTGCTTCTACATCTTGAGAGATACCCGCAGCCATTTGATAATCTTTTTCTGCTTCTTCTTTGATAACATCTACGATATCATCAATGGTAATTCTTCCCACCAAACGTCCTATTTCATCCACTACTGGAATCGCTTCCAAATCGTATTTGGACATTATTTTAGCAACTTCTTCCGGCTTTTCATTGACGCTGACCGAGTCTACTTTTGGAATATAAACTTCTCTGATATGTGTTTTGGTAGAGGTGGTTAGTAAATCTTTAAGCGATAAACGTCCCATTAGTTTTTCATCGTCATCAACAACATAGATAGAATGTACTCGGGTAACATTTTCTGCTTGCTGTCTCATTTCTTTAACGCAGGTAAGCACATTCCAATTTTCTTTGACCTTTACGAGCTCTTTCGCCATAAGTCCACCGGCCGAATTCTCATCATACCTAAGAAGTTCAACAATATCCTTGGCATGTTCTTTATCTTCTAGTTCAGAAATTACTTCTTGGACAATTTCTATAGGCAATTCTGCAACGATATCTGCTGCATCATCTGTATCTAATTCATCAATTTCCTCAGCAATTTCCTTGGTTGAAAGATTGCTAAGAATAATCTCTCTAACATCATCATCTAGCTCAGTAAGAACGTCGGAAGTCTTATCACTATCCAGAATTTTTATAAGATAGGTGGCCTCCTCCTCGTTAAGTTCATTGACAATTTCAGCAACATCTGCATAGTGCACATCTTCCAGTAAAGACACCAAATGTGTTTCTTTATGGTTTGCTATGAGCTGTTCTATTTCTGTTAAGAGCTCTGGTGTGAGTTTAAACGGTGTCATTTGCTATCTTCTTTGTGAGCTCGATAAAATCGGCTACGGCCATTTGTTCCGGACGGCGATCAAAGATAGCATCTTCTTTTAAAACAGGAGAGAGGTTCCATATTTTTAAGCTGTTTCGCAAGGTTTTTCTGCGCTGATTGAAGGCAGATTTAACAATTTTGAAAAATAATTCTTCGTCACAACTTAATTGGTAATCTTGTTTTCTAACAAGGCGTAAAACACCAGATTGAACTTTGGGGGGGGGATTAAACACAGTTGGTGGAACGGTAAAGAGATACTCTGCGTTATAAAAAGCTTGAACAAGTACGGAAAGAATACCATAGGTCTTATTTCCCTCTTTTTCACAAATGCGTTGTGCTACTTCTTTCTGAAACATCCCCGAAAACTCTGGTATCTGATGGCGCCATTGTAACATTTTGAATACAATCTGCGTAGAGATATTATAAGGGAAATTTCCTGTAATGGCAAAAGGGGCATTTCCAAAGAGCGTTGCCAAGTCAAATTTTAAAAAATCAGCTAAAATAACTGTAAACGCCTCTTTGCGTTGCATCATCTTATGATGCTCTAGTGGAAAACTATTGTTTAGATATTCAACGGATTCTTCGTCTAAATCCATAGCTATCAAGTCTATCTCTTGTAAAAGCAGGTATTTTGTTAGTACTCCTGTGCCAGGCCCAATTTCAATTACATTTTTATAACCATTAAAGGATAGGGTTTCCGCAATTTGACGAGCAATATCTTCATCCTTTAAAAAATGCTGACCCAAATGTTTTTTAGCCCTAACATGGCCTGTGTCATTTGATTGCTTTTTGCTTTTCCCGTACGAATTAGCAGCATATTTTTTGCTTTTCCCCATCTGTACTAGTGTTCACTAATAATTTCTAATTCTGTCCTAAAAGCAACAAACTTATTGGCAAAGTTTTTCATCCCATCGTTGCGCAGGCGTTCAGCATCTTCTTGATAATATTGTTCTAAAGTGGCTTTGTCTTTGGCAGTATATTGAGCAGAATAGGTAATTCCGCCCATATCTTCTTCAACCAAAACTTTGCAAAGTTTGGCTGTAGTAAATTTTCCAGTTGCTAACATTGCTGGGATATGATTTTCTTTCATCCATAGAAGCCATTGATCATGGACCGTTTCATCTATATTGATGGTGACATTATATATGAACATGCTTTTCGTTTAGATTATAATTTTAGATGTTGGTTGCATAGACAATTTGGAGTATTCCTAATTAATCGTATCTCCTCGTAATCTTCTATAGTTTTTCCGTGCTTGGGGAAAGTAATAACTATCCTGATGATTGTATATTATTTTTTCATAATAGCTCTTTGCCTTTTCTGGTTCATTAAGGGCCTTGCTATAGAGCTCTCCAAGTGCAAACAGTGCATCATCTGCAAGTATATCATTGGGATAAAATTCCACTATTTTTAGATAATTTAATTCTGCTGCTTCGTAGTTTTTTGATTGTGTTAAAAGTTCCGCTTGTCTCAATAAGGCCTCATCTTCTACTTTTTCACCTTTATGATTTTCTAAAATATCATTTAAAATAGTAATCGCTTCTTCCTTTTTATTTTGGTAGGCCAATAAATCTGCTCTGGCATATTTTTTTAAGGCCGTTTGCGTAGAATCTTCCAAGGAATTGTCGGAAATAAGCAAACTTAATTGCATTGCATCATTTGCTATTAATTGTGAGGTAGATCCCCTTAATACCTTTAGTTGTGTCAGTGCCCAATCAAAATCACCTTTGTAAAAGCTTGTTTGTGCTACTTTAAACCTTGCATTTTGCCCAATTACATCGTTTTTTAAATCTTTCTGTATTTGTGAAAAATAAATTAAGGCTCTATTAAATTTTTTATGGTATACTAGGATATTCCCTAGGGCCATTTTTACATGTGCTTTTCCAAACTTGTTCAACGGTAGTTCTAATACTTTATCGAGGATAGCTAATGCAGGTTCTGGAGTGTCTTTTTTAAAGGTAAGAAAGTTAGCATAGTCTATTTGTAATTGAAGAGTTCTAGCTTTGTACCCATAGGTAGCAATAAGCTCTTCGAACTTCTTTTGAACATCAGACAATTTCCTTTGGTTGGGGTTGCGTAAATCCAGGTCTATGAGCTTTAATTGTGCTTTTAACTGTGTAACTCCCCCTTTACTATTGGCAACGACGTATTCAAATATTTTTTGCGCTACTTCTTCACCATTGTCCTCCATTGCTAAATCTCCAAGGCCTACTAAACGTTGTAAAGAGCTTTCAGGGTCTCTTTTGTAAATTGCTTTTTCCTGACTAAAGGCACTGTTGTATTGTTTTTGCTGCACAAAAAGCCAGCTAAGGAGTTCGTTCCAAAGCAAATCGGGATTTTTTTGCGCTTTGGTAAGTAATATTTTTTTTAGGGTAATGTTATTTTCATTTTCAGGATTTTCGGTAATAAAGTCATTGATATTTCTTAATACATTGGGTTTAGAAGATCTGCCTTCTTGCATTAGGAGCAAATAGGATTCATACATTTTCCCAATATTACCTTGCTCTCCATAAATTCTTGCTAGTTGAAAATTATAATTCAATTCAGGATTTAAATCCATTGCTTTGGAGTACGCTTTAATAGCATATTCTAGGAGGGTGTATTGCTGAAAGCGTGTACCAATGCTAAATCCTAAGTTGGGATTTTCATTAATTTTAGTTAGGGCGGTTTCATAGCTCATCACCGCTTTTTCTTCCTTCTTTTGCAGCGAATAGTTGTAACCTAGTTCTATAAAGATGGTGGGATAGACATTGGGACCTTGAATTCTTTTTAATAGAAATTCTTCGGCTTCGGTATATTGCTCCAGTTGTTGATAGCAATTTACAAGGTTCTGGGTATAGGTAGCACTTCGAGGATTTCTTTTAGCCAATTTTTCATAAAAAACAACCGCCTTTTCGAAATCGCCATCATTGAAGTATTGTTTTGCGAGGAAATCGTCCTGAGCAGCAACCCACTGAAATAAAAGGAAAAGACTAAGAAAAGCGAGAACTCTCATACTTGAAATTTAACAAATTTAACTTAGCGAATGCAAATATACTGCCAAGGAAACCCTAATCTTTTTAGTGGCACAGATGCTTTTTAAAATAATGAAACCAATTGTTTGTGCAATTGAAGAGAAAATTAATCAATACGATCAAAGCCTGTATACGGTATTAAAACCTCAGGAATCTCAATGCCATCTTCTGTTTGATAGTTTTCTAATATTCCGGCCAATACACGTGGCAAAGCCAAAGAGCTTCCGTTAAGTGTATGTGCCAATTGGCGTTTTCCCTTTTCGTCCTTAAAGCGAAGTTTTAAACGATTGGCTTGATACGTTTCGAAGTTCGAAACAGAACTTATTTCTAGCCAACGTTCCTGTGCAGTAGAATACACCTCAAAATCAAATGTGAGCGCAGCCGTGAAACCTAAATCGCCTCCGCATAAACGCAAAATTCGAAATGGTAATTTAAGATCTCTCAAAATATCTTTTATATGATCTACCATTCCATCCAAGGCCTTATAAGAATTGTCTGGATGTTCTACTCTAACAATCTCTACTTTGTCAAATTGATGGAGTCTATTTAAGCCCCTTACATGGGCGCCATAACTTCCTGCTTCTCTTCTAAAACAAGGAGTATAGCCTGTATAACAAATAGGAAAATCCTTTGCATTTAGAATGGTGTCCCTAAAGATATTCGTCACGGGGACCTCGGCCGTTGGGATGAGATAAAGATCGTCTGCTGTAATATGATACATTTGACCTTCTTTATCTGGTAGTTGCCCAGTGCCGTAACCAGAAGCTTCATTGACCAAATGTGGCACCTGTATTTCTGTATAACCTGCAGCTGTATTTTTATCCAAAAAATAAGCAATTAAAGCACGCTGTAAGCGCGCGCCCTTGCCTTTATAAACTGGAAATCCGGCACCAGCAATTTTCACACCCAATTCAAAATCAATGATGTCGTATTTCTTTGCAAGTTCCCAGTGAGGAAGTGCTTTAGCATTTAGTTTAGGGATTTCACCTTCATTAAAAACTTCTTCGTTATCTTCCTCGGAATTTCCTGCAGGTACGGAAGGATGGGGTACATTGGGAATCTGATATAGTAAAACCTGCAAACTTGCCGTTGCTGAATTTAAATCTTCTTGAAGATTTTTAGTAGCTTCTTTTAAGGTTGCAGTTTTGGTTTTTAAAACATTAGCTTCCGCTGCTTTTCCATTTTTAAAGAGCATTCCAATCTCTTTAGAAAGCGTATTTGATTCGGCCAAAGTACTATCTAACTGTGTTTGCTTAGACCGTCGCGTTTCGTCTAATTGAAGCACTTCTTCTAGCAAGGTAGAGGCGTCTATATTACGCTTTGTTAGGGCTTGGGCTATGACTTCTTTGTGCTCGCGGATCGCTTGTAGCTGTAACATCAAAAGTATATTTAGATAGGCAAATTTAGGGTTAATTGATCAATGAATCAATGCTTACACGTTTATTGTTATTTTTCGGGTAATATCCATTCATGATGCTTGAAGTGATCCCAAGATTCGTTAGCAAGATCTACTTTAATATCTGTAAAAGCCTTAGATGGTTTGCCGTTTATACGTACACTAGATTTTACGTATACAGCTATTTTTTTTCCTTGTTTGGCTTGGTCTTTTTTTAATTGTTGCGCAAATTGCCACATAAAATCTGGGTAGCAAGCTACTTTACGTTTTTGCTTTTTGGTTAGATAATCATCCAATCGAACTATTTCTTCTTTTCCATTTGCTGTATCAACTATCTTAAACTGCGCTGTTCCAGCTCTGCTTCTTAGCATCATACGCCAACTCATGCGATGTCCTTCTTCTGTCCATAGCACATTTCCGGGAATCAGATGATGCCGCAAGGGAAGTAATAACTGAATTGTAAAATAAATGCTTCCCCCTAATAACAACCAAGGTCTAAAAGAAGGGATGTCGATCTGGTTTCCAGCGTACAACTCTTTCTTCTTTAAAAATAGTTTTTTAATTGTTTGAGGCTCAAAAAAGAACACGGTAAAGGCTAGTGCTAAGTAGGGAAAAATACCAATTTGGAATACAATCGAATTAAATAAATGAAATACAATAGATAATCCAAATGCAAATTTTCGAGTAGGTTTCCAAAGCAAAGCAGGAATTACTAATAAATCAAATAAAATGCCTGTGTAGCCAATAATTTTATGCACCCATGGTTCCTGTAATAGTTCTCCAATTATATAATAATGGGATTTGTTTTGCATGAGTATTTTTATAATACTAAAATCTAACCAATCTCCATATAATTTAGCGACGGATGCGTATGTATAAACAATAAAGAGCTGCAGTATGATGGCCCATCTCACATAGTTATGCATGCTATTCGTTTTTATGGAAGGACGGTATTTGGCATCTAAGGAGTAGTTTCTGTGTGCAGGCAAAAAAGCCATGATGCCAGAAATAAGAATTAATAGATAATAGTGGTTGTTATAGGCGGTTTTTTGCATTAGATAAACTCCTGTCCACAGAATGGTAAACGAAATCATACTAAAACGATACTTATAACCCAATGCAATTAGCACTCCTAGCGTTCCCATGACAAAGAAATAAATATACATTCCAATGCCAGGTAAGGGCTGTATCCATTCAAAACCAATAAAAGAAAAGGTGAATTGTGGTTCTATTAGCACCCTTCGTACCCAGCCTGTAAAAATGGCTCCATAGCATTCGCAACTAATAAGAATACCAAAAAGTATTCTGAAGATGAGGAGGGAAGCATTATCGATTTTTTTAAAAAGAAATCGGTTCAACATTCTATTGCGAAATTAATGAAAGAGAGGTCTCTTTGTCTTTGTGTAACTGGTTGGTAAGTGCTGTTACCGAATCGAATTTATGTTCATCTCGAATTCTATGCAACATATCGATCTGTATTTTCTGATCATACAAATCTCCGTCAAAATCAAAAAAGTGAATTTCAATACTTTTTTCCGTTCCAGATACCGTAGGGTTGTATCCTATATTCATCATACCATATACAGGTATTCCCGAAAGTGTACTTTGAACCACATACACCCCATTTTTGGGAATCAACTTATACTTCTCTTCGATAAAGAGATTGGCTGTAGGGAATTGCAATTGCCGCCCTAATCCTTTTCCCTTTTTAACAACGCCTGTTAACATATAGTGGTATCCCAAATAATTATTAGCAGTTTGCACATCGCCTTCTTGCAAAGCTTTTCGAATTTTAGTAGAACTAACAGAAACGTCATTAATTTCTTGCACAGGAATTTCTTCCACTTCAAAGTCTAAGGTGTTTCCAAAAGCAACAAGATCATTAATATTGGCATTTCGATTTCTTCCAAACCGATGGTCATATCCAATAATAATTTTTTTGGTTTTCAAACTATTCACTAAAATATCTCTTACAAACTCGGTTGCCGAAAGTCTCGAAAACGCTATTGTGAAAGGATGAATAATGAGAATGTCCAAGCCGGTTTTTTTAAATATTTGAATTTTTTCCTCAATCGTATTCAAGAGTTTTATGTCGGCGTCTTTTTGCAAAACCATTCGAGGATGTGGGAAAAAAGTAAGGACAACGGATTTAAGATCTAAGGCTTTGGCATTATTTGTGAGGCGTTCTAATATTTTACGATGGCCTATATGCAGCCCATCAAAAGTGCCAATAGTAATAGCAGTAGCATGCGTTTCATCGTGTTCGGAAATGTTTTGAACTGTTATCACCTATATAAAATAATAAAAAGACTTACATTTGATTGTGTAAAGAAGCCCTATCTAATGGTTACAAAATTACGTCTTGTTTTTTCAATTACCATATTATTTATGTCATTTTACACCATGGCACAAAGTGGCTATTGGCAACAAGATGCATCCTTAGATGATGCAAATGGGCAGGCAATACAAGATTTAAATCTTGAGGCTACACAATTGTTTACGCTACAAGAGCAGTTATTTCGTGAGAGTTTGATTAATGGATCGCGCACAGGAAAGGCAAACATTGTTTATTTTCCGAATATAGAAGGAGCTCTGGTTCCTTATGAAGTTAAGGAAAAATCTGTTCTATCCGCAGCACTTACATCGAAGTATCCTGACATAAAGTCGTATGTTGGGCATAGTCTGCGAAATCCGGAAAATAGAATTCGTTTTAGCATATCTCACAATGGTATTCAAACCATGATGGTACATGCAGCTGATAGGCGAAATACGTTTATGCAGCGGGTGTCTCATAATAGCAATCAGTATGTTGTTTACGATCGTAGTTCAGAAACACTCCGAAGCGATGATTTTGTATGTAGTACCAAATCGGACCTTCAAAATAACAGCATTCCTGGCCCTATTGATAAATTAGTAGATCAACAGGTGGTGCGAAAATTTAGAGTGGCTATTTCTGCTTCCGGGGAGTATACCGAATACCATGGTGGAACGGTAGCAGATGCCTTAGGGGCTATCAATGCCACTTTAACTAGAATTAATGAGGTATTTGAGACTGATTTAGGAGTTACTTTAGAGTTGGTGGCAAATAATGATCAGGTCATTTTTACAGATGCTACTACAGATCCATACACAGGAAATTTAAACGCTCAAACACAACAAACCTTATCAGCTACAATTGGAGAGGCCAATTATGATCTTGGGCATCTTTTTCATGAAGATGCGGATGGGGGTAACGCTGGTTTTATAGGAAAGGTGTGTGTAGATAATCAAAAAGGAAGTGCTTTTTCTGCGGCACGAGTGCCAGAGGGAGATAAGTTCGACTTAGATTTTGTTTCCCATGAAATGGGGCATCAATTAGGAGCCAATCATACTTGGTCTTTTGAGTCAGAAGGAACTTTAGTACAAGCAGAACCCGCCAGTGGTACAACCATTATGGGGTATGCAGGTATTGTGGCTGGAAATAATGTGCAGCCACAAGGAGATGATTATTTTCATTACAATAGTATATTTCAAATTCAAGAAGTCATAGACGTGGCCCCTTGTGCTGTTCAAATTCCTATTACAAATGTTCCACCAGTGATTACCCCTGTTGGAGATTTTGTAATTCCAAAATCGACCGCCTTTGTGCTTACAGGAAATGCAACAGATGCTGATGCAGGTGATATACTCACCTATGGTTGGGAACAAATAGATAATGGCATCGTTACCACAGCTACTTTTGGCCCTAATAATCCAGGAGGCGCTAATTTTAGATCTTTAAGGCCTACCACAGCACCCGAACGATATTTCCCAAAGTTGTCTAGTGTTGTGCAGGGAAATCTAACACAAACCAACCCCGCCACCAATTCGGCTTGGGAAACGGTTTCCAATGTGCAGCGAGATTTGAATTTTGCACTTACAGTTAGAGATAATGCAGTAGGAGGAGGCCAGGTAGTTTCTGATTTTTCAAAGGTAAGTGTTATTGAAAGTGCAGGTCCTTTCGTGGTTACTTCACAACAAAGTAATGAGGTGCATGTTGCAGGTACTTCCATAGATGTAACATGGGACGTGTCGAATACAGACATTACACCTATCAATGCCCAATCTGTGGATATTTTACTTTCAACAGATGGAGGGCTTACTTTTTCTGAAGTATTGGCTACCGCAGTTCCAAATGATGGAGCGCATAGTGTGTTACTTCCGGGAACAGCAACAACCACTGCTCGTATTATGATTAGGGCGAGTGCTAATATTTTCTTTGCAGTGAATGCGGCAAATTTTACAATTGCTGCTTCCGAAATTGTTTTAAATATGGAGGCAACGGAATATGAAGTTTGTACTCCTGATGATCTAACTGTGCCATTTGTATACGAAACTTATTTAGGTTTTAGTGAAGAAGCTACCTTTAGCGTTAGTGGTGCACCTACAGGATTGAATGCATCTTTCTCTCCTGCCACTGCCACTGCCAATGATACATCCGTAAATTTGTTATTGTCCAATACCTCAGGTGTTACGCCTGGGAGTTATCCAATAACCGTAGTAGCAACAACGGCAAATATTACGAAAGAAATAGTCTTAGAAGTAAACATTTACAATACCAATTTTACTCCCGTAAACCTCGTGGCGCCAATAGACAATGCTATTGGAACAGGTATACGACCTGTGTTAGAATGGGAAGAAAGTTCAGGATATACAGCCTATGACATTGAAATAGCCACGGATGCTACTTTTACTTCAGTGGTAGAATCTGCTACGGTGATCTTTGGTTCTTATCTTTCTTCGGGTCTATTGGAAGAGACCATTTATTATTGGCGAGTAAAACCAAAAAATAGCTGTGGAGAAGGAACTTTTGGAACTCCTTTTAGTTTTACAACGGCAGAAGTTAATTGTGCGGAAAGAGAAGCAAACGATCTTCCTTTAGCTATTTCATCCACTGGAACACCCACAATAACGTCTAAAATTTCCTTTGTGAACGACCTTCCAATTGTAGATGTAAATGTAGGCCTTGAAATAGATCACACCTTTGTATCGGATCTGGTAATTAGCTTAACATCTCCTGCTGGAACCACCGTAATTCTTAGCTCTAATTCTTGTGGAGGATCTAGGAATATAGATGCCACCTTTGACGATGCATCGGCACCTTTTAACTGTGGAACAAATCCGGCGATAACAGGGACTGTAAAGCCCTTAGGAGCACTTAGTGCTTTTAATGGAGAATCGACCTTGGGTGAGTGGACTTTAGAAATTAAAGATACGGCTCCTTCTGATGGAGGAGAACTCAAAGGGTTTTCTTTGGAAATTTGTGTAGAAGGAGACTTTAGACCAGATAATGATGGAGATGGTGTTTTTGACGATGGAGATGATCTTTGCCTAGGCACTCCAAAGGGTGTTGAAGTTACTTCTGATGGCTGTCCCATTTTTAGATTTCCAACCGATCAATTTTCAGTAGCAGTGGAAAGCGAATCTTGTAGTAATAACAATGACGGTGCTATTACTGTTACCGCGAAGGAAACACTGGACTACAGCCTTACCGTTATAGGAAATGGAATAAATGAGAGTGCTGATTTTACAGACATATATGCACTTGAGAATTTGGTAGCAGGCACTTATACTTTATGCATTACTGGAACCGATGGGACTATTGTATATGAAGAGTTCTGTTTTGATGTAGTTGTCAATGAGCCGCAACCTTTAGATGTGAGTACTTTATTAATTCAATCTGAAAGACAAGCATTGCTGCAATTGGAAGGGTCCAATTTGTATACGATAGAATTAAACGGAGAGACCATACAGACAACAGCATCAGAGATTACGGTCGATTTAAAGAACGGTCGAAATATACTCAAGGTATCAACGGGGCTTCCTTGTCAGGGTACCTATGATGAAGAAATTTTTGTAGACGGAAAAGCCATATTATATCCCAACCCTGTAAAGAATAATGCAGTGTTATATATTGGTAGCGATGATGCTAGCGAAGTTCAAATTAGTATACATAGTTTAAACGGGAAAATGATCAGTTTAAAAACGTATCCGGTGAATGATGCAGAGGTAGATATGGATGTAGCATCTTTAGCAGCTGGTATCTATGTGGTTCGTTTTGTAGGTAGAAATGTTTCAGGAACTATTAAGTTATTAAAGGAATGAGATTTTGCGTAGGAATCTTATGTGCTTTTTTGGTCATGGGGTGTGGTAGTAAAAATGATACTCCCAAGGCTCCAGAGGCTTCTCTTTTGGTATTTCCTTTACAGAATTCAGAATGTACCACGGGCGAAACTTTAAACGCCACTATAAGTCAGGTAGAGTTTCAGTGGCAGGCATCGAATAATACTACTGAATATGAATTAAGAGCAACCAACCTCCTTACTGGTATTACACAAACCATCAGTTCAGAGACTACTTCTGCTAAATTACCTTTAGAAAAGGGTGCACCGTATTCTTGGATCGTTAATTCTAGAAACGACGGTTCTAATGAGACTGCTACAAGCGATACATGGCAATTTTATAACGCAGGTGCTAGAACTACCTATGCGCCTTTCCCAGCAGGTATTATTGCTCCAAAATCTGGAGCATCCGTGGCAATGGATATTAATAATGAAGTCTTGTTAATTTGGGAAGGTGCCGACGTGGATAACGACATTGCATCTTACGAACTTTACTTTTCTACTGCAAATCCTCCCTTAACATTGATTGCTTCTCCCTCTGTTGCTCAGACATCTTTTACCGTAAGCGTTAGTGCAAATAATACCTATTACTGGAAGGTGATCACAAAAGATGTGGAAGGAAATACATCGGATTCTGGTGTGTTCGAATTTAGGGTGCTTTAAGTACCGTTAAATTGATTCATGGTTATCTTAATACCCGATAATACAAAAGAATGGATAAGCGCAGTTGCTTTCTCCAAGCGTTCTTTAAGTGCTGCTGACTCTTCCTCATTCCATTTGCCTAACACATAATCTACTTGTCGCCCTTTTCCAAAATTTGCGCCAACTCCAAATCTAAACCGATTGTAAGTGGTAGATTGCAATACTTGTTGAATGTCCTTTAAGCCGTTATGCCCACCATCGCTACCTTTTGTTTTGAGGCGCAGCGTACCAAACGCAAGGTTAATGTCGTCCGTAACCACCAATAAATGTTCTAACGGAATTTTTTCTTTTTCCATCCAGTACTTTAGCGCCTTGCCGCTGAGGTTCATATAAGTAGATGGTTTTAATAAAAGAACGCTTCTCCCTTTAATTTTTAATGTTGTAACGGCACCTAATTTGGCTGTTTCAAAAGTTAGATTTGCTGACCTAGCAACTTCATCTAAAATTTTAAATCCAATATTATGGCGTGTTTCATCATAATCCTCGCCAATATTTCCTAATCCAACCACTAAAAATTTCTTCATACGATCTGGTTCCTCTAAGGAGTATTCATTTGAGCTAAAGAGTGATTTTAAAAATTGTAGCATAAGTATATACGCTTTGTAAAAATACAAAAGCATCCCTTTTGTTCCGAAATTAATCCGAACTAGGGATGCTTTTTAATTTAATTTGAATGCAGTTTATTCGTTACCACCTTCAGCTGGAGCAGCTGCTTCGGCACCTTCAGCACCTTCAGCACCTTCGCCTTCAACACCTTCTTCATCTTCATCTTCATCGACAACAACAGCAGCACGAGCAGTTTTCACTTGTACTACTACGGTGGTATCTGGATGCAAAATTGCAAAGTCATCATTTAATAATGAAGCTACAGCTATATTATCTCCAATCTTAAGTTTAGAGATGTCAATATCAAAGAAATCTGGAAGTTTGTCTGGCAATGCTTTAATGGCCAATTTTCTTTTTCTAAATAACAAACGACCACCGTTTCTAACCCCTGGCGAGTTTCCAACCAAGCGAACAGGAATGTTCATGGTAACGGCTTTGTCAGCGAATAACTGATAAAAATCGATATGAATAATTTTATCTGTTACCGGGTGAAACTGAATATCTTGCAATACGGCATTTACAGTTTCGCTGCCTTCCAACTCAATCGCAACTGTATGCGCGTTTGGAGTGTACACCAAATCTCTGAATGCTAGTTCATTCGCTGAAAAGTGTAATGGTTTTTCCCCTCCGTACACGACGCAAGGAACCTTTCCAGCATTACGTAGGGCCTTCGTTGCCTTTTTGCCCACGCTTTCTCTTTCTGATCCTTTAATTGTAATTGATTTCATTAGATTATATTAAGTATTTATGTATTACATAAGAAATTTAGAAGCAATAGAAGTGTTGTTATGTACTCGTTGCATTACATCTGCAAACAGATCTGCGCAACCAAGCACCTTTACTTTACTGCTTTCTTTTTTAATAGGAATAGAATCTGTTACGATTAACTCCTCTAATTGTGATTTTTCTATTTTTTCATAAGCATCCCCAGATAATAATCCATGGGTGGTAATAGCTCTAACGCTTATGGCTCCGCGCTCCATCATCAAATCGGCCGCTTTCGTTAATGTACCTGCTGTGTCTACCATGTCATCTACCAGGACTACATTTTTGCCTTTTACATCACCAATGAGTTCCATATGCGATATAACATTCGCTTTGGCACGTTGTTTATAACAAATAACTACATCGCTTTCCATGGCCTTAGAATAAGCGTAGGCTCTTTTAGATCCTCCCATATCAGGAGATGCGATGGTTAAATTATCTAAGTTTAATTTCTTTAGGTAAGGCAGAAAAATAGTAGAGGCAAATAAATGATCTACCGGTTTTTCAAAAAAGCCCTGAATCTGATCTGCATGTAAATCCATGGTTATGATCCGCGTGGCACCAGCAGCCTCCAACATTTTCGCCACAAGCTTTGCAGCGATGGGTACGCGTGGTTTATCCTTACGGTCTTGTCTTGCCCATCCAAAATAAGGCATTACTGCGGTAATATGTCTGGCAGATGCACGCTTAGCAGCATCTAGCATTAATAACATTTCCATTAGGTTCTCAGAACTTGGATTGGTAGAACCGATAATGAAAATACGAGCTCCGCGCACCGACTCTTCAAAAGAGGGTTGGAACTCTCCATCACTATATCTAGAAAAGATAACGTTCCCTAAATTAAGACCATATGATTTTGCAATTTTTTCGGCCAAGACTGTACTCTGTGTACAGGCAAAAATTTTAGGTTCCGGAACAGTATAGGACATGTCTAATGTATTGTAATCTAATTTATTGGCTTCCTTATAATTAAGGAGGTGCAAATTTAAAAATTTATTTGAGTTGCTAAAGGATAAATGTTGTTATTTTTCTAGGGAAAACCAAATTATTTTTTAGTTTTGCAGTCCTGTTTAGTAGAAGCTCGAGTGGCGGAACTGGTAGACGCGCTGGATTCAAAATCCAGTTCCTTTGGAGTGTGGGTTCGATTCCCACCTCGAGTACAAAAAAGCTTGGATGAAAATCCAAGCTTTTTTTATGCGATAGAGTGCTGTTTTATTTTACTCCAATATTGAAGAGCGTAGATAGGTTATTCCAAAAAAGGCAAACCCAATGGACAATCTATAAAATACTGCCAAGAACCATCTGCTCTTTGCTTTAGAACCTCTGTGGAAGAACCTTCTCCTAATTTGTTGCCTTGTAGATCTACGATACTCCAATTTGCTTGGAGTACAGCAATATCCCCGTTAATAACCTCACCTATTACCGTACTATTAAGTTTGGCTCCTATATCTATAAAGGGTTGAAAACTTTCCTTTATAGTATCCAAACCAGATTTAAGCGGTTCTGTGGGTGGAAAAGACATTAGGTAATCTGGATGGAAAAAATCCAGTATGTTTTCTATGTTTTTTTCCGCGATACACGCGCTAATCTCATTGGCGACATCTCTAGGTCGCATTGCTTTTCTTGTGATCATTTTAATTTTATTTATAAGTTGACATCCGGTGGAGCGTTGTCCATATCAAATACCAATTTCCATGCTCCATCCCTGTTTTTTCTAAAAATTGCCACCACACGGCCTGCTCCTGTAATTGTACTTCCATCTTGAGGATGGGTCCCCGTCATTTTATATTGCCCCGCCGCATAGCCAAGACCATTTGCCGCAATTATCTGTTCTTCTTTAAAAGATAATTTCGGCCTTACAACAAAGCTCTTTATCAATCCTTCTTTTACTGCTGATATTCCTATTGCAACAGGGTTTGACTGGTTTGCAAAAACAATTTCTGGATCGTACAAATCTATGACTGATGCCAAATCATTGCTATTGAATGCCGTTAGCCATTCGTTCAAAGCGTTTCTGATTTCTTCTCTTAAATCTTTGCTCATTGTATTAAATAGTTACATCGGGTGGGCGGTTGTCCATATCAAATACCAATTTCCAATCTCCAGATTCGTTTTTTCTAAAAATGACAACCACTCGGCCAGATTCGCCTACTGAACTACCATCCTCAGGGTTGGTTCCAGCGATTCTGAATTGCCCTGCTACATACCCCAGACCATCTACAGCGATGGCCTGTTCTTCTTTAAAAAACACTTTAGGTTTGATGGCAAAACTGTTAATAAATCCTGCTTTTACCACAGGTATTCCTATTTCAATAGCTTTGGCACTATTGGCGTAGACTATTTCTGGGTCGTACACGGCCATTAAGGCCTCTATGTCATTGTTATTAAATGCATCTAGCCATTGGTCTAGCGCATTTCTAACTTCTTTTATTAGATTATCGTTCATTTCTTTCTTTTAAAAATGTTGTTTTGAGAATGCATTTTGTTAAGTAATCTACTACACTTTTTGTACGTCTGGTGGTCTGTTATCCATATCGAAAACCAATTTCCAATCCTCAGATTCCGATTTTCTGAAAACAACCACTACGCGTCCTCTTTCCTCTATTGCTGAATTATCTTCTGGATTAGTGGCTTTCATTATGAAATTACCTGCCCAATAGCCTACATCACCCCCTGCTATGACCTGTTCTTCAAAAACAGTGGCGTGAGGTCTTACCATAAAATGTTCTAGAAATCCTTCTCTTATTGATGCTAAACTTGCTCTTCTAGGACCATCACTGGTGCTATAGGAAGCTTCAGGATCATATAGAGACATTAATTGATCTATGTCATGATCATTGAACGCATCTATCCAATCTTGACATGCTTTTCTGATTTCATCTTTCGCTACTTTGTTCATACTATACTTTTTAAATCTGTTTGAGATAATCTTTAAAAAATTGGATTCTCTTTTTGTTCAATTGTATAGTACAAATGTAGATAGGGTATCACATTTTATTCTTGGTATATACCAAAATCGTCATATGCGGACGCTATTCATCAGTTTACTGAAGTTCGTGGAATCGATACGCAAATACGCGGCAAGGTCTTTTTGGGAAATCAAGCGAAGTAAGTGCGGACTTCTTTTAGTGAATGTTTTAAAACGGGTTTCTATGTCAAAGGCCATTAATTCATAATGCCGCTGCATAACGCCTATCAAAAGAAATTCGATAGCCTTACGAAAAAGTGTTTCGATTTGACGGTGTTCTTCCAATAGTTGCTGGTGTTTTTCAAAGGAAATACGTAACATTCTGCTCTCGGTAATGGTTTCAAGAAAGTATTTTGAAGGGGTTTGGGTCAAGAACGATCCTGGATCGCCCGCTAATGAAGGCGCATAGGAAAACAGAAGAATATGTTCCTTAGCGTCATTTAAAAAATAAGATTTTTGGATTCCCTCCAACACATAATACAAATAGCGTTGGGTTTCTCCTGATGCCGTCATAATGGTCTTTCGGGGCACCGTTTGTTCCTCCCAATGCGATAGGTATACGTCGAGTATATCTTCGTCTACCTTATAAATTTGAGCAAAATATGATTTGATATTCTCCATGGGTTAAACAAGGTACAAAAGGCTTGGTAAAATCTGAATAAAATTACTGCGCTTTTGCAGATTGATGCCTGTCATCTTAAAGTGAATCATGGCATAATCAAGACTTTTTAATGTAATTAGATTCGTTTCTTTTTATTTTATTTCTGGATTGAAGGGCGAAAAACTAACCAACTTCCAATCAACTTGGTTATGGAATTCTGTCTGTATCCATTGTTTGGGTCTAAAGAGCCAAAAGCGCCCTGTTCCTGTTGTTTTTTCTAAATCTTTTACTTCTTCCTGATCAAAGACAAGCTCCGTTTCCCCAGTAAGCTGAAGAGAGTGCCCCTTTTCAAAATCAATAAATAACAAACCAGCTTTGGGTACTTGGACAAAATTTCCCAAGGTATTGAACATATTGTTACCCACGTAATCGGGGATTTTTAAAGTACCGTCTTTCAACAATTCGATAAAACCAGTTGCACCACCTCTATGGGAAGCATCCATATCACCCATAGCGTTCATACTTCCCAAGAAAAAAGTATCTGCTTTTTTGATCCATTGCTTATGGAGATCGCTTAAGTCTGTTCCTCTGGTCTCTTTACTCGCAAGTTCAGAAGGTTCATTCACGAATACGGGTACACGCTGTTGGATGTATTTTGGACAATTGGGATATGCTTCTGATACCGTCAGCTTTAGCTTATCTTTGGTTAAAGATGCGTACCCATTTAGTCTATATCTAGATCTAGTTGCCGTGTCTATAAATAAGACTCCAATCTTAGAGTTAGGAGTGATATTTTCAAGGAGAATATCTTTGAGTGTACTTTTTAGGCGATCCAAATAGATATGGATTTCCTTTGACCCAACTACCTTAATAAAGCCATTGCCACCAACAAGCATAGAAGCCCAAATATTACCTTGCCAATCCACCGTACTAAGAATCAGGGTGGACTGTTGTTCAATAAAGGGAATCAATTGATCCATGATATGATTTTTGAGCAAGCGTTCCGCAAGTCTAGGATCATGTTTGATATTGTATTTGTCTTGGATCTTTAGTTCCCCAGCGTGAAAGTGCATTTTTCCCATTGGTCATTTTTTAGGTGATGATTAGAGCTTCTATAATTATTCATTACTATTCGGTCTGTTATACTATGAAACTGTCCAGTTAACAGAACTAGCCCAGTCGTTCAGCGATTGTGGCTGAATACCTAAAAGCTGATTAGTTTTCTCATAGTCCTTATCTACAAATTCGTTGTGGTTTTGTTCTATAAATCTATAAAGATTGGCTATTTCCTTAGCCGCGATTGCTCCAAAACCTGGAGCTAATTGCTGCTCAAATTCATTCACAGGTACTGAAACAAAATTAAGTTCTTGCCCTATTTCAGCAGCTATGGCAGCGGTGATTTCATTTCCAGAAATTAAACTTCCTCCAATTGGAAGTGTCTTACCTGCCAGTTCTGGTTTAGAAAGGGCCTTTGCTACATATTTTCCTAAATCTGAATGACTGATCCATGGAAGTTTTTTATCTGGTGCAATTGGATAGGGTACGATTTTGTGTTCCAATATAACTGGAATAGACCATGGGGCGGAAATGTTATCAATATAAGTATCTGGCGCAAGTGTTATTACGTTTAGACCAGATGCATCGAATTGTTTTTTCATTGCAACTTTGAGGTCCAATGCTAAGAAGCCTGTTTCTTCTTTAGCCAAATGAAAAGTGGTGTTAAAAATTACCAAGCTTACACTTCTTTGTTTTGCAGCAGCTATAAAATTAGCAGTGTATGTTTTGGTAAGTTCCATGTCAAAAATTAGTGGGAAAGAATAAATGGCCGCTTGGACACCTTTCATCGCTGTTGCTAAAGATTCTTTATTCTCTAAACCACCTTGGATTACTTCAATTCCTTCCATTGCTGGTATTCCAACGTTTGGATCTCTTTTCAGGGTTGTTACCTGATGATTTTCATTTAATAGTGCTCCAGCAATCTTACCGCCCTGGAAGCCTGTAGCTCCTGTTACAAATACTTTCATTTTTATATATTTTAATTGTTAAACTTGATTTTTTTAAATAAACTCTTTTATTAGTTCTGATACCTCATTTGCATATTCTTCGAGCATAAAATGCCCGCCATCGAAGAAGTGTATTTCCACATCTTTTAAATCTTTGGCATAGGCTTCTCCTCCGGGCTTACTGAAAAATTTATCATTTGTTCCCCAGACTACTAGGGTTGGAGGTTGATGAGTTCTTAAGTAATTTTGCCACTCTTCGTATTTTTCAAAGTTGGTTCCGTAATTATCAAAAAGTGTTAAGAACAGTTCTTGTACGCCTGGACGTTGTAGAAAAGCATAATCCAAAAAATAAGAGGAAGGATCAATTGAACGAACATCTTTAGCACCGGTCACATACTGTTCTTTGAGACCTTCCAGGCTTACCAAATGTTTTTTGTAAGTGTTCATCTTTTTCACATCGTTGTTTTGGATATATCCTCCTATTTCCATTGCCCATTCCCCAAAACCTTCAGCATAGACATTGGCATTTTGGATAATAAGGCCTTTAACTAATTCTGGTCTTTTAACCGCAATACGAAATCCTACGGGCCCTCCGTAATCTTGTATGAATAAGTAAAAGCTCTTAAGCCCTAATGCGTCTATGAATTCATTCATTGTGTTACTAATGTTATCAAAAGAATATTCATATTCTGAAGTATTAGGTCTTGCGCTAAAACCAAATCCAGGATAATCGGGAGCAATGACATGGTATTTGTCTTTTAATAAATTCATTAGCTCCTTGTACATATGTGATGAGGTAGGGTTTCCGTGCAAGAACAGAATGGTGTCTTTGTGTTGTTCGCCTGCTTCTCTGTAGAAGATTGATAGATCGTTGATTTTGATGGATTTATTCATACTCATGATATTAAATGTAATTATTTTTGTTACAGTTTTAAATAAAAAAAACTAGAACTGATTTTTAAATTTTTCTAAAGTCTGAGGTTTCAAAATATCTATGATAGCGTTATCTACGTTATCAAATATTGATAATAATTTTTCATTGATTTGACCTCCTATTTTACAACTTACGTCTGGTATGTTGTTAGAAAGATTAAGTACGTGACTGCCCCCTTTTACGGCTTCAAAAATATCTGCTAATGAAATCTTTTTTGCGGATTTTCCCAATTGTACACCTCCGTTTTTCCCTTCTTTACTTTCAATTAAACCACTGCTTTTAAGTGCTTTTATCTCTTTCCGAACTAATACCGGATTTATGTTAAGGCTTTCAGCAATTTTCGCTGACGAATGCCATTCTCCTGGATAGTACGCCAATAGGGTCATTATATGGAGTGATATTGAAAATTTGCTTTTTACCATAGGTTTTTACTGTAATTATTTTTATTACAGTACAAACGTAATAATAAAATCTGTAAAATCATAAAGTTCTTTTATTTTTTTGATAATTAAATTTCAGTAATTTACCAATAGAGCTATTACGTACTTACCTAGCTTGCATGAATAGTCTAATCTTCTCGATGACGGCAGCGCCATCTTCTTCTAATACGAAGTGTCCTGTATCAAATATATTGTAATCAATATTTTTGACGTCTCTTTTAAAGGCCTCGGCCCCAGCTTCTGGGAAAAACTCGTCATTCTTGCCCCATATGATTAACATTGGAGGTTGATTATCCCTCAAGTATTGTTGCCATTCGGGATATAATTTCAGATTATTTTGATAATCATCAAACAGATCAATGTTCACTTTGTGTGCATTGGGTCTTGAAAGCCTCAGGTAGTCCAGGTGCCAGGTGTCGGGATTAATGTTTTCTTCATTTCTTGTGCCATGGGTGTATTGCCATTTTAACCCTTCTAAAGAAAAGGCAGGTAGTACCGCTTTTTCAGTTTGTTCGTTTCTATCTTCCCAGATCGCTTTAATACCGGCCCATGCTGGTCCTAACCCTTCTTCATAAGCATTTCCGTTTTGGTTGATAATCGCAGTAACCCTTTCTGGGTGGGCAGTAGCAATTCTAAATCCAACGGGTGCACCATAATCTTGAATCATCAAAGCGTAAGTACTCAAATTCTTTTTTTCTAAAAATGCATCTATCGTTTTGGCAAAATTGTCAAATGTATATTCATACACATCAGATGAAGGAAAATCACTGTTCCCAAATCCTGGATAATCTGGAGCAATAAGATGGTAATCATCCGAAAGTGCATTGATTACTTTTCTGTATTGATGTGATGAAGATGGGAACCCATGTAACAACACAATAGTTGGATTTTCGGGATTTCCTGCTTCTCGGTATGCGATATTGATACCGTCAATTTCTAGCTTTTTAAATTTTGTAGTGCTCTTTTTAGAGACGGTGTCGGTTGTAGTAACAACATTGCTTTTTAGCTGTTTGCTCTCTGGTTCTTGACATCCAAATACAAGTATTAGCATTACTAGGTAAAGTGGAATTAATTTTTTCATGTTATTTAATATTAAGGGTTATACTTAAAGTTTGAAAATAAATTACCGAACATTCGGTAAATTATTAAGTTAAATTTTTTTTATTCTAAATATTGCTTTTCAATAGATTTAATAGCCTTATCAAATACAGATGTGTCATTTAAACCTCTAGTTACAATAAGGCTACCTTGAATTACTATTAATGTATTCACCGCGTTTGCTTTTGCTTTTGAGGAAGACAAATTAAGTGCAAGTCCTATCTCCGTAAATGCATTGATCCAAGCCATCATCCCACTATTAATTTGTTTTTCAAATAGTTCCAATCCCATTTGCATTGAAAAGGCCCGGAAAAGACAGCTTTCATTTCCCTCATCATATAAAGTTCTAATATGCCGTAAAGCATTGTGCAGCCTTTGCTGTGGATTGTTATTCTCATCAATTAACGCGTCGAAAATATGGTGTTGAACCCAATGATCGATATGGTTCAGAACACATTCTGCCATCTCTTTTTTTCCTTTGGGAAATCGATGATAGAGACTTGCTTTTTTTAAACCTGTGACTTCGGCTATTTCATTTAGACTTGTACCTTCATATCCTCTAGCTCTGAACGTTTTGGCTAAACCAATTAGTAAGTCTTCATCTAAAATTTTTTGTGGTCTCATGGGTCAAAGATAGTTAAAAAGATTTAATTACCAAACGTTCGGTAAAATATTTTAATAAAATACCTTGTAGAGATGTTTTATGACAACTGTATGACAAATTGTTTAACCATATTTAAACAATTCTTTAAAGCTAAAGAAGATCCGTTCTGCAACGCTTAAATCCTCTGTAATGATTTCTGCATTTCCCAACATCTCTTGTTCAAAACCAATATCTACATTGTACGATGTTTGCGTCCCTTTGGGTAAGGAAATGTAGATGGTATAATTTCCTTGTTTGTCAGGGGAAATGGAGATGTTTTTAACTTTACCTACTAGCATTCCGTATTGTTGGTATGGGAAATTATCTAATTTTACTAAAACCTTTTGACCCGTCGTTACCTTGCCAGCGTTTTGAGACGGGATGGTCAGTTTACCTACCAGATTACTAGTTTCGGTGGGTAGAATGGAAAAAATAACATCCCCATTATTCACGTATTGATTAACTCCCCAGTATTCTTGAAAACTTGCAATACCTTCTATAGATGAGGATAGTACGTAATTATTTTCCCAATCTCTAATCGCTTTTTTTAAGGCATTAAAGGACTGGGATAGATTTCTCAACAACCTGGTATTGTCCTCTTCTCTATTGATATAAGTGGTTTTTAGCTGCTGGTTGGCCGAAGAAATTGCTTCGCGCATTTGCGAAATAGAAATGGCCATATCATTAATGTTTTTTTGCATCTGAATGAATTCCAATTCTTTGGATTCATACTCTTGCTGAGAAACTACTCCTTTTTCAAATAAGTGCTTATACCTATTGAAATCTGTTTGTTTTAACTTGTATTCTTGTTCCAAAAGTCTTTTCTGGCTGATTTGATCTATTAAGCGAGCTTTAATTTCGACTAAAGATTCCTTATTCCCATCAAGACGATTCGTGTAGGGTTCTAAGGATTTTAATAATGAATAATCCACATAACTTTTTTCAAAATTAGCATAGGCATTTTCGACATCTCCTAATACAAGATAAGTGCTTTGTTGAATAGGGAATGAAAAGTCTTTAAGATTAAAATTTAATGTATCAATGATGCTTTTTAAGTAGTATACATCATCAAACTCTGCAGAGTTCTCAATGACAGCCAAAGGTTGTTTAATTGCTACCGTATCTCTATCCTGAATAAATATCTTATCTATTTGACCATTATAACGTGCTATAATTTTTTCGGTAGGTTTTTCGGTAGTGATCAGAACTTTTGCGGCAACAAAATCAGGATATTCAATGATAAAAGACAAGGCTATTATTATAAGAGTAAATACAAATATGAGGGTAATACCCCATCGAACAATCCATACAGGAGGCTTCGTCAAAATTTCTTGGACCTCTTCTGACCGTAGATCTAGCTTTTCTTTTTGAGAAGATTTAGGCATTTGTTTTGGTATTTAGTTTCTCTAGGGCCAATTGGTTTCTTACCAAGCCAAAGTAAATGTCTTGTTTGGCGATCAAAGTTTCATGGTTGCCTACTTCTGCTATTTTCCCATCATCAATGACAACAATTTGATGTGCATGCTTTACAGTACTTAATCTATGCGCAATTACAATGGCTGTTCTACTTTTAAAAAATGCATTGAGATTCTCTATGATTACCCGTTCATTCTTTGAGTCCAAGGCAGAGGTTGCTTCGTCAAAAAAGAGAAAATGTGGATTCTTGTAAATAGCTCTTGCAACGAACAATCGCTGTTTCTGACCCGTACTTATGCCCACACCTTCATTTCCTATTTTAGTGTTAAAACCTAGTGGTAGCGATGTGATAAAATCATAGATGTTTGCTGTTTTTACTGCAATTAATAAGCGCTCTTGATCTATGGTATCTACACCCACTGCAATATTACCAGCGATAGTATCATTAAAAATGTAACCCTCTTGCATTACTACCCCAATATTGGCTCTCCAATGTTTTGGAGAAATATCGGTTAAATTATGTTCTCCGTGGAATATTTTCCCATTGGCTGGTTCATAGAATTTTAATAAAATTTTCATCAGGGTAGTTTTACCACTTCCACTTGCTCCAACAATGGCGGTTGTTTTATTTGCAGGTATTGTGAGACTTAAATCTTTTAAAACATTTTCATCGTTACCCCTGTATCTAAAGCTAATATTTTCTATGACAATGTCCTTGGATACATCAATATTAGAAATGTACTTTTTGTTCTCCTGTTCTTCGTCTTCCTTATCATGAATTTCGCCTAACCTTTCTAAGCTAATTTTAGCATCTTGTGCGGCTCTAATGAAACTCACCAATTGCGTAATAGGAGCGTTTAATTGGCCTATAATGTATTGTATAGACAACATCATTCCCAAACTAATGGCTCCTTTGATTACTAATATGGCAGAGACAAAAGTGATCACAATATTCTTTGCTTCATTTATAAAAGAGGATCCCACTTCTTGTGTCTGTTCTAAAGCTAAACTCTGCATGTTTACCTTAAACAGCCTGGCCTGTACAAATTCCCAGCTCCACCGCTTTTGTTTTTCAGCACTGTTCATTTTAATTTCCTGCATGCCGCTAATAAGTTCAATAACGGTGCTTTGTTCCATGCTCATTTGTGCAAAGCGTTTATGGTCTAATTCTTTTCTTCTTTTAAGAAAGAACAATATCCAAAGCACATAAATAATACTTCCTACAGCAAATATTAAAAAGATAGAAATGTCGTAGTACATTAAAACGGCACCAAAAACCACAAGATTAGCCAATGAAAATAGCGTGCTCAATGTGGTACCGGTAAGTAGGTTTTCAATTCGGCTGTGATCATTGATCCGTTGCATAATATCCCCGGTCATTCTAGTATCAAAATAGGCAATGGGAAGGTTCATTAACTTAATAAAGAAATCAGAAACCAATGAAATATTAATTCGAGTGCTTAAGTGCAATAGAATCCAACTACGGAATACTTCTGCGCTAGTACGCCCAATAAAAAGCATAATTTGTGCAAAAAGAACAAGGTAAATGAAATCAACATCCTGATTTTGAATACCAACATCTACAATGCTTTGAGTTAAAAAAGGAAATATGAGTTGCAACAGACTACCTACAAGAAGTCCTACGCCTAATTGAAGCAGTAGTCCCTTGTACTTAAAAAGATACTGATATAGAAAAAGAAAGGATTTCTTGTCTGTATCTTCCCATTTTTGTTTTTTGAATTTCGGTGTTACCTCTAGTAATAATGATATACCTTCCTTAGTCTCTTCTGTAGCATTATTGCCAATCCAGTTAGAAATGAAGTCTTCTTTTGAGTAGGAAAGAAGCCCAAAAGCAGGATCAGAAATATAGACAACATCATTTTTAATTTTATAAACAACTACGAAATGTGATTTGTTCCAGTGTACAATTAATGGTAACGGCGCTTCCTTGAGTTTTATAAAATCCATTTTTAGGCCTAAAGATTTAAAGCCAATGGCTTCTGCAGCATCACTAAGTTTAAGCAGGTTGCTTCCCTCTCTGGTTGTTTCGGAAAGATTTCGTATTTCTCTTAAGGAGATTAATTTATTGTAATGTTTGGCAACAATACGCAAACAAGTAGGACCACAGTCCTTGGAATCAGGTTGTTTATAAAAAGGAAAGTTTTTTTTCAAAGAATTAAATTGAAATTTAAAAAATCAACATATCGAAGAATCATAAAACAGCTTTTATCCTAGAATGTAAAGACGGATACTAGTACTAAAAATAATCGTTTACGACCAACAAAAATATTTTTCTTACGAATTATAAAGAATATACAACTTTTTACGGGTTTTAAAGATGGAAATGTGGATGATATTGTAGGAATTTTTTAAAGCTGCGTCAAACTTAAAATTCTAGCGTAGAAAAGATGCTGTTTCGGAGGTAGTAATGACAATAACTAGAAGGTATTATTGATAATATAGATTTTTAGGGTGTCTTTGGGGTGGGAATAAAACGGTGTTGTTGAACAATTGTCCAATAACACCGTTCATAAGGTTTTAATAGCAGTAATCTATACCACTTCTCCATACTGCAGAGCAATACGAAGCCGCCTGCGTGCATGTTGGGAAATAATTGACAGGATCAGCATCTACATGGTTACATCTAAGTGTAGCGCCACCAAGCACCTTTTTCTGTTCATTTTTAGATAACTCTGTTCCTAAATTTAATTTTTTCATGTCATATAAGATTTAAAGATTAATACTTGTATTAAAGTTAATCATTTTTGATGATTTAGGAGTAATTTCTTACAAATAATAGTGAATAAACTGTTTTTTTAGTATTATATTAACGATAATTTAATGATTGCTAATTTTTTTTGAGAAAAGAATTAATTTAAACCAAATGGTATGTCTAAATACCACAGAGTATACCATAGCAATTTCTTTAGGGCAGCAGTTGGGTATGCTTAGTCAAAGGAGATAATACCGCTAAATGCTAATCTTTTTAGAACATCAAAAACTAGTTTTTGATAGTTGCTATTGTCAATGGTAATGCCACCTTCAAAACAATTACTTACTTCGATTAGAACTTCTTTTATGCTTCTTCCGGTTCCAATAGCCTGAAGCACCGCTGCATCAATACCATCATGATGTGTTTCATAAATACTTAGATGTAGTGCATTGTAGTTTAAGGTTACATAATAGCTAGAAGCCTCCTCATGGAGTATTTTATCATAAACCGCTTTATCGTTGGAATTGGTTGGTTCTGCAAGAGGCTTCCAATTCCAGCGTAATTCTAATAACTGAACACTTTTTGGAAGTAATACTCGACTATTCATCCAATCTTCGCTCATTTTAAAATTGGAGGTTTTTCGGTAACTGCTAAATTCATCATTATATATTTTATGATGGAGAACATCATTAATTAGTGCAACAAAAAAATCAGTACTCTTTTTCTCCAAACTATATATTTCTTTGAGCTGAGGAGGTACATTTTTAGCTTCTACAAGTTGCGTCAACTCCTCCATATTGGTAATCTTTTTGGAGTAATAGTGAGCTATTACATCCATAGTTCTTTTGTATGATTTGGAAAAATTGGTTTTAGTCAATTCTTCTATTTTTGGATCAATTTCAAAATCAAAATTAGAAGGATTTTTAGTGATGATACCTTGAATAAAATTGGCGTAGGAGTACAAGCAGGTATGGAGCCTCACATTAGCATCTTTACATAATTGAAGTATTTTAAAATAATAGCTCGGAAACTCTAATTGTAAACGGTTTGCCATGTGGTTTAATATGAAGGGGTATTTTTTGCACCCACCTACTGGGTGAACTAGGTCAACATTTGGTACATCTGAAAAGCGAAGAAAATCCTGGTATAGTGGATGCACTACAGGTTCTTGGACATGATAGTTAATAGGGATATTTTCTTTTAACGAAAGGTAATAGAAGGATAGCTGTTCAATCATAAAATTAAGGCCTTTGGTGTGTACCAGCTCTAAATTATTTTTATTTGCTGCTATAAAGGAAATAGCCTCGTTACAGTATTTTTTTATGAATGAAATGTTAGTGCCCCCTATAATTCCTGCATTGCTAGCAAATATGTTTTTATGTGTATGTACGTCTGCCAAGTGCTCCGGGATACCATCCAATTTTTGTGCTGCTTCATCTAAAATTTCTTTGTTAAAGAAAAGATCTATTTCAAGATTGGATGCTATTAGATCTGCTTTAAGAAGAGATTCAGGGAAACGTTTCCAAAGAAAAACATCACCATCAATATGAATAAAAGGTTTTTTCTGCAGACTATAGGTTCTAATTTTGGCTAATGAAAAAAGTGCTGGATGAATTTGAAAGGAATCATCAAAAACGACATGAACATTGGTGTAGGGCAACTTTAGTTGATCAATCAATATTCTTTTCCCAGGTTCATCGGTATAGAGTTCTACCTCATCGTAATATTTTCTCAGCAGAAGGCAACTAAGTGTCCAAGACATCCAATTATATTCCGGTGAAAGCCAACCAGCTTTTATTTCTATGGGTGTTTCATTTGTGGTATTGCCACTCCAAAATGTCTGAATTATCTTCATTTAACAAAATTTTCCTTATTTAAAGTACGAAATTTAGTATATTTTTAATCATTTATAATTATTCATTTTTAGCTGTTTTGCCCCAAACACCTGATATATAACATCATGGAACTTTACAGAATTGCTTATAACTTCCTTAGACTATCTGGTTTCAGCGTTAGTCTTAATTATCTAAGAGAGCGTCTAGAGGCGCACCCAGATTATCCAAGCCTAATTTCCATTACGGATATTTTGGATGAATTTAAAATTGAGAATCATGCTATGCGCATTGAAGACAAAGAGAAATGGGTAGATTTGCGTTTGCCTTTTATAGCACATATTGTTTCTGAGAATGGTCTTACCGACTTTCAGCTTATCACCAAAGCTCATAAGGCTGAGCAGCAGGAAGCGTTTTTAGCAAAATGGACAGGTATTGTTTTGTTGCTTGGAGAGAAAAGTAAAATAACGCATAAAGAACATAATGAAGTCTATAAAAAAGAACGATTTCAGAAAACAGTTAGTTGGAGTTTAATTATAGTATCCTTATTGCTATTGCTCACATACCAAGTTGTAAGATTTGAACTTGCCACATTCATTCATTTCATCTTGTCCATAATAGGTCTTGGAATTTCAAGCATAATCATAGCCCATTCTATGGGATTGAAAACGAATGTGGGAGAGCTTTTCTGTAAAATTGAAGAGTCAGGGTGCAATAAGGTATTGAACTCAAGACTGGGAAGAATCATGGGAGATATTGGATTGGGTGATATTGGCGCCATTTTTTTTGGGAGCCAATTAATTTATGTATCCATTTTTACCTCGTTAGATGTTGTTCACAATCTTACTTTTTTAGCTGTGATCCAAGCATTGGCATTGGTATTTACGCCGATCTCTTTGCTATATCAATGGCGATTAAAATCCTGGTGTAGACTGTGTTTGGTTGTTATTCTTGTAATTTGGGTCCAAGCAATCAATCTAATATGGAGCTTTCCTAAAGGAGGTTTATTTTCTATAAATTCGATTTCCCTGACGTTTGAATCATTTCTTTTATTTGCTATAAGTCTTTCGTTTGCTAGTTTTTGGATTCTTGTAAAACCATTTAAGCTGAAGGAACAAACTAGTTTTTATCAAAGAATTCGGATTAGAAAATGGAGACAAGATCCTGCTTGGTTCAATGCATTGTTGCCTTTGCATAAGCGAATTGATGATTCGATTTGGGAAAAAGAGATATTTTATGGCAATCCCAAAGGGGTACTACAGATAATGGTTGTGAGCAATCCTTATTGCGAATATTGTGCTAAAGCACATTTTGAATTAGATGCGATTTTAGAAAAGCATCCTAAAGATATTGGAGTACGAGTTCGCTTTTCTATTAAAACTACGCATCAAGATGATGAAAAATACAAAGCCTTATTTCAAATTCTCAGTGCCTATGAACAACTAGTATGGAATGAGCAATCAATTGATGACAATCAACTGATGAAATCCATTATAACGGATTGGTATAAAACTCAAGATTTAGCACTGTGGAAAGAAAAATATGGTCATAGAAATGAGAACCCCAATATGATTAATACCCTCATTAGGAGGACTATTGGTTGGTCATCCCAAATGGGAATATATCAAACTCCAGCATTCTTTATCAACGGACACGAAATGCCGAATCCTCACACGTTTCAAGACTTATTTTTATTCATTGATGATTATATCCAAATTCTGAAAAATAATTCAATTCCAAGCATAGCGAAAATTAAAGACATTTCTAATTGAAATTTAGGCTACAGGAAACTTGAAAATTAGTTGTAAAGCACTATTCCCTAACCCTATTTTTCGAGTTGCTCGTTTATAGCTTCAAGGGTATGGACTCTATTTTCAAGTTCCTTGACCCTATCTATTGTTCTTTGCATTTCAGTTTCAAGTTTCTGAATTCTGTCTTCTTTGTTAGGGTTCATATTACAACCCATGCATAAGATTGTTAAAGAGATAAGTAACAACGCTTTTTTCATGATATCTAGTTTTAGTTGATAGCTGGTATAACGATTCATTTTTTTTATGTTAAGATGATGCTAGGTGGAAAGACCCATCGCTAAATACGATCTCATTGTATGAGTGTTGCTATTATCTAAAAAATCACACTTTTAGACTAAAATTTTATAACTCTTCATAAGAATATAGGGAACGAAAATGGAAATCAGCCTGTAGTTTGGAGATGTAAAGCAAAAGCCATGTTATAGCTTTTAAAAGGGGAAGTATATGTAACAATCAAGGAAGATTATAATGCAATTACAGCTGGTGCTAGCCATACTTTTGTAGGGAACAATTTACAAACTTTAAAACAAGAAATTATGAGCTTAACAAGTCAAGAAACCGAATTATTAGCAAAAGCAAATGAAGTAACTGCACTTTTAGCAGAAGGTAAATTCATTGAAGCAATGACAGAGTATTTAGCAGATGATGTGCAACTTTTTGAAGGAAACAATCCGCCTAAAATTGGAAAAGCACTTTCTCTGGCTGAAGAAGAAAAATTACTGAGTACGGTAGTAGCATTTCATAGATATGAAGTAATTAGTGGTCCAGCCGTAAAAGGAGATACTACTTTTTACGAAGCTATTATGGAATTTAAAACCAATGATGGTGTAGAAAATAGATTTGAGCAAGTAGTGCGTACCCAATGGAAAGATGGAAAGATTATCAACGAACGCTATTACCATGCCTAATTTTCTTTTGAGGTCCTAGAAAAATTTATTCTATATCTTTTTTAGGACCTCATTTAATAAATTTCATTTGAGTACTGTTCCTTACCCAATTTAGCGCCTAGCAATTTTATTCAGAATATTCTTATATGGAAATATTCCAATTATATGGAAATAATCCATATATTGCTGCACGCTAATAGTTCAAATGAATAAAACCATTTTACATCTAGATTTAGATACTTTTTATGTCTCTGTAGAACGCCTTATAGAC
Organism: uncultured Flavobacteriaceae bacterium; assembly: GCA_947500575.1. GTDB lineage: Bacteria > Bacteroidota > Bacteroidia > Flavobacteriales > Flavobacteriaceae > CANMSI01. Next base: position 1,172,441 of record CANMSI010000001.1, on the reverse strand, counting down.
AGAGCTTTACAAAACAGGCCTTTATTAGTTGGGGGTACTAGTGATAGAGGTGTAGTAGCTGCTTGTAGTTATGAGACTCGAAGTTTTGGAGTGCATTCTGGAATGCCTATGAAAATGGCCAAGGAACTTTGCCCCGAAGCAGTAGTGATACGAGGCAATGCAGGGACCTATAGTAAGCACTCTGATTTGGTAACTGATATTATCAAAGAAAAAGTACCGCTGTTTGAAAAATCGAGTATTGATGAATTCTATGCAGATCTTTCGGGCATGGATCGTTTTTTTGGTTGTTACCAATACGCTTCAGAGTTACGCACCACTATTATGAAAGAAACTGGACTTCCTATTTCTTTTGGATTGTCTGTGAATAAAGTAGTGTCTAAAGTGGCTACGAATGAGGCCAAACCTAACAGCCAAATGAAAATAGATGAGGGTTATGAAAAACCTTTTTTAGCACCCCTCTCTCTTAAAAAGATTCCTATGGTAGGAGATAAGACCTACCAAACCCTTCGCAATTTGGGATTGCGAAAAGTGAAGACGGTACAAGAAATGCCCATAGATTTAATGCAACGAGTATTAGGTGCTAATGGTGCTGTTATCTGGAAGCGTGCTAACGGTATAGACCATACTCCTGTAATACCTTTTTCGGAACGTAAATCCATTTCTACAGAACGTACTTTTGATAGAGATACCATAGATGTAGTAAAACTGCGAGGCATTCTCATTGCTATGACCGAAAATTTAGCGTACCAATTAAGACGAGGCGAAAAACTAACTGCCTGTATTGCTGTAAAAATTAGGTATTCCGATTTTAATACTTATTCCAAACAGTTGCGAATTCCCTATACCAGTGCAGACCATATTTTGGTGCCTAAAATACTAGACTTGTTTAAAGCCTTATATAATAGAAGATTGTTGGTACGTTTAATAGGCATTCGTTTTAGTTATCTAGTATCAGGTAACTATCAAATTAATCTTTTTGAAGACACCGAAGAAAGCTTAAATCTCTATGCTGCTTTGGATCGAATTAGAAATCAATATGGAGACCGAAGTGTTATCAGAGCCTCGGCAATGGGGGCAAAAACAATTGGAAGAATGCACAATCCTTTCAATGGGCAACCCCCGGTAGTTTTAGCACATCGAAAACAATAACAGCTTAAGCTCCAACCCTTTGAACCAAATTTGCTTTTTGGAACTTTTTATAAAATAGAATTTGTATTTAAATTGTCATACATACTACAGCCTTCGGTACGGTACCTTTTCAGAGATAGCGCTCTTGGAATTGGCAAAAGAGATGCATGTAACACGCTTGGCTTTAACAGATATTAATAATACATCGGCTTGCCTCAATTTTGTGCGTAAAGCAAATCAGTTTGGAATACAACCCATTCTAGGAATCGATTTTAGAAATGGAAGCAATCCCTGCTATGTAGGGATTGCAAAAAACAATACAGGCTATCAGGAATTAAACACTTTCTTGTCGGAACACTTACATTTAAAAAAGGACTTTCCCCTTTTAGCTCCTAGCTTAAAAGAAACCTACATTATTTATCCTTTTGAACAGGTATTACTCAATGAACAAACGATTTTTAAGGCGCATGAATTTATAGGTATTTCTATTAAAGACTTAAGACGACTTCCTTTCTCGCGTCTCATAAAATATAAAGATAAGCTGGTGGTTTTACAGGCGGTAAGTTTTAGGAATAAGCGCGATTTTAATGCACATCGTTTGTTAAGGGCTATTGACAATAATGTATTATTAAGTATGCTTCCTAAAACAGAGGAGGCTTCTGAGGAAGATAAAATGTTTCCCATAGCAAATTTGGCTGCGGCCTTTTCTGAGTTTCCTTTTATTTTAGAAAATACAGAGCAGTTGATGTGTTCTTGTGAGATTTCTTTTGATTTCTCAGAAGGACGATCTCCTCAAAATTTGAAAACCTATACCGAGAGTAAAGAAGCAGACGAAGCACTGCTGATAGAGCTGTGTCAGAAAGGATTGCCCTATCGATACCCAAATGCTGATAAGACCATCTATGATCGCTTGCATAAAGAACTAGAGCTCATCAAAAAAATGGATTTTGTTTCATACTTTTTAATCAATTGGGATATTATTTCCTATGCACAAAAACAGGATTTTTTTTATGTGGGTCGAGGTAGTGGCGCTAATAGTGTGGTGGCATATCTTTTACGAATTACAGATGTAGATCCTATTGAATTAGATCTTTATTTTGAGCGCTTTATTAATCTATATAGAACCAATCCGCCCGATTTTGATATCGATTTTTCTTGGAAAGATAGGGGAGCAATGACGCAGTATATCTTTGATCGTTTTGATCATGTAGCCTTACTGGGCACCTATGTTACGTTTAAAGAAAAAGGAGTTATTAGAGAATTGGGAAAGGTATTTGGTCTTCCCAAGGAGGAGATTGATTTTTTATGTGCAGGAAGATATCAACTGTCAAGATTAGATGAGATGGCAACTTTGGTCATTAAATATACGGGCTTGCTTTGTGGAATGCCTAACTATTTAAGCATTCATGCTGGAGGTATTTTGATTAGTGAAAAACCTTTGCAATATTTTTCGGCTACACATTTGCCTCCAAAAGGTTTTGCAACCACACAATTTGATATGGTAATTGCCGAAGATGTGGGTTTGTATAAGTTTGATATTTTAGGGCAACGGGGCTTAGCTAAGATTAAAGAAGCTTTACAGATTATTGGGTATAACAAACCAGAAGAAGCGGTTAGCTTAGATATTCACAATATCAATGCTTTTAAAAAGGACCCAGTTATCAATGACCTTATTAAAACAGCGCAATGCATGGGATGCTTCTATGTAGAATCGCCCGCTATGCGAATGTTACTCAAAAAATTAGAAGTAGATACGTATTTAGGATTAGTGGCAGCCAGTTCTATTATTCGTCCTGGAGTGGCTAAGAGTGGAATGATGCGTGAATATATTTTACGACATCGAGATCCTGAAAGAGCTAGAGTGAAAGCACATCCGGTAATGCTCAATATTATGCCAGATACGTATGGGGTGATGGTGTATCAAGAAGATGTTATTAAAGTAGCACATTACTTTGCCGATTTAACTTTAGGAGAGGCCGATGTGTTGCGTCGTGGTATGAGTGGTAAATTTCGATCTAGAGAAGAGTTTCAAAAAGTAAAAGATAAATTCATCAATAACTGTCGCAAAAAGGATTATGACGAAAAGTTAATTTTTGAAATTTGGAATCAGGTGGCAAGTTTTGCAGGCTATGCCTTTGCTAAAGGGCACTCGGCTTCCTATGCAGTAGAAAGTTATCAAACCCTTTTTTTGAGAGCCTATTTTCCATTAGAATATATGGTGGCAGTATTGAACAATGGAGGGGGGTTCTATCGTTCTGAATTTTATATACACGATGCAAAAATGTTGGGAGCTACAATTTGTCCCCCATGCGTTAATCGTAGTCTAATTATTAATTATATCAGTGGAACAACTATTTACCTAGGATGGATGTATTTAAAAGAATTGGAACAGCGCGTCATGGAAAGAATCTTAAAAGAACGAGAAACGAATGGTCTGTTTCTTTCGTTGGACGATTTTTTAGATCGGGTGTTTATTTCCATAGAACAGCTCAGTATTCTTATTCGAATAAATGCTTTTCGTTTTACGCAGATCAATAAGCACGAGTTGCTATGGCAGGCACATTTGTTTTTGTCAAAAGGGAAACAAATAGATCACCCAAAATTATTTCCCCCTTCACATGGTAATTTTAAGATTCCTACCTTACATTCTACCCACCTAGAGACTGCGTTTGCTGAATTAGAATTGCTAGGATTTTCTTTATGTAATCCTTTTGAACTTTTGGTAACGCCACCAAAAAATAAGAATGGGAGTAAAAATTTGAAGGATTATTTAAATAAGCATATTGATATTTATGGTTATTTAATTACCGTTAAAAACACAAGTACGCACACTGGGAAACAAATGCATTTTGCCACCTTAGTAGACCAGCACGGAGAAGTATTTGATACGGTATTGTTTCCTCCGGTAGCTGCCAAATACTATTTTAGAGGAAAAGGTGTGTATCGTTTTTATGGAAAAGTAGTGAGTGAATTTGGTTTTTTAAGCATTGAAGTTATAAAAATGCAAAAGCAAGATTACATACAAGATCCGCGCTATGCAGATATAAAAACGAGTGCTAAAATACTAGGACGAAAAGAACTAAATAAACAGACCTAAATAAAAACGCTCTACTTAAGATAGAGCGTTTTTCGTTTTAATAAAGAGAGATTATGTTGTATTCCTATTAGGGTGTATAAATTATTTAAAGGCACTATGTCCCGTAATATCCATTCCAGTAATTAAAAGGTGAATGTCATGGGTGCCTTCATAGGTAATTACACTTTCCAGATTCATCATATGACGCATAATGCTATACTCTCCTGTAATGCCCATACCACCTAGAACTTGGCGCGCTTCTCTAGCAATTTTAATTGCCATATCTACATTGTTCCGTTTTGCCATGGATATTTGAGCAGTTGTTGCTTTACCTTCATTTTTTAATTGTCCTAAACGGAGCGCTAACAGTTGTGCCTTGGTAATTTCTGTGATCATTTCGGCTAATTTCTTTTGCTGTAATTGGGTAGCAGCAATTGGTTTGCCAAACTGAATACGTTCTTTGGCATATCGCAAAGCAGTATCATAGCAGTCCATAGCTGCTCCAATAGCACCCCAAGCAATACCATAACGAGCAGAATCTAAACACCCTAAAGGAGCGCCTAGTCCAGTTTTGCCCGTTAATAGATTCTCTTTAGGCACTTTTACATTATCAAAAATGAGTTCTCCAGTAGCCGACGCTCGTAGTGACCATTTGCCATGGGTTTCCGGAGTTGTAAATCCTTCCATGCCACGTTCAACGATAAGACCATGAATACGCCCTTCTTCATTTTTTGCCCATACGACAGCAATATCTGCAAAAGGAGAATTGGAAATCCAAAGTTTGGCACCATTTAGCAAGTAATGATCTCCTTTGTCTTTAAAATTGGTAGTCATGCCCCCTGGATTGGAACCATGATCGGGTTCTGTAAGACCAAAGCAACCCATAAATTCTCCAGTAGCCAACTTGGGCAAGTATTTTTTTCGTTGCGCTTCGTTTCCATACGTATAAATAGGATACATTACTAAAGAAGATTGTACCGAAGCCGTAGACCGAACACCACTATCCCCACGCTCAATTTCTTGCATAATAAGCCCATAACTAATTTGATCTAATCCGGCTCCTCCATACTCAGCAGGAATGTAGGGGCCAAACGCACCAATATCTGCTAAGCCCGATATAATTTGTTTAGGAAATTCTGCCTTTTGAGCATATTCTTCTATTATTGGGGAGATGTCTCTCTTTACCCATTGTCTTGCTGCATCGCGTACCAATTTATGTTCTTCTGATAGTAAATCATCAACATTATAGTAATCGGGTGCTTCAAATAAATCAGGTTTCATAAGCAGAAATTATTTCTTTCAAAGGTAATTAAAGAAACCAATTTGATTAAACTTTTTTCATACTAACGTATACTACATATGGTTTCTGAAAACAAAAGTAAGCAATATATTGAACTGTGAAAAATGTAACAATACGTAGTGGTATTGTTACATTTTTAAATAAAAATCTTTTGTTAGACTTTTATATGCCTCTGTATACTGGTGCCGTTCCATTTCTATCACCAAAACATCTTTAATTACTTCGGTTTTTTGAAATTGGAAAGCCATCAAACTTCGCTTAATTTGGGTGTTTGTATTTCCTTTTACATGGGTAATGTACTTAGGAAATAGCCCTTGAGATTCCATAAGATCTACGAACGAATCCTCTTCTTTAAATGGAATTATTATAGAAAAAAGACCTTTTTCTGAAAGCAATTTGGGAACCCCCAAAGCTAATTCCTTTAATGGTAAAAACTGGCTTTGTCTTGCGGTATCCCTTGCTGTATTTTCGCTACTTACATTCTCCGAATAAAAAGGGGGATTACAGACAATAAGATCATATGGGTCGTCTATTTCATCCGTAAATTCATCCCAACCTGCATGATAACAAAAAAGACGATCTCCCCAAGACGAGGCTTCAAAATTCTCTACACATTGTTCATAGGCCGCTCCTTCAATTTCAATGGCATCTATGATTTCTGCACTGCTGCGCTGGGCAAGCATTAAGGATATAAGGCCAGTACCGGCGCCAATATCCAAGATGGTAGTAGGTTGGTGATCTAAATGAGTCCAAGCCCCTAAAAGTACTCCATCGGTACCTACCTTCATGGCACATCGGTCTTGACGAATGCTAAATTCTTTGAATTTAAATGGTTCTGACAAAATGTAAATTTTAGAGACTCTTTGTTTTAAAAGAGCATGTGCATGGTTATTCCAAATACAAATCTACTAAGCCTTCTGGGGTTTGTACATGCATTATTTTGTTTTCTCTATCCACTTTCGTAATCACATCGTCATTTATAGGAATTAATAGCTGAGAATTCCCTTTTTCAACTTCAAAAAGTGCTTGAGCGGTAGTATCGTTTACCGAGACAATGGTGCCTATATCTCCATGTTGGGAATCCATCATAGTAAAACCAATTACTTCATGGTAATAGAATTTATTTCCTTCTAGTTTTGGTAAGAAATTTAATGGAAGGTATAATTTTGCTCCTATAATTCGGTTAGCAGCGGCTTCATCAGAAACTTCTTCAAAACGAATCCGTAGTAGCGCCGATTTGTGCAGCACACAAGAGTCAATAAAAAATGGAACCAGATTGTTTCCAATTGAAACAAAAACTGATTCCATGTTTTCGTAAATCCCGGGTTCATCTGTATCTAGTTTTACTAGTACTTCACCCTTAAAACTATATTTTGAAACGATTTTGCCGAGGTAGAAACAGTCTGACTTCTGCATATCGTCCTAATACTAGTTATTTATTCTTCTTCAGTAGCGGCAGCAGCAACAGGAGCATCTTCGCTATCCGTTGTTTCTGCAACAGCCTCATCTGCGGTTGCTTCTACTTCTGCAACTTCTTCTACCTCTGGAGCATCTGCTTCAGCAGCAGCTAGTGCTCGTTTTTCGTTTACTTCTTTTTCTGCTTGTAACGCTTTTGCTTTCGCTTCTGCTTTTTCTTTATCTAAACCGGCAACTTTGGTGCCGATACTTTTTTCTTTTTCTGCAACCCAAGCATTAAATTTTTCTTCTGCCTGCTCTTCCGTTAAAGCGCCTTTTGCAACACCACCTAACAAATGATGTTTTAGTAAAACACCTTTATAAGATAGGATAGCTCTAGCAGTATCTGAAGGTTGAGCCCCATTGGACAACCACTTTACAGAGTTGTCTACATTTAATTCAATGGTTGCTGGGTTGGTGTTTGGATTGTAGATTCCAAGTTTTTCTAAAAACTTACCATCTCTTTTTACTCGGCCATCTGCGGCTACGATCCAATAAAAAGGTTTTCCTTTTTTTCCGTGTCTTTGTAATCTAATTCTAACTGGCATATCACATTAATTTGTAGGGTGCCCGACCCTGATTATTAATTCTTTCATCCCTAAAAGGGGTGCAAATATACTGCTTTTAATGAAATCGACAACAATTTTTAAACATAAAAAAAGATACGATAGGTTTTAGAAAAATGGCTTCAAACTTATTATTTAGGTTGTACTTTTACTTGTAAAGATCGCTTATGAGACTAACGAATAAAATACAGTGTCCTGGTTGCGGTGCCACCGGATCTTTTTTGGAAAAGGAGCCTGGGCGTTATACCTGTGTGTATTGTAATTCCATTTTTGAGCATACAAGTATTCTTCCAGAGAAAACGGTACTACAAATTTTCTTTGATCAGATGAAAGATCTTTATGACACGCATATTGTCTTTTTACCAGATAGGGCCCAGTATTATGCAAGGATGTTTAATGCCATTATGCAAATGGATGCTCATCTTAGACCTTTAAAAAACTCAAGTTTTTATCTGCTTGCGTTCAATAATCTGGAAGAACTAATTCAAAGAGAATTTAGGCTTCTTAAAGATCAAAATATAGACATAGGAATTGGAAAAGAAGCTATTTATTCAGATTCAGAAACCTTTGTTCGCTTAAAATACCTTGTTTTTTATAATACTATTTTAGCCCATCATAAGGCGTTGCTTGCAGGGAGTGAATCAGAATTGCTAGAGGCACTTACCTATGCCGAAAATGCAGGGATAATTCAAAATAAATTGAATTTGGGGTATGATACAGACATTGCTCGGTCTAAAGTGGGTGTTTTAAGACGTCTCCATAAGAAAGAAGAAGTATTTAGTTATTTGGCAGAACTCACTGGATTTTTTAAAGTTAATGAAGAGATGGATGTTAGTGCAAAGAATGAAATAGAACAGGCTAAAGTAGATTTTGAACCCATCCTTTTGTCTGAAGAGTATCAGAATTTTATAGATACAAAAAGAAACTAAGCATTCTCTTTGCTTGCTCCTTCTTAAAAATGTGTTTAGAAGTTAATAACTCCTAACAACTCTCCTTTTTCTCCCTCATCAGTTTTGTTATTTTTATCCTCACGATTTTCCCTACTAAATCATTTGTATGTACCTCATTTTTGATACCGAAACTACGGGACTTCCTAAGCGATGGAATGCTCCAATTAGCGATACTGATAACTGGCCTCGTTGCATACAAATTGCTTGGCAGTTGCATGATGAGATGGGAAATCTTATGGAGCACCAGGATTACCTGGTGCAACCTGATGGATTTAATATTCCATATGATGCTGAAAAAATCCACGGTATTTCTACCGCATTGGCTACTGAAAGTGGAATTCCACTTTCAGATGTCTTAGAAAAGTTTAATGAAGCCTTGGCCAAAACCAAATTTGTAGTAGGTCAAAATGTTGGTTTTGATTTAAACATAATGGGTGCGGAATTTTACAGGTTGAATGTGGAGAACAACTTGCAGGAACTTCCGGTGTTGGACACCTGTACGGAGGCTACCGCAATGCTTTGTCAGATTCCAGGTGGTCGGGGAGGGAAGTTTAAATTACCCACTCTTACGGAATTACACCAACATCTTTTTAATGCTCCTTTTGGAGAGGCACACAATGCAACAGCAGATGTAGAGGCTACTACTCGTTGTTTTTTGGAGTTAATTCGAAGAAAGCAATATACCATAGAGCAGCTAGATGTACAGCCCGATTATTTTCAACGCTATACAGAAGCCAATCCTGCCGAGATTTCACTAATAGGCTTAGAGCATATCAACCTAAAAGCGGCTTCAAAGGCAATTGCAGATCAACTTTGGGAGGCAGATACTGGTGGCGTATCTCAGGAAGAAATAAAAGAAAATATTGCGAGTTTAGCAGCGGCGCCTTTTGTGCATTTACACAATCACTCTCAGTTTTCGGTTTTGCAATCTACCATCAATATTAAGTCCTTGGTGAAAGTAGCTGCCCAAGAAAAAATGCAGGCAGTGGCGTTAACGGATCATGCGAATATGATGGGTGCTTTTCATTTTGTGAAAGAAATAAAGGCACATAATGCTGGGGTAAAGCAGCGAAATGCCGCATCTGAAGAACAAGGGCAATCAGCAACAGAACAGGAGATTATGCCCATTATAGGATGCGAGTTTTTTGTTTGTGATGATCATAAAAATAAGAATGTAAAGGATTATGGGTATCAGATTGTGCTCTTGGCGAAGAATAAAAATGGCTATCATAATCTGGCAAAGATGTCTTCCATTGCCTATACAGATGGGTTTTATTATGTGCCCAGGATAGATAAAACGATTATACAACAATACAAAGAAGACATCATTGTACTAACAGGAAACCTCTATGGAGAAGTTCCAGGAAAGGTATTAAACACTGGTGAAAAACAAGCAGAAGAGGCTCTGTTATGGTGGAAAGAACAGTTCGGGGATGACCTTTATATTGAAATGATGCGTCACGGACAAGAAGATGAAGATAGAGTAAATACCGTACTGGTAGATTTTGCAAAGAAGCATCAAGTAAAATTAGTGGCTACCAACAACACCTATTATTGTGCTAAAGAAGATGCAGATGCACATGATATTCTCTTGTGTGTAAAAGATGGCGAAAAACAAGCTACTCCTATCGGAAGAGGTAGAGGTTATCGATATGGTTTGCCCAATCAGGAGTATTATTTTAAGTCGGGCGATGCCATGAAGGAACTTTTCAAAGACCTTCCGGAAGCAATTCTAAATACCCAAGAAGTAGTTGCTAAGATAGAGCCGTATGAATTGGCAAGAGACGTACTGCTTCCAAAGTTTGATATCCCGCAAGAGTTTAATGTGGCAGAGGATTTGGAAGATGGGGGAAAACGAGGAGAGAATGCCTATTTACGTCATATTACCTATGAAGGGGCTAAAAAGCGGTACGGTGAGATTACTGTGCCCATTCAGGAGCGCCTCGATTTTGAGTTAAAAACTATAGAAAATTCAGGCTATCCAGGCTATTTTCTAATTGTGGAAGACTTTATAAGAGAAGCTAGAAATATGGATGTGTCTGTAGGTCCTGGTAGAGGTTCAGCCGCAGGATCTGTAGTAGCCTATTGTTTATGGATTACGAATATTGATCCCTTGAAATACGATTTGCTTTTTGAGCGTTTCTTAAATCCAGATCGTGTATCCATGCCCGATATTGATATTGATTTTGATGATGAAGGTAGAGGGAGAGTCATGGATTACGTAATTAATAAATATGGGGCCAATCAAGTAGCTCAAATTATTACCTATGGAACCATGGCTGCTAAGTCGTCCATTAGAGATACTGCTAGGGTACTCGATTTACCCTTGGGCGACGCGGATAGAATTGCGAAACTAATCCCAACCATGTCTAAACTGGGGAAAATATTTGGAGTAGCCCCAGCAGATTTAAAAAAGAAATTTAGAGCAGATGATTTAGAAAAAGTAAACCACCTGCTTAATATTTCGGAAGGGGATGATCTAGAAGCGCAAACCGTAAACATGGCTCGTGTCTTAGAAGGCTCTCTTCGAAACACGGGAATACATGCATGCGGGGTCATAATTACTCCTGATGATATTACCAATTTTGTTCCTGTTGCCACTGCCAAAGATTCCGATTTATATGTAACCCAGTTTGACAACTCTGTGGTGGAAAATGCTGGCTTACTAAAGATGGATTTCTTGGGACTAAAAACCTTGACGCTCATAAAAGATACTGTCAAGATTGTGAAGGCAAAGCATGGTATTGACCTGGTGCCTGATGATTTTCCTTTGGATGATGAAAAAACCTATGAACTTTTTCAACGTGGAGATACGGTAGGAATATTTCAATATGAATCCGTTGGGATGCAGAAACATATGAAAGACTTAAAGCCCTCTGTCTTTGATGACCTTATTGCCATGAATGCATTGTATAGGCCGGGTCCAATGGAGTATATTCCAAGCTTTATTGCTCGGAAACACGGAGATGAAGAGATTACCTATGACCTTCCAGATATGGAAGAGTATCTAAAAGAAACCTACGGAATTACCGTATATCAAGAGCAGGTGATGTTGCTTTCTCAGAAACTTGCTGGCTTTAGCAAGGGTGATGCAGATGTACTTCGAAAAGCAATGGGTAAAAAAATCTTTGCTGTTTTGCAGAAGATGAAACCACAATTTTTGGAAGGTGGCGAAAAAAATGGACATCCTAGAGAGGTATTAGAGAAAATTTGGAAAGACTGGGAGGCTTTTGCTTCTTACGCATTTAATAAGAGTCATTCTACTTGTTATGCCTATATCGCTTATCAAACGGCTTATTTAAAAGCACATTATCCTGCAGAGTACATGGCAGCTGTGCTTTCTAATAATATGAGCGATATTAAGCAGGTTACTTTTTTCATGGAAGAGTGTAAGCGTATGGGCTTAGAAGTATTAGGACCAGATGTGAATGAATCTTATTACAAGTTTGCAGTGAACCAAGAAAATGCGGTACGTTTTGGAATGGGAGCTATTAAAGGAGTGGGAAGATCTGCTGTAGAAACGATTGTAGAAAATCGAAAAAAAGACGGGCCATTTAAATCTGTTTTCGATTTAGCAAAACGAATAGATTTAAGATCGGCTAATAAAAAAGCTTTTGAAAATTTAACCTTGGCTGGTGGATTCGATTCTTTTGGAACAGCGCATCGTGCTCAATATTTTCACAAAGAAGGAGATGATATTACCTTTTTAGAAAAGGTAATTAAATCGGCCGCAAAATATCAAGAGAATAAGAATTCTAGTCAGATGGATATGTTTGGTGGTATTAGTGAGGCACAAATACCAGAGCCGGTAGTGCCACCCAGTGAAGAATGGGGTACCATGGAGAAATTACGAAGAGAAAAGGAAGTAGTAGGGATTTATATTTCTGGGCATCCTCTGGACGATTTTAAAACAGAGATCAACGCTTTTTGCAATGCCAATGTTTCCTATGCTCAGAATTTAGAAGAGTATGTAAATAGGGAAATATCATTTGCAGGAGTTATTACAGATGTGCAGCATAGAACATCCAAGAATGGAAAGCCATGGGGTATTTTTACCTTGGAAGATTATATGGATTCTTATGAGTTTCGAATCTTTGGAGAGCAATATCTAGAACACAGAAAGCATATGCTTATAAACCATATGGTCTATGTAAAAGCTTTTATAAAAGAAGGATGGGTCAATAGGGATACTGGTAAAAAATCGGATCCTCGGCTAGAGTTTAGAGTGGTGAAAATGATCCAAGAGGTCATGGAAACCTATGCCAAAAAACTTACCATTAAATTAGATATTGATAAATTGAAAGAAGAAGATGTGCACAGCTTAAAAGACACCTTGGTGTCTCATAAGGGGAACCATCTCCTAAATTTTGTAATTTATGAAATGGAACAGGAAATAAAGGTAAACCTAACTAGTAGAAAACAAAAAGTACAGATAACAAGTGAGTTATTAATGGCCTTAGAAGAAAAAGAAGTACACTATAAATTAAACTGATTTTTTTAGGATAGATGGGCAGTTGAGCATAGGGTAGGAATAAAATCGGCATAAAATTTCCCGATACCACAATAGGTAAAACGAATATAGCGTTAGTAAGGTTCAGCGAAAATAATTGACTAAATTTGCATAATACTTAAAACTAATAAACATGGCATTAGAGATAACAGACGCTACTTTTGACGAAGTAGTTTTAAAAAGTGATAAACCAGTAGTAGTAGATTTTTGGGCAGCATGGTGTGGTCCTTGTAGAATGGTAGGTCCTATCATTGATGAGGTAAGTGCAGAATACGATGGCAAGGCTGTTGTTGGGAAGGTAGATGTAGATGCCAATCAGGAATTTGCAGCGAAATATGGAGTGCGTAACATCCCTACTGTTTTGGTATTCCAAAATGGGGAGATTGTAAACCGTCAGGTGGGTGTTTCTCCGAAGAAAGTATATACAGACGCTATAGACGCGTTATTATAACACGAAAAAGGAAATTAATTTTAGAAAAGGTTTGGCAATTGCCAAACCTTTTTTGTTTTATCTTAGTCCCTATTCCATAAGCTGCTCCAATAGCATGAAAATACAATCCGAATTACATAAAGCACCCTTATTTCAAAACCTAGAACTTCTAGCGAAGCAGGTGGTTGAAGGCTTTATTAGTGGCATTCATAAAAGCCCCTTTCATGGATTTTCAGCAGAGTTTGCAGAACATAAAATTTATAATAGTGGGGAAAGTACCAAGCATATAGATTGGAAACTATTTGCCAGAACAGATAAGCTGTATACCAAGCGTTATGAGGAAGAGACCAATCTAAGATGCCATATGATTTTGGATAATTCTGCTTCTATGTACTATCCGGAAGTTAAAGAATTGGGAATAGCAAATTTGAATAAAATAGGATTTGGAGTATTGGCCATTGCAGCATTAATGAATATCCTTAAAAAGCAGCGAGATGCGGTTGGTTTAAGTATTTATTCGGATGCATATTCATTTCATTCCCAAGAGAAAAGTAGTGAACGGCATCATCAAATGCTACTGGCTAAGTTGAGTGCTGTAAGTAGCCTTACAAGTCCGGCAAAGGAAACGAAGACCTATACCTATTTGCATCAGATTGCGGAGAAGATTCACAGAAGAAGCCTCATTTTTTTGTTCACAGATATGTTTCAAACGGCCAAAGAGGATGAACAGTTATTTGATGCCTTGCGACATTTAAAGTACAACAAGCATGAAGTGGTACTTTTTCATCTACTAGATAAAGAAAGTGAATATCATTTTAATTTTGATAATGCCCCCAAGCGTTTTGTAGATGTAGAAACGGGAGATCATATAGATGTATATGCAGATACCGTAAAAGAAGCATATGAGGAGGCGTTGGAAGACTATATACAAACGTTAAAACTAAAGTGCGCTCAATATAAAATTAAGTATGTAGAGGTAGATGTACGTGCTAATTTTTCTAAAGTATTAAATACCTATATGGTGGAGCGACAACAGTTTGTCTAGGAACACAATAATTTTAAAGAAATTGTTTGTCAAATACAATTAGGGATGTATATTTGCACACGCTAAACGCACGGTCTGGTAGTTCAGTTGGTTAGAATACCTGCCTGTCACGCAGGGGGTCGCGGGTTCGAGTCCCGTCCAGACCGCAAAAAGCGAAAGCCCTTCACATTTGTGAAGGGCTTTTTTTGTTTATAAGAAATACAGATTTACGTAATCGCTCAGGTGCTATTTTTCATATTTTAGTCTTTGACTAAAACCATACAAGTGTTCAAAAGACCAGTTTTCTTATTTCTCCTTCTTCTTTCTTTACAGGTATCATCACAAAAAACAGAGATATCTTTAGTTTCATGGAATATTCGAGATTTTGGTAAAACAAAAAATAGTGATGAACTTGAAAGGATTGCAAATATTACTAAAGATGCTGATATTCTTGCAATCCAAGAAGTTGTGGCTGGTTTTGGCGGTGCCCAAGCGGTTGCTAAATTAACGGATATTCTTAATAGAAAGGGAAGTAAATGGGATTATGTGATTAGCAATCCAACAAATAGCCCAAAATATGCTACCGAGCGCTATGCTTTTGTTTGGAAAACCAAACATATTAAAATAAAGAATAGAGGGCGATTAATTTCTGAACTTGAAACTATTATAGATAGAGAACCTTTTTTATTAGAATTTTATACAGACAATAAAAAAATTAGCATCCTAAATTTTCATTCTAGACCCTTCAATAAAAATCCGGAAGCAGAAATAATGGCCCTAACAAAATATATTACACAATCAATAAAAGGGGCATTAATAGTGGCAGGTGACTTTAACGTATCTGAAAAAGAAACAGTTTTTGATGCGTTAAAAAGTAAAGGATATGCCTGTGCTATTTCTGATCAAAAAACTACACTTAAAAGAACTTGTGATCAAAACTCTTACCTTAATTACCCAATAGATAATATTTTTTATTCCAGAGAAGTAAAGAATACCGAATGCGGCATTATCGATTTCGTTCGGTTTTGCGAAAATTTAGAAAAAGCTAGAAAATTATCAGATCATTTACCTGTTTTTTTATCCTTTAAGTTAGAGTAGTTATCCGCACTTACATCCTTCACCTACTATCCATCTACAACATGGGTCAGATTGACAAGGTGCTTTGTTTTTGTTTGAACACCCACAATTTGAGGTAGATGCACAGGTTTTTACACTATTTCCCGGTTCTTCGCAAGCAATGCCATCATTGTCTGCATCCAAATCGTTTCTACACTCCGGGTTGGCATCAAAATCTGCCTGGGCAGCAGTTTGAGAAGTATAGTTGGCACAATTTGTATCCCTGCAAGTATTAGTGTTCTCTTCACTAGAACATGAAAAAAGAGCTATCGAAAAACATAACAAAAACCCCAATACTACGATACAACCACTACCTTTAGCTTTAGAAAATGTCTTTCGATACGTTAGACCCGGAATACCCGTTCTTACAGAATACCCTTTAGAGCTTAAACTCCCTCTTTTGTTCCTATAGCTTGGTGTAATACCAGATTTACTTAGATTAACTCCTAATCCTTTAAAAAGCTTAATTCTTTTGTTATATCTAAATGCCATAGTTATGTCTTTTTTAATATAAAATCTGCAATTACTTTTTCCATATGTGATGGTAAATCAGCGCTTTTTATTTTGTATTTTTTTACATTCATTTTAGCAAGCCAAGTTTCCCAATAGGTTTCGATAATTTCCTGGGCATACGGATGCTTGGCGTTTTGACTCTGAATCCCTATGACTAAAACCTCTAAGTCATCCAAACCATCCGTTGCCGGTATAAAACCAAGATTTCGATTTTGTATCTCTTCTTTCCATTCCGGCCTGTTCAATTTAAGTTGAGCCAATAATTGGGGTGTCAAATAAGAGGTTCGATTTCCTTCTCTTCTCAAGTTAGCTTCATGATATAGGTAACCATCGGTTAGAATAACTAGTATGTTTCTTCTACACTCCTCAATACAATAATCCTTCACATGATTCTTAAAAAAACCCCAAGTATCAGATCCAGGATATCCCTCTTTTTTGGATGAGCTTCTAGCATGCTGATATATTTCGGATGGGAGGTTTCCATAACGTTCTATTATCTTGGGCATCCATTTAGTCTTAGATACACCTTTGACATAGCTAACCTTTAAGTCATTCGTAAGTTCATTGATTTTGGGATTGATAGGAGCAGGCTCAAAAAAAACCTCAATTTTATCATATAATAATCCAAGCTTCTTTTTGCTAATATGATTGTTGAACTCCTTTGCCAAGGATAAGACATATGAAGAATCTTTGGCTTGTTGTCGCGGCAAATCAATTCTATCGGAGAGGTCCAAGAGAATGCTTATATTTAAATTCTCATCCTTTCGCTTCCGCAGGTGTAACTCGCATTCCGAAGCTATTTCCGAATTTTCTGTTTTCAATTGATCAATTGAACTTTGACTTTGATTATTTGATTTTTTATCCGACAAGCATGCGTTGAAAACTACCAACGCACAACACATAATAACTACTGTTCTCTTCATTTTAAAGTGTTTTAGTGAATACAGTATTGTGATAATCTTCTCGGACTCCTACTTTTTCCAAATGAAGTCTATTTATATTCAAACATTCCGAAATCAAATTGTCATTTTCAGATCTTGATATCATGAGTTTCTCGTTAATAAATGTCAACCATCCTTGTAGATACTCCGAAGCATACAATTTGTATTCTTTTGTTGGGATTATGGTGCCGTCAACAATACGTTGTAGTTCATTTATTCTGCCTTTAGCCTTCGAAATTTTCTCTTTAATTTCTCTTATTAGCGCTTTGACTTCATCTATTTTGGCCCTATTATCATGAATCTGTTCTCTATGAATAATAATTTGCTCATTCCGTTTGCGAATAGCATTCTTGACCTTATCTTTTTCTTTGTGTTCTTCCATCACAAAATCAAAAATGAATCCCCATATCAAATAGGCTATGAACCCTAAAAAAATAATGAGCCAGAATTCTTGACTCTCTATGGCCTCAGCAAAGCCGAACTTCGCATTTTCATCAACAACGTTGAGCTCCCATAGTTTCTTTTCAACAAAAAAGGCAAGTAATATATCAAAGACTAAAGTTGTCAATATTATTGCGGCCAATTTAAAATAGGAAGCCAACTTTTTCTTTTGATAAAACATATGGATTAAATATCCTAAGCCTATAAAAATGAATGGAGCAAAAACTACAGTTGCCAAAGCCTGAAAGCCATCTTCCCACGCCCTAAAAATTGCATCTGGAACATACCATCTTTGGTCTTCATATGTAAATTGTTTTTCCATGGCGGAATACACTACCGAGGCATAAAACATAAAAAGATAGACCGTAATTGGCACCAAGACCACCAATCCTATCCAAAATTTAGCAGAAGCACCTTTCTTGGCTGGCACACCGTATGAATGTGGATTTTGAGGAAGGTCCGTAATCTCAAATTTCAATTCTTTGATGGCATCTTCTATTTTATGGTTTTTATCTTCATTTTGCTTTATCTTTTCGTTTGCATTATCAATAGCCACTTGAAACCCTTTTATCTCAGATTCCTTTTCTAACTGTTCCTGTGTATAGGGTTTTTTGAGTTCTTCTTGTTTATGAAGAAGTTCTTTTTCTTCATTTTCAAATTTGGCATAAATGGCGTCCAAGCAAATGGAAAGTGTTTGCGAATTTCCCATATTTCTGGAACTATCGCGATAACCTGTTTCATGATAAGTACGCTTTCTTGCTTCCTCAGAAGGTTGCTCATCGGCAACCTTTAGTATTGTTTCTTTTTGTTTTAATTGTATTAAATTCTTCAATCCCATGGTCAGTCTTTTAGCTCGTTTATTATTTCATTTTTGGTTTTGTTGTTTTTTACCGCTTCGATAAGATATTGTGCTAAAGGGTCTATATTTTCATCTAAAAACCCAAAACGTTTAATGTATTTTTTCAAAGTGAAAAGCTCATCCTCGGTTACAACTTCGTCTGCCCAAATCATGGCAGCAAAATCATATAAAAACTCAATTTTTTCATTAATATCCTCAGGAACAAGGTTACTGGCATCTACTGGATTAAGTAGAATGACATCTAAGTGTTCTTTTGATATACCTCTTTCTTCTGCAAATTCATAGAGCATTTTTAGTTCAAGAGCGCTGAACTCTCCATCGGCAAGTGCTATCTGATATAACCTTAAAAAATGACTTTTGATTATTGTTGGTACTTGTATATTATTCATGGTTGGTTTTGTTTATATGATTCTATCACGTTCATATTTTTTGACCTCTTTTTCAATTAATACTGGTTTTATCTTTTTAGGTCTGTTTAGGATAATTTCAATTAGGAACAAAAGCCCTGAAATAATGTCTACAGGAACCCATGGCAGCTTCATGTAAAAATGAATAGGAAATATTGGGTTGAACAATATCAGTATTACTCCAAACAGAACTACCCAATACCCATTTACCATATTCTTAAGGATAACAAGAGTGGCCCCAATGGAAACTATCACTCGTAACAACCAATAATATTTCAAAGGGTTTGGCAAAACGGCAATAAACAATAACAATGCACAGCAAACTGATGTAAAGCGCACAAGATTAGTGAGTAGTTTTATATTCATTTGCAAGGCACTATTTAGGTGGTTTTCGTTTGTGTGGTTTCACTGGAACGGTTTTTGGACCAGGTTTTGGACTCTTAGGGTTTTTTCTAGGTATGGGAGAAGGAGTTGATCGTCGATGTGGTTTCACTGGTACTGTTTTCTTTGCCATTATTCCTATAATTTAATTGGTTAAATCATCTACCGGTGCATCAGGTGCATCTCTCTTTACAGCATCAATACCATCTTTGCAACTTTGTTTGGAATTGTACATTTCGCTGGTGGCAATAATTTCTCCATTACCTTTTGAACGAAGGTTGAAGTAAAATTTACCATTAGAACTTTTCTTGATTTCAAATTTTGGGAATGCCATGATTATTGGTTTTAATTATTAATACCTCAAACCTAAACCCATTAAAAGAGAATGCCTTACAGAAAGCTGTAAGGCATTGAAATTTGTTTAATAAATAATTTATTGTTTGCTAAAGCTTCCCTAGTTTAATAAGCTTGGCAATAAGATGATGGGTGTTTTTGGCGCCAAATTCATCAAATAACTTGCTTACCTTCTTATCTATGGTACTTTCGCTATTAGGAGAAATATTTTGTTTTTTAAGCTTTTCTGAAATCTCTTTTTTAGTATAGCCTTCGGCCAGATCCTTTAAAATCATGAGATCATATTTGTCCATCTCAAAAACACCGTCTACTGTATTTAAATTTAATTGTGGAGAGACAAAAGTTCTATTTTGATGCACTTCTTGTATGGCCGTAATTAATTCATTTAAGCTATTACGGCCTTTGCTGACGTATCCATTTATTTTTTGCTCGGAAAACAATTGGTTAATTTCTATGGGGTTTTCTATCATAGAATTAACAATCACCTTCACGTTTTTATCAATATCTCTTAAAGCAATAATGAGTTCTTTCCCGGAACCTAGTCTTCTATTAATGTGACTTTCCTTAAAGCTTAAATCGGTAATCAATAAATCGTAGGGGTCTCCTTTTTCATGGGCTACTTTGAATCTATTATAGGCTTTATCACAATAAAGCTCTTCCTGTATAAAGTCTATTTTTAGCCTACTTTTAAGTGCTTCAACAATACCTTTGGTGGTATCTTGAAAATCTTCAGCGATGAGTATTTTTTTAAACATGATAGTACCATTTAATTTGGGATTCCTATTTGAGCCTGAAAACCATGCCCCTTTTCTGAATCAAAAATAATAGTTCCTCCAATGGCTTCAATACGCTTTTCTGTATTCCACAATCCATTTTTAAAATGTAACTCCTCATCTGAAGCCCCAACTCCATTATCGGCATAAGTAACCTTAAGCAACTTTTTGCTTTTCCTAAAGCTGACAGTGACCAAATTTGCCTTGCTATGCTTCTGCATATTAATTAGCAATTCTTGAAGTACTTTAAATAAAGTTTTCTTTGATAAAGAGGATATTTTAGACCAATCTACATCAGTACTACCTGTAACGATAAGCTTTTGGTTTTTTGCATAATTTCCCATCATTGCAAAAAGGAAATCTTTGAAATTAGAACCAGTATCGACATCATTGATTTCTCTTGAAAAATCTCGACTTTGGTTATAAAGTCCGTCTACAATGTTCAATACCTCTGTTGTACCCGTCTTAGCTTGTAACAATAGCATGGCATGGTTTAATTTTCCGCCAAAATCATCATGTAACTTTCTAGACAATGCTGCTTCGGTATTATATATTGCTTCTAAAGTTTCGGTTTTCTTTTCTTCCTTTAAGCGTTTGGTGCGTTGTCTTAAATAATAGTATAAGAAAAATAGCCCTAGTAAGGTTAGAGAGATAATCCCTAGCAACATATTGTTCTTATTTTTGGATTTTAATAGTGCATTCTGTTGCTGTAAGACTTGTTTCTCTTTTGCTTGATTATCAGCTAAAAGTCTGTCATTCGCATATTTGGTAGCATCATAAATTCCCCTATTCGTTTGATTTATACGTCTAATTTTATCATCTACTGTCTTATAGGCTTTAGCTTCAAAAGTCACCTTCTTTTCTAGATCAAAAATCAAACCCAAGGATTCCTTTATTGCTAATAAACTATTTTTATTTTGGGCATGAAAATATGCCCGTTTTGCGTAGTGAAGAGCTTTACTTTTATTATTATCAAAGTAATATCTAGCCAAATGAATATTACTAGCAATTAATCCTGAGGTGTCATTCTCTTCTTTTCTTATTTTTAAAGCTTCTTGCAAAAGCGGTTTCGATTGGCTGTTTGTTTTGTTCTCTTGCCATTGAATAAACCCTAAATTATCAATTACTCTGGCAAACTCTTTAGGTTCTTTAGTAAGAATAGAGTCTTTCAGTAGCGTATTAAGAATACTAATTGCTTTAGGATATTTTTTTAGATCAGCATAAATATTTGCTCTTGTATTCTTAATTTTTAGAAAATCAATTTCTTTAATTTTTTTTAAAGCCACTGCCTTTTTCCCATTGATTAATGCACTATCATTAAATATCAACGAATTTTTAAGATCCTGTTCTTCTCTGTAAGCAGTAGATATTACTTGATAAAACCCAGAGATTGTTTTTAAATCCTCTGAGTTCTCGATTAATTTTAAGCCATCTATGGCGGTTATTTTACTCCCAATAAAATCACCAGTACTTTTCTGAATATTGGACATAGACAATAGGTTTTTCCCCGCCGAAGCACTATCCCCAATCTTTTTAAAAATAGTAAACCCTTCATTGTAATATTTAAATGAAATGTCTAATTGGTCTTGTAATCTACTGTATAAAGCAAGTTTATTAAGCGCTTTTGCTATATATAGGGTATCCCCATTCTTAGTGGCTAAATCAAGAAGTCTTTGGGAGAAATAATATGCTTTATCATATTGTTTTCCATTGCTTAGGAGTACTGTTTTTCTCATCCATCCTTTATAAATTAATGAGTCAACATCTTTTACATTTTCAAGGAATATATCAATATAACTAAGTCGTTCTTTAATGGGTAGTTTTTTGTTTTTACTTAGATTAAAATATTGATCCGTGGTTAGGCTTGAGTCTATATGATTACCTTCAATTTTTTCTATTTGCGCATATGAACTCAACCCGTATAATAAAAAAACCATGCAAATAAAAAAGGAGGATGACATATCTAAATGTTTCATCCTCCTAAATTAAGAAAATACTTATTGGATTTTCAACTTCTAAATTGACTACCCTTCATCTTCTTGGTCTATTTCCCCATCTTCACCCTCAGTCGCCTGAGTCTCATAAAGCGTTTCTTCTTCAGCTACACTTTCAGAATTACATGAAAATAGGAACATATTAAAAACTACCGCCATTGCGGCTATAAAAAACTTCTTCATTATTTTAAAATTTTAGAATTAAACAAAGGAGTGGCTGTCTGAGGTTCTCCCAGATTCATTTTTACCAACCCCTTAAGAGTTTGGAGTACTCCGTTTTTTTTTTGGAAAGTGGAAATCTTATGCGGCAGCGTTTAGCTACTCTCCATTTGGCCAAAAACCAGCCGCATTATAGATTTCCGTAAGAATGACTTTTCTAGAAATACTATGTTAGCAAGGCATAGCGAATCATTCTCGAGAACAAAGTAATGGAGATAAAAAATCGATTAATGGAGAATTGATGGAAAAGAACTTCCAGAAAATTAGTTCCATATAATTTCCATTTTTATCTTAGTTTTATAATTGTAAACCAGGTTGTTACATGTCGATCAAACTTTTAGCACTAGCTTTTGAAAAAGCTGAAAAAGAAATTGGTTCAAGTAAGAAAACCCATCTTGCTCGTCATCTTTCGGATTTACTCTTAGAGGATTATAAATACATTATTAATGAACGAACCTTACGTGATTACTATACTTCATATAAGAATAAGGAGAACGACTTTCAAGATGACTTAAAACCAAAGCTTATTAAATGTTTGTGTAGATATTTGGGATTTAAAGATTATGCCGATTTTATAAATCAAAAAGAGGGTAGTGGAAATATAGAATTAGAAGAGGAAGAAGAAGAATCATCGGAAATTGATAAAAAAGAGAAGGATAAGAAGAAACGTAGATGGATAATTACAATTTCAATAAGTGTTGTTTTTGCTATAATTTTTGTTAACACACCAGTAGTAAAAGATCTAATATTTAAATCTTCGAAACCAATTATTAAAACGGAAGGGTGTATGACGTGGGCGGATTCTTTATACGTTGCTGTTTCATGCGATGAAGCTCCATTATCAAAATATGGAACCGATGTGAAACCATTGGATCAAATGGAAATGAAAAATATGAAGAAAGTAGAGGTAGATGCGGCTTACGAGTTTTTCTTTGAAGGGGATACCGAGAAACCGTTGATATGGTATTATAAAACAAAAGAAGGAGAAATAGAATATTTTACTGCTCCTGGTTTACACCCAGTAAACGACAAAACACTTCGTAAAATCACGAAAGGGATTATAGAGAAGTATGTGCCGATACATAAAAATAGAGAAGACTCTTTTGTACAGTGATTTGTTAAACTGTTTTTTGAAAAAGTCAATCTTAGACAAAAGGATGAACCTAGCTATAAATCCAAAA
Source organism: uncultured Flavobacteriaceae bacterium (assembly GCA_947500575.1). Lineage (GTDB taxonomy): Bacteria > Bacteroidota > Bacteroidia > Flavobacteriales > Flavobacteriaceae > CANMSI01. The sequence continues at coordinate 1,148,823 of CANMSI010000001.1, read as the reverse complement.
ACACACTTTTTTGAGCCGCTTTAGAGCAGTGCGCGAATGCAATCCCGTCCAGACCGCAAAAACGAAAGCCTTTCACATTTGTGAAGGGCTTTTGTTAAAAAACTTCGTTTGGAATGAATCTGTAAAATTGAAATTTAAATGAGGGGCTATGTCTCCAGTTTTTCTAAATCTCATTAAACTCATTTTACCAGTTTTTTCCTAATATTTAATAATCCTCCCACTTCTTATATATTTTCATGATTTACTAACTTTATATAATGTCTTAACTCAATGGATACTATGATATTAAAGGTTCACAGAATATTGCTTATTGGTTTATCACTAATTTTTGTGTGTTTGATATCTTGTAAAAGAGGTAAAAGGGTTAGCCCTAGAACTTCTAAAGAACGAAAAGTTGAAAAACCCAAAAAGGAGACAACTATAAAAATAAAACCTGAAAAAAGTATAGAATTGCCTGAAAAAAGCAATTCTTTTCAAGTTAAACTTAAAAACAACACCGCAGAAGAGATATATGTAGCTATTTCTTACAAGGACACCAATGGAGATTGGATAGTATCAGGATGGTGGAATGTAGAGGCAAATAAAGATTACTTAACAGATATTAGCGCTCAATTGAATTCGGAGATTTATTTTTATGCTGAAAGTGCGAATGATATTTCTGAATGGGATGGGGAGTATGAGAAAGGATTTAACTCGGCTATTTTATCCGTTTCCCAAGACGAGTTTGAATATAAGCTGAAATATAAAGATCAACTTGACCCTAAAAAGTTGTATGATAAAATCTTTTATATAGGGAAACAAGAAATTAATTCTGGAACTTATGTTGAAACGTTTAATCACCCGGGCGCGGGAAGAGCTGGTTAATGCCAATAGTTTTGCATATAACGCAAAAGTCTATAATAACATTTATAGAGTTATTGTTTTTTAATATAAACACTATTCATCAAACCAATTACAAACCTCTTCTTTAATCTTTTGATCGCCTGTGTTTAGATGTTCAAATTCGTTATTCTTCTTATTATACTGATATGCTTTTCCCCATTCATCAATATTTTCAACCGTTTGTTTGATGGCATCACAGATAAATAGCACTTCTTCATTGGTAGTTACGGGGTGTAATGAAAGTCGAACCCATCCTGGTTTTTCCGTTAGATTTTTGGTACTAATCCCATCAATAATATTTTTGGAAGTAGTTTCACAGATATCCATCAGATGATGACTATAGGTGCTGGCACAAGACCAGCCTCCACGTACTTGAATTCCAAAATGATCGTTCAAAAGGCGTACTAATAAATTATAGTGTATATCTTTTACTCCAAAAGAAACACAACCAATCCGTTTTGCTTTGGTGCATCCTAGTATGTATAAGCCTTCAATTTCTTCTAGCTTTTCAAAACAGAGTGCTAATAATTCTTCTTCTCTTTTCTCAATGTTATGAGCTCCCATTTTTTCTTTCAATCGGATGGCCATAGCAGCCCGCATGGTTTGCAGAAACCCAGGAGTTCCTCCATCTTCTTTGGTCTCAATATCATCATAATACCCATAGTCTCCCCAAGGATTGGTCCATTTTACATTGCCTCCTCCGGGTACGTCTGGGGCATGGGTCTTATAAAGTTCTTTATTAAAAACTAGAACACCGCAACTTCCAGGACCTCCCAAAAATTTATGAGGAGAAAAACAAATGGCGTCTAGCCTTTCCTCTTCATCATCGGGATGCATATTAATAGCTACGTAGGGAGCAGAAGCTGCAAAATCCATAATGCAGTAGCCTCCATGGGTATGCATTGTCTTTGCAAGTTGTCCATACGGAGTTATAATTCCTGTAACATTAGAACAGGCCGTAAACGCTCCTATTTTTAAAGGGCGATCCTTATACTTTTCCAATTCTTTGGCAAGATTCTCGGGCGATACTAAGTTGTTTTCATCACAAGGAACAATTACGACATCGGCAATGGTTTCCATCCAAGGTACTTGGTTAGAATGATGTTCCATATGTGTAATGAATACTACGGGTCTTTCATTTTCTGGAATCTTTATCTTAGCTTTTACACTGTCGGGTATACGCAAGCCCATCACACGATGCAATCTAGATAGTACTCCCGTCATTCCCGTTCCAGAGGTAACCAGTATATCGTTTTCATTTGCATTTACATGCTCCTTTATAATCTGTCTGGCATATTTGTATGCGTAGGTCGATGCTTTGCCGGTTTCACTAGAAAATGAATGTGTATTGGCCACCATGGGGCCAATACGCTTGCTCATAGTTTCTTCTATAGGTGCATAGAGTCTTCCGCTGGCAATCCAATCTGCATACAACATTTTCTTTGGACCGTGGATGGATTCAAAGTCGTAATCTATACCTATGATTTGATTCCTAAAAGCATTAAAAAAAAATTCTAGAGAAGTGCTTTCTTGCTGTATATTATTTTTTAAAAGTTCCATAGTTCTTGCTTTGAAAAAAGAATCCTTTTTTTGTTTTTAGCACGTTAATTTTGAAAGAAAACAAACGCGCATCTAGTGTTCACTAAAATAGTTATTAGGCTTTTTAAGATTCTAGGAAGTAGGGTCTAGAATGGGATGTTCACTGTATAAAGATCATCAAATTTTGAAAATTGAAATGCTGAATTTATATATCTACTAATAGTTTATGAAACGACTTAATTTTCTCATCCTCATTGAGGAGCTTATTCATGCAGGCCTCCAAAAAGAGAAGAAAAGTTTCTTTCTCTGCACGGTTAAAACCTTCTGTTAAATAATTAATTACGCCCAAACGTGATGGCTGTGTATTATTCAGAAGCGTAACTCCTTTTTTTGTTAGTTTTAAACGTTTTTTTCTGCGGTCATCTTTGTCTTCATATTGCCTAATTAAACCCTTATCTAAAAGTACATTGATAAGGTTGGTAATATTAGCACGTGATACATTTAAAGATTCTGCCAATTCACTTGCCATTAAATCTTTATGATGTTTTTCTCGCTTTAAAAAGGGGAGGTTCGGATTATTAGCCAAATGCAATAATATGAGCCATTGCTGTGTAGTAAGGCCTACCTTTTGGTATACATCATCCCCAATTTTTTTTAATTGATTGGATAAATCAAAGATGCTTAATACGATCGATTCTTCAATACTTTTTTCTATCATGTTTCTTTTTCATTACAGAGGGAACTAAATGGTAGTTGCAATATATGCCACATCTATTTAACCCTGAAGTTTTTTAATTACGTTTAATTGTGTTTTTATGAACAATTCTTTGTTAGGTGTCTCATTTTTAAAACTATTTGGCGGATAGTGGGTGTAATTTGAGTAAGAAGGCGCATACAATTCAAAACGTTGTCTTGCATTATAATTCTGCATGGAAACTTTAGAGCGATAATCTCGCAGCGCGTGAATATCAATATAGCTATTGGCTACCATACTGCCTCCAGTACCTGCTTCAGACAATACATTTCCTTCGAAATGTACAATCTTAGAAAGCCCATCTGTACTGGCAAAGGGAAAATCAATTCCCGAAATCCCTGCTGAATTTGCAGATACTACATAACTCATATTTTCAATGGCTCTGGCGCGTTTGGCGATATCTTTATGAGTTAGCTGCGGACTACCCGCTTCGGAGGAGGAGTGCAAGAATACTTCTGCACCGCGCATCATAAGACAACGCGCAATTTCTGGATACATAATTTCTTCAGAAGCAATACAGGCTAAGGCGCCAAGTTTGGTATTTGCCACGGGGAAAAGAGCATCTTCTCCATATGCTTTTACATAGTCGTCCAATACATCATGTGGCGTAGGAGCAAACATGGAATTTAGGCGACGATATTTTAAAATTAATTCTCCTTCATCATCAATGATAAAACTACTTTGAAAATAGAGATCTGGAAAATGAGGATCTAATTCGTAAAAGTTTCCAGACAGGAATATGGACTGTTGTATACAGAATTCCTTCATTTGAGTAAATAGTGGATCGTCTGTGGAAAGACATGCTTTTTCTCTCCATTGATCAAGACTTTCACCAAAGGGAAAACTTGTTAGAAAATACTCTGGTAAAACCACTAGTTTTAGATCGGGCCCTATAAAAGCTTTAGAACCTCTTGTTTCAGCCAATACCGTATTCAATGATTGCTGCATTAAGGCATATGCCGACTTTCTGTCTTTACACGAATTAATGGCAAAACACTCCGTTTGAAGGGCTAAAGCTTTATATCTTTTTATCAATTTAAGAGGATTAGGTTTACAACAAGGTACGAAAATAGTTAATATAATTAACTATTTTATGGAAGAAGTTCATGCATTCGTTTAACATCATTTTCTATGGATAAACTCCCTCATAATCAAGGTATTTAGCTCTTTCAATATCAAATGTAAGAAAATCATCCATCGGTTGTTTCAAATTTTATTTCTACTGCGGGTTTGTTTTTTGGAGCGTCTACTTTTTCAATAAGTTGCCAACTTACTCCGGCAGTATCCGTAAAGACAAAAGAACGTTCCCCAAACTCATTTTTTTGTTTTTTAGAAGGGTTCAATTGATGCTCTTCTACTAAGGTGTGAACCATGTCTAACTTAGGTGTATAGAAGGAATGAAGGGTAATGCCTTTTTCACCAATACGCTGGTGTTCTGATTTGTTCGTTTTGTGACCTCTGGGGATAAAGAATTTCATTTTTCCACAGATATTATTGGGAGATACAAAACCTTGATACCAATGACTAAAACCAGGTTCCATTTGGAAAACACGCTTAGGTCCTTTGAGCCAATCCCCGTCAATTGCAGGTGCTTCTTCTGCAATAAGACCTAAAGCAGAGGAGAGATAGCTCATTTGTTCCATAGATGTTGCATTAATTATAAAATCGTGATGTGTAAACTCGCTAGTCCTTAGAGGGGTGCTTTTTTCTATAGTTCCGTAACCGGGTATTTTATATCCGTAGCGTTGAAAAAATATATGATTAAAGAAAGCTCCGTAGACAGCGTTTTCGCGAACCAGTGTGGGGCGATTAAAAAAATCGCGCTCACCTGTATTTAAACCAAAGAGATCATCCGCAATAGGTGTTGTTGGCAACCATTGTTTTTTACCAACCTCCCTTGCCGTCTGGTAAATGTCGAACAATCTAAATATATCATAAGTCATCATCACCGCAATTCTAGAACCAATAGTTTCTACGGGTGCATAACCAATACCTTCCCCTAATGGTTTTTCCCATTCCAAAATACGTAACAACCCATGACTATCAATGCTTCCATTCTGTAAGCGATAGGCAGTAAGTTTTGAATGAACTCCATAAATTTGTTTGGCTTCGGTAGCAGAAATAGATGCACTGGCAATTTCCTTAAAACCAAAGTCGGCAAAATACTTTTTAGCATAGGTGGCATCTTCTGTGCCAATCATAACTTCATAGACTCCACTGATACCGGTATTTGGTAGATTATTTGTTTCTAAGGGTGCTGATGTCATGGCAAATATGATTAATAGGGTATTATTTTCTAAAGCAAGCGATCAATTCTTAGATGGTTAACACCAATTTTCCAAAATTTTCACCAGTAAAAAGCATCATTAATGTAGAAGTGTAGTTTTCAAGTCCAGAAACAATGTGTTCTTTTACATGTATTTTTCCTTCATCAATCCAGCCTGCAATTTCATTCGCGGCATCGGGCCAATCGGCTATGAAATCAAAAACAATAATACCGTTCATTTTACCTCTAGCGGTTACAATTTTCATGTAATTAGAAGGGCCCTGAATATTTCCCATATCGTTGTATTGAGATATGGCTCCGCAAATAACCACTCGGGCTCCTTGCGCAAGATTTGCAAGAGCGGTGTTCAATGTGTTTCCACCAACATTATCATAAAAAACATGGATTCCGTTTGGGGCATACTCCTTTAATTTGGTGTCTAGATTTTCCGTCTTATAATTAATAGCGAAATCAAAACCACACTCTTCCGTTAAGAATTTACATTTTTCATCACTACCCGCAGAACCGATCACTGTACAGCCTTTTATTTTGGCAATTTGTCCTACAGTAGAGCCAACAACCCCTGATGCAGCGGAGACGTATACCACTTCACCACTTTGCGGCTCGCCGCGTTTAAGTAAACCAAAGTATGCAGTCATTCCGGGCATGCCTAGGATACCTAAATGGTGGGTGAGCTTGCTTTTTGAGACATCAATTATTCGTATTCCTGCGCCATTGGAAATGGCGTGGGTTTGTGCACCTAATAATCCTTCAACATAGGTGCCAACGGGAAATTTAGTATTCTTTGATTGTATGATTTTCCCAGCTGAAAAACTGCGCATTACAGTGCCTAATTCAACGCCTTTTATATAGGTAGTACCTTCGTTCATCCAGCCTCTTATGGCAGGATCCATGGATAAAGCTTCTATTGCTACAAGAAATTCGCCCTCATGTAATTCGCGAATTTCTTCGGTTTTCATTCCAAAATTACTTTCTTGTGCCGGACCAGTAGGTCTGCTTTCTAAGCTTACTAAAGTATTCATCATAATAGAATGTATAAATATTTTTTTAAAAGTACCAATTATTAGTTAATTATGTAAATAATTAACTATATTAACTATTTATTTTAATAATTCTTTCTATTGACAACTAGTAGATATATTGTAGTAGCAGATTTAAAGTTGCATTTTCATACCATGGGAAGTGGTCCTGCTCTTGCCATGTTTCATCCATCCCCCAGTTCATCCGAAAGTTTGTTGCCATTAGCTAAAATCTTAGCAGATACGTATACTGTTTTTGTTTTTGATACGCCTGGCTATGGCAAATCAGACGGTTTGGGCTTTGTTCCAAGGACGGTGAAAGAGTATACGGCGTTTTTTAAAAAAGCTTTTGAAGCGATGAAAATGGATAGATTTGCTATCTATGGTTCTGCCACTGGGGCACAGATTGCCATACGGTATGCCTTGGAAAATCCAACACAGGTAAGTCATGTTTTTTTGGATAATTCAGCACATTTCGATGATGCTTTATGCGAAGCTATTTTAACACATTATTTTCCAGATTTAACCCCGCAATTAGATGGAAGTCACTTAGGAACCATTTGGCAAATAGTAAGTCAAATGTTTCAATATTTCCCATGGTGTTTTACCACCGAAGAATACGCTTTAAATCGTCCTCAAATGCCAGCGAACATATTACACATGGTAGCAATGGATTATTTAATAGCGGGTGCAGATTATGCCCATGCCTATAGAGCAGCTTTTAAACATGAGCGGGGTATGTATGTACAACAGCTACAGGTGCCAACTACGATTTTTAAATGGGAGGGAAGTATTATCGCAAAATATATTGATGCCTTGCTAGCTTTTGATTATACGAATAATGTTTCTTCGTTTTTAATGGAAGGAGACGCCACAGAACGCACTCATTTAATGACCCAATATATGAAAGATACGGCTACATCTTTTGAACTTTTTGCGGCTAAAACTCATTTTGAGTCTTATCAACCAGAAGACAAAATTAAGTATCACAAAGATGTAAGAACAGCTCCTTCGGTACGCGATGATGGACAGCATTTGATGGAGGCCTGGACCCATTTGGTGGAACAAAATACGTTGCTCAATGCAGAACAAATACAATCTTGTTTAATAGATTGGTATTCGAATTAATTCACGACATTATGAAATACCTAATATCGGTAGTTGTTTTCAGTACGCTATTTTATAGTTGTAAAGAAGCTCAGACAGAAACAGTGGTTCCTCTAGAGGAGGAAACAAACCTAATAGGAGAATGGGATAATTTTCAGCAATACTGGCTTGAAAATACCGCAGATGACATACATCGATTAGAAACAAACAACAAGCATCGGCATCTTTCACTGAGAATTGCAGCGGCAGATGGAGATCGATTAAAGGTAGAAATTAGAGAGGGCAGAAACGGAAAGACACTTATAAAAGAAACGGATTGGGAAGATCTTTCAGCCGCTCAAACTATTTCTAGAATAGAAGGGGACACCTTATACCTTGAAGGAAAGGCACCTTTTGAAAATACAACACCTTATAGATTTGTAAAAACACGAAAATTTTCTGGTTGGATAGAATACCCGATGACCACCATAAAGGATAGTATTTATCGCAATGGTGGACTTCAAATTCACGATCAGGGAGGAATGGCTGAAATAGATATCGAGGGAGTGCAATATACCGCAGAACTAACACAACTACTTTTTGCACATAAATTAGCTATTATGAAGTTGGCTATTTATGATATGCCCATGGATAGCGTGCAAATTAATAGCAGATCTATTAGTTATACTTGGTTAAACCCCGAAGCAAAAAGGACGGGTATTAACCTAAGAAAAGTGATCACAGGTTGGACCTTGATTGAACCAGGATATCAAAATCAAAATACCTGGCGTAAAGAAGATAAAGAAGAATAATGATTGTTTCTAACTACAAGGCCAAAGGTGCTAGTATCGTAATTGTTGGGGCAAATAGCGGTATTGGTATCGCTTTAACCGAACTGCTTTTACAAGCGGGCGCTACTGTTTTCGGAATAGATATTCAGGATAAAAGCGCCTATCAGAGTGCTCATCAGTTGCAATATTATAAGGCAAATCCTTTAATGGTGGAAGAACTGAAAGATGCATTAGTATCTATTAAAAAAGGCTGCAATAGCATTCAAGGTCTTGTAAATTTATCTGGAACTATTTCGCAGTTCGAGCATATAGAAGATTTGAATTTTGAAGCATGGGAAGAGACCTATGATATCAGTTTTAAAAGTTGTTTCAATGCATCTAAAGTATTTATTCCCCTTTTGCGAAATTCCGCACATGCTGCAATAGTGAACATGTCTTCTGGCTTAGCTTTTATTGGTCAAAAAAACTATGGCCCCTATAGCGCAGCAAAAGCTGCTATTGTTAGTTTTAGTAAGACGTTGGCGGCAGAATTAGCGCCGAAAGTTCGGGTGAACACTGTGGCGCCTGGTGCTGTAGATACTAATTTTATTTATAAAGAAGATGGATCTACCAGGTTTAATAAAGAAAGATATACCCAAATGGTTCCACTAGGAGCATTGGCAAAACCAGAAGAAATAAGCTCAGTCATTCTATTTTTGTTGAGCAGCGGAGCTTCGCACATGACCGGGCAATGTTTGCATATCAATGGAGGTGCAGGAATGCACTAATCCTCTCCATCTTTAAGAATCATTCTTTTAAATATAGCAATCACTGCAATGGCTAAAATACTCATTACAACACCATAAACCCCCGGAGTAGCAGCCATTTCTGGAGTATTTAATAAACTGGGAGACATGGCAAGTGTCATCCCCAATACATTGTTTTGCATACCACTCTCTATGGAGATGGTAGCGGCTTGTTTGGTAGGAAGTTTTAAGATTTTGGAACTTAAAAAACCAGTGCCTAAAGTGAAAATGTTCAAAAGAACAACACTTAAAAAAGAGGCTTTTAAAAAGGTCCAACTATCACCAATTTCCTCTAATTTCATAATCATAAATACCAATGCCAAGACAATTACGGTAATAGACCCCCATTTAATAGCTGGCTTACTTTTTTCTGCAAATATGGGGAGTTGATGTTTGATAAGCATTCCTAAGAAAACAGGCAGGGCAGTAAGTTTAAAAATATTAAATATAGTAGGTCCTAAAGGCAGTTGTATGCTCTTGGAAGCTTCCCCTAAAATGGTATCTAAGGAGAAATTAATAATTAGCGGAATGGTAAATATGGTTACAATACTGCTGATGGCTGTTAGTGTAATAGATAGGGCTGTATCTCCTTTGGATAGATAAGAGAATAAATTAGAAACAGCGCCACCAGGGCTACAGGCAACAATCATTAGTCCCATGGCAATCATGGGTTGCATTGGAATAATTGAGACAAGGGCAAAAGCAATTAGAGGTACAAAAAGAATCTGATTTACAAGCCCAATTAATACTGCTTTTGGAGCAATGCTTACCCTTGTAAAATCTTTGATGGTCAATGTCATTCCCATCCCAAACATAACTAAGAAAAGGAGTATTTGAAGTAAGAGGGGTATATACGCTAGGACTTCTTTCAATAGCTATTTATTTTCTTGTTGTTTGTTCCACCTACTGCAGATCGTTCCTGCAGAAGCTGACCAGACGTCAGAATGTTCCCCCAGTAGCTTTAATACACGTTCTAGATATTGAATACGATGAGGTTGCCCCAATACCCATGGGTGTATATTTAAACAAAGAATGCGCCCGTCTTGGCTGCCAGCTTCTTCCAAAAGAAAATGAAAAGCATCTTCCACCTGATCTGACCAATCTTCTGCAGAATGCAAATTGTTTAGGATAATAAAGTGATCTTCTAGTTCGGTAGACATAGGCATTGCCGTTAGACTTCCATGGGTGGTTTTGAACTCATAAGGCATATCATCATTGACCCAATCGCAAAAGTACTCGATTCCATTGGCTGCTAAAATATCAGGTGTATGTGCAGATTCGTTTTTGGCAGGACTGATCCACCCTTTTACCTCTTGTCCAGTGAGTCTGCGTAAACCTTCTAATGATTTTTTCACCAGTTCATTTTCTTCTTCGATATCTTGGCCTCCGTAATGGAGTGCATCCATATTGTATCCATGACACATGAGTTCATCTTTTCGCTCTTTTATGGTGCTCACCAAATAAGGTATCCGCTCTGCTAACTGGGTATTCATAGCAAAGGTTGGTTTTATATTGGAACGATCAAAAGCTTTTAGAAAACGATAAATGCCCACTCTATTGCCATAATCTCGTAGGCTATAATGCCTTAAATCAGGGTACGGTTTGGTCATTCCTCCTGGAACTTTAAAAGGAATTCCTTTTTGATTTAAAGGGAAGAATTGCAATCCTACATTTACCCAAAGTGCTATTTTCTTATCGTTCGGCCATTGCACGCCTTTTCTATGGGCAAGTTGAGACCAATCATAACGATTATGATCCATCCCATACGATCTATGCGGATAGTTTAGATACTCCTTATCCAAGCTTGCCATATTGTTGTTTTTTAGTTTGGATATCACTTAAAGCGATATCGTAATAGTTATCTAAAAAGTACTGAGCAATTTCTTTTCCAGTGGTAACCCATACATCTGAATGACCCGTTATATATTCTAAAGCTTCTTCATAGGCTTTGATTCGATGTGCATTGCTTACCTGATAATTATGTGTGGGGATGCACATAATGGTTCCGCTGTTGGCACCCTCTTTATAGAGGCGGTCAAAATTGTCTTTGAGTTCTTTTCCATACCTACGAGGGGTTATTTTTTGCACCAAATATGCAATGGTATCATTCATTTCTAAGGAATAAGGAATCGATGCAAAGCGTTTGCCATTTCTCAAATGAATGGGTGTTGGTTGATCGTCATGAAACAGATCACAGGAGTAAAAACCAGCCTCATCACCAAAAAGTTCCGTTCCCACTTCTGCGAATAGATCCAAGGTATTTTCGGAGTGCGATAAGGCGGGAGCTAAATAGCCGGCACATTTTTGATCGGTATGTTGGTAAATGGTTTCAATAGAATCTTTGATCATTGCTCTTTCTTGATCCTCTGTCATTCCATAGGTGTAGCGCGTGTTGTAAATACCATGACTAAAAAATTCCCAGTTTCGCTCTTTACAAGCTGCAATGATTTCTGGATGATGATCGCAAAGAGCAGTAGAGAGAGAAATAGAGCCTCTAATTCCATACTTATCTAAAAGTTCCATTTGCCTAGTATGTCCTACACGATTTCCCCAATCTCGACTTGTATATCCCGGCAATGCAGGGCTTGGTTGCGGCCAGGGTTTTCTAAATGGGTTGTTTGGCGGGTTTAATTCGTAGAACTCAATATTAGGTGCTACCCAGAAGGCCAATTTAGCCCCGTTGGGCCATGTTATTTTTGGTCTGTTCTCATATGGCCAATAATCATAATATCCTGGATCTTCTTTCATCGGTATTATTTGTTAGTTAACCAATCAATAACTTCGGCTACTTCCATTACATCGCAATATTTCAAGGATAAGTCCGTCAGATTTGCATAGTGATAACTCTCATGTTTGTCAGCAACGCATTCTTCCGGAATGATGGTTCTGTATCCTCTAGACAACGAATCAACACCCGCAGCCCTAACACAGCCAGAAGTGGATCCGCCTGTTAAGATTACAGTGTCAACCTGATGCCAAACTAATAGCGATTGTAAAGGGGTTTCAAAAAAAGGAGAAGGCATTTTTTTTTCGTAAAATACGTCTGTATTCCTATCCAAAATAAGTCGGTCATCTAATTGCGAACGCTCAGAGTTGAACTTAATGTTTTGTAAACTATCTGGAGTGTCTGTACGTGTACCCCAAATCCCTGCATCGGCGGCAGTATCCATATAAGCAACGTTGGTCCATATTACAGGCCAACCTAATGCTCTAAATTTTACTGCTAGTTCATTTACATAGTCTAATTGTTTTGGATCTGCTTCATAAGCGGTTTTAAATAAATCGGTACGGGTGTATGCTTTTTGAATGTCTATATTGACCAAAGCCGCTTTTTTTCCAAAGCCAAAGCGTTTCCGTGCAGGATTCGCCTTTACTTCAAAATAGATTTCCTTAGCAGTTTTATCAGTGGTTTGCATATGCGTATATTCTTTTTCTTTATTTTATTTTGGAAGATTGCATGGAAATGATCCGCCAGCTCCCTTCGTAGATTTTCCAGATAGTAGTAATTCTAAAGGCACCTTTTGGAAGGTCTTTATACTTGCGTTCATTTATATAATTTGTCAAAATCACATCCTCACTCAGTCTTAAAAAATCGGCGTTTCCGTATTCGTAATATTCAAATGTATTTTTGATATTTTCTAGTACCTCTTTTTTATTATATTTTTTACCGCTTTGGGAAGTGAGGATTAAGTCAGGATGGTATAAGGTATTTGCTAGAGTAGTGTCACTTCTCAAATGAGCTGTTCTTAATGCCTCAATTTGCAGGTATATTTTAAGTTCTATACTTCTTGAATCAGTTTCCTGACCCATACTACTCATAGCAACAAAGAACACACAACCTATGGCGCTTATTAATTTCATAATTTTTTTATTTCATTTAGTATACTAATCCGTTTTCTGACCTTTAATTAAACGGAATACTATCCGGTTCTTGGAAGTGTTTTTTAGCTTTTTTCTTAAATAGGCCTTCATGAGAAAAATCTATCGGGTTTAATTGACAGTTTTCAAATTGCCTCTCAAATTCCTGATCAGATAAGCTCTAGTGTTTTCCCATTCTTGCTGTCCAATATATATACTTTAAATATAAAGAATCCTATTCCGATCTAATAATACCTGCATTTTCCATTTTTGAAATGGTCGCTGCATCGATGTTTAGAGATTTTAAAACTTCTTTGGTGTGTTCACCAATTTTGGGCGGATCAAGTCGTTTTTCTACCCGAGTGCCTTTATACTCTAAAGGAAATTTGGGTAATTTGGTCGTCTTTCCATTATCCATAGTAACTTCCATTAAGCTATTGCCTTTATTAAGTTGTTCATCTTCAAAAAGATCTTCTGGTCTGCTGATCGGGGCAAAAGGAATATGTCCCTTTTCGCAACGATCTATAATTTCTTTTTTTGTGAATTGCTTTACACGTTCGTCCAAGGCCGGAATAAACCATTCCCGTTCATCAATTCTTAAATTATTTGTTTTGAGACGTTCATCTTGCAACCAATCTTGCCAATCAAAAACATCGCAAAGGCGCTCCCAATGTTTCTCGCTGATTATGCCGATAAATGCTTTGTCATTGTCTTTGGTGTCAAATACTTTATAAATAGACCAAGCACTGACTCTAGATGGCATTGGAGGAATTTGGTAATCTATTTGGGAAGCATACGCCATGTGTTGCCCCATTAAAAAAGCACAAGTTTCGAAGAGTGCTGATTTCACCATTCCACCTTCCCCTGTTTTTTCTCGTTCGTATAAAGCTTGTAAAATTCCTATATACCCAAACATACCTCCAGTAATATCTATTACTGAGGTTCCTGCTCGTAAAGGATCTCCTTCCCTTCCAGTCATATACGCCAATCCGCCCATCATTTGTACTACTTCGTCCATGGCATGCCGTTGTTCGTAAGGGCCACTTAAAAAACCTTTTAAAGAACAATAGATGAGGCTATCATTCAAGGTTTTTAATTTATCATAACCAAGGCCCAATCGATCCATGGTTCCGGGGCCAAAGTTCTCTACTACGACATCATATTCCTTTATAAGATCGTAAATCAGAGCTACCCCTTCTGGGGATTTTAAATTTACTGCTAAACTTCTTTTATTCCTGTTGTAGAACCAAAAATAACCAGTTCCAAATCCTTTTAAGCGTCTAGTACTATCTCCATGAATAGGTTCTACATGAACCACATCTGCCCCCATATCGGCAAGCATTAAACCCGCACAAGGTCCCATAACAGCATGGGTAAATTCTAATACTTTTATACCTTCTAAGGGTGCTTTACTCATCTTTTTTATTCTTTAGGGTTGTATAAAAAGAGTTAGGTGCATGCTCTATTTGGGTGTTTAAAGTAGAATTCCATCGATTTAAAAATCCGAACATGGCAATGACGCTTACAATTTCTATAATAGCCTCATTATCATAGTATTTTTTAAGAATTTCGAAATCGTTGTCAGAGCTCATATTGGGCAGCATACTTGCTTTCAATGCTAAATTAAGTACGGCTTTTTCCGCTTCAGAAAAAAGGGGTGAAGTTTGATATTCCCATAATTGCGCAAGTTTTTCTTTTTCAACGCCTTGTTCGTTAGCACCATAGGCCGAGTGCGCACTGCAATACTCACAACCACTAGCTTTGCTAGAAATATGTCCAATCATACGTTTTAATCCAGCATCTATTTTTCCTTCCGCATATACAGCTTTTGCTAAACCAAAAAATGAAGTTAATACATCGGGTTTATGAGCCATAACAAGTCCATCATTGGGCAGAAAACCCATCCATGCTTCTGCTTGGGTAAATAATGGACCCAAATCTCCTTCTTTTGGATTGTTAATTGGTTCAATTCTGCTCATGGCTTATAAGGAATAATTTCCGTGTTTGGTTAGATAGTTTACTAGACCTCCTTCGCTAAGAATATCAATCATGATAGCTGGAAGCTTAGTGGCCTTATACGTAATATTAGCATCGAGATCGGTAACCGTTCCCTCCTTCAAATCAACTTCTAACTGCGCTCCTTTTTCAATCGAATGATCTGCTATTTCTAGTACTGGTAGGCCAATATTAATAGCATTTCTAAAAAAAATCCGGGCAAAGTCTTTGGCAATTACAACAGAGACCCCTGCTTGTTTTAATGCTAAGGGCGCTTGTTCTCGAGAAGATCCACATCCAAAATTAACACCAGCTACCAAGATATCTCCTTGCTGTACAATTTTATTAAAATTGGGATCTAAGTCCTCCAAAACATGCGCTGCTAAGGAAGATAAATCTAGGGTCTTGGTGTATTTTCCAGGAATAATTCGATCTGTATCAATATGATCTCCATATACATGTGCTTTGGCTTTTATCTGTGTAATGGTATCTCCCATTTTATAAAAGGTATTTTTTTGGATTAACAATATATCCTTCTAGCGCAGAAGCAGCTACTGTAGAGGGAGCTCCTAAGTAAATATTGGATTTTGGGTTGCCCATGCGACCCCTAAAATTTCTATTCGCTGCAGAGATCACCACTTCTCCATCTGCCGGTACACCTTGATGTGTGCCAACACATGGGCCACAGCCTGAGGTAATTAAGGAGGCTCCTGCTTCTATTAATGTAGACATGGTGCCGTTGCTAATAGCATCAAGCAAAACACTTTGAGATGCAGGTGCAATTACCATGCGTACATCGGGATGTATTTTTCTTCCTTTTAAAATCGCTGCGGCAATATCTAAATCTTCCAAGCGTCCATTACAACAAGTGCCAATAAATGCATAATTGATTTTTGTGCCTTCATAAGATGAAATATTATGAACGTTGTCTGGAGATTCAGGAGCGCTTATTTGTGGTTCCAATCCAGAGACGTCAAAATCAAATGTCCTAATATACTTTGCATCGGCATCAGGGGTAATGGCCTCATAGTCATAATCTAGTTCCAACCCTTTTGGATGCACTATTCCTGTTTTTGCTCCCATTTCTGAAGACATATTTGCAATGGTCATACGACTTGCTAAACTTAGGCTTTCAAAAGCTTCGCCACAAAATTCGATTGTTTGATACGTGGCCCCTGAAACTGTTACTTTCCCTACAAGGAATAGGATTAGATCTTTTGCAGTAACACCATCCTGTAGTTTTCCAGAACAATTTATTTTTATGGTTTGTGGTACTTTCAGCCAAATTTTACCAGTCATCATGGTGGCAGCTAAATCTGTAGAACCCACGCCACAAGCAAAAGCATTAAGCGCTCCGTAGGTGGGGGTGTGCGAATCAGCGCCTATAAAAATATGTCCCGGTTTCACATATTGATGTTCTACCATTACTTGGTGGCAGATTCCTTCCCCAATTTCAAAGAGCCGCATCTCTTGTTCTTTGGCAAAATCGCGCATCATTTTATGCAAATTGGCAATCCGCTCATTTGGTGATGGCGCTGCATGATCAATGATTAAAGCACATTTCTTAGGGTCAAAAACCTTGGTTCCCCCCATTGCCTTAAATGCTTTTAAGGTAAGTGGTCCTGTAGTATCTGTTGCCATTACACCATCTACCGGTGTAATCACCAGTTCTCCTGCATATACTTTTTTGCCTACATGCTTGGAAAGTATTTTTTCTGATATTGTCTGTCCCATTAAATCATTTTAATATCCTCTTTATCAAGTAATTGGTATAATTGACCAGGGAGTTTGTATCCCAACATTCCTTCCAATTCGCTACTTATTTCTGAAACCTCTTTGATATTTATGCCCGTTTTATATCCCATTTGATGTGCTAGGTGAGCTGTGTCTTCCGTGGCAATATTACCCGTTGCACTTTTTATAAATGGACAACCGCCTAAACCACCAAATGCAGTGTCGAAAATCCGAACACCTGCTTCCACAGCAGCATAAAAATTAGCGTAGCCTTTATTTTCTGTATTATGTAAATGAAGAATAACAGGAATATCTCCCGCTTTTTCTACTACTTGTTGCATCAATTCGCCTAGTTGTTTAGGGTTCCCCATGCCTGTAGAGTCTGCCAAGGCCAGTTCGTCAATTCCAGTATCTAGATGATGGTCTACCATATCTAATACATAATTTGGATCAATTTTTCCCTCATACCTGCATCCAAATGCACATTGAATGCCTCCTCGAACGCTAATATTATTTTCTTGGCAGGAACGGACCATTTCTTTAAAAGCTGTTTTCGCATCTGTAAGAGAGAGTCTCGTATTTTTTTGACTATGAGTGTTACTAGCAGAAATGGAACAGGCTAGGTGATCTAAGCCCGCGGCAATGCCGCGTTCCACTCCTTTTTGGTTGAGGACTAATCCACTGTAAATGACACCTTCTTTTTTGTCAATTTTTTGACAAACTGCTTCGGCATCTGCCATTTGAGGGACCAATTTGGGATGTACAAAAGAAGCTACTTGAATTCTCCGTATTCCAGAAGCGACCAAACGGTGGATGTAGTCTAATTTCTTTTCGGTAGAAATCACCTGCGATAGGGTCTGAAAACCATCACGAAGACCTTGTTCTTCCAATATAATTTTTGTTTCGTTCATCCGAGAAATAAGCAAAAATAATTAGTTAACTAAGTTAACTAATTTTATTGATATAGGAGCAAGTTAAAGGAAAAAGAAGTAAAGGAAGTACATTTGTTGGGAGGATAGTGTTATGTTTTAAAAACTACTTATTTGTTCTCTAAAAAATAGTTAACTTTATTAACTATTTTAGAATGTGTATGATGAAAATAAGAAATCCAAGAACAGGAGCATATGATTATGAGTTAATAGAGGATACTCCTAAAATGGTAGCGAATAAAGCAACGGAAATCCGATTAGCCCAAAAAAATTGGAAAGATCGTACTATTAATGAGCGTGTTGCTGTGCTGCAAAAATGGTTGGAGAGTTTTACTGAATTTCAAACAGAAATTTCAGAGCAACTAGCTATTGATACGGCACGGAAAAGGATTTCTAAAGTGGAAACGGGTGGAATTATTGGGCTAATGAAGGCATGGACCTATCGGGCACCTCAGTTGTATAGCCCTCCCGAAGAACGAACTTCCGCATCGGCAAGTACCGTGCAAATAGGCCAACAATGGGTTCCTTACGGTTTAGTTGGGGTTATTAGTCCTTGGAATTTTCCCTTGTTATTGGCGCTAATTGATACCATACCAGCCTTACTTGCTGGTTGTGGTGTCTTATTAAAACCCAGTGAAGTGACACCGCGTTTTATGGATGGTCTAGAAAAGAGTATTCAAGCGGTTCCGGAATTGGCGTCGGTTTTTAAATTGGTGAGGGGTGGAGCGGAAGCTGGCAAGGCCGTAGTACATATAGCCGATGCAATTTGCTTTACAGGAAGTGTTTCCACAGGTAAGAAGATAGGCGTTGTTTGTGCCGAACGCTTCATCCCTGCTTTCCTAGAGCTGGGAGGAAAAGATCCCGCCATAGTTTTAGACGATGCGGACTTAGCGGTTGCAACGGATGCGGTGTTAAGAAGTTGTGTAGGTGCTACGGGTCAGGCCTGCCAATCTTTGGAGCGGATTTATGTAGACGAAAAAATATATAATGCTTTTGTAGCTGAAATCACCAAAAAGGCAGCGGCAGTTACTTTAACTACGAATCCTAATGAAGGTCAAATGGGGCCACTTATTTTTGAAAAGCAAGCTGAAAAGATTCAAAATCAAATCAATGATGCTGTTGCAAAGGGCGCAAAGATTCTTAGCGGTGGAAAGGTGGAAAATAGGGATGGTGGACTCTGGTGCGCTCCAACCGTATTGGTCGATGTAGATCATAGTATGGATGTAATGGTAGAGGAAACTTTTGGACCACTTATTCCAATAATGTCTTATAGTACGGAAGAACAGGCTCTGGAATGGGCAAATGATAGTGTCTTTGGATTGTCTGCTTCTGTTTTCTCAAAAAATAAGGAGAAGGCCATTGGTATAGCTTCGCAGATTGAAGCTGGTGCCATAAGCATTAATGATGGTAGCTTAACTAATAAAGTCTATGATGCTGAAAAGAATTCCTTTAAAGAATCGGGAATTAACGGCTCTCGTATGGGAGATGCAGGGTTTTTGCGTTTCTTTAGGAAGAAGGCATTGTTGATACAGACTGCGCATCCAGAAACCATGGACCATTTTGAGGAGAATCTATCTTAGAGAATGAATTGTGTATGCTTTCCAACTTAAAAATCATAACTGCCTTTTTCTTGTTGTTTTATGCAACTTTATTTGGTCAGGAGATATATTACCTAAATGAGTATTATCCAATTGCACACCAAAACGAATGGCGCTATAAAGCTCCTGATGGTTGGAAAGACGGTGATTACATTTCTAAAATAGAAGAAGTAAGAGAAGGGTTTGCCGAACTTTTTAAGGGAGTACAAGGGGAAGATGGGAACGACTTATTTCAGATCCCCAAAAATTCGAAAACCTATAGGCATTATGATGCTACTAAAGCTTCTAAACTGCTATCTGTAAACGATGACGGCATTCTTTATCATGGGGAAACTTTTTCAAGTGATGGAAGCATCGCTGTATTTGACAAGCACATACCTTGGTTTGGTGCGGAAATGAAAATAGGAGATAGCCTAGAAGTAAGTAGAAACTACATTCGCTATTATAAAGATGGCGCAGAACAGAAGGGTGTGTTTACATTGACACAAGTGGTTCGTAGAACAGAGGATATTGCTGTCCCCGCAGGAGACTTCAAAAATTGTCTTCGCGTGGAATTTAATACCTATTGGGATTTAGGAAAGGGAATGGAGGCGAAATCAGAAAACGTTTACCACCATGCTAAAAATGTAGGAGTAGTGAAGGCTTCAGCGCGTTTTATCATCCTTAAAAATGGCATTGAAATCGTCAATCGGTTGGTGGAAGCTCAGTTAAAGTCATTTTTACCTACTGGAGGGCAAAAGGTAATAAAAATACAGCCATTTGTTAATATGAAACGTATCAAAGTAGCCAGTGTTGTAACTCAAGATATTAGGGCTACCAAAGAGCTGTACGTAAAGTGGCTAGACTATCAAGTAGTAGAGGAAGGGAAGGTTTCAAAAGCTATGGCTTGTAATTGGGGTACGGTCGAAATGACTGGTAAAGCATATGCATTGTTGCAATCAAAAAGTGGAGATGATGTTTATATAAGAATCATTGCAGGTACGGTTCCCAAAGAATACAGGGCCATGACTACTTATGGATGGAATGCCATTGAAATTATTGTAGAAAATCCGGATACTATTTATAAGAAATTAATCCATAGCCCTTTTACACATTTGGGTGGGCCTTCTTATCTTGGAGTGGAAGGTACATCATCTATCAAAGCAGTTCAATTTAAGGGGCCTTCTGAAGAGGTATTTTATTTTACTACTGATACAGGCGATCTTACGACATCTTCCTTATTAGCCCCAAGAGTTCCTATCGATAGACCCTTTATTATGGTAGCAGCAGGTCCGGATGTTCCAAAGATGATAGAGTTCTACAAGAATACCTTCGGTGTTCAAGAGACTCTTTATTTTGAAATACCCATTGGACTTATTGCTGCTGCCCAAAATTTAAATCCTCAACATAAATTCCCCTTAGGTCTTATACGTTTAGGGGCTTTTAGTAATGCTATTGAAATTGATGGATATCCTAATGCTATTGTGCCACGTGTTACAGCTCCAAGAGAATTGCCTCCTGGGGTGTCTATTGCCTCTTTTAGCGTTGCAAAGCTTAATGATATAGACGCAAGTTTATTTATTGCTCCTCCTACAATACTTTCTGGAAAAGCGTATCAAGGGAATAGAGTAGCTACCATTATTGGACCGGTAGGAGAACTCATAGAATTAATAGAAGAGAATAAGCAGTAAGCTATCGGTCGGAATGGGTAAATATTAGATTGCCTGATTATTGGTGAGACAATACCATTTTAACTTTCACGAAACGAAATAGGGTATCATTTAATGATACCCTATTTTACTAATTTCAAAAAAACTTAAACTTAATTATAACTCATTATTAAACACTTTTTTACAGGTTTAAAAAGAATATGCCACTGTAAACAATACTCTTTTGGGATTTTGTAATACCGCAAAACCAAGTTGGTTGCTGTAATTTGGATCTGCAATGGTAGATTGAATGATTTCATCTAAACCTCCTCCAGTAAATAAATTTTGTGCGTTGGCTCCGTCAAAAAGGTTTTTGACTCTTAAAGACAACCTCAAGTTTTGGTTAGTACCCAATGGGAAATTCACAAAACCTCCAATATTATATATCGATAGGTTTTGTTTGTCATAAATATTAGCGGCATCGTAATAAATTCCAGTATATGTAAAACCACCAAAGTTAGCACCCCAATTAGTGCCATTATAGGCTAAATTGAGATTGAAAATAGTTTTAGGCTGGGATCTTACTTGATTACCTGCAAGGTTAAGTGCTGTTAATCCTCCTTCGTTAACCAAATTTAAATTCAATGGATTACCATTATCATTTATGGCCATTGCAGTGTCATCATCAATACCTTCAATAAAATCATCATATTCAGATTTTTGCAAAGTTACAGCTCCACTCAACAAAAGCCCTTTTACCAGTTTAGGAGTATAATTAAGTGCAATTTCTGCCCCATTAATTTTGTAAGAACCAGCAGGTCTATCTACAAATCCGCCAGTATCATTATCAAAAACCGTAGAAACACTGTTGTCTATGTTTGTATTAAAGTAGGTTACGTCAAAGGTGATATCACCTAATCCTGCTCTATACCCAACTTCAATATTTTTTACCAATTCATTATCCAAAAATTCGTCGTTCACTTCATCCACGGTTTGGAAGGTAAAGGAACGAGTAAAATTCGCATAAACAGCGGAAGTTTCACCGGTTAAATAGTTACCTCCTAAAGAAAAAGAGTAATCCTCTAATTTAATTTCATTTTCCGCAAAGGTTCCCGGGTCAAAATCTACTGAAGTTCTTCGAATTTCTTCTGGATCATTGTTTATAAAACCTGTTTGCCAATCGTATCGGAATGCAGCATTCACGCTTAACTTTTTATTGAAAACCATTTCATCTCCAATAAATAAACCTGTAGCCGTTTCTTCCCTATGAGAAGAAGTATTGGATATATACACTGTTTGTGGTAGCGTAGGATCTGTAAAAGATCCGTTTCCAAATCCAAAGCGTGTAGTAAACGTAGGTCTCGGGCTTACATTAGAACCATAGAAATAATTAAATCCTAAACGATCTCTGTTCGCCTTACTGTAATACAAACCAAGGGTAAGGTTATGCTCAGCTTTTTCTCCAGTTATTTGCTTACTGATTCTAGTTTCTGTAAGAATCTCACGGTTTTGGTTCAATGCATTCGCATTTAATCGAAGTGTATTACTATCAAGTTCAAATAAGGTTTCTAGGTTCAAATCATTGATATCCTGCAGAAAGAAGTCATTGTATTTTATCTTTTCAGACCAATACCAATCGTTCCCTAAATGGATAGAAGCATCAATACCTAGGTTTCCACCTGCCGCTATTTCAACGCTTTCTGCTGGATTCCACGTGAATGGTCGGTTGTTGGCAACATCAATAGCAGGGGCAAGATTTCCGAAAGCCGCTTGACGTACACCCAAATTTTGGTTCAATACAGAAGAAGCTCTTGGGTTATTGTAAAAAGTGCTACGGGTGCTCCAGCCATCTGCAACCCGATCGTTTTCTAAATCCCATACGGCTCCAATTACGTTTTGGAAACGATTATCAAAATAACCACCGTAGACTCGTATTCTACTTTTATCTGAAATTAACCAATCAAAATTAGCTCTTATTTGTCCTCCTGTATCTTTATTTGCCTGTTCTTTAACTCCTGAGTCATTAATGAGATAGCCCCCAACATTGTATCTAAGTTTGTCTGAAATAGGACCATTAAAGTTAACATCGGCTCTGTAGTCTAGGTCACCATCGAATGGGTGCGCTTCTCCAGCGGTGTTGTTGTATTTGGTAACCGAAAATGAACCTTTATGCTCCGTTCCACCTGTACGAGATATAATATTGATAGCACCGGCTGCGGAAGATCTACCAAATAGAGCAGCAGCGGCTCCACGCACTACTTCAATTCGTTCTACATTTGGATCAATTCCAAAGAATTCTTGTACGCCGCCAGATTGATTGGCAATACCAGAAACAGGCATTCCATCTAGTAAAGTGGTCACAAAGTTACCTCCAGGAAATCCACGGATATTGAAACCTCCTTTTCTACCTTGAGATTCATCAATAGTAACACCAGGTGTGGTTTGTAATGCTTCAGAAAAAGACTCAGGTTTTAAAGTTTCCAATTCTTGGATTCCTACAGTATTCACCGAAGTAGTTGTTTGTAATTTACGAACTGGTTTTCTAGTAGAAGAGACTACCACTTCATTAAGCAAACTAACATCTGGGACTAGTTGTACATCTGCCGTAGTACCAGCTACTGTTACCTGTTTGGTTCCATATCCAATATAGGAAAAGATAAGGATGTCACCATTTGAAGCCTCGATGCTATAGGCTCCATTCTCATCCGTTACAGCTCCCGTTGCAGTACCTCTAACCTGTACAGTAGCACCAAAGATAGGCTCACTGTTTTCATCGGTTACTGTTCCTGTAACCGTACTCTGAGCAAAAAGGCCCGCTGAGCACAGTAAAAAACTGAATAAACAGACCAAATTCATAAGTTTCTTAGTTCTCATAAGTTTTAAATTATTGGTTTAGAATTAGTTTACTTTGCCCAATTTTAAAGACTTTAGGCTTTAAAGTGTCTTCGTTTTTTGTGTTAAAATGTCAATTATTTGATACCAATATAATAATTAATTATGTTAATCATTAATTAAATTAACTATTTTTTTAAAAAGATTTAATTTTCACCAAAAAAGATGTGGTTTCTTCTCTTTTATAAAAGTCTTTGTCCGGAAAGTGATTTAAAATCTAAAAGAAACAATAGCCTATATCAAAATTAAGGTATTGATTATGTGGTGTTTACTTAATGGTCCCTTGGAGAGTAGGGCAAGAATAACTCTGAAAGGCAAGAGCGGAATACCCAGTTTGGATGGATGACTAATGCGAAAATTCCTGATCTAAATAGGTTGTATACTGTTCTAAATATGCAATTCTTTCTTCTTTAGATATTCTTGAAACAGCGTGTGTTACAAAAGAGGGCAATACGGTGTAACCTACAAGACCGAGGATGCCTTCTTTAATATTTCTAAGAATATCCGAAAGTTCCCTTTTATGCATTCCTTCTTTTTCATAGAAAGAAGCCGGACTGCCAGTAGAAATGCTTAAAAAGGCTTTTTTACTTTTAAAACGACCTTCCCCATAGATCCCATAATCATTTCCATAAGCAAATCCATAAGCGAAAACCCTGTCTATCCACCCTTTTAAAATAGCAGGCAATCCAAACCACCATAGGGGAAAATTTAAGATAAGAACATCGGCCTGTTCCACTGCATCCATTTGTTGTTGAATGTCTGTCGAAAACTCTTTTTCCTTATATGCATACAATTGTTCCATTGCATACTTATAGTAAGTAGCTTCTGAAAGTGACTTGAAATCGTGTTTACCTCCAACGGGATTAAAGCCCATTTCATATAAATCAGACACCCTTACGGAATCGCCCTTATTTTCAAAGAATGAAACTGCCGTTTTACATAAAGCAGTTGAAAAAGAGTCTGGATTTTCATGTGCATGTACAATAAGAACATTCATAGAGCACTATTTTAATTTTCAAAGATTACTGTTCTTACTTGGTTTCTTCTTTGAGATATTCTATTAAAGCATCTTGTTGTTCTTTGTTTTTGATGCCAATAAATGCCATGGTAGTTCCTGGTACATAGTCTGTAGGTTTTTCCAACCATTTTCTAATATGATCTTCACTCCAAACGATATCGGAATTTTGCAGTGCTTCCGAATAATTGAAATCAGCTAGGGAAGCCGCCTTACGCCCAAAAATCCCATTTAAATTAGGCCCCACTTTATTAGGCTCTCCCTTTTTTAAATTATGACAAGCAGCACATAACAAGAATGCTTTTTGGCCGGCCGTCATTTTGGTTCTAGGTGTTTTTTGTGTTACTTCCTTTTTGGCTCTTTTAATAATGGGTTCTTCTTTTTTCTCTTCTTTGCCACCACAGGAGGCAATTAAAATAGCGCCCATAAGGATTGCTATATTTTTTATGGTGATTTTAATTCGTTCTTTCATCTTTTACATCTTTAATATCGTACTACTTCTTAATTACTTATTTTTTTACATGCACATGAGGCCCAACCATTGTTGAAGGATATCTTCTTAATTCCTGGTTCGGCCGTTACGAGAATGGTAGATCTTTTTGCACCTTCCTCAATAAATCGTAGCATAAAGAAATCAGAACCATTATCGTAAAACGGATATTCTTTTTCTCGCAACTGTACACCATATCTTTTGCCATTTTTTGGATAAGTAACCCAAGCAAAACCACCTTGACTATGTACCCTTAAGTTTTTATATGCAATATCATTTTCGTGGGGCTCTGCATAGGATTTTTCATAGAAATTGACATCACAGCTGTAGGTCGTAGCTTTGCGCATTTTGTGCGGTTCATCTGTTGGGTGTCCTGCATGAAAAGCATCATTTTTAACCAAAAATGAACGATCTACTCGCCAATATTGGTTTTTTGAGATGATCATATCATGAACAGAATATCGTTTCAAATCGCCTTCACCAAACTGGCATGCCTTCTCTTTCATGTGACCTTCATATTGTTCTCCAATACGTTGAAAAATTACATTACAACCATCTAAACCAAACAAATCTTCTTCTGTTAGCTTTTGCAAGAGGTCTGGAGTTCTATGGGAGCCAATGTATTTTTTCGAATCTCTTAAAAAATGAATGGCCATTTCAATACCAGATTTAGGGGCTAAGCTTTTGAAAGAAACAATACGCTGTCTAGAAATTTTGGTAGTGTCATTATCAATGTATTCTTCTACATAAAATACATGTTCCCCTAAGGAGCTATTTTTTATTCTTGTGTGCGTTGTATGCATTTGACCGTGTCTTTCAGGAGCATCTTCTGCTATGCCCATGCGGCCTTCAAACCAAATTTGCGAATCGTTGTCAAATTCACCTTCAAACCAATCAACAAGGATAAGTATATCACGCGCATTTGGATCGTTCTGGGCAAAAAGGTTGCCCATCCCTAGTATGCAAAAACATAGTCCTATTAGAAGTGAAATAGGTTTTTTCATATTCTTTTCATTTAAGTTCATTCCATATTGTGCTAAGCTTCCAAAATAATCTCTAAAGCGGCTCTCTCACCAGACTCAAAAGCACCTTCCATACCACGTTCCATAATTGCTGTATGCTCACCGCAAAAATGAATATTACCATGTCTTGGGCGCATATTATTACCAAATTTGGTCACCTGTCCAGGTTGCCAGTATACCCAATCTCCCGCACCGTGAATGTCGCGCTCACAGGATTGTATTAATAATGGTTTTAAAAGACCTTTTGTGGATGGTCTTAAAATGGCCAGTTTATTTTGGCAATAGGCAAATACCTGTTCATCGGTCATTAATCTAAATTTCAAGGATTCTGGACCATTAATAAATACTACCAGTGCTTCCGGTTGTCCTTCATAACGTATAGTGCGAACAGCAACTCTTTCAAGCTCACCATCGGTCCACATATTAGGTGCTAAACCATCTTTTTCCCAAAAAGGCTCCATTACCTGAAAATGTGCTTGTATGGATAAGCCATAACCAATATGATCAATCGCCTCCGCGGCAATCCCTTTGATAAGGGGTTCAAAGGTGACATTTTTCAATACGGATATGGGGATACTACAAATAACATGATCCGCATTGTAGGCAGTACCATCTGAGCAACTTATTTCCGTGATATTATTTTTTTCTCGAAAAGCAACTACCGTTTTTTCTAAAAGAACCTCGTTATTCAAACTTTCGGCCATAGCTCTTGGCAACAAGGAGTTACCACCTTCAATCATCTTATAGCTTTTCCCATCCGGGAATTGCATTTTTCCATTGAACTCATTTACATGGTATCTGCGAAGTTCATTCAAGGCCGAAGTTCGATGCATACCACCAGAGTGAATGGTAACATTCATTAAACGAATGGTCTCTTCATCAATACCTTTGGATCTTAAATAATCATCATGAGGAATATCATATTTTTGAAATTCTGGTTTTAACCAAGCATCTAAAGGTTGATCTTTTAACGGATTCTCATGATTTGATATTTTGGAAAGAAATTGACTAGGTAATAAGTCTCTAAACTCGCCTTTTTGTGGATTTAATGGGTGCGAAGACCAGTCTTCTTTAGTAATGAACTCACCCTTAATGTTGTACATCCAAGGGCGTTGATCATTGGTCATGGGTGGTGAAAATAATTTTAGGCCCATTTTATCAACCATACTAATCATACGTGCATAGTTAGCGCCAATCCATTCGCCTGCTGCCTCTGGTTTTCCTGGAATGTTTTCTAAGGTATAGACCCTACCTCCTAAACGTTTTCTTCCTTCAAGCACCAAAACATCATAGCCTGCTTCTTCTAATAGGATAGCTGCCTGAAGCCCAGAAAGTCCTGCACCTACTACCACAACATCATATTTCTCCTTCACGGGACCTTTGGGTTGCTTAGGTAAAAGTGCTAGGTCTTCTTTTAAACTTTCATCCTTTGGAGCACAGTTTGTCAAACCTAAGGCCCCTACAGCTGCAGTAGCTCCTGCGACATTTTTTACAAATTTGCGTCTTGAAATTTTCATAGCTTTCTTACTTTATAGACAAGGAGTACTAGCGGCGTACTCTTAATTTTACTTTCAATTTAATCATTTACTTTTTTCAGCTGCTGCTGCGACCCTAAATCCAAGCATAAAACTTTTATAATGTGCTTGATCTCTGGAACGTACTGCGGCTCTACCCCATGATATTCCACTAATCCAGCTACCTCCTTTGGGTGTTCGGTAAATACATTCATCATTCTCGTTGGCTTCCCAACTGCTGCCATCCAATGGAGCATTGGATAAATCATTGTGAAAACAATCATTAGTCCATTCCCAGGCATTCCCTACCATGTCGTGAAGTCCAAAGGCATTGGGTTTAAATTTTCCCACACTCGCCGTGTATACGTATCCGTCTTCACATGGGAAAGTAGGTCTGGTTGGAAATACATTAGCAAAACTGCGATCTCCCACGTTGGCATATTCGCATGCTTTCGTTGGGTCTGTTCCCCAAAACCAGGCAGCTGTACTTCCAGCTCGTGAAGCGTACTCAAACTCTACAGTAGAGGGTACTCTATATACTCGGCCTGTTTTTTTTGTAAGCCAATCTGCATAGGCTTTGGCATCGCTCCAACTTACACAGACTACGGGAGCATCTTCTCGTTGTGGATATCCAGGATTATCCCAGTTGTGCTCCGCAACATATCCGTAGCTTTTTCCATCATAATAATTACAACCAATTAAGGGTTCACCATCTCTCAGAGGTACTTCCGATTTATGCTTGGTTTCTTCCATAAATACCCGGAATTGTGCCAAGGTAACTTCATTCTTCGCCATGGCAAAGGAGGTGGCGATGGTAGCTTTAACTCTTTTGCGCTCCCCTTTTTTACGCCCAATTTCATCTTCGGAAGATCCTATGTAAACAGAACCTTGGGGAATCATAACCATTTCAGGACAGGTCTTACAATCTTTAAAACTTACAATCTCCTCTTGGGGTATTGGTTGCCCAGAGAGTAAGGGTAAGAAACATAGTAAAATACAAATTCTTCTCATGGCTCTTGAAATATGAATTACAATCTAGATTAGATTAATATTTTCTTTTGAAAGTTATAAATATAGTTAATTTAATTAATAGTTAATAAAGTTAATCAATTTATGTATATTTAAGAACTAATTGTATAAATTGTTAAAAAAGGAAACCTAAACTTATAAATTATGAAATCTACACTATCGCTTGTACTTCTTATTTTTCTACTGGGATGCGGACCAACAAACGAGACTGATACGACCAATGAATCATTTTCAGATACGTCTAAGGTTGTACATCCATGGGAGGGCAAAGCTTCTTATGAGGCAGCTCCAGAGGTTCTTAAGACTTGGGTCGATGCCAGAGCGGGCACTGGGGAAGCCGTACATTGGGTAGCAGACGGTGGGGTATACGAGTATCCTACGGGGAAAAAATTGTTTGGAATGATTGGTTTTGACAGTTCTACCGTGATTTGGCCAGATAGTGTTGGGGGTAAAATAATTCACTTAACTAGAAAAACCTTTGCCTATACAGATCCAGATACTGGCGAAGTGCTAACGGAATATAATGGTCAACCGGTAAGCCCTATTGCTTACCCATACCAAATGATTACCTACAGATTAGAGAATGATCGTATTTATGGAGATGTTGAGCAAGGGGTAGGAGATCGTGTACAATTGATTGAATCCAAAGATGGGATTCCTTATCGGCAAATGGGGAGTGGTTATATTTTCAATGCTGCGGTATTTTTAGATTTTCCTTTACCCAATGGAAAGCAATATCAAGCATGGGAAAATTATGATTTCTTTATTCAGCCTGAAGGGACTGTAGATGAGCCTCATCAAATGGGATGGCAACGATATGGGTCGTTACCGCCATGGGCAGGAATGCCAGACACTAAGTCTATTATTCAGTTGCATTCTTGGCGCGTAGAAAGTCATGATGAATTTCCAGAAAAGCTATTGGCATGGGCTAAAAAGGAGAAGCCTAAATGGTTAAACCCACCTAAAGATGTGGCTGAGGTACGAGCTTTACAAAAGGGTGAAGCTGGCGATGGTTGGGGGAGATAGCATCAGTTTCCTAGATTTTTAAGAACTCATGGATAATTGCTGCGCATTCTTTTGCTTTATCAAAAAACAAGAATGCACCACCATCCTCAATTACCTGTCGTTTGGCATTTGGAATAATATCCAAAAGGTGTTCCTGATGACTTACAAACTCATCTTTCATGCCTTGTAAAAGGAGAACAGGTACATTTAAGTTTTCGAGCGCAACTTTTCTATCCCATTTTAACACAGCATGATGTGCATCATATGGTCTCATTCTGGTCATAACACTGTTCATAAAAGGACGTAGTATATCGGTTGTGTCAGCATTGGGCATGTAGGCCACATAACGTTGCCAAGCCAGAAGCAAAGACTGTCCGCTTTTATCTAATTCAACTTTCTTTTTGTTTTCTAGATTTTCGGAAAACACCACTTTTTCTTCTTCACTTTTTAATCCACTAGTACCCGAGAGTATAATTTTATCAGTTCGTTCGGGAAATCGATAGGCGAAGTTCATAGTTATTAAAGCACCACCATGATGTCCAACCACACTGCATTTATCTATATTCAAATGGTCTACTACAGCTAAGGTTGCATCTGTAAATTCTTCCACTCCTGGTTCATTACTTGGGTCACTTGACAGTCCGTGCCCTGGCAAATCAAAAAGTACCAATTGATACTTATCTGCCAAATAGGGTATCAGAGCAGCATATTCTTCCATGGAAGAAGAAGATTGATGTATCAATACTAAGACAGGTCCTTCTCCGGCTGTTCCAAAATGAAGTTGACCATCTGCGGTATTTATATAACCTCTTTTCAATTGACTATTTGCCGTTGTTCGAAACAATATTTTTTTATTCATACAAAACTTCAGATTTCTTAAAGGTCAAAATTAATGTCCATTAATTTTATTTATAAGTAGTTTTTAATCATTATAAATATAGTTAATTATATTAATGATTAATAATATTAACTAATTTTTAAGTACATTAGTACGGTATTAGAGATACCTAATGATATTATTATGAATACAATAGCTTTAGAAAAAGACCAAGAATGGCAAGAAGAGTTGCGAGAGTGGATAGCTTCTATTGAAGAAGTTATTGAGGATCAAGGTGATGAACAAGCGGCAGATCTTATCCGAGAGCTGCGTGCATTGGCCATTCGAAAAGGAGTTAAGTTGGCCGGCGAAGCTCTAAACTCGCCCTATATAAATACAATAAGTGCAAGGCACCAACCCCCATATCCTGGTGATACGGTTATGGAAACCAAAATTGAGAATATCAATCGATGGAACGCCATGGCAATGGTATTGCAAGGTTATGATAGTGGTGAAGGTGTAGGAGGTCATATTGCAACCTATGCCTCTGCTGCGAGTATGTATGAAGTGGGTTTTAATCATTTCTTTAGAAAAAAAAGTGCTGATTATGGGGGGGACTTGGTTTCTTTACAGCCACATGCAGCTCCTGGAGTATATGCGCGCGCCTTATTGGAAGGAAGACTAACAGAGGCACATCTGAAAAATTTTAGACGGGAACTACAACCAGAAGGCGGTTTACCATCATATCCGCATCCTAGGAGATTGCCCAGTTTTTGGGAAATCCCTTCGGCTTCGATGGGACTTATTGGTGTGAGTGCAATTTATCAGGCACGATTTAAAAAATATTTGGAGAATAGAGGACTCAAAGAAAAGAATGGCGGTAAAATTTGGGCTTTTGTGGGAGATGGCGAAATGGACGAACCCGAAACCTTAGGAACCTTAAATATTGCAGTAAGGGAACAACTAGATAATTTGGTTTTAGTAGTGAACTGTAATTTACAACGTTTAGACGGCCCTGTTCGGGGGAATGGAAAGGTGATTCAGGAACTGGAACGTAGTTTTTTAGGGGCTGGCTGGAACGTTACGAAAGTTATTTGGGGGAGCGAATGGGATGCACTTTTAGAACGTGATCAAAAAGGCATTTTGGTAGACCGAATGAACAAAGCATTGGATGGCGATTACCAAATGTATTCCGTGCTTCCAGGCGACGAGGTGAGACAACATTGGGTGAAAGATAATCCCGACTTAGAGAAGTTAATGCATTCGCTTTCCGATGAAGAAATTAGAACTATTAAAAGAGGGGGTCACGACTATAAAAAAATATATGCAGCTTTTGATAAAGCATCCAAGCCCAATGGGAAACCAAGCGTAATTCTGATGAAAACTCTTAAAGGGTACGGAATGGGTAATTCTGGAGAAGGCAAAAATACTACCCATCAGAAAAAGAATATGAATGCTGATGAGCGTATTGCGGCTGCAAAGCGTTTTGGTATTCCATTAAGTGAGGCAGATGCTGCGAAAGCAAAATTCTATAAACCGGCGGAAGATAGTCCAGAGATACATTATTTAAAAAAGCAACGCTTTGAGCTTGGGGGGTATTTACCCGAGCGAAAAGATGAGTCACCATCCATAAAAACTCCTGGAGATGCCCTTTGGGGGGAGTTTTATGCGGGCACAGAGGAACGTTCTGTTTCCACAACAATGGTTTTGGTACGGATTATTACCAAGCTCCTAAGGCAAGAAGGCATTAAAGAATATATTGTTCCTATAATTCCGGATGAGGCGCGGACATTTGGTTTGGATGGATTGTTCCGCTATGCTGGAATTTACCAGCCCAAGGGGCAACTGTATAAACCAGTAGATGCAGATAGTATTTCCTATTATAGAGAAAGTGTAGACGGGCAAATTCTTCAGGAAGGTATTTGCGAAGCAGGTGCTATTGCTTCCTTTATGGCAGCTGGTTCTGCCTATTCAATGCATGGATTGCCAATGATTCCCTTTTATGTATTCTATTCCATTTTTGGTTTCCAGCGGGTTGGTGATATGATATGGGCCTGTGGCGATATGATGTGTAAAGGTTTTTTAATTGGCGGAACTTCTGGAAGAACCACCTTGAATGGTGAAGGTGTGCAGCACCAAGATGGGCATTCACATATTCTATCAAGTATTGTCCCAAATATGAAAAGCTATGATCCGTCTTTTGCTTTTGAGTTGGCATTGATTGTTAAGGAAGGCATTTATAGAATGTATGAATTACAGGAAAAGATATTCTATTATATCACGGTTACAAATGAAAACTATCCAATGCCAATGATGCCAGAGGGCGTTGAGGAAGGAGTTATTAAAGGAATGTACCGTTACGAGAAATCTACTAAAAAGATCACCAAATCTCGTAAGGCACATTTGATGGGAAGCGGTTCTATAATGATGCAGGTAATGGATGCTAAAAAATTATTAGAAGATATTGGCATATCAACAGATATATGGAGTGTAACCAGTTATACGGAACTGCAACGTAATGCGCAGGATGCAGAACGACAAGCCTTACTTTCAGCCGACGGTAAAAGACCTAAAGCATATCTAGAAAAACTCTTAGAAAAGGAAGAAGGTGTATTTGTTTCGGTTTCTGATTATGTAAAGCAATGGGCAAATGGAATTGCTAAATGGATGCCGAAAGCATATCATGTTTTGGGAACTGATGGTTATGGTTTGAGTGAAGGACGAAGTCATTTGAGAGATTATTTTGAAATCAGCCCGAAGTTTATTGCTTTGGCCGCACTGCAGCTACTTCGTGAAGAAGGAATAGTAACGACGAAAGAGGTGAAAGACTTCATCAAGAAGCATGCGATAGACAGTAAGAAAACGAATCCAGCAAGCTAAATCTGAAGAAAATGACCGAGTTAAAATTACCCGAGTTGGGGGAAGGCATTGAGAATGGCACTGTGATTAATATCATGGTACAAGTTGGCGATACCGTTAAAGCAGAACAATCTTTATTGGAAGTAGAAACCGATAAAGTAGTTGTGGAGGTACCCTCAGATGCAGCGGGTGTAGTTGCCGAGATTATGGTGCAAGTAGGAGACCAAGTTGCTCAGGGTGTTCCCATGGTTCGTTTGGAAGCCGGAGATACTCCAAAAACCACCAAAATGTCAGCAGAAGATGTATCAACTATGGTGGTAGCGCCTGAGGTTAAAACTGAATTGGCGAAGCAAGAAGCTATTGTTAAAAGTGCTGTTTCAGAAATAAAACTGCCGTCACTAGGGGAAGGCATTGAGAAAGGAACTATCATCGCTATTCATGTGGGCAAAGGTGATATCATTTCGGCTGAACAGATTTTGATGGAAGTGGAGACAGACAAAGTAGTGGTTGAAGTTCCTTCAGATTTTGGAGGAGAGATTATCAAAATATTAGTGAATATTGGAGATGAAATAGATGAAGGAACCCCTATCATTCAAATATCTAGTACTTCCTCTGATCCGCCTGGAGAAGGCGCTAACATAGTATTGGAGGAAGCTGTTCCTGAGGTTGAGAAAATTACTACAATCGAAACACCCATTGTAAATCTAAAGAGTGGCACCAGAGAAGGGAAGTTTAGAGCTTCTCCTCTTGCAAGAAAAATTGCCAGAGAAATAGGAATCGATATTGCGACTATGCCACTTACCTCAGGAAGCAATCGTATTTCGGTGCAAGATGTGAAAAATTATGCCAAATCTATAAACCAAAGTAGCGCTACTACTGGTCCAGCTATGACCATGGCTGTCCTACCAGATTTGAGTAAATGGGGCACTATTCGAAGTGAATCCATGACCGGGATTATGCAAGCTACAAGTAAAAACATGAGCATGTCTTGGAGCAACATTCCGCATGCTTGGTTACAAGAAAAAGTAGATATTACTTATTTGGAACAGAAGCGTCAGGCACATAAAGGAGCATTTAAGGCACAAGGAAGTTCTTTAACCATTACGGGGATTTTGGTGAAAGTA
Source organism: uncultured Flavobacteriaceae bacterium (assembly GCA_947500575.1). GTDB lineage: Bacteria > Bacteroidota > Bacteroidia > Flavobacteriales > Flavobacteriaceae > CANMSI01. The sequence continues at coordinate 1,114,171 of CANMSI010000001.1, read as the reverse complement.
GTGGCAAAAGCACTAGAAGATTTTCCAATTTTCAATGCAAGTATCGATACACAAAATAGGGCTATTGTCTATAAGAATTACATCAATATTGGTGTTGCAGTTGATACAGATAGGGGGTTGTTAGTTCCGGTACTTAAGGATGCGAACCATAAAAGCATCACTAATATTTCATTGGAACTTGGAAATTTGGCAGAAAAGGTAAAAAGCAAAAAAATATCAGCAGAGGAATTGGATGGAGCTACTTTTACCATTTCGAATTTAGGTGGCATTGGTACCAGTGCTATTTTTCCATTGGTAAGTTTTCCGCAAGTGGCAATTTTAGGTGTCGCGAGCAGTAGCACTGAAGCTGTGCATATGGATGGGCAATTTCAACCAAGATTAATCATGCCTTTGACCATAGGTTTTGATCATAGAATAATTAATGGAGCAGATGCAGCCCGCTTCTTAAAACATGTCAAAACTTTATTGGAAGATTGGTTTGTATGGAACTTATAATCACTACGGTTAGCCGTCTTTTATGGCAGCTATATTAGTTATCTAAAACATTTAACATGAGTTTATTTCTAATTTTAAAATACCTGCACATCCTATTATTCGTTTTCTGGTTGGGGACGGATATGGGAACCTACTACTCCAGTAAATTTGTTGTCAATCCCAAATTATCTCCTCCACAGAGAGCAACAGCCCTACAGATTTTGTTGGGGTGCGACTTAGGTCCTAGAATTGCCATGCCCTTAATTATGCCTACAGGGATTCATTTAGGAAGTCTAATGGGCTTAGTGAAAATTTCTCCACTTGGGCTTGGGATACTGTGGGGAGCAGGTCTTCTTTGGTTAATTTTGGTATTAAAAGTGCATTTTAATAAAAACGAAATTCAAAAGAAGAAGCTGAAAAAAGTAGATTTTTGGTTACGTCCTATTATTGTGCTATTTGTTTCAGGAGTAGCCATCTATTCGCTAGTTAACCCGTCTTATATAACAGCATCCTGGATTAGTTATAAATTATTAGTGGTTTGTGGTTTAATTTTATGCGGGTTAGGAATCAGATATCATTTGGCTAAGTTTACACCGGCATTTATGAATTTAATGTCTGGTGATGAAAGCGATGATACAAATAATGCGCTTAAAAAAACTATGGATGACTGTCTTCCCTATGTATATGGTATTTGGATAGGATTGTTAGTAAACGCCGCTTGGGGAGTACATTTAATTTAAAAAGTATGAAACATAAAACCATTCGTGGATACATTCGGTATACAAGCAAAAAACCGGAACGTATGGATGAGGAGAGAGGGAGAGAATTCTTCACCCTTACTTTGCAAAGTAACGATGTGCTTGTGATGCAAGCGCATTGCGAGATTGATGATGAACCTAATGTAGTTAGAGATGTTGTTTTAGCCATGAATGAAGATGTTTCACCAATAGATTGCAGTGTACGTCTTTCTGTGGGTGATGAGTACGAAGGCTCAGCTTGGTTTAGATTTGATAGTGATTATGCGGAGTGTGAAATGCACAATAGAAATGATGGGCGGATTTCGCAACGATTTGAGATCGATAAAAAGGTGCCTTGGTTACAAGCACACCCCATAGTTGGGGATGGTTTACTTATGAAACTTTATGATCTTTCTAAGGGCAAAGGGAAACAATTTGTAACCGATTTTTTGTTGACCTCTCCCGATCATCGTGGAGCAACGGGACCACAATTTTTTAAAATGCCAAAAATGAGTATTTCATATCATGGAGAGGAAGAAATTACCATAGCAGCAGGAACCTTTAAAGCGCGTCATTTTTCGGTTGGTGATACCGCTGGTAATTTACCAGAAGAGCATCCTCCTTATAATGTATGGGTAACTGCTGATGATAACTATTTGTTTTTGAAGGCAGGAGTTGATGGATATATGCAAACGTATTATGAATTGGAAAGTATAGAGTATTTTAAGTAAAATATACTATAAACGAACCACTACCTTTCCACAACTTTTCCCTTCTAATAGATAGTTGGAGGCATCCACTATTCCCTCAATACCTTTAAAAGAAGTTGGGTCTACTTTTACCTTTAGCATTCCTTTTTGATATTCTTCAAAGAGATACTCTCTTGCTTCCGGATGTTCTTCTTTATATAGATGATTCATAAAGCAACGTACAGAAGCTCCTTTCCAATAGATACTTTCATAGACTCGTGCGGCATGTATTTTTTGAAATTCAGGAAGGCCCAGTTCCGTTGCCAAACCACTTACAACCAAGCGTCCAAGCGGAGCCAAATTTTGTAAAAAAGCATCAAACATATAGGTTCCAACAGAGTCAAAACCCACATCAATTTTATTGGAATATTCTGTTTGAAGTATATGCGCTATATCTTCCTCCTTGTAATTGATAATCCGATCACAAGACTCCAAACTTTCTAATAAGACTACCTTTTCTGCTTTCCCGCAGATAGCAATTACATGGCAATTTTTCTTTTTAGCTAGCTGAACTACAATATGTCCCAACCCTCCTGCTGCTGCAGAAACAACGATGGTTTCGCCCTGCTGTAATTCGGCTGTGTTTTTTAAAGCCAAATAGGCAGAAACGCCAGTCGGATTTAGGGTCAGATATTCAGGGGTTGCTTCAGGAATTTTAATAGCATCGGTTTCTGAAATAATTTGATATTCCTGATAGGCTGTACCTACTTTTACCGTAGAAAGCGCTTCGCCTAGTTTTATGCTCTTTACAGCTTTTCCAACTTCTACAACCACACCCACAGCTTCTACACCAAAAACATAGGGAAATGCTACATTGATATAGGGTACTCTTCCTTTATACAATTCCCTATCATATAAAGCATTAATGCCAATAAATGTATGTTTAATTAAAACCTCGGTATCTTTTAATTTAGGGATTGGATTTTCTATAATCTCACTGGCCAATGTAATCTTATTGGAAAATTGTGTAATAACTAATTGCTTGTTTTTGGTCATATAATTTTATTTTAAAACAAATAAACCATCGGGTAAAATTTGGTTAACCTCAAAGTCGTTCCAAAACACCTCATTAGAGAGTTTACCATCATAAAACAGAGAAACTTTACCAGCTTGGAGCCATGCGTAATCCTCTTTAGAAAAGAAGTCCGAGTATTCTCGATGGTGCCAACCTCTAGAGGTTTGAAATGCTACTTTTACTATTTTGAAATCTTGCTTGTCAATTCCAAAAAAAGTTTCTCCTTGGTTTGGATCAGTTACTTTGATGGTATAGGCTACTTTTTCCTGAACAGTGTCATTGGCCATGAGTTGTAATATATACCCCTCATCTAATGCATGCCTAATAGCACCGTATCCAAAATTGGAGGCCCAACGTGCATCAGCATCTGATTGTTCTTGTTTCCCATTCAGATCATAGGTGTGTTCCCCATCATAGGTAACTATAAAAACAGGTGTTTTTTTCTTGTAAGATGCTATTCTTACCTTGCCATTGGCCTTATGGGCATTTTGTTTAGAACGCTCAAATACGCGCCACATAAGATGTATTTCGTGTTTGCTTTCCTTTCCATTTTTGTAGAAGATTGCATGGCCTTTTAGTGTAAGACTTTTGGGTTGTTGCCAAAACTGACCGCCCGCCTTTTCGTGTGCCTTTTGTACAATGGTTGTAGCCGATAGTTTATTTTCTTCCTTTATTTGGGTGTCTTTAGAAGCATTTTTGCAGGCATATAACAAAGCGCTTATACAAAAGGAAGATATCAATATTTTTTTGAGCATATCATTGTTTTTAGAGCATTAAGCAATACGTTTAACTTGTGGAATAAGTAGCATTACCAAAACTGCAGATAGAATATGTAAAAATGAGACAATCACAAATACTGGAGAATAAGATATGGTATCTACTAACCAACCAATGACCGGCGTAAAAAGCATTGCCCCAAAACTGCCTGCGCTTCCAGAAATACCCCAAACAGAAGCGGCATCTTTTTTAGAAAACAGATCTATTGGTAAGGTGAATAATGAGGCTTGTTTAAATTGCGTTGCAAATAATGAAAAGCTAATAAGTGCAATGGCCCAATAAGGAGATTCAATATAAAGACATCCTAAAACCGGAATCACTAAAATAGCACCTATCCAAATAATCCATTTTCTAGCTGCGTCTAAGGAGACACCTTGTTTCATTAGTTGACCACCTGTCCACCCACCTACAAAACTTCCAACATCCGATAGTAAAAAAGGAATCCATGCAAACATGCCTATTTCTACTAAACTAAAACCTTTTGCATCTGCCAACCATGAAGGCAACCAAAAAACAAAAAAATAGAAGGCTCCGTCGGATACGAAACGCGATAGTGCAAGGCCCCAAACTTCTTTATATTTGAAATAATGCAACCATGGTAATGCATTTTTTGAAGATGCATCTTCCTGCCCATTGCGAATAAATGCAAGTTCTTTCGCAGTAATTCTGGGATGCTGTTCTGGTTCATAGTAAACCCATCGCCACAGTACCAGCCATAAAAACCCAATAGTACCTGTGATCACAAAAGCTATTTTCCAGCCAAAATCTAGAATGAGCCATGCCATTAAAGGAGGGGCGATAATTGCTCCTAAACCAGGCCCCATATTTAAAACACCAACTGCTTTTGTACGTTCTTCTTTGGGAAACCATTCCGATATCGCTTTCATGGCGGCAGGATAGTTACCAGCTTCTCCGATTCCCAAGAGAAAACGGAAAATGCCTAAACTGAGCATTCCTCTACCAAAAGCATGAAGCATATTTGCTATGGACCACCAAATAACAGCTAAGCTAAACCCTTTCTTAGTGCCCAACACATCTATGAGACGACCGGAGGTCATTTGCATAATTGCATATGCTAATAGGAAAGAACTGACAATCCAACCGTATTGCTCATTGGATAATCCCAAATCTTTTCTAATTACAGGTGCTGCTACAGAGAGTGCTTGTCTGTCAATATAGTTGATGGTTGTAGCTAAGAAAATGGTGCCTGCTACCCACCAGCGAATATTGCTTGACTTTTTCATGCTCTTTTAGGCAGTTTTTGCCTCATTGTCTGCGGTAAAAGTTCGATATTTTCCTAAAAAGAGTAGCGGCATTGCACCAAAAATGAAAGCAAAAATGGAATAGAATAAAATGCTGTCATAGCTTCCTGTTTCTGTAAAAAATCGACTAAAAACATAGGGGGCAAAACCTGCTCCAAATCCAAAGAAACTATATAAGATTCCATAGATGGAAGAGTAATATTTCATTCCAAAATATTTCGAAACTAAGAAACCAATAAGATCAAATTCAACACCCGTGGCAAAACCAAGAATAACTATTGCTACTACGGCCATAGGATAACTTAGTTCTGGCTGCATTAATAAATAACAAGATATGGCCGGCATACAAAGGAGTACAAAGGATACACCTGGTGCCCAAAAACGATCAATGAGGTAACCACCAACGATGCGGCCAATGACAACGGCGAGTCCTAATAAACTTGCCAGTAGAACGGCGTCTTCAATTCCAAAACCTTTGGAAGTAAAAAGTTTTTCAAGATTCGGAATGGGACCTCCAATGGCGAAAGATACAGGAACAAATGCAGCGGCCATTAACCAAAATTTTGAATCGCTCAAAGCTTGTTTTAAGGTCATACCGGCTTTCGCTTGTGCAGCTCCACTTTCTGGAAATTCTTCTTTTAATTTAGCTACACGGTTGGCAACTTTGGGGTCCGTTACATCTCTAAAAAACAAGTATGCTATTGGTAGCACAATAATTAGGGGTAATGCTCCTACACATAGATAAGCAATTTTCCATCCGTAGGTATTGATTATTTCAGAAGCGTAGAGTTTGGCAAGAGCTCCAAAAATCCCAGTTCCCATGAGTGTAATCCCCAAGGCTAAACCTCTATTTTTAGTAAACCAATTATTGACGGCGCGTGTCCAAGTAATTGGCAAAGTACCGGCGCCTGCTGCTGCAAGAAGCCCCCATAGAACCAACCACAAGGTTTTAGAGCCCGTATTGAATGTAAATGCCATAAAGGTTAAGCTAAAAAGGACCACTGCTGTTAATACCACTTTTCGCACTCCAAACCGATCAGCGATATTGCCCACGATGGGTCCAATGAAGATAGAAACAGTAGTGAAAACGGGTAAAGCGAGGAGTACATCGTCCATACCCCAACCGTATTCCCCTGTTAAGGCAATAGCAAAAACACCAATGGTGTAAAAAGGAAGTGGAGACATGCCTAAGCCAATACCTAATGCAGAGGAGAGCACAACGCGCCATCCATATTTAAACTCTTTAAGGTCAGAAAAATTCATGTTGTTTTGTGTTTATTTGTTGGTGATAATCGGCTGATTATATCTTATTTTTAAATACCTTAGGTAAACAATTTAGCGAAAGAAAATTGATTTAACACCTATATTAAATAGTTGTCTTTTAAGATAAAGCGATATCAAAACTATTTAAAAATCTTTGCAAAGACCTACTTAATATGGGTTTGAGAGTATTTTTTGATTAAATAAAAATAACTCTCGACCTAAAATTATTTATAAATTTAATGATTAAGTATGTTAATTATTAATTAAATTAACTATTTTTATATAATTCAAGCAAAAAGTAACCTTACTAATTAACAATCATGAGTACGCCAGAGTTAAAATTATTTCCAAAACATGCAGGTATCTGGGAAGGCACCTACACAAGAATAGATGCCAATGGTAAATTAGTAGATCAATGGAAAAGTAGATTGACCTGTGCTTTGCTTCCGGATAGAATGTACCATCAGGTAAATGAATATATGTGGGAAGATGGTTTCAAAGAATGTTTGGATTTTGGGATTTGTCCTTTCAATGAAAAGAATGAATTAATTTTTGAAAACCCAAGGCTTTCTGGTAAAGCATGGGAAACAGGAAGAAGTATTGTCTTAATATGGGAATATAAACATAGACCGGGAATGACCTTATTTGAGCAAATTGACTTGATAGGGAATGACGATCATAGGATTCGCGTTTGGAAATGGTCTGAAAATGATACCTTCAATGGAATTACTATGATAGAAGAGCGCAAAATATGCGGTCAAGATGGTATTGATCCTCAGTTTTGGGTAGACCTTCCAAAGAATAGAACGAACGGGCAAGCTTCAAGATCAGATAACTAAGTTATTCTGATACACAACAAACATTTTAGAATAAAAACACCTCTCAATATGGGAATGACCATTACAGAAAAGATTATGGCTCGCAGTAGCGGCAGAGATATAGTAACACCAGGTGAGTTAGTTTGGACAGATGTACATACGGTAATGACCATGGATTTTTTAGGCCGACAGTGTTTTGACAAATTTAGGTCCTTAGGGAAAACAGAAGTCTTTGATAAAGACAAAGTTATTTGTGTTTCGGACCACTTAGTGCCTCCGCCAACACAAAGGTTTGCAAATATGTTGAACGAGTGGAGAGAGGTCGTAAAACAACATGATATTACTCACTTTTATGATTTAGGTCGTCAAGGTATTGCGCACCAAATCATGGTAGAAAAAGGTCATGTTTTGCCTGGGACTATAAGTATCGGAACGGATTCTCATGCCAATACTTACGGTGCTGTAGGAGCCATGGGAAATGCAATAGGTGTAACGGATGCAGCGGTGGCCATGGCCACTGGCAAAGCTTGGTTTAGAATACCTAAATCTGTAAAATTCAATATTACAGGGAAATGGCAGCCATGGGTAATGGCAAAAGATTTGAGTTTACATATTATGGGAATGATGCATTGGAATGGGCATTTACTTTACAAAGCATTGGAATTTACTGGTCCAGCAATTAGTAGTATGAGTATGGCGGGCCGTATGACGCTCTGTAATATGACCGTTGATTTGGGTGCTAAAAATGGTATCATCGCTCCCGATGTTGTTACAGAAAGATATTTGCGAAATCGTACCAATGACCCATGGGATTTTGTTGCAAGCGATGAAGACGCTGCATATGATATGGTGTACAATATTGATATTTCTGATTTAGCCCCCACCATAGCACTACCAGGTAAATTAGATGATACGGTAACCGTTGATAAATTAATTGGACAAAAATTTAATAAAGCCTTTGTAGGAACTTGCACCAACGGAAGACTAGAAGACATTGCAGTTATGGCAGAGATTATGAAAGATAAGCAAGTACACAGAGATGTAAATATGATATTAGTACCTGCAAGTCAAACGGTGTATTTAGAGGCTCTGCAGGCGGGTCATCTAGAAACCTTAATTAAGGCAGGAGTAGCGATAGATACACCTAGTTGTGCCTCTTGCGCTGGCTTGCATACAGGGGTTGCGGGAGATGGTGATGTAGTTCTGAGTGCTGGGAATAGAAACATGACAGGCAGAATGGGAAGTCGTAACGCGCAAGTGTATTTGACCTCGCCCTCCGTAGTTGCTGCATCTTCCATAAAAGGAGAAATTACCGATCCAAGAACTTTTGATATTTAAAAATTAAAATGAAAAGGAGAGCTTTCATACAAAAATCAAGTGCAGCGGGTGCCGCATTAAGTATTTTGCCATTGGCATGTGCTACGCCAGCATCTAAGTTAGATGCGGAAATTTTGATTTTAGGTGGAGGTCTTTCCGGTCTGTACTTGGCACATCTTTTAAACAAAGAAGGAAAAGATTGTTTGGTATTAGAAGGGAGCAATAGAATTGGCGGACGTATGTTCTCTAGGGAAGATATTGGTCGTGAAGTAGGTGGCAGAGGTATTGGAGATAAGTATACTGAAGTCATGAAATTGGTAACCGAGTTTGGTACAGAAATGATAGATATTACGGACTATATGCGCTCTCCAACAGCGATTTATCTTGATGGGAAAATGTACGATAAATGGCCCGATCCTAAAACCAACCCAGCCTACTTGCAGTTTTCAGCTTTTGGAAAATCACCTCAGTTATCAGCCTTAAATCAATGGTATCAAAAACCAGAATTGGATGAAACCTATAGCGCACTTTTAAAGCGAAACGGACTTACAGAAGCACAAATTGACTTGGCCAATATAAGTGCAAATTATAATGATATTAGAAAAACATCGGCAATTAATGCATTTCATAGCGCAGCGTTTCGCAAGTTCAATGGCTCTGAAAGGATATTGAATTTTAAAGGAGGCTCCAAACACTTTATTCATGCGATCGCAGAAAGCTTACAGACTCCTGTTTTAATAAATAAGATGGTGAATGCCATAGATGATAATGGCAAGGAAGTGCAAGTGAATTGTGACGATGGTTCCACATACAAAGCTAAAAAAGTGGTATCTACATTACCTTTTACAACCTTAAGAGAGGTAACAATGAATACAGTGTTTAATAAGAATCAGAAGAAGGCTATTAGCGAGTTAGCTTATACAGCTATTACACAAATACACTTACAACATACAGAACCATTTTGGGAAGAAGATGAACTGCCCTTAGATATGTGGACCGACACGCCTTTAGAACGTATTATGAATATGAGTTCTTCACCTACCGAAAAGGAGCTTGCTTGTTGGGTAAATGGTACTGGAACTGCATTTTTTGATAGCATGTCTGAAAAGGAAATTGCGGACTATACCATTAAAAAAATAAATGAAATACGACCTTCCTCTACAGGAAAAATAAGCTATTTAGGACAACAGAATTGGGGAAAGTATAAATATAATAAAGGGGCATATGTAGAATTTGCTCCTGGGCAGGCGGCTTGGTTTGAAGATATGATTAAGCCAGCCGGAAATATGCATTTTGCCGGTGAGCATACGGCTAATGAGAACAGAGGAATGGAGGCCGCAGCGGAGTCGGCGAGAAGAGTTTATAACGAATTGATGAATTAAATTTTATAAAATGATAAAAGGAACATGTTGGGTGGCAGATGACTATGTGATGGCTTACGATATTATCGTATCCGAATTCTGGACTTCTGCAATAGATCCTAATGAAAATAGCAAATGGGTAATGTCCGGAGTAAAAGAAGAATTCAATAAAGAAAATGGATTTAAGGATAATGGCTTCACCTTTATTGTAGCCAATCATAATTTTGCTGGAGGTGGAAAATCTATTGAACATGTAATTGCGGGACTGATGGGCGCAGGTATTAAAGCTGTTTTTGCTACAAGTTTTGCGCGTCTACAATTTAGAAACGCCATCAATTATGGGTTGCCTTTTATTACTTGTGACGATATTCACTTAGCTTGTGAAACAGGAGATGAGCTAGAGTTTGATGAAGCAAGTGGTATTATTAAAAATATAAGCAAAGGCACGGAGATGCAATCGGTACCTGTTGCACCTTTTGTTGCAGAAGTTTCGGAGGCAGGCGGATTAATGAACTATGTACGTGATAAAATCGCTAAGGGTGAACCAATTGGATAGTATATGAAAGAAAACCAACTAAAGAAAAAAATAAGCGAAGGGAAAGCGGGCTTTGGAGTTATATCTCCCACCATTGATCCTACCATCTGCGAATATATAGGACTCTTAGGAATGGATTTCTATATGATTGATGGAGAGCATGGCGCCATTACTGCATCAGACGTGACTAATATGGTGCGAGCCTGTGAACTTAGAAATACTACACCATTAGCAAGAATTAGAAGTGTAGACACGAAATTGATTTTACAGTATATGGATGCCGGTATTATGGGAGTAATGATGCCATCTATTGACAATGCTGATGATGTAAAAAGATTGGTAGAAGCCATAAAATATCCACCTTTTGGAAAAAGAGGATTGGGTCCTGTACGCGCTTCGGACTATATGCAAGGGTCAATGACTCAGGCGGAATACGTTTCTTTCGCCAATGAACAGACCTTGGTATTACCTCAGATAGAATCTTTGGAATGTGTAAAAAATCTTCCAGAATTATGTAAAATTGATGGAGTAGATGGGTTTATTATTGGGCCGCGAGATTTAGCGATGTCTATGGGTTTTTATGATGGTCCAGGACATGATGAGGTAAAAAAAGTATTGGATGAAATTTTTAGTACCATCTTGGCATCGGAGAAATGGTTTGGTACTGTCGCAGGAAATGCAGACCAAGCAGAAGCGTTAATTTCTAAAGGTGCTTCTATGATTATGAATTCTGTTCAAGGGTTGATTAAAACTTCTGGGAATGCTTTCCTTCAAGCAAGAAAATAATACAAATTTTAAAAAGAAAATTATGTCGGCATTAGTTGTTTTATTTAATCTCAAAGATCAGGAAGCTAAAGAAGCGTATGAAAAATGGGCAAAGACTACAGATGTGCCAACTGCATCGAGTATGACCTCTGTAGATGATTTTAAGGTATTTCGGTTAGGAAATATTATGGGTACGGAGAATCCTTCTCCTTATCAATATTGCGAAATTCTTCAAATTAATGATATGGCAAAGTTAGGAGAAGAAGTGGGTTCTGACGCAATGAAGAAAGTAGCGGCAGAATTCCAATCATTTGCAGACAACCCCATGTTTATTATTTCCGAGCAAATAGCATAGTATGTACAATTTAAAAGGAAAAACAGCCATTGTAACTGGCTCAGGCAGAATTGATGGGATTGGTGAAGCAATTGTTTTAAAACTCGCCGAACAAGGTTGTAATGTGGTTATCACGGATATTGGCACTAGTAAAGGAGCTCAATTTAGCGAAGAGCACATTGGTACAACAGATGATATGGAAACCATTGTTAAAAAAGCAAAAGTGAAAGGAGTTAGTGCAATGGCAGTAGCCTGCGATATTCGTTTCGAAGATCAGGTCTCCGATTTAATTAAAAAAACGCAAGATGCTTTTGGAAGTGTAGATATCATGGTTAATAATGCAGGAGTGGGCTATATCATGGAGCCTTTTACAGAGTTTAAGGAAGAAAGTTGGGATGCTGTTTTAGATGTAAATCTAAAAGGTGCGTTTCTCTGTTCCAAACATGCTGCAAAACAAATGATATCCCAAGGAAAAGGCGGTGTCATTATAAATATTGCAAGTCAAGCGGCTAAATCAGGATTTCCTTATGCTGCAGCATATACCGCGTCCAAACATGGAATGATAGGTTTAACCCGATCAAATGCCGTGGAGTTGGGTGCGCATAAGATTCGCGTAAACGCAGTTTGTCCAAATCATATTACAACAGGCCTGGGTCATTGGCAAAATAAGTTTTTTAGTGAAAAACTAGGACAAGATTATGATGATTATCTACAAGCAATTGTGGATAAAAATCCATTAAAACGAACTGGTTTAGTGGAAGATATTGCCAAGGCAGTTGCTTTTTTAGCTTCTGATCAAGCTGATTATATAACCGGAGAAGCCATGAATGTATCAGGAGGCGAAGAGTATCATTAATAGGGAGCGATTAAATCTCAAGTTTAAGGAGGGCGTTAACAACCATTTTATTTTTTGAATGTTTGCGAGGAACTTCTACTTCAATTTTAAAAAATTATGAAACTAGGAATAGACATCGGAGGAACATTTACAGATTTTGTACTGTTCGACCATAGTAGTAATCAACTCTACTTTGCAAAGACACTAACCACCTATCCAGACCCTACTATAGGTATTTTTAATGGGGTAAAGGAATTAGAAGATAAATTTGGATTTCCAGTAAGAGATATGAATGGTATTGTTCATGGAACTACCTTGGTTACGAATGCCGTGATTGAGCGTAAGGGAGCAAAAACTGCTTTTATTACGACCAAAGGCTTTGAAGATGTATTAGAAATAGGTCGCGAAATGCGCTATGATATCTATGATATATTTTTAACCATGCCAAAACCTCTGGTGCCCAGAAATCTAAGAATGGGTGTTTCTGAACGCGTAGATATTGAAGGAAATGTAATAACTCCCTTAGATGAGACAGCCTTAAGCCAGCTTGCAGAAACATTAAAGGCAAATGGTATTGAAGCAGTGGGAATTTGTTTGCTCAATTCTTTTGCCAATACGGAGCATGAGAAAACGGTAGGTAATTATTTGGCGAAGAACATGCCCGATATGTACTATAGCCTTTCTTCAGAAATAATGCCTGAAATTCGTGAGTATGAACGTAGTTCGGCAACTGCTATGAATGCATATGTACAACCAATTACCGATAAATACTTAAAAGATTTTGAAACCCAATTACGTGTAGCTGGTTTTGATGGAAATATTAATATTATGATTTCCAGCGGAAAGTTAACTACCATAGACGGGGCTCGTAAATCCCCCATTCATTTATTAGAATCGGGCCCCGCTGGTGGAGCTATGGCAGGAGTTTTTTATGGAAAACACTTGGAAGAAGAAAATCTTTTGTGTTTTGATATGGGCGGAACCACTGCAAAGGCTTGTGTAATTTATGAGGGAAAACCAGAAATTACAAATCATTTTGAAGCAGGTAGGGTAAAACGCTTTAAAAAGGGAAGTGGACTACCAGTGCGTATTCCCGTAATTGATTTAATAGAAATTGGCGCCGGTGGCGGAAGCATTGCCCGCGTAAATAATATTGGGTTATTGACCGTAGGGCCAGATAGTGCCTCCTCAACGCCAGGTCCTGCTTGTTATAATCTAGGTGGCGAAGATCCAACAGTTACAGATGCAGATCTGGTATTAGGCTATTTAAATGCTGATTACTTCTTAGGTGGAGAAATGAAATTAAGTGTAGAAGCCGCAAGAAAGGCCATTGAAGTAAAATTGGCTAAACCTATGGGTATTTCCATAGAAGAGGCGGCTATGGGTGTTCACAGAATTGTAAACGAAAACATGGCAAATGCTGCTCGAGTTCATGTACTTGAAAAGGGAATGGATCCCAGACATTTTAATATGATTGGTTTTGGAGGTGCTGGACCCGTTCATTCTTTTGGGGTCGCAAAATTATTAAACACCAAACGTTTAATTATTCCTGTAGGTGCTGGAGTTACTTCTGCAATAGGCTTTTTGGTTTCACCAGTGGCAAGTGAAAAAATTCATAGTCATATTTCGGAACTTAATACTTTAGACTGGGGTGAGGTGAATAAGTTCTTAGGAGCGATGGAAGAGGCAGGCTATGAATTCTTAGAGAAATCAGGAATTGATAGGAAAGATGCCATTATTGAACGGGTTGTTGAAATGCGGTATTATGGCCAAGGGCACGAAATAACGATTAACTTACCAGAGGGTGTTTTAAGTGAAGATAACATTGATGAAATTCAAAAGCGTTTCATAAAAGAATACGAATTCCGTTACAACCGTTCCATTGAAGGTATGCAAATGGAAATGGTTACTTGGCGGGTAGTAGTAGAAGGGCCCACACCAGAAATGGATGTGAAGCAGTTTTCTACCAAGAAAGGAGAGGAAGACGCGTACAAGGGTACAAGAAAAGTATATTTTGAAGAAACAGGATACCTAGACTGTCCAGTTTATAATAGATATGCTTTAAAATCGAATGAGAAATTTGATGGACCAGCAATTATAGAAGAAACAGAAAGCACTACAGTAATAGGAATTAATACTACTATTCAGGTAGATAAAGACAAAAACATTCTCATCGATTTACATGGATAAAATGAAGTACGATATTCTTATAATAGGCGCTGGAACCGCGGGGATGAGCTGTGCAATTACAGCCGCCCAACGTGGACTAAAAGTGGGTGTTATAGAAAAATCGAACTATTATGGAGGTGCTTTGCATTGGTCTGGCGGGCATATGTCTGCTGGAGGTACAAGGTTACAAAAAGAAAAAGGTATTGAAGATAGTGTTGAAAAGCATCTAGAAGATATTTATCGGATCAACAACAAATCGGGAGACCTTCATCTTATTGAAAAGGCAACTTCAGAAGCTCCAAAAACCATCGAATGGTTAGATGAAATAGGTATGGAATGGGCTGCTGAATGTCCGCGAATTATTTACGGGCATGTAGCCTACGATACGGCGCGTACCGTTTATGGTCCAGAAAAGGCAATGAGCATCTACAAAGTGCTGGCCCCCCTTTGGGATGCGCAAGTGGAAGAAGGAAATATTGAATGTCATTTTGAAAACACCTTTATAGGTCTCAACAAATCAGAAGATCGTTTTGATACAGTCCTTTGCAGTACTAGCAAAGGGGAATGTTATTATAAAGGCAAACATATTGTAATTACTTCTGGAGGGTATGGGAGCAACCCCGCCTATTTTCAACAAAAACATCCAAATATACCTTTGGTGAGCTCTTGTTATCCAGCTGCTACAGCAGATGGGCATGTGATTCTTGAAAAACAAGGGGCTACCTTTCGTTTTGGCGAATATCATTTACCTAGTTTAGGTGGTATGGAAGAGGTTCCCGGTAATGGTCGCTGCGACTTTAATAGGGCATGGGCCATGGTATTGACTTCTATCTATAGAAATCCACGCGATATTTACGTAAATGCAAATGGAGAACGTTTCATAGCAGAAGATGAGGTAAATCCAGAGACTAGGGAAAAGACTACCATGCAACAACCCAATTGGTGTTTCTGGGTAATTTTTGATGAGACCGCCTTAACATCGAATGATGAAAACGGGAACCATAATCCAATTATAATTGGCCGTACTGTGGCTGAAATGAAAGCAGAAGCCGAAAAAGAGAATGCAATGTTTATGGCCAATTCTATTGGTGAACTGGCAAATAAAACAGGACTTCCAGCGATAAGTCTTCAAAATACGATTGAAAAGTACAATGGCATGGTGGAAACCAAACACGATCCCGACTTTGGAAGAACCTACTTGGAAGACCCCATCAAAAAAGCACCCTTTTATGCCCTAAAAGTACATGCATCAGTGCTAGTTACCTTTGGTGGAATAAAAGTTGACAAGGAGTTGAGAATATTGGATGCCAATGACCATCCAATGCCTGGTTTGTATGCAGCAGGTGAAGTTTTGGGTCTTGGGGCAACCAGTGGTAGTTCTTTCTGCAGTGGTATGGCTATTACACCAGCCTTAGGCTTTGGACGATTGTTGGGAAAAACGCTCTAGAAGGTAAAATTCATACTAATTTTTGTGCAGTAGAACGATTTTTAGCAAAATATAGCATCTGAGAACCAATATTTTGCGAAGAAAATTCTTTTAAACACAAAAATTAGTTAACTTAGTTAACTAATTTTAAATCATGCAAAAAACGAAAACAACATTTGATCCTATAGCGTTAAGCATCTTATGGTCTAGGCTCATTAGTATTGTTGATGAAGCGGGAACCACTTTACAACGTACCTCTTTCTCTACAGTTACCAGAGAGAGTAATGATTTTGCGGTTGTATTGATGGATAAAACAGGACGTTCTATTGCGCAATCTAGTGTTTCGGTACCCTCGTTTTTGGGAGTTTTACCCATATTAACCAAAGCCTTGTTAAAAGATTATTTCCCAGAAAATACATGGAAAGAAGGTGATGTAGTGATGACAAATGATCCGTGGTTATGTGCCGGTCATAAACCAGATATTGGTATTGTTTCTCCCATATTTTATCAAGATAATTTAATTGGATTTATAGGAACCATTGCACATTCACCAGATATGGGGGGGCAACTTTGGGGCGCAGGTACTCGAGATCTCTATGAGGAGGGCTTAATGGTACCACCTACCAAATTAATGAACGAAGGTTTACCCAATGAAACCTTGTTTAATATATTAGAACAGAATGTGCGTGCAGCAGACCAGACGGTTGGTGATATCCGCGCTCAAGTGGCTGCCAATGATCAGGGTATTAAATCATTAATGAAGCTAATGGAGGAAAACGACTTAGTAGACCTTCAAGAGTTATCAGATGCCGTTATAAATGCTTCGGAAAAAGCGATGAGAGAAGCGCTTCTAGCGGCTCCAGATGGGGATTATACCTATGAATATGATACAGACGGAGACGGTTTAGGTACGGGTTGCCATTTCGAAATTACGATCACTATCAAAGGAGATGAAATTATAGCGGATTATACCGGAACTTCCGGAGCACATTATATGAGCATCAATGCAGTTTTGAATTATACGTTTGCCTATACGGCCTATCCAATTAAGTGTGCTTTTAGTCCGGATGTACCCAATAACGACGGGTCTTTTTACCCCATTACCGTAACAGCGCCAAAAGGATGTTTGGTAAATGCACAAAAACCAGTGCCTTTAGGCGCAAGAAACGTAACAGGTAATATGTTGCATTCGGTGGTTTTTGGTGCCCTGGCAAAAGCAGTTCCGGCACAGGTACAGTCAGATTGCGGCAGTGCTTGTTGGTGTATTGTTTTAAACGGAGAACATAAAGGAAAAGAATTTGTAGAGTATTTCTTTTTAAATGGAGGGTATGGTGCCAGACCAAATATGGATGGGGAGCATGTACTTAGTTTTCCTACCAATGTAGCCAATGTTCCAATTGAAGTACTAGAAACGGATGTAGCTGTTCTTGTAACAGAAAAATCACTAATACCTAACTCCGCAGGGAATGGAAAATATAGAGGTGGGTTGGGACAGCGTTTTAGCTTTAAAAATATAGGTGAAAATTCCATTAATGTATCTATGGTGGCTGAAAAAACAGTAACTTCAGCTAAGGGCCTTTTAGAAGGTAAAGATGGTCAGATGGGTTCAGTAAGGATCATACCAGAACGGGAATTTCCGTCCAAAGGTTTAGGGAAATTACACCCTGGAGAGGAATTAATATTAACCCTTCCTGGAGGCGCAGGTTATGGCAACCCCGCAGAAAGAGATCAAAAGTTAATAGAACAAGATATTACATTAGGCTACATTTCTTAATTTAGGTTTTATAGTCTACTACTGAATATTAAATAGCTAGAAAATATGGCAAAAAATTTAACCCCAGTTTGGAACAAAATTGCAAAGCATGCGATGTTGCCTGAAACAACTCATGATGAGCGCGCTCGATATAATTTTCTTTCGAACTTAAACAAGCATTTAGCACATGTGTCGCATGGAACTAAAACAGCCTATGAAACACGTGTGGAACCACAATTTGAAAAAGAACATGGGCGTAAGATTCAAAACAGAGAAGAACTGAAAGAAGCCATAGAAAAAGACCCACACTATCAAATATGGTCTTCTTTGCGCAGAAGTACTATGGAAATGAGACAACAAGCAGGGCGCTCTTTAACATTGCGTCAGGCGAAGGCCTTAAGAGATAAAGCTTCTGCATTAAATAAGGATAAGGCTACCTTGGTTTTAAATCCAGAAGTGAAGGTGCCCGATTATTTACTAGCTGTAGATAACCATATTATGCCGGGTAGTTACCATACTGAATTATTGGAAGGTGATGTATCACCCGCTGCGAATTATGACTCGGGAATTTTCGTAACTACAGCAGGACTTATAGGTCGTTATAGTGATGGAGGTGGTAAAGCTATTACTACTTGGGTACGACAAAATTATCCTGATTTTAAACCGAAACGAATTTTGGATATAGGTTGTGGATTAGGCCATAATGTATTGCCAATTGCAAAGGCTTTTCCAGATGCCGAAATTATTGCCATTGATACTGGAGCACCTATGTTGCGCTACGGCCATGCCAGAGCGATGGATTTAGGCTATGAAAATGTGACTTTTATGCAAATGGATGCCGCTGAAACCATCTTTGAAGATGCCTCTTTTGATTGGGTGCAGTCTACGATGTTTTTACATGAAACAGGAGGTAAATCTATTTACAAAATTATGGATGAAGTACATCGACTGTTAAAACCAGGTGGATTAACACTTCATATTGAACAACCACAGTATACGGATGAAATGTCTGAATATGAAAAATTCATGCGCGATTGGGATGCCCTTAACAATTCAGAACCCTACTGGTCAAAAATGCACGATATTGACCCAGCAGAACTGATGGTGAAAGCAGGGTTTGACAGAGATAGTTTTATGCAAATAGGAGCAAAAGCAGAGAACGATTTGGTAGAAGGAGGAGTGAATGCAGAAGAACCAGAAGATTTTGGTCGTTCACCTATTTGGAATGTATTTGGAGCAATAAAAAAATAAGAGATGGAAGAAGAGTTAGATTATATAAAATTAGCATCAAATAAATCCAAAGGAAAACGTCCGTATTTTCATGAGGATCATGCTGTAGAACGCGTTTTGAATATTACCATGGCCATTGCCGGTGAACTTGCCGTAATGCGAGAAAGAATGGATAGTATTGAACGTCTTTTAGAGAAAAAAGGAACAGTCTCAAGGGAAGAAATTGAAAATTTTGTTCCAGAAACTACCGAGCAAGAAGAGCAGCGCCAGTCTTGGCACAGCGAGTACATTTCTAGAGTGTTGCGTATAGTTCAGCAGGAACAAGAAGAAATGGAAAACCCAGATAAAAGCATTGAGGAAATTGCGGACGATATCAATCAAATGTAATGGCAGCACTACACGACAGAATTACCAAATTTTTTAATGCCATTATCAATGAGGATATTGAAGAAATCAAAAACGGATATATTCAAGATGAACGAACTTATGTTGTTCTAGAAGGACCGCGATTGGCTACAAAAGGTTATACTATGATTGCCAAGGGATGGAATGATTTTACCACTTCTCCAATAGCAATGACCAAAATTGTTTGGACTGATGGTCCTTTTGAAGAGATTGTGGGAGATATGGGGTGGATTAGTGGTATTACCGAATTACATCTGAATGTAGGTGGGAAAGCGGTATTCAACACTTTTCGTTCTTCTTTTGTAATGAAACGTGAGCAGAACGATTGGAAAATTAGACATGAGCATGTTTCGGCAGCCCACCCTGATCCGTATGGTGTGGGAGATTGGTTAAAGAAAGACAAGTAATTTAAGTTACCATATATGAAACCCATTAAAAAAACACTAACAAGCCTTCTTTTTTTAATGGGTTTTTTAGTTGGTCAAAGTCAGGAAAAAGAGAAACCCCTTGCCAGTTCTCCATCTATGGGCGAGAGTTCCAAAACGAAGACTAAACGTTTAGTTACAACCGTTGAACCTAATAGGAAGTTCTCCTATGCAGAACGGGAATTGGACTATCTATCCCATATTTGGGAAGGGGAATACGACAATGTTGAACAGCTCGATTTTGATAAGATTCAACGAAAAGAGGGCGAAGTAACTTCCCATGATAGAGTACATGTATCTGTACGTCAATTTCAAAATTCTAATTTTGGGGTTGGAGCGGTTTACTTGGAAGAATATAGAAATAATGATCCGAAGCTAATTACCAAACAGTTGATTTACCAACTTATTCCAGACGACGAAGAAAAAGCTATAAAGGTCAAGTTATTTCATTTTAAAAAGAGATCTGCAGTACTTGCAGTAGGGAAACCTTTTGATGCTATCGCTTTGCTCACTCCAAATTCTGAGGAGTTAAAAGAAGGCTGTGAAATGATGCTAAGGAGAAATGGAAATGGATTCCTTGCGAAGACGGTGAACAAAACCTGCCAACCATCTAATGAGAATCCAAAAGAAACAATAGATTATCAGTTTAGTGTTACGGAAGACACTTTTGGTTTTCAGGAAATACGATACAGCGCCAACCAACGCCTGGCAGATAGAGAACAACTAAGTGCATATGCTTTGGAAAAAGCCCGCTGTTTTAGTTGTATGATTGATTTTCCGAATGACACGAATAAAAGACCTACAATTACCAAACACTATATTGATATTTATGATCAAGGGGGAACTTTCGAATTTGAGTATCCAGATGGTCGAAACATGCTCTTCGGAATGCGCAACACATGGTCTTTTGGCATGCATAGAGAAACCTTTGTGATCTATTTGATTGATACAGCTACAAAGAAAACCTTGATCTATTCTTGGGGTAACCCAGGAGCAGACCGGATTGGATTTAATCCTGGTTGGATACGAGCTCAGTGCGATTTAAAAACAGCTCGGAATATGAAATTGCAACAAGAACTAAGACCGGGATCATAGAGTAAGCTGCTTATTTTTACTTCCCTGATTTTCTATGTTCCTTATAACTGGTGTAGGTACTTCTTCTTCCGTTCCATGGAGTCTTGTCTTCAAAATAATTGGGTTGCACTTTGGCGACATACGATTTCATAGTATCAGGAATTTCATTAATATCAAAAATTTTCCTTCCAGTGGCGCGCCACATTACATACCCTTCCCTTTGCCCCATATGTAACCATGGTTCCCAAGAGTTCACAGCAGTCCAAAAGAATGTTTGATCGCAGCTCGTATTATTGGGATTAAAAAGTTCCGTTTTAGTGGCCATATAGGTAGTAGAAGAACCAAAATGCATTTGTTTTCCAGGGGAAGCTTTGGGCCACTCTTCTGGCTGCAATGGGCTTTCAAAACTAAAAGATCCATATTCGTCCATCCAAATATGATCCCCAGATTCCATCCAATTCATTTTATAAGGCTTGATACCATTAGCAGATTTAATTCCTTCAGTTGTATAGGCAGTTTTACTTCCTCCACCATACATAAAATGAAAGGGTTGTACTAGTTCATTAGTATATGGGTTTTTCCATTCTTCTAATACCTCTCCTGTCTCTAAATCACCAAAAAAACCTAAGTCAAAGCTTTCTTTGGTTATGTAGTCTTCTTCCTTTTGCCAGTTACTTTTAGCTAAGCCTTGTAAAGTAACAAGCGGTTTGGGAGCTTCATTTGGAATAATGCCCCAAAGATGCCCAGAAAACCAGCTGTAAATAGTAGTTGTTTCCAAACTTCCCATAAGGCGAACATAGGTCTTAAAAAGGTCTTCTTTTGAAGATGAAGCATGCCCTAGAGGCGATGGTTGTGTGCCCAAATAAGGCAAGGCTCCCAGGCCTATAGTAGGAATAGCTGTTAGCGCTAAAGCGGTAGATTTTTCTATGAATTTACGGCGACTAAGCTCATTTTTCATTTGATAATAATTAAATTAGTAGAAGTAGTAGTCTTAGTGAAACACTTAAAATACGGATTATTAATAATATTAATAGTTAACTAAGTTAACTATTTTTTTGTACCTTGTTATAATTATAGTAAATACCTATACGTGTATCAATTGAAAACCATTAAGGAAGTCGTCTATAGCGTAGGCAATATGGATAAGGTAAAGCACTTTTTCTGTGATTATGGAGGGCTAGATGCTATTGGTCATTATACAACGGATTCGTCTGTTTTATCCTTTTGGAACTTAGAAGATACCGTAGAAGCCGAAGAAATTTTAATTCAATTTGACACGCAAACTGCAGGACAAATACGATTGGTGAAATACCATGGGGTAGAACAAAAATATATTCGATCTTCCCAAAAACCTTGGGATATAGGAGGTATTATGGATATTAATCTGAGGGTTCCTGAAGTCGCTCAAACCTTTGACGAATTAAGAGAATTAGGTTTTCATGGCTTAAGTGATCCTCTTCTGCAAAAAATGGGACCTTTTGAGCTATATGATATTCTAATGAAGGGTTATGACGACATTATCATTGCATTTACACATCGGAAGGAACCTCCATTAGAATTAAAAAAAGGGTATAGGATTCCTTCACATATTTATAACTCTTCTTTAACGGTAAGCAGTATTGAAGAATCACAAAAATTTTATGTAAACACCTTGGGTTTTTCTTTGTTGAATGAGTACGAAGTAAAGAAAGACGCCCCCATAGAGAATATGTTTGGAATTCCTTTTAATATGATTGAAGAGGTTACTTGTAAGGCCAATATCTTTTCTTTGGATGGCACTAGAGAGGTGATGTTTCAGGCATGTGAATTTGAAGGCGTACTGGGAAAGAATTTCGCCCCACTAGCAGTACCTCCAAACAGAGGACTTCTGCTGTATCGTTGTGAAGTGGAAGGAGTTGAAAATTACTATCATTCACTTTTGAAAAAAGGAGTTAAAATGCATCAACCTCTGCAGTATATTACCATAGAACCTTACGGCAAAGTAAATGCCTTTGCTCTGCTAAGCCCCGATGGCGTTTGGTGGGAATTTATAGAAACAAACACTTAAATAGGATACAAATGAAAACTAGAATTACAGTACTTATTGGTCTGTTAAGCATCATGCATATACAGGCACAGAAAAAAGAATTTAAAGGATTGGAAGCACTGCAAATGTTGCAGAAAACGGTGTGCAATACCCTTGAAGAAGGAAAACCAGTATATGGAATGTGGGAAGGGCGAATGTATAGCAGGATTCCTGGTGAGAAAGATCGACATATTTTTAATGTGGTAGGAATTAATGTGCGTCAGTGTGATTGCGTGGAGGATGATGTGAAAGGACAAGGTTTTCGCAGTGTTGGCAGAGAAATTATGATGTATCTAGATCCTAAAACAAACGAAATCTTAGATACCTGGGATAATCCGTTTACAGGAGAAACCGTAGAGGTATTGCATGTTGCCAACGACCCCGTGAGCTTACGAAGTTATATTTATGAAAAAGATGAGGAAGGTAAGGATAGAGCCACCTTCTCTTTTCGCCAATATGGAGACGTAGCGGTAACTTCGTATGAATATCCCCTTTTTTACGATAATCCACTAGGAGGAGAATATCAAAAAGCTATTGGAGGTACCTACCATGCCATGGAGATATTCAATACTTATTATAGCACCGAGGAAATTACAAATCCGAAAACACGAGATCTTAAAACATCCAGTATTTCATGGTCGCGTATTGCCCAATGGTTGCCATGGATGGGGATGGGAAGTAAACAAGGAATTATGGTAGTGAATTCTACTGGTGAAAGTGTTTTGGATAAGGATAAAATTTGGCCAAGAATTCAAACCATTTTAAAAGAACGTTATCCACTGTATATGAACCCACCTGCTAAAGACGATAAACGACCTAACGAGACTTCGTGGACCGTCTTTAAGAAGCATATGGCAAGTAAGAAAAAAGAAAAAGAGACTAATAAAGAATAAAAAATTGCAAAATGGCTGGATTAGTAGTTGGGGAAAAAGCACCTGATTTTACATTGGTAGGAACAGATTTGCAACCAATTTCCTTAAGTGATTATAAAGGTAAAAATCTGATTTTACACTTTTTCCCTTTGGCATTTACAAGTGTTTGTACAGAACAATTATGCACGGCAAACGGTGAAGAGAACGATTATGCGTCCTTAAATGCTTCCGTGGTGGGCGTCTCGGTAGATTCACCTTTTGTGCTTGATAAATTTTCGAAAGAAAACAATTTAAACTTTCCGCTTGGTTCCGATTTTAATAGAGCTGTTAGTGCAGCTTATGGAGTATTGTTTGAGGGTGATTTCGTTGGTATGACGGGCTTTTCTATGCGATCTGCTTTTGTAATCGATGGAGCAGGTTTCATTCGATATGCAGAAACCACGGATGGCAAATCGTTACCAAATTTTGAACATATAAAAGCTAGCTTACATAAACTTTGAAATTGCGGTTAATACCCGTCTTTAGGAAGTAGCATAATAGGTAATTAAAATAGAAAAACATGATCGCTATAAGAAGTAACATAGTTTACATTCTAGTGTTGTTTGTATGCATCACCAGTTGTAAAGAAGAAAAGAAAACGGAACATACAGAAGAAGTTGAACGAACAGAAAAGTCGGTAGATACTCCAGAAGCATATGTAGCTGAAATAATGAAATTCTGGCCTGGTACCTACAATAATGACAAACAAATTACAAAAGTAAAAAATGCGGGAGAGGATGTTTGGTTATTAGACGATACTGGCAAGGATGGCTGGTTGCAAATACAGTCTCATTATATCAAGTTAGACAAACCAAATATTGGCAGAAACGTACTGTATGTAGAAGAGTATAGAGATCATCAGCCAGATAGTATTTACAGACAACGGATTTATACATTAGATATCGATTCTACGGAAACCATTCGGGTAAAAATGTGGCCATTCAAGGATAAGAAGAAATATGTAGGCGCCTGGAAAAACCCGCAAATACTAGATGAGCTAACTGCTGAGGAAATTAGTGCTTATCCAGATATTTGTGATTTAATAGTGTCCAAAGAAGGAGATGTCTACAATATGAACATGAATGGCAAAGACTGTGCATTCGGTGATAAAGTTTTTAACTACCAAGTAAAACTAAGCAAGGATGTCTTTAGCTATCGTGATAAAATTACCACCCTATCTACAGGGGAAGTAATTTCCACAGCTGCGGATTACCAATACCACCACTTAGATAGGATTCAATAAGAAAAAAGAAAAGCTTATGAAAAGAACATCATTAAACATTCCGCATGGCATTGGTGAAGGTGCATTAACAGGATATATACATACTGCTACTTTATGTACCGTGGATCTCGATACCTATAAACACTTTTATGGTAAGGTGATGAAAATGAATATAGATGCTATAGAGCTATCCGAAGCGGAAAAAAATACGCAACGTTCCTTTTGGCATATCCCTGAGGGTATTGATTATGATTTATATCATTGTTATAGACCAACGGTTCCCAGTTTAATTCAATTGCGAATTATTCATTTAAAAACGGCGACTCCGCAAATTCATAATAGCTACAGTTCATACGAGACTGGATCTTTTTCATTAGGATTTCCTACCTCGGATGCAAAAGGGATGGATAAAAGAATGCAAGAGTTTGGTGTGAAAGCAATGGCACCCATGCAACTGGGTGATATTGTGAGAGCCAATGGGGACAAAGGGCATTATCTGGAAACCATTTATCAAGGGCCAGATTATTTGCATTGTGTGGGTATTGAACGCGTAAATTACCCTCAGTTGGCACCTTGCGATCCTGCAGATGGTTTTGGAGGACCTGGTTATTCTGCTTTTGTTGCCAAAGATTCCGATGCTGAGGTAGCTTTCTATACAGATGTTTTAGAGCATTATATTTTATTTGATTCGGTCTGGGAAGCTGCTGATGAAGGTGCTTTAGGGGTTAACACAGGTACACCTTTTCGTTTTTGCGGGATTTATGCAAAAGAGGCACAACAGAATCACTATTTATTACTAGACTTTAAAGATGGTAATATGATCGACACTGGGGTGCAAAGTTGTATTCCCAATCAAGGTTTAGGAATGTATACGTTTCAAACTAGAGATATTGAAAAAGTAATGGACAATGCTCGGAAAAAAGACATTAAAGTGCTGTCTGGAATACAAACAGTTTCTGATTATATTCTAGGAAATGGCAAGGCGTGTCTTTTGGAAACACCAAATGGACTTTATGTAGAAATATTTGAACAATTATGATGGATCATATTCTTAGAAAATTTGCTGATGTTTTATGTGGAACTTTGGATAATCAGGCACAGATAGATGCTGAGATTGCGGCAGGAAAACAATTGCACCCCTATGCAAAACATGTCACAGATATTTGTGATGATAAAATTATCAATAGGCCCCCGGACCATGAAGGAATGTATGTGCTGGAGGAAAGCTATTATATCTACCCTGGGAAGGAAGAAATAGAATTAAAACCCCTATTATTTTATATGCGCTCCGATGGTAAATCAAAAGCTTTATTGCAATCTGTACAAATTCCGTTGCATATTTCTAAGGCAGAAGCTACCAACGATAATGCCCAGCTAATTCTAGATTGGAATGAACTAGAATTTAGAAACTTCGGAGTGGCAGAGTATACCCTTCATAAAAATGGAAGTTTTACCGTAGATCACGAAGCTGATATGGGAGATGGTCTCACTTTTCGTTTGATTGAAACTTTAAGCAAAGATGGATTAGAAGTAATGGAATTGGTGCACAAAAATGGAGTGAAAATCACACCATATGATACGCCTATTCAATATAGACATGTAAAATCATGAATGAAAATAAATCGTTTTTTGCCTTATTTGGGATAGCTGTTTTAGGTTTTTTTCTTTTAATGGTCACCAATGGAATGACCTTTTCGGGGATTACTATTTTTGATGAAGCCCTACTAAACGAGTTTGGTTGGTCAAAATCTGAATTGAAATTTCGTGATTTGGTCAATTTGGTCGCAGCCTCTTTTATTATGCCTTTTGTAGGCGCTATAATTGACAAGTATGGCGTTAAAAAGATGATGATCATTGGGTTGGTATTAATTGCTGTATTGTATTATCTGTACTCGTTAATACAAACTACTTTCCATATGTACGCCATTCATTTTGTATTTGCCTTTGCGGTTTCTGGTGCGGGTACCTTGGCTACTATCATAATGGTTTCGCAACGTGTTACTAAAAATCGGGGTACTGCTATCGGTATTGCCTTGGCAGGCACATCTGCAGGGGGTATTGTTATTCCTCAAATTGGAAAACCTCTTTTGGAGACCTTGGGTTGGCGAGCTGCATTTCAATGGGAAGCTATCATTCCACTTGTGGTACTAATACTCATTGTAGCCTTTATTAAACCAATTAAATATAAGAAGGAAGCTGCAGATTCTACGAAGGAGGCAAAGACGGATGAGGAAACAGGTTTGGTAGAGTTGAAATTCAAAGAAGCTATTAAAACCCCCGTTTTTTGGGCTATTTGTTTTGCAGGTATTTGTTGCTTTTATAGCATAATGGGCATTATAAGTAATCTATTCCTGTACTTACGAGAACTTGGATTTTCCGTTTCTGGTGCGGCCAATGCGTTTAGTATCTTCTTTGCAATAATTCTTGTTGCCAAACTTACCTCAGGGGTAGTTACTGATTTTATTAATGAGCACAAATTATTTAAAATTCAGGTAGTGCTAATGGCCATTGGTACGGTGGGTATAGCAATGAATACAGAAAGCTTGGTGTGGCCGTCTTTGATTGCTGTTGGGCTTGGATGGGGAGGCCTATATACCTTATTGAATTATATCATCATTACTACTTTTGGAGTGAAATCTGCTGGTAAAATTGGCGGAATCATTTCCGTATTTGAAGGAATTGGCTCGGGTATTGGTGCTTGGCTCACGGGCGTAATTTCTGACCAAACAGGATCTTATAGTGCTAGTTTTTGGGTAGTGGTGGTTTTACTAATGATTGCTTTTGTGATCTCCTTCTTTATTAAGCCTATAGGTGCAAACGAGTCGACTGAATTATCCAATTAATCATCTAGGTGCATATTACTATGATTTTCTCGTTAGATCCCATCATCAATGGAGGGTTTTCCTGCACCATTAAGCAACAAAAAAATGCTGAGCAATAGAAGAATAATGGCAGAGAAACTTTCCTTTACACCATGGCCTTCTGGCACATGATAACTTAATAATGCAACAGCAAAATAGATGATGAGTGGTATGGTTGCCAATCGCACTTTATAACCAATAACAATCAGGGCATACCCAATTAAGACACTCCAAATTCCTAGATAAGCAAAGAATAAGGGCAATGGAAAGCCAAGCCCTTCCAAGTTTTCTGAAAATTTTTCAGCATAGGAAGGGGCATATATTCCACTAGAAATGGACGTTACTAGATAGTATAGAAACACAATACGCAATACTACAGGTGCATATGCTTTGATAGCATCTATTTTGTTGAGTAATCGTAACATAAAGCTTAATTTTTCTCCATGATTTCGTACAGTACAATGAGGTGACCATCAAAATCAACAAAGGCTTGTTCGCTAAATGTAAAATGGTCATTACTATCAGTGGTAGGCTCCGTAGTTTTTAA
The DNA here is from genome assembly GCA_947500575.1 of uncultured Flavobacteriaceae bacterium. Classification (GTDB taxonomy): domain Bacteria; phylum Bacteroidota; class Bacteroidia; order Flavobacteriales; family Flavobacteriaceae; genus CANMSI01. The sequence goes on along the minus strand of CANMSI010000001.1, from coordinate 1,085,841 downwards.
TCCTAATATTTTAATTTGATTCATAGCCTTTTCTAAATTCGCAACCTTAATAACGGAAGCATTCATATGTATACCCTCATTTTTAGGTAAATCACATCCCTTTACTTCTGTAAGGCCTATAGTCCTATTTTGTTCGGGTCCATCTAAAGTAGCGAAGGTAATTTTAGCATGTGTGGGAATTCGAAATACCGGATAGGAATAAGAATCATCATCGGAAGGTTCTAAACTGTTTACCGTGAATCCTAGGATATCTCGATAAATTTTTAGGGAACGCTCTAAATCTGCTACAACTAGGGTTACTCTTTTATAAAATGTTGACATAAATTTCGGTGTATTTTTCTAATTAATGTGCTTTTTTGGGAGGTGAATACCTACTAATACTATCCATTAAGGTTTTCATTTCAGCTCCTGTCTTGGGTAATTGCTCTTTTTCCATATCCAAATGATTGATGGGAATCTCTTGTTGATATTGATCAAATACAGGTTTCGTCATTTCAAGAGCATAATTGGGAATTGTACGATCTTTTCTGAAGGCAGCAATTGGAATTTTTGCTGCAACAATACCATCTTCTTCCTTGCTCGGATGTTTGGCTAGGATTTCTCCATTTGGGGATACAATTACGGATTCTCCGGCATTATATCCGGTACTTATGGGAAGGGTGAAATTAGCCATAGCTGAATAGAAGTCGTTACTCCAAGCCGTATACACTACATCTTCTTCTGCAAACAGGGTAGCCGTGCGAAGCATAATTTCTGTGCCGCGCATAGCAAATGCAGCATAAATGAAAGGATCAAACTGCACTGTGCTTACTGCAATATTGCCAAACTCTGTTTGTAGTACCGGAAACTCTTCTTCAATACCATACTTTTTACGATACGCATCCCGAACGGTTTCAATGGTTGTGGTAGTAATTTCCCGATCTTTATAAATTCTTTTAATATTTCTTGATTTCCAAAAAGTCTTTGCAACTTTTCCATCCCTTCCTAAAACGGTATTGATACTTAAAATATGATCGGGCCATTCTTGATCTCGAACATAACTTCCAAAAATAACATAGCAATCGCACTCCTTCGCAATTTTTCCAATACGTTCGGTTTCTGGTCCAGGAACTTCTATAGTAAACGGAAGTTTTTCTTGTCTGGTACCGGAGGAGTATCCTGTTAGTGGAAATTCATGAAATAATATGATATCTGGAGGGTCACCTTCGGTTTGCGCTTGCAATGCCATTTTCTCCATGTAGGCCATGTTTTCTTCCAAACCTTCTTCTATAGAAGGAAAACTGGATAAGGATTTTACTCGCGTCTGCATCACCTTTAAAACAATGGTATCTTTCTCTAAAGATTTTTTTGGGTAACTGCCATCTGCATATACTAGTTGTTTAGATAATGGAGTGGTGTATGATGCTTCTTCCTCATTAGCCATACTCGTAGAAGATTCTTTGCAAGCACTTACGAATAGAAGTAGGAACGCGATTAACAATATATGTATTTTCATTTTCAAAATCTCTTAGATTAATCCACTAATTCTACAAACTCTATCCAAACCCCATCAGGTGAGCGTACCGAGAAAATTTTTAAATTTCCGTAAGGAGGAATAGCAACCTTATGAACCTCAGACGTTAATTTCAATCCTCGTTCCACTAAGGTTGCGGCATAGGCATCTGCATCTTTTACGGGAAAACGATACATTAAAATTCCGAGGTTAGGTGGTTTCGCTAGCGCTGCACAATCTTTACCTTCTAATTGATTTGTCTTTATATATTCAATTGAACCAAAATTGTTTATGTCTGGTCTAACAATATCTATTGGTACGGTAATTTCATGATTAACATTGGGGGGAATACCAATTACGTTGTGTCCCGTTTTTCTATCCAAACCCGGGGTTTGAAAAAACATTTCAAACCCGAGTTGATTGATGAAGAAATCATAGGATGTTTTCATGTCTTTTACGATCACTGAAGAATTGAAAATACGACTGGTCTTTTTCATATGATCAAAGCCTTCTAGGGGAGGCGCATACCGTTGCATAAAAGCAATTACAATTCCATCAGGACCTTTCATTAGTACTTCGGATACATCATAAATACCGAAGGTATATCGTAAGGGGTCAGAGATGCCATTCCATCCTTCGGCCTGAAGTTCGCGATATGTGCTTTTCATATCAGGGGTGCGAAGGTTAATATCGAAAATCCCGCCCGTATCCCAAATATGGGCAGAAGATCTAATTTGCTGTTGAGAGACATTTTTGAATTGTACAAGCCTTAAAAACCCTTCATGATCTCCAGGATTCTGCAAAAGTGCTTCGTCTATTTCCACCTCCGTATCTAGATGCCAAAGTTGTTTTAAAACTTCACTACTTCCTTTTTTTGTAATTAATTTCCATCCACAAATTCTTTGAAAAAAATCGACCCATTTTTCTAGCTGAGCAACACTAAAAACGACTTCTTGAAAACCCTTTATATCAGGATCTTCTTTAGAAAAATTTAGATTATGTTGAAATGCTTCCATAAATAATAGCGTTCTACTTGCTTTTTAGGCTTACCCTAGTAAACTCATAATTTCAATGGCGGCGCGTTCTCCAGATTCCATGGCACCTTCCATACCACGATTCACTATAGCAGTATGCTCTCCTGCAAAATGGATTCTTCCATTGGGTTTAGCCATGTGCGCTGCAAATTGCGTAATTTGACCTGGTTTCCAATAGGCATAAGCGCCACCAGCATATGGGTTATTAACCCAAGTCCAGTAGTAGGTAAATTGCAATGCGCCTTTTAAACTTGGGCGCATATCTTCCAATGTTTTAGTAACCGCAGCTATCGCAGCTTTTTGATCCATTTTATCAATCTCCAAAGCAACATTGCTATTTAAATAGGCAACACAACTGGTTACTTTATCTGGGTCTTGAGGATCATTTTTTAGAGCCATGAATCGCCCAGCAATGGTATCGCACCACATGCTTGGAGGTAAGTTGTCTTCTTCCCAATATTTTTTGGTAGGGATATAATGTATCTGAACACATGGAGTATAGGACAACTCCTGAAAAGCTTGATGTTGTATTCCTTCTGGAGAAGGAGTCATATGAATTTTTCTTAATGCCGATGCCGGAAGTGTACAAAGGACATAAGGAGCTCTTAATTTTTTATCACTAGTTAAGGTAATTTGTACTCCATCAGCTTCCGCTGCAATACTTTTTACAGGCGCTTCAAATAGAACATCTTGCTGAAATGCAGCACCCATTGCTTCTGGAATTCGTTGGTTGCCCCCTACTGCTGCACCACCTTGCCCATTAAAAGCTGCTTGTTGGGTAATGAAATTAAGAATTTGGAAGTACATCAAAACGGAAATACTCTTTCCATCTACGCCATAACTAGAATTTGTGGCTACTGCTAATTTGATAGCTTCATCCGAAAAACCTTCTTCTTTTAGGACTTCGTAAACGGATCTATCCCACTTTGCATACTTTGAATTTCTCCAGGCGGTAAGATCGTTTTTTGGTAACGGATTTAGTTTGCTATATACAGACCAGGCAGATGAGGTTGGAGAGCCCTTTCTATATCCTTCAGGATGAGGATTTGCTGGGTGGTTCTCCCATTGATCTGGTAAAATAAAGTTGTTTTTAACTGCATAGAGAATCTCACCTTTTCTAGGTTCCGTTCTAGGGCGGTATTCCCCGATCTTCACATTGTATTTCTGAGCGACGTCTAATAGACGTGCATATCCACCACCTATACCATTGGCACCCAATTCTGGATGCCCTGGAACATCCTTTTCTTTGGCAGTATGAACTCTACCGCCAAATCTGTTTGTGGCCTCTATAATTTTAACTTTAAAACCATTTGCTTCAAGCATTAAAGCCGCATTTAAACCAGATAAACCGGCACCGATCACAATAACATCAGCGTCAAAGGATTTTTTGCCAGTGTTGATACAAGAGTTAAGCCCAAAATAGAAGGGTGTCGCCGCTAGGAATAAGCCACTTTTCTTAAGCATCTCACGACGGTCAATGCCTTGCTGTTGTTTTATTTCTTTTTTCATTCTTTATCCCATTCTAAAGGTTCAGCAAAAATGTCGGGTTGTTTCAATTCTGTTGCAGCAATGAAGGCTGCTGGCAGGTCTTCTTTATTATAAAAAGTACTACCGCTAGAAGTCCATATCATATGCCCAGGAGTACCAGCCATTTTTAGAATGGATAGCCAAGAGGTTTGACTTGTCCAATGATATTCTGACGGTATATGTGTATACGATTGATCATAGAGGTATTTCATATCAAAATCATAAGTATCTAAGGTCATTTCTGTACGCCAAGTTTGGGATTTTTTTTCAAACCATTTGGTAAATGCATGCCTAGTTATATGCATCTTATCACCCATTTTTGTGAATACTAAGTTAAGAGGAGCCCCAATCGCAGTACTTTCCATATTAAAATTAGCGTCTACTTCTGGTCCATTGGGAGTCATAATACCACCTCGAATTCCTGCTCTAAAAGGCGGTACTTCTACTTCCTCTCCCGTATAAGGATTGGTCATTTTACTAAGAAATTCTCCTGTTTTAGGATCCTGATAGAGTAACCAACCTTTCGATTTTGTTTCTACATTTCCATTATCCAGTAAACGCATTATCTTTATGCCACAGCCAGAATAACGAAAAACTTCCTTTCCAAAAACAGCAAGGCTATCTGGTTTATCGGGTCTGATACCAAACACACGTCCCTCCGAAAAGGAATATGTTTTTTTACCTGAAATATCTCCTTGGAGTTTTTCAAAAATTAAAAGCTGATCTTTAGGATTCTGAAGATCATACGCTAGTTCTTTTTCCACTTTAAGTATCGCAGAATCTTTCTCGGTGGTAGATTTTTCATTCGTTTCACAACTATCTAAAAGAAGTACTGCAAAACTAAAAAGTATGCAAAAAAGAATAGGATGGGTTTGATAATTTTTCATGAATAAAACGTTAAAAAAAATTGATTAGCAATATTAATAGTTAATAAAGTTAACTAATTTTATTTTAATATGAGATTTTTTACCCTTAAATGTTAGGTACAGAGATTTATAGGTTCATCATACTAGGAGCGGTTTCTTTATGCTCCAACTCATAAAGCATATCGTCCAGTTTTTTTCTAGTGTAAACTTCTCCTTGCTTAATAACCGTATTGATTTTTCTTGTGTTTTTTATATCGTCCAAAGGATTGGCATCTAGGATTATCAAATCTGCGTACATCGCTTCTTTTATAGAGCCCAGTTCCTTTTCTAAATTAAAGTACTTAGCAGGGTTTAAAGTTGCTGTTTTTAGTGCTTCTAATGGAGATAAACCTGCTTTTACCAATACTGTTAATTCTTCATGTAGACTAAAGCCAGGAGTTAAAAATGCAATGGGTGTATCTGTACCTGCCATGATATCAATGCCGGCTTCATGTATCTTGCCCACCATCTTATAATTCCATGCATCGTATGTTTTCCTAAAGTCCGAAGCTTCTATTTTTGTAAGTGCTTCTGAGCGTTGTTTCCAATATTGGCCAATAGAATCGGGTACTAGTTTATAGCTTTCTTGATGATCTTTGCGACCAAAATACCTTGCCGTAAAAAATGTATTTAACGCTAGCGTTGGAATTTGCCAGGTGTCGTTCTTTTTAAGGACAGCCAGTACCTCTTGGGCCTTTGTTTCATCATAGTTGGTTATAGCAATTTCTCTTTGAGCGGCATGAATAGCTGATCGCAACGAACCCCCAGAAATATCTGTTCCATTCGCTAACATTTCTTTTCTTTCAGACCATAATTCTTTGGAGTTCGAAGCACAGGACAATTCTAAGTTGCGCAAATGTTCCATGCTGTTAAGACCACTATTTGAGGCTGTAATAACATCCATACTAAGAGGGACATGTCCAGTAACTTTTAATCCTTTTGCCTTTGCCATGGAAATAATAGCAAGGAACTGCTCTTGACTTAACATTTCATAGGCTTTTAATAAGTCTACATTTTTGGTAGCCAATAGTTCAATTTGCTGTTCAACCGCATGTACAGAATTCAAACCAACAGAGAGTTCGGGATGTTGTGCGTCACTGCCATCATATACATTAGGGGTGCCGTCTAAAAGAGGCCCTGCCATACGAACTCTAGGAGCTTTTGTTGGATTGGATAAAGCCTGATCCTTCCAAAATTTTACAAAATCTACTTTTCCTCCTGTATCTCTCACACTGGTAATTCCATGTGTTAAAAACAAATCGAACATACTCGGAGCTAACTCCTCTATATAGGCAAAGTGAACATGGGCATCCCATAAGCCAGGAATTAGAAATTTATCAGTTCCATCAATAATAGTATTATTTTCTTGGGAGAGGGGAATGGCAGCGGTATCGTCGATTTTTAAAATTTTTCCATTCTTAATAATCACCGTTTGATGCTCTTTTAAACCATCTGTTGGATCTATAGTATTTATATTTTGAATACAAATAGCGTCTTTAAAAACCATTTCTTTTGGTTGGCAAGCTATTAACAGAGCAATAGATAAAACGTAAAAAAACTTAACGTACTTTGTCATTTGAATAGATTTTTACAACATTTCAATAGGTGAAAACACCTAAAACTACATATTTTATTGGAAAAAAGATTGTTTTTTAAAAATAGTTAACTAATTTAATGATTAATAATATTAACTATTAAGATAATGAAGAATAACCGTCTTACTTTGGCCGCTAGACCAGGAGCTTATATTGATCCTTCAAATTTTAAATTAGAGTCTGTTGAGATTCCATCATTAAAAGAAGGCGAGTTTTTGATAAAGGTACTTTTCCTTTCAGTAGCTCCTGTGATGAAGTTTTATATGTTAGATGGAGCAGGTATTGAGAATCCTATGCAAATTGGAGATGTGATGAGAGGACGTGGGGTTGGAGAAGTAGTTCAAAGTAAGCATCCAAATTATAAAGTTGGTGATATTGTACAAGGCAAATGCGGATGGCAAGAATATGTTGTTTGTGATGGAAGCCCTTACTATATGATGTACAAAATTGAACAACGTGGACTTTCGTATTCTACAGCCCTAGGAGTGCTTGGTATGACAGGTTTTACATCCTATTTTGGATTATATACGGTAGGAGGACTAAAAGAAGGAGATAGGGTATTAGTTTCGGCCGCGGCAGGTGGTGTAGGGTCAAATGTGGGTCATTTAGCAAAAATTAAAGGGGCTTCCGCAGTGGGTATAGCAAGTACGGATGAGAAATGTAAAATGTTGGTAGATAAACTGGGCTATACAGCTGCTATTAACTATTCCAAAGAAAATATATCTGATGCCCTAGATCATTATTTTCCAGATGGGATAGATGTCTATTTTGATAATGTAGGAGGCGAAATGCTCGATATTGCTTTAACCAAATTAAGACGATACGCGAGGGTAGTATGCTGTGGGCGCATATCTCAGTATACGCATGTTGATAGCTCTGAATACGCCTTAAAAAATTGGTTTAAAATTGGTAAAACAAGATCTAGAATGGAGGGGTTTTTTATTTATGATTTTGAGGAAGAATTTCCAAAGGCTGAAAGAGAAATGGCTCAATGGATTAGCGATGGATCTTTAACATATCAGGAAGATATCCTAGATGGATTGGAAAATATGCCCATTGCTTTAAACCGTTTATTTCAGAAAAAAAATGTTGGGAAACAATTAGTGCGAATTAGTGATTAACCAACCAAAACTTCTCTGTATCTTTTAAGAATAAAAAAAATTAGTTAACATAGTTAACTAATTTTTCAATATCTTTATTCCGAAGAAAAAGAAAACCACTATTAACCGTGTTTTTATGATGAATTATTTAATTACAGTCAATGATGAAAAACTAAATATAAAGAAGAACGATAGTGATCAATTAGATATGATCGAAGTCGGAGATTCTAGTTTTCATCTACTTCAAGAAAACAAAGCGTATGAAGTGCGTTTGGTACACCATAATTTCTTAGATAAAACCTTAACCTTATCTGTAAATGGCAATTTATATGATTTAAAGATTGAAGATGAGTATGATCTTCAAGTCAATAAAATGGGATTGCTAGCAGTTTCATCTCAAAAGGTAAATTCTATCAAGGCCCCTATGCCAGGATTAATTTTAGATATTATGGTTACTAAGGGACAAGAAGTTGAAGAAGGAACACCTTTGTTGGTGTTGTCGGCCATGAAAATGGAAAATGTGATTCTATCACAAGGCGCAGGAATTGTTAAAGAAATAACAGTTAAAAAGGACGAACCCGTTGAAAAGGGACAGTTGATTATTGAGTTAGAATAAAGTCATTAATCATTGAAAAAATGTAGCTAAATGAAAAAAATACTCATTGCTAATCGAGGGGAAATAGCACTTCGAATTATGAAAACTGCCCAAAAAATGGGTATTAAAACCGTGGCGGTCTACTCAGAGGTAGATCGGCATTCACCGCATGTTACTTTTGCGGATGAAGCAGTGTTGCTTGGGAAAGCACCTTCAAGCGAATCTTATCTTGTCATGGAAAAAGTAATTCAAGCTGCGAAATCTACAGGAGCAGAGGGGATTCATCCCGGCTATGGTTTTTTAAGTGAGAATGCCATCTTCGCTCAAATGGTAGAGGATCAAGGGCTTATTTTTATTGGTCCACGTCCACACGCTATTCAAGTAATGGGAAATAAATTAGCTGCCAAAGAAGCCGTTAAGGATTATAACATTCCCATGGTACCTGGTATAGAAGAGGCCATTACGGATGTAGTGTTGGCAAAGAAAATAGCAAAAGAAATAGGCTTCCCTATTTTAATTAAAGCATCCGCTGGAGGCGGAGGAAAGGGAATGCGAGTTGTAGAAAACATTGAAAGTCTTTCGGAGCAAATGGAACGTGCTATTGGCGAAGCTGAGGCAGCATTTGGAGATGGATCTGTTTTTATTGAGAAATACGTAAGTTCCCCTAGACATATAGAGATTCAGGTATTAGCGGATACGCATGGCAATGTAGTACATCTTTTTGAGCGTGAATGTAGTGTGCAGCGACGACATCAAAAAGTAGTAGAGGAAGCACCTTCGGTAGTATTAACTCCGGCAATTAGAGAAGCCATGGGCGAGGCGGCTGTGAAAGTTGCAAAGGCTTGTGATTATGTAGGAGCTGGCACAGTGGAATTTCTTTTAGACGAGGATAAGAACTTTTATTTCTTAGAAATGAATACCCGTTTACAAGTAGAGCATCCGGTCACCGAACTTATTTCAGGAATTGATTTGGTAGAACAGCAAATAAAAGTGGCTCGAGGCGAAAAACTAGCGTTTAGACAAGAAGATCTGAAAATCAATGGGCATGCTTTGGAGATTAGAGTATACGCAGAAGATCCCCTAGAAAATTTTATGCCCAGCATAGGTACGCTTCATACTTACAAAAAACCCAAAGGAATAGGCATTCGTTTGGACGATGGTTTTGAAGAGGGGATGGAAGTTCCTATCTATTATGATCCCATGTTATCTAAGTTAATTACCTATGGAAAAGACAGGGAAGAGGCTATTCAATTAATGATCGGAGCCATAGAACAATATAAGATTGAGGGAGTGGCAACCACACTCTCTTTTGGTAAATTTGTTTGTGAGCATGAGGCTTTTAAATCTGGTAATTTTGACACCCATTTTGTCAAAAACTACTATGCTCCAGAAAAACTTAAAAAGCAATACGCGGAAGAAAAGAAGATTGCAGCCTTAGTTGGATTGCAGCTGTTTCTAAAGGATCAAAAGCAACTAAAAACACCTGCTACGCTGACCAGTAATTGGCAGAAGTCTAGAAAGTAAAAGCATAAAGTAATTTGCATCTTAGAGAATGAAAGATAAAATTAAAATACTAGAAGATAAATTGGCGAAATCTCGTTTGGGAGGTGGCCAAAAACGCATAGAAAAACAGCATTCTAAAGGGAAACTCACCGCGCATGAACGCATTCATTTTTTATTGGATGATGGTTCTTTTGAGGAAATGGGGGCTTTGGTTACTCATAGAACAACGGATTTTGGAATGGAAAAACAGGTGTTTTACGGAGATGGTGTGGTAACGGGTTATGGCACTATAAATGGTAGACAAGTGTGCGTTTTTGCTCAAGATTTTACCGTTTTTGGAGGCGCTTTGTCAGAAACGCATGCAGAGAAGATATGTAAGATCATGGATTTGGCCATGAAAATTGGAGTTCCCGTAATAGGTTTAAATGATAGTGGAGGTGCCAGAATCCAGGAAGGAGTTCGCTCTTTAGGAGGATATGCAGATATTTTTCATAGAAATGTTATGGCTTCTGGAGTAATCCCCCAAATATCTGCAATTATGGGTCCGTGTGCGGGGGGCGCTGTGTATTCACCAGCAATGACGGATTTTACCTTAATGGTAGAAAATTCAAGCTATATGTTTGTTACAGGTCCAAATGTGGTGAAAACAGTAACGAATGAGGAAGTTACTTCTGAAGAATTGGGAGGAGCATCTACACATGCTACGAAATCTGGAGTTACGCATTTAACGGCCGCTAATGATATTCAATGCATAGAACAGATTAAGCAGATGGTAGGCTATATGCCTCAGAATTGTGAAGATAAACCCATTGATGTTCCCTATCAAATGGGCAATGAGACTAGGGATATGTTGGATCATATAGTGCCAGAGAATGCAAATCAGCCCTACGATATGAAACTTGTAATTAATGGTATTATTGATGCAGACTCATTTTTTGAGATTCATAAAGAGTATGCAGAAAACATTGTAGTTGGTTTTGCGAGACTGGGAGGCAAAAGTATTGGAATAGTAGCGAATCAACCCATGAGTTTGGCAGGAGTTTTAGATGTAGATAGTTCTAAGAAAGCAGCACGCTTTACACGTTTTTGCGATTGTTTTAATATTCCCTTACTGGTTTTAGTAGATGTGCCCGGATTTTTGCCAGGTACCGATCAGGAATGGAATGGAATTATTACAAATGGAGCTAAATTATTATTTGCTTTAAGTGAAGCTACCGTCCCTAAAGTAACCGTCATTACAAGAAAAGCATATGGAGGTGCATACGATGTAATGAATTCTAAACATATTGGAGCAGATTTGAACTATGCTTGGCCTGGTGCAGAGATCGCTGTGATGGGGGCAAAAGGAGCCAGTGAAATTATTTTTAGAAAAGAAATCTTAGCGGCAGATAATCCTGAGGCAAAATTAGCAGAAAGGGAAGCAGCTTATGCAGCAAAGTTTGCAAATCCGTATAGTGCTGCAGAAAGAGGTTTTATAGATGAGGTTATACTCCCAAAAGAAACTAGAAAAAAGCTTATAAAAGCCTATGCTACGCTCCAAAATAAGGTGGTCTCCATACCTAAGAAAAAGCACGGAAATATTCCTTTATAACAGATTTTAAGATGAGTAAAGCTGGACTTTTTGATACATTTTCTGCGGTTTCTTCAGAGCAATGGAATCAGAAAATTAAAAAAGACCTAAAGGGAGTTGACTATGACGACACTTTGGTTTGGGAATCTCCTGAAGGAATTAGAGTACAACCTTTCTACCATTCAGATGATAGTGAACAATTGGACCTTAACGCCCATGTGCCCACATGGAATATAGGGCAAACTATTGCTGTTCTAGATGCAACAATTGCCAATACCCAGGCGAAGAATGCGCTAAAAAGAGGTGCAGAAAGTCTTCATTTGCTTATTACTTCTACTTGGATTGATATCAAAGAACTCTTAAGAGATATAGATAATAGCGCTGTTCTTATCTATTTGGAACTTCATTTTATAGACACAAAATATGTTAAAACGATTGTTGATTTTTCGAAAAACACCTTGTGTAAAATTCACTTAAATATAGACCCTATTGGTTATTTAGTGAGAACTGGGAATTGGTATTTTAATGCGGAAAAGGACCAGCACATTTTAGAAGAGATTTTGGCATTGGAGATGGAAGATGTAGTATGCATAGATCTTACCTCCTATCAAAACGCTGGAGCAAATAAAGTACAACAATTAGGGTATGCCTTAGCACATGCAAATGAATATTTAAATATGCTCTCAAAGCCAGGACAACAGTTGGTAAGTGTAAGCTTTAAGGTGGCAATTGGGAGTAATTACTTTTTTGAAATTGCTAAACTAAGGGCTTTACGATGGCTATGGAGAAGTATCGCTGAGCAATATAATATAAAGCAAGACTGTCATATTATAGCAATCCCTACAAGACGAAATAAGACCTTATATGATTACAATGTCAATATGTTGAGGAGTACAACAGAAGCAATGTCTGGAGTACTGGGAGGGGCCAATACAATATGTAATTTACCATATGACGCTATTTACCATAAAGAGAACGATTTCGGAACACGAATTGCACTAAATCAACTTTTACTTTTAAAGAATGAAAGCTATTTTGATAAAGTGGCGAATGCTGCGGATGGTACCTATTACTTAGAAAGTTTAACAGAGAAGCTTGCAGAAAAGGCACTGCAGTTATTTAAGGATATCGAAAAAGCAGGTGGCTTTTTATCCCAATTGGAAAGCGGAGTTATTCAGAAAGAAATAGCGCAAAGTGCAGACAAGGAGCAAATTCGGTTTAATGAAGGAAACGAAGTTTTGGTGGGCACAAATAAATACCAAAACCTGAATGATAAAATGAAGCAAGATGTTGAAATAGACCCTTTTGCAAAACCGATAGAGGGGAGCACTTTAATAACACCTATTATAGGCAAGCGATTGGCAGAAAAATTGGAACAAAATCGGTTAAGTGATGAGTAGAAAAAAGGTACAACATCTCCGTTTAAAAAAACCGAAGGTAAAAATTCGTCCAAGAACTCAAACCTTGGGAACTTCTTATGAGACCGCCGAGAAAATCACATTAAAACCTTCCTATTCTCAAGAAGATATTGCTTCGGCTGAACATTTGAATTTTGTGGCAGGAATTCCTCCTTTTTTACGCGGACCCTATTCCACTATGTATGTAAGAAGGCCTTGGACGATACGACAATATGCAGGATTTTCAACTGCCGAAGAAAGTAATGCTTTTTATAGGAGAAACTTAAAAGGTGGACAAAAAGGACTTTCTGTTGCTTTTGACCTACCTACGCACAGAGGTTATGATAGCGACCATGAGCGCGTTGTTGGTGATGTAGGGAAGGCGGGAGTTGCCATTGATTCCGTTGAAGACATGAAAATTCTATTTGATGGCATTCCACTCGATAAAATGTCGGTTTCTATGACCATGAATGGCGCTGTGCTTCCCATTATGGCTTTTTATATTGTAGCGGCAGAAGAGCAAGGAGTAGCTGTAGAACAATTGGCGGGTACAATTCAGAATGATATCCTAAAAGAGTTTATGGTGCGCAATACCTATATCTACCCTCCAAAAGCTTCCATGCAATTAGTGGCAGATATTTTCGAATATACAAGTCAGTTAATGCCTAAATTTAATAGCATAAGCATTTCCGGATATCATATGCATGAGGCGGGTGCCTCTGCCGATATTGAACTAGCCTATACTTTGGCGGATGGTTTGGAATATATTAGAACCGGATTAAAAGCGGGTTTGAAAATTGATGACTTTGCCCCGCGTTTATCTTTCTTTTGGGGTATAGGAATGAATCATTTTATGGAGATTTCTAAAATGAGAGCTGCTCGCATGTTATGGGCGAAGATTGTGAAACAATTTGATCCGAAAACGGAAAAATCCCTAGCACTTCGCACGCATTGTCAGACCAGTGGGTGGAGTCTTACAGAGCAAGATCCTTTTAATAATGTGGCTCGTACCACCATCGAAGCTGCTGCTGCAGTCTTTGGGGGAACCCAAAGCTTACATACGAATGCCCTGGATGAAGCCATTGCATTACCAACAGATTTTTCTGCTAGAATTGCCCGTGAAACGCAGTTGTTCCTTCAGGAGGAGACTAAAATTACCAAAACGGTAGATCCGTGGGCGGGGAGTTATTATGTAGAGTATTTAACAGCTGAATTGACTAAAAAGGCATGGGCGTTGATTGAAGAGGTAGAGGAATTAGGAGGTATGACCAAAGCTATTGAGGCTGGAATTCCCAAAATGCGTATCGAAGAAGCGGCAGCGAGAAAACAAGCAAGAATTGATAGTGGTAAGGATGTGATTGTAGGGGTTAATAAATTTCAATTAGAAGAAGAAGATCAACTTCATATTTTGGAAGTAGATAATGAAGAAGTGCGAAGGCAGCAGTTAGAACGTTTGACTATTCTAAGAGAAAATAGAAATGAATCTGAAGTAAAACTAGCGTTAGAAGCATTGGGCAATGCTGCCGAATTTAAGATGAATTTGACGGAAGAAAGAGGAGTTGGGCATCAAGATCAAAATTTATTGGCCTTGGCCGTAAAGGCGGCCAGAGCACGTGCTACTTTGGGTGAAATTAGCATGTCGCTTGAGACTGTTTTTGGCCGGCATAAGGCAGTTGTTAATTCGTTTTCGGGAGTATACTCTAAAGAAATTAAGGATGATAAAAGTTTTGAAAAAGCAAGAGAAATTGCAGATCGTTTTGAAGAGGAAGAGGGGCGCAGACCTCGAATAATGATTGCAAAAATGGGTCAAGATGGTCATGACAGAGGAGCTAAAGTAGTGGCTACAGGTTATGCAGATATTGGCTTTGATGTAGATATTGGTCCCCTTTTTCAAACCCCAGAAGAAGCCGCTCAACAGGCTGTAGAAAACGATGTGCATGTTTTAGGAGTATCTTCATTAGCTGCAGGACATAAGACCTTAGTGCCGAAAGTGGTAGAAGCCTTAAAGAGCCATGGAAGAGCAGACATTATGGTGATTGTAGGAGGTGTAATACCAAAACAAGATTACCAGTTTCTTTTTGATGCCGGTGCAGTAGCTGTATTTGGCCCAGGCACCAAAATTAGTGAAGCGGCTATTCAAATATTAGAGATTCTCATGGAGTAATTATTCCATAAATTTTCTATTTTTTACCTGCGCTTATTTCATTGCCTATCGGGTACGAATACCTTTTGCTTTTAAAAAGTTAAAACTCCAATCTAAGCTGTTAGGCATGTCTTACGAATGCTATTTGCATTCAAAACCTTTGTAATAAACACATAGAAAAAATAAACCCCTACACATAGAATAGGTAAGTCGTTGAAGTAAAAGGAGGACAAGAACGAGTAATTACTATTTCTTCTTCTACCAAAGCTTTGGACTTTGGCTAGTATCATAGATTTTAGAGAAAAGCCAGAGCACTTGTTTAAAAAAGGGAATACCTTTGTTCGTAAATATTATATATGGATTACTTAAGTAAAGAAATTCTATTGAGCTTGGCGGTAGTTGTATGTGTACTCCTATTAATTGCACTTACAAGAAGGGCGATACGGAAGTTTGGAAAAATGGGCGCTATAGATATGAATAAGCGCAAAGTTATTTTTTATCTAAATAACCTTATTATTTATATTTTGGGGGGCATAGCGTTGGCTATTATCTGGGGTGTAAACTTAAAAGAGTTCACCGTTTTCATATCTTCCGTTCTGGCAATTTTGGGAGTTGGTTTTTTTGCGCAATGGTCTATCTTATCCAATCTAACGGCAAGTGTTATCCTATTTTTTAGTCATCCATTGCGTTTGGGGGATAGAATACGAGTGCAGGATAAGGACTTTGACTGGACTGGAGTAGTAGAGGATATTAGTGGATTCTATCTTTTTATGCGCACAGATGATGGAAGGCGTATTACCATTCCCACCAATTTGGTGATGCAAAAAGGGATCGAAATTTTAGAAGAAGAAACGTACTAGTGTAAACTTGTTTTGCTATCAACCATCTAGTGAAAATGAAAGTTAAATAATTACGTAAGTTCAATAGTTCCTTTAGGTGTGCGATTGAACTTTAATTTAAATACTATAATTTTAAAGAGTTAAAAAAGAAGTATCAAAAATAATCTTAACAATCTTACAATGGGAGATTTTAAATACGTATTATAAAAACACCAGAAAATGAAAAATACACTAGTAGGAATTATTGCATTCCTGATTATGGGAACTATGACAGGGCAGGATATTACTGGAGATTGGAATGGTCTTTTAGATATTCCGGGTTCTCCTTTACGTTTAATTGTACATATTGAAAAGACCGATGATGGTTATAAGGCTACCCTTGATAGTCCAGATCAGGGAGCTTATGGACTTGCTGTCAACACTACTTCTTTTGAGGAAGGTACCTTAAGTTTGAATGCAACAGATTTAGGAATTCAATATAGCGGACAATGGAAAGAAGATGGTTTTAAAGGGATCTTTACCCAAGGTGGGGGAAGTTTGCCTTTAAATCTATCAAGAGAAGCAATCGAAAAAATAAAGCGTAACAGACCGCAAGAACCTAAAGCGCCGTATCCTTATTATTCAGAAGAAGTAAGCTTTACCAATGCTAGTGCTAATGTGGTTTTGGCAGGTACACTAAGCTTGCCCAAAAAAGAAGGAACGTTTCCGGTGGTAATACTAATATCAGGAAGCGGTCCACAAGACAGAAATGAAGAATTACTAGGACATAAACCTTTTCTAGTACTTTCAGATTATTTGACCAGAAAAGGGATAGGTGTTTTACGTTATGACGACAGGGGTGTTGCTGCCTCTACCGGAGATTTTGGTGCTGCAACTTCTGCAGATTTTGCTTCGGATGTTCAAAGTGCCATCAAATATTTAAAAACAAGAAGCGATATAGATGTTTCTAAGATAGGTTTGGCAGGTCATAGTGAAGGAGGTTTGATTGCACCCATGGTGGCCGCAGAAAATGACGAAGTAGCTTTTATAGCGCTGTTAGCAGGTCCTGGTATAAGAGGAGATGAAATATTAAAGAAGCAAGGAGCTCTCATTGAAAGGGCCTCTGGTAAGCCCGAAAATGAAATAGAAAGAACTAGTGAAATACGGAAACGTATTTTTGATATGGTTATACAGTCTAAGGATTCAGAAGTTTTGAAAAATGATATTACTTCTTTCCTTCAAGAGGTGCTGAAGCATAAACCGGAAGAAGTAGTTGTTCCAGGCATGTCCGTAGAAAAATTTATAGACAGTCAAGTAAGTCAAGTGGTAAGCCCTTGGATGCTTTATTTTATTAAATATGACCCTGCTGTGTCTTTAGAGAAAGTTTCTTGTCCTGTTTTGGCCGTAAATGGAGAAATGGATTTGCAAGTACCTTCCAAAGAGAATTTATCTGCTATAGAAAATGCTTTGAAAAAAGGAGGAAATACAAATGTGACCATTGTGGAGTTCCCCGGATTAAACCATCTATTTCAGGAAACCGAAACGGGTGCTCCTAGTGAATATGCTACTATAGAAGAAACCTTTTCCCCAGTGGCATTAGAAACCATTACAAGTTGGATTTTGGATCAGACCAAATAAGTTTAGTCGTATAGAACAGTATGAAAGCCTCTTTTTAAAGAGGCTTTTTTATATTAAAAAGTACAGACCTTGATGCTTGTATAAAATTTGTATTTTCATCTGCTAGGATTTGGATCGTATGCCTCAATTCCTTTATTGATAACCAACGAATAAACTGTGTATGAAATCTGCTTTAGAATCTTGGGATTGGGTAGTATTGGGACTCTATTTCTTGGCCTTAATAGGTGTTGCTATTTGGGTAATTTTACAAAAAAATAAAAATACGGAAGACTATTTTTTAGCAGGTCGTAATGTAGGTTGGTTTGTTATTGGAGCTTCTATTTTTGCTTCAAATATTGGTTCTGAACACGTAGTTGGATTGGCAGGTACAGGAGCAGAATCTGGGATGCCAATGGCACATTACGAATTGCATGCATGGATTGTATTACTCCTTGGGTGGCTTTTTCTCCCTTTCTATATGAGGAGCAAAGCTTTTACGATGCCCGAGTTTCTCGAAAAGCGTTTTGATAGCAGGTCCCGATGGTTTCTCTCCGTATTTTCTTTGGTAGGGTACGTAATTACGAAGGTTTCGGTAACCATTTACGCAGGTGGAATTGTAGTTTCTGAGTTGTTAGGGATTCCTTTTATATATGGGTCTATTGGCATTGTGGTCTTTACTGGAATATATACAGTAATAGGAGGAATGAAAGCGGTGATATATACAGAAACACTGCAGACAATAATTCTTATTCTAGGCTCGGTAATAATCACCTATTTAGGTTTGCAAGAAATAGGAGGATGGGATAACCTAAGAGCTGTTGCAGGGAGCGAACATTTTAATATGTGGCGTCCTATTTCGGATCCAGACTTTCCTTGGACCGGAATGCTTATTGGAGGAACCATTGTAGGTATTTGGTATTGGTGCACAGATCAATATATTGTACAACGAACTTTAGCGGCCAATAATATTAAAGTAGGTAGAAGAGGTGCTATTTTTGGAGCATATCTAAAGATTTTACCCATTTTTATATTCCTGATTCCCGGAATCATTGCTTTTGCCTTGGCAAAAGAAGGCGTAATCAGTTATGAAAAAAGCGATGAGGTATTTCCAGTATTGGTAAAAACACTTTTACCTGTTGGTTTAAAGGGCTTGGTTGCTGGCGGACTGATGGCGGCTCTCATGAGTTCTTTGGCCTCGGTATTTAATTCGTGTTCCACCATCTTTACCATTGATATCTATAAAAAATTAGCTCCCCAAACAGACGAAAAACGCTTGTTAAGAATTGGTAAAATTGCTACTGCAATTGTAGTGATTTTAGGTTTTATCTGGATACCTATAATGGAAAAAATTGGTGGAGGTACGCTGTACAAATACCTGCAGAGTGTACAGTCGTATATAGCACCTCCCATTACGGCAGTCTTTTTGTTGGGTATTCTCTGGAAACGTACCAATTCTAAAGCCGCCATTGTTACGCTTTTTTCGGGACTTCTAATTGCTGCTTTGCGAATCATCGCAGAAATATATCAGAAGGACCTATCTGGTCTGCTTTTGGATTTTGCAACAATTAACTTTGCCCATATGGCTATTTTTATGTTCGTTACCTCTCTAGTTACCTGTATTGTAGTAAGCTTGGTAAGCAATCCGCCAGATTATGCAACGATCCGTGGACTTTCTTTTGGAACGCTCTCTAAAGAAGATCAAATAGAACAAAAAAACAGTTTTACTTGGGTAGATGTTGTACTATCCATACTCTTGCTTACTGCTGTGGTAACCGTACTTACTTATTTTACAGGTTAGTAGCTATTTAGTCCGAGAACACATTTTTTAACAGAATTGTCTGCATCACTGGAATTTGCTCTTGTGCAAGTGCTGAAAAACGAAAGAGACTTAAGCAACGGTCTAAATTTTGATTTTCATATGTCACTTTGTAGTATGCATTGTTATTTAAGTAATCTGTCAATGCCCTGAGACCGTGAATAAAAGGCATGTATACTGCACCTATAGCTAAGTTTTCAATTTCTACTTGCTTTAAAAAAGCAGGGATACTTGCCAAACCTTTAACAAATGATTGGAATAGGTCTATGTTAAATGTGATTTTAGCAAGATCTGTCTCATCTTCCCTAGCCGCATTCGCCAACGTTCTTATAGCATCTCCAAAATCATAATAAAAATATCCGTTCATTATGGTGTCTAAATCAATAAGGCAAAGAGCTTTATGATCTTTTTTAGAAAAGAGAATGTTGTTCAATTTTGTATCGTTATGACAAACCCTAATAGGCAATAGTTTCTTTGGGATCTCCTTAAAATTCGGTATACTATTTTTTGCAAACAGGATAGCATCTTTCGCTAGTTTTTGCTTTTTTGGCAATGCATTTTTAAGTGCGGTTTGGAATTGTTTTTCTCGCAATTGTAAATCGTGAAACTGAGGGATGCTGTCTACAAAAGAGGTAGTGTTGGCACTTTTTAAAAGGTAATGAAACTTACCAATAATTCTTCCTGTTTCAAAAGCAATTGTGGTATCCGTTGTTGTATTGTAGGTAGTGCTATCCTCAATGTAGGTTATGAGTCGCCAATGCATTTGATTTTTGGTATAGTATGTTTTTCCATGAATGGTTTTAACAATCTCTAAACGTGCGTAATCTGAAGATCCAAGATAACTCAGCGCTGAATCTATATTTTGCATTAGTTGGTCTATAGATTTAAAAACCTCATGATTTATGCGTTGCAGTACATACAGTGGTAATCCTTCTTTGGTTACTAAATACGTATCATTTATAAGTCCATGATGAATGGGTTCCAACTCATATGCAGCTGCATCCAAAACAAACTGAGTTAAAATCTTTTGTAAGCTATCCGTATTCATACACTTTTTGTTGTCTTCCAAAGCGGGCTTGGATACACTTGGTTTTTCGCCATTTGTTGTAATTTTAAAACCGTGGTGGTTTTATCTTCTGCATAGGTAACTCCAAACCACTCGCTATCCGAAGGAATGCACTGTACTTTTATTTTTTGATGTTCCATTAAATGGGCTATAACTGTGGGAATATAAAGCTCTTTAGTATGTATATGCTCACTATCTGGTACAAAAATCTTCAATTGTTCGCCAATGGATTCGAAAAAGGAGGGTTGGCAAATCCAAAAATTCATACTTATTTGCTCCTTTCCAGTGTATATAATGCCAGAATCAAGATCCAATATCTTGTTCCCTTCTTTTGTTATTTTAGTTCGTTCTTCGATACCTACTAAAAACTGATCTTGAATGCGGCAGATACCGCGAGATACAGCTCCATGTTCTGATAAGGTCTGATGCAAGGGATAGCTTACTAAACCAAAATCTCTTGGAGTAGTAGGTGTTTGAAAAAATTTAGCTGCTTTTTTGAAGGCTTCTTTTCCATAAAAGTCATCTGCATTAAGAACCACAAACCCTTCTTTAATTATGTCGCGTGCAGTCCAAACTGCGTGGGCGGTTCCCCATGGTTTTTGTCGCTCATTTGGTGCGGTTACCCCTTGCGGAAGATCTGTAAGTTTCTGCGCAATGATGATTAATTGAATATGTGAAGGGAGGCGTTTTTTTAGATATACTTCAAGAAAATCTACCTGAGTCGTCTGTGTTACAACTACAATTTGTCTAAAACCAGCTTGTATTGCATCTAAAATACTGTATTCTAAGAGAAACTCTCCTTGTGGCCCAAGACCATCAAATTGTTTCAGAGAGCCATACCGACTGCCTTTTCCAGCTGCCATTATCAATAGCGTCATTATTCTTTTTTGGAGTACAAAAAAAATTACTAGTTAGGGTATAGTACCTAATTACTACCTAAAGATAAGTATTTAGCACCTTTTAATATCGTAGGAGCGCCAATACGTTTCATTTTGGTTGTGAATTATAGTGCTCTCCTCTTCTTTGGGGGAACTCTTCGCACTTCATTTGAGCACTATAATACAACCATTATATTCATTCAATACCTATTAAACCCTAATTTGGATGTCCCAATGTTATGGATGGTTGGTATCCTAATTTTCGTAATAGCAGAATTACTTCTTTTACACTTAAAGTCTTACTATTATATGTAATCCTTACATTTTTAGTATGAAAATTTACTTTTGATTTCACTATGGCATTGAATATCATATGAAGATTCTCTAACAGCCAGATGCATGAACTGCTTTTAATATTGGGGACGAAAAGGGTAATTAAGGGATGTTTTACATCCTTTAATTCTAAGAGATGGGGCAATGATTTTTCATCTAAAAAGGTATTTAGAGTTGATGTTTTTTTAGGGGCTGTTCCTGGAAAGGTCTCCAGATCATAGTATAAGAAAAGCCCATGATTTTTTATAATTGTATATGCGTTTTCGCAAGCATTATTGCAAAATACCTTCTCATCTAAGATGTTTGGAAAATCTTGACAGACTGTTCCACAATGATAGCAATTTGACCTCATGACAGTTGCTTATTTTTTTTGAGCGTGCAAAGGTCTTGATATAGAGGAGAATAAAACATGATATAGATCATGTTTTGAAAAAAAACATGTAATTTTAATAGAATGCCTAAAAAGAAGAGTTATGAGCAGATGTGATAGTTGTATTGTGCGCCAGCTAAATGAGTTAAAGGCTATGAATAAAGAAGAATTGAAACAGATATCTAATGCTAAAGTCACAAAAGTAATTAAGAAAGGAGAGGCTATTTTTGAAGAAGGCGAAAAGATTAATGGAGTGTTCTGTGTTAAAAAAGGAGTTTCTAAACTTTCCAAATTAAGCGCTAATGGAAAACAACAGATCGTAAAACTAGCCAAAAAAGGAGATCTTATGGGGCAAAGAGCATTGGTTTCCGAAGAAGTTGCAAATTTAAGCGCAGTGGCTGTAGATGATATGGAGGTATGTTTTATTCCTCAACATCACTTTAAAGAAACTTTGGAAAACAATCACAATTTTACAAAGGAGGTACTAAAACATTTGGCGCAAGATTTGAAGATTGCAGACAATGTAATTGTAAGTATGTCCCATAATACTGTAAAACAGCGAATGGCGGAGGCTTTGCTCTACTTAAAACGTAATTTTGGGGAAGATGAAAAAGGCTTGCTCCAACTCTCCTTGTCTCGTGAGGATATTGGCAATGCTATTGGGACTGCCACAGAATCTGTAATTCGGATTATTTCAGAACTCGAAAAAGAAGGATACATTAGAAAATCTGGAAAAAAAATAGGGATTATAGATGCATCAAAAATGCAGAGACTTGTAGATGGGTTCTAAG
The DNA here is from genome assembly GCA_947500575.1 of uncultured Flavobacteriaceae bacterium. Lineage (GTDB taxonomy): Bacteria > Bacteroidota > Bacteroidia > Flavobacteriales > Flavobacteriaceae > CANMSI01. The sequence continues at coordinate 1,063,291 of CANMSI010000001.1, read as the reverse complement.
TTGCATTACTGTGCCGCCATTTGTAACCAAAATTTATCTGCTTCAGGCATTCCTTTATCTTTTCCCAAGCTAAATGGGCTAAAGTTTAGTTTTGCAAATAAATACCATGCACTAGATGAAATAGCCGGTGTTGTATCTGCATGATCCCATAAGGCCGATGCTCCATAGGTACTTCCATTATTGGTGGTATATGGAATGCCAATGGCATTTTCTGTAAGTGTACTAGCAATAACTGTCTTTTCTAATTCCTTTAATAGTTTAGTTGCCTCCATAGGTAAGTTGGCCTGCTGAAAAGCTACTGCCATTTGAGCAGTACCTTCTAACCATATAACATCTTTATCTTCATCAAAACAATAACCCGTGACTTGTGTTCCGTTGACCGTTGCAATTTGTGTATTCTTGTACCTATTTGCCTGCTGTAATGAAGCCTCAGGAAAATCGCTTAAAATGCCATACCCCAATGGATGTAGATCCAAGGCGTAATTATAAGCAGGAGTTTCTGGTGATGCTACAAGTAAGCTGTTAGAGGTATCCCAACGTTCGTTTTTTAGATAATTTAAAATGTTCTTATGAAAATCATCATATCCTTCAACTGCGTTAAAAGCGGTGATGATTCCTTCGGTAACCTTGGGAATTTGAGTTCCGTCCTCGTTGTAACCACCAATAAGTCCGCCATCTTCTTCCTGTAAAGATCGAAGCCATTCCTCCAAAGTATCTACCATATGCTCATACCTTTGATTTCCCACAAGCTCATGGTAGTGATTTAGTGCAATCAAAAGCCACGCATTGTCACCCATCCATGTACGTCCACCTTCATTACCTTCTTCATTCCGTGATTGGAAGAACCCACCAGTTCCTGCTTCTAGTTCTGTCTGTACCTTGTTATTGAAAAAATCAAAAATCTTTTCAGCATTGGCTATTTTACCTTGTTTCATAAAAACGATTGCAGCCAAAGAATTATCATAGAGCGATACAAAATTGGTATGCTCAGCACTTTCTAATAGGCCATTTTCTAGCTGTGCTTTTTCAATCCAATGATAAACCATTTCGCTAGTAGTGATTGGTAATTCCTCTGGCAATGGAGTATCTATTGGTGTGTTTGTTGCGGTATTTTCTATAATAGGATCTGCATCCACTGTAAGCTCTTCGGTAGCGCATGCATTAAGAAAAGACAATAGGCCCAGACTTAAAAACGAGATGCTAAAGATTTTATAGATTTTCATAGATCCTTTATTGGAAATGCAAAATTATGGTATAAAAGGTCTTTGAACTAAATTATAAGACCTACGTAGATAAAATTCGTTGGATAGATGAAAAGTCAAAAAAGGATGTAAAACAACCCTCAAAACAGGTATTTTAACTAAAAACAGTTGTTGCCATCTATTTTTATCTCCTACAAGCTACTTTATTCCTTAGAGTTGGTTCCATTTATTATTTTAGCGATTATTAAACAAATAAATATCTTGGACAAAAAACGCACCTATAAAAATCAAGAGAGAATACTAGTGGCAGCAGACTGTATTGTTTTTGGATTTAGCAAAGGAGTTTTAAAACTATTGGTTTTTAAGAGAAGAATAGATCCTTTGGCGGGGAAATGGTCGCTTATTGGAAGTTTTGTGGACGAAAGGGAATGTGTTACAGATACTGCAAGAAGAGTATTATTACAGTTTACCGGCTTAGAAGATATTTTTTTAGAAGAATTGAAAACATATAGCGATGTAGACAGAGATTCAGGTGCTCGATGTATTTCTATTGCCCAGTATGCTTTAATACGGATTGATGATTATGATAAGGGGCAAGTAGAAAAGCTTGGTGCTAAATGGTTTTCGTTTGATGAATTACCGAAGCTCGTTTTAGATCATAATATGATGGTCTTAGATGCACTTAAAGAATTACGATTAAAGGCACGCCACCAACCATTAGGTTTTGAATTACTGCCTAAAAAGTTTACGATTCCACAACTTCAAAGTTTGTATGAAGCGATATATCAACGAAAATTGGACGATCGTAATTTTAGAAAAAAACTACTTTCTTTTAACTTACTTATCAAGTTGGAAGAGAAAGATAGAACAACCTCTAAAAAAGGCGCTTTTTTGTATCAATTTGATTATGATAAATACAAGGGTCTATCTGCTTCTGGGTTTGATTTTGTCTTATAAGTAGAACAATGTTGTCATATTGCTTCACCTCCTGAACGTTAAATAAAAAACCTTTGCTATATTTGCATCGTTGTGTTGTGTCTTAACTTAGGTTAAGACAAGGTTGTTTTACTAATTTTGGAATATTTCAAAGTGGTAAACACCAATGAAAGGCTTTCCAATATGGAAGGCTTTTTTTGTTGTATCTAATTAAAATGCAAACTGTAAGCCTAAGGTAGCAGTTTCCCAGCTCCCTCCATCTAAATTAATTCCTGTGTACGAAAAGTTGATTTCTGTGCCTCTCCCAATATCTATTACCAATATTGGTCTGTAGTAAAAGCCGCCAGTATTCCCTTCGCTAATGCCTACGGCATATCCCAAATCTGCACCAAAATTAACTCTACTCCTAACCGTGGGGTAAAATCGGAATACACCAGCCAAGGGAAGAAATTGAATGTTGTCAAATGATGTTTCTATCTCTATAGTCCCATCCGTGAAATTCTCTGTTTTACCAAAGGCATTGGTAAAACCACTGGCAAGACCAATATCAAAACTTTTAGAAACTCCGTATTGATATGCCACATCGAACCCTAAACTAAAGCTGGAAAAATTTGCTGCATCCCCTAATGGCAGAGCTGCATTGATACCAACTTTAAATTTGTCCCTATCTGTATAATCGTTTTGAGCATTTGCAGTAAAAAAAGTTGCTGCAAGAACTATGAAGATATATTTTTTCATAAATTTTGGTTTGCTTATTAATTTTCAGCTTAAAGAAACCTTTTTTTTAATGCTTGCCATAATTATTGTTGTCATCTGTCATAAAAAGTAGGTCAGGATACCTTATGCTGTTGAATTCCTGCAAAAATTAGAATTAAGAACACCGAAACGAATGTCTTTTGTCTCATCCAAGACTACTTTTTAATAACTCGTAAACCTACTCTCGCTTTTTATTACCATACGTATACGAAATAGGAAAATAATGCATTAAATCTCTGATTTTGAACCTCTCGGAACCCAGATTTATTGTAATTTTGAGAAGCATAATCAAAAGAGAATTATATGCCTTTATACCATACCCTAGGTAAAATTCCGCAAAAGCGACACACCATTTTTAAGAAAGAAGACGGTACCCTTCATTATGAGCAGTTATTTGGAACTATCGGTTTTGATGGAATGTCTTCCTTGATGTATCATTTGCATAGGCCAACGCAGGTAAAAGAAGTTGGAAAAATAATAGATATAAATCCTAAAGCAGCCGTAGCACATAATATTAAATCGAGATTACTACACGGGTTTGAAGTAGCACCTCAAGATGATTTTTTAGAAAGTAGAAAAACAATCCTATTTAATAATGACGTACACGTTGGTTTGGCGGCACCAAAGAAGTCTATGACGACGTATTTTTATAAAAATACCGATGCAGATGAGCTTTTGTTTATTCATAAAGGAACGGGTGTTTTGAAAACTATGCTTGGTGAAATTTCCTTTGAGTATGGGGATTATTTGGTGATTCCTCGTGGTATGATTTATCAAATTACATTTGATACAGAAGATAACCGTTTATTGGTTACGGAATCGTATCATCCAATCTATACCCCCAAACGCTATCGAAATTGGTTTGGACAACATTTAGAGCATTCTCCTTTTTGCGAGCGCGATTTTAAACTACCGCAAAACTTACAAACACATGATGAAATAGGGGAGTTTGTAATGAAGGTAAAAAAGCAAGGACAATTACACCATCTTGTATATGCTTCTCACCCCTTTGATGTGGTGGGGTGGGATGGTTACAATTTTCCATATGGGTTTTCCATTCATAATTTTGAACCCATTACTGGAAGAGTACATCAGCCACCACCTGTGCATCAAACATTTGAAACAAGTGCTTTTGTAGTATGTTCCTTTTGTCCGCGTTTATATGATTACCACCCGCAGTCTATTCCTGCCCCCTATAACCATTCTAATATAGATTCTGATGAGGTATTGTATTATGTTGACGGTGATTTTATGAGCAGAAATAATATAGACAAAGGATATATTTCATTACATCCTGCAGGTATTCCTCATGGCCCCCACCCAGGAACCTATGAAGCAAGTATTGGAAAGAGCAAAACAGAAGAGCTGGCGGTGATGATAGATACCTTTAAGCCTTTGCAGCTAACACAAGCCGCTTTGGATATAGACGATGGAAAATATTATCAATCTTGGTTAGAGTAGATCTGTTTTGTGCATGGTAAAATGCAATAAAGAAGCAGCCAATTTAGCGGTTTGTCCATCGATATCGTAGTTGGGATTCATCTCGGCGATATCTAGACTTAATACCTTTTTTGTTTTAATGATTTCTTGCAAGGAGGCAAGTACCATGTTTGGAGCAAATCCCATGGGAGAAGCTGCACTAACACCAGGAGCATATGCAGAAGAAAAACCATCCAGATCAATCGTAATATATAAGTGATCTACTTGAGAAGTAAACTGTTGAATCTCTTTTTGAATAGCATTCCAACGATACATCTGAAAAGCCTCGTTTGTAATATAATGTACTCCTAAGGCATTGGCAGTTTTAAAAAGGTCTTCAGTATTCGCATCCTCTCGGATTCCAAGACATAAATAGTTGAATTTTTTTTGTTCTTTTTTACAGTCGCTTGCTATCTGGAAAAAAGGAGTTCCAGAATTTCCTTGACCCTTCAGATTGCGCAAATCAAAATGAGCATCAAAATTGATAATCCCTAGTGTTGTATTTTGTTTCTTGACATTCAAGAAAGTATCGATTCCTTTAAAATGTCCATAAGCAATATCATGCCCGCCTCCAACGACCAATGGAAATATGTTGTTGCTTAATAGATTGGTAACTTGCTTTGATAATAGTAGTTGCGCGGTTTCCATATCTCCATCTTCGCATTGTATAGTGCCTACGTCTAGGAGCTGGGAGCTGGGTTTTAAATGATTGGGGAGTTTAGCAAGTGCCTGTCTAATATGAATAGGTCCTTCTGCCGCCCCTATTCTACCATGATTTCTATGAACACCTGTATCACAGCTATATCCTACAAGTCCAAAAGCTTTTTGACTCCTTAAGGCTAAGGATTCTGTTGCTAGATTAATAAAAATAACCTTTTCATGAAGATAGGCAGTAGTGTCAGAAGTACGACCCTTCCAAATAGTCTCAGATGTTTTTTTATACCCTTTCATTGTGTATCAAATAAGTCTTCCAATAAAGAATCTGCTACCAGATTTGGAAGTGTTACTTTGAGTTCTGGGGTGCGCTTCATTTCTCGTTCAATCGCAAAAATAGCCTCTTTATTTCGCGCCCAGCTTCTTCTAGAAATACCATTATTTACATCATAAAAGAGCATGTTTTTTATACGATGAGACGCTTGCGAAGAACCGTCTAGGACCATTCCAAATCCGCCATTAATTACTTCGCCCCAGCCAACACCACCACCGTTATGGATAGAAACCCAGGTAGCTCCTCTAAAACTATCACCAATGACATTATGGATGGCCATATCTGCAGTGAACTTGCTGCCATCATAGATATTGCTAGTTTCTCTATAAGGAGAATCGGTGCCGCTCACATCATGATGGTCTCTACCTAGAACAATGGGTGCTGAAATTGTGCCACTTGCAATAGCTTGGTTAAAAGCCTCGGCTATCTTTGCTCTTCCTTCAGCATCGGCATATAGAATTCGCGCTTGTGAACCCACTACCAATTTATTTGCTCCTGCCTCCGAAATCCATTGAATATTGTCTTGCAATTGTTGTTGTATTTCTTCTGGTGCTTCTTCTTTGATGGCTTCCATGACCTGGAGAGCTATTGCATCTGTCTTTTCAAGATCTTCAGGATTTGCCGAAGTACAAACCCATCTAAACGGACCAAAACCATAATCGAAACAGAGCGGACCCAGAATATCTTGCACATAAGAGGGGTATTTAAAAGAAATTTTGTCCTTGGTAAGTACCGCAGCACCAGCTCTAGAAGCTTCTAATAAAAAGGCATTTCCGTAGTCAAAAAAATAAGTGCCCTTCTCGGTATGTTTATTAATTGCATTTACTTGTCTGCGCAAAGATTCTTGTACCTTCAATTTAAAAGTCTCCGGAGCAGTACTCATTAAATCGTTCGCAGCTTCGAAAGAGAGTCCAACCGGATAGTATCCGCCAGACCATGGATTGTGTAAAGAGGTTTGGTCCGATCCCAGATGAATAAATAATTCTTCTTCGTAAAAACGTTCCCATACATCTACTACATTGCCCACATACGCTAATGATATAATTTCCTTAGCTATCATGGCTTTTCTTGTTCTCTTTACCAGGCTATCGAGATCATAAATTAGCTCATCTACCCATCCTTGCGAATGTCTTTTTACTGCAGCTACTTCATTTACCTCTGCACAGATGGTTATGCATTGTGCTATATTACCTGCTTTGGGTTGTGCGCCACTCATACCTCCTAGACCAGCGGTTAGAAATATTTTCCCATGAGGTGTTTCTCCTTTTTTGAGTACTTTTCTAAAAGCGTTCATTACCGTAATTGCCGTGCCGTGCACAATACCCTGTGGTCCAATATACATATAGGAACCTGCAGTCATCTGACCATATTGTGTAACACCTAAGGCATTGTATTTTTCCCAATCATCTGGTTTGGAATAATTAGGGATCATCATACCATTGGTTACCACTACTCTAGGAGCTTCTTTAGTGGACGGAAACAAGCCCATAGGATGCCCTGAATAAATATGAAGCGTTTGCTCATCGGTCATGGTGGCAAGGTATTTTAGTGTGAGAAGGTACTGCGCCCAATTTTGAAAAACAGCACCATTACCTCCATAGGTAATTAATTCATTTGGATGCTGTGCCACTTTTGGATCCAGATTATTCTGAATCATCAGCATAATACTTGCCGCCTGATGGGTTTTGGCAGGGTATGCATCTATAGGTCTTGCATACATCTCATAACTTGGCTGAAAACGATGCATATAGATTCTTCCCCAAGTAGCTAACTCTTTAGCGAATTCTACAGCCAATTCCGTATGCCAGGATTCTGGGAAATATCTAAGTGCATTTCTAATGGCTAACTTTTTTTCTTCCAAAGACAAAATAGCTTTTCGCTTAGGTGCGGAATTAGCTGTGCCTGCAATAGCTTTTGTTTTAGGGGGTAATACCTTGGGAATTCCCTGAACGATCTGAGATTTAAAATCTAATATAGGTTTGTCCATATAATTCTTACGAAATAAGTTGTCCTTTTTTCCATACCATGGAAGGTTTCAGAGAACCTTGCTGATATAATATTTCTCTATAATCTGCGCCTGGGTAAGCAACAATATCTCCCATGCAGCCCACCTCCAAGCGGCCTCTATCTTTTTTGTTTAAGGCAGCTGCAGCTCTAAAGGTAATTCCGGCGAACACCTCTGCATTTGTTAATTTTTGGAATGTTCCCAGCATGGCCGCCTGGGCCACCAAATTTCCCATGGGCGCAGATCCTGGATTCCAGTCGCTGGCAATAGCTAGTGCACCTCCAGCATCCAAAATTTTCCGTGCAGGGGTAAATGAACAACCCAAACCAATGGATGCTCCTGGGAGCGCAGTTGCAATGACATTACTTTTAGCTAATAAGCTTATTTCCTTATTAGAACTAACTTCCAAATGATCTGCGCTTACTGCTTTGAAGTTTACTGCCACTTCACTACCTCCCGTAGAAAACTGATCGGCATGTACCGTTATATCAAAACCCATTTCTTGGGCTTTTTCAAAGTAAGGTGTAATTACTTTGTTAGAGAATGCCCCTTCTTCAATGAAGGCATCTACTCTGTTGGTTAGCCGCTCTTCTTTTAATAATGGGAAAAGATGGGCAGTCATTTCTTCCACATAATCAGAAATGTTTCCCCTGTAATCCTTGGGAAAAGTATGAGCTGCCAAGCATGTAGCAATGAGGTCAGTTTCAATTTGAGAATTCGCTTCCTTAATAGCTCGGAGCATTTTTAACTCTTCGGTCACAGAAAGTCCATAACCGCTTTTTACCTCAATAGTAGTTATGCCATCCATAAGATGCCTTTTGGCACGTTGTATAATTCCTTTTATAAGCGTTGTCTCCGATGCTTTTCGGGTTTGTGTTACGGTGTCCCAGATGCCTCCACCTGCTTTGGCAATTTCCAAATACGATTTCCCCGCATTTCGAAGCGCATAATCTTGTGCCCTAGTACCCGCATAGCAGATATGTGTATGCGCATCAACAAAGCCCGGAAGTCCTACATAATCTTTCTCCAAATACATAATTTCTGTAGCCGCTAAAGGAACCTTCTTCTTTAATGTCTGGTAGGTGTCAATACTTTTTATAAAACCATGTTCAATCCAAATACCTGCATTGGGAACTATAGGCAAAGAATCATCTTTAATGCTACCCTTTAAGGCTAATCCGGACATAGGGAGCAAAGCTTTAAATGGACCTAGGAGTATGTGTTGTTTCATGCTATTAATATACTTCAAATTCGTTGGAGTAGTTGGTGCTAAGTTTTTGTTTTTTTTCATTCATCACACGATCTATAACTGAAACTATCATTTGATCTTGGATCATTTCAATGGCTATTGCAATATCATTTGCGAAAACGCGGTCTTTTTCTGCAAAGGCCACTTTTTTTCTTATCTCTCTATGAATAGGTTCTAATAGGGGACCGGATTTAAGAGGTTTTCTAAATTCGAATGCTTGGGCAGCTGTTAATAATTCGATGGCTAAAATTTTTTCTACATTCTGAATAACCTGAAGCGCCTTTCTTCCTCCAATAGACCCCATACTAACATGATCTTCTTGTCCTAAAGAGGTAGGAATGCTATCTGCGCTTGACGGGAAACACAAACCTTTATTTTCACTAGCCAATGCAGCTGAGGTGTACTGAAGAATCATGTATCCAGAATTAATACCAGTATCTTCCATAAGTAATTTTGGGATGCCGGGACTATTTCCTTCGAGTGCAAGGTAAATTCTACGGTCCGATATATTTCCAATTTCTGATGCTGCTAGGCAAGCATAGTCCAAGGCCATGGCCAAAGGCTGTCCATGAAAATTACCACCACTTATAGTAAGTTGATCGTCTATAATAATGGGATTATCTGTAACAGCATTTAACTCCACTTCAACTAATTCTTTTAGATGTAACCAGGCATTTCTAGAGGCCCCATGTACCTGAGGGATGCATCGCAAAGAGTAAGGGTCTTGTACACGCTCGCAATTGATATGGTCTTGCATAATTTCTGAATCTTTCAGAAGTGACTTAATCCGTGCAGCCACATGCAAACTTCCTTTAAAAGGGCGTAAGGCATGTAATTCATTAAAAAAAGGTTTTACAGAACCCTGTAAAGCTTCAATCATCATAGCGCCAATAATATCTGCTTGCGTAAGACAGCTTTGAAATTTGTCTACCACTTTAATAGCATGTGCAGCAATGAATTGCGTACCATTGATAAGTGCCAATCCTTCTTTAGGACCCAACTCTAATGGTTGCAAACCAGTTTGGTTAAATAATTCAGAAGTTGTCATAATTGTACCTAAATAATTTACTTTTCCCAATCCTATCAGTGGTAAGAAAAGATGAGATAAGGGAGCCAAATCTCCAGAGGCCCCTACAGATCCTTGAGCAGGTACTAAAGGAATGGCATCATTCTCTATGTGCCAAATAATACGGTCTAGGGTTTTTTCATTGATTCCAGAATATCCCTTTGCCAATGAATGTACTTTTAAAATGAGCATTAATTTTGAGATCTCTTGGGAAATTGGGTCGCCCACTCCAACACTATGGCTTTTTAGGATATTGGTCTGTAATATGGCAGTTTCTTCTTTGGATATTTTGGTAGTACATAAAGGGCCAAAACCTGTATTTATTCCATAAACAGCTTCTCCTTTGGCTACAATTTTTGCCACCGTCTCTCGACTCCCAATAATCTTTTCTCTAGCCTTTTTAGATATCTTTCCGTGAGTAGTACCCTTGGCAATAGCAAGTGCTATCCCTGCAGTTAAATAATCCTCACCAAATAAAAATTGTTGAAACGCTTTGCTCATCTCCAAACTATTTTGATACCATAAAATTAAAGACTAAGTTTGATAATTGCCAATACCATTTATTTCAATAATCAATAACCATGAGTTATCAACTAGAATTGCGACATTTTATTTACTTCTTAGCCGTCGCTGAAGAATTGCACTTTAGAAAAGCGGCAGAGAAACTCTTCATTTCACAACCTGGCCTAAGTAGACAGATTAAGCAAATGGAAACCATTTTAGAAGTAAAATTATTTCAAAGAACAAAGAAGATAGTACAACTTACTGCTGCTGGAGCCTATTTGAAGGGAGAAGTAGAATTTCTATTAAATCATTTGACACTTACTCAAAAGCAAATTAAACTAATAGATCAGGGCAATTTTGGTGAAATTAGAATAGGTTTTTTAGGGTCGGCAATGCAAAATGTAATTCCAGAACTATTGTTGCGGCTAAAATCCAAATTTCCGGATATTAAAACGAGTTTGGAAGAACTGTCGAATAATGCTCAGATAAGCGCGCTGCTATCAGATCGTTTAGATATCGGTTTTGTTCGTTTGGCGAGAGTTCCTAAAGGACTTCAACGGAAAGAAGTTTTTACAGACACCTTTTCTCTGGTACTTCCGAAGCATCATTTATTAGGAACTGATAGTTTTAAGGGGATACATCAATTAAAGAAAGAAGAATTCATATTATTTTCTCAAGATTATAGTCCTTTATACTATGACACAGTGATGAGCATTTGTGAGGATAGTGGTTTCTCGCCAAAAGTATCTCATAAATCGGTTCATGCACAAACAATTTTTAAGTTAGTGGAAAATAATTTGGGTATTGCTATTGTACCCACCTCCCTGCAATATGGTTTTCAAATGGACGTAAAATTCATAGAATTAAAACAGATTTCACAACGGGCTATTCTGTCTTTAGTTTGGAAAGAAGATAATAGAAATCCTGCTCTGAATCATTGCATAGATTTACTTTTGAATGCCTAATTGGATATCTTTGTAGTCTAAATTAAGATGCCATGATTTTTGATCTCATAAAAAATCGACGTTCGGTTTTTCCAGCGCAGTATAATAACAAGGTGTTGGACAAGGAAACCATCCAAAAGATATTGGATGCTGCCAATTGGGCACCTACCCATAAAAAAACAGAACCTTGGCGTTTTAAGGTGATGCAAGGTGAATCTCAGACCCAATTAGGACTTTTTTTAGCGTCTAAATACCGAGAGCTAGAGGAGAAACCCAAAGAGTTTAAGATTAAAAAACTTACAGAAAACCCGCAAAAGGCAGGGGCAATAATCGCAATTTGTATGCAACGCGACCCTGATGCCCGGGTCCCGGAATGGGAAGAAATAGCAGCTGTTGCAATGGCGGTTCAAAATATGTGGCTCTGTTGTACTTCCCTAAATATTGGATGTTATTGGAGTTCTCCTGGTCTTATTCGTTTTATGGATGAGTTTTTTGATTTAAATGAAGGTGAAAAGTGTCTAGGATTTTTCTATATGGGTCATTATGATGAAGAAATACCTTTTAGCGACCGTACTCCAATTGCCGATAAAATTACTTGGCTAGACTAGGATTTTGAGTACTCAGCCAATTTTGCATTGATACGATTAATGAAATTACTTTTAGCATCGATATTCAACAGTAAAATGTCGCAGGTAGTTTCCAAACCATATAGTTTTGAAATGGATTGTTTGGATTTGAAGTAAATAGCAATATTATGTGCTTCTATTAGAAGGGTAAGTTTTCCTACTTTTTTGTTTTCTTCTTCCATATCATTGGTACAAGGAACTACTTTTTCAATAATCGAAAAGTCAATAAGATTGTTTCCAAAAAGACCATATTTTAGAAGTAGCGAGGTCTCTAAGATTTCTGAAGGTCTGTGCAACATGGCTTTTAAATGTCCAAAAAGTTGAATGGCAAAATAGATACTACTAATACTTAATACCCAAGCAACTATTGGATTCCACTTCATGGCTAATATGTGAACCACATAGGTTTCGGAAAGAACTATAAAAATGAGCGCTCCAAAGAGACCAATTGCCCCATTTTCTTTATACGTAGTATATTGCTGTGGCGTTCTTTTTTTAGCCTTCCAAGTAAATAAACCATAATAAAACATAGCTATTTCTGTGGCTAAGAAATTCGCTGTCTTTGTATTTCCAACGGTCTCAATCATGGTTTTTTGAAGCGCATAATAGAAATCGGTTTCTTGCTTATTTTTGGATTTGAATAAGGCAGTTGTTTTTTTGACTTTATAAATCACAAAGGAAAGAACTCCTAATTCAGCTATGGGTAGTACATAGGTTTTAAGCAACTCTAAATGCTGCTGCTGTTCTTCAGGAAGAAGATAGCTTGCCAGAATCAAACCCAAAATAAATACCGGTACTACAGTGATATTGGGAATCTTCTTTTTGCGAATCAGAATGAAGTAAAACAGTGGCGCTGTGAGTGCTAAATCATAGGTGATTCCAATAGCTATTTCTGGATGTGTTTGTAGCAAAGAACTAAGACCTAAACCAATCGAAATGATTATCACTAACAAAGGAATGCTAAAGAGAAATATCTTCGGATACGTAGTTCGTTCTATGGTCATATCGCAATTCTTTTAGAAATAATGCTTGACGATTTTATAAATCAAACCAGCGAAAATGACTAAAAATAATAGCATTCCAGGTTGACTCATATAATCAGAAAAACTTCGTTTCTTTTTATCCTTCATTACTTGATTATTTAATCAAAGTAGGGAAACAAGGCGGCTTTGTATTCCCATGCTTTCATAACAAAGAGGCCTAAATATACCATAGTCACCACAAATTTTAAAAAGGTGCCTGTTAGAAAGCCTATAAACGAACCAAAAGCTGCTTTTAATGCTGTTTTCTGATCTGCCTTATTACTTAACTCACCAACTAAGGCGCCAACAAAAGGCCAAACGATGATGCCAAAAACCCCAAGTATTGGAAAAAAAATAGCGACTAAAAGACCAATCGTAGTTCCAATCATTCCGGCAGTACTTCCACCAAATTTTTTGGTGCCTATGGCGGGAATAATATAATCCAAAGCCCATACAATAGCAGCTACAGCAAGGGTAATACCAAGAAATACCCAATTCATTGGGATGGCATCTGTCAGATGCAAAATAAGTAACCCTATCCAGCTGATTGGGGGCCCAGGTAGCACTGGTAAAAAACTTCCAACAATACCAACTAGCATAATAATAAGGCTAAGTATAAGAAGGGCAATGTCCATAGAATTCATATTTACTATTGGACGAAGATAAGAAGCTTTTGTTACAGTTGTATTAGGTTGAATTGGAGCGGTGATTAAAAATATTCAACTAAAAAATTAGTTTAAACTAAATATTTAGTTAAATTAGCATTAACAAGAATGACTTTCGTTTTCTTGCAAGTGAAAAAAGGCGTTAAAAATATAGATGTATGAAACAGTTAACAAAGGCAGAAGAAGAGGTAATGCATATTTTATGGCAATTGAGGAAGTGTAACGTAGCTTCTATTATAAAAGAATTGCCGAGCCCTAAGCCAGCATATAATACAGTTTCTACGATTGTGCGAATTCTAGAGAGCAAGGGTTTTGTGGGTCATGAACAAGAGGGGAAGGGATATTTGTATTATCCAATATTACAGAAATCTGATTACAGCAATCAATCTATTAACAAATTGGTAGATGGTTATTTTCAAGGATCTTTTAAGAGTATGGTGTCTTTTTTTATGAAGAAGAACGATATCAATCTTCAGGAACTAGAACATATTTTAAACGATATTAAAAAAGAAGAAGAATGATTCAGTATATCTTAGAATGTATTGCGTTTCAATTGATCTTTCTTTTGATCTACGATTTGTTTTTAAAAAAAGAAACCTTTTTTCAATGGAATCGAATCTATTTGATGGGTACTTATGTTGTTTCTATGGTGCTTCCATGGATAAAAATTGAAGCTTTTTCTTCAAGGCTTCCAGAAAGTTATACGAGATATCCAGAGTTTCTATGGAATATAGATCAGACAGGGATTAGCCCTTTAATGAAAGATGAACAAGCCTTCTTTTCGATTTCCATGGAATATGCAGTTTTGTTTATAGGTATGGGTATTGCTAGCATACTATTCGGATATAAACTCTTTCGCATATATAAACTTAGAGCAGAAGGAGATCTACACTATTTTAAGCACTTTACCCAAGTAATAGTAAAACAGAGCACTGTAGCCTTTTCTTTTTTTAAAACTATTTTTTTGGGAGATCAGGTAGTAGCCAAAGAGCATAAAAGTATTATTGCGCATGAGTTAGTGCATATACAACAAAAGCACTCGTTGGATCTGTTGTTTTTTGAATTGATGCGCATACTTTGCTGGTTTAACCCTTTGGTATATAATTATCAATCAAAAATTTCGGAGTTGCACGAGTTTATTGCAGACTCAAAAGTCGCTAAGACGAGCCGAAAGGAGCATTATCAGTTATTACTATCTCAGGTATTTGATACACAAAAAATATCTTTCGTCAATCAGTTTTCAAAAAAATCATTAATCAAAAAACGAATAGTTATGTTACAAAGAGCAAGATCTAGGCGAGTTTTAGGCCTAAAGTACTTAGTGCTGATACCTTTTGTGCTTGGAATGCTATTTTATACATCTTGTGAACAGCAAGCTGTACTTACAGATATGGACGATACTGAAATATCATCAGGTTCAGATCAGGCATTAATAGATCAAATAACTGCAAAAATCAATGAAGAGGAAGAAGGTTCTTTTTTTAAGTATTATATGGAATCCGATGCGTTTAAAAGATATAATTCAGAGAATACCATTGTCTCTAAAGAAGAGTTTTTCGAAATTAGAATAAGGTTAAAATGGTTCGTAGAAAGGTTAAATAGGGAGAATTTTTCGGATGGAATGGCATCGGAAAACCCAAACCAAATAAGTAAACTATCAAACCCTTCTACCGTACTGTATCAGAGTTATGTGCAACGAATGAAGGCTTTTCAGCTTCTCGATAAAAATCTAAAACTATCAATAAAAGCTCATAAACAAAGTGTTACCCTTGTTGCTTTATCCAATAACTACCCCGATGATTATTATGTGTATGAGGTAGGAGATATTATGGATTTAACAGGCGATGAAGTAAGAGCTTTTAATGCTAAAATGGATGAAGTTTTTGAACAAGAGTCTACTGCTTTTTCAAGTATTCTAATTACGGACGATACCAATGCGGTAAGGGTATACGCTATGGAAAAACCCCCTTCATCTGTTACTTTTGGAAGTGCAAATAGTTCCAATGTAACTTCTACTACTGAACGCTACAATAAACTAGTAAAAGAACGAGAACGTCTTTTGCAGAGTGCAAATGAGAATAATCCCATAATAAAAAACTTAGATAAGCAATTGAAAGAATTAAAGGCAGCCGGGGTTTCCAATAGAGGAGTATCTGTACCCTTTGCAGTAATTGATGAAGTCCCAGTTTTTCCTGGTTGCGAAAATGCGGCCGATCCAAGAGTGTGTTTTAATCAAAAAATTCAGGAACACATCCGCAAAAATTTTAACTACCCCCTGGCAGCGCAACAAGGAGGAATCCAGGGCAGAGTAAGTATTATGTTTACCATAGGTAGTGATGGGAATATTAGAAATATTAGAAAACGTGGGCCTCATGAATTACTAGAGCAAGAGGCTGAGCGAATCATAAAACGTTTACCAAAGATGACCCCAGGAAAGCAAAATGGTACTGCCGTAGATGTCCCTTTTTCTATTCCTATCACTTTTAGAATACAATAAAATGAAGCAAACTCTTTTTGGTAAAATGTACGTAGTATGGTTAGTTCTTTTTTCTTTTAGTTTGTGTGCTCAGTCTAATCGGGATATAGCTGATAGTCTGTTTACCACTGGCAATTACGTTAAAGCGATTAATACCTATGCCCAGGTGAACACCCCAGGAGCAACATTGCAAATAGCAAGAGCGTATAATGCTATTGGGAATTATGAAAAGGCTTCATTGCAGTATGAGGCAATATTAGCTAAAAATCCAAATCAAGAAATCGCCAGGTTTGAATTGGGGAAATTGTATTTCAAAATTCGTAAAATTACCGAAGCACAAAACTTGTTTTTGAAGTTAAGCATTCGAAATAATGCGAATCCAGAGTACAGCTATTATTTAGGAAGGATTTATCAATTAAAAAAGGATGATAGCCTTGCCCTAAAATCATATAAAATGGCCATCGAAGTAGATACCACGCATTTGCGCAGTCTATTTCAATTAGGCAAGTACTATGTGGCTCAAAAAGAGAAAGATTCTGTATTGAAGTATGTAAATCAAGGTCTCCAATTTTACGAGGACGATGTCTCGCTTATTAATTTAAAAGCCTTGGCTTTTTTTAATAATGATCAATATGACAAGGCCATTCCTCCTTTCGAGCGGTTGGTAGCCCTCAAGGAACAAAAACCCTACATCTTCCAGAAGTTAGCATACTCCTATTTTAGAACATGGGAATTTGAAAAAGCCAAAGAAATGTATCAACAGGTTTTAGTGGTCGCCGGGGAAGTTCCTGATGCGTTATATGGTTTGGGAGAAGTGTACCTCAAAAATCAAGAAAGAGATAGTGCCGAAGTTTATTTTAAATGGGCATTGGAAGCTAAAAAAGTAAGTCTAGAAAGAGAGTATATGGCTTTGGGTCGTTTAGCCAGCGCTAAGAAAGATGGAAAAAATGCATTGTTCTATTATAGGTTGGCTCACAAAGAAAATCCAGAGAATCAAATAACACTATATCAAATATGTGCTACCACAGATCAATATTATAAGGACCCCAAAGTTAAATTAAAGTGTTATGAAGAATTGAAAGGCCAAAGGGGTGATAAAAACGGATACATTAAACGGTTTGCTCAAAAACGTATTTCGGAGTTGAAAGAAGAAATTCACTTAGCGTCGGATTAGAACGCTAAAAAATCGTAATTTTCGCCAAAGATTTTGGCTATATGCGTATTGCTGTACTTTTATGTTGTTTTTTTCTATTTACCTCTTGTGATTGGTTTGCTTCTAAAGAGCAGAAAACCCAAAAATTGGTTAATGAGGAAATGCAAACAATTAATTGGGATGATGTAGATCAATATCCGTTGTTTGAAGACTGTGATGAAACTGCATCAAAAATAGGACAACGCAGCTGTTTTGAAAATACATTTCTCAAGCACTTTATAGCCACTTTGGAGGAGTTCGATTTTGTATTGAATTCTGATATCAATACTTCTGTAGACGTAGTTTTCTTAATAGATGAAGGAGGACAAATTTCCATTCTAAATATTGAGAAGAATAGCTTAATTCAGCAACAAATCCCAGAATTTGATGCTCTAATTACCCAAAGTTTAAAAAGCTTGCCTTCCATCGAACCTGCGTTAAAACGTGGAATTCCTGTAAAGGCAAAATTTAGAATTCCTATAGTACTCAATACCCAATAAACAATCTTTGGAAAACGAAAAAATTATACTTGGCATTGACCCTGGGACCACCATAATGGGTTTTGGACTTATTAAAGTGGTTAAGGGGAATATGGAATTTTTGCAGATGAACGAACTGCTTTTAAATAAGTACAAGGATCCGTATACAAAGCTTAAACTTATTTTTGAACGTACCATAGAATTGATAGATACTTATCATCCGGATGAAATCGCAATAGAAGCACCATTCTTTGGTAAAAACGTTCAGTCAATGCTAAAACTTGGTAGAGCACAAGGAGTAGCAATGGCTGCGGGCTTGTCTCGTCAAATTCCAATAACAGAATATCTTCCGAAAAAAATCAAAATGGCCATCACGGGGAATGGAAATGCTAGTAAAGAGCAGGTTGCCAAAATGTTGCAAAGTGTATTGAAGTTGAAAACGCTCCCCAAGAATCTTGATAGCACGGATGGTTTGGCAGCTGCGGTTTGTCATTTTTACAACGCAGGCCGAATAGATATAGGGAAGAGTTATAGTGGTTGGGACGCCTTTGTAAAACAAAACGAAAAACGTATTAAAAAATAGACAGTAAAGAAGATCTCAAAGTTGAGGTGAATACTGTTGTTAATTTCAAATGTCAGGTATCTATATCCATATTCCTTTTTGTAAACAGGCATGTCATTATTGTGATTTTCATTTTTCAACAAGCCTTGGGAACAAAGAAAAAATGCTTGAGTCCTTGAAAAAGGAACTGCAGCTTCGTAAGAAAGAATTTGAAAAAGAGGAAGTTGCTACGATCTATTTTGGTGGCGGTACCCCTTCTGTCTTGGCTTCAAAAGAGATCAATGATTTGATTGCCACGGTATACGCAAACTACCAAGTTGTTTCAGATCCTGAGATTACTTTAGAAGCAAACCCGGACGATTTGTCAATTCAGAAAATAAAAGAGTTAGCAGATTCAAAAGTAAATCGGCTCAGTATTGGAATTCAGTCTTTTTTTGATGATGATTTGAAATTTATGAATAGAGCACATAGTGCAAATGAAGCCGCAACATGTATTGAAGAAGCAGCATCTTATTTTGGTAATATTTCCATTGATTTAATTTATGGAATTCCAAATATGAGCACAAAACGATGGAGACAGAATATAGAGAAAGCATTGTCCTATGGCATACCTCATATTTCTAGTTATGCTCTTACTGTAGAACCAAAAACCGCGCTAGAGCGCTTTATAAAGAAAGGACTTTTAGCACCCTTAGACGAAGAAGTTGCTCAGGAACACTTTGAGATTTTAAATACGATTTTAGAAAAGGCAGGCTTTGTGTCCTATGAAACTTCCAATTTTGGCAAGCCAGGGTATTTTTCCAAAAACAATACAGCTTATTGGAAGGGAAAAAAATACATTGGAATAGGCCCTTCGGCTCATTCTTTTGATGGAGAACGGAGGGCGTGGAACATCAATAACAACCCTAAGTATATTAGAGCTCTGCTGAATTGCAGTTTGCCTCAAGAGGTGGAGGTGCTTTCCAAAACCGATCGATATAATGAAACCGTAATGACTGGTTTAAGAACAATGTGGGGAGTTTCTTTAAAGCGTATTGCTGCTCTTTATGGAGAATCTTATCAAGTATATTTGTTAGCACAAGCAGAAAAGTTCTTGAACGATGATCTTCTTAGTCTAAAAGAAGATGTCTTATTGGTAACTAAAAAGGGAAAATTTTTGTGCGATGGAATTGCGGCCGATTTATTTCTATTAAATTTAGAGGAGTAAAAACTACCAAGAGAGATTTAATCTATGATTGCAACAATTAAACATAATAGTAGAAATTACACAATAGATCTATCCAAGCCAATAGATATCTCAATACCAATGTTGGGAAGTGCTTCCAATGTCAATGCTTGGTATGTAGGTCATCCAACGATACTGCCTCATCAAAATGGAGACTTTATTGGAAGTATTTCTGCAGGAGCCTCAACCAATTTTAACGATATCTCCTTTAATCCGCACGCACATGGTACGCATACGGAATGCGTAGGACATATTACTAAAGAATTTCATTCTGTGAACAAAGCACTTTCCAATTTTTTCTTTTTAGCAGAGGTAATCACTATTGCTCCCGAAAAATACCAAGATGATTTTGTGATCTCCAAAAAGCAATTGCGGTATGCAATTGGGAATAAAAAAAGACAGGCAATTGTGATACGAACTTTACCCAATCTTAGAGAGAAATTATCCAAACAATATTCGCATACCAATCCTCCTTATTTGTTAGAAGAGGCTGCCCAATACCTTGTTGAAGCTAATGTGCAACATCTGCTAATAGATTTACCTTCTGTAGATAAAGAGAAGGATAAAGGTGCTTTATTAGCGCATAACGCTTTTTGGAATACAGAAGGAAAAGTACGTACCAAGGCTACAATTACGGAGTTTATTTTTGTTCCCAATAATGTAGCAGATGGCGCCTATTTTTTAAATCTTCAAGTAGCTGCTTTTGAAAATGATGCCAGCCCAAGCAGGCCGGTTTTATATCAAATTGATGCATAGTAACTTTCCATAGAAACTTCTTCTTATATTTAACCCATGGATGGTATTTTGGCGGTATTTCTTGGTCTAATTTTAGGCATTATACTTATGTATTGGCTGTATTCTTTGTTTCGAAAAAAGAAAGCTAAAGAACTTACGGAGCAACAATCTGTTATTCTTTTAGATAAAATAAAGAAGGTATGTAAATTGATTGCGGTAGAAGGAGATTTCGCAGAGATTTACACCTATGAGAATACCAGAGAGCGTTTTTTGAGTTTGGTGAGTAGTAAGAAAAAGGCACTGATTGTTATTAGAGCAAAAGTACACATTGGATATGATTTAAAATTGGTGCAGGTACATGCTAATACTGATAAAAAACAAGTTATTTTGAGTGGTTTTCCACAACCTGAAATACTTTCTGTAGAACCCGATCTTGAATTTTATGATATCAAGAATGGACTTTTTAATTCCTTTTCTCCAGACGATCTTACTACAGTGAATCAGGAAGCAAAAAAACACATTCGCGAAAAAGTTCCAGCAAGTGGATTAATAGAAACTGCCCAAAGAGAAGCCTTAGAAGCAATATTATTAGCTCAAAGTTTGGTAGAAACTATTGGTTGGACCTTGGACTATTCTGCCTTGGAGATACAGGCAAACTCTAAAAAACAAATTGAAAATAAAAACAGAGAATAAATGAAAAAAACAATCCTTACTTTCCTATTTTTGATAGCAACAACGACCATCTTTGGTCAAACAGAAACCCAAATGAAGAACTTTGATAGTAATTTTACACATGTTGTATACTTTTGGCTGAAAAATCCTGAGAATACAACTGATAGAAGTAAATTTGAGACTTCGCTTCAGAAGTTTTTAGACAATTCTCTTTACGCAAAAACCAACTTTATTGGCACTCCTCCTAAGGCGTCTCGAGAAGTGGTTGATGGTTCATTTACCTACTCACTCATTGTTACTTTTGAATCTGATGAGGCGCAAGATAAGTATCAAAAAGAAGCGGCTCATTTACTTTTTATTGAAGAGTGTAAAGACTTGTGGACAAAGGTAATTGTGTATGATTCTAAAGGAATATGAGTATTTATGGATATTGAAACCCTAAGAAATTACTGTATTTCTAAAAAAGGAGTTACCGAAGAATTTCCATTTGATAAAGACACACTCGTATTTAAGGTGATGGGAAAAATGTTTGCATTAGCTCCTTTAGAACGTATTCCGTCACAGGTTAATTTGAAATGTGATCCAGAGAAAGCAATTAGTCTTAGAGAAGAATACGATGGAATAATAACACCCGGATTCCATATGAGCAAAAAACATTGGAATACGATTTTTTTGGAAGAACAACTACCCCCGCAACTAATAATTGAGCTAATAGATCATTCCTATGATTTGGTAGTTTCGAAATTCACTAAAAAATTAAAAGGAGAATTCGACGCTTTATAAGCGCCAAAGTGATCTTTACTTTAGAATGAACAAACTTCTTACTTTTTACAAGGAACAGATTGAGGAGAACCAACAGGGTGCAGCAGATTTTAAAAAAAAACTGTTCGCTTCCAGTATTTTACGACTTAGCATTTTTGTACTGGGATCTTTGGGGGTTTATTTCTTATTTGGAAATGCTAAAGCGGTACTTGCAGTAATTTTGATATGTGCTGTTTTGTTTCTTTTTTTAGTTGCACGTCATACCGATTTGCAATACAAAAGAGCAATGAAACTTGCATTAATTCAAATGAGTGAAGTAGAAGTGGCCGTGTTGAATCGAAAATTTGATCAGCTTGACCCCGGAGATGAGTTTAAGAATGATGCACATGTGTTTAGCCAGGATATTGATTTGTTTGGTGAAGGTTCCTTTTTTCAATATTGCAATAGAACTACACTAGTGCAGGGCAAGAGCTTGCTCGTTGAAATGCTAACGGCAAATACTATTGACGATATTTCAAAAAAACAGAAAGCAATAAAAGAACTTGCATCGATGCCTAAATGGAGACAGCATTTTGCAGCCGTGGCTACTCTAATAAAAACGGAAACTAGTTATAAAACTATTCTTAGCTGGTTGCAAAAATACCAGTTTTTCGTGCCTGCAATAATGCGGTATGTTCCTACGATTTTTTCGTTTCTTTCGCTGGCCGTATTAATTGGATATTTTGTGGATCTAGTCCCTGTTTCTGGCCTTGCCATATGGTTGTTTGTTGGGTTGGGAATTACCGGATTGTATATTAAAAAAGTGAGTGTTTTAGCTGCACACACCAGCAAAGTACAAGGTACTTTTCAGCAATATCAAAAACTGATTTTGGAAATAGAAGAGTTTGACTTTAAGGCTGAACTTCTACAAGAAGAAAAACAAAAGATCCTACAAAAAAGTAAAAAGGTATCCGATTTACTAAAAGAGTTTTCCAATATTCTCAATGCTTTAGAGCATAGGAATAATATTTTCTTTGGCTTTTTAGGAAATGCGTTTCTGCTATGGGATTTACGACAATCTTATAGACTAGAACAATGGATAAAGAAGAATGGAGCGTATGTTGAAGAATGGTTTCATACGATAGCATTTTTTGATGCTTATAGTAGTCTTGGAAATTTTGCTTTTAACCACCCAGCATATAGCTTCCCTCAACTTTCAAACAAAGGAATAGTGCTGCATTCAAAAGAAGCCTCACATCCGTTGTTGGATCCTGCGAAGAGTGTGGCTAATGATATTGTTATTGATCGGGAGCAATTTTTTATTATTACTGGGGCAAACATGGCCGGAAAAAGTACCTTTTTAAGGACGGTTTCCCTACAAATTGTTATGGCTAATTTAGGGTTGCCAGTTTGTGCATCGGAGGTAGTTTACAATCCTATAAAGCTCATAACCAGTATGAGAACTACAGATTCTCTTACGGATGATGAGTCGTACTTTTTTTCTGAATTGAAACGTCTCAAGTTTATTGTGAATCAGATTAAGGAGGAGGAATATTTTATTGTGCTCGATGAGATTTTGAAAGGCACCAATAGCACGGATAAGGCTATCGGTTCTAGGAAGTTTATAGAACGTCTGGTAGCCTCTAATTCTACTGGGATTATTGCAACCCACGACTTAAGTCTATGTGAAGTTGCAAAGGGGATGCCTCAGGTAGAAAATTATTTCTTTGATGCTGAAATTATTGATGATGAGTTGCATTTTGATTATACCTTTAAGAAAGGGATTTGTCAAAATATGAACGCTTCTTTTTTATTAAAGAAAATGGAGATCATAGAATAATGGATTCACTTACTCAAATTGTTTTAGGAGCGGCTGTTGGAGAGGCAGTATTAGGGAAGAAAGTGGGAAATAAGGCCTTGCTTTATGGAGCTGTTGCCGGCACCATTCCTGATTTGGATGTATTGGCCCGTTTTTTTACGGATACCGTGAGTACTCTGGAAATTCATAGAGGGTTCAGTCATTCTATCTTTTTTAGTATACTATTTGCTCCTGTTTTTGGCTTTTTAATTTCGAGGTGGGAACGCAAACACAATACCTCTTGGAAAGACTGGTCGTGGCTTATGTTTTGGGGGTTGCTTACACATCCTATTTTAGATGCTTTTACCACCTGGGGAACACAACTTTTTTGGCCCTTTGATTTGCGATTAGCCTTCAAGAATATTTTTGTAATAGATCCACTCTATACACTACCGTTTTTAATTTGTGTTGTTTTAGTGCTCTTTCAGAAGCGTATTGCTCCAAAACGCAGAAAGTTGAATAATACAGGATTGATAATGAGCACAGCCTATTTAATGGGAACGCTCATTTTAAAAGGAATTAGTTATCAAAAATTTGTGACTACTTTGGAAAATCAGAAAGTTGCTTATACAGATTTGCAAACTAGACCTGCTCCATTTAATGCCATTCTCTGGACCGCCAATGTAGAAACTGAGGATGCCTATCTTATTGGCGACTATTCTTTTTTTGATACTCAACCCATTCAATTTAAAAGATACCCAAAGAATCATCAATTGTTAGGTGCTTTAGATAAAGAAGATAAAGTACAGCGACTTATTAAAATTTCTGAGGGTTGGTACACCATCGAAGAAAAAGAAGGAAACATTTTCTTTAATGATTTGCGCTTTGGCTTAACGAGTGTAGATGCATCGTCTAGCCAATTTGTATTTAGTTATCAATTGATTCCTAGTACTGAAGGATTAATGGTTTCTGAAGCTCCTAAATTTGGTACTACCGATGCTAAAAGTTTGCTAGCTGCCTTATGGGAACGCATTTGGGGTAATTAATGCTTGTAACAAAATACCTTTTTTTAGGACGTATCTATTGCATGCGTAAATATAAAAGGGGATGGCTGGAAGTTTAGAACAGTTTAAAGGTTTGGTTCGAAGGAGAAAGGCTTTGGCTTCCCAGCGAAAAAATAAGTTTGATAAGAATACCTTAGATTATAATACCATTTTTCCTAAAACTACATATGATTTTCCAGAGCTAACAGAATTTGAACTTCAAAAATTAAAAGCCCAAATTAGAGCGAGCAAACGAATTGAGCGTAGGAACCATTTTTTTCTATTGTTTTTAATAGTAGGAATAGTACTCAGCTTGGTGATTTTTGGAATGAATTAATACCAAGGCTTTGGGTGATAAATAAAAGATTGGCCATTTTTATATGACCAATCTTTTACAACTACTTATTTTTTAGCCAATGGAATGGTATGTTTCGTTGCATTCGATTGAATAATCAAATAATAAACCCCTGGATTCTTTGTACTCAGACTCGGAAGTTCGAAGTCTACGGTACGCTGAGGGTTCATAAAATTCATACTTCCCGTTTCTATGGGAATGCCTGCGGCGTTTACCACTGAATAACTTACAGTCCCTTTCAGTTCTTCAGGAACCTTAACGGAAAAGTTTGCACTCGGTGGCAAAGGATTCGGATATGCATATGCAGCTACAGGCACTTCGTTTTTAGCGATAGTTGAGCTAGCAGCACTTAAGATTCTAAAGTTAATAGTGGAACTTTCTAAAAGCGTTCCTGTGGCTCCTATTCCTGCATAAGATTCAGCTGTAATGGTATAGGATCCTCCGGGAAGAGATCCTGAGGTGTAATCGTCTCCTATAGCACCAAATAAGGTATAGGGCGTATTATTTTCAATACGTTCCAAAGATCTGGTTCCTGTTAATCGTAACAAAACGCTCCTTACATTGGTGTTGGTGGTATTTGCTCTAATATTTACATTACTAGAATAACGTGCGGTAAGGGTATTTCCATTTCTTAGTGTTATCACTTCTTTATCTCTTGCTGCGTCAATTAAGGTAAAAGTTAATGAAGATGCTGGGGGAGAAGTACTTCCCACAACTTTAAAATTAATCGCTACAGGGGTACCCTGAGTTCCTTGTAAATTTCCATTTTCATAAGGAGTTACACGAAGCGTATAGGTTCCGGGAGGAAACTTTCTTCCAGAGAAATCATCGCCATTCGTGTCAAATAGGGTATAGGGTACAGTATTATCGGTTCTGTTCGTACTTATAGGTCCGGATAATTCTAGTTGGACACTACCGATAGAAGTTGGAGTTGTAAGTGCATTTACACTAAGGTTTGCATCATTTGTAATATCTAAATTGATCTGCGAATTATTGACGAATGTTCCTATGCGTTTATCTCTATCAGCATTGATTAAAGCCAATGCATCAATAGTACCATCAAAAGGATTGGTAGAACTGCCAATAACCTTGAAATTAATAACAGTGGAAGTGCCTTGTGTTCCTCCTAAATTGGCATTTTCATATGGAACAACAGACAAGGTGTAGGATCCAGGAGGAAACTTTCTTCCAGAAAAATCAGAACCATTGGTATCAAACAAGGTGTATGGTGCAGTATTATCTGTTCTGTTTGTACTTATAGGTCCTGTCAATTCCAATCGAACGCTACCTACAGTAGTTGGCGTAGTAAGCGCATTTACACTGAGGTTGGCATCATTCGTAATATCTAAGTTGATTTGAGAATTATTAACCAATGTCCCAATGCGTTTATCGCTATCAGCATTGATCAATGCTAAAGCATCTATTTCTAATGCGGTTGGTGTACTTAAGTCTTCGGATAACCAATCAAAAATATTAATGGCTAGTTGTTTATTATCAAATCGGTTGATATTGGTGCCTGCGCCGTTTTGATTAAAGAATGTATTTCTATCATAATGCGCCAATACTCTTCCTTCTCCAGCACTCGCTGCTACCATTACTGCATCTGTATTATTTGCAGTTCTTGAACTTCCTTGACAGTTTCCTGTAGTACTATTGTTCAAACGTATTTGTTGCCCAGGTTTTACTTGTACCAGACGCTCTACTGTTACGCCTGATGGAATGCTGGATGCTATAGTAAAAGGAGATACTCCTTCTCCATCATATGCGGATATTCCTGCTAATATTGGATGAGATGCTTCTAAAAAATCGCCATCGGAACTACGCAAAATATAGGTGCCTCGATCTTGATTAACAACAATACCAAATTTGGAAAGAAACGCTTGGTCAGAAGAGGGGGCATCGCACCAACTAGATCCAAAGTTAGCATCGCTAATTGTAAGCAGTCCACCACCATTTTTCACCCATGTTTCAATTGCATTTGCTTGTGTTTCCGAATAGGGGGCGTTGTTAGATCCTAAAACAATTACATCGTATTGTTCCAGATTCATCCCAGCAAAGTTTACGCCACTACTTCCGCCATTTCCTTCTTTAATTTGAGTAACGGTATATCCGTTTTCTTCAAGGGTTTGGGCAAAAGTTCCCCATCCATGATTGCCAGAATTAGTAGTAAAATTGGTAATGTCTGCTAGTTGTTCATCGGAGCCTCCTTCTAAAAATCCGCCGCTACCATCACCTCCGCGAACAAATAAGACGTTTTGAGCAGAAAGAGAAGTGCTACATACAATATACGCAAAAAAAGCAAGGATAATTGGGGTTAAGTTCTTCATGAGAATATAGATTAAATGAATAATTAAGTTTCTAGGTTATGAAATAACCTGGTTACTTTTGGTCTATATCTGTCCGATTTGGTGGAGTAAATGTACTAATAAATAGTCATTAATCTTTGCAATGAAGGGTATTTTATACGATTTCTAAAGACTTTTTATTTGTAGATCATGAAATGCGTCTGCTTGTTGTTTTAGCAGTTCTTCTGCTTTTTGTTTTTTATAGGCATAAACAGCTTCTTCCTCTGCAATTTCTCCATAGATTTTCTCATTTAAAATGGTGTCAGTGGCAAGCAGTTGCGCTCGCTGTTGTACTTTTTGAGCGACCCATGTTTCCAAGGTGCTCTCTTCTTCTTGTAATTTAAGATCGTATGCCCCTTTTGGAGATAGAAGTTTAGCAATGATGGGTGCCGTTTCTATGGCCAGAAAAAGCAGAAATATGAAAAAAGAGGGTAGCCATGGTAATTCTCCAAGGGCATTGATACGCGCCATTAAACCATCGAAACCATCTATGATGGGTTGCGAATCACTAACGGCTTTGTCATAGTCTGTTTGGAGGTTAGCAATCTGAGTTTCAATGGCGGCAATTTTCTGGGTATTTGCGGTTTTAAGCTGCTGGAGTTCTAGAAGAGCTGCATCGTGTTTCTCTCTCTTCTCTTCATATACAGGCCCTTTTCCGAGAAGTAAGGTGCCTTGGCGGCCTTCGGCTTCTGCAATATAGGTATCGTACAAGGCATTGGTTGTTGCCTCCTTAGTGGCAATTTCGTTTTTGAGTTGCTGAATATTTTGATTGAGTGTGAGGACGGTTGGATTGTATTGTAAAGCTATTTGTTCTTTATTAGCGAGTGTAAGCTCGTTCTTTTGTTCTAACAAAACTTGGTTGATCTCTTTCTCAAAAATTTTCATTTCCAAAGGTTTAGAGATAACAATAGCGATTATTACAGCCAATAAAATTCTAGGTGCTGCTTGGAGCAACTCACTTCCAAAACGTTCTCTTTTTTTAATTGTAGAAACAATATATCTATCTAAATTAAAGATAAGTAAACCCCATAACAGACCAAAGAAAGTAGCAGCGTAAAGGTTGTCAAAAACGGTATAGAGCGCATAACTACTGGCTATCCAGGCCATTAATGCCGTAAAGAAAACAGTGGCACCAATACCAGCATACTTATTGCGTTCTCCGGGAGAACAGGTCTCTAAAATAGCGGTGTCGGCTCCTGAGCAGAAGATAAAAAAACGTTGTATCATGATAATGTCCTGATTTGATTGTAGAGTATTAGAACGCAAAAGGTATTGATTTGTTACAAAAAAAGCCTTCAAAATGAAGGCTTTAAGAACAATTTATAATTGATACCGTACTACCTAGATTTTATTTGTTTCATAGCCTTCTTTGCTATTTGTGCTTTTTGATAGACCGCCTCATCAAATATTTTAACCTCAGGATTTTTTTTAGACCATGGGTATGTCTCAACGACCACCTTGTTTTTCTTTATAATTGCTAAGCCTTTTTCTGAAGAAATTGCCTTACTGTTATAGTAGAACTGGGCTTTGTTTTTTGCTAATTTTTTGGCGTATGAATATACTTTAGTAGATGCCTGACTGGCCCCTTTTTTGCCTGTGAGTCTTATGGGTTTGTTATACAACTTCATCACAGGTGATTTTGGATTTGAATCGTCCAGAGTAATATTAATTTTTTTATTCTTTTTGACTATTTCAATCGCTCTATCTGAGGAGATGGCTTTATCATTGTAATAAAATTTTGCACCTTTTTTTGCCATTTTTATAACTAGGTCTAATGGGTTTGGTGGGGGAGGTGGCATCGGAATCTCTTCTATTTCCATTACCTCTACAATTTCGGGTGCTTCGGGCGTTTCTATTATTTCAATTTCTTCCGGTACTGGGACTTCCATAATTTCGATCTCAGCGATTTCAGGTGCATCTGGTGGTGGGGGAGGAGCAGGCAATGGCGGGAAATCTGGAAAGGCCTCTGCAGTTTTCTTTTGATCATCTGTCATTAAACTGTAGATGTATTTCATACGGTCTACTTCTCCTTTTTTTATTTGGATATTACCTCGTTTTGAGAGTAGTTTGTGATACTTTTTTGCCAAAGCATTATATTCGGCTACCATTTTTTTTGTAGCTTTTTCTTGTTTGTTCGAGGGAGTTGGGGGGCATTCTGGAAAAGCTTCTGCTTTTTTCCTTTGAGAAGTGGTCATAGCTTTATAAATGCCTTCTAAGCGCTTTAAATCCTTTAATTTTACCACCCTACTTTCTTTTGGTTGCGCATTGTATTTTTTGGCAAGTGTGTTATATTCCTTTACCATTTTAGGACTCGCTTTTTCCTGATGAGAATAATCTAAGGTATTGGCGGTTGGTGTAGCTGCGTCATTGGTTCTTATACGAATATTACTTCCAAAGTATTTCTGACTGTTATTATTGATATGCACACTATCAATGTTGTACAATGCGGTTCCATTATTAGGGACCTCCTTTTGCTGTTTATTTACACGTTTCGCGGGTGGAGGAGGTGGAGGTGGAATATGGTGCTTGTCTCTCTCCTCTTTAGAAATTTGTTCGTAAAGCTGGTATGTTTCAGCCGCCAAAATAAGTAACTCAGAATGGTCTGCTTGTTTGCTTTTTAGGAAAGCTGAAATGGCCAAGCTATATGTAAGCATCGCTTTTTCATAAGCCCTGATATTGGCATTGGTGTAGGTTTCTGTAAACCCTTTTTGGGTATAGAGATGTACCTGGTAATTTTGAGGGAAGCGTTCGCTTCGTGCATTTTTATGCACAAAACTTTCGGTATAGTATGCGATATCTTTAGTCTTATAATTTTTAAGCGTTGTATTTTCAATGCGCTTTCCATCCAACCAAACTGCATATTTTTCTTTATTATGCCAAGCGTTTAGTGTTTCTTGAGACGGCTGTTTTGCCTTGGTGTTAGCTAAATCAATACTTGGCGCGATGGGGTACTTTTCCACAGATGCACGTTGCTCATCGGTCATAATACCTTCGTAAATTGCGATGTTCCTTTTTAGCTCGTCCATTTTAATAATTTTGCTGGTCTGAGCTCTTCTTATAAAATCGCGATAGGCCTCCATCATTGCGGGAGTTGCTCCTTTCTCTTGTTCCGTTTCTTGGAACAAGATTTCTTCTCGCTCTTCAGGGGTTTGTTCTTGTATTACGAGCTCCTCTGTACTAAAACTATAGATGAGTGCCGCTAGTATCGGAAGTAATAGCAAACTTCTTAAATAAACTGATTTCTTGGATGTTTTTGTTTTCATAACTGTAAATCGTTTTTTGATTGATGAATAATTAATGGCATTTGCCAATTGCGGATGAAATGCATTTGATGAGAATGCAAGCAAAATATGTTGATACTGAGTAGGGGTTGTACCCTTG
Organism: uncultured Flavobacteriaceae bacterium; assembly: GCA_947500575.1. Classification (GTDB taxonomy): domain Bacteria; phylum Bacteroidota; class Bacteroidia; order Flavobacteriales; family Flavobacteriaceae; genus CANMSI01. The sequence continues at coordinate 1,032,845 of CANMSI010000001.1, read as the reverse complement.
TTTAAGACAGCTTCGTCTGCCAGAAATTCATGATTAAGTTTTATTGATTTTTTTACAAAATACAGCAGCGGATTGCACCAGAAAAGCACTTGTATAAATTCGATAAATAAAATATCCAAGCTATGCTTTTGCCTGGCATGTGTTTCCTCGTGCCAGAACACTTCTTGAGGTATTTCTTGCCGCTCAAATTTTTCTTTATTGAGGAAAATATAACGCAAAAAAGTATGCGGTGAAACCTTATCTTCTAATAGCACATTGGTGATATTTCGCATCCGTTGTTTCGGGTTAAATCTAATTTTACGGATAATTCTATTCAAATTTCTAGTAAATCGTATCCCAAATAATAGCACCCCTAGTGCATAAATTCCCCAAAAGAGCATAAGGGAGTCTATAAAAGAGGATGGAGGCTCTGTAACTTCAGTGATATCTATGGGTTGTGCTGTTGCGCTGTAGGTGATGGTTGTGGCAGCAGGCACCACATAGGTGGTATAGGTAATGAGTGGAATACTCAATGCCAATACAATGCTGCCCAAAAGGTAAAAGCGTTTAAAGACATGCCAATGTATGCGTTCTAAAAAAAACTTGTAAAAGAGTAAGAAAACAACTAAACAAGCGGCCGATTTTAAGAGATATAATACCATGCTCATTTCTTTTTTATTTCACGATCAATTAAAGCTCGTAACTCTTCTAATTCTTTCTTGCTTAGGTCGGTTTCTTTGGTAAAGAACGATGCAAATTGAGAGGCACTATCATTAAAAAAGTGCTTTATGAGCCCATTTACATGTTTGGAGAAGTAGTCTTTCTTTTTTACTAAAGGATAGTATTCTCTAGATTTTCCATAAAGGGTGTAATTTATAAAACCTTTGCCGGTCATTCTTTTTAATAAGGTTGCAATGGTTGTGGTTGCAGGCTTAGGATCTGGATAGGCTTCCAATAGGTCTTTCATAAATGCCTTCTCTAATTTCCAGAGATGGTTCATTAATTCTTCTTCCGATTTTGCAAGCTTCATGTTCTACAAATTTAGAGATCACTCTACAAATGTAGAGCAAATATTTTAATTCTACAACTGTAGAGGGTTATTTTAACAAATTTTACAAGAAAACTGTTAAAGATAAGAAGTGGTCTGTTTTAAATAGTATAGAACCTAGAATTTTAAATATAATTCTTACTGAATTAGCTATTTTATATGATTTTGATAAACACAGAACTTCATGAATATTATTATTGTAGGAATTAATTCTTCTTATGGAATTAATTAATGTATAATATTCTCATATAAGTAAGAAAATAATTTACTTTTAAATAATTATTAGTGTACACTGCAAGTTTATTGCAGTGTGAGACATTTAATTTGTGTACTACTGAATACCAGCCAAGTGTATACACAGATTCTATGCAAAGATATTTCCTCCTTTTTTTGATACTACTTTCAGGTTTAATACTTAGCTGTGAAAAATTAAAAGGAATTACAACCAAAGAACGTATTGCAATTAAGGCCAAACGATGGTATAAAACGAATTACGAGGGCAAGTTAAATAAGCACCCATTATTCTCAGGTTCACCAGATTGGGAAAACGCCATTGTTAGAAATAATAAGATTTACGTTCCACTTAGTTTAGAAAGTAACGCGGCATACAAGCTGGTGACAACGATACAAACAGTCTATGCGAAACCTTTTTTATTGCTTACACAGAATTATGATTTGAACTTTAAAGAAAGTCTCATTGTCTTTTTTGATACAACAGCTGCATCTAAGCCATCCAAAATACTTACAAGTTCCTATTATGCTCTGTATGATACGGCACATACTCTAAAGGGAAAAAACCTTCCTTTTCGCCAGATAAGAGAGATGCCAGCTGGATACAATTATGAAGTGGAAAATACCTGCGAATGTGATAGTATAGACGTTTTTTTACCTATTGTTTATGATGACGGTATTCGTAGAAATGTACTTATATATTCCTACGAACGCTGTTTCAATTATCTCTATAATTATAGGGCCTATGCAAGGGGAGGAACCACAAGCGATTTTGGAGATTTTCTTAAATAGAACTACTTTTTACCAACTACTATTAATTCTATATGCTGGCTGTATGATAGATGAATGCCAGCAAAAGTAATGAGCATTAACTATGTATTTCAGTAAAATACTTATAAAAGTAAGGAATGGTTTCAATACCTTTTAAATAGTTCCAAACACCAAAATGCTCATTAGGAGAATGAATAGCATCACTATCCAAACCAAATCCCATCAAAATGGTTTTACTACTGAGTTCTTTTTCAAACAAAGAAACAATAGGGATGCTTCCTCCGCTTCTTTGCGGAATGGGAGTTTTTCCAAAAGTAGTTTCATAAGCTTTAGAAGCTGCTTGGTATCCAATATGATCTATGGGTGTCACATATCCTTGCCCCCCATGATGAGGTGTTACTTCTACAGTTACACCTTTGGGAGCAATAGCCTCAAAATGTGTTTTAAAGAGCTGTGTTATTTCTTGCCAATCTTGGTTAGGCACCAAACGCATAGAAATTTTGGCAAAGGCCTTGCTGGCAATTACGGTTTTAGCACCCTCTCCAGTGTACCCTCCCCAAATGCCATTGACATCTAGAGTTGGTCTAATGGAATTACGCTCATTGGTGGTATATCCTTTTTCTCCGTATACCGCTTCAATGTCTAATGCATTTTGATAGGCTTCTAAAGAAAAGGGAGCCTTGGCCATCTCGGCGCGTTCCGCTGTAGATAATTCCTCTACCTTGTCATAAAAACCAGGAATAGTAATATGGTTGTTTTCATCATGCAAGGAAGCAATCATCTTAGTAAGTACATTAATTGGATTGGCAACTGCTCCACCATAGAGTCCGGAATGTAAATCTCTATTGGGTCCTGTAACACACACCTCCACATAGCTTAACCCTCTTAAACCTGTCGTAATGGAAGGGGTGTCATTGGCTATCATGCCCGTATCTGAAATAAGAATTATATCGTTTGCCAATTTCTCCCTGTGCTCTTTCACATAGGTCGCCAAACTTTCACTACCTACCTCTTCTTCCCCTTCAATCATGAATTTTACATTGCAAGGAAGTTGATTCTTTTGCACCATATATTCTAGGGCTTTTACATGCATATACATCTGGCCTTTATCATCGCAAGCGCCTCGTGCATAAATGGCACCTTCTGGATGCATACTTGTTTTTTTGATAACAGGCTCAAAAGGAGGAGAATCCCATAAATCTAATGGGTCTGGTGGTTGTACATCATAATGTCCATATACAAGGACTGTAGGGAGATTTGGATCTATGATTTTTTCCCCATATACAATAGGATACCCTTCTGTTGTATGAATTTCCACCATATCGCAGCCTGCATCTAACAGCGCTTTGTGTACTGCATCAGCAGTATTTAGCACGTCTTGAGTAAAGGCAGGGTCGGCACTGATAGAAGGTATTTTTAAAAGCGAAATTAATTCTTCTACGAAGCGATTTTTATTTTCAGAAAGGTAATCCTTCAGCTGTTGCATGCATCTTTTTTTTAGAGATTTTAAAATTACGAAAAAAGAACTTTTTTGAAGCCTAAGTATTTCTAAATTGAAATTTTACTTTATATTTGCATCCCATTTGCAGGCGTGGTGGAATTGGTAGACACGCTAGACTTAGGATCTAGTGCCGCAAGGTGTGAGAGTTCGAGTCTCTCCGCCTGTACAAATGAAAAACCGCTCAATTTTGAGCGGTTTTTTTTGTTTGAATGTATGAGGCAATGAGAATATTTGAATAATAGAATTTGAATTGGTTGTTTTTGGATGTATGTTTAGAGTGGACCTTTCAACTATTTTTGTAAAAACCATGGCTTTATTTTGGCCCAAGGGTTTTTCTAATACCAACTATTAACAATCAATAAAAAAACTGTTCAGAGATAATCTTACCATTTTCAACTTTGTAAACGATAATTTCATCTATTGGCCATTGGTTGCCATCTTTTAATAGCGCTGTCATCTTGTATGGAATTGCTATGTAATCTTTTGCCACAATAGCGTCTCCTATTACCATACCTTCTGCACCTGCAAGATTCTCTTGCATTGCAGCATCTTTTGCTTTGATGCTATCAACACCTTTTAGGTGGGCAAAATGTTCACTTTGAGGCTCTATATGTTCCGCATCTGGGTGAAATAATTCATCATATACATCATTGAATTTACCTTCTCTTAAAAGTGATACCAGTCTATTTGCTATTTCTTGATTTGTCATTTTTGTTTTTTTTAAAGTGATTTTACGGAATGGACGAGCTGTTCAGGCACTTTTATTTGGTCTTTAGAACAGTCGCTTTGGGATATTTACCCTTTATCTCTTTGTATTTGTTTGTACCGCCAGTAACTCGTTCACCTGTTTCAACATAGTGTTTTAAACCAACTAGAGTTCCTGATAGTTGCTTTTTGAAGCCTCCTTTTGCAATCATACCTAGAAAGGCTGGTTTTGTTCTAAATTGGAATTCATAGGATGCAGTAGACGTGCCATCTCCATTATCTTTTACACGGTAGAACGCTTGGGAATTATCAAAATTTAAAGGAAGTTTTGCGCCATCAATAACTACATTGCGCATCACCATATTTTTCTCATCGATGGCTGCAATTCGCTCGTGAGACCATTGTGTTCCTTTTGCATTGAAGTTGCACTTACGTTTTGCCCCTACTTCGCCTTTGAGCGAACCATTTGTATATTCTGATGTATAGATGTAAGGAGAAAAATTTGAAATTTCTCCATAGTCTAATACCATTGCTTCCCATACACGTTCAGCTGGCGCATCTATTTTTAATTCAACTTTTACGGTACGGAATTTCTTTTCCATACTTTGTGCTGTAGCCATGGTGCCGACTAAAGCTAACATAGCTACTGCTACCATTGATTTCATTGTAATTTTCATTTTCTTTGTTTTTAAAAGTTATTGTTTACAGGCTTTTACTAACATTTTATTGAAAGCCTCTGATATGACATAATTTTTTTATTGATAACTAAATGCTGATTTCCCTAAGTACTTTCTATACAATCCTATTTGCCCAAACTCATAACCTAAATGGTGCATCTGAAAGGCAAATAGACCTCTCATTGTTTGCTCTGCAATAGGTAATGGGAAAGGAGCTTTTCCATTCAATTGCTCTTCCGACATTTTACCTAAGGCTTCGGAGATTTTAGGTGACAAAGCCTCCCAGTCTTTGGTCATTGTACTAAGCGATGGATACTTTGCCTTTGCGTCAAATGGTTTGCCAAAACCAAATTGTTCCGCATACGGATTCTCAGTAGCCTGTCCCGTGAGCATCGCCATATTGTATTGTAGGTCGAGCGTATGTCCAACAATCCATGCCAGACTGTTTGCATTATTTATTCGTTTGCTAGCTTCAGCATCTGATATGTCTGATAGATTTTTTGAGAATGTATTTGCGTGTAAATCATATTGAAGTTTTAGCGTTTTTGCATCCAGACCTTTAGATACTTTTACGATAATTTCTTTCTCAACTGTTTTTGCTTCTTGTTCTTTACAAGAAAATGTAATAGCGGTTATTATGATAACAACAATTCCTTTTGTAATTAGATTTTTCATTTGAAATAGAGTTTAATTATGCGGCTTTTTTGCCTTTTTTCTTGAAATATTTTGCGTCAGATTTGATTTTAACCTCAGACTGTTTTCCTGTTTCTAGATAGTATTTCAAATCTTCTAAAGTCTGATAGATATCTTTACGCATCTTTGGTTTAATCATCCATCCCATCAACAACCCTGGAACTGTTGCGAGCGTTACGTCCAAATCCATAGTAACTTCTGATGTATCGATAGCTGTAGGTTTTACATTCCACTTTGCAGTTGCTGCTTTCATGATAAAAGGAGTGTCGTCTAAGTGATATTGCAATTCCATTTTATCTGCATCTGCTCGGTCAATGATTTCGCTTACATCACCAAAAACAGTAGAGCAGGTTCGACCGATATACTCACTATTAGCAACTTCACGTTCTTTGGATTCGTTAACGGTACTTGCCCAGTGACAGGCATCTCCGTAATTGGTGTATAGCACCTCCCAGACTCTGCTGGCAGGGGCATTTACTTGAAGGGTTTTGTTAATTTTCATTATTTCTAAATTATTTATACACTTTGGCGAAAGTGCACTAAGCATAGCTTTCGGTGCAGTTGTTTACACTTAGATTCGGGAAAAGGAGTTGTGTGACAACTTTGCATAAAAAAACCTGAACAAAATGTCCAGGTCTTTTAAAATAGGGGATACACCATAGACTTACCAAGCAATATAACTGGGTGCTTTAATGCCTTTCATACGCAGATGTACAATGGCTTGAGCTCTGTGATGGGTACAATGGTTGAACACGATATTCATAATTTTTCTACGACTCATTCTTCCAGCCCAGAACGAAGTGGTTTCTTCAAAATAGGAGGCTTCTTTTGTTTTGACAACATCGCTTAAGGCATTATATTGTTTCTTTAAATATGAAATAACAGCCTCCTTGTTATTTGTGTTCCTAGGTTGCGGAATAGTCTGAAAATTAATAGCAGAATTGCCTATATATGCCATTCCTTCACCAATATGAACAAGCTGCTCGCCAAAGGATCGTACCTCTGCTGTGGGTTTATAATTGTAACTATCTTCGGGCATTTTTTTGGCAACATCCAGGGTGTACTCCAGACTATTTTTCCATTTTTTAAGGAATTCTTTCTTAAAAGTGCTTTGTTGTGCGCTCATAGGTATCCAAGAGGTAAAGAGTATGGTTAGTATTGCAGACAATTGTTTGCTCAAGGTCATTAGTTTAATTTCATTAATTTTTTGATATGTTCATCATTCACTATATCTTCTAGAAATGTTTTCTTATCAAAATCCTTTTTGAATGGTAATTGCCCATACAATTCGGAGTATTTTTCATCAATAATCTCCATCATATCGTCTGTGTCGCCTTTGATTTCATTTTTAAATTTTGAAAACTCGTCACGATTAAAAAGTAAGTTTTTACTATCTATCACCTTATTGTTTAATGCAAAGGTTACTTTCTTATGACAACGACAAGGATTTGCCTTATTGACCAAACCACATTTCTCGTTCATAAAATTGAAAATATCTTTGCGTGCCCTTGATAGGCGTTGTCTAAAATTAGCTTTTGAAATTTCTAAAATTTCAGAGCCCAAATTATGGTCAGCATTAAACATCTCTCCTAGGATGTAAACAAGTCGTTGTTCTCTTGTAAGGCAGAGAAGCATACCGCTCATACAACTATAATTCATCTCTTTAATGAACTCTTTATTTTCTTTTTGTTCTTGTTCGGTTAGCAGATGGTCTGGTGTCATATCCAGACCTTGCGCCATTTTATCAAAACTCTCAAACACAGATTCGTTGGGCCGTCGTTTGGACATCAAAAAGTGATTTGCCACAATGCGGTATGCCCAGGTTCTGAAGGCACTTTTAGCTTTAAATTGAGCAAGGTTTGTTATAATTTTTATGGTTGCTTCTTGCGTGAGGTCTTCGGCGTCGGAAGGATGGCGCACCATTTTCCAAGCAATATTGTAGATATAAGGTTGGTGTTTCAAAATAAGGTCTTCCAGCGCTTTCTTGTTACCACTTTGCGCTTCTTCAACCAGCTGTATATCCGTCTTATCGCTCTTATATTCTTTTAAAAAAGGATTGTCCATAAATAATGTCTTTGTACTTAGATGCATATGATTTCAATGTGTGACAACTTAACTGAAATTAAGTTTTGACGAAGTTGTCACACATCATATAGTATTGAATCTAAGTAGTGTAATCTAAAAAAAATAAATAAGATGAAACGATTAAAAAATGTAATGGTACTTGCTATAGCCCTATTTGGATTGAACCAAATGAACGCACAAAACCCAGATGCAAAAATTACAAACACACAAGTTATAGAGGCTTCTGCAGACGATGTTTGGGCTGAGTTAAGAAAACTGGACAACATAGATGAACTATCAAGTCTTGTTGCTAAAGTTGATTTTACAGGTCCTAAAGGAGCTGGCGGTTCAAGAGTTTGTACCTCTCCAGATGGTAAAGGAAAGTTTAAAGAGAACATTCTTGCCTTTGATGATGCAAACAGAAGTTACACCTATCAAGTAGTAGAGGGAATTCCAGCAACTGGTGTGGTTAGTAACTTCAAAGTGGTTGATTTAGGCTATAAAAAGTCTATGATTGTTTGGACTTCTACCTATGAGAAGTTTATGGAAAACCCTCAAATGAACGAAGAGCAGTTCAACGGCTTTTTAAATATGGCATCTAAAGAAATGATAGGTAATGTTGCTAAAATGGCGTCTAAATAAGATTCATAATAGTATGTTTGGTTTTTAGTTAAGAAAGGCTGCACATTTGAGTGTAGCCTTTTTTCTTGCTATAAACTATATGTTTTTATGGTTATTTTGCAAATAACATAAGCTATTTAATGAACAACTTTTGTAGTTTATGTATCGAAGATGTGAGTCCTTTCTTGAATTGTTTTTTACCAATTGTTGCCATTAACATTTTTTGAAATAATGTTTTGGTAATCCAGTATTGTTCTACCCTTAGCTTAGATAAATTTTCATTGATAGGTTCAATGATATAAAATTGATATAACTTATCCACAGGAGGTGGGTCTTTCGTAAGCTCTCCATACACTAATTGATGCAGTGGCACCTCTTTTATTACCGTAGTAAAGTTAAAATGTTTCCCATTGATAACGCAAACATGTTCTGTGCCTGCCCGATTAACCTCATTTTCATTGAATACAAATTCCTCAACACCTTCTACCCATAAATGTCTATGACGGTAGTTGGTTATCATCTCAAAAAGTTCATATCCATCAATACTCATTTCAAGTTCAATTACAAAATCTGGGAGTCTATTCGTTACAAGCGTTTCTGGAGGTTCAAAACCAAATAGTTTGAGTTTTTTAACCTCCATTTCGGCAAATAGAAATGGCACCTCTCTACCGTCGTACATTTCTGTGCTTTCGCGAAAGCGGAATAACTTGCTTTGATAAGAGGATTGTAATCCTATTTCATTCGCCAGTAATGTGCTTATTAGAACATAGTTATCACTATGGATATTATTCTTTAAAAGACGATGTGCTTGTATGACAGTTTCACCAAAGGGCTTTCTATTTCCTTGGACAGTCATAAATTGAAGTTCCCCGCAATGCAGAACAATCTTAAGTTCTAAATTGGCTGCCGTGGCACAAGCTCGGCAGGGACAAATCCGGTTGGTTTCCATCATTTTTAGGTGACTGTAAAACGCTGTGTACATTGTTTCAATTTGAGCAAGCAGTTTCTCTTGTGAGGGAATCTGACCTTCCTTGAAAAAGAATAATGCGTCGCCTTCAACTTCTGCAAGATGCAAGGATTGTGTATTTGCACTTATTAAGACTTCCAACAATTCCGCGATTACGTGCTCGCTATGTTCTACTTCTGTCGTTTGGACAAAGTGTGTAAACCCAGAGATATCAGGGATGAATAAAAGTGACTTCCTTACATCCATTTTTCCACACGATATTTAAAATCAAAAATTATATGTTGCGTTCGGTATTGTAATTGAGGTTTGAAAAAGAGGCCATACCAAATACTTTCTACAAGAGAAATCTTGTGTGGCAGATAACGAATAATGAATTTCAAATCTGTGTGACTATTTACAGTATTATTGTTTGAAAGAGAGGTTGTAATATGAGCCGTTTCAATTTGAGCACATAGAACTTCATTTTTAAAATAAGCAGTATAACTATGTTCTTTAGGAAGATGTTTTACGTTTTTCAATGGACCCATATTCGCATATAGATTGAAACCTTCAGCGAGTGCCTTTTCAACTACCTGAATTGGTTTTTTTATAACCTCATTAATTTCTACTACTGTTTTCATTACTTAAAAAAATCTTGAAAAACTTATTCGTAAAAAACTATCGTCTTGAAAATTGGAAAGAATCAATTCTGAGGTATCGACCTCACTAAAAATCCGAGCTTCAATTTCCGCTGTCCAATTGCTACCGAATCGTCTTGATGCTTCTATGCTAAAAATGGTACTGGATTGTTCCAGGTCTTTTATTCCGCCAAAAAGAATGGAGGTATCTTGAATATCATTAAACGCGATTCTACTTCCAAAGAAGATGTCATTCTGAAGTGCGGTTAGAGCAAGTGCATCTCGCCCATCATAAAGATATTCACCTAATAAGCCAATGTCCAAACCCTTGCCATCAATATTGCTAAAGCTGTATTCAAGGCCTGCTACCAGAGCTAAAAAGTCTTGGGCATCTGCATGGCGATGAATAGACTCAAATTTCCATAGAAAGGCATTGTGGGTTATCTGAACATCTAATCCTGTTTGATTGATGACAGGGTAAAAAGCGTTGATGTCACCCGAAGGTGTAAAGACAAAAAGTGGCTCTCTACCGTTACCATAGAAGTGAGATAGCCCTATATCAAAAGCACCGACAAAATATTTCCATCGAATTGCAAAATCCTGTCTCCATTCTTCTGCTCCGCTTTCATATCCCAAATCATCTTTATCGATAACAGTACCAAATCGTAAGCGACCTTCCTTCCCTGGAAATGTTCTTTTTCTATGAAAGGGTAGGTAGAAAAAATTGAAAGTTCCCCAATGGTCTGTTATCCAACTAAACTGAACCATTGGTTGTCCCAGTTTTTCTTCACCGTCAAAGGTTTCAACAGCATCGGTTTGATTTATGATGTCTACCAAATGATTACTTTCAGTAACACCCCAGTATATTTTTTTGAGGCCTACATTTAACTCCCAATTGTTTTTGGCTTTTTGGAAGTAGAGTTCTCTAACATCCCAATGTGTTCGGGAATCATCCCGGTCTAATCTCGCAAAACCTTTGAAATTAACACTCTCATAACCGTCCTTCCATTCTGCTGAATATGCCGGTCTAAAAGCTATGGAGGGGTAGTGATTCTGTTGACTGCTAAACTGTGCTTTGTCATAGAAGTATCTATACGCTGCTTCTAGCTCCAATTCTAGTCTATGATTTACTTGGAACATTGAATCCTCCTGTACAGGGGTTTGTTGCGCTAAGCCAAACTGAAAACCAAAAACACAGCAATATAGAATTATATGTAGATGTCGTTGCTTTATATTCATACTATTTATGCCAAAGTATTGCATCACTGTAACCAACATAAAAGCGATGCAATATCTTTGGACTTGTAGTGTAAATAAGACCGTAGAGGGAACAAAAAGGGCCAAATCTACAAATTGAAACCTTGTTAAAGCTGGCGATATCGATCACAAACACTTGACTTTAACCGCCAGCCACCAAACTAACACAACACTTCGCCTTCATCATCTACGTGTCTACCAACCAAAAAATTATTTTCCTGCTCTTTTAAGAGCTACCTGTGAAAAATCATCATCCGAAAGCTCAACATCAAAATTGTAGTTGCTGAATTCAAGAATCGTTTCTTTATTACTTTGATGATTGACCATATTGAATGTATCTGCTCTCCAGAACTTGTCTTTGTAAAGCCTATATCCACTATAAACCAATGTCTTTAATAGCGCATTTTTACGGTCGTAGAATTCTATTTTTTCAATGCGATATCCCTTGTCCTTATTATAGGTAACCAATCGTCTTGTATATCCAGATTTTGGATCTACTGGGTCTTGCTCTACTATGAGATTACTGTCTTCTTCCTTTATGAATGTATAGGTGTACTTTTCAACTTCTTGGGAAGAAAGGTCTTCATAGGCAAATTCACTGCCTACAAATGGTCCCGATTTGTTATTGGAAGAGATACGTTTTACCCTTGCAATCGATGGTAAGTATAACCATTGGTCGTCACTACCTACTTTGTGGGTAAAGGTTAGGGTGGCGGTACCTTTTACATCTTTTGGACTGTTAAAAACAATAAGGGATTTATCCCCATCTTCTGTAAGTTCTAAAGTGTTTGTTTTTAGGAAACGCTCACTTGTTTGACCGTTCTTATTTTTTAAGGTCATCTTTAGTTCAACGCTACTACTTCCAAATCCTACGTCTGCTTTTTCAGCGGCTTTTACAATTTGTAGCCCTCTTTCCTCTGCTGTTTGAGATTGCGCTTTTGCGAAAGCTAATAATACGATAATGGATGTTATTATATATTTCATATGTATCTATTTTGAATTATTCGATATTTAATTTTTTGCTTTGTGAACTGCTTTCTTTTTGCTGACCAATATCAGTAATGATGGAAGAAGGATAAAGTCAATTACTAATGCAGCGATGATAATGATTAAGGTGATTCGGGCCATATAACTATTTAAGGCAAAAGGAGAAGTAGATAAAATTCCGAAACCAGCGACTAAAACTATAGTGGTGGTTACCAAAGCTTTTCCAACAGTCTCAAAAGCATATATAACCGCTTCTTTGGCATCATAACCGAGTTCTCTTCTTGCCCTTAGAAATTTACTCATAAAGTGTACCGTATCATCTACGATAATCCCTAAGGTCATTCCAAAAACGATGACCATTCCTGTATTGATAGTGCCTTTGTACAACCACCAAAGACCAAAGCCAACCAATACGGGTGCAATATTTGGTATGATACTTAATAGGCCAAGTTTGAAATTCCGAAGCGCAATCATCAAGATTATGGAAATTAGTAGTAATGCAATGATATTTCCATTGAACATACTGTCTGCCTGTCGGAAACCTAATTTAGAGAACATTAAGGTTGGACTAACACCAATGGCGTGCATGGGTTCAGGTGTGTTATCTTTTAGCCAATTTTCGGCCCTTTCTGAAAAGGCAATCATTTCTGCACCCGAATTATTTTCAAGGGTTGCGGTAACTCTAGTTTCGGACTTATCTACATTTATTTGATTGTTCAGATCAAGTCCAAAAGGCAAGGACAACTCGTAGAGCAATAGGTATTGTGCGGCTTCATCTCTGCTATCTGGAATGCGATAATAGGACTCGTTATCACTGTGCATTGACCTATTGACTCTTCTTGCTACTTCGCTAAATGCGTTTGTATGAACAACCTCGGGCTGTTCATTAAGCCAATCTTCAAAGGCATTTAATTTTTGAAGATACTGGGGATTATTAATACCACCACTTTCGCCACTTCCTACGGAGAATTCTACATTGTAAAACCCAGTAAGGTTTTCATTAATGAAATCACTATCCTGTCTGAATTTTACCGAGGTGTCAAAATATTCTACAAACTCATCGTTAAACACATTTAAGGTGGCCAAATAGGTGAGAATGCCAATGACAACCAATGAAATCGTAGAAAGTCGAACAGGTTGTTTTACCACCCAATGTCCAAATCGAGTGTACCAGCTAGTTTCTTTGAATACATTTCTGGTTTCATTTTTTGATTTCTTTCTTTTCCATAAGGGGAGAATAGCCATAAGTGCAGGTAGGAATGTTGTGGAGAAAATGAATGCCATCGTCATTCCAAAGGCAACAATATTTCCTAAATCCCAAAATGGAGGTACATCACCAAAGTTCATTGTGAGGAAACCTATCACCGTAGTCAAACTTGTAATAAATACGGGCATAAAGTTGAGACGAATACTCTCTACTAGAGCATCTCTCTTAGTGTAACCTTCGTTTCGTGCTTTTTGTAAATAAGTAATTAGGATATGAATACTATCGGCAACCGCAAGGGTCAAAATCATCGTCGGAAAAACGGATGAAGGAGGTGTTAGCTTAATACCCATTAATCCCATAAATCCAAAAGCTGCCATAAATGAGAACATAAATACAAATAAGGTCCCCAGCATTGCGAAAATATTTCTTGTAAGCAAGAAAGTAAGTAACAGCACAACTAAAACCATTAACCCAACCAGTGCAAATCCTTTTTCAGAATATTCAAAAAAGGCGGTGTTCAGAGGTACTAGTCCTGTAGTATATACATCAAAGTTGGGATGCTTCTTTTCAAAATCAGCAATCATTTTACGAGTTGCGGTTGTAACTTCAGGGATTTCGAGGGCGCTATCTTCCCCAGGCAATCTTACCGTAATATTAATAGCGGTAACACTCCCTTTTTCATTGATGATACGATGAACGAGTAAAGGTTCTTTTAGTGCCTTTTCTCTGATTTCTTTTATTTCGGTATCTGTTTTCGAAGCAGATTCATAGGAAAGGTCGTCTACATATAAATCATCGCCAACAGCACTTGTGTGCTGAAAATTTGTAATTGCATCTACCCGTGAAGAGTAGGGCGTATTCCAAGCTTCTGCTGTAAGATCTTCGATGGCTACAAGATTTTCTCTGGTAAATACATCACCATTTTTAGGAGCAAGAACTAATACTATATTATCATCTTTTGTGTATTTATCCTGCAGAGCATCAAAGGCTTCAAGTTCCGGGTTAGTTTCGCTAAAGAATACGTGGTAATCACCATCGAACTGCATTTTTCCTTGAGAACCCAATCCCACGGCTAGTAAGATGGATAGTATGAGCACTGGCCATCTAAATTTTATGATAAATTTCGCCCATTGAGTTGCAAAAGTGTTTTTAATTTTAGGATTGTTTTCTTTCATAGGTATAATCGTAGTTTGTTCATTTATGGTATGTTCAAAGTGGTATCTCTATTCAAATAAATGGTTGGTGCATTGGTTCAAAGTCCTGTTCGATGGGGTCAACTCTACTTAGATTCCAGAATGGCTTAAGTGTGACAATTTTCAGTTTATTTATCCGCTAGTTTAGAAAAGCCTATTGGCTCAACATCTTTTAGAGGGTATAACACTTTCTTATCAAATGAATCAAATTGGTAGTTGCTTAAAGCGAAACTATAGACCTTGCTATCTAGCTTTTTTGGTCCTTTTAATTGTATTTGTACATTGCTAGGTAGGTATGCGCCAATACTTGTTTCTTTGCGTTCGTATCGAGCGGTAGCGTGCTGCATTCCTTTGGGCATTGGGAGGAAGAAATCATTGATGGTTACTTCCAATAAGTCAATAAATTTTGTGCTAGGATTGATATATACCAAATAGCGATCGTATTGCTTATTTGGTTCTTCACTGCCCCAGGTTACGTAGACTGTTTCGTAAGAAATTCCATCGAGTTCTTTTACTCCAGCATACCTTATGATTTCTGCATCTGGTAAGTGCATTGGTGCCTCTAGTAAGTAGTGATAGGTAGCCAGTCCCCATATGTATCTGTCGTGTTCGTGTCTTTTAAGAAAATCACTACCCGCCTCCTTTTTATAGCCTTGCCAAGATTGAACACCTTGAATCGTATTTTTCTTTCTCCCTTCTTTATATTCAACTTGCCCATCAAAACTACTGGTAGCTAAACGCAGTTGAATTTCTTTGTTGTTGTTCCCAGGAAAGGCATTCATGGGCATTATAAGCCAACCGCCTTTCCAATTAAATTTAGCGGACGTCTCATAAACTTCCGTGTTGGAAAGTTTGTCATACCCCATGGCCGTTTTAGCCTCCAGAAGGAGTTGCCTTCCCATTTGCTCCGAATTGGAAATAGTATTTTCTTTTAATGCATTTGTACGTAAATCAACAGATTTACAAGACTGAATAATTCCAATGGAAAGAATGCAGATCGATAATTTTAAATAGTTTTTCATTATGTTAAATAAATTAGACTGTTCTGTTTAATTTTAAGTTAAATTTTTTTATGTTTTGATAAATTCGAAAGTCATTTTGAACCAAATATCCATATATATTCTATTTCGGGTTACTTTCGTTCTTGATAATACTCCGTAAAATCCTGCGTGCAAGTATTCGGCAAGTTCTAGCGCCGAGAAATCCTTTGTTATTTCATTCAAATCCTGTCCTTTTGCAATAACGGATGCCAGCACATTTAGCCACCCAACAAAATGCTGATTTGCCTCTGATGCTAGAACATCACTTTGACGACCAACTTCAACACTCATATTATTTACCAAGCAACCCCCTGAATATTCGTCCTTTTCATTTAGGTGAATCATCATGTCATAAAAGGATTTTAGACACTCGATAGGGGCTAGCAAACAATCATCGAAAAAATCTTTCATCCAACAAGCATTGTTTTCACCATACTGTTTAATCACTTGTTGAGCAAAATCCTCTTTGGACTCAAAGAAATTATAAAAAGAGCCTTTAGGTATACCAGATTCTTTTAAAATCTGATTGATGCCTACGTTGTGATATCCATTTCTTCGAAAGACATCATAGCCAACTTCCAAAATATCTTCTTTGTTATGCTTATAGCCCATAGAGTGCAAATATAAAAATATTTTTTAATTAGACCAGTTGGTTTAAATTAAATTTTGCAAACTTGAAAATTTAAAACTCCATCGAGGGCATAGTTAACCTTCTTGCGAATAAAATTGACTAACTAGCTAGTGATGGTTTTGGTTTGAAATGAGGTTAAAAAGGTGTGGTATCACCCTAAAATCCAATACTACATTACTTTTACAATTGCCTTATTTTGACCATGCATGCTAGTAGCATTAGAAAAAGAGCAAGCGATATAGGTAAAAGTAGTTCCCAAGGGTTATGATTTCTTTCCAAGTCAAAATAGGTTGGCTTAAACTGTTTCCAATTTACATCATCCCCAGATGCTCCGCTGATGTAATAGAAATCATGGACATTGGGTGGAAGAACTATAAAATAAAAACTCCCCAGATGGGGAGTTTTCTTAAAAAACCAAAGTAGCCTAACTACAACCAAATAAACTCATTATATTTTTTAAACGTCTGTCTGCAAGTAGACGATTAAGTAGATATTAATTGCTGCTGCTAAGATATATAAATATAGGAAAAATACTACAAATATTGTTGTGTATAAATCAATTTCTGTGGTTAAAGGTAGTTTTGAGGGGTTTAATGCCAAAAATTGGATCGTTTTCCATGGATAGATAAAAAAACGTAGTAAACTAAAAAAGGCACCTTTTCGGGTGCCTTTTTTAAATTATATAGGAGTAGATTTATCTTCTAATTAACGGAATAGTCTGTTTAGAGTTGCTGTCTTGCAATATTAAATAGTAAATACCAGGTAAATTACCACCTTGAGCCGAAGAGATATCAAAAGATAGTTCATCTGCTTGGCGTACATTATTTAATTGTCCGGATTGTATAATTGCTCCAGAGGCATTTACAATGCTATAGTTTACTGTGCTACTCTGATTTTGCACCTGTTCCGAAAGTTGTACCTTAAAACGTCCATCAGGGCTTGGGTTAGGGTAGGCCACTGCTTTTGCACTTATGGCGTCTGAGGGTGTGTCAGCAATTTGCGAGCTACTACTACTTAGAACTCTAAAGTTAATAGATAAGGTTTCTAGTCTAGTGCCTGTAAGACTTCTTCCAGAATACGCTTCCGCAGTAATGGTATACTCACCTGCTGGTAGGGATCCTGCTGTGAAGTTATCACCAATATTACCAAATAAGGCATATGGAGGATCGTTTTCTGTTCTACTTGCCGATCTTGCCCCACTAAGCGTAAACTGAATACTTCCCACTTCACTGTCTGTGGTTGCGGTAATATTTACATTGCTTTGATATCTAGAAGTAAGTACATTTCCATTTCTTAACGGAATAACTACTTTATCTGTTGACGCATCAATTAAATTAAAACCTAAGTTGACCGAACCAGATGTACCAGACCCTACTACCGTAAAATTAATGGTTCTGGCAGTTCCTTGTGTTCCTCCAAGGTTGCTATTCTCATAGGGAGTTACTGTAAGTGTATAAGATCCTACTGGTAACTGACTTCCAGAAAAATTAGAGCCGCTTGCATCGAATAAAGTATAAGGTGCCGCATTATCTGTTCGAGTAGTACTTATGGGTCCTGAAAGCGCTAGACGTACACTACCAACTGTGACTGGGTCCGTAAAAGCATTTACACTTAGGTTTGCATTATTCACAACATCTAAATTGATTTGAGAATTGTTTACCAAAGTTCCGATGGTATTATCCGTATCTGCATTTATTAAACGTAGGGTAGGCACAGTAGCTGTGAAATTCCCAGAACTTCCACCAACAACAGTAAAGTTAATGGTGCGAGTGGTTCCTTGCGTACCTCCAAGATTGCTATTTTCATAGGGTGTAACGGTTAGTGTATACGCTCCTGGTGCTAATTGACTTCCAGAGAAATTAGAGCCACTGGAACTAAATAAGGTATAAGGAGCCGCATTATCTGTTCTAGTAGTACTGGTTGGTCCAGACAATGCTAAACGAACGCTACCAACAGTTGCGGGATCTGTAAAGGCATTTACACTTAGGTTTGCACCATTTACAACATCCAAATTGATTTGAGAATTGTTTACCAAAGTTCCGATAGTATTATCCGTATCTGCATTTATTAAACGTAGGGTAGGCACAGTAGCTGTGAAATTCCCAGAACCAGAACTGCCACCAACAACGGTAAAGTTAATGGTGCGAGCGGTTCCTTGCGTACCTCCTAGATTGCTATTTTCATAGGGTGTAACGGTTAGTGTATACGCTCCAGGGGCTAATTGACTTCCAGAGAAATTGGAGCCACTAGTATTGAATAAAGTATAAGGAGCTGCATTGTCTGTGCGGGTAGTACTGGTTGGTCCAGATAGTGCTAAACGAACGCTACCCACTGTCGCTGGGTCTGTAAAAGCATTTACACTTAGGTTTGCGTCATTCACAACATCTAAATTGATTTGAGAATTATTCACCAAGGTACCAATGGTTTTATCGGTATCAGCATTTATTAAACGCAAGGTTGGCACTGTTGCGGTAAAGCTAGTTGGGGTTCCCCCTCCAACAACAGTGAAATTAATAGTTCTTGTAGTACCTGCAGTTCCAGAAAGATTTGCTCCTTCATATGGAGTGGCCGTTAAGGTATAAGAACCTGCAGGGAATTTTCTTCCTGAAAAATTACTCCCGCTGGTTCCAAAAAGAGTAAAGGGTGCTGCATTATCTGTACGAGTGGTGCTGGTGGGTCCTGATAATTCCAAACGAACACTACCGGCGTTACCTGGATCTGTAAAAGCGTTGACAGAAATATTGGCATCGCCAATAACATCTAGATCTATTTGGGAGTTATTTACTAAAGTTCCAATGGTTTGATCCGTATCTGCATTAATAAGACGTAAAGTGGGAACTGTAAACGTTGTTGGTCCTGGATCCGAGCTACCACAAGATGTTTCATTTCTAGAGGTGTTGGTAGCGCTACTTTCAGAGTAACTGCTCTCTTTATAGAGTACCATACGATCTATAAAGTGTCCATTAGAACGACCAGAGATTTGAATGGTATATACTCCCGGAGAAGTAAACTCTGCATAAATCTTATGAGTGTCATTATCACTTGTAAAGGTAGTCCACGTCCAACCAGAAGTTCCACTTAAGTAAGCTTTCATCCATCCATTGGCAGAACTTCCATTTGTGATTGTATTCGATTTTCTAAACTTTCCACCTCTTGGATATTTGATAGAGGTCCCTTTTTGAGCAAAAAAGTCGTAGGCATCTGGAAATCGTAACCATGAATCATTGTGTTCTGTACTATTGGTGCCAATACCAACCTTATTTCTCCATTGGAAACGGTATACACCTGGTGAGTTAATCTTTACTTTGTAGCTGGTGGCTCCAGCCCCTGGAGAATTAAAGTTATTGCTTCCTCTCCAAGCAACGAAAGAGTCTCCGGTGAAACCAGAAACACCAGTTTCTTTGTTCCAGCCAGAACCAAGATTGATGCTTTCTATTTCGAAAACAGCAATTCCGTTGATCTCTTCAAAGTCTGCACCGTCACATTGGGCATTTGTGTGATACAAAAAGAGAGCTTGTAAGCAGATTAGTAAAGTAATTTTTAGTTTCATGATTGCAATAGTTTTTTTGTGGGATTATACTAAATTTTTGGATTTGATATATGGTATTTGGTTGTTTATGAATAGGTAAAAAATAGAAGCACACCCATTCAAAAAAGTCGAGGGTGTGTAAAGATTTAATAAAGCAAATTTGCGAATGCGTAAAACTTTTTCCATTCTTAATATTTAGACGCTTCCAAAATATACGAGCAAATGCACGTTTTGGTCTACGAACTGCACGTTTTTTTTTATTTAACGATTAAATTCTTCATAAAATAGAATATAGTACCATAGGCATCTTATTTGCTTACAAATGAGATGCCTATGGGTTCTGATAAATTACCCCCTTCTATAACCATTCTATAAAGCCCTCTTGGAACTGCCAAGTTGGAGATATCAAAATCCAATACCTCACTATTTGCTTCTATAGTTCCTCCTGCTATTTTTTTCCCAACTCCTGTATAAATGGCAAAATTTAAAGTTCCTATGGTACCCTTGGGAATCTTTGTTTTATAAGTGCCATTTACAATGGGATTGGGAAATACAAATGGTTGATCTTTTATGGATAATTCTGGTACTATTTCTATTGTTTGTACTGCTGTATTAGAACATCCTGTGTTCGTATCGGTATAGGTATATGTTATAGGATATATACCTGTTGGAAGGTTTGAAGGGTTAAACATACCCTCAGAGACCCCTTCTCCATCATACAATCCTCCTTCTGGAAAACCACCACTAAGGGCAAAAGCATTGTCATTGGGAGTAATAGGACTAAATGGGAGTAAAGATACTTCCGGGATTTCCGAACAATTCACTTCTTCTTCTGAGATAGTAAAAGAAACACTGAGTGTTTCTCCCTCAAGGCCTTGCCCATTTTTGCCACTAAATGGGGTTGCTGTAATGGTATATGTTCCGGGAGCAAAGGATACTCCAACATAGTTATTACTACTTCCACCGAAAAGTGCATAGGGAATGCTGTTTTCGGTTTTAATAGAATTAAAAGGTCCTTCAAGATTCAAAAATACACTTCCCGTTAAAGCCGAGTCATCAGCTAAATTCACTCGGATGGTAAATCCAGAAGCCGCTATATCATTAATTATAAATTCTTTGTTTTCAGTAATTAGGTCAACATCTTCATTCGTGTCAGCATTGATAAAAGTAAAACTTTGAAGTACGGGAGGCGCTGGTATCTTTTCTACGATCAAAAGCTGACTAGCTTCGTTGGTACAATTGGTTAAAGAATCTGTATAGGAATAGGTAATGGTGTATACCCCATTACCTATGCTTGGATCAAAGACTCCATTGCTCACTCCGGCTCCAGAATAGGAACCGCCTGCGGGGCTTCCACCGTTCAGCACAACAGGAGCATCCGTTTCTTTCAACGATTCAAAAGGATCTAAGGAAACACTTGGTTTTAGGGGTTCATTAATAACCGCAAATCTCGTTAAAGAACATCCATTTCCATCGGTAATGGTTAGGCTATAGTCACCAGGTGCTAGGTTGGAGATGTCGCTACTATTTGCCCCATTACTCCAATGATAGGATACCGGCGCTTGTGCTCCGCTTATTGCGGTAACAATGCGTCCGTTGGCTGCCCCACAATTACTAATATCTGTTGTTTGTAGACTCAGTGAAATGTCGTTACAGCCAGTGGTGTTTGCTACCACCCTTATCTCTGTAGCAATACTTGCCGTGCATTGTGTGGATGGTTCTGTATACGAGTATGTAATAGGATAGGTGCCAGCGCCAATAGCCGGATCAAAACTATTATCTGTAATTCCAGGTCCTGCATAAGTGCCTCCAACGGGGCTCCCTCCACTTAGCATAAAAGGGGCATCGGTATCTAAAACATCTGAAAATGATGTAATTGAAACGGTAGGTTTTTCAGGATCTACAAGAAGTACGTTTGCTGTTTTTGAACAACCGGTTGCATCCGTAACGGTAAGTGCATAATCTCCGGCTGGAATAGCTGAAATATCCGGTGATGTCGCACCTGTACTCCAGAGATAATTTAATGTGCCTTCAGCACCAGATATGGTCGTGGTAATAGACCCATCTCCTCCACATATAATAGGATTAATTTTATTGAAAGTTATTAGCAAATTGCCACACTCTTCTGATGGTGCACTAGTGCAAAGGGTTTCAGCTCTGGTAATATCTATTGCCTCCGTTTCTGTATAGCGTTCTTCATTGTAGAGTATCATACGATCTATAAGATGACCTTCGGATCTTCCAGAAACTTCAATAGTATAAACCCCAGGAGCATCAAATTCTGCATAGACATTATGCGTATCGTTATCACTGGTAAAGGAAGTCCAGGTATATTCCGTAGTGCCGCTTAGATATACTTTCATCCACCCACTTTCTGAGGATCCGACAACGGTGTTTTCAGATTTCTTAAAAGTACCTCCTCTTGGATATTTTATAGAAGTTCCTTTTTGAGCAAAAAAATCAGAAGCATCTGGAAATCGTAACCAAGAATCGTTATGCTCCGTACTTTCATTACCAATACCTACCTTATTTCTCCATTGGAATCTATAAACTCCTGGAGTATTGATTTTGTATGTGATTGTGCCATTTCCAGGACTATCAAGAAAATTAGCAGCTCTCCAGGCAATAAGAGCATCTCCTGTAAAACCTGTAGGCGCTGTCTCCCTATTCCAATCTGCGGGTAGATTGGTGGCTGTTTCCATTTCAATTACAGCTATTCCATCTTGTTCTTCAAAATCCACAGCGCTGCACTGCGCCTGAATTTGAAAAATAGATAGAAAAGTAGCAACAAGAAGTAATAGTGGGGTATTCTTTCTCATTTGGGACTTAACTGACTAAAAAATCGGGTCGTTTCAATTTGGTTCTTAATCGATGATTTATGCATTTCATCGATCAATACGTGCAAATCTATTAGAAAGCTTGAGTATGAGAAATTTTGAACTTAAAAGTTATTAACAATTTAAGAAATAACGAATGAAGGCTTCATTTTATGAAGATTTTAGTCTTCATGTTGACAGAAAAAAGCGAAGTAATATTGATTTTAGGCCATAAGGGCTAGTACGGCAACCAATTAAATTGAATTGCCATGGAGCTTAAACACGTTCATTAAAGGGTAAGATAAGGGGAGTATTAGCATGTTTGGATTAAAAAGCACCAAAAAGTGCAAGGATTAGGCATAACACCACTGCTAGTAGAATGCCCACTAGGACAACCACCATAACGCTGAGAAACCCGTTCAGCATTTTTGTGCCAAAAGTCATATCATTCATAATTCATATAGTTTATTACAAAGTACATAATAAACACTTATGAATCAAGTAGATAGTTTGATATTCGATCAATGGTAGAATGCCTTCTACATTTTAAAGATGTACGGTATATTTTATTCGATAAAAGGTTCAATGTGCTTAACACTATTTAAGCTGTTTTTTATTCCCGCTCAATCTTTTTTCAAGCTCTTCTAAGGAAACCCCTTTGGTTTCTGGCATCATAAATACAACAAATAGCAACTGAAGCACCATCATAAAAGAAAAGAAAATAAAGATAGGCCAAGGGTTGTCTTTAAATATGCCATTTGTGCTATCTAGGAAAATGGGGGTTACCAATGTAATGATTGCGGCAAAAACCCAATGAACGCCCGTGCCCCATGACTGGCCGTATGCTCTAACTTTATTTGGAAATATTTCGGAAATAAAAACCCATATCACAGCCCCTTGTCCAATGGCATGCGAAGCGATAAATATGAGCACAAAAGTAAGGAGTAAGGAAGAATCTGCTCCGCTATAAAAACACCAACCCACCATTGCTAAGCTTAGGATGTATCCCACGGAGCCTATTTTCATTAATTGTTTTCTTCCTAGCTTGTCAATTAAACGAATTCCAACCAGTGTAAATATCAAATTTACAATACCAATGGATATAGAGCTAAAGAGGGATTCTTTTGCGGCCAACCCTGCTCTTTCGAGAATTTCAGGCGCATAGTAGAGTACAAAATTAATTCCGGATAATTGATTAAAGAATGCTAATAAAAATGCTAAAAGTAAAGGGATTTTATATTTGGAAGAAAAGAGGTTTTCTTTCGAAATGACTTCTCCTAACGCATTTTTGATTTCTTTTAGTTTTTCTACCGCTTCCTCTTTTGTAGAGACATACGTAAGCGTCTTTAAAGCCCCTTCGTCATCTTGCTTTTTCATAATTAACCATCGAGGACTTTGTGGTATTTTGAGCACCATAAGCGTGTAGATAAGTGCTGGTAGCGCCTCCATGCCAAGCATCCAGCGCCAATCATTAGCGCCATCAAACCCTTTTAAAAGATAGTTGGATATAAAAGCAATGAAGATTCCGAATACGATATTGAATTGGTAGAGTGCTACCAGTTTACCTCTGTTTTTAGAGGTGGAAATTTCTGAAATATAAATAGGTGCTGCTACGGAGGAGGCTCCTACCCCAATACCTCCAATAAACCTAAAAAAAGAAAACATATAGGGATCGGTGGCAACTGCTGAGCCCGCCGCCGATAAAAAATAAAGTACGCCAATCCAAAAAAGTGTTTTCTTTCTGCCTAATCGGTCACTAGGGATGCCTCCCATTAAGGAGCCGAGTACGGTACCCCACAGGGCCATGGACATAATAAAGGTGCCATGAAACCAAGGAGAAGTATTCCATAACGCCTTTATGGGTAAATTAGCACCACTGATTACAACAGTATCAAACCCAAAAAGAAATCCAGCCAAGGCTGCAATTAAAGAGATTTTTACGATTTTGGTATTCATTCGATTGGTTTTACGGTTCTCGTAAAACTAAGGAAAAAATCCAACTTTTATCACAGCAAATTATCGAGCATTTTTAGGGCGTAAAGTATCTACTACTAACTGCTTTTCTTTTTTCTGAATAGCTCTCTCCGGTGGTTTTTCTTTTGGTTTTGGAATTGCTTTCTTAGGAGTTGTATGTTCTGTTTTAGCATCTTCCTTGACGGGAGCCACTATTTCCTGAGGTGTTTCCTCCTTCGGTGCTAATTTTCTTTCCGTACAAGAAAATAAAAGCATAGGGATACCTAGTAGCAGGTAGAAAAATGGGGAAATTCTCATCTGTTTAAGTTTTATTCTGAATTCTTATAGTAATGTACGGATGTGATCCATGATTTGGATGCTTGCTCCTTTCTGAGAAGTAATGTAAGAGGCGTTAGTTGCTCCCGCTGTTTTACGTAATGTAGGCTGTTCTAAGAATTGATTTAATGTACAGCTAAAGCTATTTTGGTCATGAATAGGGATAATACCTTGACGAGCCACTAAATCCTCGGCTTCATTGAATCCGGCATATTGTGGACCAATAATTACGGGAATCCCAAATACGGCAGGCTCTAAGGTATTGTGGAGTCCGGTTGCAAAACCACCACCTACATAAGCGATGTTCGCATAGCTGTATATTTTGGTTAAGATACCAATGGTATCTATAATTAAGACCTCATAGGATTCTAGATCTTCATTTTTCCATTCTGTGTATAGCAGTGTTTTCTTTTTAATAGCACTTTTTAGTGTTGCAATTTCACTTGTTTTTATGGTATGAGGGGCTATTACGTATTTTAATTCCGTGCTATTTGAATTAATATAATTCACAATAAGTGATTCGTCTTCTTGCCAAGTGCTACCCGCTATAAAACAAGGTGAATTCCCCTTAAATTGTTCCATGAAAGCTAAGGAGTTGTCTCTTTCTAATATTTCTGCAACCCTATCAAAACGCGTATCTCCACTAAGGGTAATGGTATTTTTATATATGGTTTTTAATAATTTTTCTGACTTTGCGTCTTGAACAAAAATATGTGAAAACGCTCCCAAGGCTTTTCTCATAAACCCTCCGTAGACTTTGAAAAAAATTTGTTTGGGTGTAAATCTTGCGGCAATTAATAAAGTAGGAATTTGTGCTTTTTTTAATGCCTTTAAGTAATGTGGCCAAATTTCATATTTTACAAAAATAGCCAACAGGGGTTGTACCTCTTGAATAAATTTTTTAGCGTTCCGTCTAGTGTCCAAAGGTAGATAAGTTACCAAATGTGCTACATTGGTATTTTTTTTCACCTCATAACCCGAGGGAGAGAAAAAAGTTACAAGAATTTTATGTCCAGGGTAGGTTGTTTTTAATTTTTCTAAAATAGGCAAGCCTTGCTCAAATTCTCCCAAGGAGGCAGTATGTACCCAAATAACTTTATCTCCTTCCACAATATTCCGTTGCAGTTTTAAAAAAGTACTTTTTCTTCCTTGTACAAAAAGTTTGAGTTTGGGGCTGAAGAATGCAATTGCTGGCAAGAAAAATGCAACGATATGTACTACTATATTATAAAGGAAAAGCACCCAGTTATTGTTTGTTGCTAAAATACACTTCTTTCCTTAAATTCCGTTGGCTGCCGTTTCTTATTTTTGTAATATTGTTACTCATATTAGGTGAGATGAAGAAAATTCAAATGGTAGATCTTAAGGGTCAATACCAGACTATTAAAACACAAGTAAATTCATCAATCTCTCAAATTTTAGAGGATGCAACCTTTGTAAATGGTCCTGCAGTAAAGGAATTTCAAACAGCCTTGGAAGCGTATTTAGGAGTCAAACATGTGATTCCTTGTGCCAATGGGACGGATGCTTTGCAGATTGCCATGATGGGATTGGGACTAGAACAAGGTGATGAGGTCATTACCGCCGATTTTACATTTGCGGCGACCGTAGAAGTTATTGCCTTGTTAAAACTTACCCCTGTCTTGGTAGATGTGGAACCAGACACGTTTAATATAGATCCTGTTGCATTAGAAAATGCAATTACACCAAAAACAAAAGCGATTGTTCCAGTTCATTTATATGGGCAATGTGCTAATATGGATGCCATACTTGCTATTGCAGAAAAACATAATTTATATGTGATTGAGGATAATGCGCAAGGTATAGGAGCAAAGCATACGTTTAAGGATGGTAATAAGGTAATGTCTGGGACTATGGGACACGTAGCTGCAACCTCTTTCTTCCCTTCCAAAAATTTAGGTTGTTATGGAGATGGAGGTGCTATTTTCACCAATGATGACGACTTAGCACATACCCTTAGAGGAATTGTTAATCATGGTATGTATGAACGTTATCACCATGATGTGGTAGGCGTAAATTCTAGATTAGATTCTATACAGGCAGCTGTTTTGAATGCAAAACTTCCTTTATTGGATACCTATAATGCGAAGCGTAGGGAAGCAGCTCGAAAATATTCAAAAGCTTTCGCTGGTCATCCGAATATCCTTGTTCCAAAAACGGTAAATAACTGCGAAGGAATTTGCGATAATTGTGATTGTCATGTGTTTCATCAATATACCCTGCGAATTTTAAATTCTGATAGAGATGCACTTGCCAAGTATTTAAATGAAAAAGGAATTCCCTGTGGTATTTATTACCCAATTCCTTTGCATTTGCAAAAGGCATATGCGGATGCTAGGTACGACGAGGCTAATTTTCCAGTGACAAATCAATTGGTGAAAGAAGTGATCTCCTTGCCCATGCATACGGAGTTGGATGATGAACAAATAGCATATATTACGGGGGCCGTAATTGAATTTATTGATACAGAATGAAAATACTGGTTACAGGTGGTTTAGGGTTTATTGGTTCTCATACTGTTGTAGAATTGCAAAACGAAGGTTTTGAAGTGATCATTATTGATGATCTATCCAATGCCAACGAAAATGTATTAGACGGTATAGAGCATATTACAGGAAAACGTCCTCTTTTTGAAAAGATAGATCTTAGAGATAAGCATAAAGTGCAAGATTTTTTTAGGATCTATGCAGATGTAGAAGGTGTAATTCATTTTGCGGCGTCAAAAGCAGTTGGGGAAAGTGTAAACAAACCGCTATTGTATTATGAAAACAATATAGTTACACTCGTTTATTTGCTTCAAGAGCTTTCCAAAAAAGAAAAATCAAATTTTATATTTAGTTCTTCTTGTACCGTTTATGGACAGGCAGATAGAATGCCAATTACAGAAGAGGCTCCTGTAAAGGGTGCATTATCTCCTTATGGGAATACCAAACAAATTGGAGAAGAAGTTATCCGAGATACTTGCCAGATACAAGCTTCTATGAATGCAATTTCTTTAAGATATTTTAATCCAGTAGGAGCACATCCCAGCGCCGCTATCGGAGAACTGCCGCTTGGTGTACCACAGAACTTGGTGCCTTTTATTGTGCAAACTGCAATGGGACAGAGAGATGAGTTATCTGTTTTTGGAGATGATTATGATACCCCTGATGGTACCTGCGTTAGAGATTATATTCATGTAGTAGATTTGGCTAAGGCTCATGTAGTAGCGCTTCAAAGATTACTTCAGAAGAAGAACAAAGAGAATTATGAAGTCTTTAATATCGGTACCGGTACAGGAAGTTCCGTATTGGAGGTGATTCATAGTTTTGAACAAGTTTCTGGTCAAAAACTAAACTATAAGATTGTAGATAGAAGACCTGGAGACGTCACTATTGCTTATGCAGATACTACCAAGGCAAATGAGGTTTTAGGGTGGAAAGCCCGTTCTACATTAGATGAGGCCATAAAATCTGCCTGGGACTGGCAGTGTACAATTAAAAACTAACCTTTCAATTTAGATATGATGAAAAAATTAGCCTTACTATTTGTAACCTTGCTGATTGCAAGTTTCGGAGTAGCACAAGATATTTATGTGCAATGTGGTACTATTATAGATACTCAGACTGGTAAAAAACTTACGGAGAAAACCATTGTAGTATCCAATGGTAAGATCAAAAGTATGGATAATGGCTTTACAAGTGGTTCGTCTAAGGATGTAGTGGTAGATCTAAAGGATAAAACGGTATTACCCGGACTTATTGATATGCATGTGCATATGGAATCTGAGTTTAACCCCAGTACCTATATTAAGAGGTTTACAGATAATGAAGCAGATGTAGCGTTTCAATCTACCGTATATGCGAAAAGAACGCTAATGGCTGGTTTTACAACGGTTAGAGACTTGGGTGGTTCAGGAGTTAATATTTCTTTGCGAAATGCTATCAACAAAGGAAGTGTGGTGGGGCCTAGAATTTACACTTCTGGTAAGGCGTTGGCTACCACAGGAGGGCATGCAGATCCTACCAATGGGATGCGATCTGATCTCATGGGAGATCCAGGACCAAAAGAAGGCGTAGTGAATTCTCCAGAGGATGGAAAAAAAGCGGTTAGACAACGGTATAAAAACGGAGCAGATCTTATCAAAATAACGGCAACCGGGGGTGTGTTAAGTGTAGCGAAAAGTGGTCAGAATCCCCAGTTTACTTTGGAAGAGATCAAAGCAATTACTGCTACTGCAAAGAGTTATGGTTTTACGGTAGCGGCCCATGCGCATGGAGATGAAGGAATGAAATTAGCAGTCTTAGGTGGAGTTACAACTATTGAACATGGCACGCTCATGAGTGATGAAACCATGGAATTGATGATAAAAAATAACTGTTATTTAGTGCCCACTATAAGTGCAGGTAAGCAAGTAGCGGAAAAAGCAAAACAAGCTGGTTTTTTCCCAGAAGTGGTGGCAAAAAAAGCATTGGAAATAGGGCCTAAGCATCAGGCATCCATGGCCCGTGCATATAAAAAAGGTGTGCCCATGGCTTTTGGTACAGATGCTGGTGTGTTTCCGCATGGATTAAATGCTATTGAATTTGGCTATTTATTAGAAGCAGGAATTCCTGTTATGGAATCTTTAAAAGCGGCGACCATTACCAATGCAAAAATTTTAGGAATGGAAGCAACACTTGGGCAATTAAAGCAAGGGTTTATAGCAGATATTATAGCCGTTAACGAAGACCCTTCTAAAAATGTAAGAACTTTAGAAAAGGTGGCTTTTGTGATGAAAGATGGTGTAATTTATAAAAACGAATAAACCATTCTTAGGAAGAACTACGTATATGAAATATGATGGTACACTTCCCCACAAGTAATGAACTACTGCAAGCCGCTTTAGAAGAAAACCTATACGATAAGATTGTACTGCAAATGCAAAAAGATTTTGCACTTGCTAATATTTCAATCGACTTTTCTTTGGACGTGCATCCCAACGACTTAGCAACTACTTTGCATGAGAAGATCTATGTATTGCTTATGGAGCGTTTTACTGCCTATTTGAATTTGCTGTATGTGATTGATGTACCTGAAAAAAACTTTAAAGACATAAGAGCTACAGATGCAGTAGATGTGTCAAAAGAAGTATCGCTCTTAATTTTGAAAAGAGAATGGCAAAAAGTATGGCTTAAAGCGAAGTATTCTTCTTAGAAATATACTCTAAAAAAAGGAGCCCAAGGATCGGCATAAAGACTGCGATCTCCATCATAAATTACATCATAGCGAAGACCAACAGTGATGTTTCCCGTAGTGTACCCAATACCCATATACAAGGCAGGATACCAATAATTGTCTTCAAAAGAAGCTCCTAAAATAGTATTAAACTCCCTGTTAATTCGCAGTTGCTCAAACTCTGCAGAAAGTTGTATTTCTCTGATGGGATTAAAAAGTGTTAACGCACTGGCTCCGTAAGCAAGTAACTTATCATCCCTAAATTTTGAATAATTAAAACTCAGCCCAGCCCCAAATGCTAACTGATTGTTTGCTTGGTATATCGCGTTTGGAGAAATTGCAGCGTTAAAGCTATTATTTCCAAAACCTAATCCAATACCGCCACCATACCGCACTTTTTCCCAAAAATTAGTGGAAGATGTTGCGGCTTGCCCAAGACATAGTGCGCAGAATAAGAGAAACAGGGTAGTTAAAAATAACTGTTTCAAACGGAAATCTTTAATTTGGTTCATTCACGTTAATTTTTGCCAATTATACCGTCTAATATAAGATTAGAAATGTTAAAAGTTGTATTTTTGATTAATTATTGTGCAAAAGCAAGCTAAAATTGTCCATGGATAAATATTCATTTTTAAATACTGCGCATACCTCCTTTTTTGCAGAATTGTACGACACTTATTTAAAAAACCCCGATAATGTTGAACCCAGTTGGAGAGCATTTTTTCAAGGTTTTGATTTTGGTACCGAAAGTGCTTTGGATGAAAGTGATTTTATTTCTTCCAATGGAGCAGCGACGGAAGGAGAACAACTAAAGATCCCTTTAGCACTTCAAAAAGAATTTCAAGTGGTTAAGTTAATTGATGGTTACCGCAGTCGTGGACATCTTTTTACGAAAACCAATCCTGTTAGGGAGCGAAGAAAATATATACCCACATTAGAAATTGAAAATTTTGGGCTTACGGAAGCGGATCTCAGTACGGTTTTCAATGCGGGAGAGATTATCGGAATTGGTGCCAGTCCTTTAAAAGATATTATCAATCATTTACAACGAATCTACTGTGATGCTATTGGGGTAGAGTATATGTACATTAGAAATCCGGAACGGGTAAAATGGATTCAGAATTGGCTCAATGTAAATGACAATCATCCTAAATTCGATAACGAACGAAAAAAACATATCCTCAAGAAACTGAATCAAGCAGTTTCTTTTGAATCTTTTTTACATACCAAATACGTTGGGCAAAAACGCTTTTCCTTGGAAGGAAACGAATCGTTAATTCCGGCATTGGATGCCGTTGTAGAACGAGCTGCCGAGATGGGAGTAGAACAGTTTGTAATGGGCATGGCACATAGAGGCCGATTAAATGTCCTTACCAACATTTTTGGAAAGTCGCCCAAGGCCATTTTTGGCGAGTTTGATGGCAAAGATTACGAGCAAGCTATTTTCGATGGAGATGTAAAGTACCATTTGGGTTGGACTTCGGATCGGATGTCTGATAACGGTAATAAGATCACCATGAATATTGCACCCAACCCTTCACATTTGGAAACAGTTGGGGCGGTTGTAGAAGGTATTACTAGAGCAAAACAAGATGCTGGCTATGCCGATGATTTTTCTAAAGTACTCCCCATTGTAGTGCATGGCGATGCTGCTATAGCAGGTCAAGGTTTGGTATACGAAGTAGTGCAAATGGCTAACTTAGACGGTTACAAAACCAATGGAACTATTCATATCGTAGTAAACAATCAAATTGGGTTTACTACCAATTATTTAGATGCAAGATCTTCTACTTATTGCACAGACGTAGGGAAAGTAACCCTTAGTCCGGTATTGCACGTAAATGCAGACGATGCAGAAGCGGTAGTCCATGCTTCTCTTTTTGCTTTGGAGTATAGAATGCGATTTAAAAGAGACGTTTTTATAGATCTTTTAGGGTACCGAAAATATGGGCATAATGAAGGAGATGAACCTCGTTTTACACAACCAAAATTATACAAGGCCATCGCAAAGCATAAGAATCCACGCGATATTTATGCCGCTGGCTTATTGGAGCAGGGGATTATTGAAGAAGGGCATGTAAAAGCATTGGAGAAAGCCTATAAAGCTACCTTAGAAGAAGAGTTAGAAGATTCTAGAAAAGAGGATAAAACAGTTATTACGCCTTTTATGGCAGATGCATGGAAGGGCTTTAAACCTGTGCAAGAAAAAGAAATGATGAAGGCGGTAGATACCACCTTTGACAAGAAAAAATTAACGGCAATTGCGAAAGCGATTACGGAGCTTCCAGCAGATAAGAAGTTTCTTAGAAAGGTAGAGAGACTTGTAGGAGACCGTAAAAAGATGTTTTTTGAAACCAATACCTTGGATTGGGCCATGGGTGAGCTTTTGGCGTATGGTACTTTATTAGAGGAAGGTTTTGGAGTGCGAATGTCTGGACAAGATGTTGAAAGAGGAACGTTTTCTCATAGACATGCGGTGATGAAGGTAGAGGAAAGTGAAGAAGAAATTATTTTATTGAATCACCTTTCTAAAAAGCAAGGAACATTTCAAATTTATAATTCACTTTTATCAGAATATGGCGTAGTAGGTTTTGATTATGGCTATGCAATGGCAAGTCCAAATACCTTAACTATCTGGGAGGCGCAGTTTGGAGATTTTAGCAATGGTGCTCAGATAATGATAGATCAGTACATCTCTGCTGCTGAAGATAAATGGAAGTTACAGAATGGATTGGTATTTTTATTACCCCATGGCTATGAAGGACAAGGAGCAGAACACTCTTCTGCTCGAATGGAACGTTATTTACAACTGTGCGCCAATGATAATATGTATGTAGCAGATTGTTCAACACCTGCAAGTATCTATCATCTGTTAAGAAGACAAATGAAGGCTAATTTTAGAAAACCTTTGATTGTATTTACTCCAAAGAGTTTGCTTAGGCACCCAAAAGCGGTTTCAACCGTGGATGACTTGGTGAATGGAAAATTTGAGGAGGTTATTGATGATGTTAGTGTCAAAGCGGCGGAGGTAAAAACCTTGGTGTTTTGTACGGGGAAATTTTATTACGATCTGTTGGCGGCAAAAGAAGAACATCAAAGAAACGATGTGGCTTTGGTGCGTTTAGAGCAGCTCTTTCCAATGCCATCGGATCAAATGCATAAGATTTTGAAAAAATACAGCAAGGCTAATGATATAGTTTGGGCGCAAGAGGAGCCAAGGAATATGGGTGCATGGAGTCATTTGTTGATGCATTTTGAGGATGCGAAGAATTTTAGAGTGGCTTCTAGAAGATTTTATGCTTCCCCAGCAGCGGGGAGTGCAGTACGTTCTAAAAGACGTCATCAAGAAGTAATAGATTA
Organism: uncultured Flavobacteriaceae bacterium; assembly: GCA_947500575.1. GTDB lineage: Bacteria > Bacteroidota > Bacteroidia > Flavobacteriales > Flavobacteriaceae > CANMSI01. Next base: position 999,445 of record CANMSI010000001.1, on the reverse strand, counting down.
TGTCTTTGATAAAAGCAAAGACAATATGATACGACCAAAATCATAAAGAATAAATAAAGAAAAAAATCAACGTAAAGTACAAAGTATGATTTTAGAAATGAAAGTCCCTTCCCCGGGAGAGTCCATTACCGAAGTAGAGATTGCAGAGTGGTTAGTGCAAGATGGAGATTATGTAGAGAAAGACCAAGCTATTGCGGAGGTAGATTCGGATAAAGCTACCTTAGAACTTCCTGCAGAGGAAAGTGGCACCATTACTTTAAAAGCGGAAGAAGGAGATGCGGTAGCAGTTGGCGCTGTGGTCTGTCTCATAGATACGAGTGCGAAAGCTCCAGCTTCTTCAGATGCAAAAGAAGAAAAGCCAAAAGAAGCTCCTGCCGCCGCAGTGAAGACAGAAGCTCCTAAGCAAGAGGTGAAAAAGACCTATGCAACAGGAACTCCTTCGCCAGCAGCAAAGAAAATATTGGACGAAAAAGGGATTGATAGTGCCGCTGTAAAAGGTACAGGCAGGGAAGGAAGAATTACCAAAGAAGATGCGGTAAGTGCCGTGCCTTCTATGGGATCGCCAACTGGTGGAAGTAGAGGAGAAAGCAGATCTAAATTGTCCATGTTACGCAGAAAAGTAGCAGAGCGTTTGGTAGCAGCTAAGAACGAAACGGCCATGCTAACTACCTTTAATGAGGTAGATATGTCGCCTATTTTTGCACTTAGAAAAGAATATAAAGAAGCTTTCAAAGCAAAGCATGGGGTAAGTTTAGGGTTTATGTCGTTCTTCACCAAGGCGGTGGTAAGAGCTTTGGAAATGTACCCAGCAGTAAATTCTATGATAGATGGGAAAGAGATGCTTACCTATGATTTTGCTGATATAAGTATAGCAGTTTCTGGTCCAAAAGGACTCATGGTTCCAGTAATTAGAAACGCTGAAAACCTTACGTTTAGAGGCATAGAATCTGAAGTAAAACGTTTGGCAATACGTGCCAGAGAAGGGGAGATTACGGTGGATGAGATGACTGGTGGTACTTTTACCATTACCAATGGAGGGGTTTTTGGATCTATGTTATCTACGCCAATAATTAACCCACCCCAAAGTGCTATTTTAGGAATGCACAATATTGTAGAGCGCCCCATAGCTAAAGATGGTCAAGTGGTCATTGCTCCTATCATGTTTGTGGCCTTGTCCTATGATCACAGAATTATTGATGGGAAAGAGTCGGTGGGCTTTCTGGTGGCGGTAAAAGAAGCGCTAGAAAATCCTACGGAGTTATTAATGGATAATGACATTAAGAAAGCATTAGAAATGTAATAGGATTACAAACCAAGAGTGCAATGCCCCAATAATTTTATTGGGGCATTGTTTTTTATTGCAAAATCAGTTTCTGTCTGCTAGTACCCAAATCTGTTTCTGTAAGGATAAAATAAATTCCTGGAGAAAGGGTGCTCACATCTATTTGGTTGCTGCCTGTTTGCGCAGCTACTTTTTTAACTTGTTTTCCGTAAATGTCTACAATTAGGATATCGTTCTGAGGAGTTCCTTGTGGAATATCTATGGTGATAAGGTCTTTAGCGGGGTTGGGGTAGAGCTGGGCTTCTATCATACGATTCGTCGTATTATCGTCACTTACCGTAAAAGTGATTGTAGAAATAATTCCTAGTTCGCCGGTTCTAGAGGATTCAGTATATGGAAATCCTTGAAGGGTATAAAGTCCAGGATTTAGCCTTAAATAATCACATGAAAATATACACATATCATCACAAGTCTTATAAGGACCGGTGCCATTAAAGAAATCACGACTTTTTTGTGGACCATCCAAGGTTACAACAGCACTTTGTATTAAATTATCACTTTCCTCATTTGGCTCAATTTCAAAACATATGGTCTTATCTTCAAAAAGACTAAAATCAATTTCGTCACCACTAGCAACTACTGCTAAAAGTTCATTGGTCTCTCTATCAATGATATTCAATGTATTTTTGAATGCAATTTCATCCGTTGTAGAGGTGCCACAATATAATGTGTATTCTGCAGTATCATCTTTTATCCAGTTTCCTTCCTGATCATTTCTTCTTGCAGTATTTAAATCAAGTACTTCAATACAAGTAAGTTTAGGGCAATTGGAGATATCTATCCTATTAACATCTCTAAAGAGATCATCAAATGCACCCTTTATATCGATAAGTTCTAAATTTTCACTGCCGCTACAGTTCAAACTAGATACTAATACAACAGTGTCAAGATTTAGTTCTTTTAATCCAGAGTTAACTAAGCTTAGGTTGTATAGAAAAGGAGGGAATGTTATCTCTGTCAGATTTGTTAGATTATCTGCGGTAATATTTCTACTCGCAGTATTAATATTTAATATTTCAATACCGGTGTCAGAAATGTCCAAAGATTCCATGAAAGACAAATTGCTAAAATCAATATCCATAAGCCTTGGATTTCCCCAAAGCTCTAGATTGGTTAGTCTAGTATCTATTGGAAAATTAATGGTAGTTAAATCGGAAGCGGAGCATCTAACATTCGTTAATGCGGTGTTATTGGAGATATCAAGTTCAGTTAAATTAGGATTAAGATGAATCGCAATAGTTTCTAGGCTAAGATTCTGACTTAAATCTATCGTATCAAAAGAGCATTCATTGCACTCCAAAGAGGTCAATTCTTGCATAGCTTCGAGCCCTGTGAAATCTCTCACCCCTGTTACTCGTACCTGTGTTTTAGATTGGAGGTTGGCTGTTACCACATAATCATCCAATGCATCATCCAAGCCTTGATCAATAAAAAACTGCTCTAGGGCATCATCGGGTACAAAGGTGAACCCGGGGGTAGTTTGATCAATAATTTCAAAATTATAGCTAACAGTTTCTCCCCGTTCTCCACCTGCATTATCTTCGGTATAGGGAATCACAGAAAAGGTATAGCTGCCAGCTGGTAAGTCTCTTCCAGTAAAGTCTCCGTCTACATCGCCAAAAAGCGCATAGGCTTCTAAATTTTCTGTTCGTCCATAATTTACAGGACCTTCCAATTTTAAGAAAACACTTGCTATGTTGGGATGGCAATCTGCATTAACGATAGCCCGTAAAGAAACATTGGTAGTTGTTGTAATAGCATTGTCTATAATAGCACCATCAGAAAGGGAACTAATTACGGTATTAGTAGTAGCATCAATAAGTTCAAATTGAGAAGAGACTGCGGGAAGATCAATTGCAAAGCTAATGTTTATGTTAAGGCGTTCTCCCTCTTCTCCGCCCGCGTTGGCTTCTGAGTAGGGTACCGCTTTTAGGGCATATTCTCCAGGAAAAAATTGTTCACCATTAAACATGCTGTTGAGGTCTCCAAAGAGGGCGTAGGGAGCCATATTTTCGGTACGGCCATACGCTACATCTTCTGGACCATCAATAGCAAGGAAAACACTTTGAACTTCGTTTTGCCTGTTAGGATCTATTAGGGCACGAATGCTTAAAGAGAGCGAGGCAAATTCGCAATGGTCTAATTGAATGCCGTCAGTAAGGCCTACCAGATCTTCGCCAGTATCTGCGTTCACTAAAACAAAGCCAGTAATGGGCGAGTTGTTTTGCGAAAGTGCAGCAGCTGCAGTGCAAAAGACAAGCATTACTAAAAGGAAGTGTTTAAGGGTAATGGGTAGTATTGTTTTTATATGGTGTGGTGTTTTGCACTTCATGTTTTATTGAATAATAAGTTTCTGTCTGCTAGTACCCAAATCGGTTTCTGTAAGGATAAAATAAATTCCTGGAGAAAGGGTGCTCACATCTATTTGGTTGCTGCCTGTTTGCGCAGCTACTTTTTTAACTTGTTTTCCATAAATGTCTACAATACGGATGTCATTACGCGGAGTGCCTTCTACCATATCAATAGTGATTTGATCTTTAGACGGGTTGGGGTACATCAGGGGCTTGGGGGAAGATGAAGTTTTGCTGTAATAACTTTCTTCCGAAACAGTGAAATGAATTGATCTTTGTGTGAAGGGTCTCCATTCTCTTTCATTGTCAAACTCCGCTATTGTATGCATGATGTAGTTTCCATACGGTAGGCTCATCCCGTTATAATCCCCATCAGTATCTCCAAAAAGTGTAAATGGGGCTGTGTTATCTGTAAACGTATGCTCCATGGGACCTTCAAGAACAAAGGTAACACTGGTGGGTTCTCCCACTCGGTATATAACTTCAAAATTAACATTCTCGATATTGTCTTCCATCGGATTTACTGTATCAGATGACGCGCCACAACAAGCTCCAATAAATCCTGTTTGTTCATCCGTTTCAGCGTCAATTACATTGGCAAAAGGACTTATACTAGGGCTGTAGTCCGATAGTATAAAGGAAATTTCATACGGTTCACCTGCATTGCCATTTCCATGGTTTTGATTATAGGGAGTAGCTTTTAAAGTATATCTTCCTTCAGTAAAATAATTTCTTACGATATGAACACCATTTTCATCTTTACCAAAGAGTAGAAATGGAGCTTCATTGGCGGTAAACGTATAAGGTTCATCGTTAGATTCAGAATGGGTCATCTCAAAAACAACACTCTTTACATTTCCATCCGTAAGCGCAGAAATTGATAAGTCAAGAAAAAAATCACCATTCGCATAATCATCATCTAGATCACCACCCGAGAAGGTTCTTACGGTGATGTAACCATCTTCTAATGGTCCAAATGGACCGTCTATGAGATCCGCATTTTTAGAAACTCTTTGAAAGCCCGTAATGCTTCCTGCAGTATTTAAATCAAAACAGTCTTCGCTGTAGACACTTGGATCACTTATGGGAAAGTTGCTTATTGCATATTCTAAATCATCTATTTGAATACAAGTTAATGATGGTAACATGTTAAAAGTTTCTGGACTCTTATTTAAGTTCCTATTTTGACCGTTTTTAAGGTTGATAAATTCTAAGTTAGGGTTGTCATTTAATGTTACTCGAGTAAGAGAAGGATTTGAAGACAAATCAAGAACGGAGACATTCGTATTTCTGATAAGCGCCGAACCAAGCAAATTTTCTGGTTCATTCGGAAATTCTATTGAAGTTAAACTGGCACCAAGTATTATTACACTTTCTAATTTATCAGATGATTTTAGATCAAGAACTTCTATGCCCTCAACATTAATGAATAGTAAATTCTTTAAGCGTTCGTTGGGAAGTTCTATTGAAGGTATAGCAGTGTCAGAGATAAATACACCTTCTAATTTATCATATGATTTTAAATCAAGAGGTTCCGATATACCATCTACTTCTCGAAGGGTTAAAACACGTAAATTTAGGGGTAATTCCAATTCGTTTATTCTGGAATCAGAGATAGTAAAACTGTCTATATTACTCCCCCTAAGATCAACTCTTAAGTCGGATTGGTTGTTTGTTTTTCCAGCAGTAAGTACTAAAGATGTGAGATTGGGCATGTCCTTAAAGCTCAGAGATCTAGAAAAGACTTCGCCAAACTTTAATTCCATAAGGGATAGATTAGGGTTGGTGAGATTAAATTCTTGAACATTGCACCCAGTGCATATTATAGATCGAAGGTTAATGCAGTCTTCTAACCCAGTGAAATCATCCACTTCTTCTATACTAATAGATGTTGGTTGGGCTAGCGCATTTGTTACAACATAATTGTCTAAAATATCATCTAAAAAATTATCTATGAAGTATTGCTCTAAGTTATCATCAGGAACAAAAGTAAGAATATCCTCTCCGTCATTTGGTCTATTATCATAACAATCCGCGCTAAACAGATCTATATTATCAATTCCTAAGTTTTCTCTTGCATACATAACGTCATCCACTTGTATACAGTTAAGAAGTGGATTTTCACCTATTACAATACTAGTTATATTATCGTTTTCTCCATTTTTAAGATTTATAGCTCTCAAAAAGGTATTTCGATTTAGGTCTATAATTGAAAGTTTATTATTTGATGAAAGGTCTAAGTCTCCTATGCTTCTAACTTCATTTAGTGATATGCGAGTTAACTCTTTATTCGTTTCTAGGTTTAAGGCAGGCATACTTACTCCGCGAATGTCCAAAACAGATAAAGCTCTAGTATCTTGTAGATTTATTTCAACTGTGTTAGATGTATCACTATTCCCTTCTCCTCTAATGCGAAGTCGATCTAAAATATCATTATCTGAAAAATTCAAACTACTTGCAATTTTCCCAAACAAGATTATTGTAGAAAGCTTAGGATTCGTAGGTTTAAATCCGGTTTCTGAAGTACAATCTGTGCAGCTGAAAAAATCAAGGTTTATTAAACTATCAAATCCTGTAAAATCTTCAACTCCCGATATACTGATCCGAGTAACCCCACTTAAAAAATCTGTTCTAACGTAGTTGTCCAGTACATCGTCAAGACGATTATTGATCATATATTGTTCTAGCCGATCATCAGGAATAAATGTGAGATCCTCTGTATTCCCACTTCCAATTGTAAAATTAATAGTAGTTATAATGCCAATTTCATTTGCTTCGTTGAACGGAAAGCCTTGTAATTTGTAAATTCCAGATTTCAAGATTAAACGAGAATCTTGCAGAGATCCATCTCCTAACACACAGGCTCGATAGGGAGGTGTTCCTGGGAAATTTGTCGTAGCGGAGGGTCCGTCTAAGGTAATGCGTACTTTTTTCGTTTTATCGGCACTTGCTTCGGTTGGCTCAACTTCTACGCAAATTGCTTTTCCTTCGACTAAATTAAAATCAATTTCATCACCATTTTCTACAATAGCCAATACTTCATTGGAAGTAAGATCAATAATTTTGAACGAATTTTTTAGCATAATTTCGTCGGTGGTAGAACTACCGCAGAACAAACTGAATAATTCAGTGTTATCTACTTGCCAACTACCAACATTAAATACGGCAGATAAAGCATCAGAAATATCATCAACTTCAATGCAGTTAAGCGCAGGGCAATTTGTGGCGTTTAGAATCCCCCAGCCAACATCAAGAAAGGGTTCTCCTTGGACCTTTAATTGCTCTAGTTTAAGGCTACTACTGCAGTCTAATGAGGTGGTTTCAATTGTGCCATCACCACTTTTTTGATTTAAATTGAGAACTTGGAGTCCTGAATTTTTGATAGAAAGATTACTTACCGTATTTCTGATTGAGAATTCTTTTAGATTGATTAGATTGTCTGCGATAAGAGTTTGGGCTCCGCCAATATGTAGTATTTCAAGATTGGTATTTGAAATATCTAAGTTTTCAATGAAGTTAATGTTATCCAGATTAAGTTCTTTGAGATTTACCAAGAGTGAAAGATCTATGCCATTCAATGTCGGAATACGTACTTGCAGTAGTTGTAGGTTTTCTAATAGAACATTAGATAGCATTAATGGCGATTCAAAGGAGCATTGGTTACAACTAAGTGACCTTAACTCCTGTGCCGCTTCTAGCCCTGTTACATCTGAAACATCACTAACATCAATGCTACGAATGGCGCGCATGTTTTCTGTAAGTACAAAATCATCTAATGCATTATCCAATCCTTGATCAATAAAAAACTGTTCTAGGGCATCATCGGGTACAAAGGTGAACCCGGGGGTAGTTTGATCAATAATTTCAAAGTTGTAAACAACAGTCTCACCTCGTATTCCACCAGCATTATCTTCAGTATAGGGAATCACAGAAAAGGTATAGTTACCAGCTGGTAAGTCTCTTCCAGTAAAGTCTCCGTCTACATCGCCAAAAAGCGCATAGGATTCTAAATTTTCTGTTCGCCCATAATTCACAGGACCTTCCAATTTTAAGAATACGCTTTCTATTTCTGGATAGCAGTCGGCATTAACGATAGCGCGTAAAGAAACGTTCGTAGTTTGCGTACTGGATATTTCAGTAGCATCCATAAGCATAGTAATTACAGAGTCACTAGTGGCGTCAATTAGTTCAAATTGAGAAGAGACTGCGGGAAGATCAATTGCAAAGCTAATGTTTATGTTAAGGCGTTCTCCCTCTTCTCCGCCCGCGTTGGCTTCTGAATAGGGTACTGCTTTTAAGGCATATTCACCTTGCAAAAACATCCTTCCGTTAAACATGCTGTTGAGGTCTCCAAAGAGGGCGTAGGGAGCCACATTTTCTGTGCGCCCATAACTCGTACTATTTGGCCCGTCAATAGCAAGGAAAACACTTTGAACTTCGTTTTGCCTGTTAGGATCTATTACGGCACGAATGCTTAAAGAGAGCGAAGCAAATTCGCAATGGTCTAATTGAATGCCTTCTGCAAGGCTTACCAAATCTTCTCCTGTATCTGCATTCACCAAAACAAAGCCAGTAATGGGTGAGTTGTTTTGCGCCAAGGCAGCAGCCGAAGTGCAAAAGACAAGTATTACTAAGAGGAAATGTTTAAGAGTAGTGGGTAGTGTTGTTTTCATATGGTGTGGTGTTTTGCGCTTCATGTTTTATTGGATAATGAGTTTTTGACTGCTATTTCCAAACTCGGTTTGGGTAAGGATAAAATAGACTCCAGGAGATAAGGCGCTTACATCTATTGGGTTACTGCCTTTTTTTGCAGCTACCTTTTTAAGTTGTTTTCCATAAATATTTACAATGCGAATTCCATTTAGAGGAGTGCCGCTCGTAATATCTACGGTGATATGTTCTTTACTCGGATTGGGATAAAGAATGGGTTTAGCAGTTATAGTTACAATCTTTTTGCCAGAAGCATCGTCAAATACTATAAAATCGATTGATCGAGTATCACTTGGTCTCCAGTCGGGTTCATTGGCGAAAACACCTGTATATGTTATGGTGTATTCTCCTGGAAGGAATTCAGTTCCATTGTAATCTCCATTCGTATCTCCGAAAAGAGAAAAAGGTACTTCGTTATCAGTAAAGGTATGATTAATTGGACCCTCTAGATGGAAAGTAACTGATATAGGCGTGCCATCTTCATCTGGCCATTCCAATGCTCCGATGGATAAATTTTGTCGATTACTATTGGATGGGGTTAATTCAAAATTAGAGAACCCGCAACAGGCTCCAATTAAGGCGGTTCTTACATCTTTTTCGGCATCAAGAACTTCCATCAAAGGGCTTAAGGTGGTGGAATATCGAGATAAGATAAATTCGATGCTTACCGGAGTTCCCTTAGTTCCTGTTAAATTTACCTCACTGTAGGGAGTAGCTATGAGTGTGTAACGACCATCTACAAAAGGTTCTAAAATAAAAGCTCCTTGACCACTTTCACCAAAAAGAGAGAAGGGTGCTTCATTGTCTGTTCTAAAGCTTGTTTCGGATTGAGTAACCCCTTCATACTTAAATTCAAATTCTACACTACCCACCTTACCTGTAACGTTAGAAACAATAGAAGAAGGTCTTTTAAATAAAAGATCTCCTTTCTTAGAGATGTTGTAGAAATCTCTCATGTCAAAAGCTTCTAGCCTAGGGTTTCCGGTATCGGCAAAGGTTGTTGCAATTAGAAATTCAGTGATACTACCCACGTTGCCATTTCCGCCCGTAAAACAAGTTTCACTATAAAGGGCGAGTTCATCTACTTCCCAATTCTGATTGTTTACAGCAAAACTTACATTGTCTACTTGAATACAATTTAGTGCCGGAGCGTTCTTTAATTGAAGATTGGTTATTAGATCATTGTTATTGTTCTTAAGGTTAATACGCTGTACAGCATCACAGTTATTGCATTTTATGCTCGTGAGTTTGCCATTTTTGCTTACATCAATTGATTGAAAATCAGAACTGGAGAGGTCAAGAATTTTTAGCTCAGCTAGTCCGTTAGATTTCAGATCAAGATTTCCTTTAAAACTACCACTTAAGGTAATTTTTTCAAGCTTTGCGTTGTTCAGTTTTATGCCATTTGAAATATGGTTAACTAACCTTAGATGCTTTAGGTTAGGATTTTCGAGATTGAAATCTAGAAGTTCACCAGAGTTACAAGAATCACAGTCAAAGGACTCCAATGCAGAGATTTGACTTATTAGGAATAAATCCTCTCCATTTTCTCGAAATGTACAGTTGCTTCCTGTAAAGGATATTAAATTTTGGCAAGCTCCTATTCCTGTGAAATCTGAAACACCGCTTAGGTCAATGCTTGTAACAGTTCTGAGATTTGCCGTAAGAACTTGGTTGTCTAATTCATCATCAAATCCATTAGAAATAAACCATTGTTCCAAATTATCATCTGGTACAGAAGTAAAAACATCAAAACCTTCGGTAAAGCAATTTAAACTATACACATTTGGATTATCTATTTCCCATTTTTCATTGTTAATTGCTTTATTAACGTCAGTGACTTGAACGCATTCTAGATTCGAATTTCCAGATAGAATAAGAGAACTTAGTTCCATATTCTGTGAAATATCTATAGCAATCAAGTCGCCCACGAATTCCAAAAAATCTAAATCTGTATTTCTGGAAACATCAACAAACTGGAGTTTTAGAACACCAAATACGATTAAGGTTTTTAGATCAGGGCATTGTTTCACATTAAGATTGGTTAAATCATCAACACTAGTTATTTGGACCACATTAAGACTAGTGTTCAAACCAAAATCAATACTTTCTAATTGATCCACAAAAGAGATTGAGAACGAATTTAAATTAACTAATGAACCAAGTTTAAGGTCTCCTTTGATAGTACTTTCGCCTATAACAATTTGGGTGAGTTTATCATTATTAAGTTCGAATCCATTTGTGAGGTTGCAATTATTAAATCTAAGTGCTTCTAGTTCCTTACATGCTTCTATGCCGGTAAAGTCATTAACTTCTTCGATGTACAAGATTTCTTTTACCGTTTCTAAGTTGTTGGTAACAACATAATTATCTAGGGTATCGTCATATCCATTATCTATAAACCATTGTTCAAAATTATCATCCGGAACAAAAGTGAGCCCAGTAGTATCTTTTTCGGTAATTTCAAAGTTGTAAACAACAGTCTCACCTCGTATTCCGGCAGCATTATCTTCGGTATAGGGAATCACAGAAAAGGTATAGCTGCCAGCTGGTAAGTCTCTTCCAGTAAAGTCTCCGTCTACATCGCCAAAAAGCGCATAGGCTTCTAAATTTTCTGTTCGTCCATAATTTACAGGACCTTCCAATTTTAAGAAAACACTTGCTATGTTGGGATGGCAATCTGCATTAACGATAGCCCGTAAAGAAACATTGGTAGTTGTTGTAATAGCATTGTCTATAATAGCACCATCAGAAAGGGAACTAATTACGGTATTAGTAGTAGCATCAATAAGTTCAAATTGAGAAGAGACTGCGGGAAGATCAATTGCAAAGCTAATGTTTATGTTAAGGCGTTCTCCCTCTTCTCCGTCCGCGTTGGCTTCTGAGTAAGGTACTGCTTTTAGGGCATATTCTCCAGGAAAAAATTGTTCACCATTAAACATGCTGTTGAGGTCTCCAAAGAGGGCGTAGGGAGCCATATTTTCTGTACGCCCATAACTCGTGCTATTAGGCCCGTCAATAGCAAGAAAAACACTTTGAACTTCGTTCTGCCTGTTAGGATCTATTAGGGCACGAATGCTTAAAGAGAGCGAGGCAAATTCGCACTGGTCTAATTGAATACCTTCTGTAAGGCTTACCAGATCTTCGCCAGTATCTGCGTTCACTAAAACAAAGCCAGTAATGGGCGAGTTGTTTTGCGAAAGTGCAGCAGCTGTAGTGCAAAAAACAAGTATTGCAAAAAGGAAATGTTTAAGGCTAATGGGTAGTGTTGTTTTCATATGGTTTCGGTCCTTGTAGTAGTAAATTTACTAAAAAATCCATCGCAACCATTTGTAGGAATTGTATTATTGCTTTAAATAGACAAACTGTTTATTATAATCGATGATTGACCTTCCTTTCTTTAAAATATCGGCTCCAATGATGCCATCTACGGGTAATGCTTTATGGGAAGTAAGTGCCTCGTTTACATGTCCAAGATCGAAAAGCACTAATTTTATTTTGTTCTTTTTCCAAGTTCCAATTTCTATTTTATTCTTGGTAGAAATCTGCGTTTCCATATCGGTGGCACCAGCACCCGCCGCCTTAATTTTAGACTCTTTGGTGATTAAATGGAAGAAATCAATTTTGTCTAGTCCCACACAGGTATTGGAAGCTCCAGTGTCTAAAATAAAGCGACCTGAAATACCATTAATTTTTGCTGTAAGTTCGAAATGGTTAGTCGCGGTTAGTACAAGTGGAATTCGTTCATACTTTTTTCGTTTTAAAAATTTTTTGAGGCTCGACATGGTTTTTTTTGATAAAGATAATCCTATTTTTGTTGCATGATCTTAACAGATACACATACACATTTATATAGTGAGGCTTTTGATGAAGATAGGGATCTAATTATTCAGAAGGCTTTGGAGGCTGGGATAGATCGGTTTTTTATTCCCGCTATCGATTCTAGCTACACCAATGCCATGCTTAATTTGGAAAAGGCCTATCCTAAACATATGTTTTTAATGATGGGTTTGCATCCCACTCATGTCAAAGAAAACTATAAGGAAGAGCTGGCCCATGTAGCGCAGATGCTAGCATCAAGATCATTCTATGGGGTGGGTGAGATTGGAATAGATCTTTATTGGGATCAAAGTTTTTTAAAGCAACAGCAAGAAGCGTTTCAATATCAGATTCAATTGGCAAAGAAATACAGGCTTCCTATTGTTATTCATTGCAGAGAGGCCTTTGATGAAATTTTTGAAGTCTTAGAAAAAGAGAAAGGCCCAGAACTCAGAGGTATTTTTCATTGTTTTACAGGTACTTTAGAGCAAGCAAAAACTGCTTTATCCTACCATATGAAATTGGGAATTGGTGGAGTTGTAACTTTTAAGAATGGAAAAATAGATACCTTCCTCAATCAGATACCTTTGGAGCATATTGTTTTGGAAACAGATGCCCCCTACCTGGCGCCAGTGCCCTATCGAGGTAAGCGGAATGAAAGTGCATATATTAGGCAGGTACTAGAAAAGTTAAGTGGTATATACAAAGAATCGGAAGAAAGAATAGCAGCAGTTACCACTCAGAATTCCAAAGATGTCTTTGGAATTTAATAATTGAAGATATAAACGGTGAGCGATAAAAAGACAAACATACTTTTAATATATACGGGTGGTACTATAGGTATGGTGAAGGACTATACCTCTGGGGTGTTAAAGGCATTTAACTTTAATAAGTTAATGAAGCATATTCCGGAGTTGGGTCAATTAGATTGCCATATAGATAGTGTGTCTTTTAAAAATCCTATCGATTCCTCAACCGTAAATACGAAGCATTGGGTTTCTATTGCTACGATTATAGAGGAGCATTATGATACCTATGATGGTTTTGTGGTTTTGCATGGCAGTGATACCATGAGTTATTCTGCATCTGCTCTAAGTTATATGTTAGAGAATTTGAACAAGCCAGTGATCTTTACAGGTTCTCAATTGCCCATCGGAGATTTGCGCACAGATGCCAAGGAGAACTTAATAACATCCATACAGATTGCTGCATTACAAAAAAGTGGGCGACCTGTTATAAGGGAGGTAGGTTTGTATTTTGAATATAAGTTGTACCGCGCAAACAGAACTACGAAAATTAATGCTGAGCATTTTGAAGCTTTTGCTTCTTTAAACTACCCTCCGCTCGTTTCTTCTGGGGTACATTTAAAAGTAGATCAGGAACATTTATGGAGGGTCAAACGCGTAAAAAAATTCATTGCGCATAAAAAAATGAATAGCCAGGTGGCTATTTTAAAACTTTTCCCAGGTATTAATGAAACAGTTTTGGAGCATTTTTTAAGCATCCCTAATTTAAAAGGACTGGTGTTAGAAACCTATGGTGCAGGAAATGCTCCTATGGACGATTGGTTTTTGGACGCGCTAAAGAAAGCTATTCGTAGTGGGTTGCATATTGTAAATGTTACTCAGTGTTCTGGAGGGGCGGTAATTATGGGGCAATATGAGACTAGTGAACAGCTAAAAAAGTTGCAACTAATTAACGGAAAGGACATTACAACAGAGGCGGCCATTACCAAATTAATGTATCTCTTGGGAAGTGATGTTTCGCCTAAGTTGTTCAAAACCATATTCGAAACTTCCCTCCGTGGTGAAATGGGCTAAAATTAACTCCTCAAATTTCCTTAACTAATATTTTTTTTGTTTCTTACCCGCCCTTAATTAGAGAGGTGGCCGAGTGGTCGAAGGCGCACGCCTGGAAAGTGTGTATACACCAAAAGTGTATCGAGGGTTCGAATCCCTTCCTCTCTGCTAAGTTTTAATTTTTTAATTACAATTTTTTTTTATCTTTAACCCTATTAACTAACTAAATTTAAGTTTGAAAGAAATGAAAAAGTTATTCTCAATCCTAGCAATGGCTGGGCTATTTGTTTTAAGTACAAATACAGTAAGCGCAAAAGCGAACGTAATAGTTTCTAATGTGTCTTCCACGCTAGCTACTGCAACAGTGATGTTACAGGATGCTGAACCGGAAGCTGAAAAAGGATTTACTCAAATTCTAAAAGAGCAATTTATACAAGGGGGCGCAGGCTTCATGGGTATTGTTCTTTTATGTTTGATTCTAGGTTTGGCTGTGGCCATTGAAAGAATTATTTATTTAAACCTTGCAAGTACCAATACTACGAAGTTAAAGCAACAAGTAGAAGATGCATTGGCATCTGGTGGTGTAGAAGCAGCAAAGGAAGTTTGTAGAAATACAAAAGGACCTGTAGCTTCTATATTTTACCAAGGTTTGGATAGAGCCGGAGAAAGTGTAGAGTCTGCAGAAAAAGCAGTGGTTGCATACGGTGGAGTTCAAATGGGACAATTAGAGAAGAATGTATCATGGTTATCTTTATTCATCGCCATTGCACCAATGCTTGGTTTCATGGGTACGGTAATTGGTATGATTCAAGCCTTCCAGAAGATTGCTGCAGTAGGTAACTTAAGTGCCTCGTTAATTGCAGGTGATATTCAGGTAGCACTTTTAACAACAGTATTTGGTTTGATCACTGCGATCATCCTTCAGATTTTCTACAACTACATCATTGCTAAAATTGATAGCATTGTTAACGATATGGAAGATTCTTCTATCTCTTTAATTGATATGTTGGTAGATCACAAAAAATAAAAATTAAGTCAAACTTTTTAATATAAAGCACTATGCACAAAATAATTAAAATAGTACTTATAGTATTTGGCTTAATAGGTGCGGTTCTTTGGTTTATGCTTCCTACAAGGGAGTTATCTGAAGCTGATCCGGCCGCTGCTGCTGAGAGTACTCCAATGGCTTTAATGTTTTATCTTACTTACATTCTTATTGCAATTGCAGTATTGGTAAGTTTGGTATACTCATTAAAAAACTTATTTAGTACTCCAGATAGCCTAAAGAAAGCGCTATATGTAATAGGAGGACTGGCAATTATTGTCGGTATCTCATACGCCTTAGCAAATGGGACCGATGTCAACATTGAAGAAATGGCAGGCAAAGGAATCGAAACAAGCGAGTCTACTATCAGAAAGATTGGAACTGGTTTAAATGTATTCTTCTTTTTAACTGTAATCGCAGTTGGATTGATGCTATGGTCAGGAGTAAAAAAATTATTCGTTAAATAAAAAGCACAAAATTATGCCTAGAAGAGCAGGAGCACCAGAAGTAAATGCAGGTTCTATGGCAGACATTGCTTTCTTACTGTTAATCTTTTTCTTAGTTACTACTACTATAGAAACAGATGCAGGTTTAGATAGGATGTTGCCACCTATGGAGCCGCCAGAGGATGATGTTGTGATTAAACAAAAGAACATCTTTACGGTGAACATAAATAAGAACGGTCAGTTGTTAGTTGAAGACGAACTTACCAATCTTAAGGATTTAAGAGCTAAGGCAATTGCTTTCTTAGATAACGGAGGTTCACCTTCAGGAACTGCAGAATTCTGTAATTATTGCAAGGGAAAGAGAGATGTGAATTCATCGGATAACCCTGGAAAAGCAATTATCTCTTTAAAGAATGATCGTGAAACAAAGTATGCAACATACATTACCGTTCAAAATGAATTGGTGGCTGCATATAACGAACTTCGTAATAGAGAGGCACAACGCCTTTATAAAAGAGATTTTACAGAACTAGAAAATGAATACCGAAATCCAGAGACTTCTTCAAGTTTAAAGGAAGAGTTAAAGGAAAAGGTAGAACGTATTCAAGGGCTTTTTCCACAGAAACTGTCAGAGGCTGAAACTTCCTCTAGCAACTAAAGATTTTAACTATGTCAAAATTTAATAAGAAAAAAGACGGCGATCTACCAGCGGTATCAACTGCTTCCTTGCCAGATATTGTTTTTATGCTTTTGTTTTTCTTTATGACAGTAACTGTTATGAAGGACAATACAATCAAAGTAAAAAACGAACTGCCCAAGGCTACCGAGATTAAGAAGCTAGAAAAGAAAGATAGAGTTATTACTATTTTTGTTGGACAGCCAAACCAAGAATACCAGAAGGTATTTGGTACAGAATCTAAGATTCAGTTAAACGATAAGTTTGCAAATGTTAGTGATGTTGGTGACTATATTTTGGCAGAAAGAGCAAAGAAGCCTCAGGAAGTTCAAAACTTTCTTACTACTTCTCTAAAAGTAGACAAGGATGCGAACATGGGTCTTATTGCCGATATTAAATTACAATTGCGTAAAGTAAATGCATTGAAAGTTAATTACACCACCTACGAAGGTGATGCGTTTAGCAATATTCAATAGTATTTATCAAATAATAACTTAGATTAGTTAGGCGCTCCGAGAAACTCTCGGGGCGTTTTTTTGTACCCAGAATTTATTTTCTACCTTTATCTCATGTCGCGTAAAATCATCCTATGTTTCTTTATTTTGATAAGTCTTGCTATGAGAACAATAGCACAGGAACAAGAAGCACCCGTCTGGGATAGTTCCTATTTAGAGGATCAATTTTATGTGGGACTTACCTACAATTTTTTATTGGATATCCCAGAAGATATCACCCAACAAAATTTTTCCTACGGACTGCAAACCGGTTTCATAAAAGACATTCCAATCAATGCTAGTAGAACAAACGCTATTGGAATTGGTCTGGGATATGCGGTTAATTCATATTATACCAATTTGCGGGCCATTGAAACAGCTGATGGTATTCAATATAGTGTTCTAAATAATGACGTCAGTTTTAGGCGCAATAAAGTAGAAACCCATTTAATAGAAATGCCCATAGAATTACGTTGGCGAAATTCCAACGTAACTAGTCATAGATTTTGGAGGGTATATACAGGTGTAAAATTGAGTTATGTAGTTGGTGGTAGGTCCAAGTTTGTTACCAATGAGTTCAAAGATTCCTTTTACAATACGGATATTAGAAGTTTCCAATATGGTATTACACTTAACTTTGGTTATAATACTTTTAATATACATACGTATTATGCCCTTAATAATCTCTTCAATAATGGTATCTCTATTACGGATGGTGATACCATAGGATTGCGCCCCTTGCGTATTGGTGTTATTTTTTATATTCTCTAAGCTAATCGTCCAGACTAAACCTTCTCTAAACAGGAAAAAATTGAAAGACGCCATGTCGTGGCATGAATCTTGATGCTTATTTAGGAACTAAAAGACAGCATTGTTTGAAGGTATTTAATTGATTTTGAGTACATAATGTGCATGCTTATGCTGTGTAGTTTTTGCTAGTGCCCTCCCCAAATGAGTTATTAGAATTCAAGGATTGTCTCACATAAAAACTACTAAAAATGTCAAAAAGACTAAAATCACCAGAGGTGCATGCCGGTTCTATGGCAGACATCGCATTCTTATTGCTTATTTTTTTCCTTGTTACTACTACCATTGAAACCGACTCCGGTTTGGATAGAATGTTGCCTAAGAAAAATCCTGATCCGCCCAAACCATTTAATGAGAGAAATGTTCTCCGAATTGCGATTAATGGGGAAAACCAATTGTTATTGGAAGATAACCCAATTGGTATTGAAGATATTAAATCTAAAGCTATTGCTTTTTTGGACAACGGTGGCGATGCTAAGAGTTGTAATTATTGTAAAGGAGCCAATGACCCTACGTCATCCGATAACCCCTTAGAAGCAATTATATCACTTTCTAATACTAGAGAAACATCCTATGGAACCTATATCACAGTGCAAAACGAATTGGTAGGGGCATATAATGAACTTCGTAATAGAGAATCACAACGCCTCTACAAGGTGAGTTTTACCGATATGCATGCACATTATTTAGATGCCAATACGCCAACGGAGACCAAGAACGCTTTGAGAGAAAAGGTGAAAACCATTCAGAAGATGTATCCTTTAAATTTATTAGAAGCCAAAATCAAATAATCATACTATGTCAAAATTCAACAATAAAAAGAGTGGAGATATGCCACCAGTATCTACAGCATCCTTACCAGATATCGTATTTATGTTGCTATTTTTCTTTATGACGGTAACGGTTATGAAGAGCGACGATTTGCGGATAGAAAATGTATTACCCAATGCAAGTGAAGTTAAAAAACTAGAGAAAAAAGATCGAATTGTATATATCCATATTGGGCAACCTCGCAAGGAATATCAGGAAGTGTTTGGTACGGCTTCTAGGATACAGGTCAACGATAAGTTTATAGCTGTTGCTGAAGTTGGGTCTTATGTGCTCAGTGCTATTGGTGAGAAGCCAGAAGCATTGCAAAGATTGGTTACCATTGCATTAAAAGTAGATAAGAATGCCAATATGGGATTAATTGATGATGTAAAAGAAGAATTGCGAAAAGTGAATGCCTTAAAAATAAATTATACCACCTACGAAGGCGATGTATTTGCTAATTTAAAATAATCGCTATATCCAGAAGGTAATTGTTAGAAATTGGGAAATAAGCCCTAAAAGCAGACCTATGATTAACTCTGGCTTGGTATGTGCTTTTAAATACATTCTAGAGGTAGCAACTAGGCCAGTAGCGATGGTAAAAAAGCTAATTGCTAAGACTATATTTTTTTCAAAATGGATGCTAAGGTTTACCAGGTACATTAAAAAACTACCCATGGCCATCATATGTATGCTACTTTTAAAATTAAAAAAGAGCAGCATCAATACCCCAGCTGAAGCTCCAATGAGCCCTAGAAAATAATAATATAATTCTGCAGTATAATTCTGTGGTATTACTCTGAGTAAAACCATTAATAATAGGGCTATGCTAATGTAAAGAGGATATTTGCGCTCATGAATGCTGGGTAGAAAAATGGAATTAATGACACCAATGTTTTTTAAAATCAGAAAGCATATAATAGGAATAATTACGGTGAGAATGAAAATAGGCAAGATATTCCCACTTTGGATTTCCAGGGGGCTATAGGGAGTTAAACCAAAATATGCAAGAGTTCCAGCAATGGGAATAAAGATTGGGTGAAAGACATATGAGATTATTTTTAGAAATAGCCTCATTTATATTTGTTTTCTCAACCGAGCTACAGGAATCCCTAATTGCTCTCGATATTTTGCAACGGTTCTTCTAGCAATGGGATATCCTTTTTCCTTTAAAATACCTGCAAGTTTATCATCCGTTAAAGGCTTTTTCTTTTCTTCATCTCGGATAACAGTTTCTAAGATCTTTTTAATTTCCTTGGTAGATACGTCTTCGCCCTGTTCGTTTTTCATAGATTCAGAAAAGTACTCCTTTATTAGTTTGGTGCCATAAGGAGTGTCTACATACTTACTATTTGCAACTCTAGATACCGTGGAGACATCCATGCCAATAGTATCTGCAATATCTTTCAGAATCATTGGGCGCAGTTTTCGCTCATCTCCTGTGAGGAAGTATTCTTTCTGATAATGCATAATGGCATTCATAGTAATGTACAAAGTTTGCTGGCGTTGTCTAATTGCATCTATAAACCACTTTGCAGCATCTAACTTTTGTTTAATGAAAAGTATTGTATCTTTTTGAGACTTGGATTTATCCTTGGTATCCTTATATCCTTGCATCATATTGCTATACTCCCTAGAAACATGAAGTTCGGGTGCGTTTCTACCATTTAAAGTAAGTTCTAAAACCCCTTCTACAATCTTAATAGAAAAATCTGGAACAACATGCTCTATCATACGGGTGTTTCCAGAATAGGACCCTCCGGGTTTAGGATTGAGCTTTTCTATTTCTAAGATGGCGTCCCGAAGCTCTTCCTCACTTACCCCGTGTTTTTGAATTAATTTTTGATAGTGTTTTTTGGTAAACTGTTCAAAAGACTTTTTTAAAATAGCTATCGCGAGTTCTATACTAGGAGAGGATTCTTTTCTGCTCAATTGTATACTTAAGCATTCTTCCAAGGACCTAGCGGCAACCCCTGGCGGATCTAGTTCCTGTACAATAGTTAAAACACGTTCTAAGGTTTCTTCTTCGGCATAAATATTTTGAGTAAATGCCAAATCGTCCATAATATCAGTAAGTGGTCTTCGAATGTATCCGCTTTCATCTACACTACCAACAAGGAATTCGGCAATGCCCCACTCCTCATCGTTTAAGGTAACGGTATTTAATTGGTTTAATAAATACTGGTTAAAGGAAGTTCCAGCAGCATAGGGAATACTTTTTTCATCATCGTCTACACTATAGTTGTTTACCTGAGTTCTATAGTCTGGGATCTCATCATCACTTAAATAATCATCAATATTAATATCGTCTGCCGAAATACTATCACTATCCAATTCGTCATAAGAGTCGTCAAACTCTTCATCCATAGATTCACTTTCT
Organism: uncultured Flavobacteriaceae bacterium; assembly: GCA_947500575.1. Lineage (GTDB taxonomy): Bacteria > Bacteroidota > Bacteroidia > Flavobacteriales > Flavobacteriaceae > CANMSI01. The sequence continues at coordinate 978,766 of CANMSI010000001.1, read as the reverse complement.
TCTTTCCCTGTTTCTAAGGCCGGATTTTCTTCTAATTCTTGCTTAAGCCGCTGTTCAAATGCCTGAGTCGGCAACTGAATAAGCTTCATCAACTGAATTTGTTGAGGAGATAACTTCTGTGATAGTTTAAATTGTAAGTATTGCTTAAGCATATGGAGTGTATTCTACCTGCTTTATAAAGTTAAAGAAATTGCGTCGTATAAATAGTGTTTCTAGTTATAAAAACGTTCTTTTTAATACAACGTCTTAGAATCTATATAGTTGCATTTATATTTAAAATTCGGCATTTTGTGGGGTTCTTGGAAAAGGAATTACATCTCTAATATTTCCCATACCCGTTGCAAAAAGTACAAGGCGTTCAAATCCAAGTCCAAAGCCGCTATGAACGGCAGTGCCAAACTTTCTAAGATCTAAATACCACCAAAGTTCTTTTTCTTCGATACCCAAACTCTTCATTTTTTCTACTAGAACGTCTAAACGTTCTTCACGTTGAGACCCCCCTACAATCTCTCCAATTCCAGGAAAAAGAATGTCCATGGCTCTTACCGTTTTCTCATCCTCATTCAAGCGCATATAGAAAGCTTTGATCTTCGCTGGATAATCAAATAAAATTACAGGGCATTTAAAGTGTTTTTCCACAAGAAAACGCTCATGCTCACTTTGTAAATCGGCTCCCCATTCGTTAATAAGGTATTGAAATTTCTTCTTTTTGTTGGGTTTGCTATTTCTTAAAATCTCAATTGCTTCTGTATAAGAAACACGTTTAAAGGTATTATCTGCAACAAAACGAAGTTTTTCAATAAGTGCCATTTCACTTCGTTCTGCTTGTGGTTTGGTTTTTTCTTCTTGGAGCAAACGATTTTCTAAGAATCGTAGATCCTCTTCGCAATGGGTTATTACATATCGGATTACACTCTTAATAAAATCCTCCGCCAAATCCATGTTGTCATCCAAGTCGTTAAAAGCCACCTCAGGTTCAATCATCCAGAATTCTGCTAAATGCCTTGTGGTATTAGAATTTTCTGCTCTAAAAGTAGGTCCAAAAGTATATACTTTCCCTAAGCCCATTGCATAGGTTTCTGCTTCCAGTTGTCCAGATACCGTTAGATTGGTTTCTTTACCAAAAAAATCTTCTTTATGATTAACGTTTCCCTCATCTGTTAGGGGAGGATTTTTAGGATCTAAGGTAGATACTCTAAACATCTCTCCCGCGCCTTCTGCATCTGATCCAGTAATAATGGGTGTATGTACGAGCTGGAAGTCATTTTCCCTAAAATATTGATGTATCGCAAAAGAAAGTGTAGACCGTACTCTCATTACGGCACTAAAGGTATTGGTGCGAATACGAAGATGTGCTTGCTCTCGCAAGAATTCCATAGAGTGTTTTTTAGGTTGAATAGGGTACTTTTCAGGATCTGCCCCTCCATGGATAAAAATATCAGTTACTTGTACTTCTACGGTTTGACCTTTTCCTTGGCTTTCTACTAAAGTTCCACTTACTTTGATCGCTGCACCCGTATTAATTTGTTTTAGAAGTTCTTCATCAAAGGAATCAAAATCTACTACACATTGAAGGTTTTGCAAACAAGAGCCATCATTTAAGGCAATAAAACGATTGCTTCTAAAGGCTTTTACCCAACCATTTACAAGTATACTTTGTTTCGAAGGTACCGTAGATAGTAGTTCTTTTACACTGGTAGTGCTCATGCTATTTGCTTCTAAAATTAGATCGCAAAGATAGCTTTTTTAAGAAAAAATTGAGTCGATGCTAAAAGGATAAATTTCTTTTTAGTCCTTTTTTTCGGTGATGTTCAATTCTTCTTTGGGAAGAATATCGATTTGCGGCTTTTTCAATACTTCTTTGTTCGCAATACTGCGTTCTAAGGAAAGTAATAGTGAGGGGAGTAAAATGAGATTTGCAAGCATGGCAAACATTAAAGTGGCAGAAACCAAAGCTCCTAAAGCAACGGTGCCTCCAAAGTTAGATATCACAAAGACAGAGAAACCGAAAAAGAGTACAATGGAAGTATAAAACATACTTACACCCGTTTCCCGTAAGGCGGCATACACTGATTTTTTAATCCGCCAGTTACTTGCCATAAGTTCTTGCCTATATTTTGCTAGGAAGTGAATGGTATCATCCACAGAAATTCCAAAAGCAATGCTAAAAACCAAAATGGTAGATGGTTTTATAGGAACCCCAACAAAACCCATCACTCCTGCGGTAATGACCAATGGTAACAAATTTGGAATCAAGGAAATGATAATCATCCTAAAGGACCTGAATAAATATGCCATGAAAAGGGCAATTAACCCAATGGCCAATGCAAGGGATAATACGAGGTTTTTTACAAGGTATTTAGTGCCCTTAAGAAAGAGTAAGGCTTTTCCTGTGAGATATACGTTGTAACGCTCATTGGGGAAAATGGTACTAATATCTTCAAGCAGTCTCTTTTCAATTTCTTCCATGCGATCCGTTTTCACATCTCGCATATAGGTAGTGATTCTGGCTACCTGCCCAGTGCTGTCTACAAAGCTTTTTAGAAGGTTGCTGTTGTCTGATGATTTTCTCGCAACATCTGTAATAAAAGTATTTTCTTGGGCAGTGGGTAGTTGATAGTATTTTGGAATTCCACTATAGAAGGCTTGTTTTGAGTATTTTACCAAATTTACTACTGAAATAGGTTTGGAAAGCTCTGGTGTCTCCTCGATAATGCTTCCTAATTGATCCATTCTTCTCAATGTAGCTGGTTTCAACACCCCTTTTTTACGCTTGGTATCTACTACAATTTCTACTGGCATAATACCATCAAATTCTTCTTCAAAAAAACGAATGTCGCTGAAGAATTTTTCTTTTTTTGGCATGTCTTCTATAGGACTCCCAGAGATGTCTATTTGATAAATACCAATAATGCTAATTACCAAAAGCCCTACGGAAACCACGTAAACTGCAATACGGTGGTTTCTAACAATGCGTTCCATCCAATTTACAAAAGCATCTATCCATCGTTTATTCAGATGCTTAAGGTGTTTGGTCTTAGGCTTTGCCATAAAACTATATAGGATGGGAATAATAAGCAACGACAAAATAAAAATGCCAATAATATTAATGGATGCAACAATCCCAAATTCTGTAAGAAGTTTGCTATCGGTAATAATAAAAGTAGCAAAGCCAGAAGCGGTGGTAACGTTGGTCATTAAGGTAGCGTTTCCAATTTTGGAAATCACACGTTGTAAAGAAAGTGCTTTATTACCATGCTTTTTTACCTCTTGCTGATATTTATTAATAAGGAAAATACAATTAGGAATTCCAATGACAATAATTAAAGGAGGTATCAAAGCTGTTAGTACGGTAATCTCATATTGTAATAACCCTAAAATCCCAAAAGCCCACATTACACCAATGATTACTACAAACATGGAGATAAACGTAGCTCTAAAACTTCTAAAAAAGAAAAAGAAAATTAGAGAAGTAACTCCCAAGGCTGCTAATATGAACTTCCCAATTTCATCAATGATGTTTTGCGAATTCATGGTACGTACATATGGCATACCCGATATGCGTACATCTAGATTGGTTTCTGCCTCAAATTCTTCAATTTCTTTGGTCAGTTCTTTTAAAATAAAGTCCTTTCTAACAGGTTTGTTTACAATATCCTTATCAAGATACATGACCGTTCGAATGGTTTTACTTTCTCTATTGTAAATGAGGTTGTCGTAAAATGGAAGATTATTGAATAAGTGTTGGGTTAAGCTATCAATTTCAGCTTTTGTTTTTGGAGTAGACTTTATAAAAGGTTGTAAAACAAATTCCTGTTTTTCATTGTCTTTAATAAGTTCTTGCAAATTATCGGTAGAGAGTACAAAATCTATTTCTGGAAAGGCTTCAAGTTGTTTGCTTAGTTTGTTCCACCTGTTAAATTTTTCAGGGGTAAATAGGCTGCTATCTCTAACTGCAATTACAACGGCATTTCCTTCTTCTCCAAATTTGGATAGGAAATCTTGATAGGCAATATTAATGGAGTCATTGTCAGGGAGTAGGTTGGCCTCCGAACTGGAGAAGCGCATTTTGTCCCATTGAAAACCTAAAAAAACGGTGACAGCAGCAATCGCCAAGAGGATAAGGATTCTATTCCTAAGAATAATCCTGGAGACCTTAGGCCAAAATCCTTGTGTAAGCTTTGCTACCATTATGGGTATTTATAAGGGGGCAAAGGTAGAAAATGATTGCTTGTGTTCCTAAAAGAAATGGAATACTTATACCTTCATAATTTCTTGCTCTTTGACAGCAAAAATTTCATCTACTTGTTTGCTATAACTATCAGTTAAAGCTTGAACATCTGTTTCGGCATTCTTTTGCAAATCTTCTGAAACTTCTAGCGTTCGTAATTCTTTATTGGCATCCTGTCTTGCACTACGAATACTTACTTTCGCATCTTCGGCTTCTCCTTTTGCCTGTTTTGCAAGTTGCAACCTTCTTTCTTCTGTTAAAGGTGGTACATTGATAATAATGGTTTCCCCATTATTCATAGGATTAAAACCTAGATTTGCATTTGTAATAGCCGTTTCAATTTCTTGAAGCATATTCTTTTCCCATGGCTGTACAGAAATAGTACGAGCATCTGGGGTATTTATGTTGGCCACCTGGGATAGCGGAGTCTGTGAACCGTAGTAATTTACCATTACGCCAGAGAGCATCACAGGGCTTGCTTTGCCAGCTCTTATCTTTACAAATTCTTTTCTTAAGTGATCCAAAGAAGCCTCCATGCCTTCCTTGGTGGTGTCTAATATAAATTTAATATCTTCATTCATATGCTAAACATTATAAAATAAACGCTGACTCAAAATACATAAAAATTATAGATTTACAACAGTTCCAATACTTTCTCCTGATACAATTTTAAGAAGATTTCCTTTTTTATTCATATCAAATACAACGATCGGTAGCTTGTTTTCCTGACTCAAAGTGAATGCAGTTGTATCCATCACTTTCAAGCCTTTTGTAAGAACTTCCTTAAAAGAAATAGATTCAAACTTTGTGGCATTTTTATCCTTTTCAGGATCTGAAGTATATATGCCATCTACTCTGGTGCCTTTTAAAATAACATCGGCCTCTATCTCAATTGCTCTTAATACTGCGGCAGAGTCTGTAGTGAAATAGGGGTTTCCTGTACCACCTCCAAAAATCACCACACGTCCTTTTTCTAAATGGCGCATAGCACGTCTTCGAATAAAGGGTTCAGCCACTTCATTTATTTTGATGGCCGATTGCAGTCTGGTTTGGATGTCATGATCTTCCAATGCACTTTGTAAAGCTAAACCATTAATAACAGTAGCTAACATTCCCATATGATCTCCTTGAACCCGATCCATACCGTTACTTGCCCCAGCAACACCTCTAAAGATGTTTCCACCTCCAATGACAATTGCTACTTCTATTCCTTTTTCTACAACTTTTTTAATCTCTTCCGCGTATTCGGCTAATCTGTTTGGGTCAATTCCGTATTGACGGTCACCCATTAAAGCTTCTCCACTTAATTTTAGAAGTATTCTCTTATAGTGCATATATGTGCTGTTAAGTCAACGCAAAAATAGTCAAAATTATTTATGCTAGCCTTTAAGGATGTTCTTATGCCTTTAATTATTTATCAGATTAAAAAGAAGTACCTTAAAAAAAATTTCATCTTTTTTGTAACCTTCTTTAAAAGATACAGTTTACCCTTTTGTAAACCTTAAAATAATAATGCAAGCACTAACTGACAACGCATTAATGCTAAAAGTGAAATCTGGGGATCTTAATACCTTGGGACTGTTATATGAACGGCATAAAAAAAGGTTGTTTGGTTTTTTCTATAACATGAATAGCAATCCTTCGTTAAGCGAAGATCTGGTTCAAAATGTGTTTGTACGCATATTAAAGTACAAACATACCTATACCGGAGAAGGTTCTTTTACAGCATGGATGTTTAGAATGGCAAGGAATGTGAATTACGATCATTTTAAAAAGAATAAGAATAATAGGGAAACCAACGACCTCTCTTCTATTTCTTTTAAGCTTCAAGATTCAAAGGACACCAATAGCGAACAAGACAGAAAAGATGTTATTTCAACGGTTCAAAGAGCCATGAATTTATTGCCTCCGGAAAAAAGAGAAGTGTTGGTATTAAGTAAATACAAGGAAATGAAATTTAGTGAAATCGGTGAAATTTTAGGATGTAGCGAAGGAGCAGCAAAGGTAAAAGCGCATAGAGCTTTGAAAGATTTAAGAACCGTTTTTATGCAATTAGAAAAAAGATAAAGCTATGGATACAACGCAGTTTGAAATATGGGTGATGGATTATTTGTCTGGGGAATTGGACGAAGCAAGCATACAAAGATTTGAAAAGTTTCTAACAGATAATGAGGAGTATCAGAAGCAATTTGATGTGTTGCTATCTAGTTGGGAGCAACTAAATGCCTTGGAAGTCCCAGAGCCTTCGGAGAAAATGGATACGCAGTTTTTTGAGATGCTATCAAACGCAACGGAAAAGAATGATAAAATTCCATGGTACAAGAAACTGCAAATGGGTATTAGGCAAGGAATGGATAGCCTGGTACAGTCTAAATTGGCATATGGTGCTTTGGTTCTTATTCTTGGATTAACATTAGGATATTTTTTTAGAAATGGCGCCACTGAAGTTGATGCAAGTTCAGAAATGGCTTCAACTTCTGAAACAAAACAAGTACGAGAGAAGTTGGTACTAACCTTATTAGAGCAGCCTTCTGCCAACCAACGTTTGCAAGGAGTGAGCGAGGCCAATAAGTTTGAAAAGGTAGATGATAAAGTGGTGAATGCGTTATTAAAAACCTTGAATAATGATCCAAATGTAAATGTTCGTTTGGCTGCTATTGAGTCTTTAATAAAATATGTAGATAACCCCTTAGTTAGAGAAGGTTTAGTACAATCTATTGTAAAACAAGAATCGCCCATCTTGCAGGTAACACTTGCAAACCTAATGGTTGCTTTACAAGAAAAGAAATCTATTGAGCCTTTTAGAAAACTTATGCGAACAAAAGAATTAGATACCACGGTAATACAACAAATAGAGCGCTCTATTGAAACTATTATATAAAGAGTTTATTCATCATCAAAATCAATCACATGAAACAATTAGTATGCAGTGTATTTCTCATCGGAATGATTGGAATACAGGGTGCAAAAGCACAAGAAAAAAAGTTTACAGAAACCATTAAAAAGGAAATGTCTTTTGATAGCAAAGGCTCAGATAATACCTTGGTATTGCAGAATCTTAATGGGAGTATTACTCTTGAAGGTTATGAAGGTAGTACCATTCAATTATCGGTAGAAAAAACTATAATGGCAAGAAATACGGAGAAGTTAGAATTAGGGAAGCGAGAAATAGGAATTAAATTAGAACGCACTGGAAACAAAGTCATCGTCTATCCAGAAGCTCCTAATTTAGTATTTAAAAATGGTAGTATAACTTCTGCAAATTGTAATAGCCCTTATAATCCTGAGTATGATCACTTGCTTAATTTTACTGTAAGAGTGCCTAAGTACATTAAAGTGGAAGTAAGTACGGTAAATCATGGAGATGTGGAGGTGCGTAATACTGAAGGCGATTTTATCAAGGCTGTTAATGTTAATGGGCATATTACTTTAAATAATATTACAGGGCAGACCGATGTAAATGCAATTAACGGTGAGGTGAATGTTTCATATGCAAGCAACCCCAAAGGACCTTCTAAATATTATGCATTAAACGGAGATATCAATATTAAATATCAAAAGAACCTATCAGCAGCTATTGCTTTTAAAAGTATGAATGGAGAGCTGTATACCAATTTTGATATCGAAAAGCAATATACCAGAACCAGTAAAAATGAAGGAAGTGGTGGCACTAAAGCAAAATACACTTTTGAAGCAAAGCCAATAGTGCAGGTGGGAAGTGGGGCCTTAGATCACAGTTTTGAAACGCTCAATGGAGACGTAATTATTAAGAAAATATGAAATTTAGTATTATGAAAAATATAAAGCAAATAATAGTGGTAGTAGCATTCCTGTTGGGCGGTGCTGCAATGAGCCAAGAAGAAAGTGTAGAATTGTTTACGGTACCATTGAGTAATCCGTCTAGTCCAGGTAAATTAATTTTAAGCCAAATCACAGGTTCTATAAATGTTATAGGTTATGAAGGTGCAGAGGTAATCGTAAAAGCTTCTATGTCTGAACAGAAATCTAAAAAGAAAACAACTAACAATGGAATGAAACGCATTGGAAATACTTCTTTGGCGGTTAGTGGCGAGGAACGTAATAATACGGTCCGAATTATTAATGAACAGCACAATAGAAGAACCGATTGGGAAATTAAAGTACCTGTCAATTTTTCATTAAAGTTGAGTACTGTAAATAGAGGAAATATTTCTGTGGAAGGGGTGAAAGGGGAAATGGAAATTACCAATACAAACGGTCATATTACGCTTACTAATGTTGATGGGTCTGCTTCTGTAGATACTACCAATGGTGATGTGAAAGTAACCTTTAATACAGTCAGCGCTGGTGCTAATATGGCTTTCAGCAGTTTTAATGGAGATATTGATATTACTTTTCCAAAAGCACTGAAAGCTGATGTGAAAGCAAAATCAGACCAAGGAGAAATTTTCACTGATTTTGATATTGCAGTAGATCCCCAAAAGGCGGTGGTAAACACCAATAAATCTTCAGATACTTATCGAGTAAAAATAGAACAATGGGTTAAAGGAAAAATCAATGGTGGTGGTCCCGAAATGCTATTTAAAACATGGAATGGCGATATTTTAATTAGAGCCAAATAAGCATTATACCAAGGAAAGATTCCCAAAATAAATGATAGCATCGCACGAGGCGGCCGGCTTTTAGGCCGCCATGCTATGGACCTGCTTATATCCAACGATAAATCAACCTTAAATACAAGAAAATGAGATTAGTATTAAGCTATATCGCCGTCTTTTTTTTAACATACTCCAGTGTAGCGCAAACTTATAATGATAGAACAGTGAATAAGGAAATAGATGGGTATATAACAGCTGTTATGGACCGCTATAAAATTCCTGGAGCTGCTGTAGCTGTCCTTCAAAATGGGGAGGTGCGCTATCAAAATTATTATGGACTATCCGATTTAGAGAATAAAACTCCGGTGACAAAGAATACGTTATTTAAACTGCATTCATTGTCAAAAGTTTTTGTGTCAACGGCTGTATTTCAGCTCATAGAGGAAGATAAATTAGCGCTAGATGATGTTTTAAGTATGTATTTAAAAGATTTGCCAGAAGCTTGGCGGCAAATTCAAATAAAGCATTTGCTTACGCATTCATCCGGATTGCCAGATATGGTTCGCTTTGAGGCAGATAGTGAGGAAAAACATAGAGAACAAGTATTTGCCGCTGAAATAGAGTTTCAGCCTGGAGATCAATTTAGGTACAATCAGACTAACTTTTGGCTTTTAAACCGTATTATTAAGACCGTAACGGAAGCTAGCTTTGAAGATTATATTCTTAAAGGACAGTTTAACGGGAGCAAGCAATTACTAGCCTTTGCCCAAGATAAGACGGCTGGACATAGAGCATTGGAATATTTTCCAAATGAAGAAGGAGTGCTGGAGGTAAAAGACTTTGATGTTCCAGAATATATGTACGGAGCAGCCGGAATTGCTCTTACTTTAGATACATTTATAGCATGGAATAAGCGTCTGGATGCGGATGGTTTTATGAAGCCCGAAACCAAAGCAAAAATGTGGACCCCTTTTACCTATAAAAATGAACACCCATTTGCATACAGTTGGGAGGTAGGAAGTATAAATAATACTCCGTATGTTGGCTTTTCTGGAGGTACAATAGTGAGTTTAAGAAAGTTTAAAACCAAGGATCTTACCGTAATATTCCTTACTACAGGTTATCGGTATTTTTCGGGAGTAAATAGGGCTAGTATGTATATAGCAGGATTGGTAGATGCGGAGCTGATCAATCGAAGTATTTCCATAAGAACTGACATGGAAGAGCAACTATTAAATACCTCAGTGGAGGCAGCTTTGGTAAGTTACCGAGCAAATAAAAAAAGATATCCCGAGGCGGCATTTGAAGAAATACTGAACTCCCTAGGTTATGAAATGATGCGAAGAAATCAGCTGGCCAAAGCCATAAAAGTATTTACGTTAAATACGGAAGAACATCCCCTTTCCTGGAATGTATGGGATAGTTTGGCAGAGGGCTATGAGACAAGGGGAGATACTTCAAATGCGATTAGAAACTATAAAAAATCTGTGACACTCAACCCTGAAAATCAACATGGAATAGAACAGCTAAAGAAGCTGGAGCAAAAAAACTAAGTTACTGCGGCTATTGACCTGATGAAAATTGAAGGAAACTAATTTCAAGGAATAAAAAAACGCGACACCATAAGTGTCGCGTTTTTTAAACTGTTCGGGTTATAAATTATCCTAAAGAAACACGTTTAAAATCCGATACCGAAACATCCCCATGAGATGAAACGTAAGATGCAACATTCATTTTCTCATCTTTGATAAAGTTCTGATCCAATAAACATTGTTCCTGATCTAAAGTGGTGTTATCAGAAATAAAACGCTCCATTTTTCCAGGAAGAATTTTATCCCATATTTGTTCTGGTTTACCTTCTGCTTTTAATTGTGCTTTCGCATCTTCCTCTGCCTTGGCAAGAACGTCGTCTGTTAGCTGCGCCATAGAAATGTACTGGGGTACATTTTTAAGCGTTTTTCCCAAACGTCCCAACTCAATATTATCTTTTTCGATAACCGCGATACGAGCCTCCGTTTCAGCCGCTACATAAGCAGGGTCAAAATCTTTATAAGATAGCGTAGTGGCTCCCATAGAAGCTACTTGCATAGACAGGTCTTTTGCTAAAACATCTGCAGCATCTACCTTTGCAGATAAACCTACTAATGCGGCAATTTTGTTGATGTGAACATAGGAACCTACATATGGAGCTTCCAATTTTTCGAAAGCGTTGATTTCTAATTTTTCACCAATAACACCCGTCTGCTCAACCAATTTATCAGCCACACTTATTCCACCAAAATCAGCAGCTAAGAACTCTTCCTTATTACTGTAGTTCAATGCAATTTCTGCCAGTTGATTTGCTAAGGCAACAAAGTTTTCGTTTTTCCCAACGAAATCTGTTTCGCATCCTAGAACAATTGCAACACCAACAGTATTGTCGGCATTAACTTTAGCAATTGCAGCTCCTTCAGAGGATTCTCTATCTGCTCTCTTTGCAGCTACTTTTTGTCCTTTTTTACGAAGTACTTCTATGGCTTTGTCAAAATCTCCTTCGGCCTCTACTAAAGCGTTTTTGCAGTCCATCATTCCTGCACCGGTTGCTTTTCTTAATTTGTTTACTTCTGCGGCGGTAATCTTTACCATGTTATAAAAGTTTTAATATTGCCCATTTTAAATCTCATTATGAGATATCTTTTAGGGCAATGTTAAATTAATATTTAGTTTAAAATATGTTTGGAAGCTTATTCTACGCCCCCTTTTGTATTGTCTTGCCATTCCTTAAGCTCATCCCATTTACCATCAGCAGCCATTTGAGCTTGTTTTGGCCATGAAGTTGGATCTAAATGTGCCATTCTAGAACTAGCTTCTGTTAGAATTTCTTTTACCTTTTCTGGCTTCGATTTTGCTAAATCAGCAAAAGTAGCAATCCCGGCATTTACAAGAGCTTCTGCTGCTTTGGGACCAACGCCTTCCACTTTGGTAAGATCGTCTGCTTTCGCAGTTTCAGCTTTCGTTTCTTTCTTTGGAGCTTCTTCCACAACAGCAGCTTTCTCTTCCACAATAGCCGGAGTTTCTTCAACTACTGCAGCAGGAGCGGCCTCTTTTGTTTCAGTTGGTGCCGGTGTAGCTGGAGCTTTTGCACTTGCTTTTGGAGCGGTTTCTTTCCCTTCTTTATCTGCTTGTTTATCAGATTTTCGATCGGCTAAACCTTCCGCAACTGCAGCAGTAACCTGCGTTAAAATAGCTTCAATTGACTTAGATGCATCATCATTAGATGGAATAACATAATCAATTGGTCTTGGATCAGAATTGGTATCTACCATTGCGAAAATAGGAATGTTCAATTTCTGAGCTTCTTTTACAGCAATATGCTCACGCATGGTATCTACTACAAATAAAGCGCCAGGTAAACGTGTCATTTCAGAAATAGAACCCAAGTTCTTTTCTAATTTTGCTCTTAAACGATCTACCTGCAAACGTTCTTTTTTAGAAAGTGTATTGAATGTACCATCTTTCTTCATACGATCAATAGATGCCATTTTTTTAACAGCTTTACGAATGGTAACAAAGTTTGTTAACATTCCTCCAGGCCATCTTTCTGTAATATACGGCATGTTTACGTTTGCTACTTTTTCGGCAACAATGTCTTTTGCCTGTTTTTTGGTAGCTACGAAAAGTATTTTTCTTCCAGAAGCAGCAATCTTTTTCAAAGCTTCATTAGCTTCATCTAGTTTTGCTACGGTCTTATAAAGGTTAATTACATGTATTCCATTACGCTCCATGTAGATGTAAGGAGCCATGTTCGGATTCCATTTTCTTGTAAGGTGGCCAAAGTGTACGCCAGCTTCTAATAATTCTTTTACTTCAATTTTGTTTGCCATTTTTAATTTTAGTTTACGTTCTTTTGAATTAGCAATACTAGAGTGGTATATTCTTAATAGAATAAGCCTCTGGCATTTAGATGCTAAACTAATTGCCCCAAACATGGTATATTTTTAATGTTTAGAGCTTGCTGAATTCTTTTTGAGAAATCAACTTTTTTAATTTACCCTATGACAAGGGTATTTCAATGAACTTTGATTGCTACTGAAAATAGGATTGCTCTTATTGAGCATTTTTTCAGTATTTTATTAATTAATATAAAAAAACATACCATCCGTTAAGATGGTATGGTGATTCTTAACGTTTAGAGAACTGGAATTTCTTACGAGCTTTCTTCTGTCCAAATTTCTTACGTTCCACCATTCTTGGGTCTCTTGTAAGTAAACCTTCTGGCTTTAATACAACTCTGTGTTCCTCATCAATCTCACACATAGCTCTAGATAATGCCAAACGAATTGCTTCTGCTTGCCCAGTAATACCACCTCCATATACATTCACTTTTACATCATAACTATCTTCGTTACCTGTTAAAGCAAAAGGCTGTCTTACTTTGTATTGTAATGTAGCGGTAGTGAAATAATCATTTAAATCTCTTTTGTTAACCGTTATATTTCCTTTTCCTTCTGTAAGGTAAATACGCGCAACGGCTGTTTTTCTTCTACCGATTTTATGAATTGTTTCCATTACTTAAGATCCTTTAAATTGATTGCTGTTGGTTTTTGAGCTTCTTGGTTGTGCTCAGTGCCTACATAAACTTTTAAGTTACGGAACAATTCCGCACCTAATCTGTTCTTAGGTAGCATACCTTTTATAGACTTTTCTACAAGACGAGCTGGGTTTCTTTCCAATATCTCTTGTGCTGTTCTAGATCGTTGACCTCCAGGATAACCGGTGTAACGAGTATAGGTTTTATCTTCCCACTTATTACCGGTAAGGGTAATTTTTTCTGCGTTGATGATCACCACATTATCACCACAGTCTACGTGCGGCGTAAAATTTGGTTTGTGCTTTCCTCTTAGCAATTTTGCCACTTTAGAAGCAAGACGACCCAATATTTCCCCTTCAGCATCAACCAACAACCATTGCTTATCAACAGTTGCCTTATTGGCCGAAACAGTCTTGTAACTTAATGTATCCACACTACTATTTTTAATAATTAAACATACTAATCCCGATAAACGGGGTGCAAATGTACAATTATTAACTTGAAATACAAATGGTTATTTCTGATTATTTTTAGGAAAACAGGTACTTTTTTTATTCTTTCCAAATGTAACCCCTATTACGCATTATTTTTTAATGGATGCGAGGATTTTTTTTCTACGATAAATGTGATTTGGAACTTCAATTTTTTTGAAAATGTTAAAAAAATATTAAAAAAGAAATACAACTGTAACTGCTTGGATTTTTGGAAGTCTTTAATGCATCAATCATAAATCAACAACATGAAAACTAACCTCCTGTTCATTTGCGCATACATTTTTGCGCAAGGATTCATCTTTGCCCAAGATTCAACCACCGTTGTGCCCAAGAAAATTTACAATACAAAACCCATACTCAATCAGGAATCTCCTAGTATTGATGGGCTTTTGGATGACCCAGCTTGGAATATTGTTGAGTGGACAGGAGATTACATTGAAAATCAACCCGATGAAAATACACCACCAAGCGTGCAAACCAAGTTTAAAATTATCTATGATCAAAAGTACTTATATATAGGAGTACGTTGCTATGATCCTGAACCAGACAAAATAGAAAAAAGACTTTCTAGGCGAGATGGTTTCTCTGGAGATTGGGTAGAATTTAACATCGATAGCTATCATGATTTTAGAACGGCTTTTTCTTTTACTGTTACGGCAGCGGGGGTAAAGGGCGACGAATTCATTTCCAATAATGGAAACAATTGGGACAGTAGCTGGAACCCTATTTGGTATACCAAAACAAATATTGATGGAGAAGGCTGGACCGCCGAATTAAAAATTCCATTGAGTCAATTAAAGTTTGGACGGGATAAAAATCAAGTTTGGGGACTGCAATCTACAAGACGCTTTTTTAGAGAAGAAGAACGTTCTTTATGGCAACGAAAGCCAGTAGATACCCCAGGATGGGTAAGTGAGTTTGGAGAAATACATGGCTTGGTTAATCTAGAACCGCAACATCAACTGGAAATACAACCTTATACAGTAGCAAGTTTAGAAACGTATGAGGCAGAGGAAGGAAATCCGTTTAGAGATGGAAGTGATGGAGAAATTACAGGGGGGGTCGACGCCAAGATTGGAATCACGAATGACCTTACTTTAGATCTCACAATTAACCCTGATTTTGGTCAGGTAGAGGCAGATCCATCAGCGATTGCTTTAGACGGGTTTCAAATCTTCTTTAGAGAACAACGCCCTTTCTTTGTAGAAAACAAAAATATTTTTGATTATAATATCTCTAGATCGGAGGCAGGAAACACTTTTGGATTTGATAATGTTTTTTATTCTCGTAGAATAGGAAGAAGTCCACAAGGATTTCCAAATACCACAGATGGTGAGTTTGTAGATCAACCCGAAAATACGGCCATTTTGGGAGCTGCCAAGTTTAGTGGTAAAACAAAAGATGGTTGGTCTATTGGAGTTTTAGAGAGTGTTACCGCCAAAAAATACGCGACCATTGATAATAACGGAGAACGTCGAAGAGAGGTGGTAGAGCCTTTGACTAATTATTTCGTAGGTCGACTTCAAAAAGATTTTAATAATGGAGATACCTATATAGGAGGTCTTGTAACAGCTACGAACAGAGACGATCTTACTGAAAATTTAGATTTTTTACACAATGCCGCTTATACTGGTGGTTTCGATTTTAAACATCAATGGAACGATAGAGATTGGTATATAGGAGGTGATGTTGTTTGGAGCCATGTGAAAGGAAGCGAAAATGCCATTCGAAATACGCAAGAAACCATTACCCATTTATTTCAGAGAGTAGGTGCGGATCATGTGGAGGTTGATCCAGATGCTACTTCCCTAACAGGTACAGGTGGTAATTTACAGATTGGCAAAGTTGGCAATGGTAATTGGAAGTTTGAGACGGGAGCTACGTGGCGGTCTCCAGAATTAGAATTGAATGATATTGGCTTTCAAAGACAAGCAGATGATATTAGACATTACACATGGATTGGCTATCAAACTATAAAACCAGATAGTACTTTTAGACGTATTGGGATTAATTATAATCATTGGAGTGTTTGGGATTTTGGAGGGAACCATAATACGCTTCAATTCAATACGAATAGCTGGCAGAATTGGAAGGGGAACTGGTTTACGAATATAGGCTTCAATTATATTCCTATCCAGTATTCTAATTTTGCTCTTAGAGGAGGGCCCAGACTACGCTTATCTCCAGGAGTCAGTTTTTGGAATGGCATTAATACAGATAATAGAAAAAAAGTGCGACTTAATCTTTTTCACAATGGAGGAAAAGCCACGGACAACTCATATAAGAATTATGGCGTAGGTTTCGGAGTTACGTATCAACCCTTTAATGCGCTAAGTATTTCTGCACGTCCTAATTATAATATTAATGATGATCAATTACAATTTATTGATAATATAGATGTAAATGGAGAAACACGTTATTTAAACGGTACCATAGAACAGCGCACGCTGAGCATGTCTTTAAGACTTAATTACACCATTAATCCAAACTTAACAATTCAATATTGGGGTCAACCTTTTATCTCTAGAGGAAGGTACTCTAGCTTTAAACATGTAACAGATGCTACTGCTAAGAACTTTGAAGATCGTATTACTCGGTACGATGTGGGGCAAATTAATTTAGCCAATGACGTATATGCTGTAGATGAGGACTTGGATGGAGTTACCGATTTTAGTTTTGGAAATCCCGACTTCTCTTTTGTTCAATTTAGATCCAATTTGGTTGTACGTTGGGAGTACATTCCTGGATCCGAAATATTCTTGGTATGGTCTCAAGACATTTCTCAATCTGGAAACCCACAAGATCAATTGTTTGAAAGTTTAGGAGATAATATTTTTGGCCAGAAACCTCAAAACATATTTCTTGTAAAAGCTACTTATCGTTTTGTGCTTTAAACGTTAAATCTGTTAAAAATAGTTTAAATGTAAGTCAGGTAGCAGGTAAGCCTACTACTTTTGCCGGCACAAACCCTGACCAACATAAACAGAATGTTTAGAATTTTATTCGTCTTTGCCGCTTTACTTTTAACAAGGTATGGCTTAGCACAAGATACTTCTACAGATACCTCCAGACGCATTTATACGACAAAGGCTTTAGAAGGGCAAGCTCCACCAGTAATTGACGGTATTTTGGACGATAAGGGATGGGATGGCGTAGCATGGGCAGGTGATTTTATAGAATCGCAACCCGATGAAAATACCCCTCCAGGACAACAGACCAAATTTAAAATTACTTACGATGATAAATTCTTGTATGTAGCCTATCGCTGTTATGATACGGAACCTGATAAGATAGAGAAACGTTTATCAAGACGGGATGGTTTTGCTGGAGATAGGGTTACCATTATTTTAGATAGTTATCATGATAAACGTACGGGTTTTGCTTTCACTGTAACCGCTGCTGGAGTAAAAGGTGATGAGTTTGTTTCTGAAAATGGTAATAATTTCGATGATAGTTGGAATCCCATATGGTATGCAGCGGCGACTACAGATAGTGAAGGTTGGATTGGAGAGATAAAAATTCCCTTTAGTCAGATCAAGTTTGGAAATGAAGAAGAACAGATCTGGGGATTGCAGGTAAGTAGACTTCTTTTTAGAGCAGAGGAGCGTTCTGTTTGGGATAGGGTGCCAAGAGACGCAGCGGGTTTCGTTAGTGAGTTTGGTGAATTACATGGTTTGCTTAATATTAAGCCGCAAAAGCAGTTGGAAATACAACCCTTTGTTGTGAATCAACTAGATACCTATCAAAAAGAGAGTGGAAATCCGTTTAGAGATGGTCAAGATTATGTATTGAATGGCGGTTTAGATGCGAAAATTGGAATTACCAATGACCTCACACTAGATTTAACCGTCAATCCAGATTTTGGACAGGTAGAGGCAGACCCAGGAGTTATAGCCTTAGACGGTTTTCAGGTATTCTTTAATGAGCAACGCCCTTTCTTTGTAGAGAATAAAAATATTTTTGACTATGAATTTGCCAATGGCAATGACAATGTTTTTTACAGTCGTAGAATTGGGCGCAGTCCGCAAGGTTCTGCCAGTGTTGGAACTGGAGAATTTGTAGATCAACCTACCAATACTACTATTTTAGGAGCCGCCAAGTTTTCTGGGAAAACCAAAAATGGTTGGTCTATTGGACTGTTGGAAAGTATCACTGGAAAAATGTTTGCCGAGATCGATAATAACGGAGAGCGAAGAGAAGAATTGGTAGAACCTCTTACCAATTATTTGGTAGCCAGAGCGCAAAAGGATTTTAATGAACGCAATTCATTTATAGGAGGAATTTTTACGGCTACCAATCGAAAATTAGAGGATAATCTTAGTTTTCTTAGAAAAGCCGCCTATACGGGAGGTATCGATTTCAGGCATAACTGGAAAGATAGAACCTATTATCTAGAAGGTAATTTTGTAACAAGTCATGTGCAGGGAAGCGAAGAGTCCATTGAACTTACCCAACAAAGCATTACCCATTTGTTTCAACGTGTAGATGCCAGTCATGTTGAAGTAGACCCTAATAGAACATCTCTTACGGGAACTGGAGGAAAGTTAGAAGCTGGTAAAGAGGGTGGGGGAAACTGGCGGTATAATGGAGGGTTAATTTGGCGATCTCCAGAATTGGAATTAAATGATGTTGGTTTTTTACGTCAAGCAGATGAGATTCGTCAATTTGCTAGTGTGGATTATCTATTTTTAAAACCTACCAAGTTCTACCGGGAAGCTCGGATAGGATTGGAACAGGTTTCTACCTACGATTTTGAGGGGAATTATAATCGGATGAATTATGAGCTTCGAGGCTTTATAAATTATGCCAATAATTGGCGTACAAATGTTGGTTTTTTGCACAAGCCGAGAATTTTTATCAATACCTATCTTAGAGGAGGGCCACGCTGGCGTTTCTCCGAAGAAAATGTGTTCTTTTTATTTTTCGGATCCGATAGAAGAAAGAAATTCAATTTTACTTTAGGACACGTAAATAGCCAAGCAAAAGACAATAATTTTGCTTTTAGGCGTTATGTTGCACGTTTTAGATACCAACCTTTTGATGCTTTTAGTCTTTCTGTAAACACCGAATTAGAAGATAGTCCAAGCAGAACCCAGTATGTCACAGAAACAGATTTTGCTGGGACGGCACGTTATATTACGGCAGATATTGATCAAAAGACATTTAGTACTTCGGTGAGACTGAACTATAACATCAATCCAAACCTTACGATACAGTATTACGGACAGCCTTTTATTTCTCGAGGGCGGTATACGGACTTTAATTTTGTTACGGATGCTACAGCGGATAGATTGGATGATCGAATTAATGTGTTTAATGACAATCAGATAGCCAAAGCCAACGGGGTCTATGCTATAGATGAAAATTTAGATGGTACTGTGGATTATCAAATAGATGATCCTGACTTTGCTTTTGTGCAATTTAGATCCAATTTGGTAATGCGATGGGAGTATATTCCGGGATCAGAGATCTTTCTAGTTTGGTCTCAGGGAATCACCGGTTTAGGAGATCCTACGGATACGTTGGGACGAAGTTTAGATAATCAGATTTTGGGTCAGAAAAGAGACAATACCTTTCTTATTAAGGCTACCTATCGCTTCATATTATAGTAAAAGGTATACTATAATGCTATTTTTTGCGTTTTGCCCGTATAAAAAACCCAAAAAGACGATGAAACGTAATCTATTAGTACTGTTATTTACAGCAGCCTTAACCTTTTCTTGTTCTTCCGATAGTGAAGACGATAACAACACTGAAAATAATTCAATTATTGGTTCTTGGGAACTGTCAGGATTAGAAATTGATTCTAACACCGCTGGCGATGAGTTAACTTTTGCAAAAGGAATTTTTGATGCCCTAGTAGCAGGAGGGTGCGACATTATTACTTTTACTTTTAATGAAGACGGCACAGTAATCACTGAAGTAAGAGATTTTAGTGAAGCAGGTCAGGATTTAGATCCTTCAGGTGGTGGACTTATTATTACTTGCCCAGAGAATCAAGAGACAGCTACTACAAATTGGACCTTAGAAGGGGATCAATTGACTTTTATAGATGAAGGTGGAATAGAGGAAACAATTACCGTAGACATTGATGGTAATACCTTAACCGTAGATGCAGAATTTGTGGATGAAAATAACCTAGCAGATGCAGAAGCAGTTTTTACACGTAAGTAATCTCTAAACATATTATTTGAAAACCCTTTTCTAATTGGAGAGGGTTTTTTTTATGTCTTAATTTTTATAAAACTTCAGTTGCACTTTTTGTTCTGGAGAGTCCACGCTAACTACATAAATCCCCGATTCCAAATTGGGAATAGGAATGCTTAAAGAAGCGTCTCTTATGGCCCATTGGCGTTGTAAAACTACATTTCCGTATACATCAGAAATCCTAATGAACGCTTTTTGAGAATTTACCAGCCCTAGTAAATGGACTACATTGGTAGCGGGGTTTGGGAATACTTTTATTTTCTTAGCATCTGTTTGCTGCTCCTGCACAATTGTCTCTTTAGAGGAAGCATCTTGGGCCTTTACATAAAAAGAACAGCTGATTAGGAAAATGAGTAGGGCGTATTTTTTCATCGCATACTGGTTAGGACCTGGTAGATAGGTTACTTTGATTACTAATACACAATAAACGTGCCTAGCTATAAATAGCAACGGCTATTTTCTTTATTTAGTATCAATGAGCTTCCAGCCAATTTGCTCCTACGCCAAGTTCAACATCTAGCGGAACCGCCAGTGTATAGGCATTTTCCATTTCAGATTTTATTAGGCTCTTCATCGTCTCAAGCTCTGGTTTATAAACGTCAAATACCAGTTCATCATGCACTTGTAACAACATTTTGGTTTTGTAGTTTCCTGCTTCTAACTTTTGATGAATGTTGATCATAGCAATTTTAATGATATCAGCAGCACTTCCCTGAATGGGGGCATTTACGGCATTACGCTCTGCAGCACCCCTTACCACGGCATTTCCAGCATTAATGTCTTTTAAATACCGTCTTCTCCCTAATACCGTTTGTACATATCCATTGTCTCTGGCAAAATCTATTTGCTCCGACATAAAGTTGCGTAGTTTAGGATAGGTGGCATAATAGGTGTCTATTAACTCTTTGGCTTCTGATCTGGAAAGATCTGTTTGGTTGCTAAGTCCAAAGGCCGAAACACCATAGATGATTCCAAAATTTACAGTTTTGGCATTACTTCGCTGTTCTCTGCTTACCTCTTCTATGGGTACATTGAAAACTTTTGAAGCCGTGGAAGCATGAATATCTTCCCCGTTTTTAAATGCCTCTATCATAGTAGTTTCTTCACTTAAAGCGGCAATAATCCTTAGCTCTATCTGCGAATAATCTGCAGCTAAAAGGGTGTAGTTTTCATCTCTGGGAACAAATGCTTTCCTAACCTGTCTTCCTCTTTCCGTTCGTATTGGAATGTTTTGCAGGTTGGGATTATTGCTGCTAAGGCGCCCGGTAGCAGCTACGGTTTGCATATAATCCGTATGTACTCTTCCTGTGGCAGTTTCTACCTGCTCTGGTAGAGCATCTACATACGTGCTTTTTAGCTTTGCTAGGCCTCTGTAATCCAAGACGTTTTTTATTATCTCATGATCTTTCGCTAAATAAGACAATACATCTTCTGCTGTAGAATACTGTCCTGTTTTGGTTTTCTTGGGTTTGTCTACCAGCTTTAATTTGTTAAAGAGAATTTCTCCCAATTGTTTGGGAGACGCAATGTTAAATTCTTCCCCTGCTTCATCATAAATTTTAGTGACTAGTTTGCTAATATCACTGTCTAGGTCCGCAGAGAGTGAATTTAAAAAAGAAGTATCCATACGAATGCCCTCTGCTTCCATATGTGCCAAAACTTTTAGCAAAGGAATCTCTATTGTTTTGAATAATTTTTCAGTGCCTGCTTCTGCCAATTCTGGTCTAAAGTGTTGGGCCAATTGGAAAGTGATATCAGCATCTTCCACGGCATATTCTTTTTGTTGTTCTAATGGAACTTGGCGCATGGATAACTGGTTTTTGCCTTTTTTACCGAGCAGTTCCGTAATTGAGACTGGGGTGTAATTTAAATAGGTTTCCGCAAGCACATCCATATTATGACGCATATCTGGATTAATTAAATAATGCGCCAGCATGGTGTCAAAATAAGCGCCTTTAACAGCTATATTGTATTTATGAAGTACTTTAATATCATACTTTAAATTCTGTCCTATCTTCTCTATATGTTCCGCTTCAAAGAAGGGACGAAGTTGTTCTATAAGTGCTTGCGCTTCTTCTTTTTCTTCAGGAAAGGAGATGTAAAAACCTTTACCAGCCTCCCAACTAAAAGCAATCCCTACAAGTTCAGCTACAAGCGGATTGAGCCCCGTAGTTTCTGTGTCAAAACAAACCGATTCTTGTTTTAATAGATTCTGAATAAAAAGTTTCATTGCCATTCCAGGGGCCACCAGTTGGTACAGGTGTGAAGTTTCTTTTATGGTTTTTCTACCCGTAACTTCGGTAAGTGTGGTAGCCGTTTGGCCATCGTTTCCAAAGAGGGAAAATTGCCCTCCACCTGCTTCTTTTGGAGCCTGTTTTGAAGAGGCAGATGTTGAGGTATTACTGTTTTCAGTGACCTCACTTTCAGAAGAAAAGATTTTAAGGAATTGATCCTTTAAACGCCTAAATTCTAATTCTTCAAAAAGCGTCTGAACTTTGGCACTATCAGGGACTGATAATTCGTAATCTTTGGCATCAAATGTTACTGCACAGTCCACATCTATCGTGGCTAACTTCTTTGAAAGAAGTCCAAGTTCTGCATTTTCTTCAACTTTCTCTTTCATTTTACCTTTGAGCTGATCGGTATTGGCTAAAAGCTCTTCCATGGAGCCAAATTGTTCAATAAACTTCTTAGCAGTCTTGTCACCCACGCCAGGAAGTCCAGGGATATTATCACTAGCATCTCCCATCATTCCTAGGTAATCTATAACTTGTTCTGGACGTTCTACTCCAAAGCGTTTTTGTATTTCTGGTATGCCCCAAATTTCAATACCATTACCCATACGTGCTGGCCTGTACATAAAGATATTTTCGGAAACCAATTGCCCAAAATCCTTGTCAGGTGTAACCATAAATACTTTGTAATCTTCCTTCTCTGCTTGCTTTGCTAAGGTGCCAATAATATCATCGGCCTCCCATCCTGGAAGTTCCACAACAGGAATATGCATTGCCTTTAAGATCTCTTGAATAATAGGAACTGCAATTTTAATGGCTTCCGGTGTTTCATCTCTATTGGCTTTATATTCGGCATACATTTCAGTACGTTCTACACTGCCGCCCTTGTCAAAACAAACTGCTAAATGGTCTGGTTTTTCTCTCTTAATAACATCGAATAGAGAATTTACAAAACCCATAATGGCAGAAGTATCCATGCCCTTAGAGTTTATCCGGGGGTTTTTGATTAGGGCATAATAGCCTCGAAAAATTAACGCAAATGCGTCTAATAAAAAAAGTCTTTTTTGTGCTGCCATTTCTAGATTACTTAGTTACTTGGAAGTTGTAGTTAAATATATGACTATTGCCAAACATGGGCTAAAAATACTGCGGAATAGTTTCAACAGATACTACTTTTAAAAACGAAAGAACCTAGTTTTTATAGTGTAAAATTGAATATAATGTTCGAAAAAATTACTTAGGCTTTTATATGCGAATTAGAAGGGGTATTTGTATGGCCTAATTCTGAAAAAACGCGATAGCTAAATCCTGGGTGAATACAATAGGCTCCGGTTTCTCCTTTTTTATTCATTGCAATAAATCCAATTTGAAAATCAGGTTTGTTTTTATTCTTTGCTAAAATACGTCGTACGCCCTCTTCACATGCTTCTTGAGGAGATTTTCCTTGTCGCATTAGCTCTACAATGAGAAAACTTCCCACGGTACGCACTACTTCTTCTCCTACACCTGTTGCAGTGGCACCACCTACTTCATTGTCTACAAAGAGTCCGGCTCCAATAATAGGAGAATCTCCAATACGTCCTCCAATTTTATAAGCCATTCCACTGGTGGTACAAGCTCCGGCCATATCGCCATTGCTATCAATAGTGAGCATTCCAATGGTGTCGTGGTTTTCAATATTGATGATGGGTTCGTATTTGGAAGTTTTTGCCCATTCTAACCACTCTTGTTTAGACTTTTCGGTAAGTAAGTTCTCTTTTTGAAATCCTTTTTCATAGGCAAATTGCTCTGCACCTTTGCCCGCCAGCATTACGTGTGGCGTATCTTCCATCACTTTTCTAGCAACGCTCACAGCATGGGTGATGTTTTGCAGATACACAACGGCACCACAATTACTGTCCTTATCCATAATACAGGCATCTAAAGTTACATTCCCATCTCTATCTGGCCTTCCTCCTTTGCCTACAGATTGGTTATTTACATCGGCCTCTTCCATCATAACTCCTTGTTCTACAGCATCTAGTGCAGAACCACCTTTATTTAGGACCTCCCAAGCCTTTGCGGTAGCATTTTCCACATCCCAAGTTGCTATGACAATAGGCTTAACACTGGTTGTTGCCGCAGACTCCTTTGCAGTATTTTTTTTGTCTTCGCAGGAGGCTAATAAGGGGGCAGAGATAATACCAGCAGTACCAGCCGCTGAATTTTTGATGAAATTTCTTCGTTTCATGGTATCGGGTTGTTTATTTTTAACTCACTAAATATAAGAATATGCTGTTAGAAGTTTGTGCCAACTCATTAGAATCTGCCTTAATAGCCCAAAAGGCAGGTGCTGATAGAATAGAGCTTTGTATGGAGTTAGGTGTTGGTGGTGTAACCCCCTCTTTTGGAATGCTAAAGAATGTTCGGGAACAAGTTTCTATTCCTATTCATGTGCTGATACGTCCTCGATCTGGAGACTTTACGTATTCCGATTCAGAATTCGAAATTATGAGAACCAATATAGAACAGTGTGCTGTTTTGGGAATGGATGGTATTGTTTCTGGAGTGCTGTATCGAGATTTTACCTTGGATAAGCAGCGAACATCTAAAATAAGAGCTTGGGCAAAGGGAATGCATTTTACGTTTCACAGGGCTTTTGATTGGGTGTTAAACCCATTGGATACTCTTGTAGAATTGGAAGCAATTGGAATAGATGCCATCTTAAGTTCTGGACAAGAAGATAGTGCTTTAAAAGGATTAGACTTGTTGAAACAACTATCTGAAATGGCAACGGATTGTACCATACTTCCTGGTGGGGGTGTGCGAGTTCACAATGTGCATCAATTTGTTGATGCGGGCTTTGATGCTATTCATTTGTCGGGCACACATTTTCGGAAAACTTTGGATACCATGCCCCCTGTTTCCATGAATTCTTCGTCTTTTTTAAAAGAGAATGAAGTAGCAACGACGCATTTGGAAACGGTTGCGCAAATTGTAGCATTACTAAAATCATAAATGTCTTAGAAACCATAATGGAATGAACCCTTTGCGGCAGTATTTTGTTTCTTAGTACAATTGTTTTTGCAATTTAATTACTACGATTCAGGAGAAATTGGGAATTATCTTAGCACCAATTTCTTCAATCATTTCTTCTGCGGGCCTGGAACCATATTTTAAATTTAGAACTACATGGTTTACACCATGAGATTCTAATATTTTCAAATGACTATTTAAGTATGCTGATCCTGATTTAAACCCAAGGTGAATTGGTGTTGGTTTTACTTCGGAATTTACGGTTAGATCTACGTACAAGGATTGCATAAAGGGTTTCCATTTTTTTTCAACTATGGAAAGCGCCGCACTCCACTGTTTCATAACCAATTGTAATGTGTTGAAATCCCGTGGATAATACAACCAACCATCGGAATGTTCCGCTATCCATTCTAATGATTGTCCTGAATGTCCTGTTACCAACATCGGTGTTTTTTTATTGTACTTTGGCAGTATATCTATTACGCCATTGGTTTTGCCAAAAAATTTAGAGGCATAGTTGGGAAAATCTCCTTCTAATTTTTTTATGTAAAAAAAGCTATCTCTAAATAATTCTGATTTATTTTCCAATTGCTGATTAAAGGCTGGATATTCGATGGGCCTATCTCCCGATGCTATCCCTAAAACTAATCTTCCTTCTGAAAGTACTTGTAGGCTGTTTATTGATTTTGTAGTATGAACAGGATGTCGCAAGGGTAAAATAATGCTTCCTGTGGCTAGAGCAATTTTCTTAGTATGATTCATTAGATGTGTCATGTAAATCCAAGGGTCAAATAGTTGTCCTGCATCTCCAAAAGAAGGATCGTTAAAGGGCACATCTCTAAACCATAATGCCTTAAAACCTAATTCTTCAGCTCGTTTAGCTAGGTATTCTTGGTTTTCCATTTTTGCAATCGAACCGCTATATGCTTCCAGCGGAAACACAAGTCCTAATGTTAATTTATTTTTCTTTGCTATTTTGTTAAAAACACCCATTTATGCATTAAGAATTTCTTCAGTTTCAGTGATTAATCTTTTGATTTTTTCTTGCTTATACGCATCGCTATGCGCTTCAGAAAAATGACCCTTATCATTATCAAAGTACTGCCCAGTACTTTCTTTGTATGCATCGGAGACTGCTAGATCATAAAGAATACTAGCGCCTTTGTCAGCTGAAGACCAAAACTGTCCGTAGGCTTCTTGAACCATTTTGGTGTTTAGTAAAGAACCGGGATTAACGGCTATAACGTTTAAGAAAGTCAATTTTTGCGAGAGGTAAAAACTCCATTTAGTTAAAGCTAACTTACTTTGTGCGTAGGCTTCTTGTTCGGATAGTAATTTGTTGCCTCTTAATCCCTCT
Organism: uncultured Flavobacteriaceae bacterium; assembly: GCA_947500575.1. GTDB lineage: Bacteria > Bacteroidota > Bacteroidia > Flavobacteriales > Flavobacteriaceae > CANMSI01. The sequence continues at coordinate 952,081 of CANMSI010000001.1, read as the reverse complement.
ATGGAAACAGTAGATTGTGCAGCGGAGCTTAAATTAATCACTCGAGGCGAACTGCTTTTTTCTAGTAATGGTAATAATCCATTGGTTAATAAATAGGGTGCTAAATAATTGACAACAAAACGTAGATCCAATCCATCCTTATTTAATTGTACATTACTTTTAAATACCCCAGCATTATTAATCAATACATCAACTTTTGATACGCTCTCTGATATTTGAAGAATCATTTTTTTGATGCTTTCAAAATTTGACAGATCAGAAATGAAGCCATCTATTTTATTATTTCCTGAAACTTCTTTGATTTCTAGTATGGTTTTTCGGAGCTTTTCACTGTTTCTTCCATGTAATAAAATTTGATTCCCATCTTTTGCCAATTTAGAGGCAGCTAATTTTCCTATGCCATCTGTACTTCCCGTTATGAGTATTGTTTTCATGTGGCAGTAGTTTCAATGACTACTTTCCCCATTGCCTGACCGCTTTCTAGACGCGCATGTGCTTTTCCAGCCTCTTCTAGTAAAAATAATTGGTCATCTAACAAGGGTTTTAAGTGACCCTCCTCCACAATTTTTGCAATTGTTTTCAGAATCTTCCCATGTTCTTCCCGTTTATGATTATGCAACATAGGAATGAGCATAAATACGACGTGTAAGGAAAGCCCCTTAAAATGAGCCAAAGTAAGGTCTAATTCACATAAGGAGACAGTAGTTGAAATATGTCCGTTAAGAGCGGCAGCATTGAATGAATTAATGAGGTTTCCTCCCCCTACAGAGTCATATATAATGTCAAAACCCTTATTCTGAGTATATTCCTCAACATAAGATGCTACAGATTCAGTCTTATAATTGATTGCAGTGGCTCCAAGTTGTTTAATAAGTTGCATTTGTTTTTCACCTCCGCCTGTCGCATAGACATCAGCTCCAAAATATTTTGCTAATTGCACGGCTATATGACCAACTCCACCTGTGCCTCCATGTACTAGTGCTTTTTGTCCAGCTATATTGCCAGCGCGTATGAGGCCTTCATAGGCCGTAATGCCAACTAATGGTATGGCTGCGGCTTCTCTCATGGAAATATTTTTGGGCTTTAAAGCTATCAGTTTATGATCAGCAGCGATATATTCTGCCAAAGTACCTTGTAAATCGGCAAGACCACCAACACAACCATACACCTCATCACCCACGGAAAAATTGGTAACATCATTGGATATGGATTCAATTGCTCCAGCAAAGTCCATTCCTAGAATTGCAGGTGTGTCAGGAGATAGCGGTAGGTCTTTGCCCATTTTTCTAATCATGGTATCTACCGTGTTCACGCTTGATGCTGCGATTTTGATTAAAACTTCTCCTGTTTTTAAGATTGGGATTGGTATTTCTTGTTTTTCAAATACTGAATTTTCTCCGTATTTGTTGATAATCATTGCTTTCATGTTCCAAATATTTATATACTATAAAAATTATAGTTGCAAAAATAAGTATAGTATTTTATCTTCGCAATAACGGTCAAAAATGATAGTAGCTATTTATGGAAACAACAGCACCGCAAAAATTTGAATTCCGAGGTAAAGAGTATCCTTGTTGTGCAAGCTTAACAATGGGAATCATTGGTGGAAAATGGAAAACAGTGATCCTTTTTCATTTAATGAACAAGACGTTACGCTACAATGAACTAAGAAAGGAAATGCCAACAGTTACCGAAAGAACTTTGAGTTTGCAGTTAAAAGCATTGGAAGAGGACAAGTTAATCAAGAGAAAGGTTTACACCTCAAAACCGCCTTTGAAAGTGGAGTATTCTTTAACGGATTTTGGTAGAACTTTAATTCCATTAATTCAATCGATTGCTAATTGGGGTGATTTTGTAGTTGAAAAATATTCTAAGAAGTTTTGAGGTTTTTTGGTATATCCGATAGATAGCACATGTTAATTTTTTGCCTAAATACTGCAAAGGTTTCTCATTGTGATGTACTTTTGACGGATGATTAATACAAGCGTTAATGTCTAGATTTTTAATAGTAATTGCCATTTTGTATATGGTCTGCGCTCTCTATGGTTTTCAAGCGTATAAGACTTTGGTGAAAAACCAATGGCTACAGATATTGTATGGTTTAATTTTTCTTGCTGTACTGATTAATTTCTTATTTCAGATTGCTAATTTTCAAAGAGGAGATACCTTAACCCCGGCGATCAGTATATCTGGTGGGGTCTTTTTTGCCTTTTTTCTACTGGGATTATTTACAGGAGGTATTTTATTAATTGAAGATATCATTAGAGGTATTGGATGGGGGTACAATAAATACACCGATTTTACCACTGCGAAAGGAAGACATTTACCGTCTAGAAGGAAATTTGTTAGTGCCATTGCCTTAGGCTTAGCCTCTTTACCTTTTGGTGCGTTGCTTTATGGAATGTATAAAGGAAAATATAACTATAAAGTGTTGAAATACAGTTTAGAGTTTGATGATTTACCCGATGCTTTTGATGGCTATCAAATTACACAAATCTCTGATGTGCATAGTGGAAGTTTTGACAACAGAGAGCGAGTGGCTTATGGGATAGATTTGATTAATGAGCAAAAGAGTGATGCCATTTTCTTTACCGGAGATATGGTAAATAATAAAGCAGAAGAAATGACACCGTGGGCCGATCTGTTTGGTCAATTAGAAGCAAAAGATGGAAAGTTTTCTATTTTAGGAAATCATGATTATGGCGATTATGTGGGATGGGATTCTCCTGAAGATAAAGCACAAAATCTAGAAGATTTGAAGAACTTGCAACAACAGATGGGTTTTGATTTGTTGTTAAACGAACATCGTTATCTTGAGAAGGATGGAGCAAAATTAGCATTAGTAGGTGTAGAAAATTGGGGTAAGGGAGGTTTTAAAAAGGCAGGCGATCTTAAAAAAGCCGCCGATGGTATTAAGAAGGACGATTTTAAAATCTTATTAAGTCATGACCCTTCACATTGGGAAGATCAGGTAATCCAGGATGAATACCATTATCATTTAACACTTAGTGGACATACGCATGGAATGCAATTTGGAATAGAAATACCAGGTTGGGTGAAGTGGAGTCCGGTTAAATGGCGATATAAATATTGGGCAGGCATTTATGAAGAGCTTGGACAATATATCAATGTAAATCGAGGATTTGGTTTTATTGGCTATCCAGGCAGATTTGGTATCTGGCCAGAAATCACAGTGATAACATTGAAAAAGAAATCTTTAACATGATTTTAACTTCGCTCAGCCCTTTAAAAATAGTCAATACTGCCCTATTTTAACATTTTTTCTTACATTTGACCTGTAACCCAAAGATTAATACATGTCTAAATTTGGCGAACTTATAGATTTAAGCATCCCTGTTTTACTTGATTTCTATGCAGAATGGAATGATCAATCAACAGCAATGCACCCCGTTCTTAGGGATGTTGCTGCTGCCTTAGGTGATAAGGGAAAAGTGATTAAGATTGATGTAGATAAAAATAAGGAACTATCCGAAGCACTCCGTGTAAAAGGACTTCCTACATTAATGATCTACAAAAAAGGAGAAATGGTATGGCGCCAAAGTGGTGAGCAAGATGCCAATACCTTAATCGGTATCCTGAACGAATACGTATAATATTTCCGAAGCTTTTACGGTTTACTTAGCTAGTTGTACATGGCGCGTTGGACAGTCTCAATAGTTGTGCTAGCCATGGTATGTTTACAATTAAATACCCCCTCGCTTGCGAAGGGGTATATTTATTTTATTCCTGAGGAGAACCAGAGACACTATCCAATGTTGGAATGCTATCTAAAGGAACTGTATTGATCATGTCTGGATCGCTTTCTATTGGAATATCACCTTCTAATGGGCTTGTATTTCCAAAGAAACGTTGAAATTTATCTAAGTATTCATTAAAGATGAGGGTTTCTTTCTCTGCAATTTCTCGATCTCTATTTTGAATAAGAATATCTATATTCCTACTGTAAGCTTCCATATCCGATAAAATTTCATCCAAACTATTTTGCTGTTCATCAAATGGAATACTAGCGTAGTAATCCAGTCTATCTTGATAAATAGTTTTTAATTTATTGAATAATGCTCTTCCTTTTTGAGTTTCTCCTACTTTGTAATAACCATCTACATAGGGTTCTACAAAAGTGTAGTAATCAAAATGCTCTACTGGCATATTTGTCATAGCAATATCTATGATCTCTTTCGCCTTGTCTGTCTTTTCTTCGTTGATAAGCGTTTCTACCAAACGAGCGAGATTAGATCTAAAAGAAAGCCCTTGAATTCTGGTTTGCGGATCGTGATAAATATCGCTGCTTCCAGAATTTCCCCATTGCCACTTCTTCACAACATCATACATTAAATCACTATCAATTCTACCCAGTTCAAAAGAGTTGCGATTTTCAGTTTTTATAGGAACTAGCTTGTACACCAACCCATCTAATTGCAGGTAGTCCTTGAGCCAAATATATTCAGCATCATCAAAACTCCCACCCGAAAAATAAATAGGTCTTTTCCAGTCATTATTCGCCAAAATATCTAACATAAGAATGCGGTTTTTAGGCAAAGCTCCTTTAGGTAGGTCAATATCTATATAATCTACAATGAGGGCAGTGTCTTTTTCTTTTACCAAGCCACTTTCCAAAACGTTCTTTTTATTAACCGGGACTCGTATTTTATTTGTTGGATAGAAAACCACATCCAGGTTGCTTTCAGAATATTCTTCTAAATCAGCACCCTGTCTTTGAAGGAGGCTTTTTATTTTTGTTTGAGGCTGATCACTCTCTACCCATTTCATAAAATCTTTAATGGACCATCTCTTTTCAGATACACTTGGAATTGGCTGGTAGTAGATGGCATCCCTTGTACCCCATAAATATTTATCATGCGTCAACTGAGAAGGAATAGGGTCGCTTTCATAGGCTTTTCTTTTCATTTGATCTATGTACCAATCCGTAGCAAAAAGGCTGGTACAAATAATACGTACATCGGTACGGTAACCTTCAATCTCCTGTACATACCAAAGTGGGAAGGTGTCATTGTCTCCAATAGTAAATAGCATGGCACCTGCATCTTTCTGTGTAGAAGCTAAATAGGCTTTCGCGGTAGAGTTCGCAGTATATTTTCCAGATCTATCGTGGTCGTCCCAGTTTTGATACCCCATCAAGAGTGGAACGGAAAGCAAACAAAGTATGGTAACCGCAGGCGCTAATATTTTTGGTTTCACTAGCTTTTTAAATTCATGAAAAAGGCCATAAACTCCCAATCCAATCCATAAAGCAAATACATAGAAAGAGCCCACTAAAGAATAATCTCTTTCTCTAGGTTGAAAGATATATGGGTTGGTGTAAAATTGAATGGCTAAACCAGTAAACATAAAGAAGACAAATAGCACCCAAAACTGTTTTGGATTTCTAAATATTTGGAAAATAATTCCAATCAATCCAAGGAGTAAGGGTAAGAAAAAGTACGTATTTCTTGCTTTGTTATTTTCTATTTCATCTGGTAAATTTTCTTGGCTTCCCAAACGCATGCTGTCAATAAAATTAATGCCACTTAACCAATTTCCATGATTGTTATAACGGCCTTGGGCATCGTCTTGTTTACCTACAAAATTCCATGCGAAATAACGCCAATACATATACCCAAATTGGAAGTCGAGCATATAATTGATATTATCCCAAACGGAGGGCGGTTCTACCTCTATATACTCATCAAATTGTCTAAGGAAGCCAATGTACTGCGCTGTGTCTATTTCTCCATTTGCATAGCCAGTTCTTAGCTGATTAACCGCCTGTCTTAGTTCTTCATTGGAGGTTTTTGTTCTAAACTCTAAGGCACCATAGTACTTCATGTAGTTTTCCGCATGCTGCTCGCTCCACAAACGGGGAAGGAAACCCATATGGTCTGGATTAGGACCTTGCAACGCATCTTCGTAATAGTTAACGATCTCGTATTTTCCTAAGGTGTAATTTTTTTCGTATTTCGGTTTTTCATCAATATCATCACCAGCCGGAGCGAATAAATTAGAATAGTAGGCACCATAAATAGGACTATCAACCCCAGGGTATTGCTCTCTGTTATAATATGCTAGAAGAGAACGTGCATCTGAAGGGTTATTTTCATTAATAACTACGTTAGAATTTGCTCTAATAGGAAGCATTATCCATGAAGAAAACCCAAAGAATAAAAACATACCGCAAAGCACAATGGTGTTGGCAGTTTTAAAGTTGTTTTTGCGGGTATAGCTAAGCCCGTACCAGAAAGCTCCGATAAATAAAAGGAGCATAATAAAGGAGCCAGAGTTGAATGGCAATCCAATACTATTAATAAAAAAGACTTCTGCCCATCCAAAGAGTTTTAGAACATATGTAAGCGAAAATTGATAAACCAACATCAATACCGCTACAACCGCTATATTGGCTAGTAAAAAATTCTTTACTGTAGTCTTTTTGTAGCGCTTAAAGTAATAGAGCAATCCAATGGAAGGGATGGCTAGGAATCCCATAAATTGTATTCCAAATGTAAGTCCTACAACAAAGGAAATTAAGATAATCCAGCGGTTGCCTCTTGGGGTGTCAAGATTGTCTACCCATTTAAGGCCTAACCATAGAAGAACCGACATAATAAAACTTGCCATGGCATATACCTCTGTTTCCACGGCATTGAACCAAAAACTATCAGAATATACAAAAGCCAAAGAGCCTACTAAACCACTGCCTAGAACAGCAATACATTTACTATTGGTTAGTATTTCGTCTTTATCTAAAAGTTTACGTGTTAGATTAGTAATGGTCCAAAACATGAATAGCACTGTAAAAGCGCTAGAGGCGGCAGACACATAATTTACCATAAAGGCAATTTGTTCAGGAGAGAATGCGAACATGGCAAAAAAGGCACCGATCATCTGTAGTAGAGGAGCCCCCGGTGGGTGACCAACTTGCAATTTAGCCGAGGTGGCAATGTATTCTCCTGCATCCCAAAAACTGCCTGTGGGTTCAATAGTAAGGGTATAGGTGATAAGGGCTATAAAAAAAACGACCCATCCCAAGATGGTGTCCCATTTCTCAAATTTTTTTGCAAACATGCATGCTTCGATTTACCAAGTTTAGGCGAATTTACTAATTAAAGCTGATATGCAAACTCATTTTTTATAAACCTTTAACAGCTGTTCTTTTATTTTTTATCGGATTGTCTTTAAAAATGTTTGTTGATATAAAACTTTGTTTTAAATTTGCACGCTCTAATGCCATAGTGGCCTATGGTGTAATTGGCAACACAGCTGGTTTTGGTCCAGTCGTTCTAGGTTCGAGTCCTAGTAGGCCAACAAAGGTTTTAAGTAAATCCCGATTCCGAAAGGTTTTGGGATTTTTTGTTTGTGTAGAACTAAAGCGTGGTTGCTTTTAGTTTAACAAAGAAATAGAAGATGAGCACTAGTAGATGAGCCCTGCTTTTTGTATTTTTTCACTATGAAAAAAGTATACGGTGTATTGCTCTTCCTTTTTTTTATGTGTCAAGCGAGTGCACAAACCAAAACAGTACATGTGTTTGTGGCGCTTTGCGATAATATAAATCAAGGAATAGTTCCCGTGCCTGCTTCTTTGGGAAATGGGCAAGATCCAAAATCTAATCTCTATTGGGGTGCCGCTTATGGGGTAAAATCCTATTTTAAATTCAAAACAAAAGATTGGGAGCTGGTGGAAACTTTGAAGTCGGATGATGAAAATATCCTGGAAAGGCTTCTTTTTAAACACCGAACTAAAGACGCATATATGCTTGCAGATGCTTACGATGGTGCCAAGATTCAGGACTGTATTGAAGATTTTTTAAAAGCATCTAATGGGCAAAGAGAACAACGTATAGCGCAAGGAGATTTGGAACTTTCTTTCGGTGGAGCCGCTGATCTAGTTAGTTATATAGGTCATGATGGACTTATGGACTTTTCGGTAGATATTGCTTACAAGGAGGATGTTTCCAAACCTAAGGATACCATTATCTTGGCCTGTTATAGTAAGGAGTTTTTTAAGGAGGAATTGAAGAAAGCGAAAGCAACCCCGTTGTTATGGACAACGCATCTTATGGCGCCTGAGGCCTATACTTTAAAAGCTGCTTTGGATGGTTGGTTGTTAAAAGAAACCCCTGCCGAAATTGAAGAAAGGGCTGCTCAGGCCTATAATAAGTATCAAAAATGCGGCATACGAGGGGCTAGGAATCTATTTGCATCAGGTTATTGATGCGTTTTTGGGCTTAACAATTGCTAATCATATCTTGGCAGCACGTTGTGTTAAATGGGAATAAATACTTTTATTAAATGCAAGACATCCGAAAAAATGTAAGAATCTTGTTAATTATCGTTGTTGTATTTATCATTAATAAGATGGCTCTTCGCCCTTATGTTTTAGAAAATGATTTTCCAGAGTTCTTTCAGGTTTTTGTACTCTCTTTTCCTAATTTATGTGAGGCAATTGCGGGAAGTATTTTGTTGGTAAACTTAGGTTTATATGGGAATCAAATGTTTTTAAAACCCACAATTAGATTCAAGGAGCATGTAATTTATAAAGTTTCCATATTGGTGGCGGCCATCTATGTTATTTTACAAGAGTTTAAAATTCATAACCTCGGGGGGCGCAATACCTATGATCCGTATGATGTGTTATTCTCAGTTATGGGTCTTGTAATTGCATATGTGCTGTTTCATTATCTAAAACCTAAAATGCACGCCACTTAAATTAGGTCTATAATGGGTTCAAATAATATCCTCCTCGGAAATATCCAATTCGGAATCGTCTGGTTTGGATACATCGTTATCACTATCTGGCACTTCTAAATCCATTGTTTCGGATAATTCTTCATCTACCGCTTCGAAAGAATTTTCTTCCATCAGTGCTTCATGGGCTTCTTTTTCTTCAATTTCTTCGTCTATTTTATCCAAGTAAGTAGCCGTTTTTCGTTTGTCCTTAATCATTGCCCAAGTCATAATTAAACTAGTGCCAATAATTACAAACAAGAGAATTCCTGGCTCAAAGCTTGCTACTTGTGCTTCTGCAGGAATGGCGTAAAATAGTAAGATGGTAATTAAGCCTCTGGGAGCAATAAAGAGTTGAGGTATAATGTCGCTACCAATAAAAATGCGAAGTACGCAAAAGCGGATCGCATAAATGGAAAGAATAATAAGAATACTAATAAGGGCTACACTTGCACTCCATAAAGAAGCAATGGCAATGGTTAAACCAAAAATAACAAAGAAAAAGGTGCGAACAACAAAAGCAGTTTCTAGCGTAACAATGTGAAGCTCATGATAAATTTGATGTGCTTTTTCCTTATCCAAGTACTTTGCTAATTTACCGCCAAAAAATAGTTTCATATTGGCAATTACCAATCCAAAAATTAGTATGATCAGCAAAGATGATAGGTGTAATTGCTTTCCTAGAGCATATAGTAAAAGCAGTACCGCAATTAAAAGAAAGAGCTTTGCCTGACTCTTAATTCTTTGAAAAACTAAGATAATGGCGTAACTAGCAATAATAGAAATAACAATGGTGAGTATTATGTTGATGGCAAAACCTCCTGCCCCTGCATCCTCGGCCGGGTTTATTTGTCCTGCTAAAAAGTAAAACATCATAATTCCCATGATGTCCGAGAAGGTGCTTTCATAAATATGAAATTCTTTTTTATGTACTTCCAATCCACTTACGCTTGGAATAATGATGGCACTAGATAAGATAGATAGCGGAGTTGCATAGAGCCAAGCAGATAACATGGACATTTCTGGGATAAACTGTTTTAATATAAGGGCTGCTACCCATGCAGAGGCAATAAGACCCACTAAAGCAATACCCATAGATTTAAGAATGGGTACAAGCTTTTCTCGCTTTAATTCTAGTTCCAAGGCGGCTTCCAAAACAATCATTATTAAACCAATAATTCCAAGGACCTCCAAAGCGCCAAAAAAGTCTGGTTTTTCAGTAGTAAAATATCCCAGAGCAAATTGTAGAATAACCCCTAAAATAATGAGAAGTAAAACAGAAGGGATATTGGTGCGCTTAGCAACACCATTGAATAAAAAAGAGACGATTACTATTAAGGAGGCAATGATAATTAGGTTATAGGAGGAGAAAATATCCATGGTTGGTGTGTTTAGGTGGATTAAAAATAGGGTTAAATCTTTAATATATTACAGTAGCCTTGTTATAAAACAGTTATATGGGATATGTCTTACAATAATTCAAAAAAAGTTATATATTTGCACCACTGAAAGGATATCCAAAGTATTCATGAGGGGACAATTTGTCCTCTTTTTTATTCTTAAATGTTATGTTGAAGGACAAAGTTGAGAAGCTTTTGCAAGAAGCTTTAGCGCAGAAAGAGTCAATTTTTTTAATTGATTTTTCTTTTGGATCTGGCAATGCAATTAGAATTACGTTGGATGGCGATCAAGGTGTTACATTGAAGGATTGCATGGATGTGAGCAGAGCTATTGAACACAATTTAGATCGGGAAGAAGAAGATTTTTCATTAGAGGTTGCATCGGCTGGGGCAGGCTCTCCTATTGTAATGCCAAGGCAATACAAAAAGAATATTGGAAGAAAATTAAAGGTGAAAACCCTTACCAATAGTTTTGAAGGGAATCTTACGGAAGCTACAGATGAAAAGATTACTTTGGAATGGAAAGCAAGAGAGCCCAAGCCTATTGGTAAAGGGAAAATAACGGTTCAGAAAAGAGAAGAGATTGTCATTTCTGAAATTGAAGAAGCAAAAGTTATATTAAAATTTTAATTGTAGATCAAAATGGAAAATATTGCGTTAATCGAATCTTTCTCGGAGTTTAAAGACGACAAGTTTATAGACCGAGTTACGCTAATGGCGATATTAGAAGAAGTATTTAGAAACGCCTTGAAAAAGAAATTTGGCTCAGATGAAAACTTCGATATCATTATTAATCCAGATAAAGGCGATTTAGAAATTTGGCGTAACCGAATTGTAGTTGAGGATGGAGAAGTGGAAGAACCTAATGAGGAAATATCTTTAAGCGAAGCACAAAAAATTGAGCCCGATTTTGAAGTTGGAGAAGATGTGTCTGAAGAAGTAAAATTGATTGATTTAGGAAGAAGAGCAATTTTAGCGCTGCGTCAGAATCTTATTTCTAAAATTCACGAACACGATAATACCACCATTTACAAGCAGTTTAAAGATTTAGAAGGCGAGATATATACGGCTGAGGTGCATCATATACGCCACAAAGCAATTATCTTATTGGATGATGAGGGCAACGAGATCATCCTTCCAAAGGATAAGCAAATACCTGCAGATTTCTTTAGAAAAGGTGATAATGTTCGCGGTATTATTGAAAGCGTAGAGTTGAAAGGAAACAAACCTATGATTATTATGTCTAGGACGTCTCCTCTATTCTTAGAGCAATTGTTCTTTCAAGAAATACCCGAAGTATTCGATGGTTTAATTACCATTAAAAAAGCGGTTCGTATTCCAGGAGAAAAAGCGAAGGTAGCTGTAGATTCATATGATGATAGAATAGATCCAGTTGGGGCCTGTGTTGGGATGAAAGGTTCTAGAATACATGGAATTGTTAGGGAACTAGGAAATGAAAATATTGATGTAATTAACTGGACGAACAATCCTCAGTTATTAGTAACAAGAGCATTGAGCCCAGCAAGAGTTTCAACTGTAAAACTCAATGATGAAAAAATGACAGCACAAGTGTACTTAAGACCAGAAGAGGTTTCTAAGGCAATTGGAAGAGGAGGTCATAATATCAGATTGGCAGGACAGCTTACAGGATATGAGATAGATGTATTCCGTGAAGGGGTAGAGGAAGATGTAGAATTGACTGAATTTTCTGATGAAATCGATGCTTGGATTATTGAAGAGTTCAAAAAGATTGGAATGGATACTGCTCGTAGTGTATTAGAGCAAGATGTTAATGACTTAGTAAAACGTACGGATTTGGAAGAGGAGACAATTTCCGAGGTTGTGCGTATACTGAAAGAAGAATTTGAAGATTAAGCTATATATTAGCAACAGATTATTAGTATTGTAATTCGTATTTATGGCAGATAATGCAACAATAAGGCTTAATAAAGTCTTGAGAGAACTTAATATTTCGCTAGATAGGGCGGTAGAATTTCTTGCGTCTAAAGGACATTCGATAGAGGCAAGACCAACTACTAAAATATCCAGTGAGGTGCATCAAGTTCTTTTGGACGAGTTCCAAACGGATATGAGCAAGAAAGTTGCGTCTCAAGAAGTTGGAGAAGAAAAACGAAAGGAGAAAGAGGCCATTCGATTACAATTGGAGCAAGAGCAAGAAGACAAGCGAATAGCTAGGGAAAAAAGATTAGCTGCTTCTGAAGTTGTGAAAGCAAAAGCAGAATTGTCTGGTCCTAAAACTGTTGGAAAAATAGATTTGGCTCCGAAGAAAAAGGAGGTAGAAAAAATTGAGGAAGTAAAGCCAGAGGTTAAAGAAACCCCTGCTGCCAAAAAAGAAGCAGTAAAAGAGGTTGTTAAGGAAGAAGTAGCAGAAGAAAAAGAAGCAATAAAGGCTGAAGATGCCAAGGAAGAGGTGAAAGTTGAAGCTAAAGAAGCTGTTGAAACTGAAGCCAAAGAGGTGAAAGAGACTCCGGCTGAGAAAGCGTCAGGAGAGGAAGAGGAGAAGGCAGAAACACCTAAAACCATTGCTACACAGTATAAAAAGCTTTCTGGTCCTAAAATTATGGGAGATAAGATAGATCTCTCCAAATTTGAAAAACCGAAGAAAAAGAAAGAAGAGCCTAAAAAAGCTGCAGGAGGTGATGCCAATGATCGCAAAAAACGAAGAAAGAGAATTATAAGTAATACTGGCGGTGCCGGAAATAATGCCGGGCCAAGAGGTAGAGGTAAAAAACCAGGTCAACGTTTTTCCAATTCTAATACCGCTAATAAAGTAGAGCCTACAGAGGAAGAGGTGCAGAAGCAGGTGCGCGAAACTCTAGAGAAGTTACAAGGTAAATCCAAGAAAGGAAAAGGCGCTAAGTATAGAAGAGATAAAAGAGATCAGCATAGACAACAAACCGAAAAGGATCTAGAGCAGCAAGAATTAGAAAGCAAGATTTTAAAGGTTACGGAGTTCGTAACAGCAAGTGAAGTAGCTACCATGATGGATGTTCCTACAACACAGATTATTTCTGCTTGTATGTCTTTAGGAATTATGGTGACCATGAATCAGCGTCTGGATGCAGAAACACTTTCTATAGTGGCTGATGAGTTTGGGTATGAAGTAGAATTTGTGACTGCTGAAATAGACGAGTCTATTTTAGAAGAAGAAGATGCTCCAGAAGATTTATTGCCAAGAGCGCCGATTGTAACGGTAATGGGGCACGTAGATCATGGAAAAACTTCTTTGTTAGATTATGTTCGTAAGGAGAACGTAATTGCAGGCGAAAGTGGAGGTATTACACAGCATATTGGTGCTTACGGAGTTACTTTGGATGATGGACAGAAGATTGCTTTCTTAGACACACCAGGTCACGAGGCTTTTACAGCAATGCGTGCTCGTGGAGCCCAAGTAACCGATATTGCAATTATTGTTATAGCAGCAGATGATGATATTATGCCTCAAACAAAGGAAGCTATCAGTCATGCGCAAGCTGCTGGTGTTCCTATCGTATTTGCCATCAATAAAATAGATAGACCCACAGCAAATCCTGATAAAATTAAGGAAGGTCTTGCCAATATGAATCTTTTGGTAGAGGATTGGGGTGGTAAAATACAATCGCACGATATTTCAGCTAAAACTGGAGATGGTGTAAAAGAGCTTTTAGAAAAAGTATTGTTAGAGGCAGAGCTTTTAGAATTAAAAGCAAACCCAGATAAGTTATCCAACGGTACTGTGGTAGAAGCTTTCCTAGACAAAGGTAGAGGGTATGTTTCTACGATTTTGGTGCAAGCGGGAACCCTGAAAATAGGAGACTATGTATTGGCTGGTACTTGTAGTGGTAAGATTAAAGCCATGCAAGATGAGCGTGGTAACAATATTAAAACCGCAGGTCCTTCAACACCTATTTCAATTTTAGGTTTGGATGGCGCGCCTCAGGCGGGAGATAAATTTAATGTGCTCGAAGATGAGCGCGAAGCAAAACAAATAGCAACCAAACGTTCTCAATTGCTTAGAGAGCAATCTGTACGTACACAACGTCATATTACACTCGATGAAATTGGAAGACGAATTGCATTGGGCGACTTTAAAGAGTTGAATATTATTTTGAAGGGAGATGTGGATGGTTCTGTAGAAGCCTTAACAGATTCTTTCCAGAAATTATCTACGGATGAAATACAGGTAAATATTATTCATAAAGCAGTAGGTGCTATTACAGAATCTGATGTGCTATTAGCCTCGGCTTCCGACGCAATTATTATTGGGTTTAATGTAAGGCCAATGGGGAATGCAAGGATGATTGCAGAGAAAGAAGAGATTGATATTAGAATGTACTCTATCATTTATGATGCTATCAATGATCTTAAAGATGCCATGGAAGGAATGCTTTCACCTGAAATGAAGGAGGAGATTACAGGTACAGCGGAAATTAGAGAAACCTTTAAAATATCTAAAGTGGGTACCATCGCCGGATGTATGGTAACCAACGGTAAAATATTTAGAAATTCTAGTATTCGTTTAATTAGAGATGGAGTAGTAATCTACACAGGAGAGTTGGCTTCCTTAAAACGATTTAAGGACGATGCTAAAGAAGTTTCGAAAGGCTATGATTGTGGATTGCAAGTGAAGAATTACAATGACATCAAAGAATTGGATATTGTAGAAGCTTTCCAAGAAGTGGCAGTGAAGAAAAAGTTATAGTTCACAATACTTCTTAGAAAATGAAATAAAAAAAACGACCTAAGGGGTCGTTTTTTTTGGTTTTAAAAGCATTGCGCTTGGATATTTCTTTCGGACTTCACTGAACGTTCGTTCAGCCTCTAATTTTGTTTTAAACCGGCCGCCTCGAACACGGTAACTTGGAGATTTAAACTCTACTTTTGGATAGAGTTCGGGGAAGTCTAATTCAACATTCGATTTGATGTTTTGAGCCTTCTGGTGAGAGCCAAAACCAAATTGAATACGGTAAATTTCGGCGCTGACGTTTGTTGATTTATAAAGTAAAATAGCGTCTTCTATTTTTTGATCTTGTTCAATGGTAATAACGCCTTCTTGTGCATATCCGGTTGTACAAAAACAAGCGACAATCCCTAGTTTAATGAATGTTTTCATAGTTTTCATTTCAAGATTTTAACATAAGCCTTACAAAAGTAATTTTTTAAAAATTAAACAAAAGGTTTTCTCTTTATTTAGAATAATTATAAATTATTAATTATAGTTCCCTTAACATTTTCAAAATAAAGTCTATTCCTTACTTTTGCACTCAATTTGGATGATGAAAAACATCAAGCAATGCCATAGTATTGCTATTATCATGCCAATATTTCGATAGCAATATTTTAAATATGAAAAAGGTTAAATACCGCACTCAAATTTCTAAAATTTTAGGTATCAGCATAGTAGGACTCCTACTTCTTTCCACTCCTCTTACTGCACAAGAAGAAACTGCCGAGGTTGCCACTACTGAAGTAGCAACGGAGGGGGCATCTGCTGGTGGAGATCATGTGAAGGGAAAATCGCTCTTCAATCAAAATTGTGCTGCATGTCATGCGCTCAATAGAAAAATGACAGGACCAGCTTTGGCGAATGTAGAAACGCGTTTGTCTGAAGACGAAGGTTTGGACAGGGATTGGTTGTACCGATGGATTAAGAATAGTCCTGGGATGATTAAATCAGGAGACGCATATGCTGTAAAAATTTATAACGAATACAATCAGCAGGCCATGACGGCTTTCCCTACGCTTACCAATGCAGATATTGATGATATTTTGGCGTATACGGCTTATGTAGAGCCACCGCCACCTCCGCAACCTCCAGGTGATGTTGCAACATCTGCAAGTGGCTCTGGAATTTCAAATGAACTCATTTTAGGGGCACTTGTGTTAGTATTTGGTTTATTAGCCATGATGCTCTTCTTGGTAAATAAAACACTAAGACGTATTGCGGAAGCCAATGGCGTTGCAGTAGAAAAGGAAAAGGCAGAAAAGCGTACGCCACTTTGGAAAGCCTTTGCACAGAATCAATTCTTGGTATTGGTATCGGTAATCTTTCTATTGTTGGGTAGTGCGTATTTTGCCTACGGATGGATGATGCAGGTAGGGGTAGATCAAGGGTATGCTCCGGTACAGCCCATTCATTATTCACATAGAATTCATGCAGGAGTAAATAAAATTGAATGTAAGTATTGCCACTCTTCAGCACGTGTATCCAAACATTCAGGTATTCCTTCTTTAAACGTATGTATGAATTGTCATAAGACCATTTACGAGTATACTGGAAATGGAGAAGCGCCTACGCAAGAAGATTTGGCAAACGGATACACCAACGAATTTTACACTGGTGAGATTAAGAAGCTATACGATGCAGTGGGTTGGGATGAAACTACACAGAGTTATACGGGAGAAACAAAAGCGGTAGAATGGGTGCGTATTCATAACCTTCCGGACTTTGCTTATTTTAATCACTCGCAACACGTTTCTGTTGCAGGAGTAGAGTGTCAGACTTGTCACGGTCCTGTAGAGGAAATGGAAATTATGTACCAGTATTTGCCGCTAACAATGGGATGGTGTATCAATTGTCACCGAGAAACCAATGTACAAGTTGAGGGGAATGAATATTATGCAAAAATTCACGAAGAACTTTCCAAAAAATATGGTGTGGATCAATTGACTGCAGCTCAAATGGGTGGATTGGAATGTGGAAAGTGTCACTATTAATAAATTAAGCAGCTAACTATTTAGTTATATCATATGGCATCAAACAAAAAATACTGGAAAAACGAAGCGGAATTAAATCCGAACGATTCCATTGTTGAGACGCTAAGACAAAACGAATTTACAGAGGCGATTCCTGTAGACGATTTTTTAGGAGATAAGGAAACGTTATCTTCTTCGACTACCAATCGACGCGATTTTCTAAAATACGTAGGATTTAGTACAGCTGCAGCTTCTTTGGCTGCTTGCGAAGGTCCAGTAATAAAGTCAATCCCTTATGTGGTGCAACCAGAGCGAATTGTACCTGGAGTAGCTAATTATTATGCTACGACAATTGCAAATGGATTTGATTTTGCAAGTGTTTTAATAAAAACGAGGGAAGGAAGACCTATTAAAGTTGAAAATAATACAGATGCTGCTGTCGGTGGTAGTGCTAATGCACGCGTGCAAGCTTCTGTACTTTCTTTATATGATAGTACAAGACTCCAAGGGCCTCTTTTTAATGGGGAGCAAGCGGAGTGGAGTGCTGTAGATAATGCGGTTAAGAAAAGTTTGAGTGGTGGAGACAAAGTTGTTCTGCTAACGCAGACATATGCAAGTCCATCTACACATAAACTTATTGCTGAATTTACAGCGAGTTATCCAAATGTAAGTCATGTTACCTATGATGCTGTATCTGAAGAGATGGCACTAAATGCTTTTGAAGCCAGATATGGTGAAAGAGCCATGGCAGATTATGATTTTGAACAAGCCGAAGTAATTGTTTCTTTTGGTGCAGATTTCTTAGGAGATTGGCAAGGCGGAGGTTATGATGGGGGGTATGCTAAAGGACGTGTTCCTAAAAAAGGAAAAATGTCTAGACATATTCAGTTCGAATCTAATATGTCTTTGACAGGGGCTAATGCAGACAAGCGAATTCCTTTAAGTCCTTCACAACAGAAGGTAGCACTCGCTAAGCTATACGGTAAGTTAAATAATAGTTCCGTTGGAGGAGCTCTTGGAGATTACGAGCAAGTTATTGATGGTATTGCTGCCGAAATTAAGAAAGCAGGAAATAAGGCGGTTGTTGTTACAGGTTTAGATGATGAGAATGCGCAACAAGTGGTATTGGCTATCAACGAAATGTTGCGTAGTAAAGCCTTTGATGCAAAAGCGCCTCGTTATACAAGAAATGGAAGTGCCAAGGCAGTTAATCAGTTGGTGGCAGATATGAAAGCAGGTCGTGTAGCGGCCTTGATTATGGATGGTGTTAATCCTGCTTATTCCCTTCCAAATGCGGCTGACTTCAAAGAAGGTTTAGAAAAAGTTGGTTTATCTGTTGCTTTCTCTACAAATGTGACGGAAACTACAGAGCTTGCTCATTATGCAGCGGCTTCATCGCACTACCTAGAATCTTGGGGAGATGCAGAAATAAAAAAAGGACATTATAGTTTAATGCAACCAACCATAAAGGAATTGTTTGATACGAGACAGTTTCAAGGAGAGTTGTTAAAGTGGATGGGTAGCGATCAGAGTTATTATGATTATATCAAAGCTACTTGGAGCGAAAGTATTTTAGGGGATTCCGAATGGAACAAAGCCTTGCATGATGGTGTTTTCTCAGCGGCTAAGCCAGTTATGTTGAATGTAACGGATGAGGCGGGTGCAACGGTGGCCATGGAAGTGGAAGAAGATGCTATAGATGCTCCTTCTATAATTCCAATTGCCTCTGCAGTGCGCAATTTAGCAAATGCTAGTAGTGATGGAATGGAGTTAACGCTTTATTCTAAAATAGGCATGGGAGATGGGCAACAAGCAAGCAATCCTTGGTTGCAAGAATTTCCAGATCCAATTACAAGAGTAAGTTGGGATAACTATGTAACAGTTTCTAAAGCAGATGCGGAAAGACTAGAATTAGTAAATGAAAATGTTGCGAATGGTGGTTTGGATGGTAGTTATGCCAAGCTAACTGTAAATGGTATTCCTATCGATAAAGTTCCTGTGATTATCCAACCAGGGCAGGCTGTTGGGACAGTTGGTCTTTCTTTAGGGTATGGAAAGAAAGCAGGTATGAAAGCAGAGATGCAGACAGGAGTGAATGCGTTTCCGTTGTATCAAAACTTCTCCAACATTCAATCAGTAACTGTTGAGAAGGCTGGAGGAAATCATGAATTTGCCTGTGTGCAATTGCATAAAACCTTAATGGGTAGAGGCGATATCATTAAAGAAACTACCCTGGAAATATTTAATACGAAAGATGCTGCTGATTGGAATCATGTTCCTGTTGTTTCTTTGGATCATGCAGAAGTGCCAGCCACTTCGGTGGATCTTTGGGATAGTTTTGATCGTTCTATTGGGCACCACTTTAACTTGTCTATCGACTTAAATGCATGTACCGGCTGTGGAGCTTGTGTTATTGCATGTCATGCAGAGAACAACGTTCCCGTAGTAGGAAAGCAAGAAGTGCGTCGTTCAAGAGATATGCATTGGTTGCGGATAGATAGATACTATTCTTCAGAAGATACTTTTGAGGGAGATAATATTAAGAAAGATGAGTTTGACGGTCTTTCTGGCGACAAAGGATCTTTGGGTGGATTTGCAGAATTGGAAGATCCAGCGGTAAACCCACAGGTGGCCTTTCAGCCAGTAATGTGTCAGCATTGTAACCATGCGCCTTGTGAAACTGTTTGTCCAGTAGCGGCAACGTCTCATAGTCGTCAAGGGCAAAACCATATGGCGTACAACCGCTGTGTAGGTACTAGATATTGTGCAAACAACTGTCCGTATAAAGTAAGAAGATTTAATTGGTTCTTATACAACAATAATGATGAGTTCGATTACCATATGAACAACGATTTAGGGAAGATGGTGGTGAATCCAGACGTTACGGTGCGTTCTAGAGGTGTTATTGAAAAATGTTCTATGTGTATTCAGATGACACAAAAGACCATATTAGACGCCAAAAGAGAAGGCAGGGTAGTGAAAGATGGAGAATTCCAAACTGCATGTTCGGCTGCTTGTAGCAGTGGTGCAATGGTTTTTGGAGATATCAATGATAAGGACAGTAAAGTTGCTGAACTAAAAGAGAGTGACCGTATGTATCATTTATTAGAGCATGTAGGAACACAGCCAAATGTGTTTTACCATGTGAAAGTGAGAAATACCAACGAAGCATAAAATAAACAAACGAATTAGATATAAATTATGGCGTCGCATTACGAAGCACCTATTCGAAGACCTCTAGTTACCGGTGATAAAGGTTACCATGATGTAACCGTGGATATTGCCGCACCGGTAGAAGGGCGTGCTAATAAGCAATGGTGGATAGTTTTTACCATAGCTTTGGTAGCCTTTCTTTGGGGTATCGGTTGTATTATTTATACCATTTCTACGGGGATCGGTACTTGGGGATTAAACAAGACCGTTAACTGGGCATGGGATATTACCAACTTTGTTTGGTGGGTAGGTATTGGGCACGCAGGAACCTTAATTTCTGCCGTATTATTGCTCTTTAGACAAAAATGGAGAATGGCCATTAACCGTTCTGCCGAAGCAATGACTATTTTCTCGGTAGTGCAAGCGGGTCTATTTCCTATTATTCACATGGGACGTCCTTGGTTGGCGTATTGGGTACTTCCAATTCCAAACCAATTTGGATCACTATGGGTAAACTTTAATTCACCACTCCTTTGGGATGTATTTGCGATATCGACATATCTTTCCGTTTCTTTGGTATTCTGGTGGACAGGTTTATTGCCTGATTTTGCGATGATTCGAGATAGAGCGGTAAAACCTTTCCAAAAGAAAATATATAGTTTGCTAAGTTTCGGTTGGAGCGGTAGAGCAAAAGATTGGCAGCGTTTTGAAGAGGTATCTCTGGTATTGGCAGGTTTAGCAACACCTTTAGTACTTTCTGTGCACACCATTGTATCCTTTGACTTTGCTACCTCAGTGATTCCGGGATGGCATACCACTATTTTCCCTCCTTACTTCGTTGCAGGAGCTATTTTTTCTGGTTTTGCCATGGTAAATACACTTCTTATCATCATGCGTAAAGTATGTCATTTGGAAGATTACATTACCGTACAACATATCGAGTTGATGAACATTGTAATTATGATTACAGGTTCTATTGTGGGTTGTGCCTACATTACAGAGTTATTTATTGCATGGTACTCTGGAGTGGAATATGAACAATATGCATTCCTTAATAGAGCTACAGGTCCTTACTGGTGGGCATATTGGGCAATGATGAGTTGTAATGTATTCTCGCCTCAGTTTATGTGGTTTAAGAAGTTAAGAACTAGTATTATGTTTTCCTTCTTCATTTCAATTATTGTAAACATTGGAATGTGGTTTGAGCGTTTTGTAATTATAGTTACCTCTTTACATAGAGATTACTTACCATCTTCATGGACTATGTTCTCACCTACTTTTGTGGATATAGGTATTTTTATTGGTACTATCGGTTTCTTTTTTGTACTCTTCTTATTGTACTCTAGAACCTTTCCAGTAATTGCCCAAGCAGAGGTGAAATCTATTTTGAAATCTTCAGGGTCCAAATACAAGAAATTGAGAGATGCTGGAAAACCACTCTATGAAATTAATAAAATAGGAGCTGTAAAGGAAACAGCAGCGAAAGTTGAAGAGCCTGCAGTTGAAGAAGCAGACGAAAAGGTATCTAATTTACTTGGAACACTAGGTACATTTGATGCGAGCACGGACACAGCAGATGATTTGAAGAAAGTAAAAGGGATTGGTCCATTAATGGAAAAAACATTGAATGGTATCGGCATCTTTACATTTGCTCAGGTAAGTCGTATGACTGAAAAAGAATACGATTTGTTAGACTCTATTACAGGATCATTCCCAGGTAGGGCACAACGAGATGATTGGGCAGGTCAGGCTAATAAATTAAACAACAAATAAGATATGGCATCTAAAGTTATACAGGCATATTATACCGATGACGATGTATTGATGCATGCAGTAAAGAAAGTGAAAGCTGCCAAACATCATATTGAAGAAGTGTATTGTCCTTTCCCAGTTCACGGCTTGGATAAGGCAATGGGATTAGCTCCTACGCGCATTGCGATCACCTCTTTTATGTATGGTTGCGTTGGTCTTACCGTGGCAATTGTAATGATGAACTATATTATGATCAGCGATTGGCCACAAGATATTGGTGGAAAACCAAGTTTTAGCTATATAGAAAACATGCCGGCTTTTGTACCTATCATGTTTGAGCTTACCGTATTCTTTGCAGCACACTTAATGGTAATAACATTCTACTTACGAAGTAGGCTATGGCCATTTAAGAATGCAGAGAATCCAGATCCTAGAACTACAGATGATCACTTTGTAATGGAAATCGAAGTGCATGGGAACGAGAGTGAACTTAAAGATTTGTTGTTAGATACTGGTGCAGTAGAAATTAATGTTTCAGAAAAAAACAGTCATTAAAGATGAACAGTTTTATTAAAATAGGAATCGTTTTAAGCATGGTGCTTTTGGTTGCTTCTTGTGCAAATGACAAGAGCCCAAATTACCAATACATGCCTAATATGTACGAATCAGTGGGATATGAAACCTACCAACAAGTAGACTTTTTACCAGGAGGTAAAGAAGGACAACTTCCGGTAGAAAACACCATTCCAAGAGGTTGGATGCCATATAATTTTGCAAATACTCCTGCTGGAAAGGAATTGGCAAGATTAGAAGCAAGCCCGTTAGACTCGTTGCAAAGTGAGGCAAACTTAGCTACGGGAAAAGAACTATATGATATTTACTGCGGTATTTGTCATGGTAATAAAGGAAACGGTCAAGGATGGTTGGTGAAGCAAGAAAAAATTCTTGGAGTACCTTCCTATGACGATGCTGCTAGAAATGTTACCGTAGGAAGTACCTATCATACCATGTACTATGGATTAAATTCTATGGGCTCTTACGCTTCTCAAATGAATCGTGAAGAACTATGGCAAGTAGCAGAGTATGTAATGAAACTCAAAGAAGATTTATAAAACAAGACATAGATTAGATATATGTACACCTTTTCAAACAGATTAAAAATGGCTTCTTATATCCTTATGGCAGTGGGTGCTATAGGTATAGGTATTGGTTTTGCTAGCATGCCCGGTTCTGTAGAAGAAGCAAAAGCAATGGTAGCAAGTCATGATGATGGACATGGAAGTTCTCACGGAGAAGAAGCTAGTCATGACGATGCAGCTTCAGACCATGAAGTAGCAGCTACACACGGTGATAAAGCGGAAGCGCACGGTGAAGATCACAGCGCTTCGCATGACAAACATGTGTATAATCAATTGTCTAATAGACCTTGGTCTGCCTTATATGTGGCAGCCTTCTTCTTTATGATGATTGCCTTAGGTGTATTGGCTTTTTATGCTATTCAACGAGCTGCGCAAGCAGGTTGGTCGCCTTTGCTTTTTAGAGTAATGGAAGGGATAACATCTTATTTAATTCCAGGAGGGATCATTGTACTAATCATATTACTATGTTCTACAGTATTGCATCTAAACCACTTATTCCCTTGGATGGATGCAGAAACAGTGGCGCACGATAAATTGTTACAAGGGAAAGCAGGATACTTAAATGGAACTTTCTTTATGATCCGTGCCGTTATTTTCTTGGGTGGATGGATTCTTTACAGACAGTTTTCTAGAAAGTTCTCTTTGGCACAAGATGAGGCCGGAGACAATAGCAATTTTAAAAAGAACTTTAGAATCTCAGCAGCCTTTTTGGTATTCTATCTAATATCCGAGTCAATGATGTCTTGGGATTGGATTATGAGTGTAGACCCACATTGGTTTAGTACCTTATTTGGATGGTATGTTTTTGCTAGTATGTTTGTATCTGGTATTACAGTTATTGCAATCATTACCATTTATCTGAAATCAAAAGGCTATTTGGAAGAAGTAAATGATAGCCATATTCATGATTTGGCAAAATTCATGTTTGGAATTAGTATTTTCTGGACCTATTTATGGTTCTCTCAGTTTATGTTGATATGGTATTCAAATATACCAGAAGAAGTAACCTATTATGTGCAAAGAATTGCAGATTATAAACTGCCTTTCTTTGGTATGGTTGCCATGAATTTTGTTTTCCCATTATTGCTGTTAATGAACAGTGATTACAAACGTATTAACTGGTTTGTGATAATGGCGGGGATTGTAATTCTATTTGGACATTATATCGATATTTTCAATATGATTATGCCAGCAACCGTAGGGGATCAATGGTATATTGGTATTCCAGAAATTGGATCTATTTTATTCTTTGCAGGATTGTTTATTTTCTGTGTGTTTAGGTCGCTTACTACAGCGCCACTGCAGCCCAAACGAAATCCATTCATTGATGAGAGTAGACATTTTCATTATTAATAAGTTTATAAAGTATAATAAGATAGCATAATGACTGTATTATTAACGTTAACGGTTTTAGTTTTAGTAGGCATTGCCATATGGCAAATGACCAAAATATTTGAATTGTCGCAACTTAAAACCGATAGCTCAGAGGTGGGGGTAGCAAGTGATTCAGATAATAAGTACAATGGATATCTTCTCTTTGGCTTTTTAATTTTTATTTATGCCATAACTATTTTTAGTTTCTATAAATATACCAAGTTTTTGTTGCCAGAAGCAGCATCGGCACATGGAGCAGAATATGACTATTTAATGTTGATTTCTTTCATAATCATATTCATTGTGCAAACCATTACACAGGCCCTTTTGCACTACTTCGGGTATAAATATCGAGGAGAAAAAGGAAAGAAAGCCTTGTTTTATGCAGACAACGATAGATTAGAATTTATCTGGACTATTATTCCCGTAGTAGTTTTAGCAGGATTGATCCTTTGGGGTTTATATACTTG
Organism: uncultured Flavobacteriaceae bacterium; assembly: GCA_947500575.1. Lineage (GTDB taxonomy): Bacteria > Bacteroidota > Bacteroidia > Flavobacteriales > Flavobacteriaceae > CANMSI01. The sequence continues at coordinate 927,361 of CANMSI010000001.1, read as the reverse complement.
GACCAATATCATGGATATCAATGATGATGACGATCCCCTAATTGTAGAGCTTTATGCACAACAGTTCAATTGGACCGCAAGATATGGTGGAGAAGACAATGTGTTGGGAGAATCCAATGTTAGAATGATTGATATTGATAGAGCCAATGTTCTTGGTTTGGATGAGTCAGATCCGAATGCCTCTGATGATATCATTGTGAAAGAATTGCATTTACCAGTAGGTCGTAAAGTGAACTTTAAAATGCGTTCACAAGACGTATTACATTCCGCTTATATGCCTCATTTTAGAGCACAGATGAATTGTGTACCTGGAATGACTACTCAGTTTTCATTTACACCTATTACTACTACGGCAGAAATGCGCCGTAATGCAGATGTAATGGAAAAGGTTAAACGAACAAATAAGATCAGAGCTGCAAAGAATATTGAGATCGATCAAGACAATATTGCACTGGCGGCGGCAGGTGAGCCTTTAAAGGAGAAACTGGATCCTTGGGAGTTTGATTATATTTTATTGTGTAATAAAATATGTGGAAAATCCCATTACAATATGCAAATGAAGATTATTGTAGAAACACAGGAAGAGTATGATGCATGGATGGCACAGCAGCAAACGTTTGACGCTACTATGAATCCAGCGCAGTAATTGCAGAAAAAGAAATTTTAGCTAATTAAAAAAATAGTATTTGATTATGTCAGCAACAGGACACGAAGATAATCACGACGAACATCACCACCATAAAGAGACCTTTGTAACAAAGTATATCTTTAGTCAAGATCATAAGATGATTGCCAAACAATATCTTATAACAGGTCTTATAATGGGCTTTGTAGGCATTGCTATGTCTTTGTTATTTAGAATGCAATTGGCATGGCCAGGAGAATCTCCGGTCTTTGAAGCACTCTTGGGCGATTGGGCTCCAGGCGGTGTTATGGACGCAGATATGTATTTGGCACTGGTTACTATTCACGGTACAATCATGGTTTTCTTTGTACTTACGGCTGGCTTAAGTGGTACTTTTAGTAACCTATTAATTCCGCTACAGATTGGTGCCAGAGATATGGCGTCCGGCTTTTTAAATATGCTTTCATATTGGATGTTCTTTACCTCTTCAGTGATAATGATGTTGTCTTTGTTTGTGGAAGCAGGACCTGCAGCAGCAGGGTGGACTATCTACCCTCCGCTTAGTGCATTGGAAATGGCACAACCAGGTTCTGGATTGGGAATGACACTCTGGTTGGTTTCTATGGCGATCTTTATTGCATCCTCTCTTTTAGGATCTTTGAATTATATAGTTACCGTATTGAACCTACGAACTAAGGGGATGTCAATGACTAGATTGCCACTTACTATTTGGGCTTTCTTTGTAACAGCCATTATTGGTGTAATATCGTTTCCGGTATTATTGTCAGCGGCCTTATTACTTATCATGGACCGTAGTTTTGGAACATCGTTCTTCTTATCAGACATTTTTATTCAAGGAGAAGTGCTTCATTACCAAGGTGGGTCACCGGTTTTATATGAACACTTATTTTGGTTCTTAGGACACCCTGAAGTGTATATTGTTTTATTGCCAGCATTAGGAATTACTTCTGAAGTAATGTCTACCAATGCGCGTAAACCTATTTTTGGATATCGTGCCATGGTTGCTTCGATTTTAGCAATTGCTTTCTTGTCAACCATCGTTTGGGGTCACCATATGTTTATTTCTGGAATGAACCCATTCTTAGGATCTGTGTTTACATTTACAACCTTATTAATTGCAATTCCTTCAGCGGTAAAAGCATTTAATTATATTACTACTTTGTGGAAAGGGAATTTGCAGCTGAACCCTGCCATGCTCTTTTCCATAGGATTGGTATCTACTTTTATTACAGGAGGACTAACAGGAATTATCCTTGGGGATAGTACCTTGGATATCAACGTACACGACACCTATTTTGTAGTAGCGCATTTCCATTTGGTTATGGGTATTTCTGCGTTATATGGTCTATTTGCTGGAGTATACCATTGGTTCCCTAAAATGTTCCAAGGTAGAATGATGAATAAGAACTTAGGCTATGTGCACTTCTGGATTACGGCGATTTGTGCCTATGGTGTTTTCTTCCCAATGCACTTTGTGGGAATGGCAGGAGTACCAAGAAGGTATTATGAAAACACAGCCTTTCCAATGTTTGACGAATTAACTGATGTGAACGTGCTAATTACAATATTTGCACTTATTGCTGGTGCAGCACAACTGGTATTTCTTTACAACTTTATAAGTAGTATATTCTACGGTAAAAGAGGTGTTTTAAACCCATGGAAATCCAATACCTTGGAGTGGACAGCCCCACAGGAACATTTTCATGGAAACTGGCATGGAGAGATTCCTCATGTGCATCGTTGGGCTTACGACTATAGTAAGACGCGTGAAGATGGAGAGTATGTTATTCCTGGACAGGATTTTGTACCTCAAAACATACCACTACAGGACGATGAAGAAGAAATGAATCATTAGACCTAATGTAAGAATTGTAAAAACCCATCGACCATTTCTAGGTTGATGGGTTTTTTTATGGTATAATTTGTGCAGTGATTCCTAACATCAACCAATTTTATATATATTTATTGGAGAATAATCCCCTTGAAAGATCTGTAAAGTTGATTTTGATAAAGGACATCTTTCAAAAGTCAAAGAACAAATAGAAATGAAAAAACTAATAGTAGTATTCCTAGTATTATCACATTGTGCGGTTTTTGCACAACGAAAACCCAAAATTAAAGGGAATAAAAGCGTTATTGATGTTAGGGAAGAACTCCCGGCATACAACGCCATTGAGTTGAATGATGATTTGGATATCAACTTACAACAATCATCCTCGCCCGGCTATACCATTACAGCAGACGATAATCTCATCGATGTTTTAAAATTTAGAGTAGTAGATAGTACGTTGGTAATTAGTTCCTTTTATAAAATCACATCCAAAAAGAAGTTAGAAATAACGGTAAACTATAAAGAGTTGATCGCAATTACTGTAAAAGAGGGTAGGATCCGAATGAAAGATATTGTCAATACGGACCAACTTACTGTAAATACTTTTGGTTCTGCTAAATTGCAACTAAATGCGAATGCTCCGGTGACTACCATTCATATGGAGGGAAATAGTTCGGGAGATTTTAATATAGACAGTGATTCCTTAAATATTACTTTACGAGATCGTATTGATGTAAGCATTTACGCAGTAAGCGAAACAAACACCGTGAGCATGTATAAAAATGCTTCCGTAAAGATGGAAGGAACAACAGATAGCTTGCAATTAAACCTATATGGTAATTCTGCTTTTAAAGGAGCTAAGTTAGAGGCTGCCCATATAACAGCTACTTTAGAAGAGTCTCCTGTGGCAAGAGTCTATGCTTATAATAGCATGGAACTTTCTTCAAGCGGTTCTTCAAAAACATATGCCCATGGTGCCGGATCAATTACTTTGATACAATTTCTAAATAGATCCGAGTTACATCGTAGGGAGGATAAATAAATCACCCAGTTCTGGGATTCCTTCTTTTTTTAAAAAACACGAGGTGAGAATTCTTATTATCATTTTTATATTTCTAATGTGTCTACCGGCGTACACCCAAGATGCAGAAGAGCTTTTTGTTGCTGAAGGTGCTAATGGAATGGGAAAGCGCATAGAGGATCCTTGTAGTATTTTATATGCTTTTAAAAATGCACAAGCAGGCACTACAGTTTGGATAAAAGCAGGGACGTATAGGAATCTAAATTTGAATGTTGCCAATAGTGGAAGTAAGAACGGTACTATACGCTTCATAGGCTATAAATCCGCTCCAGGAGATATAAAAAGTGACACGGCTTCAACACATAGTTACGGAAATAATGTAGATCCCACTTTAATGCCATTGATACAAGGAAATTTGGTAGAAAATGAAGGCAAAGGAATAGGACTTGCATCCAAAAAGGACTATGTGCAATTTGAAAACTTTCAGATTAGCGCTTACAAAATTAATGTGTTCTCCTCTGGAAATTACAATCACCTAAAAAATATTATTTCAGTAGACGCAGGAGATTTTAATAGGAAGCATTCTAGCACAGGTGATGGTCTTGCAGCTCCTAAAACGGCATTTAAGAATTACAGTGGAATTGGAATTGTTGTGGCTGGTGATTTTAGTCATGTAGTTAATTGCATAGTGGTAAATGCCGGCGCCGAGGGGATTAAAATTAAAGGTGGAGATTATCAGCAACATCGGAATAACAAAGTATATTCAGACAACCATAGAAATCCTACAGATTACTATTATTTAATCACTGCCACCGATCGAGATGGTAAGGATCCTGCAAGGCATAATATTTTAGAAAACATTTATGTAGAACGGGTTGGTGCATTAAAATATAGCAACCATGGTATTGTGTATAAAGTAGCCGCGGATAGTAATATTATTCGAAAGTCCAAACTTAGAAACACCGTTTTCGAACATAATTTTAGTGGGGTTTTTGGAAACCTTGCTGAGGATATTACCATAGAAGGGGGTGAGGATAAACAAGGTGCATTCTTATTTAAAAATGGAGCTCATGATAATACCGTGCAAAATTGCTTGGTAATCAATGCAGATGCTATGGCTGTTTTTAGTGATAAACAGGATGGGTTTAAATCTGTATTAGATATCAAGAGTGCTGGTAAAAATAATGTTTTTAAGAATACCATGGCAAAGGGCTGCGCTTTTGGAGTAAAGTATGATGCCTATAAGGATCTTGGAGGCATTGCTGTTAATAATCAGTTCTATGAATGCTCTTTTGAAGATATTACTTCCTTATTTGAGGTAGGAAGGGCCAATCAAGGAAATGTTTTTATCTCCTGTAATTTTGATCAAATAGTATCCTTACAAACATCCAAAAATTCGTTCAAATATAGCTTAGAACTGAATAAAAATACCTTTCAGAATTGTCATTTTGGTACCATAGACTTTCCCTTGCCCAAAGAACTCTTTTAAGAGGCTATTGGCGCGGTTAAACAATGTGCTGGGATTCCAAACCCATCAACCAATACTTCAATATGCGGTCGTAGTTCTGTGCATATACGTTCTACACGCTGCCTAATGGCTTTTGATTTTGTTCCACTAATATATCCTTGCTCTAGATACCAGGAGGCATCTTCTCTAATATGATAAAGCGCGTGAAGTGTTCCCAGTTTTTCAAATAACAGACGATTTTTCTCATCTTTAATGGTACTAGTGAATGCTGTAAAAGTATCATAGGCTAGTTCCATACTGTAAGCTTTTCCTAGGGCTAATAAGTGCGTTTGTACTTTTAGAAATGCCTGATAAGATGGAACTCCTTTTTTTATGTAATCTCGAATACGCATAGCCAATGTATATGTTAGTCTTCTGGTACGATAATTAAAGGCATGCTTATGAAAGGTAGTATTATAGAGATGTTCTTTATCTACCTTATTGGTGTAGACGGGATTAATAGTATTTAATTTATCACTTAAACGAGTTCCTAATAATTTTAGAACGGCTGTAAATCCTGCACTGTTGAATTCTGCTTTGAAGTCAGACAACACCCCTTTCGCTGCCAATTGAAGAAGTACATTGTTATCTCCTTCAAAAGTGGTAAAAATATCCACATCTCCTTTAAGATCGGTAATCCTATTTTCCATTAGATACCCTTTTCCTCCACAAGCTTCTCTACACTCTTGAATGGTGCTATTAGCAAACCAGGTAATTACAGATTTTAGGCCCGCTACTTGAGTTTCTATCTTTCGTTTGTCTGTAATACTTTCATCACTATACACCTTCATAAGATGCTCTAGAGCGATATCATATACATAGGACGATGCAACAGCTGGCGTTAGCCGTAATTGATGCGTTGGGTAATCCATCAATAGGTCTTCTTGAATTTTTATACTATCGTTAAATTGCCTTCTTTGCAAAGCGTGTTTTATAGCAATAGTTAATGCCATTTTTGCTCCTCCTAAACCTGCTCTTGCTACACATATTCTTCCTCCAACTAGGGTGCCCAACATGGTAAAGAAACGTTTATTAGGATTTTTTATGGCAGAATGGTAGCTGCCATCTTCCTGAATACTCCCATACTTATTTAAAAGATTTTCTGCTGGAACACGTACTTGATTAAACCATATTTTTCCATTATCCACGCCATTTAAGCCTAGTTTGTATCCATTGTCTACAATGCTAACACCAGGCATCAATTGATGTTTTTCATCTCTCACAGGTACTAGGATGGCATGTACCCCTTCATTCTTTCCATTTACAATTAATTGCGCGAAAACAGAGGCCATTTTAGCATGCAGCGCATTGCCTATATACTCCTTATTATCATTTTTTCCGGGTGTATGGATAACGAGACTGTTCGTTTCCTTTTCAAAAGTAGCGGTGGTTTTAATACCTCGAACATTGGATCCATGGCCCGTTTCGGTCATTGCAAAACAGCCTAAAAGCTTAGTGTCTCCAGTATCTTTTAAATAAGCGTCATGGTGTTTTTTAGTTCCCAGTTTTTGTATGCTCCCTCCAAAAAGTCCAAATTGTACTCCGAATTTTATGGTGAGACTGCCATCTACAAACATCATATTCTCAAAAATATGAGCATAACCTGGCATATCTTCGGTGCCACCATACGCTTCAGGATATGCCATGGCGCCATAGCCTTTCTTTGCTAAGAATTCCACTTGTTTTAGAACATGCTCTCTAAATGCTCCTTTTTCTCTAACAATTTTCCAATCAAAAATGCTGTCTTTTAATACTGTTCTAAAGGCATCAATTAGTTCTACATGATCGCCTTTTAAAATAGTATCAATTTCAGAAGCATTATAATAGTTAGATGTCTTTTCGTGCAGTACATCCACGTCAAACAAATGATTGTAATGATTGGGCTGTATGCCAAGATGCACTTCAATTTCTTTTAACTGTTCATTAAAGGGGCAGGCTTCTTGGTAGTGACAGACCATCTTTTGGCTAAAACTAGTGAGCGGGTAAGTGTCACTTTCTATTAGTTTAACCTGTGCGTTGGTGATGGTTTGTTTCCACTTTTTTAATTCATCATTGGAAGGAGGTGTCTTAGGAGCGAGCCAGGAGAATAAAGAACTTCTGTCTTCTTTTGTTAATGACACATCATTTTCCACCGCCTTTTTTACTACTGAAATTTCAGAAGCAGATAGAAGATTATCGGACCAGATTACATAAAAGAAAGGAATATATTGTAGAATACCAGAGGAATAGTTGTTCTTTTTCATTGCCTTAAATTACGACTTTTCATTGAATTAGTAAACCTTTCGGTAGGTACTGGAATACAAGTTTATAATATAACAGAAGGTCTATGTAGCTATCTCATTTTCTACTATCTTTGTTAGAATATGAATGAGAACCTGGATCCATCTGCAGAACATTTTTCTCAAGAAGAGCATGATATAGATAGAGCTTTACGGCCAGTTACCTTTGAAGATTTCACAGGACAAGAGCAAGTTTTAGAGAATCTAAAGGTTTTTGTGCAGGCTGCAAATTTAAGGGATGAGGCCTTGGATCATACCTTGTTTCACGGTCCTCCTGGATTGGGAAAAACAACCTTAGCACACATTTTAGCAAACGAATTAGGAGTAGGCATAAAAGTAACTTCAGGCCCTGTATTGGATAAACCAGGAGACCTGGCGGGCTTATTGACGAATCTTCAGGAAAGAGACGTGCTTTTTATAGATGAGATTCATAGGCTAAGCCCCATTGTTGAAGAGTATTTGTACTCCGCAATGGAAGATTATAAAATTGATATTATGATTGAAACTGGACCCAATGCAAGGTCCGTTCAGATTAATTTAAATCCCTTCACACTTATTGGTGCTACCACAAGATCTGGTTTATTAACCGCGCCCATGCGAGCACGTTTTGGTATCCAAAGCAGACTACAGTATTACTCCACAGAATTATTGTCTACCATTGTACAACGAAGTTCTGAAATTTTAAAAGTACCTATTACGAATGAAGCAGCAATAGAGATTGCAGGCAGAAGTAGAGGTACTCCCAGAATATGCAATGCATTGCTTCGCAGGGTACGAGATTTTGCTCAAATAAAAGGATCTGGAGATATAGATTTGGAAATTTCCAAATACGGATTGGGTGCCCTGAATGTAGATGCACATGGTTTGGATGAAATGGATAATAAAATCCTATCCACCATTATTGATAAATTTAAAGGGGGCCCTGTTGGGATTACCACCCTCGCTACTGCCGTATCAGAAAGTGCGGAAACCATTGAAGAGGTGTACGAACCTTTTTTAATTCAACAAGGGTTTATTATGCGCACCCCTCGTGGTAGAGAAGTAACAGAATTGGCCTATAAACACTTGGGTAGGATAAAAGGAGCTACGCAGGGAGGGTTATTTTAAGACTAAAGGATGTTCCTTTTTAATGCCTAATACGGGCAACCGTATCTTATATGACTACTACTAAAGAGAAACAAAATGCATCCCTTTCCAATGAGGTAATAAAGGTGAAGAATTTGCCTACCATTAGCCCTTTAGCTGTTTTTAAAAACCGCAAAAGTATTCTATCAAATCCCTTGCCTTTTCATAGAGAAAATTTCGAAAAATTTGGGGATATTTTTAGAGTTAAAACAGGCAAAGGAAGCCCTGTAGTGTTTACAAGAGATCCAAAAATTACAAGACAAGTACTCCAAAAGCAACATAAATGCTATGCTAAATCTCCTCTACAAACAGTAGATTTAGCAAAATATATTGGTCAAGGTATTCTAACTGCAAATGGGGAACATTGGCGTACTCATAGACGTATGGTGCAACCTGCTTTTCATAAGAAAAAGCTAGAAGGTCTAATCAATATTATGCAGACTGCTATTGCCAAAGAGTTAGATCGGATACAAGCAAATACAACTCAAAATGTTTTCCCATTAATGGGAGATTTAGCTTTCCAGGTAGTGGCAACATCTTTGTTTAGCAGGTCTGATATTCGCAAGCGAATGGAACGTTTACAACAGATTACTGAAGTAAACCAACAAATGCTTATTAAAGAAATGAGACAACCGTATTTAAAGTGGTGGTTTCATTTAAGCGGTGAAATAAAAAAACATCTAAAATTTTCAGCAGATGGGCAGGCTATTCTTAATGAAATTATTGAAGAACGAATTGCTTCTGGGGAGGAAAAAGATGATTTATTAGATATGCTTCTAGCGGCACGTTATGAAGATGGTACGGCTATGCCTAGGAAGCAGTTGCTAGATGAAGTGCTTATTCTCTTTACGGCAGGGCATGAAACAACGGCAAATGCCTTAAGTTTTGTATTGTTTTTACTGGCAAAACACCCAGAGATGCAAGAAAGAGTTTTTGAAGAAGCCAAAACCTTGCCCACAACAGAAAAAATTTCTTTGGAACATTTGGGGAAATTGCAATTTTCCAAACAATGTATTGAAGAAGCGATGCGGTTATATCCTCCCGCTTACGTTATAGACAGAATCGCTTTGAACGATGTAGAAACGGCATCCTATCTTTTTCCAAAGGACACTTTGGTATTAATGTCTGTATATGAATTGCATAGACATCAAGATTTTTGGAGTAAGCCAGAAGCATTTAATCCAGAACGTTTTAACCCTGAGAACAAAAAAGACAATTCTGATTATTACTATCCTTTCGGTGCGGGCCCTAGAATGTGTGTAGGGAACAATTTTGCCATGTACGAAATGGTATTAACCATTACTCAAATTTTAAAAAAATACAAGCTTAGCTCAGCACTTAAAGAAGTGGAGATAAACCCCTTAATTTCTTTAAAACCCAAAGAAGTTCCCTTGCAATTTACCTTAAGAGAGTAGAGGGTACACCTTTTATTTTAAAATCGCATTTTCATCAGAAAACTTCTTGTAGCTGAAATAGATAGCTCCTACTGCAAAGGCAATAAGAGATATTAAAATAGCTGCATATTGTGCCATATCTATAGTGCCAGCCATAATCTCCTTCACCCCTAAACCAATATTTAATACAGGAACAAATACCGTTGCCCAGGTAAGTTCTATACCAGGTAACATCGCCATTACCAATGGGATAATAATAAGCATAATGATAGGAGTAGCTTTGCTCTGCGCTTCTTTAAAAGAGGTAGCACCAGCTACCAAAGCAATTATAAAACCAGAGAGGAATAAAGCAAATGGAATCAGTAATAATAAAATCAATGTAACCGATTGCAAGTTTAGCATTTCATTGATGGCCAACTTAAAACTATCCGGAATTCCATCAATTACTTTGAGCCCTACGATTAGTCCTACTAAATTCAAAACTGCTGGGATAAAACCTAACATAGAAGCAACAATCGCTTTCCCTAGAAGTACCTTAAATTTGGAAATCGGTAACGAAAGTGTTGTTTCAATTGTTTTCCGCTCTTTTTCGCCTGTAACAAGATCAATAGCAGCCAAAAGACATCCTCCCCACATGGTAAGAATAAACAAATAGGGAATGAAACCACCAATGCGTTTTCCAATAAGTTCTTTTTGCTCTCCAATCTCTATGTAGTTTTTATTAAAGGGAGTTAGTTTTTGCACAGATATTTGCAATTTAGAGATGCGCTGATCCTTTAAGCTAGCATCGTAAGCAGTAAGCATTCTATTAACTCTACCATTTACATTGTCCTTAGAACCATTCCGATAAATTTGAATTTCACCAGTTGCTAAGCTATCCATTTGTGTGCTCCAATCAGCAGGGAACACAATAGCAGTTTGTATGGTGTTATCATCTATTAGTGCCTTAAAATCTTTAGCCTCAGCATAGGTGGTTACTTTATTGAGGGTGTCACTATTCACTAAAGTTGTAAAATCTTCAGGGGCATTGAGAAGACCAATCTTAACTGATTTTTGTTGCTCTTTTTCTTCAATCATTTCCATGACCTTCATTCCTCCAAACATTATAATAGGAACCAGGAGGGTAGGTAGAACAATAGAGTTAATAATGGTTTTTTTATCTCTCAGAAGTTCAGAGAGTTCTTTTTTTATAATGATAAATAAATCTCTCATTTTAAGCTTCTTTAACGCGGTTAATAAATTCTTGTGTAAGATTGTCGGCTTTCATTTCTTTTTTGAAGTTGTCAAAGGAGTCATTGTAAATAATAGACCCTTTACTGATAATGGCAAGATCATCGCATAGAAGATCCACTTCGCTCATAATATGGGATGAGAAGATAACCGTTTTGTTGTTTTCTTTTGATTCTCGTATCAAATCAATAATGCTATCGGCGGTAATTACATCCAGACCTGAAGTAGGCTCATCGAAAATAAGCACCTCTGGATCATGAATTAAGGTACGGGCAATAGAAACTTTTTGTTTCATACCGGTACTCATTTGTCCTAAACGCTTTTTTCTAAATTCGTTGATTCCTAGTTTTTCAAAGAGGTATTCTTTTCGTTCGCTGTATTTAGGTTCTGGTATGTGGTACAATTTTCCAAAAAAGTCTAGGGTTTCATCTGGATTTAAGCGTTCATATAAACCAGTAGATCCGGTTAAAAAACCAATGTGCTTTTTTACTTCATCATTATTTTCCGAAATATCTATATGATCTACAATTGCAGTTCCTGAACTGGGATTAATAATTCCTGCAATCATTCTCAAAGTAGTTGTTTTGCCAGCTCCATTAGGTCCTAATAATGAAAAAATACGTCCTGGTTTGCATTCAAAAGACACATGATCTACAGCATTAACTATAGTAGTTTCTTTTTTAAAACCTTTCTTCGTGGTCGTTTTAAAAGACTTGGTTAAATTTTGCGCTTGTATCATTCTTTTTTATTTGGTACGTATAGTTAGTATCGAAATTCTAAAATTGTTACAATTTTAACTTTCTCGGATCTCACAAAAATGAAATAGTACAACAAATAAAGGATAAAAGAACTACTTTAAGAAGCTAGAGTTGTATTTTAGTTTTTTGTCTAGCTTTTCAGCATATCAATGAATAACAAACAAACGCATACAGCACTTATTAAAGGAGAAGCAGAACGCCTTGGTTTTTTGTCTTGCGGTATTTCCAAAGCTGATTTTTTGGAGGAAGAAGCGCCTCGTTTAGAGCAATGGCTTCAGAAGAATATGCATGGAGAAATGGGGTATATGGAAAACCATTTTGATAAACGCTTAGATCCGCGATTATTGGTAGACGGTGCCAAGTCGGTAATATCATTATTACTCAATTACTATCCATCGGAAGAACAAGCTACGGATACTTATAAAATCTCTAAATATGCCTACGGGCAAGATTACCACCATGTAATAAAATCAAAATTAAAAGAACTCCATCAGTTCATTTCCGTAAATATTGGTGAGGTTGGTGGTAGAGCTTTTGTAGATTCCGCACCTGTTTTAGATAAGGCTTGGGCGGCAAAAAGTGGCCTTGGTTGGATAGGAAAACACAGTAATTTGTTAACACAACAAGTAGGCTCTTTTTATTTTATTGCAGAGCTTATAGTGGATTTGGAATTGGAGTATGACACTCCGGTAACAGATCATTGTGGCACTTGTACAGCATGTATAGATGCTTGCCCCACCCAGGCTATTGTAGATCCGTATGTGGTAGACGGCAGTAAGTGTATTTCTTATTTTACCATTGAATTAAAAAACGAAATTCCTACAGATGTGAGCGGGCAATTCAAGGATTGGATGTTTGGCTGTGATATATGCCAAGATGTATGTCCATGGAATCGTTTTTCAAAACCGCATCAGGAGCCTCTTTTTAATCCTCCATCCGAACTTTTATCGATGTCAAAAAAGGATTGGGAAGAAATTACAGAAGACGTCTTCAGAAAGGTATTCAAGAAATCTGCCGTAAAACGCACCAAATTTTCTGGATTACAAAGGAATATTCGCTTTCTTAAATGATTCTACAAGTACGCAAACGTTTTCGTTCCATTTAGCTCAGATTTTAGCCTGGTATTCTTTTAAGCATAAAAGGATAAAATGCTATATTGTCAAAAAAATAGAACCAAAATCATCAAAAAGTGAAAATAAGGAAACCTGAACTGAATTTTTGGCAAATATGGAACATGAATGTTGGATTTTTTGGAATTCAGTTCAGTTTTGGTTTGCAGCAGACCGCAATTAATCCAATTTTTGAATTTTTAGGAGCACATCATAATGAATTACCCTTGCTAAATTTAGCGGGTCCGGTTACTGGTTTGTTGATCCAACCTATTATTGGTGCTATTAGTGATAAAACCTGGTTGCCAAAATGGGGAGGTAGAAGAAAACCGTTCTTTTTAATAGGCGCTATTGTTGCCAGTTTATGTCTATTCGCATTTCCTTTTAGTCCCGGTTTATGGTTTGCCGTTGGTTTATTATGGATTTTAGATGCCGCGAACAATACGGCCATGGAGCCGTATAGAGCCTTCGTAGGAGATAAATTACCAGACAAGCAACTCACTTTTGGATATCAGATGCAAAGTTTGTTTGTGGGTGCTGGGATTACCTTGGCTAACTTTTCGTTATTTCTATTTCAAGACTGGTTTAGTGTACCCGTAGATAGTACCGCCAGTTTATGTACGGTAGGAACAGAAGTGGTAAGTGCCATTCCGAAATGGGTTTATTATTCCTTTTTCTTGGGAGCGATAGCTTCCGTGACTACCATTCTTTGGTCCGTATGGAAAACACCAGAGATACCTCCAACGGAAGAAGAATTAAAAAAGCTAAAAATAGAAAAACAGAGTGCTTCTTTTGGAAAGCGCATTTTTACCCCCATTATAGAAATTGCCCATGCAATTGGAGATATGCCTAAACTTATGTGGCGATTGGCAGGAGTCTATTTTTTTCAATGGTATGCGCTATTTTGTTATTGGCAGTTTATAACGCCCATGATACGCAAAAGTTTATTAGGAATAACAGATGCAGATAGCAGTAAGTACGATGGTATTATAGAAGCCTGCAAAACGGGCGCTACCATTAGCGCTGAAGACACTGCATTTGCTCAGAACATTAAGTTGCTTTCAGAACAAGCCTTGGCGCAAACAGGCTTAATGAATGGTACTTATAACTTGGTAACTATGTTAACGGCTTTGGCCCTAGTCCCATTGGCTATAAAATACAGCTCCAAATTGGTCTATGTTGGCAGTTTAATGCTCACGGGGATAGCCATGCTCAGCATGCCCTATATAACTAATGAATATGCCTTATTAGGACCGATGGTTTTATTTGGAATTGGATGGGCGGCCATGATGGGGATTCCCTATGCCATGGTTTCTAAGGTAATTCCAGAAGATCGAAGAGGAGTGTATATGGGAATTGTTAATATGATGATTGTAATACCAATGCTAATACAGACAGTTTCCTTTGGCCCTATCATTGAAAACTTCTTAGGAAATGATGCGGTCAATGCTATTTTATTTGGAGGAGTCTTTTTTATTATAGCCGCTTTACTGGCCATGCGTTTGAATACCAAACTGAAAACAAATAAAGAAGAGTAAGATGAAAAATTTTGGTGTAAAATTATCTCTCTTTCTTAATTACTTTGTCTTTGCTATTCTTTTAAATAGCGTTGGAATCGTAATACTTAAATCTCTAAATAATTATGGTGTAGCTGAAGATACTGCGAGTATTTTAGAAGCTTTCAAGGATCTTCCAATTGCAATTGTTTCTTTTTTAGTTGCATCTTTTTTACCTAGAATTGGGTATAAAAAAGCAATGCTTATTGCGTTAGCACTTGTTACGTTGGGATGTATAGCTATGTATTTTGGCAATAGTTTTGATACTGCAAAACTTCTTTTTGCTACCGTAGGAGCTTCCTTTGCGCTGATAAAGGTTTCTGTTTATTCTGTAATTGGCTTAGTTACCAATGGTACCAAAGAACACAATTCTTTAATGAGTTCTATTGAAGGCGTTTTTATGTTTGGCATTGCATTGGCTTATTATTTGTTCCCTGCTTTTAATACAGCAGGCGACCCCAACGCTTGGTTAAATGTATATTGGTTGCTTGCGGCAATGACTACAATTTCTTTTATTATATTGCTTTTTACCAAATTTGAGAACCCACCACAGCCAGAAGGGAGCGATCTCAAGGACGACTTTATAGAGATGTTTAAGCTTTTAAGCAAGCTATTAATCATCGTTTTTGTAATTAGTGCTTTCCTTTTTGTAATGATAGAACAAGGGATTATGACCTGGCTTCCTACTTTTAACGAACGCGTTTTAGGTTTGACCGAGAATATGGCTATCATGATGGCAAGTATTCTTGCAATTTCATTGGGGATAGGCAGACTGATGGCTGGAGTTTTGACAAGAAGAATAAATTGGATATATATTTTATCTATTTGTACCATAATTTCAATGGCCCTTGTATATTTTGTACTTCCTGAACTCTTAAATCTGGAAACTCAAAAGATTGAGGATATTACGGATATTCCATTACTAGGTTTTGCTTTTCCAATTATTGGATTGTTTATTGCTCCTATTTATCCCTTGCTTAATTCTGTAGTGCTCTCTGCCTTGCCAAAAAAAGTGCATAGCCCCATGACGGGTTTGATTGTTATTTTTTCTGCATTAGGAGGTACTTTGGGGAGTCGGATCATTGGGTATTTGTTTAAAGAAGTAGGCGCCCAAAAGGCATTTTATTTTACGCTTATTCCAATGCTGGTTCTGTTAATATGCTATTTTATTCTTAAAAGATTGACTGATAAAAATGAACTTCAAGCTTAATATTTTAGAGACCCTCAAAAAGCTACTATTACAGGAGGATACGGACGGAGATAAAAAAATAACCAAAGAAGATAAGGGACCTAAAAGCTTTGAAATAACAGCTACAGATGGAACTGTTCATGCGTTAAAAGGAACCTATTATTTATCCAACTTACTACAAGAATTAGCCTTAGCAAAAAATAAGGGCTATACCGAGATTACCATTCCACTTTCAAAAATAGAAGAACAGCCTACGGTCCGTATTTCTAGAATGATCAAGGAAGTTTTTTGGGACGATCTTACAAGAACCATTGATGAAAAAGGGATTGCTCTTATTCTAGAAGATACAAAAGCTTCAGATGGTCTTCAGCGCATGTATGTGCCTTTTTCAGACAAAAAGGGAATAGCATACTTTAATGCTCTATCTAAAAAACAAGAAAATTTAGAGGTGGTAGTGTTACCAGAAAATGTTACACCAGAGTACATTCAATCTATTAATAAACAGCCCGGTATTCTTGCCTTACAGATAGAAAACAATGAAGGGATTCCTTTTGTGGTTCCCGGTGGGCGTTTCAATGAAATGTATGGTTGGGATAGTTATTTTGAAGGAGTAGGTTTGTTGTTAGATGGGCGCATCGATTTGGCAAAGGCAATGGTAGATAATTTTTGCTATCAAATTAAACATTACGGGAAAATCCTAAATGCAAACCGATCGTATTACCTTACTAGAACTCAACCTCCATTTCTTTCTTCTTTCATTCGTGAAGTATATGAGGCATATCCTAAGGTGGGTGCAAAGTGGTTGGCAAGCAGTTTAGAAACCGCTATTTCTGAATATGAAAATGTATGGATGGTGCCTGGAAAACGAATGACGGAAAATGGACTTAATCGTTATCTGGCGGAAGGCATTGGTATTCCTCCAGAGACAGAAGAGGGGCATTTTAAGGAAGTGCTGAAAACCTATGCTGATGCGCACGGCATGCCCTTAGAAGTATTTGAAAAAAAATATGCCAATCGCGAAATCGTAGATGAGGATTTGGATCGTTACTTTGTTCACGATAGGAGTCTTAGAGAAAGTGGTCATGATACTTCTTGGAGATTGGATGATGTTTGTGCAGACCTTAATACGGTAGATTTAAATGCACTGTTATATAAGTATGAAACCGATTTTGAATATCTTATAGAAAACTATTTTGAGGGTGTTTTTGTGACATCTACAGATAGAACCTATAGCGCAAAGCATTTTGAAGAAAAAGCACTTTTGAGGAAAAAATTGATGAATAACTTGCTATGGAATGAAAAGGAGCAAGGGTTTTTTGATTATAATTTTAAAACAGCACAACAAACCGGATTTGGATCTGCTACTAATTTTTACCCGCTATGGGCAGGTATTTGCTCCAAAGAACAAGCAGGTGTAATGGTTGCCGATTTAATGCAAAATTATAAAGAAAAGGGTGGGGTGGTTGCCACCTCCAAGGATGCCATTAGTAAGTTTGCAAAGGATCAGGTTCAAAGACAATGGGACTATCCTAACGGATGGGCACCGCATCAAATGTTGCTTTGGAGAGGTTTGTTACAATATGGATTTGAAAAGGAAGCACATGAATTGATCTACAGGTGGTTATGGATGATCACAAGAAATGCTGTAGACTATAATGGGACCATTCCTGAAAAATATGATGTAGTAGCTGCCACGCACAAGGTATATGCAGAATATGGAAATGTAGGGACAGAGTTCGACTATATTACCACCTCTGGTTTTGGATGGATGAACGCTTCCTATCAATTTGGTCTTAGTCTTTTGCCTTCGCATCTCATCGATGCATTAAATGACCTCAAGGAGGTAGATAGCTTGTTTTAGATTAATAAGTTTCAGCTTCAATATAAATACTAGTACTTTTTCTCAAAAAATACAATTACTTTTGATCATCTAAACAAGACCACATGAGCGATGAAAAGAACAGGCGCGAAGCCTTAATCTATCATAATAAGCCTACTCCTGGTAAAATTAAAATAGTTCCTACCAAGCCCTATGCAACTCAGCGCGACTTAGCACTTGCCTATTCACCTGGGGTAGCTGAACCTTGTCTGGAAATAGAAAAGGATAAAGACAACGCCTACAAATATACTTCCAAAGGAAATTTGGTTGCAGTAATAACTAATGGCACCGCAGTTTTGGGCTTAGGTGACATAGGTCCAGAAGCTTCTAAGCCTGTAATGGAAGGCAAGAGTTTGTTGTTTAAAATATTTGCGGATATCGATGGTATGGATATCGAATTGGATACCAAAGATGTTGACAAATTTGTGGAAACCGTAAAGACCATTGCTCCTACATTTGGAGGGATAAATTTAGAAGACATTAAAGCTCCTGAAGCTTTTGAGATAGAAAGACGCCTCAAAGCTGAATTAGATATCCCAGTGATGCATGATGACCAGCATGGTACTGCTATTATATCTGCGGCGGCACTACTAAATGCTTTGGAGATAGCAGAGAAAAAAATAGAAGAAGTACGAATCGTAATTAGTGGAGCTGGTGCTGCCGCTGTCTCCTGCACAAGACTTTACAAAGCTTTTGGTGCATTAGATAAGAATATTGTAATGCTAGATAGCAAGGGGGTTATACGGAAGGATAGAGAAAACCTTACGAAGGAGAAGTTGGAATTTGCCTCCGATAGAAAAATTGATACGCTCGAAGAAGCGATGAAAGATGCAGACGTTTTTATAGGTCTTTCCATTGCAGATATTGTCAGCACAGAGATGTTAAAATCCATGGCGAGTAATCCCATTGTTTTTGCAATGGCTAACCCAGATCCTGAAATTAAATACGAGCTGGCATGCAAAGCGCGTAAAGATATTATTATGGCCACGGGTAGGTCAGATCATCCTAACCAAGTAAACAACGTACTAGGGTTTCCATTTATATTTCGAGGAGCTTTGGATGTAAGAGCAACTGCTATTAATGAAGCGATGAAAATGGCAGCGGTAAAAGCATTGGCTGAATTAACTAAAGAGCCCGTCCCAGAACAGGTGAATATTGCCTACGGAGAAACCCGTCTTACTTTTGGAAAAGACTATATCATTCCTAAACCTTTTGATCAGCGATTAATAGCAGTAGTGCCACCTGCGGTTGCAAAAGCAGCAATGGAGAGCGGTGTTGCTAAAGCACCTATTGAAGACTGGGATCGGTATGAAGAGGAACTTTTGCAGCGTTCTGGAAGTGATAATAAGGTAGTACGTCTATTGCATAATAGAGCTCGTAGCAACGCAAAAAAAATAGTCTTTGCAGAGGCAGATCATTTGGATGTTTTAAAGGCAGCTCAAATTGCGCATGAAGAAGGGCTTGCAACTCCAATTTTATTGGGGAATAAAACGGTAATAGAAGAGCTAAAAAAAGAGTTGGAGTTTGATGCCGATATCGAAATAATTGATCCCAAAGGGGAAGATTTTGTGGCGAAGAGACATGCATATGCTACCAAATATTGGGAAACTAGAAAGCGAAGTGGTGTTACCTTATACAATGCAAAATCCAAAATGCGCGAACGCAATTACTTTGGCGCTATGATGGTTTCTGAAGGCGATGCCGATGGGATGATCTCTGGATATTCTAGAGCATATCCTACGGTTGTAAAACCAATTTTTGAAGTTATTGGTAGAGCGTCTAATGTGAAAAAAGCATCTACAGTGCATATCATGATTACTGAAAGAGGTCCTTTGTTCTTAGCGGATACTTCCATAAATGTAAATCCAAATGCGGAAGAGTTGGCAGAAATAGCGCAAATGACAGCAAATGTAGCAACCACTTTTGGGTTTAATCCGGTAATGGCTTTATTATCATATGCCAATTTTGGATCGTCTTCACATCCACATGCTACGAAAGTAAGGGAGGCGGTGAGACAATTACATGAAACTAATCCTGACCTTGTGGTAGATGGAGAAATACAAACTGATTTCGCTTTAAGCAAAGAATTACTACAAAGCCAATTTCCTTTTTCAAGATTGGCAGGTAAAAAAGTAAATACCCTGATTTTTCCGAATTTGGAGTCCGCTAACATTACCTATAAATTATTAAAAGAGTTGAATAAAGCAGCTTCTATAGGACCTATTATGGTTGGACTCAGGAAATCCGTGCATATTATGCAACTGGGTGCTAGTGTAGATGAGATGGTGAATATGACTGCTGTTGCAGTGATAGATGCTCAGGAAAGGGAGAAACGTAAACGCGCCAAGAAAGGTTTATAAACTGCACCAAAAATAAGATCTCATCATGATTACGCATTTAAGAGGAAAGTTAGTAGAGAAAAACCCCACATATGTTATTATTGAATGCGCGGGTGTTGGTTATTTTTTAAACATATCACTGCATACCTTTTCCAAAATTGGAGATCAGGAAAACATCCAGCTTTTTACGCATCTACAAATAAAGGAAGACGCTCATACCCTTTTTGGGTTTTCGGAACAGTCCGAGCGCGAAATTTTTAGACTATTATTATCCGTATCCGGAATAGGCGCAAGTACAGCAAGAACTATGCTCTCTTCATTATCCCCATTACAGGTTAGAGATGCTATTGCAAATGCGGATGTTGCAAAAATTCAATCTGTTAAAGGAATTGGAGCCAAAACTGCTCAAAGAGTTATTTTAGATTTAAAGGATAAAATTCTTAAAATCTACGATATTGACGAAGTTTCCACTGGTTCAAACAATACAAATAAAGATGAAGCGTTATCTGCTTTAGAGGTTCTTGGATTTGTTAGAAAACAGGCTGAAAAAGTAGTCGACAAAGTAATAAATCAAGACCCTACACTAAGCGTAGAGGACATTATTAAACATACGCTTAAAAATTTGTAATAAAATTTGAAAACAGGGGCAAAATTATTTCTTAAATCTTTATTTAAGCTTCTCTTCTTTTTGGTACTACTCTTGGGAGCAAGTCAAACGGCTTTCGCTCAAGAAGAAACCGAACAAGAACAAGATTCTGTAAAAACTGGCTTTGCATTGGGTAAGATTGATTTACCCAACCCTAATAGCATCGTATCTAAATATACCTATGATCCAAAATTAGATCGTTATATCTACACGGAAAGTGTGGGCGAATTTAATATCAATTACCCAATTATATTAACTCCTAAGCAATACAGAGAGTTAATTCGGAGGGAAGATATGAAGTCGTATTTCAAGGAAAAGATCGATGCATATACTGGAAAAAAAGAAGGTTCTGAAGAAGCTAGGAAAAACTTACTACCCAATTTCTATGTAAATAATAACTTTTTTGAATCTGTTTTTGGAGGAAATACTATTGAAGTAATTCCGCAGGGTTCTGTTGCCATGGATTTAGGAGTCATTTGGCAGAAAAATGATAACCCAGCACTATCTCCTAGAAACCGTACCAACCTATCCTTTGATTTTGACCAACGTATTAGTCTAAGTATGTTAGGTAAAATTGGAGAACGATTACAAGTTACAGCCAATTACGATACCGAAGCTACTTTCGATTTTCAGAATCTAGTGAAATTGGATTATACACCAACAGAGGACGATATACTCCAGAAAATTGAAATTGGTAATGTAAATATGCCTTTAAACAGCTCGCTTATTACAGGAGCTCAGAGTTTATTTGGTGTAAAAACACAATTGCAGTTCGGAAAAACTACAGTTACAGCTGTTTTCTCAGAGCAACGGTCCCAAAACAATACAGTAGTGGCACAAGGTGGAGGAACGCTCAACGAGTTTGAATTAACTGCATTGGATTACGATGAGGATAAGCACTTTTTCCTTTCCCAATATTTTAGAGATAACTACGATAGAGCTTTGGAAAACTATCCCTACAAGAATAGTCCCATACAAATTACACGTATTGAAGTCTGGGTAACCAACAGAAGTCAGCAAACTTTAAATGTTCGTAATGTAGTGGCAATTCAGGATTTAGGTGAAGCGAATGAAGAACAAACTAGAATTGGACAATTGAACGGAGATCCCGCCGGATTTTTTAATACTTCTTTGGCTATAGGAAATTTACCGAGGAACAATGCAAATGATTATGATCCTGGACTTATAGGAAGTGGGGGAGTATTAACCAATAGCATCCGTGATATAGCTACGGTAGAAGGTGGTTTCAACGTGCCTGGCTATCAGGTAAACCAGGGATTTGATTATGCTATTTTAGAAAATGCACGAAAACTAGATCAAGGAAGAGACTTTTCTTTTGATTCTCAATTAGGATATATTTCTTTAAACCAGCGTCTTAGTAATGATGAAGTACTTGCGGTAGCATTTCAATATACGGCCGGAGGTGAGGTGTATCAAGTGGGTGAGTTTGCTAATGGCGGTTTAGATGCTACCACGGTAGCACCCGGAGTAGAACCTATTATCACAAACAATACCCTAGTATTAAAATTATTGAAAAGTAATATTACCAATGTAGACGATCCTATTTGGGATCTAATGATGAAAAATATTTATGCTACAGGTGCTTTTCAGTTGAGTCAGGAAGATTTCAAATTAAACATACTGTATTCAGATCCTACCCCAAGGAATTATATTACTCCCGTAGACCCCAATGTGGGATGGCCTGCTGGTTTGGAAGAACGAATTTTGTTGAGCGTCTTTAATTTAGATCGACTCAATATCTACAACGATGTACAACCCGGTGGAGATGGATTTTTTGATTACATTCCAGGGATTACTATTGATTCGCAATCAGGAAATATCATATTTACAAAGGTGGAACCTTTTGGAGAATTTCTCTTTGATGAATTAGGTGGTGGTACCTATGATGTTGATAATGATCAAGGATATAACGTAAACCAGCAGCGATATGTATTCAGGAATATGTATGCTGAAACTAAGGCTGCTTCTTTACAAGATGCTGAAAAAAATAGGTTTTTGCTGAAAGGACGTTATAAATCTCAGGGAAGCAATGGAATTCCAATTGGGGCATTTAACGTACCCAGAGGTTCTGTTAGAGTAACAGCAGGAGGTAGACAATTACAAGAAGGAATAGACTATACCGTAAATTATGAAGGAGGAACGGTACAAATTTTAGATCCTAGTTTAGAAGCTTCCAATACACCTATCAATATTTCCGTGGAGAATAATGCAGTTTTTGGACAGCAAACTCGTCGTTTTACTGGAGTTAACATAGAGCATCAGTTTAGCAAAAACTTTGTCTTGGGTGGGACACTTTTAAATTTAAATGAGCGACCCTTAACCCAAAAGTCGAATTTTGGTGTAGAGCCTGTTAACAACACAATTTATGGTCTTAATGGAAATTTCTCCACAGAGGTGCCCTTTTTAACCAGATTGGCTAACAAATTACCGAATATTGATACCGATGTACCCTCAAATATTTCCATTCGAGGAGAGATTGCAGCATTAACTCCAAACTCCCCTAAGAATGCAGATTTTCAAGGAGAGACTACTACCTATTTGGACGATTTTGAAGGTGCGCAGGCATTGATTGATATTCGCTCGTCTTTAGGTTGGACCCTTGCAAGTACTCCCTTAGAATTTGGTGATGGGAGTGATCAACTTTTTGGAAGTGGAGTTACAGATCCAGATAATTTATTGAACGGACATGGAAGAGCCAAGATGGCTTGGTATACTATAGATCCTATTTTTTATACCAATCAGCGCCCTGCTGGGGTGAGTGATAATGATGTATCACTAAATAGCACCCGTAGAGTATTTATTGATGAGGTATTCCCTCAGGTAGATATTGCTCAAGGACAAACAACCGTACAGAACACTTTGGATTTAGTATACTATCCAAATCAAAAAGGACCTTACAATACCAATCCTAATTTTGCAGCGGAAGCTCCGCAAGATAAGTGGGCAGGTATTATGCGCTCATTGAGTAGTACTAACTTTGAACAATCAAATGTGGAGTTTGTACAATTTTGGGTATTAGATCCTTATGTAGATGGCGTAGCAACAAGTCCTGGTGAATTGGTGTTTAACTTAGGAAATATTTCAGAGGATATTTTAAGAGATGGAAAGAAACAATATGAAAACGGTTTACCTGGTGTAAACAGCAATGATTTAACCACCACCACCACTTGGGGAGAAGTTCCTGCCACACAGTCTTTGGTATATGCTTTTGATGTAGACGAAGCAAGTAGAAATTTACAGGATGTTGGTTTTGACGGATTAAATGATGAAGAAGAAGTTGCCATTTATGGTCCTGGAGAAGACCCAGCCTTAGATAATTATCAGTACTATTTAAATCGTGAAGGAAGTATTTTGGAACGTTATTTAGATTTTAATAACCCAGATGGAAACTCACCAGTAGCAGTTACGAATACGAACAGAGGATCTACCACCTTGCCCGATGTAGAAGATATTGATCGAGATTTAACGATGAATACGGTGAATAGTTATTTTGAATACAGAATTCCGATTAGACCAAACACTACCATTGACGATCAATATGTAACAGATATCAAAGAAGGAGTAACGCCAGCACTTCCTAATGGAAATCAGTTAAACCGTCGCTGGATTCAATATAAAATTCCATTGAGTGAGTTTAGCAATGCTTTAGGAGGAATCAGTGATTTTCGTTCCATAAGTTTTATGAGAATGTACCTTACTGGCTTTACTAGCGATGTAGTATTGCGTTTTGCTACCTTGGATTTAGTCCGTGGAGATTGGCGTTCTTATACCAATACTTTACAACCTGATGTGGATAATGACCCTTCCGATGATGGCACTTTAGTAGATGTTAATACAGTGAATATAGAAGAAAATAATTCTCGTATTCCTATTCCTTACGTATTGCCTCCAGGAGTTTTAAGAGAGCAATTAAATAATAACAATACCATCATTAGGCAAAATGAGCAGTCTTTATCATTTGTAGTGGAGAATTTAGAGTCGGAAGATTCTAGAGGTGTCTTTAAGAATGTAAATATAGATGTAAGACAGTATGAGCGTATTAAGATGTTTATGCATGCAGAGGAGATTATTGAAAGTGATTTTCCGGAAGGAGAAACACCATTAATTGGATTTTTGCGGATTGGTACAGACTTCTCTCAGAACTTCTATCAAATAGAAGTGCCATTGCAGTTTACACCTTTTGGTGCAAGTTCAGAACTAGCTGTTTGGCCAGAAGAAAATGAAATGGATATTGCCATAGCGGATTTAAATAAGGTAAAATCTCAAGGTATTGCAAACCAAAGTTTAAATGATATCAACTTTTATGAAGTGGTAGACGGGGAAGTGATTTCCGTTGCAGAATTTGCACCAAGAACGCCGGGAAGATTGCGTATTGGAATACGCGGTAACCCATCTTTAGGAAGTATTCGCAGTATGATGGTGGGGGTAAAAAATCAGGATGCTTTGCCAGCAAGAGGAGAAGTTTGGTTCAATGAACTACGATTAGCAGGCTTAGATAATAATGGAGGATGGGCTGCGGTGGCTGCAATTGATGCTAATATGGCCGATTTTGCCAATGTTACTGCCACAGGAAGCACAAGCACTTCTGGCTTCGGGGCTATTGACCAAATGCCGAATGAAAGAGCAAGAGAAGATGCAATCGCTTATGATGTAGTTACAAATATAAATGTGGGTCAATTACTTCCACAAAAATGGGGAGTTCAGATTCCTTTTAATTATGGCATATCGGAACAGTTAATTACGCCAGAGTTTGATCCGGTTTATGATGATTTAAAATTAGATGATCGGATTGCAGCTGCAGATACCCCTGAAGATGCAGAAACCATAAAAGAGCAAGCAGAAGATTATACGAAAAGAACAAGTATTAACCTTATTGGAGTTCGCAAGAATCGAGGAGAAGAAGGGGAAGCTAATTTTTATGATATCGAGAATTTCACCTTTAACTATTCTTATAACGAAACGGAACACAGAGATTTTGAAGTAGCGAGTTTAAGAGATCAAAATGTGGTCACTGGCTTTGTATATAATCACAATTTTAAACCCGCTTCTGTAGCACCTTTTGCTAAAAAAGATTCCCTGTTTACTGGGAAATACTGGCAATGGTTAAAAGACCTTAATATAAACCTGTTACCTACTAGTATATCGTTAAACTCAAACATCAATCGTTCCTTTAATCAGCAGCGTTTTAGAGATGTTTTGGAACCAGGTGTAGAAGCTTTGGAGTTGCCCTTATTGCAACAAAGAAATTACTTGTTTAATTGGCAATACGCGTTGAATTATAGTCTAACAAAATCCTTGCGAGTAAATCTCACAGCTTCTAATAATAATATTGTTAGGAATTACTTTACAGATGAGACAGACACCCAAGGGAATCTGCTCATTGATCCAAATGTAAATTTATGGGATGGTTTCTTCGATATAGGTGAACCTAACAGACATTCACAACAGATGCAAATTAATTATGAAATTCCATTTGCAAAGATACCAGCACTGGATTTTATAAACGCTCAATTTACGTATACTAGTAATTTTGACTGGCAAAGAGGAGGTGATGCCATAAGGGAAGTAGCCGGAGAGGATATCAATACGGTACAAAATGCAAATACCTACAACATCACATCGAATCTTACAATGCAAAGACTGTATGATATGCTAGGTCTTAAGAAAAGATCTGGAAAAGGGATTGAGAGTGCGCCAGCCAGAACGGATAAAGCCGGAAATACAGCAGATGGAGACGCTGCTAAAAAGCCCAAAGGAAAATCAGGAAAATTCTTTAACACGGTAATAGATATTGTTACGATGGTGAAAAGAATTAATATTAATTACAATGAGACCAATGGTAAAGTACTACCGGGATATACACAATCCATAGGTTTTATTGGTACCGCTAGACCCACTTTAGGTTTTGTATTTGGTAGTCAGTCCGATGTGCGTTTTGAAGCAGCGCGAAATGGATGGTTAACAACCTTCCCAGAGTTTAATCAACAGTATCTTGAGAATACCAGTAAACAGTTAAATATTACAGCTACCGCCCAACCTACAAGAGATCTTACCATTGATTTAGTAGCCGATAGACAATTCTCTAGAAGCTACCAAGAGAATTTTAGAGTAGACGATTTGGGGGGAGGTACTTTTGAGTATGTCAATTTATTGGGAAATAATTTTGGAAACTTTAGCATTTCTACGGTAATGATTGGTACTGCCTTTAGTAAGAGTGATGAGTTTTCTTCTGAGACTTTTGATACGTTCAAAGCGAACAGAATTACTGTTGCCAATAGAATTGTTGCAGATCGCAATCAGAATACGGGGGTTGTAGATGGTGAAGGCTTTCCAGAACGTTATGGTAAAACAAACCAAGATGTATTGCTTCCTGCATTCTTTGCCGCCTATACAGGGCAAGACGTGAATCGTGTAAATTTAGACGCATTTAGAGACATTCCAATTCCAAATTGGAATTTGAAGTACACTGGACTGATGCGGAATAAATGGTTTAAAAAGAAATTCAAGCGTTTTTCGCTGAGTCATGGTTATAGAGCTGCGTATAGTATCAATTCTTTTCAAACTAATTTGGAACGACAGAATGGAACTATTGATCCAGAAAATGGAGATTTTTTACCACAAAATATTATTAATAATGTGGTGCTAACGGATCAGTTTAACCCATTGATTAGGGTAGATTTTGAAATGAAAAACTCCCTTAGTGTTTTAGCAGAAGTACGTACAGATAGAGCGTTATCTTTAAGTTTTGACAATAATCTATTAACTGAAATTAATGGTAAAGAATACACCCTGGGATTGGGGTATCGTTTTAAAGATGTGAAGTTTGTAACCAATATAGGAGGAAACAAAACACGTTTAAAAGGAGATCTAAATTTAAAGGCAGATGTTACTTTAAGAGATAACATTACCATTATTAGAAATTTGGATATTGATAATAATCAAATTACTTCAGGTCAAAATTTACTTTCTATTAAGTTTACCGCAGATTATGCCTTAAGTAAAAGTTTGAATGCCCTGTTCTTCTATGATCATTCTTTCTCTCAGTTTGCGGTCTCAACAGCATTCCCTCAAACCACTATAAATACTGGATTTACCTTGCGTTATAACTTTGGAAACTAAAGTGTAGTTTTTCTCCATAGCGAAGCTTGTAGGGATCTTACAGACTTTTAAGAATTTGCCAATTACTTTTTTTGAATAGCTTCTAAGAAACTATTACATTTGTTCGCATAACAAATTAGAAGAATCAAATGAATATACCATCCGAACTAAAGTACACCAAAGATCACGAATGGATCAGTATAGATGGCGATGTTGCCACTGTGGGAATAACCGATTTTGCACAGAGCGAATTAGGCGATATTGTATATGTTGAAGTGGAAACCTTAGATGAAACTTTGGATAAAGAAGAAGTTTTTGGAACAGTGGAAGCCGTAAAAACAGTATCTGACCTTTTTTTACCTTTAAGTGGAGAAATAATTGAATTTAATGAAGCTTTGGAAGATGAGCCCGAAAAGGTAAATACAGATCCCTATGGAGATGGTTGGATGATTAAAATTAAAATGAGCGATGCTTCAGAGATAGAAGGTCTAATGAGCGATGCTGATTATAAAGCGCTAATTGGTGCCTAAAAAACCTTTCTTTACAATACTTTTTATAAGCTGGATGGTGTTTGTAACACTTTTCAGCTTATTTTATTTTCCAGATGATGGTATTCCATTTTTTACCATTCCGCATCTAGATAAGATTGTTCATTTTACGTTCTATTTCGGAGCTGCTATTTCTGCATCCTTATGCGTTCGTGAACAAACAGGCGGAAAAAATAACCTTAAGAAGGTGTTGCTTTTAACTGCGGTATTGTCAATAATTTATGGTATAATTATTGAGGTTTTACAGGAAACATTAACTACCTATAGAGATGGAAATCTGTATGATGCAATAGCAAATGCAATCGGAGCACTCTTTGGAATAATAGTGTTATGGTATATTTTTTCCGTGCAACGCAGATTTAAATGGAAAGTTTAATTTCTTTTTTTAACGTTTGCCTGCTAATAGGCGTGAATAAAGGGAATAGATCAATGTTAGCTATCTTTAAATTTGAAGAGAGATAAAAATTTTGCATCGATCAAATAAAGTTTTAAATTAGCAGATACTAAAATGTAAACCTATGGAAGCAAAAAAGAATCCGAAAGCAGATTTAACTAGAAATAGTGGTCTGTATTTTGTAATAGGCTTGGCAGCTGTAATGTTTTTGACATGGAGAGCTTTAGAGCATAAAACCTATGATCCGGATAGTGAGTATGACATTTCTATGAATGTAGATGATGAGTTAGATGAGGAAGTGCCAATGACTGAGCAAATAAAAACGCCTCCACCACCTCCACCGCCAGCAGCTCCTGAAATTATAGAAGTTGTAGAAGATGAAGAAGAAGTAGAGGAAACGGTTATTGAATCTACAGAAACAAGTCAGGAAGAGGAAGTAATGGAAGTGGAAGAAGTAGAGGTTATGGATGATGATATTGACGTGGATGTACCTTTTGCTGTAATTGAAGATGTGCCTGTTTTCCCAGGTTGTGAAGGTGCTTCTGATAAAAGAAAATGTTTTAATGAAAGCATGCAAAAGCATATTCGTAAAAACTTCCGCTACCCAGAGATTGCTCAAGAAATGGGTGTTCAAGGTAGGGTAAGTGTAATGTTTACCATTCAAAAAGACGGAAGTATCGGAAATGTTAGAATGAGAGGTCCAGACAAAAACTTGGAGAAAGAAGCTGCAAGAATTATAGGAAAGCTTCCTAAAATGACTCCAGGAAAACAACGAGGAAGAGCAGTACGTGTTCCATTTAGTATTCCAATTACATTTAAGCTACAGTAATGAGTAAAAGGTAGCCCTAAATGAGGGAACAGGACGTTTCACTGAGGGAAGTTACCTAAATCATATAATGAGAACCCCGAGCTTATGCTCGGGGTTCTTTTTTGGTATGTTTCTTGTGTTTTAACATAATAGTAACAATTTCAAAAATTTATCTATTATGAAAAAAAGTAACACAAATGATGTTGCTACCCACGGCAATGGGAGCACTAACAAAACAAACCAAAAGCAATCTCGCAAAGGCGGAAAGCATGAGGTGAATTTACGAAAAAACGGTTTTCTTAATTTTCAAATTGGATTAATCGTTGCCATGCTAATGGTCTATATTGGATTGGAAGCTTCCTTTAGGATGACTTCCGGAGAAATACCGGATCATAAAGAAGAAATGTTGCCTCCTTTAGAATATTACTCAGAACTACAGAACTTTAAAGTAGAAGAGGTGAAGCAAGAGGTAGTAGTTTCTAAAAAGAAATTAGTGGATCCAAAAATTAAGATTGTAGAAAATGATGTTGCCGAGGCTGAATTATTAAAGGATGTTATTGAGGTGCCAAAGGATAGTGAAGGGGATCTAGATGTAGGAAGCATTAATTATATAGCTCCTGTAGAGCCTATATCTAAAGTGCCATTTCATGTGATTGAAGATGTACCTATTTTTCCAGGATGTGAAAAAGTAGGGAAGGATGAAAGAAGAGCTTGTTTTCAGAAGAAGATTCAGAAACACGTAAAGAAGAATATCAAATATCCAGAGGCAGAGCAAGAATTAGGAATCAAAGGTAAAGTACACTTAGTTTTTACCATTGATGTAGACGGAACCATTACACATGTTGAAATGAGCGGACCTTCAAAAGGTTTGGAAAAAGAAGCAGAACGGGTAATTAAAAAGCTTCCTCAAATGATACCGGGAAAACAAAGAGGAACTCCTGTTAAAGTATTGTTTAGTTTACCTATCATTTTTAAATAAATTTCTTCCGGAGAAATCTAGCGGCCCCAAAAGCCTCCTTTTAATGGATGGTCTGGGGCCGTTTTTTTATTGCATGCTTTTTAGACTTGTATAAAACGTTTCTCTTAGCCTTTCTGGCTTAATAAATCCTGTGCCATGAGTACTATCATACGCTTCGGTTAGACTACTATCTGCTTTTACTTCTTCAAGTGATTTTCCCGCTTTGATAGCTGCCATTACTTTTCCTTTAATATCTTCTAACAGATTTACATAGGTTTGTAATTCTTCCTTATTTGAAGGTCTTCCATGCCCAGGAATTATTTTCGTATCCTCATTAATTACCATCAAGGTTTTTTTATGCGCATCAATATATCCTTGCACACTTCCACCACTATTTAAATCAATAAAGGGATATCGCCCAGAGAAATACGTATCTCCCATATGTACAACATTGTTATTTACAAAATAAACAATCGCGTCGCCATCTGTATGCGCATTGTGCACATGATATGCCATAATCGTTTCTTCTCCGTCATGAAAGGTAATGTCTTCAGAAAAAGTAACTTCTGGGAGCATTAATGCAAAGTCCTCCAAACTCATTTTTTTGGCATCTACCTTCTTTTGGTTGTTCGTCTTTATGCGAGTACGCACATTATCATGTGCTACCAATGTGGTGCCATCAGCATTAAATTTTGCATTTCCACCAGAATGATCTCCATGCATGTGGGTGTTAAATAAAAATGCAATAGGTTTATCCGTGAGGGTGCTAATAGCTGCTTTAATCTTATCACTTAACCGTTCAAATTGATCATCAATCATAAAAACGTGTTTTTCGCCTACATAAATACCAATATTTCCCCCTCGTCCTGTAAGCATATAAACGTTCGTAGAGAGTGTATCTATGCTAATGGTAACCTCTCTATTTTGAGCTTGAAGCGCCACAATGGAAAAGAAGCTAAAAATGACTGTAAAGAAATGTACTGTTTTTTTCATAAGAGTGATTTTGATGTTTATCTTGACTTAGACGTCTAATGCTTTCAAAAATAACATAAATAGACAGTTATCGTTGCAAAAACAGCATTCGGGGCGTATCTTTGTCCACTGTATAAAAATTGATAATGAAGACTGCAGTTAGCACGGCAAAAAGATCAGCATGGTCTATGGTTTTTGCTGATTTTAAAGAGATTACAAAAGCGAGGCTTGCAGTCAGTGTCGTTTTTTCCTCTATTGCTGGCTATTTCTTAGCCGCACAAGAAATTCAATTTCTTTCACTTTTTCTTTTGGCCTTCGGTGGCTATTGCATGGTTGGGGCATCGAACGCGTATAATCAAATTATCGAAAGAGATTTGGATGCTTTAATGAATCGCACAAAAAATAGACCTATTCCAGCGGGTAGAATGTCGGTTAATACAGCGCTTACTATTGCAATAATTTTAACGCTAGTAGGGATAGTCTCACTTTATTTTTTGAATCCTAAAACCGCCATGTTTGGCGCTATCTCCATATTTTTATATACGAGTGTCTATACTCCTTTAAAGACAAAAACACCTTTAGCAGTTTTTGTAGGAGCATTTCCCGGAGCAATACCTTTTATGTTGGGTTGGGTGTCGGTTACGAACGACTTTGGAATAGAGCCGGGTACTTTGTTTATGATTCAGTTCTTTTGGCAATTCCCTCATTTCTGGGCATTGGGTTGGATGTTGGATGAAGATTATAAAAAAGGAGGTTTTAAAATGCTTCCAACTGGAAAAAAGGATAAAGGAACGGCACTTCAGATTATTATGTATACCATATGGATGATTGTTATTTCAGTTATTCCAGCTTTTGGGATTACAGGACAGTTATTTTTATCAATACCGGCGGCTATACTTATTTTCCTAATGGGATTAGTAATGTTGGTTTTCGCTTTCCGCTTATATGAGAAGAGAGATAATGGGTCTGCAAGAAAATTAATGCTGGCCAGTGTAAGCTATATAACCTTAATGCAAATCGTCTACGTAGTAGATAAATTTTTACAATAAATGGATTTAACACAAGGAACACCAGAAGAAAAGAACGCGAGGTCAAAGAAAATGATGCTCTGGTTTGGAATTGTTAGTCTGCTTATGGGGTTTGCTGCCCTAACAAGTGCTTATATCGTAAGTAGTAAGAGAGACGATTGGTTAAAGGATTTAGAGCTTCCTAATGCTTTTTTTATAAGTACGGCAGTTATTGTTTTAAGTAGTCTTACTTATATTTTGGCTAAAAAATCCATGCGTTCAGGAAATTCTAAAGCCTGTTTAAATTGGTTACTAGTAACACTTGGATTAGGAATTGGCTTTATTGTATTACAATTCAATGGTTTTGGTCAAATGATTGGAAACGACTATTACTTTACAGGACCTACTAGCAATGTAAAAATATCCTATATTTTCCTAATCGCAGCGGTCCATATTGCGCATGTGGTAGCAGGGATTATTTCTTTGTTAGTAGTACTTTATAGTCAATGGAAGGGAAAATATACAGCAGAAAGTATGTTGGGTTTGGAATTAGGTGCCACTTTCTGGCACTTTTTAGACCTTCTTTGGGTATATTTAATTCTATTTATGGCCTTTGTTAAATAATAAATACAAACAAAGTTAGTTTTGTATAGAAATTGGGCTTTCGTATAGTCGAAAAAAATGTAAATTTGCAAATAATTTGTTAACACGATATAATTTATATGGATACTACGGTTACTTCGGGTGAAGAAGAAAAAGTTTGGGATGGCGGTAATCGCCCTTTAGGAGCAAGTTATGGTAAACTGATGATGTGGTTTTTCCTTGTCTCAGATGCACTTACTTTCTCTGGATTTTTAGCTTCTTATGGTTTTTCTAGATTTAAGTTTATAGAAACATGGCCCATTGCCGATGAGGTATTTACGCACGTTCCTTTCTTTCATGGTAATTTCCCTATGTACTATGTAGCCTTTATGACCTTTATTCTTATTATGTCATCAGTTACGATGGTATTAGCGGTAGATGCTGGGCATAGAATGCAAAAAACCAAAGTAGTTTGGTATATGTTCCTTACCATTATTGGAGGGGCTATTTTTGTGGGCTCTCAAGCTTGGGAATGGGCAACTTTTATCAAAGGAGATTATGGTGCATTAGAAACCAAAGGCGGTAGAATTTTACAATTTGTAAATGCAGATACAGGAGAACGAGCTGCTTTAGCAGATTTTGCCAAAACCATTCCGGAAGATCGTGTCAACCACGAACGTAAAAATGGCGTTTGGTATTACGAAGGAGAGAGCTTGCCTTCATTTTCGATGAATGAAGTTGTAGCAGGTTTTAGCGCCAATCCAAATATTTTGATTCGAACAGAAACTATCAACGAAGAAGGAGAGAAAACATTATTGACGAGAGAAGCTTCTTTGAAAAAGATAAAAGATGCTACCCTAGTGGTAGAAGGGGCTAATTTGGTTCGAAATGAATATGGTAGCCGTCTTTTTGCTGACTTCTTTTTCTTTATCACTGGTTTTCACGGATTCCACGTATTTTCAGGGGTGCTGATCAATATAGTTATATTTTTTAATGTAATTCTAGGCACCTATGAAAGAAGAGGGCATTATGAAATGGTAGAAAAAGTTGGACTATACTGGCACTTTGTAGATTTAGTTTGGGTATTTGTATTTACATTCTTTTACCTGGTATAATTTTAAAATAGCATTGCACACATGGCACACGAACATAAATTAGAAATTTTTAGAGGTCTTTGGAAATTTAAATCCAATACTCAAAAAATATGGGGAGTATTAGCATTTTTAACAGCGGTTACAGCTGTAGAGGTTGCATTAGGTATCCTAAAGCCTGCAATCTTGGTGAATACTGATATTCTTGGAATGAAACTGCTCAATTGGATTTTTATTATCCTTACATTGGTAAAAGCTTATTATATTGCTTGGGATTTTATGCACCTTCGAGACGAAAAAAGTGCATTAAGGAGAGCCATTGTATGGACACCTATTTTTTTAGTTTTATACCTTATTTTTATTTTACTTTTTGAAGCAGATTATATTTACAATATTTATAAAGATGGATATGTGGCTTGGGAATTTTAAGCCCATATGTGTTTAACTATATAAAGAAAACCCTGATCATTTTGATCAGGGTTTTTTTCTTTAAAAAAACCCTTATTTAATACCTTTTATAGGACACAGATATTTGTCTTGCGGATGAATATGCCGTATTTTTGTAGGCCTAAGAAGACATCTCTAAACTCGTTTATGAAAAAAGCATTTGTTTTAGTCGTTTTATTTGTTCTTCCCCTCATTGCCTATCTTTTTTTTGCTTCTGGAGTGAATAATTTTGGGAAACTCCCTGTGCTTACAGAAAGCGTTACAGATATTCCTTTAACAGACGGAACTACCTTATTAAAGGATAAGATATCAGTGCTTGGATTTCTAGGAGACAATGTGGAAGTTAAAAAAGGAAATGCATTCAATTTAAATCAAAAGATATATAAGCGGTTCTTCGAATTCACAGATTTTCAGATAGTGATATTGATGCCTAAGGGAACAGAAGACAAAGTGGAAGAACTTAAAAAAGAGCTTGGAGAATTAGTAGATATTAGAAACTGGAAATTTGCCTTCTTTGAGAAGGAGCAGTTGCAAGTAATCTTTGAAGGTCTTAAAACTAATTTAAGTTTAGACGAGCATGCTAGTACTCCCTATGTCTTTATTATTGATAAAGATGTAAACCTAAGAGGAAGAACGGACGATGAAGAAGAAGGAACTAAATACGGTTTTAATGCCACATCTGTTGCCGATCTTAATAATAAGATGGAAGATGATGTAAAGATTATTTTGGCGGAATACCGCTTAGCTTTAAAAAAGAACAACGCAAGAAGAGAAAAATAATAGCAGCTTGCTATAACATCCTACTATGAAAAAAAAGAACTACACCTATGTTTGGGTTTCTTTGATTGTTTTGATTTTTGGAATCATCTTCATTCCAAGAATTATTGATCGTATTAAAAATGGTACCATTGTAGAAAACGATCGGATTAGTGTAAAAGGAAATAACGAAGCAGATGCATTGTCTTATATCATACTAGACGGTAAAAAACGGAAAGTACCTCCTTTTGCCTTTATAAATCAGGATAGCCTTCTAATTACAGATAAGGACTATAGAGGAAAAGTGTATGTTGTAGATTTTTTCTTTACTACCTGCCCTACTATTTGTCCTATTATGACTAGAAATTTGGTAGAGGTGCAAAACGAGTTTCAATCCAACAACAAATTTGGAATTGCCTCTTTTTCAATTAACCCTCGCTATGATACGCCAAGTGTCTTAAAAGCGTATACAGAAAAGTACGGGGTGAACGATTTAGATTGGCATTTAATGACTGGAGAACAAGGAGAAATTTATGACCTAGCAAATGCAGGGTTTAATATTTTCGCCAAAGAACTTCCAGATGCACCTGGAGGGTTTGAGCATTCAGGAATGTTCGCTTTAATAGATAAGAACGGATATATTCGCTCAAGAGTAGATCAATTTGGGAATCCTATTATCTATTATAGAGGTACTATCACAGAAACTCAGGGCGTAAATGAGGAAGGTGAAGAAGAGCAAATAAGTAGTTTAAAAGAAGACATTAAAAAATTATTGGAAGAGTAGTTATGGAAGATACGATCCAAAAAGAAAAGAAGTTTAATAAGCGTATTACCATTATTTCTATTGTAGTTCCTTTACTAGTTGCTTTTCTTTTCGGTAGAAAACTTCCAGGGGTAGAACCGCTTAGTTTTCTCCCTCCAATTTACGCCTCCATCAATGGTTTAACTGCAGTTTTATTGTGTTTTGCAGTTTGGGCCATTAAAAATGGGAAAAGAGACTTGCATCAAAAATTAATGACTACCTGTATTGTATTGTCCGTGGCATTTTTATTAATGTATGTTGCGTATCACATGACTTCGGAGTCTACTAAATTTGGTGGTGAAGGAGCAATACGGTATGTGTATTTTATATTGCTGATTTCACATATTGTCCTATCGATTGCAATTATTCCTTTGGTCTTGCGTACCTATGCAAGGGCGTATTTAAAGCAATATGATAGGCATAAAAAATTAGCCCGAATTACATTTCCTATTTGGTTGTATGTGGCAATTACAGGGGTAATAGTTTATTTAATGATTTCACCTTACTATGCGTATTGATAAAAAAATAATAATCATATTTCTTGTATGTTTGTTGATTCCTCAACTAACAGAAGCGCAATGTGCTATGTGCAGAGCGGTTCTAGAAAGTGAAGAAAGTGGCGCAGCAGCGGAAGGTATAAATAACGGAATCGTTTATTTAATGGCCATTCCGTACATCTTAGTAGCTGGACTTTTCTATTTTATCTACCGTAAAATGCGAAAGCCTGTAAAGGCTTAATTTAATTTTAACACTTTTTTACATTAGAAAGTGTAACAATAAGACAATTGAATAGTCTTATCAACATACGGCATCCGTGTCGTATTCATCAATCATCAATTAAATCACTACCAACCCTATGTTCGATATTGAAAGATGGCAAGAAATCTTTGATACGATCCGTAAGAACAAATTACGTACTTTCCTTACCGGTCTTTCCGTTGCCTCAGGTATATTTATCCTTGTAATTTTATTGGGTTTTGGTCAAGGCCTACAAAATGGTATTGAACAGGAATTTGCGCAAGATGCAACCACAAGTGTATGGGTATCTTCAGGCGTAACTACCAAAGAATTTAAGGGACTTAATCCAGGAAGACGCATTCAACTTCGGAATGAAAATCATGAAGTCTCATCGGAACTTTTTGAGGACGAAATTGAGTACCAATCGCCCCGGTCTTTTGTAAGAGGAGTGGCGGTTAATTATAAAGAAGAGGCACTGATATATAGTATTCAAGGTGTTTCTTATCAATTTCAGCAGATAGAAAACATGACCATGTCTCAAGGTCGGTTTATTAATTATTTAGATGAAAAATCCACAGCCAAGGTAGCAGTAATTGGTAATAAAATTGCCAGAGACGTTTTCAAAGATGTAGAAACTCCTGTGGGAGAATTTATAGATATTTCAGGAATCCCTTTTAAAATTATAGGTCTTTTTGGTGAATATGAGGAACGGGAAGAAGAACGAATATATATTCCTTTAACCACTGCGCAGAAAGTGTTTAATGGAGGTGATAGAGTAAATAATTTAACCTATACCTTACCTCCAGTAGAGAACTTTGACGAGGCGGTAACTCAGGCAATAAGTTTTAAGGATGATTTAAGGAGTTACCTGCAACAAGCACATACCGTAGCCCCAGAAGATGATAGTGCAATTTTTGTGTGGAGTGCTATGGAAGAGGCAAAACGCTATTACAGTCTTACAGGAAATATTAAATTTTTCTTTTGGTTTGTTGGTGTTTGTACCATTGTAGCCGGGGTGGTAGGGGTTAGTAATATTATGCTTATTGTGGTACGGGAGCGCACGCGAGAAATAGGAATTCGAAAGGCATTAGGAGCAAAGCCTTGGTCTGTAGTAGGTATGATTTTGCAAGAATCCATTTTCATTACAGCGATTGCAGGATTTACAGGGCTTATTTTTAGCATGGCCTTGTTAGAGATCGTAGGCCCTAATATAGAAGTAGATTATATCGTAAACCCCTCAGTAAATTTTAATGTTGCTTTCTCCACTGTGCTATTTCTCATTTTTGCAGGTGCTGTAGCTGGTTTTTTTCCGGCATGGAGAGCGGCGAGAATTAAGGTGATTGAGGCACTTAGAGATGAATAAGCTAAAGAACGTTAACAAAGAGAATTAGAAAAGATGTTTAACCAAGACCGTTGGAAAGAAATAGTAGAAGTGCTGAGTAGTAATGTATGGAGAACATTGCTTACAGCATTTGGTGTGGGTTGGGGTATTTACATTCTTATTATTCTTTTGGCAGCAGGAAAGGGATTGGAAAATGGGATCAAACAAGATTTTGGTGATATTGCTACCAATACCATGTTTATGTGGACACGTGCAACCACCAAAGCACATAAAGGCTTACCTAAAGGTAGAAGTTTTAGGTTTAAAGTAGAAGATGTACAAACCATTCGCGATAATGTTCCCAATTTAAGATTTGTATCGCCTAGAAATCAATTAGGTGGTTTTAGGGGAGGAAATAACGTGGTAAGAGGAATTAAAGCAGGTGCGTATAATGTGTATGGAGATTATCCTGAAATTATCAATCAAGATCCCATGACGGTTACTTCAGGAAGGTTTATCAATCACAATGATATTCAGGAAAAAAGAAAAATCGCCATTATCGGTTTTGGAGTAAAGAACGAATTATACGAGAAAGATGAAAAAGTGCTGGGGAGCTACATAAAGATTAGAGGGGTAAACTTTATGGTTGTAGGCACCTATAAAAAGAACAGTAACGATGGTGATGGAGAGGAAGCTCAGAAAGAGATTTTTGTGCCTTTTACTGCTTTTTCACTAGCATTTAATCAAGGGAACGATGTGGGCTGGATGTCTATAACAGCGAACGATGGTACTTCTATTTCTAGTATAAAAGAAGACATTATCAATGTGATGAAAAAGAAACACAAAGTGCATCCAGAAGATAAACGAGCTGTGGGGTATTTTGATTTGTACGAACAGTATAATAGGGTAGAAAGTTTGTTTGGTGCACTGAAAGCAGTTGCATATATAGTTGGAATTATGGTCCTTTTATCCGGAATTATTGGTGTTAGCAATATAATGCTGATTGTAATCAAGGAACGTACTAAGGAGATTGGAATTCGCAGAGCTTTGGGCGAAGAGCCTAGATCTATTAAAAAACAGATTCTAATGGAATCCATTTTCATTACCATTATATCGGGAATGATAGGGATTATTTTTGGAGCCTTATTTATTTTTAGTGTCAATGCCTTGCTAGATTCTGTAGGGCCTGTAGATATGTTTTTAAATCCGAGTGTAAGTCTGGGTGTCGTAATAACAGCATTAATCATTTTAATGGTTTCTGGTTTGTTAGCTGGTTTTATTCCGGCGCAAAGTGCCATTAAAGTGCGCCCAATAGAGGCTTTAAGAACAGAATAAACAGAATTGTAATTATAAAAAACCAAGTATTTTAAAATAGTCATCATCAATCAACAAATAATAGTAACTGAGCCATGAAAAAAAGAGCAACCATTATCATCTTACTTCTCATTGTAATCGTCTTTGGAGGAGCCATGTATTATTTATATCAAAAGAATGCCGAAGATCCGGTAACCTATGAAACAGAGCAGGCGTCTACACAGAATATCGTTAAGAAGACTGTAGCCACTGGAAGTATTTTACCCTTAGAAGAGGTACTTATCAAACCCAATATATCCGGAGTTATTCAAGAAGTATATGTAGAAGGGGGCGATTTTGTAAAAACGGGAGATCTTTTGGCAAAAATCAAAGTAGTTCCAAATTTGAATGCATTAAATGATGCTCGAAATGCAATAGATGGAGCCAAAATTGCGCTTTCAGATCAACAGCGAAACTTAGAACGCCAGAAAGGACTTTTTGATAAGGGTGTGATATCCAAAGTAGACTTAGAGCGAGCACAGGTCGCTTTTGATCAGGCCAAGCAATCGTATGGGGCGGCTAATAAGCGATTCGATATTGTGAAAACAGGAACCACAAGTGGCTATGGAAATGCGGCTAATACGCTTATTCGTTCTACAGTAAGTGGTATGGTATTAGAGGTGCCTGTGGAAGTAGGAAATCAAGTAATAGAAAGCAATAATTTTAATGAAGGAACTACCATTGCTGCTGTTGCTGATGTCGAAAAAATGATTTTTGAGGGAAAGGTAGATGAGTCTGAAGTAGGCAAAATTTCGGAAAACCTTCCTTTAGAAATAACTGTTGGAGCTATAGAAGATAAAGTTTTTAATGCAGTCTTAGATTATATCGCTCCTAAAGGAAACGCTGAAAATGGTGCCATTCAGTTTGAAATCAAAGGCACATTAACGAAACAAGATACTACCTTTATCAGAGCTGGTCTTAGTGCAAACGCTTCCATTATCCTGGCTAAAGCAGATAGTGTGCTGGCATTGAAAGAAGCTCTAATTCAGTTCGACAGTAAAACCAAAAAACCTTTTGTAGAAATAGCAATAGGAGATCAAAAATTTGAACGAAGAGATGTAGAATTAGGAATTAGCGATGGTATTTTTGTAGAAGTGAAATCTGGAATTGGTTCGAAAGATGAGATTAAGGTTTGGAACACTATTGAACCAGATGAAAATGTAGATAATTAGCACGCATTATTACTTAATTTAGCTAAGATTTTATCGGATTGCACAACTTTTTGATTGAAAGAATAAAACTGTTAGTAGTATTTTTATTAGCAGTTTTTTAGTTGGTAGAATCCAGACTCTTTGGATAATGTGCTGTGCTTAAGGTGGTTTGCTGAAA
This sequence comes from uncultured Flavobacteriaceae bacterium, assembly GCA_947500575.1. Lineage (GTDB taxonomy): Bacteria > Bacteroidota > Bacteroidia > Flavobacteriales > Flavobacteriaceae > CANMSI01. The sequence goes on along the minus strand of CANMSI010000001.1, from coordinate 886,627 downwards.
TTTATATCTATGTGATTCATAGTTTTTATGTAGTTTTAAGGAACTTTAAGCCCGTTTTTTATGACGACTCCTTTTGAAGTTAGTTTTCAAGGATTGTTATTTGAGTCAGAAGTCCCTACCAAAGCGATTATTACTTCTTTTTTTTTACAGGGTTCTTTTTTGGTAATGGGTATCTATATGATACTTCTTTATATTCAAAATAGAAAGAGGGATTATCTGCTCTATGCGATCTACCTTTTGGTTTTTACCTTTTATTTTTTTATTCGAATAGATGCGGTTATTAAGTTGGATTTGTTCAGTGAGAATAGGACCTATTATTATCATTTACTAACACCTCTCTTACTTACAATTACTGGTATTTACGTAATTTTTATATCCGTATTTGCAGAAATCAAGAAGTACGACCGTCGTTTTGCAAAACACTTGGATGTTTTTGCAATCGTACTTTTTATAGTTGCTTTAAGTGTTTTAACGTATACCTTGGTAACGAATGATTTTCAAGGTGTTCAAGACAACAAACGGTACATTCTAGTGCCCATGCATCTATTTACGCTTTTTGCTTTAATAAAAGCCTATTTTGTTATTAAGTCTAATATTCGGCACTATGTGGTATGGGCAAATGTTTTCCTGTTTGTTTTTTCAATCTTAGGTGTTTATTTCTCAAAAAACAGCACACTCTTGGAGGATATTTATTCCAATAGACTCTATGGTTTCTATCCATTTAATGCATCCCAATTAGGAACGTTTCTTGAAATGGTTTGTTTTTCCTTAGGATTAGGCTATAAATTTAGCTTGGTAGAAAAGGAAAAAGATGAGGTAAAGCAGAAATATATTTCTCAGCTAAGAGAAAATGAAATTGTTACCAAAAAATTAAACCAGGAACTTACTAATTTGGTAAGTCAAAGAACTAGCGAATTGGAGGCTAAGACTTTATTGCTTGAAAAAGAACAGGCTGTTAAGGCTCGATTTTTTGAAAATATATCACATGAGTTTAGAACACCCTTGACCTTAATTAAATCTCCAGTAGAAGAGGCTATCCGAACCAAAAATAAAATTCCTGATAGGCATATCGAAGTAATTGCAAAGAACGCTAATAAGTTAACCACCTTAATTAATGATTTATTGGCCTTGTCTAAAATAGAATCAGGGAAATTTGGTCTTAGTAAAAGCAAACAAAACCCGGTAGAACAGACTGTTGCGATTGCCTCTCAGTTTAGTTCTTTAGCGGAGGATAGAAATTTGAGTTACTCTGTAATTAGTCCTGAGGAAAATTTTAGTGCCTTTTATGATAAATCGGTTGTAGAGAAAGTGCTAGTGAATCTGATCTCAAACTCAATAAAATATACAGAAGCAGGTGGTTCGGTTTCTGTTGAAATTAAACTGGAGGAAAGTAGTTTGATTTTAATTGTAAAAGATGATGGACTAGGCATCCCAAGCAAAGATCTTTCTAGAGTTTTTGATAGGTTTTACCAAACATCAAATAACACATTGGATGTTACTGGAACGGGGATTGGACTAGCATTGGTTAAAGAGTTGCTAGAAATACACGGTGGAAATGTAGAGGTAGTTAGTAAAGAGCATGAGGGAAGTAAATTTAGCGCTGTTATTCCATTAGAAAATCTAACAATTTTGAAGGGTGCTTTTCAAAACAACATGGGCCTACAAGAACCAAAACAAAAATTAGAACAATCGAATCGTACGTCTAAATCAACAGAAAAACCAGCATTACTTTTGGTAGAGGATAATATTGATTTGCAGGTTTACCTAAGAGATATTCTTTGCAATTTATATGATATAACTACTACAGATAATGGGTCCATGGGAATTAAATTGGCTATTAAAAATGTTCCTGATCTTATTGTTTCGGATGTAATGATGCCAAAGAAAAATGGTTTTGAGTTATGCGAGATTTTAAAGACGGATAAGCGCACTTCTCATATTCCTATTATTTTATTGACTGCTAAAGGAGGGGAAGAAAATGAAATAGCAGGTTTAACAAATGGTGCTGATGCGTACATTACCAAACCTTTCGATATTCGCAAACTACTAATCAGGATCGAAAAATTGATAGCAATAAGAAAACAGATACAAGAGCATTATAGCAAACATTTAAGTTTGAAACCTAAAAGCATAATGCTCTCCGCTACGGAGGAAGTTTTTTTTACTAGAATACAGTCCATATTGGATGAATACTTATACAACCCAGAATTTTCTGCACTTCGTTTTGCAAAACTAGCCCATATGAGTCGTATGCAACTTCATAGAAAACTATTAGCCTATACCGGGCTTTCCACAACTGCATTTATTAGATCTCAACGATTAAAACAAGCGGTAGAACTCTTAAAGACCTCGGATACTTCTATTAATGAAATTGCCTATGCGGTTGGGTTTAGTTCACCCTCATATTTTATTAAATGTTTTAAAGAAGTGTACCATAAAACACCAAAAGATTATTTTCAAAGCTATGATAATCAGTAAATTAATTATTTGGTTACATTTCTAGGATACTTTGTTACATATGTGTAATAAAACCAATTGAAGTCCTTATAATTTTGATTCCGAATGGATGGAAAACAAATATTATGAGAACAATTAAAATAATTATGGCAATGGCAATGCTGAGTTTTAGCATTACTAGTGTCAACGCTCAGATCCTTAAAAAAATCAAAAAGCGGGTGCAGGAAACTGCTGAGGAAACCGCAGCTCGAAAGGCTGAAGAAAAGACGGCAGAAGCCATTGACAGTTTAGTAGAAAAACCTTTTAAGAAAAGAAAAAAGAAAAGAAAAAAGAAAGAAGGAGGGAATGAACAGAATTATGAAGCGTACCCGGAATCTTCTAACGAGGAGCAATTAGAAGAAGAAGTATCAGAGGAGCAGCCTCAACTTTGGTCTGCCTATAATTTTATTCCAGGGGATAAAACTATTTTCTACGATGATCTAAGTAGTGAAGAGAATGGAGAGTTTCCTTCTAGATGGGACCTGCTAAAAGGATCGGCACAAAATGCTATTCTCGGCGAAGAAAGCGTCATTCAATTGGAGGATAAAACTATTATTTTCCCTTTGATGGAAACCAAAGAATACCTTCCAGAAGTATTCACTATTGAGTTCGATGCGTATTATCCAAGTGGGGATACCTACTCTCACTTAAATTACTATTGTTTTAGGTTGTGGCCTGAAATAAACAACCATAAAACGGCAGAGGGGGATACTTTTAAACCCATATATCTATATAACGATGGGATAAGTTTTACCCGTTGGATAGACGGGCAAGCGCGGGAATCAAAAGTTAGAAAGAGCGAACTTAAAAATTCCTATGGCTGGAAACATATAGCGATAGCCTTTAACAAGCGTTCTTTGAAGATTTTCCTTGATGAAACCCAAGTAGTGAATATCCCTAATTTGGGTACGAAACCTACACAGTTTAATTTGGAAAGCTATCTATATCATGATAAAACCGGAACTATTAAAAATGTGCGAATCGCCGAAGGAGGGAAAAAACTCTATGATCGAGTGGTGGCCGATGGTAAATTTGTAACCCAAGGAATTCTTTTTGATGTCAATAGCGCCACTATTAAACCCGCATCTGGGGGAGTTCTAAAAAAGGTTGCACAGATGATGCAGGCGCATACAGATTTGAATTTCCGAATAGAAGGTCATACTGATAGTGACGGGGATGATGCGCATAATTTACAATTATCTGCAGACAGGGCCGATGCGGTAAAATGGGCCTTGGTAGCTATGGGAATCTCTGAAGATCGTTTTACTACAGAAGGCAAAGGCGAGGCCATTCCCGTGGCAGATAATTCAACTCCAGAAGGGAAGGCCAATAATAGAAGAGTTGAATTTATAAAACAATAGAAAAACGGCAATGATGAAAAGAATTCTATGGGGTTTGCTGTTGCTAGCAACGGGTCAAATATTGGTTGCACAGACCATTACTAAATCTGGGATAGATGCCGTAGTGGAAGATGAAATGATCAAACAAGAGCTGGTTGGGTTGGCGGTAGGTATTATTCAGAATGGAAGGGTAACCCATTTAAAGGGATACGGCTATGCCGATAGGGAACGAAAACGACGAATGACCACTAAAACACCCATTCGTTGGGCTTCTATTTCAAAGGTGCTTACGGCCGTAGCCGCGTACCAACTTATGCAAGATGGAAAATTGAGCGATCGTGATAAGGTATCTAAATACTTGCCCGCCACTACCTGGCCTCAAAATGGAGATAAAAAGAACATTACTATTCTTAATTTACTTCAACACAGAAGTGGAATTAATCATTATGGTAATGGAAAAGATGATGATGACGATGGCAAATACGATCGATTTTTAAAAGGATATAGTGCTAACACAACTACCTGGGATGCTAAAAAATCTGTTGCCATGTTCAAAGATGCACCGCTAGATTTTAAACCAGGGAGTGATTTCTTATATACCACCTATGGGTATAATCTTTTAGGAGCCGTTGTTGATGAAATATACCCCAAAGGGTATCAACAATATGTCTACGATAAAATTAAGAAACCTCTAGGGATGTCTAGTCTTGCACCATCCATAAATAAATGGGAAGGCTATTATAAAGATTGTCATGGTGCCATTAGCAAAAAAACGGGCAATGGCAAGATGGCGGTCTTGCCTGGAGGCGGATGGATTTCAGATGTTAATGATGTAACCAAATTTGTAAAAGCTCTGGTAAATGGTGATTTACTTCGTTTTATGCCCTTGCTAAAGGGACATGCAGATAACGAAGATGGGTATCGCAGTGGCATGCAGCAGTTTAAAAGATGTGGAAAAACCATTATTGGGCATGGTGGTACTCACAACAACCTAAGAACAGCATTTTATTATTATGCAGGTACCAAAGATGCTATTGTACTTATGAGTAACGGCGCCCATACAGATAGGGCGCAATTATTTAGGCGAATTGCGAACGCCATTGGCAAGGGATGTAGTAGTACATACGAAGCTACAAATAGTCTATGCGATCCACGGGCCTGCAGCCAATCTATGGCAGCGATTTGGAAGAAATCTTCCACAGATGTAATTATAAGACGGGGCTATAAAACAACTGACTTTTACAGAGAAGTGGCCTACCTAGAAGGCAAAGGGTATTATGCAAAAGATATTGAGTCTTATAACAAAAATGGACAGCTACATTGGGATGGGATATTTTCTAAAACCAATGTAGGTATTGTAAAATATGGAAAGACCAAAGATCAATTTAATAGCACTTGGAAAGATTTATCGGCCAAACAGTATCGGTTAATAGATATTGAACGATATAAAAATGGAACTACCGTCTTGTGGGCTGGCGTCTTTGTAAAAGGAAGTGGTAAGTATGCCTTGTTCCGTAATTACAGTACCAGCAGTTTTGTAGCCAAGCGGCAAAGTCTAGCTGCAAAAGACTATAGGTTAATTGATGTTGAAGCCTATGAAGAGGGAGGCCAAACCAAATGGGCGGGCGTATGGCGACAGAAATTGGGAACTTCAGACATTAAGTTTGACTATGGAAAAAGCCGCACTCAGCTTAGAAATCTAATTGCTACCTATAAAAATCAGGGTTACCAAATGCTAGATATAGAGCCGTATCGGTACAAGGGAAAAACCTATTGGTCTGGCATATGGGAAAAGTCATCTAGGGCTCGTGTGATAGATGATGATTTAAATTTTTGTCAACTACTTTTTCAGAACAAAGAAAGACCTAATTACGAGGCGCAAGGCTACGAAGTTTTTGATATTGAACATTATTAACGCAGCGCAACTGACATTAAGAATAAGTAACGCCACGACAACTTAAGTAAAACTTTTTAAAACATAATACAATGAAAAGAATAGGACTATTAGTAAGTGTATCCGTATGCATGTTTTTTAGCCATGTAGACATGCAGGCACAAATTAACAAAAAATACAAAGCTCCAACGAATGTAAACCTAAGCAACGCGAAGAAACTTCCAATGCTAAAGGCTACAAAAAACAAAGGTGTTATTGATGCTTCATCCTATGATTTTAGCAAAACTAGGAATCCAACTACCGTACTAAGCGAAATTCCAAAACCAGTTGCAAAAGCCTCTGGAGTGGTGTCGGCTACTTTTGACGCCAATTCTATGAAGACTAGAGATGCTACCTTACGATTTTATGGCCTTTATGACGGAAAAACCCTATCTGTGGCCAATATGCGACGTAGATCTAACGAAAAACTTGTGTTAGATTTTAATGCATTGAAGGGAAAAACGTACCGTATTACGTTAAGATTTACAGCAAGCTTTGATTCTGCCAAGTATGGATCATTAGTTACCGATGTGCAACTAAATGGAGCAGCCTATAAAGCCACCTTCAAAATTGATGAAGGAGAGAATACTATTGATTTTTTAACGCAGTCTACCTATACTGGGAATCAATCCATTTTTATGCTTTCATATGCTGGATTGCGATCTAAAGGAGACTATATGGAAGGCAATTATGATTTTAAAATCAAAGAAGTAAAGGTAAGACAGCTGGAAGACTAACATAGCAATCAGGCTAGTTTTTAAAGCGTAGCTGTGGTTATAATATGGCTGCTTTATAAGTCTACCTTAAAAGCTCTTTAACCAAAAGAGCCCAAAGATAATCGAGTACTATACTAGTTTGTGTTTCTATTAATGGATGTTTCTTAAAAAACAAAAGCCACTCTTATAAAAGAGTAGCCTTTATCTGGACTAATTCAAACGGAATTTTTTAAATCAGAGACGAGGGAGATCTCCTTCTCCTTTTAAGGGAAGAGCCGATGCTCCCATTAGATAAGTGTCTATATGATGTGCCGCTTGGCGTCCTTCGGAAATAGCCCAAACAATTAAGGACTGCCCTCTGCGTTGATCACCCGCAACAAATACACCAGGAATATTAGTCATATAATTTTTAGCAGAGGCTTGGATGTTCGTTCTGGAATCAATTTCTAAGCCTAATTGATCTGCTATGGTAGTTTCTGAACCTGTGAAACCCATAGCCAATAGTGCTAATTCACATTTCCATTCTTTTTCCGTTTCAGGAACTTCTCTGAGTATAGGACGCTTGCCTTTTTCTTTTATCCATTCTACTTCTGAAGTAATGAGACCTTTTAGATTACCATCCTTATCTCCAATAAACTCCTTGGTAGAAATGCTAAAGAAACGCGTTGCACCTTCTTTATGAGAAGAACTGGTGCGAAGGCGCATGGGCCAAAAAGGCCAAGGTTGATCTTTAGTGCGATCTGGACTAGCCTTTCCCATTATTTCAAAATTAGATACTGAAGAAGCACCTTGTCGTATAGATGTACCAATACAGTCAGAACCAGTATCTCCGCCCCCAATAACAACAACATCTTTACTGGTTGCTTTGATCTCTTCTCCAAGTTCTTTTATGCCATCTACACGTTTGTTATTTTGTTTTAAAAAATCCATTGCTTGGACAACTCCTTTCAATTCTGCTCCTTTAATAGGTAGATTTCTGCGAATGGTGGCTCCACCACAAAGTACAATAGCATCAAAATCATTTTGCAAGGCAGTAGCTTTGATGTCTACTCCTACATGAACCCCAGTTTTAAAAATGATGCCTTCGGCTTCCAAAATGGCCAACCTTCTATCTATTACTGGTTTTTCCATTTTAAAATCGGGAATACCATATCGGAGTAAGCCCCCTACTTTTTCATCACGTTCAAAAACCGTAACTGTATGTCCTGCCCTGTTCAATTGCTGTGCAGTTGCGAGTCCTGCAGGTCCCGATCCAATCACTGCAATTTTTTTATCTGTTCTAGTGGTTGGTGGTTGCGGTAGAATCCATCCTTTTTTAAAGGCTGTTTCAACAATGTTTTTTTCAATATTTTCTATCGAAACTGGATCTTCATTAATTCCAAGAACACAGGCTTCTTCACATGGTGCTGGACATAATCTACCGGTAAACTCTGGAAAGTTATTGGTGGCATGCAAAATTTCAGCGGCCTTTTCCCACTTCCCTCTGTAGACCGCATCGTTAAAATCGGGAATTAAATTACCAAGTGGACATCCACTATGGCAAAATGGAATTCCACAATCCATACAGCGAGCGCCTTGATCCTTCAAGGCTTTTTCTTTCATTGGAAGCGTAAACTCTTTATAGTTTTTTACACGTTCCTCTGGTGCCGAATAGCTTTCTACTTTTCTATCGAACTCTAAAAATCCTGTTATCTTTCCCATGGTTCAATACCTTATATGGTTTCTAATTTTTCATTTTCCAAGCGAATCAACGCTTGTCTATATTCTTCGGGGAACACTTTTACAAAGCTTGGTAAGATAGTTTCCCAGTGCTCTAATATGCGCTGAGCTAAGGGGCTTAATGTAGCGTTGTAATGATTCTCTATAAGGTCTCTTAATATTGCAATGTCTTGGTCTTCTTCAACGGCTAATAAGTTCAATGCTTCTTTGTTGCATCTTTTTTCAAAAGTGCCTTTTTCATCTAAAACGTAGGCAATACCCCCACTCATTCCAGCACCAAAATTCCTTCCAACTTCCCCCAGAATAACTGCAATACCACCTGTCATATATTCGCAACCATGGTCACCGATACCTTCCACAACTGCTTTGGCTCCAGAGTTTCGCACGCAAAAACGTTCGCCAGCCTTTCCGTTGATATAAACCTCTCCGGAGGTGGCTCCATATAGGGTTACGTTTCCTGTAATTACATTTTCTTCTGGTTTGATGGTGGCCTTGTCTGGCACCTTTATAATTAACTTACCACCAGATAAACCTTTGCCTAAATAATCATTTGTATTTCCATTTACTATCATCGTAAGTCCTTTGGTGGCAAAAGCACCAAAACTTTGCCCAGCAGCACCAGTGAAGTTCAGTTTTAATGTATTTTCTGGTAGTCCTTTGGCTCCGTAGGTTTTGGAAATCTCATTACTGAGAATAGCACCCACGGCCCTATCTGTATTGTGAATTGGAAAGTCTAATGCAATTTTTTCTTTTCTAAAAATAGCAGGATGCGCTTTGGCAATGATATCAAACTCTATGGATTCTTCAATATGATGTTGCTGCGTTTGTGTATTATAAAATTTGGTGCCTTTAGGCGTATTTATTTGATGTAAAATGGGGGTTAAATCAATACCATTTGCTTTGTAATGATCAATGGCTTTTTTGCGATCTAACTTTTGCACCTGGCCTACCATTTCATTGACTGTTTTAAAGCCTAGTTTGGCCATAATTTCTCGTAACTCTTGCGCTACGAAATACATATAATTAACCACATGTTCTGGTTTTCCCTTGAATTTTTTACGTAATTCGGGATTCTGTGTGGCAATACCCACGGGGCACGTATTTAAGTGGCAAACACGCATCATTATACAACCAGATGCTACCAAAGGAGCTGTGGCAAAACCAAATTCCTCGGCACCTAATAAACAGGCAATGGCTACATCTCTTCCGGTTTTCAATTGTCCATCGCATTCAACAACCACCCGGTTCCGAAGGTCGTTCATAACAAGGGTCTGTTGTGCTTCTGCAATTCCCAGTTCCCATGGTAGTCCGGCATGCTTTAGCGAGGTTAGCGGTGATGCACCTGTGCCACCATCATAACCTGAAATTAAAATCACATCAGCCTTGGCTTTTGCTACTCCAGCAGCAACTGTTCCAACTCCAACTTCTGAAACCAGTTTAACATTAATTCTTGCCTCTCTATTTGCTGATTTTAAATCGTAGATTAACTGTGATAAATCTTCAATGGAATAGATGTCATGATGGGGAGGAGGAGAAATGAGTCCTACATAGGGAGTAGAATTTCTGGTTTTGGCAATTGCGGGATTTACTTTAGGACCAGGTAACTGCCCACCTTCTCCTGGTTTGGCACCTTGAGCCATTTTAATTTGAATTTCCTTTGCATTTGACAGATAATCACTAGTAACCCCAAACCTACCCGATGCTACTTGCTTAATGGCACTGTTTTTCCAGTCGCCATTTTGATTTTTGTAAAAACGTTCGGCATCTTCTCCACCTTCACCAGAATTGCTTTTTCCACCAATGCGATTCATGGCAATTGCTAAGTTTTCATGTGCTTCCTTGCTTATGGAACCATAGGACATAGCGCCGGTTTTAAATCTTTTTACAATTTCTGTCCAGGGTTCTACTTCTTCTAATGGAATAGGATCATAATTCGAAAATTCGAATAAACCTCGGATGGTCATAAGGTGTTTCGACTGTTTATTTACAAGATCTGCGTATTCTTTATAAGTGTCTGGCTCATTGCCGCGCACCGATTTTTGAAGCTTTGCAATGGTTAATGGATTGAATAGGTGTTTTTCCCCTTCTCTCCTCCAACGGTACTGACCTCCAATCTCAAGATCCAAATTTGCAGCTACTTCTTTACGTTTAAATGCTTTTTGGTGGCGTTTGGAAATCTCTTTTTCAATTTCATAAAGCCCTATTCCTTGTATGCGTGTTGGAGTATTTGGAAAATAGGTGTCTACTACTTTGGAATTGATTCCTATACATTCAAAAAGTTGAGATCCACGGTAGGAGTTTAGCGTAGAAATTCCAATTTTATTCATCACTTTTAGAATGCCCTTACCAACCGCTTTGTTATAATTTTTAATGGCCTCATTGAAGGAGTATTCTGTAATATCGTTTTCTTCAATTTGCTCTGCAATGATTTCATTAACCAGATAGGGGTTAATAGCGCTTGCTCCAAAACCAAATAGCAATGCAAAATGATGCACTTCTCTTGGTTCAGCAGATTCTATAATCACGCTAAGTTTGGATCTTTTTCTAAGCTTTTGTAAACCACTGTTTACATGAGAACAAGCTAAAAGTGCAGGAATGGGAGCCTTTTTTTGACTTGCGTTTCTATCAGATAAAATAATGATATTGGCACCATCATCCACTGCTTTGGAGGCTTCTTTTAAGATACGTTCCAACGCTTCTTCTAAGGCGTTATGTCCTCTTTGAATATCATACAAAATAGGAATGGAAACCACTTTGTAGTCTGGGTGAGCATCATAGTTTTTGATCTTATCTAAATCCTCTTTGGAGATAACGGGGTTTTGAATCTTTAGCTTTTTACAATGAAGTTCTGTGAAATTAAAGATATTGTGGTCGCTACCAAGCGTTAAGCTAATGTCTGTAATTAGTTCTTCTCGGATACCATCCAATGGCGGGTTGGTTACCTGAGCAAAAAGCTGCTTAAAGTAATTGTAAATTAACTGAGGTCTTTCGGATAAAACTGCGATGGGAGTGTCAGATCCCATGGAACCTATAGGTTCTTTGGCATACTGTCCCATAGGAAGAATAATGGTATTAATGTCTTCCAAGGTGTATCCGAATAGCGCTTTTCTTTGTTCTAAAGGTGCTTCGTCTAGGAAGAGAGGACAGTCATTATAAGGAATGTCTTTAAGATGAATTAGATTTTTAGAAAGCCATTTTTTATAAGGATACCGTTGCGCTATTTCTTCCTTTATTTCTTCGTCATTGATAATTCTACCTTCTTCCATGTTTACCAAGAACATTTTTCCTGGTTCTAACCTGCCGTGAAATTCAATATTTTCTGGTTCCAATGTAACTACACCTGTTTCCGAAGACATAATAACATAGCCATCTTTCGTAACAGAATATCTAGATGGGCGCAGTCCATTTCTATCCAAGACGGCTCCAATGTAATTACCATCTGTAAAGGGAATAGAAGCAGGTCCATCCCAAGGTTCCATGAGACAAGAATTAAATTCGTAAAATGCGCGCTTTGCTTCGGACATTTCAGTATTTTTTTCCCATGCCTCTGGCACTAGCATCATCATAACCTCTGGTAAAGAACGCCCTGTCATTAATAATAACTCTACTACCATATCCATGGTCGCGGAATCTGATTTCCCCGGTAGAATAATCGGGAGTACATTTTTTATTTCATCACCAAACCAATCGCTTTGAAGCAACTCTTCTCTAGATCGCATCCGGGTTACATTTCCTCTTAGTGTATTAATTTCACCATTATGGCACATATAGCGGAACGGTTGTGCTAAATCCCAAGTTGGAAAGGTGTTGGTAGAGAAACGCTGATGTACCAAAGCCAATCTGGTGACTACCCTTGGGTCCATCAAATCTTTGTAATAGAGCTTAATGTCTTGTGGCATTAAAAGCCCTTTAAAAATAATAGTTCTGGTAGACAGACTTGGTAAGTAGAAAAAGGGACTTTCGGAGAGTTTGGAATTTATTATGGTATGTTCCGTAGTTTTTCTAGCGATAAAGAGTCGTAGGTTGAAGTCAAAATAGTTCTGCTCACTATGTTCTTTAGCAATGAAAACTTGTTTTACAAAGGGCTCGGTTTCTGATGCAATTCTTCCTGGTACCGACTTATTTACTGGTACATCGCGCCAGCCAATAAGTTGAAGTCCTTGCTTTTTAATATTTTCTTCAAAAATGGAGATGCAGTAGCTTCGCTGATTTTCTTTTTGAGGTAAAAACACATTGCTCACCGCGTAGTTACCAGGTTTTGGTAATTCAAAACTACAAACCTCTTGAAAAAAATCGTGCGGAATATCAATTAGAATGCCAGCTCCGTCTCCCGTTTTGCCATCTGCGCTTACTGCTCCGCGGTGTTCTAACCTGTCTAGAATTTCCAGTGCCTTATGAATAATGTCATTGGATTTTTTGCCTTTAAGACTACAGATGAATCCTGCTCCGCAATTATCATGCTCAAATTCTGGTAGGTATAACCCCTGCTTCTTCAACTTCATAAATTATGGTATTTTCTCAAAAATAGCGTATAACCTAAATAATATGTAGTGAATTAACGAGTACTTGGAAATAAATACAACGTTTGGAATTAAACGTTAAAAAAAATGCAATTTCGAAATTTTGATATATTATTTTTATCAAATTGATAAAATTGACACAGCGGACTCCTTTAAAATGTAATTTAGTGGGGGTATAAAGTTCTTTTAAGTGAATGAAGGGTAGAAATATGCTATTTTTTTCATTTTAATGGCAATAATATCATCCAAGAATAAAATACCCCCTATTTTTTAGGGGGTATCAAAAAAGTTATTATATAGTTGAAGAATTATCCTCTTAAAACGCTTCTAGAAATTACTATTTTTTGAATTTCAGAAGTGCCTTCATATATCTGAGTAATTTTAGCATCTCGCATAAAGCGCTCTACATGATAGTCTTTTACAAAACCATTACCTCCATGTATTTGAACAGCTTCCACGGCAGTTTCCATAGCAACTTCAGAGGCATATAGTTTAGCCATGGCTCCAGAAAGATCATAATTGTTACCATTATCCTTGTCCCAAGCGGCCTTATATACTAGATGCCGTGCAGCTTCTATCTTGGTATGCATGTCTGCTAATTTGAATGCAATTGCTTGATGATTTGAGATCTCCGTTCCGAAAGCTTTTCTTTCTTTAGAGTATTTTAAAGCTAATTCATAAGCACCAGCGGCAATCCCTAGTGCCTGAGCCGCAATCCCAATTCTTCCACCAGCAAGTGTTTTCATTGCGAATTTAAAACCAAAACCATCCTCTCCAATTCTATTTTCTTTAGGTACTTTTACATCATTGAAAATCAAAGAATGCGTGTCACTTCCTCTAATTCCTAATTTATTTTCTTTAGGCCCTATTTCAAAGCCAGGCATTCCCTTTTCTACAATTAGGGCATTAATTCCTTTATGTCCTTTTTCGCGGTCGGTTTGGGCAATTACTAGATAGGTAGAGGCAGAGTTACCACTAGTAATCCAATTCTTAGTCCCATTAATAACATAATGATCTCCCATGTCAATGGCTGTAGTTTTCTGAGAGGTAGCATCACTTCCGGCTTCTGGTTCTGATAAACAAAAAGCCCCTATTTTCTGGCCAGTGGCTAAAGGAGTTAAGTATTTTTCTTTCTGAGCTTTATTTCCGAAAGTCTCTAGACCCCAACAAACTAAGGAGTTATTTACAGAAACAACTACAGAAGCAGAAGCATCTATTTTGGAGAGTTCTTCCATCACAAGAACATAAGACATGGTATCTAAACCACTACCTCCAAAAGTAGGACTTACCATCATTCCCATAAAACCTAACTCTCCCATTTTTTGAACCTGCTCCGCAGGAAACTTCTGAGCGTCATCTCTTTCAATTACTCCTGGCAGGAGCTCATTTTGGGCAAAGTCGCGTGCAGCTTGTTGAATCATTTGCTGCTCTTCTGATAACGTAAAGTCCATATATCTGTATTATCGTTAAAAAATGTGTACAAATATACGTCGAGGATGGCATATATTCAATAAAAACGGAAGTAATTTGAGAATAATATAAGGATTGGGGCATCTGTAATTTTTTATAAAAATTACAGATGCATGCTGCGGAAAAAACTCAAAAACGAATCAATATTTTTATATTTGTCAGGCGCTAGCAATTGCTATTGATTTAAATATAAAATTATGAGACAGCATTAGCCCATTTGGGCGAAGAAATGAAAAGAACGAAACAGGAAAGTGAGAAAACAGAATGCTACATAAAATCATAATATCAATAGTATGAAAGAACTACTACAACAATACGAAAATAAGCCACCTGAAATTGTTTTTAATTGGAAAGATACAGAAACAGAGGCCGAAGGGTGGACTGTAATTAATTCTTTGCGAGGTGGTGCGGCTGGTGGAGGTACCCGCATGCGTGAAGGCTTAGATATGAATGAAGTACTTTCTTTGGCAAAGACCATGGAGGTAAAATTCACGGTTTCTGGGCCACCTATTGGAGGAGCTAAATCTGGAATTAATTTTAATCCGAACGATCCTAGAAAAAAAGGAGTTTTAAAGCGATGGTACAACGCCGTAGCTCCCTTGCTTAAAAGTTACTATGGTACTGGAGGCGATTTAAATGTAGATGAAATTCATGAAGTCATTCCAATTACCGAAGATGTGGGGGTGTGGCACCCGCAAGAAGGGGTTTTTAATGGACATTTTAAACCTACAGAAGCGGATAAGATCAATAGAATAGGACAATTGCGTTTAGGGGTGATCAAAGTGCTGGAAAGTAATACATATTCTCCAAGTACGGCTAGAAAGTATACGGTTGCGGATATGATTACTGGTTATGGTGTTGCAGAAGCTGTTAGACATTATTACGATGTTTATGGAGGGAATGTAGTAGGAAAAAGAGCGGTTATACAAGGGTTTGGAAACGTAGGAGCCGCCGCTGCATTTTACCTTTCTCAAATGGGTGCCAAAGTAGTTGGTATTATTGATAGAGCAGGAGGTGTCATAAAAGAAGAGGGCTTTTCATTTGAAGAAATTACGACATTGTTTCTAAATAAAAATGGTAATACCTTAATAGCGGATAAAATGATTCCTTTTGAAGAAATTAATCAAAGAATTTGGAATCTCCCTACGGAAATATTCGCTCCTTGTGCAGCGTCTAGGCTCATAACGAAAGACCAAATTTCAGAAATGATAGATACTGGTTTGGAAGTAATTAGCTGTGGTGCGAATGTGCCTTTTGCTGATAAAGAAATTTTCTTTGGCCCAATCATGGAATATACAGATGAACGCGTGAGTCTAATTCCTGATTTCATTTCAAATTGTGGAATGGCAAGAGTTTTTGCTTATTTTATGGAAGGAAGGGTCGCTATTGATGATGAAAAAATTTTTAATGACACATCGGATACAATTCGCAAAGCAATTTTGAATATCTTTAGTGAAAATACATCGAAAAAGAATTTGTGTAAAACAGGATTCGAAATCGCCTTAAAACAACTCTTATAATTTAAATCAACCATATATGGAGACCATTATTATCATTGTATTTTTAGCTGGTTATTTGGCTATTACTCTTGAGCATAATCTTAAAATCGATAAACTAATTCCTGCTTTGGCAATGATGGCTATTCTATGGGCTATTATTGCATTGAATCATATGCAGGTTTTTGAAGTAAATGCCGAATTGAGGGAGTTGGAACCCTCACACATTGATGAAATTTTGCTACATCATTTGGGTAAAACGGCAGAGATATTGGTCTTTCTATTAGGAGCCATGACCATTGTGGAAATTATAGATTACTTTGATGGTTTTGCCACTATCAAAGGATATATACGAACTAAAAGTAAGCGAAAACTGTTGTGGTTGTTTTCCATACTTGCCTTTATATTATCGGCAATTATAGATAACCTAACGGCTACCATTGTACTGATCACAATTCTTCAAAAAGTAATAAAAGATAGAGAAACAAGACTGTGGTTTGCTGGGATGATTATTGTTGCTGCAAACGCAGGTGGAGCTTGGTCTCCCATCGGTGATGTTACTACCACAATGTTATGGATTGCAAACAAGGTTTCGGCAGGGCAGTTGGTATTACATGTATTAGTGCCTTCTATTATATGTATGATTGTTCCAACATTCATAGCAAGTGGAAAAAAAGCATTTAAAGGTGAGATAGACGGAGATTTAGAGGAGACAAAACCAAAATCTAAATTTGGATCTACCATGTTGTATCTGGGCCTAGGTGCTATCGTTTTTGTTCCTTTTTTCAAAACGGTAACGCATTTGCCTCCCTATGTTGGTATGATGCTTTCCTTAGCGTTGGTTGCGACCTTTGCTGAGATTTACAGTAGCTCTAAATTTAGTATTTCTAATGTAGAAGGAGAAGGTGATGATACCGCTGGACATCATAGTCCGGTGCATCATTCTTTATCTAAAATAGAATTGCCTAGTATTCTTTTCTTCCTGGGAATCTTATTGGCCGTTGCTGCCTTGGAATCTTTAGGAATGTTGTTTCATTATGCAGAAAGTTTAAACCAGGCGATTCCTAATACGGATATCGTGGTGATGCTCTTTGGAGTTGGTTCTGCTGTTATTGACAATGTACCTTTGGTAGCTGCTAGTATGGGAATGTTCTCAGAATCCATGGATGATCCACTTTGGCACTTTATTGCCTACTCTGCTGGTACAGGAGGTAGTATGTTAATAATTGGCTCCGCGGCTGGTGTAGTGGCAATGGGAATGGAAAAAATAGATTTTTTCTGGTACTTTAAGAAAATTGCTTGGTTGGCGTTAATTGGTTTTGTGTCTGGTGCTATCGCATTTATTTTAATGCGAGATTTTGTACTTCACGTATAATTTTATGCCCAAAATACCGTTATTAAGGCAACTTTAATTGAAGAAATCTATGTTATTGTTTCAAGACCTTGTTGAAGAGGCCGAAATAGGAGAGGCACTTTCCGAAGAAAAAACACTATCGGTAATTGATTTGATAGTGAGCGGTGGTACTGGAAGTATCATTATTATTGCGGTGCTATTTGTACTGCTTTTTGTGGCATTGTATATCTATTTTGAACGCATATTTGCGATCAAAGCTGCATCGAAAATCGATAAAAACTTTATGAATCAAATTCGCGACCATGTAACCAATGGGAAATTGGAAGCGGCTAAAATATTATGTGCACAAACAGATTCACCTGTAGCACGACTTACAGAGAAAGGAGTTTCCCGTATTGGAAAACCACTAGATGATATTAATACCGCCATTGAAAATGCGGGTACCCTAGAGGTGTATAAATTAGAAAAGAATGTGAGCGTACTTGCTACTGTTGCAGGAGCTGCGCCCATGATTGGTTTCTTAGGGACTGTAATTGGTATGATTTTGGCATTTCATGAAATGGCATCAAGTGGAGGGCAAGCAGAAATGGGTTCTTTGGCATCTGGTATTTATACGGCGATGACCACCACAGTAGCTGGTCTTGTAGTCGGTATTATAGCATACATTGGATATAATCATCTTGTAAATAGAACGGATAAAGTGGTGCATAAGATGGAAGCAAATGCTGTTGAGTTCTTGGATTTGTTGAACGAACCACTATAGGGAGATGAAATTAAAAGGAAGAAATAAAGTAAGTCCAGATTTTAGCATGTCGTCTATGACAGACATTGTTTTCTTGTTGCTAGTTTTCTTTATGCTAACATCAAACTCCCCAAATGCTTTGGATTTGTTATTGCCAAAAGCAAAGGGAAAATCTACCAACCAACAGAATGTATCAGTAAGTATTAACAAGGACTTAGAATACTTTGTTAATAATGAAAAAATTAACGGAGAATATATAGAAATTGAACTAAAAAAAGCACTGGAGGGACAAGAGAAACCCACCATTATTCTGAGGGCTGAAGAAAGCGTTGCTATTAAAGAAGCGGTGAATGTAATGGACATCGCTAATAGGAACAGCTATAAGGTCATTCTTGCGGTGCGACCTAATTAATGTCGGTTTTAGATACGAGACACAAGAAAAAATCATTTACACTAACTACGCTATTGTTAAGTGTACTCCTATTGTTGCTTTTTTACATAGGGCTTACCTATATGGATCCTCCTGTAGAGAATGGGATATCCGTAAATTTTGGTACTACAGACTTTGGTAGTGGCCAAGTACAACCCAAAGAAAAAATACGCTCAGAACCTTTAGATACTCCTCCAACACCTGTGGAACCTCAAGAAGAGGTGCAAGAGCAGATAGAGGAAGTTCCAGAAGAGGTGGTTGCAGAAGAAAAACCTTCCGAGAAAGTACTTACCCAAGAGAGTGAAGAATCTATTCGTATAAAACAGCAAAAAGAGGCTAAGCGCAGGGCAGATGCTGCTGAAAGAAGAAAAAAAGCAGAAGCAGAAAGAGTAGCACGTGAAAAACGCGAAGCTGCGGAACGTGTGCAACGAGAGAAAGAAGCCAAGAAGAAAAAGTTAGACGATTTAATGGGAGGACTCAATAAATCCGATGGTACGGCTACCGGCAGTGAAGGGGATGATAATAAAGCAGGAGATAAAGGACAACCAGATGGAGACCCTTATGCAGCAAGTTATTACGGAGCACCAGGTTCTGGAACAGGAGGCACGGCTGGCGGAAAACTCAACGGAAGATCTATTGTTAGCAGAGGTAAGGTGGCGCAAGACTGTAATGAAGAGGGTAGAGTGGTTGTTAAAATTGTGGTAGACAGAAATGGAAAAGTGGTAAGTGCTACTCCTGGGGTTAAAGGAACTACCAATAACGCACCTTGCTTATTAGACCCTGCTAGGCAGACTGCTTTTAAGTACAAATGGAATTTAGATTCCAAAGCTCCTAGTCAACAAGTAGGTTTTATTGTGGTTAACTTCAAATTGGGAGAGTAAAACAAAATTTTGTGGAGTGTATTGGATTACCTTTTTCGGTGATCCATAGTTTGGTAAATGCTCATTCCAAAAGACTTACAAGCTTTGCTTGTTGCACTATTTAATATTCTTAAATCCAAACAAGCTTGATTTAAGAATATTAAATAGTGCTAAGGAATAAGCAGTTTTTGAAATGTGGAGTGTATTGGATTCGAACCAACGACCCCCGCCCTGTCAAGGCGGTGCTCTAAACCAACTGAGCTAACACTCCTTAGAATTATGGAGTTACCAATACGGAATCTCCATAAAAATCTTTAATTACATTAATCCACGTACTTGGGATATCTTCTTTTTTTAGCGCTACAAAGTCATATGCTTTTATGGAGGTATTTCCTATAGCAACAATCCTTTGGTATTTTTTACTGTACATTTTTCCTTCGCACATTATTTTATCACCATTGACTTCAGTAACATTATAATGCAAAACAATCGTGTCTGGATAGGTAACCGGAAAGATATATTTGCAGTCTTGCCATGCTAAAATAGGACCTACTTTATTAAAGTCGATCTCTCCTTTATTCATTTTTTCAAACATAGCCAAACGGGCAGATTCCATCCAACGTAAATAAATGGTATTGTTTACATGTTGTGCGGCATCCATATCTCCCCACTGCACTGTAATTTCTATTTCGGTAAAAGAAGTGGAGGCATCTGGAAGGCTCATTATAACGTGCTTTAATTTAGGAATGGGTTGTACATTGTGGTAGGTAAAGATAGGGAATTAGGAATAGCTATTAAACACCTCTTACACCTAATTTACCAGGTGTATGCTGGCGGATTTATGTTGTTCATTCGGATATATAAATTAGCTTTTGCCCGGTGATTGGCCATATGGTCTTGCACATAGAAGAGTGCAAAAGCCCTACTAACTTCATTTTTACTATGGTACATAATACAAAGTTCATCCAACTGTTCTTGTTCAATGGTTTGGATTACCTTTGTGGTATAGGCAAAACTCTTTTGAAGCAGGGCTATAATCTCTGTCTTCGTCATTTTAGATGCATCAGGAGTGTTAGGTGTTACTTCCATGCCTTGAACATATCTTTTGGTAAGTAATTCTCCCGCCGCTGCAATATGCACCATTTGTTCTGCAAATGTTTTACTTAGGCTTGTTGGCTTATATGCATACAAATCTGCCGGCATGGCCTCTGCAACTGCTAAGCAATGCTCCGTAGCTTCTTGCCAAACTGGTAGATACATTTTTGTGAAAGCGCTCTTTGTTTTGATAGTGGTTTGCCCTTGCATGGACATTGATATACCTAGGCTGATAATCATAAAATAAAGACACTTTCTCATATGAATAGGTTGAGGTTTGTAAAATAGGAATATAAATACAACTTAAAACATATCAAAGCACCTTATTATTTATTCTATAAACTCATCAAAATTTATGTACTTTCATCAGCAGATAGTCCAACCAACCCTTTTAGCAGTATATATTACCAACGCTATTGTATGAATTCCAAGACAAACAGATTGTTTTTTATAGATGCTATGCGTGCCTGTGCAATTTTGATGATGTTGCAAGGGCATTTTATAGAAGCTTTATTAGCTCCTGCTTTAAAAAACGAAAGTAGTTACGTTTATTTTTTTTGGAATTACTTTAGGGGAGTCACGGCTCCTTTATTTTTCACCGTTTCTGGTTTTATATTTACCTATCTTTTGCTAAAAAAATGTGCAGGTGGATGGCAGAACCCCAGGGTTCGAAAAGGCATTCGGAGAGGTATTCAATTGGTACTACTAGGTCATTTTTTACAGTTGTATATCCCTGGTGTATTAGCAGGCTCTCTTAACTCTTCGTTTTATGTGGTGCATGTTTTGCAATGCATTGGTGTGTCTCTTATCCTAATTGTTGGGATATACCTGATATCTTTTTCTAAGAGAAAATATGTATTTCCAGCGCTCTTATTCGTAATCAGTATGTTTTCTTTTGTATTGAAAACTACCTATGATCAATGGAATTATTCATTTCTTCCTTCCATACTTGCAAATTATTTTACAGAAGCAAATGGCTCTGTTTTTACTATTTTCCCTTGGTTTGGATATGCGGCCTTTGGTGGGTTTTTAGCTGTGCTGTTTAAGCGATATGGAAGTCATGTGAATTTTTATCCGATGGCTATTGGTACAACTTTTATCATAGGAGCTTCTATGATTTATATTTTTTCTAATTTCTTTTTGAACCCAGAAATGCTTACCGATGCAATGGTTGCTAGAGGTGTACATACCAATAACTATTTATTTATTCGTTTGGGTGACGTGTTGGTAGCTTTTGCAGTTTTTATGAGTGGTAAATCTTTTTTAAGACACGATCTGATTGATAAAATAGGCAGTAATACACTTTCCATTTTTGTGGTACATTCTATTGTTTTATATGGTAGCGTTTTTGGGTATGGACTTACACGTTATCTATACCATTCCTTATCCCTTCCATGGACAATTGCGGGTGCGGCGTTATTTTTGGTTGGATGTACTGGAATTGCTTTGATGTATGAGAAGTATATGCCCGGCTTAAGACAAAAGGGGATAGCGTATATTTTACCAATAAGAAAATTCTTTGTGAAATAAAAAAACCCGTGCAATGCGCACGGGTTTTTTACTTGATGTGGGCCCTACTGGATTCGAACCAGTGACCCCCTGCTTGTAAGGCAGGTGCTCTGAACCAACTGAGCTAAGAGCCCTCTTCAATAAGAATCCCTATTGTTTCATAGGGAGTGCAAATATAGGATAGTTTTTATTTCTCCAAAAGAAAAAAATGGAAAATATTACAGGACTTCCGCAACTGTAAAATTACTGCCCCCAATAAATATTAAATCATCCACGGAAGCATCCGCTAAGGCTGCCTTATATGCTTCATTTACAGATGGAAAACTATTTCCTTTTATTCCGTAATGCTCAGCCTTTTCTTTTAGAATAGAAACAGCTAAACTTCTTCTAATCTTGGGAGCACAGAAGTAATAAGTCGCTTTTTTTGGAAAAAGAGGGAATACTGCATCCAAATTTTTGTCTTTAACAAAACCTAAGATAAAGTGTAAATCGCCTTTTAACTGTTCTTGGAGTTGCGCAATTACCAAAGCAAGTCCTTCACTATTGTGGGCTGTATCGCAAATCACTTGCGGCTTGTCTCTTAGCAATTGCCATCTACCCATTAAATGCGTATTTTTAACAACATCTAAAAGGCCAGCCACAATGTGTTCTTCACGGATCTCAAAATTCGGAAGTCGTTTTAAAACTGCTATCACACCCTTTATATTTTTAGATTGGTAATTACCCAAAAGTGAGGTTCGATATTGGTTTGTTTTTAGTTCACTAGCAAATACCAAAGGGGCATTATGTTTTTTTGCTACCTCTTTAAACACCATTGCAATATCTTCTTGGTACTCACTAACAACAACAGGTGTTTCTTTTTTGATAATACCTGCTTTTTCCCTTGCAATTTCTTCCAGGCTATTTCCTAGCAAGTTCATATGGTCATAGCCTATATTAGTGATAAGAGCTACCTCTGGTTGAATAATGTTCGTAGAATCTAACCTGCCTCCTAAACCAACCTCTATGATAGCAATATCTACTTTTTCCTTAGCAAAATGAGAAAAAGCCATCCCAACAGTCATTTCAAAAAAGGATAATTGTAGGTCATCAAAAATAGACCTATGTTCTTTTATAAAAGTAACAACATCACTTTCACTAATAGAAAGTCCGTTGATACGAATGCGTTCTCTAAAATCTTTTAAATGTGGAGAAGTATAAAGCCCAACCTTATATCCTGCTTCTTGCAGAATAGAAGCCAGCATATGACTGCTAGACCCTTTGCCATTAGTTCCTGCAACATGGATAGATTTAAATTGAGTCTCTGGATGCCCAAGATGAGCACAAAGCTTTAAAATATTATCCAATTTTCCATTGAACGCGGTTTTTCCTATTTCTTGATACATTGGAAGTTGAACAAACATCCATTCAACGGTCTCTTGGTAGGTCATGCTTTAACTATATTGGATGTAAAAGTACATAAAACTTAGAATGCGATTGTTTTATAAGATATCCAATAAACGCTCCAGTGCCATTCCTCTAGATCCCTTGATAAGAATAGTGCTTTTGGGCAGTGACTGCTTTTGAATAACTTCCTTTAAAGCATTAAAAGATTCAAATTTTTGAAGTTTTGAATTGGTTCTATTGAAATTCTCTCCAATAAGAAAGGCATTTTCAAAATTCATGCTATGCGCTAAATCTGCTATGCTTTGATGTTCTTCGGTAGCAGTCTCCCCTAATTCAAACATATCACCGAGGAATACCATTTTAGGATTTCCTTTCAGGGCTTTAAACGTTTCCAAGGCAGCGTGCATGCTCGATGGATTTGCGTTGTAGGCATCTAGAATTATGTGATGCCCATTTTTTTCAATCAATTGTGAACGATTGTTTTCTGGTACATATTCAGCGATAGCTTTTTTAATATCGGATAGTGCTACATTAAAATATTTACCCATTAAAACTGCCGCGCAGCAATTAGAAAAATTATAACGACCAATAAGTTGGGAAGCAATGTTATATTCTTCTACTCGTAGTTGCACAAAAGGATCAGCCGCTATTAAAGAAATCTGATAATATTGATGGTTATTTTCACTAAATCCAAACTTCTTCACATAGGTTTTTAGCTTTTCTTCTTGGATGGGATCGTCTGCATTTAAGAAGATAGATTTTCCATTTTCTATTAAATAATCGTATAACTCACTTTTGCCTTTAATAACTCCTTCTACACCGCCAAAACCTTCCAAATGCGCCTTTCCAAAGTTGGTGATATAGCCAAAGTCGGGCTCGGCAAGCGAGCAAAGGAATGCAATCTCTTTTTGATGGTTAGCCCCCATTTCTACAATCGCTATTTCGGTATCCTCTTTTATTGAAAGTAGGGTTAAGGGTACTCCAATGTGATTGTTTAAGTTACCCCTAGTAGCAATGGTCCTATATTTTTTTGAGAGGACTTCATGGATTAGTTCTTTGGTAGTAGTTTTTCCATTACTCCCAGTAAGCGAAATTACTTTTGCGTTGGATTTTCTTCTGTGATAATTACTGAGTTGTTGAAGTGTTTCAAGAACATTAGTTGTAAGAAGGGTGCGGTCAGAAGTATTGTAAACTTCTTCATCTATTATTGCATATGCTGCTCCTTTTTCTAACGCTTCAGAGGCATAGGCATTCCCATTAAAATTATCTCCTTTAAGAGCAAAAAAGATACCGTCTTTTGTAATTTGTCGTGTGTCGGTACATATATTAGGATGGGCAAGAAAGTGCTCGTAGAGTGATGCTATTGTCATAAAACCAAGATATAAAAAAAGCCCTTTTTAAAAGGGCTTTTTTTTCGTATTTTTTTTGAAAGTTTATTTGGCTTTCTTACCGCGTACGGTTTTGTTTTTTGTTTTTGACTTAGAACCTACTCTAGACATTGCACATCTGAAGCCAATATAATCTGTTGCCATATACTGTGGTAAGTATCTACGTTGCGCTGGGTCTAACCAATATGCTCTGTCTCTCCAAGAACCTCCTTTGAATACACGTACTTCGTCATTGATAAGGGTAGTTCTATTATTAGATTTATCATATTCTCTTACCAAGTTTCCAAGAGAATCTTTCTCTACGGAATGCTTAGGGGAGTTGTATACTCTTTTATTATCATCAATTTCTTCTCCATCTTCGTCATTGAAACGATCATAGAATCTAGAAGATCCTGGCTCTCCATCTCTATAAGATCTGTTATCACTAGTAGAGAAGTTGGTTCTTAAATACGTCTCGTTTTCATCTACCGGTACCATGGCAATTTCTCCAGGCAAGTTGACAGCAACTATTTTTCCGTTTGGAAGGGTGTCATAAACAATAGAATCTCTAAGTACGTTTACTTTACCATCCTCACCAATAGCTGTTTTCATGTAGATGTTTCCTCTATAGTAGTTGAAGTCACTAATTTCGTCATCTACAATAGGTCTGTATACATCCGCTACCCATTCGGCAACATTACCAGCCATATCATATAACCCTAAATCATTTGGCTTGTACGATTTTACTTCTGCAGTAATATCAGCACCATCATCAGACCATCCAGCAATTCCGCCGTAGTCACCTTTTCCTTGTTTAAAGTTAGCCAATTGGTCACCTCTACCTACACGTTGTCCGTTTCTGGTATAGTCACCTTCCCAAGGATATTTTTTTCTACCTCTGTAGTTATTGTATTCTCTAGAACCTGAAAGCGCTTGTGCAGCATACTCCCATTCAGTTTCTGTAGGAAGTCTATATTCTGGTGTAATTACACCACTACTTCTTTTAGCAAAAGTAGACACAGAGTCTTTCTTCTTTTTTCCCTGTAGGGAATCAATCTGTCCATTATATACAGACTCAGGTCTGTTAAGATATGCTTCAGTACTAAAGGTTCCTTCTACCTCACCGCTTAAGGCTTGGTATTTGGCATCTTTTGCAAGATATCCTTCTCTTTCTAGCATGGACTCATTTACACGGTCTGTACGCCATTCTGCAAATTGAACTGCTTGCACCCAGTTAACACCTACTACTGGATACTCTGCGTAAGCAGGATGTCTTAAGTAGTTGTTAGTCATGGTTTCGTTAAATCCTAATCGGTTTCTCCAAACCAAAGTATCAGGAAGCGCACCTGTATAAATATTTGCATACTTAGGGTTTTCTGGCGGGTATACACTTTTAAGATAATCCAAATATTCCAAGTACATTACATTGGTAACCTCTGTTTCATCCATATAAAAAGATTGAACGTGTTGCGAAGTTGGAGTATTATTCCAATCGTGCATTACGTCATCTTGTACTTTACCTTTTGTAAACGTACCACCTTCAATAAAAACCAAACCTGGAGCAGTCTCTTGCTCCTTAAAGTCTGAATTGTACTGAAAGCCACCTTCTTTGGCGTTAATCTTCCATCCTGTCGCTCTTGAAACATTTTTAGAGGAAGAAGTCTTCTTACAACTTGAAATACTTACTGCGACCACTAAAGTAGAGAGTACAACCTTGATAAATTGTTTTTTCATAATTAGGACTTGAGTTCAAATATAAACTACGACTAAGGCAGTTTGTGATTCTTATTTTTAATTAGTTTGTGTCACTTTCGGCTTATAAAACGATGATTTATTCATAATATTTTATCACTTTAAAAATATTTTTGAACAATAGTCAATAAGCAAACACGGCTTACAGGAATAACGCTTTAAAAAGCATTATAGTATGGTCTAATGGTTTCTTTTAAGGGAATTCTGAAAAAAAAGAGTTGGTCGTGATATTTATCAGGTGAATTTTACATATTTTGCTTGTCCATAGTTGTAGCACAAGTACCTATCACAGCATAGCGCTAAAAATTGTCGCTGTTTTGCACAAGATATTCCCGAAAAGGGCGTTTACATGTAATACAACTGATTAATTTGTAGGATTAATAATATTGTTCGACTTTTGAATCCAACTAAATTTTACGCGAAGAAATGAAAAAATTATTGACACTAGCTTTGTTTACGATGATGGTTTGCAAAGTAGCTGCGCAAGAAGATAGGGTAATTACAACAGCTGTTCCTTTTTTGACAATTGCCGCTGATGCCAGAGCTGCTGGTATGGGAGATATAGGGGTTGCTACTTCTGTAGATGCCTTTTCTCAACAATGGAATCCAGCGAAATACGCTTTTGCAGAAAGAAAAATAGGAATAGGTCTTAGTTACACACCTTATTTGGAAAGTATTATTACGGATATCTCCTTATTGAATGCAAATTTTTACAATAAGATTGACGATAGAAGTGCCTTTGCCATAAGTCTGCGTTATTTTACCCTTGGTGAAATAGAGTTAAGACAGTTTGCGAATGATCCAGGAACGCTAGCAAAACCGAACGAACTGGCATTGGATGGTTCCTATGCTTTAAAGTTAAGTGATCAATTCTCCATGTCGGTAGGAGGTAGATTTATAAGGTCTAACCTAAGAATCCCTCAAGCAGATAATGCAACAGATTCTCAAGCTGCCAGTTCTTTTGCAGTAGATATATCTGGTTTTTATAGATCAAGAGAAGTTGCCTATAATAGCTTTGATGGTCGTTGGAGAGCAGGTTTTAACCTTTCAAATCTCGGAGGTAAAATCCAATATGATGAAGGAGGGCAAGAAAACTTTCTACCCACCAATATGAAGTTAGGAGTAGGTTTTGATTTTATTTTGGATCAAGACAATGTATTAGGAATTACAACAGAATTTAATAAGTTATTAGTCCCTACACCAAGAGACTTTGATGGTGATGGTGATGTAGATGCTGATGATAATGCGGAATACCAAGACATTAGTTTCTTAAATGGTGTTTTTGAATCTTTTGGGGATGCTCCTGATGGTTTTAGTGAAGAGTTAAAAGAGTTTACTTGGGCTCTGGGTGCTGAATATGTTTATCAAGATTCCTTTATGCTCCGTACAGGATACTTTAACGAAAGTGAAGAAAAAGGATCTCGTAAATTCTTTACACTTGGGGCTGGTTTTAAATTTAAAGCTACCCAAATAGACTTATCTTATTTGTTCTCTTCCTCTCAAGTTAGAAACCCACTAGAAAATACACTTCGTTTTTCATTGACCTTTAATTTAGGAGAAGAGCTATTTAATGACTAGAACGAATAATTGACATAATTATTAAAGTATAGAAAACCCGTGTAAAGCGGGTTTTTCTTATTTTTATAAATAACCATTAAGTACAAGTCTTTATGCACAAGCAAAAAATAGCATTTGAGTTTTCTGTTTTCGATTCTTTAGAAGAACTTTCCTCAGAAGATCGTAGTTTACTTCAAACTGCTATAGCAGCAAGAAAGAATGCCTATGCTCCCTATTCTAACTTTCAAGTTGGCGCCGCGGTGCTGATGGAAAATGGGAAAGTGGTTATTGGGAATAATCAAGAGAATGCTTGTTATCCATCCGGGCTTTGTGCAGAACGTGTAGCAATCTTCCAAGCAGGAGCTATATACCCAGGTATGGCGGTCAAAGCAATTGCTATTACAGCTACTTCTAAAGATTATGTGGTAAAAGAGGCGGTCGCGCCTTGCGGCAATTGCAGACAGGTAATTTCTGAGTATGAGCAAAAACAAGAAAGTCCAATTCCTATTCTACTCATGGGTGAAGTTGGAAAGATTATTAAATGCGATGCAGTTGCAGATATTTTACCCTTAGCTTTTGGAAGTTCCTTTTTAAAGGAATAAGCCTCTAATTTGAAATTGTATATATCATAAAAATAACTTGTTAATTTTACGATTTCTGCATCCGTGCATACTTCTATTAAAGCTTTTGTCTCAAATTTTTTACACTATAAATTTAATGTGTATTTTTGTTTTCTTTCTTGATCAAAAACTATAATAAAGCAAAGTAATACATGGAAAAAATAACCAAAGAAGTCTACCTAAAATGGTATGAGGATATGCTATTTTGGAGAAAGTTTGAAGATAAACTTGCAGCGGTTTACATCCAGCAGAAAGTGAGAGGGTTTCTCCATTTGTATAATGGACAAGAAGCTGTTTTAGCGGGTGCCTTGCATGCTATGGATCTTACAAAGGATAGAATGATTACTGCTTACAGAAACCATGTACAACCTATTGGAATGGGAGTGGATCCCAAAAAAGTGATGGCAGAATTATATGGCAAAGTAACAGGTACTTCTAAAGGCATGGGAGGTTCTATGCATATTTTTTCCAAAGAGCATCGTTTTTATGGTGGGCATGGTATAGTTGGTGGACAAATTCCTTTGGGTGCAGGTTTGGCTTTTGGTGATAAATACTTTAAAAGAGATGCCGTTACCCTATGTTATATGGGGGATGGTGCGGTACGCCAGGGTTCGCTGCACGAAACTTTTAATCTTGCCATGCTGTGGCAACTTCCCGTTGTTTTTGTTTGTGAAAACAATGGTTATGCCATGGGAACTTCAGTAGAGAGAACATCCTATTCAACAGAGATATGGAAACTAGGATTAGGGTACGAAATGCCTTGTGGTCCGGTAGATGGAATGAACCCAGTTACGGTAGCGGAGGAAATGAGTAAGGCTATTGAAAGAGCTCGTAGTGGTGGAGGTCCTACTTTTTTAGAAATGAAAACGTATCGTTACAGAGGGCATTCTATGTCTGATGCACAACATTATAGAACCAAGGATGAGGTAGAAGAATACAAAAAGATAGATCCTATTACGCAGGTAAAGGATATTGTTTTGGAAAAGGAATATGCTACCGAAGATCAAATAAAGGAAATTGACCAGCGAGTAAAAGCAATGGTAGCCGAATGTGAGAAATTTGCGGAAGAATCAGCGTATCCTCCGGTAAATCAATTATACGATATGGTATATGAACAAGAAGACTACCCATTTTTACAACATAAATTATAGGAGATGGCAGAAGTAATTAATATGCCGAGGCTTAGCGATACTATGGAAGAAGGTACCGTAGCTAAGTGGCTCAAACAAGTAGGGGATAAGATAGAAGAAGGCGATATTTTAGCTGAGATAGAGACGGATAAGGCCACCATGGAGTTTGAGTCCTTTCATGAAGGAACATTGCTTCATATTGGTATTGCTGAAGGAGATGGAGCTCCTGTAGATTCTTTATTAGCTATCATCGGAACGGAAGGAGAAGATATATCCGGTCTGTTAAATGGAAGCGATGATGTGGCTCCAGCTGTTTCTGAAACGGTTGAAGATGCCGCACCAGTTCCGTCTGAAGAGGTGGCTGCGCCTGCTGCTACTGAAATCCCGGAAGGAGTAGAAGTAATTAAAATGCCTCGCTTAAGTGATACCATGGAAGAAGGTACTGTGGCTTCCTGGTTAAAAAAAGTAGGTGATACTATAGAAGAAGGCGATATTTTAGCTGAGATAGAGACAGATAAAGCAACCATGGAATTTGAGTCTTTCTATTCCGGTACTTTATTACATATAGGAATTCAGGAAGGGGAATCCGCACTTGTAGATGCAGTATTAGCAGTTATTGGACCGCAAGGTACGGATGTAAATGCAGTATTAAATGCTGCCCCATCCGACGAAGCCAAAACAGCTACTGCCAAAGAAGAGAGTACTTCGGAACCTGAAACCAAGAAAGAGATTGCCGTTGCTTCTGATAATTCAAGCGCAGATGGGCAGCGTATTTTTGCCTCTCCACTTGCTAAGAAAATTGCATCAGATAAAGGTATTAACATAGCAGATGTCAAAGGAACAGGTGATCATGGCAGAATTGTAAAGAAGGATGTTGAAAATTATGTTCCTTCAAAATCTTCGGAGCCTGCAGCTACAGTTCCATCAGCACAGACCAGTGCAGGTGCAATTGCTCCTGTAAATTTACCTGTAGGAGAAGAGCATAGCGAAGAAGTGAAGAATTCGCAAATGCGTAAAACGATTGCAAAACGTTTGGCCGAATCTAAATTTACAGCTCCTCACTATTATCTTACAATTGAGGTAGACATGGATAATGCCAAGGCTTCCAGGGTTCAAATTAATGGCTTGCCAGATACCAAAGTTTCTTTTAACGATATGGTGGTGAAAGCCTGTGCAATGGCTTTAAGAAAACACCCCCAGGTGAACACCATGTGGAACGGAGATACTACAAGATACAACCAGCATGTTAATGTAGGTGTTGCAGTTGCAGTTGATGAAGGATTGGTAGTGCCTGTATTAAAATTTACGGATCAAATGAGTCTAACTCAAATCGGTGCATCTGTGAAGGATTTAGCAGGGAGAGCTAGGAATAAAAAATTAACGCCCGCCGAAATGGAGGGAAGTACCTTTACCGTTTCGAATCTGGGAATGTTTGGAATTTTAGAATTTACCTCTATTATTAATCAACCTAACTCTGCAATCTTATCTGTAGGTGCTATTGTAGAAAAGCCAGTAGTAAAAAATGGAGAAATTGTAGTTGGAAATACAATGAAAGTAACCTTAGCATGTGATCATAGAACAGTAGATGGAGCAACAGGAGCGCAGTTTATGCAAACCCTTAGAGCCTATCTAGAAAACCCTGTTACCATGCTTGCTTAAAGGCATATATGTATAATTTATAGAAAGCATCCGTCCTAGACAGATGCTTTTTTTTATCTTTAAACTTTAAAAAAATAGAAACATATGAAAATTGTATTTCAATATGCATTAGCACTCCTACTAATAGGTTGCAGCAGTACCAAACTAAAAGAAACCCCAGAGGCGAATATTGGAGGTCCTGAAGGTTTAAAAGGACGTGTTGTAACTTCTGAAGAGGCGGTGGAAGAAGATAAAATGATTGCTGCGCCAAAAGCAACGACTTCCTTTTCTTCTAAAGAAGAGATCGGAGCCATAATGAACTTCTTAGCTTCCGATGAATTACAAGGGCGTGATTCTGGAAGTGAAGGCATTGCAAAAGCAGCCGATTTTATAGAAAACATTTTTAAGGAGAATAGCATAGCACCTTATTTCAAAACCTACAGAGATACACTCAGTAATTTTGAACCTACTGCCTATAATATGGTAGGTATCCTTGAAGGTACCGATCCTGTATTGAAAAAAGAGTTTGTAGTGATTGGCGCACACTATGACCATATTGGAAGAATCAAAGAAGATAATGGCGATGCCATTGCCAATGGTGCAAATGATAATGCCTCCGGCACCACAACTGTGTTAGAATTGGCTCGTTATTTTGGGAATGCCAAATCCAATAAGCGAAGTATTATTTTTGCGCTGTTTAGTGCAGAAGAAAAAGGACTGTTAGGATCTAAACATTTGGCTAAAAAATTGAAGGAGCAAAACTTGAATTTATATGCCATGCTTAATTTTGAAATGGTTGGGGTCCCGTTAGCGGATAAAGACTATTTTATGTATATCACGGGTTATGAACGTTCTAATTTAGCTGAAGTGAGTAATAGTTATACTACTGAAAACCTCATAGGATTTTTACCCACCGCAAAAGAGTTTAATCTTTTTCAAAGATCTGATAACTATCCATTTCATACAGAATTTGGCGTGCCATCTCAGACCTATTGCACTTTTGACTTTACCAATTTTGACCACTATCATAAAGTAGGTGATGAGGTAGAACTTATGGATTACGATCATATGGCAATGGTGGTTAATAAAACTATTCCGGTACTGAAGGGAATTTTAAACGCTGCTGAAAGGGAGATTAAATACAACTAATGGCGAATGTAATTATTACGGGATCTAGTCGAGGGATTGGATTTGAAATGGTACAACTTTTTGCGGCTGCTGGTCATCAGGTTCTAGCGCTTTCTAGAAATATAGCACCCATTGCTAAGTTGAATCATCCAAAAATTACATATTTTCCATTTGATTTATCTAAGAAGTCCGACATTCAACGATTGGAAGATTTTTTGAATGAATGGGAAGTAGTAGATGTTTTAATTAACAATGCTGGTACTCTTTTGAATAAACCTTTTTTGGAAACGAGTGATGAGGCGTTCGAGGCAGTATATCGCGTAAATGTATTTGGAGTAGCAACAGTTACTAAGAGCGTGTTGCCGAAGATGAAAAAAGGAGGTCATGTAGTCACCATAAGTTCCATGGGAGGTGTTCAGGGAAGTATGAAATTTCCAGGTTTATCTGCCTATAGCTCTAGTAAAGGCGCTGTTATTACCTTAACGGAATTATGGGCAGAAGAGTTCAAAGAAACGGGGCCATCCTTCAATGTCTTGGCTTTGGGGGCTGTGCAAACCGAAATGTTGGAAGAAGCTTTTCCAGGATATGAAGCCCCTACTTCGGCTTTGGAAATGGCTACCTACATTAAAGAGTTTGCCTTAAATGGACATCAGATGTACAATGGTAAATTACTGCAGGTGTCTAACAGTACCCCTTAGGATCAATCGTTATATAAACGGGCTTGTTTAATATATAGTTGCCTATTTGGGCCGTCTAGTTTAAACTCTATATCCATACCAAAGTCTAAAAAACTTTTGCCCGTTGCGATGCGCCTATAAAAGTGGCGCTTAATAATATGTAATTGATTGGCTAGTTGCTTTATTTCGTGCGGCTTCATAATAGGCTTCCCTTCCGTAAGACTTGAAGTGGCAATATAATCCGCAGTATTTTTATAGATATCATCAGCTTCATCTGGGTAGCAAATGAATTGATCACTGATAATACCTTCTTTTGGTTGTACCACACTTTCATTCCCCAATTGCGCATTTACCACAAAACCTTGATTTCCTTCTCGATAAATATTTTTGGTAATTGCTACGCCATTTACATCTTCTTCTGGAAAAGAACGGTGCACCAATATACCCATAAACACTTGTTTGTGATCTATACCGTAGTACGTCCGTTCTAAAAATGCTTCGTATGACCATAGACTTGCCCAAACTTTTTTAATCGCCTTTTCCAAGGTTTTTTTAGGGTGATCTACAATGCCTGTTTTGGATGTGTATAAGCCAGCACCAGAAAAACCTTTCGCATCCTCTGCATTCGTAGAAGATCTAAAACGCATTCTTTTGTGAGTTCCTTTAGCGTGGATTTTTTGCTTTACAGCTTTAAGTAATCCGCTATTTATGGGGCTTCTCTTTATACTTGTTCTTATCTGTTTTAAAGAGTTTTTAAGAGAATCTTTTTGCGATAAAATGGCAGGGTTAGAAAGTAAATTGGAAATTAAGATCGCTGCCTCGCTATGTTCTATATGTTGCTTGTAAAAATAGAAGGGAATGCTAAAGGCAGCCTCAGGCGTTTTGAAATTATTTTTCCGTGCTAACCGATACAGAGTTCCAAAGTTAGCAGCTTTATTTCCAACATATTTAAACGATTTCTTTCCAAGCTTAGCAATATCGATGAGCGAATCAACTGTTAAATCAGAAGCTACTTTAATGGTTCGCTGTTTTCTTTTTTTACGCTCTTTCTTATTACTAACCGCTATGTAAAAGGTATCATTGGCCACTTCATAACGTACTCTTTTATGTTCCAAAGCGTATAAAGAAGAATCCTTAAAAGCGGAGGTGTATGCCGCAATAGGGATTTTTCTATTTTGTCCTAAAATTGTTAAATGACTTAAGGGGGTTTGAAATTTTGCTACCAATATACCAGCTACCTCGGGTAAGAATAGTGGGGTTTCTTTAAGAACAACAATATCTGTAGGTTCAATGTCATTTAGAGAAGATGTTAGGTCAGTTACAAACTTTAAAGTACCATATCCTTTATGTTTGCCAATGGGTTGGTAGGTAAGGTTTTTATAAATATCGGATGGATAAATTAATGGGGCTTTTTCTTTTAGTATGGGAGCTAATGTCTGAAGTCGAGTTGTATTCAATAATATTTTTAATTCGGAACCGATAAAGCTATGTTCGGCTATAAGCTGATATAACCTCAATAAATTATTGGCAGACATGGTATCTACTGCGGAAATTTCAAGAACATAGGTATCAAGCGTTTTAAAATAATTGAGGTTGGCCAATAAGTACTTTTGATTTCCTTTATCTCCGTAATTATGTGAATTGAAATAAGAAAGTTCCCCGGTGTAATTCAAATAGTTTTTACAGAACTCATAATGCAGCGTATACCGATTCGCATTCATAAAATGAAGCCTTTCTTTTTTGATGTCAAAAACTACTTTTACACCAGATACCTGACCGTATTTTTGGTACAAAGGAGGGCCGCTGAACAAATCAAATTGAGTCTTATCTTCCAATCTATTCAAAGCGCTTTGTGCGCTAAGCATGGATAAGGAAAGGGAACATAAAAGAAAGATCATAGTTTTTTTCAACCTGTCTTACAATTTAATTTTAAAAGAATTAAAAAGCCACCAATATGGTTTAGCATTGCCCTTATTTTTCCAAAAAATATGCTTTATGGATCAAGTCTAATTCAGGAAATTTCTTTAAGAACTCTTGTCTATCGGTATACATCAAATCCAAGCTGCTCATGGTAGTGTCTGCGTATCTATCATACAAAGATTCCAATACTTCCATACCACTAGTGACTTTTCCGAAAGATGGGAAGCCAACTACTTCTGAATAGTCAATACTATCCAAGTAGGCATTATTTTTCAGGTTGATAAATAAATCAGTGGTTCTTGTATTTTTGCCACCTCTGGCAAAACTCAAAGTGCCTTTTTCATTGCTTTGAATGGTTTTTTCATCAGGTACTTTAACAGCATTCCATGCATTGTATTTCAGAGAGTCACTGCTTCCAAACTGCGCCACAAAACCAGGGTTCACCCTATAAAAAATGCTATTATCAAAATAATGATGCTTTACGAGTTGATAAAAACGATCTGCTGCTTTAGGGGATAAACCTCTTGTGATTTCTAATTCAAAATCTCCTTTGGTGGTTTCAAATCGTACCGCATAGTTTTCAGGAGCAATTTCTTGGGTCCAAACACTTTTAAAAATTTTGGGACCGCAACTAGCAAGTATGAGCACTAGAAAACTAAGGAACAGTTTTTTCATTCTAAATGGCATTTGTTTCTGTAGAAAACGAAGTTAGGTGTTTCTGTGTATAAAATCAATTTAACCCATTTTTATCAGGTTGTCAAAAACCCTACTTTTGTTTCAATGGATGATATACTCGAAAAATACCTTCCTCAAAATGCGGTGAATCCCTGTTTACAACTCATTAAGGAAACTAGGGTGCATTTGAAAATTGTTAATGAACGAATTACAAGGCATGGAGATTATAGGCGTATGCCCAACGGCGCGCATCAGATTACGGTGAATGCCACCTTAAATAAGTATCGGTTTTTAATTACACTCATCCATGAAATTGCCCATTTGGTTGCTTTTGAGAAGTTTGGAAGGCGAATAAAACCGCATGGCTTAGAGTGGAAACAGACGTTTCAGTATTTAATGTTACCCTTTATTAGACCAGAAATATTCCCGGCAAAATTATTGCCCCTTTTAGCAAAACATTTTAAAAACCCCAAAGCAAGCAGTAGTACAGATGCAAACCTATCCATAGCCTTAAAACTGTTTGATACACAATTATCAGAAAAATCTTACGTTTTTGAATTACCAGTGGGAAGTGTCTTTCGCATACATAATGGAAAATTATACAAGAAAGGGAATAAAAGAGTAAAGCGTTATGAGTGTATAGAGATATCTTCGGGAAGACTGTATCTTTTTCAACCCAACGCAGAAGTAGAATTGATAACAGATTAATACCTTACATATGAATCAAAACAATTATGCAATTTTAATGGCGGGTGGTGTCGGATCTCGTTTTTGGCCCATGAGTACTTCCAACTACCCCAAACAATTTCACGATATGTTGGGTTCTGGAAGAACATTAATTCAGAAGACGTTTGAACGGCTAAGCAAGTTTGTACCTACCTCCAATATTTTAATACTTACCAATGCCCGGTATAATGAGTTGGTTTTGGAGCAATTACCAATGGTAAATCAAGATCAGGTAGTTCTAGAACCTGCCATGCGCAATACAGCTCCTTGTATTTTATATGCGGCTTTAAAGATTCAGAAAATGAATCCAAATGCGGTTATGATTGTTGCTCCTAGCGATCATTGGATAGAGAATGAAGAAGCTTTTGCAGCCAATGTCACACAATGTTTTGATAAATGTAGTAAGGAAAATGTATTATGTACATTGGGTATAAAACCCACTTTCCCTAACACTGGCTTTGGGTATATTGAATATGAAAAGGGAGAAAAGCAAGGGATAAATAAAGTACATCAGTTTAGAGAAAAACCGGATTACGAAACGGCTCAACAGTTTTTAGAGCAAGGAAATTTTTTATGGAATGCAGGCATATTTATGTGGAGTGTTGCAACTATTGTGAGCGCATTTGAAGCATACCAACCTGCTATGTATGCTCTATTTTATGATGGAATTGGTGTCTATAATACGCCATCAGAAGCAGCTTTTATTAATGAAAATTACGAAAAGGCAGAAAATATTTCGATAGATTATGCTATCTTGGAGCAATCCGATGCTATTTATGTCTTACCCGCGTCGTTTGATTGGAATGATTTGGGTACCTGGGGTTCTCTTTTTGATAAGCTGCCAAAAGACACTGCAGAGAATGCAGTGGTGAATGGCAGAATTATTTCAGAAGATGCAAGTGGAAATATGATCCTTACCCCAAAAGATAAAGTTGTAGTTGTTGATGGGATTAAGGATTATATCATTGTTGATAAAGAAGAAGTTTTATTGATTTATCCAAAATCTAAGGAACAAGACATTAAAAAAGTAGTAGCAAAGGTGAAAGACACATTTGGAGACCATTTTGCTTAGATATGACCGAGAACACTAACCCAAACAATGTTGATGCCGACAACACAAATGAAAGCGGTGAGGATGTAAAAAAAGATTTTAAAGGACTTTTAGGAAGTTCTAAAAAGTTTCTTTCTGATCTACTTGATATACGCAATAACACAGATCAAGAGGCCACAAAAGAGTCTATAATTGCGGATATCCCATTTAAGGGGCATACCTCCTGGATTTTGGTATGTTCTATTTTTATTGCTTCTGTGGGTTTAAATGCAAACTCTACTGCAGTAGTGATTGGTGCGATGTTAATTTCTCCCTTGATGGGTCCAATTTTAGGTATGGGCATGTCATTGGCCATTAACGATATTGATACCCTCCGTAGGTCCTTAAAGAATTTGGCAGTAATGGTTATTTTAAGTGTGTTAACGGCTTATTTATTTTTTGCTTTTTTCCCGCTTAAGACAGAATCTTCGGAATTGTTGGCACGAGTAAAACCAGATATTCGCGATGTACTAATTGCCTTTTTTGGGGGCTTGGCCTTGGTAATTGCTAGAGCTAAGAAAGGAACCATTGCTAGTGTTATTTTTGGAGTGGCAATTGCTACGGCTTTAATGCCACCCCTCTGTACCGTTGGGTATGGGTTGGCTATTGGAAATTTGGAGTATGCCGGAGGTGCCCTATTGTTATTTGGTATCAATACTATTTTTATTGCTTTAGCAACCTTTTTAGTACTTAAGCTATTGCGTTTTCCTATGGTGCGTTATGCCAATTCTAAGCGCAGAAGACTGATTGCTCGTTTGGTTTCTGTGGTGGCATTGGCAGTGATGATTCCTGCCGGATATATCTTCTTCAATGTATATCAGGAATCTAGATTTACAGGGCAGGCACAGGAATTGATTGCGGAGACCATTGAGATTTATCAATTTAAAACGGGTGGTAGGTATTTAGACGACCTTACTAAAATTAATTATAGCGAAGACGAAGCTTCTACCATTGAGTTGGTCTGTATGGGAGATGAGCTAATCCCTGAAAACGTAATTGAAACCTGGCGTGTACAGAAAAACAAGTACAGCAAATTGCAAAATACAGAATTAAAAGTAGTACAAGCGGGAAGGGATGATTCGGAAGAAAAATTCAATTATGTAAACGAATTATATGAATCTAAGAAGGCAGAGCTTTTAAATAAAGACGAAAAAATTAGACTACTAGAATCTGAACTTGCTAACTTGAGTAAATTGAAGGCGAGGCAAATTCCTTTTAATAATATCAGCGCCGAGGCTAAAGTAAATTATAATAACCTTGCCGCCATCGGTTTTTCTTACACCATTAAAACCGATTTTAATAAAACCGATACCATTCCTGTGTTTGAAGTGCAATGGAAAGAGGGAACAAAACAAAAGGAAATAGAAGCGGATACCAAAAAGATAAACGACTGGTTAAAGCTTAGATTGAATAATAAAGCGATTCAGGTAAAAGAAACTGCCAAATAATATAGTCAAAGAAAGGTAAAAAAAGTGTGAAGATTTCTTAGTTGCGTTCTTCAATATACATTTGTCTTACTTTTTTAAAGAGCTCAGAAGAATAGACAAAACTGGTAACCGCCTCATTATCGGTTTTGAAGATTTCTTTGTTGGTGCCTTCCCACTCTTTTAAGCCGTTTTTTAAGAAGATGATTTTTTCCCCAATTTCCATTACTGAATTCATATCATGCGTGTTAATTACCGTGGTAATATCGAATTCTCTTGTAATTTCTTGAATTAGGTTGTCTATTAAAATGGCTGTTTTTGGATCTAATCCAGAATTGGGTTCATCACAAAAAAGGTACTTGGGGTTCATTACAATAGCTCTGGCAATTGCCACTCGTTTCTGCATGCCGCCCGAAATTTCAGAAGGGAATTTATGATGCGCATCAACTAAATTCACTCTTTTTAAAACAATGTTTACCCGATCTTGCATTTCCGATCTGGACTGTTTCGTAAACATTTCCAAGGGAAACATCACATTGCCTTCTACGCTCATGGAATCGAACAAAGCACTTCCTTGAAATACCATGCCCATTTCTTGCCGTAAATCACGTTGTTGATCTCTAGACAGTTCACCGTAGTTTTTTTTATCGTAGGAAATGGAGCCTTGTTCTGGGGTGAATAGACCCAACAGGCACTTTAAGAAAACTGTTTTTCCCGAACCACTTTGCCCAATAATTAAATTGGTTTTTCCCTTATCAAAGCAAGTTGAGATTCCCTTTAAAATATGGGCATCTCCAAAGGATTTATGGACATCGTTTACTTCGATCATTAGCCTAGGAGTAATTGGGTTAGTATATAATTCAAAATAATGATAACCACACTAGTCCAAACAAAAGATGTGGTACTGGCTTTCCCTACCTCCAAAGCGCCCCCTTTCATATAATACCCATGAAAAGATGGAATGGTTGCTATAACAAAAGCAAATACCAAACTCTTAATAAAGGAATAGGTGACATGGAAAGGAATAAAGTCCATTTGCAAGCCTTCTACAAATTCTGCACTCGAGGTAAATCCTCCA
This sequence comes from uncultured Flavobacteriaceae bacterium, assembly GCA_947500575.1. Lineage (GTDB taxonomy): Bacteria > Bacteroidota > Bacteroidia > Flavobacteriales > Flavobacteriaceae > CANMSI01. Next base: position 846,779 of record CANMSI010000001.1, on the reverse strand, counting down.
AAGGCACCTGCAACCCATCCACCAAAAATACCTACGTTCATGGCAATTGCTATCGCAAATGGGTAAAATAATAAGGCAATTATCTTCGGAAAAACCAAGTAGTTAAGAGAGTTTACTCCCATTACTTCCAGCGCATCAATTTGTTCGGTAACGCGCATTGTTCCAATACTAGAGGTGATATAAGAACCTACTTTACCTGCCATAATAATGGAACAGAAGGTAGGAGCAAACTCTAGTATTACTGATTGCCTTGCTGCAAAACCAATAAGACTTCTTGGAATTAAAGGACTATTCAGGTTCAGCGCAGTTTGTATCGTTACTACCCCACCAATAAAGAAGGAAATAAAAATAATGATTCCTAAAGATCCAAAAATGAGTTCGTCAATCTCTTTTAAAATCAAAGATTTCATGATAGACCATTTGGTAGGTTTCTTAAAAACCTCTCGTATCATTATGAAATAACTGCCAATGGCTGCCAAATAATTCATGTGGTAAAAATAACAATATTAGCGATCATTTAACCTTCATTTAAAGTTTTAAGACTTAATTTATTTACATTTGCTTTCATAAGAATTTAATGATGCGCGTAAAACACTTATCTCTACTATTTTCAGCTGTTTGTTTTCTTTTTATCACCTCTGAAATTTCTGCTCAAAAAAAAACTAAAAATAAGTCCAAGGAGACTTCCTCTACTGAAATATATGCCTCTCCAAAGCTTGTTGTTGGCATTGTGGTAGATCAAATGCGATATGATTATTTGACCCGTTTTTGGAATCATTATGGAAATGGTGGGTTTAAAAGATTGGTAAATGAGGGTTTTAATTGTAAGAATAATCATTTTAATTATGCACCAACAAGTACAGGTCCTGGGCATACTTCTGTGTATACGGGTGCTACTCCATCGACTCATGGTATCATTGGAAATAATTGGTACGATAAAGTGTCCGATGCAGAAGTGTATTGCGCTGCCGACAGTACGTATGCTTCCGTTGGAAGCAGTTCAGATGCCGGAAAGATGTCACCACATCGCATGCAGGTCACTACCATTACAGATGAGTTGCGTTTGCATACACAAAAAAGGGGAAAGGTTATAGCCATTGCTTTGAAAGATAGAGGAGCTGTATTACCTGGCGGGCATACTGCTAATGCGGCTTATTGGTTTCATGGTGAAGATGAAGGCAAATGGATTAGTAGTACGTATTATATGCAAGAATTACCCACATGGGTTAATGCTTTTAATGCATCAAAAAAAGTACAAGGCTACAAAAAAGCATGGACCACTTTAAAAGATATTGGTACCTATGTAGAAAGTGGTTTGGACAATAACGCTTACGAAGGTTTGTTTGAAACTGAAACAGCACCTACTTTTCCTCATAGTACACCCAACTTATTGGCAAAAGATAAGGACTTTGAGATTTTGAAATATACCCCCTATGGAAATAGTATTACTGCAGATTTTGCTATTGAAGCACTAGAAGCAGAAGCACTTGGGAAAGATGCTATAACCGATTTCCTAGCAGTGAGTTTCTCTAGTACAGATTATATAGGACATAAATTCGGTGTTAATTCGAAGGAGATCCAAGATACCTATCTCCGTTTGGATAGAGATTTGGAACGTTTATTAATTGCACTTGACAAGAAAGTAGGAGAAGGTGAATATACGGTTTTCTTAACAGCAGATCATGGAGCGGTAGATGTACCAGCGTATCTTCAAAGTCAAAAAATACCTGCGGGTTATATGGGTGATGGGGACCTGAAAACCAAGTTCATGCCTTTTTTAAAATATACTTTTGGGACCACGGATATTGTAAAGAATTTTTCGAACTATCAGTTCTTTTTGGATCATGAAATTATCAAAAACTTGGATATGGATATATCCCAAGCGCAAGAGATAATTGCTGAAGAATTAATTGGATATAACGATGTTGAAAGAGTGTATACAGGACATCAAATGATGCGTTCAGAATATACAAAAGGCATCCCTTATATTTTACAGAATGGCTATCATCAAAAACGTTCAGGAGATATTTTAATAGTATTGGCTCCCAACTATATTAATTACCCAAAAATGGGTTCTACCCATGGCTCTCCTCAGATATATGATACGCATGTTCCCTTGCTATTTTTTGGAAAAGGCATTCGAAAGGGAAGTACGGTTGGTAGGACAGAAATTCCGGATATTGCTCCTACAATTGCCTCTTTATTGGGCATTGCTTTTCCAAATGGTACTACAGGAAAACCTTTAGAAGAAGTATTAAAATAGTTTTTTCTTAATGCCATTCCAACGAAGTGCTCTGATAAACACACCTTCTTCCTTAGTGACTAAAAATGTTGATTTTTCTTTTTTTGCTTTAAAATAACCTTGTAGGTTATGAATAAAAGCTTTTGGTTTTTTTTGTTTCCAGGCCATTTTAAGGGAGGCAATAGCACTAATCCAAAACCCATAACGCAAACGGAACATGGCTTTCCCTTGTAGCAGTTTTGCTTTAGCATTATAAGCGTCTCCCAGCGGACGCAAGTGTTTTGCTTTTAAGGCATCATTGGTATGTATTTCAAAACCATGAAACCTAGCTAAAAGTTCGTCAACTGTATCCCAACCCATGGCACTTTTTAGTCCGCCAATTGCAGTAAAACATGTTTTGGTATACGCTTTGAAAGCACCTCTTACATGATCTTTGTTCATTGGATGATTCAGTTTCCAACTGCCATCGGCCTCTTGTTCATACGCAAAACCACCTGCAATACCAACCTTTGGTTGTTCTTTAAATGTACGTGCAATTTCTTTAAAATAATCTGGTGGTAAAATGATATCAGCATCTAGTTTTACCAAAAAATCATAGTCGTCCCCCAGTTTTTCCAAACCCTTATTAAATGCATTCACCACCTTGCTTCCAGGCATATGTTCTTGGGAAGATTGGGTGTTCACTTTTTCAAAAAATGAGTTTTTAGAGGAAAAGTGATCTATGATTTCTTCCGTAGTATCTGTGGAGTTATCATTTACAACAATCACTTTCTTAGGCGCTAAGGTTTGTTGTAATACCGATGTTAAGGTATCTGATAAAAAGGCCGCTTCATTATGTGCGGGAATTACGATATAGTATTGCATTCCTAGAACATCGATTTAGATGGCTAAAGGTAGCTAATGATTTGTAGCTATAAAATAAAATTAGCGTTGAAAATTATGATATTTTGGATGTGAAAAGACTTTAATATCGATATGTCATTGCATTCACGTTCATACCAGCACCTACACTGGCGAACATAATAACATCTCCTTTTTTTATGGAATGATCTTTTAATTTACCCCTTTTAACCATATCAAATAATGTTGGAATAGTGGCAACAGAATTATTTCCAATAGTATCAATGTTCATCGGCATGGCGCCAACTGGAACGTCTTTGCCATATAATTTGTAGAAACGTTTCACAATAGCATCGTCCATTTTTTCATTGGCCTGATGAATAAATATCTTTTTTAAATCGTCAATATGTACACCACTGTCATCCAAACAATCTTTCATTGCATTGGGAACATGTGTGATGGCAAATTCATATATTTTTCTACCGTACATTTTAATGTACCTGGTATCATCTTCTGAAGCTTTATTATAAGAATCGCCAAAAAACAAATGGTAGGCCTCTCCATTGGCATAGGTAGCACTCGCATTAGAGAGTAATTCTCCTCCATCTGCATGAGATGCTATAATAGTAGCTCCTGCACCATCAGAATATATCATTGAATCCCGATCGTGCTTGTCTATTACTCTAGATAAGGTTTCTGCTCCAATGACCAAACATTTTTTGGCCATTCCACTCTTTATAAATGCTTGTGCTTGGATAACACCTTCAATCCAACCTGGACAACCAAATAGCACATCATAAGCTACACATTTTGGATTGCTAATTTTTAGATTGTGCTTTACTCTCGTAGCTAAACTAGGTAACATATCGCTTTGGGATTGTCCATGTGTGACATCACCAAAATTATGAGCAAAAATAATATAGTCTAAGGTTTCTTTATCAATACCAGCATCTTCAATGGCTTTCGCAGCTGCTAAAGAACCAAGGTCCGAAGTATTTAAATGATTCTCTGCATAGCGACGCTCTCCAATACCAGTAATTGCCTTAAATTTCTCTATAATAACTTCGTTAGGGTAGGAGATAGGCTTACCGCTAGTGTCTAAAAACAGATGATCATTAAAACTATTATTCTGAATCCGTTGCAAGGGTAAATAAGAGCCTGTGCCGGTAATGGCTATATGCATAATTAATAGTATAGGGTTGGTTAGATGATCCGAAGATACACAAAAACCGTTTTAACTGCTATGCATGCATAATATAAATACGATGTTCAACCTTTAAAAATTGTGTTTAAAAAAAGAAAAAAAGCTCTCAAAAAATCAGTGAGAGCCTATAAACAAGTGTTTTTGGATGTATTTTTATACTTCCATATAAGCTTCTATCGGGGCACAAGTACAAATCAAATTACGGTCTCCATATGCGTCATCAACTCTTCGTACACTTGGCCAGAATTTGTTTTCAGAAACATACGCCAATGGAAAAGCTGCAATTTTACGACTGTATGGAAAATTCCATTGATCATTGGTGACCATGTCTAAGGTATGCGGAGCGTTCTTTAATACATTATTGGGCTCTTCTTTAGTAGCGGTATCAATTTCTTTTCGAATAGATAGCATGGCATCGCAGAAACGGTCTAGTTCTGCAAGACTTTCACTTTCGGTTGGTTCTATCATTACAGTACCTGCTACTGGGAAAGAAACGGTAGGTGCATGAAAACCATAATCCATAAGACGTTTGGCAATATCTGTAACTTCAATTCCATTTGCTTTAAATGGTCTGCAATCAATAATCATTTCATGAGCTGCTCTTCCTTTTTCGCCGGTATACAAAACCTCATAGTTCCCACTTAAACGATGCTTGATATAGTTTGCATTTAGAATGGCCATTTTAGTAGCATCTGTTAATCCAGATTCCCCAAGCATTTTAATGTATCCGTACGAAATTAAACACGCCAAAGAACTTCCCCATGGCGCACCAGAAATGGCAGTAATTGCCTTTTCTCCTCCAGTTTTTACTACGGGATTTCCAGGTAAAAATGGCACTAATTGTGGAGCTACACAAATGGGCCCAACACCTGGGCCTCCTCCCCCATGAGGGATAGCAAAAGTTTTATGTAGATTGAGATGGCAAACATCTGCGCCAATAGTAGCCGGATTGGTAAGCCCTACTTGGGCATTCATATTTGCTCCATCCATATATACTTGCCCACCATGATCGTGGATGCATGTAGTGATGTGTTTTATAGAAGATTCAAATACGCCATGAGTAGATGGATAGGTTACCATTAATGCCGCCAAATTGTTGGAATGCAAGCTTGCTTTTTCCTCTAAATCGGCTACATCGATGTTGCCTCTTTCATCTGTTTTAGTAACAACCACTTTCATCCCAGCCATAACGGCAGAAGCTGGGTTGGTTCCATGTGCCGAGGCGGGAATAATACATATATTTCGATGTCCTTCTCCTCTAGACTCGTGATACGCTCTTATGGTCATGAGGCCTGCATACTCTCCTTGAGCACCTGAATTTGGTTGCAAGGAAGTACCAGCAAAACCAGTAATTACATTTAATTGTTGTTCTAATTCCTGAAGCATTATTTGATACCCCTCTGCCTGGTCTATAGGAACAAATGGATGAATATTCCCCCATTCTGCCCAGCTCAATGGGAGCATTTCAGAAGCGGCATTTAGTTTCATTGTACAAGAACCAAGAGAAATCATAGAATGATTTAACGCAAGATCCTTTCGCTCTAACTTTTTGATATAGCGCATTAATTCAGTCTCTGAATGATATGAATTAAATACAGTATTTTCTAAGAAACTAGAGCTACGTCTATTTGCTGCGGCAATGGCAGAACTAGTATTTGAATGGTCCAAGCTCGTCGGTTTTTTTCCTAAAGCTTTTCCAAAGATGTCTATAATTTGTTGGACATCCTCCAAAGAGGTCGCTTCATTCAAACTAATGGCAATAGTTTCGTCATCTACATAATAAAAATTCACCTCTTCTTCTTCCGCAATAACTTTTACTGCAGCTGCGTTGGCTTTTACAACGATGGTATCAAAATATGAGGTGTTTGTTTGATAGAGCCCCAATTTCTCTAAACCATCTGCAAGTAATACGGTAGCGGAATGCACTTTATTAGCAATATATTGCAAGCCTTTTGGGCCATGATATACAGCATACATTCCTGCCATTACGGCTAGTAGTACCTGCGCTGTGCATATGTTAGATGTTGCCTTATCTCTTTTAATATGTTGTTCGCGAGTTTGGAGGGCCATACGCATGGCCACTTTGCCATCTGTATCCTTAGTAACACCAATAATTCTCCCAGGAATATTTCTTTTGTACGCTTCCTTCGTGGCAAAAAAGGCAGCATGTGGGCCTCCATATCCTAGCGGAATACCAAATCGCTGTGTGGTTCCTACTACCACGTCTACTCCAAATTCCCCAGGAGGGGTTAAGAGCACTAGGCTTAAAATATCAGCTGCAACCGCTACTTTAATATCAAGTTCTTTTGCTTTTGCAACAAAAGAGGCATAATCATGTACCTGCCCATATTTTCCTGGATATTGAAGCAGTGCCCCGTAAAAGTCAGTTGTGAAACTAAACTCTTGATGATTACCAATAACAAGATCAATTCCTAGAGGAACTGCTCTTGTTTGAAGTAAAGAAAGGGTTTGTGGTAATACTTCCTCTGAAACAAAAAACTTTACTACATCCGTTTTTTTCTGTGTTCTACTTCGCACTTCAAAAAGCATCGTCATAGCTTCAGCAGCGGCTGTACTCTCATCTAGTAAAGAAGCATTGGCAAGTTCCATACCAGTAAGGTCACAAACCATGGTTTGGAAGTTTAGTAAAGCTTCTAGTCTTCCTTGTGCTATTTCTGCCTGATAAGGCGTATATGCTGTATACCAGCCTGGATTTTCTAAAATGTTTCGTTTAATCACTGAAGGAGTTAAACTTTCATGATATCCAAGGCCAATGTAGGATTTAAAAATTGTATTCTTTTTTGATAAAAGTTGTAAATGAGATAGAAATTCATGCTCGCTCATTGCCTTTGGCAAATCTAAGGGCTCTTTTAAACGAATGTCATTAGGAATAGTTTCAAAAATGAGTTGTTCAAGGTTCTCTACTTCCACAGTTTTTAACATCTGTTGAAGATCTTCTTCCCTAATTCCAATGTGGCGTGAGGCAAACACGTCTGTTTTCATAACAAATACAATTTATTAGCTAAAAAATGATGTCAAAATTAGGTATAATATCTTGGATAATAAGGAATTTTAAGTGCACTTCAGCTAAAGTTTTTAACCGAAAATCGAGTTTATCAACAGTTTGGTTATTTTTGTTTAATGAAGCTGCTAAAGCGTTTTTTTGATTTTTATTTGGATGCTAGTATCCACGTGGCCTTATCCGTATTTTCATTACTTCATATCACTAGTTATTTCTTAAACATTTCTGCACCTTCCAATCACTTATCTTTTTTTGTTTTTTTTGGAACAATATGCTGTTATAACTTCATAAAGTATGGAGTAGAGGCTAAGAAGTATATTTTGGTGGCCAATAGGTATCATAAGAACATTCAATTTGCCAGTTTCATAGCACTTGGATTGGCCCTGTATCATCTGTATTTTTTATCATGGGATATATGGAGATGCCTAATGCTATTGTTGGTTTTAACCGCACTATACGCTGTACCGGTTTTACCAAAAGCGAAGAACTTAAGGAATCTAGGTGGAATAAAAATTTTTATTGTAGCAATGGTTTGGGCTGGTCTTACTGTTGCGTTGCCTGTTTTGGAGGCTAAAACAAGCTTCTCAGTAGATGTTTGGATAGAACTTCTTCAGCGTTTTATACTCGTCGTTGTCTTAATGATTCCTTTTGAAGTCCGCGATTTAAAATACGATGCTCCCGAATTAAGAACATTGCCGCAGCGTTTTGGCATAACTTTTACCAATTTTATTGGTGCAACACTTACTTTGGTATTTTTCTTTGTTACCTTTTTAAAAGTAGGAGTAACTACGCTTGAAGCCATAGCTAAAGGCCTCATTTTTTTAACTTTTGGGATTCTCATGTTAGAAACCAAAAAAAATCAGAAACCATATTTTGCTTCCTTTTGGGTAGAATCAATACCTATAATTTGGTGGGGAGTAATCTGGATGTTAGGAAACTGGTTTTAGCTATTTCTGCTCCAACTGTTGTTTCATAGCAGCTTTTTCTTCTTCGGTAAAAATATGAAGATTTGCCTTGTCACAAATGTTTGTAAACTCCGTATTTTGTTTGGTGAATTTAGAACAGGTTTTACACATAGCTAGGTGGAATCTAAGACTTAGTTTTTCCCAAAAACTAGATTCCTTATACTGTGTTTTATTGCAAATAATTGCTGCTTTTTCGCAAGAGATCATAACTTTAATACCAATTTTGATTAAGGCAACCCATAAGTGCGGTTCTCGCTCTATGAATCATTACCCACAAGTTAGACGGATTAATTCCAAGTTCATTACAAATGTCTTCAGTGCTTATTCCCTGAATGGTTTTCATTGTAAATACGAGTGATTGCTTTCTTGGGAGTTTAGAGATACATTCCTGTATGGCGAGGCCTAATTCCGCATTTTCCATTGCAGCATTTTCTAATTTGCTATACGGATCTGCTACTTGTTCTTCCAACCAATCACCATCAGAATCACTGCTCGCGTTATAGTTAATGCGAACTTCTGCTTTTCCTTTGTTTGAATTAATTTTTCGATAATGATCAATTACTTTTCTTTTTAGAATAGCAATAAGCCAAGTTCGTTCTGCTGCATCGCCCTTGTAGTTCTTTGCAGAATTTAAGCCTGCAAAAAATGTTTCTTGAACTAGGTCTTTGGCAATTTCTGCATTGCTTACCCTTGCTACTGCATAATTAAATAGGTAATCTGCATAAAGATCTACCCATTTGTCTGGTTGTAATTGATGCGCTGTCATAGTGTTGCTAAGATGTGTCAAATGTACTAGATTTTTTTATTAATGATTATGTTTATTTTTGAATCAAAATAAAATCGTGATGAAACAGACCCTTTTTTTGATTGCAATCCTTTCTTCTTTTTCTCTTGCAGGACAAATAAAAACAAAATCTATCACAGAATTTTCACAAAAGGATATGAAAATTGGGATATTGGTAGATGTGCGAACTCCAGAGGAATTTATGGATGGACATTTAGAAGGAGCTATCAATATTGATTGGTATGGTGAAGACTTTTTAGAGCGTTTTGATCATCCAAACAAAGACCAAGCTATTTATTTGTACTGCAAGAAAGGGGGTAGAAGTTCAAAAGCGGCCAAATTGCTTTTCAGCAATGGATATACCAACGTAACCGATCTTCTTGGAGGGTTTGATGCGTATTTGGATAGAGCACCTCAATAACTAAAATAGGCCAAGACAGATTAAAACGCTAAAAACCAAAGAATACTTTCCGTTGATAGAGCGCTATTATATGTAGTATCTGGCGTTACGCACTTTTGTCCAAGTCGGACAATAAGCCTGCTCTTTCTAGCAATGCCTCAACTTTTGGTTCTGCACCTCTAAATCTTTTGTACAAAACCATAGGGTTTTCTGTTCCTCCCTTAGATAATACATGCTCCTTAAATTTTGTTGCTACCTCTTTATTAAAAATACCTTGCTCCTTAAAATATGCGAAGGCATCAGCATCCAATACTTCCGCCCATTTATAGCTGTAATATCCAGAAGCATATCCTCCCTGAAAAATATGTGCAAATGCGGTACTCATGCAAGTTTCTGGGGTGTCTGGAAATAAACTGGTTCCCTCAAAAGCTTTCTGTTCATACGCCTTCACATCGGTTATATTGCTAGGATCTGTGCCATGCCAAGCCATATCTAGAAAACTAAAGCTAAGTTGTCTTAGAGTAGCCATTCCTTCTTGAAAAGTGGAAGAGGCCTTTATTTTAGCTACTAGCTCCATCGGAATTACTTCCCCAGTCTTGTAATGCGTGGCGAAAAGCTCTAAGGCTTCTTTTTCATAACACCAGTTTTCCATTACCTGACTAGGTAACTCTACAAAGTCCCAATATACTGAGGTTCCAGATAAACTAGGATATGTGGTATTTGCTAAGATGCCATGCAAGCCATGACCAAATTCATGGAATAAAGTAGTTACCTCATTGAAGGTTAGTAATGAAGGTTTGCTAGCTGTGGGTTTGGTAAAATTACATACGTTAGATATGTGCGGGCGCACATTAATACCATCCTTCATATATTGAGATTTAAAGGAGGTCATCCAAGCACCTCCACGCTTCCCAGCCCTAGGATGGAAATCTGCGTAAAAAATGGCTACTAAGGAACCTGTATTATCAGATATTTCATAGGTTTTCACTTCCGTATGATACTTTTCAATATGATCTACTTCTTTGAAGCGCAATCCAAACAATTTTTCTGCTACTCTAAAGACGCCATCAATAACATTCTCTAATTGGAAATAGGGTTTTAATTTCTCATCATCCAATTTAAAAAGTTGTTGTTTTAACTTTTCCGAATAGTAAGCGCCATCCCATTTCTCTAATTGCGCAATACCGTCTGTCTTTTTAGCGAAGTTTTCTAGTTCTTGAAATTCCCTATGTGCTGCTGGTTTGGCTTTGTCTAACAATTCTCTCAAGAAGGAAAGTACTTTGTCAGGAGTTTCTGCCATACGTTCTTCCAATACGAAATGTGCATGCGTATCGTATCCTAATAGTTGCGCTCTTTCATGTCTTAATTTGGCAATTTGAAGTACATTTTCCTGATTATCCAACTCATTTTTATGAAAGCCTTTACTGCCAAAAGCTAAGGACATCTTTTTGCGCAATTCCCTATTCTTTGCATATTTCATGAAGGGAACATAACTGGGATAATCTAGTGTAAACATCCATCCATCTTTCTCCTTAGACTTTGCGAGTTGCATTGCTGCTTCTTTTGCGCCATCGGGAAGTCCGTCTACTTCCTTTTCATCCGTCAACAACATCTCAAATAGGTTGGTTTCTGCTAAAATATTTTCGCCAAACTTTAACTTTAATTGCGCCAACGAGGCATCAATCTCTCGTAAACGATTTTTTTTGTCATCAGAAAGATTTGCGCCATTTCTACTAAAACTCTTGTACTTTTTATCTAGGAGTGTCTCCTGTTCTGGCGTAAGTGTTTCCCTTTCAATCTCCTCATAGACTACTTTTATCCTGTTAAATAGCGTCTCATTGAGTGTTATATCATTGGAGAATTCTGAAAGTAAGGGGGATACTTCTTGCGCTATTTGCTGAATTTCTGAATTGGTTTCAGCAGAGTTGAGATTAAAAAATACACTAGAAATTCGATCCAATTGCTGTCCAGAAAATTCCAAGGCTTCTATGGTATTCTCGTAAGTCGGCGAAGCTGTATTCTGGGTTATTGTATCTATTTCTGCTCTTGCATCCTTCATAGCTTGCACAAAAGCAGGTTTAAAATGTTCGTTTTTTATTTTTGAAAATGGTGCAGTATCGAATGGGGTTAATAAGGGATTCATTGTATTAGATTCTGAAATTAATGATAGAAGAAGGAATTGATTTTTTAAAGAAATAACCTATTTCTGTTGTACTTCTTGTGCCCCTTTTAATACTTTTTCTTTGAGACTTTGTTTGTATGCTATTATCTTATTAAGTACATCAGGTTTAGCACTACCTATAATTTGAGCGGCTAAAATGCCTGCATTTTTTGCACCATTAAGAGCTACAGTTGCTACAGGAACTCCTCCTGGCATCTGTAAAATGGATAAAACAGAATCCCAACCATCTATGGAATTACTGCTTTTTACTGGAACTCCTATAACTGGTAAAGGGGAAAGCGATGCTACCATCCCTGGCAAATGAGCTGCCCCTCCGGCTCCGGCAATAATAGCACTGTATCCATTTGTATGTGCATTTTTACTGAACTCAAATAATTTCTCAGGAGTTCTATGTGCCGAAACAATATCTACATCTACTTCAATATCAAATTCTTTAAGGATGTCTATTGCATCTTGCATTACGGGAAGGTCACTGGTACTGCCCATGACCACAGCTACTTTACTCATAGATCATTTGTTTTACTTACAACTTTAATTATTTTTTTTACCTCTTCGGCAATTTTTCTTGCCTTGCCAACATCTTCATTAACGATGGTTACATGTCCCATTTTTCTAAAAGGTCTGGTATCTTTTTTTCCGTAGATATGAGGAGTAACCCCTTCTAGTTTTAACACAGTTTCCATCCCTTCATAGACAACAGGGCCAGTGTGTCCTTCAGCACCCACCAAATTTACCATAATTCCTGCTACCTTGCTTTCTGTATGCCCAAGTGATAAGTCTAAAATGGCTCTAAGGTGTTGCTCGAACTGATTGGTGTAACTTGCTTCAATACTATAGTGGCCACTATTGTGAGGTCTTGGGGCAACTTCGTTTACTAATATTTCATCCTCTTGAGTTTGAAATAATTCCACCGCTAAAATCCCAACATGTTTCATCGCTTGCGAAACTTCCAAGGCAATAGCAGTTGCTTTTTTAGCTATATCAGCATCAATTCTAGCTGGGCAAATTACATATTCTACCTGATTGGCTTCTGGATGAAACTCCATTTCCACAACAGGGTAGGTTACAACTTCACCACTAACATTTCTAGCTACAATTACAGCCAATTCCCTTTTAAACGGGATCATTTCTTCTGCGATGCATTCTACGCTTGGCAAGGTATCTAAATCTTCAAGAGCTCTTACCACCTTAACACCTTGTCCATCATATCCAAATTGTGCACTTTTCCAAACAAAGGGAAAATCCAAACTTCCATTGGCAATACTATCTTTTATTTCGCTGGTGTAAGCAAATCTAGTATAAGGAGCAGTAGGAATATTTTGATCTGTGTAAAATAGTTTTTGAGTAGCCTTGTTTTGAATTACTCGCAAAGTTCTTGTGGGTGGGTAGACTTTAATTCCCTCTGCTTCAAGTTTTTCTAAAGCTTCTGTATTTACATTTTCAATTTCGATGGTAAGCACATCTACCTCTTTTCCAAAGTTATAGACGGTATCAAAATCTAGTAAATCTCCTTTGAAAAATTCATTGCAGGCAATGCTACAAGGAGCTGCTTCTGATGGATCTAAAACCTTAGTGTAAATATCCAATTTACGAGTCTCGTACAGTAACATCTTACCCAGTTGTCCACCTCCAAGAATTCCTAATTTAAAATCAGAAGAAAAAAAACGCATATCACTATTATCTTTACTATTTAAAAGGGTAGTATGTACCCTTAATACAAAAATACACCTATTACCATACTAATTTTGCAAAGCAACATAAATAATTTGAATGATGCTATCACGGAATAGCACTACAAAAGAGAAATCAAAATAGTATCTTTGCCGTTCTATAATTTTTAAACGTTGATAAAATTACACGACAAATATTTTAAGCCCTTTATTAGTGAGGAAGAAATTAAGGTTGCTATTCGTAAAATAGCTATTGAAATAGCCGCCGATTATAAAGATGAAGTTCCCATATTTGTGGGGGTTCTTAACGGTGCATTTATGTTTGTAGCCGATTTACTAAAAGAGTACCCGCATCTTTGCGAAGTCTCTTTTGTGAAGCTAAGTTCGTATAGAGGTCTTACTTCTACAGGGATTGTAGAAACATTATTGGATGTCCCCGATTCTATTGAAGGTAAAAGTGTAATTATAGTAGAAGATATTATTGATACAGGACGCACACTTCAGGAATTGGTGCACTTGTTTTCGGAAACTAATGTCAAGGAATTTAAGATAGCCAGTTTATTTTACAAATCGTCTGTATACAAGGGTGAATACCCTATTGACTATGTGGGAATAGAAATCCCTAATAAATTTATTGTAGGATACGGATTAGATTATAAAGAATTAGGTAGAAACCTTAGTTCTGTATACCAATTAAACCAACAGCATAGCATGATAAATCTTGTTTTATTCGGAAAACCAGGAGCAGGTAAAGGGACCCAGGCTTCTTTTCTAAAAGATAAATACAACTTAATACACATTTCTACGGGTGATGTATTTCGTTATAATATGAAGAATGATACGGATCTAGGCAAATTGGCAAAATCCTATATAGATCGTGGAGATTTGGTGCCAGACGAAGTTACCATTAAAATGCTGCAAGACGAAGTAGACAAGAATTCTGAGGCAAACGGATTTATCTTTGACGGCTTTCCTAGAACAACGGCCCAATCAGAAGCTTTAGACAACTTCTTATCATCAAAAGGGATGTTGGTTAACGCTACCATTGCTCTTGAAGCTAATGATGAGGTACTCATTAAAAGACTCTTGGAGCGAGGTAAAATGAGTGGAAGAGTTGATGATCAAGATGAGGAGAAAATTCGAAATCGTTTTGAAGAATATAATCAGAAAACAGCACCATTGCGTGCCTATTACGAGGCACAGGGTAAATTTCATAGCGTTGATGGCATTGGTTCTATTGATGAAATTACAACTCGCTTGTCTGACGTAATTGATGGACTTTTAGACTAACCCTATTAATGTATCTGCCCAGCAAACCTGGTAAATTGGATTTCTATTCTTAGTGAAATCAAAGAGAAGAAAAAATGACGGAAGGTAATTTTGTAGACTATGTAAAGGTGAGCTTATCTTCTGGTAATGGAGGTAAAGGTTCTGTGCATTTACATAGAGAAAAGTACATTACAAAAGGAGGCCCTGATGGTGGAGATGGTGGTAGAGGGGGACACGTAATTCTGCGAGGCGATAAAAACCTATGGACCTTAGTTGGTTTTCGATTTAAACGTCATTTTAAAGCGGGCCATGGCGCTCATGGGAGTAAAAATAGAAGTAGTGGCGCAGATGGAGAAGATGTGTATATGAACGTGCCTTTGGGTACTGTTGTGCGCGATATTGAGACGAATGAGGTTATTTACGAAATAACAGAAGATAAAGAAGAAAAAATTATAGTGCCCGGTGGAATGGGGGGGCGTGGAAATTGGCATTTTAAGACATCTACTAATCAAACTCCACGCTATGCACAACCTGGTATACCTGGTGAAGAATTACAGGTTATCCTGGAACTTAAAGTACTAGCAGATGTAGGCTTAGTGGGCTTTCCAAATGCCGGAAAATCTACATTACTATCCGTCCTTACGTCAGCAAAGCCAAAAATTGCTGATTATGAATTTACCACACTAAAACCTAATTTGGGGATTGTTCAATATCGAGATTTTAAGAGTTTCGTGATGGCAGATATTCCAGGGATTATAGAAGGAGCAGCAGAAGGCAAGGGATTGGGTCATTATTTTTTAAGGCATATAGAACGTAATTCAATTCTCCTATTTTTAGTCCCAGCGGACAGCAAGGATATTAGTAAAGAATATGAAATTTTGTTGAGTGAGTTGCAAAGATATAATTCAGAGCTTTTGGACAAAGAACACTTGTTGGTGATCTCTAAATCCGACATGCTAGATGAAGAGCTAATTTTAGAAATGAAAGCGGAATTGGATAAAGACCTTCCAAAGGTACCGTATATGTTTATTTCTTCTGTTGCGCAACAAGGACTCCAAGAATTAAAGGATGCGCTTTGGGGGTTATTGAACGATTAATATACATATTCCTCTTTCCACACTGCTTTTTTGGTTACATTTATAAAAGAATCCCTGTTTATGAAGTACTTAGGATATCTTTTGCTAGCTATCTGTTGCCTTTCCTGCAACGCTGTAAGGGTCTATCACGACTACGAGAAGGAGGTAGATTTTTCTGCTTATACTACCTATAATTATTATCCGGATATGGATGCTGGAATGAATGAGTTGGACACGAAGCGGCTTTTAAGGGTGTTAGATTCTACCATGCAAATGAAGGGGTTTTTGTTATCCGAAGAACCAGATTTTTTAATTAATATTCAGAGCAAAACATATCAAGGGTCTCCCAATAATACCGTAGGAGTTGGTGTAGGAGGAACGGGAAGAAATGTTGGCGGCGGCCTCTCTGTAGGACTGCCTTTAGGAAAACCTAAATTAGAACGGCAAATACAATTTGACTTAATTGATAGTCAACGAGACGTTTTATACTGGCAAGGTATTAGCGAAAGTAGTTTTAGGGAAAATGCATCTCCTAGTGTAAAGGAAGAGAAATTTAGAAAGATTGTGCAAAAGGTCTTTGATAAATACCCTCTTAAAACTCGTAATTAACACTATTTTTTTTCATTTGAATGCTTGCAATTTCTTCAATTTCAAAGACTTAATTTTTTTGTTATTTTTTTGTTTGCGATGCAGATAAAATTTTCTATTTTGCGCCCCCTAATAAAAGATTAATCCCTCCTTTCTTTTTTGGAAACCAAAACCAAACCAAGCATTGTATCAAGTAATTTGATAGAATGTTTTAGAACCAAAACCATTTTTGTTTTAGAAAAAATAACAAGTGTTCCCCTTAACATATGTTAAAGATATACCTATGATGAAATGTGCGGAATATTACTTAGATAATCATAAAATCGAAGTATATAATTCTATGTATGGCAAAGTAAAAGTACTCTTAGATGGTATCAGTATTTCTGAAAAATATGCCATTTTTGGATCAGAACACTTTTTCTCTTTGGGCGGAAATAACTACAGCCTACAACTTGGCGGTACAATGAAAATAAAGGGAAGATACATTCAAATTCGTAAAAACGGAATTCCTATTGCATTGAAAGAACCTTTTACAGTGAATACAGTTAGGGTATATCTTTTTACCATTGCCTTAGGGCTAATATTGGGCTTTCTGCTGGGCACTTCTATCTACGAAATTCTTTGGCCTGCGCAGTAAAACAATATCATTTTACCAAAAAAACATACAGCATTCCCGTCTAGATTGCTCATTTTACCGCTCGTCATATTTTAATGCAACTGGCTATTCTTTAAAGCTAACTTTGTTTTGGTAAATACAATTATATGCCCAAGGGTGTAACAAAATAGTAGTAGCGTTTACCAATTAGGTAATAAGACAATACGCTGCCGTTGCGCACTCGTAAACTTTAAATACTAAAATATGAAAACAAACACTTTTAAAATGAAGCAAGTCATTGCTGTGGTTTTGTTCCTATGTGGAATACAAACTTTTGCACAAGAAATTACTGGTTCCTGGAAAGGAAGTCTTTCGGTACAAGGAACCGAAGTGCCTTTGGTTTTTAATATCACAGAAACAGACGGCAACTACACCGCTACCATGGATAGTCCCTCGCAGGGAGCTACAGATATTCCTATGGATGAGACTAGCTTTTCTGAAAATCAATTAACGATTGTATTTAAGCAAGCAGGAATTAAATATGTAAGCACGGTTGAAGGGAATAAAATGGAGGGTACTTTTTACCAGGCCGGAATGGAATTTCCACTTACTATGGAAAAAGGAGAGAAAACAATTCCTGGAAACCCTAGTTTGCCAAGCTCTGATAAAGAACTAGCAGATTTATCATCCTTAGATCAAGGAGACTACAGGTATACTGTGGAAGACTACTTTGGAAAACCAAAGGCTTCTACATTTCGTTTTTCACCAAACGGAAAATACCTATCATATCGAGAAAAAGATGAGGCTGGGAAACGTCATGTATACGTTAAGGAAGTAAGTACTGGAAAGGTTACAAGAGCCATAGAAGAGAAGGAAGAATTGATTCGAGGGTACGGATGGATTAATAATGAACGTCTTGTCTTTTCAATGGATAATGGAGGCGATGAGAATTACCATGTGTTTGCAGTAAACATCGATGGAAGTAATTCTAAAGATTTAACTCCATTTGATGGCATCCAGGCGCAAATTTCAGAAATGTTGAAGGAAGATAAGGATCATATCATTGTTCTTATGAACAAAAACAATGCGCAAATTTTTGACCCTTATAAAGTGAATGTAGTCACTGGAGAAATGAAACAACTTTATAAGAACGAGGATGCAGCAAATCCTATTGCTTCTTATAATTTTGATAAGGACGGTAATTTAAAAGGGTTTACAAAAATTAGAGATGGTGTGGAGCAAGATTTATACTATGCTAAGGAGCCAAATACGTATGAAATTATTAAAAGTTTAAACTGGAAAGATGCTTTTGGCATTGTTCAATTTAACTATGCCACTGAAAACCCGCATGATGCCTATATGGTTTCTAACCTAGATAATGACAAAGCAGAAATTTTGTTATATGATCTGAAGGAGGATAAAATACTCAAAAAAGTATTCTCCAATGATCAGTATGATGTATCAGATGTTGGAATTTCAAGAAAAAGAAACTGGGAATTAGACTATTTTTCCTATGAGGGAGCAAAAGAGGTAGTGGTTCCTATGAGTGCGTACTACAAAAAACTGCACAAGCGCATTACAAAAGAATTCGAAGGGAAAGAATATAGTATTGCAGATTTCACTGATAATGAAGATCAATATCTAATTTTTGTTCAAAGTGATAGATTATATGGAGTATACTACTCCTATGATGTAAAGAAAAACGAGTTTAAATTACTCTATAATTTAATGCCACAGTTGAAAGAGGAAGATATGGCGGAAATGCGCCCTATTACCTTTACAAGTAGAGATGGCCTAACACTTCATGGGTATATTACCCTTCCTAAAGCAGCTGTCCAAGGAGAGAAAGTGCCTTTAATTGTAAATCCGCATGGAGGTCCCGCTGGGATACGTGATTCTTGGGGTTTTAATCCGGAAACACAACTTTTTGCTAGTAGAGGATATGCTACTTTGCAGGTAAATTTCAGAATTTCTGGAGGTTATGGAAAGGAATTCCTGGAAGCTGGGTTTAAGCAAATTGGTAGAAAGGCTATGGATGATGTAGAAGATGGAGTAAAATATGCTATCGAGCAAGGTTGGATAGATAAGGATAAAGTGGCCATTTATGGAGGCAGCCATGGAGGCTATGCTGTTTTAAGAGGTTTAACGAAGACTCCAGATTTGTATGCCTGTGGTGTAGACTATGTAGGTGTTTCTAACCTGTTTACCTTTATGAAAACGTTTCCTCCCTATTGGAAACCGTATATAAAAATCATCAAAGAAATGTGGTATGATGAAGACATTGCGGAGGAAAAGGAAATTATGAAAGAGGTGTCTCCAGTATACCAAATAGATAAGATTAAAAAGCCATTATTTGTGGTACAAGGAGCCAATGATCCAAGAGTAAATATAGATGAGTCTGATCAAATAGTAAGTGCACTGCGTGCAAAAGGCTTTGAGGTGCCTTATATGGTTAAATACGATGAGGGACATGGTTTTGCTAAAGAAGAAAACTCCGTTGCCTTATATAAGTCTATGATGGGCTTCTATGCGAAACACTTAGGTCAGAAAGAAGTCCCAAAACCACTAAAGGATTAATATTACTTTCTAATTCAAACTTAAGGGAGCTACGGCTCCCTTTTTTTATGCCTTATTCTGTTATCAAATTCGCTTCTTTAAGGCCCTTCGCGCCACTGATAAAGGTATTTTTTCTGGTTACATGCTATGATGATAAAACGAATTGGAGGTATTTAGTGACCGTTCAGTATTAAAAAACTACCGTTGATCATATTTAAGTTCTATGTTGTTGATATTCAGACTATTTTTACTTCAAGTTAAAGCAATAGAAGTTTAATTATTAAAACAATATCATCATGAAAGCAACTAACAGAATTCAATTAATTAAAAGAACAGAAAGAATTAAAGCCACACTTATATGTGCAATGGCAGGAATGTTTTTTATCTATGAAGCGGGTTACGCCGTTGGAGCGTTTTTATATCATTTGATCAACTAATTAGAAAGATTTAATTATATTATTTGCGATGTTAGGGAGTTAAAACCGTTCGCAATACCAAATGTACCGCTCATCATAATTTAATGTTGTACCGTTTAGAATAGATTTACTTTTATCACACAATTAAAACAAAACCACAATGATCGCAATCGCTAAATTAATCGTAACCTTAATCCTAAGTGTCTTTATTTAATATATAGGGAGGTATGCAATATCGATGGAAAGAGAATAACAATTTCAGGGAGGTTTTAGTAATTAGACCTTTTACCTTCTGTTTATTTGTAATGGTACTTCTTCTTAAGTATGCCGCCTTTTACACCGCTTCGTAAACTTAGGTATTTTGACCGATTCCCTTATATTTGAGCCATTCAAGAAATCTACATGAAAAATACCTTTTCTAAATATTCTTTTTGGATTTTACAGTTGATCGGATGGGGAGCCTTATCTGCTTTTTCTGTTTCGGTCTCGGGAATTGCTACTAGTGTTTCAGCAGTACTTCTAGTCTTCTTTGGACTTACGGTTACCGGTATTTTTTTAACCTGTATTTTAAGATTTTTTTTTAAAAAATACATTTCTTTCGACAATTTTAATGGATGGAGTGTACTTAAAATAGTTATTGGAATTGCGCTCGCCGCCATCGCCTTTCCATATGTTTCTTATGCATTTGGTTATGTCATTGGTTTTGTAATGAAATATTTTGAAATAGAAGAGCCAACGTCCTTTGAAAAGCCACCAGAGGGGTATAGAATTGCAAGCATTATAGGATATACTATAATTATTGGAGGATGGACTGCCTTTTATTTTGGGATCAAACTTTTTCTGAAACTAAGCAGGGCGCAGTTGGCCAAGATAAAACTGAGAGACTCGGTAAAACAAGCTCAGTTAAATACCTTAAAAGGTCATGTAAACCCTGAATTTATGTTTTCATCACTAAACAATATAAAAGGGCTGATGCTAGAAGATGTCTCGGAATCCAGAAAAATGCTAACTAAACTATCCGAGATGTTACGATACTCTTTGACTAAGAATGATGTAAATCTAATCCCCCTAGAAGAGGAATTAGAAATAGTAGAGCACTATATTGGACTTTCTAAAATTCAATACGGAGATCGTCTAAGCTATAATAGCAAGGCAATAGCGGCAGATACCTTAAAATTACCAGTACCTCCCATGCTAGTGCATAATCTTGTAGAAAATGCTACCAAATATGGTATTTTTCTTTTAAAGAAAGGAGGAGAAGTTAGCATAACTTCTTTTCGAAGTGAGGGAGAATTGATAATTGAATTAAAGTATCGAGCCCTGGAAACTATGCACGCTTCGCATACTTCCAATATTAAAAAAATAAGACAACGTTTACGACTCTTGTTTGAAACAGAATTTGAGTTTGAATGTGTTCAGAGTGAGGGGAAGGTAACCGTGAATCTCAGTATGCCCATTAGAGAAATAAAAGAACAAGAAACAGTAACAAATTTGTAATCATCACATGCAATTAACTGCAAAGAAACAAAATAGGTATTTCTGGCTCTTACAAATTCTTGGTTGGAGCATATTAAATTCATCTGTTTTTATACTGGCATTTGCTTTTAGCAATACCTATCTTTTTTACAGTTTTATTGCCTATACCGTTGCTGGTATTGGAGTTACTTCACTCCATCGGTATTATCTAAAGAAAAATATCAACCTTAGCATTTTTAAAAAGAAAAGCATTATTAAGCTTTCTATTGCCATTTTGGTATTTACCCTTGTGTATTTTGGAGTCGTAATCCTTGTAGAGCTCATTTACGAATCTATCTGGGATAGAACAGAAGAGGAAATTGCTTTTATTATGGAGAAATCGAATTATCTGTTAGGGATAATTAATTCTTTTATATCCATTCTAGGGTGGACACTGCTCTATTACACTATTAAATTTCTTTTGAGAAATAGTGCAAATAAGGTAGAGACGATGGAGTTAAATACTGCTTTGAAAGAAGCACAACTGAATACCTTAAAGGGGCAAGTAAATCCGCATTTTATGTTTAACAGTTTAAATAACATAAGGGGACTTATGTTAGAGGATGTGGATAAGTCTAGAGAAATGATTACCAAACTTTCAGAAATGCTCCAATATACACTTCTGAAGAACGATGTAGATGCTATATCCTTGGAAGAAGAGTTAGAGATGGTAGATAATTACATTGCCTTGTCTAAAATTCAAATGGAGGATAGGTTGACCTTTGAAAAAAATGTGGAAGAGGAAACGCTTAGCTTTCAAATTCCTCCTATGATTATTCAATTGTTGGTAGAGAATGCTGCCAAACACGGTATCGCTAATTTAAAAAATGGAGGCAGTATTCGTTTAAAGATCTACAAGGAAGATAAGGTGTTGAATATCCAGGTTACCAATACAGGGAAATTGACTATTGATGAGAATTCTACCCAATTGGGCCTAAAAAATATAAGACAGCGCTTGCGCCTCTTATACGGAAATAGAGGCACTTTCTCATTAGAAGAAGTGAGTAATGAAGTAGTAGCAAATATTAAAATTCCATTGACATGAGTACCATAAGAGCCGTTATTGTTGAGGATTCTCGTTTAGCCCGAAATGAGCTAAAAGAACTCATTAAGAATCATGAAGAAATAGAATTGATAGGGGAAGCCGAAAATGTGGATTTGGGGTATGAACTTATTCAAAATACCAAACCAGATTTACTTTTTTTAGATATTAATATGCCAGAGAAAGATGGTTTTGAACTACTGGAAATGTTAGATGAGGTTCCGATTACTGTTTTTACCACCGCTTTTGACGAATATGCCATCAAATCTTTTGAATATAATGCGTTGGATTATTTATTGAAGCCTATCAATGAGAAACGATTTGCCCTAGCAATTAGTAAAGTAATTGAAAAACTAGAGAATTCAGAGAATGAAACAGTACATCCAGATCACCAATTAACTAGTACCAGTCAGATTTTTATAAAAGATGGTGAAAAATGTTGGTTAGTACGCATTGGAGATATTGCTCTTTTTGAGATCGTGGGAAATTATACTCGGGTGTTTTTTGAGGATAAAAAACCCATGTTGTATAAGTCGCTGAACCAAATTGAAGATAAGCTGCCCAAAGATCAATTTTTTAGAGCAAATAGGCAGCAAATCATTAATACAGCACATATCAAAAATGTGGTTCCATGGTTCAACGGTAAGTTAAAACTAACATTGAACAATGGAGAAGATGTTGAAGTGTCTAGAAGACAATCCTATATTTTCAAGGATAAAATGAGTTTATAGCATTAGTTATCTTCTTTCTTACTTTCCTATCTATTGCGGTGCGTTTGTTTTACGGAAGCAGCATTGCTCTATACCGCTCTTTGTGCGCATATAATAAAACTATATTCAGACTTAATAATACCAATGCTGGCGCTATATTAGCAATATCAAGGCTTAAGTGAAATAAGACAGCATTTACTGAAACACTCATCAGAATAACCATCATTAGCGAACTAAATTTGTTTATAAGCAAGGATAACCCGGCTAAGGTTTCAACAATTCCAACAAGCAACAATACTTTTGCAGCCGTTAAGCTTTCAAAATAGGTAATCGCCGTTTCCGACATTCCTTCGAATGGAGGAAGGAAATTTAAAAATTTGTTAGATCCAAAGAGTACAAGAAACAGTCCAAAAAGGATTCTTAGGATTAATAAGACTTTAGCATTCATAAGATGTTTGTATTGGTTCCTATAAATGGTATAGAAAAACCCTCATTCCTTACAAAGGAAGTTGCTTTATTGCTCAATGGCAATTCTTACACCTTCACTATGACTGCTAAATTCTGGTGCATACATACTTTGAATAGTAGTGATGCCATTGCTAAAGTTTCCTGCATTGTTCACCCTTAAGTCATATTCAAAAACAAATACACCTTTAGGTAAATAATCAAAGAAAAAGTTAGTGCTAGCATCTTTGGTGCTTTCGTAATAACCAAGGCCATCTTGCCATTTATAACGAGAAATTACGTTCAAAGGTTCCAAGCCAGAAGCACGCATATCTTTCATATGCACAAACTCCATTGCTCTATCAACTCTTAATTCAATACGAACCCGCACCAAATCACCTACTTTTAAAGTAGTTTTCTCGGTAATTTCTGAGATTTCTTCTCCAACGTCCGTGTTCTTCTTTAAAAACAACTTTTTTTGCAGCTTTAAAGGAGTTTCTGCCGAGCTAATCTTATCTAGATCCTCAAAATACTGCCAATAGAGTGCTCCCCAAGCAATACCATTTCCATTTTTACGAATGCTTACTTCAGACATTTTGGATGTCACTTCACTGCCATTCCATGCTGTCTTGTAATAACCCGTACCAGCTTCTACTTTCACATTTTCCAGTTTGGAAGGGTCTATTTTTTCTCCTCCTATAAGCACCTCTACAGCATCTGTAACAGATAACCAATCACTGCCTTGTAATAGAAGGGCATACACCGCTTCCGTAGTAGCTTTGGTAGTTTTCCACTGGTTGGTTTGCTTATTCTTTAGCAACCAAATTTTTAGATTATCAATAGTAGTTATATCATTTTCTATTTCTGAAAAAGCTTCTATAAGCAGCGCCTGTGTTTCAATGGGAGCCTGATACCAATACCAAGAATTAGAATTTTCTTTCCAATACATTCCTAGTTCTTCGCTAGTAATGCTATTTTGTTTTAATGACTTTAATATTTTACCTGCTGTTTTCTCATCTTCCATTCTATATAATGATAGGGCTAGTAAGCCTTTTGCATATAAACTTCTACTCGTCCAATACTTTTGCGATTGCCCTTTATAGTACCCCGTGATCTCTTTTACTTTTTTAGATGCTACTATCTCTGGGAAGAAACTGCGCATGTATAAATAGTATAATTGCGTATAACTCAGATGATCCTCGTTTAGATTGCTAGCATGTTTCTTCATGTATTCGTACTCTTTTACGAATTCTGCATCCAGATATTGAATACCCTTTTCAATCATTTGCTGTGTGCCATCTTTTGGGAAAGCAACTTTCAGTTGTTTTAAATGCCCTAAGCCAGTAATGATATGTTGGGTAACAAAACGATTTTCTCTACCGCCCTTGAACCAAGGCCACCCTCCTGAAGGATACTGATTGTTCCTTAACTTATTGAGCGCATTTGCCTGCTCATTTTTCATCTTATTAAGGTTAAATAATAAGGCTATGCGTTTCTTTTGTTCTGTTTCTGATTGTGCATCTCGTAACCAAGGAGTTTCCTGAATTAAAAGAGATTTTAATTCTTGGTTCTTTTCTAAATTACTTAAAAGAGCATCTGTATGTGCCCATTGATCAAAAACTTCACGTATGCTAGGGTTCGAATTAGCAATATGGCTTGCTAGCGTGTTGGCATAATATCTAGAGAATGTTTGCTCATTGCAATCATAAGGATATTCCATAAGATATGGAAGTGCTTGCACGGCATACCAGGCAGGATTAGAGGTTATCTCTAAGCTCAACTTATGGTGCTTTAAACTTTTAGATGTATTGTCTCTAAGCTTCTCTAAAACAAAGGTTTTCTTTTGATTACTACGCACCCACATTGGCATTGTTTCTGTAACCAACATGCGGTTGCTAAGAACGGGCAAGAGGTTTTGTTCTCCATCACTAAAATCAGATGTTTTAGCAACTACCGTGTATTGTACAGCTTGAATGCCATTTGGAATTTTTAAGCTCCAAGATGTTTGTGTATTCCCTTTTGCTGCTACTTCAAAACTTTTTTGATGATCGGAATTATCTAAAGCAGCATCAATGTTCTTTCCAGTAACGGCATCTATTAATTGTAGTTCTGCAGTTCCAGTCAATGATTTCTCCGTAAGGTTGGCAATCTTAGTGCTAATCGTAATTAAGTCGCCTTCTCTTAGAAAACGAGGAGCATTAGGAATAACCATCAGCTCTTTTTGAGTTACAGCTTCCATAGACATTGTTGTAGTTTCCAAAGTCTTTGTATGGGCTAATAACTGTAAACGCCATTTGGTTAATGCTTCAGGCGTGGTAAAACTAAAAGAGACATTTCCTTCTTCATCTGTCTTTAATTGTGGAAAGAAAAATGCAGTTTCTTGTAGATTTTTTCTAATCTGAACAGTTTCATTCTCGGAAGTTGCATCCTTTTCTTCCACTTGTTCTACAGGTTTTTGTTGTGCAGTGCTATCCTCTTTATTCCTTAGCTCATCTCTTGGGGCTCCCTCAGGTGCATCTGCTAAACCCGCTACTGCCACCTCATTTAATTCCATATCCATATCATCTGCAGAAACACTTCCTACTGCCGCAGATTTCATCATTCTTCTTCTACCTCCATAGGCTGCTGCTTGTCCAAAATAAAGTCCAAACCAATTGAAAGTGTCATAATATTGGGCACGATAGGAGTAACTAGGATTTGGGTTATAAGCACTAAAACTAGTAATGCCAAAAGAACGGTATGCATTGGCGGTACTACTGGCGTAATAATAGGGTTGGTAGATTGGATTAAATCCCCAGGAATGACCTCTAAAAGTATCCAAAGAAGTGTCATACATACTGGCTAATAACTCAGCCACTACTTTATCGCCCTTAGGGCCTTTTATTTTGAAACTCCACTCCTCATCGGTTCCTGGTTTTAATTTGTCTCTGAACGTGGTAGTTTCAATTTCTAGACTGGTACTTGGGTATGGAATGGTAACGCCAATAGAACTTCCTTTAAATGTATTGAAAGCCGCAAAACTATAGTGAATTACAAAACCACCAATATCGTTTTTTGTTACAGGTATGCTAATCCGTTTACTGCTATTTTTCAGATGGATGATTTGTGTATCAACAATTCGTTGATCCTTCTCTACTAATACTGTGACTGCTATATTTTTTGCCGCGGATGCCAGCGTAAGAATTACTTCGTCTCCAGGCATATAAGAACTTTTGTCTGTTTTAATCTGAAACAATTGTTGGTCTGCAAGCTTTTGATCTTTAGGACTAAAAAGAGCAAATCGGGCTTCATCTTTTACTTCTTGACCAAATTTATCTTTGGTCTCCAAGGTGATTGCATATTTTCCTGAAGTCCATTTTTTAAGATTTTTCAAAAATACTTCCTTGCTATTTTCAGTGTCAAAGTTTCCTTTCCACACCATTTCTCCCTTTTTCCAAAGAGAAGCGTTGTCTTCATTTTCGTATGCTTCATAAGGAAATAGTTCATGGAATTTACTCTTGGTAAAGGACTTATAATCTGGAGCTTCCCATGGACGAGTTCTTACCACCTGTTTTGGAGCTTCAAGCTTGTATATTTTTAATACTCCTTTTGCTGGAACAAATTGTCCATTGAGGTTGGAAGTGGAAATGGAAAATGAATTCTCTTTTTTGTCTTTATCTATTAAATCTGGAATATAAATGTTAGCAGTAAGTGCATGATAGCCTACACTTACAACAGTTGAGGTACTATGTGTTTCTCCATTAATGTCTGTGACATCAGCAGTAATTTGATAACTAAATACAGGAAGATTCTCCTTGGAGGCACTTAGATCTGGTTGTGCTTTGAAGGTAATTTCATATTTCCCTGAAGCATCTGTAATTACTTCCCCATTGCTTAATTCTTGCGGCGTGCTATTGAAATATGGTCTATACCAATAATACCAACGTGGGTAATAAACTACTCTTTGTACTCTGTAATTTACTTTGGCATCTGTAATAGCACTTCCGGCGTATGCCATCGCTGTGCCTTTTATAGTAACACTGTCATTTACCTTATAGGTTTCAGTAACGGCTTCAAAAGAGGTTTCAAATTTAGGTCGTTTGTACTCTTCCACGGAGAAATTACTATACCCATTTAAGGCTACAGTTTGGGAATTTACGCGCAAAGAAAAATTTCCGGTTAGTCCGCTGTTAGGAATTATAAACTCTCCTGTAAAAGAGCCGAATTCGTTGGTAACAAAGTTTTGTGTTCCAACTTCCTGTCCGTTTACATCGTGCATGCTTACAATAACGGGGATGTCTTCTTTTACCCCAGTCTGGTTTTGGGTACGCTCTATGGCAATACCTTTAAAGTAAATGGGTTGTCCAGGTCTATAAATGCTTCTATCCGTGAACAAGAAAGCTGCATAATTGGTCTTGTAGGAGTTGGAATTACGATTTTTTTGGTAAACGTAATATTGTCCAAAATAGGCTACATCATCTTTATGTTTTATATAAACACTTACATCTCGCCAGTTTTGAGTGCCGGTTACTGGACGCACAATACCATCTTTATTAGAGGTTAGGGTCTTGCTTTTATAAGAGCCTCTGTAATCTGTTTTGTAGGTGAATTTAATACTTGCACCGACTTTGGGCGTTCCAGTATTTCTATCAATTACCTGAAAAAAATGTTCACCCCTTGTTTGATTTTCTACCAAGACCAAATCTGTTACATACACATGCGCATAGGCAAAAGTCCCATTGTCACTTGTGGTATCTTTTGGGGCTGCTAAAATAATATACCCTCCATTTTTTAAAGAAGGTACAAGTACTTCAGTAGTATGATTTTGGTAATCTCCTTCATTCTTTAGCATTGTTTCCCACCGTCTTTCTACAACTAATTCCTGAATGAATGCTAATTTTTTTTCTTGCTGGTAGACTTCACCAAGCTTTTTAAGTTCGCTTTGGGTAATACGGTAAGCGGTTAATTGAAGTTCTTTATGATTCTTATGAGTTACCAATACTTTAGCAGCTGCATTTACAGGCAAATACTGCTCCGTTTGAATTTGGATATTTCTGCTTAGTATAGTTGTTTTTAAAGCTTTGCACTTTTCTGCTCCTAGACTATTGGGGTATTTTTTGATAATTTCTTCACAAAGGTCCAAGGCCTCTTTATGCTTCCATTGGTTTTCTGGAGCTGTTTTTGGCTGATAAGCATTTCCGTTCTGATGGAGAACACTCGCAATTTCATAGGAGTACAGTGCGGCAATAGCATGATCTTTAAAACGTGCAGCAGAATTTTCTAATGCATCTAAATAATACTGCTCTTTATTTTCGAAAGTAGCATTTTGATATATAAACTGTAGTCGCTCAAGGTCTACATGTACAAAAGCGGAAGATGGTGCTTTTGGGAGATGAAATTGTATTAATTTTTGAAATAATTGCAGCGCGTCTAATTGAAGAGATGTTTCGTCTTGAGAATTAATGTTCAAGGATACATATGAATTCGCTTCGCACAGTAAATCAGAATCGTTTATTTTAAACTTATAAGCGGGTCTGGTAATGGAATTTTCATTGGTTTTGTAAAACTGTAATGCTGTATGCGACAGGAGATCATAAAGTGAAGGTCGGATGTTCTTAGAGTTTTTCTGTTCATCCAGAATTAGAAGAAACTTTTGGAGATTCTCTTTTTGCAAACCAGCTGTATTTTCCAAAGAACGATCAAAATGCAAACGAATTTCCGAAAATAAAGTAGTCAAATCCCAGGTTCTAAAATCATTGAGATCCACTTTTGTTTCTGTTTTCGTCCTATTATAAAACCGATATCTATTCTGTTGAAAATATTGCCAATATAAATTTGCGAGGTAACTTTCTAATATATTTTTGGTGGGAAAGGTACTGTTCTCAATTTCTGCTTTAAAGTCGTTAATTATTTTAAGCTGCGCATCTTCTTCTAATATCAGGGCGTATTTAGAAGTATATATCAAGGCTTTTACTATTTGTGCTGTATTTTCTTCTTTTCTTGCTTTTTCGGAAATACCCTGAACCACTTGCAACGCTGATTTAGTGAGTGCCTCGTTTTCAAATTTTTGGACCTCTTTCCATAATTCGGAATACGAGTTGTCATTCTGTTGCGCTTGCGTCATTGGTGTAAACAATAAGATGATACATAATGTGATGAACTGCTTCATAAGCTTAAATTTAGTGAACAAAGCTATAGAAACTACCATTTGGCACAATATTAAATGAGTGTACACCTATTTTGAGTGAGCCAATACGTACGATTCTCAAAAGAAAATAGTTATGGATAAGGTTTAGGTCTCTAATTCGACTAAACGGAGACTTTTAAAGAAACTTATGAGATCTTTTCTATTTCTTAGCGCTTTTTTCTTGTTTTTTGCTACCCAAGCTCAAGAAGGAATAGTGCATAAAGCAAAAAACTATATAAATGAAAAGGAATACCGACTAGCCGAAGAATTATTGGAAGAAGCATTAGATACTTCGAATAATGTTCAAATAAAGAACCTTCTGGGAGAAGTGTATGGACATCAAGGAAAATGGGATGAAGCAATTGATATCTATAGAGAGCTTACTAAAAAGAACCCTAAAAATGCAGAATATCAATTTAGATATGGAGGTGTTTTGGCAAGAAAGGCTCAGAGTATTAATAAAATAGGGGCACTAACTTTGGTTGGAAGGATTAAGGGGGCATTTTTAAAAGCCGCTAGTTTAGATGAAAATCATTTAAATACAAGATGGGCGTTGGTAGATATGTATATTTCTTTACCTGGCATTGTTGGTGGAAATACGTCTAAGGCATATGACTATGCGAACGAACTAAAAGTACTTTCTCCTATTGATGGATACTTGGCCTTGGGATATGTATCTGAGTATGACGATGCGCCAAAAAAAGCTAAAGAGTATTATTTGAAAGCCATGAAATATGTGGATGATCTTGGAAGGGTGGATAGAAACCAGTTGCACTACCAAATCGGAAAAGTAAGTGGGGATTATAAATTAAAAGTACCTAAGGGAATTTATCATATGCGGCAGTACATTGAGAATTATTCTGTATTGGACGGTGTGCCCTTGGAGTGGGCGTACTATAGAATGGCAAAATTATACAGGCATTCTGGCGACAAGCAAACTGCCATGAAATGGATAAATAAATCCCTGGATCTGCAACCAGAATTTGAACAAGCTTTGGAAGAGAAAGAAAAAGTAATGGTTTTATAAATCATTTATATTCTTCCCTTGCAGGACTAAAAACATCTAATAATTTACATGGAGTTAGGGCTTTTCCGCTATGGGGAGCATGAGCTGGAATTACCACTAACATGCCTGGCTCATAGACTTTTGTAACACCATTCAGTGTAAATTCAAAACTTCCTTCTATCACCTGCATTACTTGTTCATTCATATGCGAATGCTCTGGTACTTCAGCACCCTTATCTGCGGTCCAAAAGGCCCATGTCATATTTTCTGTATGAATAAGTTGGCCATGATATCCAGGCATAATTTCTTTGTAAGCGATGTCTGCTAATTTAATATCCATTTTTCTGTGTTAGATTAATTTTTTTTTAAAAGATACATCTGTTCATTAAGTAAAATGTCTTTTTTAAAGATCAGGTCTGATCCGTAGATTTTTCCAAGGCTATGATGATCTTTTTGATCTATTAATTCATAGCCGCCGAGTTGGTTATAAAAATCATCATTAATTGTTTGATATTGAAACTTTTGATTAGCTACTAAATTTTTCTCAATAAAGGAGATCATCTTTTGAAAGCCAAGGGTATGTTCTAATTCTTTTTTAAATGAAACGCTTCCTATATAATCTTCAGTGTTTTGTATCTTTTTAAAGAGCTCAAACAACCTCAATGTGTCTTCTTTATCAATGAAGAAGAGCACCCCTTCAATAAGGATAAAACAGGACCTTCCTTTTTTAATTTTTTGAACTTTGATGAATAGTTCAGCCTCCTTAGATTCATTAAAATCTGTAGATATATATTCAATTTTTCGTTCTGGCAACTTCCCTTCTTGCATCCATTTAAAAATTCTCTCTTTCTTGTATGCTATTACATCATCTTGATCAATTTCTATATGTTCTAAGCCCTGATCTAATAAAAAAGGATACATGCTAAAGCCGGCCCCAAAATTGATAAGTACTTCAATTTTTTTCTGTTTGAATAAGGATTGGATAGTTTCAAAAAAATAACGATTTCGTAAACAATGTGCTATAGGTTCGTATTTGGAAACCTCTTCTACATATTCTTTGGCATGTGCATCTGTTTTTTCATTGGCCCAGAGAGCTGCGAAGCAATCTTTGCTCAGCGCAACATTACTTGCTCTAAAGGCCGAAGTAACAAAAGCTGTTTCGTGTATTTCTATTGTT
The DNA here is from genome assembly GCA_947500575.1 of uncultured Flavobacteriaceae bacterium. Classification (GTDB taxonomy): domain Bacteria; phylum Bacteroidota; class Bacteroidia; order Flavobacteriales; family Flavobacteriaceae; genus CANMSI01. The sequence continues at coordinate 814,910 of CANMSI010000001.1, read as the reverse complement.
TTTTTCATCTTATTTAGATCTCCTATAAGCCCTATCTAAGGTACGTATTTATCCCTTGAAATTGCTTGTTTTTTTGTCCATCTATCTTCCTTATTTAGAATTTTTATTCACTTACTCAATTCCTATCTTTGTATGCTCAATAATAAAATTATATGCACATACATTTTATTGCCATTGGAGGAAGTGCCATGCATAATTTGGCTTTGGCTTTACACCATAAAGGATATACAATTACTGGAAGTGATGACGTCATTTTTGAACCCTCTAAAAGTAGATTGGCTGCAAAAGGTTTACTTCCTGAATCTTTTGGTTGGTTTCCAGAAAAAATACATCAGAAGCTAGATGCTGTGATTCTTGGTATGCATGCAAAACCAGATAATTCAGAATTATTAAAAGCGCAGGAATTAGGAGTTAAAATTTTCTCCTATCCAGAATTTTTATACGAGCAATCTAAAAACAAAACTCGGGTAGTAATTGGTGGAAGTCATGGAAAAACTACCATTACATCCATGATTCTACATGTGCTTAATTATCATGGGAGAGAAGTAGATTATATGGTAGGCGCACAGTTGGATGGATTTGAAAGAATGGTGCATTTAACAGAAGAGAACGATTTTATAATCCTTGAGGGAGATGAATATCTTTCTTCCCCCATAGACAGAAGGCCTAAGTTTCATTTATATCAACCTAATATCGCCTTGTTAAGCGGTATTGCATGGGATCATATCAACGTATTCCCCACCTTTGAAAATTACGTAGAGCAGTTTCAGATTTTTGTAGATAGTATCGTCAAAGGAGGAAGTATTACCTATAATGAAGAGGATCTGGAAGTGCAAAAAGTGGTTGAAGCTTCAGAAAATACCATACGCAAACTTCCATATACTACCCCAGCTTATAAGGTAGAAGATGGGCAAACTCTTTTAGAAACTCCCGAAGGACAGATGCCTATAGAGGTGTTTGGAAAACACAACCTAAGCAATCTAGCAGGTGCAAAATGGATATGCCAAAATATAGGCATAGATGAAGCTGATTTTTATGAGGCTATCGGCACATTTAAAGGGGCTTCAAAACGCCTTGAAAAAATAGCAGAGGGATTAAAAAGTGTAGCCTATAAGGATTTTGCACATTCTCCTAGTAAAGTAGCCGCGACTACACAAGCTGTAAAAGAACAATATCCTAGTAGGAAGCTAATAGCATGCTTAGAATTGCATACTTATAGCAGTTTTAATGCAGAATTTTTAAAAGAGTACAAAGGAGCTTTAGATGCAGCAGATGTGGCCGTCGTATTTTATTTGCCAGAATCCGTAAAAATAAAGCAGTTAAAGGAAGTAACTACCCAACAAATTTTTGATTCTTTTGAACGGCAGGATATACAGATTTTTACAAATGCAGCTGGGTTTAGAAGCTTTCTTTTTGATCAGAACTTAGATAATTCAGTATTATTATTAATGAGTTCTGGTAACTATGGAGGCTTGGATATGGAAGAAGTAAAAACACTGGTGGATGCCTAAAATAGTTGTGTAAATATGTCAGCTACTAGGATTTTGGAATAATTATTGACCTTTGTACCATATGTACGGTATGAACATTCTTTTATTTTTCACCGCTTTCGTTATATGGATCAAGCGAAATATTGCGATGTTTCTAATAGCCTTTATGTTGGGAATGTCTAATGTGATATTGGAAGAGACTAGAATGGTGAATGATACTCGTGTGCATATTGAATATAAGGAACAGGTACCTAATAATATGGATGCTGAAGTTTCGTTTCCAAAAAAGTAATTTAGAATTAATCTTCTCTATTCTAAATATATTTAAGAATAACGTTTGTTAGACTTGGTTCAGGTCGATTAAAATATTTTGATTTGAGTAATTTCTTTGTCTTTTTCTCGTTTCAATACTAAACCATTAACATTTATTTTATGAAAACAATTACACAAGTATGTCTTACAGTACTTTTAATTAGTGTCCTTTCTTGTAGGGAGACAGTTAAAGAACAGGAACAAGAAGAGGTAGATAAGGCTTTAGAGCAAATAGATTCTGTAGAGCAGGAATTGGATGAAGTAGTGAAAGAAGTTGATGAAAAGTCCAAAGAACTTGAAGAGGCATTAACGGAATTAGATAGTATTTAATTTTAAAACTAAAACAATGAAAAGTAATATAAAACGTATACTCGTATTTTTTTTAACAATCATGTTTTCAAGTACTTCAATGTTTTCTCAGGGTAAGTCTGAGGAAATGAAAAATAAGGTAAAGGGAAAGAAAGAAAAGATTGAAAAGGTAAAAGATGATGCCGATGATATTAAGGAAGATGTTGATGAACAAATTAAGAATGCTAAGGATAAAGTAAAACAAAAAGAGAATAAAGGAAAAGGAAAGGAGAAAGCTCAATCTGAGAGAGGAAAAGACAAAAAAGAAGGAAAATCCGATAAAAATAAGATTGAAAATGAAGATGAGCTGGAAGAAGTAAAGAAGGAAAAATTAAAAGACGCCAAGAATAAAAATGGAAATGCCTACGGTAAAAATAAAGGTGATCTCACTGGAAAGGAATTTGGGCAGTATAGAGCGGCTATAGCAAAAGAGAAAATAGAAGCGTCAAACGAAGATTTGAAGGAGAAAGAAGAAATTGTTCGGAAAGGAAGAGAAAAGGTTAAAGCGGCAAAAGAGCGTGTTGCTAAGGAACGTCAGGAAAAGACCGTAAATGAAGAAATTCTAAAAGAGAAAGACGAAAAAATCCGTAAGGCTGAGGAAAAGCTAAATGAGCTAGATTCGACAATCAAAAAAGGAAAAGAAAAAATAGCAGAAAAGAAAAAAAAGATGGAAGAAGTAATGCAGCCGATTCAATAAGCTCAATAGAATTCATTGAAGTAATTAAAACCCGATAACTGTACGTTATCGGGTTTTAATTTGGGTATTAGTTCAAACTCCAAATTGCCTTAAATGATGGTCCAGGTGTTTGTATTGCATTTGACCCCATTGATCCCGTGTAAATTCTCCGAATGCCGGATGCGGTTCCCACGAAGTTTTGCTTTTTTCTTGGTGAAAATCTTTGACCAAAGCCGTCAACTTACTTTTCTCTTCCGCTAGGTTTTTGTCATCAGTTACTTTAAACCTTTTAACTGTAGGAAGCCCTTGTTTCCATAGTTTGTCATCATACATGGAGGTTTTAAAACTTTTCATTACCATTTTCATGAGAAAATTTGGCTTCTTTAAAGTTTCCCTTCCCAGCGCAAGTGCCAATGGAAATTGACAATGACAAAACATCTGAGCTGCACTCATTTTTCCCCATTGTCTTTCAGTTGTTTCATCAATATGAGCAATACGATCTAAAACCGAGTTATAGGTAGTTTCTTCAAAAATAGATTCCATTTTAAGCGCTTTTAATTACATTTCAATTTACAATAAAAAATTTAGTTCATTATCTTTAACGAATGCAAGAAAAAACAGCTTCTTTTTCCATTAAGCATTGGTCTGATGATGATCAGCCAAGGGAGAAATTATACCGAAAGGGGAAAGAAGTCCTTTCCAATGCGGAGCTGTTGGCTATTCTAATAGGATCTGGTAACAAGACAGAGAGTGCAGTGTCTCTTTCAAAAAAAATTCTTGCTTCTGTGGATAACAATTTGAATGAATTAGGCAAACTTTCGGTACCACAACTGATGCAATTTAATGGCATAGGTGAAGCAAAAGCAATTGCAATTACTGCTGCCTTGGAAATAGGTGGGAGAACAAGAAATGGTGCGCATCAAAAGATTAAAAAAATTAATAGTAGTAAAGATGCATATCATCTTTTGAGTCCTTCAATTGCCCAGCTCCCACATGAAGAGTTTTGGATTGTATATTTGAACAATGCGAATAGGGTAATTTACACAGCCTTGCTCAGTAAAGGTGGTATAACAGGAACACTTGTAGATGTGCGTTTAGTACTTAAACAAGCTTTAGAGCTAGGTGCTGTGGGTTTAGTTTTAGCCCATAACCACCCATCTGGTACCTTAAAACCAAGTGTTGCAGACGAACAAATTACTCAAAAATTGAAAAGAGCCGCTGAGGCTTTAGATATTCGAGTTTTAGATCATTTAATTGTAACGCAAAGCGATTATTTCAGCTTTGCAGATAATGGAATACTCTAATATGGAAGAAGAATTACCTAAGCTCCTTATATACACGCATAAAGTAACAGCTCGTTTTGGTTATACAATGAAGCAGGTGTTTACTAGGATTTTAGGAATAGACATTAGTTATACCACCAAAGTAGAAGATTTTATTAAGCATAACGGCCCTAAAATCACTTATACAAAGCAGCCCCTTCAGAACGAATTTTTTATTAGAAGTAATGACCTGCTTTTTGAACAAGGAATTAATGATCAGCAGATTCAAGTAGCAGATTGGGAGGGGATACCTTGCTTTTTTAATGCAGGGGAACGAAGTAATATTCCCTATGATATTTTTTCTGCAAGTTTTTATTTGCTAAGTAGATATGAAGAGTATTTACCGCATGTTAAAGATCTTCATGGGAGATTTCCACCAACGGAAAGTTTGGCTTATTTAGAGGGATTTTTGCAGAAACCGGTGGTAGATATATGGGCTTACAAACTTTTGGATAGACTAAAAGAACGCTTTCCAGATCTTAAAACTGAAAAGCGGAAATACCGGTATACGTCGATCATAGATGTTACTACCTCTCACTGTTTTTCCTATCGTGGTTTGGTGCGGAGCTTGGCAGGTCTTTTAATGGATGTAGGTTCTTTTAAGCTCAAAAGAGTTGCTCAACGAATTGTTGTATGGTTTAATCCTAAGAAAGATCCCTACGATAATTTTACTGCATTAATTGCAATGCATCAGAAATATAAGGTGCAAAGTATGTTCTTTTTTCAGTTTGCAGAGTATTCTACCTATGATAAGAATGTATCCCCAAACAATAATAAATTCCGTCATTTAATTAAATCGGTTGCAGATTATAGTATTGTCTCTTTGGCCGCTTCCTACAGTTCTTTTAGCGATTTAGATCTTCTAAAAGGAGAAAAAAAGAAATTGGCGAATGTAATCAATAGGCCTATTAATTATATCCGTATGCGATACAATAGGGTAGATGTGCCAGAAACTTATCGCAATTTAGTAGATGCAGAATTTACAGATGATTACACAATGGGATATACTCATGAAATAGGTTTTAGGGCGGGCACCTGTACTCCTTTCTATTTTTATGATATGAACTTGGAAGTGAAACAACCTATTAAAGTACACCCTTTTTCGATTCATGATTATGGGCTAGTGAATCATAAACAAGAGGAAGAAGTGCTGGAAGATATGAAGCGAATAGCTTGGGAAATAAAAAAAGTAAATGGCCATTTTATAACAGTTTTTTCGAATGAACTATTGGGTGGGCAGCATGCAATTGATTGGATGAATTTGTATAATAGCGGACTAAAAGAATACCATGTTTAAGAATATAGTAACAGATGTTTTTTTTGATTTAGATCATACCTTGTGGGATTTTGATAGAAATTCTGCTTTGACTTTTGAAAAAATTCTAAAAGCGAATAACATTGAAGTAAACCTTACCGACTTCTTAGAGGTATATAAGCCACTTAACCTTTCTTTTTGGAAAATGTATAGAGAAGAACGTATTTCCAAATCAGAACTTCGCTATCAACGGTTGAAGAATACTTTTGATGCGCTTTCTTACTCAGTTTCAGATGAAATGATTGATATACTATCTGAAGAATATATTCAATACCTATCGTCTTTTAATCATCTTTTTCCAAATACCCTTAGTATATTGGAATATTTACAACCTACTTACAAGCTTCATATTATTACCAATGGATTTCGGGAGATTCAGGATAAAAAAATGAAAAATGCAGGTATCGATATGTACTTTGATCAGGTAGTTAATTCTGAAACCGCTGGTGTGAAAAAACCAAACCCTATCATTTTTGAGGTTGCACTAGCCAAGGCAAATGCACGTCCAGATACATCGCTTATGATTGGAGATAGTCTAGAAGCAGATATTTTGGGTGCGATCGGAGTAGGATTACATGCACTCCATTTTAACCCTCATAATGACGCAAAGCATACACATTGTGCTATGATTGACGATCTGCGTAAAATAAAAACGTACTTATAGAGTTATATATTAAGGATATAACACTGTGATATGGTTTATAAAACAAAATACATAGTGTACGGAATACTATCTAGTATGAAAAATTTTCGAAAGTACTTTGCAGTAGTAATACTTCTCTTTGGGCTGATCAGTTCTTGTACAGAAGATCTGGATTTTGACCAAGCAGATGATATTGCTATAACGCCTACAATAGAAGGCGGTTTGGTGTATGTAGAAGCTCCAGAATTCTTAATTAACCAAGTTGCTTCGGGTACTAATTTCTATTCCCAAGAGTTTAATTTCGATGCTTTTAATGCAAACTTTTTTGCAGAGCGTGTCTTAGATGGAATAATTACCTACGAAGTTGAAAATACAACAAGTAAATCACTGACCATAGATGTAGAGTTATTAGATGAAGCAGGAAATGTTTTGGATACAGAAGCCTTTACGGTAGATCCGGCTCCTACAGCTGTTTTGGTACGTCAAATTACCTATGGTCCCTCAGGCAGAAGTATTGATATTATTAAGAATACCTCTGGCATACGGGTAAGTGCTACCAATTTAGGAGATAATATGAGTACCTCTTCCATAGAACCCCAAAAAATAATCTTACGATCCTCGGCTAAATTCAGGATGGAACTTGTAAAATGAGAAACCTCAAAATTTTATTAGTTGCCCTAACTGGGGTATGTGCTATTGTCAACGGACAAAACAAACAGTTGCTATACGATTTTTCGGAAATTCCGCAATCACTTATGGTAAATCCTGGTGTGGAATCTTCTTTTGAATGGTATGCAGGAATACCATTGCTTTCAGGTATTTCTTTTCAAGCAGGTTCTAGTGGCATTACAGCTTTTGATCTCTTTGCGAATGACGGGCTGGATATCAATGATAAAATCCGAGATAGAGCACTGAATGGAATGACTCCAAGAGACGATTTAAGTGGTACCTATCAAGTAGAAATACTAAGTGGAGGCTATAGGAGTAAATACCACCCAGAAAATTTTTACTCTTTTGGAATATATAACGAAGGCGATGCCATTGGATATTGGTTTAAAGATTTGGCAATTTTAGCAGTCGATGGAAATGCAGATATGTTGGGTAGACGTTTTGATCTTAGTCATTTGAAAACGAGAGGAGAGTTACTAACGGTCTACCACTTTGGCATAAATAAACAAGTAAATAGAAATCTTACCATTGGGGCAAGAGCGAAATTGTATAATAGTATTCTTAATTTTTCTTCTACAGGAAACGATGGGTTTTTTGTGACCACGGAAGGTCAAAATAATATTTTGGCAAATACCTTAAATGCAGATTTGGAATTAAGGACCTCTGGTTTAAATGAGATCCGAGATATTTTAAGAGATGATACTGCAGATAGAGCGGCTGAACTTTCTAGCCTTTTAACCAAGAGAGCTATTTTTAGCGGTAATTTTGGTTTTGGAGTAGATCTAGGGTTTACCTACAAACTAAGCGAACAAACCGTTCTTACTGGGAGTCTGTTAGATGTGGGTTTTGTGTATCATTCGTCAGATACGAGAGTGGTTTCATTGAAGGGAAACGCAACAGTTGAAGGTGTAGAAGTTATTTTGCCAGATGCATTATTGGATCCAGGTCAAGATTTTTATCAAAATTTAATAGATGACATTGAAAATCTAATTCCTTTTGAAAATGTAGAAAAAAGCTATATCACTTTCAGACCTACTAAATTAAATGCTTCCATTAGACACGATTTTGGAGAACCTGTACTAAGAAGGCAAGACTGTGATTGTAATTATAAGACTGGAAGTAGTAGGGATTTAGGATATAAATACACCAACAGTGCAGGAGCTCATTTGTATGTAATTAATAGACCTAGAGGTCCACAAGCAGCATTGACTGCTTTTTATCAGAGACGTTTCGGCAATATAATGTCTCTTAAAGCGGCTTATACGGTAGATAAATACAGCTTCACTAATGTGGGCTTAGGTATTAGTATACAAGCAGGTCCTGTAAATATGTATGCCATGGCCGACAACTTGCTTGCCTATAGAAACATAGCCGACAGCCATTATGCTTCTTTTCAGTTAGGATTAAATATCATATCTTTCGGTAAGAAATGATAGATAAAGATCCATGAAACGCATTTTGTTTTCTCTAATTGTATTGATCAGTTTTTCTGGTATTGCACAACAGGAACTCAACAACTATAAGTACATCGTTGTTCCCAAAAAGTTTGAGGGTTTTAAAAGAACCAATCAATATCAAACAAGCACACTTGTTAAATATCTATTTGTAGAAAGAGGATTCACCGTTATTTATGACGATGCGTTGCCCGAAGATTTAAACAAGAATCGGTGTTTAGGATTGTTTACAGATTTGAAAGAAGACTCTTCTATGTTTTCAACCAAGTTGCAAATTGCGTTAAAAGATTGTAATGATCAGGAGGTATTTATTTCTCAGGTAGGAATAAGCAAGGAAAAAGATTTTAAATCGGCATATAGTGAAGCAATACGAGCTGCATTTATTTCGTACAATGGTCTTGCTTACGAGTATAAGCCTGTCGAGAAGGAATCAGAAGCCCCCATCACAGTGAGTTTTAAAGATGATGTAAAGCAGATGGAACCTGAAAAGGAAGCCCAAGCTGAAACAGAAAAAAAAGAAATGGTTACACAAAAAGCAACTCTCGAGAATCAAGCCTATAAAGATCAAACGCCAGTGAACTCTACTGTTAAAAAAGTGGAAAAGGAAGTGGTGTCAGAAGTTATGGAAAAGCCAGTGAATTCTGCTAATAGTGAGATGTTGTATGCTCAGGAAATAGCTAACGGATACCAAATAGTAGATAGCACACCTAAGATCTTATATCGACTTTATAGAAGTTCTGTACCCAATTTGTATCATGCGCAAACGGAAAGTAAAAAAGGAATTGTATTGAATAGGGAAGGAAAATGGTTTTTTGAATATTATGAAGGCGAAGAATTACAAATAGAAGAGTTGGCTATTAAATTTTAAAGTTTATACTTGTCTTTCCATCTATTTTGTAGAAATGTTTTTATCGTTTTTTCTCGCGAGTTTTCCCCTGGCGTATAAAAAGAAGTACCCATTAATTCTTCAGGTAAGAATTCTTCTTCTACAAAGTTATTCTGATAATCATGCGCATATTTATAACCATCCCCATAGCCAATATCTTTCATTAATTTGGTAGGTGCATTTCGAAGTGGCAAAGGCACCGATAAATCTCCTGTTTCCCTAACGGTTTGTTGTGCTTTTTTAATGGCCATATAACTGGCGTTACTTTTGGGTGATGTTGCAAGGTATACTGCACACTGTCCTAGCAATATGCTCGCTTCAGGGTAACCTATTACCGTAACTCCTTGGAAGGTGGCATTCGCCATTACCAAAGCAGTAGGATTTGCTAATCCAATGTCTTCAGAAGCGGCAATAACCATACGCCTGGCAATAAATTTAATATCTTCTCCACCTTCAATCATTCTTGCCAACCAATAGACCGCTCCATTGGGATCACTACCACGAATAGATTTTATAAACGCAGAGATGATATCATAATGTTGTTCTCCTGTTTTGTCGTATAAAACAGTATTTTTTTGGACCTTACTCATTACAAGGTCATTTGTAATGGTAATAGTGTCTTTATCTTCAGAGTTGACAACAAGCTCGAAAATATTCAGAAGTTTTCTTCCATCCCCTCCTGAGAGACGCAACAAAGCTTCCGTTTCTTTCAGCTCTATGGTTTTGCTTTGCAGAATGGAATCTTGTTGAATCGCCCTTTTTAATAAGGCTTCTAAGTCTTTTTTGTCAAAAGCATTTAAAATATATACCTGGCATCTGGATAATAAGGCAGGAATAACCTCAAAACTGGGATTTTCTGTGGTGGCTCCTATCAAAGTAACCCATCCTTTCTCTACTGCTCCTAATAAAGAATCCTGTTGAGATTTACTAAATCTATGGATTTCATCTATGAATAAAATGGGGTTTTTGGCAGTAAATAATCCTCCACTTTGTTTTGCTTTATCTATGACCTCTCTAATATCTTTAACGCCACTACTAATAGCACTTAGTGTATAAAAGGGTCGTTCACTTTGATTTGCTATGATATTGGCAAGAGTAGTTTTTCCAGTACCAGGAGGCCCCCATAAAATGATAGAAGGAATAATTCCTTTCTTAATTTGATGCGTCAAAGAACCAGTTTCACCAACCAAATGATGTTGACTAATATAATCTTCTAGAGTTTGGGGTCGAACCCGTTCCGCAAGTGGCTCATTCATGGGATAAAAATAAGCATATTTAGTGTGACAATCTTTCAGGTTTTTAAATTATGGCGAACAAATTGCTATAAAAATGGTAAATTCAAGAAGATGTCTGAGCAGCAGTATTTTAAATTTACGAACGCCGTACTTGTGGCCCCGTTGCTTGCCATTTTGCTCATATGGACGGTATATTGGTTTGAAATACGCTTTCATGTAAATCTGAACGATTTTGGCATATACCCACGATCTTTTTCTGGTTTAAAAGGTATCGTACTTAGTCCATTTATTCATGGATCTTTAGATCATCTTTACAACAATACCTTGCCCTTAGCTATATTAACTGCTGCCTTAATGTATTTCTATAGAGGAATTGCCTTTAAGGTGTTGTTGCTCGGTGTTATTGTTTCAGGGATAATAACATGGGGTATCGGAAGACCTTCGTATCATATTGGCGCTAGTGGTCTTATTTATGTTCTGGCGAGTTTTATTTTCTTCAAAGGTATTTTCACAAAACATTACCGACTCACGGCACTATCTCTTTTTGTAGTTTTTATCTATGGTAGTCTTTTGTGGTATATTTTTCCAATTAAGGAAGGAATATCTTGGGAAGGGCACCTTGGAGGGTTTATCACAGGACTCGTTTTAGCCATTTTTATGAAAGTGCAAATGCCATCTATTAAAAAATATGCTTGGGAAGCAAAAGATTACAATGAAGAGGAAGACGAATTTTTAAAGCATTTTGATGAGGATGGAAATTTTATTGAACATATAGACCAAGAAGTAACAGAAGAGGCTGGGTTAAAAATTACCTATGACTTTAAACCTACCGAGCCAAAAGATACCTCCGAATAATTTAATTGAAGCGTTGACGTATCGTCTCATATAGGAAAACGCCACAGGCTACAGACACATTTAATGACTCTATTTCTCCCATAAGTGGAAGCTTAGCTTTATGATCTGCTACTTTCAAGATAGAAGGAGATATACCTATATCTTCAGATCCCATAACAATAGCTATGGGTTGATTCAGATTTAAGTCGTACACCGTATCATTCGTTTTTTCGGTTGCCGCTACAACTTTAATGTCATGTGCTTGGAGGTAAAAAACGGCATCTTTAATATGGTCTACCTTAGCAATAGGTATTTTGAATGCTGCACCAGCAGATGTTTTTATAGTATCTGCAGTTACAGGAGCCGCTCCCTTTTTTTGAATAATAATTGCATCTACTCCGGTACATTCTGCTGTTCTTATAATAGCTCCAAAATTACGAACATCAGAAAGTTTATCTAATAAAAGAAAAAGGGGCTTTTTTTTACTTGTAGTTATCGTTTCTACCAATTCTTCAAAATTGTGGAAAGCAACAGGGGAGATGGTAGCAATTACTCCCTGATGATTATTTTGGGTTAATCTATTTAGTTTTTCAAAGGGAACATAAGAGGCAGTTAGTCCATTCTTGCGTATAAGCGTTTCTAACTCTTTTGATAAACTACCTTGAAGTCCTTTTTGAATAAATACTTTGTCAATGGGTTTGTCTGCTTGTATAGCTTCAATTACGGCACGTATACCATATATTTGTGTTGTCTTTTGCATGGCCTCAAAGGTAACTAAAAAACCATCCTACTTTAGTAGGATGGTTTTGTTTTTAGTGACGAATTTTTAGCACTTACTTCCCTTGAGAAGCATAGTTTTCGTTGAGCGTATTAGCAAAGTTAAAAATCTGAACTAAGTCTTGTTCTTGTTTAATATTGAAACCTTTCTTTTTGATAAGTGCAGCAATCTGAATTTTATCACTGTCTTTAAAAAGAGAAATTAATTTGGATTTTTTAGTGGGAATATAACTCACCAAATTGGTAGTGGAATCTTCTAGATAATACTCGGTAGAATTTGTAAATCTGCTTGGAATTGAGTTTACCATAGAATTTGCTGCTTCTTTCCCTTCTACAAATTTCACTTTAAATCTTTTGTGCAAAGTATATTTATCTCCATTTGTCATTGAAATCAAATAATCTCCCTGCTTTTTCCCTTTGCTATCTATGAAAGTGGTATATCTTATTTCCTTATTAGCAGAAACAACACGGAATTTCTCATTTCTAACTAAAGATTTATAATCTTCTTCCGCTAAGGTAGTTTTCTTAAGTTCTATTTCTTGGCTATAAGCATTGTATCTTGTGTAGTAAGTACCAACTAGCTCGTTATTTGAATAGATGGTACTCTTTTCAAAAGCATCTGCTAAATATGGAGAACCTTTTACATTGGCTAATTGAATAGTTGCTGCAACATTAGATGAACGTAAGTCCGAAGCAGCAAAGGCTAATCCGGGAACACCTCCCTGAGCACCAGCATTGGCATGATCACCACAGGTAATCGCCTGAGATTGTAACTGAGATAGGCTTTCTAAATTATTTTGAACAACTACTTTTTGGGCAAACGCAAAATTAAGACCAATAAGAAATAGGGCAGATAGAATAACTTTTGTTTTCATAACGGGTTGATTTTTTAGTTTTGAATCTATAAGATACGAAAAAATGAATAGTAATGTATTGATAGCTAATAAATTATGTCTAAATCACTAAAGAATTAATAATTTCACACCAAATGCTGTGTAATTTTAGCGATGCATTATTTCAAACTATCCGCAAATGTGAATAACTGAATGAGATCTTTTTCGGAAGAAATATCCAGCTCTTTTTCTTTTATCAGAGCGGCTATCTCTCCTCCCTTTGAACCTTCAAAATGCTTTAAAAATTTGCTTTTCTTGCCTGGCAATTCTACAATTTTATCGGCTCCTTTCTTTTGAATATAGTACTCTGTATACTGGGTAAATTTACTTGGAATTGGATTTACCATGGAGTTTGCAGCTGGCTTGGCTTCGGAAAACTTAATGCGTAGTCTTCTGTGTAAGCTGTAATTCTCACCTTCAAATAGCAAGGTTAAATAGCCTTCTTTGAGCACATTTTTTCTATTGAAAAAGCTTAAAAATTGCATTTTTTGCCCCTTTTGAGATAGCAGGTATACTTTTTCATTTTTTACGAGGGCTTTGTGTTTCTCTTCCTCCAGTAAAGTTCTTTTTACTTCAACTTCATTTGAGAATGCATTGTGTCTATAATAGAATTTTCCCAGGAATTCATTTTCGTAAAAAACCTGTCCTATTGCAAAGTTCTCTGTTTCATAGGCAGAGCCTACTTCTGCACCAACATAATAATACTCAAAATTTCCATTATCTTTCACATCTCTGAACATTTTGTCCATCATAGGCGTTCTACGCTGAAATGCATTAGACAAGGGGCTTCCTTCTACCTGAGCATTAGAAAGTGCTGCAGCCACATCTGGATTACCCGCATCCAACACCTGTGCATTGGTAAAAGTGAGATTCACTAAAAACGCTAATGTAATTAAAACTAAATTTTTCATTCGTCTGATACTTTTTGGTTAATAAACTCAAAGGTTTTAACTAAGTCTTTTTCTTCACCTAGGTTAATCTTGTGCTCTTCTACGAACGTTTTTAGATCTTCCTTTATTTCTGATGGGAATAGTTTTAGGAACTTGCCTTTTTTCTGAGGTAATTGATCTATTCTATCCACACCGTCTATCTTATAATAGTATTCCACAAACTGTGCAAATCTGCTTGGAATTGGATTTACCATTGAATTGGCTGCTGATTTTCCTTCAGCATATTTTACTGCCAGCCTATGGTAGAGTTGGTATTTTTTTCCGTTGGTTAGTAATGATAAATACCCGTTTTTTGTTTCACTTTTCTTTGTTATATAAGTGGTAAACTTTAGTTCTTTGCCTTGATACTTGACTCGTATTTTTTTATCTGCAAGCAAACGTTTAGGTTTCTCCTCGGTATCCATGGTTTCCTTAATCTCAATTTCACTATTAAGCGCATTGTAACGCACATAGTAATCACCCATGACATCATCGCCATAAAACACTCTACTTTTAATAAAATTCTCTGTTAGATAGGGAGAGCCTAGAATTTCTTCATTTCCAAAGCGGGCTGTTGCAGAAGTTCTAATTTCCATCATTACTAGATTCAGGGTGGGATTCCCTCCTTGAGCAGCCCCAAAAAGCCCTGCCTCTCCAACAGGAGCGGAGCTTAAGTTTTGTGCGCAAATGGCATTTGTGAAAATCAGGCTTAGGAATAGTAATTGAAAGGGTAGTTTCATTTTTGAAAATTGAATTAGTTGCTACAAGATAAAAAAAATGCTTCAAATGTTAACTATTTATGGTAATACAGACTAATAATTGATATTCATTTATTGTTTCATATGTTTAGTGTATTTAGGTGCATGAAACAGTTGTTTTTTTGGATTAAGGTGTTAAAGTTTTAAGGAAAAAGAAATAATGCTAATGAAAAAAAAAGACCACTTAAAAAGTGGTCTTTTAATAATATGATATAGAAAAATATTATTCTTCAGGTTGACAAACTCTTAGGTCAATTACACCTACGTTAGGTCCAGGTCCATCGGAAGCCGCATCGCTACCAAAAGGATCAACAATTACATAAGAATGCTCAGATTCGAAACTACCAGAATTGTAGGTAAGAATAAGAGACATAGCTCCTTCAGGAACTGTAAATGCTTGTTCTCCTTCACTTCCATTTTCTAGTGTATAGTCCGTAGCAGAACCATCAATATCAACAGTTATTGAAGCACCATCCCATCCATCACCGAAACTATCAATAAATTCAATGACATATTCTCCCGCGACCGGCATATCTCTATTTAATTGGATGCAGCGCGTTGTTGGAACTACATCAAAATATTCTGTTCCAGGCTCGTCTGTAGTTATGATTCTTCCATCTGCTGCGACAAGTTCATACCTTAGTTGAAAATCATCTCCAAGACCAAGATCTGTAAGCATTACGCTACCTAAAAGATCATTCAACGGAATCACATAGCTTAAAGTTCTGGCCTCATCGTCTAACATAAGACTAGATACCGGAAACGTAGCAAATAGAGCTTCTGTTTCTGAAAGATCAGTTCCAGTCTCATCAATTGTTAAGTCTCTAAAAGTTCTATAGATATTTAATGTTTCTAAGAGTGCACCTTCTTCTTCATCATCAATGCTTATGGTTACAGAGTAATCACCGTTAACTTCTCCTGGTACTAGGTTAAGATCATTAGCATTAACACCTTTACGCTCAAAGACAACACCATCATCAACTAGTAATGAATACATAAATGGTGAACTGAAAAATGAACCTCCTGTTACTGTGGTAGCAGCATCACCAGCGTTAAATGACCTTCCATCCGTAAAAAATAATTCCAAATTGATAGTAATTCTATCACCAGGGAGAACTTCCGTTAATGGAATACCCATAGCAGTTAATGCTTCTTCCATAGTAAAAGAAAAATCTGTTGTTGGAAGCCCTCTTTCTCCAATACTGAAAGCTGAGGCTGGGATCGTTGCAAATTCAACACCTTCAACACCATCGTCTCCAGTAGCCATATCATCGTTGTTATCCACGAAGTCTATAGTAACTAAAACCCTGTCTATAAGTTCTCCTTGATCTTCATCTTGCTCCTCCAAGGTAACCATAAACGTATTTTCAATACGAAACATATCAAAAGAACCATCGGAATCTAAGGTACGCAATATTGCGCCCGAAGTATTACCAGCAAGAACTCCCTCGACCACTTTGTCATCACTCTCACAAGAAATAGCAAGGGCAAAGAAAGTTAGTAATGTTAGATATAATGTTATTTTTTTCATTGTTTTTTTTTTAATTAATTTCCAATAGGGAATGTTGGTGAGGCAGGATTTGTATCCCAAAACACTTGTTCCGTAACGCTAGATTTTTGAACAACAAATTGGTTGTTTGTTGCAGCATTGGCTGGGTAAAAGAAAGATCTAATAAACCCTCCTGGATCTGGCTCTACATTTGGCTCAATATCAGTTGGGAAACCTTGTCTTCTGTAAAAGTTATAGGCATCATGTCCATTTCCTTTTAGTGCAATAAAGAACTGTTCTGCCATTAGGTTCCATTTTTCCTCATTGTCTGCAGCATCAAAATCCGCTCCTAACGTAAGTAAAAAAGCGTCTATGTCTGCTTGCATGGGCGCGACAGATAAATCTGCTGCTCCGTCTAAGCTTCCAAATGTTTGTACTTTTGCGATAGATTTTGCTACACCATTTAACAAAAATGGTCTTCCAGCCATTGGATTTCCAAGCATAGCAGCTTCTGCTTGCCAGAAATCTACCCAGGATGCTAAGAGCATTGGTGTAATACCAGCACCAGCTCCACCACCTCCAAGAGAAATTTCACCAAAACGAGAGTCATCAAAATTACCTCCTGAGGGATATACGCCAGGAGCTACACGCAAGAATCCATCTGGTGGAATACCTTCATCTACTCCATGATTTCTTCCCCAGTAGCCATTAGGTAATGAGCAAAAAGGATAATCACCAGCAATGTATTGAGGGGGAGCGCTAGTAAGAGAACAACTTAAGGTTTCTTCATTAGGGGCTATACCTGGTGCACCAGGAACTGTAGCACTTTGTCTAAAAAAGTAGTATTGAATTCGCGGATCACTAGAATTACTCATTAAATCCATTAACCATATAGAAGCATAATCTCCTTGGGCACCTTGAGCCGTGTAGGTCTGTCTATAATTAGGATGACGAGAATCTGGTTGAACAGCATTGGTTCCCCACGTAAACTGTAAATCGTTAGCAGAATCTTGGATATAGTTTCCAGTTGCCAAAATGCTATTAAATCCGCTTAGGTTTCCAGTACTAATATACAATCTCATCTTTAAGGTATTGCATGCTCTAATCCAATCAGAAGCTGAACCGCCATAGAAAAAATCATTTTGAGGAAGTGCTGATGATGTAGCATTGAAGTTTACAATGGCATCATCTATGAGCGCTAAAGCAGCAGCATAGATGTCTGAACCAGCATCTACTTGCGGGTTCAGAATTTCAGGAGCTGAAAAGGCTTCAGAGTAAGGAACATCACCAAAATAATCTACTAATAAAGTAATGGTATAGGCTTCTATAAATTGCCCCATTCCAATATGATAAGTAAGACCTGCTTCTTCAGCAAGAATATTCATATCTCGAATGTTCTTAATTACTTCCTGATATGCACGCTCCCATGTTAGGTCAAAACTAGCAGGTGAATAATTGTTCTGATAATCTCTACCAAACATATTTTCGATTCTAGTTACCTCTGCACCATTTTCTCCCAAAGTCTCTACTACCTGCGCGAACCTTACTTGAACGGCATTGAGGTAAAAATCTGGATCTGCCTGAGAAGGTGTTAGTGCATTAGGATTTTCTGTAAGATCCAATTCTGTCGTTTCACACGAATTTAAGAGGAAAACTCCTCCGAGTGCAATAACGAACATATATTTAAGTATTCTTTTCATGATTAAAACTTTTTTTTAATTAGAATGTTGCTTTTACACTTAGTCCATATCGTCTAGAACTTGGACCGTTTAAGAAGTCAAAACCTCTACCGTTCCCAATACCTACGCCAGCAACATTAGGATCAAAATTAGTTCCTTTTGGAATGTTGATTGCTTCATACCATAGATTGAATCCTGAAACAGTGAAGCTTAAAGATCCAAATGGTGTTCTATCTAACCACTTGGTTGGAAGTGAGTATCCTAAAGATACTTCTTGAAGACGAACAACAGAAGCATCCCATACACCTAATTCATCCGGTCCAAATAATACATTGGAGAAGTAGAACGTAGAGTTGTTAATTTGTCTTGTATTAACAGATCCATCCGCCTGGACTCCTGGTAGAATAAAAGTATTTAAACGATCTACGGTATCTGTAGTTAAACCTCTACCTAACAAGGTTGATGTTGTTCTACTATAGATATCTCCTCCATGTGTATAGTTTACTAGGAAGTTAAAATTGAAATTCTTCCATCTAATGTTACTGCCAACATTCAATTGCCAATCTGGGTTTGAATCACCAATTACAAAAGTTCCCTGCTCTTCAACATATGAGCCGGCTGCATTTACCAAGAAATCTCCATTGTCATCTCTTTGGATTCTACTACCAACAATAACACCCAATGGCTCTCCTACGATTGCCGCGTTACCAAGGTTGCTAAATCCTGAGTATACTACTAAATCCGTATCCAATCCTAAATCAGTCACTTCAGATTCGTTGGCAGTCCAGTTAGCGTTGATGCTCCAGTTAAATCCATCTTCTTCATCGCTTCTAAAAGCATCTACACCTAAATCAATTTCAAAACCATCAGATTTAATTTCACCAATGTTTGTTTGCGTAGTTGTAAATCCTGTTGAAGGATCTAAAGGTCTATCAATAATTAAATCTTGTGTAGTTCTGTTATAGTAAGAAACATCTAAAGAAACTCTGTTCTTTAAAAATCTTGCCTCCAAACCAACTTCGATTTCTTCTAAAAGTTCTGGCTTCAAATCAGGATTTCCTAAACGATTAGCACTAGTATTAGCTACCACATCTGTACCATCTCCATTTTGGAAAAACTGAGTATCAAGATCTAAAGTAGCAGCCACTGGGAATCCTGTTGGAAAGTTCGCAGAAGTACCATAACCAGCTCTTAACTTAAGGTAGTTTAAACCACCTTCTGTTCTCAGGCCATCAATTAGTTTTGTTGGAATTATAGAAATACTGGCACTGGGATAGAAAATAGATCTATTTGCTTGCGCCAGGTTAGATACCCAATCATTTCTTCCTGAAAGTGTTAAGTATAGCATTCTATCATAATCAAAATCTAATTGACCATATACCCCAGCAATGTTTCTTTCTTGTGAGAATTGAATCTCATCTTGCAATGCAAAGTTAAAGTGCCTTAATACTCCAAATACTTGTTGTCCTGAACTAGCAACACCATTTTGGTCAAATACTTCTCTTCTAGTAGTAGCACCCCCATTAAAACTGAATCCTACTTTTTCAGAAATTTCATATTGACCAGAAATAATAAGGTTATGATCATTGATAGTGTTAGTGTTGTTCCAAGTTTGTAAAATACCACTCTGAGTGGCAACGCTACCACCAACTCCACCTTTATTCTGGGAGTTCGTATTGTTCTCACTATATACATCCAAACCAAAACGATACGTAAGGTTTAAGTTGTCATTGATGTCATATGCAATAGCAGCGTTTCCAAATACACGATTCGTAACCTGTCTGTTCACAGAATTTTGAACCGTCCATAATGGGTGCTGAATACTATTGTTTTGTCTGTAGTAAACACTAGATCCATCAATTGGGCTTTCAAAAGGTAATCCTTGAATATCAACACTACGTGGAGTGTAAAACAAGTTTGCAAAGATTGAAGACCCTGTGCCAAATACACTGTTTCCTGTACTTGCTGCAACTGGAGGCGTTTTGAAATCAGTTCTAGAAAAGTTCATAGTTCCAGAAACGGTGAACTTGTTAGAAAGTACTGCTCTACCTCCAAGACCTAAAGTATATCTACCTAAGTTGTTGCCAGGTGTAAATCCTTGATCGTCTAAATGACCAAAGTTAGCGTTGAAAGACATTTTACCATCTTCAGAGGAACCTCTGAAATTTACAGAATTACTCTGTACGACACCAGTTCTAAAGAAGTTCTTTACACTGTCATAAGGTTGCCATGGATAACGTGCTCCTGCCAATTCTGGGAATGCTGCTCTAATTGCAGAAGTTGATGTTGAATAAGGGTGCGCTAAAGTACCTTGATCGTCTATGGCAGCTTGCGTACCCCAACCAGCGATACCTCCTCTATCAAAACTTGGTCCCCAGTTACTGAAGAACCATCCAAAAGCTTGATCAAATCCGTTACCGTATTGATCTTGGTAATCTGGTAAGGAAGCGATCTCATTAAAGAATAAGGAGCTACTAACCGTCACCTCACTCTTCTTAACGGCACTTGCAGATGATCCGCTTTTTGTAGTAATTAAGATTACCCCGTTTCTACCAGCCGTACCGTATAAGGTTGCTGCTGCTAAACCTTTAAGTACGTTTACGCTTTCGATATTGTTAGGGTCCAAATCTAAGAATCTACTGGAACCGTTATTACCATCCACGAAATCTCCTTGGTTGTTTGTTCCACTATCGAAGGGAACACCATCTACAATAAATAGAGGTTGGTTACTTCCGCTAAAAGTACTAAGACCACGAATTATGATACTTGTACCAGAACCAGAAAGACCACTTTGAGCAGTAATGTTTACCCCAGAAGCTTTACCAGTAAGAATACGACCAACGTCACCTTCGGCGCGTTGCTCTAATTCGTCACTTTTCACTTCGGATACGGCATAACCTAATGCTTGCTTTTCCTTTTTAATACCTTGAGCGGTAACTACCACTTCTTCTAATGCTTGAGCATTTTCTACCATTTGTACATTAATGGTGTTGTTTGCTCCAATTGTAATACGTACATCCGTTTGACCGATGTAAGTAAACAGAAGAGTCTGGCCCACCTCTCCATTAATGGAATAATTTCCATCAAAATCGGTTTGTGTTCCATTAGTAGTGCCCTCAACAACGATGTTTACACCAGGTAAGGGCAGACCATCTTGATCTGTAACTGTACCTGAAATCGTTTTTTCCTGTGCAAAAGATAAATGCACAACGAACGCCAAAAGCAGCGTTAGGATTCCATTTAGTTTTGTTCTCATTTTTAAATTATTTGAATTAGCTAACCGCTAAAATCACAATTTCATGTTAATAATCCAAGGGTTTTTTAATAAAATTTTAAGATACTCTGCTTAAATACGAACTGAATAATTAAAAGGGGTGTTCCTTAAGAATTTGAGATATTTATCACATTAAATTCGCAAATTGTTATGTTTTAGCTAGTCACGAGTGTTTTAGTAAATTTAAAGCCTCTAGAATTTTGATATAAAATCAGCTTATTTCTGAGTTAAATAATTGTAAATATTTAACATAGTGTGAAAAAACAATTAGTAGGTTTCGGGACGTTTTTAACTGAGAAATTTGTTGTCTGAAAAAAATATAGAAAATTAATCTCCTAGGATTTGAATTATTGTGAATAATCACTACATTTGCCAGCCCTTAAAAGAGGGGAAATTATTTATACATATAATATAGTATGCCAACAATTTCACAATTAGTACGAAAAGGAAGGGCCACAATTACTAAGAAGAGTAAATCGGCTGCTTTGGATTCGTGTCCTCAGAGAAGAGGGGTTTGTACACGTGTTTACACAACTACGCCAAAGAAACCAAACTCAGCAATGCGTAAAGTTGCAAGGGTTAGGTTAACCAATGGTAAGGAAGTAAATGCATACATCCCTGGAGAAGGACACAATCTTCAAGAGCACTCGATAGTATTAGTAAGAGGCGGAAGAGTTAAGGATTTACCAGGAGTTAGATACCACATCGTTCGAGGAGCTTTGGATACCGCAGGGGTAGCCGGAAGAACGCAACGTAGGTCAAAATATGGTGCTAAACGTCCTAAGAAGTAATCAACACTTGTAAAGCGAAGACATGAGAAAAAGACAGGCAAAAAAGAGAGCTATTTTACCAGATCCAAGATTTAATGATCAGTTAGTAACACGTTTTGTTAACATGATGATGTGGGATGGTAAAAAGTCGGTAGCCTTTAAAGTATTTTACGATGCAATAGATATCGTAGACGAGAAAAAGACAGATGAGGAGAAAACAGGTTTAGAGATCTGGAAAGATGCCTTATCTAATGTAATGCCACATGTAGAGGTTAGAAGTAGAAGAGTGGGTGGTGCAACATTTCAAATTCCAATGCAAATAAGACCAGATCGTAAAATTGCTACAGCAATGAAATGGTTGATTAGTTTTGCGCGCAAACGAAACGAGAAATCTATGGCTCAAAAATTGGCGTCAGAAGTTTTAGCAGCGGCAAAGGAAGAAGGAGCAGCGGTAAAGAAAAGAGTTGATACTCATAAAATGGCCGAAGCAAATAAAGCATTCTCTCACTTTAGATTTTAATTATCAGAAATGGCAAGAGATTTAAAATTTACTAGAAATATAGGTATTGCAGCACATATTGATGCTGGAAAAACTACTACTACTGAACGTATTCTTTTTTATACGGGAGTAAGTCATAAGATTGGTGAGGTGCACGATGGTGCGGCAACCATGGACTGGATGGAGCAAGAGCAAGAGCGTGGAATTACGATTACTTCTGCGGCAACTACTTGCGAATGGCAGTTTCCAACAGAAAACGGAGAGCCTACTGCGGATGCAAAAGGATATCACTTTAATATTATAGATACCCCTGGTCACGTAGATTTTACCGTAGAGGTAAATAGATCTTTAAGAGTACTTGATGGTTTGGTTTTCTTATTTAGTGCAGTTGATGGTGTAGAGCCACAATCTGAAACTAACTGGAGGCTAGCGGATAATTACAAGGTGCCACGTATTGGTTTTGTAAATAAAATGGACCGTCAGGGATCTAATTTCCTTATGGTTTGTAAGCAGGTAAAAGACATGTTAGGGTCTAATGCGGTTCCTATTGTTTTGCCAATTGGAGATGAAGCAGATTTTAAAGGTATTGTAGATTTAGCCAAGAACAGAGCTATTGTATGGCACGAGGATAACTTCGGTTCTACTTTCGATGTTGTAGATATTCCTTCCGAAATGGAAGCGGAAGTAAAAGAATACAGAGCTGCTTTGATTGAAGCAGTTGCAGAGTACGATGAAGAGTTGATGGAAAAATTCTTCGAAGATGAAGACTCCATTACAGAAGAAGAAGTACATGCAGCGCTTAGAGCAGCTGTGATGGATAGAGCAATCATTCCTATGATTTGTGGTTCCTCTTTTAAAAATAAAGGAGTTCAATTTTTATTGGATGCGGTATGTAGATACTTGCCTTCTCCGATAGATAAGGACGATATTGTAGGTACGGATCCTGATACAGGTGAAGAGATTACTCGTAAACCGGATGTAAAAGAGCCTTTTTCTGCTTTGGCATTTAAAATTGCCACGGATCCTTTCGTGGGTAGACTGGCATTCTTTAGAACATATTCTGGACGTTTAGATGCGGGTTCCTATATATTGAATAACCGTTCTGGTAAAAAAGAGCGTATTTCTCGAATTTATCAGATGCATTCCAATAAGCAAAATGCCATTGATTATATCGAGGCAGGAGATATTGGTGCAGCAGTTGGGTTTAAAGATATTAAGACTGGTGATACTATGTCTGCTGAAAAACACCCGATTGTTTTGGAAAGCATGGACTTCCCTGATCCAGTAATTGGTATTGCGGTGGAGCCTAAGACGAAGGCTGATGTAGATAAGTTAGGAATGTCTTTGGCTAAGTTAGCGGAAGAAGATCCAACATTCCAAGTAAAGACAGATGAGGCTTCTGGTCAGACCATTATTTCTGGTATGGGTGAGTTGCACTTAGATATTATTGTAGATCGTCTTAGACGTGAATTCAAGGTAGAGGTAAATCAAGGGCAGCCACAAGTAGAGTATAAAGAAGCTATTACTGCAACCGCAGATCATAGAGAAGTATACAAAAAGCAGAGTGGTGGTCGTGGTAAATTTGCTGATATTGTATTTACATTAGAACCTGCAGAGGAAGGTAAGAGTGGTCTTGAATTTGTTTCTGTGATTAAGGGAGGTAATGTTCCTAAGGAATTTATCCCTTCAATTGAAAAAGGATTCAAAATGGCGATGCAGAATGGTCCTTTAGCAGGATATGAAATGGATGCCATGAAAGTTACTTTAAGAGATGGATCGTATCACGATGTGGATTCGGATCAATTATCTTTCGAATTGGCTGCCAAGCTTGGATATAAAGCGGCTGCGAAAGCAGCAAAAGCTGTAATTATGGAGCCAATTATGAAGCTCGAGGTGTTAACACCTGAGGAGAATATGGGTGACATCGTTGGGGATTTAAATCGAAGACGAGGCCAAGTAAGTGATATGTCAGATCGTGCAGGAGCAAAAGTGATAAAAGCTACGGTTCCATTATCGGAAATGTTTGGTTACGTAACATCGTTAAGAACATTGTCATCTGGTAGAGCAACGTCTACGATGGAGTTTTCTCATTATGCAGAAACACCATCAAATATCGCAGAAGAAGTAATTAAGGCAGCTAAAGGTGTAACCGCTTAATTTTTAGAAGATGAGTCAAAAAATTAGAATAAAATTAAAATCTTACGATCACAACTTAGTAGATAAATCTGCTGAGAAAATCGTAAAGACAGTAAAGACTACTGGAGCGGTTGTAACAGGACCGATTCCTTTACCTACACACAAGAAGATATTTACAGTGTTGCGTTCACCGCACGTAAATAAAAAATCTAGAGAGCAATTCCAATTAAGTTCTTACAAGAGACTTTTGGATATCTATAGTTCTTCTTCAAAAACTATTGATGCTCTAATGAAGTTGGAGCTTCCAAGTGGTGTAGAGGTAGAGATAAAAGTTTAGTGCTGATTGCATCTTCAGAATTTAGTTTCTGAAAAGAAAAAGACATGTCCTGAGCGTTTCGCGATGGAAAAACGGAAAAAATAAATTCAGGGTTGAATCTATTTTGACCCTGTTTTTTTTTTCAATAAGTATGTCATAGTAAAGAGTAAATAATTTAATTAAATATAAATATGTCTGGGTTAATAGGAAAGAAAGTAGGTATGACCAGCATCTTTGATGAAAATGGAAAGAATATTCCATGTACAGTAATCGAAGCTGGGCCATGCGTAGTTACCCAAGTCAGAACCGAAGAGGTAGACGGGTACAGTGCCCTTCAACTTGGTTTCGATGACAAGGCAGAAAAACGTGCTAATAAGGCTCAAACGGGTCATTTTAAAAAGGCAGGTGCTTCTCCCAAGAAAAAAGTCGTTGAGTTCCAAGATTTTGAAGGAGAATACAAATTAGGAGACACGGTAGGTGTTGATTTGTTTGTAGAAGGAGAATTTGTAGATGTAGCAGGTACATCTAAAGGAAAAGGTTTTCAGGGGGTTGTTAAAAGACATGGTTTTGGCGGTGTTGGACAAGCAACTCACGGACAACATAACAGGCTAAGAGCTCCGGGTTCTATTGGAGCAGCATCGTATCCGGCAAGAGTATTCAAGGGGATGAAGATGGCTGGCCGTATGGGAGGTGAGCGTGTAACTGTTCAGAATCTGAAGGTGTTGAAAGTAGTGCCTGAGAAGAATGTAATTGTAGTAAAGGGATGTGTTCCTGGTCATAAAAACGCTTACATAACGATTAAGAAGTAATGAAAGTAGCAGTTTTAGATATTAAAGGAAAAGAAACAGGAAGAAAGGCAGACCTTTCTAACGCTGTTTTCGGAATAGAGCCAAACAATCATGCTATTTACTTGGATGTAAAACGCTATATGGCGCATCAAAGACAAGGTACGCATAGTGCTAAGGAACGAGCAGATATTGTTGGTAGTACAAGAAAGATTAAGAAGCAAAAAGGTACTGGTACTGCACGTGCAGGTAGTATCAAGTCTCCTATCTTTAGAGGTGGTGGTCGAATTTTTGGCCCAAGACCAAAAGAGTACACTCAAAAAGTAAACAAAAACGTAAAGCGTTTGGCACGTAAATCTGCCTTGAGTTTAAAGGCTCAGGAGAAGGCAATTATGGTTGTTGAAGACTTTAATTTTGAGTCGCCAAAAACAAAAGATTTTGTTCAAGTTTTAAAGTCATTAGCACTCGAAAACAAAAAATCTTTATTTGTGTTGGGCGATTCAAATAATAGCGTATATTTGTCGTCACGCAATTTAAAGCGTTCTGAGGTTATAATTCCCTCAGAATTAAGCACTTACAAGATTATGAATGCAAATAATATTGTATTATTGGAAGGCGCTTTAGAAGGAATTGAATTGAACTTAAATAAATAGGAAATCATGAGTGTGTTGATAAAGCCAATAATTACAGAAAAAATGACCGCAGACAGCGAGTTGTATAATCGGTATGGCTTCTATGTAAACCCTGCAGCAAATAAGTTGCAAATCAAGGAAGCTGTTGAAGCAGCTTACGGGGTTTCCGTGAAAAAAGTTCGTACGATGAATTATGGTCCTTCTCGTAAAACACGTTATACAAAAACTGGTATTCAGCATGGGAAATCCAATGCAACGAAGAAAGCAATTGTTGATGTGGTAGAAGGAGATATCATTGATTTTTACAGTAATCTATAAGGACAAGAAATGTCAGTTAGAAAATTAAAACCAATCACTCCAGGACAGCGTTTTAGAGTAGTAAACGGATTTGACGCCATTACTACTGATAAGCCGGAGAAAAGCTTGCTTGCTCCGTTAAAAAAGTCGGGAGGTAGAAACAGTCAAGGAAAAATGACCATGCGCTATAGAGGTGGGGGTCATAAAAGAAGGTACCGTATTATCGATTTTAAAAGAGATAAGCAAGGTATGGAAGCTGAAGTTAAATCTATCCAATACGATCCTAACAGAACGGCATTTATTGCTTTGTTAGAATATAAGGATGGAGAAAAAAGATACATTGTTGCCCAGAATGGTTTGCAAGTGGGTCAGAAGGTAGCTTCAGGAAAAGGAGTGTCTCCTGAAATTGGAAATGCGCTTGCATTGAGTGATATTCCGTTAGGGACAATTATTTCTTGTATAGAATTACGTCCTGGTCAAGGAGCGGTAATGGCAAGAAGTGCTGGTACATTTGCACAATTAATGGCAAAGGATGGCAAGTTTGTAACGGTTAAGTTGCCTTCAGGGGAAACTAGATTGATATTGGCGGGTTGTTTGGCTACTATTGGCGCAATTTCCAACTCGGATCATCAATTGTTGGTTTCTGGTAAAGCAGGTAGAACAAGATGGTTGGGTAGAAGACCTAGAACAAGACCAGTAGCGATGAACCCAGTAGATCACCCAATGGGTGGTGGTGAAGGTAGAGCTTCAGGGGGTCATCCAAGATCTAGAAAAGGGTTGCCTGCAAAAGGCTTTAGAACTCGTTCTAAGACAAAGGATACCAATAGATATATCATAGAACGTAGAAAGAAATAAAAAAGTAGAAAGAAATGGCACGTTCACTAAAAAAAGGACCTTACGTTCATCATAGCTTAGAAAAGAAAGTTCAGCAAAATTTAGAATCTGGAAAAAAGACGGTTGTTAAAACATGGTCTAGAGCTTCTATGATTACACCAGATTTTGTTGGCCAAACGATCGCCGTACATAATGGAAGACAATTTGTACCAGTATATGTAACGGAGAATATGGTAGGACATAAATTAGGTGAATTCTCTCCAACAAGATCTTTTAGGGGTCATGCAGGAGCGAAAAACAAAGGAAAAAAGTAAGCTATGGGAGTTCGTAAAAGAGAAATGGCCGAAAGAATAAAGGCTGAGAAAAAGCAGATTGCATTTGCTAAATTGAACAATTGCCCTACTTCTCCAAGAAAAATGAGATTAGTAGCAGATTTGGTAAGAGGAGTTCAGGTAGAGAAAGCACTTGCAATTCTTAAGTTTAGCCAAAAAGAAGCTTCTCGTAGATTAGAGAAGTTGTTACTGTCTGCCATTGCAAATTGGCAAGCTAAGAATGAGGATGCTAGCGTTGAAGATGCAGATCTTTTTGTAAAAGAGATTAGAGTTGATAGCGGTAGAATGTTAAAAAGGTTGCGACCTGCACCTCAAGGAAGAGCACACAGAATAAGAAAGCGTTCCAATCATGTAACAATGGTTTTGGGATCTAACAATAACGTAGAAAGCTAGAGCACAATGGGACAGAAAACAAATCCAATCGGAAATCGTCTTGGTATTATCAGAGGATGGGAATCTAACTGGTATGGTGGAAACGATTATGGCGATAAATTAGCCGAAGACGATAAGATCAGAAAATATGTGCATGCACGTTTGGCGAAAGCTAGTGTATCTAGAGTAATTATAGAACGTACGCTTAAGTTAATTACGGTAACAATTACAACTGCAAGACCGGGAATTATTATTGGTAAGGGTGGACAGGAAGTAGATAAGCTAAAAGAAGAGCTTAAGAAGATTACGGATAAAGAAGTTCAGATCAATATCTACGAAATTAAAAGACCAGAGGTAGATGCTAATTTGGTAGCAGCTAGTGTAGCGCGTCAGATAGAGAATAGAATATCGTACAGACGTGCCATAAAAATGTCTATTGCTGCTGCAATGCGTATGAATGCAGAAGGTATTAAAATTCAGATATCAGGTCGTTTGAATGGTGCGGAAATGGCACGTTCAGAATCCTATAAGGATGGTAGAATTCCATTATCAACCTTTAGAGCAGATATAGATTATGCATTGCATGAAGCGCATACAACCTATGGAAGATTAGGAGTAAAAGTATGGATCATGAAAGGCGAGGTATACGGAAAAAGAGAGCTTTCCCCATTAGTTGGTATGTCTAAAGGACAAAGCAAAGGTGGTAAGCAAGATGGAGGTAAAAAACCACGTCGTAGAAAGTAATTTTAAAGAAGTAAAGAGAAATGTTACAGCCAAAAAGAACGAAGTTTCGTAAAGCTCAAAAAGGTAGAATGAAGGGCCTCGCAGGAAGAGGTTATCAACTATCTAATGGTATGTTTGGTATAAAATCTTTGGATTCCAAATTTATTACATCGCGTCAAATTGAAGCAGCACGTATTGCAGCTACAAGATATATGAAACGTGAAGGACAATTATGGATCAAGATATTTCCAGATAAGCCTATTACAAAGAAGCCTTTAGAAGTACGTATGGGTAAAGGTAAAGGTGCTCCAGAGTATTTTGTTGCCGTAGTGAAGCCAGGAAGAATAATGTTTGAAGTAGCAGGTGTCCCTATGGATATTGCAAAAGAAGCTTTACGCTTAGCAGCTCAAAAATTACCAGTAAAAACGAAGTTTATTGTTGCACGCGATTATTCCGCATAATTTTTTTAATAGAAAGAAATCATGAAACAATCAGAAATAAAGGAACTATCCGTTGACGAGCTTAAAGACAAGCTGGCTGAATATAAAAAACAACACGCAGATTTGAAAATGGCCCATTCAGTTACTCCACTAGAGAATCCGCTTCAGATACGACAAACAAGAAGATCGGTCGCAAGATTGGCTACAGAATTATCAAAAAGGGAAATCCAATAACTGGCTCTGCTTTATGGAAAAAAGAAATTTAAGAAAAGAGAGAATAGGGGTTGTTACTAGCAATAGAATGGAGAAATCAATTGTGGTTTCAGAAGTTAAACGAGTAAAGCATCCTATGTACGGTAAGTTCGTGTTAAAGACAAAGAAATATGTCGCTCACGACGAAACAAACGATTGCAACATTGGTGATACAGTAAAAATAATGGAAACACGTCCATTGAGTAGAACTAAATGTTGGAGATTAGTTGAAATCATTGAAAGAGCTAAATAACTATGTTACAGCAAGAATCAAGACTTAAGGTGGCCGATAATACCGGTGCAAAGGAAGTGTTAACAATCAGAGTACTTGGAGGTACAAAGAGAAGGTATGCTTCTATCGGTGATAAAATCGTTGTTACTGTAAAAGAAGCTACTCCAAATGGAGGTATTAAAAAAGGAGCGGTTTCTACAGCGGTTGTAGTGCGCACCAAGAAAGAAGTAAGAAGGCCTGATGGATCATATATTCGTTTTGATGACAATGCTTGTGTATTGTTGAATCCAACAGGGGAAATGAGAGGTACACGTGTTTTTGGACCTGTTGCAAGAGAATTGCGTGACAAGCAGTTTATGAAGATTGTATCATTGGCCCCAGAGGTACTTTAATATATAGGAAGATGAAATTAAAGATTAAAACAGGGGATACCGTAAGAGTGATAGCTGGAGACCATAAAGGTACAGAAGGTAAGATCCTATCGGTTGATCGTGAGAAGAATAAAGCTATCGTTGAAGGTGCTAATATGGTTTCGAAACATGAGAAGCCTAGTGCAAAGAATCCTCAAGGTGGTATAGTACAGAAAGAAGCACCAATTCAAATTTCGAACTTATCGTTAATCGATCCTAAGTCAGGAGAGACTACTAGAGTAGGTTATGAAACAAGAGATGGAAAAAAAGTGCGAGTTTCTAAAAAATCAAATGAAGTAATTTAATTATGGGGTACGTTCCAAGATTAAAAGAAGAGTATACAGCGCGTATTGTAAAGGCGCTTAAAGACGAGTTTAGTTACAGCAATGTGATGGAAGTTCCTAAGCTTACTAAGATAGTAGTGAGTAGAGGGGTAGGTGCTGCCGTAGCTGACAAAAAACTGATAGATCATGCTATTGATGAGCTTACTATGATCACTGGGCAGAAAGCGGTTTCTACCGTTTCCAAGAAAGACGTTGCTGCGTTTAAGTTGCGTAAAGGAATGCCTATTGGTGCCAAAGTAACCTTGCGTGGGGAACGCATGTATGAGTTTTTAGATAGATTAATTACATCTGCTTTGCCACGAGTAAGAGATTTTCAAGGAATTAGAGCCACTGGTTTTGATGGAAGAGGAAATTACAACTTAGGGGTAACGGAGCAAATTATATTTCCAGAAGTTAATATTGATAAAATCAATAGAATTAATGGAATGGATATCTCCTTTGTAACAACTGCAAAGACAGATAAAGAAGCAAAATCATTATTAACCGAATTAGGACTACCCTTTAAAAAGAACTAGTATGGCTAAGGAATCAATGAAAGCCCGTGAGGTAAAAAGGGCAAAAACTGTAGCAAAATATGCCGCTAAACGCAAAGCTTTGAAAGAAGCTGGAGATTATGAAGGGTTACAGAAGTTACCAAAAAATGCTTCTCCTGTGCGCATGCACAATCGTTGCAAGCTTACAGGAAGACCAAAAGGATATATGAGAACTTTTGGACTTTCAAGGGTAATGTTCAGAGAAATGGCCAATAAAGGATTAATTCCTGGGGTTAAAAAAGCAAGTTGGTAATAGCTTAAAAAGGCAAGAAGATGGTAACAGATACTATAGCAGATTATTTAACAAGAGTTAGAAATGCCAGTAGAGCAGGTCATAGAGTGGTAGAAATCCCCGCTTCCAGTGTGAAGAAGGAGATGACTAAAATCTTATTTGATCAAGGCTACATATTGAGCTACAAATTTGAAAAAAGTAAAGTACAGGGTACAATTAAGATAGCTTTGAAATATGATAAGCTAACCAAAGAGCCTGTAATTAAAAAAATACAACGTATCAGTAAACCAGGTTTGCGTAAGTATTCTGGTTCTGCGGATTTACCACGTGTTCTGAATGGTTTGGGAATTGCAATAGTTTCTACTTCACATGGAGTAATGACTAGCAAACAGGCCAAACAAGAAAATGTAGGTGGAGAAGTTTTATGTTACGTATACTAATAGTTTAAAGTTTTAGAAGCATGTCTAGAATAGGTAATAACCCGGTAGCAATCCCTGAGGGAGTCACTGTAGAAGTGCAGGACAATGTGATTACGGTTAAAGGAAAGTTAGGAGAACTAACACAGGAATATTCTGCTGTAGAAGTTAAGGTGGAAGATGGAAATGTGATGTTAACCAGACCTTCAGATTCGAAAGAGCACAAAGCGAAGCACGGTTTATACAGATCTTTGGTTTACAATATGATGGAAGGTGTTTCCAAGGGGTGGAGTAAAGAATTGGAATTGGTTGGTGTAGGATATCGTGCAAGCAACCAAGGACAGAAATTGGATTTAGCCTTAGGATTCTCTCATAATATAGTGATGAACCTAGCACCAGAGGTAAAAGTGGAAACTATTTCTGAAAAAGGAAAAAATCCAATCATAAAGTTAACATCCCACGATAAGCAATTGGTGGGGCAAATAGCCGCTAAAATTAGATCCTTCCGTAAGCCGGAACCATACAAAGGAAAAGGGATCAAGTTTGTAGGTGAACAACTGAGAAGAAAAGCAGGTAAATCAGCTTAATTTAAAGGATTATGGCATTATCAAAGACGCAAAGAAGACAGCGTATAAAGAGAAGAATTAGAAAAATATCCTTCGGTACAGAAGCAAGACCAAGGTTATCTGTGTATAGAAGCAATAAGGAGATTTATGCTCAAATTGTAGATGATAATAAAGGAGTTACTTTAGTAGCTGCATCGTCTAGAGATAAGGATATTAGTGCTGAAAAAGGGACAAAGACGGAAATTGCCAATTTGGTAGGGAAGTCCATTGCCGCTAAAGCACAAAAAGCAGGTATAGAAGCAATCGCTTTTGATAGAGGTGGTTCTTTGTATCATGGAAGAGTAAAATCATTGGCAGAAGGTGCCAGAGAAGCAGGACTTAAATTCTAATAAATTATGTACCAGAAATACAAGAATGCAGAAACGGTAAAACCTGGAGGGTTAGAATTAAAAGACCGCTTGGTAGGAGTTCAAAGAGTTACTAAAGTAACAAAAGGTGGTAGAGCTTTTGGCTTCTCCGCAATTGTTGTTGTAGGCGATGAGAATGGCGTAGTAGGTCATGGTCTTGGTAAGTCTAAAGAAGTTGCAACGGCTATAGCCAAAGCAATAGAAGATGCGAAAAAGAATCTAGTGAGAATACCTTTGAATAAAGGAACTTTACCACACGAGCAGAAAGGGAAGTATGGAGGAGCACGCGTATATGTTCAACCAGCATCACAAGGTACCGGTGTAATTGCCGGAGGTGCAGTGAGAGCTGTATTAGAGGCAGTGGGAGTACACGATGTACTTTCTAAGTCGCAAGGATCTTCTAACCCGCACAATGTAGTAAAAGCTACATTTGATGCGCTCTTACAGCTAAGAGATGCTAGAACAGTAGCAGGTCAGAGAGGTATTTCTTTGGAAAAAGTTTTTAAAGGATAAGAAGTAATGGGAAAGATAAAAGTAAAACAAATAAAAAGTAGCATCAAAAGAACTCAGAATCAAAAGAGAACTTTAGAAGCACTAGGACTTCGTAAAATTGGACATGTTGTTGAGCACGATGACTCACCTACTATCCTTGGAATGATAAATAAAGTTAAACACTTAGTTTCTACGGAAGAAGCATAAGTAACAATAAGATCACTGTAATGAATTTAAGCAATTTAAAACCGGCTAAGGGTGCAGTAAATAAAGCTGGAAAAACAGTAGGTAGAGGCCAGGGTTCTGGTAAAGGTGGTACCGCTACTAGAGGACATAAAGGTGCAAAATCTAGATCTGGTTATTCTAAAAAGATTGGTTTTGAAGGAGGTCAAATGCCATTGCAGAGACGTGTTCCTAAGTTTGGTTTTACCAATATAAATAGAAAAGAATACCAGGGAATTAACCTTGATAAGCTACAAGAGTTAGTAGAAAAGAAGGCAGTAAAAGATACTGTAACATTGGAAACTCTAATAGAAAATAGGTTAGCTGGTAAAAATGATTTAGTAAAGATTTTAGGAGGTGGAGAATTAAAGTCCGCTCTTAAAGTAACGGCACATAAATTTACAGCCAGTGCCAAATCGGCCATAGAGGCTGCCGGAGGTGAAGCTATAAGTTTATAAGTAGAATAACTATGAAGAAGTTTTTTGAGACCATATCAAATATCTGGAAAATAGACGAACTAAGAGGCAGAATTATTGTCACTCTTGGTTTGTTATTGGTATACCGTTTTGGTGCACAAATTGTATTACCAGGTATTGATACGGCCCAATTAGGCGGATTAACAGATAGTACGGATCAAGGAATTTTAGGTATTCTTAATGCATTTACGGGAGGGGCTTTTGCCAATGCTTCTATTTTTGCATTGGGTATTATGCCTTATATTTCTGCTTCTATTGTAGTGCAATTGATGGGAATCGCTATTCCGTATCTGCAGAAATTGCAGAAAGAAGGAGAAAGTGGTAGAAAAACAATCAACCAAATTACAAGATGGTTGACCATCGGAATATGTATAGTTCAGGCGCCAGCTTACCTATATAGCTTAAGTGCATTAGGAGTTCCAGATAGCGCTTTCCTTTTAGGGAAAGGACTCAACTTTATAGTTCCTTCTGTTATTATTTTAGTAACAGGTTGTGTATTTGCTATGTGGTTGGGTGAAAAGATAACAGATAAGGGAATTGGAAACGGTATTTCCTTATTAATTATGATTGGAATTATAGCAACCATGCCGCAGTCCTTTTTACAGGAGTTTGTTGCAAGAACTACCAATAATAATGGTGGTCTTATGTTTGTATTAATCGAAGTCATTATCTGGTTTGTTGTAATTCTTGCAAGTGTCTTGTTGGTAATGGCAACACGTCAAATTCCAGTGCAGTATGCAAGAAGAACGGCTTCTGGAGGATACGAAAAGAATGTGATGGGATCTAGGCAATATATTCCATTGAAATTAAATGCTTCTGGGGTAATGCCTATTATATTTGCTCAAGCAATTATGTTTGCACCAGGGCTTATTGGGAAGACTTTTAATGATACAGCTGTAGGACAATGGATGGAAGTAAATTTCCAAGATATTTTTGGATTGTATTACAACATTTTATTTGGCTTATTGATTATCATTTTCACTTATTTCTATACGGCTATTACCGTGCCTACAAATAAGATGGCGGATGATTTAAAAAGAAGTGGCGGTTTTATCCCAGGTATTAGACCAGGGAAAGAGACTGGTGATTATTTAGATAAAATTATGTCATTAATTACCTTGCCAGGATCTATCTTTCTCGCATTGCTAGCGGTATTACCTGCTGTTGTTGTGAAGTTGGGTGATGTGCAAGCGGGTTGGGCACTATTTTATGGAGGTACCTCCCTATTAATTATGGTGGGTGTAGCCATTGATACGGTTCAACAAGTAAATTCATACTTGCTGAATAGGCATTATGATGGATTAATGAAAACAGGTAAGAATAGAAAAGTAGCATAGATATTATGGCTAAACAAGCAGCAATAGAGCAAGATGGAACCATAATTGAAGCATTGTCTAACGCAATGTTCCGAGTAGAATTAGAGAATGGTCATGTTGTAACGGCACATATTTCAGGGAAGATGCGTATGCATTATATTAAACTTCTTCCCGGGGATAAGGTAAAACTAGAGATGAGCCCTTACGATTTGACTAAGGCAAGAATTACATATAGATATTAAGCATTAATGCGATGAAAGTAAGAGCATCAGTAAAAAAGAGAAGTGCCGACTGCAAGATTGTACGTCGAAAAGGCAGGTTGTACGTAATCAACAAAAAGAATCCTAGATTTAAACAAAGACAAGGGTAATTATGGCAAGAATCGCAGGTGTAGATATACCAAAACAAAAGAGAGGAGTAATCTCCCTTACTTACATTTACGGAATTGGTAAAAGTAGAGCTGAAGAAATATTAAGCGCGGCTAAAGTAAGTGAAGATACCAAAGTGTCAGATTGGAATGATGACGAGATAGGACGTATCCGTGATGCAGTATCTACGTATACTATTGAAGGAGAGTTACGATCAGAAACTCAATTGAACATTAAACGTTTAATGGACATTGGTTGTTACCGAGGAATTCGACACAGAGTTGGATTGCCGTTAAGAGGGCAGCGTACCAAGAACAACTCCAGAACACGTAAAGGAAAGAGAAAGACGGTTGCCAATAAAAAGAAAGCAACTAAATAATAATAACTAGTGCAGAGTAACTAGTACTGAGTGGCACGTATAAAAGCTACTGTCGTTGTACTAACTACTCAATACAAATTACTCAATACTTAAAAAGTATGGCAAAGGCAAGTACAAAAGCAACGAAGAAACGTAAGGTAGTTGTAGAATCTGTAGGTGAAGCACACATTACAGCGTCTTTCAACAATATCATTATTTCTTTGACCAATAAAAAAGGAGATGTAATTTCATGGTCTTCTGCGGGTAAAATGGGCTTTAGAGGTTCTAAAAAGAATACTCCATATGCAGCTCAGGTAGCCTCTGAAGATTGTGCTAAAATTGCACATGAAGCAGGTCTTAGAAAGGTGAAGGTATATGTTAAAGGTCCAGGGAATGGTAGAGAATCAGCCATTCGATCTATACATAATGCTGGGATAGAGGTAACAGAAATCATTGACGTTACACCACTACCACACAATGGATGTAGACCTCCTAAAAGAAGAAGAGTTTAAATAAGTATTAATTAATAATTTCGGTAAAACCGAGTTTCACTGGAGATATAGTTACGATTATCGAAGGATAAGCCTTAATTCATAATCATATTTCCAAACTAAAAGAAAATGGCAAGATACACAGGACCTAAGAGTAAAATCGCTCGTAAATTTGGAGAAGCGATTTTTGGAGATGATAAATCTTTTGAGAAAAGAAATTATCCTCCTGGACAACACGGAAACAACAGACGTCGTGGAAAAAAATCCGAGTATGCAGTTCAATTAATGGAAAAGCAGAAAGCAAAATACACCTATGGTATTTTGGAACGTCAGTTTAGAAATTTATTTTCAAAAGCAAACAGTAGTAAAGGAGTTACCGGTGAGGTGTTACTTCAGTTGTGCGAAGCCCGTTTAGACAACGTAGTTTACAGAATGGGTATTTCTACTTCTAGAAGAGGAGCAAGACAATTGGTTTCTCATAGACACATTACTGTTAATGGAGGGTTGGTAAATATACCATCCTATTCTTTGAAGCCTGGCGATGTTGTTGGGGTAAGAGAAAAATCCAAATCACTTCAAACTATTCAAGATGCATTAGCAGCAAATAGCAGTGTATATGAATGGATTACCTGGAACTCAGAAAAGAAGGAAGGTACTTTTGTAACTATTCCTGAAAGATTGCAAATTCCAGAAAATATCAAAGAACAATTAATAGTCGAGTTATACTCTAAATAAACAACACTGATTCGTATGGCATTATTTAATTTTCAGAAGCCCGATAAAGTAATAATGATCGATTCTTCAGATTTCGAAGGGAAATTTGAATTTCGTCCTTTGGAACCTGGTTATGGATTAACCGTTGGGAACGCATTAAGAAGAGTACTACTTTCATCTTTAGAAGGTTTTGCAATTACTTCAGTTAGAATAGACGGAGTAGAACACGAGTTTTCTGTGATCTCAGGTGTTGTAGAAGATGTTACAGAAATTATTTTAAACTTAAAGCAAGTTCGTTTTAAGAGACAAATAGAGGATGTAGACAGCGAAACAGTATCTGTTTCAGTAAGTGGAAAAGAACAATTGACTGCTGGAGATTTTCAGAAGTTTATTTCTGGTTTCCAAGTGTTGAATCCAGATTTGGTGATCTGTAACATGGATCCTAAAGTAAGTATCAACCTAGAGTTGGTTATCGAAAAAGGAAGAGGATATGTTCCAGCAGAAGAAAATAAAAAATCTGGTGCTCCACTAGGTACTATTGCAGTAGATTCTATTTTTACACCCATTAAAAATGTAAAATATAGTATTGAAAACTTTAGGGTAGAGCAAAAAACAGATTACGAAAAATTGGTTTTCGAAATTGTAAGTGATGGTTCT
Organism: uncultured Flavobacteriaceae bacterium; assembly: GCA_947500575.1. Classification (GTDB taxonomy): domain Bacteria; phylum Bacteroidota; class Bacteroidia; order Flavobacteriales; family Flavobacteriaceae; genus CANMSI01. The sequence continues at coordinate 777,305 of CANMSI010000001.1, read as the reverse complement.
ATTCATCCTAAGGATGCATTGACAGAGGCTGCTAAAGTATTAATACACCACTTTATGTTATTCTCTGATGAGCGTATTACTTTGGAAGCAGACGAAATAGCGCAGACTGAAACCTATGACGAAGAATCGTTGCATATGCGTCAGCTATTGAAAACCAAGTTGGTAGATATGGACCTTTCTGTACGTGCACTAAACTGCCTTAAAGCAGCAGAAGTGGATACATTGGGAGATTTAGTTTCTTTCAACAAAAATGATTTGATGAAATTTAGAAACTTTGGAAAAAAGTCATTAACTGAATTAGAAGAGTTAGTGATTAATAAAGGATTGAGTTTTGGGATGGATTTATCAAAATATAAATTGGATAAGGATTAAGTATTCTTAGCAGTATCAGTACGTATAAGGATATATATAGCATAGAACAATGAGACACGGTAAAAAAGTTAATCATTTAGGAAGAAAAGCTGCTCACAGAAAAGCAATGTTAGCAAACATGGCTTGCTCCCTAATAGAACATAAAAGAATCAATACAACTGTAGCGAAAGCAAAAGCGCTAAAGCAGTTTATTGAACCTTTGATTACGAAATCTAAGGTAGAAAACAATCAGACTACAGAAAAAGGAACGCATAACAGACGTATCGTCTTTAAGAATTTAAGAGATAAATACGCGGTTACGGAGTTGTTTGGATCTGTAGCGGAAAAAGTAGGAGAAAGACCAGGTGGGTATACTAGAATCATTAAGTTAGGAAATAGACTTGGTGACAACGCAGATATGGCCATGATAGAGTTAGTAGATTTTAACGAACTTTATAATGCTGGGAAGCCTAAGAAGAAATCTACAAGGAGAGGTAGAACTAAGAAAACTACCGTTACTCCGCCGGTTGCTGTTGAAACAGAAACAAAAGCAGATGATTCAGAAGAATAAATTGTTATTAAATAGTTGATAATTGTAAAAGGATAAGCCTCATAGCTTATCCTTTTTTTATGTTTATTTGTTAAACTTAAATTTTTTTAGTGTAAATGAAATATCAATCGAGAAAGAAAGCTTTAGTGTTATTGGCTGATGGCACTATTTTTTATGGAAAAGCAGTAGGAGGTAATGAAGGAACCTCTTTTGGTGAGGTTTGTTTTAATACTGGAATGACCGGGTATCAAGAGATCTTTACGGATCCATCATATTTTGGACAGTTAATGGTAACCACTAATGCCCATATTGGGAATTATGGAACAAATTCAAACGAAGTTGAATCTGATGGAGTGAAAATCGCGGGATTGATTTGTAAGAACTTCAATTACGAGTATTCGAGACCCGATGCAGATAAGAGCCTTCAAGAATTTTTAGACGAAAATGAATTGTTTGCTATTTCTGATGTAGATACACGAGCATTGGTAAGTTATATAAGAGATCATGGAGCTATGAACGCCGTTATCTCTACAGAAGTAGAAAACATAGATTCTCTTAAGCAAAGACTAAGTGAAGTGCCAAGCATGGAAGGTTTGGAACTCTCGTCGAAAGTATCTACGAAAGAACCTTATTTTTATGGAGAAGAGAGTGCAAAATTTAAAATTGCCGCTTTAGATATTGGTATCAAAAAGAACATCCTTAGAAATCTTGCCAAACGTGGGGCATATATCAAAGTGTTTCCGTACAATACCAATTTTAAGGAAATGAGTGCTTGGAACCCTGATGGATATTTTATTTCAAACGGTCCTGGTGATCCAGAACCATTAAAGGCGGCTATTGCTACAGCCAAAGATATTATAGCAAAAGACAAACCACTTTTTGGTATCTGCTTAGGTCATCAAGTCATTGCACTAGCGAATGGTATCTCTACCTATAAGATGCATAACGGACACCGAGGAATTAACCATCCCGTATTGAACATGCTTACAGGAAAAGGAGAGATTACATCACAGAATCACGGTTTCGCAATTAATAAAGAGGAAACAGAAGCAAATACGGAGCTAGAGATAACGCATATTCATTTGAACGATCAAACCGTAGCAGGGATTCGAATGAAAAATAAAAAAGTATTCTCAGTGCAATACCATCCAGAAGCAAGTCCTGGTCCTCATGATGCGGAATATCTATTTGATCAGTTTTTTGAAATGATAGAAACAGATGTGAACTCTAACGTTTTCGTTTAAAAAATTGTTATATATCGATCAATATCTAAGGCTCTAACCCTATGGTAAGGCGATGCTTTTGTATATTTGCAACTTTGATAATCAACTGTAAATAAAACAAAATCTTATGAGTATCATTGTTAATGTTCATGCAAGACAAATTCTAGATTCTAGAGGAAATCCTACCGTAGAAGTAGACGTAATTACCGATAATGGTGTAATGGGAAGAGCAGCAGTGCCTTCTGGAGCTTCTACAGGAGAACATGAAGCAGTGGAATTAAGAGATGGAGGATCTGACTTTATGGGGAAAGCCGTAACTCAGGCAGTATCCAACGTTAATACCATTATAGCTGAGGAGCTCGTTGGGATGTTAGTTTTTGAACAAAATCTTATTGATCAAACAATGATTGATTTGGACGGTACCCCAAATAAATCAAAACTTGGAGCGAATGCTATCCTAGGTGTTTCTCTGGCAGTTGCCAAAGCTGCTGCAAACGAAAATGGCATGTCTTTGTTCCGTTACGTCGGCGGTGTAAGTGCAAATACGTTGCCAGTTCCTATGATGAATATTATCAACGGAGGGTCTCATTCAGATGCCCCGATTGCTTTTCAAGAGTTTATGGTAATGCCGGTAAAAGCGAAGAATTTTTCCCACGCTATGCAAATGGGTACGGAAATTTTCCATAACCTAAAGAAGGTATTGCACGATAGGGGTCTTAGTACTGCGGTAGGGGATGAAGGAGGATTTGCACCCACATTGGACGGTACAGAAGATGCTTTAGATACCATTGCTTTGGCAGTAGAAAAAGCTGGTTATACCTTGGGAGATGATGTAATGATTGCTTTGGATTGTGCGGCAGCAGAGTTCTTTGTAGATGGAAAATATGATTACACTAAGTTTGAAGGCGATAAAGGAGCTATTAGAACCTCAGAAGAACAAGCACAGTATTTGGCAGATCTGTGCGCTAAATACCCTATTATTTCTGTAGAAGATGGGATGGATGAAAATGATTGGGACGGATGGAAAGCCTTAACAGATAAAGTTGGGAATACCGTACAATTGGTTGGAGATGATTTATTTGTAACCAATGTAGAACGACTCTCTAGAGGTATTGAAAACGGAATTGCGAATTCTATCCTTATTAAAGTAAATCAAATAGGAACATTAACAGAAACGATTGCGGCCGTGAATATGGCAAAAAATGCTGGCTATACTTCTGTAATGTCTCACAGGTCTGGTGAAACGGAAGACAATACGATTGCTGATTTGGCGGTGGCACTGAACACTGGACAAATAAAAACAGGATCAGCTTCTAGATCAGATCGTATGGCCAAATACAATCAATTACTTCGTATTGAAGAAGAATTAGGAAGTACTGCTTATTACCCACAAGAAAAAGCCTTTAAAATAAACTAAAAATTACCTTTTAGTAATATGTAAAAAGCCTTTCTGAAATAGAAAGGCTTTTTCTTTGTAATCTTCTAAGTTTTCTAGAAATTTAATAGTTATCTTACTATAATAACGTCTAAATGATATCTATTTCATGAATAATTTCCTTTTCGTAGCCGCAGAGAACGATGCTATTGCCAATTGTAAAGCTGGGGGTATGGGCGATGTGGTCCGAGATGTTCCTAGACAAATTGCAGAACGAGGAGATAAGGTGCATGTTATTGTTCCTTCCTATTCTAGATTGCATAAAGATGGAGGTTCCCTTAAAACACTTCTTACTTTTCAACTAAGAGGTATAACCTATAATGCAGAGTTATATGAACTAATACCTAAGAAAGAGTTTAATAATATCTATCATTATGCTATCCATCATCCAGAAATAGAAGCTGGAGATATAGCACATATCTATCATAATGACCCAAAAGAACCATTTTATACAGATGCTGTTAAGTACTTTATTTTTTGTACCGCTGTTGCAGAAGCCATAAAGAAAGGTGCTTTTGGAAGCTTAGATATAATCCATTTACATGATTGGCATTCTAGCCTGCTATTGTTTTTAAAAACCTATCACCCACAGTATAAGTCATTGAGCACAATTAGGTTTGTATACAGTATTCACAATTTAGCCATTCAGGGGATTCGCCCTTTTACAGATAACTATTCTTCTCTACAACATTGGTTTCCTGATATAGTCCTTGATGAAAAAGGCTTAATGGATTATAGGTACCAAGATTGCGTAAATCTAATGGCTCTCGGCATTCGTTTGGCCGATGCCGTACATACGGTATCGCCATCGTATAAAGATGATGTACTACTGCCAAGTACACCTCCTGAATTTATTGGAGGAGAAGGTTTAGAAAAAGACTTGCAACAGGCGGCAGTAGATAATCGTCTTTTTGGAATTTTAAATGGATGTAACTACAAAAATATACGCACAGCTGCTAAAGGAAAATTATACCTCAATATTCTTAGTGCTATTTTCCCTTGGTTGCAAGAAGAATCTAAAAAATACAAAGCCGATTTTTTGGCACATACAGGAGAAAAAGTCTTAAACCTTTTACAGACACCTCCTTCTTTCGTATGTTCAAGTGTGGCACGCTTAACCGAACAAAAGTTTTACTTTTTTAAAAGATCCCCAGATGCCCTAATAGCTATATTAGAGCGTTTGGCTAGTATAAATGGGGTTTTTGTATTGCTTGGAACTGGAGCTCCTGAGTATGAAAAGCTGTTCAGGGATATTAGTTATGAGTATCAAAATTTTATTTTTATCAATGGCCAATCCGAAGACGTAATTGATTCTATTTACTTAGAAACAGATTTGTATTTTATGCCCAGTCTTTTTGAACCTTGCGGAATTAGTCAAATGCTAGCTATGAGGAACGGAAATCCCTGTTTAGTGCACCATACAGGTGGACTAAAAGATACGGTTAGTCATATGGAAACAGGTTTTCGGTTTGATGGGAATACCTACAACGAAAAGATTAAGAATATGGTTGCTACTTTTGATATGGTAGTACATCTTTTTACTTCAGATAAACCTGCTTGGAATAAGATCCAAAAAGACGCCAAAAAAGTTCGATTTACATGGAAAAAATCGGTAGACGAGTACTATAAATTTCTGTACGCTATAAAGTCGTAATTATTTGAAATTTTTCAGAGTTTTTTCGACCAATCTCATATCATAAATTTATCAAAAAAGTTAAAGAGAAACAGCTTGTTAAATTGTTAACATGCCTTGTTTTTCTTAAATTTACTAACTGGATTAAAAACACGTAAATCATACAGATGTCAGATAAAGCGACTTTAGAGTACAACGGAGAAAAATACGAATTTCCTGTCATAAAAGGATCGGAAGACGAATTGGCCATAGATATTAAAACATTAAGAGGTGTTTCGGGCATGACGACCATAGATCCTGGTTATAAAAATACAGGTTCTTGCGAGAGTGCTATTACTTTTCTCGACGGTGAAAAAGGGATATTGCGTTACCGTGGATATTCCATTGAAGAATTGGCAGATAAGGCAGATTTTTTGGAAGTAGCTTATCTATTAATTTTTGGAGAATTACCAAACTCTGAACAACTTGCAGCTTTTCACACGGACATCAAAGCAGAATCTATGGTAGATGAGGAAATGAAAAAGATTTTGGATGGTTTTCCAAAATCAGCGCATCCCATGGGCGTATTATCCTCTCTTACAAGTGCATTAATAGCTTTCAACCCTACCTCGGTGAATGTCTCTTCAGAAAAGGATATGTATGAAGCTATTGTGCGTATTTTGGCCAAATTTCCTGTCTTGGTGGCGTGGACGATGCGAAAGAAAAAGGGACTTCCTCTAGATTATGGAGATGATACCTTGGGCTATGTAGAAAACATCCATAAAATGATGTTTAAAAAACCGCATCAAGAATATAAAAAGAATGATATTGTAATTAATGCCTTAGATCAGTTATTAATTTTGCATGCAGACCATGAACAAAATTGTTCTACTTCTACTGTGCGGATAGTTGGTTCTTCTCATGCAGGTTTATTTGCGTCTTTATCTGCCGGAATATCGGCACTGTGGGGTCCTTTGCATGGAGGTGCTAATCAAGCAGTTCTAGAAATGCTTCAGGCAATTGAAGATGATGGAGGAGATACCAAAAAGTACATGGCGAAAGCAAAAGATAAAAGCGATCCTTTTAGATTGATGGGCTTTGGACATAGAGTATATAAAAACTTTGATCCCCGAGCTAAGATTATTAAAAAAGCTGCAGACGAAGTACTAGCAGATTTAGGGATTGATGATCCTATATTAGCAATCGCGAAAGGATTAGAAAAAGAAGCCTTGGAAGACGAGTACTTCGTAAAAAGAAAACTTTATCCAAATGTAGATTTCTATTCTGGAATTATCTATAGAGCACTTGGAATCCCAACGGAAATGTTTACCGTAATGTTTGCCTTAGGAAGGCTGCCAGGGTGGATTGCCCAATGGAGAGAAATGCGTTTAAGGAATGAACCAATTGGTCGTCCAAGACAAGTATACATTGGTGAAAATAGTAGACCCTTCGTTGCCGTTGCAGAACGATAAATAATGATAAAATTTAAAGATAAATTAGCCTCTTTCTGATTCCGATCGAAAGAGGCTTTTTTTATAGATTATTCCAAATAACAATTTCTATATTTGCCCAAAAATAAGCAATGCTTCATCTAGATATAAAAGACGAAACAACTCATTTAAAAGCGGTTATTTTAGGAACTGCTGAAAGTTGTGGGCCTACACCCAAACCAGAAGAGGCCTATGATCCAAAATCATTGGAACATATTTTAGCGGGTACATATCCGGTGGAAGCAGATATGATCCATGAAATGGAAGGTTTTGCGAAGGTTTTTCGGAAGTATAATGTGGAAGTGTTTCGACCAAAAGTTTTAGAAAATTGTAATCAAATATTTTCTAGAGACATTGCTTTTGTTATTGAGGATAAACTAATCAAAGCAAATATTTTACCGGATAGGGAGCAAGAATTTGAGGCTATCCAACATGTATTAGATAAGATAGCTCCTGAACAAATTATATATCCTCCAGAAGAAGTTCATATAGAAGGCGGGGATGTAATGCCTTGGATGGAGTATATCTTTATAGGAACCTATACTGGAGAGGATTACCCGGATTTTATTACCGCCAGAACCAATAAGGAAGCAGTGGCATATATAGCACAACTTTTTCCTCATAAGAAGGTGAAGGCTTTTGAATTGCGTAAATCCAATAGCAACGCTAAGGAGAATGCCTTGCATTTAGATTGCTGTTTTCAGCCTATTGGAAAAGACAAAGCTATTTTACATAAAAATGGATTTTTGATAGCAGAAGAATATCAATGGCTAGTGGACTACTTTGGGAAGGAAAATATTTTTGAAATTTCAAAAGACGAAATGTATCAAATGTGTAGTAATGTATTTTCTATTTCTCCAGAGGTGGTGGTTTCTGAACGAAATTTTACACGCTTAAATAATTGGCTACGAGAACAAGGGTTTACAGTAGAAGAAATTGCCTATGCTGAAATTGCCAAACAAGAAGGATTATTGCGATGCAGTACCTTGCCATTAATACGTACAAATGAGAATTTGATTTAAAGGGGACAAAAGAGATAATGAAACAAATTACCAATACCATTCTGATGATTCGTCCAGTTAGCTTTAGGATGAATGAACAGACCGCAGTTAATAACTACTTTCAAGAAGAACTCGATTTAAAAAATCAGGAAATAAATTCAAAAGCACAACAAGAATTTGATGCTTTTGTTGCAGTACTTCGAGAAAAAGGAATACGGGTTATTGTGATCGAAGATACCAAAGAACCAGATACACCAGATTCTATCTTCCCTAATAACTGGATATCTTTTCATGCCAATGGCACAGTAGTAGTATACCCTATGTTTGCTGAAAATAGAAGGAACGAGCGAAGAGAAGATGTTTTAGATACCTTAGAAAAGGAAGGGTTTACCATTGAGAACGTAGTTGATTATACCACTGCCGAGGAAGAAGGACTTTTTTTAGAAGGAACAGGAAGTATTCTAATAGATAGGGTACACCAAAAAGTATACTGCGCACTTTCTGCAAGAGCACACGAAGATTTAATCATTGAATTTTGTGAAGATTTTGATTGTCTGCCGGTAATTTTTACTGCCAATCAGACGGTTGAAGGAGCGCGACTTCCTATTTACCACACCAACGTTATGATGTGCCTTGGAGAATCCTATGCGGTCATCTGCTTGGATTCAATAGATGATAAAAAGGAGAAAAAAAATGTAGTGCATCACCTAAAAGAAAGTGGAAAAGAAATAATAGCGATTACTGAAAGTCAGATGCACCAATTCGCGGGTAATATGTTACAACTAGCAAGTGCAGATGGACAACGTTATTTGGTGATGAGTTCTGCCGCTTATAATAGTTTACATGCAGAACAGTTGGCTAAATTAGAAAAACACAACCCTATTATCCATAGTTCCTTAGACACTATAGAGACTTGTGGAGGCGGTAGCGCACGTTGTATGATGGCAGAGGTGTTTTTGCCTTCTATTTAATGGTAGTAAAGAAGTACTATTTGATGTTAGCAGAAACACTTGTGTTCAAGGGGGTCTTTATTGGAATACGACGTGTGACTACATTCTTATCTTCATCAAATGCGTAGCTTAGCAGAATTTGATACTGTATTTCTAGACTTAGGTCTTTTGGTACTTTAAAAGTAATTCTGTTTCCATTTCCAAGGTGTTTAAGAGCAATACTATTTCCATAAAGATCTTGTTTAACCAAGACCCATTCGAATTGCTCAGCTGTATGTTTATGGGACGGATAAATCCATTGATTGTTATCTTGTATCAAAGCGTTAAAAGTTACTTTTTTGTTTGGATACATCAGCACTGCTGGAGCTAGTATGTTTATTTTAGGAGTGAAAGTTTCTTTCTTGGAACTCCAAAAGCTATGCAACCACCAATAATTCTTTTTTGTTCTGCCTTTTCTGTCTAATAGTCCGTCAAATGTTATTTTATTGTTTTCCCACTGATCTTGCCAATTCCCTATGATGCTGTGTTTGGTTTTATTTTTGGATGATAGTTTTCGCAGGTTTTCGGAGCTTATGTCGGCAATAATGAAAGGTATTTTGTGTTTTTCAGCTTTCCTTTTAAATTGTAAATAATCCTCATTGATAATCACCTTAAAACCAAAATAATCCAATGGAAGATTCAATTCTATTAGTTCTTCAAAGAAATTAAAATTTTCGGAAGAAGCTGTAATTTCTAAAATAAGTGGTCTTTTGGGATCTATCTCTTTTAATGCTATTAGCAAAATTTTTAACCATTTAAAATATGCTTCTTTCTGATAATAGTTTTTTGGCGCATGAACAGTTTTAGAAATAGATTCCAAGGTTTTATTACCCAACACCCATGCCTTGATGTTTGAATGTTTTTTTAGTTTATGGATTGTCTTTGAAATGCTCTTTTTTAGCGCTTCTTGCTGGGTCTTATTGTCTAAATGGTCAAGGGTGTCAGGGATCCAAAAATTATATAGAATATCAATACCATTTGTCTTCGAAATGTTAATTACATTGGTATCGTAGAACCCACCTTGGTATCTAATATGATTAATACCTGCGCGTTTCATCAATATAAAGTCCCTTTCAAGTTCTTGTCTGCTTAGAACGTAATGATTTGCCTTCCAGTTTTGCCCTTTTTTGTACCCTACGCCTTTAATTACTTTTTTAGGTAGTACTTGTAGACCTGTAATTTTTCTTTTAGCATTATTTGTAGAAAGATCGGTGCTAAAAAAATATGGGGGTATCCTGTGCGGATATGCACTTTCTATGAAAGAAAAAGAAGGTAATTTCCAATTTAGATACCTTAAACTTTCATTAGAATGCTGGGGTATATTTTTATCAAAACTTGAGTTAAAGAAGACAATAGCATTAATTTCTTTAAACTCGGAGTCAATACTTGCAAGTGCTTCTTTTAACCATTGCTTTTGATCTACACCTAATTGCAAACTGCCAAATTCTGATATCATTACGGGCTTATTCGGGTATCTTTTAACTTCTTCATGAAAAGGATGGTACAAATCTTTAAAGGAAACACTCCTACCTTTTTCGTTAAGACTGCCATAGTTTAAGCCAGTAATTCCTATCCAATCTACATAGTTTTGACCGGGGTAGTAAGAAGCCATGCTTGAAGACTTCCATGGATTCCAAACCCACACCACATTGGTCGCTTTTAATTTTTGAAATCTACTATGGATATAGATCCAGGCTAATTTGTATTGTTCTGCACGTAGTGTAGTTTTACTACTCCAAGGATAGTTGGGATTATCAAATTCATGGGCAAATCTTAGGAAAATGGGTTTTTGATAACTTTTGAGATGCAAAGCAAAACTATCAATATAGTTATCAAAAAAGCCTTGAGTAATGTATGGAAGAATGTTTTTCTCCAATCTTAGTTTTGGAATAGTATCTGCAATTTTAAAATTACTGCTCCATGGTTCCCAGGTAATCATTGGAATAGCCTTCTTATTTAAAATTGCTTCCACCTCATTCGAAGGGAAGGAGTCTATGGTTCTATCACCCCATGGGATATAGGTAGATATAATATCGAAATTAATATGTTGCTCTTTTTCAATCTTTAAAATCTGATTGAGGTCAGATCTTCCATTCGTATCAGCAGGGTGAAAAATCCCTAGGTATTGCTCCGATCTAGGTTCAAAGTAGCTTGGTTTTACATTTTCCCATGTACCCTGTTCTATCTTTTTCAATCCAAATTGAGCTACTACAAAACTTATGATGAGCAATGGAAAAGCAATGATACGGGTTAACTTAAATAGTACGCCCGAAGTTGATTTTGAAAATTGTTTTAGTTGCACTAATACGGCAACAATATTTTTTTGAAGGACGGTACGTAATATTCTATTTTTATTCGTTACTCTAGAGGCAAGGTATACGCTAAAGAACATAAAGAAAGCATTGATCAAACAGAACAAGGCCATCACTATTGAATAGGGAGTGAGGTCTCTTTGTATGCCAAATACAATTGCAAATAAGGAAACAAAACCTATGAGAACATTTGGTAAGATTAGTAATGGACTGCTTTGTTCAGAGTCTTCTTTTGGTGTGGGTAGATAAGGTATTTTTTTTCTAAATAAGGTATAGATGAATCCTAAAGAATATACCCACCAAGTGGTAATTTGTAGCAAGCCACCAATAAAATGGAAACCTCTTTCTTTTTTTTCAATTACCCATTTTTGAATATAAGCTCTAATAAGAACAGCACAAACAATAATAGGAGCGGCATTCAAAATAAAGATGAGTAAATCTCCTTCCCAGGGACTTCTGGAAAGCACTAATGCCAAAATGGGGATAAGAAAGTTTATAAAATAAATTAGCCCAATGAGATAGTGAAGAGGGGAGAGGAGATAATGTATTTTCTGTCGGATAGTTAAGTGATTAAAAATTTTAGGATACACGGAGTATAGCAGTTCAAAAGTACCTCTAGACCATTTTAATTGTTGTTTGTAGAAAGAAATGAGATTGGAAGGAGCCAGTCCTTTAGCAAGTACTTGAGGCACATAGACAGACTTCCAGCCTTTTGCATACAATAACATTGCCGTATGCATATCTTCTGAAAGACCTGGAGCGTGTCCACCAATGCTATCCAATGCAGCTCTTCTAAAAGTACAATTGGCCCCAATAGCATTTACGGTACCATAGGAATTCATGCTCATCATCATAGGACCGTAAAACTGAAACGTCTGTTCAGCAGCACCTTTGGCTACAAGGGATTCTCTAAGATTATAGTACGACTGAACAATTTGAACAAAACCTATTTCTGGCCTATTAAAATGAGGGATAATTGGATCTAGAAAGTCGGGTTCTGGAACGTGATCAGGATCTAGAATTACACAGATTTCCCCAGTAGCAAACTGCAATGCATTGTTTATATTACCTGCTTTTGCATGAATTCTATTATCTCTGCTTACATGTTTTACTCCTAATCGCTTACACACCTTAATTAAGTAAGGATCATTGGCCTCATCACATAAATAAGTAGTATGAGGATACTTAATTTTTTGAATTGCTTCTAGCGTTGCTACAATCATTTCGTAGGGTTCTCCAGGGAAAAATGTGGTAAAAATGTCTACCTTAAATTTTTTTGAATTTAAGGGCATATTTGGTATGGATATATTGATATAATGATACCACATATACAATATTTTGTAAATACCATACAGTAAAGTAATGCTAAGCAAATAGTATAGGAGTGAATGACCTTTATAATTCGGCTGAAAAAAATGATATAAAAAATTAATGATTGCAATGATCCCTACAAATACCATTAATTTAATAACACGGCTTTCTCTTTTTGTGGGAGCCTTAATTTTATAGAATTTACTCATCAGCCTCCTTATTTAGAACATAAAAAGGAATATTTGTGCGGGCAATTTTCCCTTTTGAATCATGCAGTGTTACAAATAATCTATAAGGTCCTTGCTGATGTGGAGCGTTAAATTTCCATAGGGAAGTATTCTTTTGTTGATGAGTACGTATGCGAGGTAACTTTTTTTCTGTTTCCCACTTATTATAGAACCATCCTTCCGGTACTACCTCCCAAACTACTTTATAATTGCCAGCATCTTGCCGCACGTGAATCAATTTTGCTTCAATTTTTTGTTCGGTATTAATCAAAATACTTTGATTAGCACCTTGATCATTCATAAGTACATACTCCAATTTTGGGCCTGTATAGTTTTTTGGGTGTTTTTTCCAAATACTTTCTAGGGTACTTGCCATTTCTGTATGAGCTCCTTGTTCGGAGAATATACTAAACCAAGTATGAGTTGTCTCTTGTTTATGACCCCAAAAAAAAGCCAAAGTACCCATACATCTGTTGTGAATCACTGGTTCAATATATAATTCATAGCGTTTTTTTAATTGTTCCGCTTTTTTTGTGCTAGTTTGTTCAATAGGTGCGCTCCATGTTGTTTTTTCTGCTTCCCAAGGCCCGTTGATGCCCCATTCACTTATTACGAAAGGTCCTCTCCAGAATAGCGCAATACTATTTGTACGTTTTTTTAAATCACTTAATTGTCCAAATACATTGATGGAAATAAAATCAAGTTGTGGACTTCGCTGGCTAAGACTAATTAGCCTTTTTCTACTTACCCCTGCAATGGCCGTACTAACCGGATGATTTTTATCTGTTTCATGGATCAAATCTACCAGTTGGTTAAAAGCAGTTACAAAACGCTTATCTCCGGATAATTCTGGATATTGGACTTCATTACCAAGGATCCAATATAATACTGCTGGATGGTTTTTGAAACGTTCGATAAATGCTTTAATGGTAATCATCAGTTTTTTTACCTTAGTTTTATTGGTATAAAAGCTGTCCATTTTGCTATCAAATCTGGGTACAGGAATATCTATTACGGCGAACAGTCCTGACCTACTAATTTTATCTAGTTTGGTACTTAAATGTAGGGTGTCATAAATGCGAATGGTATTAGCACCAGCCTCTTTTAGCTCCTTCAAATACTTTAAATCCCCACCAGCTCCTTTTATTAAAAAAGGAACTCCATTTCGAAGTAGGCGGTAGCCTTGTGTGGTTTGTTTTATTGAAACAGTAGGTGTGTCCATTTCTGTATCTGAACAACCCATAAATAGGAGAATTATAATAAGTATTCTAAGCAATTTTTTAGAAAACAAAATTACGCTTAGCATATGTATTTCATAAATTCTACAAGCACAAGATATAACAATTTAGGTAATGGATTTTGAATTTCTGAATTTTTTATGATATATACCCCATAGAAATATCAAGGTCATGATTACCATAAAAAATGCAAAAGGCAAAGAGGTAATAATAAGCAGCTTTTGAACGGCTTCCAATACATCAATGTCTGGTTTTGCACTGCCTAGCATCAATAGTGCTGCAGTGGCAAGAAATATAAAAATGGACCAGATCAATCGATGTTTTTTGGAAGGTAGTTGCTTCCCTTTATCGGTGAACATACTAATCACGAAAACGGCCGAATCTACAGAAGTGACCAAAAAACTAATCAAAAGAAAAATGGTTGTAAAATTGAGTACTGTAGCCATTGGGTAGTGCTCAAAAAAAACAAAGATGGACGAGAACACATTACTGAACTCGTTCTGGTACCTTCCCCATTCTTCGATCATTTGAAAGGCAGATGTTCCAAAAACGGCAAACCAGAAGAATGTGCCTAGAGAGGGTATCAGCAATACGCCTAATAGTATTTGTCTCAGAGTTCTACCTCTAGAGATACGGGCAATAAAAATCCCTGTAAATGGTGCCCACGCTAACCAAAAGGCCCAATAATAAAAGGTCCAATCCGTTAGAAATTTAATTCCTGGGTCATAGCTTCCATAAGACAAACTCATGGGAATAAAGTCTTTTAAATACTGTAAAGTGGCTTTTCCAAAAGATACTATGATAGCACTCATGTCACTTGTGAAAAAGACAAAAAGCAAGAGTGCAAGTGTAACAAGGATATTGAATTTAGAAATAATTTTAATTCCTTTATTTACACCTATCCAGACAGATACAAAGGCAATAGTTGAAATTATGAACGCTAATAGAAGAGTGCTACCCAATCCAAAATTGGTCTGAAAAAGATGGTTTAACCCTCCGTTTATCTGGGCAGTACCAAGGCCAATAGCAGCAATAAGACCAAAAATGGTGGTTAAAATAGCGATGATATCTATGCTCATTTTAACCGTACTGTTTGGTATAACATCTTCAATAGCTGCACTTACCTGTACCTTCTTTTTGCGCACAAATAGGGCGTAACCAATGATCATTGCAAAGAGTCCGTAGAATGCCCATGCAGTAAACCCCCATTGATAAAAAGTGAATTCTAAGGCTAAAACTTCCGGAGATACTAAAGAAGCATAAGGTGGGTTTTGCTGCATAAAGACGGGTTCTTGTACTGCCCGCAATAAAATCCCTGCTCCCATGCCAGCACTATAAAGCATAGCGGTCCACGCCCATAAAGAATG
The DNA here is from genome assembly GCA_947500575.1 of uncultured Flavobacteriaceae bacterium. Classification (GTDB taxonomy): domain Bacteria; phylum Bacteroidota; class Bacteroidia; order Flavobacteriales; family Flavobacteriaceae; genus CANMSI01. Next base: position 762,199 of record CANMSI010000001.1, on the reverse strand, counting down.
CTCTGGTTTTTCATTTTTTTTACCTAATTTCATTTTGCCTAAAGGCGAAAATGCAATGCCTAGGAGCAATAATACACAGCCCAATCCTAAATAGAGGTAGAAATACCCAAAAACGTCTCTTACCCAAATAGAAGCAATTTCAATAGCATGGTAACTCCCCGCAGTTTCCCAGGCAATAATGTATGTAAAAACAAGGATAAGCGCAATAGAAATGGATAGAGATCTATTTTGTTTTATAAATTGTACGATAGTGCTGCTTTATAATTCGCTATAAAGTTACAAGAATGTCCGAAACCAGCATCTTACCAGATAATTATTGATTCGTTTCTTCTGCATCTGTTACAGAAAAACTTCTGATGACGGCATTGGGTTCTAAAATGTCGTATCCTTTCCAAAATTCAGGATTGTACTGGGATAGATATTGAGCCGTAACCGTTTTGTTCTCTTTTGTGTTGGAATATTTGCTCTCTGCTAAACCTTGAGAATTGAATACCACTAACTCGTATTTTTCCACGGAAGAGTTAATTACGTCAATACCTAAAGACAATTCATTTTGCTTGCGTTTCCCTTTAACGTATTTGTTCTTTTCAATGACTTTTAACGGTCTATCTACCCCCACCTTGTTTCCTACTTCCTTTTCAATGAACCTAGGACTATACTTGCCATTGCTATCTTTAGAAAAAATGGTTTTTCCTCGGTATACATTTTCCTCATAACTGATACCAAGTAATTTAATTCTTTTAAGCAGTTTCACATTTTCATAATCTACGCGCACAACGGCAAAATCATCTGTGTTGATATATAATGTTCCTTTAAAATCGGCTCTTCTTTTAGGGACGAAATCTACAATATATACGACTTCTTCATCAATTGTTGTATAGTCTACCAACTCAAACAGATATCTATTAGATTTTCGGAGCATATTTAATTTAGAATCCTCTTGGAAGAATAAATTTGTTAGTAAACCCCGAATGCTCGATCTTCTAGAATCTAATAGATGATTGTGTTTTGGTTTTTCTAAGCTTTCTTCAATTTCTTTGGCTTCATCCATCTCGTCTAAAACGGAATCTAACTGTACCTTTTGTCCAAAGATGCCCGATTTAATCTTTAAATAGGAATTGCGTTTTACGTTCTTCTTAAAAATATCCTCGAGCTTTTCAGATAGGTGTTCCATAGAACCATTATTATTTTTATCGTAGAGCTCTGCGGCTTTAATAATATGTAGTTTTTGTTTATCATAATTTCCATACAGGTCACCTAAAGTCTCGGTGTAATATTCCGAGTTTTTTGGAATAATTCCAGTGACACTATCTATGAACTTTTTATTCAATTCAGGAATGGTAGATTTTTTAAAATTTATGTCAAGCTTGTTTAAGAAATTGGTAGACGATTCTCTAAAAAATAATCTTTTCTGGGTTAACCCATGATTGTAATTTTGAGGTAATTTTTCTTTTACATTGGCTATTATTTCTTCAATGGAAAGATTTTTCTTAAAAAGAAATACTTCTTTTAGTTCAATGGCTTTTGGAATAATGTAAATGATACTATCAGTTGTCTGTGAAAGCGCAAGTGCTATTTTTTCATAGCCCATACTGGAGATATAAATAGAATCTATTTTGGAGAGTTCGGCGTCCAATGTAAAGCTAAACCTACCTTCTTCATTGGTGATAACGCCCGTGTGCTCCGATAGTTGTATGGTTGCAAAAGGAATGGGTTCATTGGTTTTTTTATCAACCAGTTTGGAAGTAACCGTTTGCGCTGATGATAAAAAACTAAAAAATAGGAAGGCTGCAATTAAAAATAGAGTTGTGGTTTGTCTCATGTTCAATAATGTCTTTATAAATATGTTCTATGAATTAAGACGAAGCCTAATGCATAATAGTTGCCTGATGCTTTAAATATGTTCAAAGCAACTCTTTATAAGACGATTATCCAGACGTTATGCTACAGATTAACAATAGTTTATGTTTTGGCAATACCACGAATCATCCCGCCAAAAATAAAATAGTGAAAGGGTACAACACTGTACCAATACAACCTACCAGATAATCCTTTGGGTCTAAATGTAGCGGTTTGATGAAGTGTATTATTTTCATCTATTCTAAATTCGAGCCATGCTTCCCCTGGCAGCCGCATTTCAGCAAACAGTAATAAGCGTTTTTTTTCTTTGTCGGCCAACAGTACCCTCCAAAAATCCAACGCATCGCCTGGGTACAACTTATCTGGGTGGGTACGCCCTCTTCGTAACCCTACACCACCAATGAGTTTGTCTAGAAATCCTCTAATTCTCCAGAGCCAATCCCCATAATACCATCCGTTTTCCCCGCCGATTTTCCAGATATTCTTAAGAACCGCATCTTTATCGGTTACTTTTAGTGTTTGTTTATCGGTTAGAACACCAAACTTAGGAACTTGAATATACTGCTCTAGATCTGCTCTAAACCGTCCACTAACCATACTGTCTTTCCAGCTACTTATTACCTGGTTTTGTGCTATTTTTTTGAAGGCCATTGCTATGGCTTCTTGGTAGGTATGTGGTTGAATTTTTAATAAATCTTGCAAGCGCGTATCTCTGGCAATAACCTCCATTTTCATACTATCAACTAGGTTTAAAGCAAGTTTATAAGAAGTTGAGGTAATAAAATATAGCCAATAAGAAGAAATTTTAGGAGTCATTATGGGAACCGTTAGAATCCAGTTCCGGAAGCCTCTGGCTTTTGCATATTCATGCAACATTTCCTTATAAGTAAGCACATTGGGACCAGCAATATCAAATGAATCATTATACGTATTTCTATTGTTTAGGACTCCGGTTAAAAACAAGATAACATCTCTAATGGCAATTGGCTGGGTTTTGGTAAGCACCCATTTAGGGGTAATCATAAAAGGTAATTTTTCACATAGATCTCTTATAATTTCAAAAGAAGAGCTACCAGATCCTACAATAATCCCAGCTCTTAAAACGGTGAGGTTAAAATCTCCCTGATATAAAATTTCTTCTACATTTTTACGGGACCATAGATGTTTGGAAAGGTTTTTATCATTCACAATTCCACTCAGGTAGATTACTTGCTCTGCAATAGTATTTTTTAAATAGGCATTGAAATGATGTGCAGTAATGGCTTCTTGTGCATCAAAGTCCTTGGTAGAGGTGCTCATGGAATGAATTAAGAAATACGCAACCTGGATATCCTTAGGTAGTTTTCCAGGGACTACTGGTTCTAAAAAATTAATTTCAATAACGGTTATTTGAGAACGAATGTCTTTATGAACCGAGAGTCGGTCTGCATCACGAACGGCGCACACAATTTCGTGCCCTAATTCTAGAAGTTGAGGAAGCAATCGCATTCCAATATACCCATTTGCACCTGTAACTAATATCTTCATTTATTTACTGGATTTTTTAAAGGTCTTCAATAGAAGTTGGGGCATTATCTGCCTTATAATCTAAGAACTTTCGAAAGAACTTCTGGATGGCTTTGGTGTCTGATTTTACTTTTATAAAATGATGATCTTTGAACACCGAATATATTCCAAGATCACCTTTATACACGCTTAGTTTATAATATGGAATTACAAGGGCATAGGTCTCTAATAGTGAGCGAAATCGAATGATGATTCCTTTTGGACGCATTTCAATGTTACAGGAGTCTAAATTATTGTCTAAGAGTAGCAAATTGGCAATTTCAACACTTGTTTCCTTAATATATAATTTTGGAGAACCAATACCCTTCATGGCAAAACGCTCCTTAAGCGTAAAAGGTTTTCCAACTTCGTTATCGACCTTACGAGTAATTTCTTTGTTGTTATAAGAAACGTTTACGAGCATTTATCCAATGTTTTTATTAAAGTTAAAGAAAATGAGGTCAATTCCTTGGTTTCCTCAGTGGTTTTCAGAAATTAGTTTCTCTAAAATGCGTAGTTTTGCTCCCTTAAATAGCTTGTAGCAATGAATATTCAGGAGGTTCTATCAACCAAAGTAAAAGAAGCAGTCACTTCTATTTTTAGTGTGTCCTTACCCGAAGTAGAATTTCAACCTACGCGAAAAGATTTCGAGGGTGATATTACCGTAGTGGTCTTTCCAATGCTTCGCCATATCAAAGGAAACCCTGCAGTTATAGGAGAACAAATAGGAAGCTATTTAAAGAGAGAGGTTGCGGAAGTGGTCGATTTCAATGTGGTTAAAGGTTTTTTAAATGTGGTGCTTACTGATGCATTTTACTTAGATTTTTTTGAGTCCACCCTAGCCACGTCCAACTTCGGATATGTAGTTCCTTCAGATACAGATGCTATTATGGTAGAGTATTCTTCTCCCAACACAAACAAACCTTTGCATCTTGGGCATATTAGAAATAATCTCTTGGGATACTCTGTGGCAGAAATCTTAAAAGCCTCTGGGAAGAAAGTATATAAGACCCAAATTATTAATGATCGAGGGATTCATATTTGTAAAAGTATGTTGGCATACGTAAAAGAAGGAAAAGAGGAGGAGCCAACAGATATCTTGAAAGGAGATAAATTGGTAGGAAACTACTATGTAGCCTTTGATCAAATGTACAAAGCAGAAATTGCTACTTTGGTGGCTAATGGGGTAGATCAAAAAGAAGCAGAAAAGAAAGCCCCTATTCTCCTAGAAGCGCAAGAGATGTTGCGAAAGTGGGAGGCAGGTGATGAAAAAGTAGTTGCCTTGTGGAAAAAAATGAATACTTGGGTATATGATGGTTTTGATATTACCTATAAAAATTTAGGAGTCAATTTTGATAAGCTGTATTATGAAAGCAATACCTACTTACTTGGAAAGGATGTGGTTGCCGATGGACTAAAAAGAGGTGTATTCTTCGAAAAGGAAGATGGCAGTGTTTGGATAGACCTCACTGAGGATGGTCTGGATGAAAAAATAGTATTGCGTTCAGATGGGACATCTGTCTATATGACACAGGATTTTGGAACAGCTATACAACGTGTAAAGGATTACCCAGATATTAGTGGTATGGTGTACACCGTTGGAAATGAACAGGATTACCATTTTAAAGTACTTTTTCTGATCTTAAAAAAATTAGGTTTTGCTTGGGCAGAAAATCTGAACCATCTCAGTTATGGGATGGTCGACTTGCCCAGTGGTAAAATGAAGAGTAGAGAGGGAACCGTGGTTGATGCGGATGATTTAATGATGGAGATGACTGCTACTGCGGAAAAAATTTCCAATGAGTTAGGGAAATTAGAAGGCTATTCTGAAGAAGAAAAACAAGACTTATATAATATGATTGGCTTAGGTGCCTTAAAATATTATATTTTAAAAGTGGATCCTAAAAAACGTATTCTTTTTAATCCTGAAGAATCGGTAGACTTTCAAGGAAATACAGGACCTTTTATTCAATATACCTATGCTAGAATTCAATCAATTTTGCGAAAAGCAGCAACTACCAATGTTCGCATTCCCAAGACAGTAAATGATACTATTGCGCCTTTGCATGGAAAGGAAAAGGAACTCATTAAGCAAATACAGCTTTTTCCTGAGACCATTCAGCAAGCAGCTACCAATCATAGCCCTGCATTAATTGCCAATTATACTTATGATTTGGTAAAAGAGTTTAATTCTTTCTATCAAAATGTTTCTATCCTTGGAGAAACAAATGAAGAAAAGAAGGTATTTAGAGTACAATTGTCTAAAAAAGTGGGGGAAGTTATACAGTCGGCTTTGCTTCTTTTAGGGATTCATGTGCCAGAACGAATGTAAAATCTATAAATAGTGTTCTTACTTGCATCCGAAGACATGGGAACTTTAGAATATATGATCATGTTGGGGGTGCTCTTATGTGTTTTTGGTTATTTTTTGTACCTCATTTATTACGCATTAGATCTGTTTTTCTTAAACCCCTTTCTTAGGATTCCATCGCTTACTGAAAAGGAAGAAGAGGTTATAAATTTTCACCTTCCTTTTTATAGAGGGCTATCAGACAAGATGCAAAAGAAGTTTAAGCGCAGGGTGGTGCGTTTTCGACATCGAAAAACCATTGTATTTCATGAGGATGTTGAAGGGAGGGAGGAAATTATACTATTGCTTAGCGCAACTGCCGTTATGCTCACTTTAGGGATGTACGACTTTTTAATACTTTCTGTTAAAAAGATCATTATCTATCCCAAAGAATACCATTCTGCCTTTACTAGGCTCAATCACTATGGCGAGTACAATCGAGATCAGAAAACCCTCATTTTTGCAGCCAATCATTTGCGAAAAGGGTTTAGAATTCCTAACGACAACATAAACTTGGCAGTCCATGAATTTGCCCATGCGCTGAGCTTTAATTTGGAAAGTAAATTTGGATTACGCACTTGGTTTTTTAGGAATGGTATGCGCAGATTGAAAAGCTTTTTTGAAAGTGATGCGTTTTGGTCTAGAATGGACGAAACGGGCTATTTTAGGGAGTACGGAAAAACCAATATGCACGAGTTTTTTGCCGTTATTATTGAGAATTTTGTAGAGACTCCTGCTACCTTTAGAGAAAAATTCCCAGAGCTATACAAGACCCTAAAAAAGATGTTGAATATGGATTATTACCATATGCCTAAAATTGAACCCTAAAACTTAGATTGGGGGTAAGGCCCAAAGAAACACTTTGCACGGTTTCTATTCTATCTTCACTGTTTAATCTGTAATAGGTGTTGAGGATGTTTTTTCTATCCGTAAAATTCAATATGGACGCTCCTGCAGTAGCCTTTATATTTGGACTTAATGCAAAAGTATAAGTAGCAGAAGCATCAGCTCTAATATATTCTGGCAACCGACTGCTATTTGCGTTTTGATAGTTAATGGTAAATGGGAATTCAGAGGTGTTTATAGCATTCGTACCTTCTTGTGGTTCTGTAAAGGGTTTCCCGGTTCTATAGTTCAAACCAATACCAAGTTTTAACTTTTTATAGGTATAGGTGCCTGCAAAAGTAAGGGTGTGGGTGATATCCAAATTATTGGGAAAGCTACTAGGATTCAGATTTTCAAAAGTATAATCGTTTACATTAAAAGCATAGCTTAACCAGGTACTCCACAAGGCACTTTTTTTATTAATCAAAAATTCAATTCCTTTAATATCATAGGATCCAATTTCATTGCCAAATTGATTTTGGTTTTGGAAACCTTGGGTATTAATACTCACGCCTTGCACTTCTTTGTAGAAACCTTCAAGTCCTACATACAGGTTATTCTGATCATAGTTTAATCCAATTGAACCTTGCTTGCTAGTAGTTATCGGAAGGGTTTCATCATCGGATATAATCCATCTTCTTTTTTCAATACCTAAAAAATTCTGTTCTAAGTCTATTACCTGATTGGTGGTCTGACTTTTAAACTCCCCCAACACTTCTATTTTAAAATATGGGCTAAGTACATAATTAAAATTAACCCGTGGTTCGGCAATGATCTTTGAAAAAGTACCCAAATTCTCTATGTAATTAAGGCGCATTCCAGCCCTTGCTTGCATTTTTTTATTGGGAGACTCATATCCTATTTCGGAGAATACCGCATGGGTTCTAATAACTCCTTTAACATCACTGGTAAAGGGTGGCAAGGAAACACTGGTGAAATTAAGAATCCCGGTCTCATTAAATTGATATCCTGTTTGAAGCGAAAGCTCATCAGAAAATTGATAGTTAGTATATATCTTTAGACCCGTTTCTTCTACTCTATTTGTTTGGGAAAGCTGCTGGTTGTTATTTGGAAAAATGCTTCTGGAGTCTAAATTGTATCGGGTATAGTAATAATTTATTTTAGAACTAAAAGATGGGTTCCATGTACTTTCTAAGCTCCCACCAAAAGACAAGTTTGTTTGCTTTAAATTACTTTGGGAAGTTCTCCCACTTGTGGCCACACTTTCGGAGTAATCTAGATTGTTATTCATATGAATAAGGCTCAGCCGTACTTTATGGTTCTCATTAAAATCATACAACACTTTGCCGGTTAGATCATAAAAAAAGAAACGTTCTTCTCTAAGAATATTATTATCTACAGAAGGGTCGTTTTCTTCTACCTCACTATCCTGAAAAACACGATCAAAAAAGGAATTATAAGTGGGTGTGTTAAAGAAGTCGGTGCCCGAACGGCGGGCAGAGAATTGTAAAGCAAGCTTGTCTCTGATGGGTATTTGCCCGTACACATCTGCACTTATTAGGTTAAAACCTGCACCTCCATAAAAGCGGTCTTCAAGGTCGTTATTTGTTTGCATGCTAATAACACTACTTACACCATCTCCATAGGCTGCGCTGGTGCCGTTTTTTATAATGGTTACATTATCAATTAGATATGGGTTAAAAGCAGAAATAAGCCCGAAGAAATGCCCAGATTGATACATTTTTATATCGTCCCAGAGAATCAGGTTCTGATCATTGGTGCCACCCCGTATATTGATATCAGATACCGTTTCGTCTGTACTTTTAATTCCGGGTAAGGCCTGTACGGTCTGTAATACATCGGGTTCTATTAAGCCTGGTAAAATACCAAACTCGGAGGTGTTTAAAAGAATGCTAGCGTCTAACTGTTTGCTTAATCCTGTAGTAAGAAATTTATAGACTACCACCTCTTCAAGCTCTTGATAGTTTTGAGCCATTAAAATAGTACTACAAGGATCGGTATTTGCCAATTCTTGTGCAAGAACAAATTGCGTCTTAAAACCTATATGACGAATACGAATATTTGCTTTTCTTGGTATGTTTTCCAAGTAGAAGTGACCATCTATGTCTGTAGTAATTGCAATGGAACTTCCCATTACCTCAATGGTAGCACCCGCAATGGTATTGTTTGCGAAATTATCAAGCACTTTTGCACAAATATCTACAGTGCTAGTCTTGGTAAGTGTATAATACCGTTCATTCAGCTTTTCTATTTTAAGCAGTGTCTGATCTTTAATATCCTCTAGTATAGCGTTTAAATTCGTATGCTTAGAAAGGATAACTTTTAGGGTGTTCAAATCTTCATCTACATAGGAAAACTTAATATTAAATTGTTTTTCCAGTTGTTGAAGGTATGGGATCAGATCTATTTGAGAGGTGGTCGTTTCTTGAGATGTACCAATGTTCAGAGCAAAAATGAACACCAAATAGAAAAGTCGAATGTGTTTAAGGTGCGTTTTCGGCATAGAATAGCACTTTGTTCTCCTCTAATTTAAACTTTATTTTAGAGGATGCACTAATACTGCGTAAGGCTACATCTAAATCGGTATTGCTAAAAGAACCGGTAAATAGCAGATTTATATCAATTCCCTTGGTATTTACTTCTAAATTATATTGCCTTTGCAATTCATCTAGTACATAGGTAAGGGGTATACTTTTAAAGCTACTTTCGTTATGCATCCAAGAAGGTTCTGCTGTAGTTGGGCTCTCCGCATTTATAATCTTATTATTAATTACCAAAAAAGATGTTCCTGCTGGAAGCTTTATTTCTTGATCTTTGTAGCTTACACTAACTAAACCTTCAAAACAACTTACTTCAAAATAATTTTTTCTTTGTTCTACATTGAATTGAGTACCCAATACCTGGATTTCTCCAAGATCTGTAGTTACAGTAAATTTCTTTCCTTTCGCTACTCTAAAGAAAGCTTCTCCTTCCAAAGAAACATTCCTTTTCTCGTCCCAACCTTTATCATTGTAGCTAATCTCAGAATCTGCATTCAGAATTACTTCAGAAGCATCTGGTAATACTACTTCTTTATTTTCTGCATATTGTGTAGCAACGGTTTCTCCTAGAGAGTTGATGTAAAAGTAGGTACCTGTAAGAAGCAATGCTACCACGGCGGCTACTTGCATTAACCTCCTTACAGGGTTCATCTTAATAACTTTTGATGTACGTTTATTTCTAAGGTCTTCTAATGCCTGCTCCATATCATATTCTGGAGCAACTAAGTTGTCAGAAGCCTTTAATATCTTCACATAAGAAGCATACTCATCGGTCTTTTTAAATACCGCGAGTTCTTCTTCAGAAAGCTCATTGTTGAGCCATTTAGCTAAATAATTGTCTTCCATGATTTCTAGCCTTTACATATCTATAACAACTTACCTTAGAGATACCCTACCTTAACTATATTCTTTTGGATGGGATTCCTAACACTAAAGCTTATATTCCTTCTATTTGGGCTCTCAGAGCCTTCAGCGCCAAATGCATTCTTTTTTCAATTGCTTTTACACTTACACCTTCCATTTCTGCAATTTCGGCATATTTTTTACCATCAATTCTATTTAATAGAAAAGTAACACGTTGGTTTTCTGGTAAACTATCCAAGGCCCTATCTAATTTTTCTTTGTATTCTTTCTCCTCCATCAAAAATTCTGGAGATTCATTTGAGCGATCATTAAGGTCTTTAGAATGCTTTAATCGCACCTTTTCTGCCTTAATTACATTTAAATACAAATTATTGGCTACTGTATATACGTACGACTTTGCTTTTTCGGGTGTTACTTTCTCACAATTCTCCCAAAGTTTAACAAAAGCCTCTTGCACAGCATCATACGCCTTCTCTTGGTTTCCAAATTTATAATATATATAATTAAAAACCGTTTTGGAGTTAGTGGTAAAAAGATGGCTAAATACCTCTTCCTCACAAACATTATTCTTATTTATAGAATTCAAAATAGTATTGGACGTCTTGTGTTGGTTTGCTAATAAATTTCAATTACCTCTGAAATATAGCATCAAAGGCTTTTCAAAGATATTTTAAAAAAAATTAAAAAAGTAGGTAGGGTATTTTTAAAGTGGATTGTTTTATGATTGAACGAACAATTAAATCCAAATCGTTATGAAAAAGTATTTAAAATTTGCTGCTTATGTAAGCCTATTAATGATGGCGCTTGCGTTTACTTCTTGTCAGGATGAATTCGAAAACATCACTACTGATGACCAAGAAACTATTGATGTTAATTCTGCTACTGCAAAGTTAATTACCAATACCGTTTCCAATGATGGTTCTTTTGACAATATTGTTGATGGGGCCAGTTGTTTTGCTATTCAATTTCCGTACACTGTAGAAGTGAATGGCTTAGAAATTACTATTAACTCTGTACAAGACTTACGTCTAATTGAAGAGATCTTCGATGCGCTTGAAGATGATGTGGATCTGTTGGAAATTATTTTTCCAATTACCATTACTTTGGCCGATTTTACAGAAATCGTAATTAATAATAAACAAGACCTGCGTGAACTTGCGGAAGATTGTATAGAAGGTGGTGGTGATGATGATATTGAATGTATTGATTTTGTATACCCTATTACACTTTTTACGTTCAATGCAGAAGAAGTAGAAACAGGGAGTGTTACCGTGAATAGCGACAAAGAATTAAGACGTTTTCTTGCCGGCTTGGACGAAGGAGATTTAATTAGCATTGATTTCCCAGTTGTAATGGAATTGTATGATGGTACGGAAGTGCGTGTAAGTAACAATGCAGAATTAGCTGCTGCTATAGAAAGTGCTAAAGATATGTGTGATGAGGACGATGATGATGACTTTAACGATGACGATTTTACAAAAGAACGTTTAGATAACTATCTAGTAGAATGCCCTTGGTTGGTAAGAGAAGTAAAAAGAAATGGTGAAAACCAAACAGATCAGTACTTCGAATACGTAATGAACTTTAAAGAAAACGGTGAAGTAACGGTTAGAGATAGAGAAGGAAATGTACTAAACGGAGAATGGAATACACGTGTGGCAGACCATGCAGTATTATTAAAATTAGAATTTGATGTCCTTGTAGACTTTAGCTTAGAATGGTTTGTGTATGAAATAGATGATAATAGAATTAAATTATATGCAGGTGATGGAGATCGAATTATTCTAAAATCTTTATGTGATGCAACAACAGATGATCCAGATACTTTAAGAGAAATTTTAAAAGAATGTAGCTGGGTAATTAAGAACGTAAAGAATCAAGGAGAAGAAATAGATCGTCTTTTAGGATATGAGTTTAGCTTTCAGCCAATGGGAGTTGTAACCCTAAGCAATGGCGAGAATACGTCTGAAGGAAGCTGGGAAATTACCTTAAATAATCAAGGTCGTTTGGTTATGGCTATAACCATGGGGAATGAACCTGGAGTTAGTTTTGAATGGCCTCTAAGTGATTTAAGAGATAAAAGACTAAAATTTGAAGTAGAGGAGACGGACTATGAATTAGTTTTAATCCGAAACTGTAATGATCAAGCCAATGATGGAGACGTTGCCGAAATTAGAAACTATATGTTGGGTGGTGACTGGGTTGTTACACAATATAAAGAGGACGGAATAGAGCAGACAGCCAATTATCAAGGATATAGCCTTGCTTTTTCTCCTATGCATAGAGTAACTGTATCGGAAGGTCAAGATCCATTTTTAGACGGTTTATGGAGAGTGCTTAGAGATGACGAAGGAAAACTGAAGCTATATCTAAATCTTGATGGCAATAGTTTGTTTGAAGAGCTAACAGATGACTGGGATATTGTGTCGGTTACTAACACTAGGATAGAATTAAAAGATATCAGTGGTGGTGATGGTAGTATTGACAATTTGGTTTTTGAAAAACTATAAGCTTGCACGAGAACACTATATAAACTTTGGAAAATGAAAAATAAACTTATCAATGCCTCAATTATGATGTTTTGTATACTTTTCTTAGCTGCTTGCGAGGAAGAGAATACCGAAACAGATGATCAAATTACATCAGCCGATGTAGCGCAAATACAAGCTGCTGTGATGAATGGAGAATGGCGTATTGCCTATTATTTTGATTCCGAAAAAGAAGAAACGCAAGATTATTTTGGCTATGTTTTCTCCTTTAATCAAGATAGTTCTTTAGTAGCTTCAAATGGCAGTTTATCAATTTCTGGTGCTTGGTCTATATCAGATTCTGCAGACAATAGCAATGATTCGAATGACATGGGAGATATCGACTTCAATATTTTTTTTGTTACCCCAGATGATTTTGAAGAACTAAGTGATGATTGGGATATTTTAGAATATTCTGATACCATCCTTAAATTAACCGATGTTAGTGGAGGTAATGGGGGTACAGACTTTCTCACGTTGGAAAAATTATAACACTTTTGCTCCAATTTTTAGAAAAGGGTAGTTTCTTCGTTGAAGCTACCCTTTTCCTTTATATATTTTTGAAGTCCATAGCTGCACTTACCATTGATATTCTTAAATTTGCAGTTCTTGTAAATTGCAAAAATCATGTTCGATAATTTAAGTGAAAAGTTAGATAAAGCCCTCCACGTCCTTAAAGGGCATGGGCAAATAACCGAAATTAATGTTGCAGAAACTCTTAAAGAGGTTCGGAGAGCATTGCTAGATGCCGATGTTAACTTTAAAATTGCCAAAGAGTTTACGAATACCGTAAAAGAAAAGGCACTCGGACAAGATGTTTTAACAACGCTACAGCCAGGGCAATTAATGGTGAAGCTTGTGAAGGATGAGCTTACCAGATTAATGGGCGGTGAAATGGAAGGTATTAACCTATCTGGGAACCCTTCCGTAATATTAATGTCTGGATTACAAGGTTCTGGTAAGACTACTTTTTCTGGGAAACTTGCCAATTATCTTAAAAATAAAAAAACCAAAAACCCTTTATTGGTTGCCTGCGATGTCTATCGTCCTGCAGCCATTGATCAATTACATGTAGTTGGAGACCAAATAGGAGTAGAGGTGTACTCTGATAGGGGAAATAATGATCCTGTGGCCATTGCCAAGGCGGGTGTAGCCCATGCAAAGGCTAATGGAAAGAACATTGTGATTATAGATACTGCAGGTCGTTTGGCGGTAGATGAAGAGATGATGAATGAAATAGCAAATATTCATAAGGCTATTTCTCCTGAAGAAACCTTGTTTGTAGTAGATTCCATGACAGGGCAAGATGCAGTGAATACCGCCAAGGCATTTAATGATATTTTAAATTTTGACGGGGTTATCCTTACCAAATTAGATGGAGATACTCGTGGAGGGGCAGCTATTTCTATTAAATCTGTAGTAAACAAGCCTATTAAGTTTATTGGTACAGGAGAGAAGATGGAAGCTATAGATGTATTCCACCCTTCTCGTATGGCAGATCGTATTTTGGGAATGGGCGATGTAATTTCTTTAGTAGAGCGCGCTCAAGAACAATTTGATGAAGAAGAGGCCCGTAAGATTCAAAAGAAAATTGCCAAGAACAAGTTTGGTTTTGATGATTTTTTGAGCCAGATTCAACAGATCAAGAAGATGGGAAACATCAAAGATCTGATGGGTATGATACCAGGAGCAGGAAAAGCCTTGAAAGGGTTAGATGTAGATGATGATGCATTTAAACATATTGAAGCTATTATACATTCTATGACACCAGATGAGCGTTCTACCCCTGCTAAACTGGATGCCAGTCGCAAAAAAAGAATCGCAAAAGGAAGTGGACGCACTATCCAAGAAGTAAATCAGTTGCTAAAGCAATTTGATCAGATGAGCAAGATGATGAAGATGATGCAAGGCGGAGGTGGCAAAAAGATGATGCAGATGATGGGTGCCATGAAAGGGATGAAATAAATTAATAAGAACCTGTAAATTTTTAATTACGAACCAATACCAGAAGATACGAGCATGAAAATACTTGATGGGAAAAAATTGAGCAACCAAATAAAAGATGAAATTGCCGTTGAGGTACGTCAGATGAAAGAGCGTGGAGAGAAAGTGCCACATTTGGCTGCAGTATTAGTTGGAACAGATGGTGCTAGTCTTACCTACGTTGGTAGCAAAGTACGCTCTTGTGAACGCATTGGTTTTGAATCTACACTCATCCACTTACCAGAGGATACCACTGAAACCTATTTATTGGCGAAGGTGGCCGAGTTAAATGCCAATCCCGATATTGATGGTTACATTGTGCAATTGCCTTTGCCCAGACACATAGATGAAGAGAAGGTACTTATGGCGGTACACCCTGATAAGGATGTAGATGGGTTTCATCCTACTAATTTTGGAAAAATGGCCTTGGATATGGAATCTTTTGTGCCTGCTACCCCTTATGGTATTATGGAAATGTTACGCAGAAATGGCGTAGAGACTTCTGGAAAACATACGGTGGTTATTGGACGCAGTCATATAGTAGGAAGACCTATTAGTATTTTGATGAGTCAGAAAGCAGAAGCTGGAAATGCTACGGTTACCTTAACCCATAGTCGTACCAAAGACATGAAATCTCTAACCTTACAGGCCGATATTATCGTTTCTGCTTTAGGCGTTCCAGGATTCCTTACCGCAGATATGGTGAAGGAAGATGTGGTTATTATTGATGTAGGTATTACAAGAGTGCCAGATGCCTCCAGAGAAAGAGGGTATTATATTGCAGGAGATGTGGATTTTGAAGGTGTTAGCAAAAAAGCATCTTATATTACCCCAGTTCCAGGTGGTGTGGGTCCAATGACTATTGCCATGCTCTTAAAAAACACCCTATTGGCTAGAGAAAGACATAATGCCAAAAACTAGTACTAGTTTTTAGAATCCTTCTTTTTTAGAATTTCAGTTGGGAGGCTTCCTTGTTCTTCCTCAGTGGGGTTGATCACATCTAAATCTGTGTCGCCTTCGTCATTAGTGCAGGAGATACTGAATCCTAATGCGAAAATAAATACAATCCATTTTAGCTTTTTCATCGTCTTGTTTTTAGTAGGTGCAAAACCAAGCTTACTTTCTTTCATAAACGTTCGAAATTGTATTTTCTTATTTGTTCATGTACTGGAATTCAGTACCTTTTGGTGAAAATCAACCACAAATGAAAAAATACCTTCTCTACGTACTCCTTCCTGTCTTATGCTTTTGGGGCTGCCAAACGACGGAAAAAGAAAATAATTTTGAAATTAAAGTGTCTTTTACGGATAGTACTGATACCAAAAATTTGGATGGACGTCTTTTATTAATGCTTTCTTCGGACGATTCGAAAGAACCGCGTTTTCAAATAAATGATGGACTTCAAACCCAACTTATTTATGGGATGAATGTTAATGGTATGGCTGCTGGTGAAACAGCCACCTTTACCCAAGAAGTTTTTGGATTTCCTTATCCAAGCCTTGCCGAAGTTCCTCCAGGAGAATATAATGTGCAAGCCTTATTGCATGTGTACGAAACTTTTAATTTAGAAACAGGGCAAACAGTGCAGTTGCCTATGGATAATGGCGAAGGGCAACAATGGAATAGATCACCTGGGAACCGCTACAGCAAACCCTTTAAAATTACCATAACGGAGAAAGGTGTTCAAGATGTTGAAGTGGTTATGGATCAAGTAATCCCGCCCATAGAAGAAGCCAAGGATACAGAGTGGATTAAGCATATAAAGATAAAATCAGAAAAACTATCTAAATTTTGGGGAAGAGATATGTATTTAGGAGCACATGTGCTTTTACCCAAAGGTTTTGAGGAACATCCGGAAGCGAAATACCCACTCATGGTTTTTCATGGGCATTTTCCTTCGGATTTTGGAGGATTCCGAACCACGCCTCCAGATCCAAATTTGGAACCAGAATATTCAGCACGTTTTGATGTAGATGGCTATAATATCATACAACAACAAGAAGCCTATGATTTTTATAAACGGTGGAATGAGCCAGACTTCCCTCGTTTTTTAATCATTGAAATTCAACACCCTACTCCTTATTATGATGATTCATATGCCGTGAATTCTGCAAGTCAAGGCCCATATGGAGATGCTATTACACATGAGCTTATTCCCTATATAGAAGAACAGTTTCGAGGGCAAGGTGAGGGTTGGTCTCGTTTTCTTTATGGAGGCTCCACTGGTGGTTGGGAGGCTTTGGCAGTGCAAGTGAAGTATCCAGAGGAATATAACGGTTGCTTTGCAGCCTGTCCAGACCCCATTGATTTTAGAGCCTATTGTCTTACGGATATTTATAAAGATAAGAATGCCTACTATTATGAAAGTGCTCATAAGAAATTGGAAGTGCCCGCACATAGAGATTATTTAGGACAAATTCAGTCTACCTTAAAAGATGCAAATCATTTAGAATTGGTATTAGGAGATAAATCGCGTTCAGGTCAGCAATGGGATATTTGGGAGGCGACTTACTCACCCCAAGGAGCAGATGGTTATCCAGAACGTTTATGGGATAAAAGGACAGGTGATATTGACGCAGAAGTAGCTAATTATTGGAAAGAGAATTATGATTTGCGCCATATTTTAGAACGAGATTGGGATAAACTAGGAGATGATTTAAAAGGGAAAATACACATTTATTGTGGCGATATGGATAATTACTACCTCAATAATGCGGTGTATTTGATGGAAGACTTTTTAGAAGGAACCACAGATCCTTATTATGATGGGGAAGTGGCCTATGGAGATAAAGCCGAGCATTGTTGGAATGGAGATCCCGAACTTCCGAACCATATTACGCGTATGCGTTATAACAGTATGTACGTTCCTAAAATTATGAAACGAATTGCGGAGAGTGCTCCTAAAGGTGCCGATTTAACAAGTTGGCGCTACCGTTAAAGATGAAAGCTGTGAGTTCATCTTATTTTTATAATTAAATAAATATGAAAAGAATGAAGTTTTTATTGTCGCTATCTAGTCTATTTATGCTACTTGGAACAGCCGGGTTTGGTCAGACCGGAAAGGTATTTGATGATCTTTCTATGAAGAGCGAAATTTTGAAGGGAGCGCGCAAGTTTGCTATCTATTTGCCCCCAGACTATGAAACCTCTAATAGAAGTTACCCCGTTCTATACTTATTGCATGGTGCAGGAGACGATCAAACGGGTTGGATACAATTCGGGGAAGTACTGCGTATTACTGATAAAGCCATCAAGGATGGTACAGCGACCCCTATGATTATTGTAATGCCCGATGCAAATACAGGACAACGTGGGTATTTTAATCAAGGTGATTGGAAGTACGAAGATTTCTTTTTTAAAGAGTTGATGCCTTATGTAGAAAAAAAGTACCGAATAAAAAGGGAGAAGCGCTATAGAGCCGTGGCAGGTCTCTCCATGGGCGGCGGAGGCTCTTTTATGTATGCCTTGCATCATCCAGAACTTTTCTCGTCTGCTTGTCCCTTAAGCGCCTATGTAGGTCCTTTGACTTTAGAACAGTTGAAAGCGCAGATAAAAGGAAGTGGAAAGAAATATACGGAGGCAGAGGTGAAAACGTATTTTGAAAACCACAATGCTGTGGAACTCATTAAAAGTATGCCAGAAAAAGATCTAAAATCTGTTCGCTGGTATCTGGATTGCGGAGATGATGACTTTTTATTTGAAGGTAATAGTTTGGCACATATTGAATTAAAAAAGAAAGGAATTCCGCATGAATACCGCGTTAGAGATGGTGCACACAATTGGACCTATTGGAGGGCATCCTTACCTGAGGTGTTAAGGTTTGTCTCGGAAGCTTTTCATCAGTATTAAACGCTAATATTGTTAAAAAAAAATACTCCCTATGCATATTTCATAAGGAGTATTCTTTTTTTGAACTACTTCTTTTTTCTAAATTTTAAGTAGCTAATAATTCCAATTGTGATTAGTACCAAAGGCCATATGTAAAGAATTGCTAAAAAGAGATTTACGATTAAATTCCAGCCAAATACTAAACTCTGTTTTGCCTTAACCGCAAAGGATTTAGTAAATGTTTTTGGTTTTTCTTTATAGGCAACAGTTTCATACAGGTCTATTTGAATGGTACTAAAAGCTGTTTTGTTACTCAAGAATTTTAACCTCCCCTGCGCAGCCTCTATTTCTTCCTGTAGTACCCTTAGTTTTTCTTCTGCAAGTAATACTTCCTCAACGGTTTTTGCCTTAGACCTTAAGATAGCATCATAGCGTTCTTTTACGTCTAATTTAGTTTTTAAACGTGTTTGTAAATCCACATATTCTTCAGATATATCCTTGGAGGTAATGTTTTTAAAATCTACAAATTCTGCTAAGGCAGAAAGCTCTTGCAGTATGGTTTCAAAATTTTGCTGTGGCACCCGAACTGTAAATCGATTCTCTAATTGATGTTTTGAATTTTGAAAGCGCATATCAGAAATATAACCGCCGTGGGCACTTATTATTTTTCTAGCTTCCGTAGTGGAATTAGTAACATTGGAAACTTTAAACCTGCATTGGGCGTTTTTAATGATTTTTAGGTTTTTCAAAATATTGGCTTTCTCGTTCGCGATCGGTAACCCAGTTTCGTTAGAAATAGATTTCATATCCGATGTTTCCGCCACCTCATCTAAAGAGACCATGTTTGCTTCTTGAGACGAATGCTGATTGCATTGTACTAGCAAAAAGGAAAGGCTTAAAATGAAGATGCATTTAAAAATGTTTGATTTCATAATGATTGTTTTTAAATTAACACCATAAACCTATGTTTAAGAGTTTTGCATCTCTTGTAGAACAGTTGTAAAGAAGTTGTATTTTTTTTGTAAAAACAGATTGGTTTGATAATCAATTAGATAAATGGAAAAAAATTCCAAGGACATTTTGCTATTTCAGCGCTTGTTAAAGCAAGTAGCACATCGGTTTTTGGAAAATCATACTGCCACAAGTCCAATTATTTCAGAATGGAAAGGTCAAGATATACAGGATTTTCAAGAAGACCTTAGACAGAAAGTGCAGAGTGGTGTAAGTGAAAAGTGGTTTTATAACTACGTAAAGAATACCCCTGAAAAACTCCCTAGAATAGATATTCTTAATCTTTTAGCATCTTATAGCGGCTATAATAATTGGAATGCTTTTAAGGAAAAGGATATTGAAGTGCAAGGGAGTACAGAAAGGCATTCTATTAGAAAATGGGTATACGCAATGTTTGCTATTTTATGCCTCCTTGCAGTAACTATCTATGCCTTTAAGAAAGATACCCATACATTTCATTTCTGTTTTGTGGATGCCGATAAAAAAGAACCCATTTCTGAGGTGGCTATTGATGTTATTGTTTTAAACGAAGCAGAATCTCCTACTTATTTAAAGACTGATAGTTTGGGTTGCATTACTCTGGAAACAAAAAGATCTTATGTGAAATTTGTTGCGCAATCTCCCTATCACAAGAACGATACAATTTATAAATCGATCTCAAAAAAGGAATCACACAAGATTCATTTAAAGACGGATGACTATGCCTTAATGCTTCATTATTATGGAAGCAATAATGTAAAAGACTGGCAACAAAGAAGGGATGAACTTGAAAAATTGATTGCCAAGGATGCGGTGATTTTTGAGCTTTTGCCGTATCAAATAGGGGTTGAGTTATATAGTAAAAAGGAGTTCATAAATAAGTTGACAACTCCTACGGAGAGCCTACGAAATTTGGAGATTATCGAAACTCAGTATCAAAACAAACAAATTGTAAAATTGAAATTTAGGATAATTCAATGAAAAAGTTCATCTACATCTTTGCTTTATGCCTGGTCGGTTCTTGCTCTAATAATTTTGAGAATAAGGTGGCTAATTCGGAAAGTGATGCTACGTCGGAAATGATGTTGGATATTACTATTACCAAAGAACAAGCACATACGTTGCTTTTATATCAGAAGATACAGGAACGAATTGCTATTATGCAGCTGAATGACAAACATCCTGAGTTTATTTCAGAAACTGCCAGTGATAACATTTTTAACTTCCAAATAGATGCTGAAACACAATTAGATACCATTAGAATTCTAGAAACAGAAGTGAAAGGAGATACAAGTTTACTTAACCTACATTTGAGATATAAAAACAAAGGTGGTTCTTATTTAGATACCTTGCATGCCCAAATTATTACCAAAGAGATAATGCTAGCTGGAGAGAACATTATCACAAATGAAGTTATTTTCGAAAATTTAAACCCATAATTCTGTTTAAAAACTTTGAAGCCGAAGAAACATCAGTTTGAATGAGCATAACTTTATTAAATAAGCATGTTTTTGGCTGAACAAGTCTTATATTGTTGATCTGGATAAGGCTATATCAGTTTGCTTTATTCTTAGCAAGTTTTTCAGCTTTTTTATAATAGATAGAAGCCTTTCTCTCCTTTTTCATTTCCTTATATACATCACCTAGACTATTTAAAGGTCTTTCCGAATCTGGATGTTTTTCTATTAACATAGTAAACAGTACTATTGCTTTGTCAAATTGCTTGTTTTTTACGTAAAATTCGGCAATTGAAGATGCTCTACCAAGGCTTAGCCGACTAATATAATTGGTGCTGCTAAATTCATTTATAAAAGCATCAAACTGTTGGTAATCGTCTGCTCGCATTGCATTTCTTGTTAAACTGAACATGCTCCAATCTGATAGTTGAGGTGTAAAGCCATACTGATTGGCTCTTTTTTGATGATACTCATAGACATAGGGTAAACCACCAGCATTTGAGAATTCTTTTAGGGAATTGAACTGCAATTCGGGATAGAAGTTAAAAGTTTTTTTAAGTGAATGGTATAGGGTTGTAAACGGAGTAGATCTATGTTCTTCTCCGTCCAATTCCTTCAAAGTCCAATCCATGGTTTTTGGTCCTTTGCTTTTAAGAAGGTTTTGTAGTGCGCGGGTTCCTTCCGTTACAACTCCTTCATTGGTCCCTGAACAAAATATAATAAGGGGTCAAAATCCGTATTTTTGGAAAGAAGGCTATCTATTTTAGCTATTTTATTCGCAAGAGGAAACGGACTTGCCGAAATATAAACATCAAACAAATGGGGTTGCTTGGTCATGGTTTCTAAGACGAAACCCCCTCCGTATGCCCAACCAAATAACATGCGTTTTTTGGTTGTTCGGTATGCTGTATCCACATAGGTTATCACTTCATTTTTAATAAAATCTAGGTACTTCTGAGAATTGATACTAAAATTTCTATTTCGATCAGATGAATTCTGAGAAATACCAACAATAATAAACCCAGGGGTTTGTCTAAATGCTACGAAAGATTTTTGAAGACTTACTGCATGTAAAAAATAGCGCTGCCCATCTAGCACATATAAAACAGGATATGCTGTGTCTGAATCTGCATAACCTTCTGGTAAGAAGATCTGAATCTCTTGTTCATCGTTCATTATTTTTGATGCTAGAGAGTACGTGCTACCCACTACATAGTCTTTCTCACTTTGTTGCGCATATACTTGGAGGTATATAGAGCAAATAAAAGCGGTAAGTAGTAGTCTAATATGCATCTATTGGATATTGATTGGTGATATAAGTCTTGCTTAGAAATGGGTTTGTATTAAAAATAAGAAATTTGAGTTTAGTCAGGTGTAATAGCGAAATGACAAGTGTTGTTTTGGCAAACGTTTAACAAAAAATTCCCTTTGCATTGTTAAATACAAAGGGAATTCAAACAGTATTAAAAAATGAGTCGCTTATTTAATGCTATTGCACAGTCACATTAAAAGTAGCGGCAATATCGGTTTCGCCACCTGCATCTCCTAAACCAGTATTTGGTTTGGTAGGCTCATGGCGTAAGGTGAAAGTCAAAGTTCCAGAACTTGCAGCACCTGCGGTAAGTGTAAATTCTGTACCTAAAGGATCCCCAGCAGTATCAAAATTTGCATAGGCCGTTGTAACATCTAAACCGCCACCTGCAGTAAAGAAAAATTGATGCTCTAAACTTTCTTCTTCTACTTCATTAGTGATATTTTCAGCAGGACTTTCTGTTTCATTCAATAAAACAAGACTGCCATTATAGGTAACTCCGGCCATAAGATCTCCTGAAACTGTTACTTCAGGAGCATTAGGACCATCACCATCTAAATCGCGAGTTTGTATGGTAATAGCGGTTCCGCCACCATCTGGTGTTAGGGTTGCTGTTAGGGTTGTAATTACTTCTTCTTCATTTACTGCCCCTGGCGCATCATCATCATCCGAACAGGATACGAATAATAGGGTAGTTAAAAATACAGTTGTTAAAAAATTTACCTTTTTCATGTTGTTGAATAGTTAATAATTAATTTTCAGATTTAATAAAAAATTTCTTCCTAAATCGTCCGCATAATAGCGCAAACGGTTTAAGTAGTTTCTATAAGAGGTATTTAATAAGTTTGTAACACCAAAGCCAGCCGTAAGTATTGATTTTTTACTGATTTTAAAATCGATACTAGAGTTAAAATTGAGCAGGTGATAGGCATCTGGTGGGGTGCTTACATCAACAATTTCTGTAGTTTCTGTTTCTGGAAGAAATACTTCAAAATTATTGTCAGGGAATTCATTTTGTCTAAACACATACTCACTTTGCAATGCCAATCGCAGATTGTTGAGTGATGGATTTTGATACACAATTTCATTTTTTGTACTAACGGCAGGAATGTTTATTAAAGGTTCGTTACGTGTGCGATCATACCCTTTTACGAATGAAAATTGATGTTTAAATTGGATATTTTCTGTAAATAAATAGGAAGCGTCCCAATCTACTCCCAATAATTGTGCGTCTGTCTGGCGGTATTCCCAGACTTGAAAATTCCCTCGGATAGTTTGTTGTATTTCCGTGGGTTCAATCACAATAAAGTTCGAGATTCTATTAATAAACGGAGCCACAGAGAAACTAAAGATATCATTACCTCCTTGAAGAGATAATGAAACTCGATGCCCAATTTCGGAATCGAAGGTAAGATCGCCTAGTTCTATTCTCGAAGCAGAATGATGCAAGCCTTCACTGAAAAGTTCAGATGGATTTGGCGCTCTAGAAGCCAACGCATAATTAAAGAATAATTGATAATTATCATTGAAAGAATAGCTCCCTCCTAGGGTAGCCGAAGCATTGTAATAATTGAGCTTAGGATTGGTTAAAATTTGATTGCTCAATTCTTCAACCACAATTTCAGGGAGTAATACATCATAATTTCGCGATTCCCAAAAAGAGGTTCTGTAGAATTTAAAAACATCCATATGGGTGTAATCAAAACGTCCACCGGCCTCCAGTAATAGATTTTCATTCAGTTGATAATCTACAACCGCATAGATTCCTAAATCGTATTTATCATAATCAGGAATTAACCTTCGAACTCCCGTATTTGGGTTGGCGAAATTATTTTGATAACGCCCTAATACCCCTGTTTTTAGGTTAATAGCATCGCTGAGATGAGAGTCTAAGTCGAGCATTACAGAATGTGTCACTAATTTTAAGTCTAGCGATGCCTGATCTCTATCATCACCTCTTCGAATATCAAATTCCAGACGATTGTTTTGTTGGTAATCATATTGTAAACTCAATTTGCCCAGTTGATCAAATCTTTTAAATGCCTTTATTTGAGCCAAATGATGGGTTACATCTTGATTTGGCGCATCAATTTCATAAGTGAAATCATTAATGATCAGTGGAGTGGGGCTGCTAATTGCTCTTACCTGATCTTCTGCCCCGCCCAAATGTGACGCTCTTAGAATTCCTATTTCATTTTTAAATAGTGAATAATAGGCTTCGATACCATAATTGAACCGATTTAGCCCTACTCTAAAGGAAACATTTCGTTCAAAAGCTCCCGTATTACTTAGTACATAATCTGGGGCTTCAAAATCCCCAAAACGTTTTAGTGTTCCCTGTACTGTTGCAAACCAACCGTTGGCATAGCTTTTTGTTAACTGGGAAGTCAATGAACCTCCACGTCCGTTAGAAGTTCCTGTTACAATGGTTTTTCCATATAGACTATCTATAACTGGCACTTTGGGTGCTTCGGCAATAATAACACCTCCCACGGCATCTCCGCTGTATTGTAGTGCACCTGCTCCTTTTATTAAGGTAAGATTACCTGCTGTATTAATATCCACATTAGGGGCATGTTCCGCACCCCATTCTTGGTCTTCCATGCGCACCCCGTTATTAATGATCACCACTCGACTACTATGTAAACCATTAATCAAAGGTTTTACGACTGTATTTCCAGTGTTCAGGGAAGAGACACCACTAAGGCTGTTCAGGGCATCTCCAAGAGAACCGCCACTAAACCGCTCAATTTCTTCTTTTGAGATGGTGTTTGCTACAATTGTTTTGGACTTGTCGCCATACGCATTGCCTACAACAGTGATTTGATTGAGTTCTTCCAAGTGGTGTTCCAGTTTAAAATTCTTTGTGGTATTACCATCTATATCAATTGTAAAACCTTTGGTCAAACAATACGGATGTGAAACCTGTATTGAATAGGTAATATTACAGAGGTTCGTAATCATAAATTTTCCATTTAAATCCGTCTGTACCGCCTGTTCAGTGCCTGCAACAATTAGTGTTGCCCCTACTAGTAAGGAGCCATCATGAAGATCAGTTACTGTTCCGGAGAGCGTATTATTACAATTCTGTGATATAGCCGTAATGCTACTTAATAGCAACATTATAAATAAATGCCTATGCATATAAGTTCTTGATTAAAATAATGTAAGTGATGTGGTACTAGGAAAGTACTGGAGGCGCCCTGAGTTGGGTGCTGGTCGTATTGAAGGAATTTAGCTGAGCAGAAGTAAAGTTTACATCAATCAGCACATGTATTTCTGGTAGTAATAAGTCGGGATATGTAGCAATTTCATAATCAAAAGATGCTAAATGAAAACTACAAACCTCACATTTGGTTATGGTTTTGTGTACATGAGCTTCTTGTTCTGTGCAGTCAATTTGCTCGTGCTCTTCAAATGAATGAAAAAATTGAATGGCAGTAGGAAGCATTAAAGCTACTAAGAGCATTAATGCACCAATGTATGTGCCAAGCTGTTTTTTATGATTCATTTTAAAAGGTACCAAAAAAGTAAAAGTAAAGAAATAATGTTAAATCATCCTAAAAGTACAGGGAGATTCGTTTTTTTAACTCAGTTTTAAGTTTTTGCCATGTATTTTGATCTAAAATTTCTTTCACTGCAATACAACTTTGTTTTCCTATCGCCTAGCATAGGAGTTTGCGAATAGGTTTCCTTCAAATCCCAGAAAGCATCATTAACATTTTTTTACCCAATATTATAACTAATTATAAATCAAAATCTTGGAATTAGGAATAAACGACAACTCTTAAGGAACAATGGATAATTCGTGTTACACAAATTAACGACACCTTTGAATTATATATTTATTTGAAAACTGATTATTCACTTAAAACTTAAAAACTATGCGATTTATAACAAAAAAAATTCACTCGTATTTAGATTATCCAGTAGCTTTTGCTCTAATAATACTTCCTTTCTTATTGAACTTGGGCAGCACTAATCCAATGGCGTTTTATCTTTCAGTAGGCGTAGGTTTCGCTGCTTTACTATTGACAATCTTAACCAATCATCAAACCGGGATAGTAAAGGTGATCTCCTATAAAGTACATTTAATTGTCGACTTTTCTGTAGCTATTCTATTCCTTCTAGCACCATTCGTTTTTTCTTTTGAAGGCTTAGATGCATATTTTTACTGGATCAATGGGGTTGCGGTACTATTGGTAGTAAGTTTACATAAAAACGAAACAAAAGACAGATCCTCACTATCGGTTTCTTCTAATTAATTCTTTTTGATAGGAAGAAGTCCTTCAATGGCTAACTTCAAATTTTTAGAGATCTTGGAGTTAGCTATTTTTTTATTATGAAGGTAAAAGTATCTGAATTTACCTTTGGTAACTTGTCGTATCCCGATGCTAGGATTTTTTCCCCCTTTATTTTTTCAACAGCCTTTTGAGAACGGATATTATCCTTAGCTATATAAAATAGGATGTTATCCACATATTTAAAGGCATGGGCAATCATTAAATCTTTTACAGCTTTATTGTATGCTCCACCCCAATAATTTCTACTGAGGAAGGTCCAACCTATTTCTATGCATTTTGAAAACCCTTCTACCTTTTTAAACCTTGAACTACCTATGATGGCTCTGCTTTTTTTGTCAATAAGGATTAATGCGCCTTTAGATTTGATAGATTCTTCAAAGAAGCTATTAAACTTGGTTCTTAGGTATCTTTTGCATGGATGTTGCTCCCATATTTTAGGGTCTTTGGCAACGGCAAATAAGGGTTCTAGATCTTGTTGAGCTAAAGGTCTAATTTGTACTAGTTCATTTTCCAATAGGGGTTGTAGATCCATTTTTACCATTTAATACACCAACTTATTTTCTGTCTTTTACAGGGATTACAAATTTTAATCCAGACCATATCTCATCTACAGCACAGACTTTAATATCTACTAAGCCACTTTTAAGGCCTATTTGCCGCACAATATTTCCGCTCAGATCTGTTTCGACTTTAGATGATTTTTTAGGCCATGAAATCCATATAATACCATTTTGCACTATTTCTTCGTGCAATTGGTTAATATCGTTCTGGAGTGCTTCCGATGTTTTTGCAAAATAGTGGATAAAGTCCTTTTTAGTAGAGGTGTCGGTTACAATCTCAATCTCTACAGGCAAATCTTGGAACAGCTTGAAATAATAGGCGGGCTGATTCACAATTTTTAGCTTGAATCCATCTTTTATTCCTAGCTTTTTTGCTAAGGGGGTTCGTGAATAGCCTGCTGTTTTCATAATAGTGTTATTTATTTTTATTCAAAAACTTACTTTTGATGGGTTATTCAGAAAGCACAAATTGCCATGATACACCATATTTGTCTTCGCACCATCCAAATTTCTTACCAAATCCATAATCTCCTTCGCCATTGTAGTTGTCTAGAGGAACCATTACCTGACCGCCATTTGAAGATAGCTTTTCGAAAAGTGTTTGTATCATCTCATCAGATTTATCAATGATGAAAAGTGAAACCGCTGGCGTGAATGACCAGGCATGATTATAATTACTTTCAGAGACCATGTACTCTAAATCATTCAATGTAAATACTGCATGTTTAATGAGTTCGGGAGTACCTCCTGCTTCACCTTCTCTGTATTTTGTTAAGCTTTTAATTTGTGAATTTGGAAAGATAGAAGTGTAAAAATTTATAGCTTCTTCTGCCTTTCCATATTGATCACCTACAAATGTTAGAAATGCTGTGGTTTTCATTATTTGAATTTTTAGTCAAATTAAAATAATCAATTAAAGTATTAAGTTACTTTTTTTAACAACTACCATCTATATAATGACCAGGTTTTAGGCTTTCAATTTGTTCTTTGCCAAATTATTTCGAGAGATATAGACCATGAGCAGTTAGATAGTTGATTCCCTAGCTTAACAATATAGTGTGAGTAGTAGAATTTTCGGAAGTGAGTGAGAAGATTGTTTACTAGTAGACAATGTCCGCAGATTCTTTATGATTTCAATCATCAAGTTGTTTTAAATAGCATCCTTTAGGTGCCAGGTATAAAAAAATAGGTTATTTACTTTCATATGGCCATTTCCAAGCCTGTAAAACGATGAGAATGGCCACAATAATTAGTAGGGCTCCATAAAACATATAGAAATACCATGTAGTACCAATGATGTTTACCATCCCGATGATTAGATGAAATATGCCTAAAACAATATTGAGGATTCTATTGGTTTTTGCATTCAGAACTAGTGAAAAGTACATCATGCATGCCGGCAGGATGGTAATAACTGCTATGAGTAAAAGTGATACCTGAGTAACTTCAAAACCATCAATGTACCCAGACATTATTGCTTGTATCTTTTCAGGCATATACAATTTATAAAAATCGGTGTAGATGTAAAGTAGCATGAATACAAGCCACAATGCTGCAAGTCTGATTTTTATATCAATTTTTGTGTTTTTCAAAACCTTTGTTTTTTTTCGTTAGAATGCTTTTATATGCCAGAAGGGCTATTTTTCTTGACTCCAAAAATCAATAACCAAATACAAATCCCGATTTCTCCTAAAGCTTGAGAGCTACTGGCCAAAATTGGAATGATAGTTTCTCCGAAATCGTCTGGAAAGAGAAAATATCCAAAAAAATCGATCAAATATCCAAAACAAGCCATCATAAGAAAAACACCCATTATTTTTGGAATAATCCAGGATTTATAGACCAAATAACCAAATGGAAATAACCAAAGCCCCCAAAATATTTCAACTACTAGAATACCATTATTATGTGATTCAAAAAGTGTCATCATTTTCGAATATTGCGTGGTTAATGCTTGAGGACTAAAAACTTCCGAAGTGCTAACGAGTGATAGTATGTCAAATTTCTTGATGAGGTTTATGAAGGAAATGGGTACACTTAGCAATACTAAGATCACCATGGTTCTGGCTATATTCTCATTGGTTTTTCGCAGTAATTTGTAAAGCGCCAATGCCAAGAATATGAATGTAGTGTACAATACTAAATCACTTAAAATAGAAATTTTAAACAATGATTTGTATGCAACAATGCGGTTGTAAGTTTCGGTTGCGTTATCCCAGGCTATGAGCTTAGAAGGGACGTATGCAAGGCTAATAATTCCACTTATTACCGTAATTAAATACAATAAACCTGCAATTCTTGCGTCTTTTTTAATAGAGCTCATCTTTATTAGATTGGCATTATATTATAAAGACGTAAATTTTTGATGAATGGTTGCCTAAGCAAATAGGGTGTTACAAAATTTTAGAATTTTCCCCAACAATAGGGACGACGATTTTGATCCGGAAATCTAAGAGGGTTTTTCCTTTAAGTTCACTAAGAAGGCCGAAACTAGGGCAATTATAAGCTGTAGTTTAGTTATTTAATTCTTTAAAAGTAAAGTAGTTCATTTTTTTTGTCAATTCAGGATTATTTATTAAACCTGATTCTGTATGAGCTGGGTTGTTGGTGCCTTCTACAAGCTTAAAAAAGTAAGCTTCCTCTACCTCCAAACTATCAATGGTTTTAACATATAATTCTAGCCTCTCGCTTTGGTATTGTTCGGTAATGGACTCTATATTGACATTTGGTCCTCCAAATTCGGTTATGATTATAGGTTTAAGAACCATCGCTTTAAAATTCTCAAAATAGGTAGTCCAGTTCTCAGCGTCATCATAGAGATGAACATCAACCATATCGTACAAGGCATTTCCAAGGACGTAGTCTATCCTATTTTTTACTTCTTGTACTTCAGCGTTATTGCAGTTGTTGTCTAGGAATTCTCTAGTGTACACATTTCCCTCATCATCAGAAAACTCATCTATGACTCCATTACATCCGGCTAAAAATCGCAAAGAAATGGTTGTAAACCCACCCAACACAAACGCGGTTCGGGGTGAAAACTGTTGAATAGCATTGTAAACAATATTGTTTGCCAATACAAATTCTTGCTCACTACCAATGTACCAAAAATTGGATTGCCATTCATTTCCAAACTGTATTTTAGAAATTCTGTTTGGATAACGCTGAAGTAGTTGTTCTATATAATTTCTAAACTTTTCATTATTTTCAAATACGCAAGAGTTTGTATTCTGCTGCGCACTACAAGCCCATTCCGGTCCATTGGATTGGATGGTAAGCAAAACATTTAGTCCATTGTTTTCTGCCCAATTAATTCTATCATCAAGCGATTCCCATTTGAATTCACCTTCTGTAGGTTCTCTAAAAGACCAATTTTCTCCGATGCGAATAATATCCACATTGAGTTCATTTAGAAGTGGTGCTGTAAATATTCTTTGCTCCTCGCTAGCTACCGGCGGAAAAGAAATACCTAGATTGACATTTATTTGGTCATCTATCGCCGGATTCACCATAGTATTATCGTTGGAACAACTTATAAATATTATCAGAAGAAATGCTCTAATTGTCATTTTCATAATTGTAAGTAAGGTTATATAGGTTGTACCAATACCTTAGTTTTTAATATTCAATGGAAATGTGATGCTAAGGGCAAATGCTCCAACAAACGGTTCAACCGATGGCTGAAAGTAATATGCTAACCCTACATCTACATGGTTATTTTTCCCTAACTCTAAACTAAACGAAAATAGGATACGATAAATTATTCCGCAATTGCTTTTTTAGCACGTTCAATGGTTGGCTCATAATCAAATGTTGAGCAAGAACCTTCGCTCATAACTCTTTTTCCAGTCCGATCTATTTTGCTCTTGTCATTTTCCCAGTCAAAAATGTGAATAGTGGCTTTAAAAACTTCGTTTAGTTCTGTATAATTCAGTGCTCCATTTTTGCGCCCAAAATTTTCCTCTGTTTCTATTATTTTAATTGGAATTCCGTTATTCAGGTAAATAATTGTCCTTATTCGACCATAAGAAAATCCAATTTCCTCAATTATTTTACAAATCTGTTTTTGATTACGCAAGACTTTGATAATTCCACCACCATCCGTACTAATTCCCGTCAGTTCTACTAAATCAAATTCACTTTTTACCAGAGTGGAATCCGATTCTATAGATTGCACCTTGTTATCAATTTGGTCAAGGTTACTCTCTTGTCCAAATGCAAAAAAACCGATCAGAGTTAATATTATTACGAGTACTTTTCTCATATGCTATACAACGGTTACGTTAGTTTGTGGTAGCAGACTTTTGTTTTTTACCATACAAATAGCGAAATCGTATCGTTTTATTCTTTTTGTAATTTATTTAGTTGTTCAATTGAATATGAATTTTTTTTTAATGAATTTCCTTTTTTAAAATTTTCAATCGCCTTTTCCTTATTTCGAAGAGCTACATAACAGTCCCCAAGTGTATTATAGACGTAAGGATTTTTGGGATAATTAAGTACATTAAGTTCAAAAATTTGTGCTGCCTTAGGCAATTGGTTAAGCTCCATTAACCGATGTCCTAAATTATCAATATAATATTGTTCTGGTTTAATTTCTCTTCCAAACTCTTTTGATAATCGATCATAATACCCCATCACTTTTCCTAAAATGTCGTTTTTAGGGTCCATTAGATACTCCTTCGTCATTTTGATTTGATAAAAATCGAAGATGTAATTCAAGGCATCATACTCAGTAATTAAAGGTACCGAACCATGATCCTCTTTTGGATAATATTTGCTTTTAAATGATAGATTAGTAAGAGTATCTCTCCCCAGCATAGAATTTAACTCTAAAATAGCTCTAATATGTTTGGTGGTGTAGCTTGTATCTTTTCTCACGTTGACCGTATCTAAACCTTGACTCATTGTATTTGCTATTCCCAAAAAGAGTGATTTTTTACGGTATCTTTTGTCAAATTTTCTGTTCTTAATTTCGTTCAATAGTCTTTTATTATCCCACCACATGGACGGGTCAATGGCCACATACGAATTAAATAATTCTGGTTTGTGTATTAAAGTATTCATTACTGTTAAACCACCTAATGAGTGCCCAATAAACATACGATATGATTCCGTAGCGTAATTTGAATCTATATAGGGAATTAATTCTTTTTCAATAAATGCTATAAAACTACTGCCCTTGCCCGATGTAGCCGCTTTCATCTCGCTTAAATGAGGAGGGTCAGGTTTGGCTTTTGTTGGTGTTAAATCCCTTGTTCTATTTGTATTGAGGATGCCCACAACAATCATTTTTGGACATACACCATTACCATTTATAGAACTTAATTGTTTAATCATGCCTACAACGGAATGAAAATGAGAATTTCCATCTAACAAATAAACTACGGGATACTTTTCATTCTTAGAGTAGCCATCTGGAACATGAATCCATATTTCTCTTTTTTCATTTAATACGTTGGAATCTATATGATCGATTTTACCAATGACAATAGCATCACTATCCTGTCCATTTAAATGAAAAAGACAAAAGCATGCAAAAAAAATTAAATAAGGTTTCTTCATATTCGGATGTTCCTAGCTTTAATTACGGTATAAGGATCTAATAAACTCGAAGTATCAGGTTTTATACAACCACATTCCAATTACAATATACTTTAATTAAACTAAAAAAAAGCTTAGATTTTTTCAACTTAACCGATATAGTTTAAACACCTTATGAATAATTGGCTTTTTATCGTTTCAATAAAAAAGTCCGGAAAAAAATGGCCCATTTTCAAGATGTGCTCTAAACCAATAAGCATCTGACAACATCTTTTTTCCATTGTATTAGCCATTCCATCCTATAGCATTTGAAGACAATTGCGCTAACAATTTACCATATTTATCAAAAATCAATATTTTTTGAATTCGGAAATTCACTTATTCCTTTTATCTGCCAGAAATCATTATATCCGTCATATACTTTTTGATATCCGTATTGGTATAGATTTTCTGAACGGCCTCCGTATACAACGCTGTAAATCTGTCATTTTCAACAAGATTTCCAAAAAGAGATTCTTGTCTTATAAAGGCTAAAGGGTCTGTTGTGGTCTGTTTGGCCGCTTCATGAAGTTCGATACTCATAGCATCGGTAATTTCGATTGGTTGTCCCTGTCTATTTATCCCTTTATCACTAGAATAACACCAAGCTGCGATTACTAAAGTGGCAAATTTGATGCTTCCGCCAGTCGCTAAGTTTTCATTTATGGTAGGAATCAAAAATTTAGGTAATTTGGCTGAACTTTCCGAGCAAATACGACTAACACTGTCTTTGATATTTGGGTTGCCAAAACGCGCTAGCAGACTGTCTTTGTAGTCCTCCAAATTAATACCTTCAATTTCTCCTAAAACGGGTGTGGCTTCTTTGTCTAGAAAAGCACGTAGATAAGAGGTGAAGAGCTCGTCTTCTACACAGGCATTGATGGTAGGGTGGCCGTGAAGCACTCCTAAAAGCCCCAAGACCGAATGCCCTGCATTAAGCAATCGCAGTTTCATTTTCTCATAGGGTTCTACATCCGAGACGAATTGTACACCTACTTTTTCAAAGGCAGGTCGACCGTTGGAGAATGTATCCTCTACCACCCATTGTATAAAGGGCTCGCAGGTAACAGGGCAGGCATCTACAATGCCATAGTTTTGCGTTAAGGTATTTATATCTGTTGGAGTAGTCACTGGCGTAATACGGTCAACCATGCTATTAGGGAAGCAGACCTCTTGTGCAATCCAATTAGCCAAGTCCGGGTCTTGGGCTTTTACAAAGCTTAGGAGCATCTTACGCACCATATCACCGTTATGTTCTATATTATCACAAGAAAGCAAAGTAAATGCGGGTAGTGCTGCATCGCGCCGTCTTTTTAAGGCTGCTGTTAAAAAGCCATAAACGGTTCTCGGCTGATTGGGGTGTTGTAGTTCGTCCTGAACGTCTGGATTATCAAAATTGAACGCTCCTGTTGTGGGGTTAAAGTTATAACCGCCTTCGGTAATCGTAAGGGAGACTATTTTAGTGTCTGCATGAGCCATCTGAGCGATTACGGGTTCTGGGTTGCTGATTCCCATTTTAAAATCAACTATTGATCCTATTACTTCGGGTTTAATTTTTCCGTTTGGATGTTTGATAATCAAGGTATACAGATGATCTTGTTTTTTGAAATTATTGTGCAGTTTGGTATCCCCTTCGCGTAAACCGATTCCGCAGATTTCCCAATCCGATAAGGCGTTCCCATTTTTTAGTTGGTGTAGGTAATAGGCGAGATGTGCACGGTGAAAGCCACCTACACCGATATGAACGATTCCTGTTTTATCCGAAGCACGAGAATAGTTTGGCACAGGCATACAGTTTCCTATTTCCTGTAGATTAGCTTGGTTGAGTTGTATTGTTTTTTTCATATTTAAGCTGCTGTATTCGACTTCCCGCGTCTGAGTGCCCAATAAGCGAGTACGAAATAAACGATGGTACAAACGAATGCGTAGGTGTAAAAGAGTTCTCTGTTTGCAATGTAATTTGCTTTTGAAGTACTTCCGAATAGCACGTTACAAGCCAAGACCAAGGTAGCCACCAAAGCTGAAATCGCAACGAATTTTAGTCCCTTCGAGAAAAAAGAAACATCTTTTGCATGCACAAGCTCATTCTTTGCTTTTTCTGCCTGAAAACGTTCTATGTTTTCATTTCGAACTTCTTCTTCTTTTGACTCTTGTGCATAGGTTTCTTTAGCTCCATACCTGGAGGCTAAGAAAGTGTATACTGCTATGGTAAAAAACCAAGTTGGGATAAAGAGGTAATAGAA
The DNA here is from genome assembly GCA_947500575.1 of uncultured Flavobacteriaceae bacterium. Lineage (GTDB taxonomy): Bacteria > Bacteroidota > Bacteroidia > Flavobacteriales > Flavobacteriaceae > CANMSI01. Next base: position 727,385 of record CANMSI010000001.1, on the reverse strand, counting down.
AGAAATTACATTCAAAGTATTCAGTCCAAAACCGAAGATCAATCCCAAGCCCCAGGAGGCAACGGCGGGCATGCTAAAAGTGAGCTTACGGTACGAAGACCAGTAGCGCGTATAACCAATTCTAGGAAAAATTTGATGTTCGGTAAACACAATTGCCCCAACAGGAACAACAAGAAGCCCAGCATAGGTCAGTAAGGGCAGTATTTGCGAAAACACAAAGGGGAAACAGGCAATACCAACAGTGACCAAACCAACTACAATGGTTGTTCTCTTTCTGGAATGATTAAAGAAAATTGCTTGTGCGGCTAACCCTGCTCTATATAAATTGGTAATTGCAGTGGTCCAGCCTGCCACGATTACAATAACGAATCCCGACCAACCGAGGGCGTAATAAGCTACATCTCCTGGGTCGAGTTCTACGATGGACTTTCCTAAAATGACAGCGGCACCAGCACCCATAATTCCAGCAGCAATCCATGCCACATAGTGACCGAACATCATACCTGTACTGGTGGCATAGCCGTACGATTTCTTTTTTGCAAATCGCAAAAGAGCCATATCAATCAACCCAAAATGAGTGATGGTATTGGCAGCCCAACCAAAACCGATGACTTCTACCAATCCGATTCCAGGAGCACCGTCGCTGTTGATGCCGGTCCATATGGACTGGTCGCCGAGGGTCATAAAATCGGCCCAACCAGCAGGTAGTGTTTTATCCAATACGTCCAAAGACAAAGCAGGGAGAAGTACCATAGCGCCACTCGTAAACATCACAAAAAGCCAAGGTGCACAGATGCCCGAAAATTCAGAAACAGCGTTAAATCCATAGAGTGCAATAGAAACTACAACAATGCCCACAGCCAGTACAATAAAAATAAACCAGACATTGGTAGGGTACCAATTGAGCTGAGCGGGAATATTGAAAGCAAACCGAACCGCCGTTGAGGAAACCGTTATCATTGCCGCCGAAATCACCGAAAAGATGATGACATTCGCCCAATTGTACAACTTGGTCATGGAGTCACCCGCAATCTTATTTAGATAGGTATAGAGACTTAAACGCGTATCAACGGCAATAGGTGAGGTAATAAAGCGCCAGCTCAGTACGGCCAGAATATTGCCAATTAAAAGCCCAAGGATAATATCCATGGTCTTGGCACCAAGTGCAACAAAGGTGGCGCCTATGACAAACTCTGTGGCTGCAACATGTTCGGCAGCATAGAGTCCCGCAAAATGTGTCCAATCATGTAGTTTGTGTTTGGCTACGGGTAATTGTTCCTCGTCCAGGCTTTTAAATTGTTCAAAATCTTCGGTTGAATTCATGGTTTAGTTTGGTGTTGAAAATGAGAATTCTATAAATTTTTGTGGTTGGAATCCTATTGTACTTAACGTCAATTTTAGTTGAATGTCCTATTCACCTTGTTGTACAAAGTTTTATTCTTCGAAGATGTCATATTTATTAGAGACAGATGTCATTAATTCTTCATTTGCGAAATCTTCTTCGGTCATCTTCGAAAGTTCTTCTAAAAAGATATCAAATTCTCCATTTTTAAATATGGTGAGCATTTTTCCACCTTCCTTGCAAATGGCTTCATGCCACACATTTGGCGGAACCGTTAGAGTCTCCCCTTCTTTCAGTAGTATTGTTTCATCATCGAAGACAAGTTCCATTTCACCATTCAACATATAGAATACCTCTGTCATCAATTTATGATGATGTCGCTTTAAATGAAATCCAGGTTTCAAAGTGTCCTCAATTAAGCATAATTCTCCATTTGTGTCTCTTGATGACAGTTTAACGAAGCAGTGATCTTGGGAGTAGTTGTAATTTTTCCCTTCACCACTTTTTATGTACTGTTTGGTCTTCATGCGTATTTTTTATGTAGAACAATCGTATACCGTCACTAATGACTAGGTACTTTTTACAGGCTTAAGATAAATATTCTATTTGAATTTTATAAATGAAAATCCGTGGGGCACTTTGGGAAACGATGCAGAGGAGTATTATTTTGCAAACAACTGCTCCATATCTTTAAAAGCTTTAAACTCTAAGGCATTCCCTGCAGGGTCTAAAAAGAACATAGTGGCCTGTTCGCCCACTTCACCTGCAAAACGTATGTAAGGTTCTATTACAAAATCTACTTTTTTAGAACGCAGCTCCTCAGCAAAAGATGTAAAGGTATCCCAAGGCAATACTACTCCATAATGAGGCACGGGAACATGTTTGCCATCTACCTCATTGGCATGGTAATCTTCTTCTGTTTTTGCTTTGTAATGAATCACTAATTGATGCCCAAACAAATTGAAATCTACCCATTGTTCACTGCTTCTTCCTTCTTCACAGTTTAAAACATCTCTATAGAAGGTACGGCATGCTGCTAGGTTATGAACAGGAATTGCAATATGAAAGGGAGTAAGCGTAGCCATAAAAGTATTTTTTTATAAAAATACTGCTTATTTAAGATTTTAAAAAATGTATAATCTGATCTCTTACCTTGTCTTGGTGCAAGGAATGTCCCAAACCTTTGGTCTTAATGAAAATGCTGTTTTTCCAATTGGCATGCACCTGCTCTGAAGACCAAATAGGGGCAATGGCATCAAACTCATCATGCACCAAGAGGCCTTTTTTAGAAATTTCCTTTACAAATTTAGAAGTAGAGAAATCTGCAAATTGAAATCCAAAAAGTGCTATAAAATGTGCCTCCAAATGCTGCATCATTCTTTTATTTAATCCCAATATCGCTTGGTACTGCCGCATAAAATCTGACAACTCCGAAGGAGCTCCTAGAGAAACCAATTTTTGAGTTGTATTCCGTGGGAAGGAATATTGATTATATAGCATGCTCATTCCCCCTATGGAATGCCCAATAATATGAGTGGGCTTATAGGTTTCTATTACTTTTTGTGCGCAATTAGCATAGAGTGGTACATGAAAGATGGTCCCAGAGGTATTACCATGAGCGGGTGCATCCATAGCCACAATATTATAATCTTCTTGTTGTAATCTGGTAACTAGGTTACGCCACCTAAAGGTATTGCTTTCCCAACCATGCATTAATAATAAGGTAGGGCCCTTACCTTTCCAGCGGTAGGTTTGTATGCGAATGTCTTCCATGAGAAGAATATCGTCTTTGGCATCTTCTAAAAAGGATTTCGCTTCTGGGCGTACCCTGCCTTTGCGAGGTGTACAGAACAGTATAAAGGCTTTTTTAGCCATGCGTTCTTTAAAGAAGTAACTCGTCGCATTAAAATAGGCTCCAACTATTTTTGGGATCAGGGTATTGAGTAATTTTCTCATGCATTATTGCTGCTTAGTTGCAGGTAGTGTTCTGTTAATTGATGATGATGTTCCACGTGGTAAATAGCATTAAATAACATTTCTCTCATGGTTAAATTGCCTAGCAAGGGATGTGGAATATAAAAGCCGTCTAATTCGGCCTCAGCAAAATTATCAATCTTGGCACAAAGATCATGTATCAAGCTGGTAAGATTTTCAAGAAGGATGGTTTTTTGTTCAAGACCAACTGCTTCTGGCAAAAAACGTTCAGGAGCTTTACCTCCCGTAGCTAATTGCATATCATAGGCTTCTTTTACTTCTAGGTAAGAGCGAGAAACGCCCACTGCTGCTCCAAAATGCTGCTCAATTTCTTCGGTGTTCATATCAAAAACCCTTGCCAAAGCTTTAATGCCTGAGAGCAAATGAGCTACTTGTTGCCCTGCGGTCCATTTTTGTTTGTAGCGTAATAAGAAATCATCTTCAGAGAGGGAACTGATGTAATTAATAAAACTATCGTAGTTCTTTCGTAAGGCTTGTGTAATGGCTGCTTTATTCATAAAAGGAGTATTAAAGAGCAAGTATTTTAATAATATAGTTTCTTTTAGTAACTTGCTTTATATTACATACCAAAAATACGAATTGTTTACCTCATAAAAAAGAAGTTTCAGAAACGAGAGCAAGTATGGAAATAGAAACTATTACTGATAATCAGAAGCTTAGGTCGGCAAAAAAAATAAAAAAAATGTTTGGGCATGTAGATTATAGAGATCCGCCAGAGATGTGTCCTATACGCCATATTATGTCTTTAGCTACGGATAAATGGAGCATTCTTATTATTTTAAACCTCGGATTCTTTCCCATTCTGCGTTTTAATAGATTAAAGCGCTATATCTATGGAATCTCATCCAAGGTATTGAGCGAACGTTTAAAAGTATTAGAAATGGATGGTTACATTTCTAGAACCATGTACCCCGAAGTTCCTATACGGGTGGAGTACCAGCTTACAGAATTTGGTCATTCCTATTTGCAACGGGTATTAGAAATGGCAGAATGGTCAGAGAAGTACAGCGGACAAATTATGGCGAATAGAGAAAAGTATCAAAAGGGGTTAGGTTAATTGGCCAGTCTGTTCCAAATGTCTAAATACATTTTCCAATCGTCTTCGACCTTTTTCCAAACCACTACGTATTTACCCTTAAAAGGAGTTTTGGTTCCATCTTCTGCTTTAGATATTCCTTGGTAGTATCCATAGTCATAAGCATAGTTGCCCATAAAGTTAACTTCTTCGGGTTTCATTTGATGTTCAAGTATCTGAGAGGTGCCTTGCATCCATCTTTTTTTGATTGCGGCTGTTCCTATAATAATATCCGTATTTAAAGGAAATAGTTTAGCATCGGAGGTATATGCAGAAGCCATGGTATCATAGTCCTTCCGAATGTATGCTTCAGAGAATTTTTTTGAGGCTTCCAAAATCTTTTCTTTCTCAATTGTATTGATGGCAGCATTCTGATTGCGTAAACAGTCTATTTTCCAGGTTGGATAGGTAATGGTTTCGTCTTTAGAAACCCATTCTCCAACCCATTTAAAACCTTTTGTACTCATTTCGGAGAAGCTAAGTCGGTAAAAACCGTCCACTCCATTGGGTGCTTTCTGTTCTCTATATAATACAATATTGCCCTCTTTATTTTTAGTGCCCTCCCAAACAGGTAATTGTACTGAAGGGGCTCCTGAACTATAATAATGAACATACCAACGGGTACTATCTGGAATAAATTGTCGTATGCTTCCGGAATGTTTCCCATCTGCTTTTAGAGTTTCATCTTGCACTGCCATACCATTCATAATGTACTTAAAGCGCCATACCATGTCTATAGGTTCTGCCCAAGTCTGATCTGCTTTTCTGGAAACAGATTTGCAATTGCATTCTCCAATCAAAGGCATAAAATCTAACACTTGCTGTGGGGCTTCTGGATTTGGAAGACCATATGGATGTTCTGCAGAAGGTTCAAATTGGTATTGCGAAAAACTACATACCGTCCATACTAAAAATACCCAGATAAGATGGTTTGTTTTCATAATGTGCTGGTTTCCTCATCAATATAAATAAAAAGCCAGCGAGGGCATATGGTATTTGGAATATCTTAACAGATTAATCCTCTCTATGCACTGTTTCTGGAGAAAAGGCCGGCAAACAGACCGCAATGTATTCGCAAGGTTCTTCAAACGGATTGGAGTATTGAATGCGCGTATTCTTTTCTATTCTAATAGACTGCCCTGCTTCTAGGATAATGGTGTCCTCTTCAATTACAAATTGTTTTTTGCCTTTAATAACCAAGGTATATTCGTCAAACTCTGGTGTTTGAAAAGGTTCTGACCATCCAGGCGGGGCCACCATATGAGCGATGCTTAATTCTTTGTTTCCATCGGTAGCTCTTCCAAAATGTTCCCCAATGTATTTACCATCTTCTGTAGGAACAATAAAAGGAGTTTTTTGAAGGATGTATTTTTTTGCCATATCAGAAGGAGTTAGAGTTTAGTTCCAACCAATCATTAAGTATTTAATACGCGCTTTGTCTGGTATTTGTACCGCCTCTATATTGGTACTCGCCCCATATCGAAGGCTTGGCGGAAGTTCTTCTTTAGCAATGGTGAGATACATATCGCTATTCTTTAAATAAACAACCACATTGTTTCTGGTAGTTATTATTTTTTGAATTGCATAGTGTTCCTTAATATCCTTAAAGGTACTATTGATTCCTACTCCTTTATCTGTTATAAAACGAGCATCGAAAATGCGAATGTTTTCAATTTTTGGAATACTGTCTTCACTTTGTGTCAGGGTTAATAGATGTGCCCCTCCTTTTTCGAATATTTTGATTTTTTTGGAGGTCGACCAAATTTTTGATGTCGAATCTGGAGCTTGCGAAAGTTCCATCTTATTGGCAAAGGGATTATTTATTTGCATGCTGTTCGCTGACTCCCCAACGATAGAATCCAATTCAAAAATGTTCTCTAAATCCTTCGCAAATGAGGTTTTTTGAAGTTTACCAATACTATTTTCAGTTATTAAAAAAGTAGTGTCTTTCTCTTCTGTACATTGCACTAGAAATGAGCTGGCAATAAGCACATATACTATGAATCTCATTCGGTATGTTTCTGTCATTTGTTGAACTGTCATTAGCGTAATACTTTTTTCAATACCCCTAATACTCCTCGGATGAAAGTAGCACTGGTAAGCACTTTTACCACCGGATTTTGTCTTGTACTTCTTCTAGAGCTAGTACGTTTTTTGGCGGCTGGTTTTGCTTTTTCTTTTGCTGCCTCCTTCTCTGCTTTCTCAATTTTTTCATTGAGCATTTCGTAGGCACTCTCTCTATCTATTACGTCATTGTATTTTTTAACGAGTTTAGAACTACCGATTACCTCTTTTAATTCACCAGCGGTTAGCACATCCATACGGCTCATAGGTGCTCTTAGCATGGTGGCAGCTAGAGGAGTTGGACGTCCTTTTTCGTCCAATGCAGAAATTAATGCTTCTCCAATTCCCAAAGAAGTAAGTACTTCTTTGGTATCGTAAAACTCAGATTCTGGATAATTTTCTGCCGTTAGTTTAATTGCTTTTCTATCTTTTGCAGTAAAGGCTCTCAAGGCATGCTGTACTTTTAATCCTAATTGAGATAAAACGGCATCTGGTACATCTGTAGGGTTCTGCGTTACAAAGTAAAGTCCAATACCTTTGGACCGAATCAGTTTTACAATACTTTCAATCTGATCTAATAAGGCTTTAGAGGCTTCGTTGAAAATGAGATGTGCCTCATCTATAAAAAGAACTAACTCTGGTCTATCACTATCTCCTTGTTCTGGAAAGGTGCCGTAGATTTCTGCCAAAAGGCTTAACATAAAAGTAGAAAAGAGTTTGGGCCTGTCTTGGATATCTGTTAGGCGTAGAATATTGATATAACCTCTTCCGTTCGAATCCACTCTGGTTAGATCATCTACTTCAAAAGATTTTTCACCAAAGAATAGGTCGGCTCCCTGTTGTTCTAATTCAATAATTTTACGAAGAATAGTTCCTGTAGAGCTTGTGGAAATACGCCCGTAGTCTTTTGTGAATTCTGCTTTGCCCTCTGCGGTAGCATACTGTAATACTTTTTTAAAGTCTTTTAGATCTAAAAGTGGAAGCTTATTGTCATCGCAGTATTTAAAAATCACCGCTACAATTCCTTCTTGTGTTACCGTAAGATCCAAAATACGAGATAACAATACAGGACCAAATTCCGATACTGTTGCCCTTAGTTTAACACCATCTTGTTCTGAAAGAGAAAGAATTTCTACAGGGAAGTTTTTAGCTTCAAAAGGCAGTCCAATTTTTTCATGGCGTTCATCAATTTTAGGGTGTCCGGGGCTTGGTTGTGCCAAGCCACTTAGATCTCCTTTCAAATCCATTAATAATACAGGAATTCCTTTATCGGATAAATTTTCTGCAATTACCTGAAGGGTCTTTGTTTTTCCAGTACCAGTGGCACCTGCAATAAGGCCATGGCGGTTTAATGTTTTTAGGGGGATTTTTACATGCGCATTGGTCATTGTTTCCTCATTGAGCATCGCTGCACCCATGGTTATAAAATCACCTTTGGTTGTATATCCTTCTTCAATATGTTTAAAGAATGCGTCTTTGGAACTCATCTGGTTTATTTTTTGATAAAAATAAGGTAATTTTAGTCACTATAAAATGTAGACCTATGAAAAACCTAAGTACTTTACTAAGCTTGCTTACTCTTCTTTCATTTTCTTTGTCGCAAGGACAAGAATCGGCAGCAATTACTTTTCATCCATCTCATGAAGAAAAAAAGCAATCGGCTCCTTTTAGTGATGCTGTAGAGGCAGGGAATCTTTTCTTTTTAGCAGGGCAGATTGGCATGGATCATACCACCAGAACTATGGTAACTCCAGGGATCCAAACAGAAACGGAACAAGCCATACAAAATATCAAAGCAGTGTTAGCGCATCATGGTATGACCTTGGACAATGTAGTAAAGTGTACGGTGATTTTAAGTACAATGGACGATTTTGCCGCTTTTAATAAAGTATACAGTCAGCATTTTACTAAAAAACCCGCTCGGACTACCTTTGCTGCTAGTGGCTTAGCGAGGAATGCTAAAGTAGAGATCGATGTAATCGCGGTTAAAAACTAGTTCTCTCTAGTATTACAAATCGGTAGGTATTTCCTAAGTCTTAGTTAGGTGGTACAAAGAAGTATGACGTATCTTTGCAAAATGGTTACAGATGAGGTAATGGCTTTGGTAGATAAGGGTGAAATGCTTCCTTTAATGGAGGAGTTTTACACCATTCAAGGAGAAGGATTCCATAAAGGAACTGCAGCTTATTTTATTCGTGTAGGTGGTTGCGATGTAGGTTGCCATTGGTGCGATGTAAAAGAAAGCTGGAATGCTGCTACGCATCCGCCAACACATATAGAACATATTGTTACCAATGCGGCTAACTATTCTAATACCATTGTAGTTACTGGAGGAGAGCCTCTAACTTGGGATATGAATCCGCTTACAACAGCTCTAAAGGCTAAAGGCTTACAAACACATATAGAGACTTCTGGCGCGTATCAACTTACTGGAGTATGGGATTGGATTTGTCTTTCTCCAAAAAAAAATAAACTTCCCTCAGGGATCATTTATGAGAAAGCTGATGAGCTTAAAATGATTGTGTATAATAAACATGATCTCCTGTTTGCAGAAGAACAAGCAGCACTGGTGAGCGAGGACTGTATTTGTTATTTACAACCTGAATGGAGTGTTAGAGACAAGGTAACACCTATGATCGTTGATTATGTGATGCAAAATCCAAAGTGGAAAGTGTCTTTACAAACACATAAATACTTGAATATTCCTTAGCGACCTCCGTTCGCCTGCAGGTCTAGAATACACTCCGGATCCAACGCTGGAGCAGCCAATCCTTTGGAAGCCATATCTTCTAACATTGCCATCATGCCCCCTCCAAATTCTAATTCTGCGCGCATTAAGCATGGATTTACATTACAGTGATTTTCTGCATCCGCATCTTCGTGGTCGTTGACTGCAGGAGAGCCTAGATTGACCAAACCAAATAAATGTCCAAATTCATGATTTAGGGTAGCGGATTCTACATCGGCATTTGTAATTAATGAACTTCTGGCCGCTAGAGTTCTAATAGTAGATTCAAAAATAATCATGGATGTATTTCTATACACCGCACCTAAGGTCACCAAGCCGGCATCTTCTTCATCATCGTCTGACGGTGCATCTGCAAAAAAGATATAGATAGCTAAAGTATCCCCATCATTATAGGCTGTTCTGTTTTCAATTTCCAAATCAGCTATTTGTTGTAACGTAAGTGTTTCGTTGCCTGGAGAAGGAATTTCGTTGAACACTACTTCAATATCTTCTTTAAAAGTTCTGGCTCTTATAAAAGAAAGGAACTCGTCCATAGCTACTTGGGTAGGTCTAAAACCAGGAACATGTGCTACTTCTATACGTAATTTGGTGAAATTGGTATTGGATAAAAGATCATTGGCAGAAGCCCCTGTTGCAAGAAGATTCGCAGACCTATCTATGTTTGGAGTGCCAGGGTTTGGATCTCCTCCGCCACCATTATCATCATTGGAGCAGTTAATAAACAGTCCAAGAAATACGATCCAAATTAATATGCTATACTTTTTCATACGATTATCAATTTTCTTTTTCACACTTCTTTATAACGATAAAATGGTTGTTGCTAGTATGATTTTAAAGTCAATTTGGCTAAATAGTCGTAATGTTCCCCTTCACTTACAAGTTCACACGTTAAATTATTGCTAATTGCAGCGCGTTGTAAGGTGTTGTAATCAAGGTAAAGCCAAGGGAATTGATCGCTTTTTTCGCCTTTATAGGTCATGCTAAAGTGCACCTCCCCATAATAGGTTTGCGAATCTGGAATCCAGTAATCTCCTTGTTCATCTTCGAACATATAGATGATATCTGTAGAATCTATTAGAATTTGTCCGTTGGGGGCAAGGAGCGATTTTAGATGTGTGAAAAAGACATCTATATGTCCCAAACTTCCGGCAATACCAATGCCGTTCATAAGGAGTAATAAGGTGTCAAATTGAGCTTCTTTAAAATTGTATAGCTCAGTATGGGCGGTGTTCAGTACACCTCTTAATAGGGTAGTTTCTATGGCCCCTTTAGAGGCATCAAGTGCCGTTACATCCTTTCCTTGCTCTTGTAAATAAAGACTGTGACTGCCTGCACCACAACCAATATCAAGGATGCTTCCTTTACAAAGTTGCAATGCTTTCTGCTCTAGTGGAGGCATTTGATCATAGGACCTAAATAGATAGGGCAAAGGCATCACATCTTTTTCATCCAAGGAAGAAATAGTCGCAATATCTTCGGAATGGCCATGTTGCTGATAATCTAGTAAAGCTTTTCCAAATAGGTCTTTGGTCATTGAATTTTGTATTTTGCGCAAAATACGAAACACTATGCAACAGTTCTTATATATCTTATGCTTCTTTTTAAGTGTACCATTAATTGCCCAAGATCAGGAAAAACAAAGCCTTGATAAGACGGAAGAGACAATTGCTCTTTATTTAGAAAGTAATGGGACTATGATGCAGTATACCTATGCGTATTCGGAGTTGTTACGCATGTTAGAAAATCAATTTTCTAAAAAGGAATCTAATAAGCAAGGTTGGGATTATTTAGAAACGAATAGGGAGGAGGCGATGGCCGCTATAAAGGCAAGTATAATTCCTATTTACAAAACCCATTTTCAGTTGTCCGAAATTGAAGAGATGCTCGCTTTTTATCAGTCGGAAACTGGGAAGAAATTAGTGAATGATAGAGCCAATATGTCTGAACAACAAAAACAGGAATTGAGTAAATTTTACAGTAGACCTACTGGTCAAAAAATTATTGAAAAACAGGGTGTTTTAACCCAAGAAATTTCAACGGTCTCGGAAGAATGGAGTCGCGATCTATATGAAACTGCATTGAGCCTTTTAAAAGATGAATGAGATTTTGAAAGCCTTACCTAAAAAGGCAAAAGAGAAGGAGGCAGCGAACAAGAAGTTTTTTACAAAGCTTAAAAAGAAACCCCCTAAGCAATTAGATTACTTAATGCAAGAACTGCATGAGGCAGAATTTGAACGCACAGATTGTTTGGAATGTGCCAATTGCTGTAAAACTACGGGACCTTTATTCACCGATTCAGATATTCAAAGAATTGCCAAACATCTACGTCTAAAGCCACAACAGTTTATACGTACTTATTTGCGGCTAGATGAAGAAAACGATTATGTATTACAACAAGTACCCTGTACTTTTTTAGGAGCAGATAATTACTGTTCTATTTATGATGTGCGTCCCAAGGCGTGCAAGGAGTTTCCGCATACAGACCGTAAAAAGTTTCAACAAATTAGTCATCTTACACTAAAGAATGTAAGTATTTGTCCTGCTGCTTTCAATATTGTGGAGAAAATGAAAGCACGAATAAAAATTTAAGTAAATTATTTACCTTTAAGATATGGAAGAACTCATTGCATATTTCGAAAATATACCTACTGCCCACCGCAGTATTATTTTGGTGGGGGGAATCACATTTTTTTGGCTGCTAGAATATGCAGTTCCTTTATTTAAGTTCGATTATAAAAAATTTAGGCACGGAGGTCTTAATATCTTTTTTACCCTTACCACTATTGTTGTCAATTTTGCCTTGGCATTTGTGCTACTAAAATCGAGCGACTGGACCGTTGCGAACGGTTTTGGTGTTTTGCAATGGCTAGATCTGCCTTTATGGGCCACTATTCTTCTGGGTGTAGTGTTGTTAGATCTTATAGGAGCTTGGTTGGCACATTGGGTACAACATAAGGTAAAGGTTCTTTGGGGTTTTCATTTAATACACCATACAGACAACCATGTGGATACTACCACCGCAAACAGACACCATCCAGGAGAAAGTGTGATACGCTTTTTATTTACCTGCCTAGGTGTTTTAATTGTAGGTGCTCCGGTAGGTATTATTATGTTATATCAATCACTTTCGGTAGTATTATCGCAATTTAACCATGCTAATATTTCCTTGCCTAAAGGTGTAGATAATGCCATTAGTTGGCTCATAGTTTCTCCAGACATGCATAAGGTACACCATCATCATGAGTTGCCCTATACAGATACGAATTATGGTAATATATTTTCTGTTTGGGATCGACTCTTTGGTACCTTCGCGAAAATGAGAAATGAGGATATAGTTTTTGGAGTAGACACCTATCCAGATGAAGTTGCCAATAGGCATATTGGAAAACTTTTAAAGATCCCGTTTAAAAGGTATAAATCTCCCAAAGATTTGAATACTACAGATTAGTTAGCACTAATCGTATAGCAAGTATTTTACCCTTATTTTTTTAAAACGTGCTATGGCTGCCGCCCAGCTTGCTCTTATTTCTTTTTCTGTAAGCCCTGCTTCAATTTGTTTTTGTAAAACAGCTGTTCCCGCGTGTTTGGTAAAAGATGCTGAATTAAAAAATAACTTTTTGTCAGTGGTATGCTCATAGGCATCTATAAGCCATTGCAAACGGACACTTTTCATTTTTGGTGTTTTTGATAGCTCTTTTCCATAACACAATTCACCATCATGTTTTGGGTATTTAGCTCCAAAATTTGGCTGAGGTGTATAGCTATAATCATAAGCTTCTTTTTCAAAAAATGGAGCGCCATATTGTTGAAACTGTGCTTCGGTTCCTCTGCCTGCATTTACATTGGTGCCCTCAAAGAACCCCAAGCTAGGGTATAAGTTGATAGAGGTGTCATTTGGTAAATTTGGAGAAGGACGTATAGGCAAACTGTAGAAAGAGCTATGCGTATAATGCTCTAAAGTAATTACGGTTAAATCTACCTTAATTTTTTCTTCCACTTGGATCATTTTGGCATATTCACCAATGGTCATACCATACACCAAGGGAATGGTGGTCATCCCTAAAAAACTGGTATGTTCTTTTTCCATAGTTGGGCCATCTATATAATGTCCATTTGGATTGGGTCTATCCAAAACAATGATGGGGATGTTATTTTTTGCACAGGCTTCCATCACCAATTGCAAGGTAGCGATATAGGTATAAAAACGTACCCCTACATCTTGGATGTCAAATAAGACCATATCAATGTTCTGTAATTGAGCATCCGAAGGTTTTTTGCTTTTTCCATGAAGTGAAATCAAAGGAATCCCCGTTTTTGTGTCTACCTCATCATGCACCGCTTCACCTGCATCTGCTTCGCCTCTAAATCCATGTTCAGGAGCGAATACTTTTTGGATATCAACCTCTAAACTTAGTAGCGAATCTACCAAATGCGTATACGTTCCGTTTGGTTTAAAAATGACACTTGTTGGATTGGCCACAATAGCAGTCTTCTTACCTTTTAACAAGGGTAGATAACTTTTTGTTTTACTGGCACCCACCAAAATAGAATCAGCAGGCTTGGAAATAGTTTCTTCTTTTACTATTTCAACTGTAGTATTCTTAGTTTTCACTTGGTTTCCGCAGGCAGCAAGTATCAAAACCGATAATAATACTGTATTTTTGATACTGGATAAAAATGGCATCGATTGAATTTAGAATTTTTTATAGCTAAACGTCTTGTAAAAGGTAAGGAGCATAAAATTAGTATTTCCGCACCAATAATAAAAATTGCTATTGCAGCGATTGCTTTAGGGCTTATTATGATGCTCATTGCTATTGCAACAGGCGTAGGTCTCAAACATAAGATTAGAGAAAAAGTTGCAGCCTTTAATGGCCATATCCAAATCCTAAATTACGATACAAATACATCAGACGTATCGGTAAAACCCATTTCTTTAGAACAAGATTTTTACCCAAAATTTAAAGATATAGATGGAATTGCCCATGTGCAAGCAGTAGCCAGTAAAGGAGGTATTATTAGAACAGAAAACACTTTTGAGGCATTTATAGCGAAGGGAGTAGGGAAGGATTATAACTGGCCAGTTTTTGAAGAGTATTTGGTAGACGGTGTATTGCCCAATTATAAAGATGAACTGAATGAAGAGATTTTGATGTCTCGGATCATGGCAAATCGATTGCAATTAAAAACGGGAGATTCCTTTTTTGCCTTTTTTCTAAAAAACGAAGAGCTTTCTAAAAAACCGAATCAACGAAAATTTGTAATTACTGGATTGTATGATAGTGGTTTTGAAGAGTTAGACGGGCGTTATGTTTTGGTAGACATCCGGCATATTCAACGGATGAATAAATGGGAGGCCAACCAGATTGGTAATTTTGAAGTATTCATAGACGACTTTTCCGATTTGGAATCCAAAAGCAATGAAATACGAGGTGAAACCATCGCTACCTTGGAAACACAAACCATTAAAAAGAAGTACTATAAAATATTTGAATGGATAGGTCTATTCGATTTCAACATTGCCTTAATCATAGGCATTATGATTATTGTAGGAGGCTTTAATATGATTACGGCCTTGTTAGTACTTATTTTGGAACGCACACAAATGATTGGTATTCTAAAAGCTTTGGGTACTTCCAATTGGAGTATTCGGAAAGTATTTCTATACAACGCCGCTTACCTTATTGGTATAGGACTTTTGTGGGGAAATGTCATTGGATTGGGTATTATTTGGTTGCAGTCTAAGTTTAGGTTTCTAAAATTCCCAAATCCTAAGGAGTATTATATTGAGTATATTCCTGTGCATATTAATTTGTCTACCATTATGCTATTAAATGTTGGAGTGTTACTTCTCTGTTTGTTAATGTTACTAATACCCTCTTATATTATTACTAAAATTAGTCCTGTGAAAGCTATTAAGTTTGAGTAGTATTTTGGTAAGTTCTTATATCTTTGTGCCCGATGAAATACGCAAAAAATATTCTGGAAACTATTGGGCAAACTCCCTTAGTTAAACTCAATAAGTTAACCGCTGAATTGCCATGTCTGGTATTGGCGAAATATGAAACCTTCAACCCTGGAAATTCTGTAAAAGACCGTATGGCACTTCAAATGATTGAAGACGCAGAAGCCGGAGGTATCTTAAAACCGGGAGGCACTATTATTGAAGGAACTTCTGGAAATACGGGAATGGGTTTAGCACTTGCAGCCGTTGTAAAAGGATATAAAATGATTTGCGTTATTAGCGATAAGCAATCTAAGGAAAAAGTAGATATTCTAAGAGCAGTAGGTAGTGAAGTACATGTATGCCCAACAGATGTAGCCCCTGAGGATCCTAGAAGTTACTATTCTACTGCTAAAAGGCTGGCCAAAGAATTGCCAAATTCATGGTATGTGAACCAATACGATAACCCATCTAATTGCAAAGCTCATTTCTTAAGTACAGGCCCAGAGATATGGGAACAGACAGCAGGAAAAGTTACCCACTTTGTGGTAGGAGTAGGTACCGGAGGTACCATATCTGGTGTGGGATCTTATTTAAAATTGCAAAATCCCAATGTAAAAGTATGGGGAATAGATACCTATGGATCTGTTTTTAAAAAATATCATGAAACCGGTATTTTTGACAAAAATGAGATTTATCCCTATATCACGGAAGGTATAGGTGAAGACATTTTACCTCGGAATGTGCGTTTTGAGGTAATTGATGGTTTTACGAAAGTAACAGATAAAGATGCGGCGGTGTATACCCAACGTCTTGCCAAAGAGGAAGGGATGTTTTTAGGAAATTCAGCTGGCGCAGCCATCAAAGGATTACTGCAATTAAAAGAACATTTTGGCAAAGATGATGTGGTGGTAGTGTTATTTCATGATCATGGAAGTAGGTATGTTGGGAAGATGTTCAATGATGATTGGATGCGCGAAAAAGGCTTTCTAGATTAGATTTGTATCTTTATAGTAAAATTGCCTGCCATGAAATCCCAACTTTTATCGCTAAAATATAGTTTTAGGACTTTCCTTATTATAGGTTTTAGTACACTTTTTATAGCTTGTAGCAGTGATGATGGTGGCGGCACTATTGCTGACGATGACCCCATAGGAAACCCCTCAGGCAATGATCCGGATCGTTTGCCACAAATCAGTATAAATACCAATGCTGCAACCATTGTAGATGAGCCCAAAATTAATGCTTCAATGACCATTTCTGAAAATGGAACGCTGACTTTTGATGGAAATATTGGTATTGAAATCAGAGGAGCTTCCTCTCAAGCACTTTTTCCAAAAAAGTCCTATGGTTTAGAGACCAGAGATGCTGCTAATATGGATCTCGATGTTTCTTTGTTGGGTTTACCAGAAGAAGAAGATTGGATTCTATACGGACCATACAGTGATAAATCCTTGGTGCGCAATAAACTGATCTACGACCTATCTCAAGATATGAATAGATACGCCAGTAGAACAAAATTTGTTGAGTTAAACATCAATGGAGTTTTTCAAGGGACCTATGTGTTTATGGAAAAATTAAAGAGAGATGACGTCAGAATTGCTATTAGCAAACTAAATGAGGACGAAAATACAGGGGAAGATCTTACAGGAGGGTATATTTTGAAGATTGATAAGACCTCTGGGAATACCTTAGGCGGAGGTATCAATGATCAAAATTCTTTTACTTCTGTATACACCCCACCCAATGCTTCTTTTGGGCAACAAATAGATTTTCAATACGAATATCCGAAAGCAGAGGTTATTACATTGGAGCAGAAAAACTATATTTCTAGCTATGTTGCCAATTTTGAAGATGCACTACAAGCAGATACGTTTACAGATCCTGTAGTAGGGTACGAAGCTTATATTGACGTGGATAGTTTTATTGATTTCTTTTTGTTGAACGAGTTGTCGAATAATGTGGATGGGTACCGTCTTAGTACCTATATGCATAAAGACAAAAACGAAAAGCTTAAAATGGGACCCATTTGGGACTTTAATCTTGCTTTTGGAAACGCGGATTACTGCAATGGTGGTGAAACCAACGTTTGGGCATATCGTTTTAATGAACGTTGTTCTACAGATACTTGGTTGGTTCCTTTTTGGTGGAGCAGATTCATGGAAGATCCGGCTTTTGTAAGCAAGTTACAGAATAGATGGAGTATGCTCCGTGGTAGCGTCTTAGCTGAAGCGAATATCATGGCTAAAATTGATGCATATATTGCCGACTTGGAAGCGGCGAAAGCGGTAGATAAGAATTTTAGTACTTGGTTTGTATTGGGAGCTTATGTATGGCCAAATAACTTTGTGGGAGATACCTATGAAGATGAAACTGGCTATTTGAAAGATTGGATTCAAGCGCGACTTATTTGGATGGACGGCGCCATTGGTGACCTCTAATACGTAGATCATTTTTAGGAATTTCTTAGTTATCTTTATGCAACCAACTAAAGCATAAAGAAAATGAAACATATCTGTATTCTTATCATTCTATCCTTAATTAGTATTCCTTCTATATCAGCTCAGAAACTATCTAGGGCAGAAAAAAAGCTGGTGAGTACAATAGAAAAAAATAACAGCGAAGCTATTGAGTTTTTGGAACAGGTAGTAAACGTAAATAGTGGAACGCTGAACACCAAAGGTGTAAAGGAAGTAGGGATGTTATTTAAAGGGGCCTTTGATGGAATTGGATTTGATACCCGTTGGATTTCTATGCCTGCAGAGTTGAATAGAGCAGGCCACTTATTTGCAGAAACAAAAGGAACAAATGGCAAAAAATTATTATTGATCGGTCATTTAGATACCGTTTTTGAAGAAGATAGTCCGTTTCAAAAATTTAAAAGATTGAACGATAGTATTGCCCATGCTCCCGGTGGTAATGATATGAAGGGGGGCGATGTAATTGTGCTCTACGCTTTAAAAGCACTTTATGAAAATGATCTGTTAGATGATGCCCAAATTATAGTTGCATTCACAGGCGATGAAGAAAGTACTGGAAAACCTTTAGACATAAGCAGAAAGGATTTAATTGATGCTGCAAAACGCAGTGATATTGCGCTAGGTTTTGAGACTTCTACGGGCTTTAATTATGCTACGGTGGCCAGGAGAGGAGCGTCTGGTTGGAAGGTAGAGGTCACTGGAAAAAGAGCGCATTCCTCTGGAGTTTTTAACGAGCGGGTAGGAGCAGGAGCAATTTTTGAAATGTCCCGAATTTTGAATGCTTTTTATACGGAGGTGCGAGGAGAGGAGTATCTTACCTTTAACCCAGGTGCCTTACTTGGAGGTACTTTTGTAGATTTCGATGCCACAACGAGCAAAGGTACGGCCTTTGGAAAAAGCAATGTGGTAGCACAGACTGCGGTAGTTAGAGGTGGACTTCGTTTTATTTCGGAAGAACAAAAGGAAAATGCACGTGCTAAAATGAGAGCTATTGTAGCCAATAATTTACCACACACTACTGCTACCATAAGTTTTACGGATAGCTATCCTTCGATGGGACCTACGGAAGGGAATAAAAATCTGCTCCAACAATTGAATGTAGTTAGTAAAGATTTAGGACAAGGAGACGTAATTGGCTATGACCCAGGCAAGCGTGGTGCAGCGGATACTTCTTTTGTTGCAAAATATGTAGACTGTTTAGATGGATTAGGTACCATGGGCTCTGGAGCGCATACTCCGCAGGAAACCGTTAACCTCAATACCGTAGAAGCATTAACAAAAAGAACAGCAGTATTAATTTATAGACTTATCAATCAAGAATAATGGTACAGCTCAATGCTTTTGGAAAAACAGTAAAAATAGATGCTGGTGAACTGATTGGTTATGAGTTCAATTCTCATGAGTATATACATCAAAAGGGAAGTCCAGGATGGCGAAATTCGGATACGGAAATGTTCCCCATCATTGGTCCAACAGTTGAGGCAAGTTATAAAGTGGAGACTCCTAGGGGAATGGCTGTGCAAGATCAGCATGGTTTACTTCGGGAAATGGAATATGATTTAATATCCCATTCGGATAGTGAAGCTTTCTATCAAAAGAAATATGAAGCTGGATCTTTAATTAGAAATTCCAAATACCCTGAAAAGTCTTCGAAAGAACAGCTTTCTTGGCCCTATAGTTTTAAGTTTCAAAAACACTTTAAAATCGCCGAAGCAGGCTTAGAAATTGAGTTTCATATTTCTGGAGAAGAAGGAATGCCTTTTATGTTAGGGTATCATCCCGCGTTTAAATTGTACAGCCAAAACGCAAAGCTAAAGACAGCTCAAAAAAGTATTGTCTTAGACGAGATACTTAAAGCGGGTAGTAGAGCCTTCTTAGTGCCAAATTGCCAAAGTATTACACTCCAGGATGCAAAGGAGCTTCGTATAGAAACGGAAGGCTTTGGTCATTTTATGTTGTGGACAGAGAAAAGAAATATGCTCTGTATAGAGCCAATAACTTTTTATCCATATGCTGTAGCACAGAAAGACTTGCGGAAAGGGTTTCAACAGCTTTCAACCACCGCTAGGAAGTTTAAATTTATGATTACGACCAATGACTAAAGAAATAGAATGAACACTGCCCTAGAACAACATTATGGTTATCTTTTTGAATCAGAATTACTTCAGGAAATAGATAAGCTCAGTACCGCTAAGAAAGTAGTACAAGGAACCCAATTGATGGATATTGGAGATGCGATTACTGCGATGCCTTTGTTGTTAGAAGGTGCTATTAAAATAATGCGCGAGGACGATCAAGGGGATGAACTTTTGTTATATTTTATTGAACGTGGAGATACCTGTGCCATGACGTTTTCTTGCTGTTTGGGGAAAAATAATAGTGAGATAAGGGCGGTGGCAGAAACGGACACCAGTTTACTAATGATTCCTGTACAACAAATGGAACTATGGATGGGAAAATACAGTAGTTGGCGTATGTTCATTTTAGATAGTTACCACTCTAGAATGACAGAATTACTTGAAACCATAGATACCTTGGCTTTTTTACGAATGGATGAGCGTCTTCTAAAGCATTTACAGGACAAGGCGAAGGTGACCCATGATGATTTGATACATACAACACATCAAGATATTGCTCAAGATTTGCATACTTCAAGAGTGGTTATTTCTCGACTTTTAAAAAAGTTGGAGCGCGAAGGGAAAATTACCATGAATAGAAATCAGATTAAGGTATTGGATTTATAATTCTTATGTCCATACTTGTTTATCTTTGTCTCTTTAAATACAGCTTTAAAATTTGAATTAATTCTACGATATGAGATCTTTCTTAATACTTTTTGCCTTAGCGATTTGTGCCATATCTACTGCGCAAGAACCCTCAACTGATACGATACCCTATCACAAAATCCCGGAAGCCCCAAAAACCTTTACAGCTGGCACTATGGTTGCTAGAATGATTGATGGATTAGGTTTTAGATATTATTGGGCAACGGAAGGTCTTACAGATGGAAACATGAGCTATAAGCCAAGTGAAAAAGGAAGAGATATTACAGCTACTGTAGATCATTTATATGGCTTGTCTAAAATGATTTTAACTTCGGCAGAGAAGAAAGCAAATGATCGTACCCAAGAGGTAAAAGAGGAACTTAGCTTTATAGAAAAACGCAAACAAACCTTATTGAATTTGGAGAAGGCAAGTGCACTATATGCGGTTTCTAAAGATCTTTCTGAACATAAGATAATTTTCAAAAATGCGAATGGAAGTCAGGAATTCCCTTTTTGGAATCAGATTAATGGTCCCATAGAAGATGCGGTTTGGCATTCAGGACAAATAGTGGTAATGCGCAGATCAGCAGGGAATCCAATGAATCCTAAAGTAAATGTATTCCTTGGACAATTAAATGAATGAATCGCGATTTTATAGTTTACGAAGTTCTTTTTTTAGGATTTTACCTGTGGCACTCATAGGCAATCCTTTCGTAAATTCAATGATACGAGGGTACTTATAAGCGGCAATATGCTCTTTGGTCCACTCAATTAGATCGGAATCCGAAACACTTTCACCCTCTTTTAAAACCACAAATGCCTTTATTTCTTCCCCAAATTTTTCATCAGGAATGCCAATTACGGCAACCAAAGAAACAGCTTGGTGTTTCATTAGAACCTCTTCAACTTCTCTAGGATACACATTTAATCCTCCTCTAATGATCATATCTTTTGTGCGATCCACAATATAGAAAAACCCTTCTTCATCCTTCATTGCAACATCACCAGAATATAACCATCCGTCTTTAATGGTTTTGGCATTTGCTTCTGGGCGCTTGTAGTAGCCTTTCATTACATTGTGTCCTCGGTATATTAATTCTCCTTTCTCACCTATAGGTACCTCTTGATCGTTTTCATCCACCAATTTTACTTCAACACCCCACACAGGTTTTCCAATACTTCCGGGCTTCTTTCCTAAGTCTATTTGATTAAAGGTTACTACCGGAGAACCTTCAGACATGCCAAAACCTTCCAAAATAGGTACCTTAAATTTTGTTTCGAAATCTTCCAAGACTTTTAGAGGTAGGGAGGCTCCTCCAGATACACATAATCTTAGATTAGTGGCAATGCCATCAGTGTCAATAGTTGCATCATCACAGTTTAAAAGCCCCCAATACA
This sequence comes from uncultured Flavobacteriaceae bacterium, assembly GCA_947500575.1. Lineage (GTDB taxonomy): Bacteria > Bacteroidota > Bacteroidia > Flavobacteriales > Flavobacteriaceae > CANMSI01. The sequence goes on along the minus strand of CANMSI010000001.1, from coordinate 705,573 downwards.
TGGTGGGTACTCCAGCAAAAATTGTAATCTTGTGTTGTAGCATCAGCTTCAATACGGTGGCGGCGTCAAAACGTGGAAGCAATACATTGGTGGTACCTCTATAGATACCTGCATTCATTAGGCAGGTCATACCAAAAATATGGAACAAGGGAAGCACTAATAATAAGGTATCTTTAGGGGAAGCACTAAAAATATCACTAGTGAGAATTGCATTTTGCAAAAGATTGGAATGTGTAAGCTCCGCTCCTTTTGGTTGGCCTGTGGTTCCAGAAGTGTAGATGATTACCGCTGTGTCGGTGGCATTGGTAGCAGCCGTCTCTGTTACTGGCAATTGTCCTTGCATAAGAGAACCAAGGGTTTTTACTTCTGCTATTGGACTAACATCTGTGGGTTTGGGAGTAATTAAATAAAAATGCTCGCATAAGTTGGCATCTTTAAAACCTGCATAGCCTTCTTCTCCCATAGGAAGTTCTGGGGTACCAGTAAAACACAAATAGGCCTTGGCATCTGAATCTTTTAAATGATAACTAATTTCTTCCCTCTTGAGCAAAACACTTAAAGGAACTACCGTGGCACCTGCTTTTAGAATACCAAAATAGATCATTGGAAAATAGGGTAGATTAAGACAGCTCAATGCCACCTTATCTCCTGGTTTAATTCCTAGAGATTTTAGGCCATTTGCTATTTGATTGGCGGCCCCATTAATTTGTGCGTAACTCAAGGAGGTATCCATAAAAACAAAAGCTTCCTTGTTAGGAAACTTCCGGGCGCTATCTTCTAACAGTACAGAAAGGTTTAACATAGGTATGAAATGTATTGATACAAGGAAATTACAAAAATTACTTTTAACAGATTTCCTGAAAGTATCGGAAATAAGGTACTATGTAACAATTATGAGAATTTCCAGACGTATTAATACAACTCATAATGTAGATATGATGGCTGGTGGAGGAAGTATTGCTGCAATGATTACTATTTTGCGCAACAATAAACTGTTGTTGCGTAAGAAGAGCATGTTTAAAAAAGAGCGTTCCTTTCTAAATACTAAAGAGAAGTTTTATACGAATGCTGAAACTAAAATATTTACAAAAAAAGCCACTCCGCATCAGCTTAAAGAAGTTAGAAACAAATTAAACAAACATAGAAAGGCGGAGTATCGTAAGTTGTTCCTTGCTTTTGGAATAGTAACTATCTGTATGGCAGTATTTGTTTCTTGGTCCGCTCATTCTAAATCCGATATTTTAGACTATCCATACCAAAATAAGGAACAAAGAGGAGGTTTGAATCCATTAGATACATACCAATTTTTTATAGAAGATGGCGACAGATGGCTAAAAGAAGAGCATTGGCATAATGCCATTTTTCAATATCAAGAAGCTTTAAAATTATTTCCAAATGAATATGACGCGAATTATCGATTGACCCTTGCATATAGCTATCAATGCGCAGCCCAAAAACAGCATTGTGAAGATGGAATTAAATTGATGCATCAATTGAGTATACAAAATCCCAAAAAGAAAGAATTAATGGAACTTAGGACCTTCTATTTAAAAATTTTCCCTGGAACCAAATAAGTAGGGTAACCTAAGTTACTAGACATTTCCAGATTTAGTAGTACTTTTGACTTATGCGACGGTTTTTGCCTTTTTTAGAATGGGTACCACACTATAAAAAATCTGACTTTTCTAAGGATCTGATTGCGGGTCTTACCGTAGGAATCATTTTAATTCCACAGGGTATGGCATATGCCATGATTGCTGGTCTTCCACCTGTTTATGGCTTATACGCTTCTTTACTTCCTTTAATTATGTATGCCTTTTTGGGAACTTCAAGACAGTTGGCAGTGGGGCCGGTGGCAATGGATTCTCTATTGGTGGCAGCAGGTTTGGGAGCATTGGCAATTACTGGAGTAGAAAATTATATTGCAATGGCCATTTTACTCTCATTTGCTGTGGGTGCTATTCAGTTAACTTTGGGCGTATTTAGAATGGGTTTTTTGGTAAATTTTTTATCTAGGCCCGTTATAAGTGGTTTTACTTCAGCGGCTGCTTTGATTATCATATTTAGTCAGCTAAAGCATTTATTAGGAACTGAAATAGAGAAGAGTAGTAAATTTCATCAGTTAATTCTCAATGCCTTTGAGAAGTTAGCAGATACTAATATATATGATTTGGCTATTGGTCTTGTTGGCATTTTACTCATTGTAGTTTTAAAAAGGTGGAATCCCAGAATACCTGGCATTTTGTTGGCAGTGATTTTAGGAATAGTAGGTGTTTATTTTTTAAAATTGGAAAGTTACGGAGTACAAATTGTGGGCAATATTCCAGTTGGTTTGCCCTCTTTTCAAACCCCAGAATTTAGTGTGCAAAACCTTTCAGATATATGGCCTATAGCCCTCACCTTGGCCTTGGTAGGATATTTAGAGGCGATTTCTATTGGAAAAGCTTTGGAAGAGAAAAGTAATATGGAAACTATAGATGCCAATCAGGAATTAGTAGCTCTAGGCAGTTCCAATATGGTGGGGTCGTTTTTTCAAGCATATCCAGTTACCGCTAGTTTTTCGCGTTCCGCAATTAATGGAGAATCTGGAGCAAAGACCACCTTGTCTACTTTATTAAGTGTAGGAATGGTAATCATAACATTACTCTTTTTAACACCCCTTTTCTATTACCTTCCTAATGCTATTTTGGCCTCCATAATTATGGTCTCTGTCTTTGGTCTTATTAATTGGTCCTATCCTAAAATACTCTGGAAACACAGAAAAGACGAATTTGTGGTATTGCTAGTGACCTTTTTGGCGACCTTATTTATAGGCATTAAGGAAGGGATTCTAATTGGAGTGTTATTCTCTTTGTTACTTATGGTATATAGGACCTCCAATCCTCATTTTGCAGTACTGGGAAATATCAAAAATTCTGATTATTATAAGAATATAAATCGTTTTGGAGATGAAGTAGCCATGAGAGAGGATTTGCTAATTATACGATTTGATGCCCAGCTCTATTTTGGAAACTCTGCCTATTTTAAGAAGCAACTATTTCATCATATCGAAGCGAAAGGACCGGGTTTAAAAGGAGTTATTTTAAATGCGGAAGCTATTAACTACATAGATAGTACTGCTACCAACATGCTTACTTCTGTCATTGAAGAGATCCATCAAAAAAACCTACAATTTTACATTGCCGGGGCCATTGGCCCTACCCGAGATATTATTTTTAGAAGTGGAATTATAAAAGCCTTGCATAGAGAATTCTTATTTGTAAAAACGAAAGAGGCTGTGGCCTATTTTGATGATCCCAGTTCGGTATCCATTATTCAAGGAAAAGTAGCGCATCAAAATAGAATGAATGTGACAAATGTCACCAAAGTAATTAAGAATTAGCAGTATTTTTGCTATAGATTTAAGTAAAAGAAGATGAATATAGAACAGATATATACGGGCTGTTTGGCTCAAGGAACTTATTATATTGAGAGTAATGGAGAAGTAGCGATTATAGATCCTTTGCGAGAAGTAGTTCCTTATTTAGATCGAGCTAAGGCCGATGGGGCAACCATCAAGTATATTTTTGAAACCCACTTCCATGCAGATTTTGTAAGCGGTCATGTAACGCTATCCAAGGAAACAAAGGCTCCTATTATCTTTGGTCCCAATGCAAACCCAACTTTTGATGCAATTATAGCAGAAGATGGGCAAGAATTTAAGGTAGGTGCTATTACTATTAAGGCACTTCATACTCCGGGTCATACCATGGAAAGTACTACCTATTTGTTGAAGGATGAAGATGGGAAGGATCATGCTATTTTTTCTGGAGACACGCTTTTTTTAGGAGATGTGGGAAGACCTGATTTAGCACAGAAAGCAGATGATATGACGCAAGAAGATCTGGCTGGTATTTTATATGATAGTCTTCGTAATAAGATTATGCCTTTAGCAGATAGTGTAACAGTATACCCAGCGCATGGTGCAGGTTCTGCTTGTGGAAAAAATATGATGAAGGAAACTGTGGACACTTTGGGAAATCAGAAAAAGATGAATTATGCCTTGCGAGCAGATATGACCAAAGAGGAGTTTATCAAAGAGGTAACAGCGGGTCTACTTCCTCCACCTCAATATTTTCCACTGAACGTAAAAATGAACAAAGAAGGCTATGAAGATATTGCAGCTGTTATCGAGAGAGGAGCCAAGGCATTAAATGCAAATGCGTTTGAAGCTGTTGCAAATGAAACTGGGGCAGTGGTGTTGGATGTACGACATCAAAATGAATTTGTACAAGGTCATATTCCAAGATCTATCTTTATTGGATTAGATGGTGGCTTTGCTCCATGGGTGGGAGCTTTAATTGCAGATGTAACACAGCCAATTCTATTGGTCGCACCAGACGGAAGAGAAGAAGAGACCATAACGCGCTTATCTAGAGTTGGTTTTGATCAGACCTTAGGGTATTTGGAAGGTGGCTTTGAAGCATGGAAAAATGCAAATATGGAGTTTGATACCATTAACTCTGTTACTGCTAGCGAAATAAAAGATGCTATTGCTTCTAAAGAGATGCCTGTTTTTGATGTTAGAAAAGAGGGTGAATTTGAAGCGGAACATGTAGAAGATGCGCAACATACATCCTTAGACTTTCTTAACGATCATATGACAGAATTTCCTTCAGAGGGATCATTTTATTTGCACTGTGCAGGAGGCTATCGTTCCGTGATTGCAGCATCTATTCTGAAAAGGAGAGGTATTCATAATTTAATAGATGTAGCAGGTGGATTTGCCGCTTTGAAAAAGGCAGGTGTCGCGGTTACCAATTATGTGTGTCCCTCCACATTGAAGTAGTTTTTCAAAATTGAATACTCAAAATACTTAAACAAGAATAGCAAATTATAAACTTTACAAGCTCTTTTTAGTGAATTTTATAAGATTTTTCGCATTTTTTGTTTAATCTTCAAAATGTTAAAGAAATCACAATAAAATGTGAAAATTGCCATTTAATTTAGCTATCTTTAAGAAGCAATAGTTTATCAGTATGTTTAAAAATTTTGTTGAGCGTATTGGGGTAATGAATTGTATTTTACTCCTAGTGGTCATTTCCATTATTATCGTCTCAGAAGTTCTTTTCCTTCAAGGAAACAAGTTAGATGCCATTTTTATAGCATTTTGGGCACCTACTATATTAGGTTTTATGAATTACTTAAAATACAAGAAGTAATGGATTTCATTTTGATATACTCCATTTTCGTAGCGGTCATTTTTGTGATCTGGCTTCTTTTTGTAATTCGCATGTATCATAAATTAAAGAATTGATTATACCTCATTGCCCATAATCTTGGGCGAGCATTACCACTTCCTTTACTGTAAGTAACCTTATTTTAATATACCTTATAATTTTAAGAATCCACCTGCGGTTAGATCGTACTAACTAAAAAGAAAACATGGATAAGGTGTCTGGTGTTTGAAAATTGGGAATAGCTCCTTTTAAGGGAACTAACTTCTCAGGATTTTTAAGCATGTACGAACGCAATATGCGCTGTGTATCTAGAGTATCTTTTTGTGCGGTTCTAAAGGGTTCAATATCTGCAAACGATCCAATAGTTGTTTGTTTATCAATAAACCCATAGCCACAATACATGCCGTTTTGAATCCAAATAAATGCATCTTCTAAGGCATCCCTACCTTTTTCCTTTATGAGGTAATTCTCTTCCTTGGTTTCCATAGCCTCCAATGCTTCTACAACCCTGCTATTGTAAGATGTAATTGTTTCTGTATCTCTACAGATTCCTTTACAATCATTAATTCTGAAATGGGAACAGGCCGCTACATTTTCTTGTAAATGACAGTACTTTGGACAAAGTGCAAAAGCAATACATAACTCCTCTAAATAGCTTCTGCAATCTGCCTGATTGTACATTGTTACTAGAGGATTGGGTATCGCTTTGACCTTATTAAAGGCAATATGTTTTATGCCACGTCTATCTTCATAGGAGAAAATACCGTATGCCTGCGCTGTTTTTTTCTGCGCTCTATTGAATTTAGGATAATGGTGTTTAATCGCCGTCGATTCCATCAATAGGGCCAGCAATTCATTCCCTGAGAGTTCATAATCAATATGAGCTGTTTCGTTGCATAAACTTATTTCTTTAGTTGCTTTGTCGTAGAAATGGCTTAAAACTCTTTTTTTGATATTCTTTGCTTTCCCAATATAGATAATACGTCCTTTTTCATCTTTAAAATAATAAATGCCTGGTTCCTCAGGTAATTTATCATAAATAGCTTTAGGCAAAGAGGGGGGCAATGTAGTTTCTTGAGAACGTGCATTCAAAAAAGATTTAAAAACTGTAGCTGCTCCTTCTACCTGCAATAGTTTTTGAAAAAGGAGTACCGTAGCCTGGGCATCTCCCTTTGCTCTATGCCTATCCTTTAATGGAATGTTCAAGGCAGCACAAAGTTTTCCAAGACTGTAAGAGTGGTATCCAGGAAAGAGTTTTCTAGATAGCCGCACCGTACAAAGTTTTTTTCGAATAAAATCAATTCCAAGGGTCTTTAACTCATTTTTAATAACGTTGTAATCAAAGTTTACACTATGAGCAACAAAAATGCTGTCTTTCGTAATCTCTAGAATTTTGGAGGCAATCTCATCCAAGGTAGGGGCATCCCTTACCATCGCATTGTCAATACCCGTAAGCCCGGTAATAAAATATGGAATTTCGCATTCAGGATTCACTAAGGAGGTGTATTCTTCTATAATACGTTCTCCGTCGAATTTAAAAATAGCAATCTCTGTAATCTTATTACCCTTAATGCCATTTCCAGTGGTTTCTATATCAATTATGGTGTACAATGAAGCTTTCGATTTAAAATATCAAGTTAAAGTTAATTCAAAAAGTTCAAAGTTTTCTGCTAATTTTTTTTCTGTCAACGAAATAAGATAATTACTACTTATAAAAAGAAAAAGTACTATTTATATACTAATTTTAACCAACCATACAATTCTTCTGAAGGAATAACGACTTGTTTAATACATTTATCAAAGCACTTCAAAAATAGCACAGTAATTGAAAGACTATGTACCACTAAGTGCTTTTAAAAAGAACCATTTTAAGTCGGTAACTACCTTTACTTAAAACTAATATAAAAGATTGATATTTTTTGTTCAATCAAACAATAAAACTCCTCCGTTTGATTGAATAAAGGCCAGGCTTGGTGTAATTCCCCCTTGTATGTTTAATGTAATTTTTTTGATGGATTTTGATCCATACTAACGGATAAACCATCTATAAATTCTATATGAAAATGAAAAAAGTATCCCTTGTATTTTGCATTTTATTTTTATCATTGGTGGTAGGCTGTAATGGTTGTGCTATTTTGTCGGATGACGATAAAGAACCGGATAAAGAAGAAGTACTAGATGAAGAATTAGATGCAGCAACGGATGATACTGTAATCATGGATGATGTTCCGGTAGATGATACTGTTTCTGATGATATCATTCCCACTGACCTTATTGATGAAACAGAAAGTGTGGAAGAAGTGGTAGAAGCTCCTATTTTTGATTTAGAAGTGTATTTCTTTGATATGCCTGAGATAGAGCACTTTGACCCTACCTATACTTCACTTGTCTATGTGGCAAACTATAGTACGAATACACTTTCCGGACCTTTTAAAGGCAGTTCTTTTCCAAATACATACCCTGCCGACCCTTCTGCAACTCCTTATAATACCGTAGTAGATAAGGAACACATTTTTAATAATAGAACAGGTCACAAAGGTACTACGCGTAGAGGTCTAAACATTGTAGATAGATTGGGCCGGGGCAAGTGGGAAGGAAGGTATAATGATGGATGGTCCCCTTCTGGAGATTTAATTACAATGTACACGGTAAATGTGCATTCTGGAACTTCAGATAACGGAAATCACAATAGTAGAGGATCTCATGGGTGTCTTACCATTTATCCTCCTCATGTAGATGAGTTCTTTGATAGTTTTGGCTACGCTAACCCACAAGCAACCACGGGTGATGCTGAAGGCGGACTATATCTTTTCAGAGAATCAAAAGAAGTGACTGATATGTTAATAAATGCATTAAAATCTGAATTCAATGGATAAGTACGCTATGATAGTCAAGTTAACCGTTTTACTACTACTATTTTCTTATGCAGATGAAAATGTAGCGTTGGCAGGGTTTATTCAAGATCGACCAAAGAAGAAAGTACAATTAAATGAAGGGCAAAAATTGTTATCTGCCGCAAGAAATAGGATGCGGAATAAGAAAAACGCCAAACCTAAAGAAATTAAAACACGCAATGCCGATTTAATAGAAACCAAAAAATTGGCCAGAATGTATCAAAAATTAAAGTATGAAGAAATTGAGATCAAACAGTTTTTAAACATACAACCAGAAAATTTCAAAAACAATGCGGAACTATCGCAATTGTATAATGAAACTCTCTTTCGAATCATGGAAAGAGAACCAAGAAAGTTTGTAAGAAATACGCTAAGGGTGAGCGATGTTCGTCGGAAAATGATGGATCGGTATATGAAATCTCCGGTTGGAGATAATTTAAATATTAAAAAAATGAATGATCAACTTCAAAAAGAAGTGAAGACACAGTGGAAAGCGTATGAACCAAAACTAAGATCCAATGATAAAGAGGTCCTTACGAAAGAGTATAACAGGTACGAATCTTTGCACCGTATTTTCCGTTCAAACAATCAGAGGCTAAAGGAACCGAGCAGATTAACCCAACTAAGAAAAGCAGAAGCAATTCGAGCTGCAACTGATAGGAGGGTAGCTCCAGTGATAGAGCGGAGATCCGATACAATTCCAAAATAATTGTAGTAGTTTATTCCTCCCATTAATTGAACCCCTGCAAAGAAGAAAGCGCTAGGCAAAAAGAGCTAAAGTATAGGGAAAGCATAAGACCAACACTTTCTACTTAAAATTAATTTGAACTAAGAAAATTTCTCCTGGTTTCAGAAACATCTACTACCGTAGTATATTCTTTTCCTTCTCTTAAGTATCGAATGTTTATTTTAGAATCATCTGTAATCTGTTGTCTACTATTCTCTAAACAGTTTACATGACAGGTTTCTTGAGCAGCAATTTGGAGTATAATATCGCCTCCAAGTAATATCTTTTTGCCGCTTACTTCGGCCGTAATATAGCCACCCCTTAAACCTGCTTTTTGGGCAGGGCTTCCTTTAGCCACTTGCTGAATCAAAAGCCCACCAGAGAGATTTAAATTAAAGATTTTAGAGAGCTCTTCTTTTTGAAGAAAAACACTCTCTACACCAATCCAAGGCCTATTTTCAAAGGCCAATAGATCCTTTGCTGTATTAATGGTGACAGCCATCCCTATGCCTTGAAAACCACCTGATACCGTTAATATTCTTGAAGCTATGCCAATAACTTCTCCTTGGGAATTAAACAAAGGACCACCGCTATTCCCTGAGTTAATAGCCGCATCTGTTTGAATGAATTCAATATGAACCGCACCATCATATAGGGTATTAAAACCTCTAAAAGCAGATACTATACCTGCTGAAAATGAATTCTCTAGGCCATACGGACTTCCTATGGCATAGGCATTTTGACCTACCGCTAATTGATCTGAATCTCCTAAAACAGCATGGCTTAGGCTTGTATCCGGTTCGTCTAGTTGGAGTAGTGCCAAGTCTGCAGATTTTTCACTAAACAAAATGGAAGCTTTTCGTAGTTTTCCATCCTGCGTTTTTACCATAATCTGAGAAGAACCATCAATTACATGAGCGGCGGTAAGAATATGTGAATCTTTCGATATAAGTACACCAGAACCCAAACCTTTATTCTGAGCAGGTCCTTTTTGATCAAAGTTATCCGTGGTCGTATAAATGGTTACTACCGTTGGAATAACTTTCTCATATAGTCTAGCAACATTTAATTCTCCTTGTGTTAGGTTTTTGGGAAATGTTCTTTTCTTGGCGGGCGCATGTTCTTGCCCAAAAATCGGAAGGTTTAAAAATAGGCTTATAAGTACGAGAAGGAAGAGTTGCTTTTTCATATTATGGTTTTCTAAATAGTAGGTCGGAAATTATTACTACTTAATTACAGTTAGGAGTAAATTATATTTTTAATGGCTTCCTTTTCTGTAATAAAGAATACTCTTTTTTTTAATTAAACCTGATCATTTAAGTCGAGAAAGCTATTCTTCTAACCATATTATCATAAATACGGTTTATACATAAAATACTACAAGACATACATATTTTACACCTACACCCCTCTATTCTGTCTACCTTGTAGTAGTAATAAAGAGGTGCTTTTGAATGAAAAGGAACTCTTACAAGTTAGAACACGCATTTAAGTTACTTGAGGATACAATGGCATGTGTTTTTGTCATTTTTTAGATCAAGTAATTACTACTAGTAACTCTTCCCCCTAACTAGTTTATTGTTGTAATTCCCCCCACTCAAAATCTTATATGGATCAAATGCCTATTGTTTAAACTATGATTTATCCTTCAATTAATAGTATTGCAGAAGAGCTTAACAGTTTTATGTTCAAGAAGTGGGGAACTACCATCAATGGAACAAATGAAATTGTACAGTTAAATAATATTGCAAATATTAATGATGAAAAAAATGATCTTCAGGATAAAGTAATTATTACGCTCATACGCACTGAAGAGGAGCCTACATTAAAGAACGGCCCTTTTTATTCCAAGCCTAATGGTTCAGATTTGGTAAAACATCACCCTCCTATCTATCTTAATCTTTATCTATTATTTTCTATTACCAAGAAGAATTATAAAGAAGCACTGCATCTGCTTTCAGATACGATTACCTTTTTTCAATCACACAAAGTATTTCAACTTTCAGAACCAGAAGATTCAGGGGTTTATAAAATTCACCTGGATTTACATGATATGCCTTTGCAAGAGGTTTTTGAGTTATGGAGCAATTTAGGAAACAAGCAGTTTCCATTTATTCTATATAAAGCCCGAGTACTAAAATTAATTGATAAGGATCAATTTGAGACTACGCACCTTATCAAAACCACTGAAGTTCATAAAGCAAAAGATATTAATTAAAATAAATTTTTAACATAAACCTGATAAAATGATGACAAAAACTCCAGGGGTGTACATTGAAGAGATTTCAACTGTTCCACCCGGTATCGCTTCGGTAGACACAGCAATCCCAGCCTTTATAGGCTACACAGATGTTGAAGACAATAAATTTGAATGTAAGAAGATTTATTCTCTATTAGATTTTGAAGAAAATTATTGTGATTTTAATTCTTGGAAACTTACCTACGATCCAAAAGATGAAGAAATTGAAAGTAGTATTTCTAAAACCATACTCTATCATCATATGCACCTATATTTTGCGAATGGTGGAGGTAAATGCTATATAGTTTCATTAGGAAAATGTCCTAAAAATAGTAAAGGAAAACCAGAGCATTATAAACAAGCACTTGCGGAGCTCGAAAAAGAAGATGAGCCCACTATTATTGTAATGCCTGAGGCAGCAAGCATGCCTAGCGTGGCCTGCTATGATGTATATAAGACTGCTTTGCAACAAGCTGCTAAACTTATGGATAGGTTTGTTATTCTTGATGTATGTGAAGGAGAAAAAGAAATTGAAAATTTCCGCAACGGGGTAGGTAATGAGAATCTAATGTTTGGAGCTGCCTACTATCCCTTCTTAAAAACCTCTATTCCTACCTATTCCAAGGTAAAGAATGAGAATATTGTTTTTAAAGAGATTACAGCAGTAGATAAGGAAGGCAGAAAAACCAAAGGAGTCACAAATTCTGAAATTGCTCCTGGAAATATGGATCGTCAAAAGATGATTCAAAAAATTAAAGAGGTAACTCAAGTAATGTCTCCAAGTGCTGCAATTGCTGGGGTGTATGCTTCCGTAGATGCGTCTAGAGGAGTTTGGAAAGCTCCGGCTAACGTCAGCTTAAATATGGTTACAGGAGTTCGAAAGAAAATAACCCATGAAGAACAAGGTGAATTGAATATTGATCCAACAGGGGGGAAATCTATCAATGCTATTAGAGTGTTTGCGGGAAAAGGAATTATGGTTTGGGGGGCTAGAACCTTAGCTGGGAACGACAATGAATGGCGTTATGTTCCTACCAGACGATTCTATAATACCGTAGAGGAATCTGTAAAGAAAGCCACAGAACAGTTTGTATTTGAACCAAACGATAAAAATACCTGGGTTCAAGTAAAGTCAATGATAGAGAATTTCTTGACCAATTTATGGCGTCAGGGAGCACTTATGGGAGCAACCCCAACCGATGCCTTTTTTGTAAAAGTAGGTTTAGGAGATACAATGACGATGGACGATATCTTAAATGGTATCATGAGTGTAGAAATTGGACTAGCCGTAGTACGACCTGCAGAATTTATCATTTTAAAATTCTCTCATAAACTACAGGAATAACAAACTAACATTTTAATAACATTAAATATAATAATCATGGCAACAGAATATCCATTACCAAAGTTTCACTTCCAAGTAGAATGGGGTGGCTCTAAAATAGGATTTACAGAAGTTAGCGGATTGGATGTGGAACGGGAAGTAATTGAATACCGCGAAGGATCTAGCAAAGAATACTCTAAATTAAAACAACCTGGCCTTACCAAGTTTAGCAATATTTCGCTGAAAAGAGGCTCTTTCGCATCGGATAATGAATTTTACGATTGGTGGAACTCAATCAAATTGGAAACGGTAGAACGCAGAGATGTTACCATTAGTCTGCTAAACGAAGAGCATTCTCCAGTAATGGTTTGGAAGGTGAAAAATGCATGGCCTTTAAATATCAAATCTACCGATCTAAAGGCAGATGATAACGGTATTGCAATTGAATCCATGGAATTAGTTCACGAAGGTTTAACAATAGAAAATGGATAGTAAGAGCTACTACCCACCTGTAGGGTTTCATTTTCAGGTGACATTTAAAGATATGTCTGATGAAATTGATACTCGTTTTCAGGAGGTAACCGGACTTACCGTAACAGTAGATACTGAAGATGTAGAGGAAGGGGGGCAAAATCGTTTTGTACATAAGCTCCCCAAAGGAACATCATATGATAATCTGGTGCTCAAAAGAGGGATTATTAAAAATTCCAAGTTGGCCGAATGGTGCAGGAAAGCTGTAGAAGAACTCACTTTTGATCCCAAAGATATTTTGGTAAGTCTTCTCAATGAAGAGCATGAAACAATTTGTTCATGGAATGTGGTGCATGCGTACCCTGTGAAATGGGCCTTCTCTGGCTTAAATGCAGAATCTGGAGAGCTTTTAATTGAAACAATGGAGTTTAACTATCAATATTTTAATATTAAAAACACATAAAATGCCTATTCAAATTAGAGAACTGGTGATTAGAGCAACTGTAGATGACGGTGCTAAAGCAGAAGGTGAAGCATCTTCTGTTTCTGGTCCTGAAAAAGGCAAAAAAGGACAAGGTCAGGAAAAAATCATTCGACAATGTGTTGATGAAGTTTTGGAAGTATTACGTCTACAAAATGAATATTAAATATGAGTTCAGGAGCCCTAAGTAAGCTAATAATCAAACAGTTTGATGATGCCAAGTTCAAAGAACCAAATGGCAACGAAATGATAGTGCCTATTAATCCGGCCAAATTTAGCCGTAGTGTAGCCATTCAGTACAATGAGGATCAGGAACAAGGAACACAGGGTAATAATCCTAAATATGCTAGCACACCACCAGAAGAGATACAATTTGAATTTGTCTTTGATGATTCTGGTGTTATTCCAGGCTCTAACAAAGTGGAAGACGATATCAATGCTTTCAAGGAACTTGCATATAAGGTAAACGGGGGAATTCATAGACCTAATTTTTTACAACTTGTTTGGGGAAACGCACTAGAGTTTAAATGTAATTTAAAATCGTTGACAGTTAATTACAGTTTATTTAAACCAGATGGAACACCCATCAGAGCTACCTTAAGTGTCACTTTTATGCATGTAGTAGAAGAAGAAAGACGTGCATCTGAACAAGGTAATAATTCGCCAGATCTAACGCATGTTCGGTATTCTAAAGAAGGAGATACACTGCCGTTAATGGTGCATAAAATTTATAAAAATGCGGCCCTTTATCCTCAAGTAGCTAAGTATAATGGTATTAGCAATTTTAGAAAACTAAAACCCAATACGCGGATTGTATTTCCACCAATAGATAGAAGTATCAAATGAAAGACGTAACCAATTATATATTAAGGTCCGACGGCGAGGAATTTGCTCACGTTTTTAAGGTGAAAAGTATTGTGGTATTGCATACTGCGAATAGAATCTCGAGGGCGAAAATCATTTTACTTGACGGCGATGTGAGTGAGCAAAAGTTCAACCTGAGCGACAATGATTTTTTTAAGCCAGGGAAGACTTTAGAGATTGAAGTTGGTTTTGAAAATGATGTAAAACCTTTATTTACAGGGATCATTACTAGGCATGGAATAAAGGTAAAAGATGGGAATGCTTCACATCTGGAAATTGAATGCAAACACAAGGCTGTACAACTAACATTGAATCATAAAAATCAATTCTTTTTTGATACCAATGATCAAGCCATCGTTGAGGGGATCTTAGATGATGAGGGGATACCTTATACGACAGAGGGTTGGCCAGGTTACGAACATGCGCAGTTAGTGCATTTTGAAAGTTCTTGTTGGGATTTTATTTTGGCAAGAGCTGAGGCAAACGGTTTACTTGTTTTTAATCAGGAAGATAAGGTAGTGATACAAGCTCCTAATATGGATCAGGAGGAGGCAGTTGAGTGCGAATATGGAGCCAATGTGATGGAGTTTGAAGCGGCAATGAATAATGAAATACAGACTTCTAAGGTAGTAAGTACAACCTGGTCTTCTGAAGAACTTGAGGTGCAGTCAGCAGAAGGAACAGCAAGTTTTACAAATGCTCAAGGGAATCTCAGTACGGACGATCTTGCAGAGGTTTGGGGAGATGGCAATGCGTTACAACAACATGGCGGAAGTCTAAGTGCAGAAGAATTAAGTTCTTGGAGCGATGCAAGGGCTACAAAGAATGAACTATCCAAGATAGAAGGCCGAGTTAGAATAAGTGGAACACATGAAGTGAAACCTGGAAAAGTGATTAAACTAACCGGATTTGGAGAGCGCTTTAGTGGTAAAGCACTAGCAATGGGCGTACGACAAGAAATGCAAAAGGGAAATTGGACCACAGACATTCAATTTGGGATTTCATCAACCTGGCATACCACCAAAGCAAATGGATCATTAGGATCTCAGAATAGCATTATCCCCAAAGTAAACGGCTGCCAAATTGGTATTGTAACACAATTAGAAGAGGATCCGGATAGTAGTTTTAGAGTAAAGGTAAAGATACCTATAATGGATGATGAGGAAGAGGGAATTTGGGCGCGAATTGCGCAACCTTATGCTGGAGATAATTATGGTTTTTGTTTTTATCCAGAAATAGGAGACGAGGTAATTGTTAGCTTTTTAGGAGATGACCCTAGACATGCTATTATTCTTGGTTCGTTAAATAGCAGCGCTAAACCAGCACCTATTTCCGCCACTGATGATAATTTTATCAAAGGAATTTATACCAAAAGTGGTCTAACACTTATATGGGATGATGATGAAAAAACAGTGGTTTTAGCAACGCCGTCAGGAAACTCAATAACACTGGATGAGAGCAATCAGAAAATAGCAATTAAAGATGAACATGCGAACCAAATAGAAATGAGTTCGGATGGAATTGTTTTAGAAAGCAATAAAAATGTTGAGATAAAAGCTGCCACAGACCTAACCATGGAGGCAATCAATATAAAATTAAAGGCGTCGGCAAAATTTGAAGCAGAAGGAAGTGCCGGAGCAGATGTTAAATCGAGTGGAATAGCAGTTCTAAAAGGATCTGTTGTCCAAATAAATTAAAGAATATGCCATCAGCAGCAAGATTAGGAGATATAAGTACCCATGGTGGCACCCTCATGGGACCGGGAATGCCAACCGTATTAATTGGTGGAATGCCAGCAGCGGTGGTAGGTGATATGCATACCTGTGTTTTACCTCCCAATGTACACCAACCTACGGTAAGCCCTTTTCCTATGGGCAGTACTTCCGTACTAATTGGAGGTAAACCTGCTCTTCGTATGGGAGATGTATGCATTTGCGGTGCAGCTGCAGCTATTGGAGATCCCACCGTACAAATAGGATAGAAGAAAAGTAGAAAAACGAATATGGATAAGGACAAAGATTTTTTAGGGCAAGGGTGGTCATTTCCTCCAGATTTTTCCTGGGAGCAAAAAGGAATTAAAATGGTGGGCGAAGAAGATGATATCAGGGAATCGTTGATTATTCTTTTTTCAACACAATTTGGAGAACGAATTATGCAATATGAGTATGGATGCAATCTTCAATCTTTGGTATTCGAAAATTTTGATGCTACTTCAATAACCCTTTTGAAAAGTACCATTGAGACTGCTATTATTTATCATGAACCTCGGATAAAACTAATTAAAATTGAAGCAAGTGATCAGATTCTAGAAAATGGATCCATTGAACTAGATATTCAATATTTAATTCGAATAACGAATACAAGAACTAATCTGGTGTATCCCTTTTATTTAAATGAGGCAACTAAAGATTTTTATAATTAAAGAAAATGAATTACGGAACTTCTAGAAATGAGAGAGCTTCTAATAGCTTAAACCCTTCTAATTTTAAATTAGATGGGCGTTCGCTTACAGAACTCTATGAAGAAGCCAAAATTTTTGCAAAGTCAGTTGTTTACGAAGAAGGAGACCTTACGGGCAATTGGGAGCACTTTTTTGAAGAAGGAGAGGCATACATAAAAAGAATAGAAAAAAAGTCCTTACAAGCCCATGAATTAAAGGATTGCCCTCCTCATTTGGGTTTATTTATTGCATTTCTTCAACTATTTCAATCGGTACAGGAACAGTTTAATTCTTTATCCGCAGCACATTTAAAATTCTTCTATCAAAAAATATTAGCGCAAGAAGCGTTTAAAATGAAAGAAGATCACGCATATGTCTTTTTAGAATTGGCTAGGAACACAGCAAAATTTTATTTAGAAAAAGGGACAAAACTATTGGCTGGTAAAGATGCCCATAAAAAAGATATTATTTATACCACGGACAGGGACTTGTTTTTAAACAAGGCAGTGGTGAGCGAAACCCATGCTATTTACAATAGCAAGAGCGCTAAGGATTCTCTTTGTGTATTTAAAAACGTTTCGGAGCTTCAACAAGTACTGGGAGAAAAAGTCAATGCAGATGGAACAGGTCCTGTAGAAGGATGGTACCCTTTTGGAAATCCAAATCTGTTAAGAGAATCGGCTCGACTAGGATTTGGAGTTAGTGCACCAGTTTTATTGTTGAACGAGGGGCAACGAACCATTCAAATTCGGTTGGCATTAGAGAGCAAACAAGAAGTGCTAATGGCAAACACGCTAGACACCAATTTATTGGAAGCACATTTAAGTACCAAAGATGGATGGATCGTAAAACCCATTCAGCAAATTACCATGGATGGAAATGAACTTGCTTTTGAAATAGTCTTGGATAAACTAGATCCGGCACTGCAGGTACCAGAGATACCTTGGGAAGAAGTTGTTTTTAAGAAAATAAAATATCCAATTGTAAAAATTGTTTTGAAGCAAGGATATTCTTTTCAACATTATGCGGTTTTAAACAAGATAAAGATGAACTCTTTATCAATTGATGTAAAGGTAGTGGGGATGGAGAGTTTAGGGGTGAAGAACGACTTTGGAGTATTGGATATTAAACAAAATTTACAACCCTTTGGGTTTATACCTACAATAGGCGCTAATTTTTATATTTCAGCACCAGAATTGGTCTTAAAAGACACCAAATCTGTTAGCCTTACGCTGCATTGGAAAGCGTTGCCAGAAAATATCAAATCATATTATGAAGGTTATAAAGGCGAGATCAACAGTCTTGTAGAAAAGAAGGAAGATTTTAAGGTAAATATTTCGCAACGAAAAAATAAAGAATGGATTCAAATTCAGAACGGCACGGATCCACTTTTTAACCTATTTGAAGAACATTTACAACTAAACAATTCCATTGCAGAAACAGAAGGAAAAGGCAACAGAAGTGCCGATCCAGATAATGGAACTTTAAAAATAACCTTGACAGCTCCTTCAGATGCTTTTGGTCATAATATCTATCCTGCCGTATATACTAGGGCTATTATGGCTCAAATACAACAGAAAGATGCACCAATTCCTAATCAACCCTACACGCCAACAGTAGAGATGATTCAGCTGAATTATGAAGCCTCTGAAACTTTTGATATGAACAATAGATCAGTTGCAGAACAACACCTCTTTCATATAGAACCCTTTGGAGCAAATATGAGTATTGCTTCGCAATCTCCATTTTCTTTAATATCGCCAAATTATAATGATGGAGGACAATTATACCTGGGTATAACAGAGCTCCATCCACCAGAGCAATTGAGTTTGTTTTTTGAAATCAAAGAAGAGAATGTCAAAGATAAACCAGCTATTGAACTAGCGTATTTGAGTACTACAGGTTGGAAAGTTTTTTCTAAAAACCAGTTGTTATCCGATGCAACTTTGGGTTTAAGACAAACTGGGATTATAATGCTTAATATTCCTGCTGATGCCTCTGATAGCAATGGCGTTATGCCTCAAGGACTTTTTTGGATAAAGCTGGCTATTCCAGAATTTCCAGAAAGGTTTGATCGTATTCTCAATATTAAAACCAACGCAGTTCGCTGTACACTAAATACAACGAATATTAATGAGGGTTTTGAAGTAAATCAATTGCCTCCTGGCAGTATCAAATCTTTTTTAAAGAAGAAAGGAGAGATAAAGAAGATAGTACAGCCTTATGGTTCTTTTGGTGGAGTTACTGCAGAATCTGACACCTCCTATTTTACCAGAGTCAGTGAACAACTTGCTCATAAAAATAGAGGAGTAACTGCTTGGGATATTGAACATTTGGTGCTACAAAACTTTCCTGAAATATATCAGGTAATTTGTAATAGAAATATGGATGCCTATGGCATAGAAAAGGCGGGGTATATGCATCTTATTGTGATTCCAAGAGTAGTTTCTTTAGATGCAAATACCATTAGAAAGCCATTGGCTTCGTCCGCAATGCTTTATAGAATAAAGGAGTTCGTAAAAACTTGTGTTTCTCCACATGTTCAATTAAGTGTAGGAAACCCAATCTATGAAGAATTGAAAATAAGTGCTTCCGTAAGTTTTAAAGATAAAGTAGATGCTGGTTTTTATATAGAGAAGCTAGAGAATGATATTAAAAAGTACCTATCCCCATGGGCTTTTAGTTCAGGACAAAAAATTGAAATGGGAACTTCATTTTACACATCAGCGCTTATTAAATTCATAGAACTTCAACCTTATATCAATTTCGTGGCTTCTGTAAAAATAAGCAAGGACAATAAAAACCTTCGTGCTAATGAAATAAGGGCAGGGAAGCAAGCAATTCTTGTTTCATCAAATAGGCATAACATTCAGACGGTAGCGCCCAATACCATAATGTGTCAAACCAATCAAGGCATTGCACAAATGATCGTGGATATTAATTTCCAAATAGAATAACCTTTAAGTACCGAGTAAAATGGAAAAAAATATAATTAAAGAATACTTTAGAAATGGTAGCCGACCTACCCAAGCGCATTTTTATTCACTTATAGATGCTTGCTTTAACGAAGATTACTCAGGCTATGTATCTGGTTATGAATTAAAGATTGCAAATGGTGAGCATGCTTCACTCAAATCATTAGACCGAACCGAAGGAAAAACCATCTTAGTTCCCTGGTTTAAACGAATTAATATTCCTAGTGAGAGGATCTACAATTATAGTATCCCTTGTTGCAATTTAGGGCCTCAAATGGTCTTGGAAAAAATTAGGTTAGAAATGCTCCTACCTTCAAGCAAAAAATATGATGCAAAGGATGGAGGTGAAACGGTGAAGATAAGTCAGGGAATCACATTGGTAAGTATTTCCTTTTACAATGGGTCCGATCTATTGCAAAGCTTTGATACTAAAGATGTTCCTACTTCTGCTCAAAAGGAGTTTTTGATTCGAAAAAGTATGGATCAATGGAACGGGATCAATGTGGATATTAAAGTGCGGTATGATATTAAATCAAATATTGCGATTTCAGACAAGTTTGACCTCACTGATGCGCATGCAAAAGAATTGGAACATGTGTTTGGAGGTGTTGCCTGTAAATTTAGAAAAGAAACCTTATGATTACAGCATACGGCATATCCGGAAACCCTCCCTTGCAAGAGATCTTAGACTTTGATGCACTAAGAAAAAGAGGTTTGCAATATATTCAAGAACTGTCTGGGGATGTGTGGACAGATTTTAATACACATGATCCAGGCGTTACTCTTTTAGAAATACTGTGCTATTCCTTAACAGATTTAGGGTATCGTACAGAACAAATCAAGGATGCCTTTTTTTCTGATATCCCTATCGCTAAATCATATATTGAAAAGTATCTTTTTGAAGCTAAAGAGTTACTCCCCTCCTTACCAGTAACCATAGACGATATTGAGAACTATATCCAATTGAATATAGAAGATGTTACAGCGGCATGGGTTACTCCTTTTCCAATAATGCATAGTTCAGAGGCTATAAGAGGTGGTTATGAAGTAAGTATTTTTCTCAATGACAAACCGGGCTATGATGACCTCAATTCTGATGTGGTTGAAATAAAAGTGGTCGATAAAAATTTGCGCATACAATGTATGCTTTTTGATAAGGAGAACAGAAGATTCCCATGGGGTAAAATTGACAAAATAAGGCGATGTTCCCTAGCAACTGATGAGGAGAATACATTTTTTTCATTTGAAAAGTACAATGGACAACTACTACTAGATTTAGAGGTAAAGTTCCTAGCAAGAAAAACTTACGAAACAATCCCAATAAAAGCTCGTATTACCATTAATGGCATTGATAGTCCCTTAGGGAAAAATACCTCTATTAGCCAATTTAAAGAGCTTTTGCTAGAAATTACAGAAACAGAAGTATTTCTTGCTGCCTTGCATAAAAGTCTTAAAAAAGAAAAGTACAAGGAGACGATTTTAAATAAAATTCGAAAAACCTTGCTTCCAGTGCGCAATCTATGCGAAGATTTTATACGATTTAATGTGGTGAATGTACAAGAGATAAAAATGAACATTCAGTTACTGCTAAACGAAGATGCACCTAATGATACTGAAATAATGCAGCAATTATTTAACCGTATGGATGCTTTTATGCTTTCCTTGGTTAAAAAACGAAAGGCTTCTAAAAATACACAAGAAAAAAATATCCTATACGCCTCACATATTATTGAGGAGCTTGGAACCATTGCAGGAGTAAAAGCAGTGCAAATTGGAAATCTTAATCTTTTTGTAGATGGAATTCCTACGATTTCTTTACAAGAAGAGGGTTCTTTTGACTGTTTACATCTTCAAAATTTTGCAAGATATGCTCCTAAAGTTAGCAGGGAGAAATCTGAAATTACTTTGGTACGCTATGGGGTGAAGCAGACTTTTCGTTTATCTGAAGTAACAACACCGTTTACATCAAAATCGGTGGGGAATTTTTCTTTTGACACTGCAAGAGACAAGCATATTGTGAAAGAAGAGTTGAATGAAACCTTTTTTGAGAATATTAGGTCTTACTTTTCCATACAGGAAGAGTTTCCAGAAAATTATAGACTCAGTTCAGGACAACCTTCTAGGAAAGCTCCCAAGCATGTATTTGCGCAGCAAAAACGTTTTAAATCCTATCTCTTGTTTTATGATCGGCTTCTTATGCAGTATACCGAGCGTTTATTTCAACTGAGTAGTCAACTTAGCTTTAAGCAAAATGAGACTTTAGATACGACGGCTATAAACGACTTAATGCATGCGCAATTACCAGACATTAAAGCGTTTGATTTAGTGCAGGATTTGGAAGCAATTTCTTCAAATAAATCAGTAGAAGAAATACAACAAGAACTGTATCGGAAAAATCAAGTATTAGATCATTTATTAGCCAGGTTTGGTGTTGTATATGAGCATTTGGAAAGCAAGTCTGGAAATCTAAAAGAGCGTCATTTAAATGCAAAAATGAGATTGCTCAGAGACGCGCCTAGGATCACCAAAGAGAGAGCGCTTGGACTTCCATTAATACCTTCTACAGTAACAGATGTATGGAAAGATACTATGCTGTCTGGTTTTCAGCGAAAAATGTATAGACTGCTCGGAGTAGAGGAAGAAGTTCTTGAGCATAAAAAATTATCAGCTACTACTGGAAAAACTGGACAAGGTTTTTATATGATAGAGCATTTTCTTCTAATGAATAGAGCCGAAAATCACGTGTATGAGAAGAAACTGAATCATGCCTCACATCTACTAATCGATTATTTAAAAGACCTGTTTTTAGGTACAAATTCCTCTTTTAATCACTCTTTTGAAGTGAGTATTTTAATACCAAATTGGTATGGAGAGTGGAAGCTTAGTAAGGATGCATACGAAGAGATTATTAGGAAAGAGTTACCAGGCCATATAGTTCCAAGAATTCATTGGATAACTAAAAAAAGTATTCGGGGATTTGAAATTTTATATGAAGATTGGTTAAAAGCGCTTTACGAAACCTATAAATAATGAAGGTGGCACAACATCATATAAAAAAACAATTTTTAGATTTTGAGTTTGCTTCAAAAACGGAAGCCTTGAAATGGCAACAGCGCGTGGCTTTTCAGGATCAACTGCGCTATGAAAAAGCAATCGAATCAATTTTAGATAAGTACGAGGATGGGAGGACACATAAAATAGATAAAATTATCATTGATCTCGGGGCTACTACAGAAGCCGAGGTAGCTATTAAAATAGGGGAGGAATTGGATAGGGTTCTTCAAACGATTATTTCCAACAATACCTTGTCAAAAAATGAAGCCACAATTGATAAAGAAATACAAGGGCGTGCAGATATAAATACTATTAATGAGAAAAAGGAGCTGCAGTATGTTTTCCTATATTTTATACACCAGGGTCATTTCCCATGGAATATTTCGGGTATGACTATTACAAAATTAGAGGAACAATTATTAGATCAATTTTCTATTTCCGATTTAGTAATTGCATTGCGTTCCAAGAAAGTGTTGCATCAAGTATTTGAAAGGCAAAGATTCTTGCTTCAGTTTTCAGAGGAGTTTGTCCAAGCAATCATTCCGGTATATTTCAAAGAGGAATTTCTTCAATTAGAGACCGTCCTAAATTTTTGTCAAAAGCAGTTTGGACTCCCTCAGTTTGCCTCTCATTTTTCTAATAAAAAGAAAAATAAAAATGACACCCCTATTGAGATCATAGAATGGATCACTTTGAATGCGTCAAATGAACCAAATTCTTGGTTCGAGGAGTATACGAAATGGTATATGGCTACTAGATGGGTTTCTAAAATACCTCTTTCTTATGCTGCTGTTTGGGATGCCATAGAACAAGCAAAACCCAACCAGGACCAGGTAGAAATAGAGCGACTTTTAAAGCGTGTATTTAGACATATGGACTTGCGCATAAAGGCATATGAAACCGAGGGAACATTTGCCTTAAACAATATTGATGAACTACCTAAAGAAGGGTTGTCAAAGGGAAATAAAAAAGATAAGCTGGTAGTAAAAGATCTTTCAGACGTAGAAAATGAATACATAGCTCAAAAAAAGAACCTAAAAAAAGAGCAAACGGCACAGAGTGAAGAGCATCTAGTAATTCAAAAGGCAAAAAAAGAGATCGAAAAACCTAGAAAAGAGCATAAAACGGATGGAATAAAAGAAGCTAAGGATGATGCGTTAAATGATTTGGAAAGCACTTCAGATACAATAGAATCAGCATCTCAATTTCAAGATGAAGGAGTAAATGTAGATACCCCTGTTAAAGAAATTGATATTCAAGAAGAAGAGTTTTCATTGGAAATAGATGGGGCAAGGCAGACCCTGGAAGATTCTAATAAAACTTTAGATGAGCACGTAGACAAGGAATTGGATCCAGAAACTAGCTTTTCGAAAGTAGAAGAAGATTTTTCGTCTTTAAAAGAATTGGAAAAACCCAATGAGTTGTACCCCATAGTGGAGGATACAATAGATAGATCTTCAACGGAACCATTTTTGAACCAGCAGTCAAATGAAGCAATTGGTGATGAGTTGGTTGATTATTATATAAAGGATAGTGGTCTTCTTTTGGTATGGCCTTATTTACATAGGTTGTTTGATCATCTAAAATATACCAAGGACAAGAAATTTATTTCTAGAGATTTACAGGAAAGAGCAGTATTGCTTTTGGGGTATATGGCTACAGGAAATCCCATCTGTGAAGAACATCAGTTAGTTTTTGCAAAATTCCTTTGCAATTGGCCATTTAAAATCCCCGTTAAAAGGATTTTTGAAGTGACGAAAGAAGAGGAAGAGGAGGTGCATACGATGCTTTCTGGTTTAATTTCTCATTGGAGTATTTTAAAAAATACTTCTGTAGAAGGTTTAAGAGAAACGTTTTTTTGGCGTGATGGAAAATTAGAAGAGAAAGAGGAATTCTGGAAATTGACAGTAGAACAAAAGGCGACAGATATTCTGTTGAGTCACCTTCCTTTTGGTATTTCAATGATAAAACTACCATGGCATAAAAAAATGCTACGGGTAGATTGGGCTTAGATATGCGAACTGCTAGGACAAATACTCCGATTAACAATCCTGGAAGAGGGCGCGCCTCTTTTATGCAGGTGAAGGGAACAAATGGGTCATTTTTTTCTAAAATTCAACCTAAACTGACTATAGGGCGACCAGGAGATAAGTATGAAGTTGAGGCAGATAACATGGCCGATAAAGTGTTGCAAGGATTCCAGCGAAAAGAAAACAATGCCCCTCCTTTTTTTAATGAAGTGCGCAATACTGTTCAATCCAAATGCAATACATGTGCTGAAGAAACAGTGCAACGAAAAGAAAATGAAGAGGATATAGAAGATACTGCCTTAGAACAAGACCTTAGTAGGTCTAAAGGGGGAGGAACAGCGCTTTCCTCGGATACCAGAAGCAGCATGGAAACTGCTTTCGGAACAAATTTTGACGCTGTAAGAATCCATACTGGAAGTAATGCGGTACAGATGAGTCAGAATTTAAATGCACAGGCTTTTACCCATGGAAATGACGTTTATTTTAATCGTGGAAAATACAATCCAAATACGAGTATGGGTCAACATTTGTTAGCACATGAGTTAACACATGTAGTGCAACAAAAAGGTTTACATAGGAAAATGATTCAGAGAGATTGTGTGCCTATAGAAAGACCTGGGGGTATTCAGGAAATGTATTGTCCGCCTTCTGAAAGGTCTACTAGAGAAGGTGAAGAAGATCATAGTATAGAAGTCAACTCTGATAGCTTTACTCCAATTGCGGAACGTCCGAGCTTTAGTAGAATTCGCCTTCCTGATTATACACTAACTCAGGAAAAAACATTAGCAAATAAACGTGTAGACCTTGCCAATATTGGAACAACACTTTTTAGCATTCCAACTGAGATAGGGGTTGTAATAAATATTAATGGAAATTTAGAAATACACTTGGCTTGCAGTGGAAGCATTCAACCAATTCGTTTAACTAACATTATTATAGGCAAGAGCCGAGAGCAAAGAGAAGACCTAAGTATGCGACAGCTTATTAGAAGTGAAGCTCTCTCACGAGAAAGTAATGTTACTTTAGATACATATAGAGAAGTATCTAATGATCTTGGACAGTATATTGGAAACGCGGATATGCATTTTGGTGCACATTTATCAGGATCTCTAGCTGCTAGGGCTACTTTGGAAGCAGAAGCTACTTTTGCAGAATTATTTGGCATTGCTAGTGCTAGTGGTGGTATTGAAACAAATGCGAGAGTAGACTTTAGACCTCGCGGAACTGCTCGATTTGAATTTGGGATTGATGATGGAGGATTTGAATTGAATAAGCACTTTACTTTTAGTAACGAATCCCGACTAAGCATTAATGTTGGTGCCAATTTAAATGCATCATTCTTAGGTTGGGAGTTTTTGCATGAAACCATCCCTCTTCTAAATACAAATTATGAGCATACAATTCAACTAGGATCAAATGCTAATGTACTAGCACAGAGCGGAAGATCCGTACCTGGTGTTGATTTGGATCTTAGCAATGCACCTACACAATTTTCTGGTATTATGAATGTGGTTAATGAACTAACATCCGATGAAGTGGCTGCAACCGGTGGAGGAGGCAATGGTGATGGTAGTTTAAGAATGCCACGCCATATACGCCTTAGTCATTCAGATGAAAGAGGACAGAGCTTTGATACACAACTTGGCAATAGAATGCTAAGTAAGCGAGGGAACATCCCTCATTCAAGTTTTGATGATTTCAGAGGAAGTAATGTTGCTGTATTCAAATATTATATTCTTCCCAGTAATGCTACCGATTCTGAACAAAGTTCAAGAATTTCAGAAGGTTATGAGTCTAGGGTAAATATAAGTAGAGGTCTACATAGTGAATTTAGATTATTGGGAGTTTTAGAAGAGTTACAAAGGAATGCAGGTCCTAATACTGTTCTATATCTTGAACAAGTTTTTTCAGAACGTTGCCCATGTGCTCGTTGCAGAAGAGCAATTATTGGAAGAAGAGAAAGTGAAGCTCTAGTAAGAACAAAACATGCAGATATTTTCTATATAGTCCCTTATTCTGGTTCATGGATCCAACGTAATAGAAATCTAATGAGGCAATACGGATTAACACCACCCTCAACAGCATCGCTAAATGAGTCACAAAGAGGACTTGGAAGTCGCCCGGATCCAGATTAATAACAATGAAGTCTAGTGTTAAACATACAAAAAACCAAGAGGTCAACACCTCAAAGAAGTCTTTTTTTAAAAGGCCAGCGGAGCAGTCTTTTTTCTCAAATATTCAACCGAAACTAACAGTAGGACAACCTGGTGATAAGTACGAAGTAGAAGCCGATGCCATGGCAGATAAAGTAGTGCAACGTATGCATCAGCCAGAAGCGGAAAGTCAGACATCTTTTTTTCAAAGCTTTCAGGGTAATACAGCACTACAGTCCAAATGCGATACCTGTGAAGAAGAGGTACAAACAAAAGAAACAGAAGATATAACGGATGCTGTACAAACCAAGGCTTTCATAGATACCGATAGTATTGGAAACGATGTTAGCAATGACGCATCATCTGCTCCTGTACCAACCCTATCACTTGTTTCAAATACCCAACCTTTCATTGCAAAGAGTAGCCTAGAACAGGAAGAAGTTCAAACCAAGGAAGAGGAGACAGATGAGCAACTTATGCCCAAATTGGAGGCACCTGTATTGCAGCGAAGTGCCCAAGCATCTGTTAGAGATGAAGCAAGTATTAGAGCGCGCATTGTAGAAATAGCGCAAGGAGAATTAGGGGGGATAGAGGCAAAAAAAGCGGATAGCACAGGAAGACGTATTGGGTATCGGAGCTTGCTAGATTATTTCCATATGGCTGCACCCAATGTATGGCCAGATAGCGTTATTGAATTTAAACGGGATGGGTTCCCCTCTTGGTGCGGTATTTTTTCTGTTTTTGTAATAAAGACCGCCGGAATAGACGTAGGCAATTGGCAAATGGGTAAAGGCGTATCTGCTTTTAATTCTCTAAAGGTGACCTCCAATCCACAACCAGGAGATATCGGATATATAGATCAGCCTTACCAGCATCATTGTATTATTTCAGAAGTAAATGGAGACACTATTAAGAGTGTTGACGGGAATAGTGGTTGGCATAGTGAGGTAATAGAAAAAACAAGATCAAAATCCGAATACAGTGGCTTTTTTACGGCGTTTACAGGCTCGGAAAAATATATTCAGAAAAAAGAAGAAGGAGGTTTAAGCAATACAGCAGATCAGAATATTTCTAGTCAACTAAGCAGTTCTAAGGGTTCTGGTTCTCCTTTGCCCTCGAATACAAAGGATCAGATGGAATCTTCATTTGGAGCCGATTTCAGTGGTGTGAGAATACATACGGATAGTAAGGCTGAGGGAATGAGTAATACCCTCAATGCACAAGCCTTTACACATGGAAATGATATATATTTTAATAAGGGAAAATATAATACATCTAATACAGAAGGGCAACACCTTTTAGCACACGAGTTAACGCATACCATTCAGCAAGGAGCAGCAGTTCAGAAGAAAGAGCAGATTTCAAGCACAACTTCAGGAATACAACGTTTATTCGATTTTGATTTATCTAGCTTAAATAGATATGCTAGATATATTCCCGGATGGACCTTATTTACCGTGCTTATGGGGTATAACCCTTTACTAGGGGAAACTGTAGATAGAAATGCGGTAAATGTATTGGACGGATTAATGGGACTAGCACCACTGGGTACTTTAATTTTTAACAAGTTACAGGAACATAATATCATTACCGATGCGTATGACTGGACACTAGAACAGTTGGAAGATTTGAACCTTACTTCGGAAGGTGTAGTGAGAATGTTTGAGCAGGCATGGGAGGAAATGGATTTTGTTCGAACAGATCCCTTTGATTTTAACGTGGGAGTGCTTACTAGAAAGTTTGAGAGTTTATACAATAGA
Source organism: uncultured Flavobacteriaceae bacterium (assembly GCA_947500575.1). Classification (GTDB taxonomy): domain Bacteria; phylum Bacteroidota; class Bacteroidia; order Flavobacteriales; family Flavobacteriaceae; genus CANMSI01. The sequence continues at coordinate 676,942 of CANMSI010000001.1, read as the reverse complement.
GTGCGAACCTTCGCCATCCGAGTAGCCGATAAGGTTTTTACCATGATTAAGGATGTGTTAATCAATACTGTTAAAACCTTGGCTGCCGCCATTCCAGGATATACTTTGCTTACCAAAATTATTCATCACGATCCGCTTACGGATACACCAGTTGAAGCCACTACAGCGGAAATTGTGGAAGAATTCTTATTGATGGTGGGGGCCGAGCAGGAGCTCGAAAAAATGAAGGAAACAGGAAAGCTGGAAGAAACAGCTACCTGGATTGATGAACAATTGGCAATTCTAGATTTTAGCTTGGAAGATATATCACTCGCTTTCGTAACGGCTTGGGAAGCATTTTCTGTAAATGATCTTTTAGAACCTGCAGCAGCCTTAGAACGTACTGTTGCCATATTTGCTCCCTTTGCTACCAAAGTGTTCACTTTTGCATCTAATGTGGTTTCTAAAGTATTTGAACTAATAAAACAATACTTATTAGGTCTGCTAAAAGAAGCCGCAAATGTGGTGCCTGGTTATCACTTATTGACCGTGATTTTAGAAAAAGACCCTTTCACAGAAGAACATGTGCCACGCACAGCAGAAAACCTAATTAGAGGTTTTATGGGGCTTATTCCTGGTGGGGAAGCGCAATTTCAGCAAATGAAAGAATCTGGCGCTATAGGAAGACTTACAGATTGGTTAAATGCTGAGGTAGAGGCATTGGGACTTACTTGGGAATATATTAAAAATATGTTCCTAGAAATATGGGATTCTTTTACTATCGAGAATCTAATGGATCCGGCACCAGCATTTCAGCAAATAATTGCACGCTTTGGGGAACCGCTTGGTAGATTGGTTCGTTTTGTGGTCCGATTGGTCATGAAAGTGATTGAGATTATTCTGCAATTAATGAATTTTCCCTTAGATCTTATCCAGAATATTATTAGCAATGCGCGCCAAGCTTTCGCAGATATTAAGAAAGACCCAATTGGCTTCCTAAAAAATATTCTTAAGGCTATTAAAGAAGGTTTCTCTCTTTTCTTTACAAATATAGGAACCCATTTATTGAATGGAGTAACGGATTGGTTATTTGGACAGCTAGATGAAGCTGGAATTACCCCTCCACCCGACTTCAGTTTTAAATCAATTCTGAATTTAGTAATGCAAATTTTAGGAGTTACCGCGGAACGAATTATGGATAAGATTGCTAAACGAATTGGCCCAGAAAAAATGGAACGTATTCGCGGCATGGCAGAAACCTTATCTGGTGTATGGGGCTTTGTGAAAGACGTGGTGGAAAGAGGACCCATTGCAATCTGGGAAAAGATCAAAGAGAAACTAACGAGCCTATGGGATATTGTGATTGATGGTATCAAAGGTTGGATCATTACTAAGATTATTACACAGGTAACCACCAAACTTTTGTCCTTGTTAGACCCAACAGGAATCATGGCAGTGATCAATAGCTGTATTGCTTTTTATAAAGCCATAGAATCCTTTATCCAATACCTCCGAGAGATGTTAGAGATTGTGAATTCTTTTGTGGCGGGTGTAGCGGAAATTGCCCGAGGAAGTGTACAAAGTGCTGCAAAATTTCTAGAAGGAGCACTATCTCAGGGCTTGCCCATTGCTATTGGTTTCTTGGCCAATCAGGTAGGTTTAGGGAGTTTAGGACGTAAGATTGGGGAAATGATAGACAAGGTGCGCGAAATGGTAGACGTGGCCTTGGATTGGTTGGTAGATAAGGCGGTAGGCGCAGGAGAAGCAGCTTTGGGTGCCTTAGGAATAGGTGGCGGCAATAACGAAAACTCGAATGATGCAACTGGAGATGGAGATGGTGAACTAGGTAAAACAGTAAAGTTTAATGACGGTGAAGAAAATCATAAGCTGTGGGTAAGTCAAAATGGGAAACAATCCGAATTGATGGTAGCAAGTACGCCAATGACAGTAGAGGCTAGATTAAATTTATGGGATGAGGAATTAAAAAAGCCAGAATGGGGACATAAAGGGAAACAAGATAAGAAGGCACGTATTGTGGGACTTTTATCAACTGCACGGGCAAAGCTTACGGGTATTGATACAAATATTGATACCGCTACTGCTGCTACAGAAGATCAAGCAAGTCAAGTAAATGCGGCCGATAATCAAATAGAACAGAGCGAAGTGTCTTTAGCGGATACTTTAAAAAAGCTTTTTAAAGAATTTGATGATAACTATGATTTTAAGGTACTGTATGCTGAAAACCTGATGCAAACACATGGTAGGGCTAAAACTACAGTAGATGCCTCAGTGGATAAAATCTCTAAAGAAGTTACCGATAAGTCAAGTGTTCAAAGTTGGAATGGATTAGTAGCTAAATTGAAACAGACAGACAATGCCAAAAAGATTTTTGACAATCCTTTAGATAATGGCGATTCATATGAACAGTTTACGAAGGAACAGGCAGCAGCAGCCGGTCGTGCAGAATTAAAAGATAAATTTACAGATGAAAAGAGTGCTAAAATCATCGGTAGTATATCTGAAAGTCCTCGTTCAGATGCATTTATAGCCCTGAGAAATCAAATTTTAGATAAAGATTCGGAAGCTTCAGTTTTTAGTACCTTAAAGAAAGCTTTTAAAAGTGATTCTGACCATAATAGATTTTATCCCACAGAAATTAAGAAATCAGCAGATGGAAAGCGTTTGACCTACAAATATGCCGGAGGAGATCAGCAATTTACGGTAGATCTTTCCGATAGTGGTTATCCAGAAAGGGTAACAGGAGATAATTTAAGTATGCACGATTTAGGTAGAGGGACCACACAAGACCCAGAAGACGGTAAGGTAAAGAATGCGGGTATGGATAGTGCCCATATTATTGCTAATATGTTTGGTGGTTCTGGATATGCAAAAGCAAAAAACATTGTTGCTACTAGTTCTGAATACAATCAAAGAACTATGGTGAGGACAGAAAAGGAAATAGCTCAATTTGTAAGAAATGAAGAAGAGGCGACCGCTTTTAGCTTGGATATTTCTGTAAAGTATGCCAACCCTAGTTATAGCGTAGTCATTTCAGATGTTAAAGCAGCTATCCTTAAGCTACCTTCACCAGATGATTCGAGAAAACTTATGAGTGATCAGGAGTTAGAAAAACAAATAGAGACAAGATTAAAACAAACTTTACAACCAAGACTATTGGATGTATTATATGAAGTTCATCTTTTTCGAGATAATGTTTGGATTTTTCACCGATCTTTTAATCTAGGAGAGCCTGATCTTTTATTTGGAACTAAATAACAAGTACTATGAATGATATTGCTAAATACATAGAGGAATTTGTAAAAAAAGAATACGAAATAAATCTAGCTCGATACAATCAAAAGATTGATGACTCTACTTATGAGGAAATGGCAAAAGTTCTTGAAAATTTTTTCCATTCGGCCACAGTGAAAAAATACAGAAGAACAGGACGAGAATTTTCTAGCGAAATGCATATTCTATCCTCTCAAAGAAATAGTGAAAGACATGTAGTAAGAACTGTTTTTCAAGTAAAATCTTATAAAGACTTCTTACTTGGTTCAAGTTTAAGTGAGAATGTTATTGGAGATTTAATGTATACTGCAGACACAAGTTATGATCAACAAAGTAAAAGACCCTTATATTATGCAAATAAGTATTATTTGGCCGAAACAAATGAAGGGTTGAAAATAGTTTATTATAAAGTTTATGAAATTGATCCGCCCATATGGGTTGATTCTCACGACTTCGAACCTGAAAAAGTACTGAGAGATGGTACCCTAATTGACGTGTTTAAAATTTCCCCACCGGAATATGAACCAAGTTTAAAGGATTATTTGGAGAATTAATTAATGAAAGCGATAAGGAACATACAAAACCGTTCTGGGCTTGGTCAAAAGCGCAAAGGAGATTTCTTTCCCAGCCAAAAGGGAAAGGGACTCTTTTTTAAAAAAGAAAAGCAAAATAATGAGCCCAGTGTTTCTTCTGCACCTATTGTACAAAAACAGACTACTGATACTGCAGCGCCTGAAGTAACACAAGACCCTGCAGTAAAACCCAAGTCTTCCCCTTTTCCCGAATTTGATTTTGAAGAAATTTCACAATCTGGGAATCGGTTTGATGCTACTTATGCCCCGGTTGGTTCCTTTCCCCAAACGGGTATTTTGGATATTACCTTATGGGTGAATATTACATTTGAAGATTTCTCTGCGAAGCAAAGAAAAAAAGAACCTTATAAAAGTCATGAGTTTACTCCAGAACAGTTAGCAGACTTTGCTTGGACAGCATCAGAAAGAGAGGCTTTTGAAACCAATTTTATGAGTAGTGTAGAGGAGGGTTGGAGTGATAAGCATATTTTAAGCCTTAATGATCCCTTCTTTGCACCTTACCGCACTGCTGTGAAAGTAACCGTAATGACGATAGATGATCCAGCATTGGCTCATGTGAAAATGAAGGCTTTAAAAGTGCCAAAAGGGGCGCCAAGATTTCGATCCTTTGTAGTAGGAGATGAGGCCACATTAGAACAAAGAGACCCTACAGAAATAGAGGAACACAATGCACATAATCTAAACTTACTAAGACAGATTGGTCCTTTTGGTTTTGACAGTGCCGAAATAACACCCGACTTAAAACAACAAATAGATGAAGCGGTAGATTTTTTAAAGAACGAAGACCCAAACCAAACCACATGGCGCGTCGGTATGGTAGGAAGGGCTAGTAAAGATGGAAATGCCACTTATAATAAGAAATTAGGAGAGAGAAGATCAGAAGTTGTTAAAAAACAGATGATTCAGGATATGGGCTGGAGTGAGGGTATAAAAAACTTCACGGTATTACAACAAGGCGAAGAAAATGCTACTACGGAAGCCAAGTTCAGAAGGGTTGACCTAGTTATCACAAAATTTTCAGAATTAAATAAGGAAAATAAAGTAACTCAAAATACGGCTGCCCATGAGGCGGGTCATATGTTTGGTTTAGGTGATGAATATATGGAGGAAAAAGTAGAGGGTAATGGCATTCCTAAGTTTCTAGGAGATAAGCCCTCTCATTATAATCTGGTTAAGGATTTAATTCATGAGGATGCAGCCAATGAATTACTCATTCATGATTCGGATAGTATTATGAGCAAAGGACAAAAGGTAAAAAAAGGACATTATGTATTTTTCCTTGAAGCCTTAAATCAAATGACAAATAAGAAATGGGGCATCTAATAAATATAGTTGATGTTTTACCAACTACTAGTTATTTGGCAACTCAATATTGGGATCGCCCGCGTAATTTTATAACACGAAGAGTGTATTATGAAGATGGCAAGGTAAAAGCGTATAATGGAAAAGAATGGTGGTTGGTTTGTGAGTTTAGTCAAGAGCAAATAAAAAAGGCCAAAGCGTTGATCTGGGATAGTAGATTAGCAAGCGCTAAAGACCTGAAGAATGCACATATCTATGATACAGCCTCTTTAAGTTTTGCATGGAATCTGGGAGAAGAAACAGGCATGATTACTAATTGGTGTTATCCAGCAGTGAATCATCCTATAATGGAACAACTGGAATCTGCACTAGACGAATTGGAAAATGAAACAATATTAAAAAACGAAGTATGAGGCTAACAGCTACCCATCTGGCACCTATACTCAACAGAAAAGAGAATCATTTCTTTTCTGCTAAAAATTCGTCCGCTTCTTTAAGACCTAAAAGCACCGATTTTTTTCCTAAGAACCAACTACAAAAAAAAGAACTTTCTATAGGGAAAGCCGGTGATAAATATGAAGTAGAAGCAGACGCTGTAGCCGATAAAGTAGTTCAAAGATTAGCGAATGATCAAGGAAATGCCCCTTCTTTTTTTGATGCAGTATCCCCTGCACCTACTATCCAGCATAAATGCACCGAATGTTCAAAGGAAGAAGTGCAACAAAAAGAGAAAGAAACTCTAGATGAAGAGGTAGTTCAACTTAGGGAGTCCATAAGTGCAACTGGTGCTGTTGCTGATGGTATAAAAAGAAAAAACAATGTTTCTAGAATTACATTGCAAACAAAAGGAGATAATGGGCAGTCGCGAAATATAGCATCACAACTAGACAGTTCAAAAGGAGCGGGGAATGGCTTACCCGAAAAGACCAAAACTGCTATGGAGACCGCTTTTGGAACAGACTTTAGTAGGGTAAATATTCATACTGGAAGTAATGCGGTACAGATGAGCCAGGCATTTAATGCACAAGCCTTTACTCATGGAAATGATATTTATTTCAATAAAGGAAAGTACAGGCCAGAGAGTACGGAAGGTAAGCATCTGCTTGCCCATGAGTTAACTCATACGATACAGCAGAATTCTGTCAACATTCAAAAGGAGGAAGATACATCAACAAACCAATCCTCATCCTCACCTGAAAAATATGCGGTGGATGTAATATTGGAATTGATCGAAGGCTTTCAATCAAAAGTTGAGACTTCTAATGATAATGAAGAAAAAGCATACGCCGCCAGAACATTGATTGTTTTAAACGATGAGCTAAATAATCTGTCAATTGATGAAGAGGGAAACAGTGAAGCCATTGTTGATAAAAGTGAAAGTAATATGGACTATGGAATCCAATTTATTACTGAACTGGATGAAATTCTTAGTTCTGAAGAGAAAACTTTTGTGTTTTTAACTGGAAATAGTCCAGAATTTCTAAATCTAATGAACTCTGATGCTTACCTTCAGAATTTGAATGCATTTCCAAAATTGACACTTAGTTTTATACTTCCTCTCATTAAAGTTCCTTCAGAGTTTCAATTGGGTGATAAGGTCGAAACGGATTTAGAATTGGAACAGTCAGCCGCTAAATTACCGGAGTACTTTTTTGAGGAAGGATTTCCTTTGGAACTTCACCTATCACGTTACCTTTTCGATTACAGGCATGTTAAGAAGCTTCCACCTAAAATTTATTACTTCCTATCGGAAAATCGACCCAAATACACTTCAGATTTTGAATTTCTAATTGAACCAGATCAGAGTAGTCGGTTTTCTGGCGATTTCTTGAGGTATTATACAGCATGGACCAACGCCGCCATGGCAACATATAACAAATACTTCATTAGTACTTGGTTTAAAATGTCTAATGATATAAAAATCAGAGTAGAAAGAGGTAATTTTTCTGGGATCAATATTGAAGCTATACAAGAGTTTAAGTCCAATTATAATGAGGGTATACCATCCATTGATGCACTATTAAGATTGGAAGGAAATCCCTCTAGTGATATTTTTAGTAATGAATTAAATTTGATCAATTTTTTTCTATGGACCCGTTTTAGGGCTTTGACTAGCGCAAATATGGGGATTTATCAAATTCTTAAGACTGAAAAATCGAATTTCCTTTTCCGCAAACACGAGGCTAATCAAAAAATAATCGCCTTGAAAGAAGGTCGGCTTAGACATGCCGTTGAAATGTCATTACACAAAGGGTTTGCAGGCGAGAGTATCAATATATTCTTAAATAATATAGATCATCTGCTAAGAAAAATTTTACGAGAACAGGTAGAAGAGAGTATATTCAAAAGAGTCATAAGTTTTGTTGCTTCGTTACATCCCTTAGGGCGCTTAGTGGCTCTTGGATACCAAGTTTATCAGACTATGGAGGATGTTGAGGATACTTTGGATATTGTAGGACAAGTATTCTTAATAAAAGAAGCTATGGCAATGGCGGAGAATTCTACTTCAGTGGAAACCACCCAGAGAGCTGCTGCAGAACTAGCCTGGCTAAGCGTGAATATTTTGCCCGACCTATTGGGAAAACTAGTAGAATTTGGAGTAAAAAAAGTACAAAAATCATGGAGCAATAGAGATAAATCAGAGTTATCAGATAAAGATGATACTCTAGATGATTCTAAAACTACAGAGGCCTCTAGAAACGGTTCAAAAAAGTTATCAGATAGTGAATACATGGATTGGGATACCTTGAAAAAGAATCCTGACTTGTTGAATCTTGAGTTTGAAGCTTTAAAAAGAGCTAAACCTACTTTATCTAAAGACTCTAATTATTCCATTGAAGCGAAAATAGGCAATAACCATGTATGGAAAAAAAGGAAAAAAGACGGAGGATGGTGTAGATTTAGTAAGCGCGATTGTTTGGACGATACCGATTTGAGGAACTATTTGGATGAACTTACTGAATTGGAAATAGAATGGTTAAGAAAAAATGATAGGGAGTTAGCAGAAATTCAAGAATCCAAAGAAAAATATGAAGAAGCAGAAAAAAGAGGAAAAGAACAGCGATATGAAGAATCTCCAAAACGTGTTAAAGGAAAATTTGGAGAAAGAGAAGGGGATGCTTGGATGGAAAATAAAGGATATACTAAGGTTGGTGGTCATGATGTAGACCTACCTGTTAAGGGAAGCAAGGTAAAACCCCAAGGTATTGATGGAGTCTATAAAAATAGTATGCCTCCACCAAAATGGGCTATTGTTGAAGTAAAATACGATAAGTCATCATACGGGCATACCAACGATGGGAAACAAATGTCGAAAACGTGGATAGAAAATAAACGCCTAGAGGAGGCAGTTGGAACGGAAAAAGCGGCTCAAATCAAAGCTGAGGGATATGTCCGTTGGGGTATACATGTAGCACCTAACGGTACAGTAAAGAAAGTTGAAATAAATTGGTAATATGATTTTCAAGGGCGTGTTGTCAATTAGTAACGTTAACAATTACCATTATTAAACAGTTAAAAAAAGTAATCATGAGAAGAAGATATTACCGCCGTAAAAAAGGCATTGCGAAGAAAGAAACTCCTTTTTTTAAAGAGGCTAAACCTATGGTGCAAACCAAAGAGGAAAAGCAACCTTTCTTTCAAGCGAAGGAAAATGAGAAACTTACGGTAGGGCAACCTGGGGATAAATATGAAGTAGAAGCAGATGCCATGGCTGATGCCGTTATGAATAATTCCAAGGCACCCGCAGCTATTCAGTCTAAAGAGATTAGTAGCATCCAAAAAGCGGAGGAAGAAGAAGCTGTACAGGCGAGAATTCAACGCCAAGCAAAAGAAGAAGAACCAGCTTTACAAACACAATCAAAAGAAGAAGAGGTTCAGGCGAAGTCCGAAGAGGAAGAAGTGCAGATGCAAACTGAAGAGGAAGAGGTTCAAACTAAATCTGAAGAGGAAGAAGTGCAGATGCAAGCAGAAGAGGAGGAGATTCAGGCTAAATCTGAAGAGGAAGAGGTGCAGATGCAAGGGCAAGAAGAGGAAGTTCAAACCAAAGAAGAAGAGGAACCTGCCGTGCAAATGAAAACAAATGGAAAACCAAAAGCGAATAATAAACTATCTAGTCAAATTAAACAAAGTAGTGGAACTGGGAACCAAATGGATACCAAAACAAGGAAAAAAATGGAAGCGGGTTTTGGCGTAGATTTCAGTAAGGTAAGTATTCATACCAATTCGGAAGCAGTGCAAATGAATAAGGAATTGCATGCACATGCATTTACCCATGGAAATGACATTTATTTCAATAATGGAAAATACCAACCAGAGACCAGTGCAGGGCAGCATTTATTGGCCCATGAGCTTACACATGTGGTGCAGCAAAGTAAAAGTGAGAACTGTAAAAAAATAAATAGGACTCACTTTTCAAGCGGCTATACTTCTTGGGCAGCAATACCCCATCAAATGGCAGGCGACGAAGAAAGAACTTATTCACTTGAATTCTATATTAATGCTGCATTGGAAATTAACCTGGTAGAAGGCTTGGATTCTAATACTGTAAAGGGTCTTATTGAACAATCGATGAATAGACATGGTGGAGGTTGGAAAAATATTGTAAATGAGGAGGGGCAAACAACTAGAGTTTATGTAAACTTTAATATTCGATGGATTTCTTTTGATACAATTTCTACCGAAGTGTTAAGCGGAGAAGCTTTAGGGATTTCTGTACTTCCTGAGGAAGTATTTACAGGGGTTCCTATTGACGGATTGTTTTCACATGATGGAGATACCAATAGAATTATTTTAAAAGGAAATCCGGCTCAAGATGCCTTGCTAAGAGGAAGAAGAAACCGAGAGAGAAGACGCAGAGGAGAAGTGAGATTCGGTAATGAGGTAACTCATGAAATGGGACATGCTCTTGGCTTGGAACATATGGCCCATACGGTAATGACCAGAGCTAATACAGAAAGTGCAGTCATGGAATTAAATGGTGATCAGATTAAACAGATTCTTTTAAGAACTACCAGGAATAGGGCACTATTGCCCTCCTGGGTTTCCGTTAGTCAGACTCAAGCAACAAATGAATAGCAATAATACGTCCTCATATGACCCAATTAGATTTAAAGAAGGAATTACTTCCATTAAAACAACAATTAGAACACCGAATTGTTTCATTTTTAAAAAATGAGCATAGCATGGAAGAAGATGTCCATTTGGATGTGGATAATACCATAGGGTCAAAAATGGGAATACCGTTATTGGCCAAAGAGGAGCATATGCTATTTCTAATTGCTTTAGCGCCTCATATTCAACCAAGTTTTTTTGATGATGTAATTCAAAAAGCGCTTCCACAAGCTGGGGATTTCCCCCAATTAGGTGGTGTTAGAGGAAAGCAGTTTCGCGGATTTTTGCCCACTGGAGAAACCGCACTTTTTATTTTGGCGGGGGATCATTTGCAAAATCGATTTGAGGTGCAAGAACTTTTTAGTGAGGATCATTTTTTTGCTAAAAAACGGATTCTGTGGTTGGAAAATGCCCCTAATGGAGAACCTAAAATGAGCGGTAAAATAATGCTGTCTCAGGAATATCTCGATTTACTTACTTTAGGTAAAATATCGAAACCTAAATTTGGCCTCAATTTTCCTGCTCAACGTATTGAGACTTCATTACTTTGGAAAGATCTGGTATTGAGTAAGGATACTACCAACCAAGTAAAAGACTTGGAAAATTGGATTCAACATGGAGATACCATTTTAAATGAATTTGGCTTAAAAGGGAGAGTTAAACCAGGGTATAGGGTGTTGTTTTATGGCCCTCCAGGAACTGGTAAAACCCTAGCCGCTACTTTGCTTGGAAAGTATACAGGAAAGGACGTATATAAAATAGACCTTTCTATGGTTGTTTCTAAATTTATTGGAGAAACTGAGAAGAACTTAGCTAGTTTATTTGCGCAAGCAGAAAACAAGGATTGGATCTTATTTTTTGATGAAGCTGATGCTTTGTTTGGTAAGCGAACCAATGTACGAGATGCGCATGATAAATATGCCAATCAGGAAGTATCTTACCTTCTACAAAGAGTGGAGGCATATAATGGTTTAGTAATTTTAGCTTCTAATTTTAAGAATAATATTGATGAGGCATTTTTACGACGTTTTCAATCTATTATTTATTTCCCCTTACCTCAAAAAGAAGAACGGCTTAGACTTTGGAATCAGACCTTACCAAAAGCGTTGAAAATTGCCAATGATGTGGATATTCATAGTATTGCAACCAAATACCAACTTACAGGAGCCAGCGTAGTGAATGTAGTGCAACAAATTTGCTTGGAACATTTGGCAAGTGGTTCTCCAAAATTGACTCAAAAAAACTTCGTTGATGCTATAAAAAAAGAATTTGGTAAAGAGGGTAAAATGCTGTAATTTGATGTAATAAGTAGGAAAAATGCCAGACACTGAGATACCAAATAGAGGATTGGATATAGGTTCTTCTGAAGACCAATGGGGTTTTACAGGAAATAACTATCTTTTTGTTATTGGTATAGATGACTACGAACATTGGGCGGTCCTAAATTGTGCAGTAAAGGATATTGAAGATTTTACAGATGTGCTTCTAGATCGATACAAGTTTAAAAAAGAACATGTATTTTCTTTAAAAAATGAGGAAGCTACGGAGCAAAGAATACGAAAGGGTTTCAAGGAAATAAAACAAGTGATAACTGAGAAGGATAACCTTGTAGTGTATTTTTCAGGACATGGTCATTATGATTCTGATGATAAATCAGGTTACTGGATTCCTGTAAATGCGAGACAGGGAGATGATTATGAATACGAATATATCGATACCCTATTCATTGCAGATAGATTGCAAAAAATTAACAGTCTACATACCTTTTTAATTATTGATGCCTGTTTCTCTGGTACCATGGTTACCCAATTAAAATCTTCCCCAAGAGCAGAAAGATATAAGTCTAGAAAAATATTTACCTCGGGTAGGGCAGAAGTAGTAAGTGATGGGCCTGCTGGGGGTAATAGCCCGTTTGCGGAGGGAATTCTGATGACATTAAGGAAAAATTTGAATCCTTATTTAAGAGCTTCTGAATTCATTGTTGATGTTACTTCTTATGTAGAAAAACAGGTAACGCAAACTCCTATTGACGGTACTTTACTGAATGCTAAAGATGAGGGAGGTGATTTCGTTTTTCATCTAAAAAATTCCAAAGGTTTAGAACTACCACCTATCGACTCGGTACCAGAAGATCGACCACCTCGAGATCCAGATCCTATGCCAGAGGATGATGAATTAGTTGATTGGATTGTATTGCAAAATAATGAGACTACCTATAAACAGATGAAAGCGTTTATTGAAAAGTATCCTAAAACTAGGTTTCTCAAAAAAGCACAAACGGCACTAAAAAAGAAAGATGATATAGCTTACAATGCCATTAAATTTAAGATTGCTAATGGCAGCGTTTCTTTAAATGATAAAAAAAACGCTTGCGAAGTATATTTAAAAAACTATCCGGACTCGAAGAATGAAAAAAATGTTCGGAAATTACTGAATGACTTGCATTTTGAAAGTGACTAATTTTTTTAAGGTGTGTTAAATTCAGGGTTGGGCATGCGTAGTGTAATTAATTTTGAAGTCCAATCATGTATTATTTGTGGTTCTCTATTCAATGCTAGTCCACGTGTCCCTTTTTTTTCTTCCACAGGACTTGGCAAATCATCTAGACTTAACGTATACAATTGTTGGGTAAAGTCCTCCGTGCTAATAAGCAATTTTAGGTAAGAAATGCTTTGACGATAGTTGAACGGAATGACCTCTGGTTCTAATTTAAGCTGAATGGATGCCCCATCCAATGCCCAGATTTCTGATCCCGCATCTAAGCCAACTACCCCTGCAGGTAATAACCTAGCATATACTCCAAAATTAAAAGACAGGTAACATAGCGCTACATAGAGCTTTTTTTGTGAAGTGTTTTTTAATTTTACTCGAATGGAACCGCCCCATGTATCTCCTATTTTCACATAGTTCAAGATAATTTCATCATGGACTATAGGTAAGGAAGTATCCCCATCAAGAATTTGCATGGAAATATGATCTGGTCGTAGAAGAAAGGCCGCTGGGTTATTTAAGTACTTGACAAATGCATATTTGGATAGGTGCTCTAAATAACTCTTCATCTGTGTTGCATTGCTATTATGCCAATTTTGTAGGGATATTGGAGGTACAATCGGAATGCTGCTATTTTCAGGTGAACTCAGAAATAGACACTCATCTTGTTCTAGCAAGCAATAATCTGCTTCTGCTTTGAGATCTACTTGATGCACTGACGTTAGCTGTTGTATTTGATGAATAAGTGCAGTTGTTCTTATATCGGTCAAAAGTTCGGGCATAATATAAAGCTGAATATTGTTCCCAATGACTCCATCAATTGTTGCTTTGAAAATTTTTGAAGTGTCCATTTCTTTATCCAAATCGGAAAGAAATGAAACTTTAGAGTAACTAACAGACACTTCACTAATTTGTGCTTTATAAGTTTTTTTAGACTGTTCTTCCTGCAGTGATATCTCTTTTTTTATATTGAGACCTTGAAGAGAACCCATATCCAAAACCCATCCTAAATCTGGATTAAAAGATACGCTACCATGAAGTTCTTTCTGATCTACTTCCTTGTTAAGAAAACCAGAAAATAAAGCACTTTCATCTCCTACTACATAGATTTTGGGAGTCTGTTTAAATTGATGCCTTAAATAACTCTGTATAGTACTTTGTAAACGATGGTATGAAATTGCTCCGTTACAACGCTCTAAAATATCAATGAGGTTTTTGGTAAATACACCTTCTCCATGAACTTCAAAGGCAGACTCATCATTCTGGCAAGCCGCCATTTGTATATGTGTGCCTTCTTTAATAGCTACATGTGAACCCTTTTCCAAAACGTCTTTTTGAGAAATTTGCTCGCTGAATATAAAGTCGGCCCAAGGACGTTCGGGGAAGGCCATACTAAGTCGATTCAGAACCTTTCGCTCTAGGATGCCATTCTTTTCCTGAGAAAAGCTTCCATTTCTGGTATTGGTACCAGAGTGACAGCAATCAAAAATTGTAAGGATATTTGGATTTGTGGTTGCCAGTTCTCCAATGAGAAAACGGAGTTCTTTGTCGGCTAATAGATTCATTTTTGGTTTCCCTTCAACAAGTACGAGTCCATCATAACAAACCAATGATTCTAATTTTTTATCGGACTCTCCAGGCCAAAAAACTGAATTCGCATTTTCTTGTGTTCCATGACCAGAATAGTAGAAAAGTACGGAATCGTCCTTTTTTGCGCTCCCCAAATGTGTTTTAAACCCTTCAACAATGTTTGCTTTGGTTGCTTCGTCATTTATTAGAGTCACTATTTCCACTTGAAAAGATTTGTCTTGCTTCTGCAAAAAACCAGCTATTTTATGTACATCGTTGATACAGCCGTTTAAGGGAGTAATAGGCTTTTTGTATGCATCAATACCTACTAAAAGAGCCAAAAGTTTAGGTTGTTTTTGAGTTGTTGTCATGGTAGCAAAAGGTGTAATAGAATTCATACTAAAATACATAAAAATAAGACGGTTAAAAAGGCTAAGACGTTTAAAAATAAGGGGTTAATAACCCTTTTTGGTTTCCATTTTATTAGTATCTTAGTAAGACGGCAGCCTTATTTCTTTCCCCCGCTGTGGATGCTTTTAAGAGTAATCAATAAGTAAGCATACGTTTTAAACCAAAATACAAGACTTTATGAATAATACAATTGCGGTGCAGGTGATCCATGCCAAGGACGCGGATCAACATTTGGGATACTTAACAGGGATTCTAGAGAATCTTAAAAAGGAAAATAGAATTGGAAGCTACAGTCACATTGCTCATGACACGGTTACTGACTCGCAATTTGAAACTCTTGGGGAAGAAGATATGGTGGTAACCATGCTTACAAAGGGTTTGATTGGGCTTCAAGTAGGTATTGAGCAGACATTAATTGCCGTAAAGCAGACAGTACCAAAGTATAAAATGGTAGAGATAATTGTAGATAATGTGCCTTACCATCCAGATTTCATTGCATTGCCTTCAAGCTTAGAGCCTATAAGAGATAGTGAGAATATGGATGCTGTATGGCAAGGTATTGAAGAAAAATTCAAAGTATTATTTCCCGCTCCTACTCCTGCTCCCGTACCTCCGGTTCCTGCTCCTAGTACATGGAAGAAATATTTGCCTTATATTTTTGGTTTGCTAGCCTTACTATGTATTGTGTTTGTATTATTTAAATATTTAGGTTTGTCAGATGTCAAAATAGCGAAAAAAGCTGCTGATACTACAGTAGAGGTGGAAAAAGTATCGGAAAAAGCAGAGTTTATTGTTGAAGATGTTTTTTCAATTACAGGACGAGGTACAGTAGCAACAGGTAAAGTGATAAAAGGTACTTTTAAAAAAGGAGATCAATTGTACATCAATGACAGTGAAAACCCAATTATGTGTACAGGGATAGAAAAGTTTAGAAAAATTACGGATGTTGCGAATGAAGGTGATGAGGTGGGTTTACTCCTAAGAGGAATAACTAAGAATGATGTGAAACGAGGAGATAAAATAGTCATCCGTTAGCTTCCATTTTACCAGTTTTGGAGACTTTGAAAATAGCCTTGTAGGAAATAGTGGATGGATTGTATTAAATATTAATAGTACAATCTATACAAGGAATACTGCAAGAGACACATTTTTGGATACCATCAAAGTAGTATTTGAATATCTTGCTATGATACAAATCATAGGGAATTTAAGATAATACATACAGCTATGGCCGACGGTAAGAAAATTCAAATAATTCATGCTGCAGATGCAGATCAACATTTAGGGCATCTCAAAAAAATTCTAGACACATTTAAGGAAGAAGACCGCATAGAAAGCTATAGCACTATTCCTAGTGATGCTGTCGCCCAGGACGCTTTCAACACAATTGGTAAAGAAGACATGCTAATCATGTTACTAACCAATGATATTCTGGATAAAAAACCATCTATAGAGGCTATGATGCTAGATGTAAAGAAACGGCAACCAGAAGCTAGATGTGCTGGAGTCATTATAGACAACATTACGTATGATCCCAGTTTTATTGCTTTTCCTTCTAGTTTGGAACCTGTTCGCACAAGTGAGGATATGGATGCTGTTTGGCAAGGAATTGCAGAAAATCTAAAGAAATTATTTCCAAAATTGGTAGTGCCTATAGTACCACCACCTCCACCTCCTATTACCAAACCAGGATGGAAAAAATGGTTGCCTTATATTTTTGGGATAGTGGCACTTTTGGCCATTTTCCTAGTTTTTCGAAAATGTATTGATACAACGGATGATGATGTAACGCCTCCACCACTGCATAAGGTGGTTGGTGTTTCAACTACGGTAAATGCGCCAAGATCCTATGTAGGTGATTGTCCTCATAAATTTACTTTTGAAGGGAAAATAAAGGTTACTGGTCCTACGACAGTGAAATATACATGGGTTGGAAATGATAATACTTTTAACAAAGTAGATACCCTAATATTTACGCAAGCTGGTGAAAAGTCAATTCCCAGTAGAACCTGGAGTTTCGGTGCTGCGGGACAAGATCTAACAGGATACAAACAAATAAAAATTCTATCTCCAAATGAAATGTTGTCGGAGAAAGCCAATTTTAAGTTAAGTTGCAAAAAACCACCTACAAGAACAAGTGGTTCGTTTACCGTGAGACAGACATGGTCTGGAGACTTTGATTTAAGACGCGAAGTTCCATCAGGAGCCTCTGCTAGTCAAAAGGATTTCTGGTTTGAAGCCAGAACGGCCACAAATCGAGCTATTGTGCCTCAAAATAATGCTAAACTGAGTTATATGAATGCTGCTACTGTTCCTACTTTTGAGCAGGTAAAATATGCCGTTACCAATAGGAGTCAATCGGAAATACAAGTAAGTAGACTTAGACCAGGACGCTGGATGGGTTTTAGAACAGCCAACGGAAACTATGTAACATTTACGGTAACACATGCTGTAGGTCCAAGTCCTGGATTGTTAAGATTAAGATATTACTATTGGAGAGAGTAAAAATTAATTCTATATAGATTTTTAGTGTTCTGAATTAATTTATGTAGTCTGCTCCTTATAATTTTATTATAAGGAGCATTTACTTTCATGAAATTAAATCTATATCCATAGATGTATTAGATTCTTTATCTAGATAGGTAATGCTATAAGTAAAGTCTTCTGGAGGAAAGTTTGCTTCTAGTTCTTCCGTCTCTTTCGTCTTGTTGGTGCAAATGAGTTCAATGGTTCTATCTTGTTTTTTTGCGGCTTCCACAATCCATTGAATGGTTCCTAATTCTGGGTTTCCGTGATGTCCGTCTCCAGAGAGTATATAGGTATCAGCCGTTACTTTATCAAAGAAATCTTGTGTTGCATTTCTAATACTTCCGTGATGGGGTACTTTAAAGATGTCTACATGAATTTTTCCTTCCTCATTCATTAATCCCGCTTTTTCTAAACCTTCCAAAATAAAGTCGCCTCTTCCATCTCCCGTGAACAAAATCGTTTTTCCTTCCGCTTCTAATAAGAACATAATACTACTTAGATTGGGAACGGATCTATCTGCATTGGCCATTACCTCCGCATCTGCCATCATAATTTTAGATTCATTTTTCTTAATCCACTTTTCCCATTCTTCCTTTAAATTCTCTAAATTTTCTGTATTGGGGCCAATTATTTTCAAACTAATATTATCCATAACAACTGCCTCGGGCACTGTTTCATTGGTAATGGTTTTGTTATCTACTATTTGGTTAATTGGAATGCCTAGAAGCAACGCATTTCTTCTCAGAGAATCTCCCTGCCCAATACTTTGAAAAGCGAGATCTCCCTCGGGCATGGTTGATTGTATATTATTTACTTTGGAAAATAACGACTGTACAGCATTCGTAAGCGCATTGCCTTTGCCAATGGTATTTCCAAAAGAGTTCATCCATAGTTCCTTAATTTCTATAAGAGGTGTTTCTTCATCTGCCTGTTGCTCCCTTAATTCTTGTGTAAATTGCATTAATCCTACAATATGGTCACCATCTACATGACTTAATACCATTAACTCTAGATCTCCGCCAGCTTCTTTAATTCGTTGTAGCTCTGGTCGTAGGTAGTTTTTATAAACACCTCCTGGCCCTCCATCTATGAGTATATATTTAGGATTTTCTTGAGTCCCATAAATTACAATGAAGCAATCTCCAAATTTGGCTTGTACAATACGTAAGCTTAGCATACTTTTCTATTTTATTTGTTCTAATTCATTTTTAATATTTCCGGTAATACACAAAGCAAAATCCTGCGGTCCTACCAATAGATTACTTGCTTGCACTACCACGCGGTATTCTCCGGAAAGGGTGTCCTCAACAAGAATGGTCTCAACATTATTATCCCTATCAAAATCTGTAATCATTCTAGGGACTTTATGATTACCAACCCATTTGAACTGATCATCTACCTTCATCAATAATAAATTTAAATTGTTTTGTAGCCCTCTTCCCGGCGGATCTGTCCAGGTAAGACATAGCCGTAAAGGAATTCCTTCTTGGGCTCTGAAACGAAATAGAAACCGTTGTCCTGTGCTGGTTAATTGTAAGTGCTTTTGTTTCCAGGTATCTAGGTAGTGAAGCTCTAATTCTTTCTTTTGTAGCGATGGGAGAATATGAAGCATATCTACACAACCAAAACCTTGATGAAAATTTGGAGTATACGAGTGATCCGCTAAAGAATCCGCTCCCCTTAAGGTTCTTGCGCTATTGATAATTATTGCTTTTAAAAGAGCGGCACTGGGTTCAGAGTAATTTCTTTTTTCCCTTAAATATTCTCTAAGCAATGCTGCAAATCCCGTAACTATAGGTGTCGCCATACTTGTACCACCCAGAAAGGCATAATGTCTGTTTTTCGGATAGGGTCCCCAGAAATTAGTAGAAGGTGCATCTGAAGATCTTGTGGAGGCAATATCGGTTCCAGGGGCCACAACATCTGGCTTAATTCTGCTTTCATTTCCGCAAGGACCTCTGCTACTAAAACCTGCCATGCCCTCGGGATCACCAGAAACAAGCGTTTCATTAATAGGTAAATCCGGATATTTATCGGGCCATGCCTGCCCATAGGTAAGCATAGAAAAACCACCTTTCATTCTAGCACTCTTACTCGCACCCACTGTAAGTGCATTTTTAGCAGTTGCTGGAGAGCCTAAGGAAAGCCAATCTACAAAACCTGTGGCAGTGTTTCTTGGTTGCAAGGCAGTGCCTTCATTTCCTGCGGAAATGACAATGAGCATATCTTTGTGTTGGTACACAAAATCGTCTACTTCCAAAGAATTAAAGCGATATTCAGATTCGGTAGCACTGCCCCAGCTATTATTATGAATGCGAACACCAGCTTCATAGGCTTCCATAAACAAATCATACAAATCATGAGGCAAGCCGTTTATTCCACCATTTTCATCAAGCAGTGATTGAAAGAACAACTGGGCATCTGGTGCCACTCCTTTGATCTCGCCATCAGAGGCATTACCATTTCCTACTGCGGAACCCGCCACATGTGTTCCGTGACCATTGGGGTCCGAACTATTATTTGTTCGTCCCCAAGCACTTAGTTTTTTAATTTGTGTTTTAAGGTCTGGATGTTGATCATCTATCCCTGTATCCGCAATGCCAATTAATTCTCCTTTGCCTGTAAAACTATGTCCAGGGAGAAATGCCCTGTCATTCGGGGGGTCTATATTAATAATTTGCCTTGCTATATTGTTGAAGAGTTGAGGTGCAATGTATTCTTCCATGCCATATACGGTTGGGTGTGATCCAATGGCAAGCACATCATTTTCTGATGATAAAAGGGCACGAATTTTAAGCGTACTTTCTGCTAGAACCTTACAATCAATTGTTTTTAAGAACTCCATAAAAGAAGCTCTGTCTTCCCCTTTGCGCAAACGAATATCATAGGTTGCAACACGAGGTTCTCCAATTCCAAATAAAGCATTGGTGGCTAGTACAGATTTGGAAGCAACAAGGTTTTTATCTTCAATACCATAGGGTCTATAGGCTGAAACAAATGTTAATTGTTCCAATACCTGAGGATTCAATGTTTTGACCGTGTACGTATTTTGTTCTAAAAACTCTTTTATTTCAACCCCAACATCTTTCAACTTTTTTTTCCAATCATCCATTAAGGGACCAGGAAGCTCCATTAGGAACAAATTGCTAGGGATTTTGGGAATTAATTCTTTAGGGACTTGTTCTTGTATCTGAACGGATCGTGCTCCTTTGATGTTAGACCTAAAAGTATGTGTTGATAAGGATTTTGTAATGCTTGGGTCCTGTTGTAAATCTATTAGAATCTTCTGTTGTTTTAAAACCCCAATTGAGGCTGGTGAAAGAGCACCTAAAATTGAAGTCTCTGTTTCTGCAATAGGAGTTATATGTTGTAGAATAAGCTGTTTTTCTTTGGGAGAATAAAAATATGCGGTAACCGTGATACTTGCCATGAAATAGAATTAGTAAAGGTCTTCTAAAAGTACCGATTCCTTTTTGGATCGTAGCCTTTTTCTGTATAGGAGATAACTTTATTTGTACAGCTGGTTAGGTATATTGTGTAAATGGATGTTTGTAAGAATTGATTGGTTTTCATTCGGTTGAATTTTTGTTAAGAATGACTCCAAACTAAAATCTGAAGTTATGTAAGAACATTTCTATTGGTAGGAATTTTTTAATTGAAAGTCAAGGAGTTATAGGTTTAAGTACGACCGGTCTGTAAGAGAATAAGCTTATAATGATCGAATAAAGACGCAAGAAATATTAAGATTGTTTTTTTGAATTAAGAATTATCCTTAATTTATGGTCTTTATCTCCCCATTCCTATTACCGCAACATATTTGCTTGTTTCAAAATCCCTACAAGTGGGGATGTTATTATCTCAATATATCTGGTTTATTTGGCATATATCTTAGACATCGCAGATGGATACATAAATGATAGTATCTATTGTTGTCTAAAGAATTTAGATAATTATATATGGTTTTCACTTTTGAAAGTAGGTATTGATTGCTATTAAAAGCAATAATGCCAATGGTTTAAATTTCAAAGAAATAGAATGAGAATTAAAGTCCTTGGAAATACTTATTTGATGGATCAAGAAGAAACGCAATGGTGCTGGGTTTCTTGCTTTCAGGGTTTATTTAAGGCATTTTATAATGAAGATATAAAGCAATGTAAGTTAGCTGCTTTTTTACCAGAAAATAAAAATAAAGATTGTTGTTCCGATCGTTTAGAGTGTAATTATCCAATTCACAAATCGGACCTCACGGATGTATTTGCTAAGAAAGAAGTTTTGTTAAAGGAAGCTCATGATAAAATTAATGACTATGATTTTATAATTCACCATTTAAAAAGTAATAAAAGCCCCTTGTTACTTTGGGTAGTTGCTGAAACAACAAATCATTTGGTATTAATCACTGGATACGCACAAGACAAACAAGAAAAAACGTGCAAGTTTTTAACGATTTATAATCCAACTGGGACTGAAGAATTTGTAAAACATAACCGCCCCTTTAAATTCTTACAATGGAAAGCCAAACTCATGTGGACAACTGAACCTAGTATTTCTGCTTCTAGTTTGGTTTTCGAAGATTATGAACCTAAGAGCATTTTGCCTTCGGGGTATATTACATTTGAAAATAGAGTTTTTATCCAAAATCGACTATTTCCAAATTGGTTTTTAAAGTTGAATATGAGATTACCTAAGCCATATCTGCCTACCTATCCATATTTGGTTGCGGTGCCAAGAGAGGTTGAATTTAGAAAGGAAGTGATTTCTTTTGAAGAGGATTTTAGGTCTAATTTATGTAAAGACAACATTTTTAAGTTTAATGATATCGTAAGGACTAAGATCAACCAAAAACTTTTGGAACTGGATAGCTTTGGCGGAAATAAAATAGGCTATTTAAGACCCTATGGAATGGTATATATTATCTGTAACAAAGGTTCAGTTCATATTGTAAATGCGCCGAAGAATTATGCTTTAAAGTCTAAATATGATACGTATTCTGAGTTTGTAAAAACATTGAAAAATAAAAAACCAATCAATTCACTAATTAATAATTAAATTTAAAAGTTATGCATGAAAATTTGAAGTTTAATTTGGTTCCAGCAAATAAAGATGTTTGGCAACCTATTATAGCAGCACAAGCTTACGGTACTTTTTTCGGAGTTTATATTCAATTTTGTGATGTGCAGTCAAGCAGTACATCGGATAAACATCACTGTATGTTTAAAATCCAAAACTTTAGGGGACCTATCACTTTAGGCTTAAAAGGCCCCGTACAAATTAATGCAGATTTAAATCCAAACCCAAAGGATCCTATAGACTTTGATATAATTCTTGGAATAGAACCTTTTAGTCTGTGTAGTGATATTGAAGTGGCCGAATTAGATTTTCAAAAAGATTTTGGGAATGGAATGATAGTAGATGTTAAATACCAACTTAAAGACCCACCAGGCTTTCTCTATAATAAGGATGATTTAAATGGCTCAAGATATCTTAATCCTTATGAGTATTATAGAGACGGTGATAATTATTTAAAAGTATGCTTCAAAGATGAAGCTCTGGGCACAGATAGCTGTGATGAAGCCGCTGGAACAAAAGGTGGTATATGCGATATGACTAGATCTATAATATTAATGCCGTAATTATAATGAGAAGTTTTTTGATTCTGTTTTTTTGTATTCAAGGGCTTTTTGCAAACGATATTTTGTTGTCGATCAAAAGATTTGAATATAAAAAGGCGGAATCACTCTTAAACTCAACCTCCTTTGAGGAAGACTTAAGAGTACAGCTTGAATATTATTTGGGTTTTCATAAAGATTTGGGATATCAGATAAATGAAATCCCATTACCTCAATCAAAAAAAGAGCAGAGTTATAGATTATTTTTATTAAATAAAGGGTATTACTATTTTTATAATATAGGAAACGAAAGCACTGCTTTTGATTATTTTAAGAAAAGCCTTTTGTTATCAAAAAAACATAAAGATAAGCTATTAATCTGCGAAGCCTTAAAGGCGATTCTTGAACTTTATAATAATTTTGATAAGCCATTTGAGGATAAATCGTATCATTATTTTCTACAACAATATGCACAAAATACGTATGATGATTTTGAGATTGGTCAGTTAACGTATTATAAATACAGGTTAATTTTAAGATATAATCGATTTGAAAAAGATGTAAAACTATTATATCGAGAGGCCAACAAAGTTGTAAAAAAAATAAACGCTCCTTTATTATTGATGGATGTATTTCTTACCAATGCATCATACCATTTTCATACCACCAAGAAGAAAGACAGTGCCTATTATTTCCTAGATAAAGTTCTAGCATATAAAGACACAAACGAAAGTCCTAGGTTAAGGAAACGATTAATTGCTGCTCAAATGAACAAGAGTAGGTACCTCGATTTGGATGGGAAACAGTTGGAAGCCTTAAAGATGCTTAATGAAATAGAAATAGATGATGAAGGACATTTATTCGAAATAGCAAAAACATATTGGTATTACAACAAGCAAAGTGTTTTTGAAAACCTTAAAATGATGGACAGTGCTATTGTTTATCAAAATAAGTATTACACAAAAGAGAATGAGTTAAATCAATATAGAAGTCTTACTGCAATTGCGGAAATAGAAACAAAATACCAAACAGCCGAAAAAGAGAAGCAACTCTTAGAAGAAAAGCAAAGAGCTACGGTCAATAGAAATTGGCTTGTGGTAAGTCTTATTTTACTTCTTTTAGGTACAGGACTTACAATACTGCTTCAAAAGAATGCCGCTAAAAAACGGAAACTCGTAGAGCAGCAAGAAGAAATTCAAAAACAGAAGGTGGAGACCTTGCTAAAAGAACAAGAGCTTACCAGTATTGATGCGATGATTGCCGGGCAAGAAAAAGAACGGCAACGTGTGGCAAATGAGTTGCACGATGATTTGGGTAGTTTGATGGCTACCGTAAAGCTGCATTTTAATAATATAGAAACCACGAAGGAGGATAGCGCTTTGCAAAAGGCAGATCAACTTTTGGATCTGGCCTACCAAAAAGTAAGAGGTATTGCGCATGCTAAAAACTCGGGTGTAATTGCCAATCAAGGATTGGTGCCTGCTGTGCAGCGGATGGCTAAAACAATCACTGAGACTAATAAAATAAGGTTGGAAGTACATCATTTTGGATTGGAAGAGCGAATGGAGAATTCTTTGGAACTAAGTATTTTTAGAATGATTCAGGAACTGGTGACCAACACTATAAAACATGCGGAAGCAACCAAAGGAAGTATCCAATTAACACAACATGAACAGAGTTTAAATATTTTGATTGAAGACAATGGAAAAGGTTTTGATACAAGTAAGATCCCTGCCACAGATACTGGTATGGGCTTACATACCATTGAAAAACGAATAGAACATTTAGAAGGTAATTTTACGGTAGATAGTATCTTAGGAAAGGGTACATCCATTATAATAGATATTCCCATATGATAACAGTCGCAATTGCAGAAGACCATCAGGCACTTATAGATGGGATAGAATCCTATCTAGAGTATGAAGACGATATTAAAATTATTGGGCATGCCAATGATGGAGAAGGATTATTAGAAATTGTGGGTAAAAAATCACCCAAGTTAGTGCTCTGCGATATTCGTATGCCTAAGATAGATGGTATTGCAGCTACCAAACTTATTACAAAACAGTATCCAGAAACCAAGGTAGTTGCTTTTACCATGTTTGAACAAGAAGATGCTATAAGACAAATGCTAGATGCAGGTGCCGTGGGCTATATCTTGAAAAACTCTTCTTTAAATGTAGTTTTAGAAGCTATTAGGACCGTAGCTGATGGTAAAACATACTTTGATAAAAAGATCCATATCCCTTCAGCAGAAAAGAACACTTCCAAAAGCGTGCTTTCTTCTAGAGAAAAAGAAATTTTAGGACTTATTGCTAGGGGAAAAACATCACATGAAATTGCGGACGAGTTGTTCATAGGAAAAAGTACTGTAGATACGCATCGTAAAAATATGATTAGGAAGTTGGGCCTTAGTGGAGGCGGAGAACTGTTGCGTTACTCTGTTGAGAAAAAATATGATTTCTAATATCTCTTCGTAAATATCGAAAAATACCTATTTGCGGGGATTCCTTCAAAACCAATAAATCTTAAGTTTTAAGAAATATATGGTAGGTTATTTGGACTTCAACCTTATTAAAAATCTTTTCTTATAAAGAATTTGAGCACTTATTCATATACTATACCTAGGTATAGTACGTCGCAGTTATAATCTTGATAGATTACAGGTTACCTTACATGTAACATATAGATATCTGAGTATTTTGATTCTTTTTATAGAATACTTTTTTAAATAATTGATTTTGAGATGTTTAGTCGTAAAATATGGATATTGAGATTTGTTGGTGTAATTTTTGACCCTGATATATCGTAACTTTCATACATGTCTAGTTCCAAGCTATATTCAAAACTGAACAGCAAACTAAACTATATAGCACAAGAAATTCTTAGTGCAACAAATAGTTTAAGTTGTTCTATTTATCTATTTAACAAGGACAAAAGTAAATTGGTTTTAAGAGGCACAACCTCTGGAGCTTCCAATAAAAAAATTAACATCAACTCATATAGCGGAGGTAAAAGCTTAACCTGGCATATTGCCAATAATCATGTACTTGAAAATCTCAAAAATGTATCAAAGTCTGAAAAGTATCATGGGAAATTTGAACAGCATAATGGGCCGTTTGTAGGAGTTCCAATTATTGCAAATAAACTAATTTGTATTGGTACCATAAAGCTTATAAGAAGAGGGAATACCATGTATAATGATGCAGAAATTAACCTCATACGCAATTATGTAAAAGTGATTACTAGTGAGGTAGATAAGATTAATAGGAAAGCATACTCAAATTATATTTACGAGGAATTTGATGTTTTAAATTTTAATAAACCCATATACCTCAATCTTTTTAATGAAGAACTTGCAGATATTTCTGATTTAAATAGGTTATTTAAATATGTAGCTGATCAACTTGCAATAACCATAGGGTGCAGATCAGCAGCGGTTTTTACATTCAACAAATTAGGTCAGTTAGAAAGACGCTGCCAAACCTGGTACCACCCTGAATTGCCAATGGACGAGAATTTAAAGCTAAGTGATGATATTAATAATTCTGTTCTTGAGAAATATCCTTTGGACCAAAGTATTATTCTGAATGCCTGCGCCTCCGCGGATGGTAATAAGGGAAGAAGACTTTATATTAAAGAACTAAAGGAAGATTCAAGATTTAAAACGGATAAGGAAGCTGCGCGAAAAATTAAAGTAATTGAGAAAATTTTACGGAATAAATACAATTTAAAAGAAGGTATTTCCCAAGTATTAGTGCTGCCGTTGCGATCTAAAAATAGAACTTTTGGGGTTATTAGAATCGTGAATAAATTACAAGGCACACGATTATATCAAAGGGGCTTTGGAAAGAGAGACATTGAATGGGCAGAATCTTTAGGGCATATAATTGCAAGGAATATCCTTAGAATTAAGGAGAAATCAAAGTATAATATTATTCAAACGCTAAACAAATCCATTAGAAATACTGAGCGTTTAGACGAGCAGTATAACCAAATATGCGATGAAATAACAGATGAATTAACTTCCTATAGTTGCTGCGTAATCAGAAAACTGGAATTCTCAGGGCGATCGCTTAATGTAAAAGGGATCAACCAAAGCATTGCCAAACCTCCTACGAAGGTCTTGACGTACCCTATGACTAAAAATGAAATAGTCGACAAAGAAAAGAAAGGTCCTCATTATGAAGAAAGAAGAGGAGTGTTGTACGATGTGATTAACTCAAAAGTCCCTGTAATTATTGAAGATCTAAGAAAGCGCGGAGACAGCAAATGGGTTAATGATAAGTGGATAAAAGACAATGGTTTTGTTAGTGCAATATATTTGCCCATTACAGAGTCTGCTGAACAGGCAGTGCCCTATGGTACCATTTCAATTTATACCAAATATAAATTTGCTTTTAGCGAAAAACACAAGAAAAATCTTTTTGAGCTAGCGGGGCAAGTTTCCAATTTAATGGCAAAGGAAAAGGAGATTGAGAAACAAAAGCTGATCAATGAGTTTCCCGATGAACTTTCTCAATTTTATAAAAAGTACTACTACCCCTTAGGAGAGGCGTTAGGAGCGAAGTTTAAAGATGATCAACGCAACCTAATTGTTAAGGACGATTATCATGAAGAGCAAGTTAATAGACTTTTAAGAAGGGCAATTGCTAAAATTCAAAATATTTTAAATGTAGATCAAGTTGCGATTGTAAGATCAACTCAAGATCCAAAGAATTATGAATTGGTAAAAAGCCTACAAAGAGCACAAATAGGCACCTTTATAAAACTGCCTCAAAAATTAAATACACTGGATTTTGATGCATGCGAAAATTTCGTCTCAGCGGATTACGCAGATGATGTTGGAATTTCTAACGATCCATATATTCAAAAGGTAAAACAAATTTTATTCAGTCGAATTCAGGTTACCTTGGATCACTATTTAGGAAATAAAATGTTTAAACCTCAAGACCAATCTAAATATTACCTTGCTTTGATTGTGCTGAATGATCAGGACTTAAAAGTTAATGATGCACGAGATAGAAGGAGAAACAGAGAAAAAGTAAAGCAACTTTCAGAAGCGCAAAACGGATCATTAAGTAAGTATTTTTCAAAAGAGATTGGTAAGGCTATCAAGCATCTGAATCGGTTTCACGATTCTAGGTTTATCAATGGAATAGCTGATATCATAGTTAAACGAAAGTCTTTGGATAGTGTTTTTAGATTTTTGAAACAAGAAATGGAGAAAAGAGTTAGCTGTATTGATGACTTGGAATTTACAATTTTGAACCCTCAGAATTCTCAACTAGATGTATCATTTAAACAAAGCACTATTTTTAAGGCACCAAGTATGAATGATGAAAATATTACTGCAATGGTATATGCACATCAAAAATCATATATGTTTCCTCATGATAAGTATTGGAATGATTACAAATTAGCATGCTACGATATTGAAGAAAATGAGCAAGGGAAAATTACCATATATATAACACCCTTAATCTATAATGGTAAGGTGAAAGGGTTTATTCATATACGTGGAAATGCAGAAAATGCCTTTGATGCAGATGCCCGATATTTCTTTGATTCCGTGGCAGATCAATTGGCTGTTGGAATTCAAAATAGAGATTTGTTGCGAATTAAGAACGAATTGTCATGGGCCCATATTCATTCCTATAAGAAAGATCTAAGGAACAACGTACTAAACCACTTAAGGGATATATTAAAATCCAAAGATCTGGAATCACAGAGATTTTTTTTAAATGAAGTGGCTTTGGGTGTAGAAAAGACTATTGCCAAAGCAGATGAAACTGTCAACACTATTTTGGAAATGAAGAACACTTTAGATGAGGTTAATTTTGCTAAATTTTATAGCATGTGTAATGATATTCTCCAAAGAAATTACATAGAATTAAAGGACGTTGCATTTGAAATAGTTAATGATGATAAATCTGATTGTAAAATACAGGTGAACGAAAAAATTTTGGAAAGTGAAATACAACACTTAGTTAAGAATGTTATAGAGGAGTATCGAAAAATAGCAGAATTAAAGAAGGTAAAGAGGATTGATTATGATCCTAAAAAATCAATTTCAATTATATGGTCACAGACGAAGCAATTTCAAGAAACATATATACAAATTAAGGTTAGAAACACAGGCACTTCTATGCCAAAGGGAAAATTAAAAACCGTGGGTTTAACTACTCCAAGCGCAAGTGGCAGTGGTAATGGATTGCTGCATTTTAATTTTATTTTGAAAGAAATGGGATGTTTGGAACAAGACGTAACTGACGATAAGAATTTAATAATACAGAAGCGATTTTTTAATGTGGAGCAGAATATAGAAGGTGAAAAATCTTTTGAAGTTTATTTTATACTACCGGTAAAAAAAGATATGTTATGATAGAGAACTGTTTGATAGTTACATCAGAAGAAGCAAGAAAAAGAGAATTAGATCTTGGGTTTTTTACGAATGGAAGCAAATTTATTGAACTATTACAGGCCAAATCTTTTGAAGTTTCTGAAGTATCCAAATGCCCTAAACAAGACTTTGATTTTGATATTTTAATTGTAGAAGATGAACTACAAGATATTAAGCGAATTTTGGTGAGTATTAATTCTGTATCAGAAATTTCAAATGCTCTTATTTGTACCGATGCGGAGTCTCTTAGGTTTGCGGTTAATAAATATATAATGAAGGGTTTGAAACTTATTACGTTGGATTTTGATTTAAGCGACAGCGGCTCATTGATTAATTCGGTGCATGAAAATTATCAAATGCTGAGAGCTTTTTTTTCAGAAGTCCCCATGATCTGTTTATCTAATTATACGAATACCGAAGGTTTTGAAGAATTAGTTTCAGATATTAGATTACAAAAAACTAATGTTTTTGAAAAATTGGTATTGGGCCCTGCATTAGGATCAATTATACGGAATACGATTGCTTTAAATGCGGCAAAACGGAATAATGAAAAACAAAGTTCCGAAATCTCCAAGTTAGAGGTTGAAAATTTTAAGTTGGCCATTGAAAACGAGAGGCTGTCGGGTACCCCATCTAAGTATACATATAAAAAAGAAGACTTTAAGTCCCTTATAGGGTCTAGCGATGGAATGGATGATATTAAGTTTGATATCCATCGACTGTCTAAAAGAGACCGTACCGTTTTTATTAGAGGTGAGACTGGTACTGGAAAGGAAGTCATAGCACGATTATTGCATGAACTATCGGGTAGAGGAGCTTTTATCCCTGTCAACTGTGGAGCACTTTCTCCTAACATTGCTGCATCCCTACTTTTTGGAACTCTAGAAGGCAGTTTTTCCGATGCTAAAGATACGCTTGGTTATTTTGGAAGTGCAGAAGGAGGCACTATTTTTTTGGACGAAATTGATAGTTTACCATTGGATCAGCAGGTAAATTTATTGCGTGCCATTGATCAAAAAGAAATTACACCAGTAGGTAAATCTTTCCCTAAAAAAATTGATGTCAGAATCATTGTTGCTTCAAATGCTAATAATGAAAAATTAAATGATGCTAGTAAATTTCGAGCAGATCTTTTTTTTAGAATCAAGAGTGAAATAATTTTAATTCCTCCGTTAAGAGATAGAAAACAAGATATTCCAGAGTTATGTGCTTATTTTTTAGATGAAGAGGTGAAAAATGATAGATTTCCAAATTCTAAATTTTCTATTTCAAAAGCTGGTTTAAAGTTTTTAGAGGATTACCACTGGCCAGGCAATATTAGAGAATTAAAAGACATATTGGTCAGTGCTACTTTAAGTAAAATAGACCATTTTAACACCAAGAGCGGTGAAAAAGTCCAAATAGGTCTAGAATTACTAAAAAAGACCCTGGCTAAACGGAATGATGACGTGTCATTTAGCATGAGTTTCGAAAGTAAAAATAGCTCGTCTGCTCAAATAGGGAATACGCTATTTCCCAACCCTGAGCTCAAAAATAGGACACAAAAATTTTTAGAAGACATCGAATTGGCCTTGATAGCGTTAATTAAGTCCGATAAAAAACCTACCATTACAAATGTAAGTACTCAAATGAGTGTTACTCATGCCGCCATATCAGGACGTATTACCAGAAACGCCAAATTAATGGCTATTATGCTCAACAAGGATTCCTCCAAGTTTCCCAATTTAATTTCTCTTATAAGCAATAGTCCAACAAAAATAACTTGGGCAAATAAAATTACACTATTAGACTAATTTCCTAATACTTGTTTTCCGCCAGTGCTGGTTTATGCAAACTAATTTGCTTACTTAACAAGCACATTCCATATGTTTGATTTATTGCTACATGTAATGTCACATGGTATCTTACCTTTTTCCCTTTATTTTCACAAACACCTGATAATCAAATAGTTGTAATTACGGCACGTCGTTTGGATTTATAGTAACCAAACAAAGCATAGTTAATGATTGCACTAAAAACAACTTTAATCCTTAAGACAAATCAAAGCATATCCCAACTAGGAATACAATGTAAACTAGTACAGGGAACAATAATGATCTGGTCAAATTAAATCCCTCGATTGAAATGACATAGCAGATAATATATAGACGCATCACGGTAACCAATCCGATATTCGAGAATTTCTAATCAACCAATAACACTTTTATTATGAAAATTCGAAATCCAAAACACTTATTTACTTCACATGTAGATGTGATAAAAGAAGCGGGAAAACTATTAAAAAACTTCGCCAACGCTTTTGCGCCGATGGTAAAGAAAACTGGCCGTGCAGATGCACTCAATCCTCCAGAACCTAGTGTAGATATAGAGCGATTACCATTCTTTACGCATTGTAGAAACGCATGTTTAAAAGTTATGGCTAAGGGATCTAAAAATATAATTTCTTGCTTACAGATCGCAGATACGGAGTATAAGCAATCTCTAGCAAAAATTGTGGATTCAGGGCTTTTAACGTCATTACAAAAAAGGCTTACTAATATTCGTGAAAAGGGAGATCAAGGTCTGCAAACGATACGTCTCAATTTTGGTCAGGAATACAATATGCTAAAGGATAAAAAGAAGGTAAAAACCAAAGAATTGGATAATCTTAAGCACGATTTGTCCGAAGAAAAATCACATAAGCTTAGAGGACCTTGTTGGTTGGCCGGCATGTTGATAATCGGTGTTGTTGCAGGAGATTTAGGTCTTATAGTAGATGTTTTTGAAATATTAGGAGCCGGATTTAGAGAGAAGTATATGATTGGCATTAGTGTAGCCTTATCCACGGTATTATCCGGTGTTGGTAGTGTACATTTCTTACGAAGAAAAAAGCTTGGATGGGTACATATTCTGGGAGCAATTGGATGTCTCTTATTAGTTGGCTCTGTATACTTCACAATTGGAAAAATTAGACTTGATTTGATCGCTGAGGCCCAAAACGCTGGGGTACGGTATAGCTCCTTAACAGCAATAGATTTTCTAGCATTAAATTTAATATTCTTCGTTGCCGTAATTCTTGCGCATTGGATTATATGGCCAACTCCCGAAGCTTTTGCGGAGCATGCTTCTTTTAAGAAAGTGGAAGTTGAAATAACAGTAAAAAAACAAGAATTAAAGGAGGTTTCTAATCAAATAGATTCGCACCCTAAAAGACTCAATGATGCGGAAAAAGAGCATTTAGACGAGGTTGAAAAAAGTACAAATGAAGTCATTTTGGAAATGAAAGGACATATAAAACAACTAGACAACCGCCAAACAATCTTTAATAGTTTGCTGGGGAGTGCTTTGAAATTTTATGATGAACTCAATTGTTTTTATAAAGAAATGATGGCGTTGTATCTAAGTACCTTAAATAAATATAGAGCTGATAACACATACAGCTATATTAATGAGACTCTGCCTGACCTAAAGAATCCATTTATGGACTATAATTTCATTCATATAAACTTTCAAAGATTATATAATGAAGATAATACCATTGACTTTGTAACTAACACCGAAAAAATATACAGATGAAAAAAACAATAACAACTAGTATTTGCTTTTTAGCGCTTATAACTATGGGCTGCAATAATCCCATTGGGGAAGAGGTTCAATTAACCATTTTTGCAGATGTAACCGGAAGCAATGAACACTTAGATGTAGACTTGACAATTCGACATGTCGAAGCACTTTTCAAGTTTGCCGAAAACGATCGAAATTATGGCGACTGTCGGTTTATAATTCTAGACGATACACACTTGCCAACTATATGGCAAGCAAAACTGCCTCCAGTACCAAAAAATTCCTATAATAAGTATGCGAGAGCTGCAGAAATCCGCAAGTTTCAGAAGGAGGTAGGGCAGCTTCTAGAGGATCTTAAACATGTGCCTATAGGAAGAAATGGATCTAGTTTATTTATTCCATTGAATAAAGAACTTTCAAGGCTGGCTAGCTCCAATGCAAAACGAAAAGTATGCATAGCGTATACTGATCTGTTCGAAAGTAGCTTAATCACCTTTAATACCTATGGAGATGTGAATTTGGAAGATTTTGAAACTCAGCCTCAAAAAATGCGCAAACTGCTTGTTGAGAAGGCTCCGCTTGCTAAAAATTTAAATGGCATAGAATTCTTGCTTGTTTATGAACCTAAAATCCAGTCTGATCAGAATTTTTATAGGATCAGCCTGTGGTACAAAAGAATCCTTGAAGAACGAAATAGCAAGGTTCATATTAGCTCAAGTTTAGTTCTATAAAATGAGTAAACCTACTTATGCGAGCATTTAAGAGGGGGCTTCTTTACCGACTTCCTTCCCTAAAAAGATTCTTATTCACTAAATAAATCGCCAATTATGAAAAGATCAGAACCACAATCAGATTATAGCTTTGTTCATAAATTATCACTTTGGGTAAGCGTACTTTTATTTTTATTTGTTTTTGCTTATTGGTTCATTGATACAAACAGCAACGCTTCCTTACTTAATTTAATACTTGAAAAATGGATTGATCCCACCACAGTTGCCAAAAAAAATGGCAGCATTGGCTGGATACGATTTTTACTGCATTTGGCGCTAACAGGCTATGCTCTATTTCTTTTTTATAAAAGCCAGGCAGCAAAATGGTTAGGCATCAAAATCGCCTTATTAGCTCCAATCTCCAATTTTCTTCACCAGAACTATGCCAGATCCAAAGCATTAAAAGTGGGTTTGCAGCTGGTTTTGGGCTTAGGACTAATTTATACTATTTACCAATTTATTATGGGAATAGTAGCAGGGAGTGCTGTACCCGTGGAGGTATTCCAATTTTTTCTACTTTTTTATTTTATCAATCTCATAGTATGGGAAATTAATTTTTCTAAACCCCAACAACAACCAGAATGGTTTGGTTTCTATGATCATAGAGATACTGTAAAATGGATTCGTTTAGGAAATCACCAAGTAGCCTATATACAAGACCACGAAGATAGTAATACATGGCATTTAATTGCTGATGAAGATGCCAATCTATCTTATAGAAGTACCTACATATTTAATACCAGAAAGTTTAATATTTCTCTTAAAAACCAGAGTTTGGTAAATACCAATTTTGGAAAGATTGATTATGATTGCAGTGTGTCTTTATACGGTTTAAATAATACCGATTCATCTGAAGATCATTTGATTATTAAGAATTTTCCGAGCCGTTTGAGTTATGCTCAGGTAAACAATCTAAATGAACTATCGCAAGAGGATACAGCTTCAACATTGCTTCAGACTTTGATTCATCAGACAGGGACTGTAGAGCGATTGGAAAACAAAATTACTTCCATTTCTGTTGAGGTATCCAAGTTTAAGGATGAAACCTCTGTAATACAGTACACTGATTGGAAAAAAGAGTACAGACGCATCTATAATATTATTGAAGAAGGCTCCATAAGCGTGGCGTTACGAGCGGATTTTCAAGCGCAATTCGACGGTATTTTTCCAAACGTTTTTAAAATTCATGTGGCCATTGTTAATGATTCTGTCCATACTGCTTTTAGAGAAAGCATTGCTGCTATTAAGGCGAGACAAGATGCTGAAGAGACTCAAAAACTAAGACAAGCGGAAGGAAGAATCAATACACTAGTAGAGACCGCTGCCAAGCAGGCTGGAGAACGTGGTAGAAGTTATGAGGAAATACAAAAAATTTTACGAATGGCATGGGTGTTGGGTGGCTTAAACAATCCAGCTTATGGTCAGGAAAACATATTGTTAGATGAAAATAGCATACAGAAATTTGGTGCGGATGGCCATGTGAAATCGGAACTTATAGCGGCTACAGATGCTATTTCACAAATCATCGAAGAAGGTAAATTAAAGGAGTATACCGATGCGGATATTAAGGAAAAAATTGCAAGAGAGACCTCCTTTTTTAAAGAACACAATATTGCCCCAGAACGTTTTTTCGATTTGCTTTTTCAAAAGGCACGCCTAGAAGGAGCAGAACGTATTGCATTGGCAAAACAACAAGTGATCAAAGACACTTTAGTAGAACTTTATATCAAAGCCTTATGAAAGCACTCCCTACAATTCCATTTACATATACTACGACCACTTATAGTAACTGGTCAAATGTTAACCATAAAATAGAACAGAGAAATATTGAGGCAAAACATTTATTTATTGGCTTTAAGCTTCGTGTAATACCCTATTTTGACAATGAACTGAATGCTAAAAACCAGAGTGCATATACCAATGCCATTGGTCGGCAAAAAAACTTTTTAGAAACTGTAAAAAGAACATTGCTTGATGCAAGGAAAGATTTGAGGTGCATTATAGATTTACGTCTACAGAACGACTTTAAAACACGGACACTGCATGCGTATCTCATTTTGAGAATTATTCCAGATACAACCTCTTACTATAATTCGGAAAATATAAAGCGCGATTTTAAAGCATTGATTCCCATGGATTATGAGTTAATTCCGATGGATGATGGACAAATTGCTAGCATATTAGCATTAAATTGTAGGAAAGTGATTGAACTACGAAAGTCGTTAAGTTTTCCAAAAGTTGGTTCATTTTTTTATGAAGAATCATCGGGTATCCCACCTAGGAGTCTTTCAGATTGGGATGAGAAAACTAGATATCAATTACCTATGTCAAATTACCTAGAACCACATACCTACAATATGGTCAGTCTGTATCAGCATTTACAGAATATAAAAGAACAAGTGCAAATTAGAATATCACTGGCATCGACTAAAATATTTGAATTTGAGAAAAACTTAGCGCAACAATATTTTTATATGATGCACAAGAGTTATAAAGACATAAAGAACCCCACCATAGAAAATGGATTAAAAGCCTATTCCAAGTATTTAGCTCAAAGTAGTTTATATACAATGAAAATTCAAGTAGCAGCTTCTAATGAATTTACTGGAATGGCTATTGCAAATGTTTTTGGTGGACAACTAACACATGGGGAGGCCGGAACCAGAAATGTTTTAGTACCTTCTTTCTTGCAAGGATGTAACCAAAAAGAAATAAGAGATGACTGGGAGAATTGTAACCATTTTTTCTATTCCAATCCTGCGGAACCAATAAAAGGCACTTCAGATGCAAACATCAAATCATTTATTACAAGACTTCCGTACCTCTGTGATTCGTTAGAAGCAATCTCAGTATTTAGACTTCCAATTGCAACATCTATGGGCATACCAGGGATGGTAGCAAAGCAACGAAAACCTTTTTATATGCCAAATCTAAATATACAAAAGGGCAAACAAATTAAGTTGGGGAACGTAATTACCTCTAATCGATCTGAGGATGCAGATGGATTAAAATATGGGATACCAATTAAGGACCTTACCAAGCACGGTCTTATTGTAGGAGCTACTGGTTCTGGGAAAACCAACACCACCTTAAATTTTGTAAAGCAGCTCTTGGAGAATGAGATTCCATTTCTAATTATTGAACCAGTAAAGAGCGAATATCATGATGAAATTAAATCTTTAATAAAAGATGGTAAAATTAACCGTTTCAATTTTGAAAACCCTTGGTTAGACAATGGAGATTGCAACCCCGAATATCTCAGATTTAACCCCCTAATTCCTATGGAGGGGATCTCCATAACACAGCATATTTCCTTTATTAAAGGATGTTTTAATGCTGCTTTTCCAATGCATGGAGTGGTGCCATTAGTGCTAGAGGAATGTCTTTATGAATTATACGAAACGACTATAGGAGATGAAAAGATGATGTTTGACAAAACACATCCTGTACAATATAGACATGATTTGGATGCTAAAGACTTGAGTGAAGAGCTATTAGAACTTCGAGATTTATTGGATATCGATGGCCTAAATAAGATGATTACTATGTATCTAGGAAATGAAGAACTATTTACAGCTGATGATCAAAAAGATTTTGGAAACTATTTGAGAAGACGTTTCGAGAAAATTAATAAGGGTACTATGGGAAATGCTTTTTGCCCAGATTTGTGGCTCAACCGAAATTCGGAACCGCAGTCTATTCCCAATAATTTATTGAAGGCGTTTACGGAACCTACGATTATTGAGTTGGAAGCTTTAGCTGATAACGAGGAGAAGTCTTTGGTGATGGCGCTACTCTTAACGTATTTATTTGAGTTTAGACAGACCAAACCTTCACTGAAAGAATTGGAACTAGCCGATTCTGAAAACTTTGATCCGGCAGAACACATACATATTAGTATCATCGAAGAAGCACATCGCTTGCTGGGTAGTCATAATGCTGGTAGTCAGGTGTCTGGAAGCGAAGATGGAATTGTAACGCAAGGGAGTCAGTCCAAGTCTATCGAATTATTCATGGATATGTTAGCAGAGATTCGTGAAAAGGGAGAGGGTATTTTTATTGTTGAACAGTCACCTACAAAATTAGTGTCCGATGTTATTAAGAACTGTAATGTTAAAATAATGCACCGCGTTTCCGCAAAGGACGATCGAGACTATTTGGGATCGGCCATGAATATGAATGATGAGCAAAAAAGATTTGTCAATAATTTAAAAACGGGAGAAGCGACTGTTTTTGCAGAAGAATTGGACCATCCCATCTTCGTTAAAATAGATCGGTTTATACCATAAAAACAACATAGAGATGAAAAAAGAAGAAAAATTTAAAAAGAGAAAAGCAAAAAAAATAGCTGCAAAACTTATGGAGGCAACAGCCGCGGGAATAGATATAAGTGGAGAGGCGATAAGACACCAAGAAACTTTGGCCCAAATGGAAGCCTATAAAAAACCGGCCTACGTACAACAATATGAAAAGCCTTCTAAGACTACAAATGTAGATGATGCTGTAAAAAAAATGTTGGAAGAAAATAAGGCTAAAGCAGAAATGGCGCATCAAGTAGAAATGGCTAGGAAAGAGGCACAACGCAAAGAACTACTCAAAAAAGAGATAAAAACGAAAAAGGTAGAACCTCTTAAAAAGCAAAGACTAATAGATGCTAAAAAACAGAAAAAAGAATCGATCGGAAAACGAATGGTTTCTCAGTTAAAAGAGAAATCAAAAATTACTAAAAAAGAAACTGGTGCTAAAAAATTTGATAAACCTGCTCCAGTATCTTTGGCCAAGCCTAGCGTTAAAGAATTTAAAAAACCTGTTTCAACGGGGTCTTCCAAACCTGCAGAAATAAAAAGTTTGCCAAAGCCCGTTATGAAGAAAGAGTTACCACCGCCGCAAAAGCGCATGGATGCTCCTAAGAAGCTAAAATAATACATACATACTTTAAATAGGGTATTGAAGATACTAGCCAAATAAATCAACCATGGTTTTACCTATTCATCACTCCCATGATAAAGAAAATAACGATGGAAAGAATGAGGCAGCTAATAGCAGCTGTTAAATTCTCTCTATTGAATTCTTTTTTAAGTAATATACGAACTGTTTTCATATTCATTTGTTTGCTGCAAAATTCCTAGTATTTCAATTCTTCTAGTAAAATTCTCGTTTAAGCTCTTTTTTGATCGGTTAACAGATGTCTATATGTTTTTGAACGAAAATGAATGTTTTTCGACCTTAAATATTGCCATAATATTTGATGTTTATAAGATATGTTGGACTGGTTTATATTTGTTTTATGTTGTTTATGAAATGTTTAGGCGCTTAGTAGGCCATTTACATAAAAACAAACACCGAGTATACAATTCTGGATACAGATGGTTGCTTTCCAAGATATCTTTAGTGTATTATTAAAACTAGAATTATGGAAAATGATGGGAAAATGCTTGCGAAAAATATACGCAAAGAGGTACAATTAATAGATACCACTATTACTACTTTAAATAGGCAAAAATGCACTTTTCTAAATGCGGATTCTCTGGAAAAGGTAGATAATTTAGAAGATGTTTCATTAACGGAGAAAGAATTGCAAGAAGTGTTAGCAGAGTTAGATAATGCAACTGTTAGTGAAGAAGCCATAGAGGAGGGGATGGAGGATGTGGATGCTGAAGTTGCAACTCCTCGTAAAATGTTTCGTCCTTATACCAGAGAAAAGGTAAGTGATGTCAGTAATGTACGAAAAGCTCCTTTTCGGTGGATCTGCTCCTTAAAATCTTATTTCAGGGATCCAGACGATCCAGGAAAAATAGTATCCTTTGATCAAGGAACAGGAGTGCTTATAAGCCTCAATCATGTGCTTACTTCAGCGCATGTAGTCTACGCCGAAATACCGGGTTCCAAGGGTAGCATTCGAAAACAAAGAGCGTTGCGTACTGAGGTCTTTCCTGGCCGTGATGGAAGCAATACATTTCCGTTTGGGAAAGTAAATTCGCATAGTATCAAATACCCCAGGATATTTGAAAGTGATTTGGATGCTCGATGGGATTATGCCTTGATTAAACTAAAGACCAAAATTGGATTAAAGAAGTTTAAAAGTTTAAATAACCAAGTTTTAGGATATTGGGGAAGCTCTAAATATGGTCAGAATACGCAAATCAAAGCCTTGTCTACTTCCTATTTGAAGACTCAGATTTTGAACGTAAGTGGTTACCCTAATGGTAAAAGGAACAAGCAATACATTGCTTTTGATAAGGTGAAAAATGCGCCCCCTACAATTAAGGGGAAACCAGTAGGTCAACTAATTACCTACATGGTAGATACAAGTGATGGGCAAAGTGGAAGCCCAGTATGGAAATATATAAAATCGACTGGAAAGCGCTATTTGGTTGCCGTACATAGAGGTGGTTGTCATTCAAATATAGATGGCTGTAACGACAAATGGGGAAAACCCACATCTAATATGGGAGTGCTAATGACGGCAACAGTCATAAAACAGCTTCGTACTTGGATAAAGACTATGTAGCAATAGTTGTTTTATAAAGCTGTTGGTTTATTGATGTTTGGTAGCAAAGATACCTACCGATAGGGATTTTTTTGCATGTCAAGGATTCCTAGTTTTAGATCATTAAATAGATCTAAAACGATTTCCATGAGAGTGCTATATGTTACACTTATTTGCTGTTTTTTTAGTAATCAAAACGTCCAAGCCCAAAATACGGATATCCGAAAAACGGTAGATACAATTCTATTGAATTTTGACCAATTTCAAGACATTTCAAGTATATCGGACAAGCAAAGGAAACGTTTTAAAACCTATTTGTTCGATTTAAGAAACTTAGAAGCACAAGAGCGAAAGATAAGTGGGGAAATTTCTTTTGGACTTAACGGATTGGAGGTTGAAAACAATAATTTGTTCGTGATCAATACCGGATTCAATTTGGCAAGTGGTGTCTATCCTTTTGAATTTAACCTGAATTCTAACATCCAGGCACAAACCCAAAATGGTGTATTGAAAGAAACGGTATCTAAAGTGGGGATTTCCTTTGATTATAATTTTTCTGAAAAAGATTTGGGTAAAGAAACCTATGTCTTTGTGAATAGAACCAATAATAGCTTTTTAGGAATAGACCAACGTTATGAAATAGGAGGGGGACTTATCTTGAATCTCTATTCAGGAAAATCCGCATCCATCGAAAATCAATTTCAAGGACTTACGGATACAGGAAAAGAAGAGATAAAGAAAGTAGAAGGTTTTGAAAAAGAGCTTCCATTTCTAACTGAAGACTATTTTGAGTCTTGTTTGGATTCTATTTGCAGTAGAATTAAAAATATTCCTAAAAAAGATCGAAAGAATTTAAAGAAAAGTAGAAACCGTTTTAATCAGGTAATCAAGAAAAAGTATAGTACCACAAGAATATCGATTCTAGGAGGTATGAATTACGAATTGGAAAAGACTGCTGATTCTTTAAAATTGTTTTTTAATGAGGAGGAGCGAAAGGGAGTTTTTGATGCTACCAATAGATTTCGAATGGTGGTCCGTCCAGGTTTTGAATGGCGGGGCGATAACTTTAGTTTCACTTCCAATGCGTATTTTAAATTGGGCCTCTTTGGAGAATTGTCCAATGAAATAGAAGAAGGGCTGCTGCGAGATGAAAAGTCGGACTATTGGGTAGAATGGGTGAGCAAGCTCAGTTTTAAGTTTACCAAAAAAATAGGTTTGGACATTCTATATACCTTTTTCTATGACAATGCTCCCAACAGGAAGTTCTTTAATATCGCTGATGCAACAGAAACACCCGACTTTAAAATTTTTGAAGCTGAAAAGAGATTTACGGCTATAAGTTTTAAGTTCAAGTATGTGCTTTGAGAGTTAACCTAAAACACCAGGTGGCAAGAGCTTTTTTAATAAGAAACCCTACTGCTGCTCCCAAAAATAAGTCCCTCTGGTGTTGGTCATTTCAAAGGATATAGACCCATTGGATTGTTCATTCACGGAAACTTTGAAAGCATTTTTAGGCTGCCCAATGGCCCAACCTCTTACTGCCAGTTGTGCATCTTTGCTAACCTGTATCCAAGAGGTGCCTCCAAAATGGTGTGTTTTATTGAACTCACCACCTTGTACACTTAGCACACGTTTATTAGAGAGTTGTATTCTTCCACGACTTGTCATACGCACTCGGTCTGGTTGAGACGAATAAGATTGTGCCAGCAATAGGGTCCAATCCATCGTACCATCACTTTTTATGTCCATAGTACCCTCAAGGATTTTAATGCCAATTTCAATAGGTCTATCGGCTTGGATCCATGAATTTAAGGTATAAGAGCCCGTTGCCTTTTCTAGAAAAGAACGCTCTTTCACCGGAGGCTCTACAATAGGCTTTGGCTCTGGGTTAACAAATTGATAAATGGCGATACCACCTACAACAATCGTAATAACACCTGCTAGTATAGCAATTACTTTTCCAGTTTTCATTCGTTTTTAGTTAAGGTTGGTATTTTTCAAAAATGAAAATTGATGAATATTAGTAAGATAGACTCAAATCATAAACTACCCAATTAGGTATGTATGGCTGGAAGTTATGCCTGTGTAGATGGTTATTTATAGGATGTTTTTTCTGATCATATTTATTTTAAATAATACCAATCACTTCGACCATATCCCAATTAAAAACATCGCTGGATTATCTTAAGTCTTTCTTGTTCAAGAATCTCAGTGGCCACTCTATGCTACTTTATGCTGTCAATTATTGTATTGAGCATACAGATTACCTATTTTTAGGCTAAACTTCTCCCTAGAATGATAAAACCCTTACTATCTTTTTTCTTATTTTTTACCGTTTTATGTAGTATGCACGCTCAAGAAGGTTCTGCAGAGATTGCGGTTCAAGGTCAGGAAAAGGCAGATGCGCTATTGAAAGAACTTCAAAAATATTACGGGGAAGGTGATTATGATTTGCATAAGGCTTATAGTGATTCGCTCTTAATAGTAGCCGAAAAGTATGGCCTAACTCAAATGCATGTTTTAGCACTGACCAATCAGGCAGTTTTTCACAATAATCGCAGTGAACGGCAAAAAGCAATTACATTGTATCATGAAGCTTTGGAAAAGTGCAGGTTAATCCCAGAAGACGCGCGAACTAGAACGGTAGTCTTGGTTAATTTAGGGAATACCTACTTTAGAATTGAGGCGTACGATAAAGCCATTGCTGCCATGGAAGAAGTGCTCGTCGTTGCTGAAGAATACGAAAATTCAGACCGAGTAAAAGCAGCCGCCTTGATTGGGTTGTCTAATAATTACACAGAATTGAAAGACTATGAGCGGGCTTTAAAGTATGCCTATGAGGCGAAGGCTATTGGAGAAAAAAACGAAAAATGGCCAACAGTAGCTATTGCCTTAAACAATATCAGCGATTCATATATACAGCTTAAAGATTATACAAAAGCATTAGAAACTAGTACGGCCGCTTTGGAGCTACCCTTCTTAAAAAAACCTACAAAAAGTAGAGGTTGGATGTTGTTAAATATGGGAATCTCTAATTACC
The DNA here is from genome assembly GCA_947500575.1 of uncultured Flavobacteriaceae bacterium. Classification (GTDB taxonomy): domain Bacteria; phylum Bacteroidota; class Bacteroidia; order Flavobacteriales; family Flavobacteriaceae; genus CANMSI01. Next base: position 633,814 of record CANMSI010000001.1, on the reverse strand, counting down.
ATCTTAAAAACTACGATGCAGCATTAAAAAATTTAGAGGAATGCATTGCGCTGACTAAAGAGAAAAATTTAGCAGAGATAGAAATGTATTGCCATGAGTATGTGGCGAAAATATATGAAGAAAAAAATGATTTTGAAGCTTCCTATACTGCGCAAAAGAAGTATACATTGTTGCGAAATGAGCTTCAAAATGATAAGAACGATGCCACTAGTACAGATCTTAAAAACGAAATTTCAGCTCGGGAAGAAACAATAGCTGCCAATAGTCAAGCATTAGATATATTGTCTCAAAACAAACAAACGATGTTAATTTGGGGTCTATGTTTGCTATTATTACTAGGAGGGTTGCTCTTTTTTTATATCAAAAGGAAAAAGCAAATAGAAGCCGAACAAGAAATATTAAGAGCCCAGTTTCTTACACTACAAGAACGAGTTGCGGTTTCAGATAAGGAGACAACTACTGCGTTTATGGCCCAGGAGGGGGAAGAAAAACCGAATAAGACACCTTACAAAAATTCATCCCTTACAAATACTGATAGACAAAAGCTTAAAAAACAGATCTTAGCTTTTATGGAAGGAGATAAACCTTATTTGGATGTCAACTTAACGCAGGCAGATTTGGCCGATAAAATAGGAATAAGCAGCCATCATTTTTCCGAAGCTTTGTACTATGGTTTTCAACAGAACTTTTACAATTTTGTTAACTCCTATAGAGTACAGGAAGCACAAGCATTAATGAACAATACCGAGTACCAGGATGCAAAGATTATTGCCATTGCTTTCGATGCAGGTTTTAAGAGTAAGACATCTTTTAATAGAGTATTCAAAAAACATACCGGAACAACACCTTCTGAATACCGGGCAAGCTTAAACAGCTAGTACATTTACTTTCTTCTTCTAAAAAAGGTTCCACTCGTTGGAATGGTACCTTATTGTGACAATCTCTCCGTTTTTTTGCCGTTATATCCATCGTTATTGAAATAAAAAGGTAGCTATAAACCGCGAAATAGCCAGTGTATTTTTCTACGGTTTTCAGGGATACCAAGTCTCTTTTAAAAGAGGAATTTTGAATAATGGATTAAAAGATTACCCAAAGCTCTTAAAAAGCGATACATCTTTTATGCAACCTAACCGCCAAATATTATGAAGAAAAAACTACTTTTTCTTGCCTTTTTGTTTTTTAATTATAGCCTGTTTGCTACGGATATTTTTGTAGATCAATCTGCTCCTGCTGGGGGAGACGGGTCTAGCTGGGCTAGTGCCTTTCAAGACATTCAATCTGCAATTAATATCGCAGTAGCGGATGATACTATTTTTATCGCAGCAGGTATATATAGACCCGAAGATACTTTAGAGGTATCCGTTCCTTTAAACTTTAGAGGTGGCTATCCGGCCGGTGGGGGTGTACAAAATATTGATGCGAATATCACCCAGATACAGGCAGATTTTGATACGGGTAATTTACTGTTTGAGGTGCTGGATATTGATCCAGATGCGGCTACTAGTTTAACAGGTCTTCGCTTTGCTAATTGTAGAAGGGCTATTAGTACTGCCTCCAACCTTAGCATAAACCAATTGCAATTTGATCAAGTTTCAGGAAATGCCATTCGCCTTCAGGGTACGTTTGATTTTTGCCTTATAGAAAACAGTTTATTTACCAACTTTTCGGACGATATTATTTCAGGGAGTTCCGTGGACCTTCAAGATTTTGATATAAGGAACACTATTTTTCAAAATAGTACCGATAGAGCTATTTCCTTGAATGATGATGTGGCTAACTTTACGATTACTGATTGTATCATAAGAGATTTTAATAACAATACTGCTACTATTTCACTTGATACCTCTAATGCAACCATTACCAATTTGCTAGCAGAAGACAATATTACTTCTAGCGGATCTTTACTTTCATTAAGAGATGGTACTCTTCGATTAGAAGAATCTGTTTTTACCAATAATAGTGGTGCTTCTGGTGCTGTTTGTCTGCAAGCAAGTGATAGTACTATAGAGGTAGATAATTCTATATTTTCAAATAATACGGCAACCGCAACAGGTCCGAAATCGGTTTTTCTAATCAACGATTGTGTATTTACAGTTACCAATAGCAGTTTTACCAACAATCATGCAGATGGAACTTTTTCTGCTTTGGCAGACATCAGAGCAGACGATACGGATGCATTGAGCACCTTTGATAATTGCTATTTTTATCAGAATAGTACCCTTGGCTCTAGTCAGCAAGGAATTATTGATGCCTCTTACGATACTACCTTACTCATCAATAACTGTGTTTTTGATGCCAATTCTGTGCCTGGACAGTACATGATTGATTCTTTTGCTGGTAGTGGGGCTACCATTACCAACAATATTTTTAGAAATCATGCTGTAGGACCAGGAGTTCTAGGTATTGATTATGTAGAAAGAGGCTTGGGTGGCGGTATTCGTATTGAGGGAAATACTTTTATAAACAATGTAAATAACTCTATTGATCTTGGCAGAATGACTGACTTTATAGCTAGGGACAATCGTTATTATGGGGATGTAGGTATGGAATTAGACCGCATTCCTAATGGACAACTCATCAATGAATACTTTGAAGGAAATAGTAATGGAACAAGAATTTTAGAAGTAGATGATATCAACCTAACCATCACCAACACGGTAATGGTATCTACGCTGGCCAATGGAACTCATACGCTTATAGATGCCGGAAATGATACTGCTCTGGAAATAATCAATAGTACGTTTACCGCTACCGATATTAACGATACGCATGTTGGGATCGACTTTGATGATGATTTACCCTCCCTTTTAAGAAATTCCATTGTTTGGTCTGGTAATGCTAATTTAACACAGAGTGGTTTTACTGGAACTATTGGAAATCTTCAAGTACGTCATTCCTTGGTAAAAGGAGAAGACCCCGCAGGAGCTGGAAATTTAGATGGTACCGTTAGTGGGAACAGACCCAGATTTGTGAGCCCTAGCGATTCCGATTTTAGAATGCTTACTTGTTCTCCTACGGTAAATGAAGGAAATAATTCATATATCAGTGAAACTTCGGATATCCTAAAAAATGCAAGGGTTTTTCAAACCACAGTAGATATGGGGGCTTATGAATTGCAAAGAAACGCTAGTAGCAGTTGTGCAACACCAAACCTACCTTCTTGCGCGAACCTGAGTGCCCCCGGACCGGTTGATGGGGCTACCAATGTTTGTATAAATACAATTATTCATTGGGATGCCGACCCCAATGCAACTGGATATATTTTAAGAGTCGGTACTGCCTTGGGCTTGCGAGATTTGGTAGATGAAGTCTTGGGAAACCAAACCTCTTACACGCTTTCTAATTTACCTGAAAATGCTCCTATTTTTGTTCGTATAGTTCCCTTTAATGGGCAAGGTAATGCGCCAAGCTGTAGCAGTGAAAGTTTTACAACAGAAAGTATTATAGGACTAGCTTCTTGTGCCTATTTAACAAGTCCAGCAAACGAGGACTCTATCGTCCCTGCTAACCTGGGTCAAATTCAATGGAATGCGGTTGCTAATGCGGATGGATATCGAGTTACTATAAGCGGAAGCACAAGTACTGCAAACAATGAAACTAATTTAGTTGTTAATGGTACTTCACATGCTTTTACAAACAATTTTACCACTGGAGAAACAGTAACTGTAAGTATAAGACCTTTTAATGCAAATGGGATTACGAGTGGTTGTGGATCAGAAACATTTATCATTGAAAGTGCTGCTCTAATGGTACCCAGCAGCTGTTCGGATTTAGTTACGCCAGCGAATGGTGCAACGAATGTAGCTGTAGATGTAGCGAGTATCACCTGGGATGCGGTTGCAGATGCTACGGGTTATCGCGTAAGCATATCAGGGAGTAGCAGTACAGCCAACAATATTACAGATCAAAATATTACAGGGACAACGCATCCGTTTGCGAACAGCTTTGACAATGACGAAACCGTTACGGTAACGATCATTCCTTTCAATGCACAAGGCGATGCAGTGGGTTGTGCTACACCCCAGAGTTTTACTATTGAAAGTGCTGCTCCATCAACAGATGCTTTCATAACTACTTGGAAAACGGACAACCCCGGTCTTTCAGATGACAATTCTATTCGGATTCCTACGGATGGACTACTCACGTATAATTATACGGTTGATTGGGGAGATAGTACCCCTATAACCACAGAAACTAATGCGGCCATGCATACCTATGCCGCCCCAGGCACTTATACCGTTACAATAAGAGGGATATTTCCTAGAATAGTTTTCGATAATGGGGGAGATGCCGATAAACTTTTAGCTATTGAGCAGTGGGGAGATATTCAATGGTCCTCTATGAAAGATGCTTTTAGCGGATGTGCTAATATGGTAGGAAATTTTACGGATCGACCAGATTTATCGGGTGTTTCTGATATGAGAAGTATGTTTCACGATTGTGAACTGTTTAATACAAACATTAACGATTGGGATGTTAGTACCGTTACCACCATGGATGAACTTTTCAATGATGCTTTATTATTTAATCAGCCTCTAAATAATTGGGATGTTACAAATGTAACCAGCATGAGCCGCATGTTCGATGCAGCCATAGCCTTTAATCAACCTTTGGATTTATGGAATGTTTCAAATGTAAGTAACATGGCTCGTATGTTTAATGATGCCATTGCTTTCAATCGAGATATTGGAGGCTGGGTAACCACTAATTTGGAATTTACGAGCTCCATGTTTAGAGGGGCGATTATATTTAATCAAAATATTGGAAATTGGAATACGAGCAGTGTTGTTGATATGAGCCAAATGTTTAACAATGCCAGTAACTTTGATCAAAACATTGGAACTTGGGACGTATCCATGGTAACCAATATGAATAATATGTTTACGGGGGCTACGCTCTCCACTGCAAACTATGATGCCTTATTAATTGGTTGGGATGCCCTAGATTTACAACCAAATGTACTTTTTAGTGGTGGAAATAGTCAATATTGCGCTGGTGAAACAGCAAGAATGAATATGATTACTTCGGATACTTGGACCATCACCGATGGAGGTACTGCATCACCTACAGTAAATGACTTAGCAGATCAAAACCAAGTGAATTCATACACTTTGCCTGCAATTACGGGCACACAACTTACGGGAGCGGAAGCCTATTATACCCAAACAAATGGAGGTGGGACGAGCTATGATGCTGGCGATATCATAAATTTTGCCGACTTTCCTTCCTACCCGATAACCTTGTACATCTATGATGGTTCGGGAACATGTGCTAGCGAGGAATCATTTGCACTGACATTGACAAGTGCACCTACAGTACCAAGTAGTTGTGTGGATTTAGTTACACCAGCTAATGGAGCAACAGGTGTAGCCGTAAACCTAGCAAGTATTACATGGGACGCCGTTGCAGATGCTACGGGCTACAGAGTAACTATTTCAGGAAGTACGAGTACCGCAAATAATATTACGGATCAAAATATCACAGGAACAACGCATCCGTTTGCGAACAGCTTTGATAATGACGAAACCGTTACGGTAACGATCCTTCCTTTCAATGCACAAGGCGATGCAGTGGGTTGTGCCACTCCTCAGACCTTTACTATAGAAAGCTCTGTGCCCACAGTACCGAGTAGTTGTGCAGATTTAGTTACACCAGCCAATGGAGCAACAGGTGTAGCCGTAAACCTAGCCAGTATTACATGGGATGCGGTTGCAGATGCTACGGCTTATAGAGTAACTATCTCAGGAAGCACCAGTACTGCCAACAATATTACGGATCAAAATATTACAGGGACAACGCATCCGTTTGCGAACAGCTTTGATAATGACGAAACCGTTACGGTAACGATCATTCCTTTCAATGCACAAGGCGATGCAGTGGGTTGTGCCACTCCTCAGATCTTTACTATAGAAAGCTCTGTGCCCACAGTACCGAGTAGTTGTGCAGATTTAGTTACACCAGCCAATGGAGCAACAGGTGTAGCCGTAAACCTAGCCAGTATTACATGGGATGCGGTTGCAGATGCTACGGCTTATAGAGTAACTATCTCAGGAAGCACCAGTACTGCCAACAATATTACGGATCAAAATATTACAGGGACAACGCATCCGTTTGCGAATAGCTTTGATAATGACGAAACCGTTATGGTAACGATCATTCCTTTTAATGCACAAGGCGATGCAGTGGGTTGTGCCACTCCTCAGACCTTTACTATAGAAAGCTCTGTGCCCACAGTACCGAGTAGTTGTGCGGATTTAGTTACACCAGCTAATGGAGCTACCAATGTTGAGGTTAACACAAACTTAAGTTGGGATGCCGTGGTAGATGCCGATGGCTATCGCCTAAGGGTGGGAACCTCTCCGGGAGGGAGTGATATTTTAGCAGATGAAGATGTGGGGATATTGACTAGCTATATGCTCATGGACGAACTTCCAGAAAATTCCACCATATATGTTCTTATAACACCTTATAATGCACAAGGTGATGCTGTGAATTGCACAGAGCAAAGTTTTACAACAACTGAAGTAATTATTCCTGAAGATGAATCTTTATATGGGTTTTCGCCAGATGGAGATGGTATTAATGAATACTGGGAGATAGTGGGTATCGAGAATCACCCTGAAAATACGGTAACGATTTTTAACCGTTGGGGCGACGCAGTTTTTCAAATACAAAACTATGATAACAATGTGAATGTATTCCGAGGAGAAGCCAATCGTCTAACCAAATTAGGCGCAGGTAGCTTGCCATCTGGAACCTACTTCTTTGATATTCAAATTAATGGTGAGCACAATCTAACAAAGCTAAGAGGATACTTAGTGCTAAAGCGATAACCCAATGAACCTACACATAAAAATTGCCAAGCGAACACTAGGTGTTGTCTTGTCGCTATTAACCTATCATACCGCTATTAGTCAACAAACCGCTGTATATCCAGAATACAACTTCAACCCGTTTATTATCAATTCGGCCTATGCGGGTGCTTTACCAAGTACCGAAGCAACTATTACCAATACGGGTTTTAGTTCATTTGAAGGGAGTCCAAGGAATTTTAGTCTTAGTTTTCATTCACCTTTAAGAGATGGAAAAGTGGGCCTAGGAGCAGGTTTTATAAGAGATCAGATAGGGGTCACCACAAATACTAATTTTTTTGCAGCGTATTCCTATAAAATCTTTTTCGATTTTGAAGATAATAGACCTTATTGGCAGGTGTATCAACCTGGTGTACTTTCTTTTGGTATCCAAGTAGGCGTACAACAATTCCAAGATAATTTATTAGATCTCGGTATTATGAACGATCCTAATTTTGCAGAAAATATAGATGCTACCATCCCTACGGTTGGGGTTGGAATTTTATTCAATCATGCGCGTTTTTATGCAGGAGTTTCTGCACCCAATATTTTTGGAGATCAGTTGGCCTCAAGAGATGATCTGGATTTATCTAATCCTGTGTATGGATATTTTGGCTATCGCTTTTTTACCAATATTTTTGAAGAAATGATGATCAAACCCAATATGCTTCTTCGCTATGAGCAAGGGGCTCCGCTTCAGGCAGACTTAAATTTGGCAGTCAGTTTTAAAAATAAGTTTGAGATTGGAGCAGGATACAGAACCAGTTCCTCTATCAACCTTTTAGCGGGAGTTTATTTGATTAGAAACATGCGGCTTATTTATCATTATAATATGGCAGTAAAAGATTCACCTATTGGTAATACCCAAGGCCTCATGTTAAGTTACCGCTTTGGAGATGGGTATGCGATTGATTAGGGGTTTTTTATTGAGAAATTGTCGTCAACGAATCACTCTTCATCATCATAACTGATCCGCTCTCTGATCCCTCCACTAGCGCGGTGAATAATAACGTCTGCCTTGTATTTTTTAGCCAAGGTTTTGGCTTTGCGAATGGCGGTACTTTGTTTGCGATGTTTGCTGGTGATTCGCTTATTGCCTGCACGGCGAACGGCCCAATCTTCTTCATAAGGAACCACATGTTGGTGCCAGGTGCGTGCTCGTTCAGCTCTTTTTGAACTATTAAAAAAAACTTCCAAAAGCTCTATAAGGGTTCTTAACCAAGATTTAATACCAGCCATATGCAAATGTTGTTGGACCCTAAGATAATAGTATTCTTTGTTTTTCTGCTAATAAGATACAGTTGCGCCTTTCAGTACGGAAAAACTTCTGGGTATGCAGGTAAAAGTAGGTTAGATTTAGCTAGAGCAAACTTTTTATAGTTTTTGAATAGGTAGCCATTAGCATAAAAATACCCTCCCTTGTTTTATACAATAATGCTAAAGGAGGGTGGGGGACTAGAACTATCTTTAGAAGTGCTTTTGTTTATAATGGTTTAACATTTCCCGGTATATAAACATTTTAATTTATCATTGTTTAGAATGTTCATTAGTCCATTGAATAATATTCTCTAATACCTCGGGTTTCAGATTAATTTTTTTGAGATTTCCATCTTCGATAATTTCATCTTCTAAAAAATGATTGGCATTTGCATACACTTTATAGCTAAGGTTTGTTTTTCGCTTTCTTAAAAATGCAAGTTGCACATAATCGGTGTTCATTATGTTAGAATTCCAAAGATCTTTTCCGCTGGCAATGACATATATTGGAATTTTTAGCTTTAGCATATTCTCTAGAGGAATATCGGTTGCAAAATCAGCCCAGCGATAATAGGTTTCATTCTTCCATTTTTTATCTGTTCTTAGTGGGTTGGAAAATATATCTTTAAATGTATTGAAGTAATAATCTATATTGTTCTGAGATTGTTCAAACGTATGTTCCCCTACAAAGGCCTGTACTCTTTCTTGTAAAATGTAATCGTAAAAATGCCCAAGAGAATTACTATTTAACATAGCCAAATGAGTTATCTTTTTGTTCAATACAGCCAATTTTGCTGCCACCTGCCCACCCTGCGAATGACCAATTACCAAAATTTTTGACGCATCCGTGTTTAAGTGCTTTTTTGCTTTTTTAATGATCAAAGAAGCCGCTTTAACCCTCCAGGTTAAATTGTAATTCTCCTCGTAAGTTTTATTTAGTGGGTAGCTAGTATTAAAGGTAATGGAGTCTTTTACGATGTTATCAAACAAGGGAATTCCGGGTTTGTTTATAAATAGGACATGAAATTGGTCTTTGTATTTCTCTACCTCTTTAAAAGCTTTCCATGCATATTTTTTAACATCTTCGTGATACGAGAAGGTTGGTTCATTCCCAGAGCCATGAATAAACAGCAGAATGGGTTTTTTCTTTTCTAGGCTCGATTTATAGGTGCAGAACTCCACCAGGCCCAATTTCTTATGATGAAAAGAAAAGACTTCAAATTGATTTTTAAATTCTTCTTGAGCTAGTGAAATAAAAGAGATTAGTAATATTAGTATTGGAATTATAGGTCTCATATGCTTTTACTTCTCTATTAAAGAATTCTGTCGTACAAATAGTTCCAAATACGTTTAAACGAAATATACCCCGGTGCATCGTTTTCAGTTCTATATGTGCTGTAGTTATTATTTGTTTCTTTTTTTAAGTATCCCAGATATAATGGTTTTATATTTTTTAAATTCTTCTATATGCGGTGAGTGGGCAGATTTTTCAAATTCGTAGTATTTTTTTGTCGGAGCTTCAATGGCATCGAAATACAATTTTGTTACTGCTGTAACTGTCGTTTTATCGTGTTTTCCCTGAATAAAATAAACAGGAATTTTATACGCTTTTATACTCTCAAATAAGTTGAGCTGTATGGCAGTTGGCCATAAATGATCCATGGAAAAAGGATCTCCTTTAAGTGCCGCTAGTTTATCTTTTATGGAATATTCTTTATGGAAAAGAAAAGCCTTGTAAATATCTAATGTTGTTTGCTTTTTATCTATTAAATCATCTTGATATGGTCGCATTATCTTTCGCTCTACCATGGTTTTCCACCTCCATTCTTTGTTGTTCTCGTATGGCGGTCTATTTATTTTTTCGAGCTCTTCCATGTCTCCCTTTTCTCTCAGTAAAGTGGCACGGCTTAAAGCAAAGTCATAAGACAATTGCTCAGACAATTTTGTATTTGCCATTTGAGAAATACCAATATAGGCGTAAAATAACTCTGGATATTTCTTTACCATATGCGAACCTACCGCAGTACCCCATGAATGTCCTTGAAGGTATATTTTGTTCTTGCGGAACCTTTCTTTCAAATACTCAATTACTACCTTGCCATCTTTTACAATCTGAGTAAGTGTCATTGATTTCTTAGGTATGGTTTTATGATAGGAAGCGCCAGCACCTCTTTGTTCCCAATAACATACCGTAAAAAGATCTTCAAGAGTTTCGTCCTTATTAAAAAATGGTCGGTCTGGAGACCCAGGACCTCCATGAAGGTGCAAAAGGATAGGGTTTGACAAGTTTTTACCCCTTATAACTAGGCGTTGTTCAACTCCGTTTATTTCAAGATCTATTATTTCTGCAATGCTATTTTTGATACGAATGCCATTAGCATCTTTAAAAGGAGCCGTTTTTTTTGGACTAACCACTAAAAGAAATGCCACAGCAAGAAGAAGAAAAATGGCTATTCCGATTCCAAAATTCAGAGCTTTTTTAAAGCGGTTGTTGAAGAAACGTTTCATCTTAAAACTCAATTTTATAATTGATGAAAGGGATAATGCCTAACTGAGTAGTGGTTTGTAAGCTACCCTCTTCTGTTAAAAACTGCTGATCTACATTTTCTCTGTTCGATACATTCTGAATATCCAATGAAAAAACATGGGATACCTTGGGTCTGTTTACTCTATATGAAACACTCATATCTAATCTGAGGTATTCGCTGAACTGAAGGGTGTTTCTCAATGTTTGATCAATTTCTATATCGCCAGTCTCACTATAGGGTGTTCCTCTCTTACCTCCATTTAGAATGAATCTTCCATTTATTCCCAAAACATTTTTTCTGTTTACGGTAAATTCTTTTCCTCCAACCATATTGAAGATATAGTTGTAATTGAATGCGCTATTGTACCAATTGCTATCTGCAGCTTGGTATTTGGAATCGTATACTGAAAGGGTCGATAAAAAATAATACTGATCGGAAAAAAACTTTTCCAAGGTTAGCTCTACCCCATAATTTCTTGCACTGCCAGAATCGATAAACTCCGCATTGATAAACCCACCATTCAGGAAACTATCTGTAATCTGAGGATTTCGAACAACCGCTACCCTGGACAAAACCTGGTAATAGGCTTCAATTTTAAGATGTCCCTTTTTAAATAGCTGCCAATCATACCCTAAAATGTAATGCGTAGCCCGCATGAGATCAATATTCTTATTTGGTGTAAGCTGATTTAAGTTATCATCGGTGGTTCTAATAAAATATTGATTTAAGGGCATTCTTCTGGAATGCATTCCAATACCCGCGCTAAGAAGATGTTTCGTACTTATTTTATATTCAAATCCAATTCTAGGCTCAATAACAAAGTCGTCATTGATAGAAAATGAAGTCGCATGTACTCCTAAAGATGATGAGAATTTGTTAGTAAACCGATGCTTCAATTGAGTAAATCCCTGTATTAGGGTACCATTTCCCTTTTCTGAAACAATGGTCGCTCTAGTTTCATTACGAACGGCTTCCGTACTTACATCAAAATTGAGAGCACTGTAGATTACTCCCGATTTTAAGGTTGTTTTGGCATTAAATTTTTTCAAGTACTCGAGGTTGAACCGAAAGGATGCATTTTGCAAAAAATCACTATCCTCAATATTTTGGTTTGTCTGTGTATTACTTTCTGTAAACACAAAATCACTTTCATTTCCTGAGTACGAGGCTCTGGCTATTATTTTACCTCCTTTTTGTAAAAAATGAGTAAAGGTAAGCCCAGATATATAGGTTTTTGATTTAAAAATTCCATTTTGAGTTAGACCCAATTCCTCAATAAATTCTTCTTCAATGTTTTCATCACTGATGCCACCAATACCCCATATGGATAATTTTGTTCTATCGTTTATTGGAAGGTTCACTTTAAAGGAAACATCTTGATAGGTAGGTATTCCGCTATCTGAAACTTCTATAATTTGATTTAACAGGCTGAGTGTGGAGTACCGATAATTGATAAGGTAAGATCCACGATAATTTTTACTAAAAGGTCCTTCCGCACTAAAGTCGGCCCCCAAGACACCAAATTGAAAAGCGTATTCCTTTTTATCAGCATTCCCATTTCGAAGATTAATATCAAAGACACCAGAAGTGGCATTTCCGTATTCTGATGGAAAGGCACCCGTCAAAAAATCAGATTTTCCCAAGATATTCGTGCTAATAAGACTTATGGCTCCTGGCGAATATCCTTCTTCAGAAAAATGGTTGGGTTCTGGCACTTCAACACCTTCTATTTTCCATAACAATTGGTTGGGCGCATTTCCTCGAATGACAATTTCGTTGGTTTCGTCATCAGAATTAGATACGCCGGCAAAGGACAAGGCCATTCTTCCCGGATCACTGATACTTGCCGGAAAACGTTTGGTTTCTTCGAGGCTAAATGATCTTGCACTTACGGTTGCCAGACTGTTATTCGGTTTTCTTGGATCCTTTTTTAGAACTAAAACTACTTCATCAAGCTTTCCAATAGCTTCTATCAGACTGATGGTTAAATCAACTTCTTTGGCAGAACCTACTAAAATCTCGGACACTATATAGTCTTCATACCCCAAGTAGGTAATGGCTAAAGATGCTCGCCCTACAGGAATATTTTCTAATCGAAACAGCCCGTTTTCATCTGTAATGGTTCCAATGGCAGGCTCAGAATCTAAAACCAATATATTAACACCCAAAAGAGGTTGCTTGGTTTGACTATCAACCACAGTACCTTTAATTGTTTGCGTAAGATTATCTTGTGCTTGTGATGTGAGTACAACCATAAAGCATAATAAAAAGCTGATAATGGATATTTTAATATGCTGCATAGCTAGATTAGTTATCATTAACTACATTCCCTGAACCGCTGTTGGTAATGGTAACACTGGCAGTACCTCTGTAAAATACAGTACCACTTCCAGAATTTAGGCCGCTTAAATTTTGATTGCAAAAGACCTGAACATCACCGGAACCACTGTTGGTTACGGTACTATTTTCAGAAATAAAATTATATGCTTTTATATCTCCGGACCCTGAATTAATGATGGATATATCAGTGCCAGAGCCACTAATCTCCATGAGCCCGCTTCCAGTGTTTATGAACTCCATACGATCGCTATTTTCAAAGTCTAAAACACTATTACTTCCCGAACCTGAGTTTTGCAGCTCCTCTAAAAGCGGCATAACTAACAGCACGTTTACAGAAATATCACTATAGCTCCCCGGAAGTAAATTTATCGTAAGTACTCCATTAGTTACTGTTGTGGTAACACGGCTTATGATATTATCATTAGCAGTTACTGCTAGGCTTTGAGAAGTTCCCTTTTGTATGGTTAAATTAAGGGAACTTGGAGTTTTTATTTTAGTGAACGTGTCAACAGTTCGCAATTCTGTGATAAGGGAATCCGAGCCTACGATCTGCTGGTTGTTTGAACAAGATATTATAAGAAGTAGCATCAACAAAAACCCTCTTATTTTCTTTAATTTCATAAGCTAAAAGTTCAGTTTTATGTATTGTTTGATGAATAAAGCCTGAACTTACTGGGCTTCTATTGATAAAGAAAATGGTTTTTGCAATGGTTAAAACGTTTTTACGAAAACAAACATTTTGTAGGAATACTTACTCCTTTCTGGCTTTTTTTAATTTGTCAATAGTTGGCATTAGTACATTTTTCCAAAAATCTAAATCTGCTTCTTTAAGATTTTTAAAATCTGGATTGGTATTGAATTCATCCAAATTTTTATAGCCCTTGAATACTGCTTTAAATAGGTAGTAGTATGATGCTGAACCAATGTCTTTATGTTTAGATAAAGAGATGGCTCTGGAGGCTTCAACATAATCTTCAGAAACTGTGTATCCATCAGATTTCAAAGCAATTATGTAAAAATTTGCTGCTTCCAAATACGCTTTGTCTTGCATTGCTTTTTTTGCCTTCTCTATATTAATGTGATATGAGTTTTCGATTTCATTCGCTCTTGCTATCGCTTCCTGTTCTGAAGGTACCGTATATTCAAAATTTAACGACAGGGCGTAGTCTTCCACATGTTGTTGAATGTTCATTGCCTCTCTATTTTCTTGAACTTTAGATTCATCTTCTATAGTTTGAAAATAAGTGTCTTTATTATTCATATTACTATTCGTAGAACTTTGAGTTGCATAGCGTTGTTTTTCTCCTCTTGCTAGTTGCACACGATCATATAAATAGGCATAATTAGCCTTATTTGCTAAGCCTTTATCTATTGCTTCTTTCAATAGTCCAAGGCATTCTTCCTGAAAAAAAGGATTTTTATCAGCATGTTGTACAATGAGCCAAGCAATATTACTAGCTTTTTCTCCTACTTTATCAAATGTTGGCCAACCATGTTTAGAAACAATTTCTTGCATTCTTAAAGTATTGCTTCTATCGGTTTCTATTAATTTTTCTACTACTTTCTTATACTCCTCAGTACCCTTTTTTCCTTTATTATGTAATTCAATGTATTTTGATCTGTACTTCTGGTCATTTTTTCGAAGGGAAATGATCTCTTTGCTAATTTTTGGAAGTGTTATTTTTTTTCCTTGCCACCTCGTTTGGCAGCTTGTGCTAATCGAAAATAAAAGAAATAAAATGAGTATGTGTGTAAATTGCTTTTTAGAAGTCATGAGTAATTGTTTTTTAATTGATTTTATGATGTAATTGTGATGATACTTTTGTTATGGCCCAATGCCCAGATGTTTAAACTTTCGCATTTACGGAAATACAACGGTATAGGTTTTTACCAATGCTGCTTAAAGTTCCTTTAAAACCTTTTGGTAGAATGAAATATTCACCAGCATTGAACGTAAATTGTTCGTTATTGTTTAACGTAATCTGTATTGCACCCTCTAGCACATAAATACATTTTTCACTAGCATTGTTTTCTATAAATAAATTTCTTGGTGTTTCTGCTTCTGTACGTATTTCTAATTCTAAACCTGAAAAAATAATGCTCTCGTAAGTTCCGTTTGTATCTAAGGTGATACCCTTACCAGATAGGATGTTTTTGTCAATACAAAATGGTTGGTTTCGCTTTGATTGTAATTTTTTATCAGCTCTTCCATTGGAGACAATGGATAACTCTAAATGATATTTGGGATTTCCAATAGTGCTTATATTCCCTTCAAAACCTTTTGGAATTACAACAAAGCTATTTGTTGAAATTCTTTCTATATCTACCATTTCAGATTGTATAGATAGGTTGCCTTTGGTGAGGTGTACAAATTCGTCAATTGGAAAATTTTTAAAATTTTTGGTAGCAGTACTACTAGAAATCACATAGGCACTTAGTTCTTTACCTTCATATAATTGTGTTTGAAAAAACACTCGGTTTGGTTGATCCTTTAGGTCAATTTGTTTTAGTCCTGAGCCAGATAGTATTGCCTTATCTAATAGAATTGGTTTTAAAGGTTCTGTAGATTTTGGTTTGTCAATTATTGCCTTATGTACAAGCGTTTGAAACTTATTTCTTAATTTAAGTTGTCTATAGGGCGATAATTGAATCATCATAATGTACGCCAAATCCTGTTCTGGTTCTATTCTAAAATAGGTGCCAACGGCTCCTCCCCATCCATAAACCTTCCTTCCATCTTTTTCAGCTATTGAGAATCCAAGACCAAAGCCCGTTTCGCCCTGTATAATACGCAACCTTGGACTATGTACTCGGATAGATGTTAAATGATCTTGGAACATTAATTCTAAGGTCTTTGGTTTTAAAATTTGATGATCAAATAAAGAACCCTTATTTAATAGCATTCTGCAGAAATTTAGATAATCATTCGTGGTTGAAACCAAACCACCTCCACCTCTATAGAATGTTACGTCTTTTATAAAACTGCTTTGCTCTGGTAGTTCTACAACTTCTGTTTTCCCTTCATTCGTAGCGCCATAACCGGTTGTTAGGAAATTAATTTTTTCTTCTGGCAGTTGAAAATGAGTGTCTTTCATTTTTAGTGGTGTCAAGATGTTTTCTTGCAAATAGTCGGCTAACGATTGGCCACTTAAAATTTCAATTAAATACCCACAGATATCAGTAGAATAACCATATTCATAATTGGTTCCCGGTTCAAAGAGCAATGGAAGTGAACTAAGACGCTTTATAAACATTTCTAGATTTGTTGAGTTTCCTAAATCGGCTTCAGTATATTTAGTGTTTAAATCAACATTTGAGCTTCGCCCGTAACTAATGCCAGAACTGTGTCTTAGTAAATCTATAATCTTTATGGAATGTTTAGCAGGTACAATTTCATTACGTTCGTTATAAACGAACATGTTTTTAAATGCTGGTATGTAGAGGTGTATAGGATCTTCTAATTTAAATTTTCCTTTTTCGTAAAGCTGCATTAATCCCACCGAAGTAATCGGTTTGGTCATAGAGAAAATACGGAAAATGCTCTTTTCGTTTAATGCTTTTTCGTTTTCAATATCTGCATAACCATACGAATCATAATGAATCAGTTTATCTTTGCGAAGAATAGCAGTTTGTATGCCAGCTAGTTGACCATCATCTACATAGTTATGTAATGTTTTTTTAAGAGTATCTAAGCCTTTATTAGAAATGTTTACTGCTTCTGGTATTGAAACTACTACATTATCTTGTGCGGAAGCCAAAGCTGTGATTAGTAAGAACGATATGATGTGAAAGCAATTTTTCATAGATAGTTTATTGGTCATAGTCACTTGCATTTTGTTATTAAAAACAGCGCTCCGCAATTCCGGTTGAAGGTAAAAAGCTTTTATAGTAGACACCTAATTCTCTTTACAAACTCAAAAACTATTTTATTACGAACGATGAATTAATGCTGGAGGTTTGGTAAAATAATAATTGCTTCTATCAGTTTCTATTAATTTTTCTACTACTTTCTTATACTCCTCTGTTCCCTTTTTTTCTTTGTTATGTAATTCAATGTATTTTGACCAGTACTTTTGGTCGTTTTTTCGAAGGGAAATGATTTCTTTGCTAATTTTTGGAAGTGCTACTTTTTTCCTTGCCACTTTGTTTGACAGCTTGTAGTAATAGAAAACAAAAGAAATGAAATAAGTAAGTAGGTAATGTGCTTTTTTGAAGTCATTAGATTATTATTTTTAAATAGATGAAGTCTATACTTACGGGCTTATAATGACGAGAAAAATGATTTTTTCGATAGTTAAAACGTTTTTGTGTGCATTGATTTTTGTAAGTAAAGTATACCTGAATATTTTGGGAATATTATTAAAAAGCCACGCTTGTGAATAATTTTGAACACCATTTAATTTTTACTGCTAGTGTAGAATAATTGTTCCTTTTCAATAAATTCTTCCCAAATATGTATTGATTGCTCTCTATAGTGTTCCGTATTGATAAATAATAATTTACCGATCTGAGTTGTAGGTTTAAAGTACATAAAAGTCTGTATTCCTGGATCAACACCTGTATGCCCTATCTCACCCTCGCCTTCTAATCCAAATATATCCCAAAAAATACCAGAACGTTTGCCAGTTATGGTAGTGTTAAGTTGGTTCTTAAATAATTCTTTATAAGATGCTTTACTCAGTAAACTACCAGTCCCCATATAACCTCTCATCATTTCTTGAAGGTATAATGCCATATCAGTTAAGGAAGACTTCAGTCCGCCGTCTGGATATGTAATCAATTCATAAAATGGGACTGGAGTAGCATTTTTTCCTAAATACCTTTTTGAAAAACGATTCATTTCAACATCCTTATAGAACCAGCCAGTAGCTTCCATTTTTAAAGGAGAAAATATTTCTTGGATTGTAAAATCTGCATATGAGATTTTGGTAACAATTTCAATAATATAAGCGGCTAAAGCTGCTCCTATGTTTGAGTATTCATAAATTGTTCCAGGTTTATTGTTATAAAAATTTTTTTTGCTGTAAAGTTTTCCTTCCTTTTTAAGTACACTCTTTAAATAATTTGCTAAAGACTGTTTTTGATTCTTCGCCACTTTCTTGAGATACACTTTTTTGTCTAAAGGCAGGCCTTTTGTGTTAATAGGTGTTTTTTGCCAGTCCCAATCAATATAGTAGCTTTTCAAATCATAGGTTGTAACTCTGTCTTTTATGCCAGAAGTATGGGTTGCTAAATGGCGAATGGTAATGAGCTCCTCAGGGAAATATGGGTTGCTAACCTTAAAGGGTAAATAGTTGTTAATAGCATCATCTAATTGGATTTTACCACTATCAACTAATTTCATAAGTGCTACTCCAATTACTGTTTTTGATGTAGAACCTATGTTTTGTATCGTATTTGAAGTATAAGGTTGTTTTAAAGTCAAATTAGCAAATCCGAAGCCCTGTTTATACAGTATGCTATCAACACTTACCATTGCAACGCCTATACCAGGTATGTTAGATTTGGCGAGTAGGTCTTCCATTTCTTTCGTTACTTTAAGCTTATTGTTTTGAGCACTTAGCAACATTAAACAACTTATAAACAGTAAAAGAAAACATCTTATTTTTATCATAATTATATATAATATTTTGAACGATGGATATAAGTGCAACTATATAATCTCCATAAAAGATGGAAATTCGTAATACTAACTGAATATTAAAGACTTTAATCTTAGAAACCTAAATCTCTTTACGAACTCAAAAACTATTTTATTACGAAAGATGAATTAATGCTGGAGATTTGGTAAAATAATGATTGCCTGGGTGCCTATGGTAAGAAGATTTTCGTCCTTTATGTCATTAATTGTAAATCCAATATCCAACTTATGCTTGGTGCTAAGAATTTCTAACCTTTTGCTAATAGCATCTAGTGCATAGGAGGATTTTTGTATTCCTTGACGCTTTTGAATCTCTTGTGATTTTTTTCTACCTATCCCATTATCCTCAATTATGCACTGTATTCCAGAGGGGTGTTTTCTAAAATCTATTAAAAGCTCCTTTTTTCCTTTTTTATGAAATAAACCGTGAATGACAGCATTCTCAACAAAGGGCTGAATAATCAGAGAGGGCAACTTTACATCCATTTTTTCGCTTTTTATTTTAAAAAGAAATGCCTCTCCAAATCGTAGTTTTTCCAAGCTTAGGTAGGTCTCTAAAAATTCAATTTCTTGTGCTAGGGTAATAAAACCTTGTTCTGAATATAAAAGCGAATTTCTTACCAAATCTGAAAATAAAACAATGTAGTCGTAAGAGGTATCTGTGTCTTGTTTTAAAATTAAATCTTGTATGGAATTCAGAGAATTAAATATAAAATGGGGATTCATATGGGCACGGAGCGCCTTCAATTCTGATTCTAAAGAATTTGTTTTTAGCAATTGCTTTTCTAGACGTGCTCTGTTTTTTTGTTCTATTTTTTTGCTCCTTACAAAATTGTAATAAATGACTAACATAATAACAAATATGGCAGCTAAAGGATAGAACCACCATGTTTGCCAAAAGGCTTTTTCAATTGTAAAATGATACAGGATAGGTTCTGTTTCAATATCTCGATATACGGTTTTGAGCGAAAAGGAATAATTACCAGGGGGCAGGTAATTATACCGTATAGAAGGTTCTAATACAGAGGTGGTTTGTTCTTTGTCATCAAAACCAATTAATTGATATGTATAGAAGGCCTCTTTTTCAAATAGAAGCCCTTTAAAATCTAGGTACACATTGAGTTTGTTCTTTTCATAACTCAGGCTATTTTTTTGGAAATAAGAAATAAGTTGGTCAGAAATAACCACTGAATCAAGACTCATTTGAAACAATGGTTCCTTCGTATCTCTTTTTTCTAAAGGAAGGGACAACAAATTATTGTTAGATAAAAACCAGATATAATCTTTGCTTATAGTAAAATCTTGTATCGTTCCCGTTTCAATACCTTCAGGCAATCCAATGGTATTCCAGCTCTTGTTTCTGGTATCAAAAAGTTGAAATCCATTTCTGTGGGAGATATAAATGATGTCGTTTTTCTCCTCAATTTTATAAACAAAGTCTAATAATGGGTTGAGTTGTATAGTTTCTTTTCCTTTTTCAAATATTAATAGTCCCTGATTTTGAGTTGCGGCCCATATTTGATTATTGTATAGCAACAAATCGTTTGCAACTACTTTTTGATTGTTAAAAGTCAGTGTCTCTCTATATCCATTTGCTTCAAGCCGCTGCAAAGAAGCAATAGAAGCCATATAGATTGCATTTTCCTCTTTATGATACAAGGCGTCATTACAACGAGATGAGTTTTTCAATTTATACTCTTGTCCAGAATGGTCATTTGTAGTCCATAAACTATCATTTAATATTTTGTAGTTACTGGTTTTATAAACACCCGTAGATGAACTTAGTAAAAGGGTCTGGTTGTCTACATTAGAAATATTTTTTAAGGCACCTACCGAAGAATTATAGATCACACTCTCTTGGTTAAATGGAGTATATAGAGTTTTGTTTTTTTGATAAAAAATTTTCTTTGGAATAAAGTCAAATGAGGTTGTGATGGTTTTTATATGTGCACCATCTTTTTTAATAAGACCATTAATTTTATCTGCCAAATAGAGCACATTGTCTTTACCCGAGGTAATAGAAGCAATATTGTTTCCAAAATTCTTTAAGTCGTGCTTATCTACTTTCTGATTGGGAACAACGATTAAACCTCTCCCAAAAGTACCTAAAAAGAGTTCACCGTTCTTTCCTTCGGCAATATCAGAAATGAAGGTGTCATTAAAATATTGATGCGTAATTTCAATATTGTTGTTTACATAAGCCAATGTTTCAATGCCCGTGCTATTTCTTCTTCGCCATATTAGATGGTCAGAAAATTGAACATATTTAGTGTTTGAACTGTATTTTTTATCTTGATTCTTAAGGGAATAGACGGTGTTCAAATAGTTGTGATTGGTTAATTTCCCTTCGAGTGTATAAATTAGACCAAAGGGTGCTTCATTTTCAAAATCAAATGTAGCTTTACGCTTTACCATGGCACCATCTTTAACTTCATATAAACCATCTCTACGTCTACGAGATATAAAAAGACGACCATCAGGAAGTTTAGATAAACCATATAGTAAGGTATTATTTCCATGCAATAGCACATCTATTTTATCAGCGGTAATTAGATAGCAACCCTTGGAACTAAATATTAAATTGTCCTGATTATCAAATTCCATAGATAATCCTGCGGTAAGTTCTTTTTCCGGAATTTCTGCAAATAATTCTAATTGATTTTTACGTACTCTAAATATCTGCCCTGTAAGATTGTAACAGAAGACTTCGCCTTTTTTGTTTTCACGTAGATTAAATAACCCAATGCCGTTTTGTTCTTTCGCTGGGTTAATAGACTTCATTGTGCCATGTTTGTAGATATACAAACCTTCGTTTGTTGCAACAAAAAGGCGTAAATCTTTGGTTTGTAAAATGGAATATATCTCGGCATTTTTTAAAGTTGCTTCGCCAAGGGTAAAGTAATTTAGGTCCTGAGAAGCGCTATAATTGGTTTGGAATAGACATAGCAATAGATATATGAGCGTTAATCTATACATCTATAAATGTTGAGAATTTGAGCAACGTTCTAAGAATTCATTATAATGCTTGCGAGATATTTTTGCTTCAATATTCGCTTCTAGATGAAGAATACTTGCCGTGCGGTTAAAGCTTTTTAGATAATCAAAATTAATCAACCAACTGCGATGTACTCTATAAAAGGAGGTGTCATTATCTAGCAGATTTTCATAGTATTTTAGGTTTTTGCTAGTGGTTATTTTTTGCTGATTCAGTAAATGAATACTTGTGTATGCCCCATTTGCTTCAATAGCAATTATGTCATTGATATTTATAATACGCCTGTTACCCATTTCTGCGATCACAAGTTTATTTTGTCTACTATTCTGTATGGTTTTGAGAAGCGTTTGATACTGTTCTAAGTTATTCTTATCTTCCATTCTCGATTGTAATTTGGCAAGTGCATCACCAAGCCTGACTCTCTTTATGGGTTTTACCAAATAGTCAATAGCACATAATTCAAAGGCTTTGATGGCATATTTGTTAAAGGCTGTAACAAAAATGATTTCGAAGTTTATTTTTTCAAAAAAGTTTACAATTTCGTAACCTGCATAGTTGGGCATTTGAACATCTAGAAAAACAACATCTGGTTCTAGTTCTTTGATGGTTTTTACTGCGCTTACAAGGTCTTCACAGATATCCATAATTTTGATATCATAAGTGCTTTTTAAAAGCAATTCTTTTAAAACACTGTTGGCCCTTGGTTCATCATCTACTAATATGGCTTTGATAACATCCATTTTATAAATATAACTTATTTATTTTGCTATGCATTACTGAGTTTACAGAGCTAAAAGTGTTTTTATGGAGAATAAGATGGGTGCAAGCGTATTCGTATTCGTTTTAAATAGATTTTAGTATATTTCTTTACATCGGAGCAATAATAAGGCGTTCCGATCACTCAAAATTTAGACATGCCACAGACGGTTTGTTTAGATTTTACTAAAAAAAGACCTTAAACTAACCATGAACCAAACTCATTTTTTAAAAAGTATTTTTAGGCCTGAAAATTTTAATTCGGAAGAATTGGAGTTGATATTGATGCAGTTTGAAGAAATAACATTTCGTAAGAATGAATTCCTTGTTGAAAAAGGAAAAGTAGCCAATTATTACTATTTTTTAGAAGCAGGTTTCTTACGTTCATTTACGATTAATACGGAGGGAAATGATATTACTACTAAGTTTTTCTCGGAAAGTGATATAGTGATAGATTGGAATTCTTATTTTTTGAAAAAGCCTTGTAAAGAATCTATTCAGGCTATAACGCACGGTACATGTTGGAAAATCACTTTTAGCAACTTTATGAAGTTATTTAAAATAGAAGCTTTTAGAGAAGTAGGCAGAACCAGGCTCATTAACAATTACTTTGAGTTAAAGAATCATTCCATAGCGGTAATTGCAGACCAAGCCAAAGATCGATATCTAAATTTGCTAAGTGAAAAACCAACCATCATTCAGAATGTTCCGCTCAAGCATATCGCTACCTATTTAGGCATTACTGATACCTCCTTAAGTAGAATTCGGAAAGAAATTATGTTGTAATTAACACCTATGTTTTCAACTCAACTACCAACTGTTTTCTCTATTGCTTTTTTGATGGCATTTTCGTTTCCGGTGCTAATGGTAGCTTCTTTGGCAAAGAAAGGGAAGGTTAAGAATGGATTTTGGTTAGTGCTTAGTTTTTACGTTCCATATCTTATCATGGTAGCATTGGCAAGTAACAATGGCTTTTTCGATGAGGTAATGCTTCCACCAAAAATTGTATTGACATCAACGCTTCCATTAGCCTTATTCGTTACCATTATTTACAATACCAAAGCGTGTAAAAAAGCAAATGCTACTTTAAAATTGGAGGCGCTTGTGAGGATTCATATTTTCAGGCTTATCGGTAGCACCTTTATTATACTGATGCTTTATGATTTGCTACCACCTGTATTTGCACTATTTGCTGGTATTGGTGATTTGCTGACCGCAATAACTAGTATTTTTGTAGTAAAAGCGATCCAAAATGGGAAAAACTATGCCCTAAGGTTAACCTATATTTGGAATAGTTTTGGTCTTGTTGATATCTTAATTACCTCTGCGATGGCCATTATTTTTACTAAAATAAGTATTGATAATGGAGTTCAGGGTGTGGAAGTGTTGGCAGAATTTCCATTTTGCTTTATTCCGGCTTTTGCACCACCCACCATCATTTTTCTTCATTTACTGGTTTTTCGTAAGTTACTTTGGTTTCGTAAATCATAGGTTTCATTTCTTGTCATAGGCCAAGATTTTTCTTTTTTCCTTCTGCTACTTTTGGAGTATTGTTTAACATTTAAAAATTAAAGAAATGGAAACCGAACAACTATTTATGATGTTATTTAGATATACACCGAATCCCGATTACAGGCCTACTCCCGAGGAAATGGAGCAAATGAAACTAGATTGGGGTAGCTTTATAGGAAATCTTGCTATGAAAGAAAAGCTAGATAGTACCCACCAACTTGGCTTTGAAGGAAAACAAATTTTAGCTGATTCATCTACTTCAGATGGGATGTTAATTTCTGAAAATAGCATTGTTAGCGGAAATATGATTGTCAAAGCAAATTCTTTAGAAGAAGCAGTTACCATGGCAAAGGACAGCCCTATTTTAATGATGGGAGGTTCTGTGGAAGTTCGAAACATCATTCCAATGGGTCGTTAATATGAAAATGAAAGAGATTTAGTAGGGATATTTAAAATGAAAAGCCACCTATAAGGTGGCTTTTCACTTAGAGCCGGAGACGGCCGTGCGTTTAGAAAATGTCTGGTAGACATTTTTAGCAAAGGCGCGAGCTGCTGCGTTGGCCTTCGAATCCCGGAGGCGAAACGAAAAAAACCACCCATAAGGTGGTTTTTAGCGTGGAGCCGGAGGGATTACCTTCGGTTTTCCCTCCTTGCCATTGTTGCAAATAAAAATACCCATTGTTTATACAATGGGCATCTTGTAGTTCCAAAACACACAAGCAAGCTAGCTGTTTTATCACTTCAAGCTGCTGCGTATTTTTGAGTGTCGTGGAGCCGGAGGGATTCGAACCCTCGTCCAAACAAGAAATTAAAAGGCTTTCTACATGCTTAGTTTTTGTTCAATTTTCGATGTATAGCTGACCAAAAACCGCCTACTATACACTTAGCTTCTTTAAGTTTTGGTGATGGTACCAAAGCAATACCACCCTTGTGTTGACTTTTATGGTGCCCCTAAGTAAATCGCCGTCAACAAGGGCTAT
Organism: uncultured Flavobacteriaceae bacterium; assembly: GCA_947500575.1. GTDB lineage: Bacteria > Bacteroidota > Bacteroidia > Flavobacteriales > Flavobacteriaceae > CANMSI01. Next base: position 608,954 of record CANMSI010000001.1, on the reverse strand, counting down.
TCCGGGACATCTCGCTTCTCTACCTAGTAGAGACGAGGCTAAATCCTACTATAATTCAGATTAAGCGGCAAGAGCGTAGTTATTATCGCCTGTTAAAAAGTGAAATATGAGATTAACGAGCTATTTCTCAGCGCTCGGCATGCTTACATTCCAATTGGTCTCGCTGTCAAAACCAGTCGGCCCCATTCCATAGGATCGTCCTATGTTTTTTTTCAAAGATCATTTTGGCGTTTGCTCTTTCGCTATAAAAGCTCTAGAGCACCGGGCTATTTGCTAAAGTACTTCTCGCTATTGGCTTCAAAGTAGCTGTCGCTCCTATCCCTAACGCACTTCCTAAAAAAGGATTGCGAAGTTAGTAAAAAACTTGCGTACCGGTGCAAATCCGCTTAAATTGTGTCAATATTTATACCAAACTGTCATTCATGAAATTCGGAATCATTAGAGAGCGTAAAAACCCACCAGATAGGAGGGTAGTGCTATCCCCAGCGGCTTGCCAAAAAGTCATGCAAACACATCCAGAAGCAGAAATAGTAGTAGAGTCTTCTCCTATTAGAGTGTATACAGATGCAGAGTATCAAGCGGCAGAGCTTCCTACTGTCAATTCTATGGAAGCTGCACAGGTACTTCTCGGTGTAAAAGAGGTGCCCATAGAAGCACTTCTTCCGAACAAAGCATATTTTTTCTTTTCACACACCATTAAAAAACAACCCTATAATAGAAAACTATTGCAGGCGATTTTAGAAAGAAATATTACGCTTTATGATCATGAGGTAATTACAAATACCAAAGGACAGCGACTAGTTGCCTTTGGGCGCTACGCAGGCATTGTTGGTGCCTATAATGGTATGCGGGCCTACGGACTTAAGTTCAATCTTTTTGAATTGCCCAAGGCAGAAACCTTAGCAGATCAACAAGCGCTTATAGCTGAGCTCAATAAAATACAACTCCCTCCTATAAAAATACTCCTTACAGGAAGGGGCAGAGTAGGGAATGGTGCCAGAGAAATGCTAGATGCCATGCACCTTAAAAAGGTAAACGTTACCGAATACTTGGAAGAAGATTTCAAAGAACCAGTCTATTGCCAAATAGATGCGTCTGACTATAATAAGCGCAAAGATGGGGTACGTGGTAACAAGGCAGATTTCTTTGCCAATCCCGAGGAATACAAAACCAATTTTATCCGTTTTACACGTGTGACGGACTTTTATATTGCTGGGCATTTTTACGGAGATGGAGCTCCCTATTTGTATACAAGAGAAGATGCAAAACATCCAGATTTTAAGATCAAAGTAGTGGCCGATGTAAGTTGCGATATCGATGGCCCAGTAGCGACTACCATACAGCCTTCTACCATTGCAGATCCTATCTATGGTTATGATCCGCAAAAAGAAAGTATTACCGATTTTAACAACCCCAATGCCATAGCGGTAATGGCGGTAGATAATCTGCCCTGCGAACTTCCTAGAGATGCCAGTGATGGTTTTGGCGATTCTTTTGTTAAGAACGTAATTCCTGCCTTCTTTAACGGAGATGCAGATGGTATTTTGGAACGGGCTCGGATGACACACAAAGGTAAGCTCACAGCTAAATATGCTTATTTACAAGATTATGTAGATGGAATAGACGCCTAAGAACAGCTGTCTTAAGCGATTTATTCTTGCCAAATATCGAAACATAGGAATTCCACAATTTTTTATTTAAAAAAAAGAGTATCTTACCTCGCCTTATAGAAATTAAAGAATGAAATTTAATTGGATTTACGGAAAAAAGATCGATAAAAAAACCTTGAAGCGTTCTGTAGATTTGGAATACGAATTACGCCCTAAAATTACGCGTTTTTTAATGGCGCGTATGGAAAAGGAATGTAATGGAGATTTTTCTTCTTTTCATTTTGATGTGAATCTGGCCACCCAAAACATTAGTATTTCAGATAAGACACCAGTCGCTTATATGGATAAAATAGCTTCCGATTTTGAATTGGAAATCAATACACTGAAAAAGGTATTTGTGACTTCTAATAAGAGTTAATACCTACGCCATTTCTTCCTTGATAGATAGTCGAACTTCGATCGACTTTAGCACTAAAAATAAAATCCAAACAAAACCTCCAAAGAAAAAAGTAACCAAACCTACATGTGGGTTATAAAAACTATGCCCTATTTCTAGTACTAAGTTTTTGGGTTGCGATATAATATCCCAGGAGTTAAAACGTAAAAACCGACCAATGTAAATTCCATAGCCGCAAAGTATACAGCAATGTAGTATGATATAATGGGCTGTTTTTATATTGTATTTCAAAGCCATAAGATGGTAGATGTCTAATAAGGATAGAATACCTAAAATAAGCCCGTTCATTGCAAAAATGAAGATGAGAAAAAGGTCTAACCACAATAGTTCTGCGTTTTCATGATGCAAATGAATAAGATCTGTAATGATGTAAGGACTATTTGGAAAAAAAAGCAGCCAACTCCCAAACCCAATAAATCTCCAGAATTTTGAATTGCTAAGCCACGAGCTGTATCTTAAAACTTGTGATATGATATAAGGAATCCCAGCCAGAAATAAATTCCAAACCAAAAAGCTAAAAAATAACGAATTAGTAATTTGTATTCGAATAAAAAGTAGTCCCATTCCAAAGATAATGGAGAGTATTAAAGTGTAATGGGGTTTGTGCGTAAGAGCAATGAGTGTTTTCATGGTGTAAAAGTTAAAATATAAAGGAGATTTTTAAATATAAAAATGCAGCTAAGCTGTTTAGCACTTGAAGGAGGATTGCCGAAGCAAACTGAGCATAATCTCTGAAATGACCACATCCGATGGCTATGGTAATAATACTTAGTAAAAGAGAAAGCCCTAAGAATATACCAAAGTGTACGATTTGAATAACACCAAGAAGTGCGGATTCTGTGGCTAATAAAAACAGGAATAAGAAGCTGTGGGATAAAAAAATAATGCCTGTAAAACGAAACGAAAACCGCGTAATAGGATATGTGAAATATGCAGACATATGGTTATTGTTTAAGGTAGTGATATAAGGTGTATTCTTGCCATGTCTTGGCTTGCTGCTTATTTAAGAACTCTTGATACCTACTGCTAATAACATTCTTTGTTTCCAGGTCTAAATGCTTTGAATTTACCATGGAATAATGATATAACTGTTTACTATTGTAAGTGCTTAAATCCAATAAATAGGAAATATCAGGACTTTTGATATATTCCAGGTTGTAACGAGTTATAATCTGATCCCAAGGCACAGGAGAAGCACATACTAAAAAGACAAAAAAGGCAACCAAATTGCTTCGCAATAAGAAATGAAAGTTCTTAATTTTATAGACTTTCCAATAAGTGGTAAGTAAACCAATGGTAGTTAGGAATAGGTATACAAAGACCCCAATTCTTTTATAAGTAAACCCTAATGCCTCTACGTAGATGTAGTTTTTGTAAAGCGTAAAAATTACCAATAAAAAATTTAACAGAATCCATGTATATGTAAGTTTCTTTAGTGGGCTGTTTTTAGTATAAAAATTTAGATCACCTCTGAAAAAATATAGAATAATAAAAATGGCGCATACTATTGAAAACATTAAGGCGTATACTCCCTGATGCACCGATTGTGAATACTGGGCGTCATAGGTTATTTGTGAGTCCATTAGATATAGAACATCCGTTACTAAAAAGAATATAAGTACGCCATTAAGGGCTAAAAATACAATACTGCCTATGGAATGTATATTAGAAAGTTTTTTTACAATCAATGCAGTAAAAGGCTTTTTTGGAGCTGGTAGATCATTGCCTTGGTTTAAATCGTTTTCAATTAATTCTTTAGGATAAAAAGGATGCAGTAAATGTAAAAAGAGCACATAGCCAAGTATGGTAAATAGCATCCATGGGACGCTTACAAAGCTAAAATCAATTTTACCAATAAGTTCTTCAAAAATTGGATTGGCCTTTCGATATAAAAAAACAAATACCACTGTGAGTATAGAAGCAATGGCAATTCCTTTTAAGTAAATGCCCATTCTTGCAGAGTAGTTTTTATTTTCTCCTTTGGGAAATCCGACATTCTCCGCAATGTTGGCAACAGATGCAGTTACCAAATTTAATGCCCCTAAAAAACCTGAGATGTAAATTGAACTTTGCGAGGCAATGGATTTGCCTACTAAAATGACTAAGGCTGTAAAATGTGCAATTATAGATAGTAAAGATGGAGCCATAAAAACCGAAGCACCTGTAAACAAATAAGCTACTAGATAGGGCCAAGAAATTGGTCTTTTTTTTCTGATAGCAAAAAGAAATCCGCAGATAACGAGCGCTATAAGTATTAGGTTAAGACCTAAACTCTTGCTGTAAAAGAGTGTACTAAAAATAAATGCTGCTAAGATTGATTTTAAATGAATTCTCATGATGAATTGTTTATTGAATTAAAAAGGTGTTTTGTAGTTGTTCTAAGGGTTGCAAAAGCATTTTTTTAAAATTGAGATGGAAAAATTGTAAAGCGTTTTTTCCTCTTAAATATGCTTTCATAAAAGTCTTGAGATAATCTGGGTATAAAAGGGTGCCTAAGCCCAAAACGGTAAATAAATAGAGACTGCGCTTGCCATTGCCCAATAAGTAGTACTGCATGCTTATCTCCTCTGGTACACTAATGCCCGTGCCTGTGAGTACATGAAAAACATCATGGTCTTCCAATTTAGGCTGTAGTTCAAAATGATGTTTTAATAAAAAGCATCCCAAATGAAAACCAAGACTGGTTTTGGGGTATTGTAAAAGCTCGTTTATTGGAATATTCCAAGGATCACTTTTCTTTACCCACTTCTGGTAGGGTTTCTTGCTCCATTCGTATAAAGATTCTAAAAGTATATTTCTCATAATTAAAAGTACTTTGTATTTCAAAGTAAAAAGATAAATTTTTTTAGTTCTTGCCTATCAGTTTTTCCAAAGCGTCAATGTGTTTTTTAAAAGCTGCTTTTCCAAGTTTAGTGGCGGCATATCTTGTATTAGGTTTTCTGCCAATAAATTGTTTTTCTACACTGATATAGGCCTCTTTCTCTAACGCTTTGGTATGGCTGGCTAAGTTACCATCGGTGGCTCCTAACAGTTCTTTGAGCATATTAAAATCGGCATAGTCATTGACCATTAAGACCGACATAATTCCTAGTCGAATCCTATGATCAAAGGCTTTATTAATGTTGTTTATAATACTCATACCGCTTGTGGCTTCTCTATTAGGGTTTCTTTGGGGCTACTTTTAAGTTCTATCGTGTTTAAAGTACATCAAAGCTCCGTAAAAAATATGAAGTACTCCAAAACCTACTGCCCAAAAATACAACCCATATCCAATAAATTGTGTGCTAATTAGGCCTAAAATAATATTGGTAATTCCAAGATAGCGTACAGCACCTAAGGTATATTTGCTTGCGTTTACACATGCTAATCCATAAAAAATGAGCGTAGCTGGAGCTACCAATCCAAAATGAGATTGTTGTATCATAGCTAAACAGAAGAGTCCACCTGCCACCAACGGAATTAGAAAGTTAAGAACAAGCCTCTTGCTAGAAACATCCCATATTTTTTCTCCACTTTTTTTAGATTTTCGATGGGTAAGGATAATGCCAGTACCCGCCGCAAGGATTATCACACTGGCCGCAATGAGTAATAGTTGTTCTAAGACGCTCATAGCTCCTGTATAACGCTCTATAAAATTTTGACCTGTTCGTAGATCCCCTAGCACTTGGTAGGCCATAAATGCTCCAATAAGGGCATAAACACCTGCGAGAATACCAGATAAACCGCTTAAAGAAATGAACCGTGAGGAACGACTCATCATATTTTTAATTTCCGAAATATCTTCTAGATACTTTTTTGATTCCATAATAAAGTACTTTGAAATACAAAGTAAACAAAATACGGAAGACTACACAAGAAAAAATCGATAAAAGGAGAATTTCTATAGAAAAGAGTAGAGATCTTCCTATTTTTAAGGAATGAATCCTGCAGAAGAATATATCCTGAATCAATCAGAACCCTATAGAAGTATACTGCTTCATCTGCAGCTAGCTATTACGCATACCCTACCAGATGCGGAACTCAAATTTAAGTATAGAATACCTTTCTATTATATCGATGGTAGACCTTGTTGCTATCTTAATTGTACCAAAGGATACGTGGATTTGGGTTTTTGGAATGCAGCACATTTAAGCGTTCATTTAGAGCATATGGTTACTACTGGTCGTAAAGTAATGCGTTCCCTTCGTTATAAAAGCTTGGAAGATATTGATGATGTTATTCTTACAGAGGTGCTTCAAGATGCGTATGCCGTAAAGAACAGAAAGTTCTGGAAGTAGAATACAACTACTCTTTTTTTAATACTACCAGTGATTTCGTCTGGATATTCGTTGCCGTATTAAACAGTTCTTTCAATGGATCATAATATCCAGGCACATAATAGGGTTCCTTTAAAGCAAGACTAAAAAATATAGAAATTGTGTTGCCTTTCAGTCCGCAGTTAAACTTTAATGCCCCTTTCCCATCTGGGAGTGCAATAGCTTGTTTTTCTGGTATTTGAGATACAGAATAGCCTTCTGGAATAGTAATATTAATAATGTACTCGTAGTTCCTCAGAAAACCAAAGTCAATAGGGTAGTTGCGTTCTTCCAAAACAAATGGATTTTTTGAAAAGAACTTAAGAAGAAAAGGATCAAAATAAATGACATCTTCTGTACCCCCTTCTATTTCAAACTTAAAACGTTCTGCTACGTTCCTCTCGTTGGTACGCTTTTCTAGTAATTCGTACGAAGTAATGTAAAACTCACCTGTAGCCGATTTTTCAACCTTTTCTATATAGGCATCCTCACTGCTGTTTGCAAGCTCTCGCTTTTTCATAACGGCATCATAGCCCATATGGATTACATCAAAAAGGCCTTCTAACTTTTCCTCTTCCGGATTAAAAGATACCATGGCCCTCACTACTTTTTTATTTTTTGTCTCCGCAGAGATCGTTTGCCAGTAACTTTCTTTTTTAAAATCCATGACACGCCCATAATAATTTAAACACTTATAAGGAAGCATACCAAATGGGAGTAGCTTATCTGTAGCATCTAAAAGATATTCTTGTCCGTCAATGGTTGTTTTGGCAATGATGTAGTTGAAATCGGACATTACTGGGTGCGACTTCTTAGGTAATCCATTATCTCTTGTAGAGAGTACCATAAGGTTGGTAGGGATATCTGCGGCATTCAATAAATTAATCAAAGAGATATTAATTTCTCCAATGCTACCACTTTTTTTAGCAAAAGCTTCTTTTACATTCGTATCTCTATAAATGCCATAATTTCCGTTCCAGGTATAGTGATTTTTAATAAAATCATAAATATTTTTAGCCTTGGTAAGAGCATCTCCTTCTGTTAATAAACTGCTTGGAACGCTTTTTTCAAAAAAATTCTTTTTGGTAAGTTGCCTACCAATATCTTGGTCTTTTCTAAACTCAGCATCTACATACTCCCAAGTTTTTGTATACGTTTTGGTAGTGCCATCTAGTCGGAACCATTTGGATAATTCGAAGTCAATTCTGGAAATGTAATTCTCTTTTGCCAGCATAAAATCTTCCGCTTCTTTAAAAGCAGGAACATCTTTCATCGCATATTTCAATACCTCACAATCCGCGGTACCATAGCCTTGTACATAAAAGCAATCTTTTGCCAAAGTTGCATCGTCTATATCTAGTTTTAAATACCCAGAAAGTGATCTATTGTACTGATAATTCCCAGGTATTTTAGCATTGAATTCACTATATAATTTGGGCAGATGAGACTGAAAAGACCAGCCATTGAAATTATAAAAATAGGGGGAGCTAATGGTATAACTATATTCAAGAATAGACCCTATTTTTACATTTGGAAAAGCAAAACGACTAAGACTATAATTGGTTCCAACAGTACTAGTGAATATTTGATCTTGCGGCACCCCAGATTGGACCGAACCGTTATGAGTAACTGCCTTTAATTTTTCAATTCGTTCGGAAGCATCTTTACTTCTATAGAAGGGAATGGTAATTTCTGCTTCCTTAAAACCCTGTTTTTTCAGGATTTTAATTTTTACATGATATTCTTTTATTAATCGAATGCTTCTGGTACCTACTTCAAAATAGTTGTTTCCTCTTTCATATAAGACAACAGCGCTTGCCGTCGTATCCTTTGCATATTGAACAAGTCGCTCTTCTTCTAGGGTTATTTGTCCAAAAGGATGTACCCGTTGTCCTTGTACATTTAAGACAAAACAAAGCGTCATAAGGAAGCATAGTAAGAATGGTTTCATACAGCAGTTGGTTGTAGAATTTATAGGCTATTAACGGTTTTTCTAATAGCTACTAAATTGGAAAGCAATTTTTCTAAATGATCTAAGTGTAACATATTAGCGCCATCACTTTTCGCATTGGCAGGATCAAAATGTGTCTCCATAAAAAGTCCGTCTACCCCTGTAGCAATTCCTGCTCTAGCAATGGTTTCAATAAGTTCTGGTCTGCCACCCGTAACTCCAGAGCTTTGATTGGGCTGTTGTAAGGAATGTGTTACATCTAGTACTACTGGGGCAAAGGCTTTCATTGTTGGAATTCCTCTAAAATCTACTACCATGTCTTGATATCCAAACATGGTACCACGGTCTGTGACCATTACCTGTTCATTTTTAGAATCAGTAACTTTCCTAACAGCATGTTGCATACTTTCAGGACTCATAAATTGGCCTTTTTTTAGATTTACCACTTTTCCCGTTTGGGCGGCAGCTACTACTAAATCGGTTTGCCGTACTAGGAAGGCAGGAATTTGAAGCACATCTACATATGCAGCCGCTTTTTCTGCGTCTGAGACTTCATGTATGTCTGTAACGGTAGGTACTCCAAAAGTCTCCGATACTTTGCGCAATATTTTCAGTGCTTTTTCGTCACCTATTCCTGTAAAAGAATCGACTCTACTTCTATTCGCTTTTTTAAAACTTCCTTTAAAAATGTATGGAATCTGAAGGGCATCTGTAATACCCACTATTTTTTCCGCAATGCGTAAGGCCATATCCTCTCCTTCAATGGCACAAGGGCCCGAGAGTAAGAAGAATTGATCACTGCTGGCATGTTTAAGCTGAGGAATAAGATCTAAACGCATGTTTATTTTTTTACAAAGATACTCTTTTGACAATTTTATGGATGATGGCTAAACATTGGGATTCCTTTTAATTTTTAGATACGTAGGAATTAAAAGCTAGAAACCGACCGTTCATCGAAAACATGGATAAAAAATTAAGCATCCCAATTCTGCTCGACTAAGCTTTGGCGCTTTAACATAGATTTGGGATGTTGTTTATCCGAAATATATACTTTTTTAAGGAAGCCGTTGTTATGTAATAAGAATTCGTAAACAATGATACAAATACGAACAATCCTTGCAACTATATGCCTTCTGAGCGGTACTTTTATGTATGCTCAGTTTGGTAAAAATTGCGAAATAACGCAGTTTAAAATTAATTTGATGAACCCAGGGATCGAATATGAAAGAGGCTTGGGGGTAAATACCACTTTAGATATCAAAGCAGGACTACAAATAGCCATTGATCCTGCAGTAGCAGAACCTTTGGAAAATTTTGATCTATTTCCGGCCCTTGCCATACAATACCGATACTATTACAATTTTGAGCGCCGTGGCAGAAACGGGCGACAGATTTATGGAAATTCTGCCAACTACATAGCTCCTGCCACTGCCATTTTTGCTCCTGGGTCTAGGACCATTGATAATGCAGAGGTAAACGGAGTTATTGCATATGGGGGGTTGGTTACGGGTTTACAACGCAGTTATAATTCTGGTTTTAACTTCTCGGTAGATGTAGGTGCAGCGTATTATGTAGGCCCTTTTAAGGGGCAAATTCTTCCTGTTGCCAATATAAGTATTGGTTGGATTGTAAATGAAAAAAGATGGTGTGTAGGGAGATAAGCGAACTAGCTCAAAATCAATAAGATAAAAATAACATAAGAATATCTTGTGGCGTTAAAAATAGCAGTATCTTTGCACGCTTAAAATAGCGATTGTACTATTTAAACTATAAGTATGTCAACAACAAAGAATATTGCCATCATTGCCCACGTAGACCACGGAAAAACAACCTTGGTAGATAAAATCATGTACCACTGCCAGTTGTTTCGAGAGAATCAAAATACAGGAGATTTAATCTTGGATAACAATGATTTAGAAAGAGAAAGAGGAATTACCATTACTTCTAAAAATGTTTCCGTAGTATATAAAGACACCAAAATCAATATTATTGATACGCCTGGTCACGCCGATTTTGGTGGGGAAGTAGAACGTGTTTTGAATATGGCAGACGGAGTCCTTTTGTTGGTAGATGCTTTTGAAGGCCCTATGCCACAGACACGATTTGTATTACAAAAAGCGATCGACTTAGGATTAAAACCTTGTGTAGTAATAAATAAGGTTGATAAAGAAAATTGTACCCCGGAAGAAGTACATGAAAAAGTATTTGATTTGATGTTTGAATTAGGTGCAGAAGAATGGCAATTAGATTTTCCCACAGTATATGGTTCTGCCAAAAACAATTGGATGAGTGATGATTGGCAAAACGAGACAGATTCTATTGAGCCGCTGCTTGATATGGTGATAGAACATATCCCAACCTTTGAAACTACAGAAGGAAATACTCAAATGCTTATTACCTCTTTAGATTATTCTTCTTTTACAGGAAGAATTGCTATTGGAAGATTACAACGTGGTTCCCTTGCAGAAGGGCAACAAGTTTCTTTGGTAAAGAGAGATGGTAGCATTGTAAAATCTAAAATAAAAGAGCTATTTACTTTTGAAGGCCTTGGTCGTTTAAAAGTAAATGAAGTAAGTACAGGGGATATTTGCGCTATTGTTGGTTTGGAAGGATTTGAGATTGGAGATACCATTGCGGATATCGAAAATCCGGAAGGCCTAAAAACAATCGCTATAGATGAGCCTACGATGAGTATGCTTTTTACCATTAACGATAGTCCTTTCTTTGGACAAGATGGTAAGTTTGTTACTTCTAGACATATTAAAGAGCGTTTGGAGAGAGAACTCGAAAAGAACTTGGCATTAAGAGTCAATGAAACGGATAGTGCGGACAAATTTTTGGTTTTTGGACGTGGGGTATTACACCTTTCTGTTTTAATAGAAACCATGAGAAGAGAAGGCTATGAACTTCAAATAGGACAGCCACAAGTAATTATCAAGGAGATCGATGGTGTTAAATGTGAACCAGTAGAGCAACTAACTATTGATTTACCAGAAGAAGTATCTGGTAAGGCGGTAGAGATGGTATCTATTCGAAAGGGAGAGATGACCAGTATGGAAGCCAAAGGAGATCGCATGGTTTGCGAATTCTTAATTCCGTCTAGAGGTATTATTGGCTTAAGAAACCAATTGTTAACCGCAACAGCCGGGGAAGCTATAATGGCACATCGCTTTTTAGAGTACCAACCGATGCGAGGAGATATTCCACAACGTCAAAATGGTTCTTTGGTTTCTATGGAAAAAGGAAAAGCAATTCCTTATTCTATAGATAAACTTCAAGACAGAGGGAAGTTCTTTGTAGATCCAGGGGAAGATATTTATGAAGGGCAGGTAATTGGTGAAAACTCTAGAGGAGATGATATGACTATTAATATTACCAAAACAAAGAAACTGTCTAACGTACGTTCTTCAGGTGCAGATGATAAAGCCAAGATTGTTCCGGCGATTAAATTTTCATTAGAAGAGGCGTTGGAATATATCCAGAAAGATGAGTATGTAGAGGTGACTCCTAAGCATTTAAGATTGCGAAAAATCTATTTGACAGAAGTAGATCGTAAACGCAACAAAATACATTAAAGATTAGCACTACCAAAAACAGAAAAAGAGCCCGGCTAATTGTAGTTGGGCTTTTTTTTGATGCCTATTCAAACAGTATAGGTTTGCGATTGGGTTTAAACTTTGTGCCAAAGCCAGAGTTATTGGGTTCGTAGGCTGCATCCAAACTTACATTAACTCCCTCTGTAGGAATTTCACTTTCCATACCTAAGGCCCAAAGCATGCCGTTTAAAGAAATTTTACGAACTACAGGCAGTGTAAAATCATAGGGATGACCCAGTGTAGTAAAAAACACCCGTGCTGTTTTACCTTGTTTACCGGTATAAGTTTTGGTCCACGCCACAGGATTGTCTAAAGGAAATTGTGCAAGATTTCCTTCCATTTCGTGTTTGGATTTAAGAGAATGCCCATTTAAAATGGGAGCACTATCGCCATACAATTTCCAATCTCCTTCATCCACGTGGTACAACCAGGAATAGGCTTTAAATTTCTCAAAACCATTTAATATGGGGTGCTTGGTTGTAGCATCCGTAATGGTAATTTCTGTCACTGGGTATTTACCATCGTCAAAATGACCGTGGTGGGTAATCCATTGCTGTCCAAAAACTTTGGTAGGCCATTCATTATTCATAGCAACCATGCTACTATCGTTTTCATATAAAAAGGCATGTGTTGAAGTTCTAAAACCTACCATAGGGCGTCCAGACTCTGCATAGTCCGTAATGTATTTCAGTTGTTTAGTAGGTAAGGCTCTAAAGCGCGTAAACAGCACCATTAAATCTGCCTCTTCCAGTGCTTCTAAACCAGCAATATTATCAGACCTATTAGGGTCTATATAGCCAAGACTATCCAGGGCATAACACACCTTTACTTCGACATTTAATTCTCGTTTTGCGATTTGAGCCAACATAGGCATGGATTCTTCAGAACGGTATTCTTCATCGCCGGTTACAAATACTATTTTTAAAGGCTTGGTAACCTCAGGTGTTTTTGCTGCTTGTTGTTTGCAAGAAGTGGCAATGATAAGACTAAGGATAACAAAAAGTTGAGACGTTAATTTCATAGTGTATAGTAAAAATTAATACGGTTAATTGGGATGCATTTTTAATAATTCATCCGCCGTGTAAAAGCCTTCTTTGGAACTAGTTTCTTTTCGAATGCGGTTTACGGTTTCTGGTGTAATCATAGAAGCTTTGTTGCCAAAAGCATTGCGAACATATGTAAGAACCTGAGCAATTTCCTGGTCGGTAAGCAAATCTCCAAAAGCCATCATGGGTACTTGTCCTGGATAGTCTTTTCCCATGACACTGATAGGTCCATAAAGACCGTTTAGGGTAAGTTTTACAAGTCGATCTTCATTGCCCACCACCCAATCAATACCTCGGAGCGGCGGAAACCCAGAGGCGGCAAGCCCAGATCCACTTTCTTGATGACAAGTAATGCAATAACCTTCTCGTTCATAGATTTTCTTTCCTGCCATGAAAGTTTCCAAGTCTTTGCCTTTTAGATGGGAGGCAACAAGTTGTTCCTCTACTTTTTCTGTCCAGGTGTTTTCTAATTGTGCCTTGGCAAAATTTAAGGAAGGGATCATCCAATCGTCCAAAGGATGTTTTTCAGCAGCAGCAATAATTTCTTTTCCTTCTTTTTCTTGTAGCCATGACGCAGCCACAATTGCTTCCAGACGCACCCTGCCGTGCGGATCAGAAGCGGCTTTTAAAAGGAAGTCTTGGTTGTCTATTTGATGTCCTGCATAGCGTGCAACACGGGTAGCCGCAGCCCTAACTTTATGATCTTTTGCGTTAAAAGTTGTATCTAAAATGTCAATATCAATTTGATTTAAGCCCCAAGAAACCCATAGGGCTTCTAATAAATGATGCTCATATGCTTCTTCCCTATTGTCTAAATTTTGCACCCATTTTTTTAATGCAGGAATCACTTCCTCGGCAGCCCTGCCTCTTAGTTCTCTTCTAGTACGATAGCGACTTCTGTATTCTGGTAATTTTAAATTGTCTAGCAAAGTGCTTATGGTAGCATCGGCTATTTGTGCTGGTGTTACTAGCGGGCGTGAGGGATAAGTAATTCGATAGATTCTTCCATGTACATGGTCCCGTAAGGGATCTCTGGCATTGTGCTGCATATGTCCAATTAAAATATTGTGCCAGTCCACCACATATAAGGATCCATCTGGTGCAAACTCCATATCTACAGGTCTAAAATTACCATCACTGCCTACCAGCAGATCTTGTCGGTGTTTGGTTGCATAACCAGTACCATCATCGGTCATTTTGTGCTGTTTCATCCCTAAAAAACCAATGGAGTTGCAAATAAGTAAATCGCCCTGCACATCATCAGGAAAATGGCGGCTAGATACAAACTCCAATCCCGATGTTGGGCGTACCCGATGTGCTTCTTCTATAAGATCTTTGGTTTTAGGATTTACCATGCCATAGCGTGGTTTTAGATTACTAGGCATCATCCAATGTACCTTAGGGCCCGAAGTTTCTGCAAAGAAATCTTGTCCCCAGTCATCAAAGGCGATCCCCCAAGGATTTGGAATTGCCAGTTGAGCTACCCTTTCTAGTTTTTTTCGCTGAGGTGTATAGCGGTAGAAGCCTCCGCCTGTGCCACGCACAGTACCATAGGAAGTCTCTACATTGGTATGTAAAAATGTACCTTCTGCCATATAAATAGCTCCAGAAGGGTCAGCACTAAAAGCAGATATCGCATGGTGAGTGTCATGATCATCAAACCCACTTAATACAATCTCAATCCTATCTGCTTTGTCATCACCATCGGTATCTGTATACAGTTTAAGGTTGGTTCCTTGTGAAATATAAACCCCTTCGGGAGCAAACTCAAAACCAATAGGTAAGTGCAATTGGTCTGCGAAAACCGTTTGCTTATCTGCCTTATCATCGGCATCAGTATCTTCCAAAATCAATATTTTATCATTGGCTTTGGCATCTCCTGGTTTATAGTGTGGATAGGAAGGTAGCGTGGCCACCCATAATCTTCCCTTATTGTCAAAAGATAATTGTGCTGGATTGGCCAAATCCGGAAACTCTTTTTCAGAAGCAAAAAGACTTACTTTATAACCGGGTGGCACACTTAAAGTAGCCTCAGCATCTGCACCGTATAGATAGTTTTGATCTCCATTGGAATTACCAGGCGTATAGTTTGTTTGTATTTCTTTTAAGGGTGTTGTGGCACTATCAGCTGCATCAACATCGTAGGGTTCTCCTTTAGCTACTGCCCAAATTGCGGTATCCCGAATGGAAGTTAGTTCCCTTATTTTTTTAAGTTCATCTGGATAGTTGTCGGAACCATAAGGATCATAACGTCTTCCAAACACATGCACTCCGTTGGGGATTTTAAAATCATTATGCCAGAAGAAGTTCTTTTCATTTACTGCTTCGAGCAGTGCTTTATGATTGATATCTGACAATGCTTTTTTTCCGAATAGTGCATCTGCTAATAAATTTGAGAAACGCTTATACCCCTTTTTATTTAACTGTGAACCATCTATGGTAAGGGGCGTGTTTTCGTTAAACCATTCTTTTGAAGGAGCAAATGCGTCTAAAAATATAATTTGATGCGCTTCTGCTATTTCTTTCATTGCTGTTGTGTACAACAGAAGATTTTTGTTCTCCTTTTCTCCATTGGGGAGGTCTTGTTCTTTGCTAAGGTTTTCAAAGGCTATGGGAGAAACCAATGCAATCTGCGGAGCAGATTTTCCATTATATAATTGCGCCTTCGTATGCGTCACAAAAGCAGTTAACTCTTCTTTAAAATTAGAAAGCCCTTCTTTTCCTTGAAAAGACTCGTTATAACCAAAAAAAGCAATAATAATATCGGTTTGCAAGCGTGTTAACCATTGATCAGGAGTCTCAAAGTGTCCTTCACTCCCTGAATTTTTAGCAAGTTCATTTTGATAATTCGAAGCAGATGGGAATGCCCAGGGAGATGGTCTTCCAGAATGCGGTCTAAACCCCGGTGTATTTCCCCCATCGCACATATTTCTAATGATTAATTCACTTTTTGGATAACGTTGATGCAGGGCAGCTTCAAAAAAACCAAAATTTTGCATCCGGGAGCCAAGGTTGTTCCCAATCAGCACAATTTTTGCGTTTTGCGAAACATCTAGTACCTTTTGATACTCAGTAGCGCATCCAGCAAAAAATAATAAACTACAAAGGAGTAGGCCTAATCTTCTTGGTATGGATAAATTCATATGTTCAGTGGTTCTAGATGAACAACAAGTTAGTGTAAATAGGTTATACTTAAAAAAAGATTAAATAGGGAATTATGTCACACTCCCTTATTACAAATTGTCTAATTTGTGAAAGCGATGAAAAATAGATTAGATATTTGGGTTCAAAAAGCCAAGGAGGGAGATAGAAACGCCTTGGGAAAGGTGATTGAAAGTGTACGTGATTTGGTATACAATCTGTCGTTAAGGATGTTGCTGTTTCCGGCGGAAGCAGAAGATGCTACTCAAGAAATTTTGGTAAAAATAGTTACACATCTAAGTACTTTTAAAGAAGATAGCAAGCTTACTACTTGGGTCTATCGGATAGCTACTAATTATTTGCTCAATTATAAGAAAAAGCGAAAGATAGAAACCACCACTTCTTTTGAAGATTATGCCGTTATGATTGATTCTGGGCAATCCAATACCATTCAATATACGCAGAATAGGGGAGAGCAGTTGCTGTTAGAAGAGGAAGTAAAAGTGAGTTGTACGCATGGTATGCTCCTGTGTTTGACGGATACCTCTAGAATGGTTTACATTTTAGGCGTTTTGTTAGATTTTAATAGTAGAGAAGGAGGGGAGCTGCTAAACATAAGTCCCGAAAATTTTAGAAAACACATTTCTAGGGCCAAATCCAAGTTGCGTAATTTTATGCAATCCAAATGTGGCTTGGCAAATCCGAACAATCCCTGCAGGTGTTCTAAAAAAGTAGATTTTCTAATTCAAGGAGGTCAAATAGATCCTAAGAACTTAAAGTTTGCAACGCATAAAGAGCGCAGCATTGAACTGGTAAATAAGATTTCAACCTTGGAAAAGTCGGCAGCAATTTTTAGATCAACTCCTCAATTTAGTACTCCGGAAAATGTAATACAGAAAATGAAGGAAACCTTAAGTAGTTTGTGAAATGAAAGAATTATCCCTGCGTCATTTTGTAAAAACGGTCATGATTACGAGTATTTGGATTCATATATCGGAAGTTTTGCGCTATTTTCTTTTTGTGATCCCTAAAACAAAAGCCTATTTCCCTGAAAGAATGGATGTAGCGGAGATGAATATTTGGATTTTTGCTATTTGGGGACTTTGGGATATGCTACTAACTATTATGGTGGTAATTAGTTGTTGGGCCTGCCTTCAGCTCTTTGGACATAACAGAAAAAGTATAGGTATTGCATCTCTATTTTCATGGACTTTCTTTTTTGTATTGTTCTGGGTTGGTGCCGCAAATATGGGATTCACTTCTTGGAATACTTTATGTGTAACACTTCCTTTAAGCGCTATTGAAATGTGGATTGCCTGCTATATTACTTTAAAACTATTTAGGAGAGAAACTTTAAAAGAAATCCGTTTATGAGCGCACCTACCATTGTACCAGTTCCTGAGAAAATGCAAAAATTCTACGGAAAAGGCCGTATGTTACATCCTTCCTTAATAATGGTTTCTGAATTGGTAGAGGCCATTCCACTAGGAAAGATTACAACTATAGATGTCTTGGCTAAAAAGATGGCTTCGCAATATGGAGCAGATGTAAGTTGTCCTATGAGAACGGGGAACCATTTAAAAGCTTTATCTAAAAGCCCTGATGTGAGTTCCATTCCTTTTTGGAGGGTAGTAAGAACCAATGGAATGATGGTGAAACTTGCAAACTATGCCCAATGGGCTTCGGTATTGGAACAAGAAGGTTTTCAACTGCTCTTCACAAAAAATGATCAGGTGAAAATAAGAATACCCGAAGAAGCGATGTTTTATTTTGATTGAGGTGCCGCTGCAGCGGCTCCTATTACCCCAGCATAATTCAATAATTTTGCTTTCACAAACGGAGTGTTTAGCTTTAATTGATCCTTAAATTCATCAAAATGTTTTGAAGTTCCTCCGCCAATAATTAGCAGGTCTGGAGCATTGATAAGTTCTACGTAATTCAGGAATTTATTAAAACGCTTACCCCATTCTTCGTAACTAAGTTCCTCGCGTTCCTTTGCTGAAGCCGCCGCCCACAATTCAATTTTTTTATGTTTCTTATAAGGAATCTGACCCAGCTCAAAATTGGGAATCAATTGGCCATTTAAAAATGCACCACTTCCTAGTCCAGTGCCAATGGTAATCATTATTACAAAACCAGAGATGTCTTTTCCTGCTCCATAATTAATCTCCGCAAAACCGGCCGCATCTGCATCATTTACTACTCTTACAGGAAGTCCTGTGGTTTTACTAAAGAGTTCTTCTACATTGGTTCCTACCCATGATTTATGCAGGTTTCCTTGAGTAATGCATACCCCTTTCTTGATTACCGAAGGAAATCCACAGCCAATGGGGCCTTTATAATCAAAATGTTGCACAATTTGGGCAACTACTTCTGCCATTTCTTTGGGTCTTCTAGAGGGAGGGGTTGGGATACGGAAACGTTTGGTAAGCATTTCTCCTGTGGTTGTATCTACTAAGGCGCCTTTTATACCAGAGCCACCTATATCAATACCTAAGACTTCCATTCAAATAGTTTATGGTTGAGGTTTGCAAAGAAACAAAAACTTTTGGGGTTCGGAAAATAGGGATTACGCTAAGCTCCCTTTTTCGTTCAAATAGTTAAAAATTAGTTGATCTACGGCGGCAATTTTGTCTCTGTCACTATTTTGAAGCCATCGCATTTCTTCAATTTCCGAGGCAGCTTTTAAAGTACCTGTATAAGCAGCAGTATAGCAGGTCATTTGTACCATAACACCTTTAGGGTGCCCATCTGCCTGTGCTTTAAAAGTGCCCAGATAGGCAATAGATGTTTCTTCCAAATCTACTGATAGTTCTTCTTTTATTTCTCGTACCAATGCCTCTTGGTCTGATTCTCCTTGTTCTCTTTTACCTCCTGGGATATAGAAGACTTCTTTTCCTTTGCTGCGTGTGCTAAGAATACGTTGGTTTGCTAAATGAATCCATGCAAGTTTATCAATCATATTACACCGCTTTTTGAACTACTTCAAATACTCTATTGCCATCGCACTTAAGGGTTTTAGAAGGGTATTTTAAAATAAGCGCATAATCATGCGTAGCCATTAAAATAGTCCTCCCAGTAGCATTAATTTCTTGGAGTACTTTCATTACCTCTACACTTGTTTGGGGGTCTAAATTTCCAGTAGGTTCATCCGCTAAAATAAGTTCTGGATCATTGAGCAAAGCTCTGGCAATAGCAATACGCTGTTGTTCTCCTCCAGAGAGTTCGTGTGGAAATTTAAAACCTTTGGTTTTCATTCCCACTTTATCCAATACTTCCTCGGTCTTTGCATTCATTTTTTCTGA
Source organism: uncultured Flavobacteriaceae bacterium (assembly GCA_947500575.1). Lineage (GTDB taxonomy): Bacteria > Bacteroidota > Bacteroidia > Flavobacteriales > Flavobacteriaceae > CANMSI01. Next base: position 589,553 of record CANMSI010000001.1, on the reverse strand, counting down.
ATCTTTCCAGCCAGTAGCCTTCAGAACAAAAAGCAAGTTATTATTAATGTTTCTATCTGGTAATAATTTAAAATCTTGGAAAACGATCCCTAATTTTCGTCTTAGAAATGGAATGTCTTTTTCTTCCATCGTCTTAAGATTGAAGTTTACAATACGTCCATTTCCTTCTTTTAGTGGAAGATCGCCATAGAGTGTCTTCATAAAGCTACTTTTTCCACTTCCTGTCTTTCCAATTAAATATACAAACTCTCCTTTTTTTACTTCTAAATTAATGTCATTTAATACCATACTGTCTTTTTGAAAAACAGCGACATCCTTTAATTTCAATATACTTTCTGCCATGATACCTTTATTTCTCTTTCTTTTTCATCTCTATAGCCGAACTAACTACATCTCTAAAATCTCTTTTAGCAGCTATGACCAATTCCTTTAATTTTTCAAGATCTCCGTCTGCCAAATATAGTATGGAATAGTGAGTATTGTTCAAATTGTATTCAGATTGCCCCATTACATGTTTTAAATCTATGGAAAGCAACTGATTCAATACCTCTTGTGCTTCCCCGGAAGCATAGTCGTTATGAATCTGATCCATCAATACTTGGTCCACTTATTTTTCGGATTTGTATAAAAGTAAGAAGTTCCTCGAGAAACAAATAAGCTTCTCCAAAAAACTTCTTCTTTTTAAAGCTTGCATACTTTGGTCTAATATTTGACGTTATTATTAGTATTATTCGGTAATTCTTAACTGCTACAGAACATTATGCTAAAGAAACAAACCGCTTTACTGCTGTTTTTCATGGGAAGCTTTCTTTTTGGCCATGCCCAAGAATCTAAAATTTACACCCACGATGAAAAGGCGTATCAAGATGCCTTAGCACTCTACAACAACGAGCAGTACCAAGCCGCACAGACCATTTTTGAAACCGTAAAAAATTCAACAGAAGACGCAGAAACGGAAGCGAACAGTGCTTACTATATTGCGAATGCTGCAATCCGATTAAATCAACTAGGAGCAGATCGTCTCATGGAAGATTTCGTGGAACGGTATCCTACTTCTACCAAAAGAAATTCTGCTTTTTTAGATGTAGCCGATTATTATTTTGAGACCGGAAAATACCCCTATGCTTTAAAGTGGTATAACAAGGTAGACCAAGCTGCGATGTCTAGAAAAGACAAAGAACGCTTTAATTTTAATAATGGGTATGCACTTTTTGCTTCTAAGAAAACAAAGGAAGCGGAACGCTATTTAAGCAAGGTGGTCAATTCGCCCACCTATGGTTCTCAAGCAAAATATTATTTGGGCTATATGGCCTATCAAAACGATGATTATGAAGCGGCCAATGAACGTTTTGATCAAATTACCGATCAAGATTTGTTGGAAGAAAAACTATCCTATTACCAAGCCGATATGAATTTCAAGCTGGGTAATTTTGATAAGGCCATTCAATTGGCAAAAAAACAATTGCCTAAATCTGATAGAAAAGAAGTTTCTGAGCTCAATAAGATCATAGGCGAGAGCTATTTTAATCAAAAAAAATATGCAGAAGCGATACCCTATTTAGAGAAATATAAAGGCAAACGGGGTAAGTGGAATAATACAGATTACTATCTTTTAGGATATTGCTATTATCAGCAAACAGATTATGCCAATGCTATTCAGCAGTTTAATAAAATTATTGGAGGTACCAATGGTGTTTCGCAGAATGCCTATTATCACTTAGCAGAATGCTATTTGAAATTGGATAAGAAACAAGAGGCTTTGAATGCATTTCGCAATGCTTCGGAAATGGATTTTACTCCAGAAATACAAAAAGATGCCATGCTTAACTACGGGCGTTTAAGCTATGAGATCGGAAATGCATATGAGAGTGTACCTCAAGTATTATCTACCTATTTAGAGACCTATCCAAATGATGAACATACAGCGGAAATTCAAGAATTATTGGTTGACTCCTATATTACCTCCAGAAATTTTGAAGGTGCACTAGCATTATTAGAAAAGAATAGAGGATATGCTAGTAAAACTACCTATCAAAAAGTGGCGTTTTATCGTGGTGTGGAGTTGTTTATAGATACGGATTATGCAGGGGCAAACGAGTATTTTACCAAATCTTTGGACAATGCAGAAGACTTTATGTTCCGTGCCAGAGCACGTTATTGGAAAGCAGAATCAGAATACCTCTTAAATAGATTTGATGAGGCTTTGGTTAGTTTTATTCAATTTCAAAGAGATGCTGGAGCTAAAGGAACGCCCGAATATGCAGATCTGGATTATAATTTAGGATATACTTATTTTAAATTAAAAGATTATGGAAATGCCATTTCTTATTTTACCAGTTTTGGTAATTCTGGAACTACCGCTACTGAGAAGTTAAATGATAGTTATTTACGTTTGGGAGATAGCCATTTTGTAAGTAGTAAATACTGGCCCGCTATTGAATCTTATAATAAGGCCTTGGAGGCAGGCGCATCTGAGCGAGATTATGCTGCTTTTCAAAAGGCCTTGAGCTATGGTTTTGTAGATAGGGGGACTAAGAAGGTGGAAGAACTGAATAATTTTATAAATCGTTTTCCAAAGTCGACTTTAAAAGACGATGCGCTTTTTGAACTTGGAAATTCATATATCAAAGCGAACAACGAAAGTGAAGGATTGGCTAGCTATGACCGTTTGATCAATGAATACAGAGGAAGTTCCCTAGTTCCGAGGGCATTATTGCGTCAAGGTTTGGTTCATTACAATGCTTCTAGAAACGAAGAAGCATTGGTGAAATTTAAAACCGTAGTTCGGGATCATCCAAACACGGGAGAAGCTGTACAGGCGGTTGCCACGGCCAAGTTGATTTATGTGGATTTGGGTCGGGTAAATGAATATGCAGATTGGGTACGTGGTCTGGACTTTGTAGAGGTAACAGATGCTGAATTAGACAATGCCAGTTTTGAATCTGCAGAGAAACAGAATCAAGATGGCAATAAAGAAGCTGCTATTAAAGCCTATACAAGTTATATAAAAGAGTTTCCGAATGGAATACATGCCATTAATGCCAATTTTAACTTAGCGCAGTTGTATTTTGGAAAAGATCAAAAGGAGAATGCCTTGCCTTATTATCAATTTGTTGCAGATAAGGGTGGGAACGAATATTCGGAACAAGCGCTGACCAGAGTATGTGAGATTTATGTTGGTCGAAAAGATTACAATAACGCTATTCCTTTTTTAGAACGTCTGGAACGTACCGCAGAGATAAATCAGAATATCACTTTTGCTCAATCTAATTTAATGAAAGGATATTACGGGCAGAAAAAGTATGACCAAACCATTGCTTACGCAGAAAAAGTGTTAGGGGCGGCGAAGCTAGATAATAGAATTAAAAGTGATGCCCATGTAATGATAGCGAGGTCTGCTATCCAGACCAATGATACGCCAAGAGCAAAAAGCGCTTATGCCGAAGTGCTAAAGATTGCGAGTGGTTCTATTGCAGCCGAAGCCTTGTATTACGATGGATATTTTAAAAATCAGGAGCAAGACTACGAAGCATCTAATACGGCCGTCCAGAAATTAGCCAAAGACTATTCATCTTATAAAGAATGGGGAGGGAAGGGGTTAATTATTATGGCTAAGAATTTCTACGCCTTGGGCGATGCCTTTCAGGCTACCTATATCTTAGATAGTGTCATTGCAAATTTTGATCAATATCCAGCAATTGTATCGGAGGCTAAACGAGAATCATCAATCATCAAAGCCCAAGAGGCGAAGAGTAATTCATCCGTTAATCCAGATGAAAACTAAAACATCGGAACACATTATGCAGCACTCAATTAAGCTAACATTACTGTTTATTCTAATTCTTGTTCAAGGGGTCATCGCCCAGGATAAAGAAGACATTGGTACAGAAACCGTTACTGTAGTAAAAGCCTATAAGCCCACTATTTCTGATGCTTTTAAGGTAAAATCACTACCTACTTTAAACGATTCTATCGTACTTCAAAAAAAGAAAATTAATTACAGCATTTTTTCGGTGCCTGTAGCTTCCACATTTACGCCAGCAAAAGGAAAAGCTTCAGCAGTTAAAAAATCACCACCACCACAACTTTTTAACTCCTATGCATCTGTTGGTTTAGGGAACTTTAACAATGCCCTGGTAGACTTTTATACCAGTAGAGATATCAATAGAGGAGATGAGCGTTTAGATATTGGTTTTAATCATCATTCGTCTAGAGGAGATATCGACGGGGTAGCGTTAGAAAATATTTTTTACAACACAAAATTGGATGCTGCTTTTACAAAGAGAGATCGCGATTTTGATTGGGGTGCAAGTGTTGGTCTGCAACATCAATTATACAATTGGTATGGTATTCCTGAAGGTGCTTTCGATGAAGCTACTATTAATGCCATAGATGAGCGTCAGAATTATTTTAATGCGCAAGTGAAGGCTCATATTAATATGGAAGATTCTTTCTTTAAAAGAGGAGAATTGTTGTTGCGTAGGTTTTGGGATGGCACCGATTCTGGTGAGAATAGATTTTTAATTGCACCTACAATTGAGGTCCCCATTACCAGTGAAATGGTGACTATAAAAACCAAAGTAGACTATGTAAGTGGTAGCTTTGAAAATGCCTCTGTGAATAATCCTGAAATTACTCCAGAAATTAAGTACAGTCATGTGCAATTTGGTGTAACCCCTAGCTTACTGATTTTAAGAGATGATCTTACCGTAAATTTAGGAGCTAGTATTGTATATGGTTTAGACACGGAAAATAGCGATAATAGCTTTTTTATCTATCCGGTTGTAACAGCTTCGTATCGTCTATCTGGTGAGAATGTTATTGCGTATGGTGGAATTGTAGGGGGCCTAGAGCAAAACTCCTATTATGATTTTGTGGCAGACAATCCGTATGTATCCCCCACCTTAGGTATTACCCCCACAGACAAACAGTATGATGCCTATGTAGGGTTAAAAGGAAAACTGTTATCTAATATCAGTTATAATATAAAAGGCTCTTACACAGCAGAAAATAGAAAACCACTGTATAAATTAAATCCAGTAAATACATTTAGAAATGAGGAAGCCTATACCTATGGTAACTCTTTTGATGTTTTCTACGACGATGTAAAAACTCTGGGAATTTTTGGAGAAATTAATGTAGATGTGAATCGGAATTTTACTTTTGGTGTCAATGCTGAGGTGTATGATTATGATACAGAAACGGATAACCCGGCTTGGAATCTTCCTAATCTCACAGGTTCTTTATTTATGGATTATCAAATAGGTGAGAAATGGTTTATGGGGGCTAATCTCTTTTTCGTTGGAGAACGAGAAGATGTGAGCTCGCAAGTCGTAATTAACACGATACCTGCAGATTTCCCTGCTACCATAGTTACATTGGATAGCTATTTTGATGCCAATGCACATATCGGATATCGTTTTAATAACCAGCTTTCAGTTTTTGCAAGGGCTAATAACATTGCTAATAACAATTACCAACGTTGGTCCAATTATCCAGTACAAGGCTTTCAAGTCTTAGCAGGAGCGACCTATAAATTCGATTTTTAAAAGATTAAGGTGTCCAATGACCTAATACTTAAGCGTAATGGTGCATTGTTCAATTCTTAGCTAATTCCTGTTTTATTCTAAAAACTCAAAATAATAGGGCTGTTCAAGCGTTATATAGTGTACCCAAATTATTGCTATGCGCCCAAAAAACAAAAAAGAACCGCGTCCTTCATGGGTTTATTTTCTAATCGGTCTATTTGCACTGTTTACCATTTTTAAAATTGGAAAACGTTTTTACGATTATGAATCTTCCAAATTGTCAAGCAGTGAGATCGCTGCTATGGAAGAAAAACGTAATGAAGAATTGCACACTGCTAAATGGCGGTTTTATGCACAGGGACTTAATCTTGATACCTATGGGGTACGAATTTTAGACTTTACCAATGAACCCTATCCCTTATTTTATATATCTGTTTCAAAAGAAGGTATGGAAGATGATGGCATTATTTACGTGCTAGAGCGACTTTTAGAGGACAAGGCAGTGCGAGAAAAAATAGATTTGGGTGGCGATTGGTATTCAGATTATGACAGCGCTCCAGCTGAGGTGAAGCTGGTGTTGGATGATGACTATGATGCGGTGTTGTTTGAAAGATTGTTTTTACTTAAAAAAAGCCGTTATGGCGATTTTCTCGTGGAAGAAGATACTACTAAATAGGTTAAAAATACTACTATGATACCGGGTCGTTCGCTTGTTTTGATGTTAATATTTTTATGTTCTCTGAGTTGCAGTAGTGATTCAGAAATGCCTGAGGAACAGGAAACGGATGCTTCTTGCTCCAATGAAAGTCTCTTGGAACAATTCACCGCCGAGGGTGGAGAAGTTATTTTTATCTATGAAGATGGTAAAGCCTTTACGCAAGAGCCCAATTCTTGTGAATTTTTATTTCAATATTTTGATCCAGATTTTGCTTCGGATAATTATACAACAATGGGAACCGATGTTTTTTTCAAAGTGGACAATGAGTTGGTACCGATAAAAAATGATTTTCAAGAAGATTTTGAAACTAAAAGCACACTTTCCAATCTGTTTAGTACAGATATAAGTAGTCCAGATTTATTTTGGACCAATATGACACTTCAAAGTCCTGCTACTCCAGAAGTTGAGGAGTATGTAGCACTGAGTAAATGTATTTTAGATGGAAGCTGTGATTTTATAGATAATAAGCTGGAAATTGTTCCAAGCCCTACGGATAGTGATAATACTGTATTAAAGTTTACCGCAATAGCACCTACAGCCAATATGGTTACTTCCAAAACATCTATAAGCACTATCCTGAATTATTTTGTAAAGGGTGCTGATCTTTGGTTTGAGGCCGACTACTATATTATAAGTGGAAAACCCTTTACTTTGGTGGATTTTGAAACATCGTACTTTGAAGTATCTCCAGGGCCTAGAGTAGTACTTCGAAATAATAAATTGGGTATAGAGAATAAATTTGGTGCTAAACTAGAATATCCTGGTAATGGACCCGATGTTCCCGTAGGCGCTTGGTTTAAGTTAAAAGTGCACTTGCAATTTAGTAGTACCGATAATGGAATTATTGAGCTATGGCAAGATGGTGAGCAAGTAGTCAATGCCACTGGTATTAACTTACCTACCTCCAATGCTATTCAGAATATTCTAGAAATGGGAATCAGTGCTACCCAAGAAGGTTGTGAATTACTTGTAGACAATATGCGCATTTCAGATACAGCATTTTGATCCAAACAAGCTATGATTTGGACCAATTAGATAAATCTTTTTCAGAATTTGATAGTACTCTTAGGTGAACTTAGCCTGTGGCTTATGTAGCTATTGAAGGTCTTGAAAATTTGGAAGATCGTATGGCAGCGTAAACGGTAGTTCCTTTATCTGATTTATGTGCCGCTTGGTTCTTTCATCGGTATTTTGTGTTGAAAATAGGGTGTTTAAACAAGAATTTTAAGGCTAAACTTTAATTTTGCTATCTTTAAAAATACATCTATAATAGCCCTAAAGGGCGTAGCACGTATGTTGTCCTTTATCAAAACACATATCATAACTATTAGTTGCCTGCTTGCTTCTTGTGCGCTGCTTGGTCAAAACCTAATCAAAAATCCGAGTTTTGATTATCTACGAGTATGTCCTAAAGAGTTGGGGAACTTTGACCGAGATATTGAAACTTGGTCAACACCTACCAAGGGTACCACAGATTATTTCCATAGTTGTAGTTCTTATATGGGAGTGCCAAAGAATTATAATGGAAATCAGGCTGCTAAATTTGGTAAGGGCTATGCTGGACTTTATATGGTAGCACCAGGAGATTATAGAGAGTACATACAGGCAGAAATTTCCGAACCACTTATCGTCGGAGAAACATATCGTTTTTCCTTTTACATCAGTTTAGCCGAGAAAGCAGACTTTATGATCAAAGATTTTGGCGTATTGTTTTCAGAAAAACCAATCAACGTAAATACTAGAAAAATGCTCTCTCGCTTACATCTGGCGCGTATACAAAAAAACGCCCTGAACTATACCGAGATTAATAATGCTGCCTATTACAATAGCACCAAGGACTGGACTTTGGTATCCATGGAATGGTTGGCAACGGGTAAAGAGAAGTACGTTACCTTAGGAAACTTTAGAAGCAATGCGCGTACTAGGAAAAAGAAACTGGGTAGAAATATGCGGCAAGGTGCCTATTATTATTTGGATATGGTTTCTTTAGAGCAAATAACAGATACCCCTTCTATTGTTTTGGATGGTGATAGAGAGGGGTATGAATTAGATAAAACACATGTGTTTCAAAATGTGTTGTTTGATTTTGATCGTTTTAAATTATTGGAGGAAGCCCATCAAGATTTAAAAGATATTTATGCCTATTTAGATGCAGACCTTAGCTTGCAGATTACCATTAATGGTTACACGGATAATATTGGAAGTGAGGAATATAATCTGGCCCTTTCTACTAAACGAGCCAGAGCCGTAGCAAATCATTTAATAGGTTTGGGTTTGTCTAAAGGACGTATCCAATGGAAGGGCTATGGTGGTAAAAACCCTATAAAGGAAAATAACACCGAGGCAGGCAGGCAGCAGAATAGACGAGTAGAATTTATTATTTCACAACAAACAGAAGAGTAAAATATCCCCACAACTAGGTATTGAATAGCGTTTGGAAGGCACTTATTTTTATCCCAAAACCAAACGATATGAGACTACTGTTATTTTTAGTACTTGCTTTTTTCGTGTCCCTTAGTTACGGACAAGCAGACGATCAATTTTTAATTACAGGAAATGCCAATACAGAAGGCTGTTCCGGAGTGGCCACCCCGATTTTTATTAAAAACCTATATACTTCAATAGGGATTAAAGTAAAATACAAACGCATTGAGTCTAATAAAACAGACTTGGTTAGCACCACACCTGTACTAGGGCCGGGCCAACAAATACGTATTGGTTGCGCCACGAATGAAGGAGGTTTTGTCCGTAAGTTCGAAGTAATCAGCATTGAAAAAGGAGTCTCTGTTTCAGATGATATTACCGAAGAGAATAAAAATCAAATATTAAACGGTACTAAATTTAAGGTTATACTTAATGGAAGTGGTTGCCCATCAGATTCGGGATATACTGGTAAAGGAGACCCTCTAGGAACCTTACTATGTGGTAAGACCTATACGGGGGTATATGCTAATAATGCCTATACCATTACTGGTTTCCATGAAAGAAATAGAAAAAACGAAACACATACGTATTCCAATGCATCTCCCAATAATTATCAAATTTCACTATGGGGTGTTCGTGTACAATTTAATGAGGAAAATGAAATTGGGCATCATGCCTACGGACTCATTGGCACCTTATCCTTTGATTAAATAAACCTAAAGACCAGCAATTTTCACTAACTCCTTCCCCTTGCTTTGAGCACTGTTAAAGAAAATTCGGGGGACTTTTTCTGGTAAATGCTTTAGTGAGGAAGGAGTTTTACCTAAAGAGATTAAAAATAAATAAACAGTCAAATAAGAAGCTTATGAAGAATTTTTACATCGTATTTCTTTTTTGCTGCAGCTACTTTGCAGCCGCACAGAGTTTTTACGAAATAGCATGGGGGAACGAAACTAATTATACTGCATTGATAACCTATTATAGCAATGAAGAAGTATCAGTTAGAGTTAAATATACAACTCCTGCAGATGTCTTTAAGGTAGCGAAATACAAATGTAAAGGACGCTATGAATATCAAAGCAATGGGCATAAATATTTTATTTTCGATGGGGATAATGCGGAAATGGTGTATGAATCTCAGGAAACCGAGTATGGGTATGTAGCAGACAATTTTATTTTTACAAACCTCAATGAAAAGAATGTTTTCGAAGAGTTGTATATCATAGATGATCAAGACTATGACGAAGATGAAGTTTCTTCGCATACGTATAAAGCTACTTTCGAAAAAATAGATCCTAAAACAAAATTTACAGAACGGTATTTGAATAGTTTTTATTCAAAAAAAGAAACTGAATACAAAAAGCTTCTTGCTTTTTATGCTGGTGAAGATATAGTGTCTGAAACACAAAGCAATGAAGTTGATTTAGAGAATATAACACTTCATTTAATGATTGCTGCCGACACAAAAGATAGAAGTATTGGTAGGAGTACGCAACAAGATATGGACGATATCTATACAACTTTTAGCAAGATTTCCGCCGAATTGGGAATCAAAATAAAGAAGTACAGAGTGGCGGGTGATAACTTTAGTAAATCTAGAATCTTTAATAATATTAACAGTATTTCCAATGGTGAGAATGACATTGTTATCTTTTATTACTCTGGGCACGGTTTCAATGATGAGAGCAAAGAGAGCAGTTTTGCATCTATGAGTTTGGATGGACCAGAATACAGTCTGGAAGAATTATATCATCGGTTAAAAAATAAGAATGCGCGACTAACAATGATTATTGGTGATTTGTGCAATTCTATACCCGAAACTAGACGGGGGACAGGAATAAAGGAATCTATCCCATTTAAATCGGGTTACTTTTTTGACGCAGAGAAGCTCTATAAATTATTTGTAGAATCTAAGGGTACGCTCTTGTCTTCTTCATCTTCCAAGGGAGAGTGGTCTTATTGTATGAGTAATGCTAACCGCACCTTAGGGAATGGCCATTTTACGCATTCTTTTATAGAAGCTATTATTAAGGAGACGAGCAAGGTATATCAAAATTCTACTAACTGGAGTAAAATATTTGATAGGGCTTTTACAGACGCTGCAAAAAATACCAGCGATAAGATAAATCAAAATGGACGCAGAGGGCAACACGGAATTAAATATGTGAATATTAATTATAATTAAAATTTTATGAAGACTATCATTTTATTAACAACTATACTTATTGTGAATAGCTGTGATCGTATCAATAGCTTCTCAGATATCGAAAAGGCAGATAAAATTACCATTGCAACCTTAAATAGTGAAGCGGAATATGAAGATATCAATCTAACTAAATTGGAAATGTCTAGCTCTGTGCAAATAGAAAAAACAACAAAGAATGAATTTGTGAATACCTTTTTAAATGAAAGCAATTACGAAGCCCTTAGTAGAAGGTGCAAATTCATTCCTAGATATGCTATTTTGGTAAACAATAGGGTAGTTGCTTTATTCGATGCTACCTCTTGCCCTAGAGTAGTTTTCAAATATGATGATGAAGATGTGTTTTATGATATCGTCAATAACTCGAAGATTGCCAATTATATGCAAATACTAAATTTAGAATAGTTAGTAAAACCAAACAAAATCAGATTATGAAAACACTCCTAGTTGCAATGCTGGCACTCTTATTATTAGGTGCTTCAAACAAAACAAATTACAACATTTTACATGTTAGAGACGGAGAAGAACTGTTTATAAACGAGAGGTATTATTATAAGATTTACGATCAGATAATTCTCGAAGATGATTCTTCGATTGTATTGGGTAAAAATGTAATTACGTTCGATTTAACAGCCAACAGAGCCTCTGTGGGGGAAGATGTAGAAATTTCCATTGATTATGATAGCTCAGACGGCAAAGATGGAAAAATGGGGCGCCATACTTTTGGAAGAGATAGGGCAGGGGATTGTGCCAATGGATACTCTGGAGAATCTGGAAAATCGGGCAGTGATGGGGCAAATGGCCCCAATATTAATCTGGCATTCACCTTTACAAGTCTAGGGTATTTGGAAGTAGATGCTTCCGGTGGCGATGGGGGAGATGGTGGCAATGGTGGAGATGGCATGTCTGGAACAAAAGGAGATTGCAGCTCCATGTGTACTGGGGGTAATGGAGGCTCTGGAGGAGCTGGCGGTAATGGAGGTGATGGTGGCAATGGAGGTGATGTAGTGATTAAATACCGCTTTCTTAATGGCGGCAGTATTGGAGCGATAGATGTTTTTAATGATGCTGGAAGAGCGGGTAAGCCAGGCAGTGGCGGTTACGGAGCTGTTGGCGGTGCTGGAAAAAATTGCACATGGAAACGATACAGTAAAGGACAACCAGGAAGAAATGGTAGTAGTGGGTCCCCCGGCAGTTCTGGTACAGATGGGAGTTATAGATCTATTAAATTAAGAAGTTAGGATGTAACATATATGTGAGCAGAGAGTGCCGCTGTAACAAGCTTAAGCAAAAGACTACTTATAGTATAAAGCTATCTCTGCATGGGCTTTCCAAAAAAACATTTTAGTAGATCAATTGAGACAGGACAAATAACAAAAAAGCGTTTCGTTTTTGGAGTTTTTGGAGGTGTTTTAATAGCTTTATGGTTGTATGTATTCATGATTGGAATTCGGGAGAGCTTCATTATTTTTTCTATAACAGATAATTATAGGTTTTGGGAACTCAACGCAAATGAGCGACGATTTTACAATCTTTTTTATGCTTTTTTAGCAGCAATTTTTGGACAATCGATGTGTCTGATTTACTGGTTTAACAGGCCTACAAGCATCTTTAAACGATATCCTTTGAAAGCTTCACGCATTGTTCATGATCAACGATTTATGAACTGGTATTTTCTTAGTTGGTTCTCTAAGTTTGCTTTCCTTTATGGATGTTTGTTTGGATTGAGTTCTTTTAGTGCGTATTATTATTTTAGTTTTTATCCAACCTATAATTTTTTGTTTGTATTTATATTGATTGTGCTTTTTCTGCAATCCTGGAGTAACCTGCTTTTTACTTATCGAACAAAGGCTTATAGATGGATGCTTATTTCTTTACTAGGGATTAGTTCCTTGGCATATGGTATGTCTCATATTAATTTAGTTGATGAGGAAATACTGTATCAAGAAATTAAAAATGAACAGTTGGAAATAAAATACCATTTAGAATTACCAAAAACGGCTGCTTATACATCCTTAGAGAGCGGGCCTCATATAGAAAAGATTTCTTTAGTGCGTCCCAGACAAGTCGCATACGATACCATTCCGATAGTATTTTTAAACGGAAAAGAAATATTGTTTTCCGAATTAGCAAGTGCATTAATTAAAGATCGGGCTACTCAAGTTTTTTATGAACGAGGACGCACAAAATACGTGCTTCAAATAGATAAAGAAATCTCCATAAAAGAGCTGTCATCATTGCTGACAATATTATCTGCTATAGATGTCTCTTTTGTTTGGTACGCCGCATTACCGGTTGATTCAGAGTTTGATAATGGTTATTATGTCTCCAATCTAAATTCAGCAATTAGACAACCTAATTTTCAATTTATGCAGTGGAATAATATTTCGAAAACAGCCTTAGATATTGAAATGGGTGCCAAAGTGAGTTACAATGCTCGAGGTTTTAGAATAAATAATAAAACAATTCAACAGAAAGCACTAAAAGCATATTTTTCAAATGAATTGCTTCAAAGGCCTCAAAAAACCATACGATTGTACCCAACAGACGAACTCAGTTTTGGTCATTTTTTTAAAACTGTTATAGCCTTTGAGAATGCCATAGTTGAGTTGCGAAATAAAAAATCGCAGCAAGCTTACGGAATTGACTATTCTTTATTAACAAGGAAACAGCAAGATTTAATAAGGAATAAGATGCCTTATAAACTGCATACATCAACTGATTCTTTGACCAAGAGCATGATACCAGCTTTGCCTTCCTTACCCAGAAACCCATGGGAAGAATAGCGGTACTGGCCGGTTTGATGAAGATGTTACCAAATTACTCGAGGCATGCATTGAGCAATCTTTAAAACACATTTCCGCTTCGTATTTTATTTTCCTATTTTTGAGTGAAACCAGCTCACTCATGAAAAATACATATGTACTACTAGGCTTTTTAGTCTTTTTAACTGCTTGTCAAGATCCAAAAGAACAGGCCGACTTAATTATTTTAAATGCCAATATCTATACGGTAGATGAAACATTTTCCAAAGCAGATGCGGTAGCTATTAAAGATGGAAAATTTGCCATGGTAGGGACAGCACAAGAAGTGCAAGCGGCTTATTCCACTGGAGAAACTATAGATGTGCGAGGGAAAACCATGATTCCAGGTCTTATAGATGCGCACTGCCATTTTTATGGTTTAGGTCTTACACAGCAAATTGTAGATTTGGTAGGTACGCAAAGCTATGAGGAAGTGCTAGCGAGAGTACAGTCGTTCCAAAAACAAAACCCATCTAATTTTATTCTCGGTCGTGGCTGGGATCAAAATGACTGGGAGGTGAAAGAATTCCCTACTAAAAAGGAGTTGGATGTATTGTTTCCAGATATTCCTGTTGCTTTAGAGCGGGTAGACGGGCACGCCTATATTGTAAATCAAAAAGCATTGGACTTGGCGGGTATTACAGCGGCTACAAAGATAGATGGTGGTGAAATTGTAATGGAAAATGGCGTACCTAGTGGTGTCCTTGTAGACAACCCTATGGGCTTGGTAGATGCCGTAATGCCGTTGCCAAATAGACAAACTCAAATACAAGCCTTGAAAGAAGCAGAAAAGTTATGCTTTAGTTATGGACTCACCACAGTAAATGATGCCGGACTGAACCAAAATACAATAGAATTAATAGATAGCTTGCAACAGGCAGGAGCACTTTCTATGCGGGTCTATGCCATGATAAGCAATAATAAAGCCAACTTAGATCACTATTTAGAAAGGGGCATTGTAAAGACACCGCACTTAAATGTTCGTTCTGTAAAAGTATATGGCGATGGCGCTCTGGGTTCTAGAGGTGCAGCTCTAAGAACGCCCTATTCTGATAAGGATGAGCATTATGGAGCTATGATTACGCCGGTAGCAAGTATTGAGAAGTTAGCCGAGCGCATTGCAGCTTCGGATTATCAAATGAATACACATGCCATTGGTGATTCTGCAAATATTGTGGTGCTCCGCGCTTATAAAAATGCGTTGAAAGGAAAAAAAGATCGCAGATGGAAAGTAGAGCATGCACAGGTAATTTCGCCAGCTGATTTTGATTATTTTAAGGAAGGAATTATTCCATCTATACAACCCACCCATGCCACTAGCGATATGTACTGGGCAGAAGATCGTTTAGGAGCAGAACGTGTAAAAGGAGCCTACGCATTTAAAACACTTTTGAACAAGGCTGGTACCGTAGTTCTTGGAACCGATTTTCCAGTAGAGCAGGTAAGTCCTTTTTATACGTTTTATGCAGCTGTGGCACGTAAGGATTTAAAGCAATATCCAGAAGGTGGTTTTCAAATACAGGATGCACTAACAAGAGAAGAAACGCTGAGAGGGATGACCATCTGGGCGGCGCATTCTAATTTTGAAGAGCATGAAAAGGGAAGTATTGAAGCAGGTAAATATGCAGATTTCGTAATCCTTAGTCATGATATTATGGAAGTGGAAGAAGACAAAATCCCAAATCTTCAGGCAGAACAAACCTATGTAGGTGGCAAAAAAGTAAACTAAATAAGACCCTCCAAGAATGCTTAAAGAAGGCGATGTACAGCTCCGTAGGTTGCAATTGAAAGACGCAACCACTTTGGCTATTTTAGCTAACAATAAAAAAATTTGGGACCAGTTGCGAGATGCGATGCCCCATCCGTATGCAGAACAAGATGCCACAACTTTTATTACTTCTGCTACCGAAGAAAACCCTTTAGTAACATTTGCAATTTCGTATAAAGACGCATTATGTGGGGTTGTGAGTTTGGTTCCGCAAACAGATGTATATGCACATAATGCGGAAATAGGATATTGGTTGGGTGAAAGTTTTTGGGGAAAAGGTATCGCCACTATTGCTGTAAAACTAATCACCCACTATGGTTTAAAAAAACTGAATTTTACACGATTGCATGCAGGTATTTTTGAACACAATATTGCTTCTATGAAGGTGCTAGAAAAGAATGGTTTTGTAAAAGAAGGTATTTGCAAACACGCGATAGTTAAAAATAAGCGTCTTTTAGATGAGCATAGATATGCCATTACAGAATAAAAAAAAGCCGATGTATTTACATCGGCTTTTTTTCTAGAATATTTTGTAAACTTACATGGTAATTGGTACAGCTACTCTTGTAGTACCCCAAGCCATTACCATATGCACGCCGCCTTCAACATCTTTGTACGCAATAGAAAAAGCTTCTACAGCCTTTCCATCCGTACTTGCTCCTGCACTTACACGTGCAACATCCGCAGACTTATCGTACGTATAAGCTCCCCATTGGTTCAATTTACTGTTTAAAATAACGGTCCAGTTTCCTTCACCTGGAATAGTAAATAAAGAATAAGTTCCAGCTTTTACAGCTTTTCCTCCAAAAGTTACGTCTTTGTAAAAAGTAACTTCGGCAGCTTCGTTAGCACCTGTTCTCCATACTTTTCCGGCTGGAGCTAATTCTGAAATAGATCTTCCTTTTAATTGTGGTCGACTATATGTTACTTTGAATGCTTTGTCAGCTATTTTATAGCTAGATGGGTACGCAGCGATATCTAAAGGACTTTTATCCATACCGCTAAAATCTTGAGCGTTTGCTCCATTGGTAAATACGAGTGCGATAACAACCGCAGCAAGGGTAACAAATTTTTTCATTTTTCTGTGTTTTATTTAATTTAAAGTAGTCTAAAATTAGCAAGTATTGCAAAAGCAAAGCTAGTCCGAATTCTAAAACTGATCTACTAAAATGTCGTTAAATTTTAACAAGCTTACAAAATGAACGTTTTTCTATTGTCAAATGGATCAATTGATTTCAGTTAACATTCAATTAAACAAATTATATTATAATATGTAATCATAAAATCTATTTATATTTTTTAAATGATAGTTTAAATGCATCTTTGATTTATAATTGTTATAAAAATTAAGGTATGTGTGGAATTGTATGCGCATTTGATGTGAAGGAAAGTACAGAGGTATTGCGACCTCAATTATTGGAAATGTCTAAAAAGATACGCCATAGAGGTCCCGATTGGAGTGGAATCTATGCAAACGATAAAGCTGTTTTGGCACATGAAAGGTTGGCTATTGTAGATCCCGTTTCTGGAAAACAACCCTTGGTAAGTGTAGACGGAAAGTTGGTTTTAGCAGCTAATGGAGAAATATATAATCATAGAGAACTGAGGAAACAGTTTGAAGGAGGGTATGAGTTTCAAACGGAGTCGGATTGTGAAGTAATTTTGGCCCTATACAAAGAAAAAGGTGCTGCTTTCTTAGATGAGATGAATGGTATTTTTGGTTTTGCCATTTATGATGTGGAAAAAGATGAATATTTTGTCGCCAGAGACCATATGGGAATCATTCCGCTATACATGGGATGGGATCAGAATGGAACTTTTTACGTGGCTTCGGAATTGAAAGCTTTGGAAGGAACTTGTACAAAAATAGAATTGTTCCCTCCTGGACATTACTTAAAAAGCACGGATGGAGAATTGGTACGTTGGTATACGCGTGATTGGATGGAGTATGATGCAGTAAAAGAAAACGAAACTAGTATTGCAGCTGTAAGAGATGCTTTGGAAGCCGCTGTTCATAGACAGTTAATGTCCGATGTGCCTTATGGAGTACTACTTTCCGGAGGTTTAGATTCTTCGGTAACTTCTGCTATTGCAAAAAAATATGCTCAAAAGCGCATAGAATCTGACGATACCACAGAGGCATGGTGGCCTCAGTTGCATTCCTTTTCTGTAGGTTTGGAAGGTTCGCCAGATCTCGCTGCTGCGCAAAAAGTAGCCAAACATATAGGTACGGTGCATCATGAGATTAAATTCACCATTCAAGAAGGATTAGATGCGATTAAAGATGTTATCTATAACTTAGAAACCTACGATATCACCACTATTCGAGCGTCAACGCCTATGTACTTAATGGCACGTGTTATTAAATCGATGGGAATTAAAATGGTGCTATCGGGTGAAGGAGCAGATGAACTGTTCGGAGGGTATTTATACTTTCACAAAGCACCTAGTGCCAAAGATTTCCATGAAGAGACTGTTCGCAAATTGGACAAGTTGCATATGTATGATTGTCTGCGTGCTAACAAGTCGTTAGCTGCTTGGGGTATTGAAGGTCGTGTACCCTTTTTAGATAAAGAATTCATGGATGTCGCAATGCGGATCAATCCAAAAGACAAAATGATTAATGGTGAACGCATGGAAAAGTGGGTGGTACGAAAAGCCTTTGAGTCGTACTTACCAGAAAGTGTTGCTTGGCGTCAAAAGGAACAGTTTTCAGATGGGGTGGGGTACAGTTGGATAGATACGTTAAAAGAAGTGGTGGCAGAGGCAGTTACAGATGAACAATTGGCAAACGCTGCTTTTAGATTTCCATTGCAAACACCCACAAGCAAAGAGGAGTTTTATTACCGTTCTATTTTTGAATCTCATTTCCCCTCAGATGCTGCGGCATTATGTGTGCCACAAGAACCTTCTGTAGCATGTAGTACTAAAATTGCTTTGGAATGGGATGCGGCATTTAAAAACATGAACGATCCTTCAGGGAGGGCCGTAGCCAATGTCCATGATGATGCCTATGCATCCTAGAAAATTATAGAGCGTTATCTTCAAAAAATGCTCAAGTTTAGTTTAATTAGTCCATTAAAAGCGCCTTACTAGGCGCTTTTTCTGTTTGTGAAGCAAGATAGTTCTAAGTGATTTGAAGGAAGACAAGTCTGCTTAAAATGCTTTAAAGAGGGTAGCTTTAGAGCGCTGTTTGATGTAAAGAGAGACGAGGAAGAAATGGTTTGTATTAAAGGTCATTTTTGGATGGCTTTTTTTCCACAAAAAATGTTGATAACTTCACTACTTAAGAGTGCTGTAAACACTATATCTCATAGGGTATTCCTTATATTTGTAAGATTGCAAAATTTATATTCAAACAACGTCAATAATTTATGAGTGAAGCAGTAAATAACGAGGACGAAAACAAAAAGGAAGAGCCGTTGAAAAACAACGAGGCAACTAGCGAGAATAAAAAGGATTACTCCGCAGATAGTATTCAGGCACTCGAAGGGATGGAGCATGTTCGTATGCGACCTTCCATGTACATTGGAGATGTAGGAGTACGCGGTTTACATCATCTGGTTTATGAGGTGGTAGACAACTCTATTGATGAGGCTATGGGAGGACATTGCGATACCATTAGTGTTGTAATCAATGAAGATAATTCCATTACCACAAGAGATAATGGTAGAGGTATTCCAGTAGGTTTACATAAGAAAGAAGGAGTGTCTGCCTTGCAGGTGGTAATGACGAAGATTGGTGCCGGAGGAAAGTTTGATAAGGATTCTTATAAGGTTTCTGGTGGTTTACATGGTGTGGGTGTTTCTTGTGTAAATGCCTTATCTAGCCATTTAAAGGCAACCGTATATAGAGATGGTAAAATATGGGAACAAGAATATGAACGTGGCAAAGCCATGTATCCTGTAAAAACCATAGGTGATTCCGATTACAGAGGTACGGAAGTAACTTTTTTACCAGATACTACCATTTTTACACAGACCATTGAATATAGTTATGAAACGCTTTCTAATAGAATGCGCGAATTATCCTTCTTAAACAAAGGGGTAACTATTAGTATAATGGATAAACGCCAAAAAGATAAAGAGAGTGAGACAGGTTATGTTGGGGAGACTTTTTATTCGGATGAAGGATTAAAGGAATTTGTAAAGTTCTTAGACACTAACAGGGAACAACTAACGCGTTCTGTGATTTCTATGGAAGGTGAAAAGAATGGGATACCTGTAGAAGTCGCCATGGTGTATAATACATCATATACAGAGAATCTGCATTCCTATGTAAACAATATTAATACCCATGAAGGCGGTACGCATTTATCTGGATTTAGAAGAGGATTAACTTCCACGCTGAAAAAATATGCCGATTCTTCAGGGATGTTAGATAAATTAAAATTCGAAGTTCAGGGAGATGATTTTAGAGAGGGTTTAACTGCCATTATTTCGGTAAAAGTTGCAGAACCACAATTCGAAGGACAAACCAAAACAAAACTTGGGAACAGGGAAGTGTCTTCTGCAGTATCGCAGTCAGTATCGGAAATGCTTACCAATTACTTGGAAGAAAACCCAGACGACGCTAAAGTCATTGTACAGAAGGTGATTTTAGCAGCCCAGGCAAGGCATGCCGCTACGAAAGCACGTGAAATGGTGCAACGAAAAACAGTAATGAGCATTGGCGGCTTACCAGGAAAATTATCAGATTGCTCTGAACAAGATCCCACACTTTGTGAAGTATTCCTAGTAGAGGGAGATTCTGCAGGGGGAACAGCAAAGCAGGGTAGAGATAGAATGTTCCAGGCAATCCTTCCGTTGAGAGGTAAAATTCTAAATGTAGAAAAGGCAATGCAACATAAAGTTTTTGAGAATGAAGAGATCAAAAATATTTATACAGCACTTGGAGTGACCATTGGAACAGAAGAAGATAGTAAGGCGTTAAACTTAGACAAACTTAGGTACCACAAAGTGGTAATCATGTGTGATGCCGATGTAGATGGTAGTCATATTGAAACCTTAATTCTTACCTTTTTCTTTCGATATATGCGTGAATTGATAGAGGGTGGGCATGTATATATTGCAACTCCACCACTTTATCTAGTAAAGAAAGGCACAAAGAAGAAGTATGCTTGGAATGATAAGGAGCGCGATGAAATTGCAGAAAGCTTTAATGGAAGTGTAGGGATACAAAGGTACAAGGGTCTTGGAGAGATGAACGCAGAACAATTGTGGGATACTACGATGAATCCAGAATTTAGAACCTTGCGTCAGGTTACCATCGATAATGCAACCGAGACAGATCGAATTTTCTCCATGTTAATGGGTGATGAAGTACCGCCAAGACGTGAATTTATAGAGAAAAATGCGGTCTATGCGAACATTGATGTATAGAAAATAGCAGTTTCACAACAAAAACTCGCACCCATGGTGCGAGTTTTTTAGTTTTGAGATTAAACAATCAATCTCATGAGGAAACTTCTTTTTTTTGGAGCGTTTATTAGTACTGTATTAATGACCGCTCAATCTAATATCAATGATATACTTGCGGCAGGAATAGACGACGCCGAACGCTTTACAGATAGTTATTTGGCTCCGGTATCCTCAGGAGCTATGTACAGCATTTCTAGTGGATGGTACAATTCGGCTGATGCCAAACCTTTAGGAGGATTTGAAATATCGATTATAGGAAACCTTACTTCATTTAAAAATAAAGACGATCAAACTGGTTTTACTTTAAATACTGCTGATTACGAAAATCTTCAATTTGTAGATGGTAGTACATCACAGTTGGTATCTACAGGTTTGGGTGATATTGAAGGCGTTCGCGTTTTTGTGGAAGGCGAAGTAGTTCCTGGAGTTCCCGTGAGAGAGGAGTTTGAACTACCAACAGGCTTGGCCTCAGAAAATATTAATTTTATACCATCTGCGTTTATACAAGCAAGCGTAGGGCTTATCAAGGGAACTGAAATTAAAGCCCGTTTTTTACCGAAAATCAAAACAGACGACGTGGCTATTGGTCTATACGGGGTAGGAGTACAACACGATTTTACAAAACATTTACCAGCAGATAAGATACTTCCTGTAGCCATATCTGGTGTAATTGGTTTTACCCACTTAGATGGTACATACGACTTTACAAATACGTCTATTATTGCTGGCAGCGATCAACGTATTGAATTAGATGCGAATACTTGGACGTTTCAAATAGTCGCTTCCACACGATTAAAAGTTATTAATTTTTATGGTGGCCTGGGATATTTAACAGGAACTTCTAAAACAGATGTTTTGGGAACTTATATCGTGCAATCAGGTCCTTTTCAACAAACTTATGAAGATCCCTTTAGCCTTACACATAAAGCTTCTGGAGTAACAGGAAATGTAGGGGCAAAGTTAAAATTGGGCTTTTTTAGACTGCATGCAGACTATAGTATTGGGGAGTTTAATAATATCTCTTTTGGAATTAATTTTGGCTTCCGATAATCTGGAACAAAGGCATTAAAAAGGAAAGAGGGCTGGTATATACCAGCCCTCTTTCCTTTTTAATTCATAACAATTAATACTATTCACGTATGGCTAAAACTTCTCCATTTATAGGAACTTCCAATACGGTTAAATTTCCTTTAGTTTTCATGATAACAATATCATTTGTGAAATTTGTACCAGGATAACTAATAGTATATGTTTCATCTTCAATGGACCATCTAAAATCATTTTCGACCGTAATGGTGTTGTTTTCATATTTATGATATCTGCCTAAATAAGCATCATTAAAAATCCATTCTTCTTTTACACGAACTTTCGCAGAAGAAGAGGTTTCTTCGGTCTCTGCCTTGGACCAAATGCCAATAACAGGATCATTGTTTTCGGGGACTCTAGAACAATTACTAGCAAGCACAATGCTAATAATCATCAAAAGTGATAAGAATTTTTTCATTAGTAGGTTTTTTCTGATTCGGGGTACTCTGCTTATTAACGCAGGCATCTGAAATTCTATTGTTAAATTTCGATGTACGACACTATAAATCCGTTTTCTTCGTTGAAGTGCCACTTTTTTTAACAAAACATGCTTAATAGAACTGCTTTATAATCATCATTTAATTGCTTATTTATGGTACATTAATGACTATATCAATCTGTATTTTCAGTTAAAAACTGTATTTTTGAACCTCCTAAAAAGAAACGTTTAAACTATAAAATAAAACACATGAAAATTACCGTAGTAGGGGCAGGAGCTGTTGGCGCAAGTTGCGCAGAGTATATTGCCATTAAGAATTTCGCATCTGAAGTAGTTCTCTTAGATATTAAAGAAGGGTATGCAGAAGGCAAAGCCATGGATTTAATGCAAACTGCTTCCTTAAATGGTTTTGATACTAAAATTACTGGAAGCACTAGTGATTACAGTAAAACGGCAGGTAGCGATATTGCGGTAATTACGTCTGGAATTCCAAGAAAACCTGGAATGACTCGCGAGGAACTCATAGGCATTAATGCTGGCATTGTAAAATCGGTTTCTTCAAGCCTCATTGAGCATTCTCCAAATGTGACTCTGATTGTAGTAAGTAATCCAATGGATACGATGACCTATTTGGTGCACAAAACTACCAACTTACCAAAGCATAAAATTATTGGAATGGGAGGAGCACTAGATAGTGCCCGTTTTAAGTATCGCTTAGCAGAAGCTATGGAAGCTCCTATTTCTGATATAGATGGCATGGTGATTGGTGGTCATAGCGATAAAGGGATGGTACCTTTAACAAGACATGCTACAAGAAATAGCGTAAAAGTTGCAGAATTTCTATCTCCAGAACGTTTGGATCAAGTAGCTGCAGATACCAAAGTGGGAGGAGCAACTTTAACCAAATTATTGGGAACTAGTGCATGGTATGCACCGGGTGCTGCTGTATCAGGATTGGTGCAAGCTATTGCATGTGATCAAAAGAAAATGTTTCCTTGTTCTACCTTTTTAGAGGGGGAATATGGTTTAAACGATATCTGCATTGGAGTTCCGGTTATCTTGGGTAAAAATGGGATTGAAAAAATTGTAGAAATTGAATTAAATGATGCTGAAAAAGCAAAAATGCAAGAAAGTGCCGAGGGCGTTACAAAGACCAATGGACTTTTGCAGTTATAAAAAGGGGGATCCCTTTAAATGAAAGCAGAGGCATTTGTTCCGTTAGTCACTATATCTATAGGGCATGGAATAGATGCCTTTGATGCATAAATACCTTAAATATATTGTCAGTTCCTATGGGAAATGATATATTTGCACGCTATTACAAAAACCCTAATTAAAAGTTAACCAATGCAGAATAAAGGACTTATAAAGCTTTTTGCTTTCTTGTTCGGATTAGTGAGTATTTACGCGCTTTCCTATACGTTTATTACGAACAAGGTAGAATCTGAGGCAGAAGCAATTGCGGTAAGCGAAATCGCTGATACAGAAGAAGATTATCTGGCGAAAAGAGAAGCACGAGTTATAGAGTATTTAGAAGAAACAGGAAATGACACCCTTTTTGGATATACTACCTATAACGAAGCAAAAGAAAAGGAACTTAATAAGGGGCTAGACCTTAAAGGCGGTATCAACGTAACATTGCAGATTTCCGTAAAGGATATTTTAATTGGTCTTGCAGATAAAACCAAAAATCCAATTTTCAATAAAGCTTTGACAGATGCCGATGAGCTTTCTAAAGATAGTGATCAACCCTATTTAGAATTGTTTTTTGATGCATTTGATAATATCAAAGGGGATACGAAGTTAGCATCACCAGATATTTTTGCTAATAAAAATCTTAGTGATCAAATTAATTTTCAAATGTCTGATGATGAGGTGAAGCCTTTTATCAGAACAAAAATTGATGAATCTGTAGAATCTGCTTTTGAGGTATTAAGAGAGCGTATAGATGGTATTGGAGTAACGCAACCCAATATTCAACGTGAAGGTAATTCTGGAAGAATTTTAGTAGAGCTTCCAGGTGCTAGAGATATTAAAAGAGCGCAAGATATTCTTTCATCTACCGCGCAATTACAGTTCTGGGAAACCTTTCCAGATAACAATATCAATCTTCAAAACTTCTTTGTAGAGACCAACAATAAACTAAAATCAATCTTAGATTTACCAGAAGAGGATCCAGTAAAGGAAGAATCTGAGTTAGATTCTTTATTGTCAGACGCAGGTCAAGATACCTTAGATATTGCAAGTCAGCGTAATCCACTTTTTGAAATATTTCAATTAGGATCTCCTACTACTAGAGCGGTGGGGATGGCTGCAATTAAAGATACAGCTACCATTGGAGGCTATTTAAGAATGCCTCAAATTCGTCGTTTACTTCCGTCGGATCTACAATTTGCAAAGTTCGTATGGGAACGCCCTTCTAAAGATGCGGAACGTGTTGGTTTATTCGCACTTCAGTCCAACAGAACTGGTTCTCCGGCAATGGATGGTGATGTGGTTACGGATGCTCGTTCAGAAATAGATCCTTTTACCAACCAGCCAAGAATTACCATGGCTATGAATGCAAAAGGCGCTAAAGAATGGGAAAAGCTAACTGGTATTGTATTTAAAAATAAAACAGGGATCGCAGTAGTCTTAGATAATAAAGTATATACGGCTCCTGGCGTAACTACCGGACCTATTTCTGGTGGACGATCTGAAATTACAGGAGATTTTACCATTACGGAAACTAAAGATATAGCTAACATTCTTAGAGCAGGTAAACTTCCGGCTACCGCAGAAATAATTGATTCTTTTGTAGTAGGACCTTCTTTGGGACAAGAAGCTATTGATAGCGGCTTAATGTCTTTTGTTATTGCGATGATTATTGTGCTTTTATGGATGATTTTCTACTATGGCAAAGCAGGTATATTCGCAGACATTGCTTTGTTATTAAACATCTTATTGATTTTTGGTGTTTTAGTAAGTTTGAATGCTGTACTTACATTACCAGGTATTGCCGGTATTGTATTAACCATAGGTATGTCTGTAGATGCCAACGTTCTTATCTTTGAGCGTATCAAAGAAGAGCTGGCGAAAGGCAAAGGAAAAGGACAGGCCATATCAGATGGTTTTAGCAATGCCTTATCATCCATTTTGGATGCCAACATCACTACAGGTCTTACCGCTATTATCCTTTTTATCTTTGGATCGGGTCCAATTAAAGGATTTGCAACTACCTTGCTTATTGGTATTTTCACCTCTTTGTTTACTGCTATTTTTATTACACGTCTTTTAGTAGATTGGTACATTAGTGGAAAGGGAAGAAGCTTAGATTTCACAACAAGTATTACCAAAGGTTTATTCCAAAATATCAATGTTAATTTCCTTGGCAAACGTAAGGTAGCATATATCATTTCAGGGATCTTAGTAGCAATTGGTTTATTCTCTTTACTTACACAAGGTTTACAACAAGGTGTAGATTTTAAAGGGGGACGTAATTATCAAATACGTTTTGAGAAATCGGTAAGTCCTTCAGAAATTTCTAACCAATTAGAAGAAAGATTAGGGAATGTAGGAGCCAAAACCTTTGGTAGCAACAATCAAATTATGTTGACTACCAAATATAAGGTAGATGTTCAAGGGAATGAGGTTGATGAAGAAATTTTGGATATTTTATATACTTCATTACAAACCTATTTGCCAGATGGAACTTCCTATTCAGATTTCATCCCAGGCGGTACCAATGATGATATTGGAGTTCTTAAATACAGAAAAGTAGGTCCTACCATCGCAGATGATATTAGAACAAACGCATTGTGGGCCGTTATTGGTTCCTTAATTGTTGTATTCTTATATATTTTATTGCGTTTCCGTAAATGGCAGTTCTCTTTAGGAGCGGTTGCTGCGGTATTCCATGATGTTTTAATTGTATTAGGAATCTTTTCCATAGCAGGGGCGGCAGACTTATTGCCTTTCAGCTTAGAAATAGATCAAGCTTTTATTGCAGCGATTCTAACAGTAATTGGTTACTCTCTGAATGATACCGTGGTTGTGTTTGACCGCATACGTGAAATTATTGGTGAGAAAGGATGGAAAGCTGGAGAAAACGTTAACCAAGCTTTAAATAGTACCTTAAGCAGAACCTTAAATACCTCATTAACTACCTTAGTAGTATTATTGGCTATTTTCATATTCGGTGGAGAATCTCTCCAAGGGTTTATGTTTGCTATGATTATTGGTGTTATTGTAGGTACCTATTCTTCCTTGTTTATTGCAACACCAGTGATGTTCGATACTTTGAAGAAAAAAATGAAATCTGGGAAGGAATAATAACCCAGTAAATTAGATACTAAAGAAGCTCTCATATTTCTGAAAAGAAAATTGAGAGCTTCTTTAGTTTTTAGGAACTATAGATCCCCGAGAACCTTCTGCGGTCATTTGTAATTGGTAGGTATGTCTTGGTTGCAATCCTGGTTCTGAGCGGTGCGATACAAAAATAATGGAGGTAGTACTCTCGTTTGCAAATTGATTTATAAGCGCTACAAACCGTTGTGCGCTTTCATCGTCTAAGCCAACGGTAGGTTCATCTAAAATAAGCAAAGGTGGGTGCTTTATCATAGCTCTAACAGTCATTACCATCCGTTGTTGCCCCAAACTTAATTCGTGGAAATAGGTATCCTTAAGGTTTTGCATATGTATCAATTGTAACCATTCGTTGGCTAGCAACTGCTGCATTCTATTTGGTTGTTTATAAAGACCAACAGAATCAAAAAAACCAGAAATTAACATATGTTCAACGCTGTGATAACCTAAAAACAGATCCGTCATAGCGGGCGTTACATAGCCTATTTTTTTCTTAATATCCCAAATACTTTCTCCACTGCCTTTCTTCTTTCCAAAAATGTATAAATCTTGTCCATAACCTTTGCTATTTTCCCCGGTAATCATAGATAGTAAGGTGGTTTTTCCACTACCATTTTCGCCTTTGAGTTGCCAAAACTCTCCAACTTTGATTTCCCAATTAATTTGTTTTAAAATGGGCTTATTGTTGTAGGCAACAGAAATGTTCTTCAAAGAGATTAATGGATTTGTCTCCAGAGGAAATTGCCCTAGAGAAGCGGGTATGGGGCGTTTAAAAATAGCTGTTCTCTCTTGGATGTTTTCTTGTGTGTATGGAAGTAAGTTGTTTCGCTGCAGTACATAACGAAATTCTATAAAGGACAGTAAATCCTCTTGCCTGCTAAGAAGTAGTACTAAAGAAGTATTTTTGGAAATTTGAAGAAGCATTTTTCGAAGACCAGTTTGTGAAGCTTTATCTAGATTATCGAAGGGATTGTCTAGTATTAAAAAGTTTGGTTGTTCTTGCAGGAGATAGTGCAAAAGGGCTTTTTTCTGCTCCCCGCTAGACATTGATTTTAAAGACTGATGTGTGTGCTTGCTAAGTATTTTTTGATCATACCGCTCCTCCTTTTCGATATACTTACGTAGTGTAAGGGATGAAAATAGGGCGCCGTTTTTTCCCTTTAAAGCATCTAACTCCAACGGGAATTGACCGCCTAGGAGCGATTCAATAAATAACTTTTTACAACTGCTGTTATTGACCAGAATGCCCCAATGAGATTTTTTGCCTACCAAACTGATGTTCTATACTTTTAAATCTATGGTTAAGATAAAACATCTTAGGGAGAGACTCTGAAGATATGAACAGGATTATGGGCATAGGTAGTAGTTTTATCTAAAACCATCCCATTATTTTGCGCCACTTTTTGAGAACCTATATTGTGAATATGGATAATGGAAATTAAAGAAGGAGCTAAATTATGTTTAAATGCGTATTCTTTGCATTTAATAGCGCCTTCGCTGGCATATCCTTTTTTCCAGTAGTTTGGTAAGATAGAATAACCGATTTCCAATTCTTGCTGTGCATCCACCGTTTGAACCAACAATCCGCATTGCCCTACAAGAAGCCCTGTCTTTTTATCCATTAAAGCGTTCATTCCTCCCAAACCGTTTTCATATCTATGAAAGGCTTTATGGAACCATTGTTTACATGCATTATAAGGGTCTTGCGGTAAACCGTCCCAATGTTCAGTAGAACTTGGATTTTGATGGAAAGGCAGCCAGGCATCGAAATCACTAGCTACTAATTTTCGAAAGAGGAGGCGATTGGTCTCCTCACCCTCTAAAAGATAATTCATTCTTAGTCCTTTTTATAACTAATACGATCACCTACTTCTAACAACCATTTTTGCGAAAGCCCTGCATTGATTTCCAAAACATACTGCACAGGAACCTGCGAAGGGAGGCTGTTTTCATCCATGGGTACTGCATTCTCTTGAAAACTGGCAATTCGTAAATCACTGTCTATATAGATAATATCAAGAGCAATTTTGGTGTTTTTCATATAAAAAGAATGCATTGCTTCATCTGGAAAAATAAAGAGCATCCCCTGATTTTCTGCCATCGCATCTCGGTACATCAAACCAGTTTGTGTTTCATATTCCGTTTCAGCAATTTCAATGTCTAGCCTGGTAATCAAAGAATCAGTATCAGCTTTATACAATTCAAGCGTCCCTTCTTTGCTAAAAGTAATTGGCTCAGTTTTTACCACCTTTTTGGGGCTTTCTTTGCATGCGGTTTGGAGGCTTACCATTCCAAAAATGATTAGGAGATAAGGAAATGCATATTTCATAATATCTTTTTTGAGCTATTTAAAATTAGCTTATGCTTTAGCAGTTTTTACTGGTCTAAACATAAGATATAGACCAAGTAAAATAAATGGAATACTTAACCATTGTCCAATAGACAGAAGTTCTAATGATTCATCCAAAGAATTCTGACGTTCCTTAATGAATTCTATAAAGAATCGAACGGTCCATAGCAAAACAAAAAATAAGCCAATTAGGAAACCAGCTTTTTCCTTTTTGTCCGTTTTCCAATAGATGTAATATACTATGGCAAAAACAAATACATAGCAGATGGCCTCATAAAGTTGTGCAGGATGTTTGAATGGAATACGCTCTAGGATATGCACAAACTTTGGATCCGTCGCGATCATGGAATAGGCCTCATTTACGGTCTTAGCTTTGGTAATGCTCATCGCTTCTTGGGCAGATAATTCGCTTGAATCTCTTATAAAACGAGTGGCAAAAATAAAGGACTCGTCCTTAATTACTTTTCCATTGATCTCTGAGTTGAAAAAATTACCCAAGCGAACAGCGGCTGCTCCAATAGAAAAGGGCACTACCAAACGATCTAGAAGCCATAAAAATTTGATGTCTTTATATTTTCGAACAAAGAAGTACATGGCAATGATCATCCCTATAGTAGCCCCGTGACTCGCTAGCCCGGTAAATCCAGTAAATTGATATCCGTCAATCAGCCCAAAAAGGGAAGCGTCAGCATTTGAACTCGCTTTAATAGGAAGTAATATTTCTAATAAGTTGTTTTTATAATAGGCCCAATCATAAAAAAACACATGCCCTAAACGTGCTCCTAACATAGTGGCTAAAACGCTATAGACAAATAGAGAGTCTAATTGTTCAACGGACTTTTTTTCATTCTGAAAAATACGTTTCATTAAATACCATCCAAGAGCAAAAGCTACAATCCATAATAGGTTGTAATATTTAATCTGTAAAAAACCAATTTTAAAGAGAGTTTCGTTGGGGTTCCAAGTGAAGCCTAAGAAATACATGTGTTATAATTTTTAAGTGACTAAGATAAGTAAATAGTAGTTAGTACAACCAATTTGATAAGTCGTAAAAAGGTTTTTTTAGAACGGTTTTAATAACATGCTTTTTAAAGAGCTTTTAGGGGACCGGATCGTATCCTTTTCCACCCCAAGGGTGGCAACTAAAAATTCGTTTTGTAGCCAACCATCCGCCTTTAAATAAGCCGTGTTTTTGTAAAGCTTCCAGAGTGTATTGGGAACAAGTTGGAGAATATCTACAACTAGCCGGAGTTAATGGCGATATTAAATTCTGGTACATTTTTACCATAAAGACAAAGGGTGCTATTAAGATCTTTTTTGTCATTAGGAAATGCTAAAAGTAGTCCCTTCTTTGCCATCTTTTAACTGGATTCCTAAGGCAGTTAATTGATCTCTTATTTTATCTGAAGTGGCAAAATCTTTATTTGCCCGTGCCTCATTTCGCAATTGAATGAGCAGTTCAACGGTTCCGGATAACGCCTCCGAATTGTTTTGAGTTGCTTGTTGGTTTTCAAGACCAAGAATATCGAACGCAAATTGCTCCATGGCCAATTGCAAAGGTTCTTTATCTTTCTGCTCCAGTGCTGCAGTACCTTCTTTTACCTGATTAATATATTTTACAGCTTCGAATAAAGTAGCAATTAGAATAGGCGTATTAAAATCATCATTCAATGCATCATAGCACCTTTGTTTCCAAGAAGCAATATCAAAAGTTGTGGGAGCTTCTGTAGGAGTCAATTTGCCGAGGTTTTCAATCGCTTCCATAAGCTTGTTATAGCCTTTTTCTGATGCTAACAAAGCATCATTACTAAGATCCAAAATACTTGTATAATGCGCTTGCATCATAAAGAAACGAACCGCAGACGGTGTAAACGCTTTGCTAAGGATGCTATTTTCTCCGGAAAAAATTTCGTTGGGTAAAATATTATTCCCTGTAGACTTAGCCATCTTTTTTCCATTAAGCGTAAGCATATTTGCATGCAACCAATACTTTACTGGTGAATGTCCATAAGAAGCTTCGGCTTGTGCTATTTCACACTCATGGTGTGGGAATTTCAAATCCATCCCGCCTCCGTGAATGTCAAAAGTTTCGCCTAGATATTTAGTGCTCATGGCTGTACATTCTAAATGCCATCCAGGAAAACCATCTCCCCAAGGAGAGGGCCATCTCATAATATGTTGTGGTTCAGCTTTTTTCCATAAGGCAAAGTCCTGAGGATTCTTTTTTTCATCCTGAGCTGCTAGCGCACGGGTATTCGCAATCATATCTTCCAATTTTCTACCACTTAGTTTTCCATAAGAATGCGACTTATTAAAGGTGTTTACATCAAAATAAACAGAACCGTTTGTTTCGTAAGCAAAACCTTTGTCCAGAATGTCTTTAATGATTTCTATCTGTTCTATGATATGACCTGTGGCAGTAGGCTCAATGCTTGGAGGTAAGAAATTAAATTTTTGAAGTATGGAATGAAAATCTAAGGTATAGCGCTGCACTACTTCCATAGGTTCTAATTGCTCAAGACGTGCTTTTTTTGCAATTTTATCCTCACCATCTTCAGCATCATTCTCTAAATGACCCGCATCTGTAATATTTCGTACATAACGTACTTTAAAACCTAAATGTTTTAGGTACCTAAACACCATGTCAAAAGACATAAACGTTCGGCAGTTGCCCAAATGAACATTGCTATAGACCGTAGGTCCGCAAACATACATGCCCACATGGCCTTCATTCAAGGGTTCAAAAACCTCTTTTTTACCTGTTAATGAATTATATACTTTTAGGGTCTGGGTTTTGTACAATTGCATCAATCCTTAAAACTATTAAAATTGGGTATCTAGGTTTATATATTCCAGAAATTCTCTACGAGTAGCTTCTTCTTTAAATTTTCCACCGTATTCGGCAGTAATGGTACTACTATCAATATCTCTAATTCCTCTAGAATTCACACATAAGTGTTTTGCATCTATGACGCAGGCCACATCCTCTGTGCCTAAAACTTCTTGTAGTTCTTTCACAATTTGGAGGTTTAAGCGTTCCTGTACCTGTGGTCTCTTAGCGTAATAATCTACAACCCTATTCATTTTGGATAAGCCTACGACAGTTCCTTTAGAAATGTAAGCAACATGGGCTTTGCCAACAATTGGTAATAAGTGGTGTTCACAGGTAGAATAGAGGGTAATATTCTTTTCTACAAGCATTTCGCCATATTTATATTTATTGTCAAAAGTGGAAGCTTTTGGTTTGCGTTTTGGATGCAAACCACCAAAAATTTCGTTCACAAACATTTTGGCCACTCTATTAGGTGTTCCGTTTAAGCTGTCGTCCGTTAAATCCAAACCAAGGGTGGTCATAATTTCTTTGACATTCTCCTGAATTCTATTGATTTTTTCGTCGTCACTTAACTCAAACGCGTCTGCCCGTAATGGGGTATCCTGAGCAGAAGAAACATGATCGTTTCCTAGGGTATCTGTATGCTCTTCCAAGGTAGTTTTCCCTTTCATTCTAAAATAGCTTATAAGATGGCAAAGATATACATAAAATGGCACTTAATGTTCTATTTAGCGCCATACACAACATAAATTAGTGTTAAGGTAAGCAAGGTTTTATTTTTATCTCATCCAAACGTATAACCGCTAATGAACAGATGCGTAAGCATTTTATGGTTGCCTATTTTTCTCATGGTATCGGTCGCATGCGGCCAGATTTCATCAGATTGTAGCACTGCTATTCCCATTTGTAATAATACGCCGGTAAATGGAGGTACCAATGGGTTTGGTATGGACGATTTTGGAGGTGCAGCAACTTCTGGCTGTTTGGAGCAAACACTATCTGGTGCCATTGAGTCTAATTCGGCTTGGTATCGTTTTAGAACAGGTGCTTCTGGTCAACTTGGTTTTAATATTGGTTTTGATGCCTCAGAAGATTGGGACTTTGCTTTGTATAGAGCAAGTGATTGTGCTAATCTAGGGGAGCCTATTCGATGTAATTTTTTTGATAACCGAGATAACGAAGTTTTTATGGGTGTTGGTGAAAACCCTACAGGTGCAACCGGTTCCGTTTTGTATGAAGATTGGTTGCAAGTGGAACCCGGAGAGGATTATTATTTACTGATCAATAATTTTAGCAATACCAATACAGGAATTTCCATTCAGTTTTCTGGTGATATTTTTAACACAGATCCATTGACCGCTTTGGACTGTTCCATTGTAAGTAATTTGTTAGGTCCACCAATTGCGGCATGTGATACGGAAAATGTGATTTTGGATGCAACAACAGTAAATGCAATACAATATGATTGGTTTAGGGACGATGGGGCTGGCTTTCTTCAAATTTCTGGAGAGCATAATCCCACTTTTACGGTTCCAAACGCTTCCTTGTACCGAGTTGCGGTTTTTTTGAATGATGGAAGTAGCATATTTAGCGATGTACAGGTTGCATTTTCTGCGACTCCTATGACCTATCCAATATCTGATGACGCCTCTTGTTCCGATTTAACCACTTATGATCTTTCGCAAAAAGATACAGAAGCTTTGGGAACGCAACTTCCAACAGACGTAGTAGTGAGTTACTATCGAAGTATGTCTGATGCCATCATGGGGGTAGGGAGTTTGCCTAAAACATATCCCATAAGTGGTACTTCTGAAACTATTTTTGTACGAACTACCTCTGTTGAAAATCCCAATTGCTTTGATGCGTCGCAACAATTTCAATTAACAGCACTAGAGACACCTATGCTAGATTTCCCAGAAGAGGTCTATTTATGTGACGGAGCCACCTCCGTGGTAATTGGTGATCCTTTTCCAAATACAACCTATTCATATACATGGGATACAGGAGAATTAAATTCGGAGATAACTGTTACCCAAGCTGGAACGTATACGGTAACAGTATCTAACCAAGCTGGTGGCTTACAATGCGATGCTACAAGAACAGTTACGGTTGTTTCCTCTGATGCCCCGCAAATTTCAGAAGTGCTCATTGATGATTTACAAAATAACAATACGGTAACTATTGTTCCTGTCATTGATGGAAATTTTGAATATCAATTGGATGGAGGGACACCACAAACTGGAAATGCATTTTCAAACGTTCTCCCCGGATCGCACCAAGTAACGGTCACCGATTTAAATGGTTGCGGATCAGTTACAGAAACAATTACTGTGGTTGGTTTTCCCAAATTCTTTACACCTAACGGAGATGGGGCAAATGATGTTTGGAACATTGAAGGGATCTCTGAATTGAATTCACCAAGTGTCGCTATTTATGATCGTTTTGGAAAACTTCTAAAACAGCTGAACGAAACCAGTCCAGGCTGGGACGGTACCTTCAACGGAAAAATACTTCCTTCCTCCGATTATTGGTTCAAACTGAGCTACTCAGATGACAACGGACAGCGTATCGAGGCTAAATACGTGCAGAATCACTTTTCTTTGAGAAGATAGGAGTTTTCTGCAATTGCTTACGGTTCATCGATTAACTACAGAAAATGGAGGTTGAAATATACTAAACTGTAATGGCATGAGTTATTATATACATTATAACAACGCTACCAAAGAAATGCCATGCGGAATTTTATCTGTGCTTTAAGTTGTTTTCTGGTATTCACCATCGGTGTTCAGGCCCAAGATCCTCCAAATTCGGGGGACTGTAGGACTGCAATTCCTGTTTGTGCTGATGTTCCAGTGATGGGCTTATCGAATGGAGGAGGAGATATTGATGATTTTGATCCAGATGTTATTACACAAACAGGATGCTTAGAAAAAGGTAGTGTTGCTTCCGCAAATATTGAAAATAACACCTCTTGGTACGTTTTTAGGGCAGGTACTGACGGACAGGTGGGTTTTGATATTGAAGCCCTTTCTACTACCGCAGAATGGGATTTTGCTGTATATGGTCCGGATGTGGATTGCGGTGAT
Organism: uncultured Flavobacteriaceae bacterium; assembly: GCA_947500575.1. Classification (GTDB taxonomy): domain Bacteria; phylum Bacteroidota; class Bacteroidia; order Flavobacteriales; family Flavobacteriaceae; genus CANMSI01. Next base: position 554,550 of record CANMSI010000001.1, on the reverse strand, counting down.
ATAAGCAACGGAACTGCCCAACCCATTCGATGCAATTACGAAGTAAATGCTACGGATTTTACTGGGATTGGAGTAAACCCTGCCAATGGCCAGATTGGAGCGCCTTTTGTAGTTGGAAGTCAGAATACCTATGATGAATGGCTCAATGTGGTGCAAGGAGAGATTTACTATATCCTTATCAATAATTTCAACACCAATTTTGATGGAGATCCAGAACCTTTTTCTTTAACTTTTACAGGTAGTTCTGTAGAGGCAGATCAAAATACGGCCTTGGATTGTACTTTAAGAGACGAGTTTTTAGGATTGGATATTATTGCTTGCGAAGATGATCCAGATATTATTTTAAGTGCATTAAACTCTCCTGCAGGTCCAGATATTGCCAATGTTACTTGGTTGTTAGATAGGGAAGATGATGGTACTATAGATGAGGTGTTGGCTACAGGACCAGCAGAAACTGAATTTACGGTTACCAGCCCCAATAGTGGTCGTTATTTTGTGGAAATAGAAACTACAGGAAGTGTCATTATTACGGATAATATTTTAATTACCTTTTTTGGAACACCCGTGCTGAGCGAGGTGATTATTTTGGACGATTTATCGGACAGTAACAATATTGAAATTGTTGCCGAAGGTACAGGAGATTATGAATACGCTATTAATGGAGGCGAGTTTCAGGATTCTCCCATTTTTCTGGATGTACCTCCTGGCGTAAATACTGTAATTATTAATGATAAAAATGGTTGTGGTACCTCAGAACCTCAAGAATTTTTAGTGGTAGGATATCCAAAGTTTTTTACACCCAATGGCGATGGTATACATGATGCATGGAACATTGCCGGGATAGAAACTCTTACGGATCCTGCTGTTTTTATCTTTGATCGCTATGGAAAATTATTAAAACAGATCGATGCGTCTACCATTGGTTGGGACGGAACATTTAATGGTAGAGAAATGCCTTCCTCAGATTATTGGTTTAAATTGGAATACTCCAGACAAGAAAATGGTATTCTAGTAGCAAGTACTATTAGCACTCATTTTAGTTTAGTACGATAAAAAAAAAGACCGGAGTCAACCGGCCTTTTCTTCAAATATTATTTTTTTCAACCTAGAAATTCATTGTATATCCCAAGGTAATATTGGTATTAATATTGTTTAGAAATACAGGAGTTGTTAATCCGGTATCAAACAACAGTTGATTTACGTCTTGTTCAGATCTGCTAAAAGCAAGGTCCAATCTGCTTCCACCAAAGTTATAGCCAATACCAGCAGAATACCCAGTAAGGTCGCCAATGGTTACAGCATTTTTGTAAGGGCTTTGTTCAAAACGATAGCCAGCTCTTAAGCTTACCTGGTCAAATCTAATTTCTCCTCCTACGCGGTAGGTAGATACGGCTCCCAACTCATTAGATATTAAATTGTTCTGTGATGCAAAACTTGGATCCCCCGTAGGGCGCAGTTCTGCATTGGACATATCTTGATAACTATAATCAAAACTTAATAAGCCTTCTTTACCAAAAATGACGGCTAAGCTCCCTGTTAACTTTTCTGGGGTTTTAATGGTATAGGATTCAAACCTGTTAATGATGTCAAAATTTATAAATTGAATGTCATCATCTGCTGCATCGGAATTAATACGCTGTGATGTATTATCCGTAAGACGATACCAAGTAGGAGATTGATAACTACCTCCAATGCGTATATTGTTATTTAATTTAGCAATAGCACCAACACTTAATGAAAATCCATTTCCTTCGGTCTGTAATAAATTATCGAAGGTAGCGGCTTGTATTGCCGATGCCGGATCGTAACCATCCTCAGAAAAGAGACTTACTTTTTCGAAGAATATGGTATGAAAGTTCAAGGAGGCACCTATGTATAGATTGTCCTGATATTGAGATGCTACATTTGCCGTAAATTTGCTATTGTAACCAGATGTTCTATTTAAAAAAGTCTGATTCACATCGGTATACTGCGCATTCGAAATATAGGCTGTATTTGCGTCTGTTTGTTCTACAGGGTTAATAATTCCGCCAAAATACCCTAAGAAGGCCTGTTGGTTGGCAAATCCTAAATTAGCACCAATATCTAAATAGGCATCCTCAATAAATTCACCATCCTGAAGCGTTAAAGGTCCAAATGGGAGCCCTTGTGCAAAATTTAGAAAGTAATTATCAATACCTTGGTTGCTGCGACCACTTGCTAAAAAACGATTCTCAAAATTTTGTACCAAATCATAATTAAAAGCTAAGGAGACTTTTCTCCAATTGCTTGAATCATCTGTACTTCTAAATACGAAAACACCGCCTACTTGATTTATTTCTGCATTGTTGAACTGCGTATTATTAGTAGTATTAAAATAGGTAGCATCGTTATTTCGATTGTAATTACTGCCCGTAAATGTAAATTGACTGTTTTTAAATACTGCAGATCCAGCAGGGTTTACATTGAGGGCTGATAAATCTCCCCCTAAGGCTCCAAAAGCGCCACTTAATCCATTGAATCTTGCTGTTCCTTGTAGATTTTCCGTACTATACCTCAGTACGTCCTGAATATTTTGTGCGCTTACAACAGCACATACCAATACCATTATGAAAGTTAAATACCTTTTCATTGCGTAATTTTTTAATAAATGTTCTTGAATTGTTTGGTCCTATTGTCTTCTTCCGCCTCGACTGCTAGATGATGATCTACCGCTAGATGATGATCTACTACTAGAAGAGCGTACACTTCCTCTAGAACTAGAGCTTCTAGAACTGCTTCCAGAACTTCTATAACCAGAACTTCTAGAAGAAGATGACCCGGAACTTCTGTAGCCAGAACTTCTAGAACTACTGCTTCGGCCACTACTTCTATATCCAGAACTTCTAGAGCTACTTCTGCTAGAACTTCTGTAGCCTGAACTTCTAGTGCTACTACCGCTTCTAGTACCACTTCTGTAAGAACTGCTTCTAGGCGAACTGCTTCTGTACGTTTGATTGCTTCTGCTACTACTGTAGGTTCTAGGTGCCACTCTAGTACTTCTACTACTTCTGTAAGATCTATTTCTTGCCGCATCTACACCAACGGTTCTTCTACCGGTACTTGCGTAACGATTAGATCTGCTAGTGGCGCTACTTCTTCGTACGCTATTATTAGATCTACCACTATTGGTTCTGTAGCGAGAAGCTGCTGTATTTCTATTAGATCTGACGTTAGACCTTCCTCTTATATTGTTAGATGCTATACCATTATTGTAATAACCTCTTCTACTCCTATTGTATGCAAAGCCTCTATTGTTGAAATTACCTCCAAAACGATTTCCGTAATAAAAAGGTGGGCAGTAAATACCTCCATAGTAGCCACCGAATCCATATCCATATCCGTAGCCATAGCCAAATCCACCCCAACCCCAGCGGTTGAATCTCCATGGATTATATAAACCGGCAGTATACCATCCGCCATAGCCCCAAGCGCCTCCATAACCGAAGCCACCCCAGCCGCCCCAGCCGCCCCAGCCATTACCGAAGCCACCCCAGCCGTTGCTGTAGATGTTAATAGATACAGAAGATGGGTTATCTCCCCATGCGCCATTTCCTTCATAAGAATTATCAGCGATTACAGAATAATCAGTATCAGGAGCTAAGGTGATGCTATCATTTTGACTATTATAGGAGTCTACATCAGTGAAAATTTCACTATCTAAGATTTCACCATACTCGTTTGCCTTTTCTCCAAAATAGTCCCCGAAAACATCTGTGTTTTGTTCCTTTGCTTGTCTCGAAGCGTTTGGATTTTTTTCTACGACTCGGGTGTTACCGTTATCGTAAATGCCATCATCGTCATAATAAGAAGCTTGTTGGTAAGAACCACATGAAGCTCCTAAAATACCAACAAGAGCAAACAAGGCTATTGTTCGTAATCTGGAGTAAGGTAGAGATTGTATCATCGTTGCAAATTTAATTGTTGAACATAGTAAAAATAGTTAGTTTTACCGAACTAATTTTCAGAAATACAAGTCACAAGTTTTGTGCCAAACTACTTACAATGGGTAAAAATTTAACAAAAAGAGGCGAAGATTATTCCAAATGGTACAACGAATTGGTTGTTAAAGCGGATTTAGCAGAGAATTCAGGTGTTAGAGGTTGTATGGTTATTAAACCATACGGCTATGCTATCTGGGAGAAAATGCAAGCGGCTTTAGATAAAATGTTTAAGGAAACGGGTCATGAAAATGCTTATTTTCCTTTATTCATTCCCAAGTCATACCTAAGCAAAGAAGCGAGTCATGTGGAGGGTTTTGCAAAAGAATGTGCTGTGGTAACCCATTACAGATTGAAAAACGCCGAAGATGGCAGCGGTATTGTAGTCGATGAGACTGCAAAGCTAGAAGAGGAACTTATTGTAAGGCCTACTTCGGAAACTATAATTTGGGATACCTATAGAAAGTGGATACAGTCTTACAGAGATTTACCCTTGTTAATTAACCAATGGGCAAATGTAGTACGTTGGGAGATGCGCACGCGCCTTTTTCTTAGAACGGCAGAATTTCTATGGCAAGAAGGGCATACAGCACATGCTACTGAAAAGGAGGCTATTGAAGAAGCAGAACAAATGATGCATGTGTATGCTGATTTTTCAGAAAATCACATGGCAGTACCTGTAATTAAGGGAATAAAAACGGCAAGTGAACGCTTTGCTGGTGCTGTGGAAACCTATTGCATTGAAGCTTTAATGCAAGATGGTAAAGCATTGCAAGCAGGAACGTCTCACTTTTTAGGTCAAAATTTTGCAAAAGCGTTTGATGTAAAATTTGCATCTAAGGAAGGAAAACAAGAGCATGTTTGGGCCACTTCTTGGGGTGTTTCTACACGTTTAATGGGCGCTTTAATTATGACCCATAGTGATGATAATGGGTTGGTATTACCTCCAAAACTAGCGCCTATTCAAGTGGTAATTGTACCTATTTATAAAGGAGAAGAACAATTAGACGCCATATCTGAAAAGGTGAACCCTTTGGTAAAAAGTTTAAGAGCTAAGGGGATTTCTGTAAAATATGACAATAGAGATACCTACAAGCCAGGTTATAAATTTAATGAGTACGAATTAAAAGGAGTTCCGGTTCGTTTGGCAATTGGTCAACGAGATTTGGACAATGGTACTTTTGAAGTGGCAAGAAGAGATACCTTGGAAAAAGAAACAGTGGCTGCAGAAGAGGTAATCGCTAAAATTGAGTTCTTATTAAATGATATTCAAGAAAATATATTTAAAAAAGCATTGGAACATAGGGCAAATCATATTACAGAAGTTGATTCTTACGATGCTTTTAAAGAAGTATTAGAAACCAAAGGTGGTTTTATTTCTGCACATTGGGATGGTACTCCTGAGACCGAAGAACAAGTTAAAAACGAGACAAAAGCTACTATAAGATGTATTCCTTTGGATGCAAAAGAGGAAAAAGGAAGTTGTATGGTTACTGGAAAACCATCGGCAAAAAGGGTGCTTTTCGCAAAAGCATACTAAAAGAAATTAAAAAATAATATTTAGGTCTTGTGGTAGTAAAAAATAATTGTATTTTTGCATCCGCAATTGCGCGAAATTAATGGTCCGTTCGTCTAGGGGTTAGGACGCCAGGTTTTCATCCTGGTAACAGGGGTTCGATTCCCCTACGGACTACAAGGTCAATGAAAAATTGAAAATTTATAGTGAAAGGTAAAATAAGTATCATTTTATTTTTTGCTATCCATTTTTAAACAATGGCCCGTTCGTCTAGGGGTTAGGACGCCAGGTTTTCATCCTGGTAACAGGGGTTCGATTCCCCTACGGGCTACAATAGTATAATGGGTATACCCAATTGAATATAATAATAAAAGACAATGGCAAATCATAAGTCAGCATTAAAGAGAATTAGAAGAAACGAAGCGGTACGTGTTCGTAATAAGTATCAGCATAAAACCATGCGTAATGCTTTAAAGAAATTACGTAGCACAGAAGATAAGAAGGAAGCTCAAACAATGTTTCCTACTGTTGTTAGTATGATTGATAGACTTGCGAAACGCAATATTATACATGCCAACAAAGCTGCCAATTTAAAAAGCAAGTTAACAAAGCAAATTGCAGCTTTGTAAATAAAAGCTCAAAAATATACTAGTAAAAAGCGCCCTTATCAAATGGGCGCTTTTTTTATACTTCTTATTCCATTTTAGCATTAAAAAAGTTGGCTATTAAAACCGTCAAGCTAAATATGAATAAATATCACAAATTCTGCTTATATTTCGGGACTTTTATAGTGCCCCTTTTTCTTACAAGAATGATGTATCTAAATTTGAATTAATATTGCAGGCGTATATAGCATGTTCGATATGAATACGAATTACATCAAAAATCATATATCCTTTATTCTAGGGGTATTTTTGCTGCTTTCTTTTTTTTCTTTTCATAGGGGATATGCGCAAGGAACGCTCTCGGGAGAATTGCGAAAATGGCATACAATTACACTTCTTTTTGATGGTCCTATGACTTCCGAAAATGCCACTGTAAATCCTTTTACTGACTACAGGTTAAATGTGTTGTTTACCGCTCCCAATGGGGAGGAATTTTTAGTGCCTGGTTTTTATGCTGCTGATGGAGATGCAGCCGAAACAAGTGCCTCTGCCGGGAATAAATGGGCGGTTCGCTTTAAACCCAATGCAACTGGTAATTGGAGTTACGTTGCTTCTTTTAGGACGGGTGTAGATGTGGCTGCAAGCTTGGAAGTAAATGCGGGAAGTTCAACTTCTTTTGATGGTGCTTCGGGAAGTTTTAATATTTCTGGAACCAATAAGACAGCTCCTGATAATAGGGCAAATGGAAGACTTAATTATGTGGGAGAACGTTTTTTAAGATTTGAAGAAACCAATAAGGTTTTCTTGAAAGTAGGAGCGGATTCTCCAGAGACCATGTTGGCTTATGACGATTTTGATAATACCCCTAATAGTAATAAAGACTGGTCTGCGCATAATGGAGATTGGACCACCGGTGATCCGGTATGGCAAGGTGTCAAGGGGAAAGGTTTAATAGGTGCTATTAATTATTTAGCGGATAAAGGAATGAATGCCTTTTCTTTTATTGCTATGGACATTGACGATCCTGATCTGGATAGAGGAAGTTCTAGAAGCACTTTGTGGCCTTGGGCCGCTACCAGTGCGGATGATTTAGATGGAAGCAGCCCTGAAGAAATTGATCAAAGAAAACGCTATGATGTTTCGAAATTGGAACAGTGGGAAATTGTTTTTAATCATGGTGATACCAAGGGAATGTACTTACATTTTAAGTTGCAAGAAGACGGCAATCACATGCTTATAGATAATCTTACTTTGGGTGTAGAACGAAAAATCTATTATCGTGAGTTTATAGCCCGTTTTGGTCATCATTTGGCACTAAATTGGAATTTAGGAGAGGAGTTTTGGATTTATAACCCTACCCTCATTAATTCATTTGCTACCTATGTAAAAGCATTAGATCCATACGATCATAATATGGTAATTCATTGCTACCCTTTTGAGCAAGATGAACGTTTATTTAGACCGATGTTAGGACCAGATTTTGAGCTTTCCGGAATATCTATACAAGCTTTTGTAGATAGTACCCATATTAAGGTTAAGAAATGGGTGCAAGATTCCGAAGCAAGTGGAAAGCCATGGGTGGTTGGTTTTGATGAACAGGCGCATTGGAATAGGGGAGTAGGAGTAGATGCCGACCATGGAGGCCCTAGAGGTATTGTAGAAGATAATAGAAAAGAAATACGATATAAAGTATTATGGAGTGCGCTTATGGCAGGAGGAGCCGGAGTAGAATACTATTTTGGTAGACAAACCGGACAAACAGATCATAGTGCTCAAGATTGGAGAAGTAGGGAAAGCAAATGGGAAGATGCCAAAATTGCTTTGGACTTTTTTGAAACTTATTTAGAGTTTTGGGAAATGGATGCTTATGATGAATTAATTACTGGCGATGAAATGCTCAATTTTTGTCTGGCCAAACCCAATGAGACCTATGTGGTTTATCTCACCAATGGAGGTGAAGAAACGCTAGATTTGTCTGCCGCTGAAGGAAATTATACGGTAAAATGGTTTAATCCACGAGAAGGAGGTGCCTTGGTAAATGGAAGTGTTCTGCAATTGGAAGGAGGAGCCATTAGATCTTTAGGTACCGTTCCAAATGATGTGAATGATGACTGGGCTATTTTAGTAGAAAAAGCACCCATTCCAGTTACTGGAATTACCGTAAATCCTACAAGTCTAACGCTGGATGAGGGTGCAACAACAACACTTATGCATACCATTAGCCCGGCAAATGCGGGGAATACAAATGTGACATGGTCTTCCAATAATGCAGCAATTGCTTCAGTAGATCAGAATGGAGAAGTTATCGCTGTTCAAGAGGGAACTGCTACCATTTCAGTCCTTACGGAGGATGGTAATTTTAGTGCTACTTCTATAATCACCGTGGTTAAATCGGCTATTTCGGTTACCGCTATTAACATCACTCCAGAGAGTGCCACTTTAGATGAAGGGGAGTCGCTTAGGTTGACTGCTGAAATCGTTCCTTCTAACGCAACCAATGTAACCGTATTTTGGTCTTCCAATAATGGAAGTATTGCAACAGTGAGTCAAACAGGAGTTGTAACTGCCATTCAAGAAGGCACTGCGATCATAACCGGTAGAACAGAAGATGGAGATTTTATAGATACTGTCCTTATCAACGTAGTAAAACCCATTATCTCTGTAAATGGTATTACAATAACACCAGCTACGCTCACTTTAGATGAGGGAGAATCGGCTACTTTAGTTGCTCAAGTTTTACCTGCCAATGCGTCCAATACCAATGTTTCTTGGTCATCAAGTAATAGTTCTGTAGCTACTGTAGATGAAATGGGTAGGGTATTGGCCATAGTAGAGGGGGCGGCTACGATTACAGCAAGCACCGAGGATGGTGATTTCACAGATACTTCGGTCATCACGGTTGTTAAAACTGCCGTTTTTGTAAATGGAGTTAGCTTAAGTCCAACGATGCTTAGCTTGGAAGAAGGTACAACAGCTATCTTAAGTGCTCAAGTACTACCTTCAAATGCCTCCAATGCTAATGTTCTATGGGAATCTAGCAATACTGCTGTTGTTACAGTAGCTATGAACGGAGAAATTTTAGCCATTCGAGAAGGGGTAGCTTCTATTATTGTTACTACCGAGGATGGAGGATTTTCTGATGTTTCTGAAATAACGGTTACCCCTGGCCCAGAAAATATAGCCCCAATAGCTTTAGCCTCGGCAAGCCCTTTGAGTGGGGTAGTGCCTTTAGAAGTGCAGTTCGTAGGTACTGGCTCTACAGACGATGTAGAAATTGTAGTGTATCATTGGGATTTTGGAGATGGTAGTGCTGCTTCTACAGCAAACCCAATCCATATGTATACTGAGGCGGGTAGGTATACTGCGACCTTAACAGTAAGTGATGCGGAAGGACTTATGGATACAGATACCATAGATATTATAGTAGACCCTAGAGAGGAAGAGGCGGTTATTAGCAGTTTTACCTTAATAAATGCGGATACTAATACAGCACTTTATGAACTAACAGATGGTATGGAAATCGATATGGCGAGCATAGCAGATTTGAATGTAAGCATCCGTGTACATACAGATCCAGAAGAAGTGGGTAGTGCACATATAGAGTTGGGGGGTCCTATAGAACAATCAACTACAGATAATACAGCACCATATTCGCTTTTTGGAGATACCAATGGTAACTATGAAGGAGTCCCATTTTTGGTGGGAGACTATGCGCTGAAGGGTACCTTATATAGTGATATGAATCAAGGAGGGATGCTTACTACGAGTGTTAATTTGAATTTTTCGGTTGTAGATCTTAGCATCACCGAAGGCCAAATGAATGGGGTGAATTTATTTCCTAATCCGGCATCCACGGAGGTGTTTTTAGAGATTTTAGACCCAGCAATAGTAGTGTACGGCATAGGCGTTTATGATCTGAATGGACGAACCGCAAAAAGTTTTAATGTGGCTGACGTGAAGCAAGAAAATGGAATGTATAAAATAGAGGTCTCTGGTCTAACCAATGGAGTCTATATTGTGCGACTATTTTCAAATGCCGCCGCATATTTTGACTATAAACTGCTTATTCGAAATTAGCTCATACTTCTAAAGATTACCCAAAAAATAAGCCGTGTAAATATCTTCCAGGGGCTAGGGTAAATCCTCCGGCAATCATTATTGCTCCTACATATAGTAAGATCATTTTTATTTTATGCCTTCTTACATTTCCTTTTCTAATTGCCCATAGGGCCGTTGGAACAGAATAAAGTGTTAGCAGGCTGAAGAGATGTATCCATCCAAAATGATTTAAAAATTGAGCTCCCACCTTGGCAGGTAGAAAGAGACTTACAATAGCGGTAAAAACCATTAAGGTCATATAGAGTTTTCCTATGCCTCGATGATTTTTAGTTCCCTTGGTGGCAAACAATAAAAAGGCGCCAATGAAAATACAGGGAACTACGCTTGCCAAATGAAGATACATGAGAATTTGATAGTTGGTCATAAATAAGTTTTTAACGAAAGTCTACTATAATGAGTGTTTTTACAAGAAATGTATACTGAATTGTGACTCAGAAAGGATGAAATAGAAAAATCAAGGAGCAAAGAACTATATTTTATGTATTTCATCGAACATTTTCACTAAGGTGTTGATTTTGGTTTTAAGAATTTAAATAATTGATTATCAATATGTTATAATATTTTTTTAACTGCTTTTATTCGATTGTTAAAAAATTGATAGCAGTACATCGATTTTATAAAGATGAGGTGTTCAATTCTAGCTATATTTATCCACTCTATTTTTGAACCCCAATATCCAAATATAGAATTGTAATCTACTGTGTTTAAATAAGATACTATTTAATAACACAACCATTATGATTACAAATTACTTCCACTATTTTATTGCTTTTTTAAAAAAATTACTCCCTTTTTTCATCTTAATGATGAGCTACTCTTTGCTTGCGCAGGGAACTATTTCGGGTGAATTACGTAAATGGCATACGGTAACTGTTACTTTCGATGGTCCTAGTATGGATGAAGAGAGTGCAGTGAATCCTTTTACAAATTATCGACTTAATGTGACTTTCGTATCTCCTAACGGAGAACAGTTTGTAGTACCCGGATTTTTTGCGGCAGATGGGAATGCTGCGGAGACTAGTGCAACTTCCGGAAATAAATGGGCAGTGCGTTTTAAACCAAACGCCCTTGGAAACTGGACCTATAATGCTTCTTTTAGAACAGGTACAGATGTGGCCGTGAGTTTAGATCCTACTGCTGGAAACCCAACGTCTTTTGATGGCGCCTCAGGGAATTTTTCCATAGGAGCAAATAATAAATTGGCACCGGATAACAGGGCAAACGGAAGACTTAATTACGTAAATGAACGCTATTTACAATGGGAAGAAACGGGTAAATTTTTCCTTAAAGTTGGGGCAGATTCACCAGAAACCATGTTGGCGTATAACGATATAGATAACACCATTCCTTATAAAACGTGGTCTCCGCATGCTGGAGATTGGAATCCAGGAGATCCGGTTTGGCAAGGTGATAAGGGTAAAGAGTTAATTGGGGCTATCAATTATTTAGCCGGGAAAGGCATGAACGCTTTTTCATTCATTACCATGAATGTAGATGACCCAGAAATAAGTAGAGGTTCCTCTAGAAATAATATATGGCCATGGACTTCGGCTGTGCATACGGATCTAAATGATGATACAGCTTCGGAAATAAACAATAGACTTCGATACGACGTTTCTAAATTAGAGCAGTGGGAAATTATATTTGATCATGGCGATAAGAAAGGAATGTACCTTCATTTTAAAATGCAAGAATCTGGTAATCATAGATTGTTAGATGATGGAGCTCTTGGTATAGAACGTAAGTTATACTATAGAGAGCTCATTGCTAGATTTGGACATCATTTGGCACTAAACTGGAATTTGGGAGAAGAGTTTTGGATCTATAATCCTACCCTTATAAATTCTTTTGCTAGCTATATAAAGGACCTAGATCCCTATGATCACAATTTAGTGATTCACTGTTATCCAAACTCAGGAGATGAGAGTTTATTTAGACCTTTATTAGGTCCAGATTTTAATTTGTCGGGAATCTCTGTTCAAACTTTTGTAGATGGAGCGCATGTTAAAATTCGGAAGTGGGTACAAGATTCTGAAGCCAGTGGAAAAAAGTGGGTTGTGGCATTCGATGAGCAGGGACATTGGAACAGGGGAGTTGGAGTAGATGCAGATCATGGAGGAAGCAAAGGAGAAGTTGAAGATAATAGAGCAGAAATAAGAAGCAAAGCTTTATGGGCGGCAGTCATGGCAGGTGGTGCAGGCGTAGAGTATTACTTTGGAGGACGATCGGGTCAGAACGATATAAATGCAGAAGATTGGAGAAGTAGGGATAGCAAATGGGGCGATGCAAAAGTAGCTTATGATTTCTTCAATGATCATTTGGAATTTTGGGAGATGGATGCGTATGATGAATTAATCTCTGGAGACGAGAGCTTAAATTATTGTTTAGCCAAACCAGGAGATTCTTATGCCATATATCTAACCAATGGTGGTGAAGAAAGTTTAGATTTATCTGCCGTGTCAGGTGATTATACTGTTAAATGGTTTGATCCTAGAACAGGAGGAGCCTTATTAGATGGTAACGTGGTAGAAATACAAGGTGGTGGTGTACGGAGTCTTGGTACTGCCCCTGTGGATGCCAACTTAGATTGGGTAATTTTAGTGGAGAAAGTAGAAGAGTCTAACATTTCGGTAACGGAAGTTCAACTTACACCAGCTACAGCTACTTTAAATGAAGGAGAAGTAATTGCGTTAAATGCCTTGGTGTTACCAACGGATGCTACCAATACGAATGTAGTTTGGTCTTCTAACAATACATCCGTGGCTACGGTAGATCAAAATGGTCAAGTAAATGCAATTGCGGAAGGATTTGCTACCATTACTGTAACAACCGTAGATGGGAACTTTACGGATACATCTGAAATCAATGTTGTAATTCCCACAGTTTCGGTGAATGGCATCAATGTAACACCTGCAACCTTAACCATAAACGAAGGTGAAACGGCTACCTTAAGTGCCCAAGTGATGCCTGCCAATGCAACGAATAGGAACATTAGCTGGTCTTCAGGAGATGAAACTATTGCAAGCATTAGTACTTTAGGAGAAGTTACGGGGCTGCAGGCAGGTACAGTGACCATTACTGCAAGTACAATAGATGGTAATTTTATAGATACTTCTGAAGTTACAGTAGAAGCCAATACAGTTTCGGTAACAAGAGTAAGTGTGTCCCCAGAAACTGCAGTACTAGATCCGGGAGAATCTATTCAATTGGCAGCACAAATATTTCCGGCTAACGCAACCAACCCTGCAGTTGTTTGGTCTTCCTCGAATACTAGAGTTGCTACCATAGATCAAAATGGTCTGGTAGTCGCTATAGCAGAAGGAATAACCTTAATTAGAGCAATAACGGAAGACGGTAATTTAGTAGATACCTCTGTGATAACTGTCAACCAAGAAGAAAATTCTAGTGAGCTGGTAAGTCTTACATTGGTTGATGCTGATTCAGACTCAGATCTTTTTGATTTAACTGATCAGATGGAAATTCCAATTGGCAGTTTACAAGGAATTAATTTAAATGTTAGGGCCAATACAGCTCCAGATTTGGTAGGAAGTGTTGTTCTAGTGATGAATGGTCCTGTTGATAAAATGAGAACAGAAAGTGTTGCACCCTACGCCCTATATGGTGACAATGCAGGGAATTATTTTGGCGCATTATTGCCTGTAGGCAACTATACCATTACCGCCACGGCCTATACCGGGGCAAGTGCTAGTGGTAGCATTATCAACGAAATAACAAGGAACTTTAGCATTGTAAACAATACACCCGCAAATCAACCTCCAAATGCTGTAATAACCGCAACACCTTTGACAGGGACAGCTCCGTTAGAAGTGAACTTTACAGGGAGTAATTCTACAGACGATATAGGGGTAGTTGGATATATATGGGATTTTGGTGATGGCTCTAGTTATACGCAACCAGATCCAGTTCATACTTTTACAGAGGCCGGTATATACAATGTGGTTTTAACTGTGTTAGATGATGAAGGTTTGTTAGATACAGATAGCATAACCATTACCGTTACGGAGCCTATAGTTACGAATGGATTTACCCTTGTAGATGCAACTTCAGATACCGATCTTTTTAATATGGAAGATGGTATGCAGATCAATAGGAACGACATTGAAGGTACATTGCTTAATATTAGATCTAATTTTGATGACCTTAATGTTGGGAGTGTTTCATTTTCTCTGACAGGGCCAGTAACAAAAGTATCCAAAGAGAATTTTGCACCTTTCGCCTTATTTGGAGATAGATCTGGTGACTATAATGGAGTGGCATTTTTAAACGGGAATTATAGTTTAACTGCTTCCGCATATAGCGGTGCCAATTTAAGTGGTACAGTACTTCAAACAATCGCAATAGATTTTTCTATTGTAGATCCGTTAAATATTAAAATTGCCATCAATGATATAAAAACAGGAGATACCCTAGGGACCGAGGCTCAGAAAGTGAAAGTTACGCTTTATCCAAACCCTACAGCTGAATCGGTTTTTGTAAGTATGACAGGGCCGTCTTCTGATCAATTAACAAGTGTTTCTGTATTTGACATGAACGGACGCATGATTAGAAATTATGATAAGGCAAGCATTAATGCAACAAAAGATGCCTTTAAATTCAATGTGGGTAACTTACCTAATGGGGTTTATTTTACTCATCTAAGAACCAATTCAGGTTTCTTATTTAAGTATCGAGTGGTGGTAAAGCATTAGAAAAACACCTATTTTTTTAAGTAATATATGATTTATATAAACCTCTTTTGTATTTCGCAAAAGAGGTTTTTTATTTAAAATGTTTGTTAGAACCTCCTAAAAAATATCCTTTGCTGAAGGACCAAAAACTTATTTTTTCTATAGGTCAAGATGGTCTTTAAGCATTTGAATGGCAAGCCGGTATATTTAAACAATCTGATGGAATCTATGTATTTCATCGATTTTTTTCAAAAATTAGATTTTTTAAAGCAAATTATTTTAATGTGTTGATTATCAAGAAGATTAGATGTAAATTGCACTAATTAAGATAGATAGCAAAACAATTTGAGGCAATATATCGATTTTATAGAGTTTCAATTATCAATTCTTAGTAATTTTACCGCGTACAATTGGTCCCGTTTTTGCATATAGAAAATCGGGATTTAACTATTTTAAAGAGCATTGTCTCTATAACGGAAGTTAGAATGGCGAAAAATTACGTTGATTATTTACGAGCTTTTTCAAAAAATATTGCAGCCTTGTGGATGCTATTTTTTAGTATCGCCATGTCTGCGCAAACACAACCTAATTGTGGTGCAGACTATACTGTGGTGAACAACCTAGTAGTTATAGAAGCGGAAAACCTTGCTACTGGAATAGGGTGGTCTAAAAAAAGTATTGATCCTGGATTTACGGGAACAGGCTATATTCAATGGGAAAATAGCAATCATTTCAACGCGCCAGGTAATGGCTATACTTCCACCACGATTAACATAACTGAAACAGGAACCTATTTATTTGAATGGCGATCTAAGGTTGGTTATGGAGAGCATTTTGGAGACTTTAATGATAGTTGGGTTCGTTTTCCAGATGCGGATGATTTTTTTGGCAGAACAGCCGATGGCACCAGCATCGTATATCCGAAAGGAAGTGGAAAAACCCCGGAAGCCGATGGTTCTGGATCAGATGGATGGTTTAAAGCGTACACAGGTGGTTCTTTTGGATGGACGTGGAATACGTTTACAAGCGATAGTAGAAACCATCGTATCTATGTAACTTTTAATAACCCTGGTATTTATACTTTAGAGATTTCAGGAAGGTCTAAATTGCATCAAATAGATAGAATGGTGCTTCGAAAAGACGTGCCAGGATGGAGAGAGCTTACTTTGGAAGAGACCAATTGTGTAACAGATCCTGGAACCAATGATCCTCCAATAGCGGTGGCTACGGCAACTCCTTTATCTGGTGATGCACCTTTGACAGTTAATTTTAATAGTGCAAGTTCTTCAGATGATGTTGCTATTGTAGCAAGAAGATGGAATTTTGGAAATAATACTTCCTCTGGATCTTGGAATCCTGTGAGGGATTTTACAGTGCCTGGTATTTATGAAGTTAGTTTAACCGTCTGGGATGGAGATGGTGGACAGGATACGGAAACCCTTACGATTACTGTAACAGACGGAGGTAATTTACCACCAGTTGCTGATGGATCTGCGACGCCTACTTCTGGTGATGCTCCCTTAACTGTAAACTTTACAGCGGCTACCTCCACAGACGATGCAGGTACGGCAGGTTTGACCTATCATTGGGATTTTGACGATGGAACAACTGCAACAGGTATCAACCCAATGCATACGTTTAGTGCTGGTTTGTATGAAGTACTTCTGACCGTAACAGATGCGGGTGGTTTAAGCGATACATATCCCATGGTTATTAGAGCGGTTGATACTGGTGTAGAAGCACCTGTGGCAATGGCGACTGCAACGCCTCTGAGTGGTACTGCTCCTTTAAATGTAAGTTTTATTGGAAGCGGTTCTACAGATGATATTGGGGTTGAAAGTTATGACTGGGATTTTGGTGATGGAAACATCTCTACAACCCCAGATCCAATGCATACGTTCACAACAGCAGGAGTGTATAACGTGGTATTAACAGTGACAGATATAGCGGGTCTGGAAGATACAGATACGGTAACAATTACAGTTACTGATGGGAATGCTCCGCCAGTAGCAGTAGCTATGGGAACTCCCTTAAATGGAACCGCTCCTTTAAATGTGAATTTTACAGGAAGCAGTTCTACAGACGATGTAGGAGTCACAGCTTATAGTTGGGATTTTAATGACGGAAACACTTCTACGGATCCAGACCCTATGCATACATTCACAACGGCTGGGGTGTACAATGTAGTACTCACCGTTACAGATGTAGCAGGTTTGGAAGATACAGATATGGTAACCATTACGGTAACTAACCCTAATGAAGCACCCGTAGCTGCAGCAACGGCAACGCCTTTGAATGGAACTGCTCCGTTAAATGTGAATTTTACAGGAAGCAGTTCTACAGATGATGTAGGAGTCACAAGTTATAGTTGGGATTTTAATGACGGAAACACTTCTACGGATCCAGACCCCATGCACACATTCACAACGGCTGGGGTGTACAATGTAGTACTCACGGTTACAGATGTAGCAGGTTTAGAAGATACAGATATGGTAACCATTACGGTAACCAATCCTAATGAAGCACCCGTAGCTGCAGCAACGGCAACTCCTTTGAATGGAACCGCTCCTTTAAATGTGAATTTTACAGGAAGCAGTTCTACAGATGATGTAGCAGTCACCAGTTATAGTTGGGATTTTGATGATGGAAACACTTCTACGGATCCAGACCCCATGCACACATTTACAACGGCTGGGGTATACAATGTGGTACTCACGGTTACGGATGTAGCTGGTTTGGAAGATACAGATATGGTAACCATTACGGTAACCAACCCTAATGAAGCACCCGTAGCTGTAGCAACTGCAACGCCTTTGAATGGAACCGCTCCTTTAAATGTGAATTTTACAGGAAGCAGTTCTACAGATGATGTAGGAGTCACAAGTTATAGTTGGGATTTTGATGATGGAAATACTTCTACAGACCCAGACCCTATGCATACTTTTAATGCAGTAGGAACGTATACAGTAACCCTTACTGTAACGGACGTGGAAGGCTTAGAAGATACAGATACCATAACCATTAATGTTACAAATGCGAATCAGGCTCCAACGGCAATTGCTTCTGCTACGCCACTGAGTGGGAATGTGCCATTGGATGTAAGCTTTACGGGAAGCAGTTCTACGGACGATGTGGCTGTAGTAAGTTATAGTTGGGATTTTGATGATGGTAATACGTCTACCTTACCCGACCCTATGCATACATTTACGGCTATTGGCACCTATACAGTGACTCTTACAGTAGCTGATGTAGCAGGTTTAGAAGATTCTCAGACTGTTGTTATAACCGTAACGGAAGTGCCAAATCAGGCGCCAACGGCCATTGCTTCTGCTACCCCTTTAAGTGGTAATGCACCATTAGATGTAAGCTTTACGGGAAGCAGTTCTACAGACGATGTTGCTGTAGTAAGTTATAGTTGGGATTTTGATGACGGTAATACGTCTACCTTGCCCGACCCTATGCATACATTTACGGCAGTAGGTACCTATACGGTAACACTCACAGTAGCTGATGCGGCAGGTTTAGAAGATTCTCAAACGGTAACCATAACAGTAACGGAACCAATACCAGGAAATGAGGCTCCAATTGCCATAGCTTCGGCTACACCTCTAAATGGGGATGCACCTTTGGAAGTAAGCTTTACTGGAAGCAGCTCCACAGACGATGTCGGTATTGTAAGCTATAGCTGGGATTTTAATGATGGAAGCACCTCTACAGATCCAGACCCCATGCACACTTTTGTTGCTGCAGGCGTCTACACCGTAGTTTTTAGAGTAACGGACGCAGCTGGTTTGGAAGATTCTCAAACTATTGTAATTACGGTAACAGAACCTATACCTGTTAATGAAGCTCCTGTAGCAATTGCCGCGGCAACTCCACTTAGCGGAACAGCACCTTTAGAAGTGAGTTTTACAGGAAGTGCCTCTACGGATGATAATGCCGTGGTGGGGTATCAGTGGGACTTTGATAATGGAAATACATCTGCTATTGCAGATCCAATGCATACTTTTACGGCAGTAGGTACTTATAATGTAATACTTACAGTAACCGATGCAGCTGGTTTAGAAGATTCTCAAGTGGTTGTTATCACGGTTACAGAAACGGTACCTGTGAACGAAGCTCCTATTGCCATTGCTACAGCAACACCTTTGACGGGAGATGCCCCATTGGATGTTAATTTTATAGGAAGTACTTCTACAGATGATGTGGGTGTTGTAAGTTATAGTTGGGATTTTGGTGATGGAAATACGGCTACCGAAGCCGATCCAATGCACACATATACAACAGCAGGAGAATATACAGTAATACTAACCGTAACAGATATAGAAGGCTTAGAAGATTCAATCTCACTTACGATAACGGTAAATAATGTATTGATAAATACACAACCACCAAAAATTGGTGTGGAAGTGTACCCAAACCCAGCTGTTGAGTTTGTAGTATTAGAATTATCAGAAGCTTCTGCAGTTATGGATGAAGCTACACTGTTCGATCTATACGGACATCAAGTGCGTAGTTACGATCCAAACGGAATTAAGCAAAGTGATGATACCTATAGATGTAATGTAACTGGTTTAGCCAACGGTGTTTACATTTTACAATTGCGGGTAAACGCATCGCTCTACTTTACCTACAATATTATTGTGCGGTAAGCCTATGATGCTTTAGGGGGTGAATAGGTTGTTGCGGATGGCATAAAGTACCAAACCAATTCGATTCTTAATACTCAACTTTTCATAGATAGAATCTCGATAACCTTCAATAGTCTTTGGACTTAAAAACATAACATCTGCTATTTCCTTATAGGTAAGTTCTGTGCAAGCTTGTTTAATAAACTCTATTTCACGCTCTTTGAGGGCTACTTGATCTGTTTTTTTTGTTAATTGACCCACCAATATCTGAGTAGTAGTATTGGTGTGATAATAGCCTTTTTCCATAATTTCTAATAAGGCTTCTTGTAAAATTTCCTTTTTGGTATCTTTCATTAAGTACCCCTTAGCACCTGCCCTGAGCATTTTTAAGATTGTATTTTCATTTTCCTCTATAGAAAGCGCTAATACATGTATTTGAGGAAAGTGTTGCTTTAAGTATTTTGTAGTTTCTATCCCGTTCAGAATGGGCATATTAATGTCCATTAGCACAATATCCGGAATATTCTTCGGTGATATAAGCTTATCTACCAATTCCTGACCATTTTTACAAAAGTATAAGGTTTTGAATTTATCAAAACTATCTACCAATCCAACAATCGCTTGGGAAAGTAACACATGATCATCTACAACTACTACAGAAAATTTCATACCTTCAATTTACATAAACATTAAAAACCTTCTTAATTATTCATAGTAATATTCCATATGCAGAGAAGTGCCTTTTCCTTTTTCTGAAAAAACCTGAAGCTCTGCATTAATTAATTTTGCTCTATTCTTCATATTTCTTAAACCAATTCCAGTAGAGGTACTCTCATCTGCAAATCCAACACCGTCATCTTTTGCCAGAATCTGAAGATACTTTTTATCATAGTGTAAAGCCACTGATAAATTGGAAGCTTTAGAATGCTTAATAGTATTTGAAAAGAACTCCTGTAAAATTCGAAATAAAATAATTTCCTTTTTCGGGTCTATTCGTTCAGGAGTACCCTCAATTGCTAAACTCGAATTAATAAAATTAAGACGATTAAAGCGTGTAATTTCTGTTTCAATGGCCTCTTTGAGGCTCATTTTTCTGGTAGCTTCCGGATTAATAAGCTTAGACAGCGCCCTTAACTCATTTAAGGCAGTACCAATGGTCTCCGAAGCTTCTTCATAATTTTCTGGTTGCTCCGCAGCCGTTTGCACCTGAATCTTGGCCAAGGTCATTAATTGTCCAATATTATCATGTAATTCCCAACTAATATTGCGCAAGGTTTCTTCTCGTATTTCAATCTGGCTTTCTGCTAATTCCCTTTCAAAGGTTTCCTGAGCTTTCGCTTGGGCTTCTAATAGCTTGTTTTTCCGCTTTACAAAAACAGTGAATAAAACAATAATTACCACCACAAGCATTAAGAGAATGCCTACTGAGACTAACCCAGCAATTTCTTTTGGGTCCATTGGTGCTAAGGGAGTGCCAAATAGGACTAATCCTGCGATTTCTTTCGGGTCCATATAAATCCAATTATAAAACAACCATACATAACAAGTATTAAAAGTAAATGAACTCTTCTTAAATTCACAAAGGTGTCTGCACTTAATCTTGCAAAAAAACCACGCGTAATTTTAATAGGAACATAACCTACATAAAAAAGTAATAATCCGGCGCTAATCCAAAATAAAAGATCTGCTCGAATCGACAATATTTTTGGCGTATTCAATAATTCTATATAATACATTATAATGCAAACAATTAATAGAACAGCTCCTAAAATATAGGCATACAATTGCGATGTTATAAAGAAATCTTCATAAAATGGATTTATTACGCTAGCAAGCAAAAATAAAACAGCACAGAAAAGAACGGTTTTTTTGTTAATGGAACGTTTTAAATGTGACCAAAAAACATAATAAAAAAAGAGAAAAAAGATAATGTTGTAGATATTGTATACCATGGCATTATTGCCCTGATAATCAAAAACAATTTTGGCTAATACGCCGTTGAAGAACGTATAAGCCAAAATTATTGGAAAGTACCTTAAGCTCGTATGCTTATATCTTGGATAGTAAAAAAGAGATACTAAAAATGTGATACCATATATAGGTTTGTAGGAATTACTTAAAATGGTATCTATGAATTCTAGGATCATCTAAAAATTTCCGTATCTACTAGTTAAAATCGGATTGAAAATTATGCGGTGGTGGTACCAATCCTCCTTCATTTAAGATAAGACTGTGCACATCCCCAGGTGGTAACACTGGCATAAAAGGACTAGAATTGGACAATAACCCATTTAAATTAAAGCCTGCGTAAGATTTATTTTTTGTGGTTAAAAGTTGAGTAGACTTGCCAGGTATTAAACTATCCTGATCTTTTAATAAAACTGCTTTCCTTTTACCATCTTTTTGTTCAATAGTTAAAAATCCATAATCCTCTCCATCTGTTTCACGCAGTGTTGGAACAATTAAAAAGGTATTTTTTTTAGGATATTTAATCTCTCTATCACCGGGCAGGGTTCCCTTTTCTGGATAATTGGCAAAATAAAAGCGCAAGGTAGAGATTTCTACATCGGCTAAAGCCGCTTCATGCTCTATATATGCTATATATTTTTTAATAGTCTTGTAATCATAATAGCCATAACGTGTTGGATTAAACGCATCTTTCGAAGCTTTTTCCAGAGACATACTATCTATGGTACCTTCTTTTAACTGCTGCTGCATTTTAGGATCGTATTCCTTTTTAGTATACCTGTCTTCATATGCCTTAATAATAGGAACTCTTCGATTGGAGTAGGTATCGTATAATACCTTGGCTTGTTGATAGGTGACAATCTGTTTTGGTTCTCCGCTATAATCCGGATTTTTTTGATCTACGTCTGTACACGTATTCATTACTAAAAATACCAGCGTGATGGCTAGCATTACAATGAGAATTTTTTTTGTGGTTTCCATGAGTGTTGTTTTTAGGTGGTATAAAGGTAATCCCATTTTCGATCAAAAAAAGGGTTGTATTTATGCCTGAAAAGCAAGAGATTAGTTAAGTTATTGAAAATTAGTGAATTAAGTTTGTTTTGAATAAAAATTTCAGGGTAAATTCCATTAAAATGGGGGTGTTTACCCCTTTTGTTTATCAGGGGATTCCACATCTTTTGCGTCCTAGATACCCAGTATAACAACTGTCTATAACCGCTCGCTAAACAGTGTTAACAACTATGTGTTTTTAGTGTTAATAACCAATTGATTTTCAGTTGATTAACTCTTGATTGCTATAGGTCTTTTAAAGCAATTTTGTCTTGAATTTTTTAGAAAAAGACGGAAGCCGAAAAGTCATACAATTAGAGTAGGTACAATTAAATTATAAGAATTATGCCAGAATTAAATGAAAAGCAATTGGTTATTGCAAGACAAGAGTTTCACTCTTTCTTAGCAGTGGGAGCAAAAGATTTTCCCAAATTAAAATTAAAGACGAAGCTCAACTTTTTTAAACAAAAGTCGAATACAAGTTTTGAATCTTTAGGATGTGTGGGATATAACCCAGCTTTTAAAGAATTAACGGCTACTATAAAAATTAAAAAGTCTTCGGGCTATTCTGGGCGATTATGTACAAAGGGTTCCTTTGAATATGTTCGCTTTTATCTAGATTATCAAGATGGAAGCGGATGGCAAGATATGGGATATACAGCATTGAACGTCCACGACATTCCTACAGAAAAGGATTGTGATGGAAAACAGGAAAAACCCATAGAGTATGCGGTGCGTTTGGCAATTAACCCAAAGAAAAAGTTTTGTACTATTCCCAATCTTCCAAAAGTAAGAGCAATCCTTTCTTGGAATTCTATTCCGGCAGCGAACGATCCCAATCAAAACTCAGGCAGCTATGTTTGGGGAGATGTAAAAGATGAATACATTCAGATTAGTCCATTACAATTAAGTATTCCAGATTTTCCTTTCCCAGTAATTGGAGATTTATTGGAAAAGGCAGTAATCAATCCTGAAATTTCTTTGAGCAATATGGCTTCTAGTGCGGCAGAGCTAAAAGCGTTAAGAGGGGCTGGTAAAACCCTAAAAGCTTCCAAAGTAGATTTTCAGGAGTTGGCAGATATCTATAAAAAAGAAAAGGTAGGTGCGCACAGATTTGGATTTAAGCTTTTGAAAGAAGCAGAGGAAACTTCCAATCCTACGGCATTGAAAACCATCACCGATTTGTTTGCTTCCAAAAAACTTTCCTTAGTTGAGAATTTAGCCCTAGTGAAGAAACTAAATTGTAATGTTGACTATGAGGAGTTGTTTTGCGTAGCAGCAGATTATCATAAAGAGGCATTTGTAGGAACTTTAAAAATTAAAAGACCTGCGGGTTATAGTGGTAATCTATGTAAGAAAGGAAGTAAAGAGTATGTTTCTTTCTGGATTCAGGAAGAAGAAAATTGCGAGTGGAAACATGCCGGGACTACTTTTGTACAAGTGCATGATATTCAAAATATACCTTCCAAAGGTCTTTCTTATTCGGTGATCTTACCATATGATTTTTCTGGATTAAAGAAAGATTGTAAAGACCCACAAGTGCTAAAAGTAAGAGCTGTACTTTCTTGGAATTCACCCCCAAAAGGGATGGATTGTTCTGGATGGGGCAATGCAGTTGAATCGTATATTCAAATCCAGCCTCAAGCTGTTTGGACTGGAAATTCACCTAAGATGATCACAGTAGGTGGTGTTGCAACAGATAATATCGATGCTATTTCTGGTCGTACTTTGCCCGGAGCCAAAATTGAGTTCAATCAGACAAATACCTTTAATGATAGTCCATTTGGTGGTGTTATTGTTGTGCAGGGCGTATCTGCACCTTTAGCAGGTAACAAGTATAAAGTGAAAATCACCAATTTAAATACAGGTGGTAGTTATTACCTAAATAACAATTTGGCCTTGGTGGGGTATAACCCTGCTACAGGAGTAGTAACCCATCCAGTAATTACACCTGTTGCTGACGAATATGAGTACCAACCTTATCAGAATAATATTGGAAGTGTTCTAGCTAGGTTTACTCCTGGAAATAATGATCGATTATTAATAACAATTGAGCATTCTAATGGAACATCGGATAGCCAAGTAATTCAAATGGATAATACTTTTCCAGTTGTAACCATGTCCATAGATGATAGCGGAAACTGCTCTCATTACAAGAAGGGAGATACTATTAAAGGGGAATTTACCGTAGATGATAATTATTTGGAGAATTATGCGATTACGACCAATGTAGGTACATATGCTAAAATTGGAACTGGTTTAGGGCAAACAGGCACTACCATTGGGGCTGGTCAGTTTGAAATAGTCACTTTTACCAATAGAAATTGTGGTTCTATTCATTTAAGAGCTGTGCAAAAAACAATTTGGAATAGTGTTACCACAGGTACCCATAGAGATATTAGTAAAATAGTATGTCTTTCAGATAGTTAGAAGTCAAAAAAGAGGAAATAAAAAAGCAGCTTCTGTTCGGAAGCTGCTTTTTTTATGATAAAAATGAAAATTTTATTGACTCATTGTCATTAAAAACTCATCGTTATTCTTTGTTTGCTTAATGCGTTGCTCCATGAATTCCATAGCTTCTACAGGGTTCATATCTGCCAAGTACTTGCGCATTATCCACATACGTTGTATCGTATTTTCATCCAACAATAAATCGTCTCTTCGCGTACTTGAAGAGGTAAGGTCAATAGCAGGGAATATTCTTCGGTTCGATATTTTACGATCCAATTGAAGTTCCATATTACCAGTTCCTTTAAATTCTTCAAAAATCACTTCATCCATTTTGGAACCAGTCTCTGTAAGTGCAGTAGCAATAATAGAAAGGGATCCTCCATTTTCTATGTTTCGGGCTGCACCAAAGAAACGTTTTGGTTTGTGCAATGCATTTGCATCTACACCACCACTTAATACCTTACCAGAAGCAGGTTGTACGGTGTTATAGGCTCTTGCCAAACGTGTTATGGAATCTAATAAAATCACAACATCATGACCACATTCTACCAAACGTTTTGCTTTCTCCAAGACAATATTGGCCACGCGTACATGTTCCGTTGCTTCCTTGTCAAAAGTAGAAGCGATCACTTCACCACGCACATTTCGTTGCATGTCTGTAACTTCCTCAGGACGTTCATCAATTAATAAAACAATCTGATACACCTCTGGATGATTGGCCGCAATGGCATTTGCTACATCCTTTAGCAACATAGTTTTACCCGTTTTAGGTTGAGAAACAATCATTCCTCTTTGTCCTTTACCAAGTGGAGAGAACAAGTCAATAATTCGGGTAGAAATAGTACTTTGGCGTTCTGCTAAATTAAATTTCTCTTCCGGAAATAACGGAGTTAAATGTTCGAAAGCAACTCTGTCTCGTACCACCTGTGGATCTAAACCGTTAATTTTATTTACTTTAATAAGTGGAAAGTACTTTTCACCTTCTTTTGGTGGGCGTACATTACCTAAAACAGTATCTCCTGTTTTTAAACCAAACAAACGAATCTGAGATTGAGATACATAAATATCATCCGGAGATGATAAATAATTGTAATCAGACGAGCGTAAAAAACCGTACCCATCTTGCATAATATCTAAAACACCTTCGCTCTCTATGATACTATCAAATTCAAATTCAGGTTCTTTGTAACGATTCTTTAAATCCTTATCAAAATTACTGTTCTTTTCTGGGCGTTGGTGTCCACCTTTTTTATGCCCTTGGTTTTTGTGTTGAGGATTATTTTTCTGATGGTCCTTTTTAGCATTTGTATGCTGTTGATTAGCATGCTTTGGCTTTCTATCTGAAGATGTACCTTTTTTGAAATCTTCTTTGACAGGTGCGGTAGCTTCTTTTTCTGTAGAGGTCTTCGCATCAGCTTTTATAGGCTGCTCTGAACTTTTTGCAGTGTCAGACTCTTTATCTTTTTCAACTCTAGCCCTTGGTCGCGGTCTAGGTTTTGGTTTCGGTTTTGACCTTTCGTCTACTTTTGCCTTGTCTTCTTCAACGGAAGTAGGAGCTGTTTTAGCCACACTAGCAGGGTTAGCAGCCTGTACATCCAGTATTTGGTATACGAGGTCTAATTTTTTTAAGGTTTTAAATTTGGGGACTTTAAGTCCTTTGGCAATTTCGTGAAGCTCAGGAAGCTTCTTTGATTTTAAATCTGAAATCTCAAACATTGAGTATATAATAAGTTAGGATTGAATTGAAAGTTATGAAGTATATTGTTATTTAGGGTATTACTCTGGGTTAGAAGCCCTTGAGGTAAGTGTATAACCAATAGCGAAGCAATATTACAAATTATTTTCAACATTTCAGGGATAAATTTTAAAAAGACCCTTATTTTTGTATTCTCCTAACAAAAAAGTGGATGATTCAGAGAGTGCAAAGTTTATTTCTTATAGTAGTTGCCCTGCTTGCAGGCTTGGCTCCTATATGGCTTTCTCTATGGACTGATACAGATGGTGCAGCTGTTTTTGCAAAACAGCATATGCCTATTGCAATTGCCTTTTATAGCGCTGCTGCATTGGCATTGATTACCATATTTATGTTTAAAAATCGAAAGAATCAATTTGTAATGAACAGATTGAATATGATATTAAATCTTTTTTTACTAGGATTTTTCGTTTACCGATCGCTAAACTTATCCGGAGAAAGTAATATTTCTGAGAAGGGTATTGGGATGTTGATTCCTGTATTTTCTATCGTTTTTTTGGTCCTGGCTAACAGGGCTATTAAGAAGGATGAAGATCTTGTAAAATCTGTTGATCGTTTGCGTTAAACCTAACATCTTAGTAGTATTAGTGCGTAAAACCCGGGGTAGTTCCCGGGTTTTTTAGATCGCTATAGTACTTAATTTTCATCTAAAATAGCAAAGGAGAACCATAGGGGTTCTCCTTTTGCGCATTTTGGTATAGTTAGGTATTAATTAACTTCCATAATACTTTCTTTGGTAAAATTATTACCAAACTTAATATCGCTTAATGTTTGCACAATACTTGGCTCCTCTCCATAGGCACCCTCTGCATTTGGCATAAAATAGGTTCTCTTGGTTGCTACCATTTGCCCTTCTACATCTTCGTACGAATAATTAGCTATTAGTACTGGCGCTGTTACCCCCATAAACGGCAAGGAGAAATAAAATCGATCTACCAGTTTGGTGGTTGGGTTTACATATAGTATGTAAATATCGTTTTGTTCTTTTCCTGTAATTGCGGCATCATAAGTAACTTCCAATTTATCATAGGTCGTTCCGTTATAATCTTCTTGTCCAAGGTATTTCGAAATAGTTCCTTTGTCATTCAATTTATAAGGCATCACAAACCAAAAATAATTTGCTTTTCTTAGGAAATCTCCAACGCCATTAACCTGTGGATCTTCCATTGGTTTGCCATCTATCATCACCATTGTTTTTTCACCATCAAAATACTGAGTTACCTCTCCTTCTTCTGTAGGCATCACATTGATTTGATGTTGTTTGTAATTCCCATAAGATGCTTCAGTAGCAAATACATATCGTTCTGTAGAAACATCTGCTTTTCCATCTGCCGTGCGATAGTCATAGATGTATTCAACATCTCCCTTACTCCATAAATCTCCCCAACCTCCATGTGCATATTCCATGGCAGCTAACATAGATTGTGGATCATCTGTACTATAAACAGGTGCTTTTTTTACCATTTCAGTAGTCTTGGTAGTTTCGGTTTTTTTGGTGGTATCACCACAGGCACCTAATACAAGGCCTAAACCTAAGCAAGTAGCTACTGCTAATTTTTGAATTTTCATGACGTAGTATGTTTTTTAGTTATCCTCTTAGACGTAATGATTTAATTTACTTACGAAAGGCGAAACGCAAATAGCAATAATTTTTGAATACGAGAGATTTTTTATCGTTTTCCGAGCTCAACAATCTCTAAATCTCTTATTTCTGGACCATCTATTACAAAACGTAGCATAGTTCGAACTTGATGAAATCCGTGTTTTCCACATGCCCCTGGGTTCATATGTAGCAAATCCAATTTCTTATCCCATTGTACTTTAAGGATATGCGAATGACCACAAATGAACAGTTTGGGAGGATTTTGCTGTAATTCTTCCCTTACTTTACCATTGTATTTAGGAGGGTAGCCCCCAATATGAGTAATCCATACGTCTACTCCCTCGCACATAAATCGATTGTTTAAAGGGAACTCTAGTTGTATTTTATGATTATCAATATTACCATATACCCCTTTGAGTGGTTTCAATTTCTGCAAGGTATCAGTAACCTTAAGATCTCCAATATCACCCGCATGCCAAATTTCGTCTGCCATTGCAGCATATTTTAAAATGGTGTCATCCATATGGCTATGAGTATCGGATAGCAGTAAAACTTTGGTCATGTTTTTTATAAATTCAAGTCCTCTATGAGTAAATATTTGCTGAGTCCCTCAAGCATTTTAAACTTGAGCGATTTTTAGCATTTGTTTAGGCTTTAAAGTTGAAAATAGAGGTATCTTTAAAGCTTGTAAAAATAAGGGATTCGTTTGAGATATTTTCTTGATTTTTCATACTTCGGTAAGTCCTATCACGGATGGCAGCGCCAGCCTAATGCTATTAGTGTACAACAGGTTTTGGAGGAAGCTTGTAGCACACTCTTACGACAACCCATAACACTTTTTGCAGCGGGAAGAACGGATGCTGGTGTTCATGCACGTCAAATGTATGCGCATTTGGATGTGGAAGCAGTGGTAGATAAAGAAGATTTTATATTTCGGTTGAATGCCTTTTTGCCTGATGATATTTCTATACAAAATCTGGTAGAAGTTTCTGATGAAGCGCATGCTCGTTTTGATGCTTTGGAACGCACTTATGAATATCTAATTCATCAAAAAAAGGATCCTTTTGGTACAGAGACTGCACATTATTTAAGGCATTCATTAGACATCTTTGCAATGAATGAAGCCGCATCTATGCTGCTGACTCATGAAGATTTTGAATGTTTTTCAAAAACTCATACCGATGTAAAGACGTATCGCTGTATTATTAAAGAAGCCTTCTGGGAAAAAGAGGATTCGGTTCTTCGGTTTACCATCACAGCAGATCGATTTTTACGGAATATGGTGCGCGCTGTAGTAGGAACTTTGTTGGAAATTGGTACAGGAAAAGAACCAGTAGAGCATATGAAACGGGTTTTAGAAAGTAAAAATAGGAGCATGGCAGGAGCTTCTGTTCCTGCAAAAGGATTATATTTAACTCGGATAGTCTATCCCAAAAATACATTTATAGTTAATGGATAAAGATTCTGGAAAAGCATTTGATATGCGTCTCTTTAAGAGATTGTTGGCACATACCAAGCCCTATCAGCTTACCTTTTATATGGTGGCCCTAGCTGCTATTTTGCTATCCACATTCGCTGTAATTACGCCTATTATTTTAAGTAAGATTATCAATGAAGCTATTGGTAATAGTGATGCAGAGCAATTGTTATTCTTTTGTATGCTCATGTTAGGAGCTTTACTAAGTCAGGTTAGCTGTCAGCTTTTATTTAATTACTATGCAAATTGGTTGGGAGAATCCGTCATAAAGGATATCAGAATCAATCTTTTTAAACGTATGATGGGTTTTAAAATGACCTATTTTGATAATTCGTCCATTGGAGTTTTAGTAACCCGTGCAGTAGCAGATATGCAGCGAATAGGGGAGATTTTTAGTCAAGGTTTTTTTGTGATCGTAGCGGATCTATTAAAAATGGTTGCTGCCGCTTCGGTAATGTTATGGATGAACTGGCGCTTAGCGCTTATGGTATTTATCTTACTTCCTGTTATCTTATATGCTACGCGTTTATTTCAACAGGCTATGAAAGTAGCTTTTATTGAAGTTAGGGCACAGGTATCCAATTTAAACTCTTTTGTGCAAGAGCGTATTACGGGGATGAATATTGTACAATTATTTACTCGTGAGAAAATAGAAGGAGATAAGTTTAAAGAGATCAATGAGAAGCATCAAAATGCTTGGTTGAAAACAGTGTGGTATAACTCTATATTTTTCCCAATCGCGGAGTTCGTAACCTCTATTGCTATTGGTTTGGTTGTGTGGTATGGCGGACTACAAGATGTTTCAAATATTTCTGGTGATACAGCAGGAGCTATTTTTGCCTTTATTTTGTTAATAGAGATGTTATTTAGACCCCTCCGTCAAATTGCGGACAAGTTTAACACACTCCAAATGGGAATGGTGGCCGCCAATAGGGTATTTAAAATATTAGATACCGATAGTCATATCGTAGATACCGGAACTATAGAAAAGAAAGATATTTTGGGTGATATCTCTTTCAAGGATGTGCGATTTGGATACCTTCCTGATGAAGAGGTTTTACATGGAATTTCTTTTGATGTTAAAGCTGGACAAACTATTGCAATTGTTGGTGCTACAGGAGCAGGAAAATCTACCATTATAAATTTGCTTAATCGGTTTTATGAAATAAATGATGGGGCTATTTTAATTGATGGGGTAGATGTTAAAGAGTATACACTAGCATCCTTAAGACTAAACATTGCAGTGGTTTTACAAGATGTATTTTTGTTTGCGGATACGGTAGCAAATAATATTTCACTGAAGGATCCTTTGGTGACGGTAGCGGACATTGAGGAGGCTGCAAAACAAATTGGGGTACACGATTTTATACAGAGTCTTCCCGAAGGATATCTCTACAATGTAAAAGAACGTGGTACCATGTTATCTAGTGGGCAACGACAGCTCATCGCCTTTCTAAGAGCCTATGTAAGCAACCCTAGTATATTGGTGTTAGATGAAGCTACCTCTTCCGTAGATACCTATTCAGAACAATTAATCCAAGAAGCTACAGAGAAAATTACCCAAGGACGTACTTCTATTGTCATTGCACACCGTTTAGCTACTATTAAAAAAGCGGATAAAATTCTTGTAATGGATGCTGGTAAAATCGTAGAAACAGGAACCCACAAAGAATTGCTTAAAAACAATGGTTATTATAGCAGTCTGTACGAAGCTCAGTTTATGGAAGAAGAGGTTGCATAACTTACCTATTGAGGTTTTAAATCTTCGAAAGTAAGTACCCCAAAAATTAAAAAGAGAATATTCAAGAATAAGGAGACTCCAAAGTATCCAATACAGAACAGAAATAGAAAGGAAATGGAGCGCCATAAGCGTTCTCCAATGCTAAAATTATTAAGTTTATTTGCGGCATAGAGTGCGTATCCTATCATAATAGCTATAAATAGAAGAGAATAGTTCATAAACCTCTCAGGCGAAATAAAAAGAACTGCTAAGCTTATAGGGAAACTAAAAATATTATAATGTGCCAACGAATAAATGGCTGTTATTATGTACTCTGGAAACAGGTAATTTTTTTTGTTAAAAGTAAGCCACCCGGCAACGGCAAAAATTGGAATATAAAGCACGAATAGAAAAGAACTCATATCCATGGTGGCATTCATAATTTTTTCACCAGTTTCTGCCTTCATGCTCATACCAAATATGTCCAAGTCCATATCAGACATATAGAATTTGCGCATTATAAAAAGAACCAATCCAGAGATGGCAAGGGATATTCCAAAATAGCTTGCAGGGTTTAGATACTTCTTGCGAACTCCATTGATATAACTTTCAATAACCACTTGCGGTTTTGTAAAGAGATGCAAAAAAGTAATTAAAAAGGTATTGTCCAAATTAAAATAGCGCTCTGTAAAATCATGCCATAAATTTTTTATGGTCAATCGTTTGCGAATAATTTTTGCGCCGCAGTTGGGACAAAAACTATAATCGGTTCTCAGTTCGGTTTTACAGTTTTTACAAGCCATTTTTGGTTGGGTTGGTTATAGGAGGTCTTCTCTTAATTGGGTATTTAGTTCATCTAAATCTTTAAACAAAACAAACTCTCCGTTTTTAATGTACGTAATTTGTCCTGTTTCTTCACTTACAACTAAAGCCAGAGCATCTGTTTTTTCCGTAATTCCTACGGCAGCCCTATGCCGTAATCCAAAGCGTAAAGGAATGGAACGTTCCTTAGACACTGGTAATATCACCCTTGTTGCTACAATAGCATTCTGAACAATAATAGCTGCACCGTCATGCAAGGGACTATTTTTATAAAAAATACTTTCTATGATGGGTTGGGTAATATCAATATTCATTTTATCACCAGAAGATTTTACAAAATCTAACGAATTGCTACGTTCAATCACAAGAAGTGCTCCTGTTTTACTTGCCCCCATTTTTTCACAAGCGCCTAAAATGGCATCTACATTCGTTACAGAATGAAGT
Source organism: uncultured Flavobacteriaceae bacterium (assembly GCA_947500575.1). Taxonomy (GTDB): domain Bacteria; phylum Bacteroidota; class Bacteroidia; order Flavobacteriales; family Flavobacteriaceae; genus CANMSI01. Next base: position 521,744 of record CANMSI010000001.1, on the reverse strand, counting down.
CCTTCCTGTTTTAGAAATTTAAAGTGACGGATAAAACTGCGCTTAGAGGCAAAATTGGTCGATCCAATCATCAGTAAAAACTTCCGAATTTCTTGTTGGAATACAATAATTAGAGCAATAAGACCAATATTCATAAAACCACCTACCATACTACTAATCATTTTCATTTCTAGTAATTCTGTAAGTTTCCAGAGTGCCCAGACAATTACAATACCAATAAAAATGTTGATAGCTACGGAGCCACGGACAAGTTTGTAGATGTAATAGAGGAGTACCGCTACTAGGATAATGTCTATAATGTCGGTAATCTTAAAATCGAGAAAATTTAAAAAATCCAATCCTTGCCGTTTTTGTAAAATTATAAAAAATAGATGAACAAAATTTGAATCACTTAGATTCGCCTAATTGTTGCATTAATTGAACGCACTCCATGGCTTCTTTTACATCATGCGTTCTCAAAATATGAGCTCCCCGTTCCAATGCAATCATATGTAATGCGGTGGTACCATTTAAGGCAGCTTTGGGATTTGTTTCTAGAAGTTTATAAATCATTGATTTTCTACTGAGTCCAACCAATATGGGTAGATTCAAAGTGTCAAATAATTTCAGTTTTTGAAGTAGTTCATAATTTTGCTCTAAGTTTTTAGCAAATCCAAAACCTGGGTCAATAATGATATCTATAATTCCTTGTTGTTTGGCTAGGCTTATTTGTTCTGAAAAATAATAGAGTATTTCTTTTACTAGATCTTTGTAATTTGTTTGTTGTTGCATGTTTTGGGAATCACCTTTCATATGCATCATTATATAAGGGGCCTTGTGTTTAGCAACAATTGCATGCATGTTTTCATCTCTTTTACCTGCAGAAATGTCATTAATAATGGCTGCACCTAGCTCCAAACACTGTTCCGCAACCTTGCTTCTAAAGGTATCTATAGAGAGCAAAACATCTGGAAAGGTTTTTAACAAGGCTTCAACAATGGGAACAACACGCTTTAATTCTTCATTTTCCTCCACATTGGCTGTACCTGGTCTGGAACTATATCCTCCCAGATCAATAAAAGATGCACCTTCCACAAGCATTTGTTCTGCTTGCTTTAGAATGGCATCGGTATCTTTAAATTTTCCACCATCATAAAAGGAATCAGGTGTATTGTTTAAAATCCCCATTACTTTAGGGGTATTTAGATCAATAAGTTGGCCTTTGCAATTGAGCGTCATTTTCTATCTTTAAGTGCGGTTATAGGTTTTTTAATAAATGGGATTTTAAGTTTCCTGCGCTAACTTTGAACAATTAAAAAATTTAAGCGAAATTTACGCAAATTAGTAAACATAGATGCAGCAAACTTCGGAACAATACGATGCGGTAATAAAGATCTGTAGAGATTTATTTTTAAAGAAGATGAAAGATTATGGTTGTGCATGGAGAATTTTAAGACTTCCTTCCTTAACAGATCAGATTTATATCAAAGCGCAACGCATCCGCAGCTTACAAGAAAATGAAGTGCGCAAGGTAGATGAAGGTGAGCATTCAGAATTTATCGGAATTATTAATTATTCTTTGATGGCTTTAATCCAATTAGAAAAGGGTATTGTAGAACAACCAGACCTTTCTGATGAGGAAGCATTGGTGTTTTATGACAAGCATATAACGGAGACGAAATCGCTTATGGAGAATAAGAACCATGATTATGGAGAAGCATGGCGCGACATGCGTGTAAGTTCTCTAACAGATTTGATCATACAAAAGTTACTCCGAGTAAAGCAGATAGAAGATAACAAAGGAAAAACGATCGTTAGCGAAGGAATCGATGCAAACTATCAGGATATGATTAATTATTCTGTTTTTGCAATGATTCATCTTAACGAAAATTCCAACTAATACCTTTTTGTGTTTATGAAAATTATTGTAAATCTTTCTCGGATTATTGTCGGAGTGTTATTTATCATCAGTGGTTTTATAAAGCTGAACGATCCGGTTGGCTTTGCATTTAAGCTCGAAGAGTATTTTAGTCAAAGCGTGTTAGACTTGCCTTTCTTTTTGGAGTATGCGCTTCCTATATCCATTACAGTCGTCATTATTGAGGTCCTTTTAGGAGTGATGCTGCTCATTGGTTTTAAAGTGAGGTTCACCGTATGGAGTCTTTTTTTAATGATCGTATTTTTTACTTTTCTCACCTTTTATTCTGCTTATTTTAATAAGGTGACCGACTGTGGTTGTTTTGGAGATGCTTTAAAACTTACACCATGGGAATCTTTTACCAAAGATGTTGTACTGTTGGTGCTTATTCTAATTTTATTAGTAGGGATAAAACATATTAAGCCCATTGGAAACTTCCTATTTAGAAGTGGCCTTACCTTAGTAAGCTTAGTTGCATGCATAGCCTTTGCTGTGGTGGTGTTAAATCACCTTCCTTCTATAGATTTTAGACCTTATAAAATAGGGGCCAATATAGAAGAAGGAATGGGTGTGCCAGACAATGCGCCTAAAGCCATTTTTGAATATGCCTGGAAGTTTAATGTGAGTGGAGAAGAACAAATTATTGTTACAAACGGAGATTACCCAGCTGTTGAAGGCGACTTTATTGGAGTAGAAACTACAGAGATTCAGAAAGGATATGAACCTCCTATTCACGATTTTACCATTGAAAAAGACGGAGCAGATTTTGCAGCATCCTTGCTTCAAGAACCAAAGCTTGTAATGGTAATAGCGTACGACCTCTATAAAACAAATAGAGAGGTCTTTTCGGAAGTAAAGACACTTACAGATAAAGCACTTAGGAATCATTATAAAGTAATTGGAATGTCGGCTTCTAGTGCAGAGCTAACACAACAATTGATTGATGAAAAGGAATTAAATTTTGATTTTTATTTCACAGATGAAACTACCCTAAAAACCATTGTACGCTCTAATCCCGGAGTATTAGTGGTAGAAAAAGGAACGATCGTCCAAAAGGTACATTTCAATGATTTGGACAATTTGGTATTTACAAATGATCGTTCGCAAGAATTGAATTTAGGCCTAAAGAAAAGCCTTGATAGTGTGCTGGTATTAGATCAAAAATATAGGGCAAATATGTCTATGGACACTTGGGGTTTGCAGATGAAAATAGATAGTTCTAATATGAATTACATTGCTAAGATTATAGAGAGGCATGGGTATCCGGGAGCAAGTTTAGTAGGCGATAAAACGGCTACTGCCGCTTGGTATGTAATACAGCACTCCAATAGAATTCCAGAGTATATAAATCAAATAGAAAAAGCTGCACTGGAAAGGGAACTTCCCTATCGTTTATATGGTATGATGTTAGATCGGCATTTGATGGGGCAAAATAAGCCGCAAATCTATGGTACACAGGGGAGCTCATATTTTATGGGCACTCCAGATGAGGTGTCTTTTATTTGGCCTGTAGAGAACCCCGAAAAAGTAAATGAGAGAAGAAAGGAAGCAGGTTTTAGTGATTCTATAGAAGCATCTGCAAAACGAATTTTTGGAGATGATTTTGAATACAAATCCATGTCAATGGAAGAAGTAAATGCCATATTGAAAAAAGTAAATTTTACAGAATAATTACAAACAGCATATCAATAAAAGAATAGTATATTATGAGAAGCAAAATAGTAGCAGGAAATTGGAAAATGAATAAGACCTTAGAGGCAACAGAAACCCTGCTTGCAGCACTAGCGGCAAAACTACCAGACACACATGCCGAAGTAATGGTAGCTCCTACCTTTGTAAATCTTACAGGGGCAGTACAAAGTCTTCATGCTTCTACAATTCAGGTAATAGCGCAGAACATGCATTTTGCGGAAAGCGGTGCCTATACGGGAGAAATATCAGCAGACATGCTACTTAATATAGACATAGATACTGTGATTATTGGACATTCAGAGCGCCGTGCTTATTTTGGGGAGACCGATGCCATTTTGGCTAAAAAAGTAGTTGCGGCTTTGGATAAAAATATGCGTGTAATGTTTTGCTTTGGGGAAGAATTGGATGATCGCAAGTCGGAGAATCATTTTAAAGTGGTAGAAACCCAATTACGGAATGCACTCTTTGACTTGGATGCAAGTGTTTGGAATAAAATTATTCTGGCCTACGAACCAGTATGGGCAATTGGTACAGGAGAAACTGCGAGTCCGGAACAAGCGCAGGAGATGCATGCTTTTATTAGAAAAACTATTGCGGATGTATACGATACTTCCGTTGCTAATAATGTGTCTATCTTATACGGTGGAAGTGTAAAACCTGGGAATGCTTCTGAAATTTTCTCAAAACCAGATGTAGATGGCGGACTTATTGGAGGTGCTTCTTTGGTAGCAGATGATTTTGTTGCAATTATTAAGGCCATATAGCGTACTTAAATAGCTTGGAAAGCTTTCTTACCCCCAATAATCGATTGCTGATAGAATGGAAAATATATATTTAGAATATGCCTTTACAGTAGACCCAGTGGCACCCACTACGGATATTCTAATGGCAGAGTTGGGCGAATTAGGTTTTGAGAGCTTTGTAGAAACAGATACAGGCGCTTTAGCATATATAAAAAAGGAAGAGAGTGAGTTGCTAGCGTTGGATACGTTGTATGTTATGCAGCGACCCAAGGTGAGCATTAATTACAGCATAAAAGAAATACCACAAGAAAATTGGAATGCCGTTTGGGAAGAAAATTTCGACCCCATACAAGTGGGGCAAGAGTGCGTCGTTAGAGCCTCTTTTCATAAGAAACCCGAAGTTCGTTATGATATTGTTATTACCCCTAAAATGAGTTTTGGAACAGGACATCACGAAACTACACATATGATGTTGCAATATGTCTTAAATGAAGATGTTCAAGGAAAATCTGTTTTGGATATGGGAAGTGGTACAGGGGTTTTAGGTATTTTGGCGTCAATGAAAGGCGCTATTTCGGTAGATGCAATCGACATAGATCATTGGTGTTACCTAAACGCATTGGAAAATGTAGCACGCAATAATTGCCATATGGTTCAAGTACTAGAAGGGGATAGTAGCTTGCTAAAAGAGCAAAAATACGATCTTATTCTAGCCAATATTAATCGAAATATTTTGCTTTCAGATATTCCTGTCTATGCAAGCTGCTTGAATAGAGGAGGGCATCTTATTGTGAGCGGTTTCTATGCAGAGGATCTCTCAATGATTTCTCAAGAGTGCCAAGCTTCAAGGTTAAAGTTTGAAAATAATAGTGAAAAAAATAATTGGGTTGCAGCAAAATATGTATTTTAGTTTCGTAAACAATACAATCGTAAATCTATGAGTACCAAGGAAAAACAGTCGGAAGACCTGCTCTTGGAGGAAGATACGGTAAAGCAAAGTGAAATAGTATTGTTCAATGACGATGTAAATACGTTTGAGCATGTTATTGCAACTTTAATGAGCGTTTGCGATCATTCCCCCGAGCAAGCAGAACAATGTTCTCTAATTGTGCATTACAATGGAAAGTGTACCGTAAAAACCGGAGAATACAAGGAGTTGAAGCCTAAATGCAGTGGTTTATTGCAAGCGGGCTTGAATGCAGAAATTGTCTAATTTTTCTAGAAGCTAAAGGAAGCACTCCAATTTGGTATCTTTTGTTATCTTTAGAGCGTATGTATATGCCTTAATTTTACAATTTGAGATTCCTCTTTTTTCTATTTTTCTCTTTTTTTTGGATTTCTGCTTTTTGCCAGGAACTTCCTCCAATTCAAAATTTCTATCCTAAAGACTATCATGGCGAAAATCAGAATTGGGCTATTTCTCAAACTTCTGAGAAACTAATTTATGTTGCAAATAGCAAAGGCTTATTAGAATTCAATGGTGCCAGTTGGAAACTGTATCCTTCTCCCAATGAAACCATAATTAGATCTGTCCAAGTTGTAGAGGACCATATTTATACAGGCAGCTTCATGGAATTTGGATATTGGCAGAAAAATACTTTGGGAGTTCTAAAGTATACCTCACTATCCAAACAAATAGGCATTGATCTGGTAGAGGATGAAGAATTCTGGAATATTATAAATATAGACGACTGGATTGTATTTCAATCCTTAAAACGCATTTATATATATAATGTAAATGATGGGAAAGTAAATACCATTGATGCTAACAATAAAATCACTAAAATATTTAAGGTAGATAAAAGTATTTATTTTCAAATACTTGGCAAGGGAATATATAAAATAGAATATGGTAATGATTTCTTGGTTTTTGACGATGATATAGTGAAAAACGATGAAGTGATTAATATTTTTGGAAACGGAAGTGATTTACAAGTTCTTACCCAAGAGAATGGTTTTTATACTGCTTTAGACAGCGTATTGGTGAAATCTGATATTAGCGCAAATGCTATTTTATCAAGGTTTAGTTTTTATGATGGTATTCAATTGAAAGATGAGAGCTTTGTTTTAGGAACTATTTCCAATGGTTTAATCTGCTTAAATAAAAACGGAGATTTTCTCTATCAGATTGATCAAAATAATGGCTTAACTAATAATACCATTTTAGCTGTTTTTGAGGATAGTGATAATAATATATGGTTAGGTTTAGATAATGGAGTTAGCTATGTTAATTCAAATGCCCCCTACCGAGTATTTAATGATAAAGATGGGATATTAGGAAGTATCTATACTTCTGCAATTCACAATGGTAATTTGTACTTAGGTACCAATCAAGGGCTATTTTATAAAGCCCTAGGAAGCGAAGACGACTTTGTTTTTATAAAAGATACGCAGGGCCAAACATGGAGTTTGAAAGTCATTGATAATACCTTATTCTGCGGACATAATTCGGGGACTTTTATTGTGAAAGCTAATCGGGTAGAAAAAATTGCGAATATTCCTGGAACTTGGGCGGTGTCCAAGTTAAACCAAAAACCTAATTTCTTATTACAGGGAAATTATGATGGTTTGTATGTCTTGGAGAAAACTGCCAATTCTTGGAAGCTTAGAAATAAAATAGATGGTTTTAATAATTCTTCACGTTATTTTGAAACACTTGGAAATAAAATCTTTGTAAATCATGAATACAACGGAGTTTTTGAACTAGATGTTGATGATTCTTTTTTTAAGATAAATAAGATGACCATCGATACCGCTATCAAAGGTTCTAATTCAGGGATCATTAAGTATAATGGAGACCTATTGTATTCCTATAAAAAAGGAATTCTAAAATACAATACCACGCAAGGAATATTTGAAAGAGACAGTCTCTTAAGTAACGTATATGCCGAAAAGGACTATGAGTCGGGAAAATTAATTTTAGACGATAAAAATAATACACTTTGGGTGTTTACTAATAGAAACATCAGTTTCATTTCTCCAGAAGTACTTGCATCAGATTTTAAGATAAGAAGTATCCCTTTGACAAAGGAAATGCGAAACGAAATTTTGGGATACGAGAATATTATCCAATTAGATATGGAGAATACTTATCTAATTGGAACTACTTCTGGCTATATAACGGTAAATATTGACGATCTGCGCATCAAGGATTTTGATGTATATATAGGATCCATCATCAACCGTGATCATAGGCAAGAAGAAACTTTTATAGATGTTGATGACAATGAAAGCTTTCACAATAGCAAAAACAACTTGGAAATCTCTTTCTACGCACCAGAATACAATAAGTATTTAAGTACACACTATCAGTATCAACTGCTGGGAATATACGATGAGTGGAGCGGCTGGTCTGAAGATGCTAGTTTATTATTAGAAAACCTTCCCTATGGCTCCTATACATTTAAGGTAAGAGCTAAGATTGGAAATACTATTTCCAAAAATGTGGCCACCTATTCCTTTAATATTTCCAAACCATGGTACATTTCAAATACCATGGTCACCATATATATCTTAGGAGTTCTGTTATTCTCTTTTTTAATGCATAATGCCTACAAAAGGTATTATAGTAAACAACGTCAGAAGTTGATTGATAAAAATAAAGACGAACTAAAATTGGCGCAGGTTCAAAACGAAAAAGAAATTATTAGAATTAAAAACCAACAATTAGAAGTAGAGTTTAAGAGTAAGAGCAAGGAATTGGCAGCGTCTACGATGAGTATTATTAAGAAGAATGAACTGCTTACAAAAATAAAGAACGAGCTCAATGTAATTGAAGATAAGAAAGCAATTAAGCCGGTCATAAAAATTATTGATAGTAGCCTAAAGCAAAATGACGATTGGGAGCTTTTTCAAGAGGCTTTTAACAATGCAGACAGCGAATTTTTAAAGAACATCAAAGTATTGCACCCTAGCTTGTCTCCCAATGATCTGAAATTATGTGCCTATTTACGATTAAACCTTTCTTCTAAAGAGATTGCTAGATTGCTCAATATTTCACCGAGAAGCGTTGAAATTAAGCGCTATAGACTGCGTAAAAAACTTCAATTAGAGCACGAAAAAAACCTTGTTAATTACATTTTGGAGCTCTAAAGAACTCAACACTTCTATTTACTACCACAACATTCTCCACAACAACCTCAACATTACCTATACAATTGTCTGTTTTCGTTTTGTTTAGTTTTTTTTCTTTTTCTTTTTAACAGTTTTTCAGCTTGCCTATTTACTGGGCGCTTCCAGCGGTTTTTAATATCAAATTGACAATTTTTATGTTATTTTATTATGATGTATGTTTTTTGTTGTGGTGATTTTTATTGAATTCGTAATTTTTTAAAATAAGTTTAGCATTCCAATAAGAACTATATGAATACAATCCACAAAAAACTACTCGGCTTAGCCCTTTTCTTTTGCACAACAGCTGCTTTTGCTCAATCTAGCAAAGTGGAAGTTGTAAATGATGAAAATGGATCGCAATTGGTTGTAAACGGAGAGAAGTTTATGATCAATGGAATGAACTGGGATTACATCCCAATTGGAACTAATACTGTGAATGCAGCCTTCTGGAAAAAATCAGATGATGTTATTAGAGCAGGCTTAGATACAGAAATGTCACTCCTAAAAAATATGGGAGTGAATGTTATAAGACAATATACAGGTGTACCAGCTAAATGGATAAAATACATCTATGAAAATTATGGAATCTATACCATGCTGAATCACTCTTTTGGTAGGTACGGTTTAACATTGGATGGGGTTTGGACCCCAGTTACCATTTATGACGATCCTGAAACAGAAGCATTTTTAATGGAAGAAATGCAAACTCTGGTCGAGGGATATAAAGATACTCCTGGTCTTCTTATGTATTTGTTGGGAAATGAAAACAACTATGGTTTGTTCTGGGCTGGTGCGGAAACCGAAGACTTTCCAGATGATGAAGGAGAAAAGGCATTCATTGGAGAAAAGCGTGGAAGGCCCATGTATCGCCTAATGAATGAAGCGGCTAAATTGATGAAATCTATAGATGGTTCTCATCCTGTAGCCATCTGTAATGGAGATGTATTGTTTATTGATATTGTAGCAGAAGAATGTAAAGACATTGACATTTACGGAACAAATACCTATAGAGGTTTGTCTTTTGGTGATATGTTTCAAGTGGTAAAAGAGAAACTAAACAAACCGCTAATGTTTACTGAGTTTGGAGCGGATGCTTTCAATGCTGTTGAAAACAAAGAGGATCAATTTTCTCAAGCCTATTACATGGTAGGTAATTGGAAAGAAATTTATGAGAACGCCGCCGGACTGGGAAAAGCTAATAACTCTATCGGAGGATTTACCTTTCAGTTTAGTGATGGATGGTGGAAATTTGGTTTTGACGATCGCAAAAATGCAGATGTACATGATAACAATGCCTCTTGGTCCAACGGTGGATATGCAAGAGATTTAGCCGCTGAGGGAGTCAATAATATGAATGAAGAATGGTTTGGAATATGTGCCAAGGGTGCTACCAACCCAAGAGGGCTTTATGATTTGTATCCACGTGCCGCTTACTATGCACTAAAAGAAGCACATCAGTTAAACCCGTATGAGCAAGGTGTGGATTTAGACTTTGTAGGTAATCATTTTAATAATATCGAATTAATGGATGCGGTGCTGAAAGCACGGGGGGATAAAGCGGCCCTAAATGGGGAACAAAGCAATTTACTTCGTATTAGTAACCTTACAGCTAGGCTCTCTACCTTTAGTACAGGAGGTAGTCTTATTACAACTCCGGATACTCCAGATCCAGAGAATCCGAACACCTTTCCCAACCAATTAGGGTTTGATCATATGCAATCTTATTTCATTGGAGTGGAAGGGAATCCTGCACCAAACATGCGTGCAGAGGTAAATTTTAATGTCGTTGGAAATGTTGCACAGAATCCTATTAATGAAATTTTTTATGAAAACAGAGCCAGACCAATTACCGTAAATTCTTCGGAAGGAGATGTGGTATTGGGAGATAATAATAGAGTAGCGGTTTATCAAGCGGAGTTCGAGTGGAATGCCAAAGAATTTGATTTAAGAGGTTTTTATAGAACAGGGCACTACCACTGGGGATACGAAGGAGATTTCTTTGGTTTATACCCAGAAGCTAACTACGGACCCAATTTAGATATATATAACGGTGAAATATTAGGCGCAGAACTAGATGGGAAAGGTCCTTTAAAAGGATTAAAGGCGGCAATTGGTCCACAGTTATGGTGGGGTGCCAATCCTACAATGCTTTTCAAATACAAAAGGCATATTGGAAAATTTGATGTAACAGGTATTTATCACAGAGATTTTGAAACAGAACTTGTTTTTGATGAAAATGGACGTAGGGTATTAGATGCGAATCAATTACGAAGTGGTGTAATTCCTGCGTACCCTACAGAGAGAGCTACTATTGCAGTAGAAAGAGAGTTCGGTAAATTTGGAGTAGCTCTTGGAGGAATTTGGTCTGGAAATCCATTGGTGGGTAGTACGTTCCAAGATGTTCGAGGCACTTCTGGTAATTATACCGTTTTTGAAGATAGAGTACAAAACTCCGATAATTGGGGAGGTAAACTTAAAGTTACCTACGAAGGAGGTAAATTTAATTGGTACGGTCAAACAGCCGCCATGGGATTAGTAGCCAATGGAGGTGCAGACCAGACATTGACTTTTACGGGTTGGAAATTGAAGGATAACGGAAGTGGTAACCAGGTAAATGTTTTATCCGGATTTACCTATGCTACAGGTAATTTTCAAATAGCTCCTAACTTTTTATGGCAAAAGCCTTTAGTAGGAGCTATTCCTAACGATGTAACAGGCCCAGGACGTTTAAGAAATGTAATTGATGATCCTTTTGCGGTACGTGGCAATCGTGAGACTACTGGTGGTGAAATATTACTAACATTCGATCCTACTCCTGGAACATGGATGTACGAATGGGATAACGACCGTGCAGAAGATGCCAAGTTCGCCATGAACCTAGGGTTTGTGTACCGTCATTTACCTACTACCCAAGATGCACATATTGGATTCTTAGCCAATCGTACCTTTTTTGCTTTCCCGAACGCTGCGCCAGCAGAAGATTTATGGGAAATTCATTCAAGAATGGTTTCCAAGCCTAGTGCTGACCTTGGTCTAATTGGAAACTTTTACTATGGTAATGGACAGGCAAATGGAGATAGCGATCGATTAATAAAACGTTTTGGTGGTGATATTAGAGCTATCTACAAAAACATGAAACTACGAACGCATGTGAAGGTGAACGACTGGGGTCCTTTTGATTACCACAGAGATTTTAACCTTACCTATCCTTTACAGTTAATGTTAGACATCTCTACCACTTTGGGTAAACCAGACTGGTTTATTTTACCAAGCACACAGGTTGGTATTCGCGGTACATGGAGATCACTTAACGAGTTTTCGCCACGTTACTTGCCAAATGAAGCAGCTGATTTTTCAAATAGCCCAATTATAAGTCCGGTAGGATTTGACAATGGGACCGAGTGGGAAATCATGACATATGTACATATTAATATTGGGCAATAAAAAGAGAGAATATGAAAAATACTAAATATATAAAAGGACATTTTATACTGCTTTTTAGCTTTATGATACTCTTATTAGGTAGTTGTGAACGAAGCTTTTCAGACGATGTAGAGTTTGCTACTTTTCCAGCAAACGGAGACGTTTTTATAGATAATTTTTCTGCGGGATTGGATTACTTTCCCTTTGTAGATGCAGGTGCAGACCCAGAAGCCTTTAGTGTAGAAACAGAAGAGGTGTTTTCTGGAACTGCTGCAATGCGTTTTGATGTTCCTTCTTTTGGGAATGGTTTTGTTGGTGCCACTTTTAATACAACAGCGAATAGAGATCTTTCTGGTTTTGATGCCCTTACATTTTATGCAAAAGCATCTCAGTCTGCCACGATAGATGCGATTGGTTTTGGCATTTCTGGAGAAACCAACAATAGATTTCAAACAACACTTTTTGGTTTGCAAGTGAGTACTAGATGGGAAAAATATGTAGTACCTATTCCAGATGCTTCCAAACTAATTAGCGAAACAGGTATGTTCTGGTTGGCTGAAGGAGCTTCTTTTGAAGGTGATGAAGGTGGATATGTTATTTGGTTCGATGAAATTAGATTCGAAAAATTAGGAACAGTAGCACAACCAAGTCCAGCAATATTTTTAGGACAAGACGTATCGGAACAGGCCTTTGATGGTTCAAGCCTTACAATTACTGGGACTACCCAAACATTTAATTTAGCCTCAGGGATAAATCAGACGGTAGTTATCGCACCCTCTTATTTCAATTTTGCTTCTTCCGATATAGAAGTTGCACAGGTAAGCGAGTTGGGAGAAGTTTCCGTTATTGGCGCAGGAACTGCCGAAATAACAGCAACACTTGGTGGTGTTTTAGCGCAAGGTTCTTTGGAAGTAACCTCTTCGGGAAGCTTACCATTTGCACCTACTCCTATGCAGCCTCAAGAAAATGTAAAATCAATTTTTAGCGATTTGTATGTCAACGATACGGAAAGTAATTTCTCTCCGGGCTTTGGCGGATCTACAACCCAAACAACGGTAAGTTCCAATAATGGAGATGCAGTATTGAATTATTCCAATAATAACTTTACGGGAATCATTTTTGAGAATACGGTAGATGCATCACCACTTACATTTCTACATGTAGATGTATACGTGCAGGAGGCAGGAACGCAGGTAGGAATACAAATTAGAGATATTGGCGCCAATCAAATGATAGAAACTGATGTTAATACAGGATTTCCAATCGGTGATGATGTTGATTTCAGATTTGATCTAACTGGATTAGCGGTAGGCCAATGGACCTCTTTCGATATCCCTCTTAGTGGGGATTTAGCTTCGCAACGAAATAACTTAGGAGCCTTAATTCTTGTAGGCGGTCCAAATTTCTTATTCGATAATGTTTATTTCTATACAGAATAGAGGCACTAATTGTTATAAATAATAGAACTATGAATAAAAAATCTATAAATAGCAGACTACTGAAGATGAGATTTGCGCAGTGCTTTGCAATTATTTTAATGGGTTTCATATACAGCTGTGAAAACGATGACACCCAAAATGTAACCAACTTTACACGTTTGGTGGCTCAGGACGAATTTGATGTAGACGGACCTCCTAATAGAGACTTGTGGAGGTTTGATATTGGTACAGGAGAAAATGGATGGGGTAATAATGAACTTCAATATTATACCAACAGATCAGAAAATGTAATCGTACAAAATGGAGTAATGCTAATTACGGCGAGAGAAGAGTCCTTTGAGGGTTCTGCATATACCTCTGCGCGACTAATTACTCAAGATCGATTGGAGCAGGAGTATGGTCGTTTTGAAGCAAGAATTCGTTTGCCCTACGGACAAGGAATTTGGCCAGCCTTTTGGATGTTAGGGGCAGATATTGATGAAAACCCTTGGCCTGCCGCAGGCGAGATCGATATCATGGAATACAGAGGTCAAGAACCAACCAAAATTATTGGAAGTGTGCATGGACCGGGCTATTCTGGTGGTGCTGCAATTTCCAAAGAGTTTAATCTGGAAAATGACCGTTTTGATACCGGTTTCCACATTTTTGGAATAGAGTGGGGCCCCAACTACGTAAATTATTACGTGGACGATGTGCTTTACAATCGGATCACTCCGGAAGACGTAACCGGACCTTGGGTTTTTGACAAGCCCTTTTTTATCCTGATCAACCTAGCGGTAGGTGGGTCATTTGTTGGATCACCAAACGAAGAAACTGTTTTCCCTCAGACCATGTTAATTGACTATGTGAGGGTATACGAAAACACAGATGTAAACTAATTAACAAACGAGATTATGAAAGAATTACTAAAAAAGACAAAGTATATTTTCGTACTTTTTTTAGCACTGTCCATCGCTGGATGTGATAATGATGACGAAGCAAACTTACCTGAGGTAGTAGCAAATTTTACCTTTACCTTGAATGAGAATACCGGAACGGTTAGTTTTTTAAACATCTCTGAACAAGCGCAGAGCTATGAATGGGATTTTGGTGATGGTACAAGCTCTACCGAAATTAATCCTATAAAGGTATTTAGTTCTGGCACTTTTACAGTTAGCCTTACTGCTTTAAACGTTTCTGGAGCATCGGCTACCTTTGAGGATCAGATTACGGTGGTGGTTTTAGAGGATATTATGTTGCCTATTACCTTTGATGATCCTACGGTAAACAATGATGTAACCGCTTTTGGAGGTGCTAGTTTTGCAGTAGTTGAAAACCCAGATGTATCTGGAACCAATGATAAGGCCTCTAACGTAGGAGCTATCACCAATAGTGGTGCAGCATTTGAAGGTATTTTCTTTGATTTAAGTGCACAGGCAGATTTCTCTACAAATAAATCTGTTACAATGAATTTTTGGTCAGAGAGCGCTGTAGATGTGCTGTTAAAACTAGAACAAGGTACGGGAGCAGATGTTGAGTTTGTTGCCAGTCATGGAGGTACCGGTTGGGAAGAACTTCTATTCACTTATGACACGGATAGTGCTTATACAAGATTAACCTTATTTGTAGATGGTCCTGGAACTACTGCAGGAATGTTCTTTATTGATGATGTAATTCAAATTGAGACACCTGCAGGTGCCGGATGTACAGATACATTGATAGCCGCTACTTCAGTTCCTGTTGATTTTGAAGGATGCGAAACTTTTCTTGCATCCGATAATTTTGGAGCAGGAATTACTTCTGAAATAGTTGCAAACCCATTTCAGATGGGAATCAATACCTCTGATTTCGTTTTGCAAGTAGATAAGGCTGATGGAGCAGATTTCTTCGCAGGAATTCAGAATACTTTTGCAAGTAACTTTGATCTGACAACTACAGATACTTTTACAGCCAAAGTATATTCTACAAAGGCAAATGTGGTATTTAGATTTGAATTGGCTTTAAATCCGCAAACAGATCCACCAACTGGAAATCCAGCACCCGTATTTATAACAATCCCTAATGCGAATGAATGGACGCAAGTGGAAGTTACTTTTACTGGCCTACCAGCAGGTCCTATGGCGTATAATCAATTGGTGATTAAGCCAGATAATGATATGGCAGATAGTCCTATTAGTGGAGATGGTACCTATTACATCGATGATATTGACCTTATCACTGCCGGTGGTGGTGGTACTTTTGATGATGGTCTGCTCACCAATGGTGATTTTGAAAATGGTGCAGATTCCTGGATTGGAAGTGGGCTTAATGTGGTAACTGAAGGAGGTAATAGCTTTAATTTAGTAGATGTAACCACTGCTGGCAATGCCTTTGATGTGAATTTAAGTCAAGTAGTAGAAATAACACAAGGTGCTAACTATAGATTAACTTTTGATGCATCTTCAGATAGGGATCGTACTATTCTTGCAGGAATTGGTTTAAATGAAGCACCCTTTACAAATACCAACCAATCAGTAAATCTAACAACCACAACGCAAACCTTTGCTTTGGAGTTAGCAGCTACGGACTTTGGAGGTGCAAATAGTCGAATTCTTTTTGATATGGGTGCCGAAGTAGGTACCGTAGTAATAGATAATGTTAGGCTGGAATTGATAGATGATGGTTCAGGCGGTACTTTTGATGATGGTTTATTGACTAATGGTGATTTTGAGAATGGAGCAGACTCTTGGATCGGAAGTGGTCTTAACGTGGTAACTGAAGGCGGGAATAGCTTTAATTTAGTTGATGTAACTACCGCTGGAAATGCCTTTGATGTTAATTTGAGTCAAGTAGTAGATATTACCCAAGGTTCTGATTACCGATTAAGCTTTGATGCTTCCTCGGATCGTGCACGTACAATGTTAGCTGGAATAGGATTAAATGAAGCACCGTTTACGAATACGAACCAATCTGTAGATTTAACAACAACTACACAAACTTTTACTTTGGACCTTTCCGCTACCGATTTTGGAGGAGCCAATAGCCGTGTACTTTTTGATATGGGTGCTGAGGTTGGCACAGTGGTCATAGATAATGTTTCTTTGGTTTTAATCTCTGGCGGCGGAGGCGATACGGAAGCTCCAATAATTACTTTAAATGGTGATGCTACTGTTAACTTAACGGTAGGTGATGCTTTTACGGATCCAGGAGCCACAGCTTCAGATAATGTAGATGGAGATATTTCTGGGAATATTATGGTAGGTGGCGATACCGTTGATGTGAATACAGCAGGTACGTATGTTATCACCTACAATGTAAGTGATGCTGCTGGCAATGCCGCAGCAGAAGTAACCAGAACGGTAATAGTAGCCATGGCCGGTGCTTTTGATGATGGATTATTGACCAATGGTGATTTTGAGAATGGAACCGATTCTTGGATTGGAAATGGATTGAATGTGGTAACCGAAGGCGGAAACAGCTTCAACCTAGTAGATGTTATGACTGCTGGAAATCCATTTGATGTAAACTTAAGTCAAGTATTAGATATCACTTCTGGAGAAGATTACAGATTAACATTTGATGCTTCTTCGGATCGTGCTCGAACAATTATAGCAGGTATAGGTTTGAACGTAGCCCCTTTTACAAACACCAACCAAACGGTGAACCTAACAACATCTACCCAAACATTTACACTAGATCTTAACGCTACTGGGTTCGGTGGTGCAGATAGCCGTGTACTTTTTGATATGGGAGCAGAAGTTGGTACGGTAGTAATAGATAATGTATCATTGGTTTTAATCGATAATGGCGGTGGAGGTACCGAACCTTCTTTCCCTTTTGATTTTGAAGATACCGAGAACTATTTTGGTGCCTTTGAGAATGGAGCCACAGCACAGAATATTGCAAACCCACAGACGACGGGCAACAGTTCTGCTAGGGTGTTAGAATTTAATAAGGCAGTAAATTCTGCCTGGTTTTCAGGAATCTTTTTTGACAAGACGCTTAGAGCAGCAAACTCACCTTTGATTGAAACAGATAATGGAAAAATATTTAGAGTAAAAATTTGGTCTCCAAAAGCTGGTATCACTGTACGTATGCGTTTGCAAGGAGATAACGATGGTAATGGTGGTACCCCTGTTGATCCTGCATTTAATGTAGATGTAGTACTAAATACCGCCAATGAATGGGTAACCTTAACCTTTGATTTTACTGCTCAGATAGGTGCAAATTCCTTCGCTTACGAAGAGTTTGTAATTCAACCTGATTTGGATGAGGTAAATATGACAGCAGGTGATGGGTCTATTTATTACATAGATGATATCACGCAAGAATAAATAATACCAAACCAAAGTCCTCCAATGAAATGGGTTAGCATAAAAGTGATTTTTTGCTAACCTTATTTCTAAATTTTTAATTAATAAATAAACCAACACTATCTAATGTCTGGTAAGGATATGTATATCGGTAATTCAAAAATAAGTAGCGCTCAAACGGAAGTTAAAGGGAAGCTCATACAGTTCGAAAACGAAAATTATTATAAGATTTCGAACTATGATACTATGCGACCTTTTTTTATGAGCATTGTAAGCGATTCCAATCACTGGATGTTTATTTCAAGTAATGGTGGATTATCTGCAGGAAGAAAAAATGCTTCCTCTGCCTTATTTCCCTACTATACAGACGATAAAATCACAGAATCTTCTGGTATTACAGGAAGCAAAACTATTTTTCATGTTCATGCAAAGGATAGAACCTATCTATGGGAGCCTTTTTCAGACAGGTATAAGGGACTATACAGCCTCCAAAGAAACCTGTATAAAAATAGTTTTGGGAATAAGATTGTCTTCGAAGAAATCAATGAAGATTTGGGATTAAGCTTTCGATATCATTGGAATTCTAGCAATACATATGGTTTTGTAAAAAGATCTACCCTTCATAATACTAGTGAAAGCAATATATCTGTTAGCGTTTTAGACGGTATTCAAAATATTATGCCTTTTGGTGTGGATCCTAATTTACAAAATGCAAGTAGTAACTTGGTAGATGCTTACAAGAAAAATGAATTGGAAGCCGAAACTGGTTTAGGGATCTATGCCCTAAGTGCAATTATAGTAGATAAGGCAGAACCAAGCGAAGCTCTAAAAGCAACTACGGTATGGTCTTCTGGAATTGAGAAAGCAAAATATTTGGTTTCCTCATTACAATTAGATGCCTTTAGAAAAGGGGAGGAAATTAAACAAGAAGAAGATATCAAAGCAGAAAAAGGGGCTTATTTTATTCATGGAGATATACATCTGGTATCGAATACTGAGAAGAACTGGATCACTGTGGCAGAGCTAAATCAAACGAAAGTAGATTTAGGTATCATTTCTCATTTGATTAAAACGGAAAAGAACCTCTTTCAGCTTGTTCAAGAAGATATAGCAATGGGTTCAAAGAGACTGGTAGAACTTAATACAGCTTCCGATGGTATCCAATTAACAGCGGATAAATTAAGAAATACGCGTCATTTCTCAAACACACTGTTTAACATAATGCGTGGGGGTATTTTTGATAATAATTACGTAATTGAGCGATCAGATTTTCTTGAATACCTTCAAAATGCGAGTATCGAAATATTTGGAAAAAACGTGACTCGTTTATCTGAAATTCCTGAAGAATTCGATCTTTCTTTTTTAAGGGAATTAGCAGATGAGACAACCGATACGCATTTCAAAAGACTTGCTTTAGAGTATATGCCACTCAAATTCAGCAGACGGCATGGAGATCCAAGTCGTCCTTGGAATAAGTTTTCTATCAATACCGAAACAGATGATGGTAAAAAAGTATTGGATTATGAAGGCAATTGGCGCGATATTTTTCAAAATTGGGAAGCTTTGGTGCATTCGTACCCCGCGTTTATAGAAAGCATGATTCATAAATTTCTCAATGCCACTACTTTTGACGGATACAACCCTTACAGAGTCACCAAAGACGGTTTTGATTGGGAAGTAAGTGAGCCAGATGATCCATGGTCCTATATTGGCTATTGGGGTGATCATCAAATTATTTACCTCCTAAAATTCCTAGAATTTATGGAGAATCATTATCCGCACAGATTGACCACTTATTTTAGTCAAAATATTTTCGTGTATGCGAACGTTCCCTACAAAATAAAAAATTATAATTCGATTCTCGAAAACCCAAAGGATACGATTGTCTTTGATGCTGTTTTGGATGCTGAAATTAAAAAAGAACGGGAAGAGATTGGGGCAGATGCATTTTTGCTGAGGGACACAAATGAATGTGTCTATCAAGTAAACCTCCTAGAGAAATTATTAGTAACTGTACTATCAAAAATTTCCAATTATATTCCTGAGGCTGGTATTTGGATGAATACCCAACGGCCAGAGTGGAACGATGCAAATAATGCTTTGGTTGGTAATGGTGTTTCCATGGTTACCCTTTGTTATTTGAGGAGGTTTTTAAGTTTTTTTGAAAGCATTATTGAGAATACTTCGGATATGGAATATCGAATTTCAAGAGAACTCATTATTTTCTTTAATGAAATTCGGATGACATTAGTACAAAATTTAGGAATGCTTTCGGGCAAGGTGTCAGATGTGGATCGAAAGCTTGTAATGGATGGTTTGGGAAATGCTGGTAGTAATTTTAGAACTAAAATTTATACCCATGGTTTTAGCAATACTACAGGAAAATTAAGCAAAGAAGATGTTTTACAATTCATTCAGGTGACTTTAAAACATTTAGACCATAGTATTGATGCCAATAAAAGAAAGGATAAGCTCTTTCATTCGTATAATCTAATGACTTTAGAGAACACTTCAGAGGTTTCTATTTCTCATTTATCTGAAATGCTCGAGGGTCAGGTTGCTGTGTTAAGCTCAGGATATATTTCTAATAAAACCTCGTTGGAATTGTTGGATGCTTTAAAAAAGAGCAAGCTCTTTCGAGATGATCAATACAGCTATATTTTATACCCCAATAAAGAGCTTTCGCGATTTACAGACAAGAATAATATACCATCCAGTGCCGTTGAAAAATCAGCGTTAATGCAACAGCTTTTAAAAGATGGTAATACTCAAATTGTAGCAGTAGACATAGCAGGAAAATATAGTTTTAATGGCCTTTTCAATAATGCGAACAGTTTAAAAAAGGCATTATCAGAATTACCCAAACCATATGAAGCTTTGATAGAGAAAGACAGAGCATTTTTGTTAGATACTTTTGAAGCTGTATTTAATCATAAAGCCTTTACAGGAAGGTCTGGAACTTTCTTTGGTTATGAAGGTTTAGGGTCTATTTATTGGCATATGGTTTCTAAATTTTTATTAAGTGTTCAAGAAACATGTTTAAGAGCAATTTCGGATGAAGAAAGTCCGGAGACCATCGGTAGGTTAATGGAGCATTATTTTGAAATTAATGAAGGGATAGGTGTGCATAAATCCCCAGAATTGTATGGAGCTTTCCCTACAGATCCTTATTCCCATACACCAGCTGGTAAAGGTGCACAACAACCGGGTATGACGGGTCAGGTGAAAGAGGATATTTTATGCAGATTTGGAGAGTTAGGAATATATGTGAGCCAAGGGCAATTAACGTTTGACCCTTCGCTTTTAAGAAAAGAAGAATTTCTAAAAGCACCCGCTATGTTTTCTTATACTACAGTTCATAGTACAAGGGCTGAAATTCAATTGGACAAGGGAGAACTTGGTTTTACCTATTGTCAAACCCCTATCATTTATAGATTGGCTGAAGAGGATAGTTTAAAAATAGTATTTAATGAAGCATCTGTTATTGAATTCAATAGATTATACCTAGATGCGCAATTGAGCACCAAGGTATTTAACAGAACTGGAGAAATAGATCATATCATTGTCTCATTAAAGAAGTAAAACAGAAAAATATGAAAATCATGAGAAAACATATTGGCAAAATCATTTGCATAGCAGTAGTCATGTTTATTTTTTCATGTAAAGACAATACCAAATCAGAAAGTAAAACAACTATAGTGAAGCAAGAATCGAGTAAAAACGCTAAGGATATTTTAGGGAATCCAAAATATTTGGCCATGTCTTATGGTGGCTACAGGCAGGTAGATCATGATGTGGAACCAACGCTGAAAGAACTAAAAGAAGATTTGAAAATATTAAACGCCATGGGGGTTAAAATGCTACGTACCTATAAAGTGCATTTGCCTCAAGCTAGTAATCTTCTCAAAGCCATTAGTGAATTAAAAAAGGAAGATTCCAATTTTGAAATGTATGTAATGTTAGGTGCCTGGATAGACTGTAAAAATGCATGGACAGACCAGGAACCAGATCACAATCAAGAAAGTGAAAGAAATGCTGTTGAAATTGCTACAACGGTGGCTTTGGCAAATGAGTACCCGGATATAGTGAAAGTAATAGCGGTAGGGAATGAGGCTATGGTAAAGTGGGCTGCTAGTTATTTTGTACAACCCGGGGTAATTCTAAAATGGGTAAATCATTTGCAAGCATTAAAAAAATCAGATCAACTTCCAAAAGATTTATGGATTACTAGTTCTGATAATTTTGCTTCTTGGGGTGGAGGTGCTACGGAATATCATGTAGAAGATTTAAACAAACTTATTGCTGCGGTCGATTTTCTGTCGGTCCACACCTATCCGATGCATGATACGCATTACAATCCAGATTTCTGGGGTGTGCCAGCATCTGAGAAATCACTATCAGATCTTGAAAAAATTGATGCAGCCATGCTCAGAGCAAAAGAATATGCTCAAGCTCAATACAAAAGTGTTCATGATTATATGAAAAGTTTAGGGATTAACAAACCTATTCATATAGGAGAAACTGGTTGGGCAACAACTTCGAATGGGCATTATGGACCCAATGGGTCTAGAGCAACTGATGAATACAAAGAAGCATTGTATTACAAACACATGCGCGATTGGACCAATGCCGAAAACATTTCTTGTTTTTATTTTGAAGGATTCGATGAACAATGGAAGGATGCTGCCAACCCTGATGGCTCGGAAAATCATTTTGGATTAATCAACTTAAAAAGTCAGGCCAAGTTTGCTATTTGGGACTTGGTAGATAATGGAACTTTTGATGGTTTAACCAGAGACGGTAAACCAATTACAAAAACATATAATGGTAATAAAGAGGAACTGATGAACAATGTGTCAGCACCTCCAGTGAAGCATTAAAATAATGGAAGCAGCCAAAAAAGAATGGTCCTATAAAAAGACTGCTATTGCATGCCTAAAGGGCAGAGGGATATTCTTGTTGTTTACAATACTCGTACTAGGAAGTTGTATGAAGAAAGAAAAAGAATTGGAATTGAGGGTATATGAAACCGCTTCGAACGGGAATAAATTAAAGGAAATAAAAGAGTTTTCTTCCTCAAATACTGCCGTAGAAATAATGCTGATGCCAAATAAAAAATATCAAACTATAACAGGTTTTGGAGGATCTTTTACAGAGGCATCTGCACATCTGCTAAATCAGTTGGGTAAAGAAAATAGAACAAAGATTCTAGCGGCTTATTTTGGAGAAGATGGGGCTAATTATTCCTTGACTAGAACTCATATGAATTCCTGTGATTTTTCACTAAGCCAATATTCCTATGCACCTATTGAAGGCGACCTAAATTTAGAACACTTCTCTATTGATGAAGATCGAGATGATCTTATACCCATGATTAAAGAGGCCATGGATGTGTCAAAAGATGGTTTCAAAATAGTATCCTCTCCATGGACGGCCCCACCGTGGATGAAAGATAATAAGGATTGGAAAGGGGGGAAATTGTTGCCCAAATACAATGATACTTGGGCCTTGTTCTTTTCTAAGTATATAGATGCTTATAAAGCTGAGGGTATTGATATTTGGGGGTTTACTGTTGAGAACGAGCCGCTTGGAAATGATAGTAACTGGGAAAGCATGCATTTTACTGCTGCGGAAATGACCAGCTTTGTTCAAAAGCATCTAGGTCCTAAACTGGAAGCCGATGGCCATGATGTAAAGATATTAGGCTATGATCAAAATCGGGAGCATTTAAATGAATGGGTAGATGCGATGTACGAAAATGAAGCTACCTCCAAATACTATGACGGTACGGCAATACATTGGTATGCCAGTACTTATGAAGTTTTTCCTGAGGCCTTGCAATATGCCCATCATAAAGCACCTAATAAACATTTAATACAAACAGAAGCCTGCGTGGATGCAGAAATACCAAAATGGAAAGATGACACCTGGTATTGGAAAAAAGAAGCCACCGATTGGGGTTGGGACTGGGCTCCTGAAAAGGATAAACATTTACACCCTAAATATGCACCGGTTAATAGATACGCTAGAGATATTATTGGTTGTTTAAACAATTGGGTAGATGGTTGGATTGACTGGAATATGGTTTTGGATAAACATGGTGGTCCCAATTGGTTTAAAAATTGGTGTGTAGCTCCTGTTATTGTAGATCCGCAAAACGATGAGGTTTATTTTACACCTATTTATTATACAATGGCTCATTTTAGCAAATATATAAGACCCGGTGCTATTAGAATTGGCATAGAAACCTCGGATGATACTTTGCTGTTAACGGCCGCTAAAAACCCCGATGGTTCCATAGCAATAGTGGTTTTTAATGAGACTGAATACGATAAAAACTTACATTTTTCTTTAGAAGAGAAAAGTGCCAAGATACAGATAAGCGCTCATGCCATTCAAACGATCGTAATATCGAACTGAAAAACATTTCATACTAACTAAGTAAAAAACGCATTATGTCTACAACTATCACAAAGGTTCCATTCGGTCAAAAAGTTGCTTTCGGTATTGGTATGCTTGCCAATCAAATGTTTCCTGCGGCCTTGGGAATATTTATGGTGGTGCTAGTTCAAGATTTAGGTTTTCCAGGATGGATGTGGGGAGTTATTTATTTCTTTCCAAGACTGTTCGATTCGTTTTTAGATCCTATTATGGGATATATCTCGGATAATACCAAATCTAAGTGGGGAAGACGAAGACCTTATGTGGTTATTGGAGGTATTATTACTGGCTTAGCATTTATTGCTATGTGGCAACTTTATAAGGGGGATGGAGTAGATTACAATTTTACCTACTTTATGATCTGGTCCTTTGTATTTTACTTGGGGATTACCATTTTTAGTGTTCCTTATGTTGCAATGGGTTACGAAATGAGTAACGATTTTCATGAACGCACCAATATTATGGCCATTGCACAATGGATTGGACAATGGGCATGGGTTATTGCTCCTTGGTTTTGGGTAGTTATGTATGATCCAGAGTGGTTTGAATCTGCTGAAATTGCTACCCGATCACTTGCCATTTGGGTGGGGATTATTTTTGCACTTTGTGCTATTGCGCCAGGTATATTCATTAAAAGTAAGTCTTCCCTAGATGAAGACTATTCTCCACTCAATTTAAAAAGCATAGGAAATAGCCTTAAAGAAATAGGAGCTGGTTTTGTCAGCGCTTTTAAGATGAAACCGTTTAGACAATTATGTATTGCTACCTTCTTGGTATACAATGCGTTTATGACGATTGCCTCTTTCTCATTTTTCATTATTGTGTACCAACTTTTTGATGGTGATGCCGGTGCTGCAGGGATATGGCCCACACTTTTTGGTTGTTTAGGAGCCCTTGGAACTACCTTTTTTGTGATTCCTATTGTTACTAGAATGTCAAAAAAAATGGGAAAAAAGAAAGCCTTTATTGTGTCACAAGCAATATCTATTGTAGGGTATATCATGTTATGGTTCCTCTTCATTCCAGGCAAACCATATATGTTCATTTTTGCACTGCCTTTATTCTCCTTTGGTATAGGAAGTCTTTTTTTATTGATGATGTCAATGACCGCCGATGTTATAGATTTAGACGAGCTTAATACAGGTCTTAGGAGAGAAGGAACGTTTGGTGCTATTTATTGGTTGATGGTGAAATTTGGTTTTGCAATCGCCGGTGGTTTAAGCGGAGTTATTATGAGTGTAGTTGGTTTTGATTCAGGAGCGGCTATTCAACCCGAAGGCGCGGTAGATGGGTTGCGCTTAGCTTTTTCAGGAATTCCCATAATGGGAACAGTAGTGGCCATGTTTGTAATGCGTAATTACGATGTTACCGAAGAGCGTGCAGGTATAATTCGTGAAGAATTAGAAAAAAGAAAAGCCCTGAAAGGTTCTGGTTTTGTACAGTCAAAATTACTTTCAGAAGTAAACATAGATGGTCTTTCGGAGCAAGAATTTAAAGAAAAATTCCCACATTTTTTCACTTCCAAAGTCGACCTTTCTGTATTGACTGAGGAGGCAGTGCAAGAAGAATTTTTGACAGTGTTTAAGCAGGGAATGCCGGGTATTTGCTTCAGTCCTTTTACAAGTCAACAAGGACCGGGAGATTTTATTACAGAGGCGCAAATAAGAAAACGTTTAGAAGTTCTGGTAGGTCACACAAAATGGATACGAATTTTCTCTTGTACCAACGGTCATGAGAAAATACCGCAGATTGCCAAGGAATTAGGTTTTAAGACCATGGTTGGAGCATGGATTAGTAATGAACTTAATGAAAATGGATTAGAGGTTGAGTCCTTAATCAATTTAATGGGAGAAGGTAATGTTGATATTGCTGCGGTAGGTAATGAGGTGCTATATCGAGGAGAACTGAGCGAAGAAGCTATTATTGGATATATTCAACAAGTAAGGAATAAGTCTAATGGTATCCCAGTTGGCTATGTGGATACCTATAATCAGTTCTTAAATAGACCAATGCTCCTAGACGCTTGTGATGTAATTCTTGTCAATTGCTATCCTTTTTGGGAAGGTGTCGATATAAAAACTGCAGGTTTTTATCTGCAAGAAATGCATCGAAGAACGCAAGAAGTTGCGCAAGGCAAAAAAGTTATTATTACAGAAACGGGTTGGCCTAGTAAGGGTGATAGTGTTGAAGCTGCTATACCTTCTGTAGAGAATGCAAAGAAATACTATATAAAAACGCAGCTTTGGGCTCAAAATAAAAATATAGATCTGTTTTATTTTTCTTCCTTTGATGAATCGTGGAAAATACATTCAGAAGGATGGGCAGGAACTTCTTGGGGCCTTTGGGATGTAAATGAAGAGTTTAAATATAATACTAAAGACTAACATATGTCATATAGAGAAGATCATCATTTTTCACTGGCCAAGAATAATTATAAAGTAGATGCTGGCGTAGATTTTTCTAAAATCTCTGAAGATGAATTAAGGGAATTGTGGCTAGAAACCCTTCAAAATGGGATGCATGGACTTTGTTTTAGTATGTACGAAGATGGTCAAAAACCAGGAGATGTAATTACGGAGGAACAAGTACAGCGAAGAATTAAGATCATAAAACCTTACACCAAATGGATACGTTCATTTTCCTGTATTGAAGGTAATGAGCACATTCCTCGTGTTGCAAAAAAAAATGGTCTTAAAACAATGGTAGGAGCGTGGTTGGGAGACGATTTAGAAATGAACGAAACAGAGATAGAAGCACTTGTTTCTTTGGCTAAAGAGGGATATGTTGATATCGCTGCGGTAGGCAATGAGGTACTCTATAGAAACGATTTAACGAAAGAACAACTGCTGGGTTATATTAGCCGTGTAAAAGAGGCTTTGCCAAATATAGAGGTTGGTTATGTGGATGCCTACTATGAATTTACACAACATCCTGAAATAGTAGATATCTGTGATGTAATTCTCTCCAACTGTTATCCTTATTGGGAAGGGTGTCCCATGGAGTATTCTTTAAATCATATGCAACAGATGTTGGGTCAAGCTACAGCTGCAGCAAAGGGCAAAAAAGTTATTATTACAGAAACAGGTTGGCCTAGTCAGGGAAGTAGCTTAAAAGGGGCGGTTTCAAATGCAGAAAATGCTATGAAGTATTTTATTAATACGCAAGTATGGGCTGCTAAAGAGGATGTAGAAGTTTTTTATTTTTCTTCATTTGATGAATCATGGAAGGTAGGAGCGGAAGGAGATGTTGGTGCTTATTGGGGGCTCTGGGATAAAAATGAAAAGTTGAAATTTTAAAATTAATAGTGAAAACTACTACAGTTTATAAATAAGTTTTTCCAGTCTTTCCCCGCTGTTCGCATAAATGGATATGGCGTAGATCCCTTGTCTCAAAAAATCTAAGAATACAAATTCTTGATCGGTAGGAATGGGCTTTTTCATAATAAGCCTTCCATCCAAACTAAATACTTCTAGCCAAACCTCCTGGTCACTAAAGTCGCTAGTGAACACCGTAATCCCATCTTCAACGGGGTTGGGGAAGGTGGCAAAA
The DNA here is from genome assembly GCA_947500575.1 of uncultured Flavobacteriaceae bacterium. Lineage (GTDB taxonomy): Bacteria > Bacteroidota > Bacteroidia > Flavobacteriales > Flavobacteriaceae > CANMSI01. The sequence continues at coordinate 494,176 of CANMSI010000001.1, read as the reverse complement.
GGAACCGTGGTTAGGAAAAAGAACTCTGCATCTTCGGAAGCAAATTCGGTTCCATCTTCTAATACCATCTGTATTCTATAGGTATTTAGGCCTTGTGACGGATTCTGATCTCGATAGGTGATATTCAGAGATTGTGGGTCAGAAATCTCGGCAATCGTTTGATATGTATCTCCCGCTTTTCGCTCTATTTTTATGGATGCTACTTCAAAAATACTGAACAAAGTAATGAGAAGTTCCCCCGCTTTTTTATCAGCAGATAATTGTGCTATTAGATCACTTTGATAACAGCCAGCATCAAAAACTTCATAATCTATGGTAGGACTGCGGACTCCCATATTTCCATCTGTTAAAATTGGTGCCACTGCAAAATAATTAGAATTGATGCTATTTTTATCAAATACGAAGGTTGTATCTGCGGTAGTCGCAGATAGTTCCATACCATTTTCTCCTAAATTATAAATATTGTATGCGCTCACATTCTCTTTGGAATTCCATCCCAGTTGCACCGTATCATTACAATCTAATCCTACAGTAACACTAAGAGCACTAGAAATAATAAAGGGCTGGGAAATATACTCATCTGTTCCAATGGTCATTTTTACTAGAGCCTCGGTATTCAGGTTTTCAGGAGCCGTCCACAAAAAATACCCATCTTCTAAAAGTGCTTCACTATTGATGTTTTCCCAACTACTGCCATTATCATAGCTAATAGAAAGAACTCCTTCTCCGACATCAAAATTACTCTCCCATCTAAAATAGCTTGCTGTTTCCCCATCATAAGGGAAATTATCATTTGCAAGTGGATAGTTCCATTCAAAACTATTGGTAGTTTCCCAACTATAGGCAATTGCAAAGTCTTGCGTTGGACTTACAACATCAAATCCTGTAACTTGTAGTTGGAGAATGCCTTCAGGCGGTGCATCAATGCTTATTTGTTCTATATTATTTATATGATCTTCTCCCTTTTGCGCGGGTGCCTCTAAGGCGGTAACATTTGGAGTGGTTTCAAGCACCCATGGAAGAAAGGTGGTTGAGGAAGAAATTATTTCAAAATCCAGATCATTTATCAGAGCACTATTACTATTTTCTGGAGCTGGCATATCTGTCCATACCAAAGTAGCCTTAAAATTTTTTGCATTCTCCGGAATTACAATATCAAAGGTTTTCGTTTCATTAAATCCTACAACGTCTTCGATAAAGTGAAGTTCTTCTAGAATCTTTGCAGCTTTAAAAGCATTAACAGCCCCGTAACCCGATGCATAGTCTGGTCCTTTAATGTGGATGTCATCTGCGCCATTAATAAGAACAGCTTTTAAAATGGCAGCTGTTGGAACGCTAGTATATAAATCTAGATGCAACTGCTCTAAAAGGCCTGCTACGCCCGAGGTAAGCGCAGTGGCGTTAGAAGTTCCAATGATACTGTAGGCAACAAGCTCTGGCTTTATTCTGCCGTCATAAGCAGGTCCTTTGGAAGAAAAATTCATGACCCCCTTTTCTTCATTCATAGCACCCACGGTAAGAATATTCTTTGCCATTTTGAAATTTCCTGTTAGGTTTCCATAGCTGCCAATATCTTTATAGATTCCATTAGTAGGAATGGTTTCCCCATTATTTCCCGAGGAAAAAACATGCAACTCATTTGGATTTTGAAATACTTGATCATCATAGGCTGCTGCAAGCGATCCGTAAAAATTTTCTATATCTGTTCCGTACGAATGGTTTTGGATATAAATCTGTTGATCAGATAAAAAAGTAGCTCCGTCGGGTGTAAGACTTAAAAAATCAGATAGTTGAATTTTAGCTTCTGGGAGTACTCCTTTGCCTTTTATAGAAGAATTACCCCGTCCTGCAATAATTGTAGACATATCAGTGGCATGCATATCTACCGTAGTAGCTATTAACGGAGAAGTAACTAGTTTATTCGTAAGATCAATGTCGGTTGTTATAAATCTATTGTCTTTCAGAGATATAGTAAGTTCTGATGCTTCCAAGCTAGAAAAGGCCTTGTATACCTTATTAATGTTATTAATAGCAGGGTTTAAATCTCGGACGGTACTTTCCAAGTGTGGAGTCATAGATTCTATACCTATATAGTTTACTTCAGGAAGTGCTAATATTTCTTTTTTTATAGTTGTGAGTGTAGTTTCAAAATAGATAGTGTTATGATACCTAGCTATGACCTTAATTGAATTCGTATTTTCAAGTGCCGTCAAAGTTTTGTCTACTTCTGCAGATCGCAATGTAAAAAGGAGTCTTTCTGTGTCATTAGAAGAAAAAGCAAGGTCAGAAAGCTTCCAAAGATCATTGGCAGGAAAAATTTCATAGGTTTTCTTTACTAAACCTTCTGCATTCTTATCTAGGCGTATAATAGCATGGTGTGTATCTAAAACTCTTAGAATATGAATATGCTCCTTTTGGAGTGAGGCTTTGGCAATAGGTTCTATAAAACGAACAAGTAAATTAGAGGTTTGTATTTCTTGTTTAGAAATGGTCTGGGTAGTACTTTTTTCAGAGGAAGTATAGGCAAGCCACTGAGCTGCAATTTGATCTTGACCAAAAACTACAGAAGCAAATAATAGGAAATAAGATAAAAAATAGAATTTCATGAATACTGTTACCGACTTAAAAGTATCACATTTAAAAAAAATAAAACCATTTTTTGGCATTTTTTCGATGAAGACCACTAATGTTAAAGTTGTAGGAAAAAACATACTCGATGTTAAGATTATAACGATTTCGTAAATGCTGTTATAAAACTTAAAATTGTGTGCATTTCATCGAAATTTTCTTAAAAAGTTGTTAATTATCGATAAAAGGTAATACTTTAACGATGAAGAAACTTGGTGCACAAAGTTTCGATATTATAATTTATTAACCTAAACACTATTAAAAAATGAGAAAATTTCAAAATTTTATGAAAATCTTTGCAGTATCCGCAATTTTTGCGTTTGTTTCTTGCGAAACTGAAGAAGCAGAAGCGGACGTTCTTACAACGGATGCGTTGAGTCAAGAAGTGATCAATCAAATTGAGGCTTTGGCATTCAACAGCGAAGGTGCAGAATTACGTTCAATTGTACGCCCTGATGGTACCACTGATCGTGTTATTATGGCTGGAGGTGACATTGAATTGGATCCAGACAGAATTATGGACATGAGTATTTATGCAGATCAAGGTGGTATCCAAAGTGAGCAATACAGAACTAATAACTTGGTGAGTCAGCCTCGTACTATTAGTGTTATTGGATACACTGGAGGTCAGTTTGCGCTTTCTACGCGTGGAAGAACTGGTTTGCAATGGGCAATTAATAACTATAACCGTTTAAATTTAGGTATCAGATTTACTCTACAATTTGCTACTAGCACGAACGCGGATATGGTAATTTATGACAACTCTGTAAACAATCCAGGATCTTCTGGTGGATCTGCTGGTTTCCCTGTAAGTGGTAATCCTCATAAGTTTATTCAGATTTACGGTTTATCAGGAAGCTCTAACAATGTAAATGAGCACGTAATTACACACGAGATGGGACACGCAGTAGGTTTCCGTCATACAGATTACTTTAGCCGTCAGAGCTGTGGTCAGAATGTAAATGAAGGTTCTGCTGGTGTTGGAGCTGTTCATATTCCAGGAACACCAACTGGTTTTGATCCTAACTCAATTATGTTAGCTTGTTTTAACAGTGGAGTTAATGGAGAGTTCAATGCGAATGATAGAACTGCATTAAGATTCTTATACTAATTTCGTTTAGTACTTATTTTGAATTAAGTTAGTAGGGGCCGTTTAACGGCCCCTTTTTCTTTATACTAAATAAAGAATTATTGTTTTTGATACACTATCCTCCGAAATCCTGGTAAATCCATTCCTCCGTTAAGCGTAAGTTGATCTCCGCTCAATTCATAAACATCTGCATTACCAGTTACAGAAAGTACAACTTCGTTATTTAAGAATAACCAGTCACCAGCTGCAGCAGATGCAGGGTCACAAGATATTCCAAAATTACCACCTGTGATTTCTGTTACATTAGGAGATACAGAGGTAATACTCCATGTAAAATCTTCCCTCAAAATAATGGTTCCCGTTAAACATGGGAGTTCTAATACTAAGTTCTCTGAAGCTGTCCCATCATTATTAACATCCTGCGCCGGACTTACTTCATATGAACTTAAAATCCAAGTACCGGTGATAGCATCTAACTGTTCCTGACTTAATTGAATATCTTCATCGTCATCACTTGATGAGGAACATGATACTATTAAGAAGGCGAGTGCCAAAAAGCATGGTAAGAGTTTACGTAATTTCATAGCTACTTTATTTTAAAGGCTAAGATACTAGAATTATTTTTTGAAGAAAAGCTCATTATTTGAATGGATTAATGAAATGGATATACCCATTACGGTTTTCTATTCAAATAGAGGGGGAATGTTAAAAAAGTTAATTGTTACTATCCTTTTGTTAGGGTTCTTGTGCTATCCACTACTAAATACTAAAATTGAGCTATGATAATGAATACGAATGACCTTTCTTGTCTAATTTCAAAAGAAGAAATCCCTATGATTACATTTTCTAAGGAAGATGTGTTAACTAATAAGATCCAAAAAAGCCTTCGGGCTTATGCTCTAAATAGAGCTTCCCAATTAGGGAATCTTTTGAAGAATAAAGTAGATATTTATTTTAAAAACCAAGAAGATAAGTTAATGCGAGTTACTACAACTGTTTGGGCAATAACTTCCGAATCTGTAGTGCTAAAAAAAGGCATTGTAATACCTCGAATGAGTGTTGCGCGAGTAGATTGATTTCATAAGTATAGTGGAGAAATTAAAAGAGTTCTAAACGCAAGCTTAAAAATGTGAGAAATACAAGCAGTGACAATACGAAACAGGTAAAAGGAAAAATGAGGTAGAGCATTTTATGGAGAGTACTTTTTTTCATATCGATTTTAGTTACCATTTTAATCCAAAGAAACTCTAGAAAATCAATAGGTATATACAAAAGCTTGTGGAAGCTGAAAATTTGCCTTTAAAAAGGAAAAATTAAGGGTGGGAGATCTGACTTGCTTATTATAAAGTAAATTCTAAGGCTAGATGGTGAAAAATATACCTTAAAGAAAGAATAATGTTTGTTAGAACTCTAGTATCGATTTTCATAGAACTACATAGGGCCTGCAAAGTAACAAGCCTTCGCAAATAGAATTTATCGGTAAACACATTTTCTCAACTAAAATCAAAGCATCTTTTAGGGTTTTAATACCCTTGTTTTCTGAAGAAGGGATTTAATATATGAAATCCGCTTATGATTGGGTTCCAACATCAAAACTATTGCTTGTGGTATCTGTCTATGTGGAATAAAGATGTCTTATAATACTCTTATATGTTAGTCCAATGGGGATCTTATGATGCTTTAAATGAATAGTATTTCCCTCAATAGCTTTGATTTTATTTTTTGAAATGATAAACGATTTATGAGTTCTAATAAAATTGGAGGGAAGGATCGTTTCAAAGTCAGATACTTTCTGAAGGGTTACGATAATTTCCTCCTCGAGAACTACTTTGCAATAATTTCCCGATGCCTCAATGTATAAAATATCATCCATCGCAATGCGGTGCTGTTTTTTATCTGCTTTTAGGTATATGTGCCCTGATGTTTCTTGCGAAGGATGTTTCAATGTGGGCTCGGCAAGGGATATTTTGTTTACTGCTCTTACAAAACGCTCAAAACTAAAAGGCTTTAATAAATAATCAACAACGTCGAATTCGTATCCATCGATGGCAAATTCTTTGTAAGCCGAGGTTATAATTACCTTTGGTGGCTTTGATAAGGTTTTTAAAAAATCAAAACCTGAGAGTTTTGGCATATTGATATCTAGAAACAGCACATCAACCTGTTTTACTTGCAAAAGTTGAATAGCTTCAAAGGCATCATAACAATTCCCAACTTTTTCAAGATGCTGCAGCGTATCTGCAAAACCTTCAATGATGCCATGGGCAATGGGCTCATCATCAATAATTACGTATCGTATCATTTTGGCTTAATAATTAATTTAGCACTATAAATAGATGCTTTTTTGTTTATTGATAATTGATGTCTTTTGGGATAGGTAAGCTGCAACCTGCGCTTTAAGTTTTCGATGCCTATACCAGTTTTAATATTCTCTTTTTCTTCGAAATTATTTTCAATACGAAAGGTTATGACTTTATTTTTAACTATTAAGTCTATTTGTATATATGCATTATTAGTTAAGCTTTCTACCCCATGCTTAAATGCATTTTCTAGCAACATTATAAATAATAGGGGAGCTACAGCAATGGCCTCGTCATCAATTGTCTTTGTAAAATTAATACTGACGGTTTTTTTATAACGTATTTTATGAATTTCTATATACTGTTCCAAATAGCTAATCTCATCCTTTAATAAAACGATTTTATTTTCACCTTCGTAGATGGTGTACCGCATTATTTCTGATAGTTTTAAGATCACTTGCGGCGCTTCGTCAGATTTCTTAATGGCTAAGCCATATAAGTTATTAAGGGTATTGAAAAAAAAATGAGGGTCTATTTTGCTTTTTAACAATGCTAATTCAGCTTCGGTTTTATCATTTTTTAATTGTTGGTACTGTTTCCATAAATTAAAAATCCAGGAAAATATAATGTAGCCAATAGTAAGAAAGAAAAGTAGCTGAAAAATACCAAATATATTTCCGTCAAATTCGGAACCCGAACGTTCCTCTTTTCCCTTGTAAATTAACATCCACCATAAAGAATTGAGGATTAAAAGCCCAAGAATCAGGGTTCGGCGGTATTTTTTTAAAAGAGGTATCACCTTTCAAATGTATTGTTTTCAGGGTTTTAAGACAATTTATTTGATAAACAACACTATATAATTGATAAAATTGAATGTTTCGCTGATGAACCTTTATTCATCTCATTTTTCAAAGCATTTACATTGGAGCATAGGCACTTTATCAAAAAATTTATTTTTTAAAACCAACCGATGATATGTTTGATCTCTTAAAACATAATAATTATGAAAAATTGTATTTCTTATCTATGCCTTGCATTTAGCCTCATAAGCTTTGGGCAAAATAATGAAAATGCTTCTGTAAATGAATTCACCTCTAATTTGGATGAAAGCATAGAATCTCAATTATTGGAAAAAAAAGTGCCAGGTATGGCCATCGCTATTGTCGATAATGGAAACATTATTTATAAGAAAGGAATTGGCTTTTCTAATATTGAACGCAACATAAAAATTACTCCAAAAACAGGTTTCAATATAGGATCTATTTCCAAATTATTTACAGCCTGGGGAGTTATGAAACTTGTTGAGAACAAAAAAATAAGCTTAGACGCTCCTGTAGAAAACTATTTAAGTCGTTGGACGTTTCCCGAGTCAGAGTTTGACAGTAAAAAAGTTACCATTAGAAGCTTGTTAAGTCATACTGGAGGTATTTCTGTACATGGTTATCCCGGTTTTCCTCCAAATACGAAATTGCCAAGTCTTGAGGCATCTCTAAATGGAGAAAATGGTCCAATTAGAGCAAATAAAAAGGTTGAAATAATAGCAGAACCACAAATCAAATTTCAATATTCCGGAGGAGGTTATACTGTATTACAATTGCTTATTGAAGAGGTAAGCGGAAGATCTTTTGAAGTATATATGAAAAAAGAAGTTTTTAAGCCTTTAAAAATGGAACATACGAGTTTTACGATAGACCAGAAAATAATACAACATTCTGCCACACCCTATGATGGAAATGGGAATGCGGTTTATCTAGAAAAGTTTACCGCGAAAGCGGCCGCAGGATTGCACACTACCTTGGATGATATGATACGCTTTGCAAACGCTACATTTAGTGAAAATTCTGTCTTATCAAAAAATACAATAGCGAAAATGACTGCTATCGTTCCAATTACCAAATCAAAAAGACAAGCTCAGGGACTGGGTTATCAGATGCTTTTTTTAGGCCCCATAACGGTTAAAGGGCATGCAGGTTCAAATACAGGGTGGGAAGCTGGTTTTATGTTAGATTTTGAAGACAAAAGTGGCATTATAATGCTAACGAATGGTTCTAATGGAAAAGACATCGCTATTGCTACATTGCGAAAATGGGTAAGGTGGAAAACAACAACAAAAAAATAATTTGAAAACCATGTTCAAAAGAATACCGGTAGTACTTTCCCTTTTATTTTTTGCTGAAATGCAAGCTCAAAGGGATACCTTGCTTATGTCTGAGATAATCCCTTTTCAGAAAGAAATTTTAGCAAGGTTAACAGGGCAAAAACCCATCAAAAATGCTATTTATTTAAAACAAAGAGCTTCGCCGAATGAACGCAAACTAAGCGCTGATTTCTTATCTCAGCAACTTATAAAAATAGGGTGGCAACTTGAAAATCAAGCCTATAAAACCACCAATGGAAATCCTCTGCTCGATTTAATTTTAAGCCCATCAGAGGGCATCAATTTAGTTGCAATGTTGCCAGCATTAATACCCAGCGATGAATATGTGATTTTCGGTGCTCATTATGATTCTGAGCGCGGTAGTCCAGGCGCTATTGACAATGCCACAGGCGTTACCTTAAGTTTAACCCTTGCTTCAAAACTAGTAACACTTAAAACTCGGAAGAAGAATTTTATCGTAGTGTTTTTTGACCAGGAGGAAGAGAATGAACTTGGAAGCAAGGCGTATGCAAAAATACTGAAAGCAAGTCGGAAAAAAGTGCATTCCGTACATACCATTGATATGATGGGTTGGGATGATGATGATAATCGTGGTTTTGAATTAGAATTGCCAACATCGTATCTAGAAACCCTCTATAGAACAGAAGCTGAGAAGTATGAAATTCCCATATATACAAGTAAAGCAAGCTCATCGGACCATAAATCTTTTATAGATAGAGGCTTTAAGACGGTGGGTATTTCAGAAGAATATGTGAAGGGAGATACAACGCCCTATTACCATACCCACAAGGATGCCTATACCACTGTAAATTTCGAATTTTTAGCGTCTTCAACGGCATTTATATTTCATGTATTTAAAAAACTCGTACAATGAAAGTACTACACAAAATAAAATCATTTAATACCTAAGAGTTGCTATTGATATGGAGTTTTATTCTCATTTTAATTAAGGGTTTGGAATATTTGCTCATAGGAATACTATATCCTTTATTGATAGCGATGATACTTCTTAGCCCTTTCATTCGTGGCTATTTTAAGTTACCATTCAATTTTCAGAGAACCGTAAAATTTTGGAGTATGTTGGTTCTGTGTTATGGTTTGATAAGGATTTTTTTAAACACTATTATCCATTTTGATGCTGGTAGCATACCATCTGGAGCGTATTACCAATTTACATGGTGGTATGGGTTCAAAAGTGTCGTATATACTGTAATGGGAATTGTCCTATTTATAAAGCGAAAACATATATTTAAAAGTACATAGCCATTGCTAGTTTAAGTTGTGATCTTAGAGTGGAAAACGAACTTTTCAAGTGTATTTTGAAATATATCACCATTAGCAAGGAAGTAATCAATACCATCCGAGAAGAATTTTTCAATTGTAAATTTAGGAAAGGAAGTCTGTTGTCTAAAGATGATAAAACACGAACCGAAGGTACTATGATGCAAAAGCTTTGGCCTGCCAGCAGTACTTAATTGATAGGGTTTTGAAAAACTGATTCAATATTGAGCTCATAGTATCCAGGAATAGTACGGTAAGCTAGTGTAAGAATAAAATGGTCCACATGATTTTTCATTTCAATCCATTTTCAATGGGGAAGTCACTTTTACAATTCTTTTAAACAAAAAAAAGTCCACTCTCTTAAGGAGTGGACTTTCTGCTTTCAGTGACCTCGACAGGGTTACAACTTATGATTTATTGCGTTGATATTCAAAAAGTTATAATTGTGTCTTCATAAATACTCACCTAATCACTCACTCGACTATTGTTTAATATTTAAAGAACACAATTGACCCTAAAAGTAATTAAAAAATACTTTGATAGCCTTATTATTTTAGTGAAGGTTACAAAGTGTTATTTACATTTTAAATAGCCAAGTTAAACGTCAGATGAAATAAGTTAAGTTCAATTAATGAGAAGTAGGTTTATTTATAAATGCAGTGCCAAAAAACGTTCGATTTACAATCCCCTTAGCATATAAGATTTCAGGTTTTCTGATTTAGTGGTTTTGACCGAAATATTATAAATGGAATTAGACCATTATATTAGATTAATATCCGTTTCTTTACCAAACTTTACAGACTACCAACCAAAATTGAGTCAGTCTTGAAATAAAAAGAGAGTCCTCGCTATTGCCATTTTCCAATTATCACTAGGGGTCCAATCTGAGTCATTTTTTGAAAGTTTCAACATTCATCTACCAAATACCGTAAAGACTTTCGTTGTTACTGCTTTTGCATTGCCCCCTTGGCCAAATCAATAGGCAAAATTGAAATTGGACAAAGGAACGACCCTAAAGACACCGGAAATCTATTTTATGTCCGAAGCGCATTATGATTAAATACCAAATACTATGAGACCACTTTCAATTGCAAAACAAGTTACCAATAGGGATGGTGAATCACTTAAAAGATATCTGGTTGATGTAAGCCGTATCCCTATGATTACCGAAGACGAAGAGGTCGAATTGGCAATTCTTATAAGTAATGGAGACAATCTGGCCTTTGAAAAATTGGTCAATTCCAATTTAAGATTTGTTATATCAGTGGCCAAACAATATCAAGGTCGGGGCTTGAAATTACTCGATTTGATAAACGAAGGAAATCTCGGCTTGGTTAGGGCCGCAACCCGATTCGATGAGACCCGTGGGTTTAAATTCATTTCCTATGCAGTTTGGTGGATACGCCAAGGGATACTTCAGGCGTTGACAGAAACCACAAGAATGGTGAGATTGCCTTTGAACAAAATAAGCGTGATCAACAAGATAACCAAAGCTTCCTCCAATTTCGAACAAACCCACCAACGACTCCCACAAGCCGAGGAAATCTCAGAATTGATTGACGTTTCCCTTGCTGAGGTTCAACTCTGTATGCAGCATTCTATGTGGCCCATGTCAATGGATGAAACATTAAATACGGAAGGGGACAACTTTACGCTGTATGAAGTTCTAAGTTCAGACAATTTAGATAACCCTGAAAAGGGTCTTATTGAAAATTCATTAAAGACAGAATTGGAGGGGTTGCTCGATGCCCTTTCAGAACGTGAGACCTACGTTATCAAGAAGTATTACGGCATCGGAACCAATAACGCAATAGGAATGGATCAAATTGCCTACCAACTAGGTATTACGAAGGAACGGATAAGACAGATAAAAACGAGGGCATTGATGCATCTTAGGGAATCATCGAAGTGCAATTTCCTGAAGGAATATTTGGAATAGGTTCTGTTTTTGAATAGTTGCTTTAACAATAAGAACAGGTCTCATTTTTAATCATCCAATATCTTTTTAGGTTGGATTCAAAAGTTAAAAAATGATTTTGTGTTAATACATCAAAACACTATTAATTGACTACCTTTAAGAAGCAATTACTTTCACTTTTTCAAGGGCATTAGAATCCTATTAATCAGGCAGAAAACCGGTTTTTAACTGTCCAGGATTTAAAATGTAAAAGTCCATTCATGGTTAAGCACCAGCTAGGTGACCACCTTTACCTTTAAACTAAGGATATGAGATTATACATAAAATACATGGTCAGTCTTCGCTGTAAAATGTTGGTAAAGGAAGAATTGAAAAAGCTGGGACTGGACCATGTCATATTAAATCTAGGTATGGTTGAAACTGCAGGAGAAATTACTCATGAAAAGCGAATTCAACTCAAGAATAATCTGCTAAAGTCCGGATTAGAATTGTTGGATGATAAGAAGAGTATATTAATCGAAAGAATAAAAAATGTAATAGTTGAAATGGTTCATTACAATGATGAAATTCCAAAAATGAATTATTCTGGTTATTTGAGCGAAAAATTAGGATACGACTACACCTATCTGTCGAATACTTTTTCAGAAGTAAAAGGAATCACCATACAGCATTATATCATCAAACATAAAATTGAAAAGGTAAAGGAATTGTTACTATACGATGAGTTCAACTTAACCGAGATAGCGCATAAACTTCACTATAGCAGCCCATCGCATTTGTCAAATCAATTCAAAAAAGTCACTGGTCTCACACCTTCTTTCTTCAAAAAAATGAAGAAGAAAAGACTGCAAAATTTGGAGAATCTGTGATATATGTAAGGTTAACAAGTATTTGTATAGCAAAATTCCCTTGGTTCTGTTGCATCTTTACCTTCTGTTATGATTTTAATGAGCAGGACTAAATACACAACATGTATGGACATATTCGAAAAGAACAATTTGGTTAACGGTATTCTTAAAAAATTAAGAGATGTCTTTAGGCCTGTATTCGATAATACAAGCCAAGATTCTGCAAGGTGGAGGGAATTAGAAAAAAACCTAAAACCCAATTTAATCAGAATCAAAAAATGACTGGGGGAAATTTCAAATACACAGCCTGAACAATACTGGGGGAAAGAGAATTTAACCTTATTTATTGATAAGTGCTTTTAGATTGTTTAAAAGCCCAAAAAAGAGCAGGAACTAAAAAACACTGCTCTTTTTTCCTAAAAAGGCAAAAGGGCTGGTGTTGCTGTAACCATAGTTTATGAGAAGCTATTTTATATTGAAAGCGGCAATGATAAATGATACTCCATGAGAAAATCGCTATCAATTTTGTACTTTTTTTAATACTGTTGGTGGTCGCCATTTCACTTCCATAAATCAATAAAAAATAAAAACTATGCCGAGAGAAAAAGTAGGAAAACAAAAATCAGGAAAAACAACACCCTCTAGTACGCCTAAAGAGAAAAAAGCCGCCAAAAGGGCAAAACGGAATGCCAAAAACAGAGCGGAATAGGAATAAAAACGAAACATAATAAACTTTATTACTTAACTGTGGAAAATGGTGAATTTGAAGAATCCAAGAAATTTAACTTGGCAGATGCACTAGAGTATATTTCAAATACGATAGTGGTAAAAAACATAATAATCGAAAACAACTGTGTAATACAAGCATTCGTATTCGATTATGGTAAAGTACTATCTTTTGAGAAATCCCCTTTTTCACGTTTTATTTACATAATTGAGGGTAAGGCGGAAGTAGTTGTCAACGATAACTCCACCTTTATGCAAAAGGGAGACTCGATATTTATACTCGGGCATTCTACCAGTTCAATTGAAGCAAATCATAAATTCAAGATGATTTGCACTACTCTAAAGGACTAACAGTAGCGCTTGAATATATAATAGGGAATTGGCACAATGGCAAAACGGTTTGAAATAGGAGATGTAGTATGTACTAAGGTAAGTCCTTCAATTGCACTTGTTGTACGATTGTATGCTCGCTGTCTATTATTGTACCCTCCAGAATGAACCTAACGTTAATGAACAGGTCTATTTGAAAGGGAATTAAAACCTTATGAAGGTAGCTCTATTGCTTCGGACAACTAAATAATAAAACTCATGAGAGCTAAGGCTTTGATTTATTGCGAAGACGAATTTGGCTGTATAGACGGTAAAGTAGCCAATGGACTTACACGGCAATCGGAGACCTATGATATTGTTGGAGTCATTGATAGTTCAAAGGCTGGTCTGGATGCAGGAGAATATCTTGATGGAGTAAAAAATGCCATTCCTATTTTTGAAAGTATCGCCGTGGCTTTAAAAGAATTAAACGCTATCCCTGAATATTTTATTTATGGTATCGCCCCACTCGCTTCCTTTTTAAGCGCTGAACAAAGGGAGGTTATTTTTATTGCTATGAAAAGTGGGATGAATATCGTTAACGGTCTTCCTGAGTTTTTCAACGAGAATACTCAATTTGCCCGTATGGCCCGTAATTATGGAGTAACCATACTGGATGTCAGAAAGCCACCAAAACGTGAAAACCTCCATAATTTTTCAGGACGTATTCAAGAGGTAAAGGTTCCGATAATCACGGTAATGGGAACTGATTGTGCAGTGGGTAAAAGAACCACGGCATTAGTATTGGTGGAAGCCCTACGGAATGAAGGTTTGAAAGCAGTCTTTGTGACAACTGGTCAAACAGGCTTGCTACAAGGCTCCAAATATGGGGTGGCCATAGATGTCCTAACTTCTGGGTTTGCTACCGGTGAAGTTGAAAATGCCATCTTAAATGCCTATGATGAGGAAGGGCCAGACATCATCGTTGTTGAAGGGCAAGGAGCATTAAGCCACCCTGCGTTTACTTCTTCAAGTGCTATTCTACGAGGAGCAATGCCAGATGCAATCATCCTTCAGCATCCCCCAAAGCGAAAAAGTTATTGTGACTATCCTAAAATTCCTTTATTGGACTTGGTAGACGAGATTGAAATGATAGAGGTGTTCTCAAAATCAAAGGTTATCGCTATTGCTATTAACCATGAAAATATGACCCTGATTGAAGTGAATCAAATTATACGGCAGTATGAATCTGAATATAATCTGCCCGTTGCAGATGTGTTAATACACGGATGCGATAAACTGGTAAAGGAGTTAATCAAGATATTTCCAGAGTTAAAAAGAGAGTCGGTGTTGGTTTGAAACTACCTAGGATAGATATAGATTTGGAAAAAATCGCCCACAACGTGCAACAGTTGAAAACACTGTATGGTGCTAAGGGAATTAATGTAATAGGGGTCACCAAAGTGATCGGAGGGAATCCAATAATTGCCGACATCTTAGTCAAAAATGGTATTGAAATTCTTGCGGACTCTAGAATTTCGAATATTATAAAAATGCGAAAAGCGGGTATACGGGCACAATACCTGTTACTCAGAACTCCTGCGCTCAGTCAAGTGGAAGAGGTAATTATCCATACCCACATAAGTCTAAATTCTGAATTGGAAGTTCTAAAGAAACTCTCGGAATATGCCTCAAGAAACCATATCATACATAAGGTTGTTCTTATGGTGGAGCTTGGAGACTTACGGGAAGGGATTATGCCTTCGGAAATGAATGCCATTGTAAAAGAGGTGCTAAAATTGGAAGGCCTGGCCTTGGTAGGTATAGGAACGAATCTTGCATGCTTTGGCGGAATAAGCCCTGATGCAAATAAAATGAACCTATTGTCTTCAATAGCTATGCGTTTGGAAGAAAAATTTAAAATTACCTTGGCAATGATCTCCGGCGGAAACTCTGCAAATTACAACTGGTTTACCTCTTCAAAAGATGTGGGCAGAATAAATAGCTTACGATTGGGCGAATCTATTTTTTTAGGTAGGGAAGCTCTTTGTAGAAAACCGATACCCAGACTTTTTACCGATATCTTTACTTTACTGGCCGAGGTTATCGAAGCAAAACGAAAACCATCACAACCTTATGGGGAAGTATGTCAAAATGCGAATGGCGATACTCCAAAGTTTGAGGATAAAGGCTTGATGGATAGGGCGGTTCTCGCGATTGGAATGCAAGATGTCATGGTTTCAGGAATTACTCCAAAACAAAAAATAATTGTGTTGGGGGCTAGTAGTGATCATATGTTGATAGATAATACCGAAACAAGTTTAAAAGTGGGCGATACTGTAGCCTTCGACCTCAATTATTGTGCGCTATTAAGGGCATTTAGCACCCCAAACATTTCAAAAAACACGATCAACCTATATGAATGTGCAAGCATACTGTGACGCGGTCGAGAGAAAAGACCTTCAGTATAAACTTTTAGTCCCCTCGATTTGGATTCGAGAAAATCATTCACAACTGGTGAGTTTGATGGATACGAATTTTAATTTGATTTTTGAACCATCAATTTTGGAAGATTATCAATACTTGGTCCGGGAAGCTATTATCGAAAAAATAGGCCGAATCAGCAAAATATTGGACCAGCAAGATAAAATTCTGATCATTCGCTCCACTTGGAGGTCTTTTGAACATCAGCAACTTCTTTGGGATACCACATTTGCTTTCTTTAAAAAAAAACATCCAGAAAAATCGGATGGCGATATTATACAGATCATTAGTTATTTCATCGCACCCCCTACAAAGTCGATGCATGTGACAGGTGGAGCAGTAGACGCTTTGATATATGATAAGATTGAAGATTGTGTAATGAATTTTGGCACCAACAACGGATTAGAGATTGACCTTTCAAAAAAGTGCTATCCCTACTATCCGGATATTAGTCCCGAGGCGAAGAAAAATAGAGCCCTGCTCATCAATTTATTTGAAGATGAAGATTTTGTATGTGACCTAAAGGAGTATTGGCATTTTGATTATGGCAACACCATTTGGGCCATTGAAAAAGAAAAGGAATTTGCCATTTACGGGCCCATTACCTAATTGTGCAGAGCATACTAAAAATGGATATGTTGGACAAAAAAGATATTCAATAAAAAAGAGGGCTTTCGCCCTCTTTAACATTCCTATTCCCTAAGAAAACCGTATTAATTTTAAGGCAGTATGCCTACGGTTATTTTTCCAGCTTTCGTGACGCGACAATGGCCTGTCAATACCACTATTGCTGTCCTGAAATCCTTTCTTTATCTGCTTCATAATTCCTCCTCTATTTACTTGCTTGTGATAGGCGTAATACACACCCTTATCTACACATTCTATAAGATGTAAAGATAGTCTAATATAACATGATTGGGGTAAGTTTAACAAGATACTAAGACATATAAAATAGCCAGTAAGAGCTATTTTTAACTTAAATTCTTGACACTTCCGGACTGCTGACAAGACCTCTCTAAAGCGCAAAAGGCCATATAGTTGTCAAACACCCCTAGAACGCCTTGCTGAAGCTTAAAATGCCCTTTTGGTTTAAAAAAATCTTCCGCTAGGGGCGAATAGTCTAATGTTTTCTTTTGTGCCAAAATCACCTCTTTTTTAAGACTACAAATTTTTAATTGGCAAGAGTTGAGCCAATAGCATCCTATCTCAAATTCTGCATGTGTGATTTATGTAAGATTGTCCTGGATTAGTACAACATGCTTGGATACGTGAAATCCTATCTTTATAATTAAACTTGATTACTATGGATAATGACCCTATGGGCGAAATAAAGAACATACTGAGAAAAGGTCAATGGAGAAAATTGTTAGTTATTGGTTCATTGATAATATTACTGTTTGCATTTAAACCATGGGTTCAGATTGGCGCAGGTGAGCGAGGAGTTGTCCAGAATTTTGGTGCTGTGCAGGAGAACGTCTTGAATGAGGGAATCCATTTCAAAATACCTATTGTACAAACCGTCATTCTAATGGACGTAAAAATTCAAAAGGCTATGACAGATGCAGCTTCTTCCTCATCTGATTTACAGGATGTGGATTTATCCGTGGCCCTCAATTATCACATCATACCCGATAAGGCAAACTTGGTTTATCAAACCATTGGCATGGAATTTAAAGAACGTATCATTGACCCCGCCATTCAGGAAGTAATGAAAGCAGTGTCCGCTAGATATACAGCCGAGGAATTGATCACTAAGAGGCCGGCTGTCAGTACCGAAATGCAACAAGCACTCACTTCAAGATTGCTCGCGTCCAACATATCGGTTGATGCTTTTTCGATTATCTCATTTAGTTTTTCCCAAACCTTTACAGATGCCATTGAAGCTAAGCAAACGGCTGAACAAAATGCGTTGAAGGCAAAAAGAGACTTGGATAGGATAAAGGTCGAAGCTGAACAAACCATTGCTGCGGCAACAGCCGAAGCCGAGGCGTTACGATTACAAAAAATGAATATTTCACCGGACCTTATTGAGCTAAGAAAGATAGAAGCAAACCTTAAGGCCATAGAAAAATGGAACGGAATTCTACCAGAGGTAACCGGTGCAGGTGCAATTCCTTTTATTGGAGTAGGTGATGCCAATAAAAACAAATGATTAGAATACCTGGGGGTTTGAATGCAGGATCCATGATTACGATGTTGTTATTTATTCACTTGACAGTGGGCATCATTAGAGAGCTGTATAGACATCTAATGATTGAAAATTACCAATACAATTATTATGGCGACCACCCTACGAATCTTTTGCGTAAACTAGCACACAACTGGCTGAATCGCCTCTTTAGCTCAACAACTCTTCTTATTTCAGCTTTGCTGACCATTATCGTATTTTTATTCTCTAATGTATGAATGGCTTAACATCATAAGGAAGCAACTATGAGATTCAATTATTATTGGATACAAAATGCTATCTGTAAGCATGCCACAGCACGATGGTTTAAAAACTAGTGATTTTATAGATTCAACTATTGGTAAGACTCAAAACCTCTGAACTTCACGATATTTGTTAAAATGAAAAAGTCCGTAAATCATTGATTTACAGACTTTTTGAATTAAATTGATAAATCTAAGTGACCTCGACAGGATTCAAACCTGTAACCTTCTGAGCCGTAATCAGATGCGCTATTCAGTTGCGCCACGAGGCCTTTATTTCCCCTAAATAGGGCTGCAAATATATTTCTTTTTAAATTTACCACAAAATAACCGCACCCAAAATCATGGATTTAAATGCATACATACGGGATATCAAAGATTTTCCAAAACCTGGGATCTTATTCAAGGATATCACCCCACTTTTAAAAGAACCAAAAGCATTTGCAAAAGCTGCGGAGGGGCTAATGAAATTAGTTGGAGATCAGGCAATAGATAAAGTAGTAGGAATGGAGAGTCGAGGTTTTTTCCTTGGCCCTATTTTAGCTTCAAAATTGGATGCTGGTTTTGTTCCTGTTCGTAAAGCTGGGAAGCTTCCTTCAGAAAAAATTAGTAAAACCTATGGTTTGGAATATGGAACAGATACTTTAGAAATTCACGCGGATAGTATTGTAAAAGGTGATAAAGTGTTAATTCATGACGATGTATTGGCTACCGGTGGTACCGCTAAAGCAACCTGCGAATTAGTAGAAGCTTTAGGAGGTGAAATTGTGCAATGTAATTTCTTAATTGAATTGGACTTTTTAAACGGAAGAGATCAGTTAAAAGGAAAAGTAGTGCAAGGGTTGTTGCATTATTAATGGGTTAATGAAAACTAAGAAAGTTCCTCTGATCACCATAAAGGGACCAAAGGAACTTAGTAAGTAATTAACTATACTACAACTTACTTAATCTGTACTATATTTTGCGGATATATCATTGCTTACAGTAGCTTATTTTGTTGTTAAATCAAATATTGATGGGATGGGGCGATTTAAATTATAACCACTCCTGATCACCACCACCAAAAAAATTATTCTAAAACAAATTTTTCAAGTAATTGTTGCGATGGAATTTCACACGCTCCTTTTACTATTTTTAATCGGTTCCGAGCGATATAATCATAGACTCTATTTGATAAAAACAAAGGAATAATCCAGATAAAGAACTGAAGAAGCAAAAGTTTTTTAGCGGTTCTTAAAAAGTGATATATTGCCTTAATTTTAGTATAATAAACACCATTTGTTAGTGTTACAATAGTGCTGTTTGATGCCATTAAAAGCTTTTTTTTCTTTAGCATTTCCTTGCCCTTATTAGAAATGTTAGAAACGAACATAAATTGATTTCGCTCATCTAATTTGGCTAGCTGCATAACTGTTTTGTTACAAAATGGGCAGTTTCCATCAAAGAATACAATATCAGTCATTTCGTTGCTTTGTTAAAAGATTAATAAGTGGATCTAACCAGAATAGGAAAAAGAACAACTTAAAAAAGCGTATCCAGTTTGGCATGTCCATTAGGTAGGGCAAGAAACCAATGACACCTAAAAATCCTAATAATTTTATGTGAGCCAATTTCATGCTACTTTTAATTTAAGATTTATAAAGATTCCTTGCATTTTACTGAATACTGCTTTCCATGTTTTTTCTGGAATAAAGAATCCATATAGGGATAAAAAGAAGATTTGAAAATCATAAATCATCATAAATAAATAGATGCCTATATGAAGAATAACCCCAGATACCAAAAAGAATGGACGTAGGCGCCTATTCCATACCAAGAATACAAATAACAGTTCAAAAAGTACAGTAAAATAGGTGCCCATTGTTGTTATGAAACCATTATCTCTGATATATTGAGCCAATGGACTTCCATATCGTTCTAAATTTAGAATGTAGTAGATGGCGGTGCCATTGAACCAAACATCTGCATGTATTTTATGCACTGCTGAAATAAAGTATACATATCCGAGGTGTATGCAAATGGAGTATACCGCTACATTTGATATAAGATTTGACATAGGGGAGTGATCCCTAGAATTTTTGTTAAGTGTATATTTTTCAAAACAATTGGAAAATATTAGATATAAGACAACAAAGATCATAAGATTATCTCCACCATTGAGAATAGGATAAGTCAGTTCTTGCAATATTTTTAATTCAAAATACACTAGAATTAAGGTTAAGTTTCTCCCTATTCCGAATAGTAATAGTATGGCAGTAATAACAATAATAGACAAAAATATACTGGCATTATTCAAGATAAGACTAGAATCAATTCCAAAATAGTCTATGAAAATCTCTTTGTGTTCAAAGAAAACACCTTCCGATAATAGAATAGACTGACTTCCCCATAGTAAGTATACTTTTTTAATTAGATGAAGAGAAAGGAAAACTCGGAATAAAGATAAATAAGTAGAAAAATGATTCTTCTTCGTTAAATATGCGATCGTATTTTTTAGTAAATCCATGTCTTTGTATTTAAGTCATAATATTTGGTTTGCATCATAAATTGTTCTTCTGGGACCAGATCTTTTTTTCCTCTGTCTGAGAATTTTCTAACTGGAATATTGGTATGTATAATTTTGAATTTCGAAAATGCGGGGCTTAAATTATTTTTCTTGCGAATAATTTTTCCGTAGTTGCTCAAGGTTTTTAACTCACTCATGGAGTACATTTCTTTTTCAAATTCCTTTAGAAAAATTTCAAAGCATTCTTGTTCTGGAGTTCCTCTGCAAGAATCATAGGAGTAGGCGTTATAATTTTCCCTAATTGCATCTGTAACATTACTCACGGAATTAAGCAAGAGGTAATCTATAATAGATTCATCATCGTTGGTAAGAAAATTTTCTTGTCTTTTGTTTTGTATGGGTTCCATTACTTCTACTACAATGGTATCGTTTTTGGTGTTTACAAATTCATAATACAAACGGTCATTGTACTGTGGGGGTGGAGCGAAAAAAGACCATTGTTGGTAAAAGAAGGTGGAAAATAGCTGTTGATACTGCATGGATTTAATCTGTAGATAGTTTTCTGGAACCGTAAAAAATAAAGTACAGCTCCAGTATACTGATGTAATAAAAAAAACTAAAAATATTTTTACTTTCATAATATTTGGTTTTTAGGTACTTAGGGAAGTACCTTGTTATTATTATTATATATTATTTTCCTATGCATGTCTTGGCTTGCATACAAGGATGAGCCCTCTGAAAAGTTAAGGAGACACACCTAAACTATAACCGGCTCAATCTATAGTCTGTATTTTTTGCTAAAACGAGACCATCCAATTAGTCTATATTTCTAAGAACAAATATGAGCTCAACTCTTAAGAGTTCACGAACAAATGTTTGCACTTTATTAACTGTATTTTTCACAAATTCCCCAACTACTTTTAAAACTTCCGCAGACATTCGTTGATTACTTGTTGCTGTATTTATTGAAGTCTGATACGCAATTGTCTCGCCCATATTCAATTCGTTAGAATCGGCAGATTAAAAAGAGAATATTCCTAGTGTGAGTAATAGGATTCCCATTATTAAAATTGATTTTTTTATGATTTTCATATACTTTCTATTTTAAACCTTCCTTTTAGCAATCAGTTACTGCGCATACTTCTTATTATGGTTTAGCTTACTCACTTTAGATAAAACAACCCTCTTACTAAATCGCAAGAGGGTTTAGTTCTGCTTACAATTTGCTCATTTTGTAATCTTTGATACCTGGTATACCATCAAATGGTTGATCTGCAACGAGTATAAATGTGACTGCCTCTTGGAAAACAAATTGGGCAGCTGTTTTCCCAGAACCATCCCATACTTTTTTAGCACCATCAACTACTTTCTTTGCCACCACTTTGACAAGAGCAACAGCTTCTTGATTTCCTGCATAATCATAAGATTTTGACTGTTGGTACACTACGGTTTCTCCCATGTTTGTTTCATTCGAATCAGCAGGTTTAAAAGAGAATAACGTCAACGTTAAAGTCATTGCTCCTACAATCATCATGTTTTTGTTTAAAAATTTCATAATTTAACTATTTAAAGGTGTCCTCATTTACGTATTCCGACATTACGCCTACTTCTTATTTAAGTGGTTTCGGTAGCCCACTTGTTCTTTCTAATTAGATGCTTGTTAAACTCTTTAGGTTCTTTCTTGTATTGGTCATAAAGTGACTTTCTTTGAACCGAGATTTAATTTCTAAATAGTGTTGAATTGTGATGACATAGTTGTATTATGTCGGACTAAAAGTAGCAGGAGAAAAACAGCTAAAAAAACAAAGCCATCCTACATTTATAAATATAGGATGGCTTTAGAGCGGTAATAAACTAACCAAAAAGTGCCTTGGATAATTGTGACTAATTATCCGCCTTTGTGAGTATTTGAAAATGTTCCAGCATCGCCAGGACCTGTTTTAGAAATAGTTTTGGCGATGGGCTCTGAAGCTTCTTTACTGTTTCTTTCAAAGGGGTTTCTACCAGCTCCTCCCATAATTAGCTCTGGATGTTTAAGTACCGTAATAGTGGTTTTTTTTAGGTCTAGTACCTTAAGTTTTTTTGTTTTCATTTGGTTTTATTTTGTGATTAAATACTATGTATATTTATAAATATAGGGTACACCTTCAACGATTGCAATTTAGGTCACCCCATATTTATAAATTTAGGGTGCTATTGCTTCTTTTCTTCAATTTTATTAAAACTTTTTATAAACGTGGAAGGATACAAATCTGTTCTTGCTTTGAAGTATTTTGAAAAAGAGTCAGCACTTTTATAGCCAATCTCAGTTGCCATAGATTTTATGGAGTAGGACCTAAATGTTTTATTGGTTTTAATTTTCTCTATGGCATAGTTAATTCGTAATTCATTTATATAGGCATTGAAGTTTTTACCTTTATATGAGTTTACTATTTTGGAAAGATAGGTAGTATTTGTCTGCACTTGCTGTGCAACATTATATGAATTGCATTCTTTGTTTAAATAAAATTCATTGGCTTCCAATACATCTAATTTCTTAAGAATTTCGGTAACTTTTTTATCTTTTATTTGCAATTCTGTTTTGCTCGTCTCCGTATGTTTCTTTTCATTTTCCGTCTGAATTAGTAAGTTATTAACCAATGTCTGATTTTTTGCACGTCTTTTTTTAGTTTGATAAAAGAAGAATACAAAAGTTAATATGAGAATCCCTAATAAAATAAGGCTTGCCAAAGTATACATACGTTGCTCTGAGGTACTTTTGGAAAAATAATCACGTTCTAACTGTAAGCCCTGTATATCATTGGCATGCAATTCTTCTATAACTTTTAATTTCTGATCTTGATTGTCATTGTTTTCGGAAATATATTTTTCAAAGTAGGTAACAGACATCTCTGTATTTCCTAGATCTTTATAAATATCGGCTAAATTCTTACAGGCTTCAGCGTAAAATACAGGATATGTGCTGCTTTGCTTTTCCATAAGATCAATACTCCTAAGGAAGTATTGGATGCAGCTATCCGTCTCGTTCTTAGCTCTGAGGCATTTAGCAGTATAAAAATAAATTTCTGATT
This sequence comes from uncultured Flavobacteriaceae bacterium, assembly GCA_947500575.1. GTDB lineage: Bacteria > Bacteroidota > Bacteroidia > Flavobacteriales > Flavobacteriaceae > CANMSI01. Next base: position 470,427 of record CANMSI010000001.1, on the reverse strand, counting down.
GTATAAGATGATTACCAAGTTCTAAGGCCTTTAATTCTGCTTTTTGGAATTCTTCCAGTGCAAGATCATATTCCTTTTGACGATAGTAGCTTATTCCAATGAGTTTTAAAAAGTTACAAGAGGTTTCTAAGTCGTTATTTAATAAACTGTTCTTTAGGCCGGCCTTATTAAAATATAGGGCAGAATCGATCATCTGTTTTTGTAAATATGCCTCTCCAATATTCATCATAATATTTGTTATGATGTTCGACTGAATGGTTGGGTTTTCATTGGGAAATTCCTTTGCAATATCCAAACTCTGTTTGTAAAGTGTTATGGCTTCTTTAAGCTTTCCAGCGCGTTGCTTTAGCAGGGCAATATTCGTAGAGATAAGCACCTTATAGAAATTAAAACTCTCTTGCTTAGCTATTTTTAAAGCATCTAAATAATTGCTTAAGGCTTCACTATCCTTGTGTATTTCATAAAAAGAATTCCCTTTTACCACCAAGAGCTCTACAAGATATTCTGTATAGTTAATTTCCTTCGCTATTTCAATGCCTTCATTATAAAAATCGATAGCTTCAAGATTTTCACCTTTTATACCACTTATTTTCCCCAACTGGTGATACGCTTCGCATTCGGTCTTTTTATTTTTTGAGCGAATTCCATGGTCTAAAAGAGCCTCCGCTAGTGTAAACGCTTTTTCTGGATTGTTGTATCGTGTATCCACAATAGCCTTTTTCAACGCTTCAGGAGAAGCGTATACCTTAGGTTGATCTTCTATTTGTCCATTACAAATGAGAAGAGTAAAAAAAAGGACGGTCGATACTAGGGTGTATTTTACAGACATAAAGTTTTTAAAAGACTTCTAAACGCGCTAAAAAGTTATACTTAGAACTATTAAAACAATCAATATATTGAAAGTTTAGGAAATTAAGAGATAATTTAAAAAATAATAGTTGAAAGGAATAAACAATACCATAGAGAGTGGTATCTACGAATGCCAGCGAATCTTGGATGTACTCTTAATCCAACGAATTTGTGGTAACATAGTAACGCCACCCTACAATTGCCATTTGAAACTTAGAGGCTTTGGAAAGATCTAATTGTCTTTTCGCATAGGAAGGAAAAAGTAATTTGTTCACCTTAGCTAAAAATTTAAACAATGCTTGTTTCATCTTTAGGTTTTTACAAATATACTATGATTTCATTTTAAAAAGGAAAGGCTGCAATGCTGCAGCCTTTGAATACTATATAGGCCTATATGATTCTTCTTAAATAACAGTAGTAATTAGAGAGAGTACTAAAAACAGTAATAGTTTAGCAAGAGTAATCATAGTGTGTGGTTTTAAGGGTTAATACTAGTTGTAAATAATCGATTATTCAATCAATTTATACAGAAGGTATTATAAGTTCCAAATATTTTAACCAAAATCGATACAATTGCATACGATATTGTAAGTTAAAAAATAATATATATTATATTTAAAAACATGACGCCTTGCTTATAGTTTTAAATTGTAATATATAAGTGCGATATATATTATAAATTGTCGTAATTGTAGGGCTGTTTTTGACTGTTTTTCTAAATGCAAGGGAGATTTATGTCGAAAAAGAGTCATTTATACACTTTCTATTTCTTTTTTTAAAATTATGGAGTGCAAATCACATCAAATAAATAGTGCTTTAGACGTTTCAGAATCACTTTATGTAGAACTATTTGTATAGGAATTGTTCAAATAAACCTTTTGTATTTCTAGAGAGCGTACATATGTGGTATTCTACTATATTTGCTCAAAATTATGCCCATGCAAAATTTGCTTTTTGTTGTTTTAGGATTAACCATACTTATTTTGGGAGGGAACTGGCTCCTAAAAGCAGCTGTTGCCTTATCCCTACGATTGAATATTCCAAAAATAGTGATTGGAATGACGGTGGTTTCTTTTGCAACATCTGCCCCTGAGCTTATTGTAAGTGTAAACGCAGCACTTAACGGAAGTCCAGATTTGGCTTTGGGAAATGTAATTGGATCTAATATTGCAAATTTAGGTTTTGTACTAGGAATTACTGTAATCCTCAGCAAAATAGATGTTCGTAGAAGTTTTTATTTTACGGATTGGCCTGTAATGATGGTTGCATCTCTGTTGTTTTTTGGTTTTATTTTCTTTGATGGCGAACTGCAACAGTATGAGGGTGTTATAATGATTAGCCTGTTATTTATGTTTTTGGTAAATCTGTTGCGATTTCAAAAAACCGCCATAGAAGATGAATTGGAAGAAGATGATACCCCGCTGCCTTTATATAAAACGGTACTCTATCTAGGAATTGGTGGTATAGCGCTTTGGGGAGGCTCAGAACTGCTTATCTTGGGTGCAAAAGGGTTGGCAATGGCTTACGGTGTTAGCGAGCGTGTTATTGCGATTACCATTGTATCTGTAGGTACTAGTATTCCGGAATTGGCAGCATCCATTATAGCTGTCATCAAAAAGGAAAAAGCCATCTCTTTAGGAAACCTTATTGGATCTAATATTTTTAATTTATTGGCTGTGTTGGGAATAACAGCAACAATAACACCGATTAGAGTAGTAGATGAAGGATTGTTAACCAACGATATTTTCTGGATGCTAGGTATTTCGTTTTTAATTCTTCCGTTGGTGTTTATTCCTAAAGGGCGTAGATTAGGCTGGCGAGATGGAATTGTACTTCTTGCGGCTTATATTACTTTTATATATATCACCATTGCTTAAATACAATGATAAACAAGACTATTGTTTGTTTTTTTATTTTTCTGTGCGCACCTCTTTTTTTGATAGGACAAAATGACAATGATTTTCTAAAAGGGTTCTTACTAGAAGCATCTACCCGTGAACCTATTCCTTTTGCTACCATTCGAATAAAAGATAAGGCAGTTGGGGTTATTTCCAATAACGATGGTAGTTTTCGAATACCCAAATCCTTTCAAGAAAAAGGAGATTTTTTGGAAATATCTTCCATGGGATATGAAAGTATTACCATTGCAATAGCTTCCTTGAATGAAAATCGGCTCAACCTGTTTTTTTTAAAGCCAGCGATTTATGAACTTAATGAAACCGTAGTGAAAGGTACATTGAAAACTCTTTCAGCAAAAGACATCATCAGATATGCTATAAATAATATCAAAGTCAATTATCCTCAAGACAAATTCGCTTATGTAGGTTACTATCGGGATTACCAGACAAAGGAAAATCAATATGTGAATTTAAACGAAGCTATTGTTAAAGTTTTGGACAAAGGATTTAATACAATAGATACGCTATTATCTGATTTTTTGATTTATGATTATCGAAAAAATAAGGCTTTTGAGATTGATTCTTTTGCTGCTAAACCTTATAATTACGAAAAATTTGATAAAGTAGTTCCTTGGTCTTCCATTCGAAGTTATGGAGGGAATGAATTGGTTTTATTAAGGGTGCATGACGCGATTAGAAATCATAGAATTAAGACCTTTTCCTATGTATATCAGCTGTCCAAAGATTTTATTGACAACCATTATTTTAGCATAAAAAGGACCACCTACTATGATAACAAGCCCGTATATGAGATTGCGATATTTAAAAAAAATGAAAGGTTTAGGGTAGGCGGTTTTATATATATTGATAAAGAAAGTTTTGCCATTAGAAAATTAGACTATGCCGTTTATAAGTCCTATCAAAATACAAAAATTTTGGAATCGGAAACGCATTATAAAGGAGATGAAGATTTAATTGATGCCTCTGAAAAAGATGATCTGCTATTTGAGGTCCAAACAGAATATCGTGAAGCAAAGGATCAAAAGTTGTATTTAAACTACATTTCATTTCATAATATGTTTACCATTACAAGGCCTCCGAAATTCGGAATAGCCAAAATTGTTTTGAATGATCTAGAAAAACAAATAGAAATAGCGTTTAATAGAAATGCTGAAAACCATGAAGAGTTAAAGCTCAAGGACTTCAAGTTTTCTTATCAAACAAAGAAAGTAGATCTTGCCAAGTTGGTTACAATTTCTCCAAAACAATTTATACTAAAAGTTGATGTCAAAAAAAGTAAAAAACAACAGGAGCTTTTAGAAATGATGTTTTCCAGAACCTATGACCCTGATAAAAGAGAATTGCTAGTACAAATAAAGAGAGCGATGGATAAAGAGGGAAATTTGATAAATGAGCAGGAGTCCGAAACTTTAAATCAGTTCAGAGAGTTTTTTACTCAAGAGGTTGTGCCTTATCCTGGGAGAACAATACCTAAGGATAGTTTAATGATAAAGACTACTTCTATGGGTAATGATCAACCCATTTTCAACCTAGAACATAGATCTCAGTACTGGATGAATACCCCTTTAAAAAAGATGGGTAACAAAAAAAAGCGCCTTTGAAACCAAAGACGCTTTTCTATTCTAACAATAATAATTCAAATTAAACGTCTGCGGACTTTACAGTTTTAATGATACGTCCTGCAATTTTGTATGGATCTCCGTTAGAAGCAGGTCTGCGATCTTCTAACCAACCTTTCCAACCTTTTTCAACCGTCATGATAGGAATACGAATAGAAGCTCCTCTGTCAGATACTCCATAGCTGAAATCAGTAATGGCTGCAGTCTCGTGTAGACCAGTTAGGCGCTGATCGTTAAATTCACCGTAAACGGCAATATGTTCTTTAGTAACAGGTCTAAAGGCTTCACAAATTTTCTCGTAAACCTCTTGAGAACCACAGGTTCTTAGTGTGGTATTAGAGAAGTTAGCATGCATTCCAGAACCATTCCAATCTCCTTTTACCGGTTTTGGATGGTACTCAATATAATAACCGTATTTTTCTGTTAAACGATCTAATAAGTAGCGTGCAATCCAGATCTCATCTCCAGCTTTCTTAGCTCCTTTGGCAAATAATTGAAATTCCCATTGACCCGCTGCTACTTCTTGGTTAATTCCTTCAAAGTTGAGTCCGGCAGCAATACATAAATCTGCATGCTCTTCCACTAAATCACGTCCCCAAGTATTTTTACCACCTACAGAACAGTAATATAATCCTTGTGGCCCTGGGTATCCTCCAATAGGAAAGCCTAATGGAAGTTGTGTTGCCACATCCATGATGAAATATTCTTGCTCAAAACCAAACCAGAAGTCATTATCATTATCATCTATTTCTGCTCTTGCATTGGATAGGTGTGGAGTTCCATCTGCATTTAATACTTCCGTCATCACTAAAAACCCATTGTTTCTAGCTGGATCTGGATAAATAGCAACTGGTTTTAAGAGGCAATCAGAAGAACCACCTTCTGCTTGTTGAGTAGAACTTCCGTCAAAAGACCAGGTAGGGCAATCTTCTAATTTACCACTAAAATTTTCTTCAACCTTCGTTTTGCTCCTTAGGTTAGCGGTTGGTTTGTATCCATCCAACCAGATGTATTCTAATTTTGATTTGCTCATAATAGGATAGTTATTTTTTTAATTTTTAAAGACTCACAAAAGTATGTATTTAGAATAATATATTTAATTATTGTAGGGTTAATTATTAAAAAAAACGATTTATTTTTCAACACCCCTGTTTTTTTTAGGGTATTTTGCTAATAATTTATTTTTTAAAGGATTTTTTATTAATTCAGTAATCCTTAGTTTTGCGATTATAAATTAGGAGATATGTCGAAAATAAGATTTGAAGCCATAGTAAAAAGTGCAAATAGAGACCTTATTACTATTCAGGAACACGGAAGGCGTTCTGAGCAATTTGGAACAAAAGTGTTTAATGAAGATAGAATGCTACAATATCTTACCAAGGATGCCTTGGAGAGTGTAAAAGGTGCTATTTTCTCCGGATCTAAAATTGATAGAAAAATAGCAGATCAGGTGGCCGAAGCAATGAAAGCATGGGCTATTTCTGCTGGAGCCACACATTATACACATTGGTTTCAACCACTTACAGGTACTACTGCTGAAAAGCATGATGCTTTTTTTGATTTACTCCCAGATGGTAGAGCATTGGAGAAATTTGGCGGTGGGCAATTGGTACAGCAAGAACCAGATGCTTCAAGCTTTCCAAGTGGAGGGATTCGCAATACATTTGAAGCTAGAGGCTATACCGCTTGGGATCCTACATCTTCTGCCTTTATTTATGGTACCACTTTATGTATTCCTACCATTTTTGTTTCTTATACTGGTGAAGCTTTAGACAATAAAGCGCCCTTACTAAGAGCCTTGCATGCGGTAGATGAATCGGCTACGGCAGTTGCAAAGTATTTTGATAAGAATGTCTCCAAAGTAAATGCTACTTTAGGATGGGAGCAAGAGTATTTTTTAATAGATAAAGCATTAGCACACTCGCGCCCAGATATTTTAATGACAGGGAGAACCTTGGTTGGTCATCAGGCAGCAAAAGGGCAGCAATTAGACGATCATTATTTTGGTGTTATTCCTAGTCGCGTATTAAGTTTTATGGGAGATTTGGAACAAGAATGTACTAAATTAGGAATCCCTGTAAAAACAAGGCATAATGAAGTAGCTCCTAACCAGTTTGAACTAGCACCTGTTTTTGAGGAGGCGAATTTGGCAGTAGATCATAATCTACTGTTAATGGATGTAATGGAAAAAGTAGCAGATAAGCATGCTTTTAAAGTACTCTTTCATGAAAAGCCCTTTGCAGGTATCAATGGTTCTGGAAAACATAATAATTGGTCCTTAGCTACCAATACAGGTGTAAACTTATTGAGTCCTGGTTCTACACCCATGAAGAATTTGCAATTCCTTACTTTTTTTATAAATACAATTAAAGCGGTAGACACTTATGAAGAGTTATTGCGATCTTCTATCGCTTCTGCTAGTAATGATCATCGTTTGGGGGCTAACGAAGCTCCTCCAGCAATTATGTCAATTTTTATTGGTTCCCAGTTAAGTAGGGTATTAGATGAATTGGAAGGAGTTTCACAAGGGAAATTATCTCCAGAAGAAAAGACAGAGTTAAAGTTGAATGTGGTTGGTAAAATCCCAGAAATTTTACTAGACAATACAGATCGCAATCGCACTTCACCTTTTGCATTCACCGGAAATAAGTTTGAAATAAGAGGGGTGGGTTCTAAAACGAATTGCGCCAAGCCGATGACTATTTTAAATACGATTGTGGCAAAGCAATTAAAGGCCTTCAAAAAGGAAGTAGATGCATTGATTGATAAGAAAAACTTAAAAAAGGATGAAGCTATTTTTAATATTTTGCGGGAGTATATCAAAGCATCGAAACGGATACGTTTTGATGGCGATGGCTATAGTGTAGAATGGGAAAAGGAAGCCAAACGAAGAAAACTAAGTAATAATAGGAACACACCGGAAGCATTGCAAATACTTACTTCTAAAGATAGTCTGGCCTTGTTTAAGACGATGAAGGTAATGAGTGAAGTAGAGGTGGCAGCTCGGCAAGAAGTGGAGTTAGAAGCCTATATTTTTCATACGCAGATTGAAGGACGTGTTTTTAATGAATTGGTATATAACTATATAGTTCCGGCCGCCATTGGCTATCAAAATACTTTGATAAAAAATGTGATGGGTTTAAAAGATATTTATGGAGCGGCACATAAGAAGTTATCCGATGGGCAATTGTCAATTATAGAACAAATTGCAGAGCATATTTCAGAGGTTAAAAAGAAGGCAGATGCAATGACGCAAGCTCGGAAGCGAGCCAATGGATTAAAAGATATTAACAAAAGAGCAAAAGCCTACTGCGAGAATGTAAAACCTCATTTTGATGAAATCCGCTATCATTGCGATAAGTTAGAGCAACTGATCGATAATTCTGTCTGGCCATTAACAAAATACAGAGAATTGTTGTTTATTAAGTAAGTGCCAATTCTTAGGGTACTTTTCTCAATTCTTCTATTTTTGCAGCAAATTATACATATGAGTGCATCCCATAGTGAAAGATATAGTCAAAGAGGTGTTTCTGCTTCCAAAGAAGATGTTCACAATGCTATTAAAAACATTGACAAGGGGCTTTTCCCAAAGGCGTTTTGTAAAATAGTTCCTGATTATCTCACCCAAGATGAAGATTATTGTCTGGTAATGCATGCAGATGGAGCAGGTACAAAATCTGCCTTGGCCTATATGTACTGGAAAGAAACTGGGGATATTAGCGTATGGAAAGGAATTGCTCAAGATGCGTTAATCATGAATATAGATGATCTCATTTGTGTAGGTGCCGTAGATCATATAATGCTCTCTTCTACCATAGGGAGAAACAAAAATCTAATTCCAGGAGAAGTTATTTCGGCCATTATAAATGGAACAGAAGAACTTATTTCGGATCTTAAAAAACATGGAATTACCATCCATTCTACCGGCGGTGAAACTGCAGATGTGGGTGATTTGGTAAGAACCATTATTGTGGATTCCACCGTTACGGCAAGAATGCAGAAAAACAAGGTGATTGATAATGCCAATATACAAGCTGGAGATGTAATTGTTGGCTTGGCTTCTTTTGGACAGTCTACCTATGAATCAGAGTATAATGGAGGAATGGGGAGTAATGGTCTTACATCTGCCAGGCATGATGTCTTTTCCAAATACTTGGCAGAGAAGTACCCTGAAAGTTATGATGCAGCAGTACCGGAAGCATTAGTCTACTCTGGACATACGAGACTTACAGATGTAGTTCAAAATACTCCATTGGATGCAGGGAAGTTGGTGCTATCTCCCACAAGAACGTATGCCCCGATAGTAAAAAAAATACTTGAAAAATACGATGCCACATCCATTCATGGTATGGTGCATTGTAGTGGAGGTGCGCAAACGAAAATTCTTCACTTTATAGATAATTTGCATGTCATTAAAGATGCACTTTTCCCTGTACCGCCTTTGTTTCAATTAATACAGGAACAATCGGGCACAGATTGGAAGGAAATGTATCAAGTTTTTAATTGTGGTCATCGCCTTGAAATATACACTTCACCCGAGGTTGCACAGGATTTAATTGCCATTTCTAAGACGTTCGATGTCGACGCCAAAATTATTGGAAAGGTAGTGGAAAGCGATGTAAAGAAATTGACCATTGAGAGTGCATACGGCACCTTTACATATTAAGGTATACGAATATCCCAATTATTACGTTTTCTATACTAAATGGCTAGTTATGGAAAGAAAAGCATTTCTAAGAACACTTGGAGCGGGGGCAGCCTTTGCCGTTGTTTTTCCTTGTTTGCATGGATGTTCTAGTGAGAGCAGTGATGACGTTGCACCTGAAGATATGAAACCTATTCCTACTGGAGTAGATTTTACGGTTGATTTAACATCTGAGGAGGCAAATAACCTCTCGACTAATGGAGGTTTTATTCTAAAAAACGACGTAGTGGTCGTAAGAAATCTTGAAGGTATTTTTGTGGCAGCAAGTCAAATATGTTCGCATCAACAGACCGATCAAGTTCGCTTTTTAGATCTTGATGGGGGTATTTACAGATGTGATACCCATGGTTCAAGATTTGATCAGCAAGGAAATCCGCTGAACACAGTAACCTCCAATAAGCTTAAGATTTTTAATACAGAATTGACCGGAGATATGCTACGAGTCTTTGAATAGTTCCCTCGGGTTCCCTCAATCGTTATTTGTGAAAAACGTAGTCTCGCTTGTGTGCTTATTTATGACGATCTGTCTTTCTGGACAAGATTGGCAGGAGAACTATGGCTCAGCTTTGAGTATAGCACAAACAGAAGATAAGCCACTAATTGTGGTTTTTGCTGGTTCAGATTGGTGTGGACCTTGTAAAAAACTAGAAAAGAAGATTTGGCAGTCAGATGTTTTTAAAACCTATGCCAGTGAGAATTATGTTTTATACAAAGCAGATTTTCCTAGAAAAAAAGCCAATCAACTTTCCAAGGAAAAAGTAGCTGAGAATGGCAAATTAGCCGCCTTATATAACCCTAAAGGACACTTCCCGTTAGTAGTAGTTCTCAATAAAAGAGAAGATGTTTTAGGTAAAGTAGGGTATGAAAAAGTAGATGCTACGGGCTATTTATCACTTCTTAATGCCTTTGTAAATTGAAAAATCTGCTGTCTTTGTTTTTTGTCCTTCTGATGCATATGGGCTATAGTCAGGAGACTCCTTATGTAACCGTGAAACGAACCATGAAACTCATGGGAAGTACATTTGATATTACGGTAGTTACTTCTAATGAAGAAATTGGCTATATAAATATTGAGGAAGCCACCGCGGAAATTAAACGCATCGAAAAAATAATATCTTCTTGGGATAAGGATTCGGAAACCTCACTTATCAATAAAAATGCAGGAATAAAACCCATTAAAGTAAGTAGAGAACTTTTTAATCTTATACAACGTTCTAAACAGATTTCTGAGCTTACCAATGGTGCTTTCGATATTTCTTACGCCGCTATGGACGATATTTGGAAATTTGATGGAACTATGGAATATGCGCCAACAGCAGCAGAGATCAAAAGAGCTGTAGCAAAGATCGACTACCAAAAAATTATTTTAGATAGTAATCACAGTACTGTATACCTTAAGGAGAAAGGAATGAAAATTGGTTTTGGAGCCATCGGAAAAGGGTATGCTGCAGATAAAGCCAAAGCACTTTTAATTTCTAAACAGGTAAGAGCAGGTATTATTAATGCCGGAGGAGATTTAACTACTTGGGGAACTAAAGCCAGTGGGGAGAAATGGTTAATTGGTATCGCAAATCCTAAGAGTAAGGATAAAATATTCTCTTGGCTTCCTATTGTAGAATCTTCCGTGGCTACTGCAAACAGTTATGGAAGATATGTAAGTTTCGGCGGAAAAAAGTATTCACACATATTAGATCCTAGAACCGGTTTTCCTTGTAAAGGGATTAACAGCGTTTCTATTTTTGCAAAAACCGCGGAGTTATCAGATGCGCTAGCTACCGCTATTTTTATTTTAGGGAAGGATGCGGGTTTAGCGCTCGTAAATCAGCTAAGAGGTACGGAAGTAATCATTGTTGATGCGAATAACGAAACGCATAAAAGTGGCGGAATCCTCTATACGAATCAATAATCAATAGGCGGCTGGTCTATTTCTTTTTTCTTTATTGTATTCGCTTAATTCACCTTTGAAAAAAATTGTAAATTCGCAATTCAAGTGAAGAAAGATCATGTTAGATAAGTTAAACATAGTAAAACAACGTTTTGATGAGGTTTCGGACCTAATAATCCAGCCTGATATTATTACCGATCAAAAGCGTTACGTGCAGCTGAATAAGGAATACAAGGATTTAAAAAACCTGGTGGATAAGCGTAGTGAATATATGACGCTTACGGATAATATGAAGGAAGCCGAAGAAATTATAGCTGACGGCAGTGATCCGGAAATGTTGGAGATGGCCAAAATGCAGTTAGATGAAGCCAAAGCAGCATTGCCAATATTAGAGGAAGAAATTAAGTTGATGTTGATTCCCAAAGACCCAGAAGATGCCAAAAATGTTGTTGTAGAAATACGTGCTGGAACAGGAGGAGATGAAGCTAGTATTTTTGCGGGCGATCTCTATCGGATGTATACTAAATATTGCGAATCTAAAGGCTGGCGAACCAGCACCATTGATTTTAGTGAAGGGACTAGTGGAGGCTTTAAAGAAGTGCAATTTGAGGTTACAGGCGAAGATGTTTATGGAACTTTAAAGTTTGAAGCGGGTGTACACCGGGTGCAACGTGTGCCGCAAACGGAAACACAAGGGAGAGTGCATACCAGTGCTGCTACGGTAATGGTATTACCGGAAGCAGAAGAATTTGATGTACAGATAGAACCTAAGGACGTAAGAATTGATTTTTTCTGTTCTTCAGGACCAGGAGGGCAATCTGTAAATACAACCTATTCTGCGGTGCGACTTACACACGTGCCTACTGGGTTAGTAGCGCAGTGTCAGGATCAAAAATCACAACATAAAAATAAAGAGAAAGCTTTTAAGGTATTAAGATCTCGTTTGTACGATTTGGAATTGGCAAAGAAACAAGAAGAAGATGCAGCGAAGAGAAGTTCTCAGGTAAGCAGTGGTGATAGGTCTGCTAAAATTAGAACCTACAACTATCCTCAAGGAAGAGTTACCGACCATAGAATTGGGCTTACGCTGTACGATCTTCAGAATATTATCAATGGCGATGTTCAGAAAATAATTGATGAATTGATGTTAGTAGAGAATACAGAAAAGATGAAGGAAGCTTCTGAGATTTTTTAAGCAGCTACTATGACAACAGAACAACTGATTGCTCAAATCCGTAAAAAAGCATCTTTTCTTTGTATTGGATTGGATACCGATCTAGATAAAATTCCTCCTCATTTATTATCAGAAGAAGACCCTATATTTTCTTTCAATAAAGCGATTATAGATGCTACGCATCATTTATGCGTGGCCTATAAACCAAATATTGCTTTTTATGAAGCTTATGGTATGCAAGGATGGGCATCTTTGGAAAAAACAATTCAATATTTAAATACAAAGTATCCTGAAATTTTTACGATCGCGGATGCAAAGCGAGGAGATATTGGAAATACTTCTACGAGATATGCAAAAGCTTTTTTTGAAGATTTAGGTTTTGATTCGGTTACGATTGCTCCTTATATGGGAAAGGATTCTGTAGAACCTTTTTTAGCCTTTGATAACAAACACACTATTTTGCTTGCTCTGACATCTAATAAGGGTGCCTATGATTATCAAACCCAACAGATAGGAGGAACCGAACTCTATAAAGTGGTTTTGGAAACCTCGCTTACTTATGAAGGTTCAGAAAATTTAATGTATGTGGTAGGTGCTACAAAAGCTACCTATTTGAAAGAGATACGTAAAATAATACCAAATCATTTTCTTCTTGTCCCTGGTGTTGGAGCGCAGGGGGGGAGCTTAGAAGATGTATGTGCCTATGGAATGAATGATAGTGTGGGACTGTTGATTAATTCTTCTAGAGGAATTATATATGCGTCTAAAGAGAAAGATTTTGCAGAAGCGGCTGCAACAAAAGCAAAAGAATTACAGGAACAGATGAAGAGGGAACTTGTGTTAAGATCCTAAAATAGCTACACTAAATTCTCCAGAATCTTCCCGATTTTCTGAGCTTTCTGTTCGAAAAATTCACCCAACTTTGCGTCTGTGTATTTTATATTTGATGCTTTCTCTAAGAAATTTTGATATTGGTATTCCAACATAGAGATAGACTTACTTCCACTAGTAACAGAAGTTACCGTTCCTACTTTACAATACTGCTTTTCCATAACTAAATCTTTGTTCTTACAAATATACGATCAAATGGCAGGTTTGGATGTCTGTAGTAGGGTGTATTCATCTAAAAATCAGGTGTTTCATCTAAAATTTAACAAAAATCGAATTACATGTTTAAAATCAGATGCTATTGTAAGGGTATTTCAAAGAATGGAATCAAATCATTTATTTTAAAAAAGTACTAATTTTGGGCTTTTATCAAAGAATTCGATTACATTTATAAAAAAATATATTTGCTAAGCTATACCACCTACCATCATCCTAGTTCCACTAAGTGGGTCACCTTTGTTCACGGAGCTGGAGGTAGTTCTTCTATTTGGTTTAAGCAAGTACGTGAATTTAAGAAAGAGTTTAATGTATTGTTGCTAGATTTAAGAGGACATGGAAACTCCAAACCTGCCTTAAAAGATGCTTTTAGCGATAAATATACTTTTGATTCTATTACCGATGACATTGTAGAGGTAATACATTATGAGAAGATTGAAAAGTCTCATTTTATTGGTATTTCACTCGGTACCATTCTCATTAGAAACTTGGCAGAGAAATATCCACAGTTGGTTGAGAGCATGGTGATGGGTGGTGCTATTATGAAACTTAATTTTAGATCGCAGGTATTGATGCGACTGGGTGTCATTTTTAAATCAATTGTTCCTTATTTGTGGCTCTACAAATTTTTTGCCTTTGTTATTATGCCTAATAAGAATCACAAGGAATCTCGTTTGCTCTTTGTAAGAGAGGCAAAAAAGCTTTATCAGAAAGAATTTATACGTTGGTTTAAACTAACATCTGAAATAAATCCATTACTACGGTTTTTTAGAACCATGGATATTAAAATACCTACCTTGTATGTTATGGGAGCGGAAGATTATCTTTTTCTTCCATCTATCAAACAAGTTGTGCAGGCGCATTCCAAATCAGAGTTATTCGTAGTTGAAAATTGTGGGCATGTAGTCAATGTAGAACAACCCAAGGTATTTAACGAGAACGTAATTCAGTATTTGTTACAAGTACCGTAATTCTAAATCCTCGAATGAGGAATTTTTTAAATTTTAAATCAAAGCAATGAAAATAAGATACTTCATATGCTGCTGCTTGTTTCTAATGGTGATGATGGCTATAGGGCAGTCTAATATATGTGCTTGCTGCAGTGAGCAGCACAAAGCGTTTGATTTTTGGTTGGGTAGCTGGGAAGTAACTACAGCAGATGGCAGTCTGGCAGGAACTAATATGATAGAAAAGGAAGAAGAGGATTGCATACTGATCGAACATTGGGTAAGTGCCAATGGAAAAAATACTGGCAGTAGCACCAATTTTTATAACTTAAAAACAAAGCAGTGGGAACAACTCTGGATTGATAATTCTGGTACACATTTAAAGCTAAAGGGGAATAGAGTTGGTGATCAGATGATCATGTCTTCTAATCCGTCTATTCGAAAGGATGGGAAGGCATATGTAGACCGCATTATATGGACTTTAAATGCTGACGGGAGTGTTCGTCAGCTCTGGGAGGTTTTACATAAAGATGAGGTAGTGCGTGTCGCCTTTGATGGCTTATATCAAAAAAAAGAATAAAAGTCGACTCAGAAAGAGTCGACTTTTTAACAGCTACATACTTATCCCTAGTGTGTAACCATTGTTTTGTCAACATCTTAGGAAAGAATTAGTTTTAACGTTTTGTTTCGTATTTTTAACTTAATTTTGATTCATTCAATGTAAGGGCAGCTCTGAATGGTTTTGATAGCTAATTCAAATAATTACCCTAAAAATGAGACAGAGGTTTTGTTCTTTTAGGTGTAAGTTCTTCAGAGCTGCTTTACATATAGTTTGTTACTCAAAGTAAAGCCCTCTATTACAATTTGTTGGCAATGCTTATAAACGTTTACTTTTCCGACGAAAGTTTACGCCTGATTTACAAATTCACATTTTCTCCTATTAGTTTTACTCTTTTTCATAATAAAAGTCTAAGGCAGCAATTAAATCCTTAGACGTATCAAGACGTAACTTGTTTTGCTTTATAAATGCATCAAGTTCTTTCGATCTGTTTTTATAGAGACGCAAAAATTGCTTCTTTTTAGTGGGGATTTGTAGTAGGTTTTTAGAATCGCTGTTGTCTGTTACATGGTAAACAGGATCCAAGCCTACAAATTTTGCAGGTTTAGCTGGCTCATAACTGCTTTTTTCTGGTCTCCCTGGAATATATTTTACCCGCGATCTTAGAAAAAGAGAATAGGAGTTAGCTGTATGGATTTTTTCAAAAAATGTATTTCTTTGATTCCCCTCATCATCAACGTATGCTCTAGTTTCATATACTTTATTAGATCCATCTAAGAACGTAATGGTATATGGATAGGATTTGGATAAAGACATGATAGTTCCATCAGCTTTCTTTACTTCGATTAGATTTTCTATTATGTTGAATCGAACTAATTGTGTCTGCGCATAGTTATTAATCTTTGCAGATTTAAAGTCGTTCGCTATGTACCTAGACCCTTCTGCCTTATCGTATTTAGAAGTGTTTGTACCAACAAAAAAGACAAGTTCATTAAAAGAATCATTTTTTGGTTGTGCAATCTGGGCATGGGCGTACGTTAATACTAGCAACAAGATGCATAAAATTGTTTTTTTCATAGTTCAAATTTTAAGTGAAACCAAAAACCGCCCCTAATTGCAGTATAGGGACGGTCTTCTTCATTTAATATAACTAACACTACTATTTATATTAAAAATTTCCAGGGTTTTGAGTGATATTAGGATTGTTTGTAATTTCATCATCCACGATTGGGAAAATAACTTTATCTGCACCCGGAGCAGAAGCTGCGCCTCCTCCTGGACGTAAATTAAGGTTGTTACGAAGAAGATCCATTCTTCTATGCCCTTCAAAACAAAGCTCTTTTCTTCTCTCTAGTAGAATGGCATCCAAGTCTACAGCTCCTAAGTTTGCAAGACCTGCTCTGGTCCGAATGGTATTCACATCATTCAAAGGAGTATCTCCAATAGATAATGATCCTCTGAGATTTGCTTCGGCTCTAATAAGATACATCTCTGCGGCTCTTAACACCATACCATCTGAAGCATTATTAACAATGTCTGGGTATTTGGTGGTGAAAAAAGTATCGTTTCCTTGCGCATCAGAAGCAGCTACGGAAAGATCAGTAAATCTTAAATCTCCGGCTTCTGCTGCAAATGCATCTATCAAATCTTGGCTAAAAGGAGCATCTCCTCTTCCACCAGGGGCAGCATTATAGAAGTTCACATACACTTCATCAGAACCTGCAGGTTCTTGGGGTCCATCTGTGGGTGTATTTACTACAGAAAATATATTTTCTGTAGAGTTTGGATTGTCATCGTAAAAATCAAAACTTCCTGCCAATGGATAGTTACCTGAAGCAATTACTTGGTTTGCTAGATTAGCAGCAGCTTCCCAATTTTCACGATATAAATTCAATCTTGCTAATAAAGCTCTTGCAGCACCAGCTTCTGCACGTACCCCATTTTCTTCTGGAAGGGCAGCAGCAGCATCTAGTAAATCTTGTTCTATAAAAGCATGTACTTCATTTACGGTAGAACGTTCTAATTGGAAATCAGCGATTTCCCCACCTTCAAAGGGTTGTGTTATAATTGGAACTCCCAAATTGGTGCCTCCCGTTACCTGAAAAGGTTGCGCAAAAAGATTTACCAATTGAAAATAGGTAACAGCTCTCAGGAACTTGGCTTCTCCAATGAATTGCGTTTTATCTGCGTCAGTCAATTCTGCAACTTCTGTAACTTCAGGTAAGTTTACAATAATGTTATTGGCTGCGCCAATAAGTTCATACCCATCCAACCAGATGTTATCAATGGTTGCATTGGTTGCTAAAGTTTCAAATTGGTCAATTTCTTGTAGCGAAGGAAAACTACCCACAAAGGCTACATTGTCTGCCATGAAATCTGAAATTAACTGGGCATTTCCGTTAAGGTCCCCACTTTGGTTTTTGCTATAAATCCCTACTACGGCACCATTAATGGTTGCAAAACTATTAAATACGGTGTTCGAAGCTACACTGTCTTCTGGAACAACATCTAATCGGTTTTCGCAGGAAATAATGGCTAGAAAACCAAAAAGGACTGCTATTGTTTTTATTGTTTTCATCATTATTATATATTTTGAATTAAAATGTTAGTCTAGCCCCAAATAAATAGGATTTTGCTTGTGGAGCTGTAAAGAAAGATTCTCCTTGAAATCTTGGATCAACATCATCCGTTACTTCTGGATCAATACCATCTAAATCAGATCCTTTAATAGTGAAAAGATTGGTAGCGGTTGCATAGAAACGTAAGCCTGTAAGAACCCCTCCAAGACGGTCTAGTGCCTTTTGAGGTAAGTTATACCCAAGAGTTACGTTCTTAATACGCAAGTAAGAAGCATCTAATTGCTGTTGTGTAGAACGTTGGTTAAAGGCATTGAATGTTGAACTGGCTGGACTAGGCAAAAAAGCATTGTCTCCAGCTTGTCTCCAAAAGTTTAAGTTTTGCCTTCTTATGTTTACAATACCCCCAATAGCATCGTTTCCATCTGCAAAACGCAATCCGTCAATTACAATATCGTTTCCAACTGAGTAATTCATCAAAACGGATAAATCAAAGTCTTTGTACTTAAACGTATTGGTCATACCACCTGAAAAATCGGGAAGTGGACTTCCAGTAACCACTCTGTCTGCACTACTAGGGTTGTTGGTGATGTTTCCGTCTACATCTAACCATTCTGCATCTCCAGTTTGAGAATTAATCCCAACATAGCGAATTAGAAAGAAGTTATTCAAAGGTTCTCCTTCAATAGCTCTCTGTATACCTCCATCAATAATTCTTCTGCCTTGTGCATCTGTAGCAGCATCTTCGTTTAACTGAAGTACGGTGTTTTCTATTGTAGTAAGGTTAAAGTTGGTACGCCACTCAAAATTGTCAGTCAATACATTAATAGTGCTTAATTCAAATTCCCAACCTTTATTCTCCATTTCTCCAATGTTTCTGCTTATAGAAGCAAATCCAGTTTGAGGAGGTAATACCTGATTTAAAAGAAGATCGCTAGTGGTTTTCTTAAAATAGGATGCATTGAAATTAATACGTCCGTTTAAGAAAGTGGATTTAATACCAATATCTAAAGTCTCACTTTCTTCCCATTTTAAATCTGGATTTTCGGGCTGGTTTGGAATTACACCAGACTCTCCGTTGTAATCTGCTACGGCCCCCGCATTAAATAATCCTAAAGATGGGAAAGTTCCTAAACGATCATTACCCACAGTACCAATACTGGCTCTAACAGATAAATAATCAAAGAAATTTAAATCTTGAATAAATGATTCTTCTGAAAGAATCCATCCACCCGCAGCCGACCAGAATGTACCAAAACGGTTGTTAGCTCCAAAGCGGGAAGAACCATCACGTCTAATAGATCCTTCTACTAAGTATTTTCCTTTGTAATCATAGGTCAATCTAGAGAATAATCCGAACAGACGAGAAGGAAAACGATCCCCATTTAAAACAGTAGGAGTAGATCCGGAACCTAAGTTCCTTAGATCATCCGTTAAGAATCCAGTAGAAGACACATTTAAACGTGTTCTTAGAGTTTCTTCATAGTTTAAACCTGCTAATACGGTTAAGTTATGATCTTCTCCTATAAGGCTGCTATAGGAAAGTGTCTGGTTGGTTAACCAGCGATCTTCCGCAATGTAAATTTGTTGTGCAGACCCTCCTGGTGTATTAAAATCGGCATTTCTCAAAGTCTCCTCAATGGTTAATTTATCCAAACCAAATTCTGAACGCCAGGTAAACCCATCAAAAGGCGATACCTCAGTGAATGCATTTCCAATAACTCTAAACGTTTTTAATTCGTCTGAGTTCAATGCAACTCTTGCAAAAATATTTGGGATGAAAGAACCTGATTGTAAAAAGTTTCCATCATCATCGAAAGCACGAACTACAGGACTCTGTAAAAAGGCAGTAGTGAAGGGAGCATTAATGTTGTTTTCTACTCCTACACGATTTAAACGCTGATTGGTTATCCCCAGATTCATACCAGCTTTTAACCAATCTGTAACATCTGTATCGATATTGATTCTAGCTCCTGCACGTTCTAGGTCGTTTCCAATGATAAAACCTTCTGTGTCTTGGTAATCCAATCCAAAGAAGAAAGATGTTTTTTCTCCACCTCCACGAACACCAAGGTTGTAGCTTTGAGAGATTCCTGTTCGCTGTACACCACCAAGCCAATCTGTACCTCCAGAGCCTATAGCTCCAAGGCCTAAATCTTCTGGAGACGTAGGAGTGCCATTCTGAATCGTGGCTACGTCCGACTTAAATTGTCTGAACTCGTCAGCTGTTAAGATATCTGGTACATCGGTAGATTGTGAAAATTGTGTGTTAATATCAAGGCTAAAAGTTGTTTTAGAATTTCTTCTTCCTTTTTTAGTAGTAATTAAAATAACACCATTAGCACCTCTAGATCCATAAATAGAAGTTGCACCAGCATCTTTCAAAACCGTTAATGAAGCTATATCATTTGGGTTTACAAATGATAGCGGATTAATACCGGTGTTACCACCTCTTGCTAAGGTGTTGTCTGTATCTGTAATAGGAACACCATCAATTACAATTAATGGTTGACTACCAGAGTTAATAGAGTTTACACCTCTTACTCTAATTACGGCAGCAGAACCAAGAACCCCAGAAGCATTTACGATTTGAGTACCCGCGGTTTGTCCTTGTAAAAGCTGATCGGCAGAAACTACCTGTAAATTTTCAATCGCTTCTTCCTTTACAATACCCACATTCTGAATAATCTTTTTCTCTTCCTGATTTCCATATCCGATAACAACTACTTCCTCTAAGGCTTGGGCATCGTCTTGCATTTTAACATTTAATGTGCTTGATGCACCCACAACACTTTCTACTGTTTGTTGTCCTAAATAGGAAAAGACCAAGGTTTGGCCTTCACTTGCCTGGATTGAGTACTTCCCATCAAAATCGGATTGTGTTCCAGTAGTGGTTCCTTTTACTAAAATGTTTACTCCTGGTAAGGGAACATCATTTTGATCTGTGACCGTTCCGGAAATTGTTTTTTCTTGCGCGTACGCCAGCGAGATTCCAAATAGGAATAGCATACACAACCAATTACATTTTTTTTTCATGTTTCTATTAGTTTTAATTAGAAAATGTAAAGGGCAGCTCTGACTATTTGGATGACTAATTCAAATAAATACTTTAAGAAAATGAGAATGAAATATTGTTCTTAAGAAGTAAATGCTCAGAGCTGCTTTACATTACGTTAGTTACTAAAGTCAAAGTAAAGGGCTCTGCTATTATTTATGGGAAATACTTATAAACGTTTACTTATCCGATGAATGTTTACGCTTTTTTTACGGTTATGCATGGATTGCAATGCGTTGATACTGGCTAGGAGTAAGCTGGGTATCTTTTTTAAATGCTTTGTTGAAAGTTACCTTATTATTGTAACCAACTTCATAAGCAATATCTATAATGTTTAGATTCTTTTGGTAATCACTGGCCATTATTTTCTTGGCTTCATCAATCCGATATTTATTAATTAGATCGTGAAAGCCCATTTGAAAATGTTCATTAATTACTTGTGAAGCATTATGTCTGGTGGTTCCCAATTTTTCGGCAAGCAATTCCAGACTTATATTATTTTCTTTATAGATTTTTGTATGGTCAAATAGGTTGATAAGGCTTTCCTTTAACTCTACAGATAAACTCTGGGTAAGGCCTGATTTTTTGTATTTGAACAGTGTTTTTGCATCCCACGAAAAAATACCCTGAAATACTCTAGGGCGCACAGTGGCCGTATGTCCAATATATAATACCATAAAAGACATAACTGCTAATTGTGAATGGTAGAAGAAACCAGATTTCATATGATTACTGATAAGTACACCATAAATAGCATAAGAAATTACATAGAGTATATGAATGCTATATACGTTTCGTTGCCAGAATTTATCCGCTTTTTTCAGTTCTGTACGCTGTTTTCCTTTTATATATAGTTTTCCAACAAAATAACCATAGATGATCAGTGATGCTAGTTTAAGTACAACTAACAATGCAACATATTCAGAATCTTGTGACTGATATCCCTTGGATATTCTACCTAACATTAAATCCAATTTGTCTGAAGCAGACATACTATAAATAGGTATCATATAGATAAGGAATAATACCGTTGGAATAAGGTGTAAAAGATCTCTTATTTTAAAAGTGTATTGTTCAGTTATTCGCTTAAAGTAGAAATAGAGAAGGGGTCCATATAAAAATGAAAAGGACGTAGACATTAAATAAGTATGCGGATATTCGTAATGATAGTTTGCCAGATTCAAACAAATATGGAGTATAAAGAAAGAATGAATGAATACAAAACTACTAATAAGAATACGAGCTGTTTTATCAATTTTTTTACTAAAATTTATGGTCAGCGTAATGTAAAATCCTATTAAAGCTACATAGAGATATAAAAAATTCCATGTGGTAAATTTTGGTGTGTATTTAGCTACAACCGCAATAAATTCTTTGGATGAATTGATAGTGGAAAATCCGTCGTCTGCAAGGAAATCTGTATTAAATTCCTTGAGAAGATAGGCTTCAATGTATTCTACAGACTTAATTGCATTGTTCTGAGCAGCATAGCTTAAAGCTACTTTTTTTAGAACTGGGGGAGATTCTAGGTTGTTTTGCTGTAAGACCGATTGATACAATTGTAGGGCCTCGGCATACTGTTGCATACGGTATAACGTATCTGCTTTGGCTATAGCGAGATGTGTGTTATCAGAAAATTTGTTTGAATTTTCTGCTGTTGCATTTTGAACAATAAAAGCGTTGCAGAATCCATGAACCAACAAGAACAATAAAGAAATTATTGTTAAACGTCTCATTTTGATTGATTGATGAATTAGCTAGTTTCAAGTTAGGTATTAATTGAAAAGGAATTGTTAATAAATTCTTAAATAAAGTAAGTCCCGATAATAGTTTACCTTTTTTTATGGCTCTTCAATTTACCAGAATTTCTTCTTAACTAGCTTCTTACATACATAAACAGCGGATTATGTTCGTCTCAAATAAAGGGAAATAAGTAGTGGGAAGTGCGTAAAAACAAAAGAACCAGTGCTCCCACCGGTTCTTTAACTAACTAACTCAAAAATTAATATTCAAATAGAATACTGTTCAAAATTCCGAAAGAAAAATAGCTTTTAGTTTATCTCAACTTTAGGAATTTGTAATATTTTCTTTATATCAAAATAACGAAGATCAAATAACTTTATTGTGCTATTTAACAGGAATTTTAGTATTAAATTTTAGTTTCGAAAGGCTCATTAAATGGTAAGAGCATAAATAAAAGAACTATGCTTTGTAGTGAAGATCAATAAGCTTGTTAGTTGCGACCTTGTCCTTAAATACATCAAAGGTTTTACCTTGGGTGCGCAAAGCTCCTAACGCATTGGCGTATTGTGCCGCTTTAATAGCGTCTCCGTAAATGGAAAAACCATACGCCAATCCTCCCGCAAAAGAATCTCCACAGCCAGTGGTGTCGATTACATCTGTCATTAAGATGGACTCGATAAATTCTTTTTTAATAGTATGGTTCTCCTTATAGTATACAACACAACCTCTAGAATCTAGAGTTACATAGAAATATGAAACTCCCTGTTCCAGTATATAAGCACCCATTTCATCTAAGTGATCTGTTTTTTCTTCATTGTAGTGACTCATTTCAGCAGCTTCATATTCATTTTTGAACCAACATGCTTGCGATTCCTCAAGGTTCATTTTAAGAATATCAATGTGCGGTAGCCACTCGTCCATATCTACCCAAAACTTTCTGTACCGATCACCCATTATGCTCATACATGTCGTTGGGCCATGTGCGTCAAAAATAATCATCCCTTTTTTCTCCTTTTTTATGTATTTCAAGGTGCTTAAGGAAATCTCAAAATCTGTGATGGGAACAAAAATATACGCATCTATATTTTCCAAGGCAAGGAGATCATCTGGCACTATGGGGCGCATACATGCAGTTTGCTTTTCAATTCTATTATTTTGATCGATAAATCGTAATTCAATGACCGTTCCTTTGTCATGTTTACTGCATACAAAATCCGTATGTATATTAGGATATGGTTTAAATAACTCAAGAATGTCAGATTCATCCTTTTTGTGAATGGCAGATACTGGTATAACTTCTCCTTCATTCCCAAGTAACTTTGCCAAAGCAATGGTGGGATGTGTTACACATCCATACTTTTGAATTATTTCATCTTGATGCGTTATAATCGTATCTCTGGGAATAGGTCCTAAAACAGCAATCTTAATCATTTCGGTATTAGTCTTGTAATGCAAATATTTTTCTGAGTGTATTGGTAGTTCTAGAAGAAACTTTGGTTCTAATGGCTTTTTCTTCAACAGCAATCATGGTATATACTCCTTTTAAAGCTTCTTGAGTAACATAATCGGTTAAATCGGGATTTACATTAGCGGTTAAAGGGAGGTTATTGTATTTAGTAATGAGATTACTCCATATTTTATCAGCGCCTACTTTTTCAAAAGAAGTCTTAATGATGGGATTAAATGCATCGTATAAAGGAGTTTCCGTGGTATTAGTTAAATAGGAGGTAGCCGCGTTATCTGCTCCTAATAGGATGTTTTTTGCATCATTAAAACTAATACCTTTTACTGCATTGATAAAAATGGGAGTGGCTTCACCCACAGCATCCTCTGCAGCTCTGTTCAATACTCGCAGGCCTTCATCTGCTAAATTTCCCAAACCAATATCCCGCAAAGTTTTGTCTACCTTTTGCAATTCTGGTGGTAATAGAATTTTAACAAGTTCATTTTTAAAAAAACCGTCTTTTTGAGTCAACGTAGTTACCTGCCTATCAATTCCAAGCTTGAGTGCTTCTTTTAAGCCATCGGCAATTTCTGCATTTCCTATGCCTGAGGAGCCCTGAGGAAGTTGATTAACTACTTGTTGTAATTCTCCACATGAGAAACATTGAAGTATTAAAAAGATAAGAATAAAGCGTTTCATGTATTTTGATTTAGGTGAGCACTAAAGTTAGTATTAATTATTAAAACTATCTGATAAAAAAGTGATGCTAGACACCTTGAGTCTGTCTATCTTAATGAATAAATAAGATCGCAAATATCAACCAAGTTGTATGCAAACTAAAGAAAATTATAGGGATCAAAAAAATTCTATTGTCGGTGTAAAATTAGAGTATTAAGAATTACAGGGATTATTGGGAGGGTGTTTTTGTAAAATTATGATAATAATCTAATTTTCTTTGCATTTTTCGTAAATTGCACCCTCAAAAATGTTGCTTTTTTAACGATGAAACAAATACCACCCTATCAACCCAAAAATAAAGTCCGAATCGTAACCGCTGCTTCCTTGTTTGATGGGCATGATGCGGCTATAAACATCATGCGCCGTATTATACAGTCTACTGGGGTAGAGGTGATTCATTTAGGGCATGATAGGAGTGTTGAAGAAGTTGTGAATTGTGCTATCCAAGAAGATGCGAATGCAATTGCAATGACATCCTACCAAGGAGGGCATAATGAGTATTTTAAATATATGTATGACCTTCTTCAAGAAAAGGGTGCTGGACATATAAAGATTTTTGGAGGTGGGGGTGGTGTAATTCTTCCTTCGGAAATTAAAGTGCTAATGGATTATGGAATTACCAGAATTTATGCGCCTGATGATGGAAGAACTATGGGGTTACAGGGAATGATAAACGATTTGGTGATGCAGAGCGATTTTCCTGTACCATCTTTGAGTTTACCAAAAAATAAATCACTTGCCAGTTCATTAGAAGAAAAAAGTACCAATAGCATAGCACGTTTAATCTCTCTTGCCGAAAATAGACATGATGAATTTGAAAAGCATTTTGCGGAAATAGCTAAAGACCTTCCAAAGGTCCCTGTTTTAGGAATAACTGGTACCGGTGGGGCAGGGAAATCTAGCTTAGTAGATGAATTGGTAAGACGATTTTTAATAGACTTTCCGGAGAAGAAAATTGGTTTGGTCTCTGTAGATCCCTCTAAAAGGAAAACAGGAGGTGCTTTGCTGGGAGATCGAATTCGAATGAATGCAATTAACAATGAACGGGTTTATATGCGTTCCTTGGCAACGCGGCAGTCTAATTTGGCTCTTTCAAAATATGTAAGTGAAGCCATAGAGGTGTTGAAAAGTGCCTCTTTTGATCTGATTATATTGGAAACCTCTGGGATAGGACAGTCCGACACAGAGATTATTGAACATAGTGATGTTTCTTTATATGTAATGACTCCTGAATTTGGAGCTGCTACGCAATTGGAAAAGATAGACATGCTGGATTTTGCCAATTTAGTGGCAATTAATAAGTTTGATAAAAGGGGAGCTTTAGATGCATTGCGTGATGTGAAAAAACAATATATGCGAAATCATCAACTGTGGGATGTGCCTCAAGACAAGCTTCCGATATATGGGACTATTGCCTCTCAGTTTAATGACCCTGGAATGAACAAATTGTACAGGGCGGTGATGGATGCATTGGTGGAGAAAGCAGCTGCAAACTTGCATTCCAATTTTGAGATTTCTGATGAAATGTCAGAAAAAATTTATGTTATTCCTCCCGCTAGGACTCGATACCTTTCAGAAATAGCCGAGAATAACCGGGCCTACGATTCAAAAGTGGATGCCCAGGTAGCCGTAGCCCAGCAATTATATGGAATATATAAAACAGTAGAATCTGTTCTTGGTGCAACTCCAGAACTGGATAAAAGCGGGATGAGCGTTGCTTCAGATATTGAAGAAGAACATATTGATTTTGTAAAACTGCTGCTAGCGCAATTTGATCGGATTAAACTAAACTTAGATCCTCACAATTGGGAAGTGATTTTACAATGGAAACAAAAAGTACAGCGGTATAAAGATCCAGTTTATACCTTTAAAGTTAGAGGGAAAGAGATTAAGATAGATACCCATACTACCTCTTTATCTCATTCTCAAATTCCCAAGGTAGTATTGCCTAAATACAAAGCGTGGGGCGATCTTTTAAAATGGAGTTTACAAGAGAATGTACCTGGCGAATTTCCTTATACCGCTGGCTTATATCCGTTTAAAAGAACCGGCGAAGATCCAACAAGAATGTTTGCAGGAGAAGGTGGCCCGGAACGTACCAATAGACGTTTCCATTATGTTAGTCTTGGAATGCCAGCCAAGCGTCTATCAACCGCTTTTGATTCCGTGACGCTCTATGGAAACGACCCAGGACATAGACCAGATATTTATGGTAAAATTGGAAACGCAGGGGTGTCTATATGTTGTTTAGATGATGCAAAAAAGTTGTACTCGGGTTTTAACCTTAGCGACCCTATGACTTCTGTAAGTATGACAATTAATGGTCCGGCTCCCATGTTATTGGGGTTCTTTATGAATGCAGCAATAGATCAAAATTGTGAGAAATATATCATTGAAAATAAATTAGAAAAAGAAGTTACCACTAAAATAAAGGCAATCTTTAAAGAGAAAGGGGTTGCACGCCCTACCTATAGAGGAGACCTTCCTGAGGGTAATGATGGATTGGGATTAATGCTCTTAGGAGTTACAGGAGATCAAGTACTACCAGCCAAAGTATATGCGCAAATTAAAAAAGAGACACTTCATCAAGTGCGGGGTACAGTGCAGGCCGATATTTTAAAAGAGGATCAGGCTCAGAATACCTGTATCTTCTCTACGGAATTTGCCTTACGTCTTATGGGCGATGTACAAGCACATTTTATTGAAGAAGGCATTCGTAATTTTTATTCAGTATCCATCTCTGGGTATCATATCGCAGAAGCTGGTGCAAACCCGCTTACCCAACTTGCATTTACCTTATCTAATGGTTTTACCTATGTAGAGTATTATTTAAGTCGGGGAATGGATATCAATAAGTTTGGTCCTAATCTTTCTTTCTTCTTTTCCAACGGGGTTGATCCCGAATATGCAGTAATTGGAAGAGTAGCTCGTAAAATTTGGGCAAAAGCAATGAAGGAAAAATATGGAGCGGATCCAAGAGCACAAATGCTCAAATATCATATTCAAACCTCAGGACGAAGTTTGCATGCTCAGGAAATTGACTTTAATGATATTAGAACCACGCTTCAGGCTTTGTATGCCATTTATGATAATTGCAATTCTCTACATACCAATGCATATGATGAGGCAATTACAACTCCTACGGAAGAGTCTGTACGGAGAGCAATGGCAATCCAGTTAATTATTAATAAAGAATTGGGACTTGCTAAGAATGAAAACCCTTTACAAGGTTCTTTTATCATAGAAGAGCTTACGGATTTGGTGGAGGAGGCAGTTTTGCTAGAATTTGACCGACTTACGGAAAGAGGAGGTGTATTGGGTGCAATGGAAACCATGTATCAACGTTCACGAATCCAGGAAGAGAGTTTGCATTACGAAACCTTAAAGCATAATGGAGATTTTCCAATTATAGGTGTGAATACTTTTTTAAGTTCTAAGGGTTCCCCTACCATCCTTCCTGCAGAAGTAATAAGAGCTACGGAAGAAGAAAAATTAGCGCAAATAGAAACTTTGGAGAATTTACATAAGGGGAATAAAGAAATAGCAACGAAACAATTAGCCGAGCTACAAAAAGCGGCAATTAGCAATCAAAATGTTTTTGAAAAGTTAATGGAAGTAACAAAAGTATGCTCTTTAGGACAAATTACAAACGCACTTTTTGAAGTGGGCGGGCAGTATAGAAGAAATATGTAGAAATCCAATTTTCATAGCGGAACGACTTTCCTTTAGCTATTATCGAAACTGTTCTAAAAGAAATTGTTATCGGTTGCTCAGAGATTTTCTCCAATCTTTAAAGGAAGTTTGAAAAGTTTTTATCTCGCTTCTTAGTAAGTTAAGGTATTCTCTTTCCTTAACACCATCTTTTTCTAAGCCATTGCAATAAGAGAGAATATTACGAGTCATAACATGAATGTAGGAGACGCTATTCATACGAACGGCATAGGAATCCGAACACTCCGCTTGCGCTATTTGTTGTGGAATTAAGATAGCATCTGTTAACAAAGAATCTGCGATAATATCTCGTAAGCTATTAGACTGGTATAGTTTAAGCAGGTCTTTGTTATGAGATACATAGGAAGCAATTTCTCTGCTCATTTTGCAGAGCTCTAGTGCTTTCTTATATACAGGAACCGTACTTAAATTTTTATGCGCCATTTTTACTTCAATAGATTTAGAAATATAAAATTACGTCAGAATTTAAATTTTTATCTTTGTAATCAATAGTAAATATGTATTTTAGCTATTGAAAATAAATTTTATTAAATAGTTTTATTTTGAAAGTTAAAATTGATGCTTTAAATTGGGAAATCCTGGATCATCTTCAGGAAAATGCTCGCGTTTCTTTTGCAACCATTGGGCGAAATGTAGGTCTCACGGCGCCTGCTGTGGCAGAGCGTATTAAGAAAATGGAAGACTTAGGTATTTTAGAGGGGTATACTGCAGCAGTATCCTACACAAAGACGGGATATCAACTAAAAGCAATTATCACCTTGCGAGCTTTCATGGGGAAATTAAAACCTTTTTTAAAGATGGTTGTTACTTTAAAGGAGGTGGTAAATTGCTATCGAATAACGGGAAACGAAAATATTATCATGGAGGTTGTATTAAAAGATCAGTTTCATTTAGAGCGATTTATCGATAAACTCATTCAGTATGGAGAAACCCGTACAAATATCATTTTATCGAATGTTATTGCAGATGGTCCTATTCATAGAAATGATTCATAAATGAACTTTCATCAATTGTTAAATTACTTTTTTAGTAACTTTAAATAAACGAAATACCCTTTATAATGTATACAACCTTGGAATACGCAGTTACCGCTCTTGTATGCCTTATTACAGCGATAGTTATTCAAAGAATTTATTATAAGGAAAAGAGAACAGGCAATACCGCAAAGGATATTAAAGGCATTATGTGGTTTGGTTTGGCCATCTTTATTTGGGGTTTTGGTGCTTTAATAAACTTAATTGTTGTTGCCGGTTTTGATGGATTACCATCTCATAAATTTCTAATCTATTTGGGGGTGGTGATATCCCTATTAAACTCTATGTTTATTTTATTGTCGTTGCCTTCTATAGAACATCAGGGCAAGCCAAGTATTGTAATTAGTTTGGTAGAACGATTCTCGGAACGAGAATTTGCAATCCTTTTCGGTGGTGTAATGGTTATGTTGGCTTTTGTTTTTATAGCATCTTCTTCTTTTAGTGATAGCATTAATAATTCTTTCATTTGGTTAATAGATATTCCCGTTTCTATTGTGGTAGCTTTTGCACTTCTTAATCAGCTAAATAGAGCCTTTACCAATAGACAAATGCGGTTTATGTATTTACCAAGTTTCGCTTTATTTGTCCTTATTGTTATAGCAGTTACGCATAGAATTGTGCCTTATAATCAAGTACCGGAAACTATTTCTTTTGAATCTTGGAGTTTAATAGGAGCAGTAACGGCCTTATCTTTTAAATTTCTTTTTATTCTTCTGTTCTCGATACTTTTATATAGTTGGAAGTTTTTATCGGAAAAAGAACAACGCCAATCTGAATTGGATACCACCCTGGAGAAGAAAGAAGCTCTGGAGAAAGTAGTTACCCAATTCCGCATTGCTAATGAAAGCCATCTAGATACCATAAATAGGTTAAAAGAAGAGCTAAGTACTATTAAAGAAATTACCAAAGTAGAACTCTCTGATAGACAAAAAGAGGTTTTAGGCAACTTAGGAGTTTGGGGTAATGAAAAATCTTATACAGACATTGCAGAAGCCATGCACATTAGTGTAGATGGTTTTCAGGCACACATTCATCAAATAAAAAAGACATTGAATGTTAAAGGCGCAGAAGGTAAAAGCCAACTAATACAGTACGCCAAGGATCATCATTTGTTGAGTTATGCTTCCATTAAAGAGCTGAAATAGTTTCTACCTACTTAGTTGTTAGGATGCTCTAATCCTTTCTTTAAATGCATGTGTAAGCATGTACTTAACCCATGCGGTTATAAATTTTGACCATTACTTAAGCTTTAGGGAATGATCTTTTAAACCCAACTTCGACCTAAAATATAGGAATGAAGTATGTTAAGATTGCGATCGCTTTTTTTTGTTTTCCATTCATGTCCAATGCACAAGAGACATGGGATGAAAAAATCAATACTAGTTTTGAAAATGCCACAGGATGGTTTGTAGATGGAATTTTTGCCCAAATACCCATCACTGAAAATGTTGGTGTTCCATGGGTATTGGTTGTGTTATTAATAGGTGCCGCTTATTTTACTATATATTTCAGAGGAATTAATGTTAGGGA
Source organism: uncultured Flavobacteriaceae bacterium (assembly GCA_947500575.1). Taxonomy (GTDB): domain Bacteria; phylum Bacteroidota; class Bacteroidia; order Flavobacteriales; family Flavobacteriaceae; genus CANMSI01. The sequence continues at coordinate 439,814 of CANMSI010000001.1, read as the reverse complement.
GTTTATTACATCAATCAACATTATTCGTGGAAAGTATGATGCCCTTGAAGAGGATACTGCTTTTTCGCAACCCCAAGAAGATCATCCAGATACCATTAAAATAGAAGGAATTCAAGGAGAAGTAACCCATTTTCAAGCCTTAACTGCTGCACTTTCTGCTACGGTTGGTTTGGGAAATATTGGTGGTGTGGCAATTGCCTTGTCTTTGGGAGGTGCTGGTGCTACCTTCTGGATGATTCTTGTTGGCCTATTGGGAATGGCTTCCAAATTTGTAGAATGCACCTTGGGAGTAAAATATAGGGAGGTGGATGAAAATGGGGTAGTGTATGGAGGTCCTATGTATTATTTAACCAAAGGGTTGAAAGAAAAAGGCCTCGCAAAATTGGGTAAAATATTAGCGGTTGTATTCGCAATTATGTGCATTGGAGGTTCTTTTGGAGGAGGTAATATGTTTCAAGTAAATCAAGCTTTTCAATTATTTGAATATGTAACGGGAGCAGAGCATAGTTTTATGCATGGGAAAGGGTGGTTGTTTGGTTTAATTATGGCCCTCTTTGTTGGGATAGTTATTCTTGGAGGGATTAAGAAAATTGCCAAAGTCACGGATAAAATAGTTCCAGCTATGGTCGTCGCTTATGTATTAGCTGTACTCACTGTTTTGGGAATTAATTACGCAGAAATTCCCCAAGCGTTTGCTCGTATTTTTTCAGGTGCTTTTTCTCCTGAAGGCATTACAGGGGGCTTTGTAGGTGTTATGATTCAAGGATTTAGAAGGGCAGCATTTTCAAATGAGGCAGGGATAGGCTCTTCATCAATTGCACATGCAGCTGTAAAAACCAGGTATGCTGCAAGTGAAGGTTTGGTGGCGCTTTTAGAGCCTTTTATAGATACCGTTGTGGTATGTACCATGACTGCTTTGGTATTGATTATTACGGGTCAGGCAGTTGTAGGCGGTGAAATTTCAGATGCCCAAGGAGTTGTTTTAACGGCTAATGCATTGGAGAGTGGTATTTCTTGGTTTCCTTATCTTCTTTCCTTTGCCGTAATTTTGTTTGCTTTTTCATCCATGATTTCCTGGTCTTATTATGGACATCAGGCATGGTCTTTTCTATTTGGTAGAAGTAAAAAAATGGAATATCTCTATAAAACCATTTTTTGTCTGTTTGTGATCGTAGGAGCAGCAGCAAGCTTAGGAGCTGTTACCGATTTTTCTGATGCTATGATTTTTGCAATGCTGGTTCCGAATATGATTGGTCTATATGTTCTTTTACCAAGAGTGAAACAAGAATTAATAAAATATAAACAAGCCATTGAAAGGAAAACATAATCGTAACTTCTATTTAGGAAACTAATAAATTACCATTATATTTATCTGCTATGTTAAATGAAGATGTTAGATGGTAATGAAAAAAGTGCTCTTCCTAATACTATGGTTAGCTGTCACAGGTCTGTATGCGCAAATTGAAGTAAGCACTACAGCTTTTACAGTAGAAGAATTAATACGAGATGTATTGGTAGATAGTGAATGTGCAGAGACTTCGAACTATCAGTCGTTTACGGGGACAGAATTTGGTATTAATGGAATAGGGTATTTCGATGGGAATAGCTCTTTTAGATTTAGAGAAGGAATACTGCTTTCTACGGGTAATGCTATGGATGCCGAAGGACCTAACGATCAAACCTATGATTCTGGTCCTCCAGGATGGATGGGAGATGATGATCTAAGAAGGGTTACCAATACATCGGCTTTATTTAATGCCTCTTATATACAATTCGATTTTATACCTCGGACGAATAGTATAAGTTTTAATTTCATTTTTGCTTCAGAAGAATATTCTCAAGAATTTCAATGTATTTATTCGGATGTTTTTGCCTTTATTCTAACCGATTCTAGCGGAAATTCTACCAATCTTGCCATTATTCCTGGTACAGAAGACCCAGTGAGAGCTACAACGGTACGTCCGGGTGTGGATGGCTTTTGCGAAGCAAGAAATGAAGATTTTTTTGATAAAATTAATGGTGCGCGCTCTGGAATCTCCTTCGAGGGACAAACCAAAGAATTGGTAGCAGAATCAAACGTTATTCCAGGAGAAAGATATACCATAAAACTTGCAATTGCAGACAATTTGGATTCTCAATTAGATTCGGCTGTTTTTTTAGAAGCTGGTAGTTTTTCCATCGATGTTTCTTTAGGAGATAATCGAACTATTCGAGACGGAAACCCTTTATGCAATGGGGAAATGGTTACTTTAGACGCCACGGCAGACGGTGCCTTGGAATACCATTGGTTCCGAGATGGAGAGGCCTTAACCTCCTTAGAAAATGTGCCAGTAATTACGGTATCTGAAGAAGGTATTTATGAAGTCGAAGTGGTATTTTCCACTGTTTGTGTTTCTGAGGGAATGGTGGAATTAGAATATATAGTACCCCCTAGTATTGTTGAAGAGCCCTTGGACTTAACTGCCTGTGATTTAGATCAAGATGGAATAGAGCCTTTTGATTTTTCAGATAATACGCAACGAATAATTGGGGGTCAGGATCCTAATATTTATCGAGTTAGGTACTATCGATCCATGGAAGATGCGGTAGCTTTCGAAAATGCTATAAATACCAGTACTACCTACCCAGGGACTCAGGCAAACGAGACTATTTTTGTTCGAATATCCTCTGGAGAGAGTTGTTATGAAATCACTTCCTTTGAACTCATGATTCAAAATCTGGAACTAGATCCAATACTTCAGGAAGAATATATTTTATGTGTAGATGCTGCAGGAGTTCCGTTGATGCCTTTACCCTTGTTAGAGACCGGTCTTTCCACTACTGAATATACTTTTATGTGGTATAGGAATGCGATAAGTGATGAAAATAGAATTGCCGGTGCAGATAATGCTTTGTATGCGGCCTCTTCTGAAGGAGTGTATGTGGTGCAAATGGAAAGTCTTGCCTTTGGATGTTCTTTTTCATATTCCACTACTGTGCGTTCTGTAGCACCTCCAAATGTGTTTGAAGTTGAATTAGTATCCGACTTATTTAGCAATAATAATATAGTAGATATTGTGGTGGAAGGAAATAGTGAGTACAGATATCGCGTAGACGAAGAACCCTTTGGTGCCTCCAATCGTTTTAATAATTTGAGTGCAGGAGAACATATAGCATATGTAGAAGATATCTATGGTTGCAGTGTGGTATCCAAGGAATTTGAAATTATAGACTTTCCTAGATATTTTACTCCCAATGGCGATGGTACTAACGACCTATGGAATATTCAAGGATTTGATGGAATTAACGACCCAGAGATAGCTATTTATGATCGGTTAGGCATTTTGCTCTATCAATACAATGGTGGTATCGGTTGGGATGGTACTAAAAATGGTCAGAGAATGCCAGCCACCGATTATTGGTTTCGGATTACATATTCTAGAAACAATGAAAGAAAAGTATTTCAAAGTCATTTTTCTTTGAAACGATAAACTTTCCTATTTTTATACTATGGATTGGGATAAAATCAATGAATATCTTCAAATCGCTATCGATAAAGCGGTTTTCTTTTTGCCAAAAATAGCGCTGGCTGCTATTATTCTTTGGATTGGATTTAAGATTGTAAAAAAACTAGTAAAGCTGGTTGGGTTAGCATTGGAAAAAACCGGTTTTTCTGAAACTCTTCGCCCTTTTATTTCTTCCGTTACAAGTGTTGTTCTGAAAGGAGCAGTGCTTTTTATTATTGCATCGGTTATTGGAGCAGATTTAACAGGCTTGGTTGCCATCTTAGCAGCGGCAGGTTTTGCTATTGGAATGGCCCTGCAAGGGAGTCTAGGGAATTTTGCTTCTGGAATTCTTATCCTTACTTTAAAGCCATATAAAATTGGTGATTGGATTCAACTAGATGATAAATTTGGTAAAGTAGAAGAGATCGGTATTTTTAGTACAGATGTGTTAACCCCGGGGAATAAAATTTTAATTATCCCAAATTCTAAGATTACAGATTCTGTAGTAACCAATTTCTCTGAGAAAAAGATGATTCGTTTAGAACTCTCAGTGACCATGCCCTATGAAGAAAGCTTCCCAAGAGTAAAAAAAATTATTGAAGAGGCACTTTTAACCATACCAAGAGTTTTAAAAGATCCTGTGCCAGAAATAGGGATTCATACATTTGATAGCCATAGTATTGAATTATTGGTGCGCCCTTATGTGGAACCAGATGATTATTGGGAAGTAACTTTTGAGTCGCATAAAGTAATTAAAAATGCACTGAGCAAGCACAATATAAAAGTGGCTTATTCTGAAGGTATTGAATTAGGATCCATCGGAGAATAATTTTTAACATAAGCTTTGCGCTTCCCTGTATTGAATGAATAATATTTCTTGTAAATTTATATTTGTTGTTTTTGGCTAGATTTTTGATGCAACTTTCCCTATGAAGCAATTTTTACTTTTCCTCACTCTTGGACTATCCATTACATTCCACGTACATGCTCAAGACATCATATTAAAAAAGGGAATTATACACGAAGCACTCCCTGTAAATGATTCGATCGAAGAGAGTTTTGCAGTGTACCTTCCAACTACCTTTCAACCTGTGGGTAAGTGGCCAGTGTTATTTATTTTTGATATGGAGGGTAGAGGCAAGCAAGCACTTCGAATGTTTAAGCCTGTGGCGGAGGAGTATGGTTACATTATGGCGGCCCCAAATCATATAAGTGATACAATTTCTTTATCAAAAAATATACTCATTGCTAATAGAACTTTGAATGCTGTATTTTCTATTTTACCTATTCATAAAAATAGGGTCTATGGAGCAGGTTTTGATGATGGTGGGGAATTTGCATCAATTTTACCTTCTTTTGTTAGAGGAATAGAAGGGATAATTTCTAGTGGTGCCACGATTGGAAATATTGAATTATTGAATCCCAAAAACGCCTTCCATTATGTTGGGATTATGGGAAAACAGGATTATAATTACCCCAATGCATTAGAACTTAAAAAAATACTGCATCGGATGAAGTTTCCAAATCAACTAATTTTGTTTGAGGGCGGACATACATGGCCAAAACTTGAAGAGATTAAAAAGGCCTTTGAGATTTTAGATCTAGCAGCCATGGCCAAAGGCAATATAGAAAAAGATAGTAGTAGAGTTCAAAAAAGCTTAGAAACTAACTTGCAGGATGTGGAAGATCTTCTTGCTAAGGAGAAGTACATTCTAGCAGATCACTTGTTGGGACAAATACTCTCTGTCTACCGTACGCATTTAAATACAGATTCGTTGAAAGAGAAAAAACGCTTCTTAAAGAAACAAAAAGCGTTTAGAACTCAAAAGCGTAACGAGATCAATATACTGTTTAAAGAATCTCTGCTAAAAGAAGATTATATATACTTTTTATATGAAGATGTGGTTTCTTATAATTATAATAATCTAGGCTGGTGGAATTACCAAATGGATGAGATAAAGAAATTTAAAAAGAGCAGTAATATAGAAGAACAAAATATGGGAGCACGGCTCTTTGATCTAGCAAATCTCCTTGTAGAAGAAAATATAGAGGCTATTGAAGGAGAGAAAATTATAGATGAAGAAGGGTTGCTCTTTTTATGGATGTTAAAAACAATAACAGACCCCAAGGATTACCCTTATTATTTAAAGGTTATTTCAAATAGTGCCAAACATGAAGAGTTTGGGACCGCTTTATTTTATTTGGAGGAATTGTTAAAGAATGGTTATACCAACAAAGCCGCATTGTACGCCTTAGAAAATACAGCTTTATTGCGCATTACACCGGAGTACAACGAAGTAATTGCAAAATATTTAAAAGAGGCACGTTACGAGCCTATTGAAGAATAAGTCTAGGTACTTGGGTAAGATCCCAATCTATTACAAGCCCGCCAGCTAAGGATTCAGCAATTTCTTTCCCATAGAGATATTCGCATAGATACAAGGCCGCTTCAAAACTTTTTGCACCACCAGCAGAAGTAATATATTTACCATCATGCACAAAAAGAACACTGTCTTTTACTTTTAACTCAGGAAAAGTGGTTTTGTATTTTTCAATATCACTTGGAAAAGTGGTAGAGGTAACTTGGTTTAGAAGCCCTGCTTTTGCCAATACAAAAGCCCCATCACAATGTGAGGTCATAAAGAGTGCATTTTTATCTACTCGTTTCACAAAATTAAGCATCACCGTATCTTCCAAATCAGTATCCAAATGATGTTCTGCACTAGGCACTACTAAAATATCAATTCTTGGAATGCTATCGCTGGTATAATCAAAGTCTGGAAGTAAGCGAACCCCTTCGAAAGTGGTAATTGGTTCTAACGTATTAGCTACTGTAAAGGTATTCATTGCCTTAATATTTTTTCGGTATTGGGTATGCTGAAAAATATCGAAAGGAGCAGTAAACTCTGTATTATAGGTGCCATCCATAATTAGAAAAGCAACATTGTACCTATTGGGCTCTAAAACAGGGAGTAGGCGTTCAGAAGTGGGTAGTTTGGTTCCTTCTTTTGCTTTTTGCTCGCAGCTTAGAAATAATAGTGCTATTATTAAAATAGGGATGGTGATTTTCATATAGATGTTATTTGCTCTTTTTTTAGGATCTTCTTTAAAAGTAAAAGTAATAAAATACCCAATAGGCAAGTAATTGCAACACCATACCATGTGATCTCAAATCCAAATTCTTCAATAGATTTCATTCCGAAGTAGTGCGCTAGTGAGTGCGAAATTGAAAATGAAATGAAGTAAAGTGCTATGTATTGTCCTTGTTTCCCTCGTTTGGCTCTATCCATTGCAAAAGCATTCGAAAATGGAAATGCAATCATTTCACCAATCGTCATTAAGAGCATGCCAACAACAAGTACACCCACCCATGAAAAAAGATTTAGCACCACAAAACTCATGCATAGTAGTACCAATCCAATAATAACATGGGTAATCTTAGACCAAGATTTCTTTTCTAAGTATCTTATGAACGGCATTTCGAATAGAAAAATAATTAGCCCGTTCATTGCTAAAAGAATACCGATCTTAAATTCACTTAACGAATGAACATCATTATAATAAATGGGTATGGTAGAGAAGTACTGTACAAAGGAAAATCCAAAAAAGATCATGGAGGTTACAAACAACCAATAAGGCATATCCTTATAGGCAGATTTCGGATTCTCATTTTTAATTTCATCCATAACTTTAACTTTCTTTGGTTGTAATACCAATAGAAGCAGGGTGCCAGCAATAATACAGGTGATGCCATCTGCCCAAAATAAGCCTTGATAATTTATGGTACTAATAATGATTCCTCCAATCGCCGGGCCTGCAGAGAATCCTAAATTTATGGCCAATCTAATAAGTGTAACGGATCTGGTTTTATTCTCTGGTTTGCTGTAGGCGTTTAAAGCGACAATGGAAGCAGGTCTAAAGGCATCTGCTGCGATCATTAGAATAAGCACACCTAAGCAAACAGACCAATAGTCTGTTAGAAATTGAAGACTTATAAAGAGTGCTCCTGTAGCAATAAGACTGCAGAACATTACTTTATAATACCCAAATGCATCTGTTAGTATGCCGCCAAGCCAAGCGCCAATAATAGATCCTATCCCAAAACAAGACATAATGATACCCACACTTGTTGGACTGAACATAAGGTCTTGAGTTAAGTACAGCGATAGAAATGGGATAACCATGGTGCCCGCTCTATTGATTAATGTTATAAGGGCTAACCACCAAACTTCTTTGGATAATCCTTGGAAAGAATCTATATAATTAGCGTATAATTTTTTCATTTAATGGGTATAATGAAAAAAGCCCTGACAATTTTGTCAGGGCTTTTATATAATTTAAAGTGTGAGTTTTTTAAATACAAAAGCACCGACCCTCTCTCGGAGAATAGGTTTTAATGGTCTTTAAAATACACAATACTTGCATGTTTCTTACTGATTTATAAACAAAGCTAGTAAAAAAAATCCTTTGTTGTATTTTTGAGTTTTAAATCTAAGTATATGATACGCTTCTGGTTTCTTCTAATGTTCTTTTTTGTGTTTATAAGCTGCGCAGATAAAAAAAAGTACCATGTTCGGAACGCGGAGTCGGTGATGATTAATAGTTCAGAAAAGCTCCAGTCCATTTTGGAGTTTCAGCAGAAAATGAATAGCAGTTTTAAGAATCCAGAGACTTCTCCCTTGCCAGATCGTTATCGGAAGAATTTTGAAGGATTAGATTTTTTCAACGCAGATACCACCTATAGGGTAGAGGCCAAATTGGTTCGAACACCAGATGCAATACCTTTTATGATGCCCACTACAACAGGTGAAAAGTCCGAAGAGGTGGTTTACGGAATTGCCCATTTTTCCTTGCTTGGAAAAACATATGAATTAGAAATATACCAAAGTTCCGAGTTACGGTTGCAAGAAGAATATATGGATTATCTCTTCTTACCATTTTTAGATGATACCAATGGAGAAGAAACCTATGGAGGAGGTAGATATATAGATTTAACAATTCCGAAAGGAGACATACTTGTTATTGACTTTAATAGGGCTTATAATCCTTACTGCGCTTATAATAAAAAGTATTCATGCCCTATAGTGCCCAGAAATAACAATTTGCCTTTAAAGGTAATGGCAGGCGTAAAAAATTTCGTTCCAAACTAAATGGAAAGAAGAGCGCTAACGGGATGTTAACACTCTTCTTATCAAGATATAGATATAATCAACTAATTTAGTTGGGTTCTTAGAAAGAATAAATGGCTGCCAAAAGGAAAGAAGATAAACTCTTTGTTCCGGCTAAGTCGTTGTCTAAGAATATTTCGTCAGAACCACTATCTAATCTTAATTCAGGTTTAATGGTCAAGTTTTCTACCGTATAACTACCTGTTAAGGTAACAGCTAAAACGCTAGGATCATCATCAAGTCCATCAATGATGGTACTGAAATATTCTCCTCTCAAACCTAAAGTGAAATCGTCTGAAGCCGCTATTTGTGGATATAGGGCCACTCCGGCAAATCCATTTCCTTCGTTATCCGCGTATGCTGCATTGATACCAAGGAAAAAAGAGTCAGAAAGATCAAAACCACCAGTATAATCAACTTCAAAACCTAAGGTTTCACCTCCATCATAATAGAAGTTTAAAAATTGTCCAGAAAAGCCTAATTGAGCACCTGCAGAATAAGTTCCTGTAAGGTTGTTATTTACATCGGTAACATTCATAATAGCAAGCATTAAGCTAAAATCATCAGACAATGCAAAATCTGCTTTTAAACCTACATGCGAGAAAGGACCATTAGAAAATAAATAAGAAGTACTGTAGTTAAAATTACCTACTGGTGAAATAACTTCGTATCCTAAATAAGTATTAAACCTACCCATGGTTAGTGTTGTTTTTTCGGTAACATTCCAGTAAGCATATAATTGATTTAGGTTAAATCCGCCGGTAGCATCATTTCCTCTAGGACCAAAGGTAACATCAGCAACCGCTCCTGTTTTAGTTCCTTCATAGCTTGCAATAATATTGGCCATTCCTAAGGCAAAACCTGTTTCATTGGCAAAAGAGGTAGCAGGTGCTTGTGGAACTGCATCCTCTCCCGTACCAATAATGGCATCGTCAGAGGAACTTAAGTTGGTTCTGTAATAGGCATCTACTGTACCACTTACCGAAACTTTCTTTTCTTCTTCTTTTTCTTCCTCCTGAGCCAGCAATGTTGTAATTGAAAAGAAGGATAAAGCCGTTAAAATTATATTTTTTGCGTACTTTGTAGTTGTAATTGTTTTCATATTTCAATGATTTAAATATCCCTGTATGGGGTGCTTAGTATTATTGTATTGAGTTAAAATTGGAAATGATTATGAATAACGGAGCGTTCTGCCAAACGCTCCGTTTCACTATAAATGGTGGTTAATGTTGGTTCATTCTAAAATCGGAATAAGCGTCCATTCCGTGTTCATGTAGATCTAATCCTTCTAATTCTTCTTCTTTAGAAACTCGGATGCCTACTGTAACTTTTAATAAGAATATAATGATGAATGCTGCTATACAGCAGAACAGACCTATAATACCAATCCCTGTTAGTTGATACATAATTTGGTCTCCTCCGGCTTTTGTTCCAAAGAAACCAACTGCAAGTGTGCCCCAAATACCACAAATTAGGTGTACAGCTATTGCTCCTACTGGATCATCTAGACGTAATTTATCTATCAAGGATACCGCTAAGACAATAATAATTCCTGAAAGTAGCCCTATGATTACTGCTTCGTTTGGCGACATTAAATCTGCTCCTGCTGTAATTCCTACCAAGCCTCCTAAAATACCATTTAGGAACATGGTAAGATCAAAGTTCTTGTAAAGAATAAAAGATAATATAAAGGCGCCTACTCCTCCAGCTGCTGCTGATAGGGATGTAGTAACCAATACAATAGAAGTTCCTCCTGGATCTCCAGATAAAACTGAGCCTCCATTAAAACCAAACCATCCGAGCCATAAGATTAATACCCCACCAGCGGCTAATGGTATGTTATGGCCTGGAATTGCTTTGGGTTTCCCGTTTTCACCGAATTTTCCAATTCTAGAGCCTAGTAGCCAAACAGCAATTAATGCTGCCCATCCTCCAACGGAGTGTACTAAGGTAGAACCAGCAAAATCATGAAAACCAGCTTCTTTAACTACTTCACCGGCTGCATTTACTTCATTGCCCAAAGTGGAAAGAAAACCACCACCCCATTGCCATGATCCTACGATAGGATATATTAATCCTACATAAATTATTGTAAAAATCATGAAAGGTCCAAGTTTAATACGTTCCGCAACTGCACCAGAAACGATGGTTGCCGCTGTGGCAGCAAACATTCCTTGAAAAAGGAAGTCGGTCCAATAGGTATACCCTCCATCTGCATACAGACTACCATCTGCATTGGTAGAGGAATCTATCATGTCTCCTAATCCAATTCCTGTGCCTGCAAAGCCTAGATAACCGTTAAACTCTCCTGGATACATTAAGTTAAATCCACCTATATAGTAGAGTAGTAACCCAACGCATATTATAAATACGTTTTTAAAAAGTATGTTTATTGTGTTCTTTTGTCTTGTAAGACCAATTTCTAAAAAAGAAAAACCCATATGCATGAAAAATACCAAGGCGGTACAAATCATCATCCATACGTTATTTGCTGTTAATAATCCTGCGTCCATTGTTGTAATCGTTAGTTAGTGTATTATTAATTTATTCCAGCGTGACCGCTTTCTTTGGTTCTTATTCTGTAAGCTTCAATCATATCTGAAACAAAGATTTTACCATCGCCCACGTTGCCCGTGTACGCTGCATCTAATATGGTGTTGATGGTAGGTTCCAGAAATTCGTCTGATACGACGATTGATAAATACCTGCGTTGAATATCAGTGGTGCTATACGATATTCCGCGATACACATGCCCTTGTTTTTCATTACCTACTCCGGTTACATCCCAGTAACTAAAGAAGTTTACCTCAATTTGATGCAATGCCTTTTTTACATCATCAAATTTTGATTTTCGAATGATTGCTTCGATTTTTTTCATAATTAGTTTGTTATTATATCGAGCCAAATATATGTTAAAAAGAATACTGCCCTAAAAAAAATAGGGTAGATAGATTCATTTTTATATTATTTATAATTTAACCCTATATTTTTTGAGGGTTATCTATTAATAAATGAAAAAAATGTCAATTCGAAATTTAGAAATGGTGGGGTAGTGTGAAAATATTTTAAAACCAACAGAAATAATACCCCGCTTTTAGATAGGAGGTATCAAGAAAAATATGGAAAAGTGAAAACCCTTAATGGAGCGTCTTAATAGGCGGATGCTAGTCCTATGCTAATTTAGCAAGCCAGAGTCCAAAGGCTATGGCGCCTACGCCTACTGCAATGCTTAAACCTGTATAGATGGAAAAATGAAAAAGTTCCCCTGCTTTTAATAAGGAATGATTTTCAAATGCGAAAGAGGAGAAAGTGGTAAAACCACCACAGAAGCCCGTTGCTAAGAGTAAGATTTGATTTTGATTGAGGTAGTTGCTTTTGAAGGAAAGCCCTAGGATAATGCCTATAAGAAGGCAGCCTATAATGTTGACTAAAAAAGTGCCTAAGAAAAAGTTTTGAAAATGATTGTTAAAGGTCTTGCTTATCAAGAAGCGTAATACACTTCCAATACCTCCCCCCAAAAAAACAAGCAACGTTTGTTTCATACCTCAAAGGTATGAACTAAATCGCTTTTTTATACTTGTTGGAACCTAATAATTCTATTGGGTAAATTTTAGCATCTGATGCCTCTAGCCCATCCTTTACTGCAGGACCAACTTTCTCCTTGCTGCCATTCGAACTAAACATTAGTAAGGCACCATTGATTACAAGGAGGATAAAGAAAATACCTAAAAAAGTTACCATTGATCGTAGTTTTATAACATTATAACGCAAAAGTACGTCTTTTCTTATATTATACGGATGAAACTTAAATATTGTTGTCAGAAGGTTAATTTTTGTGGTGAAAACAATCTTTATGTTAATTTTTAAGTAAATACTTAATTACAAACAGAAAAATTATGAATGTCGCAAAGACAATCCCTACCCATTTAACGCCCTTATAATTCTTGGCATGCATTTTTTTGTCTTTTCGATAAGAGAAAATCATTAGAAGGATAAATGCAACAACAAAAAAACCTGCAAAAACCAATTGTCCAGTACTAAACATATCTCTATTTTTACGCAAAGTTAAATCAAAACAACATAGTAATGAAGAACAAACTTGGTGCAGTTCAATTATTTCATACCACTTATGGTCTAGGAGTTTCGGAAACAATGAAAGCAGATTTAGGCGAGAGTAAGAATATGCTTCGCTTTAATTTAATGGACGAGGAAAATAGGGAGTATCTAGAAGCAGCATCTAATAATGATCTTGTAGAAGTTGCGGATGCATTGGGTGATATGTTATATATTTTGTGTGGAACTATTCTCGAACATGGAATGCAGCATAAAATTGAAGAAGTTTTTGAGGAGATCCAAAGAAGTAATATGAGTAAGTTAGGCGCTGATGGAAAACCTATTTACAGGGAAGATGGGAAAGTTTTAAAAGGGCCTAATTATTTTAAGCCAGATATTAAGGGAATTCTTGAAAAGTAAAAACCGACTCTAAAGAAAGAATCGGCTTTGAATAATAGTTGTTGCTTAAAAGCTAGGGGTAATATAGAACCTATACCTTAAACCTCCATCCATATTTGTCTTCGCCTCTATTGTACTGAATATCTGTGATAAGTTTTTTGAGTTTTACAGCATAGCTGTCTTCCATTGTGGGAAGATCATAGTCCGTGCCTTTGTATCCGAAGCTTGCAATTGGAGAAATAACCGCAGCAGTTCCTGCTCCAAACATTTCTTTTAGACTCCCATTCTCTGCAGCTTTGATTACTTCGGTTACCGTAATTTTACGAACAGCAACTTCTAACCCTTCGTCTTCTGCGATTTGTATTAAACTCTTTCTCGTAATACCATCAAGAATACGATCGCTTGTAGGGCCAGTAATTAAGGTGTCATTGATTCGAATAAAAATATTCATTGCACCAGCTTCCTCAATATATTCGTGTGTATTGTCGTCTGTCCAAATTACTTGATTATATCCTTTTTCAACAGCTAATTGGGTAGGATAGAATTGCCCCGCATAATTACCGCCGGTTTTGGCATATCCCACACCTCCATTGGCAGATCTCGAGTATGTCTCTTCAATTAATACACTTACTTTTCCAGAAAAATAAGCGCCAGAAGGAGCACAAGCGATGATGAATTTGTATTCATCTGCAGGTGATGCATGGAATCCATTCCCTGAAGCAAAAATAAAAGGTCTAATGTAGAGGGAGCTTCCTGCTGTCTTTGGAATCCAGTCTTTTTCTAATTGTAACAGTGCTTTGAGTCCGTCTATAAAATACTCCTCTGGTAATTCAGGAATACACATTCGATTCGCAGAAATATTCAAACGTTTTAGGTTGTCTAAGGGGCGAAACATCCATGCTTCGTCATTGGAATCCTTGTATGCTTTCATCCCTTCAAAAATAGACTGGCCATAATGAAAAATCTTAGAAGAAGGGTCTAGAGTGATGGGTTGGTAGGGAACAATTTTAGGTGCATCCCAAGAACCATTTTTATAATCACAAACGAGCATGTGGTCTGTATATACACTTCCAAAAGCTAAATTGTCAAAATCTACCTGATCAATCTTCGATACTTTAGCTTTTTCTATGCTTATATTACTTAAAGATGTGTTCATATAAATACCGTTATAAGTGATAAAATTAAGAAATAATCACCTGTTAGAGTTTCTTTTTTACCTAAATTTAACCAGTTTTATAATGTGAAATGCAAATTTTGAGATATATGAAAGGTTTTAACATACTAATTGTTTTTTTGATGATCTTTTGGTCATCTGAGGCGCAGAATACGCAGTCAGAAACTGGGAAGCATTCAAACTCTACTGAGATGTATGCATCTTTTGGTGAAAAGATCGAAGCGAATGGGGCTATTGGTTCTAAAGAAATGTTAGCTGCGTATGAAACCATGACAATTAAGGATTCCTTGCAAACGAAGTTTACTGGAACGGTAATGGAAGTTTGTAAAGCAAAAGGTTGTTGGATGAAGGTGGCATTGGATAATGGTGAAGAAGCAATGGTGCGCTTTAAGGATTACGGTTTTTTTATGCCTAAAGATATTGAAGGTAAAGAGGTTGTACTTCGTGGCCTAGGATTTAAAAGTATACTTTCTGTAGAGGATCAAAGACATTATGCTAAGGATGCTGGTACTTCTGAAGAAGATTTAAAAAAAATAACAACAGACAAGAAAACCTATAGTTTTGAAGCGGATGGCGTATTGTTAAAACAATAGCTGTGAAGCGAAAAATTATTACAACTTCTGATGGTTCTACTACCATTCAGATCGAGGATTGGAATGAGCAATACCATTCCAAACATGGAGCTATTCAAGAAGCATTTCATGTTTTTATTGATGCGGGTTTGCGACTTTTTAAAAACCAGCCTGTTTCTATTTTGGAAATTGGTTTCGGTACTGGGTTAAATGCTCTAATTACCTTAATGCTTGCAAAAGAATTATCCTTGGAGATAAGGTATACGGGCGTGGAAAAATACCCTGTTCCTGAAAATGAAATTAGACAGCTCAATTATATTTCAGAATTAAAGGCAGAAGCCTACAAAATGCATTTTAGTAAGATGCATGAGACAGCATGGAACTCCAGAGTTGCTATTTCTTCTCATTTTTCGCTACAGAAAGTGCAAAAGGATTTTATGCGTATTGAAGATGAAAATTTGTTTAACCTTATTTATTTTGATGCTTTTGGTGCAAGAGTTCAACCAGAATTGTGGACCGAAGAATTGTTTTCTAAAATGTTTGATGCATTAACTCCAGGAGGGGTTCTTGTAACCTATGCAGCCAAAGGCAGTGTTAGAAGAGCAATGCAGGCGGTGGGGTTTTTGGTAGAACGTTTACCAGGACCTCCTGGAAAAAGAGAAATGTTACGAGCTAAAAAGCCGTTATCCTAAAAATACTAAACCTAGCTCGGTTAAACAATAGTGTTAAACCTACATTAAAGCTTCACATTGCCCTATTGAAATGACATATCTTTATATAAATTCTAGAAAAGATAGCAGTGAAAATTTTAATTACAGGAGCAACGGGTCTCATTGGAAGTGAAATTGTTTCTTTATGTCAAAAGCAAGGAATAACGGTACATTATCTTACTACACGAAAAGAAAAGATAGTTTCCTCAGAGGGATACAAAGGATTTTACTGGAATCCGGCAAAAGAAGAAATAGATTTAGCATGTTTTGATGGAGTAGAAGCCATTATTAATTTGGCTGGAGCTAGTATTTCTAAAAGATGGACCAAATCCTACAAAAAGATAGTGCTTTCAAGCAGAATCCAAAGCCTTAAAACGTTAAGGAAGGGTATAGAAAATACGAACTCAGATGATATTGTTTCATTTGTTTCTGGCTCCGCCATTGGTATTTACCCTACTTCACTTTCTCATTTTTATGAGGAATCAGAAAAACAAGTAGATGCTAGTTTTTTGGGTAGTGTTGTTAAAGAATGGGAGGAGGAAATAGCTACTTTCAAAACATTTGGTTGTAAAGTTGCAACCATTCGAATAGGTCTTGTGCTAGCAACCGAGGGTGGTGCCCTTCCAGAAATGGCAAAACCTATTAAGAATTATGTGGGAGCTGCTTTTGGTTCTGGGGAACAATGGCAATCTTGGATTCATATTCAAGATCTAGCAAAAATATTTTTGTTCGCAATATCGGATCAATTGGAAGGCGTATATAATGGAGTAGGACCTAATCCGGTGACGAATAATAAACTTGTAAAAGCTATTGCAAGAACGCTGGATCGACCTTTGTTTTTGCCAAACATCCCTCAATTTGTAATGAAGGCTATTTTGGGAGAAATGTCTTACATACTTTTTGCTAGTCAAAGGGTAAGTTGCAAAAAGATTGAAGCTTCAGGTTATGTTTTTGATTTTAAAAATGTGGAACATGCACTGGAAGAATTATATGATATAGGATCCAAGGAAAGTGATTCAAAGACCTCATTTAATAAAGAATATGTGTAAACTGAGCTAATTGTTCATAAGACATGCAATAGAAACATCCGCTTTAAGCGGATGTTTTTTTGTGACATTTTGACATTTTTAAAGAATTGGCAGTACTTTTGCCATCTGTAATTCGGTTACTCAATATAAAGACAACAGCGTATTAAATAGTATACTTAATGAGCAAAAAGAACAAAGCAGAAGATATAGATGCAATAACACCAGACGAACAGGAGGTTCAAATGGAAGAAAATGTTGAAGAAACAGAACAAGCTGAGGTAGAAGAGGAGCGAACTGTTGAAGAACAATTGCAGGAAGATTTGGGTAAAGAGAAGGATAAATTTTTACGTCTCTTTGCTGAATTTGAAAACTACAAGAAACGCACTACCAAAGAGCGAATAGATTTGTTTAAAACGGCCGGTCAAGAGGTGATTGTATCTCTTCTACCAGTTATGGACGATTTTGATAGGGCGCTTAAGGAACTTTCAAAATCTGATGATAAGGAAATGTTCAAAGGTGTAGAGTTAATTGCAAATAAGTTCCGAGAAACTCTGAAGGCTAAAGGGCTACAGGAAGTAGGTGCAAAAACCGGAGATGTATTTGATGCAGAGGTGCACGATGCTATTACTCAAATTCCTGCTCCCAATAAGAAAATGAAAGGAAAGATTATTGATGTAATCGAAAAGGGTTTTAAGCTAGGAGATAAAATTATAAGACATCCCAAGGTGGTTGTAGGGAACTAAAAAACAAACATGAAGGAGGATTATTACGAAATATTAGGAATCAGTAAAGGAGCTACACCTGCCGAAATAAAAAAGGCATACCGTAAAAAAGCAATTGAATATCATCCTGATAAAAACCCTGGAGATGCGAAAGCAGAAGAACGGTTCAAACAAGCTGCAGAAGCTTATGAAATTTTAAGCGATCCAAATAAGAAAGCACGTTATGATCAATATGGTCATGCAGCTTTTGAAGGTGGCGGCGGTTTCGGTGGCGGCGGCATGAATATGGACGATATTTTTAGTCAGTTTGGTGATATTTTTGGAGGTGCTTTCGGTGGCGGTGGCTTTAGTGGTTTCGGTGGTTTTGGTGGCGGTGGTCAGCGAAGGGCAAAAGGTAGTAATTTAAGAATTAGAGTTAAACTTACACTGGAAGAAGTAGCACTAGGTGTAGAGAAGAAAATAAAGGTCCGAAGAAAAGTACAAGCAGATGGAGTTACCTATAAAACTTGTTCTACCTGCAACGGGCAAGGGCAAGTAACTAAAATTACAAATACAATTTTAGGAAGGATGCAAACTGCAGCTACTTGTAATGTTTGTGGAGGAAGTGGCCAGCAGTTAGATCAAAAACCAAGTGGGGCTGATGCGCAAGGACTTAAAGTAGCAGAAGAAACAGTTTCTATAAAAATTCCAGGAGGTGTTGAAGAAGGAATGCAGCTTAAAGTCGCAGGGAAAGGAAATGAAGCCCCTGGGAATGGAGTGGCAGGTGATCTATTAGTAGCAATAGAAACACAGGAACATGCAACCTTAAAAAGAGAAGGCGATAATTTACATTATGATCTTTATGTAAGTGTTCCAGATGCAGTTCTAGGCACATCTAAAGAGATAGATGCCATTACTGGGAAGGTTAGAATAAAATTGGAACCAGGCATTCAGTCCGGGAAAATTCTAAGACTTCGTGGAAAGGGAATTTCAAGTATTAATGGCTATGGTAGTGGAGATCTACTAGTACATGTCAATGTATGGACACCTAAAGAACTGAATAAAGAACAAAAAGAGTTCTTTGAACGCATGCAAAACAACGAGAATTTTGAACCTAAACCGGAGAAATCTGATAAATCTTTCTTTGAAAAAGTTAAAGATATGTTTAGCTAGGGAATTAAAATTTGAGTTCTAAATAAAAAACGTATATTTGAGTTAATATTGGGTAACCAATATTAATTTTCTTTTTCATAGCAATTTTTTTCCCATCCTTGATTTTATTGAGGGTGGGTTTTGTTTTTGCACTAATTTGAAAGACTTAGCATACAATATTTGATGAGTTTTTAAAGACCATAAACAAGCCATGATTTTAGGGGTTCAAATAAAAGCATTTCTATATCTTTGGAATAAATCGAGTACATGAGTAATATTTTAGTTGCAAAAGAGGTAACCAAGAAATTTGGAGACTATGTCGCACTTCAAAACGTTTCCCTCGCAATTCCTAAGAATAGTATTTATGGACTTTTAGGCCCTAATGGTGCTGGAAAAACTACTTTAATTAGAATTATTAATCAGATTACTCACCCAGATACAGGTAGCGTTTTTTTTGATGGAGAACCCTTACAACCACACCATATTTCCATGATTGGGTATTTACCAGAAGAGAGAGGTTTGTATAAAAGCATGAAAGTAGGAGAACAAGCTTTGTATTTGGCCCAATTAAAAGGATTGTCCAAATCTGAAGCGAAGAAGCGTTTGAAGTTTTGGTTTGACCGTTTCGAGATAGGGGATTGGTGGAATAAAAAAATACAAGAGCTATCTAAAGGAATGGCGCAAAAAATTCAATTTATTGTTACTGTATTACATCGCCCTAAACTGTTAATTTTTGATGAACCTTTTAGCGGTTTTGATCCCATCAACGCAAATATTATCAAAGAAGAAATTATTAAATTGAAAGAAGAGGGGGCTTCTATTATTTTTTCAACCCACCGAATGGAATCTGTAGAAGAACTTTGTGAATATATTGCACTACTCCATGAGTCGGAAAAAATTTTAGATGGAAAACTCATAGATATTAAAAAGGCCTATAAGAACAATGTTTTTGATATTGGTTTAGAAACTGCCAATGGTGAAGTGCTTATGCAAGAGCTTAATGAAAAATTTCAGCTAAACAAATCAGATTATAATGTTTCGGAAAAACAATTGAATTTTACGGTTCAATTGCCCTCAAATGATACACATCAAATTCTAACGTATCTTTCATCAATAGGGATCGTCAATAATTTTATGGAAAGAATACCGACTGCGAGTGATATTTTTATCAAAACAGTTCAAAGCAAAGAAACCCATGCGTAAGTTACCCCTTATTATTAGAAGAGAATACCTTGCAAAGGTGCGTAACAAGTCATTCATAATTATGACTTTTTTGAGTCCAATATTAATGGTTGGGATGATATTACTTATTGTGTATCTAACCAAGGTGAATGATAGTGAGAAAAGAATTATTGCTGTGTTAAATGAAAGCTCATTTTTTACAGATAATTTCCAAACCAATGAGAGTACTTCTTATATAAAGTTCAAAGATCTTTCATTAGAACAGGCAAAAGATTCTACGGTTGGTTTAGGGTATTATGGGCTATTATATATTCCTGATTTTCCCAATCTAGAAGGAACCGCCCAGCGTTCTAATCTGTATACCAAAGAAGCTCCTAATACGTCAGTTGTAAATACCATTGAATACATCTTTCAAGAAAAACTTAGACAGCAAAGACTCATAGATATTGGGGTTTCCGAAACAGATTATAATAGCATGAAAGATCGCTTTGAGATTCGAATGTCCACCTTTGAAGGGCAACAAAATCTTAAAGGGGTAAATATTATGAAGGCGGTCATAGGTGGCGGATTTGGTTACCTCATAATGATGTTTATTATTATATACGGAGGCTTTGTTATGCGGAGTGTGATAGAAGAAAAGACAAGTAGAATTATTGAGGTCATTATCTCTTCCGTGAAGCCATTTCAATTAATGTTAGGAAAAATAATAGGTACTTCTTTGGCCGGAATTACACAATTTGCAATTTGGATTGTATCTGCAGGTCTGCTCCTTACCATTGCAGTTTTGCTTTTTGATGTTGACCTACAAGCGGTTAGTGCTTCGGCCAATTTGCCTTCGGATGCCATGACAGATTTGGCGACTATTACCCCGAACAATGAGAAGGCGCAGCAATTTGTTGGTGAGATGCTAAAAATACATTGGGTAACACTCATTAGCTCTTTTCTGGTTTATTTTATTTTGGGATATCTTATTTATAGTTCTATATACGCTGCTATAGGTGCAGCTGTAGATAATGAGACGGATACACAACAATTTATCTTCCCCATTATATTACCGCTAATGTTGGCCATTTACGTAGGTTTCTTTTCTGTTTTTGAGAACCCACATGGTCCTATTGCCGTAGGTTTTTCCTTATTCCCTTTAACTTCACCTATTGTGATGCTCATGCGCTTACCCGGCGGTATAGGAGATGGCGGAGTTCCTCTATGGCAGTTTATTACTTCTATTGTACTATTAATAGTAACTTTCGTTGGTATTGTATGGTTGGCTGCTAAGATATATAGGGTGGGTATTTTAATGTATGGTAAAAAGCCTACCTATAAAGAATTGTACAAATGGCTAAAATATTAAAAATATGATCTGGCAAGAGACACCAAATACGGTGAAAGATATTCTGGAAAAAGATATTTGGGGTTCCATTAAAGAATTTCTGAATTGGGGACTCCATGTAGGGGAAGGTGATAAGGCCATTCATATTACCATAGGTCTTTTATTGCTCATTGCAGTGGTATTTATAGCTACCAGTTTTGCTTTGAAATGGATTTTTAAGCTTTTGACACGTAAAATGGAAAGTGATGACAAACTAAAGTTTGTTAGTATTTACCAGTTTATTAAATACGTAATCTACATGGCCGTTATTCTGCTTACAATGAGTGCGGCAGGCATTGATATTACCATTCTAATCACTGCATCAGCGGCTTTGTTTATAGGACTAGGTTTGGCCTTGCAAGAGCTTTTTCAGGATGTAATCGGTGGAATTTTTATTATCGTAGATAAATCCCTCAGTGTTGGAGATATTATTCAGGTTGATGGCAAGGTAGGGAAGGTTTTTGAAATAAAACTGAGGACTACGCGTGCATTAACTAGGGATGACAAAGTAATTATAATTCCAAATCATAAATTTATTAGTGATATTGTATATAATTACACCCAAAACCATAAGACAACAAGAGAGAGTGTAAACTTAGGGGTTGCTTATGGGAGCGATGTTGCGTTGGTTACCAAGGTTTTAGAAGATGTAGCAGAAGTGCAAAAAGGGGTGTTAAAGGCACCAAAGCCTTTTGTTATTTTTGAAGATTTTGGAGACTCGGCCTTGTTATTTTCGTTGAACTTTTATGTCAATGATAGTTATATAGACCCTAAAATTAAGAGCGAAATACGTTATAAAATAGAAGCTAAATTTAGAGAGCATCAAATTAGTATACCCTTTCCACAGCGAGATGTACATGTATATGGGCAGAACACCTTTGAAGGGAGATAGTTTGGTATCTTTATTGTAATAGGCTTAATACTAAATAATACAATTCCTATGTCTAAAATATTGGTAATAGAAGACGAATCTGCAATTCGCAGAGTATTAGTAAAAATTTTAAGTGAAGAAAATGATGCCTATGTGGTAGAGGATGCAGAGGATGGTCACAAAGGCTTGGAAAGAATTAAGAAAGAAGATTTTGATCTGGTTTTGTGCGATATAAAAATGCCTAAAATGGATGGGGTTGAAGTATTGGAGGCAGCAAGGAATATTAAACCAGAGATTCCTTTCATTATGATATCCGGTCACGGAGATTTAGATACAGCCGTAAATACGATGCGTTTGGGCGCTTTTGATTATATATCAAAACCGCCAGATTTAAATCGTTTGCTTACAACCGTTCGAAATGCGCTTGACAGGAAAGAGCTGGTTGTAGAGAATAAAATTCTGAAGAAAAAGGTCAGTAGAAATTATGAGATGGTTGGTGAAAGCAAAGAGATCACTACCATTAAAGAAATGATAGAGAAAGTGGCTCCTACAGATGCACGAGTGCTTATTACTGGATCTAACGGTACAGGAAAAGAATTAGTGGCGCACTGGGTTCATGAAAAAAGTCAGCGCAGCAGTGCCCCGTTTATCGAGGTAAATTGTGCGGCAATCCCCTCTGAATTGATAGAGAGTGAATTGTTTGGACATGTAAAGGGAGCTTTTACTTCTGCTGTAAAGGATAGAGCAGGGAAGTTTGAAGCTGCTAATAAAGGAACTATTTTTTTGGATGAAATAGGGGATATGAGCCTTTCCGCGCAGGCAAAGGTGCTAAGAGCACTTCAGGAAAATAAGATTTCTAGAGTAGGTACCGATAAAGACATTAAGGTAGATGTTCGGGTAGTGGCAGCGACCAATAAAGATCTTAAAAAGGAAATTGCTGAAGGAAGGTTTCGCGAAGATTTGTACCATAGATTGGCAGTAATTCTTATTAAAGTACCTTCTTTGAACGATCGCAGAAATGATATTCCTATTTTAATTGGTCACTTCGCTAAAAAAATTGCATCTGAGCAGGGTACAACACCCAAAAAATTTGTACCAAAGGCCATTGACCTTTTAAAAGGATATGATTGGACAGGGAATATTAGAGAGCTAAGAAATGTGGTAGAACGCCTAATTATTTTAGGAGGTGATGAGATTTCCGAAGCGGATGTGAAATCATTTGCTAGTAAATGATTATTTAGCTTCGCAACTGCCCAGTTGCTCAAGAGCTTTAGCTGTAATTTCTTTGGTTCGGAGGTTGTAATAGCGCTTGGCTTCGGATAAGTTTTCACGCAATAGTTGTTGTTCACAATTATTGTAAATTGTGGTAGCAAAAGCCTTTGCTTCATGACAGTTTACGGAATGAACCACCTCGTTTAAAGAATTTTGAAAACTTACTAAGGACTTATCAATTTTGTTCTTTAATTTTTTTCCTTGCGGCTGTTTCATAGCCATTTTTTCTTTTTCAGAATCCTTGGTATTTACTGCAAGTACATCGCTGGCATATTTGCTATTGTGAAGTTCATGTTTATCTAAGGATTCAAGACTTCCTAAAATATTTTGCATCGCCTTCTTTAATAAAATTCTGGTTCCATTCAAAGAAGTAGTTCGGGTGGCCTGTTTTAGGTTTTCCAAGCTAGCATAAATACTTTTACTGGCGTAATCGCAGTCACATAAGGAAATTTGTTTTCTAGATTTTTCTATGGCATTTAGGGCTTTATAGGCATAAAACCGTGCGGTGTTGATTTCTTCGGCATCGATCGCCTTTTGTGTTTGGGTCTTAACATATCCAATATTAGAACCGGCGTAATCGCAATCATTTTCAGGAGAAAACGATGACAAAATAAGCATTCCAAAAAAAGCCAAAATAAGGTACTGCTTCTTCATAGGTCTAAGGTGTTGGTTTTGTACGATTTAGGATCATTTACAATAAGATAAAGATACTGTGAATGGTATTGCTCACCCATTTTTTTCGATAAAGCACGGGTCTCCCCAATCATTTTGGACGAATTGTCTTTTTCAAGGGCTTAACGACTACTTTTTTTAACATAATTGTGCATTTCAACGACAAAATATTTTATATTAAAGCCATGAACAAAATAGATATTGCCAATTATAAGGTGGTTGAGCGCATCAACCTAGAAGAAAGAAGTACAAATGAAAATCTAAATGCAACTGATAAAACCCTGAAAAAAAAGCTAGAAAAGGTGCGAGAAGACCTTGGGGATTTTCAGGATACCTTGTATGCACATGGGAAGTATAGTGTGCTAATTTGTCTTCAGGGAATGGACACTGCTGGCAAAGATAGTTTGATTAGAGAGGTGTTTAAAGATTTTAATGCGCGGGGCGTAGTGGTACATAGCTTTAAAGTACCTACTGAATTGGAACTGAAACACGATTACCTCTGGAGACATTATATTGCCTTACCTGCAAAAGGGAAATTTGGTGTTTTTAATCGCACACATTATGAAAATGTCTTGGTAACCAGAGTGCATCCCGAGTACATTATGAGCGAGACGCTTCCTGGAATTCACCAAGTAAGTGATATAGATCAGAAATTTTGGGATCGCAGATTTGAAGAGATTAATAATTTTGAACGTCACATTGCGGATAATGGAACATTGATCTTTAAATTTTTTCTGCACCTTTCAAAAGAGGAGCAGAAGCAAAGACTATTGCGAAGACTAGAATTAGCAGAAAAGCATTGGAAGTTTTCTCCTGGGGATCTAAAAGAACGAAAATTGTGGGATTCCTATCAGAAATGTTATGAAGAAGCCATAAATAATACTTCGAAATCACAGGCACCATGGTATGTAATTCCTGCAGATAACAAAAAGGCCGCTAGAGTTATCGTTGCTACTATTATGCTAGAAGAGTTAAAAAAATACAAAGATATTGAAGAACCTGAACTAGATGATGAAATAAAGGCTAATTTAGAACTCTACAAGAATCAATTGAATAAAGAATGAAACGATTACCGCATATTACTTTGATCCTGTTATTAATTACAGGAACTCTTTTTTCTCAGGAAAAAGATGAAGCCCAAATTAAGGCAATCTATGAGGCTGCTTTAACCCAAGGAAAATCCTATGATTGGTTAAATCATCTTTCCAATCAGATTGGAGGTCGTTTGTCTGGCTCTGTAGAAGCGGAATTAGCCGTGCAATACACTAAAAATCAATTAGATTCTTTGGGCTTAGATCGTGTTTGGTTACAACCGGTAATGGTACCGAAATGGGTGAGAGGTACTCCAGAATTTGCCTATATAGAGAACAAGCCAGGAATTACGAATAACGTACCTATAACTGCTTTAGGAGGTTCTGTAGCAACACCACTTGGAGGTATAAAGGCAGAAGTAATAGAAGTTCAAGGAATTGAGGAGTTACAGGCATTGGGGAAGGAAAAAATAGCAGGAAAAATAGTGTTCTTTAATAGACCCATGAACCCAGCTTTAATTAGCACTTTTCAAGCATATTCTGGTTGTGTAGATCAGCGATATTCAGGAGCTTCTGAAGCAGGCAAATATGGAGCATTAGGTGTTATTGTCCGTTCTATGAATTTGCGATTAGATGATTATCCACATACAGGATCTATGGGATATGGAGAAACGGCTGTGGAAGATAGAATTCCTGCTGCAGCCATTAGCACAAATGGAGCAGAATTACTGAGCACTACATTAAAATTGAACCCAGATATTAAATTCTTTTTTAAGCAAAATTGTCGACAATTAGAAGATGTACAGTCGTATAATGTTATTGGAGAAATTAGAGGTAGTACCTATCCCAATGAAATTATGATAGTAGGTGGGCATTTAGATTCTTGGGATTTGGGAGATGGTTCCCATGATGATGGAGCTGGTTGTGTGCAAAGTATGGATGTTTTACGACTTTTAAAGGTAGCTGGATACCAACCAAAGAGGACCATTCGTGTGGTACTTTTTATGAATGAGGAAAATGGATTACGAGGCGGAAACAAATACGCGGAAATTGCCAAAAGCAAAAAGGAGAATCATGTCTTTGCCTTGGAAAGTGATGCTGGAGGATTTACTCCTCGTGGTTTTTCTTTTGATTGTTCTGATGCTAATTTTGAAAGGGTAGAAAGTTGGAAAAAGCTTTTTGAACCCTATCTCATACATATGTTTGTCAAAGGAGGAAGTGGAGCGGATATTGGACCTTTAAAAAATGATACAATGGTTCTTGCTGGCCTACGACCCGATTCTCAGCGTTATTTTGACCACCATCACGCGGAAAATGATACTTTTGAACACGTTAATAAAAGAGAACTAGAACTTGGAGCAGCTACTATGGCTAGTTTGGTATATCTTTTTGATACCTATGGAATTGTACAGCCTAAGAAAATAAAAGGCTAAGTAATTTCTAATACTTCTCTTTAAAATGGTTGTGTATGCACAATTTCAACCTCAATATCTTCGGATGCTATGGGGTAATTTTGACCTCCAATTAATTGAAAAAAGTGAGATGAAGATTCTCTTTTAATTTTTCCACTAAGCATTTCTATGTCTATTTCACCACTTTCCTGACGCCAAGTAAAACAAGAATGTTCTTCAATTTGTATAATGCGATGCTGTGCACGATATTGTGCAATGTATGTAGTCATTTGGGGAGACTTTATAATTCTTAAAGTATAACTAGCGCTAGTTCAAATTATTGTATATAGTTGAAAATTGATTATACTATGTAAGTTTTTTCGACTTTTGATAAGAACTGCTACGTCTTTTTTACCAACAAAAATTTGTACCTTTGCACCTCATAAAAAAAATGCAATATGCAAGACGGAATCTACGCAAAATTTAATACTTCGAAAGGAGATATAGTTGTTAAATTAACACATGATAAGACCCCTGGAACGGTGGGTAATTTTGTTGCCTTAGCAGAGGGGAACATGGAGAATGATAAAAAACCTCAAGGGACTCCTTATTATGACGGTCTTAAATTTCATAGAGTAATCCCAGATTTTATGATTCAAGGTGGATGTCCTATGGGCACAGGTACTGGCGATGGAGGGTACAAATTTGATGACGAGTTTCATCCTGAATTAACGCATTCAGGACCCGGTGTTCTTTCTATGGCAAATGCAGGGCCAGGGACGAATGGGACACAATTTTTTATAACGCATGTAGCTACACCTTGGTTAGATAATAAGCACACTGTTTTTGGACATGTGCAAGAAGGCCAAGATGTTGTTGATATGGTGGCACAAGGAGATGGTTTAGATAGTATTGAAATTTTGAGAGTTGGTGATGAAGCTCAAAATTGGAATGCTATTGAAGCTTTTCGAACGTTTGAAGGTGCTAGAGAAAAAAGAATGGCGGAAGAAAAGGCGAAGGCCGCCTTGGAACTAGATAAAGTAGCTGCTGGATTTGATGAAACGCCAAGCGGATTGCGATATAAAGTTATACAGAAAGGTTCTGGAGCTAAAGCGGAAAAAGGTAAAATGGTTTCTGTGCATTATGAAGGAGCATTAATAAATGGGACCGTGTTTGATTCTTCCTATAAAAGAAATCAACCCATAGATTTTCAGTTAGGGGTTGGCCAAGTGATTCCTGGATGGGATGAAGGAATAGGACTTTTACAAGTAGGGGATAAAGCCCGTTTTGTAATACCCTCGAACTTGGCTTATGGCAGTCAGGGTGCAGGTGGTGTTATTCCTCCAGATGCTACATTAGTATTTGATGTAGAGTTGATGGGAATAAAATAAGCCTTCTTATAGATATAAAAAAAGCTCCTCTCTTATGCCAAGAGAGGAGCTTTTTTGTTAGATACAAAGTTGAAGTTGATTCCGTTGATCGAATTCTTACAAAAAGACTTCTAAATTCTTAGGATAATTATTATCTTCCTAGTAGGTACTATGCATGCATAGTATTAATAACCACCTAAAACCTATAAAATGAAAAAACGACTACTTGGCGCTATGTGCCTAATTTATGTATTTGCAGTATCCTGTACTGATGAAAATTTAGAAGCCGAAGTGCTTCCAAACTCCCAGGAATTAACCAATGGTTTAGAACAGGATCTTTTATCTGTTCAAGAAATTAATCAGCAAATTGATCAGAGTCTGGAAACAGAGGGCGACTTTAATTGGAATGATGCTTCGGATCAAATGCTTTGGAGCGCTCTTTCTCATGGAGATTTTATTCTTACAATAGGATACGGATCTGATATAGAAGACTACGCCAATAAGAATTCTAATACGCAACAAAATGTAAAAGAAGCGTTAGTAGCAATCGTTAAGAAATCTGAAGAGAGTAGTAATCAAGATGCCAATAAAGATGAGGATGTATTGATTTATGATGATCCATATTTAACTGTTATGGATTTGAAAGTTGAAAAATTAGAAACGGTTAAAGCCCTTCGGAGTGATCATCGGATACGTTATATGGAACCTGCAGGTTATGCGTATGAACAGCAAAATACAACAGGAAAATCTTCAGGATCTGGATGTGGTCTAGAAGGCGAAAATTTATCCAGTCAAGATTATATTAATATAGCTCCAGGTGCCCGTATGCCATGGAACTTTCCAATTCATAAGATTGATCAGGCATGGAGTTATAGCACAGGTAGTGGCATTACTATTGGTGTGGTAGACACTGGAATTTCACCATCACAATCCTTGTTAAATGGGAATTTTAATTCTGGATATTCGTCCGGTAGAAGTGTGGAAAAATATGGAGTTTATGTAGATTCATTTTGGCCTTGGTCTCGCAGAACAGACGGTCCCAATGATAAATGTGGACATGGCACTAGTATGTCGGCTGCTGCGACAGCCCCTAGAAATTCTTCGAATTTACCAGTAGGAGTTGCTTACAATGCCAATTTAGTGAGTTATAGAGCGGCTGCAAACGTTTTGCTTAATGGATACCATGAACAACGAGGGGTAGCCACGGCCTTTACACAACTTGGAAATCGTTCGGATGTAAAGATTATTTCAATGTCTATGGGTTATATTTATTCCATAGGCAGGATTAAGGATGCAATCCGGTATGCAAATAATCGAGGAAAATTGATCTTTTGCGCAGGGGGTACCTCTACAAGTTTTACAAATTTTGTGGGCGTTATTTTTCCAGCGAATATGAGTGAAACTGTTGCGGTTACGGGTATAGAAGAAGGCAATGGGTATGATGAGTGTGATACTTGTCATAAAGGAAGTAAAATTGATTTTACTGTTGTAATGGAGCGTTCAAATAATAATCATATTCCAGTTTTGGGGTATTCCAATGGAAGTTCTGATTACGTTGGAGGGTCTTCAGTGGCAACGGCAAATGCAGCTGGTATTGCTGCACTTGTATGGGCTCGTAACCCTAATTGGAGTCGTACTCAGGTCTTGAATAAATTAAGGAATACTGCAGATTTGTATCCAAATAAGAGTGGGAGTTATGGATGGGGGAATTTAGATGCTTTGAGGGCAGTACAATAAAATTTGGTTTAAAGATATGCAACATGTATTCTCTAAAGTATAGAATGTACTTTAAGATTGCATGTTGTTTTTCCTCAGAATAAGAGCTTATTGTTTATCAGATATATTTCTAGATCCAACAAACAGTATTAGTAAATTCACTATTAATAATAGTGATAATATCCCAAAAAATGTTTCCATGGCGGTGTTTGTTATTTAGGGATAAGTTGGTTTGTCTAACTTTTAGATACCGTTTTAGAGGAAAAGTTGCGTACTGCTTAAACAAAATTGCTAGTTATAAAAAAAAGCCCCAACATTGTTGGGGCTTTGTACTATAAAAAAGTATGTGCGTATCTTGTTAGTCTATAACTTTTACATTTACGGCGTTCAGTCCTTTTTTACCTTGTTGTAATTCAAATTCTACAACGTCACCTTCTCTAATTTCATCGACTAAACCAGAAATGTGTACAAAGTGGTCTTCTTGTGAACCGTCTTCAGTGATAAAACCATAACCTTTGGAATCGTTGAAGAATTTTACTGTTCCTTTACTCATAATAAATAATTAAAAAATGTTAATTTAAGCCGCAAATATAATGTTAAAAACTTGAAAATGAATCGTTTTTGAGATTTATATTTCTAAATATCCATATCTGTAATGAATTGAGTTTGCAATCATTAGGCTAATTGCTATATACGAATAGTCTCGCCATCAAACTTGTATAAGGTCCTAGAGATGTTCCCATTATGGGTAAGTTTTTACTCTTCTAAAATACCTATAGCTCTTTGTTCACCCATTAAAAGCAATTCATAATAGTCCGCATAGTAATGGACTCCAGCCTAATTTTTTCCAATGGAGATATTAGGTTAGTGCGTTAAGCTCACGCTCAACAGTTAGTTGTCCTTATTGATAATTGACATCCAGAACAGCTATTACATCCAGTTCTTTCCCTTCCTTCACCGATATATAGGTGTATAAAAAAAGCCCGTCTAGAAACAGGCTCATTTTATGCTATAAATTCGAAATATTAAACGGAGGGGTCTGGTGTTAAACGTAGGTATGGCTTTATTTCTTCTACTCCTTTGCTGAACATCTCTTTGGCGTCTTCTGTGGATATAGCAGGACTAACAACTACTTTTTCGCCATGCTCCCAATTAGCGGGCGTTGCTACTTTATGATAAGCAGTTAGTTGTAATGAATCTACAACCCGTAATAATTCATGAAAATTACGACCTGTAGAAGCAGGATATGTTAGCATTAATTTTACAGTTCTATCGGGAGCAATAATAAAAACAGATCTTACGGTAAGTGTGCTATCTGCATTGGGATGAATCATATCATATAAATCGGACACCTTCTTGTCTTCATCAGCAATGATGGGAAAGTTAACGGTCGTATGCTGTGTTTCATTAATGTCTTTAATCCATTCTCCATGAGAAATTACCCCATCTACACTGAGGGCAAGCATTTTTACGTTTCGTTTGTCGAATTCACTTTTAAACTTTGCTGCAGTCCCCAATTCGGTAGTACATACCGGGGTGAAATCTGCCGGATGCGAAAATAGAATTCCCCATCCGTCTCCTAAATAGTCATATAAAGTAAGTGTTCCTACGGAACTATCTGCTGTAAAATTTGGTGCAATATCTCCTAATCTTAATGTGGCCATAATTAAAAATTTAAATTAAAAATTACCCGAACCAAGTCCTAGTTCGAAAGTATCCTACAAATTTAGTAGATTACTATTTAGTTGCGATTTTTTAAGGTTAAAAATGTATTAAAGTTTGGTATCTTTAGGCAATGGAAAAAAGGACTTTAGAACAACTTCGTTACCCTATTGGTAAATTCATTGCTCCAAAAGAAATTACCCAGACTCAAATCACTGAGTGGATTGCTATTTTGGAAGCTTTGCCAGCTCGTTTAGCGGCACTGGTTAAAGATCTTACGGAAGAGCAATTAGCTACTCCATATAGACCAGATGGGTGGACGGTTCGTCAATTAATTCATCATATATCGGATAGCCATCATCATAGTTATACACGTTTTAAGTGGGCCTTAACCGAAAATACACCTATTATAAAGCCCTATGATGAAAAAGGATGGTCTGCCTTGTTCGATGCTCAAACAGCGCCTATAGAAATGTCATTAGATCATTTAAAAGCGGTACATGCTAAATTGGTGTACTTATTAAAAGGAACATCAATGGAAGCCTTGGAAAAGGAGTTTATTCATCCAGATGGAAATGTGCGCACCTCCTTAAAAGAAAATATTGGTAGGTATGCATGGCATGGGAGTCACCATTTCGCTCACATAAAGAATTTACTTGAACGTAAAGGCTGGCTGTAGTTAGGGGTGTTTTTCACCACCTTCTAGTCCGTAAAAAAGCACCCAAGTACTAAAGTCTTCTGTGAAATTTTCAAAACGATGAACCACCCCGGCAGGAACAAATAAAAAATCTCCTGGAGCGAAAGTAGTTCTAACCCCATCATTCAGGAATTCTCCTTCGCCATTGATGACAATATAAACTTCATCTCTAGTATGAGGTTGCTGATGATCAACCTTATCTGGTTTATAAACTTCCACAGATAAGCTCCCATGTTCAAAAAGCGTCAGAAAAGGGTTTTTAACTTCAGCTAATTTTTTTAATGCCAGTTCCTTCTCTAATTTCATCCTATAAATAAGCTAAGAGTATAGCAATATTGCTATTTATTATTTCCACTTGATATTGCAACCTATACTCGGTTTTTGAATAGCATTGATATCGGTATTGTTTAATAAGGCATCCATGGCATGTCTTAAATCACTGCCAGATAAAGAAATACCGTTTCCTGGTCTAGAATCGTCTAGTTGTCCTCTGTATCGTAGTTGTAAATCATGGTCGAATAAATAAAAATCTGGGGTGCAAGCAGCATCATATGCTTTGGCTACTTCTTGGGTAGCATCATACAAATAGGGAAAAGAGTAGTCTTCCTTTTTAGCTACTTGTTTCATTAAATCAGGACCATCTTGCGGATAATTAACGACATCGTTACTAGAAATGGCAATGAATTGAATTCCTTGAGATTGATATTCTTTTGCCATTTTGGAAATTTCTGGGTTTACATGGATCACGAAAGGACAATGATTGCAAATAAACATAATCATAGTTCCCTTCACTCCTTTTGCCTCATTTAATCCAATAGTTGTATCCGACACCGTGTCAATTAAATGAAAATTGGGAGCTACGGTCCCAAGGGGTAGCATATTACTAGGGGTCATTGCCATATGAACTAATTTTTAATTTTCATTTTTAGATGAACCTTCATCTTACAATGCATCACATAATTTTACTGAAGAAGATAGCATTCATTAATAGTTTATTGGTACCATACCAAAACGCTCTAAAATTGGTGTTATCGGTAAAAATAATTACCCTGCCTTTTCCCATGCGTTTTACCTTAAAGGGAGTACTTCCTTTAATTAGGTCTAAATTTTCCTCCGATATATAACCACTCAGTAAGGGCTTATTGGTGTATTGAATGGGATTATCATAACTATTTTTCTCTGCTTCTAAATAAATATTCGTATTTCTAAATAAAGAAATCTTAGCATTCTTATATCCATAATTGACAGGATGTGAGCGATCTATTGTTGCTTCAAAAATGGCACCACCAGTCACTTGTGCTCCTCTATAGTCTCCTTTTTGATCAAAAGAAATATCCTTTGCTACCAAGGTATCTTTCTTAAACTTCAACTTTACAAACTCATTTTTTTGTAGCCATTCTGCTGCATTTCGATAGCCTATGAGGGTACCACCATCTTTTACCCAATTTTTAATTTTATCAACTACTCTTACATCTGTTAATCCGCCTCTCCAAGAATTAGGAAGGATAAGCGCAGTATAGCGATCCAAATCTGCAGAAGAAAAATACTCTGTATCGATTTTCGTGATTTTCATATCATAACGTTGATCAAATAAATGCCAAATTTCACCTGCATCATAAGGAGTAATTCCACTTCCTACTACAATTGCCACTTCCTGTTTTTTTAGAGGGTCAAAATCATTACTTCCTAAGTCAATTCCCTTGGTAAGTCCTGTAGCAACTGCTGTAATTTCAATTTTGCTCTCTTTTGCAACTTCATTTAGAAAGTTATAAAGTTCTGCAGGTGCTAGTTTTTGATTTTGGACAGGAATCATAATTGTTCCATAATCATAGGTAGTGCCTTCTACTGTAAAAGGTGATTTAGCTACCTTAGCTCTAATCTGTTTATTTAAGATTTTATTGAGCGCTTTCGGTGTGTAGTATTCATTCCATTCAAATAAATAGGCGTACGTACTTTGTTTATCAGCTTTCCCTGTTAGTGCAGTAAAATTGGTAACCTCTTCTCCGGCGTTTGTAAGCGACCCTAATTCTGCATAATCTACATTAAATGCAAGGGGAAAGGTCCAAGCAGAAATATCATAGAAAAGACTGTCCTTAAAGGTAGTTCGCTTCTCGAACATCGCTTTAATTAAACGATGATTTTTTTGGTTCATTGGAACCACATAGCTATGCCCTCTGGTATAGGATTTTCCGCCTAAAGTGGCGTCTTGTTTTAATTCGTGAAATTTAATTTTATGACGATTCAAAATCTCGGCTAAATGCCAAGTTTTTGCTGCATCCTTGCGGTCTCCAAAAACTATTGCTTTTGTTTTGCTTTTGACGCCTTCATTTCTCAGGTTACGATAAAAATCGCGTTGGTATCCTAAAATTTTGGTACGCATATTTTTTGCAGCTTCAACGGTAGACAAGGCGGCTGTAAACTGATTTCGAATGGTAAAAGGAAAAGTAAGGATGCCATTTTCACTTTCTTGGATATGTCCTCTAGAACTCCCTTGTTCAAATAGGATACCAATGCTGCCATTCACATCTGGGAAAGTAGATCCTTTCCCATAATAGTAATCATCATAATTTTCTTCAGAGTAATATAGAGACCCTAATTTATTAAAGGCATTTGCGTGGAAATTCCCAATTTCTTTGGTGAGCTCCTGATTCATTATAGGAGTAAGTGGGTGCACACGAGTGGGTTCCCCTGGTTGAAAAAAGAAAGTAGAATTGGTACCCATTTCATGATGGTCCGTTAGGATATTGGGCAGCCATTTATGAAAAGAGGTAATACGTGCTCTGCTTTCAGGTAATTGTACAGGCAACCAATCCCTATTCATATCAAACCAATAATGATTGGTACGCCCACCGGGCCATACTTCATGATATTCACGTTCATTGCCATCTGGATTTAAGTTTTTGCTTTTATTTGTATTTGCCCAATAAGCAAAACGTTGCAAGCCATCTGGATTAAAAGAGGGGTCCAATAAAATAACAAGCTCATCCAAAAGTGCCTCTATTTCGGGACCTTGAGCAGCAGCTAAATAGTATGCATAGGCCAAACCAGCGTTAGCACCACTAGGCTCATTACCGTGAATAGAAAATCCTTGATATACAACTATAGGCATATCTTCCAATGCTTGTGATGTGCCTCCGCTTTCCGTTAATGCTATATGGTTTTTACGTATTTCTTCAATATTTCCATGATTTTTTGGAGTCGTTATAGTAAGCAATAATATAGGTCTTCCTTCAAAAGTTTCGCCCCTATTTTCTAATGTAATGCGGTCACTAGCCTTCGCTAAGGTTTGCATATAAAACATAAGCTTATCATGTGTTACGTGCCATTCACCCACCTCATGTCCAATAACTTCGGCAGGTGTGGGAATACTCGCATCATAGGAAATTCCTTGTGGAAGATAATAATCAAGAGTTACGTCTTGTTGTGCAAAAAGATATCCATAGGATAGCAATGCAATAATGCAGATGGTGTTTTTCATTCTAGTTGGAATTAGTCATGTATAAAAATAAAAAACGACCCTTGATTCCAAGAGTCGTTTAGGTTTTATTTAAGAGTTTTTTTAAATATCGTCAAAATCAACATCTGTAAAACTTTCTGTTGAAGAATTTTCAACACTGGAGCTTGGTGTTTCTTCAACTTCTTCTTCTTTCTTAAAATCTTTCTGATGTCTTTCAGAAATTACTTCCAATCCTTTCTCATCAATGATATAATTCATCATTTCATCTAAAATTTCCTTGAAAGAATGGAAATCTTCCTTGTACAAGTATATTTTATGTTTTTTATAATGGAAAGAACCATCATCATGTGTAAATTTTTTACTTTCGGTTATAGTTAAGTAATAATCCTCTGCTTTGGTACTTCTGACATCAAAAAAATAAGTTCTTCTTCCTGCTCTAAGTACTTTAGAATAAATTTCTTCCTGGTCCATTAAATGTTTCTCGCTCATTTGTATAGTATATAGTGTCTAGTGTTCTTTATATAGATGTTCTACCAAAAATGTAAAAAAAAAGCTAATCTGCCAACTTTTTTTAGCTTTCTTTCTCTGAAAGTTGGTTGATATAGAGTTCTTTATAGTAACCCTCTCTTTGAATTAAGTCGTCATGTGTACCTTCTTGCAATATTTCTCCATCCTTCAGAACAATAATTTTGTCAGCATTTTTTGCCGAAGAAACTCGATGACTTACAATAAGTGTGGTTTTATTTTCGGATGCATTTTTTAAGTTGTTTAAAATTTCTTCCTCCGTCTCGGTATCTACCGCAGAAAGACAATCATCAAACAAATAGATTTGTGGATCTTTTATCAAAGCCCGCGCAATGGATACACGTTGTTTCTGCCCTCCACTTAGTGTAATTCCACGTTCCCCTAAAATAGTGTCATAACCGTTCGCAAACCCCACGATATTATCATGTACCACTGCCTTTTTCGCAATAGCGATTAACTCTTCGTCTGTAGCAGATTCTTTACCGAATTTAATATTATTTTTAATACTGTCAGAGAACAAAAATGCGTCTTGCGGTACCACACCAATTGCTCCTCTAAGACTATTTAAATTAAGTTTCTTAGTTGGTGTATTGTCAATTAAAACGGTTCCCTCATGCGCATCGTATAAACGCGCAATTAAGTTAAGAATGGTAGACTTTCCAGACCCTGTTTTTCCAATAATGGCTACTGTTTGTCCCTGCTCTATATTAAATGATATATTTTTTAGGGCGGTAATATTAGTATCCTCATAGGTAAACGTAACATCTTTAAATTCAATTTTCCCATGTATTGGTGTTGGTGTATTGGGAAAATCATTTTTAATCAAGGGTTGTTCCTGTAAGAACTCATTAATTCGTTTTTGAGATGCTTCAGCCCGCTGCACAATAGAAGTAAGCCAACCTACAATGGCTACCGGCCATGTAAGCATATTCACGTATAAGATAAACTCAGCAATGGTACCTATAGAATCTATTTCTCCATTGATGTACTGTTTCCCACCGATGTAAATAACAAAAATATTGCTTATTCCAATGAGCAATATCATAAGCGGAAAAAACCAGGCATTCACTTTTGCTAGTGACATACTTTTATCTTTCCCTTCTATTGCTAATGCCGTAAGTTCTGCATTAATCTTAGGTTCTAGACCATACGCTTTAATTACCGAAACCCCGGAGAAAGACTCTTGTGTAAAGGTAGATAGTGTAGATAAGTACTCTTGCACTTTGGTACTTCGTTTATGAATTACTTTACTAATTTGATAAATTAGTACAGACAATATGGGCAACGGTATTAGCGCATACGCTGCGATTGTTGGAGCTCTTAAGAACATTAAGGGAATAAGACAAGCAAAAAGAGTAACCGTATTGGCACCATACATAATTGCAGGCCCTGCAAACATTCGTACCTGACCAACATCTTCACTAATCCGGTTCATTAGATCTCCCGTGCGGTTTCTTTTATAAAAATTTAAGTTGAGTAATTGATAATGATCAAAGATTTCATTTTTTAAATCAAATTCAATATACCGAGATACATTAATAATCGTTTGGCGCATTAGGAATGTAAAAATCCCAGACAAAAGTGCAGCCCCAACAATAACGAGAATACAGTTAAGCAATTGGTCCGTTGCCACGGATTTTGTGATGTCGTCGGCTTTGAAACGTTCTACTACTTCGATAGATTTTTTTACGTAGGATGGGAGTATCAATGAAAATATCCTAGCTACCACCGTAATTAGAATCCCAATAAGTAGTTTAAACCAATATTTTTTGAAGTATTTATTAAGGTGTTTTAGTTCCTTCATTTGATAAGCTCAAGGGAGCGGTAACTTTTAGTGTTTAGAATTTTCCAAAGATAGGGCATTGCTGCTAAATCAAATGTTATAAAAAAGATAAGATAACACAGAAGTGTAGGCGTCATTTAAAATAGATGCTTACTTTTGCTCAGTAAAAAATTAATCATTTTTATTAAAGTTCTTTTATAATGCTTACAAGAAGGCATATCCGGGTTAAAGTAATGCAATGTATTTATGCCCTAACCCAATCCCATGATGAGGCTTTGGAAAAACAAGAAAAGTTTTTAAAAGTAAGTATAGAGAACATGTATTCGCTCTATTTGCTTACCCTGAGTCTATTTGGTGAAATCCATGCCTTGGCGTCAAGCCGGTTGGAACTTTCATCCAAAAAGTATTTGAGCACTCCTTCGGATGACTTTCCAAACCAGGAAAAATTTATAAACAACCTGCTTTTAAAACAATTAGCATCCAATGGACTTCTAAAGGATGCGCTCGCCAAAAGAAAATTGAAGAACTGGTATTTAAATGATGAATACATAAAAATTGTTCTCAAAGATATTGAAAACAGTGAAGTGTATGAGCAATATATGATGACTCCCGGGCAAGATTATGAAAGTGATAGAGCTTTCTTAATTACCTTGTTTAAAAGTATAATTGCTCCGAATGATAAGATCCAAGATTATTTTGAAGACGATCAATTAACTTGGGTTGACGATATTCCTATTGTAAATACATTTCTTTTAAAACGTCTAAAAAAAGTAAAAGAAAACCATCAAGCCTCCTATTTTTTACCCGCATTATTGAAAGACGACGAGGATATGGTCTTTGCGAAACAGCTGCTTACTAAAACCCTCCTAAATGATGCTCAATGGGAAGCAGAAATCGAAGGGAAAACGCCTAATTGGGATAATGACCGAATTGCTGATATTGACAGTATTTTATTAAAAATGGCCATTTGTGAGCTGCTAAACTTTTCCTCGATACCAGAACGTGTAACCATTAACGAATATTTAGAAATTGCTAAAGAGTATTCTACACCGAAGAGCAGCATTTTTATTAATGGAATTTTAGACAAGCTGGTAAAAGAATATAAAAGTGAAGGAAAACTAAAAAAAATAGGGAGGGGATTGTTGTAAACAAATATTCCTTAATTTTGCAACAAATTAAAAAATTATCAATTATGAAGAAAGTATATTTGACCTTGAGTTTAGTTGCCGTACTTGCTTTTGTTTCTTGTAAAGAAAATGCTACTAGCAAAATTAACGCAGCGAATGTAGACATGGCGGCAGATCGTGATGAAGCTTCCAAAAGTTTACCGGTGATGAGTTTTGAAAAATCGGAGCACGATTTTGGTACTATTGAGCAGGGGGCTGCTCAGGAGACTGTTTTCAAATTTACAAACACTGGAGAGGCTCCTTTAATTATTACAGATGCAAAAAGTAGCTGTGGATGTACTATTCCTGAATACCCAAAGAACACACCGGTAGCTCCTGGAGCATCTGGAGAGATGTTGGTACGCTTTAATGGTTCAGGTCAAAACCAAGTAACAAAAACAATAACCGTAACAGCAAATACCGCTAAAGGCTCAGAAGTATTGAGAATTAAGGCATTTGTGAATCCTAAGGGTGCTGCTCCTGTTGGACCAGTAGTCAACTAAATAAAAGAATCCAAGATGGGTGAGATACAGTCGTTTCTTCCAATGATTTTGATTTTTGTGGTCGCATATTTTTTTATGATCCGTCCTCAAATGAAACGTCAGAAAGATGAGAAGAAATTTGCAACTGCTTTGAAAAAAGGCGACAGAGTGATAACAAAAAGTGGAATGCATGGAAAAGTGGTCGATATGAACGACAAAGACTTTTCTTGTGTTTTGGAAACTATGGCAGGTAGAATAAAGTTTGATCGTTCTGCTATTTCCATGGAAATGAGTAGGAAGTTAAATGCTCCCGCTGCTGAAAAGAAGTAGTAAAATACATAGTATTACATAAAAAAGCCTTGCAATATTGCAAGGCTTTTTTTAATGTGTTAATATCACTATCTATAAGCATCGTTTAATCCAATACCCTCTAATACCATGGGAAGTATTTTAGCAATGCGAGATTGTTTTGTCTTATCTTGTTTGGCAGTAGCTATATACTCATAATACTCTCTTTGTTTGAAGGGAGATAATGCATTAAAAGCGTCTTTGAACTTTTGATTTTCTGCAAGTGCTATTGTCAGTTCCTTTGGAACAGTAATTTCTTTTTTAGACTTTTTCTGAGGTTTTAGAACTAAGTCTTTTTTTTGATTCTCTATGGCTTCTAATACATAGTCCTTTATGGCAGATAGATCAATCTCATCTTTTGATCTAAACTTCCAATGGCGCATTGCTTTTGTTTTACCCTCCTGAGCGTTTTCCAATATTTTTAGCGGGTCTTTTAAAAATGAACCATTAAAGAACCAAATGCCAAAATGATATTTAAAGGAACAAATGCTAACAACATTTTTATTATTTAACGCATACACCGGAAAATTCCATTTATAAGTTTCTTCTAATTCCGTGCTTCTCATTAGTGTTCTAAGCGTGGCAATCTCATTTTTAAATGGACGTTCTTTAGCGTAATACGCAGCTACTTTCTCAGATGCTTCCATATAGCTAGTTTTTAGTAGCTGTAATTTCGCAAATTTTTATGATAACTTCAACTGCTTTTTGCATACTTTCTACAGGAACGTATTCATATTTACCATGAAAATTATGACCACCAGCAAAAATATTTGGACATGGTAAGCCCATATAACTTAATTGCGATCCGTCTGTGCCACCTCTTATGGGTTTAATAATAGGAGTAATTCCTAAACTTTCCATCGCTTCTTTTGCAATCTCCACAATATGAAAAACAGGCATAATTTTTTCCTTCATATTGTAATATTGATCTGCTATGTCTAAGGTTATGCAATCTTCATAAATGGTATTTAATTTGTTGGCGATCGCTACTAGTAATTGTTTGCGTTTTTCGAATTGTTCTTTGTCATGATCTCGTATGATTAACTCAAATTCTGCATGTTCAATACTTCCTTGTACATGATGGATATGAAAAAAACCTTCTCTGTCATACGTGCTTTGAGGTGTTTCCAATGGCGGTAAGATGTTCATAAATTCATTGGCAATACTCACAGCATTAACCATCTTGCCTTTGGCATAGCCAGGGTGCACACTTCTCCCTTTTATGACTACTTTGGCGCTGGCGGCATTAAAATTCTCATATTCCAATTCTCCAATCTGACTGCCATCCATGGTATATGCCCATTCTGCACCAAACTTTGCTACGTTAAACTTATGGGCTCCTCTGCCAATCTCTTCATCAGGTGTAAATCCTACTCTTATTTTTCCATGCTTAATTTCTGGATGTTGCAGTAGGTATTCCATTGCTGTAATAATTTCTGCAATGCCAGCTTTGTCATCCGCACCTAACAAGGTGGTACCATCTGTTGTAATTAACGTATTCCCTTTGTATTGCAATAAATCTTCAAAATAGTCTGGAGAGAGCACAATATTGTGCTCTTTATTTAAAACAATATCTGAGCCATCATAATTTGCTATTATTTGCGGTTTTACATCTGTTCCTGAAAAGTCTGGAGTGGTATCAAAATGGGAAATAAAACCAATAGTGGGTACTTTCTTATCTACATTAGAAGGGAGTGTAGCCATGATATAAGCATTCTCATCGATGGTCACCTCTTCCATACCAATCTCTTTCAACTCTGCTACTAAAAGATGTGCTAAATTCCATTGTTTTTCGGTACTGGGGGTAGTGTTAGAATTGGGATCACTTTGAGTATCAATAGCGACATATTTTAGAAATCGATTTTTGACTTGCTCCATGAATATACTTTTTATTCAAAAATACTGTTTATATATTAGCCAAGATAAAATGGTTTCTAAATTGATTTTATTAAATATGAAAACTTTAGTTTGTTTTTTCTTTTGTAGCATGTTAGCTTTTACCACATCGGCCCAAGAATGCATTTTGGGTATTGGAGGTAAAGATGCGGAAACTTTAGTAAAAGTTTTTCAAATGAATGAAGAACAGTCTCAGAAATTAGAAACCCTAAGGGCAGAGCTGGAAGTAGAAACACGTTTAATAGAAGACGAAATAAAGTTGCTATTCGATACCCACCCACAAAGCACACCAGAGGAACTTACTACTTTAGCAGATAAATACAAGAAATTAGAGGCTAAAATGGCAAGGACTTCTTATTCCTATGACAAAAAATTGCTTCAAATTTTCAATGCAAAGCAGTATGAACGTTATTCAAGTTTGTGTAAGGAGGCCTCTAGAACGCCAATTGCTCTAGACCCACAATAAAGAATTACTATTCCTTCCATTTATTTTTATCATCCTGTTAATAAATTAGCCGATTAAGAAGAGTTAAGCTCCTAGGAGTTTGTATTTTTGTGCAAATTTATTGGCATCCATGTATAAGCTACTGATTCGTCCTTTTTTA
This sequence comes from uncultured Flavobacteriaceae bacterium, assembly GCA_947500575.1. Lineage (GTDB taxonomy): Bacteria > Bacteroidota > Bacteroidia > Flavobacteriales > Flavobacteriaceae > CANMSI01. The sequence continues at coordinate 397,877 of CANMSI010000001.1, read as the reverse complement.
TTCTTGCTCGATCCTGAAAAAGTACACTACCTTTCTTTTAATCTCATTCGTTTTTGCTCTAAGATTGGCTTCTCTGGAATTTTTAGAGCCCTCTATGTAATAGAAAACCCAAAGTTAGAACGCAAGCTGTTTGGACTTACATTTAAAAACCCAGTTGGGTTAGCTGCGGGCTTTGATAAAGATGCAAGACTTTACAATGAGTTTGCGGATTTTGGTTTCGGCTTTGTTGAAATAGGTACACTTACCCCCAAGCCACAAGAGGGGAACCCAAAGAAACGCTTATTTAGATTAAAGGCTGATAAGGCAATTATCAATAGAATGGGGTTTAATAACAAGGGGGTCTTTGATGCTGTAGAGCGCTTAAAAAAGGAACATAAAGTACTTATTGGAGGGAATATCGGAAAAAATAAAATTACCCCAAATAATGAGGCGGTAAAGGATTATTTAATCTGTTTCGATGCCCTTTTTGATCATGTAGATTATTTTGTGGTGAATGTAAGTTCACCAAACACACCTGGCTTAAGAGAATTACAAGACAAAGCTCCTTTAACGGCTCTTTTAAAGGAATTGAAAAGTGAAAATAGCAAGTATGCTCAGAAAAGTAGCAATGGAAAAGAAAAACCTATTCTCTTAAAAATAGCACCAGATTTAACAGATGATCAATTATTAGATATAATAGCTATTGTTGCGGATACCCATATCGACGGAGTTATTGCTACCAATACCACTATTTCTCGAGAGGGTTTAAAATCCAATATGGTACTTGCAGAAGAAAAAGGCGGTCTTAGTGGAAAACCTTTAACGAATAGGAGTACGGAGGTCATACGTTTTTTAGCCGAGAAAAGTAATAAGGCTTTTCCAATTATAGGTGTAGGAGGAATACACTCGGAAAAAGATGCTTTAGAAAAAATACAGGCAGGTGCAGACTTGGTCCAGTTGTGGACTGGTTTTGTTTACGAGGGTCCAGCGTTAATCAAAAGAATCAATAAGGCAATACTGAAAAAACAAGCCTAAGTTATAAAGTGCCTATTATTTGGTCCAATAATCTACTACCAATACATCTTCTAAATGCGGCTTAAGAATTTCAACAAAAGCCTGATGATCTGGATGTGGTAGGTAAATAGCTCTATCTGCTTCGCTCTTGAAACTTACAAAAAAACAATGCGTAAAGCCTTTGTCTAAACCTTCGGGACTATTATTTAAACCCCATTCATAAGCAGTTATTTGAGATATTTTGCTGGGTAATTCACCAAAGGCTTCTTCAATTTCTGTGGTTTTTTCTTCTGTTGTACCTGCCGCAAATTTGAAGAGAACTACATGGCGAAGTACACTGTCTTTTTTTATCAAAGTTGCTGTTGTTTTCTCAATCTTAGTACGCTCTAAATTATAGGACATTAAACACAATGAAGTAATAAATGCCAATCCTATAAGCGCAAAAGAAAATGTAGACTTCATTGTTTTTTTTAAAGGTATAAAATAGAGTAATAGTATTTAATAGAAAATGAGAACAGTTATTAACAATTTTGGAAAGCGTATAAAAACTAACTTGCAACAATAGGAATTAGATTTTATGTATTAATTTCTGATTATTAGTGGTAATTTTAGGGCTACTATATAGATGTAATGCCAGAGAAAATAAAAATCATTGAATGTCCAAGAGATGCCATGCAAGGTATAAAAATGCCCATTCCTACGGCGCAAAAGGTCACCTATATACAATCTCTGCTAGGATGTGGTTTTGATACTATTGATTTCGGAAGTTTTGTATCTCCCAAAGCCATTCCGCAAATGGCAGATACTGCTGCGGTTCTGGAAAACTTAGATTTATCGGCAACTAAAAGTAAATTGTTATCTATTGTAGCCAATCTAAGAGGCGCAAAAGATGCTTGCCAACATAAAGCTATTGACTATTTGGGATATCCCTTTTCTATTTCTGAGAATTTTCAAATGCGAAATACCCATAAGACAATTGCGGAGTCTGTAGCAACCTTATCTCAAATTTTAGAACTGGCAGATGCATCTGGTAAAGAAGTTGTAACGTATATCTCCATGGGCTTCGGAAATCCGTATGGAGATCCTTGGAATGTAGAAATCGTAGGGGAGTGGACAGAAAAATTAGCGGCCATGGGGGTAAAGATTTTATCCCTATCAGATACCATAGGTTCTTCTACTCCTGAGGTGATTACGTATTTGTTTAGCAATTTAATTCCAAAATACCCTAATATTGAGTTTGGAGCGCACTTGCATACTACACCTACCAAATGGCACGAAAAAGTAGATGCTGCCTATAAGGCAGGATGTCAGCGGTTTGATGGCGCCGTGCAGGGCTTTGGAGGTTGTCCAATGGCAAAGGATGAGCTTACAGGGAACATGCCCACCGAAAAGATGCTATCCTACTTTACTACTGAAAAAGCTACAACAGGGGTCAATTGGATGGTTTTTGAAGCGGCGTACAATAAGGCTTCAGAACTGTTTTCTGCATACCATTAACTTGGAAAATCACATTTATTTCTTCTTCAGATTACTGAATTGTTAAATCTTTAAATTTATTTAGATTTAATTTAAATAAAGTTTTTTTGTTAGCGCAAGGATACTATATTTGCAGCTGTAAAAATACATTATGTGTAACCAATCTAAATAAAAATAATGCGCTTGAGATTTCCTTTTTTAGTTATAATTTTTCTTATTACAGCCTCCGGTTTTGGTCAAACTGCTACTGATTCTATTACGTTAGACCCGCAAAAACAATTAAATGCCGCTCAGCGTCTGCTTTCTGGTAATTATGGTTCTGCTGTAACTGTTGGAGCTTATGGAGAAATGTTATACAACCAACCTGAAGGAGATAATGGAGAAATAGATGTGCAACGTTTGGTATTGTTATTTGGATATCGATTTAATGACAAAACACAGTTCATTACTGAAATAGAGTTTGAACATGTGGAAGAAGTATTTGTGGAACAAGCCTTTGTAAATTACAATGTGGCAGATAACGTCAACTTGCGTGGAGGTTTAATGCTGGTGCCTATGGGAATTATAAATGAGTTTCATGAGCCAACTACCTTCAATGGTACTGAACGTCCAGCGGTTGATAATGTAATTGTCCCTAGTACATGGAGAGAATTGGGAATAGGGGTGAATGGTCGTTTTAATGATCTTTCACTGGCTTACCAAGCTTATATTTTCAATGGCTTTAAGTCTACAGAAGCTGACGGTGAAGGTGGAGTTTCTGGAATTCTACAAGGATCTAATGGTTTGCGAAGTGGTCGTCAAAAAGGAATTAGGTCCACCGTAGATAGTCCTACTTTTTCTACTAAGTTTGATTATTATGGTATCGCTGGATTACGTTTGGGTTTATCAGGATATTTTGGACAAACCCAGGCCGAGGATGACGTAGAAGAAATTGATGGGGCTAACATTGGAATATCTATGATTGGCTTAGATGCCAGGTATGCGTATAAGCGCTTTACAGCTAGAGGGCAATTTATTTACGCATCGCTCTCAGATACTGAAGCATATAATGCCCTTACGGGAAGAGATTTGGGAAGTGAGTTGCAAGGATGGTACCTAGAGGGAGCTTTTAATATTTTGCCTGCAAGCAAAAAGCAAAAATTATTTGCTTTCGCGCGTTATGAAGCTTATGACACCCATGCAGGAACAGCGGGAACACTAGCCGAAAATCCGGCGTATGATAGAACGGATATCACTACAGGTCTCACATACCATATTGCTCCTGGTGTTGTGATAAAAGGTGATTATCAGTTTAGAGATAACGCATTGGATGGAGATAGCGTAAAAGACCGTCTTAACTTTGGGATTGGGGTTTGGTTCTAGGATACAAGCAATACCTAAAGCAATAGATTGGGGTGATAGATTATTTTGTAAAAAGAGGAAGACGATAAGTCTAAATTAATACATTTGCACTATGAGTAAAAACACACTTTTTGTTGGCTTTTTTATATCTGTAGTTTTTCTAATTTTTGGCTTTGGACTACCTAAAAAAATTGAAAAAAAGGTGGTTAAGGAAGTTAGTAAAGTATTTGAAATTACTACGATTAGTATGGAATCAGTAATGATTCCCGAAGAATTTAAAAAAGAATTACCTACCAAATTAACTGCTGATAATTTTTATCGTTTAGTGGATAATTCAGACGTTGTGGGATATGCATTTGTGGATAAAGCACCAAGTAAAACTGCCCAATTTGATTATCTGGTAATTTTCGATACCAATTTAAAAGTAGTTCATTCTAAAGTGCTCATTTATAGAGAAGAGTATGGAGGAGAAATAGGAAGCAAACGTTGGTTAAAGCAATTTTTAGGGAAGTCGGGAAAAGACCGCGTTGATCATGAAACCAATATTGATGCAATTGCTGGAGCTACTATATCTGTTCGTTCTATGACCAATGCCATGGATAATTTATTACAGACCATAGGGATGTTACAAGAAAAGAAAGCTTTGTAATGAACTACAACGGTCTGCTTCTTCGATTTCCCAAAGAGATCAAAATCTTTATTGCAGCTTTTGTGATCATATTATCTGTAGGCTTCTATACGGGATTGCTTTTTGTAGGGAATACGACCTCCAATACGCCAGTTGGTATTGAAGAAAATTACCTAGGTAATGAAGCAGATGAAGAGGCTGAGGTAATGAAGTTTAAGAAAGGAAAACGGGAAATGTTGACCATTGTCCATACGCATATATTGTCCATGTCTTTTTTGTTTTTTCTATTAGGCGGGTTGGTCTGGCTTACCAAACTTCCAAAGAAATTAAAGCTCTTTCTGAGTGTTGAACCTTTCTTTTCTGTTGTACTTACTTTTGGGGGTATTTATTTGCTTTGGTTAGGGTTTACTTGGTTGAAGTATATTGTCATCTTTTCTGGAATTCTGATGACTGCTACCTTTACCATATCTTCTTTTTTAATACTATATCAATTGTTTCTAAAAAGAGAGGAACAGGAAATCTCAAAATAAGACCCCTAGTTGGGTTAATTGTAGTATATTTGCACGCAATTAAATCCTTAATTGCCATGCAAGCGCACCTTAACAAAATTATAGGAGAAGGTCTTACCTATGACGATGTACTTTTAGTACCTGCTTACTCCGAAGTGCTTCCAAGAGAAGTTAGTATTCAAACCAAATTTACGCGTAATATTACCATCAATGTGCCTATTGTTTCTGCGGCCATGGATACCGTTACAGAATCTAGAATGGCTATTGCTATTGCGCAAGAAGGAGGGATTGGAGTTTTGCATAAAAACATGACCATAGAGCAACAAGCGATTAAGGTTAGAAAAGTTAAACGTGCCGAAAGCGGCATGATTATGGATCCAGTTACTTTGCCTTTAGATGCCATTGTAAAAGATGCAAAGGCAAGTATGAAAGAGCATAGCATTGGCGGAATTCCCATTGTGGACGATGCTGGTAAATTAATAGGAATTGTTACCAATAGAGATTTGCGTTTTGAGAAAAACAACCAACGCCCTATTGCGGAAGTAATGACTTCAGAAAATTTAGTCACTGTTGCTGAGGGAACTTCCTTAGAAGAAGCTGAAGATGTCTTACAATCGCACAAAATTGAAAAACTCCCAGTAGTAAATAAAGACAATGTATTGGTAGGTCTTATTACCTTTAGAGATATTACGAAGCTTACTCAAAAACCAATATCAAACAAAGATCAGTATGGAAGATTACGAGTAGCTGCCGCTTTAGGAGTTACAGGAGATGCTGTAGATAGAGCAGCAGCTCTGGTCGCTGCAGGTGTAGATGCTGTGGTAATAGATACAGCCCATGGACATACCAAAGGGGTGGTTATGGTTTTAAAGGAAGTGAAAAAGAAGTTTCCAGAATTGGATGTAATTGTAGGTAATATAGCAACTGGTGCCGCAGCTAAATATTTAGTAGAGGCAGGAGCTGATGCAGTTAAAGTTGGAATAGGACCAGGTTCTATTTGTACAACACGTGTTGTTGCTGGAGTAGGATTTCCGCAATTTTCTGCAGTGCTGGAGGTGGCCGCTGCGATAAAAGGAAGCGGTGTTCCTGTGATTGCGGATGGAGGTATTCGCTATACCGGTGATATTCCGAAAGCCATCGCTGCAGGAGCAGATACCGTTATGTTAGGATCTCTTTTAGCTGGTACAAAAGAATCTCCGGGAGAGACTATTATTTATGAAGGACGTAAATTTAAGTCGTATCGCGGTATGGGCTCTGTGGAAGCTATGAAACAAGGTAGTAAAGATCGCTATTTCCAAGATGTGGAAGACGATATTAAAAAATTAGTCCCAGAAGGAATTGTAGGGCGTGTACCTTATAAAGGAGACCTTTTTGAAAGCATTCATCAGTTTGTAGGCGGACTGCGTGCAGGAATGGGATATTGTGGTGCAAAAGATATAGAGACCCTCAAAGAAACAGGTAGTTTTGTAAAAATTACAGCGAGTGGTATCAATGAAAGTCATCCACACGATGTCACCATTACCAAAGAATCCCCAAATTATAGTCGGTAAATAACATTCTATAAAATAGTGTGTTTTGTTATTCTTTAGAAGGTCTAATAGGATGCATTAAGTTTTATATTCAATTTGTATTCGTTAAGTTTGATATGGGTCAGGTATCTCAACCTGGTCAATAGGTATCTTACTTATGAATGGAGGCATAAAAATTACCACTGTATTATTAGTTTCTTTTCTTTTAATCAATTGTTCTGGGGAAGCTCAAACCTATCCGGACGAAGCATGGTCTAATATGGAAGACCCAGCTAATGAAGGATGGGGAGAGACGGCTCGTTCTTGGTTTACCAATTATGTAATTGATAGTACTAATATTACCGGACTTGTAATTGTTCATAAAGGGCAAATTGTTTTGGAATATGGAGACATTGAAGAAAATAGTTATATCGCCTCTTGCAGAAAAAGTGTATTGGCAATGTTATTTGGCAAGCATGTTGAGAATGGAACTTTAGATCTCAATAAGACGCTCGAAGAATTAAATATCAATGATGTTACGGAACTTCTTCCCAGAGAAAGGAAGGCAAAAATAAAGGATCTCATTGCCGCTAGATCGGGGGTATATCTGAGTGGTGCTAACGGTGGAGATTTTCGTAGGTATGCTCCAGAAAGAGGTTCTATAGACCCAGGAACACGCTGGTTGTATAGCAATTGGGATTTTAATACAGCAGGTTACATTTTTGAACAAGAAACAAAGAATTCTATTTACAACGAAATTGAATCACAGCTTGCCATACCGCTTCAAATGGAAGATTGGAATAAATCGCTGCAGACAAAAAGTGGAAATGATAAAGTGTCAAAATTTCCCGCATATCATATGTGGTTTTCAACTAGAGATATGGCACGTATTGGTTTGCTAATGCTCAGAAATGGCAAATGGAAAGATAAACAGCTCATTCCTAAAAAATGGGTAAAGGAAATGGTAACCCAACGAACCTCCTACGAAGAAGCTCAAAAAAGTGTCCCTGTTTTAAAAAATGATGGAATTGATTTAGGCTATGGTTATATGTGGTGGTTAATAGAGAATACAGGCGATTATAGATTGAAAAATGCATTTTCTGCGCAAGGAGCTTTAGGGCAAAATATAACAGTATTTCCAGAAATTGATGTGGTTTTAGCTTTTAAAACGAAGAGTGATTATAGAAGGGGTAATTCAATTAAAACGCAAATGGAAGTTTTAAAAAGGGCGGTAGAAATGTACGATCCGGATTAATTTAAATAGAAAACTGTAACAATTGATGAATTCTCGCATCTTTCATATGAAATATGAACAACCACAAGATGATGCGATTTCTACTAGTTACCAGTCTCATACTTTTTCAGACACCTTTAATTTTCGGACAAACTTCCTTAAAGAAAATTGATTTAGGTAAAGGAGAATTTCAGGTCGGATTTCAACATTATACGACTTCAGACAGTACAAGAACATATCAAAGAATTTACGACTATAATAATGAAGTACATACAAGACCAATTCCAATAAGTATTTGGTATCCTTCCAATGCTAAAATTGAGAATGGTCAACCAATCAGTGTTTTAAACTACTTTGAAATCCTAAAAGAGGAAGAAGAGTGGGAATATCTGCCAAATGAGCAATTGCTAAATTGGTTTTACTACTCCAATACGGTTGCGAATCAAAATCATTTAAAAGAACAGACTATAGCCTATCCAAATGCGGAATTTGCTGAAGGGGTATTTCCTGTCATTATTTATGCACCAAGCTACCATGCCTCTTCCATAGAGAATTTTGCACTTTGCGAGTTTTTGGCAAGCCACGGTTACATAGTTATTTCAAGTCCTAGCAGAGGAACGGAAACACGTTGGATGAGTAATGATAATAGGAAAAATATGGAAACGCAGTCAAGAGATGTAGCGTTCTTGATAAAGGAAATAGGAAAGTTTCCAACAGCTAATCCTAAACAAATAGCCGTTATGGGGTTTAGTTTTGGAGGCATGGCTAATGTAATTACGCAAATGCGAAATCAGCAGATCAAAGCAATTGTTAGTTTAGATGGGACAGAAAGATATCAATACGAGGTGTTGAAAAAATCGCCTTTCTTTGATAGGAATAAATTTGATGTACCCTATCTTCATATGGCTCAGAAAGAGATTCCAGAACAAGTACTCAAAGAAGATGAGATACCTGCAATGCTCAATACAGCGTTTCTATTGTATGATAGTATTACTAAAAGCAAAGCATATCAATTAAGATTTCATAGTTTATCACATTCTTATTTTAGTACGTTGGGTGTTCTTTTTGAGAAGAGAGATCCTAGACAGGATGCAAGCGATGCAGAAATTATGGAATCGTATAAATGGCTCACTGTATACACTCTGAATTTTTTGAATGCATTCCTAAAAAAAGATATGAGCGCCATACAATTTATTGAAAACAAGCCTTTAGAAAATGGAGTCCCTGACGGACTTATAGATCAAAAAAAGAAGCAAGCAGCGACTAGTATTTTTAGCTTTCAAGATTTTAATGAACTGGCATCAAAACAAAATTATGAACAACTAGATGAGTTATACGTTACTACTTTAGAAATACATCCCTCTTTGATACTACCAGAAGGTAATTTAAACACCCTTGGCTTACAACTTACTTTTAATACAGAAACTGCAATGTATGGAATAAATGTATTAACGCTGGCTACAAAAATTTACCCAAATTCTGCTAACCTTTATGATAGTTTGGCAGAGGCCTATTTATTTGTAAAAAATACGAAAATGGCAGTTCTTAATTTTGAGAAATCACTTGTGTTGAATCCGCAAAACCAAAATGCCATTGACAGATTAAAGCAACTAAAGCGATAAGAGTAAGAACCTCTTTTATACATTCATGTTCTAAAGAGCAGCTAGAAATATTGAATTCCTACTTTTTGGCTAACTTTATTCCCCTAGGAAAACTACAATTCATAAGTACATTTTTCAAATACCAAATCGTTGCGTAGCATGTCTTCATTAAAATTAAACATCCATTACAAACATCATCTGTTGGTAGCAATTGTACTTGCCGTTTGGTTGGTTGCTTTCTTGGTGCTTATTGCTCCTTTTGATATTGCCGAATTACCATTTGCTATCCGATTGGAAATATTACCATTTTACGGACTTATTTCCTTTGTAACCTATATGATTCTTGTTCCTGTTCAGAACTGGGTCTATGGAAAAATGGGACGATGGACGTTCGCCCTAGAACTCATCATTATTGTTTTATTTAATTGTTTGTGTTTGGTGTTGAGTTATTTCTATTATAGATCCGGTATTGTGAATGGGGAGTATGATTTTGTAAAGTTTATGCTTGAGGTGTATTACCCTATTTTTTTTATTTCTATTCCTATTTTACTTTTTTCGAGATGGTTTTTGAACAAAAAAGCGGTTGATCTTAATTCTGAAAAAATTATTTTGACAGGTGATAATAAATTGGACATACTGCAACTAAAATTATCGGATATAATTTGTATCTCAAGTGCTGACAATTATGTAGAAGTTTCTTATTTAATCAAAAATGAATTACATAAAAAGTTGTTGAGAATTACTCTTAAAAATATGCAACCGCAAGTTCCCGATTTAATGAAGGTACACCGCTCTCATTTAATTAATCCAATACATTTTAAAGATTGGAAGAATCCCAATACCATACGTTTAACACAGATGGAAGTGCCTGTTTCTAAGAATTACAAGAAAGATGTGCTTTCCCTTCATGATCATTCGCCCCTAAAAACGATAGATTCATCCCAATCCTAATAAAATGAATAGATACAAGGGTTTTCGTTGCTACTTTTGACATCGATACGAACTTTAAAAAAACGAACGATGAAAAAAATTATAAGCTTATGTGTGCTGTTAATAGTAACGAACAGTTTAGCACAAGGACAACAAAAAACGGTACAAGAGTTACTTGATAAAATAGTAGCCGAAAAAATGGTGATGGGGGTGGTTGCAGGATATGCTATAAATGGAGAAACAATAGAGCAGGCATCAACCGGCTTTGCAGATAAAAGTGCAGCCCAACAATTTGAATTGGATACCAAATTACGAATGGGCTCTATTGCAAAACCAATGACGGCTTTGGCAATAATGCAATTGGTAGAGCAGGGGCTACTTAATTTAGATGAGCCTATACAAACGTATATTTCGGAGTACCCTGTACATCCAAAAACTCAAATTACAACAAGGCATTTATTATCGCATACTTCAGGTATTAGTGGGTATAAAGATGGCAGAGAATCTAATACAACCATGGAGTACCCTAGCTTATCTAAAGCTTTAGATCTTTTTAAAGATAGAGATTTGCTTTTTGAACCTGGAACTCAATATGCATATACTACTTATGGGTATACGGTTCTTGGTGTTGTTATTGAACGTGTTTCAGGACAAAGTTTTGAGGACTATATGCAAGAAAACATTTTTGATAAAGCGGGAATGACCCATACCGGTGTTGAAAAATTTGGAGTCAAAGTGAATAATAAATCAGTTTTATATACCCGAAACAATGGGAAAGGCAAAGCAAAAGAAGCAAAAGAGAATAATTTAAGCAATAGAATACCAGGGGGAGGCTTTTACACAACATTGGGTGATATGCTAGCGTTTGGAAATGCTGTGCTGAATCATGTATTTGTAAAAGAAGAAACTCTTACTTTAATGAGACAGCACCATAGTCTGGAAAAGGAAAACAATTCTTATGGCTTTGGCTGGTTTCTATATCATCCAAAACCAAATGTGGGGGGAATTATTGGGCATCCAGGAGGGCAAACGGGAAACACTTCTTTTCTTTTTATTGTGCCAAGTAAAAAAGCGGTAAGTGTAATCCTTGCAAATACGTCAAGAGCACAATCTAGTGTAGATCCTATTGCCAATGAATTGCTGAAATTATCCATGACTGCTGATGAATAATTAAACTATTAATGAAGGCTTGTATAAATAGATTTAGGGGTATTGTACTGTTTAATAGATGTATTACCTTGCTGCTTTGATGGTAATTTTATGAATGGTCCATTACAAATGAATCTACTAGAAACACATACAGCGATAATACAAAAGACGCCTTTGCGTATGCAGGAGTATGGAGTGGGGATTTTTACAACAATTACTACGAAGACAGCTTTAAAAAAAGCTTTGAAACAAGAGCGTATTCTTGTAGATGGGAAGGTGGCTAAACCAGCCACTTTTATCTCGGGCAATGAAATCATTGCATTAAAAGCACCTGAAGTTTTAAAAAAGCATCGTTTGTTTAATTGTCCTCTTCAGGTCATATATGAAGATGATTATCTGGCAGCCATCTATAAGCCGGCAGGGATTTTGGTAAGTGGCAATAGTTTTAAAACGATTGACAATGCTTTAGCACAAAACTTAAGGGATAGTACTCAAAAAGATGCGGTACAACCCCATCCAGTGCATCGTCTAGACTATCCTACCACAGGAATTTTATTAATAGGAAAAACAGCTTCATGTATGGTTGCATTGAATCAGCTTTTCGAAAAAAAAGAAATTGAGAAAACCTATACAGCGGTAACTATAGGAGCAATGGGTGCGAACGGGCTTATAGAAGAAGAGATAGATGCGAAAGCAGCTATTTCTCATTATGAGGTGCTACAAACGGTTCCATCTGCTCGGTTTCAATATTTAAATTTGGTACAGCTTAGACCCGAAACGGGTAGAAGGCATCAACTTCGAAAGCATTTACTATCCATTGGGAATCCCATATTGGGAGATGCTACCTATTGTAATGAGGGATTGGTATTAAAAGGGAAGGGGTTGTATTTACATGCACAGTCTTTAAGTTTTAAACACCCAATTACATTAGAGCCCATGCATCTGGAAACACCACTTCCTACAAAATTCAATAAACTTTTTAAGTAAGAGTATTATTTACCTTCAGCGCTTGCACTGTAGGTTTTCCAATCCTTGTCTTTGTAGATATTCTCGCCAAAATACTTGGCAATATTTAAGAAAGCTTTGGGTTTTTGATATCCCGGTACAGGAGAAAGCATTTGAAAATCTTCATCCAAGAAAATTACCGTTGGATAACTCATTCTGCCTTGCATTAAAGCAGCAGCAAATTCATGATAACCACGCTTTCCAGAAGGAACATATTTATACGTTTTTCCTTTAAATTCAATATCTTCCTTTCCTTCACCATCCATTTTTACCATATAGAAGTTTTTAGCCATATAGGCGGCAACTTCTGGATTTTGAAACGTATCCTTATCCATTTTTTTACACCATCCACACCAGTCGGTATAGACATCAATAAATATTTTCTTTGGGTTTGTATCGGTAGCGATCTTTTGAGTAGCCTCTTCCCAACTTAGCCATTCCACTTCCTGAGCAGAAAGAGACGATGAGCTTAAGCCCACAAAGAAGAGCACAAATAAAGCGGTATGTATGGAGGAAACTGTTTTCATAGTATAATTTTTGAGTTTAGTCTGATAAATGTATCAATCCTAACGTTTTTATTTACTATTTAGTATTCCAATTTTGTTAATGAAATGAATCCACTAACTCCTATTTTGCTGTTGCTTTCTCTTTTTTAGTAGTAAAAAGATCTTTCACATCTACTTGGTTCTTGATAAGGTCATCAAAAGTCTCTCGTTCTCGAATCAAAATGGCCTTGCCTTTATGCCATAGCACTTCTGCGGGTCGGTATCTAGAATTGTAGTTACTGGTCATCGTAAAACAGTACGCTCCTGCATTTTTAAAACAAAGAATATCTCCTTCAGAAATTTCATTAATTCTTCGATTATTGGCAAAGGTATCGGTCTCACAGATATACCCCACAACCGAGTAATAGCGTTCTCTTCCTTTCGGATTGGAGATATTTTCTATCTGATGAGATGCTCCATACAGCATGGGGCGAATAAAATGGTTGAATCCAGAATCCACACTTGCAAATACGGTAGAGGTAGTTTGCTTCACAACATTTACTTTAGCTAAAAAGTGACCTGCCTCACTAACAAGAAATTTTCCTGGTTCAAAAGCAAGTGTTAATTCTTTTCCATAAGCCGCACAGAATTCATTAAAGCGCGTACTTAGTTTTTTACCTAACTCTTCAATGTTGGTTTCTATATCTCCGGCTTTATAAGGAACCTTAAACCCACTTCCAAAGTCTATGAAATCTAGATTCTTGAAATTTTTGGCTGTTTCAAATAAAATTTCGGAGGCATATAAGAAAACATCAATATCTAAAATATCACTTCCCGTATGCATGTGAATACCATTGATATTCATTTTGGTAAGTTCTACAATGCGCAATAAATGTGGAATCTGATGGATGCTAATACCAAATTTAGAATCAATATGTCCTACAGAAATATTTGAATTCCCTCCAGCCATTACATGTGGATTAATCCGAATACATACCGGAATGTCGGGATGCTTGCTCCCAAATTGCTCCAAAACGGAGAGGTTATCAATATTGATGCGAACCCCTAGGGCCGCTGCCTCTTCAATTTCTTCAAGTGAAACACCGTTTGGGGTAAAGATGATAGCTTCTGGTTGAAAACCTGCCAGTAAACCAAGCTTCACTTCCTGAATGGAAACGGTATCTAATCCACTTCCCAAACTGTTCATCAGTTTTAATATAGTAATATTAGATAAGGCCTTAGCAGCATAATTCAGTTTTAATTTTTGTACACCTTTAAAAGCATTGGTAAGCCTTTTATATTGTGCAATTATTTTTTCTGAATCATAAACATATATAGGATCTCCATATTGTTTTGCAATGCTAAGTAAATCGGTATGCTTCATCTGAACTATTTTAAGCAAATCTATGTACAAGAATAGGATTCTCAAAAAATAAATGAGGATATAAAAAAATACAACAAAAAGTTATATTTATAACAATCTAAATATTGAGATGTGTTTGTTTCTATCAACTAGGCATTGTATTTTTAGATGAAATTTTTTTATGAAACTTCCATTATTCCCATTGCAATCTGTTTTTTTTCCTGGAGAAAAAGTACCCTTACATATTTTTGAGGATCGCTATCAACAACTTATTAGCGATTGTAAAAATGAGGCCATGACTTTTGGGGTACCAGTATATATTGATAATACGCTTGCTTATGGCACAGAAATGGAGTTGGAAGAAATAATGACTACCTATGACTCTGGTGAAATGGACGTTATTTGCCATGCAAAAAGGATTTTTAGAGTAGTTACTTTCGATAATCAATTAGAAGGTAAGCTTTATGCTGGTGGTCTTGTAGAGTTTTTAGAAAATGTAGAAGATGGTACTTCACAGCAAAAAGTAGTTGTTCTATCTTGTATTTCGGAATTATATGAACTAATGAATGTACCTTTTGCAGGCATACCTGTTGCGGACTATAACAGTTATACTTTGGCGCATAAAATTGGTTTATCCGTTCATCAAGAACATCAGTTACTTCAAATTCAAATGGAGAGTGAGCGCTTGTCTTTTATTAAAGCGCATCTATTGGCTACGATATCAGTTTTGCAAGAAATTAATAGAACCAAAACTATTATTGATATGAACGGACATTTTAGAAATTTTGATCCGCTCGACTTTGAAGATTTTAAAATAGAATAAAAGAGGAGCATCTCTAAAACCCCATTATTTTTAAGCATGTTATTTCAATTCTTTTTTCTTTCGCAAGAAGATTAGCGAAAATGCGATCGGTTTCCTATTTTTGCTTCGAATAAAAATATTAGATCATCCTATGAATCTTCACGAATATCAAGGCAAAGAAATTTTAGCAAGTTTTGGAGTACGTATACAACGCGGAATAGTTGCCCATAATGCAAAAGAAGCAGTAGAAGCTGCCAAAGAACTTACGCGCGAAACAGGTACCAGTTGGCATGTTATAAAAGCGCAAGTACACGCCGGTGGGCGTGGAAAAGGTGGTGGTGTAAAGTTGGCAAAGAATCTACAGGAAGTAGAGGAATTGTCTAGAAGCATTATCGGAATGAATCTAATTACTCCGCAGACATCTGCCGAAGGTAAAAAAGTACATCAAGTTTTGGTTGCGGAAGATGTGTATTATCCTGGGGATAGTGAACCCAATGAATTTTACATGTCTGTACTCTTAAATAGAGGAAGCGGTAGAAATATGATTATGTATTCTACAGAAGGTGGAATGGATATAGAGCAGGTAGCTGAAGAGACCCCACATTTAATTTTTACTGAAGAGATTGATCCGGCAACAGGATTACTTCCGTTTCAAGCACGTAGAATTGCTTTTAATCTAGGCTTGTCCGGAACGGCTTTTAAGGAGATGACGAAGTTCGTCGCTGCTCTTTATAAAGCATATGTAGAAAGTGATTCAAGTATGTTTGAGATTAACCCAGTGTTGAAAACTTCAGATGATAAAATTATGGCAGTAGATGCAAAGGTATCTATTGATGATAATGCCCTGTTTAGAAGAAAGCAATATGCAGAGATGCGCGATTTAAGGGAGGAAAATGCGATTGAAGTAGAAGCAAGAGAAGTAGGCTTAAATTATGTAGATCTTGATGGCAATGTAGGATGCATGGTAAATGGAGCAGGATTGGCCATGGCTACGATGGATCTTATTAAAATGGCAGGTGGTGAACCAGCTAACTTTTTAGATGTTGGAGGCACTGCAGATGCCAAAAGAGTAGAAGAAGCCTTTAGAATTATTTTAAAAGATCCAGCTGTAAAAGCGATACTTATAAATATTTTTGGTGGTATTGTTCGTTGTGATCGTGTAGCACAAGGAGTTGTAGATGCTTATAAGAATATGGGAGATGCTATTAAAGTGCCGATCATTGTTCGTTTGCAAGGAACCAATGCCGAATTGGCAAAAGAGATTATAGACAATTCTGGGTTGGCAGTACAATCTGCTGTACAATTTCAGGAAGCAGCAGATAAAGTGAAAGAGGTATTAAGCTAGCACTTCATTTTATTTAAATACAAAACAAGGGGTAATGTTGTCATAACATTGCCCCTTTTATTTTTATTGCAGTTCTGATAGCAAAGCACCTTTTTATTAGCAGCACAACTTCTTATTTATTACATATAATAATTCTTTTTAGGGGATTTAAGAAAGAATCTGCAAAGCGTTTTCTCGCATGGAAAAAAACATGTCATTAGCATACCGTTATCAAAATTAAATAAGGGTTAAGCTTGCAAAGGATGCTTCTGCATTTCAAGTTTTGATTGTAATTTTGATTTGTCTTAAAAAAGGAAAGAATGATTAAAAATTTGTTAAAAACGGTTTTTGAAGTAACATTCTCATTTTTGGGGCGTCTTTATTAATATAACATCAATTATTTCATCAATCTTAAATCAAAACAATCATGAGAAAAATTAGTGTAGTACTAGTAGCTGCAATGTTACTTTCAGTAGGAAATCTTTTTGCAAATGACAGTAAGAATCCGCCAGCAAAAAAGAATCTTTCAACCCAAATCGGTGATCTTTTAGAAAACAATACGTTTGTATTGGAAAATAATGATTTAACCGGTATGGTTCGTTTTACTTTGAACGACGAAAATCAAATCGTTGTACTATCTGTAGATACGAAAGATGCGGTATTAGAGTCATTTGTAAAGGCCAGATTAAACTACCAAAAAGTAGACTTGGAAAAGTACGAAGAAGGTAAAATGTATACTGTACCCGTAAGAATACAGGCATAGATTACAAGAAAACAACGCTACAAGCCTTAAGTCTTTACAAAAGATCTTAAGGCTTTTTTTTTGCCTTAGACAGCACTTCTCCTGGAGTAGTAGGATTGTCTTTTGTGCCCCTTAGATGTATTACAAGCCCATTTAAAAAATTACGCAAGACCTGATCTCCACATTCCATATACTTCGGATGTTCTTCTCTTCTAAAAAAAGCTCCTAACTCGCTTTTGGAGATTCTAAAATCTACTAATTTCAGTACTTCTACGATATCATCATCTCTAAACATTAAAGCTACTCGGAGCTTCTTAAATATATCATTGTTTGTCATCTCGTCAATTTTGTTGCAAGGTATTATAAATATGCCGAGTATGGAATAACATTATAGTTTACATGGCTATACGAAATCCGAACTTTTAGAGTTATTTATAAGATTGCTTATAGCTAATGCCTTAAAATATAGCAAATGAGTACCTACAAAGAAAAACTAAGTATTTTATCGGAGATGATTGCCTTTGCTAAGGAAGATAATATCATTAAGGAAGTGGAATATAACTTTCTTCTTGGGGTAGCGCGGCACTTGAACGTTGGTATGGATGCTTTTGAGGCACTCTTTGATAGCGAGGTGGAGCATATTATTCCAAAATCTCAAGCCGATCGTATTCTTCACTTTCACCGCTTAACTCTTTTGATGAATGTAGATAAAGAACAAACAGAGCTCGAAATTAGCAAGTTGCATAATATTGGGCTTGGTATGGGTTTGCCTCCATCTGCAATAGATCAAGTACTTTCCATTATGCATAAATACCCAAATATGGTGGTACCTTCCAATGTGCTTATCGATATTTTTAAAGCACATTACAATTAGGACAGCTAGCTCTATACCTCAGAAATCTTCCTAATGATATCCATATTGTCCACTTTTAAGGTTTAAAATACCCCAAGAGACTGTAAAAAATGTTAATAAAATGTCAAAAAGGCAGTTTATTAGTAATGAATAGTGACAAAAAGTCATTTTAAATCCAATGGTATAACTTTTGTCTCTTACTTATCAAATATAAAAGTTGAATCTTAAAATTATAAATGATGAGTTTAATAAAAAGAAATCATGTATCACTTCCTTCTTTAATGAATGAATTCTTGAAGCCAGACTGGTTTGGGGGTATGGAGGCATTAAATCCTTATAACCCTGCAGTGAATATCAAAGAAAATGAATTGGACTATTCCTTAGAACTAGTTGTTCCTGGAAGAGAGAAGAAAGATTTTAAAATTGAGATAGATAATGATGTATTAACAATTTCTACTTCTACACAGTCCGAAACAGCTACGGAAAAAGAAAATTATACCAGACGAGAATTCGTATCTGGAGCATTTAAAAGGGCGTTCACGTTGCCAGACACCATCGCTAAGGATAGTATAGATGCTTCGTATGAAAACGGAATTTTAAAGTTTATACTTCCTAAAAAGGAAGAAGCGTTGCCTAAACCTAAAAGGGCAATTGAATTAAAATAAAAGTTTTTATGAATACCTGCTACTTGCAGATTTCATAATGGTTGGTTTGTTTAGTTGGTTAGTAAGAAGTGTCGCCAAATTCTTTTTAAGGATTGGTGGCACTTTTTCATTGAAAAAGATGAATTCGATATTTCTATATTTTTAGTCTTGTCTAAATATAATAATTAAATTTTTTTTAATCAGTATAATAAATGGTGTCGGTTAAAGAATAATTTGTTTTTGGGTTGAGACCTGCAAAATGAAATCTAGTCTTGCTTTTGAAGCATTTTTATCTCATCTCTAAGCTTAGCAGCTTGCATAAAGTCGAGCTCTTTTGCTGCCTTTTCCATGGCTTTTCTTTTGTCTCTAATTAATTTTTCTCGCTGCTCTTTAGTAAGGTATTTAAGATCTGGCTCCGCTGCCCGCATCTCTTCTTTTTCAAAATGATAGGCAGACACAGAGTTTTTAGACAATACACTATCCAAGCTTTTATTTAGTGATTTTGGAGTAATGTTATTTTCTGTATTGTAGGCAATTTGTCTTTCTCTTCTATAGGCAGTTTCATCAATTGTTTTTTGCATGCTTGCCGTAATTTTGTCGGCATACATAATTGCTTTTCCATTTAAATGGCGAGCTGCTCTTCCGACCGTTTGAGTTAAGGATCGATTGCTTCGAAGGAAACCTTCTTTATCTGCATCAATAATGGCTACTAAGGAAACTTCTGGTAAATCAAGACCTTCTCTCAATAGGTTTACGCCAATAAGAACATCAAATATTCCCTTCCTTAAATCTTGCATAATCTCTACACGTTCTAGGGTATCTACGTCACTATGAATATACCGACATCTAATATTGATCCGAGTGAGGTATTTGGATAATTCTTCTGCCATACGCTTGGTAAGCGTAGTAACCAAGATACGCTCATCTTTTTCTACTCTTTGGTGAATTTCCTCCACCAAATCGTCTATTTGATTCAGACTTGGCCTCACTTCTATAATAGGATCTAACAATCCTGTTGGACGTATCAGCTGTTCTGTATAAACCCCTTGGCTTAGCTCCAGCTCATAATCTGCAGGAGTGGCGCTTACATAGATTACTTGGTTTTGCAGGGCTTCAAATTCTTCAAATTTTAAGGGTCTATTGTCCATTGCTGCAGGTAAGCGAAACCCAAACTCTACTAAATTTTCTTTTCTAGATCGGTCGCCTCCATACATTGCATGCACCTGTGGTATGGTAACATGACTCTCATCTATAATCATCAAAAAGTCGTCTGGAAAATAATCGAGTAGGCAAAAAGGTCTTGTTCCTGGGTCCCTACCATCTAGGTATCTAGAATAGTTCTCAATACCTGAACAATAACCTAACTCTCGTATCATTTCCAGATCAAAATTAGTGCGCTCTTCCAGGCGTTTTGCTTCTAGTGGTTTTGCAATATCTTTGAAATAATCTACCTGTGCTACTAAATCATCTTGAATTAAATGAATTGCATTTTGCAAGATATCAGGAGAAGTAACAAACATATTCGCCGGATAGATATTTAATACTTCGTAAACTTCTAGGAGTTTATTTTTAAAAGGATCAAAAGCTTCTATTTCTTCAATTTCATCTCCAAAGAAATGGATTCGGAAAGCATGATCTGCATAACTGGGAAATATATCAACAACATCGCCCTTTACTCTAAAATTCCCATTCTTAAAATCAGCCGTAGTTCTGGAGTATAAGCTCTGAACTAATTGATGTAAGAATTTAGTTCTCGAAATTACTTGGTCTTTATGAATAGAGATTACATTCTTTTGAAATTCTACAGGGTTTCCAATTCCATATAAGCATGAAACGGATGCAACTACCAGCACATCTCTACGTCCAGAGAGTAGGGAGGAGGTAGCGCTTAATCTCAATTTTTCAATATCCTCGTTAATAGAGAGGTCTTTTTCAATGTAGGTACCCGTAGTAGGAATGTATGCCTCTGGTTGATAATAATCGTAATAAGAAACAAAATATTCCACAGCGTTTTCCGGAAAAAACTGTTTGAACTCCGAATATAATTGTGCTGCTAAAGTTTTGTTGTGTGCAAGCACAAGCGTGGGGCGTTGCACTTGTTCTATAACATTCGCTACCGTGAAAGTCTTTCCAGAACCGGTAACCCCCAATAAGGTTTGATACCGCTCTTCTGCAGTAATTCCCTCAGCTAATTCTTGAATCGCCTGTGGTTGATCTCCAGTAGGCTTAAATGGTGAAACGACCTTAAATTTCATGCATTAAAGGTACAAAAGAGACTGCATTAACACTTCTGAGATGTCTCTTTTTTTGAGAAGATCTGAATGGATAAATATCCTTCTATTTTTCTGAGTTGCGCTACCTTTTGAGAGCAAAATGTCCTCTTATTTCTTGGTTGTTGTTATCTAGGGCTTTAAACCAATAATCAGATGCGGGTAATTCTTGTCCGTTAAAGGTACCATCCCAACCTTGAGTATTGGGATCTATTTGGGCCAAGAAAGTCCCATATCGATCAAAAATTAGAATGGATTCTAAGGCAATTGGGTTGGGCATCATATTGGGAGGTATAAATTGCCAAAAATCATTAATACCATCGCCGTTAGGTGTGAAAAATTTAGGAAAACCATCCAAAGTAAGATCCTGCTCTACAGAGCGTTCCGCAATACCACATCCTTTTTTGTCGCGAACAAATACGGAATAAGAACCCATGGGAACATTTTCAAAAATATTACTATCCTGATACGGACCATTGATATCGTTCAAAGCATACTCATAGTCTCCAATACCAGTTGCAATGACTTCTAGTCGCACGCCATTTGCCTGACCGCTTAGATTCACTCTTGAGATGTTAGCTATTTCTGATGACCCCACAATAAAGGGTTTGGTAGTGGCACATTCGAAAGTATCTCCATTTTGATCAATGATATTAAAAGCTTCGTATCGATAATCACCTCGTTCGGAAATAGCTACCTCATCTGTTTCAGATAACAAGGTTTCTGTTCCATCGGCATTCACTTGATACCAACGAAATCCATCCGCTATGTCCGTTGTAGTTACTGTTGTAGGAATTTCGTTTTCGCAAATACCTACTTCATCAGGAAATGAAATTTGTGGGTTTGACGCAACTAGTTCTCCAGTAGCCGGATCGAAAAATGAGGCACACCCAAGAATTGTAGAAAAGAACTCTTGCGTACAGCCAATTGCATTTCCGGTTGCATTAAACGCTATAATTGATACAAAAAACGTGCGATTGGGCTCAAAGGCGATTACTGCAGTTTCAGTAACGGTAAACACTGCTTCGTCCAAAATATCATTGTTGAAAGGGGAGGTTCCTATGGATACTCTATATCCAGCAGCCCCACCAACGGGAGTCCATTGCAATAAAGGGTTTAATGGAACATTGGTGGCTCCATTTAATGGATTTATCAAAGTAGCACAACTAGGAAGGGCAGCAATGGCACCGGTTGTAAAACTTTCTTCCACACAAAGTCCTCTTGCTCCATTTTCATTTTCCGGACTAATACTTACAAAAATTTCCGTATTTGGTGGAAAATCAATAGGCGGGTTAAAAGATAATGTATTGCCTACGTTTCCAGTAAATAAATCACCGCCTCCAGGAATTGTTCCATAAGACAATACATAACTGGTAGCAGTAGGTGCATATTCCCACGAAATATTTGAAGCAATATTCACATTTGTTGCCCCATTTAATGGACTCCTTAGCATCGTACAGGGTGGAGTAGTAGTTACGTCTTCTGTTCTAAATGTTTCACTTGGACAGGTAATATTAGGGAGGTTAAAGAAAAACAAGGTAATGGTTACATATAATTGTGAGTCATCTGGAAGCCCTAAGGGAGGTGTGTAGGAGGTGGCACTTCCTGTAGACTGCCTATCAACAATGTCTGTGCCTCCTGGTGTGGTCCCTATGGAGATAAGGTAGCCAGGAACGCCATCAACAGCTTCCCAGGTGATTGTTGTATTTACAGATACGTTGGTGGCTCCATCCATTGGAAATGTAAGAGAAGGGCATTCTTGAGCATAGGAAAGAAATCCTAGAAAAAGGAATATTAGTGTATATAGCGCTTTTTTTTGCATTCAAAGAAATTCTCCGAAAAGACAATATAGTAAAAGAAAGTAATAGGGAGGTAAAAGTTTATAAGGATTGCACCATTTTATCGATGTAAAGAAGTTAAAATTGGCCCGAAGCCTCTTTTAAGTAAGACATCCTTATCTTTTTAATGCAAAATGCCCATTAAATTGTCGGCCATCTTCTAGGTTTACCCTAAACCAATAGTCCGAAGCTGGTAGTTCTTGATTATTAAAAGTTCCATTCCACCCTGGATTTCCAGGTAAAATTTGCGCTAGTAATTTACCATAACGATCATGGATGCTAATAAATGTATTGGGCTGAAAAAGGTCATTGACCCCTAATATTTGCCAAAAGTCATTAATCCCATCGCCATTGGGTGTAAAAAATTTAGGAAATCCAATGACGGCAATATCTTCTTCGGTGATACCACAGCCATTCTTATCGCGGACAAAAACCGTAAGAAACCCTGATGCAACATTTTCAAAAAGCGAAGCATCTTGATAGTTCTCACCATCCAACGAATACTCATAAAGACCGTCTCCCATAACGCTTATTTGTACCGTGTTGTTTTCTGAAACATCTTCTATTAAAATATCTAGAATAGTAGCCCTGTTAGAAGGTATTACTACGAATTGCTCTCTATTGCTACATACAATAGTTCCACTTGTTGAGGTATAGCTAAAACCTGCTTCCAAAGCATAGGTGCCTGTTGTATTAATGGTGATGCTGGTTGTATTTCCAATGGCTTCTTCAGTAGCGCCATCTAATCGATACCAGGTGTAGGTGTCAAAACCAATGGGTGCCGTTAAAGTAAGTGGATCTCCATCGGTACATAAAAGAAGTTCCTCATCTAAAACGAAATCTGGAGCTGGATTCACTAGTAATTCTATTTCTTCTACCCCTTGACACTGTCCTGCGTTCTCTATACGTACATATATAGGGGTAGAGGTAGTGGTATAATTACCAGAAAGTGGATTCTGTTCTAAGGTAACATCGTCCAATGATGCATAGAAGTTTACATCCAAATTAAGGTAATTTATTTGTCTAAT
This sequence comes from uncultured Flavobacteriaceae bacterium, assembly GCA_947500575.1. Taxonomy (GTDB): domain Bacteria; phylum Bacteroidota; class Bacteroidia; order Flavobacteriales; family Flavobacteriaceae; genus CANMSI01. Next base: position 374,154 of record CANMSI010000001.1, on the reverse strand, counting down.
AATGTCCAAATCAAAAGTGCCTTCCAAGCCTGGCGCTACGGGGTTATCATCACAGGCGAAAAAAGGGCTTTGGCTATTTAAACTTAATGTTGTGGGTTGTATTTGCAGTGTTAATACTCCTAGGTTTTCGCAGCCTACTTGTCTATCTAACAATCGGTAATAGATGTCCTCTGTAAAAGGGGTAGTGTTGGTATATCCTATAGTATTGGCTATTGGGGTGTTCGCATCTCTATCCGCAATGGTTTCATAAAAGAAAATTTCAAAATTCTCAATTCCCTCAATGGATTCAAAGAGTTGCTCCAAATTAAAGCCTGTGATACCGTCAATGGAATTGGAAGGATCTACATCACATTGAATAAGTTCTAATGCGGCAGGTATAGGGCTCGTTACTACCCTCAGCTTAATAGGAATTACAACGAAACAGCTTGCATCTGTAAGAGATGTAATACGTGTAAATATGCTTCGATCCATTGCTAAGAGAGAAGGTCCGGTTAACGAGCCTGTATTGTCTTCTGCGGCAGTTGGGTCTGGGTGAAAGCTTATATCATAGTCCTCAGGGTTATTTACAAGGGTAGCCACATCTGTAGTCATAGTATCTAAGTCAAATGATTCTTCCAAATCACCATCCTGATCACAGGCTGTGTAGGTAAGTCCAGATGTATTTATAAAATCGTCCGCAACAATATTAAATTCTAGAATCTCAAAACATTCATTAACTCCGGTTACTTTTACAAAGATGGGGGTATTTGCAGCCCCAATTTCAAAATCTGTGAGGGATGTTATAGGATTAGCTCCATCAAAGGCATTTGCCCTGCTTATAAAGTAGGCTATATCGAGCGCAGAATCTGTTGTAATCTGATTTTGATTCTGCGTAAGGTCTACGGTAGTTGCACTATTTGCTAAACATAGGTCAATGTCATCTGGTTCTCCTAAAGGAGGAAGCTCAAAAAAGGAAGAAGTTCCTGTCCAGTCTAAACTAAAACCACCTTCGCCTACCGGTCTATCTATTAATAAATAATAGGTTTCTCCCGCAAAAACTGGTAGGGAAGAAACAAAACTATTTCCGTTTGGTCCAGGTCCTTCAGAATCATCTGTTTCCGAATCACGCAGTCCTGTTAAATTACTTGCTAATCCTGCATTGACAGGATTGGTGGTAGAACAGCGAACTGGGTCATTGAAATTGCCACAGCTATCGGATGGTCCAAAAACGTAAAAATCATAATCTACTACAATATCCGGACTATCTGGTGTTAGTGTAAAAGCTAATAAGCCACTTTCTGCAATATTAAGTTGTAGCCAAAGACTATTTACTTCTTCAAAGAAACAAGGATTGGAGGTGTTATCTAATTCTTGAACACCAAAACCAGAAGCATTACTTTCAATAACACTATTACCACATACTACAACAGCATTCGTACAATCGTTTGCGCGTTGTCCCCAACAAACAAAAGAAAGCAGCATACAAGAAAGTATGGAAATCTTTTTAAGCATTGATCAGATAGGTTCTCTACCTGACAAGATACTATAAATCTCGTTTTTTTAGCAATGCATACGATAAATAGATGAAAATCGCCGTCCAACATAAGACAATGACAAAATCATACCAATGAACTGCATAGTCAAATTTTAGATTTTCCCCAATTTGTTCTCCTATATTTTGTACGGCAGAGAGTCTGCTAAAGGGTTCGTGTACCAGATTTGACATAGCCTCTAAGGGGAAGAAACCTTTTATAATTAAAGCATTTTCCCAAGAAGTAACTTTCCAACCTAGCATCCCAAAAACAAATTGCTCGAAAATTGCCCATAGGATTAAAAACCCTAAAGCAAAGGCAGATCTTTTTACAAAGATTCCCAAGAACAGACAGAAAGAAAAGAAGCCCAATAACTTTACAAAAAAGGCTAATATATATTCTAGATCAGAGAAGATGATACTAAGTTCGTTATAGTCGGAATAAATTAGCCCTAAAATTAAAGAGACAAGGAATAAAAAGACTGTTGAAATAGCGGAGAAGGCAATTACCGTTAAAAATTTTGAGTAGATAAACTCCCATTTACTGAGCCCATCAATTAAATTCTGTTTAATGGTTTTATTACTGTATTCATTGGCCATCATGGAAACAATAACCACGGCTAGAAATAGCTTAAAGAAAGCGGCAATAAATGCATTAAAGTGCCAGATGTAGGGGAAATTGAAAATCCCTAGTTCTGCTAGGTGAAATTTAATTGGACCAATATCGAATTTGATAGCAGCTACTAATGATATCAGGGTTAGTAAAATAAAATACGCAATGATCAGTATTTTACTGGCCCTGTTATTCCAAAGTTTTATAAATTCTATTTGAAGTAAACGTTTCATAGGAAAGTGCGAAATTAATTGGATTGGTTTTTAGTTAAGGTTAGGAATTGTTCTTCTAGACTCTCTTTGCGTTTTACTAAATGCGAGAGTACAATGCCCTGATCAAACAAGAGTTTATTAAAGGTTGCAGCATCCATTTCTTCCTTCAAAAAGGCTGTAATGAGATTGTTTTCTTCCTTAATTTCTCCAAACTTAGGATTCGATTTTAAGAAGCTGGTAAGTGCTTCTTTATTTTCTGTACTTAATTCAAAGAATCCATGACTTGCTAACATGCCATCTACTGAACCTGAATATAATTTTTCTCCTTTTCGCAGAATAATTACATGACTGCAAACTTTCTCTACCTCATCTAGCAAGTGAGATGCCAGTAAGATGGTAGTTCCTTGAGAAGCAATTTTTTTAATAATTTCTCTAATTTGATGTATTCCCTGCGGATCTAAACCATTGGTAGGTTCGTCAAGGATTAGAATGTCTGGATCATTTAAAAGCGCAGAAGCTATTGCTAAACGCTGTTTCATACCTAAGGAATAGGTTTTGAATTTACTATTTCTTCGTTCCCAGAGCCCAACCAATTGTAATTTCTCCTCTACCTTATCAGCACCAACCCCTTTAATTTTACAAACTAGTTTTAAATTCTGGATAGCCGTCATATATGGGTAAAAATTAGGACGCTCAATAATGGCGCCTACTTTTTTAAGGGCGTCATGGGTTGTTGTATTTCCGTCAAACCAATGAAAATCTCCTAGCGTTCTGTTCACCACATTCAGTACAATACCAAGCGTGGTTGATTTTCCGCTGCCGTTAGGCCCTAGAATACCGTATACATTTCCTTTTTCAATGGTAAAAGAGAGGTCTTTCACTGCCGTGAGATACCCATATTTTTTGGTGAGGTTGTTAACCGTTAGAATTGTTTCCAAAGTCCGATTCGTTTTTGTGTTAGTTCTATAGTATAGTTGACGAGTAAATCCGTAATTTGTTACAAGATAAGTTGATTTCAAGTTTATTTATATGACGTCTGAACGATTAATGTCCAAGAAAAAACCTGCGTATCCTATTAGTAGCAGGTTAGATGCTTATTTGGATCAATACAGCAGAAAAATTGAAATTCCCATTTTTTATGAAGATCTTTTACGCTTTTCGGGTTCTGTTGTAGTGTATGATTCGAAGGAAGAAGACACACTTTGGGTACGTGTGTATTATTCCGAATTTGAGCGGGAGGAGATTGATTTAAGTCTAAAAAAGGTATATTCTATTTTACATTCAGATGGTAGCGATCGCATTATTCAATACCTTAATATTGATGCTGTAGATTATTGCACTTTTGGGAATTCGAAACCTTTTCGCATTCGAGTTCGAAATATTCTCAATGATAACTTCACTTATATCTATGTTAAAAAGACCGATGCTTCCAGAGTGTATGGATTGGAATTAGAACATATGCTATCCCCCTATAATTTGAACTTTTTGGTCTATAAAAATACGTTAATAGAGGAACATATTGCAGGAATTCCAGGAGATGTCTTTATCAAAGAAATGTTGCCCAAATGTTCTGAGTCTGAAAAAGCACAATTAGCAAAGGAGTTTGTGAAGTTTAATGAACGTTGTATGATACGTTTGCTAGGCGATATGCGTTCGTATAATTATGTGATTGTACCTACCCACGATTTTGATCATGTGGTGTATAAAATTAGGGCAATCGATTTTGATCAACAGTGTTTTGAGGGCAAATTAAAGGTATACCGACCTCAGTTTTTTAAGGAAAACTATTTAATGGTAGAGCTCGTTAAGAGTAAGCTACAGAACGATTCTGTTGATCAGTACAAAATAGAAGAACGGTCTATCGTTGCCAAACGTATTATAAGTTCAGAAAACAGGATAGAAGAATTGGTAAGCATTTGTAGGGAAGATGTTATTTCTTTGGATGAAAACGTAGCACTTTTAAAAGCGCAGATTTATGAGCTAACTATGGATGCTCAATTTAAAAAATGTAACACCATGGGAGAGGTGTTAACATTGGCTCTAGATTTCGTAAAAAGAAACTACGAAGACGTAAGTATGAAACAAATTATTGAGAAACGTTTTGACGCTTAGTCAGCGTATTTTTAACTCTTTTGCTCTTTGTTGAAATACACCAAGTAATAATACATTTGACGCTCTTCATCCCATCCTTTTTCTACAAATTTTTCAGCAGATTCTGGGTTAATGAAATCTAGTTTTATCTGAATATTGGTATCCAGATTGATGGTGTTTTTAATTTTCTTTCGCGCATCGGAAACTGCTTTGTTTGCAATATCAAAATTGGAAACATCTTCAATGCTGTATTTAGGTCCTTTTTCTACTTTGTAATGTTTAAACTCTGGTATTAGCTCCGGATTGTCCATTACTTCATTTAAAAAGCTAGTTTCTTCAAAGGCATCATTTTTGGCAAAATGATTTACGGCCCTATTTAAGAAAAGCACTTCTTGTTGTTTATCTTCTGCCGGAAGTACTACATCTTTGGCAAAATTCTGGCAAAATTTCAAATAGTTTTTGGTATAAAAATTTTCATCAGCCAGTGCATCTACTCCCAGAAAATTTTCCAACCAGTATTTCGTATCGTAGCGGTTACTATCTACAGAAAGTATTTTATATCCCTCTTCTTTGTCTGTATTAAAAATAAGGCAACCTTTATCTAATTTATTGATGTTAATTCCTTGCTGAATTACCAAATCTAAATTACTTCCTTTCTCCTCAAATTGTATAAAGTCGTGTTTTAATTCACTTTTGAAAATGCCAATAGCATCGGTTTTAACATTGTCTAATAAGACATTAGTCAAATAGGCTACATACACCTCTCCACTTTTAATATGTGGATGATTTGATTGTTCAAATAAATGCGTTGTAATTTTTTTAGAGTTGGCGTGGATGCTGTCGGAATCATTGAAAATTTCAGTAGCAAACTTATACAGTTCATTAAATTCAATGTCTACTTCATGGTCAAATCGAAAGTAATTTTCTTCCTTTTCTCTAAATGGCTTAAAGAAATATTCTTTTAATAGACCATTGGTTTCATCATTTAATAGATGAGGTTGGTCTGATAAAAAAACAGATTCTCCTTTATTTTTATTTCCAACGCGATGCAATGATACGCTTTCAATTTGGGTAGAGTAGAGGTTAATCATGTATGGTATTGAATATTTAGTGTTGAGTAAAGTGTAATAGACAAATTAAAAGCTTCTTGAGTGCTTTTTAGTTCCAATTCTCGTCAAAGTCTAGATCATCATAATTGTCTAGCGTATTATCAAAGTCAAAAGATGGGTCTGCCTCAAACTTTTTTTCTGGCGGCGCATCCGGTAATTCCCCAAATGAAAATATAATATTAGGATAGGCTTTTCCATCTTCTTTTTCAACCACATCTGCCAATTCAATGAAGAACGCCCACATATTTAAAAAATCATATACGTAGAGGAGTTTTGGTGTATTTGTGGTGATAATATCTTCCAACTTAATTTCATTCATTAAGCGAACATTGGAGCCATTTTCACTCATATCAAAAAGCGCAATTTCTTCATCCTGATTCCATTCCGCATCACAGGTATAGAAAGAAGCCATTTCATTTCCCAAAAAACCAAAGGCTTGGGTAATTGCATTATGGAATTCTTCGAGACTGTTGCTAGCTTCAATTTCCATATCTCTAAAGATATCTTCTTCAGCATCTAGTATGATCCTGATTTTATAAATCATGCGTTGTGACTTTTACGTAATGGCAAAGGTACAAAGAATTACGATTTTAAGACTAGAATTTAAAAGTTCTAATGTGGAATTACACAACTAACTTTTGTTTATTTGTCTCTAATACTAAATAAAACTGTACTCCAAATAGAATAGAAGCGATTACCAGGTGTAATGGTTGGGAAGCAAAGGGGAAGTCCACATAATACATCAACATCCCCGTAACTATTTCTAGACCAATTAGTATCAATACCCAGTTAATTTTGGAATGGTTTTGTAGTTGGGTATACATTCGATACGCTATATATAAATTCAATAGAACGACAAAAATGGAAAATGAACGATGTATGTAGAATTGTAGGGTTGGTTCCAATAGCCATAAATTTTTTGCCTGCTCCCCAACTAGATCTATCTGTTCATCTACAAACTGTCTTACTTGGGTACCTAAAACAATTTGAATAAGGGTACACCCCAAAGCTACAAATACTAGTAAGGCGGTTCTTTTATCGTAAGAGCCATCTATAGCTCGGTCACTTGCCTTAAAAATAAGGTATAAAAGCATTGCTACTATAACCAAGGCCATTACCATGTGTATAGTAATTTTTACAGGTTCCAGCACCGAATAGACAACCGTAGCTCCCAACCATGCTTGGAAACCCATTGCAAATACGATAAGCCAAGAGGTAATTGTTAATTTTTTTTTCTTTTTCCAATAGCGGAGAGAATAGAGCGCTAATACAAAGGTGGCTAAACCTGCTAATGCACCAAAAAGTCTGTTAATGTATTCTATCCAGGTATGCCAAACATTGAAAATTGCATAATCGTGTTTAGTATAAGGCTCCCAATTAGATGCATCATAGGAGGTATTTGTTTTAAAGTTGGTTTTAGCTACTCTAAGCATTTCATCTTTGATGATCACCTGATTTTTTTGGTACTGCCATTCTTCTTTCCATTCTAATTCTGATGAATCTGTGGGCGGAATGTAGTAGCCAAAACACTTGGGCCAGTCTGGGCATCCCATGCCACTACCTGTCATTCTTACTACGGCACCAGCAATGATCACTAAGTATACTAGAATCAGTGAAATCTTCGCAATTCTAAGAAAAGTTTGTTGCATGCAATGAACACTTATTGTGGATTACAAAATTAGCATACTTTAACTGTATTCTTTCTATTTTATGGCAGTTTTTGTCCTTTTTATATGCGGAAGGAAAGCAAATGGATGTGAATTTAAAAAAAGCGAGGAGTAACTACATTAGAAATTTGATTAAATAGTTCAAAACGCAAGAACACTTCAAAAGAACCATTGTTAAAAGCGGCACTCCCAAGTTGAGTAGTTTCTTTATCATATGCAAGTCCTAACATGAATTGATCTGATAGTTGAAATCCAAATAAAGCACTTACTGCAGCGTCCCAACGATACGCTGCTCCTAAACTAAATCGATTATTAATTAAAAAATTGGCAGATATATCTGCTTGCAATGGAGCACCACTTACTATTTTAAAAAGTACCGCGGGTTTAAATTTAAGATTCCTATTGAGGTCAAATACATAACCAGAAATAAAATAATAATTAATTCGTTCCCTCGCCAAATATGAAGTAGCGCTTCCTGATTCGTCAAAATGTTCTGTTTCTAAAAAATTAGGAACAGAGACGCCGGCATAAAAAGTATTGGTATGGTAATAAATGCCAGCTCCAAAATTGGGAGAGAATTTATTATCTATGTTTACCAAGCCATTTGTGCTTTGCTCTTCTGAAAAACCTGATAATTTAGAAAAATCTATATTTAAAAGATGTCCTCCCGCTTTTAGACCAAATGATAACTTCTCGCCCCTTGCAGAAAGTGGAATTGAATAGGAAAAGGCGGCATCTATATAGGTTTCTTGTCGTGTGTTATTTCCTATTTCATCATTGATTACAGAGAGTCCAATTCCCATTCTTTCAGAAACGGGTGAATTAAAGTTTAGCGTTTGTGTACTAGGTGCACCGTCTAAACCTGCCCATTGAGATCTATGGAGTCCAGCAATACTGAAAACTCCTCTAGAACCTGCATATGCTGGGTTTACCGCCAAAGTATTATACATATATTGCGTAAATTGAGGGTCTTGTTGTGCAACGGCTGCTTCATATGAAATAAGACTCATTAGTAAAACAAGAAAGAACTTTTTCATAACAAAAATTAGGTCGGTTTAAATGGGAACTACCGTATGTTTGATAATAACACTAAAGTGGGATAATTCTTATTTTTAAATCAATTTTTGTTGTAAATTCCTACAAATATGATGTGTGAAGCTATAATATTGATATTTCTAATTTCATTTATCCAATGAAATGAATCCGATTGTAAAGCGTTTGGAATATGGATTTTAGCAAAAAAGGCCATTCATATGAAATGAACAGCCTTTTTCAAATTTAGGTTGGTATTTACTTTTTATTCATTTTGGGAGGCGTCTTCCTTAGTGATGACAATAAATTCTGATCTACGATTTTGTTGATGTTGTTCGTCACTACATTTATCTCTTGTAGTACAGTCATTTACTAATTGACTTTCTCCAAAGCCTTTTCCACTAATACGACTAGTATCGATTCCTTTGGCAATTAAATATGCTACAGTCTCTTTCGCTCTCCTATCAGAAAGGCGCTCATTATAGCTAGTACTTGCCCTTACATCTGTATGCGATTGTACTTGAACGTACATGTCTGGGAAGACGGCAAGATATTCAATAACTTTGCTTAAAGTCTGTTCCGCATCTGGACGGATATTAGATTTATCTAAGTCAAAATAAACAGGATTTATCTCAAGGAATTGTACCAAATCGGTTCCTATGGCTGCTCTTTTAATGGAGCGTTCCAATGCTACTTCTATCCCCTCTGTATCATTGGCGTTTACCGTAGTAAACATCTCGTTGCCTTCATCATACTCATCTTTTAGTACAACTAATTTATAAGAGTCTTCTTTACAATCTCCTTCTAAATTAAACGTACCATCAGCATTGGAAATTGTTTCTGCGACTACTTCGCTTTCACTGTTAAATATAGCTACTTTAGCGCCTTCTAACGGAGCAGCTGTTTCTTGATCTTTTACAATTCCACTTACCAGGGTATTACAAATTAAGTCAGGAGGTGTATTTTGCACAAAACTATATATATCATCACTTCCTTTTCCTCCGTCTCTATTGCTTGCAAAAAAGCCTTTACTAGTCTCTTCATTAATTACATAGGAGAAATCATCTTCTATACTGTTCACAGGTTCTCCAACATTTACAATGTAGAGATCGTCCATGTCTTCCAATCTGGTAGCATACACATCTAATCCGCCTAAACCAGGGTGGCCATCTGATGCAAAATATAAAACCTTAGCCTCCGTTACAAAGGGAAATGTTTCCCTACCTTCTGTATTAATGGTTTCTCCAAGATTAATAGGAGTTCCAAAATTACCGTCGGATCCAATAGACACGCTAAATATATCTGATTTGCCAGTGGTTCCCGGCATATCAGAAGAAAAATAAAGGATAGTTTCATCCGGGCTAAGTGCCGGGTGCGCCACAGAATAATCATCGCCATTAAAAGGCAATGCTACTATATTGGTCCATTCTCCATCTTGTAAATTTGCTCTATATATTTTAAGCCTACTTACCCCTTCGGCATCACGTGCAAAAGTTCTGTTTTTGGAATTATTTCTAGTAAAGTACACTGTATTTCCATCTTTGGTAAAAACGGCAGAAGACTCATGAGTTTTGGTATTCAATACCTTTGAAAATTTACTGCTTGTAGTGTAATCACCACTTTCTGAAGGCTCAGAAACAAATAGATTTAAGAAAGGCTTTTTGTTCCATAAGTGCGTAGTTCGGGATACAATTCCAGTATCTCTTGCGGTAGAAAAAATTAGTTGTGTTCCATAAAAGGAGGGAGCAAAATCGGATGCACTAGAATTAATAGCCAGATTTTTAATGTCGTACCTACCAGATTGCTCTTTAATTTTTTCTAAGTAGTCTGTATTCTTTGCAAACTGCATCACACGTTTGTCTTGCGCCTTCGCTGCTTCAAACTTCTGCATCCATTGATCTGAAGCATCATACTTCTCTAAGGATTTTAAAGTCTGCGCATATTTATATAGGTATTCTGCATCTATGGTTGCGTTTTCAATTGCGAAAAGACGTCCGTACCATTCAGCTGCTTTTTTATAGTTGGCGTTCAGATAATTGGCATTTCCTAAACGCTTATAGATCTCCTCGGAATCATATCCTTTTTCTATTAAATGTTCGTAGGTGTCAATAGCATCTGCATATGCGTAGTTATCAAATTTTTCGTTTGCTTTTTTCTCGTTCTTATCTTGCCCATATCCTACGGAAAAACTAAGGAGAGCAATGAAGAGTGCAAGGGGTAGTTTTATATATGTTTTCATTGTGAACTGTTTTAGAAGAATCTTGGGGTGATTACTTTTTTATATTTCGTAAGTAGCTCATAGCGAAGCAGTACTTCAAAAGAGCCATCATTAAAAGAGGCATTGCCTAGTCTAGTAGTCTCCCGGTCATAGGCAAGTCCTAGCATTAACTGATCTGTCAATTGAAATCCAAATAAGGCACTTACTGCGGCATCCCATCTGTACGCTGCACCTAAGGTAAACTTGTTATTCAACATAAAATTTGCTGATAGATCTGCTTGTAAAGGAGCTCCTTTTACCGCTTTTACTAAAAGCGCTGGCTTAAACTTTAAACTTGGATTGAGGTCAAATACATAGCCCGTAATTAAATACCAGTTGATTCTTTCTTGTGCTAAGAAAGAACTGCTAAGTCCAGATTCATCAAAATGTTCCGTTTGTAAAAAGTTGGGAACTGAGAGTCCTGCATAAAAAGTATCTGTATGATAATAGATACCTGCTCCAAAGTTAGGAGAGAATTTCCTGTCGATATTTGGAAGGTTAGGCTCTGCTCCAAAATTGGCGAGTTTGGAGAAATCTACATTTAAGAAATGCCCACCTGCCTTTACGCCGAACGATAATTTTCCTGTTTCTGATGTAGGTACTGTATAAGAAAAAGATGCATCTATATACGTTTCCTGATTGGTTCCTTCTCCAATTTCGTCGTTGATAACGGATAGGCCAACTCCCACACGTTCCGAAACAGGCGTGTTTAGATTTAGCGTAAATGTATTAGGAGCTCCATCTAATCCTACCCATTGGGTACGGTATAGAGCGGCCATACTTAAAACACCTCTAGAACCTGCATAGGCAGGGTTTACTACTATGGTGTTATACATATATTGGGTGTATTGTGGGTCTTGTTGTGCCTTTGCTACCTCGGTAGAAAGGATTATAAGTATAAAAAGTGCGATATATTTTTTCATCGGTATATAGCTTTTAGTGTTTTGATTATCGGTTAACATATAAATATCCTGATAGTGTTTTGTTTTCACTACCATCTACATAATCGATGATGTAGTAATATACACCTACTGGAAGCCCATCGCTTTCACTCAAGGTTACTCTTCCATTTGAAATACCTCTAAAGGCATTTGTAGTATTATTATAACTCGATGTTTCAAATACTTTGATACCCCATCTGTTGTATATTTCAACCGTATTATTAGGGAAAGACTCAATATTTTGGATGTTAAATACATCGTTAATACCATCACCATCTGGTGTAACAATTGTATTTTCTACTACCAGATCTGTTATGATCGGATCGCAGTTGGCGCCAGGTGGAGGTGTACCTCCAATAGAATCACAAGGATCATTAGGATCTGTACCGTCTGCTATTTCTTGACCGTTACTAATTAAATCTCCATCACAATCTACCAATAGATAATCTCCTGTTAGAGGCAGCGTAATACTTGCTATATCAAAATCGCAAGGATCTTCAGGATTGGTGCCGTCTGCAATTTCAGTACCATTAGAAACTCCATCCCCATCACAATCCGCGGCTAAATAGGCACCGGTTTGCGTTAGGGTAATACTAGCAATATCAAAGTCACAAGGATCATTTGGATCTGTATTATCGGGCGTGGTATTGGGATCTCCATCGGGTCCTACAATTTCATCTCCATTGGTTACTCCATCTCCATCGCAATCTGCCAGAAGATAAGGGCCGGTTTGTATTAGGGTTACACTGGCAGTTAGAAAATCACAAGGGTCATTTGGATCTGTTCCGTCTGTAGTTTCCTGGGTATCTGTTACTCCATCTCCATCCGTATCTGTTATGGTACATCCAGAAGTATCTCCTGCATCTGTCACCGCAGCAACAGCTCCTGTATCATAAGGGGCAGTAAGTACTAATCCATTGGCATCGGTATTTGCCGGAGTGCCTAGACCAAATTGACCACCATCTCCTCCATCTGCATTACCGTTGGCATAGGCTTCATTGGCATCTGAACAACCATCGCCATCACTATCTAGATTCAAGTAATCTGCAGAACCATCGTTCCCAGTGTCTATAGGAGTAGTTCCCCCTCCTGCTGAGGTCGGAATTCCATTACTTCCAGTATTATCAGCATTGTCATCATCATCATTTGCTCTACCATCTCCGTCATCATCCATACCACCGGACTCAATCACATCATGGATTCCATCATTGTCTGAATCCAAGTCTAGTCTATTGGCTACACCATCCCCATCTGTATCTTCATTGGGAAGTGCAGTACCTCCATCGCCGGTACCTGCAACTGTGTTATCATCGGTATCAATACTGTCTGCAAATCCATCGTTATCTACATCGACCATCGTGGTTGGATCTCCTGGAGTAGGGTAGTCTACTTCCCCGTCTCCATTGGTATCTGTTCCACCAGCTTCTATGATATCTGCAATTCCATCATTATCAGAATCCAGATCCAAACGGTCTACTAAGCCATCTCCATCGGTATCTGGGTCTGGTAAGGGATTTGCTTCAATTCCATCATCCAAACCATCATTATTGGTATCTGTCATGGATGTGGGATCACCAGGTACGGGATAGTCTACTTCTCCATCGCCATCCGCATCTGTCCCTCCAGCTTCTATGATATCTGGGATTCCATCATTGTCGCTATCTAAATCCAAACTATCTATGATTCCATCCCCATCCGTGTCTCCAGTACCTTCTACAGTATCTAAGATGCCATCATTGTCATCATCAACATCAATATCATCTGGTATGCCATCTCCATCAGAATCTACATTTGGGGCGTCTCTATAATCTACATCTCCTCCGCTGGCTAAATCCCCATCTTCATCCCCTAAATTACTTCCATCGGGTGGGTTAATGCCGTCATTTACGGTAAAACCATCTGTGGCACTATCATCAATATCATCAAAGGCGTCGTCCAATCCATCATTATCTGCATCTGTGCCTAATGTGGCGTTATCAGTATCGCCATTTTCTTCAATATCTAAAATTCCATCACCATCAGAATCATCATCAATATAATCTGGAATCGTATCTGAATTGGGAAGGGTACTATCTGTATTTTCGGGAGTTAATCCAACAGTACCTCCACTTTCATAATTATCATCTACTCCATTATTATTGGTATCGGTCATACCGGTTCCAATTCCACTGGGTGGTATGTAGGTATCTGTAGGTTGTGCTTCAATATTATCTGGTATTCCATCATCATCTGCATCAATATCCAAGTAATTATCTCCACCCGTTCCATCTGTATTTATGGGTATAGTACCTGTACCTGCAGAGGCAGGAATTCCATTCATAGGATCTACGGCACCATCAGCTATTCCGTCGCCATTAGCATCGGTTCCTCCAGACTCTATTACATCGGTAATGCCATCATTATCACTATCCAAATCCAAATGATTGGGAATGCCATCTCCATCAAAATCCGTAAGAAAGGTAGTTGGGTTCGAAAAATTAGTTAAGCACTGAAATTCTACGCTATGTTGTCTTCCTATAAACATTACGTTTGCTTGGCGTGCTATTACGCCAAGACGAATTGAATAGCTAGATTTTGATATATTCCTAGTACTGAAGTTCACTTCCGAGTTTACATTGGAAACCCCAGGAAATTCTACCATTCCTGCCGTAGCTACTAACCACTCCGCGGTATTATCGAAAGTGATATCGGTAGTGCCATTGGTGGTAAAACTTGCAGGGTTTTGTGCCCAATCTTGTTCTCCATACTGGTTATTTCCATCTACATCATTAAAGTTGACAAAAAACTCTGATAATTCAACCGGTGTGGTACCTCCGGCTTGAACAAATTGAAAATTAAATTCCGAATAGGCGGCGCTACCACTCAATGCTAGATTAAAGGTAGTCTGAGGTTTAAATGCTCCAGGATCTGTACTATTATCATCTAGTAAGGGAATGGTGGTATTTAAAGTTTGTACAACTGTAACAAGTGCATCAACACCTGCGGCAACTGCTGGGAAACGAAACACCTCTCCTTGTAAAAAAGTACTAACATTTCCGTCACCACTTTCTTCCGTAAAAGTTCCACTAAAATCCAATACATCTCCTCCACAACTGGGTTGAAAATTTAGGATTCCCGATCCAAGTTCTTCTGCATCGGTAATTCCATCATTATCGTTATCTAAATCCAAAGCATCTGGTACGCCATCACCATCTATATCCTTGCAGGAAGCGATACTACCATCCAAGTAGCTTTCATTTACTTCATCATAACCAGCCCCATCTACTCTTCCATTTCCATCTACAGAAGCCATTCCACTTCCGAAAACTCCATCATTATCTGGATCTGCATCCGCAACCGTTGTAAAATAGGCTTCATCTGCATCACTACAGCCATCATTGTCACTATCCGTATCGAATAAGTTAGGAATGCCATCTCCATCAAAATCTCCATTAGCATCTGCAATACAATACGAAAAAGAGTACATACCAATGGTGACATTTCCATTGTTGTTATTTGCTTTTCCAGAAGTGATAACAATCTGATCAATTGTTTCTGGAATGGTAGTTCTAAAGAGGTTGATAAGTGGATCAGGACTATTATCAAAAACAGTACCCCTAACGGTATTTCCTGTTGGCACTAAACCGGTAGCCAATTCACTAAAGTTTGCAGGAGTGATACTAACAGGTACTCCGGCAAGGAAAGCTGTTATAGTTACCTGATCGTCATTGTTTAAACCTCCTGTAAAGAAAGAAAAATCAGTAACAGGGGTTGGAAAGTCATAAGTATAGGTGGCTACATTGGTAGTAGCTGTATTTTGTGTATTCCTTGGTTGTGCAAAAATGTAATTACCAACGGATGGGTTCAACTGAATTTGAATCCCATTGTTCCAAGTGGCGGTGCCTCCAACATTCGCTGTGAAATTGAAAGTCCCATTGTCTAGCCCATTTAGAACTACAGTACTAGTTGGTCCTGCGGCAAAATTGGTGTTGGTAGCAAATCCAGGAGTATTCACATCGGCCACTACCACACAGGTAAAGCCCTCATCAATATCTAATATACCATCATTATCGTCGTCTTGATCCGTAATATCTGGAATTAAATCTCCATCAAAATCTTGTCCTTGGACTACTGTGCAAAACAAAAAGCCTAGAAGGCTTAAGAACAGTAGTTTAGACATATAGGTCGTTCGCTTCGATACCAAGTATCGAAGTAGGGTAGAATTTTTCATACGCATTTGAGAAATTTAGGTGAGTGTTTAAGTATGTACGTGGCAAACTATTAATTAGATTACCAATTGTTAATGGTTTTACAAAAATAGCTAGGGAAATGTTAAAAATGAAGTAAAAGCCCAGGCATTTAGGCGTTTATGACTAAAAAAATCAATATTTGTAGGAATGTTATAGTTATTTCTTACAAAATATTTTTGATTTCTTACTAGATGAAATGCATTAATTATGTCTTTTTAACCACTTTTAACCCTAAATCGTTTCCTTTTTTGAGCATAAATGTATAAGCAGCATCATACTCATTCGCAATTTCACCTTCTAAAATGGCTTCTTTTATAGCCTCTTTAATGATCCCAATTTCTTTGGATGGTTCTAAGTTAAAAGCTTTCATAATTTCTGCTCCACTTACAGGAGGTTGAAAATTTCTAATATGATCTCTTTCTTCAACTTCAATGATTTTTTGACGTACAAGTTTAAAGTTGTTTTTATACTTTTTCTGTTTATTGGGATTCTTTGTGGTAATATCTGCTTCGCAAAGAGTCATTAAATCGTCTACATATTCCCCTGCATCAAAAACCAGTCTTCGAACAGCAGAATCGGTCACATGATCTTGGGATAATGCAATGGGTCTGGAACTCATAAAAACCATTTTCTGAACAAACTTCATTTTGTCGTTCAATGGCATTCGAAGTCTTTTAAAAAGTTTATATACCATTTTCGCTCCCACAAATTCATGCGCATGAAATGTCCACCCTATTTTCTTGTCAAAGCGCTTTGTAGGGGCTTTTCCAATATCGTGAAGTAAGGCGGCCCAGCGGAGCCAAACATTATCTGTATGTGGCGTAATATTGTCTACTACCTCTAAGGTATGCCAAAAATTATCTTTATGACGTTGACCTTCTATTTCTTCAATCCCTTCCAATGCTACCAATTCTGGTAAAATATATGCCAAAAGATCTGTTTGATGTAATAAGGAAAAACCGATGGAAGGTTTTATGCTACTCAAAATTTTATGGAGCTCATCCACAATACGCTCCTTAGAAATAATTTTGATTCGTTCTTTATGTGCTGTAATTGCCTGCAAAGACGAAAGTTGAATCTCAAAGTTCAATTGCGTAGCAAACCGTATTGCTCTTAGCATGCGCAATGGATCATCAGAAAAAGTAATACCAGGTTCTAAAGGAGTTTGGATCCTCTTTTCTTTTAAATCTGTGATGCCGTCAAAGGGATCTAATAAAGCACCGTAGTCTTTTTCATTTAAAGATAAGGCTAGTGCATTGATCGTAAAATCGCGGCGCTTCTGGTCATCTTCCAAACTTCCATTTTCCACGACCGGATTTCTACTGTCTTTATGGTAGCTTTCTTTTCTTGCTCCCACAAATTCTAGTTCTACTCCTTGATGTTTAATCATAGCAGTTCCAAAATTCTTAAAAACACTGACCTGCGGTTTTTTGGGAAGCCGATTAGCAACAGCTTTTGCAAGTTCAATTCCACTTCCAACTGCAACAATATCAATATCTTTTGGCGTATTTCTCTTCAAGAAAAAATCGCGTACAAAGCCTCCAATAACATAGCAATCTACTGAAAGTTCAGCAGCTGCATCGGAAATAATATTGAAAACGGGGTCTTTAAGAGCCTCTTTATAATTTTGTTGCATGACATTTTACTCGCGAATCACTTTTACTTTTCCATCATTTTTTAATTGAATAATGGAAGAAGGAGTGCTCTTTATTACATTATGCTCCAAATTTACCACATAGTCTACACCTTTTAAAATCTCTGAATTAATTTCTTTGAATGATTGCGGTGTAGGATCGCCACTTATATTAGCAGAAGTTGATACTAAGGGTTTTTTAAATCTATTAATAAGGTATTGACAAAATTGATCAGATGCTACTCGGATGGCTAAGGTATTATCAGAAGCTATGAGATTTTTAGCGATGCCTAGCGGTGCGTCATAAACAATGGTAGTGGGCTTATTTGCTAGATCTAGAATGTCATAGGCTACTTCTGGAACCTTAGTTACATGTCTCTCCAACATTGCATCCGTACTCACCAAACATATCAACGCTTTGGTATCGGACCTTTTTTTTAGCGCATATACCTTTTTAACAGCTTCTGTATTGGTGGCATCGCAACCTACCCCCCAAACAGTATCTGTAGGGTACAGGATTAAGCCGCCAGCTTCTAAAATTTGTAAACAGTTATTAATTTCTTCGAGCATCTTAAAAAAATAAGAATACAAAGATAGGAGTTTGTATAATTTGCAAAACAGATTAACTCATAATTCAAACAAAAGTACCAGAGAAGGGCTAATAGAAAAATGTGAATGGTATGCCTAAGGTGTAGAAAGGGTGTATATTAATTTTGGTTGTTTTTCTAAACGTTTTAATTCTCTAAAACGTTCAACCTCACCGAGTGCGCTCAAATAACAGATCGTAATTCCTTTTCTACCATCTAAAATACCTAGACGAATAATGTAATCGTTAAAAAACTTCCAACTAGGTTTTATAAAAAGCTTAAGATAATTAAATCGTTTTTCTTTTAGGAAAGCTTCTTTTGCCTTTAATTGTCCATAACGAAGCATTTTTGAACGATACCCTTTATAATTTTTATAGGAATAATGGATCATTTTCTCCTTAAGAATCCCTGATTTTCCATTTACATTTAAGGTTTCATGCACAATTCGCTTATCACAAAACTTTGCCTTGCTTTTTCGGAATAGTCGGTAATTCTTATCTGTTTGCCAACCACTGAATCTTAAACGTTCATTTTGGAACATAAATTTTCGGTAAAACCAAAACGCAACGCCCTCTTTTGGATTTTCTACGGTAGCACAAATTTCATTTTTTAGATTTTCCGGAATTACTTCATCCGCATCTAAAAATAGTACCCAATCGTTAGAAGCTTGCTCTAGGGTATAACATTTTTGGTCTGTAAAATTCTTAAAGGGTCTTTGAATAACCTTCACTTTGGGATGCTTGTGCAAATACTCATACGTACCATCGGTGCTATAAGAATCCACAACAATTATTTCATCAGCGAAATCAACAGAATCTACACACTTTTGTATGTAACCCATCTCATTATAGGTGATTATAAGGGCAGAAATCTTATTTCCGTTCAAAGACATTGGAGGCAAATATTTAGTATATAACAGCAAAACCGTATAAAAAGTATAGAAGATTGAAAAAAAATCCTACAAAATTTTTAAATGCTTGTTTTCATTTGAACTCAGCATTTATAGAACGATTTATACATTTATAAGAGAAGGTGATACTAAAAGGGTTGCTTATATATTGGAATAAATGTGTGATTGTTTTTTTTATGGGGCTATTCTGAAGTTTTAGTAAGCTCTAACAATCGTAGTCTTCTTAATTCTTTATACCGTGCATAAACTCCCAAAGCATTTAAATAGCAAATAATAAATCCCTTTTTCCCATCTAAAATCCCCAGCCGCAGAATGTAGTGGTTAAAAAACTTATACAAAGGACGAAAAACAAAATGGTAGGGATTGGGATCGTAGTCTTTTTTAAATTCTTCTTGGGCTTTCATCTGTCCATACTTGATCATCTTTCCGCGGTAATCCTCATAATTTTTGTAGGAGTAATGGATTAGTTTGTGTTTTAGAACATCCGATTTTCCATTCACCACTAATGTTTCGTGTACAATTCTGTCTTCGGTAAAATGCACTTTACTTTTTCTAAAGAGCCTGTAATTTTTATCACTTTGCCAACCACTATAGCGAAGTATTTTGTTCTTAAACATAAATGTTCTGTAAAAGAAATAGGCTGCAGCGGTAATAGTTGTATCGGCATTGATGGTCTGTAGAATCTCATTTTTTAAACTGTCGGTAACCCTTTCATCGGCATCTAAAAATAGAATCCAATCATTAGACGCTTGTTCTAAGGCGAAGGCCTTTTGATCCGTATAATTCTTAAATGGACGTTGTATCAATTTTACCTTTGGATGCTCTTTTATACGATCTACAGTACCGTCTGTACTAAAAGAATCTACCACTATAATTTCATCGGCAAATTTAATGTTCTCCAAAACTGCATCTATATGGAGTATTTCATTGTAGGTAATAAGTAGTAAAGAAAGTTTTGTTTTCAAAGGACCCTGAAAAATAGCTGGGGTAGGCTTTCCAAAAATAGATTGAATTTTTAATTTTCTGGAAACCGATAATTGACGTTGTTCTGGCACCCCATGAGTCCCAATATAATGCAGAGCAGCCTCTACCATACGTTGGGCAGATTTTCCGTCTCTGTAAGGATGAAACTGCATATTTATATATGCTCTTTCCGGTGCAAGTTTGTCACTGTTTAGGTTATCTAAAACCCTTTCTGTTAAACCACTATAATGTTTAGAATTGTCCCATAGAACATTACTTGCTATATTTTTAAAAGATATAACGGGTTTGTCTAGTAAAATAAATTCATAAATAACAGAAGAGGTATCACTAATTAAGATATCTGCCTGTAGTAAAAACTTGATGATGTTTTTATCTTCCTTGAAAATGATATTGGGAATCTCTTTTGCAAGTTCTTTGTAAGCATCAATCCAACGATCATACATCAGGTCGTGAAACTTAATAAAAATGACATATCCGGTAGAAAGCGCTAGCTGTTTTATCTCATGTACTAGATAAGGTGCAGAGGTGAGACTAGGCGAGAAAGTAGGAGCATAGAGCACAATTTTATCGGTATTGTACTTTTCAAGAATGGCATTTTTTTCATAGACGTATTTGTCTTTATTGGTGCTAAATACATCTAGTTTGGGCCATCCAGTTTCAATCACCTCAAAATCTTGGTGCTTGCTCTTCAGTTCTTCAAACTTTTTGGTGAAAAATGGCCCTTGCGTAAGGTATAGGTCAAAATAGTGTCGTATCCTAAAATGCCCTTTTTTCTCTCCAGCCAAGCCGTGAAATACTTGAATTTTTAAGCCTCTTAAAAAGTAAGGCACTTCATTTCCTGGAACAAATATGGCATCGCTTTTAAAATATTGGAGATCTAAAATACGTGTGGTAAAAGCTTCTTCCTTGAAAGGAAAATTTTTCCATATTTTATCCGAAATATACCAGAGAAAGGGGTGCCCTTGCTCTTTTAGAACATCTCTTATTGGAGAAAGAATTCCAAAAGCATAGGCATTCTGACAGAAGAGAATTACCTTCATTTCTGGAATAAATTGTTGGCATTTTCCAAATCTTCTTTGAAGTCTACTTCCATACAGTCGTAGGCCGAAATATCTACAGGGCTTACTTGTAAATTATCTTTTTCAATGGCAATTTCTAATCCTCTTTCAAAATAGTCATTCGTATCGCATTCTTCCAAGCGAGCTATAAAGGAAGTGATGTCTTTGGATGAAATAAAATTGATCCCTACCGCTTCTCCTAAACCGTTCTTAACAGATTTAGAGAGTTCGTCAATGTAATTTCCCCTTAAAGTATATTTTACTTCTTCCTCTGCGACTTTACTGGTATTAACTGCCACAAAGGATTGTCTTTTATCTATATAAGGTCTTAGTATGGAAAGTAATTTGGCATCAAAAACTACATCTCCATTCAACCATAGAACGGATTTGTCCTTATTCTTCCTAAGTGCTTTTAATAAACTTTTGGAGGTATTGGTTCTGTCAAAGAATGCATTGTAGATATAGGTGAGTTCTGGAAAACGTTCCATGATCAAATCTTTTTTGAACCCTACTACAACGCTTATATCGTCCAGGGGAAAGTATTCACTCAAATTATCTACCTGCATCTGCATAATACTTTTACCGTTGTTTAAAGGAGTAAGTGGTTTTGGAAAAGGATTACCGAGTCTAGAACCTATGCCCGCAGCAAGAATAACAATCTTCATGAAAATTAGTATTTATAAATGATAGTAAATCTCAGCAAGTTAAAAAAAAGTTAATTTACTACAGTGTCAAAGTTAATCGTAATTCATTAATTAGCGAAGTACTTTAAGACCATATTTGTTTGGATAAAAGCTTATCTGAATAAATACCCTTAGCTTTTTCGTAACTTTGCACAACCAATTGAACTCAGTTTCATGAATAACTTAACAATTTCTGAACTTACAGCCACATTCGAGGAATGGAACTTCTCCAAAGATGAAGATACCTTAATAGCAGTTCCTAAGAATGCCGAAGTATCTAGAGAGGTAATACCTGAAATTTTAGAACAGCTTTTTAAGGCAATGCCAAAAGAAAATTTTTCTATTCAAGTTTCTGAATTACCAATTTTAAAAATAGCAGCTACTATCTGCAAAGAAGTAAAATATCATAGAATGTACACTTCTGGATGTTTTGATATTTTTCACTATGGTCATCTAAACATCCTTAAAAAAACAAAAGAACTTTGTGACTATCTAATCGTGGGTGTTTCCACAGATGAGCTCATTGAAAAGGAAAAAGGAAAGCGTCCGGTTATTCCTTTTGAAGAACGCAAGAGGGTCATTGAAGCTGTGCGATATGTAGACGAAGTGATTGCGCAAGAAGACAAAAACAAACAAAAAATTGTTGACACCTATAAAATTGATGCAATTTCTGTTGGGGACGATTGGCGTGGTAAATACCCACCGGTAAGTTGCGCCATGGAGTATTTTCCGTATACAGCGAATGTGAGTAGTACCGTACTTAAAAATACCCTGCAACTAATAACGAAATAGTATTTTAATTGAGGGCTTTATCATCTTTGGTGGTATCCCAGTCTTTCACAGGTGTTTGCCAATCTCCGTAGCGATAACTAAGATATTCATCCGTTTGCAAGGGAACCTGATACGAATACCCTTTGAACGTTATAGTTTTGAGAGATTCATAAAATTTAACGGGAACAAATTTGGTTTTATTTGCAATTTCCCAGTAGGCCTTTTGCTCATGAGGGTATTTTACAAAAACATCAAGACATACCTGCCCTTTTAAAAGTCCAAAGAAACGCTTGGTTCGAATTTTAATCATTCGAATATCTCCCTTTTTAAAGTATGCAGAGTCTTCATCAAATGTTCGAATTCGTATGCGGAACCCAGCTTTTTTAAGACTGCTTAGTAGCGGGTTTAATTTGCCGAGTTCCTTTTGCATCATTGAAATATCCAAATCATCATCCCATGGCAGTAAACGTTGTTCTCTTCGAATACCTAACAAAGTACCTCCTTCCAACCAGTAAGCAATTTTACACTGATCAAAAATTTGGATGGCGTCTTCTAAGAGTGTCTCTGCTCTTTCTAAATTTTTACCCTCTAAAGTGATATCATATGCCATAATAGCATCTATTTATACCGCTACGTCATACTCGCGCAGTGCATCATTAAGCGATGTTTTTTTGTTAGTACTCTCCTTACGTTGTCCAATAATTAAGGCACAGGATACTTGGTATTCTCCTGCTGCAAATTTTTTGGTATAACTTCCAGGTATTACAACAGATCTTGCTGGTACTAGTCCCTTTCTTTCTATTGGGGTATCTCCTGTAACATCTATGATTTTTGTAGAAGCAGTAAGCACTACATTGGCACCTAAAACAGCTTCTTTTTCTACCCGAACGCCTTCTACAACAATGCTTCTTGAGCCAATAAACGCGTTGTCTTCTATGATTACAGGTGCAGCTTGCAAAGGTTCTAATACACCTCCAATACCTACACCTCCACTAAGATGCACATTTTTACCAATTTGAGCACAGCTCCCTACAGTGGCCCAGGTATCTACCATGGTACCTTCGTCCACATAAGCTCCAATATTTACATAACTGGGCATCATTATAGTTCCTGGAGAAATATAAGCCCCATGTCTGGCAATAGCGCCAGGAACTACCCGTATTCCTTTCGCCTCATAGCCTCTTTTCAAAGGCATTTTATCGTGATATTCAAAAATACCTGCTTCTAAGGTTTCCATTTTTTGAATTGGAAAATACAATACCACGGCCTTCTTTACCCATTCGTTTATTTGCCAACCGTTTTCCGTGGGCTCTGCACA
Organism: uncultured Flavobacteriaceae bacterium; assembly: GCA_947500575.1. Lineage (GTDB taxonomy): Bacteria > Bacteroidota > Bacteroidia > Flavobacteriales > Flavobacteriaceae > CANMSI01. Next base: position 350,549 of record CANMSI010000001.1, on the reverse strand, counting down.
ACGCAGCGTACCTGCATCAATCATACCAATTACCTCGCGAATGGTATTTTGAGTTTTCTCCTCTTTCAACAATGCCCTATTATCCCATGCTTGCTCTATAAGCTGTTTTATTTCCATTATTTTAATATCAAATTTTGACAAATATAAGTGGTACTCTGTAATAAAACCTTCAAATTTATACTTATAACAATTTATACTTTATTTTTGCAAAAAAAACAATATTGGCACGTTTGGTAGCATTGGATTTTGGAAAGGTGCGCACGGGAATTGCGGTTACTGATGAGTTGCAATTAATTGCTTCTGGTTTAACCACTGTTGCTACAGAGGATCTTATAGATTTTTTGAAGAAGTACCTATCAGAAGAAGCTGTAGATTGCTTTGTTGTAGGAGAACCCAAACAAATGAATAACATGCCTTCTGAATCCGAAGTATTGATTCAGGAGTTTTTGAAAAAGTTAAAGGCTACTTTTGCGGAAATTCCAGTGGTGCGACAAGACGAACGATTTACATCTAAAATGGCTTTTCAATCCATGATTGATGGAGGTCTTAAAAAGAAGCAACGCAGAAATAAGGCCCTAGTCGATGAAATTAGCGCTACTCTTATTTTGCAATCATATTTAAATAGAGCACATTAAAATGATATTACCCATTATTGCATTTGGCGATCCTGTACTTAGAAAAGTTGGAAAAGATATTTCCAAAGACTATCCCAATTTAGCTTCCCTTATTTCGAATATGTGGGAGACCATGTATAATGCGAATGGTGTAGGTTTAGCAGCACCTCAGATAGGATTACCCATTCGATTATTTTTAGTAGATACGACTCCTTTTGCGGATGATGATGATCTTTCGCCAGAAGAGAAGGACACTCTTGACGGATTTAGAAAGGTATTTATCAATGCCACTATTGAAGAAGAAACCGGAAAAGAATGGGCTTTTAATGAAGGTTGTCTCAGTATACCTGATGTGAGAGAAGATGTTTCTCGGAAAGACACCATTACAATCACCTATTTCGATGAGAATTTTAAAAAAATTACCGCTTCTTATGATGGTTTGCTAGCGAGAGTTATTCAGCACGAATATGACCATATTGAAGGCATTTTGTTTACCGACAAATTATCATCTTTAAAAAAACGTCTTATTAAGAGTCGTTTGAGCAATATTTCTAAAGGAAAAATAAAAGTAGATTATCGAATGCGTTTTCCTGATATTAAAAAAGGACGTTAAATTAATTTCTTTATTGATACAAAAATGTAATATTTGCGCCATCAAATTTTAAAATAACACATGAGTTTAGATAAAATACTATCGATTGGTGGAAGACCAGGTCTTTTTAAATTAATGACCCAGACAAGAACAGGTTTTGTAGCTGAGTCTTTAATAGACGGAAAAAAGATTACAGTAGGTTTTAGAAATAACGTAAGCGTCTTATCAGAAATTGCCGTTTATACCTTAGAGGAAGAGTTGCCCTTGCGTGTTGTTTTTCAAAAAATACAGGAAAAGGAAAAAGGTGGTAAAACTTCCATACCGCATAAAGCTGAAAAGATTAAGTTAGAAGAATATTTTTTTGAAGTACTTCCTAATTATGATGAGGATCGAGTGTATGCCAGTGATATTAAAAAAATAATTCAGTGGTACAATGTATTACACGATCATAATTTTACTGATTTTTCAGAACCCATAGAGGAAGAAAATGATGCTTCTGAAGAAGAATAAAAGAAGAGAATATATGAAAAGCCCCGATGTTTACATCGGGGCTTTTTTATGATATAATCAGTAATATATTTTTTATATTTAGCTATCAAATTAATCTAAAAACGAACCAATGAAGAACTCACCTTTAAAGTTAGGCCTTACCTTTCTTTTTCTTTTATCAACGCTCTTTCCTGCATTCTCTCAAGATGCTAAAAAAGAAAACGACACTATTAAAAAAGCAACCAAAGAATTACCAATGGAGCCTACCAGGACCATTGCATTTACTACTACCAATGGTACGTGGATATCTTTAGATGTTAGTCCAGATGGCTCTACAATTGTTTTTGATATGATGGGCGATTTATATACCATGCCTATTTCTGGAGGTAAAGCTACTCGTATTACCTCAGGAATGGCGTATGATGTACATCCGCAATACAGCCCTGACGGAAAATCCTTGGCGTTTATTTCTGATAAAAGTGGTTCAGATAATATTTGGACGTTGGATTTAGCTACCAAGGAAGATAAGCAGATTACCAAAGATAGCAAGCACAATTTCTTTTCTGCGGCTTGGACGCCCGACGGGAATTATATCGTTGGAGGTAAAGGACGAAGAAATATAAAACTTCATATTTATCACAAGGATGGTGGTGCTGGAAGTCAGTTATTTGGAGAGCCTAAGAATATAAAAGCAACGGACCCGGCATTTAGTGCGGATGGTAAATTACTATACTTTTCACAGCGCTTTAATTCTTGGAACTATAATGCTCAATTACCGCAATATCAAATTGGAACATATGATATGGAAGATGGAGATAGAGCTACGATTACTTCCAGATATGGTTCTGCTTTTACTCCTACTTTGTCTGGTGATGGTAATTGGTTAGTATATGGCACCCGATTTGAAGACGAAACAGGTTTAGTACTTCGTAATTTAAATACGGGAAAGGAACGCTGGTTGGCGTATCCAGTGCAACGAGATGAACAAGAATCTATAGCTCCCTTAGGTGTATTACCTGCAATGTCTTTTACGCCAGATAATAAGAACTTGATTGCTTCTTATGGTGGTAAAATTTATAGTATTTCACTAGATACTAATACAGCTACTGAGATCCCTTTTGAAGTTGATATAGAACTTGATTTAGGGCCGCAGCTTGCCTTTAAATATCCTATTGAAGACGCAGAAGAAAGCTTTGTTACACAGATAAGAGACGGGAAACCTTCCCCTGATGGTTCCCAGTTAGCGTTTACGGCACTGAATAGACTCTATATAATGGACTTACCCAGTGGTACCCCAAGAAGGCTCACCAACAACGATTTTACAGAAGCACAACCCACTTGGTCTCCAGATGGCAAGTTCTTAGTATTTACTACTTGGAAAAGAGGAGGCGGTCACTTATATAAAATTAATACTACCGGAAGACCTAAACCTGTGCAACTTACTAAAGAAGCTGGTATCTACACTTTTCCAGAGTGGTCTTATCAATCGAATAGGATTGCTTTTCATAGAGGATCGTCGCAAACGTATGACGATGCCATTGGTCCGTTTGCAAGAGGAGCACAAGAAGATTTGGTATGGGTTTCAACAAATGGAGGTGCAATTAATTTAATAGACAAAGCCAAAGGGCGACAAAAGCCACATTTTACGAAAGTAGACAACCGTATCTATTTAACACATGGTTCCAAAGGACTAATATCTATTCGATGGGATGGATCTGATGAAAAAGCACATCTAAAATTAACAGGAATTCAGACGTATGGCTCTCAAGACATTTTTGGAAAAGATCATGATGAGGCCTTTGAAAATCTCTGTATGCCCACGGCATTGCCTTCTGCGGAGGAAGGGTGGAGAGAAAATAATACTGCTTCAAGACCTTCGGAAATACGAATTTCTCCCGACGGGAAAACAGCTTTAGCACATATTAATAATGATATCTATACGGTTACGATTCCTAGATTTGGAAAAACCCCCACGGTATCCTTGGCAAAAGCAGAGAGTGCTGCGTTCCCAGCGGTTAAATTGACAGTGATTGGTGGTGAATTTCCTTTCTGGTCTTCGGATAGCAAAAGAGTTCATTGGTCTTTAGGAGCAAGTCATTTTAGATATGATCTTGAGGCGGGTAAACAATTTAGGGATAGTGTTGCAGCTGCTAAAAAGAAAGAGAAAGAACTAAAGAAAGCGGAGAAGAAATCTGATTCTACGAAGACAGATAAGGAGAAGGATAAAAAGGAGAAAAAGAAAGAAGCTAAGTTTACAGCAGAAGAGTTTAAAATAAAGGTTCGCTATCAAAAAGACATTCCGAAAGGGAATTTATTACTAAAAGGAGGACGAATTATTTCAATGAAAGGCAATGAAGTAATTGAAAATGGAGATATACTAGTAGAAAACAATCGAATAAAAGCGGTAGGACCCTCCGGAAGCTTGTCAGTGCCTGCAGATACCAAAACAATAGATGTATCTGGGAAAACCTTAGTACCTGGTTTTATAGATACACATGCACATATGTGGCCTAATTGGGGCGTACATAAGAATCAGGTATGGATTTATTCGGCCAACCTAGCCTATGGTGTTACAACTACTAGAGATCCGCAAACAGCTACTACAGATGTGCTTACCTATGCAGATATGGTAGAATCTGGAATGTTACATGGACCACGAGTGTATAGTACAGGACCTGGAGTTGGTTTTTGGCGATATAAGATTGAAAGTTTGGATCATGCAAAAGAGGTATTAAAGCAGTACAGTGAATATTATAATACCAAGAGTATTAAAATGTATTTAGTTGGAAACCGTCAGGCTAGACAATGGATCATGATGGCGGCTAAGGAGCTAAAACTAATGCCTACCACGGAGGGTGGTTTGGACTTTAAATTAAACATGACCCAGCTTTTAGATGGTTATCCTGGTCATGAGCATTCCTTACCTATATATCCTATTTATAAAGATGTTGTAAAAACTATTGCAGATTCTAAAATGGCAGTGACGCCTACCTTATTAGTTTCTTATGGTGGTCCGTGGGCAGAGAATTATTATTATTCTAGAGAAGATGTTTGGGGAGATAAAAAAATTCAAAACTTTACACCCTATCAAGAGTTAGCACAAAAATCTAGAAGAAGACCAGGATGGTTCATGGATGAAGAGCATGTATTTAAAAAGCATGCTGAGTTTATGAAAGACCTAGTGGAAGCCGGTGGATTGGCCGGTGTTGGAAGTCATGGACAGTTGCAAGGCTTAGGATATCATTGGGAACTTTGGTCTGTGGGTAGCGGAGGAATGAAGAACCATGATGCATTAAAAGTGGCTACCAGTCATGGAGCAGAGGCCTTGGGCTTAGATGGGGATTTAGGAAGCTTGGAAGCAGGGAAATTGGCTGATATTTTGATTTTAGACAAAAATCCTTTAGACAATATCCGAAATACCAATACGATCACCCATGTGATTAAAAATGGCAGAGTATATAATGCAGATACTTTAGATGAGGTATGGCCAGCAGAAAAAAAGGCAGAAACCTTTTATTGGCAAACTAAAAAGCCTACTGGCTTACCAGGGGTGAAGAAGTAAATAAACTAAAGCAGTTACTCCGGTAACTGCTTTTTGGTTTTAGCAGATTGAAGTTCTAGATGGTTCTTAGCACTTCCTATGAAAACAGTGGCAATACTAAGAACCCATAACCAATAGCCCAGCGCATATCCAGTGATAGTGCCATAATGCCCTGCTTCATTAATCATAATCTCATCAAAAAATAGAAAAGAGAGGGCAATGGCTAAAGAAATGCCACTAACAATGCAGGCAACTATTGGATTTTTTCTTGTAAAGAACCAAGAAATTAATAGGAAAGGATTGGCAAGCCAGATTAGAAAAGCACCTCCAATTGCAAGTCCCAAAACTCCGAATACGACGCATACAAAACCAGAGCCATAACTTCCATAATCATTATTGGTACAATAGGATTGTTGTGTTAAAGAAATAAGAAAAAATACTAGGCTTATCCAAAGCACTAAATTTTTCTTCTTTGTTCTTTTCATTCACGGGTATTAATCCTTTAAAATAGGCCTTTCCGTATGTTTGCTCTTTTTCCAATCAATGAGCTTCGAAGGATAATAATTTACCTCCATACGTTCTAGAAAAGGAGCCTGATCTGCCAAGCGAATTTTATAATTTTCCCAGTCCCTATTTTCAGCCGTTGTCCAGCCCAATTCCGAATATCCAATGGCCCGTGGAAACGCCAGATATTCTAATTCACTACCTGTACTAATAGTTTCTGACCATAAAGGCGCTTCAATTCCAAGAATATTTTCTTCTGGAATGCCTGCAATGAATTTCTTTGGTGTCCAAATGTATGCAGTGTCAACAGGAATATAAGCAGCCCAATGCAAACCGTGTTTGGATAAACTATCATACTGCATATCCAAATACGCTTTTTTTGCAGGAGAAAGAATAATTTGTGCTCCTTTTTCTACAGCCATTAAGGCATTTTTTTCTGTATTCCAATGTTGTGCAACCGAAGTTTTATCAAGGTCACCTTGCATAATTTCATCCCAGCCTACCATGCGTTTGCCATGTTTCTGAACAATTTTTTCTACTCTTTCAACAAAATAGATATAATCCTTTTTCTTGGTAACATGGCTTTCATCACCTCCAATATGAAAAAATGGACCGGGTGTTAAAGCCGAAATTTCTCGTACCACATCATCAATAAATGCATAGACGGTATCTTTTCTGGTATCAAAAGTGCTAAACCCAACTCGCATGCCAGTGTATAATTTAGGTGTTTTCCCGTTTCCATTAAGAATAGGGTAGGAGACCGAGGCCGCATTCGTGTGTCCAGGCATATCAATTTCTGGAATAATAAGCATGTGTTGTTTCAACGCATAACTCACAATTTCGGCGTACTCTTCTTGGGTATAAAAACCGCCTTCACCGCCACCAACTTCTGTGCTACCACCAATTTCCGTTAGTTTTGGCCATGATTTAATTTCGATACGCCAGCCCTGATCGTCCGATAAATGCAAATGCAAAGCATTGTATTTGTAATAAGCCAGCAGGTCTATATATTTTTTAACTTCTTTAACTGTGAAAAAATGACGCGCTACATCTAACATTCCTCCTCTATATTCGAGATTTGGGCGGTCTATTATTTTTCCAGTAGGAATTAGCCACATGGGGTGTTCGGTGAGGGTATCATTGCTTATTTCAGGTACAATTTGCCTTAGTGTTTGAACACCTCTAAAAGCTGCCTCCGCGGTCTTGGCGTTGAGGATTACGGAATCTTTGGTAATGTATAATTGATATGATTCTTTCCCATCTAAAGCGGTACTGTCCGATTGATTTATATAAATAATTCGCTCCACAGATCCTGCATCTGATTCGTTAACTGAGAGTCTTAAATTAATTTTATCTTTTATCTTGTCCGCAAGAAATTGGCCAACTTCCTCAAAACCATTAGCAGTTTGTGAAGTATAAATAGCGGTATACTGGTTTAAACCAAACGCACTATGGGTTGGTATTACTTCTAAAGGTTTGGGAACCATGGATTCCATAGATAAGTCTGTTTTGGGAAAATTAATGACTTTCTTTTCTTTTTGACATGCTACAATGAAGCAAATGGCCAGTGATAGCACAAAGGTTCTTAGAAGGATAGAGTTTTTCACTTTAAATGGGTTTAATTAATGCTATTATTTGAAGAAGTGCGCTTTAAATGATCACTTCTATTATATTGAAAAGGATACTAAAATGTCAGTTCCAAGCGGTCTTTATGAATGAGAAAAACCACATATTAGTTTAGAAAGGGACGTATTACTTCATACCATAATTCATATCCTTTGCTATTCATATGCAAACCATCGCTTACAAAAATATCAGATCTTACCCGTCTTCCTTTAAGCATCGCATCCCATACATTTGCATATTTTAGTAATGGATCCATCTTGGCAAGCTTTATAAATTTTTTGTTCAAGCGTTTGTATTTTCCTTTTAATTTCCAACGAGCTTTACTAGGTTTAGCCGCAATTAATACAATTTCTGTATTTGGATTCTGCTTTTTAATAAGTTGAATAATCTCTTGAGTAGTAGCAATAATATCTTTTGTTTTTTTCTTTGAGGCAATATCATTATCTCCTTCGTACAAGAACACTTTTTTGGGTTTGTAACGAAGAATTAAGGTATTAATATGTGTTAAAAGATCAGATGCTTGAGATCCTCCAAAACCAGAATTTATGATTTGATGTTCCGGAAAGGAAGTTTCTAAGTTCTTCCATACTCGAATGCTAGAGCTACCAGCAAATACTACCGTTTCTTTAGAAGTATCCCAAAGGCTATCATATTTTTTTTCAAGCGCTGATACTTCCTCAGCAAAAGGTAAATTTTCTTGCGCCTTGCAAAACGCGCTTACTAACAAAAGAACCAAAAAGAAATGTTTCACAGAAGTTAAATTAAGATTTTTAAATTAAGTTTAATTCGTTTTTTAAACAAAAGAATGAGCTTTGATCTATAGTATCTCACTTCATTTTTTTGGAACGGTAATGCCTTCACTAATAGACCAATCGTAAAAACGCTCTATCCACTTGTCTGAAGGTAATCCAAGTTTTCGCATTCCAAAGCCATGTCCTCCTTTTGCATACATATGCAAGGCAACGGTTTTGCCAGCTTTTAACCAAGAGAGATATAGATCTACACTTCCAGCAGCGAGACCTAAAGGATCGTCAGAGGCACATACAATTAGCATGGGAGGTGCATTTTTTGGTGTTTCTTGTACGGGCATCGCGCTAATCCATGGATATACTGGAATAACAAAATCTGGTCTATTTTCTTCTTCATAATTGTACAAAACACCCATTGTAACTGCTCCACCAGCAGAAAATCCCATAAACCCTATTTTATCTTTGGCGATCCCCAAATTAGACGCATTGGATCTAACATAACTAATGGCGGCAAGACCATCTTCTATGGATAGAGGAAGCACTTTTTCAACCTGTTTCATCATTTCTCCAGGATTGGTGGTACTTAAATCAGAAACTTCTTGCGCCCCATCTTTACCAGTGGGCACCAAACGGTATTTAAGAACAAAAGCTGTTATTCCCTTACTATTCAGCCACTTGGCTACTTCATTTCCTTCACTTTCGATACTGTGAGCGTAAAGCGCCCCGCCAGGTGCTATAATCACTGAGGTGCCATTTGAAATTGTAGGGTCTGGCTTAAAGATTTGAAGACTAGGAGTAGCGACATTGGTAACAACCTCTGTATCCCACACTTTGGAAAAAAATTGCTTCTCGGGTTCTTTCCATTCAATATGGGATGGATTTTGATGTGGAAGTTCAATTATTTTCTGGGCCATACCATGGGTTAAAATACTAAGAAAAATGAATAAAATGAGATGCCTTTTCATACTTTCAATTTCTTTTTTATTGCGGATCAAAAAACAAACCTGGACCATCTATATGCGCTAGACTTAATACAAGTGTTCCATTAAGCGAATTATAAGCCCATTTCGTATTTTCAATTTCAACAACCAATACTTCTGATTCGTTTTGACCGGGAGTACTGCTTAAAAAATCTCTTTTAAAAGTATAGGAATAATTCCCAGCGATGTGTCCTGGGGAATTATTACTAACTGTTAAATTTCCATTAGTTTCAAAGGTGTATACAACATCTTTACTGGAGAAATCTTCTTCAGTAGGACTCCCATCTGCCGCTAAAAAGGTGGCGCGAGCCAATTTCCAGGAGCCAACAATTGCTGAAGGGTCAAACTCTTCCTCCGTTCCATCATCACTATCGTTAGAACAACTTGTTATTAAAACAAAGCAACAAAGTAAAAAACAAATCTTTTTCATTTGGTATATTTTATTTCTAAAGGTATTATTTTTCTTTAATCTATAATAGCTTGATATACAAACTGTCTCATCTTATCCGAGTAATAATTGCTGTAGGGTTGTAATTGAGTAATCAAAATAGATATTAATTCTTCTTTTGGGTCAATAAAAAAATAAGTACAATAGGCACCTCCCCAATAGTATTGGCCTACAGAGCCGGTAGCTTTCCCATCTGCTAAATCGGTGGTAACACCAAAACCAAGTCCAAATCCTTGTCCAGGTGCCTGATATAGATCACCTACATGATCTTTGGTCATTAGTTCCAGAGTTTTTCTACTGAGATAGCGTCGCCCTTTCCATTCTCCATTGTTTAATAGCATTTGACAGAAAGTCATATAGTCAGCCGCTGTTGAAAAGAGACCATGGCTCCCCCCATATACCGTATTGCCAACAATGGGTAGTTGCTGTGGAGAATTTACCAGTATTCCCTCTTTGTTTTTATTGTGAACTGGCATCCACAATTTTTCATGTTCTTTCTTAATATTATAGCCGGTATGCTTCATTCCAAGAGGACTAAAAAGTCTCTTTTGCAAAAACTCCGCTGCCGTCATTCCCGAGAAATGCTCAATTAATAGGGATAGAACATCCGGAGAAGCACTATAATACCATTGTTCACCAGGATGCCCAACTAGAGGCAAACTTACCATAGTATTCACTCTGCTTTCAATATCTTTTTGAGGTTTAAAGTAAAGTTCTTGAGCAATTTCATTATCTAAAGTAGTACCCCCTAGACCATGAGAAAAACCAGCAGTATGGCTCAATACCTGGAGAATGGTAACTTCTTTGTTTGCCGGTTTTGTGCCGCCTTTGATTCCCTCATTTACATCTTTTGCCACTTTAAGATCTTTGAATTGTGGCAGATAGTTGGATACTGGATCCTTTAGAGAAAAATGGCCTTCTTCGTATAACATCATAAAAGCCACTGTAATAATGGGTTTGGTCATGGACATTATATGTACAATTTGATCTTGCTTTATAGGTGTTTTCTCTTTAAGACTACTATACCCAAAAGCTTCTTTATGCACCACTTGTCCTTTGCGCATCACATAAGAAATAGCTCCAGGAATACGACCATCTACAATTTCTTTTCTTAAGAAGGCTTCATATCTGTCGAGACGCGCTTGCGATACACCAGCAATTTCAGACTCAACTACCTCAGGAATTTGTCCTTGTCCATAGATTGGACCAGAAATAAAAAGAATGAAAAATATGCCAAATAGGGATGACTTTGATATTCTTATTTTTTTAAATAGTGTCATAGGTTTATCGCGTTATGATTTGTTTGATATGTTTATGAAATTTTTCCAATGTTTTTGAAAGGACGTGTATTTGCTCTTGCGCTTCCTTCCAATCTTTTTGTTCAATAGCTTCCCGTACGGCCGGTAAGGTCTTTACTCCATATCCTGTGTAAAAGCCAGGTGCATATATTTGATGCTTGTACCATGATCTTCTTGGGAGACCTGTTGAGTTTGTTAAGCTTTGTTCTGCATGCATTAAGATACCATTTATTATTTCTAAATCTTTTGTAGTACGCTTTGTAAGATCTGTACTCGAGATTTTTTGAATGGTAGTATTCAATGCTGTAATTTCGTTTTGAAGCGGACTAAAATCCAGATAAGGAATCGCATCTTTGCGCTGGGGTTTTACAAAGGTTTTAGTAGGATCTGCCGCTAATTCAAATGCATTTTTATCTACTAATTCATTGTGTTTTTGTACCGCCTCTCGCATAGTGTTGTTCAACTTAATTACCTCTTCTATATACGTATTTACAGTACTCTGCCATTGTACAAATTCAAAAGGCAATACATCAGCATTTGCCAAACGTAAAACAATTCTGCCTGCCGTTTTCGCCAGTGTAATCCCATAAACAAAGCCGGGGTCTTTAAAACGTTTGTAATGCGGATATGTATCGTAAATAGTATGGTATTCACCGCCAGAATTTTCACCACTAAATCCAATATTTAGGGAAGCAATCCCTGCATGCTGAATGAAAGGGGTATAATCAGATCCCGAGCCTAAAGCATATAAAGAAAAAGATTCTGTACCTCCATAAAGAAGATTTCTTGCACTTCTTCTAGTTGCTATGGATACTTTTTTTTGAGGATCTTTTACTTGTTGTGCTACTTCACCAACCATGGACTGTAAGGTGTGCGAACCTCCGGCATTAAAAAAACCTCTTCCGTTGCCATCTGTGTTAATGTAGGCAACAGTTTTCTGCTGTAACTCAGTTTTATGATCCTCTACCCATTCCGTAGAACCAATAAGGCCAGGCTCTTCAGCGTCCCATGCGCAATAAACCAATGTTCTTTTTGGTTTTTTTCCTTCTTTAACCAAAGCTCCAATGGCACGTGCTTCTTCCATTAAAGCAACCATTCCACTGATAGGGTCGTTTGCGCCATGTACCCATGCATCGTGATGATTTCCGCGCATTACCCATTGATCTGGGTATTCGGTACCTTTCATTTTTGCTATCACGTTATAGGCAGGTTTTAGTTGCCAATCAAACTCCAGTTGCAAGTGCACTTTTGCGGGGCCAGGTCCTATATGATAGGTTATGGGCAATCCTCCTTTCCATGCTTCGGGCGCAACTGCACCCTCTAATGCTTTTAGTAAAGGTTCTGCATCTTCATAGGAGATAGGTAAAACTGGAATTTTAGTGATTGTAGGAGCCTTAGATCTGTCTAGGCGTTTCGCATTTTTAGTAGCTCCATAACCCGGTGTAAGTACATCCCCTGGGTATAATGGCATATCCATTACGGAGCCTCGTTGCACCCCTGTTTTATTTTTAAAGGCGCCTTTTGGATACACATCTCCTCTCACAAAACCATCATCCTTGGGGTCTGAATAGATAATACAACCAATAGCACCTTTTTCTGCCGCTAACTTTGGTTTAATACCTCGCCATGATCCATAATATTTTGCAATGACAATTTTCCCTTTCACATCAATACCTAATTTTTCTAATTCTTCATAATCACTTGGAACACCATAATTCACAAAAACCAATTCGGCTTCTATATTTCCATCTCTTGAAAAAGCATTATAACTGGGCAATAACGCATCACCTTGTGCGGTATAAGGATCACCTTCAACAGGTACAGCGGTTAGTTTGGCATTATAAACCGTAGGAGCAGTAAGTTTTAATGAACGGATCTTTGGATATGGGAAAAGAATATCATAGGATTCGATCTTTGTTTGATATCCCCACGATTTAAATTGCTTAGCAATCCATTCCGCATTCTGTTTCCCTTTCTCGGTACCAACGTAATGTGGCTGATCTGATAAAATCTGCATCCATTGATCTAAATTTTCTGCGGAAAGTTTGGAATCAAAACTGGCTTCCAATGCTAATTGTTTAGATGCATTTTCAGATTTGAATCCGGTAATACCTATCTGTCCATAGGTAAAACATAGTGCACAACTGAATAAAAGACTAAGGTAACGCTGCTTCATAATGGTTGATTTTTGGCTAAGGAAGGTAGCGTTTTTTTTAAAGAGTTGAAAATGAATAAATATCGCATGAAGCTTCATTCATCCCAGTTTTAGAAGGACAACTATGTATAAAAAAGAAGAGACGCTACTATAATTAAATAGGAACGTCTCTAAGCAACTAGTAAAGGAATTTTTAAGGTATTTACCTACCTAATTTTATTTCCCAGGCCAGTTTAAAATTTTCTTGCGAAAGCGCTTTTCCTTTGGTAGCTCCGCTATTTAATTGCTGAAGCCAAACAAGTTGTTTTGGACTAAGGTATTCCTCAGCCGCTCTTCTATTCCCTAAAGCGCTATTAATTTTGGTTTGTTGAAGCGCAGTTAGTGGAAGGTATTTATAATTTGTATGTTGTAAATTGTATTTGTTGTCCTTTGTGGCAATCCTATAGGACTTATCTTTGGCAATACCTTCAAAACGAGCACTTTGTGCATGTGCATTTAGCTCCTTTTCCGATATTTTATTTTCATCATAAACTACTTTAACCACCTCATAACCCCCCATAAAACCTGGTTCCGTTTTTAATACACCCCTGGCTTTACCCAAATGGGTTTCGCCACTCCAAAAACAATACATTTTAAAATGCTTTTCTTTAATGGAAGAACTGCCAGCTGCTTCTAATTCTTCTATTGCTAACTTAAAATATTCTGGGAACACTTTATTGCTTGCATTTAAAGCATTTTTCATTGCAGTATAGAGCCCTCTTACGGTATAATCTCCCGCTACTCGTTTTACAAGATCTTTTCCTTCGGGATCCACGATACGTACCACAGGGTTATTCCAACTAGGTTCTTTAAACAGCGTAAGTACTTCTTTATCCTTTTCATCTTGATTGTTGAATATCACCAATGGAATAAATTCCTCTTCAATTGCTTCTACAAGTAATGGATGTTGTAATACAGTAGTTCCATATCCTGTAGAAGTGGCACAACCAGGGACTTCTTGAAAAAAGACTAAAATCGCCTTTTGCTGTTCCGTTGCTAGCTTTTTTGCCGTCTCATAATCTCGATACCAACTAACTTTACCTAACTCGTCTGGTTGATCGCTTGGAGAAGTCCTTTCTTGTGCCTGACTATTGGTAAGAAAGAGTCCCATAAAGAGAACCCACAGCCCGCTAAAGATACTTTTCATCTTCATATTTTATATAAGTGGTCTTCTAAATAAGAGAGAACTTACAATATTAGGAATCTTTTAACCTAACTGTTCAATAGTAAGAAGCTTATGAAACTCAAGGGTGCTAGTTCCTCAATGTTTCCATATCAGCAATGAGTTCGTCTAACTTCTTTAATACAGGACCATAAGCCATAGAGAGATCCCATTTGTAAAGTCTTTCTCCTAAGAATATCAAAAAGGTGGCAATAAGAAGTACAGATACAATTCCAGCCAAAGGGATTCCGAAGACTAATTGCATGTTAGGAAATTCTATGAGCAATTGATCTCTTATGATAATTCCTAAGGTGCTAGCTTTGATCTTTAAAAACCAAAATCCTAACACGAAGGAAAGGAAGGCGTAAGGGTAAAAGACCCTAGCCATTTGAATGTTGATACGTGTCTTTCGTTTCATCCACTGATCAAAACTTTTGAGGTAGTCATAACTGCTTTTACTTTTGTCAATGGCCTCAAGTTCTTTTAATAATTTGCTGTCTACAAAGGCCATTATGTTCAGGATGAAAAATAATGGAACCCCTAAATATGGGATGCCTATCGGAAAAGAAATTAATGCAAATACGGCGGCACCAAGAACAATGAGATTAATATTGAGTTTAAACATGCGCTTGTACTTATCAATAAAATGATTTGATTTTTTATTGTATAAATCCGTAACCTTAGGCGCTAAAAGTGCTTCACTCTTTAAAAAGCCCTCTTTCCAAATAGTCTCAATTGATTTTTCCATCCATTAATTTTTTTAAACGTTCTTTAATCCTATTAATTCGCACTCCAATATTATTGGGGTTGGTTCCGATAATATGAGCAATTTCAATATTGGATTTTTCTTCTAAATACAGGACAATAACTGCTCTGTCTATTTCGGAAAGCTTTTTAATCGCAATGTATAAGTGATTAATAGCATCCTCTTCATAGCTTTTACCATCTTCTATTGCTTCCATAGGGAGGGCATCTGAAACAAAATGCTTTTTACTTCTTTTGTCTTTTTTAAGAAGGGTTAAACACACATTCAAAGAAATTCGATATACCCAGGTGGACCATTTAGAATTTCCTTTGAAATTATCTTTGCTTCTCCATAATTGTAAGCAGACTTCTTGATAGTAATCTTCAAAATCCTCTTGAGAATTACTATACGCTCTGCATATTTTAATAATGATACCCGCATAGGGATAAATGTAAGACGTGTAAAAATCGCTGCTCAATCTTCCTTTTTCTTGTTTAGTGACTTAAAGTAGCAATTATTACAGTCAAGGGATAATTTTCTTTTCTCAGTAAGTATTTATTTTATGTAATGGTTTAAAATAAAAGTAATTTTGAAATAAGAGAACAATTGACTTTGTACTTTTACTAAAAGATTATTTATGCATAGCAGAGAAGTTCAATTGCAGGCGTTTGATCGCCTTTTAACGATTATGGATGAACTCAGAACCCAGTGTCCATGGGATAAAAAACAAACTATGGAAACACTGAGGCATCTCACTATAGAGGAAACCTATGAACTTGGAGATGCCATCTTGGAGCATGATTTGGAAGAAGTAAAAAAAGAATTAGGAGACTTGCTATTGCATATCGTTTTTTACGCTAAGATTGGCTCAGAAACGAAGGATTTTGATATTGCAGATGTAGCCAATGAGATATGTGATAAATTGATTAACCGACATCCACATATTTATGGTGATATAGATGTAGCGAACGCTGAAGAGGTAGAACGCAACTGGGAAAACATCAAATTAAAAGAAGGTAAGAAAAGTGTTTTAGAAGGGGTTCCAAAGGGACTCCCCTCCTTGGTAAAGGCAAATCGTATTCAAGATAAAGTGGCTGGTGTTGGTTTTGATTGGGAAAAACCCGAACAAGTTTGGGAAAAAGTGCAGGAAGAGTTAGCCGAATTTCAAGAGGAGATTAAATCACAGAATAAGCAACGTATGGAAGCTGAGTTTGGTGATGTGCTCTTTTCTATGGTGAATTATGCTCGTTTTATGGAAATTAATCCTGAAAACGCTCTTGAGAGGACCAATAAGAAGTTTATAAAACGTTTTCAATATTTGGAAAGTAAAGCCAAAGAAAATGGGAAATCCTTAAAAGAAATGACCCTTGCGGAGATGGATGTTTATTGGAATGAGGCCAAAGCATTATAATTGTCTTTAACGCATATAATAATTTGAGAAGGGAGCACTAGATGAAGAAGGAAGACTGTATCTTTACTGCTTCAAAATGGACTGGCCTTGCTTCATCAATATACCAAAGAATTTAGATATAACTTACGCTTAGCTTCTCCTGTAATTTTGGGGATGCTAGGGCATACATTTGTGGGTTTTGCCGATAATGTAATGGTAGGACAATTGGGTACATCAGAGCTGGCTGCAGTATCCTTAGGAAATAGTTTCGTTTTCATTGCCATGTCATTGGGTATTGGTTTTTCAACAGCGATTACTCCTTTAGTAGCAGAAGCAGATGGTGCTGGAAATACTACAAATGCGAAAAGTGCTTTAAAACATGGATTGGTACTATGTACCTTGCTAGGGCTCTCTCTCTTTCTTGTTATTTTATTTTGCAAACCTCTTATCCATTACATGAAACAACCGGCTGAGGTGGTAGATCTTGCCATTCCATATTTAAATTTAGTCGCTTTTTCCTTGGTTCCATTAGTCATATTTCAAGCTTTTAAGCAATTTTCAGAAGGACTTTCACAGACCAAATATCCCATGTATGCTACGATCATCGCAAATGTGGTGAATATTGTACTTAATTATTTGCTCATATTTGGTTCCTTTGGTTTTCCAAAATTAGGAATCGTTGGAGCTGCCATTGGAACTTTGGTTGCACGGATTATTATGGTCATTTTTATTTGGACACTTTTAAAGAAAAAAAAGAAATTTACTCCATACGTTACTAACTTTAATTTTAAAGTTATCGAAAAAAAGATCTTGAAGAAAATTATGGCATTGGGCTTTCCTTCTGCTTTGCAAATGTTTTTTGAGGTAGCAATATTCACTGCTGCTATTTGGCTAAGCGGAGTGCTTGGGGCAAATCCGCAAGCAGCAAATCAGATTGCATTGAATTTAAGCAGTATGACCTTTATGGTTGGCATGGGGCTTGGTGTTGCAGCCATGGTACGTGTTGGCAACCAAAAAGGACTTATGAATTTTAAGGAACTTAGACGTATTGCCCAGAGCATTTTCTTACTCACCTTAATAATTGAAATTGTATTTGCACTTTTGTTTCTTTTGGGTAAGGAATGGTTTCCAACGGTTTATTTGAACGTAAACGATGTGGCCAATGAAGCAGATAATACGGAAGTGATTTTTTTGGCTGCAAAATTATTACTAGTAGCAGCTTTCTTTCAAATATCGGATGGTCTTCAGGTTGTTATTTTAGGTTCTTTAAGAGGTTTACAAGATGTTAAAATCCCTACGGTTATTACCTTTGTTGCCTATTGGTTAATTGGTTTTCCAGTGTCGTTTTACCTTGGTTTATATACTGATCTAAAAAGCACTGGAATCTGGATAGGACTACTTTCAGGACTTACTGCTTCGGCCATAATGTTGTATCTTCGATTTAATTATTTAACCAAAAAGCTTATCGAAAATTAAACTCCTTTCGGTTACTATAGAAGAAAGGCTACTTTAATTAAACTATATAAAAACTAGCAAACAAAACATGGAATTTCCGAAATATTTATTAGGTGACAATACAGACTATCCGACGGCAATTTTTGTGATACATACCCACTATCCGCGTTTTATAATTAATTTGGAGAATGATGAGGTAGAATGGTTAGAAGATTTCTCTCCTGAGGATGAAAAAGAACTGACCACTGAAACGGAAAATTTCGTGGTGGAAGCCACTGCTTTTTATGATAGAGAAGTAGCGAGATATCAAGATTAGAATATGTTAGAAACCTTAGTGCAACAGGATAAAGAACTATTTCTTTTTTTGAATAATCTGGGAAGTAGTACTTGGGATGGCTTTTGGATGTTTATAACCAACAAATGGAGTTCTGTTCCCCTATATCTTCTATTGGCCTATTTATGTTATCTAAATTTTGGATGGAAGCGTACGCTGGGGATTCTGTTAACAATTGCTCTATTGATCTTAGTAACCGATCAATTTGCTAATTTTTTAAAGAATGGCGTGCAACGTCTTCGTCCTTGTTTTGATCCAGAAATAAATGATCTAATGCGCTTGGTTAAAAAATCATGTGGAGGGAGGTATGGATATTTTTCAGCACATGCGGCAAACGCCACTGCAGTAGCGTTTTTCTTTACTAAATTATTTAGAAAAAAATATAAATTAGTAGGATTTTTCCTTTTTATTTGGGCGATTTTAGTAGCTTATAGTAGAATATATATTGGGGTTCATTTTCCACTAGATGTATTCAGTGGTATAGCAATAGGCTTGTTTTTAAGTTGGTTGTGTTCAAAGTTATATATATTTGCACTTCACAAATATCGTGTATGATCTCTAATACGAGGTATTGGTTTTTGTTTGCTATCCTAGTTCTGGTATATGTCGCTGGGATGTTTGTTACTCTCTTCGAAAATGATTCAGCGCAATTTGCTGTTATGGCCATGCGGATGTTTCAGGAGAACGATTTTATCAATCTATTTAAGGGAACCCAAGAATATCTAGATAAGCCACATATGCATTATTGGTTGGCTGCGCTCTCCTTTAAAATTTTTGGAATCCATGATTGGGCCTATAGAATCCCAGGTATTTTAGCAACTCTTTTGGGAGCATATAGTTGTTATGGTTTAGGGCGTTTGCTTTACAATAAGGATATAGGGAAATTAGCTTCGCTTATTTTTTTAAGTGCGCAAACAATTGTACTGGGAGGCATTGACGTACGTACAGACGCAGTTCTTACTGGTTTTACCATTTTTGCCATATGGCAATTAACAGCATATATAGAGAAAAGGACCATCTGGCATATTGTTTTGGGTGCCATAGGTGCGGGAGTGGCCTTCTCTACCAAAGGTCAAATAGCACTGGTAGTCATAGGATTGCCTTTATTATGTCATTTAACTTATACACGCAAATGGAAAGCTTTTATCAATTGGCGCGTGCTAGTTGCGTTGATTGTTTTTGCTATTGTAATAACCCCTATGCTATATGCGTACTACCTACAATTTGATTTACATCCGGAAAAGGTAATTCGTGGGAGAAATAATCGTAGTGGTATTTTGTTTATTCTTTGGGAACAAAGTTTTGAAAGGCTAAGTGGGGAAGGAGTAGGAAAAAATAGTAGTGATTATTTTTTCTTTTTTCATACTTTTTTATGGGTTTTTCTCCCTTGGACAATTATTGGTTTAACCGCCTATTGGTGTAGGGCTAAAACCTTTCTTAAAATGCGTTTTAAGTTTAATCCGAAGTATGAGTTCTTAACCATTGGTGGTATTACACTCATTTTTCTACTCATCAGTTTTGCTCAATTTAAATTGCCACATTATTTAAATATTACCATTCCGCTTTTTTCGGTTTTAAGCGCTTCCTATCTCTATAGCGTATATCGCTTTTCTAAGAATAAAACAACCAAAGTAGTGTTAGGGATTCAATATTTCATATTGAGTCTTGTTTTTATAGCAACGGTACTTATCTGTTTCTTTGTATTTAAGTTTGAAAGTACTTTTGCCTATGTAAATTTGTGCATACTGTTCGCTATTATTGTGTACTTCTGTTTAAAGCGAGAGGCCTATTATTTGCGTATTATTACCTTGTCGGTATACAGCTCTGTATTATTAAATGCAGTAATGAATACACATTTCTATCCTTTTTTACTAAAATTTCAAGCGGGTTCTTCCATGGCTCATATTGTTGAAGAAAATAAGATTCCTGTAGATAATATTTATAAATTATCGGATAGGCATACATGGGCGCTCGATTTTTACAACAAAAACCCGGTGCAAATATCTTCTATGAAAAAATTAGAAGAAAAAGAGAAAGATACATGGGTATATGTAACTGATAAAGAGCTACAGGAGCTTCGTAATTCTGGTTTTGATTGGGATCGACAGTTTACTGTAGATCAGTTTAGAATTACACGTCTTCAAGCTAAGTTCCTTGATCCTATTACCCGTAAAAAAGTGCTGAAAAAGATGCATCTTATTCACGTATATTAAGCAGGAATACGTGCAACTTATAGCTATACTATTCTTCTGACACCGAAAGTTTTGTGATTAATTCAGGTTTTTGAAAATGGTACCAAATACCCACTAAAGATACAATTGCCGTTATTAAAAAGAATAACATACTAATACTTACAGAAGTGTTTTCTTTTAAGGAAAACCAGGTGGCTCCATAAAGAAAGGTGATTTCTCGTGCTCCAATTCCACCGATTGTAAGGGGTAGAACAGAGACAATGGAAGAGATCAGAAAAATAAGTAAATAGGCCGTTGTATATTCCGTGATTTGTAAAGCTTGAAGTATAAAATACACACTTCCCAACTGCGCTAATTGTACCAAAGAAGAATAGATAAAAGAAGTCCAAAAAGCAGGTACTATATAGGGGAAGAATTTTTTATTTAGAAACCAAAATGTAACAATGGATAGTGGTATACATATGGCAATTAGCACTTTGAAATCTTGAAGGATTTGATATTCCAATGTAAGTGCAATTCCACAGGCATACAAAAACAATAGTAATAGTCCACTTAGTCTATCCACAACTAATGCGGAAACCACTCTTTTGGTAGGAATGTTAAATGTCTTTTTTATTAGATAGCCTTTGTACGCATCTCCCCCAATACCACCTGGTAAAAATAGGTTATAAAACATACCCAACCAGTATAATTGTATATTGCTCCATTGCGTGAGGAATAGTTGTAATTGATGGAAATAAAGATTTAAACGCATGGCAGCAATTATTTTAGATAAAATAAAAAATAACACTGCCAATAGAACGTATCCTAAGTGAGCTGTTTTGAGCACTGCTAAAACATCAATGAGCTGAATTTTTGTAAAAATGAAATAAAGTAAGACCGCACTAAATATAATCTTAAAGGCAGTCAGTAGCTGTTTACGTTGTTGTGCCACCTATGGATATATTTTTAATTCTATATGGGCGTTTTTGCTGAGATTCGTAGTAGGTTCTTATCAGTAATTCCATTACAATACCTATCGTAAAAAGTTGTATCCCAGCTAAAATAAACATCATACCAAATGTAAGCAGAGGTCTTGTTCCAATATCTTCTCCCCAACCAAACTTTAGAACTAGTAAATACATATTAATTAGCATTCCTACTAGAATCAGTAAAACACCAAGAATACCAAAGAGGTGAATAGGTCGTTGAAAATATTTTCTTATGAATAACAATAACATCATGTCTGCGACGACCTTAAAAACTCGCTCTAATCCATATTTAGAAACACCAGCATGCCGTGCATGGTGCTTAACAGGGACCTGTTTTATTTGAGCTCCTTCTAAATGTGCTAAAAGTGTAATAAAACGGTGCATCTCTCCATAAAGATTTAGATCTTTAGCAATGTCTTTGGTAAAAACTTTCAATGCACAACCATTATCTTTGATATCTAGTTTCGTAACCCGTCTCACTAAAAAGTTAGCAATTTTAGAGGGAATTTTTTTAATCAAAGAGTCTTTTCTTTTTTGTCTAATTCCTGTGACTACATCGTATGCTCCGCTTGTGGCAAAGGAAAGCATTTCAGGGATATCAGAAGGATCGTTTTGTAGATCCCCGTCCATGGTAATAATGTACTCACCTTCCGCATAATCTAGTCCGGCAGCAAGTGCCAAACTCTGACCATAATTCTTTTTCAGATTGATTAGATGTACTTTAGGGTCTTTAAGCTCCTTTACCACCTTTCGTGTATTATCCGTAGAAAAATCGTCTACATAGATAATTTGATAGGTATACCCTCTTAGACTTTCATGAATTTTTTGGGTAAGTAGTGTTACATTTTCTGCCTCGTTGTACAGTGGAACAACAATAGATAGTAAAGAAGAGGTAACAGGGTTCATGCAGTATATATTAAAGGCACAAAGTTATACTTTTTATTTAAGTTCCTTCTGTTGTAAAGCAAGCAGCTTTTCTGCTGCCGCAAAAGGGGATAAAGCATTAGTGATTACTTCTTTTTCCACTAATTTCAATGCTTCCTTAATCTTTTTATTTTGATAGAAGTTTTGTTTTAAACGATCATCGATAGTTTGTAAAAGCCAATATTTATTTTGTTCGCTTCTCTTTTTTGAAAAAAAAGAATTTGCTTGCATGTCTTTCGTATATTGATCAATCATACCCCAGATCGTCTCAATTCCAGTATTTTCAATAGCAGAACAAGAATATACCTTAGGAGTCCATCCATTTTCCTTGGGAGGATAAAGATGCAAGGCTCTTGTGAATTCTACTGCTGCTTTTTTTGCTCTTTTTAAATTATCGCCATCTGCCTTGTTAATGACTAGGGCATCTGCCATTTCCATAATACCTCGTTTAATGCCTTGTAGTTCGTCACCAGCTCCTGCTAATTTTAAGAGCACAAAGAAATCTACCATACTATGAACTGCTGTTTCACTTTGTCCTACACCAACGGTTTCTACTAAAATTATATGATAGCCAGCAGCTTCACATAGAATAATGGACTCTCTAGTTTTACGAGCTACTCCTCCCAGCGAAGTTCCTGAAGGAGATGGGCGTATAAAAGCATTTGGGTCTTTTACCAATTCTTCCATGCGGGTTTTATCCCCTAAAATGCTTCCCCTGCTAAGTGTACTGGTAGGGTCTACCGCAAGCACGGCTACTTTATGCCCGGCAGTCGTAAGCATCTTGCCGAGCGATTCTATAAAGGTACTTTTCCCCACTCCAGGAACACCTGTAATACCAATACGGATGGTGCGTTTTTTTTGACCAAGACAAGCAGTAATCACTTTGTTTGCTTTATCTAAATGCTTTTTTTGAGTACTCTCTACAAGCGTTATTGCTTGTCCCAAAGCCGTTTTATTACCCTCCAATATTCCTTTTATCAGAAAGTCGGAAGATAGCGGTGTCTTACGATATGATTTAATCTTGGAAATTTGATCCGAACTTGTGTTTTTCTGTGTGCTCAATACCTCTTATTAGAATGTTGTTTACTGCATAGTTCTAAAGTACAAAACCAAATTTAAAAATTGCCGTATTGTTATAGGTTTCTCCTGGTCTTAGCACACTTGAAGGAAAGGAGTCAATATTAGGTGCGTCTGGATGATTTTGTGTTTCAAAACATATTCCGTGAAAATCTTTTGGAGTATACACTACCACTGCAGGTTGATTGGTGGAAACTTCCATGCGGATACCAGATTTTTGAGAACTTACTTGGACAGCGTTCACTGCTTTATTGGAAATAATAAAAGGGGTATCCAACAATGTGTTTCCAATACGCTTTTCGATACGAAAGTCGTAAAGCGTTTCTTTGACAGGACTTGTTTTTCCTGTTGGGATTAAATTAGCATCCATTTCTAATCGCTGGTCACAGTCCAATAAGAGCTTGTAATCTACCACAGACGCTTCATCATCCAATTTAAAGTAGGAATGATTGGTTAAGTTTACCACGGTTGTTTTATCTGTGGTTGCCTTATGCGTAATATGCAATGCACTCTTTATAAGTTGATAAGTGATCTGCACCTGTAAATTTCCAGGATAGCCTTCTTCTAGATCCTTACTTAAATACGAAAGTTTTATAAATGGGTTTTCTCCATGATGTACCTCTTCTATGGTCCAATATTTTTTGCTAAACCCTTCTTTGCCCCCATGTAAATGCACTCCATTTTCTGTATGAAGCATATACCTCTTTTTTTGAAGCGTAAAGCCTTCTTGACTAATTCTACCTGCATATCTTCCTACGCAGGCCCCAAGGTATGATGGGTCGTCTAAATATTGCTCCGGAACCGTATGGCCAACTACAACATTGATTAATTCACCCGCACTATTTTTAAGTTCAATTTTTTGAATGATTGCCCCGTAATCTAAGGTAGTAAGAGAGATTGAATCATTTTTAATAGTAATTTGCTTCAAGTGACGATTTTTAAAACTTTGTTAAAAATAATTTTTTTTTGCAACATGCTAATGTATGGCTCGTCCTTATAGCGAACAACAACTGAAACCAGCAATCGAAACGAACCAAATGTTTCATATGAATCTCGTAGAGCAATGCAAAGCGAACGATCGTAAAGCCCAATTAAAGCTTTATAGACAGTATTGCGATGGAATGTATTGTGTAGCGATGCGTTTTTTGAAAAATACGGATGATGCGGAGGATATTTTACAGGAAGCATTTATTAAAGCTTTTCAGAAGATAGAGCAATTTAAAGGTGAGGTAACATTTGGGGCCTGGTTAAAAAGAATTGTAATTAATAAGTGCCTTGATTTTTTAAAATCAAAAAAAGAACAACGAGTAGAATTTAAAGACTCCTATATGGAGGTTGCGGAAGACGATGATTGGACGGTAGAGGATGGTATTACTATAGAAATGGTGCAGTTAGCTATGGATCAACTCCCAGACACCTATGTTCATGTGGTAAAGCTGTATTTGTTAGAAGGATACGATCATAACGAGATTTCTCAGATTTTAAATATTACAGGAACTACTTGCAGAACCCGATTGCGTCGTGGAAAAGGAATTTTGAAAGAACTATTAAAAGAAAAAAGATATGGGACAGGATCTTAGAGAGCTATTTAAAAAAGCACAGAAAGAAAAGACCTATAAGATGAAGGAAGGTCATGAAGAGCGTTTTTCTAAGCTATTAGAGAAAGAACTTCCTCAGTCAGAAAAGTCATCTTTCTTTTTTCTAAAAATCGCTGCTTCAATAGTATTAATGCTTAGTGTTGGTATTTATGGTTATATCCAATATGCTAAAAATACGGTTGAAGAAAATACAAATGAAGAAAACCCTATTGTAAATACCGAAGACCCTGTAAAAGAGGCTACAGGCATTTCTTTAGGTGATTTATCACCTGATCTGGAAAAAGTAGAAAATTATTATGTGGCCAATATTAATTTAGAATTATCTCAATTGCAAGTTTCTGACGAGAATAAAGCCTTGGTAGATAGTTTTATGAAACGTCTGTTAGAGCTTAATAATGAATATGGTAAGCTTAATACAGAATTAAATCAAGTAGGGCCTAATGACCAGACCATTAATGCTTTAATTAAGAATTTACAGTTGCGGTTACAGTTGTTACATCAATTAAAAGAAAAATTAAACGAATTAAAATCATCAAAAAATGAACAAATTACAGCATAAATTTATTCTTGTACTTCTTTTAGGAGTCTGTTTTATAACTCAAGGAGTGTATGGTCAAAAAGAAGTAAAGACCTACAAAGAGACCTTTAATGTTGGCGATGATGCCATATTAGATATTAATACTAGTAGAACCGATATTGAATTTTCTACTTGGGATAAAAAACAGGTGGTGGTAGAAGCTACGATCGAAATTGAGGGTGCAACCCCAGAACAAGCAAAAGCTTATTTTGAAAATGTTGGAGTAAGCATTGTTGGAAATAGTAAAAAGATCGAAATCACAACAGGCACAGATAACACTTGGTTTTTTAAGCATGGCGTGGGGGGGCTTCATAACAACGATTTTAATATTAACTTTTTTGATTTTGATAACCTCAAAGACGATTTGCACGATAACATATGGGAGTTAGAAGAAATGGAATTGCATGCGCTTCCAGATTTTCCAGAATTATTAGAGCTGCCGCCGATGCCACCAATGCCCAAACAAAATTTTAATTATCAGCGTTTCCAGAAAGAAGGAGAGGCGTATCTAAAGAAGTGGCAAAAAGAATTTTCTAAAGGCTTTAATGAAGAATATGAAAAAAAGTTAGAAGAGTGGGCCAAGCGAATGGACAAAAAAAAGGTCCAAATGGAGAAAAGACGAAAAGAACAGGAAGTAAGGCGTGCGAAATTACTAAAAGAACGGGCTGAGAAGAGAAAAGAACTTCTAGAGGAACGCAAAGAGCTTTTAGAAGAACGTAAGGAAAAAAGAGCCGTACTTTTAAAGGAGCGAAGAGCTCTTCGCGATTCTTCGAGAAGCCTATTTCATACCAGAGATAGTATACGTAGGTATTCTCCTAATATCTTTTACTTTTCCTCAGATGGTGAAAATAAAAATTATAAGATTAAAAAATCTATTAAAATAAAAATGCCTAAGTCTGCCAAGTTAAAGATGAATGTGAGGCATGGAGAGGTAAAATTAGCGGCAAATACTAGAAATATGAATGCAAATTTATCCTATGCTACCTTAAAGGCAGCCACTATTGATGGACACGAGACGTCTATTGTGGCAGCTTATTCTCCTGTAGCGGTCCAAAAATGGAATTATGGAAAATTAAAGGCCGATTATTCTGATAAAATAATTTTAAAGGAAGTAAACAATCTTCAATTATATGTGAACTCTTCTGATGTAACGATAGATCATCTTTTGAAAAGCGCTTATGTAAATAATGATTTGGGTTTGCTAACGATAAATGCAGTATCTAAGAATTTTGAAAATTTAAATATTTCTGTTCAAAACGGGAAGGTAGTTTGTCAACTGCCGACCGTAGCATATCAAATTTCGGTAGATGGAAACAATTCTAAACTTGCCACTCCGGCAAGTTTAGTTCTCGACCGCACTAAGAATTATCCTAGAACTTTTCATAAAGGCTATCATTTGAATTCCAAAAGTGATAAATCTATTATTATTAATTCAAAGTATAGCAATGTAATACTGAATGAGTAATTATTCTTTAAGCACCAAGGTCCCAAAAATATCTGCGTTAATCCATCCTTGATTTTTGTCTTCACCTGGCACAAAAACGGAGCCTATAAAATTCTCTCTTTCTTTACTATTATCATTGTCACAATACGCCAAAGCAAATCCCATTTTTTTTCCTACCGATAGCTGACTAACAATATTTTTAGCCCCATCTACAAAGGTATCTGGATATACTTTTAAAGCGATCTCCCAGGTGGTAAGATTTCCATTTGTGTTTCTTTTAGAAACGATATGATCGTTATACAATCTTGGTTGTTCATCAGGACCTAAATCAACAACATTTCCATCTAGAGCAATGTGATAGGCAAATGCATTGTGCGTAAATTGATGGTTGCCACCAGAATTGTCTTCATCAACAAAAACCTCTACACAATCATCATCCCACCATAAAGTAAGTGGATCTTTGTGCTGGTCGTATAAAACATCATCCGTGATTTCGACAAGCAGATACAAGGCATCTTTATCCCAGCTTAGTTTATAACGTCCATTAAAATCTTCATGAGTATATGAATCCCCAAGCCAATTTTGATCCAGCGCCTTCCAATCACTTAGATTCCAACATTGTTCTGTAGCTTTTCCGTCAATCAGAGGCGGTTGTTCCGTTTTATTAACTTCAATTAATTGATGGTCTTTCTTTTGGGAAGTACTGCAGGCCATGCATATTAGGAGCATGGGTAATACATAGGTATATTTCATCTTTAGGTATTAGTTGCAAAATGGTCATAAGATATGAGCATCTTTACCAAATTTGGAGCATTATTCAGCTATCTAAAATACTAAATTTGGGAGGATATACCGTCTAATGAGCCTCTTCCTTTAAGAATTCTGGAAAATTTTTCTTAAAAATATTGAAACGTGGTATAGACACATTTCTAATGTAAGAATTGTTTGGATGCTTTTTTTCATAGTCCTGATGATACTCTTCTGCAATCCAAAATTTGGAAAACTCCTTAATCTCCGTTACAATCGAACGATTGTACACCTTACTTTCTTCTAAGGCATCTCTGTAACCAGTAATGATCTTTTTTTCGCTATCATTTTTATAGAAAGCGATAGATCTGTATTGTGTGCCCCTATCTGGCCCTTGCCTATTTAAACTAGTAGGGTCATGGGAACCAAAGAACACTTGTACCAAAGCAGTAAAGGATATAACTTTTGGATCGTAGTATACTTCAACAGCCTCCGCATGGGTTGTTTTTCCATATCCTACT
Source organism: uncultured Flavobacteriaceae bacterium (assembly GCA_947500575.1). Lineage (GTDB taxonomy): Bacteria > Bacteroidota > Bacteroidia > Flavobacteriales > Flavobacteriaceae > CANMSI01. The sequence continues at coordinate 322,377 of CANMSI010000001.1, read as the reverse complement.
TGTTCATATGTTGGATTTTCTTCAATACCACCAGAGTAACCAGAAATAACTTCTTTTACTCCTTTTACACTCTCAAAAATAACTTCAACACACCAGAAACATCCACTTGCGAAATAAGCGGTTTCATATTGTTGTAAATCTTCTTGACTTAATTTGGCTATTTCAGCAACTTTCTCATCTGATTTTTTCTGAACAGGAGCTTGGTTTTTGGACAAACAACTAAGGGAGAATAGGGTAATTATTCCTAGGACTATTACTTTTAGTAGTTTCATGGTATTTCTTTTTCCAATTAGTAGTCCACAAGATACAACTCCTTACAATAAAGCCGTTAAAAAAGTGTGAATGTTCAGGGCATAAAAATGCAAAATAATATGAGAAATATCAAGGATCTATGGTAATCCACTCTACAATATCTAATGGGCAACAGGTGCCATTTTCACCACCGTTGGCAATAATGAGTTGATTTCCAAAAATCTTAGCGGAAGGCGCTAATAGCTTCTTTGATAACTTACAATCTTCTGCCCATTGATCTGTAGCGGGATCATAGATGGTGATGTCATCAAAAAAGAAATTACCATTTCTACCTCCTACAATAATAATCTTATCGTTGTGCACAATAGTACCTGGCTCAAAATGCGATCTATCAGAAGGTAAATTGGCCAAACGTTCCCAAGTATCTGAACTAGGGTCGTATACATCCAAGAAATTTTGATCTTCTGTGCCTCCATCATGACCAAATTGTCCGCCAATAGCATATACCAAACCATTGACACTGGCACCACTATGATGATTTCTTGGATCAGGCATATCGGCAGCAGACTGCCATCCATCATTCATATTTGCTAGGTCCAATACAAGGTGTTCTCCCACATCAGTTCGTCTATCGGGCAATAAGCCTCCAAAGAAGTGAATTTTACCATTATTGTAAACTGCTGCTCCGGATCCTCTGGGATTGGGTAGGGAAGGTCCATCTTCCCAAGAATCACTGAGGGTATTATATATTTGCACCCTATCGGTAGCCACCCCGGGATGATCTCCAGAGAAACCTCCCACAATCCAAATAGCGTTGTCTACCACCACAGATCCCATATGTGTAACTGCTAGTGGCATGGGTGCTCCTAGAGACCATTGGTTGGTCATAGGGTCATAAATTTCGGTGACATCGGTTATCTTCAGATTTTCTACAAAACCTGCAAGCACGTATAGTTTTCCATTTACTTTGGCACTTTGCGATTCTACTTTTGCTAATGACGAGCTTGCTAAGGCATTTGGCGCACAGGGATCAGGTGGTTTAGGAAGTAGCATTCCATCTCCAATAATTTCTAAAGCAGACAGTTTAGGCTGATCTTTCACTGCTGTGAAATCAATATTTAGTTCTTCGTCGTTTATTTCTACAGTAAATGTTTTGACAATTGCTGTCATGGCAGCTCCTGCATCTTCGATAATATCGTAATTGGCAAGTGCTTCTTCGCCTTCAATAGCCACGTTAAAAACACGTTGACCCACGCCACCGGGACCACCACCAGTTGCTCCCCAATAGATCTCTGCAAAATGCAAGTCGATCGTATACATACCATTGGTCAAGGGAATAGCATAGCTAAAACTGCCTAGATCTGTGCCTGCACTTCTTTCTGTTAAATAAATTTCATCGTTTTCTGTTCCCTCAATAGCAGTAACATTCTCGTTGGTATACAAGTCACCATCCATAAAATAATCATCCAAAATGTATGTTTGGTCTCCAAAAGTAACATCCATTCCTCCGCTATTCAATTTTAGGATAGAACTTGGTTCTGCAGGGGGGTCGTCTGCTGGCGGATCATCTGCTGGCGGATCTTCGGGAGTTGAATCGTTATCCATTGGGTCTTCCACGCCTATTTCATCGTCATTACTTATCGGAGGCTCAGATTTACTGCAAGCCATTACAATGAGTAATATTGCCAAACAGGAATATAATAGGGGGGAAGCCAATTTATTTAGTTTTATGAACTGCATATGTATAGTATCTATAGACCCTTTCTATTAAAAGTAACAACCAAAGAAATAAAAACCCTACTCTTTTAACAATTTTAATAGTTTTATGGGCTTTTAATATCGATCAAAGAATGATTATTTTTATCATATAGGATGTTCAACGCTTTCTAAATAGTATGTATTCTTAGCCCGCCATATGTCTTTTGAAAAATTTCTTAAAACGCAAGCTCCAGAACCTCTTCGAATTTTGGATGCCAAGATTAACTTAAATAAGTATACGATTATTGATTTTTCGGTTACAAATGATGCAATTAACTCTTTGGATATTACCAATCCTATTATATGTCAGGAATATATAGATATGGTACTGCATAAGAATAATGCCTTAGTAGCATATGGAGGCTATATGGAAAAACGGAATCTGTATCGTACCAATCAGAATTTTGAAGCAAATGGTATGGAAAGTAGAAATATTCACTTAGGCGTTGATTTCTGGGCAAAAGCAGGTACCAATGTACAAGTACCCATTGCTGGGAAAGTACATAGCTTTAAAAATAATGATGTAAAAGGAGATTATGGACCTACCATTATTTTAGAGCATAACCTTAAAGAATATACTTTTTATAGTCTTTATGGACATCTGTCTTTGGAATCTCTAAAAGAACTGTATGTTGGAAAACGATTTAATGCGACTGACGTACTAGGAACTTTAGGAACCCCTGAGGTGAACGTAAACTATGCACCGCATTTACATTTCCAACTCATACGGGATATTAAAGGATATTTTGGAGATTATCCAGGTGTTTGCACAGAAAGGGAGCAGCATTATTATCAGAAGAACTGCCCCGATCCCAATTTTCTATTTTCTTTCCATGAATAAATGTCGGTAAAAAACACATTCCGTCGATAAGCGGTTTAAAGAATGAAATCCGTTCATCGAGGATAAAATGCACTTTATCCTTTTTTTTGTCAGATACCGAAAAATAAGGGACTTTGAGCGATTTGTAACCCCCTTTCATACACGATAGGCGTTAAATTTATGTACCCAAATCGCAGTATTATGAAAGTTGTTTTAACCTTATCACTAGTTATTTTTTTCGGAGCCTTCGCCATCGCACAAGATGTAAAGGAAGATACTAAGTCTGTTACAGAGATTACCATTGTAACTGCTACTGATGCCGAAACTACTACAGATAAAATGGAGGTTGCTCCTGCTAAAGAGAACAGTGTAGCTCGTTTATACCGTCATAAAAATGCTCGTATCAAGAAAGCATTAAAGTTTACTACTAAAAGAAACCGTGCTAAATTAGCTTAATTATGATTGTACTTATACTTATATCACTCGTTATTATTATTGCCGCCTTAGTAGCAATATTTCCTCAACCAGAACCTAAGTTACGCCCTATAAGGGTGCGTGCAACAAAGAGAAGTAGATAATCATAATTCTTGTTATACGACAAGATGGATTGCCTATTCTTTTACACCTGGTTGTAAAATGGTATACTGTTTGTTTTTCTTCTCGGTATCTACCATTTCTTTTACATCTTTTAGGAGTTCCTTTGCATCATAGATAATACCATCTTTTATAGTGTATTTTACGCCACCTACTCTTACAACCTTGTTATCTTCGGTTAATTGAATAGCACCTGTGCCGTAAAGTACTTTTAGGTTTTTGAGTGGATTTTCGGGTACAATCACAAAATCTGCCAATTTACCTACCGTAACCGTTCCTATTTTATGATCCAGACCTAAGGCTTCTGCGCCATTTAAGGTGGCAGATCTAATTACTTCTAACGGATGGAAACCAGCTTCGCGTAGCAATTCCATCTCACGGATATATGCAAAGCCATATAATTGGAAAATGAATCCAGAATCTGAGCCCGTCGTAACACGCCCTCCTCTATTTTTGTATTCATTGATAAACGTCATCCATAGTTGGTAATTTTTTTTCCATGCTACTTCCTGTTCTGTGCCCCAATTGTGCCAGTAAGAGCCGTGGGAAATTTTGCTTGGTTGATAAAACTCCCAGAGAGATGGTAACGTATAATCTTCATGCCATTCCGCCCTTCTTGCACGTTGTAAATCTCTACTTGCTTCGTATATGTTCAGCGTGGGGTCTAGTGTGAAATCTAAAGAGATTAATTCATCCATCACTGCATTCCAATGCTCCGAATAAGGTTTTGCGGCTTGCTGCCATAATTTCCCTGCTTCTTCGAAGCGATGTTGTTCATTCTGATAATTGTAGTCCAAAGGATAGTTCTGCACCGTTCTGTCTTCAAATAAAGCCTCTGGAAGTCCGTACCAGTGTTCCATACTGGTAAGTCCTGCTCTTGCGGAATGTAATACGTTCCATCGCGCTACATTAAGTTGTGCATGGTGGCAGGCAGACTTAAGACCTAATTTCTTATTCTCGTCCAAAGCGGCGGCCATTATTTCAGGGGCTGCTCCAAAAAATTTAATGCCATCTGCTCCTTTTTTTGCGTTAGCTCGCACCCATTCTCGTGCCATTTCCGGGGTGCTAATAGTTTCTTTACTTCCTTGTCCAAAGCCCGTATACGCTAAAAGTCTTGGAGCTGTAATCTGATTTTTAGCACTTTTTTCCTTCAAATCCAAGGTCCAATCAATGCCTCTGCCACTAGGTTCTCTAACGGTAGTAATACCATGTGCCATCCAAAGTTTAAAAACATAATCGTAATCGGCACCTTGCGCAATTCCTCCTATATGTCCGTGCATGTCAATGAAACCCGGTAAGAGGTACATCCCTTCACAGTTTAATTCTTTGCCACCTGGTTTCAATTTTGGTCTCTTGCTAGCATCTATGGCAACTCCAGGATATCCAACCACCTGTATTTTGGTAATCTTATTATTTTCAACAACAACATCTATAGGACCTTGTGGCGGTGCTCCATTACCATTAATAAGGGTTACTCCTCTAATAATCAATTGCGGAAAAGGACCTTCTCCCTCATTGTTTTGCGCACTTACATAAATGCAGCATAGAAAAGCTATAAAAAAGCCAAGTTTAGTTTTCATATGTATTGTTCTAGTGGTGGTTTATTTTTTATAAAAAATGAGTTTGAAAAACTCACTCATTGGGAACATATATTTTGTCGCCTAGAAATAAAGCATTTAAAAATAAGCGATTTGTTCCATACCAAGAACCTCTAAAGTTCGGATTATCAGCGAATAGTATTACTCTTCCACCGCCTAGTTGACTTACAACCAGCGAAGCCGACTTCGCCAAAAATTCTTCTTTATTTTTCTTCGTTATAAAACCATCAATTAAAGGGTTTTTGGTATACTGAGCAACCGTACCATAGGCACTTTTACTGGGTGCTATCCACACTGTATTGTTTTTATAAACCGGAATGGATTTGTCATGATATCCAAAAGCAAGTGGATGTGTGGTATCCAAATCTACTTTTAAAATAATTCCTCCAACACTTTCCTTTCCAATATTCTCCCTTGCGTCAACAAAAGGTTTTCGTATCACGGCTTTGGTCGAGTCTTTTTTTACAACCACTAGCTTTTCCTTTACTAATTTTGTGTCTATAGCCCATTTAGAAGCCGTACCAATAGTAATAAGCGTATTTCCTTTGCTAACCCAATCTTTGATGCGTTTTACTTGATTCTTTGATAGGGAATACCATCCAGATACCATCACCAAGGTATTGTACTTATCCAAACCTACTCTATTAAAGTTTCGTACGGGGATTTTGGTAATGGGCATATGTACTCTAGTGTCTAATAAATGCCATACTTCACCTGCCTCATACGAACGCACCCCATTCCCAATAAGCATAGCTGCTTTTGGTTTGCCTACTGGACTAACATACCTGCTTCCTAGATCAACACCCTTTACATTATAACCAGAAGTAACTCCATAAGTGGGAACTACATATTTATCACTCGCTTCTTTTACCAATGTAAAAAGTGTTTCAGGTTTCTTTTTTTGAAGTGAAATGGGAATTACAAGGGCTCCATAATTAAAAGTTTTATTTCCACCTTCTATTTTGGTTGTAAAAGGTTTAAAAGAAGAGGATACAACCACTCCTTTGGATTGTAATTCGTAGAGCATAGCCGGAGCGTTATAGTTGTCCCAGTCAATGATGTATGCATAAGATGCTTTTTTTAGAGAAGGTATTGTAGAAATGTCCTTAATATTCTCGACCTCTTCTCCCAAATCTAAACTGCTAACACCCTTATACTTCATATTGTAAAAGTTCGCTACAGACCAGGCAGAAGCATCATAATAGACACTATCTCTGTATTTATTATAGGTTTCAAACATGGTTTGTACCATTCTGTATTGGGGCTGTTGTGTAGGTACTACATAGCTTTTTTTACCAGATTTGTACACTTTAATTTTGTGCAACAATAGTTTGTCAATAAAGGCTTGCACTCTTGCTTGGTCGTAGTCATCTCCAAAACGGTATCCCTTGATTTTGCTTTTGGAGGCTCTTGTAAGAGCGCTTTTAAAAAAGTCTTGCTGGTACTTTCGTAAAGTACCTTTATTTTCTACGGCAGCTTTTACGGTAGTGAGGCTAGAAGTGTATTGATTTCGAATGGTAAACGGGAAAGTAATTTCTCCAAAAGCCGTTTTTTGTATATGCCCTCTGGAGCTTGCCTGTTCAAATAATAAACCCAAACCTCCCTGTAGATCCGGATAGGACGAACCATATCCAGGATAGGTGCCATCAAATACTTCTTTGGTAAAATAGAAAGAACCAATACTATCTAAGGCTTTGGCAAAGTAATCTCCAAAAAGATTATTGAGGTCTTCATAGTTTTCTTTGGGCATAATAGGATCTAAAGAACCGTTGGCTTTCATAGGTTCAAAGAAATAGGTGCTTTGTGAACCCATCTCATGAAAATCTGTTACTACATTGGGGTACCAAGCGTGATACCAAGTTAGTTTTCCTCTGCTCTCAGGATTAATTCCAAGCAACCAATCGCGATTTAAATCAAACCAATAGTGATTTGTGCGCCCAGCAGGCCAATACTCATTATGTTCTGCATCTTGAGGATCACTTACCAAAGGACTCCCTTGATAGGTGTTTGCCCATTGCGTATGCCGGTCGCGCCCATCTGGATTAATAGTAGGGTCTAGAAAAATGACCCCGTTTTTGAGGTAGTTCATTATTTCAGGATGATTTGAAGCTACCAAGGTATAAGCTGTTAACAAAGCAGCTTCGGAGCTTGAGGGCTCATTACCATGAACATTGTACGCTAAATTAATAAATACAGGGACTTCATTATAATTGGAAACTGTAGCTTTTGGATCCGTAAAAGCCAAATGCTGTTTTTTTAACTGCGCTAAGTTTTGAAGATTTTCAGGCGTGGTAATGGTAAGAATAACTAATTTTCGTCCTTCATGCGTCTTTCCATATTCATAGATAGATGCCCTATCTGATACAGCTGCTAATTTTTCCAAATAAGCTACAATTAGATCGTGCCTTGTATGGCGTTCTCCGATTCCATATCCCAAGAATTGTTCAGGAGAAGGAATGGATGCATTAAAAGGATGGAATTTTTTAAAAAAGTAATCTTGACTGTAGCCAATGGTGCTGAAAAGAAGCACCAGTAGAAGTAGTTTTTTTTGCATTGGAAGGTCTTTTGAATTAGTCCTTTTAAATATAGGAATAATATCATTAAATGATTGAGAGCTAAAAACTTTTAACGTCTTAAATTGGAAAGGATTTTTAAAGCAGAAAAGTGACGAATAAAAATGGAAGAAGTATTAGACAACAGGATGTAATTGTTGTTCTATTTCCTTGAATTTTAAAATGTAGTTGGTTCCTTTTTTAGTAGCATCTCGTATAATGGTACCCTTTAGTTGCCTTGCAAGGTTATGAATTAATTTGAGTCCTAAAGACTTGGTATTTTTAAAATTGATGGTTTCAGAAAATCCAATCCCATTATCCCCAATATTTAGAACATAATCTTGTTCATCCTCTTTTTTTAGTGCAATATGAATTTCCCCTTCGTTATCATCTGTAATTCCATATTTAAGGGCATTGGTGACGGCTTCATTAATAAGTAGTCCTAGCGGAATTGCCGTGTCAATTCCCAAAGCAATATCAGAAATATCTATGTGTACTTTTACGTTGCTATCAGGACCTTTTAAAGAACGTACCAAATATTCACTTAATTCTTCCACATACGATTTGTATTCTATCTTGGTAAGATCGTCTCTGTTGTACAGCATTTCATGTACCATTGCCATGGAAATAACTCTATTTTGACTACTCTTAATAAGTGCTTTTGCATGTTCATCATCAATACTTCTAGACTGCAAACTAAGTAAACTAGATACTGTCTGTAAATTGTTTTTAACTCGGTGGTGTACCTCCTTTAACAGTGTTTCTTTTTCTTTGATTCTGTTTTCAATTTCTCCTTTTGATTTATACAAATTGTGGTGCGCCTCTAATAGGTTTTTCCCAAAAACACCCCCCAATAAATAAACAGAGAATAGAATACTAAAAAAAGCGAATAAATCTTTGGACTGTTCAGGTACTGCATTGGAAACAAAGCTAAAATCTGTAACGCTCTGAGAGTATATAAGCACTACAATTAACAAGTTGAGGTTTAGGTAAATTTTCCCATATACCCTAGTAGTAACGTAACCGGCGAACACAATGAGAGCTAAAACAAAGATAAATGGACTATTGATACCCCCACTGTAAAGTGTAATTACTGTTGCTCCAGCCAATGTCATAATGGAGACAATGTTATAGGTAAGTGTAATGTTTTTATGAACTCTATATAAATAGGTGTTGATAAGATTTAAAATACCAAAACTTAAGAAAATGTATGGAATTACATGTTCAATTTTTAATAAAAACATGCATATGAAAAAGAAGATAAGAGAAAATACTGAGGTAAAATAATTTACCCTGAGTACCAGTCTTACTTTATTTTTAAGACGTTCTTGGTCTACAATTTTATCTTCCATTCAACGGGTTTTTAATACCTTGATATTCGAATTTTTTTGCTGTTGGCGCAAAAGGCCAGATCAGTTGAAACCAATATATATCTACCGTGTAAAGCTAAATATGTTTTGCCATATAATCAATATAGCATGTCATTTAATTTTAAAGAACATATAAGGTAAGAAAATTCTTCGGTTTATAATAATTAATAAAGCCTTGTTTGTCAAAGGATTAATAGAGAATTATTTCTAATAGAGACTAGTGCAAAGTCGAAAAACTGGGATACGGAGAAGACTAAAAATTTAAAAACTAGTAATTTTAAGCAGCTACTGTCTTAAACTGTTGACTAATATCTTTGAACTTAATAACATAATGAGTTCCCTTTTTAGAGGTATCTTTTATTACAGAACCTGCTAATTGTCTTGCTAGCTTATGTATTAATTTTAGTCCTAAGGATTTATTAGTAGTTAAATCGACATCTTCTTGGAAACCAATGCCATTATCTCCAATGGTAAGTACATAGTTATTGGCTTCCTCTTGCTTTAGCGAAACAAATATCTGTCCTGGGACTCCCTCCTCAAATCCATATTTTAAAGAATTTGTAATGGCTTCATTGATTAATAAGCCCAAAGGAACGGCCGTATCAATACCCAATTCCACATTTGTGATATCTAAATGGAGTTGCACCTGACTGTCACTTCCTTTTAGGGACCTAATGAGATAGTTTCCCAGTTCCTTTACATATGATTTGTATTCAATTTTGGAAATATTATCATGCATGTATAGCATTTCATGGATCATTGCCATTGAAATCACGCGGTTCTGGCTGCTTTTAATCAACTTTCTAAATTGCTTACTTTTGGTATTCCTTGCCTGAAGACTTAATAGACTTGAGACCGTCTGCAAGTTATTCTTTACACGATGATGTACCTCTCTTAGTAAGGTTTCTTTTTCATTAATTCGCTGTTCAATTTCTGCTTTGGACTTGTATAATTTATGATGTGCTTTTAAAAGATTCCTACCAAAAATAGCCCCTAATAAATAGACAGAGAATAGGATGCTTAATAAACTAAAAAGTGCTTCAGAAGTGTTCGGAATTGCATTGTATATAAATTTGAAATTGGCATATGGAAGGCAATAAATTCCTAGGATAAGGATCACAATTACATTAAAGTAAATCTTTCCAAAAACACTGGTAGAAATATAACCCGCTAATACAATGATTGCTAGAACAAAAATGAAAGGACTATTAATTCCACCACTGAATAAGGTGATTACTAAGGTAGATACCAACGATAAACCCGAAGTAATCAAGGCCATTCTAATTAGGTTTTTATGATTCTTGAACGCCATTACATTGATAAGATTCAAAACAAAATACCCAATAAAAACGTGAGGTATTATTTTGGTAATACCCATTGGATAAAAACAAAAAAAGCCAAATAATAAACTCAACAGAGAAGAGGTATAATTGAATTTTAGGAGTAAACGTGTTTTATCATTGACCCTACTTTGATTGGTAGTCAGATTTTTCATTTTATTTGTTTTGTAAAGTAGGTAAGCTACAAGAGGAGCGGGGAGGCGCAAGTGTTTGATGTAAAGCTAAATATGTTTTGTCATAAAATCAAAAACGGCAACTCTTTTTTGAGTTGCCGTTTGACTTTTTTCTAAAAAAAGCAATTAATCTTCTACTAAGACCCATTCACCTTTGTCAATCAAAGGTTCTGCTTGTTTGTATTTTACGACCTTACTTTCGCCGCTCATCACATTCTTGATGGTAACGCGTTCATTTCTACCAATTTTAGGGCGTTCCCTAGTAATTGTTTCGGTTACCTGAGGTCTACCGCCTTGGTTTTGACCTACTGCTCTGCTTTGAGCAGCACGTTCATCACTATTTGGAATTTCTTCTTTAGATGTTTTTAAATTCTCTTTGGGCCTTCTTACGGTACCCGCTTCTTGAATATTAGAGCTATTAGATGAGGGTAATTCTCCTTTGTACAAGAAAGACACCACTTCTTTATTTACTTTTTCAATCATGCCTTTAAACAATTCAAAAGCTTCAAACTTGTAAATAAGTAAGGGGTCTTTTTGCTCATGTACTGCCAATTGGACGGATTGTTTTAACTCATCCATTTTACGAAGATGTGTTTTCCATGAATCATCAATGATGGCAAGTGTAATGTTTTTTTCAAAATCTGTGATCAATTGTTTCCCATTACTTTCGTAAGCCTCTTTCAAATTGGTAACTACGTTAAGCGTTTTAATACCATCCGTAAAAGGAACAACAATACGTTCAAATTTACTGGCACTATCTTCAAAAACATTTTTAATCACTGGAAAAGCGGTGGCCGCACTCTTTTCCATTTTATCCTGATAGTGATTATAAGAAGCGGCATAAATTTGATTGGTAATTTCTTGCACCCCTAATTTTGCAAATTCATCTTCATTTATAGGAGCCGTAATAGAAAAATACTTAATAAGTTCAAACTCAAAGTTCTTATAATCGTTGGCCGCTTTGTTGGTATCGGTAATTACCTCACAAGTATCATAGATCATATTGGCAATGTCTACTTTTAGACGTTCGCCTTGTAGTGCATGCCTTCTTCTTTTATACACAACTTCACGTTGCGCATTCATAACGTCGTCATACTCTAGTAATCGCTTTCGAATACCAAAGTTATTCTCCTCCACTTTTTTCTGAGCACGTTCAATAGACTTGGTCATCATGGAATGCTGAATTACTTCGCCATCTTCCAAGCCCATGCGGTCCATCATTTTTGCAACCCTATCAGACCCAAATAAACGCATTAAATTGTCTTCCAAAGAAACATAGAACTGAGAACTACCAGGATCTCCCTGACGCCCGGCTCTACCTCTTAACTGACGGTCTACCCTTCTAGAATCGTGCCTTTCTGTACCTACAATGGCAAGTCCACCAGCTGCTTTTACTTCATCGGAGAGTTTAATATCTGTACCCCTACCAGCCATGTTGGTAGCTATCGTTACTACACCACCATTTCCTGCTTCAGCAACAATATCAGCCTCTTTTTTATGAAGTTTCGCATTCAGTACGTTATGTGGTACTTTACGAATTGTAAGCATTCTGGATAATAGTTCAGAGATTTCTACAGAGGTAGTACCAATAAGCGTTGGTCTTCCCTGCTGTGAAAGCTGTGTAACCTCGTCTATAATGGCATTGTATTTTTCTCTCTTGGTTTTGTAGATAAGATCATGTCTATCATCCCTCGCAATAGGTCTATTGGTTGGGATTTCCATGACATCCAACTTGTAAATCTCCCAAAATTCTCCGGCCTCAGTAATAGCTGTACCTGTCATCCCAGATAACTTTTGATACATTCTAAAGTAATTTTGAAGTGTAACCGTTGCAAAGGTTTGGGTAAGAGCTTCAATCTTTACATTTTCTTTGGCTTCTATTGCTTGGTGTAATCCATCAGAGTAGCGTCTACCATCCATGATACGACCTGTTTGCTCATCTACAATCATCACCTTATTATCCATCACAACATACTCTACATCCTTCTCAAAAAGGGTATATGCTTTTAGGAGCTGGCTCATTGTGTGAATGCGTTCACTTTTTACAGAGAAATCTTTAAAAAGTACTTCTTTTAATTCAGCTTCTTTTTCTATTTCAAGATTCTGATTCTCAATTTTTGCAATTTCCCCCCCAATATCAGGCATTACAAAAAAGTCTTTGTCTTTGTCTCCAGAGATATAATCAACACCTTTATCTGTAAGTTCTATTTGATTGTTTTTTTCATCAATCACAAATAAGAGTTCTGCATCTACCTTGGGCATTTCTCTATTGTTATCTTGCATGTAAAAGTTCTCTGTTTTCTGAAGTAGCTGTTTTACACCTTCTTCACTTAAGAACTTTATAAGTGCCTTATTTTTTGGAAGACCTCTATGTACTCTTAAAAGTAAAAATCCACCTTCTTTAGTATCCCCTTCAGCGATTAGTTTTTTAGCCTCTGCCAATACTCCAGTTAAATATTGACGCTGTTTCTTAACAATTTCTGATACATTAGGTTTTAGTTCATTAAATTCATGGCGATCTCCCTCTGGTACCGGACCAGAAATAATTAATGGTGTCCGGGCATCATCTACTAAAACAGAATCTACTTCATCTACAATGGCATAATGGTGTGGTCTTTGTACCAAATCTCCGGGAGTATGCGCCATATTGTCCCTTAAATAATCGAACCCAAATTCGTTATTTGTACCATAGGTAATATCTGCATTGTAAGCGGCTCTTCTACCTTCAGAATTAGGCTGATGCTTATCTATACAATCTACTACCAGTCCATGGAACTCAAAAATAGGAGCCATCCACGCACTATCTCGTTTCGCTAGATAATCATTCACTGTTACTAAATGTGTTCCATTGCCAGTTAAAGCATTCAGGTATAGTGGTAATGTTGCAACTAGTGTTTTTCCTTCTCCTGTTTGCATTTCTGCAATTTTTCCTTGGTGCAATGCAATACCACCAATTAACTGAACATCATAATGAATCATATCCCAGGTAACTTGCTTTCCTGCAGCATCCCAAGAGTTATTCCATATGGCCTGATCTCCATTTAATGTAACATAGTCTTTACTACCAGAGAGGATCCTATCATTTTCTGAAGCGGTTACTTCCAAGCTTGTATTATTGGCGAAACGTTTTGCGGTTTCCTTCACAACGGCAAAAGCCTCTGGTAAGATAGTATTTAAGGTATCTTGAGAAATTTTATATGCTTCCTCACGCAAGCTGTCTATTTCGGCATAAATATCTTCGTTTCTATCAATGTCTGCAGAAGAAGCAACTTCTTCTTTTAGTTTTTCTATCTGATCATTAATCTCCTTACAATCCTCTTTTATTTGGTTTTTAAAAGCAATAGTTTTAGCACGTAAAGCATCATGGTCCATGGCTTCTAGAGCTGCTTCATATGTTTTTACCTTATCAATTATAGGCTGTAACTCTTTTACATCTTTCTTGGCTTTATCTCCAACAAAAGTTTTGATTATTGAATTTAAAAAACTCATAGGTGTCTTAGGTTTAAATGTGGTACCATCCTGCACATTCTCTTAAATGAATGGTATTGCTTTGCTAAAAATACAATGCTTTCTTTAGAACAAAAGGTATTCCAGTTTAAAGAATCGGTGCATATTTACTAGCTAACTGCCAAAATTACATAAAAAAAAAGCCTCAATTGAGACTTTTTTGTTGTATTTCAGTTAATATTTTTAATATTCGTCCTCATTCCAGAGGTAATCTTCCTCTGTAGGATAATCGGGCCATATTTCCTCGATAGATTCGTAAATTTCTCCACCTTCTTCTTCCATAGATTGTAAGTTTTCTACAACCTCCAAAGGGGCGCCGGTTCTAATAGCATAATCTATTAATTCGTCTTTGGTTGCCGGCCAGGGTGCGTCACTTAAGTATGAAGCAAGTTCTAATGTCCAATACATGGTGATAGTTTAATTTTAATTTTTTGCAAAAGTAATTTTTAAACGCAAATAGCCAAGTGATTTCCGCTTTTTTATCGAATTATTTTCACATTATCAATTTGATAACGAATAAATAACGAATTTATTAGTCTTTTTTTTCTGGAATCCACTTTATCTCATTTGCGCTTAAATCCTTAGACAATTTTCGTGCCAATACAAAAAGATAATCCGAAAGCCTATTTAAATAAGATAAAACATTCATTTCAAAGGGTTCTTTTTCGTGCAACAAGGATGCTAAACGCTCTGCTCTTCTGCAAACTGTGCGGGCAATATGACAGTATGACACGGTGGTGTGCCCACCGGGAAGAATAAAATGTGTCATAGGAGGCAATACCTCATTCATTTCATCCATCTTTTGTTCCAAAAAATCGATATCTGCTGAGGCTATTTTAGAAATATTTAGGCGTTCTTTTCCGTTTTTTAGCACTGCTTTCTTAGGATCTGTAGCCAAAACAGCTCCAACAGTAAATAGTTTTTCCTGAATCAGTGTTAGTACCTCTTGGGCGGCAGCATCCATTTCTTGATCTCTAATAAGCCCAAGCCACGAATTTAATTCGTCTACAGTGCCATAGCTATCAATACGAATATGATGCTTAGAAACTCGGGTGCCTCCAAATAGGGCAGTAGTTCCCTTATCTCCTGTTTTCGTATATATTTTCATACTTTTTAATCTTGCTTATCTTTTCGTTTATAACCGTCCATAAAATCTCTTGACTTTCTCTGGTTTTTCTTTTTTCTGATGACGATCTGCATTCCTAAAAAGATCAACAATGCCGCTCCAAGCAAGTAATAAAGAATATAATCCATCTTTCTTTGATTTCTATTTAAAATTAGTGGTTTAAATCCGAATTTTAAAATGTTCTTTTACCTGATCTCTTCGCACAAAAATAACACCGCAATAGAATAGATCAACACTTACTGTGACCTTATCCCAGTCTTTAATTTTTTTCCATAAGACAGCAGATGCTTTACTGTTATACAAACCATGTATTAAGATCATGGTGTCATTATGTATATGAGGTCCATGAACAAGCTCATGCAAAAGCGAATTTTCTAGATTTGAAAAATACACCAAATCGTACGGAGACTTTCCGACCTGAATGGTGGGATGTTGCATTGCAACTTCCTTTAATACGTCTGTTGCACTTGTATCAATAAAAATATGAGCTGGTTTAAAGTATGAAATACTTTTCAAAAGAACAGTGAATGTTTTTGAAGCGGTTTTATCCCATCTAGAATAGAGACATTGGGTAACGTATTTATAAATAAAGGGCGAATGCACACCATGCTGATTTGTAGATGTTCCTAAAAAGCGGATATATGCAAAAAAGCGATAAAACATCATAAGTTCCTTTCTTAAAATACGAAGCGATTACTAGCTTTCCGTTATAGCAGAAAGTTCGAACCAACGATCCGTTTTTTCATTGATACTATCAATGGTCTCCTTCAAACTAATGGCAAGCTGATCAATTTCTTCACCAGACAAAGTACCCTCTGAAAATTGTAATTGTAATTCCTCTTTTTTGCTTTCTAATTTTGAAATATCCTTTTCAAGTTTTTTATACTCTTGCTGTTCCGAATAGGACAATTTCTTAGCTGTATCTTCTTTTTTCCAGGCCTTTTTTTCTGATTTCACTGCCTCCTCTTCTTTCAATTGTTTGCTCTCTTCCAGTTTTTGGCTGTTATAACTTCTAAAATCAGAATAATTTCCTGGGAAATCTTCCACAATCCCATTTCCTTTGAAAACAAAAAGATGATCTACAATTTTATCCATAAAATACCGATCATGCGATACTACAAGAAGACAGCCAGGAAAATCGAGTAAAAAACTCTCTAGAACATTTAGGGTAACTATATCTAAGTCATTGGTAGGTTCATCCAATATAAGAAAGTTGGGGTTCTGTATGAGCACGGTACACAAATAGAGGCGTTTGCGTTCCCCACCACTTAATTTTTCTACAAAATCGTATTGTTTTTTTCGATCAAATAGAAAACGTTCCAGTAGTTGCTGGGCAGAGATTTGTTTTCCCTTTTTTAATGGTATATAGTCCCCAAATTCTCTGATTACATCAATTACTTTTTGCCCTTCTTTTATAAGTATTCCTTTTTGGGTATAATACCCAAACTTTACAGTATCTCCTACAACAACTTTTCCGCTATCTGCATCATCCTTCCCAGATAGAATGTTAAGAAATGTAGATTTACCAGTACCATTTTTTCCAATAATTCCAATTCGTTCTCCCCTTAAGAAGTTGTATTCAAATTTATCTAGGATTACCTTATCAGTATATTTTTTTGAGATTTTATGAAGTTCAAGAATTTTATTCCCCAAGCGTTCCATATTGATTTCTAGCTGTATCTGATGCTCATTTCTACGCTTATGCGCTCTTTCTTTAATTTCATGAAAATCATCTATTCTAGATTTTGATTTGGTTGTGCGCGCTTTTGGTTGCCTTCGCATCCAGCTGAGCTCCTTTTTATATAGTATTTTAGACTTATGGAGCTCTACAGACTCTTGTTCTATACGGGCTTCTTTTTTTTCGAGGTAATATGAATAGTTTCCCTTGTATCCATAAAGATTACCTTGCTCTAACTCTATAATCTCATTACAAACTCGTTCTAGGAAATACCGGTCATGCGTCACCATAAATAGGGTTAAATTCTCTTTGGTAAAGTATTTCTCTAACCACTCTATCATTTCTAAATCTAAGTGGTTGGTTGGTTCATCAAGAATTAAAAGGTCGGGTTTGTTAATTAGGGCATTCGCTAGGGCCAAACGTTTTTTCTGCCCTCCAGATAAGGAACCTACTTTCAAGTTTAAGTCGTCCAGTTTTAGTTGAAATAAAATTTGCTTGTACTGCGTTTCAAAATCCCATGCATTAAATCGCTCCATCGCTTCAAATGCCTTTTGGTATGCCTCTTCATTTTCAGGATGAGCAAGTGCTTTTTCGTAGTTGGTAAGTACCTGTAATACTTCGTTATCCGAAGCAAAAATGGTTTGTTCAATGGTGAGTTCCGAGTCTAAAACTGGATCTTGTGATAAAAAAGATACCCGAATTCCTTTTCTATAATTTACTTGACCAGCATCTGGCGGTTCCGATTTAGATAAAATATTTAGAATGGAAGTTTTTCCGGTACCATTTTTTGCTACCAATGCTATTTTCTGGCCAGCATTTATTCCAAAAGAAATATTAGAAAATAAGGATAGTTCCCCAAAGGACTTAGCAATGGATTCGACGGTCACTAAATTCATGGCTAGGTTTGTTGAGTGTTATATTTTTTTAAGAAGCGTCGTAAACTAAATAGCCCCTGATGTTTTTTAAAGAGAAATAAATAGCGGAGTCCAAGTGCCACAAGTAAGGGAAGAAGTACTGGAGAAAAAACTTGTATTTCAGTAATCCAGAGTAATAATGTAATCATCATTAATCCTAAAGCAATAGGAAAGTAATTATATATCCATTCTGGAAGGGGTGTTGAACGTATCATATAGAAACTAATAATCAAATTAGGCGGAAAAGCCCATAGGATATTAAAATTTCCTGCGGTAGCCGTATGATTTGTAAAAAACCATAAAAAAATGAGTACAAACCCAATGAGACCTGTTGTGAAGAACAAGAAAAAATCGAGCCAACGACTACGGACTTCATTTTTGAAATCAATAATGGTAATGATCAGAACAAACAGTAATAGAAGTATAAACCAAAAAAGAGGGGAGGATAAAAAGTAGGGAGGAGCAGTTGGTCTTTTGATATCTAAAATAGTTCGTTCTCTTTCAATTAATGGTTTTGTTTTAAGCGTTGTATGCATTAATTGTTCGTTCACATAATTGGGTAAAAACATATGGTCTTCTACACTGGCTGTCTTATCAATGACCGAACCCAGTGCTAGATCAATGCCAAATGCCGACCAAGAATTAGGATGTAAATTTTGGTGAATAAGTTCCCGAAAAGTAAATTGCTCATCCAAATAATCTTCATGGAACACTAGTTCTTTGCCTAAAACTTCTTTTAATACATCTCTTATTTTGGTAGCGCAATTATCATAAAAGAAATCATAGGCATAATCCTTATTTTGTGGAAGATTATTATGCTGTAAGTATTCAAATAATTTTTGTTTTTCTGCTAAGCTGAGTGCTAAAATCTGTTCTTTTACCCATCTATTTTCCAGTTGATAGGTATATAAGAAATTAGGAAGTTTTTGACCACTTAATTTATAAATCAACTTTCCTTTTGCAAAATCTACATAAAAACCTGGAGGATTAAAATTGAAAGTCCCATAATTGAACACATGATCTATACCAAGACTTAAATCCTGGATCCTAAATGCGGTATGTCCAAATGTAGTATATAAATCACTGCCAGCCCCACAAGTAAGAACGCTTACCTGCGCTTTGGACGTTAGGGTAATTTCTTGAGAAAAACTGGAAGATACCATTCCAAAGAATACAAGAAAAAGGAATTTTTTTAAAAACATGTATGTGTTACTGTTCAGTTTTAGTTACAAAGCTTGGAAAGACAAATATCTGAATAAAATATGTACCAAGATCGTTTCCTGAAAAAATGTATTATTTTTACAAAAACCACCACTATGCGTTCCTATATTCCCAATGCTATTACTTTATTAAACGTACTCTGTGGCTGTATTGCAGCGGTATTTGCAGTACTTAACCAATTGGAGTTAGCGGCATTCTTTGTTTTTCTAGGGATTATTTTTGATTTTTTTGATGGCCTAGCTGCTCGCGTTTTAAAGGTGCAAAGTGCATTAGGAGTGCAATTAGATTCTCTTGCAGATATGATTACCAGTGGTTTAGTTCCTGGAATAGTGATGTTTCAACTCATTGGAATGTCAATGGCTGGAGGTTGGAATATTGAAGTGCCAACAACCTCAGTAGATGATAGCTTTTGGGCTGCTCTTAAAATGAGTCCGCTTCCTTTTATTGGTTTTGTCATAACCTTAGCCTCAGCGTATCGTTTAGCCAAGTTTAATATTGATGAAAATCAAACGAGCTCTTTTATAGGTCTTCCAACCCCTGCAAATGCGCTATTAATTTTATCGTTACCACTTATTTTAATGTACCAAGAAAGTGCTGTTTTAAGTGCATTAATTTTGAATCAGTGGTTCTTAATAGCCCTTACTTTTGTAAGTGCTTTTCTCCTAAATTCTAAAATAAGACTATTTGCACTGAAGTTTAAGAATTGGACATTTAAAGACAATGCTTTACGATACCTATTTATTATAATCAGCTTTGTTTTATTGGTAACCATTAAGTTTCTGGCAGTTCCATGTATTATTGTTTTTTATATCGGAAGCTCACTAATTACTTCTCTAAGTACTAAAACTATTGAATAATAGCATTTCGAAATAAAGAAAACACGGTTGTATGATTTCAAAACTAGGAGAGAAATTTACAGATGTTTTTAGAAAGAATATGCCTGATGCTTTTGTTTTTGCATTGGTATTAACTTTGATTACTGCTATCATCTCTTTTTTCTGGATCGGCTCTTCCCCTTTAAAGATTATTCAGTCATGGTATGACGGTTTTTGGACACTATTAGAATTTGGAATGCAAATGGTGCTGCTAATTATAACAGGGTATAGTATTGCCTTATCGTCTTCTGTAAAAAAGGCAATTGATTACCTCACTAGCTATATAAAGACCCCAAAACAGGTATACTATTTCGTAGTTTTGATTGGTTTTTTTCTGTCCATGGTGAGTTGGGGCTGGATAGTAATTACTGCGGTTTTAGCTAGGGAATTAGCATTACGTGTAAAAGGGATTCACTACCCCTATTTAATAGCATGCGTTTACTTTTCAATGATTGGTTGGGTAACTGGTTTATCTAGTTCTATTCCACTGTTATTAAATACGGAAGACAATTATATGATAAAAGCTGGTATGGTACCCGATACGATTGCTACTTCGTATACCTTGGGTTCTGTTTTAAATATTGGGATGATTGTTTTAATGGTAGTATTAGGACCACTTTTAATGCTTTTGCTAGTGCCTAAGAAAACAATAGGCAAAGAGATAAATGATTTACTAGCATCTGACGATAGATCTGAAACGATGACAATTTCAGAGGAGGCCAATAGCTTTAAACTTCCCTTTAAAGCAGTTTCGGATCGGTTAAATAATAGTATGATCCTGCAATATACAGTGGCACTTATGGGGGTTGTTTATATTGTACATCATTTTGATACAAAAGGGTTTGATTTAAACTTAAACATCATGATTTTTGTTTTTGTGATGATGGGGCTTTTAATGCATAAAACTCCCATGAGGTATGGTATCTCTATGAAACGTGCTAGCAGCAATATTTCTGCTATTCTATTTCAGTTCCCTTTCTATGCGGGTATTATGGGAATAATCCAATTTACAGGACTAGGAGCGGAGCTAGGAAAGTTAATTGCTTCCGTAGCTACGGAAGAAACCTATCCTTTTTTTGCTTATTTATTGGGAGGAGTCGTAAATTTTGCCATTCCTTCTGGTGGAGGAGAGTATGCCGTGATTGGTCCCAGTGTGATAGAAGCCGTACATACTATTGGGGGAGATGTATCCGCTATAAAACTCAAGGAAATGACATCGAGAGCATCTCTTTCTATTGCTTATGGAGAAGCTCTTACTAACTTATTACAGCCATTTTACTTGCTCTTGCTTTTGCCAATTATGGCGAAAGGAATTAAGTTGCAGGCAAGAGATGTAATGGGTTTTTTGGTGATTCCCTTTCTACTATACTTTTTGGCGCAGATAGCCATGGTACTTTGGTTGCCCTTGTAATATGAAAAAGTTAGAAATCTAATTTCTTTTTTCGCAATTCAAAATTCTGACCTAGATATACTTTTCGCACCATTTCATCTTCTGCTAAATCTTCTGGAATCCCCGATTTTAGAATACCGCCTTCGAACATTAAATAAGAACGTTCCGTAATGGCAAGTGTCTCTTGTACATTATGATCGGTAATAAGAATACCTATATTTTTATTTTTTAATTGCGCCACAATCCGCTGAATGTCTTCCACGGCAACCGGATCTACTCCTGCAAAGGGTTCATCCAATAAGATAAATTTAGGATCAGTAGCAAGGGCACGCGCAATCTCTGTTCTTCTTCTTTCGCCACCAGAAAGTAAGTCTCCTCTATTTTTACGAATATGCCCCAAACCAAACTCTTCTAGTAGGGACTCCATTTTCATTTCTTGCTCTTTCTTGCTTAGTTTGGTGAGCTGTAATACACTTAAAATGTTTTTCTCTACACTGAGCTTTCGAAATACAGATGCTTCCTGCGCTAGGTATCCTATGCCATTTTGGGCCCTTTTGTACATAGGAAATTTTGTAATTTCCATGTCATCCAAATAGATATTACCACCATTGGGTTTAATAAGGCCAACAATCATATAAAAGGAGGTGGTTTTCCCTGCACCATTTGGACCTAAAAGGCCCACTATTTCTCCTTGGCCAACTTCAAGGGAAATCCCTTTAACCACTTTACGTCCTCTATAGGATTTCATGATGTTTTCTGCTCTAAGTTTCATTTAGTTTAATTCAGCTAAGGAACGTATTACCTATTTTCAAATCTAATGCATTCTAACATTTGTTTGAAAGAATTGTCAAAAGTTTAACCTTCATTCTCTTCCAGAACCTCCCAATATTCATAAGCCCTTCTTAAATGAGGAATTACAATGGTGCCCCCTACCAAAGTAGCGATGCTTAGAGTTTCCATTACTTCGGCTTTTGAAACACCTTGCTCATAAGAGCTTTCTAGGTGGTATTTTACGCAATCATCACATCGTAGAACGGTTGAAGCTACCAAGCCTAATAACTCCTTTGTTTTTTTGTCCAAAACACCCTCCGTAAAGGCATTGGTGTCTAAATTAAAGATTCGTTTAATAATTTTGTTGTTATCAGCTAACAACTTATCGTTCATCTTAGCGCGATATGCATTAAATTCTTCAACGGGATTTGGCATTCTTTTTTTCTTTTTTAGCTTCTCTTTTAAGCACAATTTTAGAGATATAAATACTGATTTGATATAAAATAAGAATTGGAACAGCAACTACAATTTGACTTGCAATATCTGGGGGTGTAATGATCGCAGATAATATCAATACCACAACCAATGATATTTTTCGATATTTTCTAAGAATCTCAGGGGTAACTAAGCCTACTTTTGTTAGAAAAAACACAATGATGGGTAATTCAAAAATGAGTCCACAAGCAATTACAGACGCCCTCACAGTTGCCACATAAGAGCTAATATCAAACTCTCTCACAATGGAATCGTCCAAAGAGTAACTCCCCAAGAAATTAATAGAAAGAGGTGATACAATATAGTAGCCAAATAGGACTCCTAAAAAGAATAATAAGGAGGC
Organism: uncultured Flavobacteriaceae bacterium; assembly: GCA_947500575.1. GTDB lineage: Bacteria > Bacteroidota > Bacteroidia > Flavobacteriales > Flavobacteriaceae > CANMSI01. The sequence continues at coordinate 299,600 of CANMSI010000001.1, read as the reverse complement.
TATGAAAATAAATCCTTTGGAACTTTTTCGCTCTTTTTCGTAAAGACCAGGAGATATAAATTTCCACATTTCATATAAAATGTAGGGAAAACCAACAATAAAACCAGCCCAGATAGAAGTCCAGATATGAATGGAAAATTGTTCTGCCATTTGCCTACTCTGAATTGTAAAAACAGCTTCTGAGTTGCAAAAAGCCTCGCTAAAACCCAACAATTGAGATAATTTGCAAAAAATATCATAGGTTGGAAAATCAGGTTCTTTTGGTCCAAAGATGATAGTGCCAAAAATAAAATCTTTCATCAGAAAGGCTACCATTCCTATTATTACCACCGCTATGGTAGAACGAATAAGATGCCAGCGTAATTCTTCCAGATGATCTAGAAAGGACATTTCATTGGGTTCTTTTCCTTTTGCCATTATAAAATACCTTCGTTAATTAGGTTATGTAGATGTACCACGCCCTTATAGGTAGTTCCCTCCACCGCTAACAATTGGGAAATACCTTTGTCTTGCATTAATTCCAATGCTTTTACTGCTAGTACATCCGTATTAATTGTTTTCGGATGGGGACTCATAATATCCCTTGCCTTTAATCCGCTGATATTGTCGTGCTTATTTAGCATTCTTCGAATATCACCGTCTGTGATGATTCCTACAATGATTTCTTTTTCAATGACAGCCGTTGCGCCCAACATTTTTTCTGAAATTTCTACGATGACTTGGCGCACATCTGCACTAATGTCTACTTGCGGTTTTAGATTATTATTGGCGATGTCTTCTACTCGTAAGTATAGCCGTTTTCCTAAGGAACCACCCGGATGGTATTTTGCAAAATCGGAACTGCTAAAACCTCTAAGCTCCAAAAGACAAACTGCCAAGGCATCTCCCATGACCAATTGCGCAGTAGTACTTGTGGTTGGAGCTAAATTATTTGGACATGCTTCCTTTGCTACAAAGGTATTCAATACGAAGTGAGCTTGCTTTGCTAAAAAGGAATTGGAGTCCCCGGTCATTCCTATGAGGATATTCTTTCCTCTTTTAATAAGGGGTACCAACATTTTTATTTCGGGAGTATTTCCACTTTTGGAAATACAAATAACAACATCGTCTTCTAGTATGGTGCCTAGATCTCCATGAATAGCATCTGCTGCATGCATAAAGATAGCTGGAGTACCTGTTGAGTTTAATGTAGCGACAATTTTAGACGCAATGATGGCACTTTTTCCTATCCCAGAAATAACTACTCTACCTTTAGCATTCAATATACTTTGCACAGTCTGTACAAAATCTTCATCTAAAAGTGGCACAAGATCTTGGATGGCAGTGCTCTCCATCTCTATGGTTTTTTTTGCTATGGCAAGTATAGCTTCGGGTTTACTCAACGGATTTTGGAATTAAGTGATTGAAATCCTAAAAGAATGTCTTATATTTAAGAATACAAAATTACATAAACTTATTTTACTGAATATTTAAAATTCCAACAAAATAATTTTAACCTGATTTTCTTACTTTAGAACAGAAATTTATAACTTAAAGAAATTTAACGTTCCCCCCAACGTCTAAGGGAACCTATGTAAAATTGACATTAGCAGTATGGGTTTGAATGAAATTGATTTACATTCTTCGTTAAAAAAGTATTTTGGCTTTTCTAAGTTTAAAGGACTTCAGGAAAAAGTTATTGAAAACATTGTTCAAGGCAAGCATACTTTTGTTATTATGCCTACCGGAGGAGGAAAGTCCCTTTGTTTTCAACTACCAGCTTTAATGCAAGAGGGTACCGCTATTGTAGTTTCGCCTTTAATTGCTTTAATGAAAAATCAGGTAGATGCCATTCGAGGTATTTCTTCGGAGCATGGTATAGCTCATGTTTTAAACTCGTCCCTTACCAAAACCGAAGTAAAACAAGTAAAACAAGATATCCTAGATGGGGTTACCAAGCTATTGTATGTGGCGCCAGAGTCTCTTACAAAAGATGAATATGTAGAATTCTTGCAAGGGGTTAAAATCTCTTTTGTTGCGGTAGATGAGGCACATTGTATATCAGAATGGGGGCACGATTTCAGACCAGAATACCGAAATCTAAGAAATATCATTGGCAGATTAGGCGATCATATTCCCATTATTGGTCTTACAGCCACCGCAACTCCTAAAGTTCAAGAAGATATTATTAAAAACTTGGGAATTTCAGACGCCAAGGTGTTTAAGGCTTCTTTTAATAGGCCTAATTTGTATTATGAAATACGCCCCAAAACGGCCAATGTAGATGCTGATATTATTCGTTTTGTAAAGCAAAATTCTAAGAAATCAGGAATTATTTATTGTTTAAGCAGAAAACGAGTAGAAGAGTTGGCGCAAGTATTACAGGTAAATGGTGTGAGTGCGGTTCCTTATCATGCGGGTTTTGATGCAAAGACCAGATCTAAGTATCAGGATATGTTTTTGATGGAAGATGTAGACGTGGTGGTGGCAACCATTGCCTTTGGCATGGGAATAGACAAACCAGACGTACGTTACGTAATTCATCATGATATTCCTAAAAGCATTGAAAGTTATTATCAGGAAACAGGACGCGCTGGTAGAGATGATGGAGAGGGGCACTGTCTTGCTTTTTATTCATACAAGGACATAGAGAAGCTCGAGAAATTTATGTCTGGTAAACCCGTAGCGGAGCAGGAAATAGGAAATGCATTACTTCAAGAAATTGTGGCTTATGCCGAAACTTCTATTTCAAGAAGAAAATTTATTCTGCACTATTTTGGGGAGGAGTTTGATGAGGTAAATGGAGCGGGGGCAGATATGGATGATAATGTGCGTAATCCAAAAGAGAAGCACGAGGCAGAAGAGGAGGTTGTTAAACTGATAAAAGTGGTACAAGGAACGAGCGAGAAGTTTAAATCCAAAGAGATTGTTCACGCTTTAACAGGAAAGGTAAATGCGCTTATATCGTCTCATAAAACAGATACAAAACCTTTCTTTGGTATTGGGTCAGATAAGGACAGCCATTTTTGGATGGCCTTAATCAGACAAACATTGATTGCGGGACTTCTTAAGAAAGAGATAGAACAATATGGAATTTTACATGTGACTCCTAAAGGGAAGGCTTTTTTAGAAAAGCCTGAGTCGTTTATGATGACCCAAGATCATGTATACAGTGCTGCTAATAATGATGCTATTGTGAGCGCAGCTAAAACTGGTGGTGGAGTGGCCGATGAGAAACTCTTACAATTCTTAAAAGATTTAAGGAAAAAGGAGGCTCAAAAACATGAAGTACCACCTTTTGTAGTATTCCAAGATCCTTCTTTAGAAGATATGGCACTTAAATATCCTATGAGCATGCCAGAATTGATTAATATTCATGGGGTAGGGGATGGGAAGGCTAAAAAGTACGGAACTCCGTTTATAAGTTTAATTTCTAAATATGTAGAAGAAAACGAAATCATTAGACCAGATGATTTGGTAGTAAAAAGTACGGGTGCTAATTCTGCCCTAAAATTATATGTTATTCAAAATGTAGATAGAAAACTTCCCTTAGATGATATCGCCGATGCAAAAGGTTTAGCATTGGCAGATTTAATAAAAGAAATGGAGCAGATTGTATTTAGTGGCACCAAATTGAATGTGGGTTATTGGATCGATGAAATTTTAGATGAAGATCAGCAAGAAGAATTGCATGATTATTTTTTAGAAGCAGAAACGGATAAAATCGATGTGGCTTTGGAAGAGTTTGATGGTGAATATGAAGATGAAGAGTTGCGTTTGTATCGAATTAAATTTATGAGTGAAGTTGCCAATTAACATGGTCCTATTAAAAACTAAAAAAAAACTGGTCATAGACTGTAAACAGTATGACCAGTGGTATATCTAAAGATAAAATCTTCTAAGAGATAAAATCTTCTAAGCATCTTTTGCCTCAATAGACATTTCGCATCCATATTCGTCCATAAAGAAATTGTCTAAATCATCTGCTTTCAACGCTAGATTTTTGATATTCTCTTTAATTCCATCTGCGTAATCCGTAAAGATGTCTGATAAATGTGTTCGGTAAGACAGGAAGATTTTATTGTCATGTATCCCAAGATAGTAGGGAGAAACGTTATCCTGGAGCAAATACTGCATTAATTCTTGCAAGTTTTGCTTTGGAAGTCTGTTCATAGGAGAGGTGGCAATTAAATAATCCCTCTTAAAAACAAAAATTCTTATGAGTGCGCTTCCTTGATGAAACTCCCAAAAATCTCTTCCCGCTCTGCCTAAAACTGGATTCATCCCTAATTCGGTCAAGGCGTTTTCTACAAAATTAGCAAAGTGCGATTTTTCAAACTCTTCAAAATAGGAAATGTCCATGTCATTTCCGCAGTTCGTACAGAATTCAGTTTCCTTATCAGTATACGTATCACACGAATTACATTTTACTCTAAAAGTATTGTCAATATAATTAAAATCACTAATCTCCTTAATAAGGTCTAAATGCTTTATACCAAAGCCTACGTTGTCTGCATCTGTGAATTTAGACGTGGTAACTCCCACTAAAACACCAGCTTCGTTTAACATAGGACCTCCAGAATTTCCAGGGTTTACAGCGGCATCTGTTTGAATATAGTGTCTATTGCCCATGGGTTGACTTGTAGACGAAACAATACCCTCCGTTATTGTATAGGGCATTCCAAAGGGATATCCATTAATATACACCTTTTGGGTATTATTGATTACTATATTTTCATCTAGTTTTATTTGATTTTCAGTGTTTTTAAATCCATCTATGTGAAGGATTGCCAAATCTACGTCTGGGTTGGCCATTACTACATATGCTACATGTCTATCTTTTTTATGGTCTTCTACCGCAACTACTTTTTCTCCTTTTACCACATGATAATTTGTAATAATATGATCATGTCCGGCTACTGTAAAACCGCTCCCTGTTCCGGACGCTGTTATAATTTTATAAACTGATTTTTGTATATTTTCCATGTTGTTTTTTGCTTAAATATTATCCGAAAAGTTTAGAGAAAAATCCTTTTGATGAGCCTTTAGCAGCTGAAGCTACCTTGGTATTCCCATCTAAAAAACCATAGTAGGTATTTAACAAGTGCTTTGAAGCCGCACTTGGTTCTAGTCCAGATACCTTTTCCAATACATCATAAATGGCTTCTTTGTGTATGTCTTCTACATTAAAATTATACAAGAGATGTAAGAAAGAATATTGTAAATAATAGCATAAAGAAAAATTGTCACTATCATTTACATACTTATTTACAAAACGCTCCATTTTTTTAGCCTCATCCTGAACTATTTTAATAGAACTACGCCATTTTAATGAAATTACTGCTTGCGCATGATACACATCGCTCATAATTTCCTTTTGCGACATAGCACAAAGCTTTTGCATAAAGTTAGTGCCCTTATCTATACGGTGGTTAAAATCAATACTACCGTTATACATATTATTCACGTATTCTTGTAATTTGGTTCTTAAAGTTCCATGTACATAAGGCATGTTTACAATCTTTAGGATGGAGATGAATATAATATCCCATTGAAATGCATCCCATCTTTTTTCCTTAAAAAATTGACTGTAATTTTTATAGTCGGTCAGAATGCCATTGATCTGGTGCCAAACCGTTTCTTTTTCGTCTAAAGTAAGCGGGGATATTTTTGGTTCTTGGTAAAAATCTGCTTTGTACTTCTCAACAAATTCATCATCATAATCATCTGCATAAACACATACCTCCCTTAATGCATCATATACCTTATAAGGTTGGCATTGAGAGATGGGCATTTCTACCCCAAACCATAGCGTATCTTCCTTTAAATGAATTTGAGCTAAAGTCAATGGTGCAAAATTTACCTCTGCAATTTTTCGAAACAGGGCTACTTTATTAGCACTTTCGGTTACTTTTAAGAAAGGAGCTTGTATGGAGAAAGTATCTGAAGAAATATGGATTCGGATTTCTGCAGAACCTTGTCCTTGCACAATATTCAAGTCTGAATGTATATCCCGATTATTTAGTAATTCGGGATTCATATAATTCAAGGTTTCCAATAAAGCAGTCTTGTAGTTTTTGGCATCATAGGCGTCCATTGCCTTGTCCCAATAACTAACAACGGTTTTGGGTTCATTATTACTTTTTAAAGGTCTTTTAAAATGTGGTAGTACGTTGTTCATTGATTTATGCGTTTTTAAGGAGTTTATTTTAAACGGATTTCATCTTATTTTATTTTTGATCCATGGACATTCTACTTGTTTGATTCAAAACTAAGGGAAGCTGTAAAGTTGTACCATGCTATAAATAGTGAAATGAGACACCCTGAAAAATGGGAGGGAACTTTAAATACCTTATAATACGGGGTTTTGGACTAATTGCAGACTCATCTGATTAGCGTCTAAATGTGCTTTTATACCAATTGGGAATGTAAAATTTTGATCTATATGCCCAAAACTCATTCCATAGATTGCCGGGATTTTTAAAGGACTAATTCTGTCTAAGATGACTTCTTTTAAGGTGAAAGAATTTGGGTTAGTAGAACTATTGCACCCAGCACATACTCCAAAAACAATACCAGCGGCTTTTGAAAAAGTGGTGCCAGCTATGAGTTGCGTAAGCATTCTATCTATGCGATATGGCGCCTCTTCTACATCTTCAATACAGACAATAGTATCCGTAAAATCAATCTCATGTGGAGTGCCAATGAGCGCGTTAATTAGCGTTAGGCTTCCTCCTACTAAGACACCCTTAGCACTTCCAGCAGTGATGGTATAGCGCTCATATTCAGGATTCTCATTTTGAGGAATAGTAGTGATGTCCGCATTTTTTAGCATTAAATTTTTAGAAGGATGCATTAAGATTCTCTGGAATTGATCAGTACTGAAGGCATTATTTATGGTACTACCAACTGGCCCATGAAAAGTGATGAGTCCTGTTTCTTGATGAATACCATTCAAGAGGGCAGTAATATCGCTAAAACCGATTACTGCCTTTGGATGCTGCTTGATAGCTTTATAATCGATAAGATCCATAATTCGTGTACAACCATAACCTCCTCGAGCACATAAAATACCATCTATTTCAGGATTTAAGATGAGCTCATTAAAATCCCGAGCACGCTCTATATCCGTATTACTAAAATATCCATGTCTCCATAGAATTCGATTAGTATGATAGGGTACAAACCCCATGCTTTTTAATGTGGTTTTTGCCTCTTCCAGAATTTCTTCGGTAATGGCATAACCTGGCGCAACTAATCCTATGGTATCTCCTTTTTTTAAACGTTTTGGCCTTATGATATTGGTACTTGAAGTGACCATTTTTTGCCCTTTTGATGCCATTGGAAGCATACTAGCTAAGGTTGCACCAAGTGCTGTTCCAATGAATTTTCTGCGGTGTAGCATGGAAGCATTTTTAAATAAACACTTCAAGTTAATCAAAAAAACAAAGAGATAGTGAAGCCGTGAAATAAAAAAAACTGGTCTTTAAAAGACCAGTTTTATCATACAATGGTATTGTTTTCTATTAAGGAATAGAAGTGCCATTCCCTGCTGACTTAGAACGTTTTAGTTGCCGCTGAATTTTCTTTATGGCTGATTCTATTGATTTTTCTGGTTCTATAATATTATACTCACCCCAAAAATCAGGATCTGAAAAACCAATAGCTTCATCACTTAGAATAATAGATGATTTTAGTCGATCTCTAAATTTCGGTGTATCGTCTTCTATGTTCTTTTCCCAATCCGTCACAGCCATTTCACAGGTCATGCTGTAGATAGAATTAAAGAGTTTCTTATCCCAGTTTACCTTAAATTCTAAAAGAACGTTACTGTAACCGTAATACCATCTGCCATTTTTCTCTCTGTAGTCCACTCTATACGCTACCTCTGTTGGATACACGGATGCATTCTTAGGTTTTCTTCGAACAAATAGCCTACTTGCTTTCTCTCTATCAATAATGTTTAAAGAATAAATAGCACTAGTAAGAATTTTATTTTCTGCATCAATATATAGTTTTCCTTTATACAGCGGATCTTCTATATCTGCTCGTTGTTCAAAATTTACAACATAAATAAGACGATCATTGATACGCGTAGATCTTGCAAAACTAAAGACATAATCAGATATATACTCCGTAGCGAAAATATATTCTGGGTATTTCATTATATCTACAAACAGGGCATTGAAGGGCCCTCCTTGAAGTTTCAATGCCACTGTATCTAATTTTCTGTAATCAGTACTTTTTCTTGCTTTGTATAATTTAACAGCATCTCTCTTTTTGGAATCGTACGGTGTTTTGTAAATATTCACCACAGCTTCGGAAAGTGATACATTCCGTTTTCTTTTTTTAATAGTTTCTCTGTAGAAGGCCGTCATTACAGTAGGGTCATTAAAGTAATTTTCACCTCTTCTATTTAATGTCTCTCGTACCAACTCTTCTGCATTCTGAGGAACACTAATATTAACTTCTGATAATTCTGTCACTGAAATCTCTAAAGCAATTTTATTGTTTTCTTCTTTTAATTGATTCAATGCTACCAGTTTTGTTTTGTAACCTAAAAAGGAAATCATCACATTACCTTCTTGTATGGATTTAGGAATTTTAAGTAAAAATTCACCTTCTGTGTTTGTGACTGTACTAATATTGGTACCCTCTAAGGATAAGGTTGCAAAAACTAGGGGTTTCTTGGTTTTGCTATCCATAACCTCTCCTCGGTATTGATTAGAACCCTGTGTTGTTTGTGTTGTGCCATCTTGAAGTAATGGTGCTGCATTTACCGAACTTGGAAAAGCCGTAAATAAAAGTATTCCCAAAAGGGGTATTAAATTTTTTGCGAAGCGACGTATGGAATATTGAATCATGATTGGATGTTTTTTAATTGATACTTTGGTAAACCAAAGTTCTTTTCTAAGTTAATGATTTTTAATCAAATAAGGTTCTTATTTCGTTAATCTTATCTAATATAATTGAGTTAAATGATATGTCTTGGTCGTTCTTTTTTATTGTTTTTTACAAAGAAAACCGTGTTTTTTTATTCAAAAGGATAGGCTGTGTATTTAATTCCAAATGCCAAGCTTCTCTCATTGGATAAAGTATTCCTAAAAGTAGTGGGAATGGAAACATAGGGCCATGTGCCAGGAGGCTCTGTAACTACAAAATGTAAATGTGCATACCCGGCTAGTCCAGTATTTCCACTGAGACCTATAATATCTCCTTGTGCTACAGAAAAACCCACTTCTACTAAGGCACCTCCCTTGGTGAGGTGCATATAATAAGCAATGGTTCCATCACTATGTTCAATACCAACAAGATTGTTTGGGAATCCGCCATCGGTTCCAGATTCTTCCACATAGATTACCGTTCCACTTCTGGCTGCAGTCACTTGTTCTCCAATGAGCATGTCAAAATCAATGGCATATTGGTCTGGCATCCCTTCGCTATGGTACGACCCTCCACAATGCGCAAGGTTCACAGTATATGTTTTCCCCACCGGATAAGGAAGTATGTATTCAGAAGTTTCCCATGCATTGTACTTGGTATTTGGACAGCCAATGGCCATAGGTCCTTCTAACAATAGACTTTCTATTTGCTCTGCGATCTCTTTTTGATTCGTACACCCCGCCATAAGCGAGATAATTACCCAAAGGAAAAAGCGTTTACTATTGGATTGTAATGGTTTCATTAATAATTAAAGGGAGTTTAGTTCTTAATAAAGTAAATGTAGCTGTAAATTCTAGAGAAGATGTCTCTCCTTATAAACCTTTACAATTTTAGCGTAGTGCTAGGAGGCTTTTATTTGCTTGATATGATCACTAGGGCTACGATCAGTAAATTTTTTGAAAGCCTTATAGAAGGAGGCCCTATTATTGAATCCCACATCATATGCTATTTGAGTAATGGTACTACCATTTTCTGTGCTGTCTAAAAGCAAAGTTTTTGCTTCTGCTACACGATATTGATTAATAAAATCGAAAAAAGAACAATTGAAATGTTCATTGATAATCTGTGAGGTATGATTTCTAGATAGATTTAGTGATTCTGAAAGATCATTTAGTCTAAGTTCATTATTCAAATATGGCTTTTGTTCTACCATAATGGTTAGTAATTTTTCCTTCATTTCTTTGGAAAGCGCTTTAGATAAACCTGTTTTTCGATACTTAACAAAGGGAATCACATCCTTTAAAGTTTTGCCTTCAAAAACTTCAGGCTGTACAAATCCAAAAAATGCTAATAAACCAATGAAAAGAACAATAACCACATCTACAAAATAATCGTATTTGGGGTCCATAAATCGAAACCATGTTAGAAATATATAGCTAGCAAATAACAAAACATAGGCTAAGTAGCAGCCAACAAACCATTTTAACCATACATTTTCACGCACACCAATACGCCTATCTTTCCAAAAAGTAAAATACGTGTAGAATGCATAAAATAGCATAATGAGTATAATGATCCAAATACTTCCATATGGGAAGGTGGCATACTCAAAGATCGTATTGTTTTGAACTACCGCTAGTTTTTTCGCAGTGGGTAGGCGGTAAAAAGGAAATAATAGAACAAATAGTAGGAAAGGGGGTATTAAAAATAAAAGATCGGTTAATTTCAATCCTCGCTCCTTAACAACGGAACGTACATATATAAAAACCAACGGACCGTATATGAGCCAGCCAGTAAAGTGTATAAGATTAAAATGTACAAACGTAGCTGTTTTAATCTCACCTGACCAACGCAGGGAATTGTTCAATAATTCTGCAGCGAATAGGAAGGTGTAAATTCCCAAGAGGGTATTAGCCAAACGATTCCCCTTTTTTTTAAAGAAAAAAAGAAAAGCTAAAAGTACGCCTAAAAGTGAAAAAAATAGAAACAGAATAATTATTGGATCCATACCTAAACACTATATATATCAAAGATAAGTTACCCCTTGTTTTATATGTCTCTTTGTGTAGGCATTTACACTAATAGCTATAATTCTTCCAAGTTTTAAAAATCATGGGTTTTGGAAGAGCGTGCTACGAGTCTATTAATTTCTATTAATTCAGATGGGGTAAGGTCACGCCATTTTCCAACTGGAATATCAAGATCAATATTCATAATCCGAATACGTTTTAATTTGGTAACCCGGTAACCCAAATATTCGCTCATTCTTCGTATTTGACGATTGAGTCCCTGTGTGAGAACAATTTTGAATTGGTACTTGCTTAGTTGAGTTACTTTACATTTCCTTGTGATCGTATCTAAAATAGGAACTCCATTTCCCATTTTTTGAATAAATTCAGAACTAATGGGTTTATTCACTGTAACGATATACTCCTTTTCATGCTGATTTCTTGCTCTCAATATTTTATTGACAATGTCTCCATCATTTGTTAAAAAAATAAGACCCTCACTTGGTTTATCTAGCCTTCCAATAGGAAAAATACGTTCTGGGTAGTTGATGAAATCAATGATATTGTTTTTTTCTACTTTCGTGTCTGTAGTGCACACAATGCCAATAGGTTTGTTAAAGGCCAAATAGACGGATTTTTTTTCGGGTTTTGTTATTTGCTCCCCATCCACTCTAACTTCATCTCCTGGAGTGATTTTCGTACCTTTCTCTGGTACTTTTCCATTAATAGTAACACGTCCTTCCTCTATCAGCTTATCGGCCGCTCTTCGAGAGCAATATCCTACTTCGCTTAAATACTTGTTAATCCTTATACTCTGTTCTTCCTTCATTCTTCGGAATCGCTATAAATCGTAGCTGTGGTCAAAATTAATATAAAGCACTATGACTGCATTTCGTTAAAACTGTATGAAGGTGGATTGTTGAGGTATAAAGAATTTCTATTCTTCTTCTTCATTGGAACTAACCTCTTTATTTTCAGCTTCTCTATAAAGATCGTTCTCCATAATATTTAACTTCTTTAGCTTTGCGGTCCATGTGGCAAGCGCATCCTTATGGTTGTCTATATTTTTAATTACTTCTTTTACCAATGGATTGTCTTCAGATGCATTTGAGAAAAATTGAAGATTGTTTTCTAACTGACGAATCTCATTTTTACTTTCTTGTATTTTTCTTCGAATAAACGTTCGTTCGTTAGAGATAGCACGTTCATTATCTGCTTTTGCCAAGGATTGAATCTTATCACCATATTTTAGCAGCTCTGATTCTTGCCTACTAATATTCAATTTTTTGAATAATGCATCCAGGATTTTATTGAACTTGGTATTGATATGTTTCTTATTAAAGGGAACTCTTCCAATCTGTTTCCATTCCGAAATAAATTCTTTGATGCTAGCGACATCTTTTTGTTGTTCTCCCGTTAATTGAAACTTCTTTAAATTATCTAAACAAGCGTTTTTCTTTTCAAAATTGGCATATTCTTCTTTATTTGCTGCATTTTTTAAGGAGTGTAATCGATCAAAATAGTGGTTGCAAGCGGCTTTAAATTCGCTCCAAATTTTATCCGAGTATTTTCTAGGGACATGTCCTATTGATTTCCACTCGTTTTGTATGCGTTTCATTTCTGGGGTTGTAGTATCCCAATCTTCTGAGTCCTTTAAGGAAATGGCTAGATTTAAGAGGGCACGTTTCTTATCTAGATTGTCTTGCTGCCCCTTTTTTAAATCTTTGTAATAGGCATTTTTATTGCGGTTAAATCCTCTTACCGCTTCTTTGAAGCTAGCCCAAGTTTTTTCATTTGCTTTTTGAGGTACTTTCCCTGCTTTAAAAAAGGATTCTCTTAATGCTTCAATTTCCTTGATTTGCTGCTGAAGAGCTCTATGATTATTTGCAACATCGCTATTTATGACTTGAATAGCAGCTATAATTTCATTCTTCTTCTCTAGATTTTTTTCATAAACCTGATCAAGTTCTTTGTAATGCTCTTGCCGTTTTTGATGCATCGCTTTCGTTGCATTGCTGAAACGCTCCCAAATAGCTTCCCTATGATCTTTTCCTACAGGACCAATATCCTCTTTCCATATTTTATGCAAGGTCTGCAATTCCCGAAATGCTTTATTTAGATCAGTTTCCTCTGCTAATGCCTCTGCACGCTCAATAATCTTAATTTTTTCCTCTAAATTATGCTTAAAATCAAGATCTCTTAATTCTCTATTGAGGTGTAAGAAGTCATAAAAAATCTCAATATGATGATGATAGGTTCTCCATACATCATTATAATTTACTCTAGGAATGGGTCCAGCATTACGCCATTGCTCTTGCAGGTTTTTAAAATTTTTATAAGTGGTATTGATATCTTCTTCTACATTAACCAATCCTTTTAATTCATTAATGATTTCTAATCGTTTTGTAAGATTGACTTTAAGGTTTTGCTCTAGACTTTTATAATACTGATCTCGCTTTTCTCTATATTCTGAGAAGACTTCATTGAATTGTCTTTTAGTGACTGAATTATATCGAAAATCAATTTCATTCCCTCCATTACTAACAAATTCTTCCTTTTTATGCTCTAAAAAATCTTGAAACTTTAAATCAAACTCAGATTTAATGTCATCTACATGCTTTTTAATTGCTTGTACTTTTTCATTTCGTACAAGCTTTTGTAATTCCCCTACCAAATTCTCCATGGACATGGCATGGTAATCTAGGACAGGGATTTGATGTCTATGATGATTGTCTGTGTCTTCGGCATCTTCGGCATTAGATTCATCAATTTCATCATGCACAGCACCATCTACAGCTTCTGATGTGGTTTCCGTAGTTTCTTCCTTTGCATGAGACACTTCCGTCTCTGGAGTTTCTTTTTCGGCAGTAACAGCCTCTGTTTCAGAGGGCGTCTCTGCCTCAGGAGTTACAGCAGTTTCTTTAGCTTCTTCCGTGCTTTCTGGTTCTAGTTCAGTGGTTTTCTCCGAATCAATTTCTGTTTCGGTAGTTTCTGATTCTTTAGTATCCCCTACGTTTTCTTGTAGTTGCTCGTCTTTATCTTCCAACATCTTCAGTATTTTAGAGATTTTTCTTTGGATTTCTATCCTAATATACTAACAACAAGGGCTAAAACCAAAGTGAATGAAACTTCTTTTTTGCAAATCCAATCTATATCCATTTAAAAGACATCGGTTCTCCAAATATAAAAGAGTTGTAATTGGGTTATTTGTTATCTAAATCTACTCATTGTTCCATATTTCCCATGCCTTCTCCGCTTGTAATTCTAGCATTCTTAAACCATTACAAATAGTAGCTCCCTGTAGTTCTCCTTCTTTTAGAAAAGTTGTTTTTTCTGGGTTGTAGATTAAATCAAAGAGCATGTGTTGGGAATTTATATGCTGGTAGGGAATTTTTGGTTTTTCATCTATATTGGGATGGGTTCCTAAGGGAGTGCAATTCACAATAACTTGATGTTCCTTAAGGATATCTTTTGTCAAATCTTCATAGTGCAACTGCTTTTCTTGAGGTTTCCTTGAAACAAATACATATGGTATTTGCAAAGATTCCAAGACAAAGGCAATTGCTTTAGATGCCCCGCCCGTTCCTAAAATCAATGCTTTTTGATGCTGCTTTTCTAAAAAGGGTTCAATAGACTTTTGAAATCCATAGATATCTGTATTATAACCTACAAGACCTTTCTTTGTGAACTTAATTGTATTTACGGCACCTATTTGAGCTGCAACATCATCAATGGCACTGAGATAGGTTTGTACTTTCTCTTTATAGGGTATGGTTACATTTAATCCTTTTAAATTCGGATTGTTATGCAGGAGCGCATCAAACTCTTCTATTGTTTGCAAATCAAAATTTTCATAGGAGTAATCGCCTAATTCTAGCTTAGAAAATTTCTCACTAAAATACCCTTTAGAAAAGGAGTAAGCTATATCCTTTCCTATCAATCCATACCTATTAGCTGAGCTTTCTATTTTTTCCATACCAATCCAATCCAAGTAAAATAGTAATTCCTAAAATAATGGAGGCTATGGCCCACCAAGTTTCTGCATAACCAAAATCTGGTAAATACCGCTTATAATTCATAATAATGCCATTCCCGTTGGAATCTAATAATAGATTTCCTGTAGGATCTGTTTTAAAAATAGTCTGCTTCCAGGGCCAAACAACGCCCAGAGAACCCGTAATAAAACCAAGAATTACCGCTGTAGTACTATTTTTATAATGTTTTAAAACGTAACTTAATAAATGTGATAAGGTTACTAAGCCAGTTGCAGAACCAAGTGTAAATACCGTCAAAATTTTTAAAGTGCCAAGTCGTTCATCATTTTGAGTGAAACTAAAATCTCCTTGAAAAATTTCTGAAAATGTATCGTAGAGTGCGTTAACAGAATCTACTAAGAGCAAGACATAATTGCCTAGTAAAATAAGAATAAAGGAACCAGATAAACCTGGAAGCGTCATTCCCGAAACGCTGATCATTCCACAGAAGAAAATAAATATTAAATTGTCATTCTCCTTGGCCGGACTTAAAAAACTAATAGATATTCCGATAATCAGCCCTATAATTCCCATTGGAATTGTTCTTTTATTCCAATGCTTAAACCCTTTTCCTATATAATATATAGAGCCTAAAATCATACCAAAAAATGCCGCCCAGACATAAAGTTCTTTCCGTTCTAAAAAGTAATCCAAAACTTTAGAAACACTAAAATAACTTACAAGCATACCAAAGATGAGCAGGGACAGGAAAGATCCATTGATATATCTATAAAAACTTTTAAATCTTCCGTTTACTAATAGTTTGAAAGCTTTAAAATTTATTTTTTGAAGAGAATAGATAAACTCTTCGTAAAAACCTCCCACAAAAGCCACAATCCCTCCAGAAACACCCGGTACTTTGTTAGCAGCTCCCATGCATAGTCCCTTGATCATCAGGAAAAACTTATCCAAAAATGTTCTGGGTTGATTCATGGCGGACAAGACTTATTTTTTGGAAGCTAATTTTTCGAGGGTAAAAATGAGTGCAAAGCCAACGATTGCCGCTACAATTGCAAAGAGCACCTGAGGTTCTCCTTCAAAAGCTGAGGGTAATACGTTTTTATCAATTGTAATTACTTTATCACCATAGGTCCGTGTATCTAATATTGTTTTCCAAGGCCAGATCTTATTAAGAGACCCCATAATAAAACCAGTAAGAAGTGCCAGTGTAATGTCTTTATAATTGTTAAACATCCATTTTAGCAATTTTGCAAAGCTTAATAATCCAAAGAGACATCCTAGAGAGAAGATAATTATTATTTTAAAGTCGCGCTCGTGTACTGCATCCAAGACGGTCTTGTATGACCCTAGAAGTACCAGAATGAAAGAACCAGAAATCCCTGGTAAAATCATTGCACATATGGCCAAGGCTCCTGATAGAAAGATAAAAAAGAGTCCCTCCGAATTTGCTGAGGGGGGCAATGTGGTAATATAAAAAGCTCCTGCAGCTCCAATTAAAAATATAATAACTTTTATGAAATTCCACTTATGAACCGCTTTTGCAACCATAAAAACACTTGCAACAACCAAACCGAAAAAGAAAGACCATAAAGGAATAGGTTGATTTATGAGTAACCAGCTAATCAGTTTTGCAAAGGAAAAAATACTGATCATCATCCCCAGGAAAAGAGCTAGTAAAAAATTTCCATTAAGTTTTTCCCAAGCAGCTTTAAAACCCTCTTTTTTTAGGGTTTGAAGTAAAGAGAGGTTTACAGAATTGATAGCAGTAATAAACTCTTCATAGATGCCTGCAACAAAGGCAATGGTTCCACCAGATACTCCCGGAACCAATTCGGCAACACCCATGGCCATGCCTTTTAGGGTGATAAAAAAGTATTGTAACGGATTTCGTTTCTCCATATTTTTCTTAAGAAACAAAAATAGTTTTTTTAACTGGAAGCCCTATTACGATCGTCGATAATGTTTTTTACCCAAGGGGAAGAAGAAAATTGAGGATAGGACTCTTCAAAAACTGAAAGTTGATCAAAATTAAGCTGCAAGGCATTTACTAAATGAAGCCTTGCCTCTATCTTATTATTGGTTTCTAAATATAAACCTGCTAGGGTATAGGGTATGGTTGCATTTTCTGGATAGAATTCGATCCCTTGGATTAAAATTTGAATAGCAGCATCTAGCTCTCCATTTTGAATCACAACATGCGCCCAAGATAACCAAGTGTCTAATTCGTAATTTCCCAATTCTACCGTTTGTTTGTAGGCAACATCAGATTCTATATAGTTCTTTAAAGCTCCATAAATCTTGGCCGCACGTTTCCAGTACAATGGGTTTTCGCCATCTATATTCAAGGCTTTGTTTATGTAATAGAGCGACTTTTCATACTTCTCCAATCGGTAATAGAAGTCTGTTATGGCAAGCCATCCTTTGTCTAAAAGAGGATCTTCATGCACCGTATGATAGTAATAATACTTCGCCATTTCCGTATTATTCAATTTTTCATGACACTTACCAATACGCAAATACGCATGCGATGTTGGGTCTTCTATAGAAATGGTGGTTTCGTAGCTTTCAATGGCCTCACTGTATTTCCCCATTTTCTCTAGTACTTTCCCCTTCTCAAAATAAGCACCTATAAAAGAATCGTCAGAGATAATGGCGAAATCAAAAGCAGCAAGCGCTTCCTTATACATTTTTTTTGAAAAATATTGTTTTCCCAATTGATGCCAAGCTACCTCACAATAAGGATTTCCTTCCAAGTATTCATTTAAATAGTGTATGGCTCCTTCATAATCTTCCAAGAATTCAAAACAATAAATAACATTATACAATGATGAATAATCGCTTTCATCAAAAGAAACACATTGCATAAAGCTCTGCTTGGCCAATTCAAAGTTGTCCATGAATAGATATTCCATTCCTAATAGTGAATGAATATCCATACTATTATTAGCCAGATCTAGTGCTTTTTTCAATAAGACTACGGCAGCTTCATGATTGTCTTTTTTGGAGTAAATATTTGCACGTTGAATATAGATTTCCTCATTACTGCCATCTAACAACTGTAATTTATCCAAGAGCTGTTCTGCGACCTCTAAATTGTTTTCAAAAACTAAAACTTCCACATCTAATAGTTTAAGACTTATAGAATCAGGGTGTTGTCTTAGTCCAATGGTGATTGCTTTTTTAGCCAATGATATCTTTCCGTTATTAAGGTAGTGATGGATAATATCTTCAAAATCTTCTGCATCAAAGAAATAGACATCGTCTGTTTTGAGCATAGATTCGAACTTGACTATGGGCTGGTTTGGTCTTTCGTTAGCATCTAACGACATAGGAACATTTTGGTTAAACTATGGAATTAAAAATAGTCTATTGCGACTAAGATTCATTTCCGACTTGGGCTATATTATTAACAAATTAGTTAACAACTTATTGTTTGAAATCTCTTAAAACTTCTAGGATAATAGCGCATCCTTTTGCTATTTCTTTTTCAGAAATTGTCAAGGGCGGGGAGATGCGAACGGCCTTAGATTCAAAAAGCAACCAAAAGAGAATGAGCCCTTTTTTTGCACATTGAAGTACTAAATGATTGGCCATTTCAGCATTTTCCATAATTAAGGCTAGCATTAGTCCCTTTCCTCTTATTTCAGTAATAAATGGGTGTTGTAAAAGCCGTCTAAACTGTTGTTCCTTCTTAAGGGTTTCTTGGATCAAAGAACCACTAGTTATTTCTTGGAGCGTAGCCAAACAGGCAGCTGCAATCACTGGGTTTGCTCCAAAAGTAGTGATGTGCCCCAGGGTGGGTGCGTGCTGCAGCGTATCCATCATTATTTTTGAGGAGGTGAAGGCTCCTACAGGAAGTCCTGCAGCCATTCCTTTTCCCATGACCAATATATCTGGTACACAGTCGTAATGTTCAAAGGCAAATAGAGCACCGGTTCGTCCAAATCCAGGTTGTATTTCGTCTAAAATAAGTAGGGCACCCATTTCGGTACATCGTTCTCTTACTTTTTTTAAATACTGCTTGTGAGGCATAATAAATCCTGCTCCGCCCTGAATGGTTTCCAAAACTACTGCTGCAGTTTTTTTGGTAATTTTTTTTAATTCACTTTCTATATTGAAGTGGATAAAGGAAACATCCGGGATCAGTGGTCTAAAGGCACTTTTTCTAGCTTCATACCCCATAATACTTAAACTTCCCATTGTATTTCCATGATATGCCCCATGTGCGGCAATAATCTGAGATCTTCCTGTTACCCTACGAGCTAATTTTAGTGCCCCTTCTATAGCTTCGGTACCTGAGTTCACCAAATAAGTGGTTTCTAAAGCGGAAGGCAGCAGTGAAGCTAAAAGTTTGGTGTATGCAACTGCAGGCTGCTGTATATACTCGCCATACACCATTACATGCATGTATTGTTCTGTCTGTTTTTGAACGGCAGCGACTATTTTGGGATGACAATGCCCTAAACTGCATGCTGATACGCCAGCTACAAAATCTAAATGAGCTACTCCATTGGTATCATAGATATAACTGCCCTTGGCATGTGAGATTTCCAATAAGAGTGGGTGAGGAGTAGTTTGCGTTTGATATTTTAAAAAATCTTCTTTCATAGTAGCGATATAGCTAAAATATCAAAATTAAATATAAATGCTGTTTTAGATGGACTTGAAAACACGGCTGCCAAATAGCACGCATCATTGCTTCTAAAGTACAATAGGGGTTACTTCTTTGCTTTATTCTGCTTTTTGGGTTTTGTTGCCTTCGTGTTAGGCGCGATTTTGTTAATGGGGTCTCCTTCGTTCGTATCTCGATCTTCTTCTTCAGCATCCGTATCAATAGGGTTATTAATTCCTTGAATAATAACAAGTTCTATATTGTTGTCATCTTCATCAAATATGGCGTCCTTTGTTCGAATACGCTCATCACCCCGCCAAATAAAACCTCTTAATTTTCTACTACTTTCGGGGAGTTCTGTCTCTGGGAAAATATCCCCATCGGGGTTGGTGAAAAAGGTGATGTCTTCAATATCATTATTTGCCATTAAGAGGCGTATGGCACTGCAAATGGTCTTATTAATACCAATTAATTCTTCGTCATCATTGTACAAGTAATAAATGACTTCTGTATTTTTTACTAAATCAATGATTTTAAGTTCATTATCTATGAATTTTCCAAAAAGATCTTTCCCTTTTGCTTGGTTATAGCCTTCGTTGCTTATGGTATCCAAGGCAATAATAAAAGCATTATTCAGCACTTTTAAAGAGTCTAATTTTTCGGTTTCTAAATCGGATATGAGATGAATACTATCCCCAGTCATTTGGTTTTCCCCGTTCCATAAGATTGGATTCGTAATTAACTGTGTAATCCCGGTTCGCTCTTCAAAATGGATAGAATCACACTTACCACTGAGGTCAGTTTTGTAAAATTTAGCATTTCTAAAGGCTCTTAAAATACGAGCTTCGGGTTTTCCTGTAACCATTAGCGTATCACCGTGCATGTACAAGGAATCGTTTTCAACTAAACTAATAGAGACGGCTCTCTTGGTAGCAAATAATGAGTCTTTTAATTTCCATACTTCACCATAATGCGCTTTTATAATTCCCTGGTTAATGGTATCCGTAATTACCACATTGTTTGTAGCAGAAGCAAATTCTGTCTTTTTATCAAAAAAGAGACTATCCCCTTCAATTATTCTGTTGCTGTAGTCAATTCTGGTATTTTTAATACCGTATCCACTTTCTATTTTGGTATCATAAAAACCGCGCTCGCAGTATATTTTATAGGCTTCCCCAGTAATGGTAGATGGGCCATACATATAGGCATTCTTAGTTATTTCATAATAATCCAAGCGTTCTGATTCTATCGTATATTCAGGATTTTTTATGTAGACACTATCTAAGAATTGCATTTTTTTAGGAATCGTAAAGTACCTTCCAATTTCACTTGTAAGTGTATTTGCAGAATCTACAACGGTACCACCACTGTTGTAATAAGACTCTTGCTTTTCCCTGTCAAAATATAAAGTATCCGTGCGAAGGGTAAACTGCCCATCTGTAAAGACTACTGTTTCCCAAGACTTTGCCAATTTAATTTTACCATCATAATCTATATTGCCACTAGTCATTTGAATGGAATCACCTTGTTGTAGACGAATGTTTCCAATGGCTTTTAGTCTATTTTCTTTTTGATAAAAAATGGCATAGTCGCACCATAAATCAGCACCTTGATGTTCAAATTGAACTTGTCTTTCGTCTTTACTAAAGATAGAAGCTCCTGGGTACTTTTCTTCATTCTTAGTGAAATTGGCCCCATAAACAATATTGAGTTGCTTTTCTTCTGTCTCTGTTTCTTGCCCCCAAATTGTAGGCATAAAAACCAAGAATACTAAAAAGAGAGTTGTTTTATACAAGGCAATAAATTTTGCTCAAAAATAGGTTTTTTTGTTATAGTTAAATACTGTTTGGCATAGATTTAGGATTCTTTATATTAAAAAAGGAGCCGCAATTATGCGGCTCCTTTTTAACGATGTATTGTTTGTGTCCTATCGGGACCTACGGAAACAATTTTTATAGGTACTTCCAGTTCTTTCTCTAAGAAATCTATATAGGTGTTTAATGTTTTGGGAAGCTGATCCGCTTTGGTAAGCTTTGTAAGGTCTTCATCCCAGCCTTTCAATTCTGTATATACTGGCGATACATTCCCTTCTTCAATATTGTAAGGTAGATGAGTAACTTCTTTTCCTTTATACTTGTAGGCAGTACATACTTTTATCTTTTTAAAACCACTTAGAACATCGCCCTTCATCATCATCAGTTCTGTTACTCCGTTAATTTGAACAGCATATTTTAAAGCAACTAAGTCAATCCATCCACATCGTCTTGGTCTTCCGGTGGTAGCACCAAACTCGTTTCCAACCCGTCCCATGGTTTCGCCATCTTCATCAAAAAGTTCTGTTGGGAAAGGACCGCTACCAACTCTAGTGGCATAGGCTTTAAAAATTCCGAAAACGCCACCAATCTTGTTAGGAGCTATTCCCAAACCGGTACAAGCCCCTGCGGCTGTTGTATTGGATGAAGTTACGTACGGATATGTACCAAAATCAATATCCAACAAAGAACCTTGCGCACCTTCGGCTAGTATTTTTTTCCCTTCTTTTTGAGCATTAAAAAGAAACTCTTCACTGTCTATAAAAGTAAGTTCTTTAAGCGCTTCTACTGCATTAAAAAACTCCGTTTCTAATTCTTGCAGATCGTATTGAATATCTACATTATAGAAACCAATCATTGCTTCGTGCTTGTTAGCTAAAGCGCGATATTTATTTTTCCAATCTGAAAATTCTAAATCCCCAATTCGCATTCCATTACGGCCTGTCTTGTCCATATAAGTTGGCCCAATACCTTTTAGAGTTGAACCAATCTTTGCTTTGCCTTTGGCTGTTTCTGATGCTGCATCTAAAAGACGGTGGGTTGGAAGAATTAAATGGGCTTTTCTAGAAATAAAAAGCTTTGATTGAATGTCAATGTTAAATTGGGCTAAATTATCTAGTTCTTTTTTGAAAATTACCGGGTCTATCACCACGCCATTTCCAACAATATTAATGGCATTTTTATGAAAAATACCAGAGGGGATGGTATGTAAAACATGTTTTATGCCATCAAACTCCAAGGTGTGTCCGGCGTTGGGACCTCCTTGAAAGCGCGCAATAATGTCATAATCTTTAGTGAGTACATCAACAATTTTTCCTTTTCCCTCGTCTCCCCATTGTAGCCCGAGTAGTAAATCTACTGCCATTTATTTTTTGGTTAGTTATTTGTATTTTCTTTTGAGTTCTTAGTGCCGTAGAAGTACAGCGAATGATTGTTAATTTTAATATCAAAAACTTCTTCAATAGTTCTTTTGATGGACTGTATACGCGGATCACAGAATTCCATCACTTCCCCAGTATCTGTAAGTATTACATGATCGTGCTGGCTATCGAAATACGATTTTTCGTATTGTGCTTGATTTTTTTCAAATTGATGTTTACGCACCAACTTACAATCGAGCAAAAGTTCAATGGTATTGTAAAGTGTAGCTCTACTTACCCTATAGTTTTTGTTTTTCATATTGATATACAGTGATTCTATATCAAAATGATCATCTCTATCGTAAATTTCTTGTAGTATGGCGTAACGTTCGGGTGTTTTGCGGTGCCCGTTTTCTTCTAAAAAAGTTGTAAAAACGCTTTTTACAATTTCTTGATTCTTGGTATTGGCCATGATCGTTTACATTGTGTCAATGTACAAAGATACTGGTAAATTTAGAGTAAATTTATATGAAATAGAAAGTTTTTATTGGTGGGTTATGAACAGTTAAATGGATATGACATTTTTGTATGTGATCGCTAAATCCTTGTTACTTTTTCGATACCATTAATACGCTTAAGATTATCTATTAATTTCTTAAGAATTGATTTGTTTTTTACAACTACGGTGATGCTCCCTGAAAAAGTACCACCATCAGTACCAAAATTAAGATTACGCATATTAACATGCATATTATCTGATATGATTTCTGTAATCTGATTTACCAAACCTAAGTTATCTATCCCCGTAATTTTTATTTCTGAGGTAAATTCTTGTTGTGTAGAATCTATCCATTTTGCGCTCATAATCCGATAGGCATAATTAGATTGCAGGGAAATGGCATTGGGGCAATTCTTCTTATGTACTTTAAGTCCTTCATTAACGCTTACAAAGCCAAAAACTTCATCCCCAGGAATAGGGTTGCAACATTGGGATAGTGTATAATTTAATTTCTCTTCTTCTTTGCCAAATACAAGCATGTCGTATTTGGATGTAATTTCATCTTTGTCAATATTTTCGGGAGTAGGATTCCTTCGAATTCTATTTTTAAAGAAACTAATAAACGCATTGTTATAGGATGCAGCAAAATCTTTAAGCATATTGTTGTCAATAGCTCCGTTCCCCACGCGGTAAAATAAATCCAAACTAGTTTTTAATTTAAAATAGATCACCATTTTATTAATGGTATCCTCGTTTAAATTTATTTTTTGAGATTTTAACTTTCGTCTTAAGATCTCCTTGCCGTCCATAGCAATATTTTTCTTCTCTTCTCGCAGGGAAGATTTAATCTTTGCTCTGGCTCTAGCAGTAACTGCGTAATCTAACCAGTTCTGATTGGGTTTTGCATTATCTGAGGTCATAATCTCAACCTGATCGCCGCTGTTTAAGCGGGTATTCAAAGGGACCAATTTGCCATTTACTTTGGCGCCTCTTGTACGAATACCTATCTCTGTATGCACATGAAAGGCAAAGTCCAAAGGCGTGGCTCCCTTCGGAAGAGATTTTAACTCTCCTTGAGGAGTAAAGACAAAAATTTCTTTTGAATAGAGATTCAGTTTAAATTCTTCAACAAAATCTACGGCATTGGTATTTGGGTTTTCTAAAACCTCTTGCAAGCGATTAAGCCATACATCAATACCTTGTTCTTTTTGTTCCCCATGTTTGTATTTGAAATGCGCAGCATATCCTTTTTCCGCAATTTCGTGCATTCGTTCACTTCTAATTTGTACTTCTACCCATTTACCTTCAGGTCCCATTACGGTAATGTGCAACGCTTCATAACCTGTAGATTTTGGGGAAGAAATCCAGTCTCTTAAGCGAATAGGATTTGGTGTAAAGTGATCGGTTACAATGGAATAAATTTTCCAAGCCAAAAACTTTTCATTTTGTTTGTCCGATTTGTAAATAATACGAATTGCAAACTTGTCATAGATTTGATCAAAAGTTACATTTTGAGCAATCATTTTACGACGAATAGAAAAGATAGATTTCATTCGTCCTTTGATAGAATAATTTAAACCTTCGCTATCTAGGGAGTTTTTAATTACACCCGTAAAATCATCTATATAGGATTGTTGATCTGCATTACTTTCCTCGACCTTACTTCGAATATCCTGATATACTTCGGGCTCGGTATATTTTAAACTTAAATCTTCAAGTTCAGTTTTAATATTGTAAAGACCTATTCTATGCGCTAGTGGTGCATAGATATACAAGGTTTCTGAGGCTATTTTTACTTGTTTATGCTCTGGCATGGAGTCCATGGTAAGCATATTGTGGTACCGATCCGCAATTTTAATAATAATTACACGCACATCATCGTGTAAGGTTAGAAGCATTTTTCTAAAATTCTCAGCCTGCTGGGATATTTTCATATCCTTTTTCATGTGAGCTATCTTAGTTAGTCCATCCACAATCCGAGCCACCGACTCTCCGAACATGCGCTCAATATCATCTAGCGTATACTCTGTGTCTTCAACTACATCATGTAATAATGCAGAGGCTATAGAAACTGCATCTAAGCCTATTTCAGATGCTACAATTTTAGCAACAGCAATTGGGTGAAAAATATAAGCTTCGCCTGATTTTCTTCGTTGATTTTTATGCGCATCTACAGCTACATCAAAGGCAGCTCGAATCTGTTTCTTGTCCTTAGCGGTAAGATCCTGATAGCTAATGCGAAGCAATTCTTTATACTGCTTGGCAATTTCTTTGTTTTCTTTCTCAATAGCTGCTTGCGTCATTACAAATTAAAATTAGTATAATCTTTACTACTTACCAACAAAAACTATGCCTTTAAGTTTCTAATTCTAGCTATAAGTGGTGGATGAGAGTAGTGCTTAAATACATAGGCAGGATGGGGGGTAAGGTTGCTTAAACTATTTTTTGAAAGCTTTTTTAAGGAACTAACCAAGGGAAGTGCAGCAAAGGTATTCTTGGCATAATCATCTGCTTGGTATTCAAATTTTCTTGAAAAATAATTCATAATGATTCCTGTTACTTCTGAAATGGGACTGTATAGGATTCCGAAACCAATGAGGGCTGCATGGAAACTTGGTTCAAGTACCCCTATCGCCAAAGAAACTTCCGGATTATTAATGAATAATGAGAGTAAAAATAAGGTTACTCCAGTGAGAAGAATAGAAGTAATAAGATTAAAGACAATGTGTTTTCGTTTGTAATGCCCTACTTCATGCGCTAAAACAGCCACAATTTCTTCTTCATCTAAATCGTTTATCAAAGTATCGTAAAGTGTAACTCTTTTTTGTTTTCCGAAACCAGAAAAATAAGCATTCGCTTTTGTAGAGCGCTTTGATCCATCAATGACAAAAATATTTTTTAATTCAAACCCTACTTGTTCCGCATACGCCTGAATTTTTTCTTTTAAACTGCCGTCTTCTAAGGGGATTTGTTTATTGAATAATGGAACTATTAACTTGCTATAAAATAGATTCATTACCATTGAGAAGATTGCAATAACACCCCATGCGTACAGCCAAAAATTGACTCCTACCCATTGATAGAACCATATTATTAAGGATAGCATTCCACCTCCAAGCAGTAGCATCATACCCCATCCTTTTATCTTATCTAAAAAGAAGATTTTTTTCGTAGTCTTGTTAAAACCAAATTTTTCTTCGATAACAAAAGTTTGATAGTAAGAAAAAGGGGTAGTAATAATATCACTTCCTATTAGAATGATTCCAAAGAATAGCAAGGCAATTAAAAGATTATTTTCGGTGAAACTTCTAGCCAAAGTATCTGCCCATTCGAAACCGCCAAAGAGCAAAAAACTTAAGGTTAAAACAAAAGAAAATCCAGCACTAATGATGCCAAAGCGATAATTTGTTTTTTTATAATCTTGGGATTTTTTATATGCTTCTGCATCAAATATGTCACTTAATTCGTTAGGTATTGGATCTTGGAACTTTCTGGCATTTAAATATTCTAATAGGGTCTCCATACCAAATTGAAGTATTAAAATAATAAGAATGCTATAAAAGAGAAAGGAACTATCCATAGATGCGTATTGTTGGTTGCAAAAGTTTTCGCTTAGGGTCTAGAGGTGCTGCAAAATCATTTAAATCCACGTTGCCGTTTAGCTTCAAAGATAAGTATTGCAGCGGATACCGAGACATTGAGGGAATCAATTTCACCCTGCATTGGAATGATAATATTTTTTGTAGACTTTTCAAGCCATTCTGATGTAAGTCCGGTTGCTTCTGTTCCTACTACAATGGCAGTACCTTTCGTAAAGTCGACCGTGGTATAAGGCTCTGAAGCAGATAGGGCAGCGGAAAAAATATGGATGCCTTGTTGCTCCAAAAAAGAGATGATAGCGGCCGTACTTCCTACTGCGATAGTATTTGTAAACAAGCAACCCACACTAGACCGGATGATGTTTGGATTGTAAAGATCACTTTTGGGATCTGCAATTAATACTGCATCCATATTGGCAGCATCAGCAGTACGTAATAATGCACCAATATTCCCAGGTTTTTCTGGTGCTTGTGCAACTAACACCAAAGGGTTTTCTTTGTCCAATACCAAGGAACTTATGTCATGTGTTTTCCAATGAACAATGGCTATTACGCCCTCTGTAGTTGCTCTATATGCTATTTTTTGATATACTTCTTTGGAAACCGCTATTAGTTCGGGGTTTTGATGAACGGAAGCTAAAAAGAGATGCATTTTTGCCTCTGATAAAATATCTGGATTGAAAAGTAAGGTATGGAACTGATATCCGCTTTTACTGGCAAGTTCCAACTCTCTAATCCCTTCTAAGGTAAATAAGCCTGTCTTTTTTCGTTCTCGCGATTTTTCTTGAAGCAATACTACTTTTTTAATTAAAGCGTTTTGCGAACTGCTTATATATTTAATTTCGTTCATTTGCACAAAAATAGCGGATTCTTGTAAACCAAGCGCTCTGTGTCCGACGAATTGAAAAACTTAAAACATCTAAACAATGAAAGCTATTATTACCGCATGTATTTTAATGACCTTATTGATCTCTTGTAAGGAAACTCCAAAAGAAATGGATACAAAGGTTTCCGACTCTGGAATGATCACTTCTATGGAAAAACCTTCATACCCTGAGGCCTTAGCTAAAGTTTTTGAGGCACATGGAGGCTTGGAGAATTGGAGGAATAAGAGAACATTAATTTATGATATTCCTAAACCAGATAATAGGGAAACTCATACTACTGATTTATATGAACGAAAAGATAAGATAGAAGGAAATGGTTTTACAATGGGGTATGATGGAGAGCAAGTATGGTTATTAGATGGGGAGGGAGCTTATAAAGGTGATCCAATTTTTTATCATAACTTAATGTTCTATTTCTATGCAATGCCTTTTGTTTTGGCAGATGATGGTGTTGTCTATTCTGAAACTGAAGATTTGGAATTTGAAGGTAAAAGCTACCCGGGGATTGGAATTGGTTATAATGAGGGTGTTGGAACCTCGCCTAAAGATGAATATTTTATTCACTTTGATCCGGAGACAAATCAGATGGCTTGGTTAGGATATACGGTGACTTATAGAAGTGGAGAAAAATCGGATAATGTAAAATGGATTCGCTATAATGATTGGATGGATGTGGATGACCTTGTTTTGCCTAAGTCTTTAACATGGCATGCATATGAAGGAAGAACTATAAAAGAGGCTAGAAGCCCACTACCTTTTGAGAATGTGCGTTTGGAAACTGAATCAAAACCAGCTGATTTTTATAGAAAACCAGCAAATGCAGTTTTTGTAAAAAAGAAGGAAGAAGAATAGATAGCACAAAAAAATGCCCCTTTAAAAGGGGCATTTTTTATTAATGAATTTCTAGAGTAATACCTAGTGACTTTGTTACTGTCCGCTATTGTATTTGCCCATATATCTTTTCCAAAGTTCAGTTTGATGCGTTTCTAAAGAAAGCGTACGACCATCAATGAACGCATGGCTAAGTTGATTTCCTCGCATATCTAAAGCATCGCCTTCAGATATAAATAGTGTAGCACTTTTTCCTACTGCCAGGGTTCCATAACTAGCGTCGATTCCAAGAATTTTAGCGGTATTTCCGGTAATAAGTTGCAACGCTTTTTCTTTTGCTAAACCTTGCCCAACTACTTGCCCTGCATAGAAGGGAAGGTTGCGGGTTTGAAAATTAGAAGCACCATTATTTTGTAAACCTACTAGCAAACCTGCGTCTACTAGGAGTTTTGGCAATTTATAGGGAAGATCATAGTCATCATCGTTGAAATTTGGAAGTTGGTGAGTGAAACCTACAAGTACAGGAATATTATGTTCTTTTAAGAAATCGGTGATTTTGTACGCATGGTAGCCTCCTACTAATACAAGGTGTTTTGCTCCAGCACTTTTTAAGGTGGTAACCGCATCAATAATTTCTTTTTCCCCATCTGCATATACATAGAGTTTTTGTTCCCCATTAAACAGGCCTTGCATAGCTGCATAGGCTGGGTTGTGCTCTTTGGCTTTTGTTTTTCCATAAGCCATAGAATTTTTCATAAAACTAACCACTTCCTCTATTTGGGACTGATAGTTTTTATTGGGTTGAAAACCTCTAGGTTCTCCTAACCACCAACGTCCTCTTCTAAAAGAATTAGGCCAGTTCAAATGAATGCCATCATCCACTTTAACAGAAGCATCTTCCCAATTCCATGCATCAAATTGCACAATGGATGATGTTCCAGAAATTCTACCTCCACTCGGAGTAATTTGTCCTAACAATACGCCATTGGGACGCATACTTTCTACTACTTTAGACTCTGCGTTATAGGCTATAATACTTCGAACGTGAGGAATAATATCGCCTATTTCGTCTTGATCATTACTTGCTCTTACAGCATTTACTTCTATAAGCCCTAGTGTCTTATTTGGTGCTATAAAGCCAGGATAGATATGCTTGCCATTCGCATTTATAATCTTGCCCTTGGTGGGGGTAGAAGCCTCGCCAATAGCGGTAATTTTTCCATTTTCAAAAACAAGTGTTGCATTTTTTATGATGGAACCATCGCCAATATGGGCTGTAGCCCCTGTAATACTTATTGCTTCCGTTTGTTTACTCGCCGGAGTTTGCTGTGCTTGCGTATTTACTCCTAACAGTAGTACCAGTATAAATAAAATATGTATTCGTTTTTTCATTGGTTTTGTTTTAAAGAGTTTCACATTGAAAATGTTTAGGATCTTGCTTCATTGGCTTTCGAGTCTTCCCTCCACCTTCTTTTTCTTGTAACATCATATTGATAAGTGTATTACGCTCTTTCGCAATAGCTTCTCTTTGGGTTTTATCCATATCCATATCAAAATAAGTAGCACCTTCAATAATTGTTTTTTCGGCTTTGGCATAAACGGATAAAGGATGATCTGTCCATAGGACTAAATCAGCATCTTTTCCTTCCTTAATGCTTCCAACGCGGTCATCTATATGTAATAGCTTCGCCGGGTTGAGCGTTACCATTTTCCAAGCTTCCTGTTCGGATACGCCACCATACTTCACAATTTTTCCAGCTTCTTGATTGAGTCTTCTAGACATTTCCCTATCATCACTGTTAATTGCAACAGTAACTCCTTGACTATGCATTATAGCTGCATTGTATGGTATAGCATCATTTACTTCATATTTATATGCCCACCAGTCACTAAAGGTAGAACCACCAACTCCATGAGCCGCCATTTTATCTGCTACCTTATAACCTTCAAGAATATGGGTAAAGGTATTTACCTTAAAATCGAATTTTTCTGCTACTTTCATGAGCATATTAATCTCACTTTGTACATAGGAATGGCAACTGATATAACGCTCCCCATTTAGGATTTCGGCCAAGACTTCCATCTCTTCATCATAGCGATAGCTTTGTCCACTTTTCTTTTTAAGATCGTATTCTTTTCCACGTTGAAAATAATCCATGAAGACCTGTTCTACGCCCATTCTTGTTTGTGGAAAGCGACTGTAACTTTCCCAATTGGATTGTTTTACATTTTCGCCCAAAGCAAATTTGATAAACTTTGGCGAATTGGAATAAATCATCTCATCGGCGCTTAATCCCCATTTTAGTTTTAAGACCGCAGATCTCCCTCCAATTGGATTTGCAGAACCGTGAAGTAATTGAATGGATGTAACACCCCCCGCAAGGTTTCTATAAATATTAATGTCATTGGGGTTCACCACATCTTCCATTTTTACTTCGGCTGTGGAATTATGGCCAGCCTCATTAATGGCCAATGCTGCAATATGACTGTGTTCATCAATCACCCCAGCTGTGAGATGTTTGCCTGTTGCATCTATTACTTGTGCATTTCCTGCATTCAGGTTTTTTCCAATTTTTGAGATTTTCCCATTTCTAACCAAGACATCTGTATTTTCTAAATTACCAGCATCTTCACCCGTCCAAACAGTTGCATTTTTGAAAAGCATGTTTTCTTGTTTTGGATTGCTTTTATATCCATAGCCCATATTAGGATAAGTAACGGGCATAATTACAGGCGTTTCCGATTCCCCTTTTTTCTTTTCATCTTCTGAAAATGCTTTGGTCATAATCGCTTTAAAACTAGTCTCTTTTCCATTTGGAAGAATAAGTCGGCCATTAATATGATCCGAATCTGCAGTTGCTAAGCCTGTCATTCGATATATTTTAGCACCCTCATCAGTAGTAAAGGAAAGATCTAACCAATTGTCTTTATAACTAATTTTTGATTTTAATTTATTGGTATCCTGTTGTACACTTGCCTTGGGTTTGCTTGCAGTACCGTTAATAGTTAATTGATAGCTGTTTCCTCCTGCATTTAAGTTGTATTCACCTCGGATGTCCTTTAAATCTTTATCATTAATTACATTTTTATGTCCTTGTACCCAATTTTCATAGAGCGTAGAACTTGCATCAAAAATATCTCCAGAAGTAATTAGAAAGTTGGCATAACGCCCGGCTTCTAGCGAACCTATTTGACTAGATTTACCTAAGGTGCTTGCAGGAATTGTTGTTAAGGCCTCCAATGCTTTGGTCTTTGGTAGCCCATAAGCAATAGCTTTCATTAATTTGTCTTTTAATTTAGCAGGCGATTTTAAATCATGTAAAGTGAAAGAAAACGGAACTCCGTTTTCTGCCATTACCTTTGGATTAGAAGGCGCCTGATTCCAGGTACGCATATCCTCTAAGGAAACATAATTTGCTTGGTACGGATTGGAAACATCATAGGCGTCTGGGAAATTAAGCGGAACAATATAAGTGGCTCCTGTAGCTTTAATATCTTCAATGTGTTCATATTCAGATCCTCCTGCTAGTATGGCATATTGAATTCCGAAGGCATCACCAATTTTATCGGCACGCAAAGTATTTCCATTCTTACCCGCGGCAAATATTTGTACTTTTCCACGATTTGCAATCAGCGCTTCTAGGGAGCGGTCTTTTGTATCTATATTTCCTTTCGCATACCAATTAGCATCGCTATACATTTGCCTTAATAGGGCCATTGCGCCCATAAGCGAAGTAGGATACGATTGTCTTTTTGCTACACTTTTATTGAAAGAAAAATACTGTGCTGAGGCATCATCAAGAACCCTATCAGCATCATTGCCTTTCCCATTCAAAGTAACTAATACTCCTGTACCTCTCGCAATACCGTCTGCAATATGCGAGTTAACAACTCCAAACCCTGCCTTGCGCAAGGCGGCTGCCTTTTTATCATCGTATTTAAACTTGCTGATAGCATTATTCTCGGGTGTTACATGATCATTCCAATAGAAGCCTTCACGAGAAGCATTGTACTGCGGTGATCTTCCTCCGCCTGGTGCTCTTTTGGGTTGCTCCACCCCAAATTTGGAATACACATCGATAAACGATGGATATATCCATTTGCCTTTTAGATCGATGGTAACCGAATTCTTTGGTATGCTTACAGAAGTTCCAGCTTGTACTACTTTTCCATTTCGGATAAGTAAAGTTCCATTAGATATCACTTGTGTTGGTGTGACATAAATTTTTGCATTCGTAAATGCTGTGTAATTGTTGTTCTTTGTTTTAACACCATCATTTTCGGGGAAGTAGTCTTGTGCAAACAAAGTGGCGCCGCACCATAGTATGGCAAGGGCGAAGAGTCGCATTTTCATCATATAAGTTGTTAGTTAATTAGTCTTTCTAAAGATAAAAGAAGCAGAAGGATATTACGGGGTATTTTGTTTTTTTTAACTTTTTAAATGGCTTCTGTGCAGAGAGATATCCAAAAATAAAAAATACTTAGGCAGTACATCCTAAAACTACCATGGATTTTTTTCATGATAACGGACTAAAAGAGATACCATCTTGCTGTAACTTTTAATACCATCTGCCTGATTATTGGCCTTTAAAAAAGTACTAAAAATTGATTTGAAAATAGGCTCCGTTGGGTTTTCGTATGCCTGCCAAAAATCGGCAACTTCTCGAAAGTTCTTTTTCACGCCTGGATTCAGGCTTTTATAAAGCTCTTTAAATAGCGTTTCGTCCGTTCGCCTAATATCACTTAAACAATAGCCAAGAGCCATACCGTAGGCAGAATATTTAAAATAGAGATCCTTATTTTTTGAAGTAACCAAATACCCTATAAAATTAGTTTCATTCTCTGCTGCATATCCTATTTGATGTCCAACTTCGTGCCCACATACGATAGGGTATCTAAAACTGGGTAATAAGGAATTTACTTGTGCTTCGTTCGTAAATGGATTTATATATCCTCCATAGCCCATATAGGTCAGTGGTACGCTAAAAATGGACTCTTTTAAACTTGGATACGCATAGGAAAGAAAAGAGAGCTCTGCTTCCAAATTTTGATATCCTAATTCTGTTTTCTCTAGAATCTCTTTTTTACTATATGGAAAACTAACTATTTCACTTGTATCAGTAGTGATAGTTCTATGTATTTCATTGGTTCTATCAATGAGTTTGCTAGTAAATTGAACTAATTCTTGTTGCGTAATAGAGGTGGTGTCATTTATTTGAAGTCTTTCTGCAATGGGTTGCCTATAATAATTAAAACCCCATAATAAGTGAAATGTACCATAGGCAATAGCCAATACCATAATTACATTTCGTCCAAATGTTTTTAAGTTACTCCATATATAAGCTCGTTTTACGATGAGGTATCTTAGCGCAATTATTAGTAAGACCGCGTAAACTAAATCGCCTATGGAAAATGGAAGCCATCCAAAAAGGGCTCTGAAGAATTTTGAAATGTATGGATACACACCCTCGCTATAATTATGTTCAATAAATAAAGGATAGCTCCCCAACCACTTGACTAAAATAATTTGGGGTATTATAGAAAGTGCAATACCATTTTTTAATGAAATTTTCATTGAGTCAAAAGTAGTTAAATAACCAATACTTGTGGTTATATCTGGTTTATGTATTTTTGAACGCTATCATTTAAAAACAAGGAATTAGGTATATGAGCAAGGAAATACGATTATTAGAGCCAAAAGAAGTTTGGAATAAATTTGCGGACTTAAATGCGGTTCCGCGACCTTCTAAAAAGGAAGAGCGAGTAATTGCGTTCATGGTCAATTTTGGAACATCTTTGGGATTGGAAACTTTTACAGATGCAGTGGGTAATGTTATTATTAGAAAGCCAGCATCAAAAGGATGCGAGCAGCAAAAAATGGTGACATTACAATCTCATTTAGATATGGTGCATCAAAAAAATGCGGATACTGAATTTGATTTTGAAAATCAGGGGATTGAAATGTTCATTGACGGCGACTGGGTAAGAGCTCAAGGAACTACTTTAGGTGCAGACAATGGTCTTGGGGTAGCTACTATTATGGCTTTGTTAGAAAGTAGTACCATTACACATCCTGCGTTAGAAGCATTGTTTACTATTGATGAAGAGACTGGTATGACAGGTGCAATGGGTTTAGAAGCAAATGTATTGCAAGGAGAAATTCTTTTAAATCTAGATACTGAGGAGGACGATGAAATAGATATAGGTTGTGCTGGAGGAATAGATGTGGTAGCCACTGGGATCTATACGGAGGTAACAGTACCAGCAGAGGTTGTAGCCTATAGTTTGAGTGTAAAAGGACTTCTGGGCGGACATAGTGGTATGGATATTCATAAAGGTTTGGGGAATGCCAATAAAATTATGAATGGTTTATTAATAAAAGGAGCTTTGCAGTATGCGCTTCATGTTTCATCCATTGATGGAGGTAGTTTACGAAATGCTATTCCTCGTGAAAGTATTGCAGAGGTTGTTATACCCATTGCTAAAAGAGCGGATTTTGAACAGGCTTTTAATGAATGGATAGTGCAGTTAAAAGAGGAGTTTAAGAGTACAGAACCTTCTTTGGAAATACAGATTAGTAAGGTCGATATTCCTGATACCGTCCTACCCATAGCAATACAAGAGAAATTGTTGCAATGCGTGCATGCGATACATAACGGAGTGTATGCAATGAGCAAAAGCATGGAAGATTTGGTAGAAACTTCGAATAATCTTGCTAGAGTAGTGGTGAGTCAAGGCAAAATACACATAGGATGTTTAACGCGTTCGTCCGTAAATGCATCTAAAATGCAATTGGCAAATGGCATAAAGAGCACATTTGAAAGTGCAGGTTATGATGTTGCCTTTGTGGGTGACTATCCCGGCTGGAATCCAAATCCTGACTCAGCAATTTTAAATGTTTTAAAAGAACAGTACATTAAACTATTTAAAGAAAATCCAAGAGTGGTGGCTTGCCATGCGGGATTGGAATGCGGCATTTTGGGACAGAATTATCCAAATATGGATATGATTAGTATTGGTCCTACCATAGAAGGAGCGCACTCTCCAGATGAACGAGCAAGTATTTCTTCAGTGCAAAAGTATTGGCAGTTTGTGAAAGAAATTTTAAAACATATTCCTTTGAAATAAAAAAGAGCTCCGTGAAAAGGAGCTCTTTTTTGTTATATTTTTATAAGCACTTATTTGATACCTACAATTTCTAAATCAAACACTACTTCCGCATTTGGAGGAATTGGTCCCCCACCAGTAGGTCCCCATGCTAGATGAGAAGGGATAAAAAGACGTACTTTATCTCCTACTTTCATGGACAATAATCCTTCTTTAAAACCTGCTACCAAGTTAGAATTTTGCGTATAATCCATTTCTGCAAAACCATATCCACCTTGTTGTTTCCTACTTTCGTCGAATTTGGCAAACTTCTTTGCAACATCTTCATAATTGGTTTCAAATAAACCACCATCCATTAAGTAACCTGCATAATAAACATGCACTTTTTGACCTAATTTTGGTTTTTCACCCGTACCCTCTGTAATCTTTAAAATGCGCAAACCAGATGGCAACTCTGTAGCTTCTTCCTTTTGCTTTACTAATTCTTGGGCAAATACTGCTTTATATTTTTTTGCTTCTTCGATCCGTCTTTTCTCTTCCGCTATGCGTTCTTCTTCTTCAGCAAAATACGCTGTCATTACTTCCACTGCATCGAACTTTTTGGCATTTTTTCCATTACGAATAATCACAATTTCGTTCATAACCACATCTGTTAGTGGTTTGTTTCCAGGAGAGGCCACGGGTACAGCTGCGATAGAATCTACTACTTCAATTCCTTCTACTACTTCACCAAAAACTGTGTGACAACCCACTCTAGGATTTGCACAAGGTTTGAGAACACCATCCTGATACGCATCAAGGAATAATGTAGGTTTGTGCGTAATAAAAAATTGACTTCCATTAGTTGCCGGGCCTCCATTGGCCATGGATAAAATTCCCTTTTTGTAATGGCTTAAAGAATCTGTGAATTCGTCTTTGAAACGGTAACCAGGACTTCCGGTGCCAGTGGCGGTTGGATCACCACCTTGGATCATAAAGTCTTTCATAACTCTATGGAAGGTAAGACCATCATAGTACTTTTTACCTTTGAACTCTTCACTAACAAAAGGACTTTTGCCTTCTGCCAATGACACAAAGTTGGCAACAGTAACGGGAACGATCTCATGTTCTAATTTTACAATGATATCTCCTTTAGTAGTTTTAATGTTGGCAAATAATCCATCGCCTAAATCGGCTCGTTGGCTAGATTTGCAGCTACTCAGGCTTAAGATTAAGGCAAAGAGTATAAAAGGTATTTTTCTCATAAGAATTGGTTTAATTTTGAATACTATCTTGTTGTTTTTCAATTTTTAATAGGGTAATTGTAGATTTTATAGGAACATTGACACCAATTCTATCCTTGTCTCCAAGATATCCATATGCTAATGAAGAGGGGAATAAAAAAGTGGCTGTTTCTTTTTCTTTAAGTAGTTTCACACTATTTCTTAAGCCCGGAAATAATTCTTCCTTGTCTACCTTATATTTTATGATACCAATTTCTTCGCCACTGTAGATGGTGTCGTTTGTAAGACTTACCACATTGTAGGCTAGGGTAACCAGATCATCGGGTGCAGGAAATACATTGGAAGCTTCATTCTTTTGGTGGTAATAGTACCAAGAACCACTGGCACTAGCAATATATGTGCGCAATGAGTCTTTCTCTATAATACTTTGTATGAGTTTTTCTTCTTTTGCTAAAAGCGCCTTGTTGCGCTCAACGGATGCTTTGATGAAACTTCCTGTTTTTCGCTCCTTTGGATGACGAGGTTCAGGACCATCACAAGCTGCAAGGCTTCCCAAAAACAATATTAATAACCAATATTTTTTCATGCGTTCAAGCTTGTTTTATATTGCGGGAGTAAGGACTCAAAATAAGCAGTTGTCTCCAACATAGAAATATCACTTCTGCCACCGGCTGCATTATCATGTCCGCCTCCATTAAAATGATTTCTAGCGAATTTATTCACGGAAAAATCCCCTTCAGAACGGAAGGATATTTTTATGATTCCTTCTTCTTTATTTTCAATAAAAATTACAGCAAATCTAACGCCGGCAAGGGTAAGACCATAGTTCACAAATCCTTCTGTATCTCCTTTCTGATAATTAAAAGCATCTAATTCTTCTTGCGATAAAGTAATATAGGCGGTACTATACTCATTTAAAATAGTCATATTACGTAACGCACAACCTAACAAGTGTAGTCTGTTAGGGGTATTGGTATCGTAAATTTTATTATGTATTTCTGTGTTATTTGCTCCCTTATCAATTAGATGACCCACTACACGATGCGTTCTACTTGATGTGGAGGAGAATTTAAAAGAACCTGTATCCGTCATGATTCCCGTATACAGGCAATTAGCCATATCAGGAGTAATGGTATCTAAATCGTCCAAAAATTCGATAAAATTATAGACCATTTCGCAGGTGGAGCTCATCTCTACATCAGAATACATGATTTTTGCGTAATCCGCTGGAGCTTGATGATGATCTATCATTACAAAGGTGCTATTTGATGCTTCTAAAAGCTCCTGCATTTGGCCTATTCTGCCTAGATGATTGAAGTCTAACGTAAAGATGATAGTGGCTTCTTCAATGCTTCTTTTAGCCAAGGAATTTTGTTTTTCAAAATTTACAATTTTCTGATTTCCTGGCATCCATTTTAAAAACTTAGGATAGTCATTGGGAGCAACAATGGTTGCTTTCTGTCCTTTGTTACTTAGATAGTGCCATAATGCAAGCGTAGAACCTATGGCGTCGCCATCTGGGTTTTTATGAGGCACAATGACGATTTTCTGTTGGGTAGAAAGCAGTCCCTTTATCGTTTTAATATCCTCTAAATTCATGCGCGCAAAGATACAATTTATTCATATAGTCTTAATCTTTAAAAAGCTATTTTTACGAATCGTAAAATGACATCCTATGAAAAAAGTAATTGTTTATTTATTATTTTTTGTTTTTATATGTTCTTGTAGAACAATATCTAAGACTGTTACTACTAAAATTGATAGCAGCCAAATGACCATTGCATTCGGTTCTTGTAATAAGACTGATTTAGACAATTTTTTATGGGACGATGTTATTGCTTCCCAACCAGATGTATGGATTTGGGGTGGGGATATTATTTATGCAGATACAGAAGATACTCAAAAAATTGCTTCCATGTACGACGCTCAAAATGCCATAGAGGGATATAAAGAATTGAAGCAAAAAGTACCCGTTATAGGTACTTGGGACGATCATGATTATGGATTAAATGATGGGGGAGTGGAGTTTACGGCTAAGAAAGGGAGTCAACAGGTATTTTTGGATTTTATGGATGTGCCAAAAAACAGTGAGCGCAGAAAACAAGAAGGAGTTTATGCATCTCACTCTTATGAGCTCGAAGGAGGAAAAGTAAAAGTTATAGTCTTGGATACCCGATACTTCAGAACTGCATTAACCCCCGATACAGAAACAAAAAAACGAAATAAACCAAATGTATATGGAGAGGGTAGTATGCTTGGCGAACAACAATGGAAATGGCTAACTTCTGAATTAACAGCTTCTGATGCTGATTTCAACCTACTCGTTAGCAGTGTACAATTCCTATCTAATGAGCATGGATTTGAATGTTGGGGGAACTTTCCGCATGAGGTAGACCGACTAAAAAAGCTGATTGCGGTTTCCAAGGCCAAAGGAGTACTCATTTTATCTGGAGATCGACATATTTCAGAATTTTCTAAAACCACCATAGAAGGAAGTACGTATCCATTAATAGATTTTACAAGCAGTGGACTTACACATGCCTATAATGGTTTTTCTGGAGAACCCAACCCCTATAGAGTTGGTGAGGTGGTTAGCACAGAGAGTTTCGGATGGCTAGAAATAGATATCAAATCAAAACGTATAAGGTTTAAAATGCTGGGCAATGAGGGCCAAGTACTTGGCATGCTAGAAGAAAAGTATGAGTAGTGTTTTTTATTGTTGTGGATTGGAGAAAGAAAACCTATTTTTGCCCAAAATTTTAGAAAAATGACAACAAACAGGACTTTTACAATGATTAAACCCGATGCGGTAGAAAATGGACATATTGGTGCCATTTTGGAAAAAATAACTGCAGCAGGTTTTGATATTGTAGCTATGAAATATACTCAATTGAGCAAACGCGATGCAGAAGAATTCTATGCGGTGCATAAAGAACGTCCTTTCTTTGGCGAGTTAGTTGCTTTTATGACAAGAGGTCCAATTGTAGCTGCAATTCTTGAAAAAGAAAATGCAGTAGAAGATTTTAGAGCTCTTATTGGTGCTACAAACCCAGCAGAGGCTGCTGAGGGTACTATTCGTAAATTATTTGCTACCTCTATCGGAGAGAACGCGGTTCATGGATCTGATAGCGACGAGAATGCAGGCATTGAAGGTGGCTTTCATTTTTCGGGAAGAGAAATTTATTAATAAGAAATAGATTGCTAAAAAAGCCGCTTGGGGAATCCTGAGCGGCTTTTTTTGTACCTTACATTAGCGCAATACTATCTTTTTAATCAAGTCTTTTCCAAGTTCCTCATTCAACATGCTAATAATTTTGGATTTTCCATAGCTTAACTCTTCACGCAAAGGCGCCGATGATAAAGAAACAAACAGCGTATCATTTTGAAGCTCAACCGAGGTGGTGTAATTATTAACGCCGTTTCCCATTAAATTAGACCATGCCGTTCTGGCATCTACCTTATCTATTCCTTTTTGTAATTTATTCTTTTCAATAAACTCTCCTAAGGCATCGCTCATAGAAGACATATTATAATTCTTTCGTTTTCCCATTATTTATTCGCATTTATGGGTTGGTATCGCTTGTAGATATAGGTAACTCCATCTTGGTTTATTACTGAAAAATGAGTCTCAGAAATACCTGTTATCTCCTCTCCCCATTGACTCATTTTATTGTTGTATTGCATGCTTAAAATGCCCCCTTTTTCCATAATGGTAAAATATTCAGCATCGTCTGTAACGGTATAAGTGCCATCAAACTTAGTTTGCGCTTTTTTCTTAAACCCTTTTAACCCCTCTAATTCTATATAATCTACCATTGGGTTTAAGCCATAGGTTTTATTGTTGCCATCCGCAAAGGAGACAGATTCAATTTCCCAGTATCCGTTTAAGAGGTGCAGTTGTTCTACACCTACTTTTTCAGTACAACTGGCTAAGAAACTTATTATCAAAAGAATGCTAATTTTTTTCATATTATAATTTGAATAGCTGATACGACTGATGAATACTTTTTACTACTTTTTCTGTACGTTCTGCATGCGTATCACTAATAAAAATTTGTCCAAAATTTTCTTCGTTCACTAAAGTCACAATATGCGCTACCCTATTTTCATCTAATTTATCAAAAATATCATCTAACAGTAGGATTGGCGTAGTCTTCGCTTGTTTTTTTATAAAGTGAAATTGGGCTAATTTGAGTGCAATTAAGAACGACTTTTGTTGCCCCTGACTACCAAATTTTTTAATAGGGTATCCTTCAATTTCAAAACTTAAATCGTCCTTGTGAATACCTGTGCTTGTATATTGTAGTGCCCTATCTTTATCTATACTCCCCTCTAAGAGCGCTAAAAGGTTTTGCTTTAGCAATTTGCTATCATACGATAGGTCAACAATTTCACTACCCCCAGAGATGGTTACATACTGTTCTTTAAAGATAGGAATAAAGTCTTCCAAGAATGCCACTCGTTTATCAAAAATATCAGTGCCTAAGGTGCTTAACTGTTCATTATATACTGCTAAGGTTTTATCATCAAAGGTATGGTTGATGGCAAAATATTTTAATAGTGAATTTCGTTGGGCTACTACTTTGTTATAGTTAATGAGTGTTTTTAAATAGGTTTTATCTGATTGAGAAATAACACCATCTACAAACTTTCTACGCATATCACTTCCTTCCGTAATTAAATCTCGATCAGCGGGTGAAATCATTACAAGCGGTAAAAAACCAATATGTTCAGAAAGACGCTCATAAGGTTTTCCATTTCGTTTTATGAGCTTTTTCATCCCTTTTTTTAAACTGCAAATTATTTTTTCTTCACGGGTATCTTTTTCGAAGACACCATCAATAACAAAGAAATCTGTGCCATGTTTTATATTCTGACTGGCAATTGGGTTGAAATAACTTTTACCAAAAGACAAATGATAGATGGCGTCCAATATGTTGGTTTTACCAATTCCGTTGCGCCCCACAAAGCAGTTTATCTTGGTGTCGAACTCAAAATTTTGGGTATCAAAATTTTTATAATTGAGGAGAGATAGTTTTCTTAAAAACATGCTGGATAGTACTAAATTTATTTTTTCACAGTACTTGCCGTGCAAAATATCGAAAAATAACGAATAATACCCTTTCGGTTTTAGATAAAAACTTTATTTTTGCGCGACCAATAAAAACTTAAGATGGCAACATACAAGAAGAGAGGACATAAGCCTAAGAATAAAGCAGAAGAGGTAAGTATTGATGAACAGAACAGTACTACAGCGGAGGTTTTTAGCACCTTAGACCAAAGTGCATCTAAAACGGAAGAATGGGTTTCTAGGAATCAAAATTATATTCTTGGAGTTATTGGTGTAATTGCGGTTGGGGTATTGGGCTATTTAGCGTACGATCAGTTTGTTCAAAAACCCAAAGAGGCAAATGCGGCAAATGAGATGTATTATCCTCAGCAATATTTCGATCAGGCTTTGAATAGTGAGACCGCGAAAGACTCATTGTTTACACTCGCTCTGGAAGGTGGCGAAGGTAAGTATGGCTTTTTAAATATTATTGAAGAATATAGCGGTACAAAGGCAGCTAATTTAGCAAATTATTCTGCTGGGATGGCTTATTTGAATATGCAACAATATGAAAAAGCGATTGACTATCTAGAAGATTTTTCTTCAGATGATGCAATTCTAGGAGCCTTGGCAAAAGGTGGTATTGGAGATGCCTTTGTTCAATTAGATCAGTCAAGCGATGCCCTAGGATACTACGAGCAAGCGATCAACCATAATGCGAATGATTACACAACTCCGCGATTTTTATCTAAAGCAGGTAGTATTGCATTGGAGTTGGGACAGTATGATAAAGCGTTACAATATTTTCAACGAATCAAAGACGAATTTTCATCTTCAGATGAGGCCAGAACCATAGATGCTTTTATTGGAATGGCTAAAAATGGAAAATAATGGCTACGGTTACTAAGAATTTATCTGTTTATGATAAAGCAACAATCCCAAATGCGAAGTCCCTTCGGTTTGGGATTGTTGTTTCTGAATGGAACTCTAAAATAACAGAAGGATTGTACCAAGGGGCCGTGGCAGCTTTAGAGGATTGTGGTGCCAAGGCGGAAAATATTTTACGATGGAATGTGCCCGGAAGCTTTGAACTTACTTTTGGTTGTAAAAAAATGCTCGAAACTGAAAAGTTAGATGCTATTATTGCTATTGGTAGCGTAATTCAAGGCGAAACCAAGCATTTTGACTTTGTGTGCAGTGCTACAGCCCAAGGAATTAAGGATTTAAATATCCAATTCAAGGTTCCCGTTATCTTTTGCGTACTTACAGATAACACTATGCAACAAGCCATTGATAGAAGTGGAGGTATACATGGAAACAAGGGAACAGAAGCCGCCATTGCAGCCATTAAAATGGCTTTTTTAGGGGAATCTTAGTGTACATAGAAATTGGAATCCCACCAATAAAATCAGGCAACTGTTAACAATTTTTAGGAGAGATTTTCTGCCTTTTCTAGTGTATTTTAATTATTTTTGAATATACTGAGACATCATATGAGACTTCCTACACTGTTTAAATTAAGCAGGAACAAATCCTATAATTATACACCTCGTTACTATAACGAACGGCAAGAGCGTATAGATAAACTCAGAAAGGCTAAAGCGGCCAAAACGGATCAGGAATATTTTAAGGGTTATCGAAAGAAGAGTTATAGAGAAGACTGGAAAACAATGAAAAGCATGGATAGAAACAAAAATAGTCGTTTGCGCTTTTTTGTTATTTTGATTATCCTTTTTGCTTTTGCTTACGCTGCAATAAAATACGGAAAACTTGACTTTTTACTTTAATGGCAGATGTTATTCAACTTTTGCCAGATCATGTTGCAAACCAAATTGCAGCAGGGGAAGTAGTGCAACGCCCAGCTTCGGTTGTAAAAGAATTGCTGGAAAATGCTATTGATGCAGGGGCAAAATCTATTAAACTAATTGTTAAAGAGGCTGGTAAAACTTTAATTCAGGTTATAGATAATGGCGTTGGAATGAGCGGTACGGATGCTCGTTTAAGCTTTGAAAGGCACGCAACTTCAAAAATAAAAACAGCAGAAGACTTATTTGATTTAGATACCAAAGGCTTTAGAGGGGAGGCGCTCGCATCTATCGCTGCAATTGCTCATGTAGAAATGCAAACCAGATTAGCAGATGAAGAACTGGGTAACCTTCTTAAAATTGAAGGGAGCAAGGTAGTTACTCAAGACCTTACTACCACAGCTCAAGGAACTTCCATTGCTGTTAAGAATTTATTTTTTAATATTCCTGCTAGACGTAATTTCCTAAAATCAAATGCGGTAGAATTAAGGCATATTACAGATGAGTTTCATCGTGTAGCACTTGCGCATCCGGCGATTGAGTTTCACTTTTATAATAAAGGTAGTGAACTCTTTAATTTACCTGCTTGTAACAAAAGGCAGCGTATATCGGCTATTTTTGGAGGTAAAACCAACGAAAAACTAGTACCTGTGGCGGAAGAAACTCAGGTAGTAAAAGTTACGGGTTTTATATGCAAACCTCAGTTCGCAAAGAAGAGTAGGGGAGAGCAGTTTTTCTTTGTTAATAATCGATTTATTAAAAGTCCCTATTTGCACCATGCTGTAGTGGCCGCCTTCGAAGGTTTGATAAGGCCAGATCACTATCCTGGTTATTTTTTATACCTTGAGGTAGACCCTAGTTCCAT
The DNA here is from genome assembly GCA_947500575.1 of uncultured Flavobacteriaceae bacterium. Taxonomy (GTDB): domain Bacteria; phylum Bacteroidota; class Bacteroidia; order Flavobacteriales; family Flavobacteriaceae; genus CANMSI01. The sequence goes on along the minus strand of CANMSI010000001.1, from coordinate 255,084 downwards.
AGATATTAACATACACCCCACAAAGACAGAAATTAAGTTTGATGATGAGCATACCTTGTATGCAATTCTTAGATCAACAATAAAACATAGTCTAGGACAATTTAACGTAGTACCGGCTTTAGATTTTGAACAAGACCAAAATTTAGAAACTCCGTATGCCTATAAGGATAAAGCTGTTCATATGCCTGGGGTAGAAGTAGATGCAAAATTCAACCCTTTTTCGGATCAACCTGCAAAGCAATTTGGAAAAAATACGTATCCAAAGCAGCCTACTAATAGCTGGGAGAGCATGTATGTTGGATTAGATTCGAAGGTGGGAATGGAAGATCATTTTAGCAGTGTAAGTTTTGAGTCGGATACCATAACTGGTTCTCTTTTTGAAGAAAAGACCTTTGCCGTTGAAACAAGCGCTACTACTTTTCAACTGCGCAGAAAATACATTGTAACTCCTATTAAGTCTGGGATGGTTATTATAGATCAAAGTAGAGCTCATCAGCGCGTTTTATATGAAAGGTTTCTGAAGAATATGACCATTAAGGAGGCCATTAGTCAGCAACTCCTATTTCCCTTACAGCTTTCTTTTTCGAAAGGAGAAGTAGCATTAATAGAAGAAATTAAAGATAGTCTAACTACCTTGGGTTTTGTTTTTGATCATATTGAGAAAGAGTCCATTGCTATTAGTGGTGTTCCTCTTGGTGTGCAAGAGAGCGAAGTAAGCATGGTAATAGATCAGTTGATAGCGGATTACCAATTGGATGAAACTACCGATGGTTTTTCACAAACAGATATCTTGGCCAAGACCTTGTGCAAAACACTTGCAGTAAAGACAGGGGAAATATTAGAAACAGGATCTCAAACAGCCTTGGTAGATGATCTATTTGCATGTAAAGAACCTATGTTGAGTCCTTTTAATAAGCCCATATACATTACGTTAACGGAAGGTGATATTGATAAAAAGTTTTTATAAATGGGAAGAATAACAGATACAGTAAAGCATTTAATCATTATTAATGCAATTTTATGGATTGCTACCTTGACTATTGGTTCCAATGGAGATTTTTTGAATAATCTTTTAGCACTTCACTTCCCTACAAGCGATCTTTTTAAGCCATGGCAACTATTTACACATATGTTTATGCATGCTTCCTACAATCTTGATGGAGGTATTTATTTTCAACACATTCTGTTTAATATGTTTGCGTTATGGATGTTTGGTAGTCCCGTGGAACAAGCTTTCGGAAAAAAGAAGTTTATTTTCTTTTACATTTCGGCAGGTTTAGGGGCCGCTCTCATTTCTTTGGGAGTGGACTACTATCAGTTTTTATCTGTATCCTCAGACTTGTCTGTAGATATCGGAAATGACGTTTTAAGAGAAATAATGAATATCGATTCAAATGATGGAAAAGGGTATTTTAGAGGTGAGCTATTTATGGAAGGGTTGCAACCCTTAATGGATCAATATAATATAACGATTAATCAAAAGGATTTTGGGACACTTTTTGATTTAAGTGTAATGAATACAAAGAGTTCTTTAGGAGCTTCTGGTGCAATTATGGGAGTTATGGTTGGTTTTGCAATGTTGTTTCCAGAATCTAAACTGATGCTCATTTTCTTGCCAATTCCTATTAAGGCGAAGTACTTTATTCCTGCAATTATTGGATTGGATTTATTTTCTGCCCTTACAGGTGTCTCCATATTTAGTCCAAGTAATACTGCTTATGTGGCTCACTTAGGTGGTGCATTTGTAGGTTTTATTATGATGTGGTATTGGAAAAAAAATCAGTTTAATAAGAATCGTTGGAATTAAAATGACAAGAGGAAATCTACAGTACCAATTTGCTAATTTGGGGATAGCAGGAAAACTCATTGTTGTCAATGTAGTGGTTTTTCTTGTAAACCTGCTAGTTCCTGTTTTATTGCAACTTCCAAAAGATAGTGTTGAACGGTGGTTTTGGATTCCGGATAATTTAACCGACTTTATTGGGCAACCGTGGTCTCTAGTTACGTATTCCTTTTTTCATGCTAGTTTTGGACATATCTTTTTTAATATGTTAGTGCTGTTTTTTGCAGCTAGAATTTTCCTTAATCTTTTTGGTAATAAACGTTTTATCAATGTTTATTTCCTAGGGGTTATTATGGGAGGCCTATTATTTCTTTTGGTCTACACTATTTTTCCGGGTATTGATGCGGGAGATAGTACCATCGTTATTGGGGCTTCGGCTGGAGTTAGGGCAGTGCTTATCTTTATTTGCGCGTATATTTCAAATCGTGAAGTACGACTTATATTTTTCAATTTAAAGCTATGGTATCTGGGTGTTTTTTTAGTATCAGTAGATATCATGTCCATCATCCTAAATAGCAATATGGGTGGAAATATTGCCCATATTGGAGGTAGCTTATTAGGATATGCATATGCAAATCAGCTAGCAAAAGGAACGGATATTGGGGCGGGCTTTTCGAAATTTTTAGATGGTCTAGGAAACATTTTTAAAAAGAAGGAGAAAAAAGCACCATTGAAGACGGTTTACCGCAAAAACAAACATACAGGGCAAAGTAAAGATGATTATGATAAAGCTACTAGACAGCGAAAGATAGATGCTATTTTGGATAAAATAAGTAAATCTGGCTATGAGAGTTTATCTAAGACAGAGAAAGACTTTTTATTTAAAGCAGGGAAGGAAGATTAATAGATGAGAAAACGCTCTTTTTTTAAAAAGCTGTTCTGGGTTGTCAACCTATTGTTTGGTCTGCTATTAATTTTAGCATGTGCCATTTCTTATGGTATGTTAGAGCGTTTGTCATTCCTATCCATTCTAAGCCTCTCCGTTCCAGTTTTGGTAGGTATACATTTGGTATTTGTACTCTTTTGGTTAGTGGTCAAAAAAAAATATGCCTTACTCTCCGCAAGCTGTCTATTCGTAGCCTACATGGTCTTTGGAAATTTCTTTGAGTTTGGCTCCCAAACTTCCATATCAGCAACGGAAGATTTAAGTATAATGAGCTACAATGTACGCGTCTTTAATAGAAATGAAGATTTTGACGATGAAGACATACCAGAAAAAATACAAAATTTTATAAATAAACATAATCCAGATATTCTGTGTTTTCAAGAATTTAACCACAACTTTGCAGATGTTTTTGAACAATATCCCTATAGCTATATCAGTTACGAAGAATTGGGGGAGAAAGCACTGCTGGCCGTATTCTCTAAATACCCCATTACAAATAGTGGTTCTTTAAGTTTTCCAAAAACTGGAAACAATGCGGTGTTTGCAGATATACAATATAAGAAAGATACCATTCGTGTATATAATCTGCATATGGAATCCTTAAAAATTCAACCCAATGCGGCGGCTATAGCCAGCGAGTCATCTGATAAATTATTTAAGCGTCTACATACGTCTTTTGGAAAACAAGAACTACAAGCTAGCTTGTATAAAAAGCACAGTGCCAAAACTTCCTATCCCAAAATAGTTTGTGGCGATTTTAACAATACTCAATTTTCACATGTGTATCGTACGATAAAAGCTGATCTACGAGATAGTTTTAGAGAAAAAGGAGTTGGATTTGGAAAAACATTTGATTTTATGGGTGTGCCCATGCGAATTGATTTTATACTTGTAGATGAAACACTCCAAGTGATGACTCATCAAAATTTTGAGGTGTCACTTTCAGATCATTTTCCTATTATGTCTACAGTACGTTTCTCATCAAAGCCATAGGCAATCGGTAAAATCTGCTAGGATATGAACAAGTAATCCTATACCAATGAGTCTGGTTTTTTTAAAAAAAAGGAATCCGAAATAAACGGCAATTGCCCAGTAGCTATGTAATGGGTGAAAATTGATGCTGCAACGATTAGGATCAAAAATAGGATTTGCTAAGAGATGATCTAGGTCTATGAGAAAGGCTGCTAATAGTATTAGAATTACCCGTAGTCTATGTTCTTTATAGAATAGGATACCAATGGCTATGGGTACAAGAATATGAATACCGTAATGGATTATGAATCTATCCATTTAAAAAATCTAAAGGCTGATTTTCGAGATAGTCAAATGCATTGGTCCCTTCATTGAAAAGCAGATCTAAGATAGACATGTTGCCTATAAAATTGTGCTTCTTACCAAATACTTGGGTATAGGGTGCTGGTTGCATATCTAAATTCTGCTTTGCATTGGCCAGGTGCCGGGCATCTAGGATGTTTTTAGGATTAGATTCGTAGCTTTCTGTTTTTAATGTAGGCATCGATATTTCTAAAAAATCACATACAATTTCAATAGCTTGAAGATTGAAGTCGAGTAAAAAGCTATGTTTTTTTTCAAATAATGGTGCTAATTCATCTTCATAAAATTCAAAGAAGGGAGAAGTGCGATATGCGGTTTCTAAAGTACGCCAATGTTGTCGCTGCCAATGATAGGCATTTTCCAATTTTACATCTTTAAATTTTTGCCTGCCTTGAGCCCCACCTACATGTTGTATGGGTATATTGAGCATATGCTTTCCTTGATCGGTACAGATGTAAGTTCGGTTTCTAAAAGTCTGCTTTTGGTAATTATCTTCCTGCTCCCAACAAATTTCATTCTGAGCAATTACTGCAAAATGAGCAATATTTGGGAAATAGGTTGGATGAAGTAAAACAGTCATTTAATTGGGTATTCAGACAACAAAAATATACCTTCTGTTTAAGAAGTTTTCTTTTTTCGCTTTTTCTTAAAGAAATCGAATACAAAATAGCCAGCCAAAAGAATGAGGAAATACCTAAAATAGGAGCGGGGTTCTCCATCACCACTTACCGTAGTAAAGAATCTATCCCACCTTGGTCTCCAATTTTTTATTCCATCGTTAATTCCATCAATGCTTAACCAAATAAAAATTGGTTTTCCCACAATATGATCCGCTGGTACATAACCCCAAAATCGACTATCCTCCGAACTATGACGATTATCACCCATCATCCAATAATAGTCTTGTTTAAAAGTATATGAATCCGCAACTTCACCGTTGATAATAACTTGATTTCCAGAAATACCCACGGTATTTCCCTCGTATAAGCGAATTATTCTTTTGTATAATGGTAACACTTTAAGGTTTAAAGGAATTGTTGCTCCTTTTTTTGGAATGTACATGGGACCAAAATTATCTCGATTCCATGCATAATCACTATCATGCGGAAAAACAGAAGTGCCCCTTTGTCCTTTTGGTTCAAGTATTTTGACTATCGAATCTATCTTAGAGTTTTTCTCTAAAGCTGCTACCATTTCTTTGGTAAGATTGGCTTCCCTTCTTCTTGCAGTTTCTTCAACAAAGGATATTCTTGATTCCCTAACAGCAGCCATAGGAAAACCCTTAGGCCCTGTACGTAGTTCTAATCTACCATCCGCTCTCTTTATACCAGACCTAATATATTTGCCTAAAATTCTTTCATGCTGATCGGTAAATTGAATAGGTGATTTGGTTACATAGACACGATAATAATCATCTGTGCCTGCTGCTTTTAAATCTCTTGATGACACCCCAGTTTTGCTGTAAACATTGTATGTGATTTGAGTTTTTTCACGGTCGGGTAGTACGGTTTGCTTTCCATTAATATGCACAAAACCATCTACGATGGATAGGGTATCTCCGGGTATTCCTACACATCTTTTTACATAGTTAGATTTCTTATCGATAGGTTTGCGAACCCCTTTCTCTTTTTTATAAAACTGCCGCACTGTATCTGCAGGCCAACTAAAAACTACAATTTCGTTACGGTCAATTTTTTGAAAACCTGGAAGTCTAAAATAGGGGAGTTGCGGTTTATCTAAGTAAGAACGTTTGGCAATTAAAGGAATGGTATCATGCACCATAGGTGCTGCAACGGTGGTCATTGGTACCCTTGCCCCATAGTGAAATTTACTTACGAATAAGAAGTCGCCAATGAGCAAAGTTTTTTCCAAAGAACCCGTAGGTATTACATAGGGTTGTATAAAATAAGTATGAACAAAGGTCGCTGCTACTACTGCAAAAACAATAGAGCTCACCCATTCGCCAATAGCGGTTCTAGGATTTGTATCTCTTTCCTCTATATATTTAACGTCTTGGGTATAGTTAATATAGTAGGTGTAAAAACCTAGCGTAAGAATAACCAACCAAGTATCTAATAAGCTATTTTTTCCAAAGCTCCGTATGGTCTCTACCCAAACTACCGGAAACATTAAGAGGTTAATTATAGGTATAAAGAGAAGAAGCACCCACCATTTTGGCCTATTAATAATTTGCATTAATACAATGCCGTTATAAATAGGAATGGCCGCTTCCCAGGCTTTTCTACCCGCTTTCACATATAATTTCCATGTTCCTAAAAAATGGATAACCTGCACAACCAGTATAAAAATAATCCATTGTGTACTGTCCATAGTATTGTATTGTTAGTTAATTTGCTGTTTATTGTTGCTTGTCTCAAGTGATCAATTGTCTTTTCAGACTTGCAAACTTAAAAAATGTTACATTTATCTGCCTAGGTTTAACACATCTTTCATACTATAAACCCCCGTTTTTCCTAAAATCCATTCCGAAGCAATTACGGCGCCTAAGGCAAATCCTTCTCTATTATGAGCTGTATGTTTAATATCTATGGCATCTACCTTGCTTTCATATGTGATGGTATGCGTACCAGGAACAGTCCCTTCTCTTTTAGATGTGATAAGAATTTCTTCTTCTGAAGCTTTTTCCATGGACCAGTTATGATGTGCTGTTTGGGCTATTATTCCTTCAGCTAAACTAATAGCCGTGCCGCTAGGAGCATCTAATTTTTGAGTATGATGAATCTCTTCCATACGAACTCCATAATCTTTTAGATTTGCCATCATCTTGGCTAAGTAACTATTCAACTCAAAAAATACATTAACTCCCAAACTAAAGTTGGATGCATATATAAAAGCACCTTTTTTTTCCTGACATAAGTTTACAGCTTGATCATATTTCTCTAACCAGCCTGTAGTGCCAGAAATGATGGGTGTATTGTTTTCTATGCACTTTTTAATATTGTCAAAAGCTACATCTGGAGTGCTAAAATCGATTGCTACATCTATATTTTCAAAATCAATAGTGTTTGTAGCATCATCAATTTTGGCGACAATGCTATGATTTCTTTGCATTGCAATTTGAGCTATCATTTTACCCATTTTGCCGTAACCAAACAATGCAATATTCATATCTTAAAATTTAATAATTAGAGCCATGCCATAGGTTGGATCGTTGGTAATTGAGTTCAGATCAATATAGGGTTGAAAGTCAACGCTAAGATCATCATCCACATTGAACTGCTGTAGGTGTGCATCTACATTTGCATCTACAATATTTAGCGCATAGAGCGCAATGGTTACTAACAATGCTAAATCTCTATCTCGTTGAAAGCGTTCTTGCGCATCTTGCAATGCAGTATCTGAGAAGTCTGGACCGGCACCGTCTCCATTTCTATCATAGAATTCATCATCCGTAAAGCCTGCTCTTCTTCGCTTAAAAGCATCTCTATACCGTACATACTCTCTATTATTAAAGCTGTAGGCATAAATTCCTGTTCCTATGGCAGCGTAGACAATTGGAACTTTCCAATATCTTTTGTTATATACTTGTCCGAGTCCGGGTAACACAGCGGAGTAAAATGCTGCTTTCGCAGGTGCAAGCGGATTAATTACTTTCTTTTTCTTTAGAAGTGCATCGTCTACAACAATCCCTTTGTCTTCTAAATCTAATTGTAAAGAATCTAATTCTTGCTCATTCTTCTCCTTTTCTTGAGCAATGCAACTACTTGCCAAAAGAAAAAAACTGAATACCAAAAGGAAGACTTTACTCACCTATAATTAGTTTTTTTAAGCGCTCTAGTTCTTCTTTTGAACTAAAAGGAATGCTTATTTTTCCTTTTCCATTCTGCGATGCAGAGACTTTAACTTTGGTATTTAGGTAGTTGTGCAGTTGCTCCATCGGTTCTTGCACAAAACTAGGGGTCTTTACCCCTGAGGTATTTGAAGTAGTGTTATTTTTTGCATCTTGATACGCTCTTACCGCCTTTTCAGTGTCTCGTACAGAAAGGTTTTGCCCTACAATTTTTTCGTAAAGTCCTATTTGGTCTTCTTTCTTTTCAATATTTACCAAAGCTCTTCCATGTCCCATGGTGGTAAAACCATCTCTAATACCCGTTTGTATGATGGGATCTAAACGTAATAATCTAAGATAATTGGTGATAGTAGATCTTTTTTTACCCACGCGATCACTTAATTTTTCTTGAGTGAGTTGAATTTCATCAATTAAACGTTGGTAAGAGAGTGCAATTTCAATAGGATCTAAATCCTGTCGTTGAATGTTCTCTACCAATGCCATTTCTAAAGATTCTTGATCATTCGCAATGCGAATGTATGCTGGAATAGTTGCCAACCCTATCAGTTTAGAAGCCCTATACCTTCTTTCACCGGATACTAGTTGATAGGTATTAAATTCTAGTTTTCTTACCGTAATAGGCTGTATAACTCCCAATTCTTTTATGGAGGTTGCTAATTCCTGAAGGGCTTCATCGTTAAAATTAGAACGTGGCTGAAAAGGATTCATTTCTATAGCCTCGATATCGAGCTCTACAATGTTTCCCACCACTTTATCGGCGTTTTTATCTGCTACCGAATTAATATCATTATCGGGGTCTTTCAATAATGCGGAGAGCCCTCTTCCTAATGCTTGCTTTTTAGTTGCCTTCGCCATTATACTTTTTCCTTATTTTTCTGTAATAATTCATTCGCCAAGTTTAAATAATTGGCAGCTCCTTTACTACTGGCATCATATTTTATAATACTCTCTCCATAACTAGGAGCTTCGCTAAGTCGCACATTTCTTTGAATAATAGTATCAAATACCATATCTCCAAAATGTTTTTTTACTTCTTCCACAACTTGGTTGGAAAGACGTAACCTAGAATCGAACATGGTTAGCAAGAGTCCTTCGATATCCAAATCTGCATTGTGTATTTTTTGGACACTTTTTATGGTATTTAAAAGCTTTCCAAGCCCTTCTAATGCAAAATATTCACATTGTATGGGAATCATTACCGAATCTGCAGCGGTCAAAGCGTTTAGGGTCAATAAACCTAATGATGGGGCGCAGTCAATAAGAATATAGTCATATTTTTGGCGTAGGTCATTCATTGCTTTTTTAAGCATATACTCCCTATCGTCCTTGTCTACCAACTCTATCTCAATGGCAACAAGATCAATATGAGAAGGAATCAAATCTACATTCGGAGATGAGGTTTGTAAAATAGTTTCTTCTGCTGTCTTTGTATGTTCTAATAATTGGTAGGTTCCAATTTCAACACCATCAACATCTATTCCTAGGCCCGAGGTAGCATTTGCCTGTGGATCTGCATCAATAAGCAAAATCTTTTTTTCCAATACTCCTAGCGAGGCAGCTAGGTTCACTGTCGTGGTGGTTTTACCAACCCCCCCTTTTTGATTTGCAATAGCAATTATTTTGCCCATTATCATAGTAAGTTAGGGGTTAAAAATACAATTAATTCTAATGCCAAAAAATGTATTTTGTTAACACAAAGTGAATAACTAGGACGCTTTGCGTTAAAGTCAGTTAAAGTTTTAAAGATTAGTACTTTGGAAGAAAGAATCTCAATAGATTAATCAATTAAGATTTCCAAAATCTGAATTGCTGCATCACTTATTTTGGTACCCGGTCCAAACACAGCCACTGCACCCGCTTCAAAAAGGAAATCATAATCTTGTTTCGGAACTACACCGCCTGCAATAATCATAATGTCTTGCCTACCTCTTTTTTTCAAGGCTTCGATCACTTGGGGAACTAAGGTTTTATGCCCACCGGCAAGAGAGGATACTCCTAAAATGTGAACATCATTTTCTACTGCCTGAAGTGCAGCCTCTTCTGGGGTTTGAAAAAGTGGCCCAATGTCCACATCAAAGCCTAAATCTGCATAACCGGTGGCAACTACTTTAGCACCTCTATCATGTCCGTCTTGCCCCATTTTAGCAATCATAATGCGAGGTCTACGCCCTTCACTTTCTGCAAAGGTATCTGCCATTTTTCTAGCTTTTTTGAAGCTATCATCGTCTTTAATTTCTTTTGAATACACGCCTGTAAATGATTGTATTTTTGCTTTGTATCTTCCATATGCAACTTCCAATGCATCGCTAATTTCGCCTAGCGTTGCTCTTTCTTTTGCAGCTTCTATGGCTAAAGCTAGTAAATTTTCAATTTCCCCATCTATATCTGAGCTTTGTTTGTTCTTTGCAGCCGCAGTTAAATTTTCTAGTGTCTTTTTAACTGCGCTATTATTTCGTTTTGCTTTAATGGATGTTAAGCGCGATAACTGTTGTTTGCGAACTGCTTCATTATCTACTTCCAAAATATGGAGGGGATCTTCCTCTTCCAGTATATATTTATTTACCCCCACAATGGTATCTTGCTCACTATCGATACGTGCTTGTTTTTTGGCAGCTGCTTCTTCTATTCTCATTTTAGGTATACCTGCCTCAATTGCTTTAGTCATTCCTCCTAATGCTTCTACCTCTTCTATTAATTTCCATGCCTTGTCAGCAATCTCTGCGGTTAAGGTTTCTACATAATAACTACCTCCCCAGGGGTCTACTGTTTTAGTAATTTTTGTTTCCTCTTGTAAATAAATTTGAGTGTTACGGGCAATTCTTGCGGAGAAGTCGGTAGGTAGCGCTATGGCCTCGTCAAGAGCGTTGGTGTGTAAACTTTGCGTGCCTCCAAATATGGCAGCTGCAGCTTCAATAGTGGTTCTAGCAACATTGTTAAAGGGGTCTTGTTCTGTAAGGCTCCAGCCACTGGTTTGACAATGGGTGCGCAATGCCATTGATTTGGGGTTTTTAGGATGAAACTGCTTTACGAGTTTTGCCCAAAGCATTCTTCCCGCACGTAGTTTCGCAATCTCCATAAAATGGTTCATTCCTATCGCCCAAAAGAAAGACAAACGAGGTGCAAAACTATCGATCTCCATTCCGGCGGCAAGTCCTGTTCTAATATATTCCAATCCGTCTGCTAGTGTATAGGCCAATTCTATATCGGCTGTTGCACCTGCTTCTTGCATATGATATCCGGAAATACTGATGCTATTGAACTTGGGCATATGCTTGCTAGTATACTTAAAGATATCTGCAATAAGTTGCATGGACGGACTTGGAGGATAGATATAGGTGTTACGTACCATAAATTCCTTGAGAATATCGTTCTGAATGGTTCCTGCTAAGTGTTCTAAGGCAACCCCTTGTTCCTGAGCTGCGACGATATAAAATGCCATAATTGGTAGTACCGCTCCATTCATGGTCATAGAAACAGACATTTTATCCAGTGGTATCCCGTCAAATAAAATTTTCATGTCTTCCACAGAATCTATTGCTACACCTGCTTTCCCTACATCTCCTACTACGCGCTCATGATCACTATCATAACCTCTATGCGTAGGTAAATCGAAAGCTACAGATAATCCTTTTTGACCTGCCGCTAAATTTCTTCTATAAAACGCATTGCTTTTTTCAGCGGTAGAAAATCCTGCATACTGTCGAATAGTCCACGGTCTTCGCACATACATGGTAGTGTAGGGGCCTCTAAGATAGGGCGTAATCCCGGCAGCAAAATTAAGATGCTTCAAAGGTGCTATATCTTTTTTGGTATACCTTGCTCGCACAGAAATACCTTCAGAACTTATAAACTCCGAGGAGTTGGAACTCTTTTTTTCCGAGACTGAATTTTCTTTAAGCTGTATATGCTGCAGTGGTTTTCTACTCATCTTTCAATCGTTGTTGTTCTATATTTTCTGCCAAACGTTTTTCTATAATAGGTGCAATTAAGGTTTTGCGAATCACGGTTTTAATAAAAGGGTACAACTCTAACTGATCTTTCATTTTATCTTCCTCATTCTGATAGGCATTGGTGCCTACCAATACATCTGCTCCTGCATTAAATCTTTGCTGCTCTTCGGCTGCACTTTCTGCTATTTTTTTCTGAATAGTATGTTCTTTAAGCTGTTTTAAAAAACCACCACTTGTTTCTATGGACTTGAACAAGTTGATTGCTTTTTCTGCCATTTGTTTGGTAAGCGATTCTATATAATAACTACCATCAGCAGGATTATTTACTTTATCAAAATAGCTTTCTTCCTGTAAAATGAGTAATTGATTTCTAGCAATGCGTTCTGCAAACTCATTGTCTTTGTGATAAATGGCGTCGTAAGTGGCATTGCAAACAGTATCTGCTCCACCAAGGATAGCAGACATACACTCCGTGGTAGTGCGTAACATATTGGTATTATAATCGTATAAAGTTTTGTTTCTTCTGGAAGGAACGGCCAGGATATGACAATCAACAGAAATTCCGTATTCAGCAGCAAGGGATTCCCATACCCATCTCAAGGCTCTTAGCTTAGCAATTTCAAAGAAATAATTTCCTCCAACAGCTACTTTAAAATTGACGCCTATATTTTTGGTGACACCAACTTCTTCTTGATTAAAGTGATTTAAGTATTCGTTGGCATGTGCGGCAGCATATGCAATTTGCTGCACGGCAGTTGCTCCTGCATTTTGATAAAGGGACGTATCTACTGATAAGACAGTTGAGGAGCTCTTGGTAGAAATATCAATAATTTTTTCTACGACTTGATAGTCTTCTTTTAAATTATAATGCCAATTTCCTGAACGCGCTAAATGCCCCAAAATATCTATATTAAAGAAGAACGTTGTTACACTATTTTTTGTTTGATTTAGGAGTTGTTCTATGAATTGGACATCTAAAAACTGAAAATCGAAGTGAATTGGAATAGTCGCCAATTCGATATCTGAAAGCAGAATGGAGATATCTATATCTTTTGATGGAATCATAAGAATAAGACTTTGCGCACCTCTGTTCAAAGCATCAATTGCCTTTTTATTTGCTTTTGTTGCATTCTTACAAAAGATTGTCTGTCCAATTTTCCATGCATCCTTTTGTTGATAAGAATAGGAGTTTTCTCCAAGGGTATCTTCTTCATTATAAAAGGGCTTTGTTTTGATGCCCTCTGGCGACTCCCATACCAGGGTACTATTATAATCAGCTCCTTTCAGATCTACTTGAATTTTTTGTTTCCAAGCTTTTGCAGATACTTCGGCAAAATCATCAAACAAATTAGTCTTGCTCATCTTGCTCTAGTTTTAGGCTATCCTCGTATTCAATAAGGTAGATTTCTTCTTTCTTCTTTTTTAGATAATACTGTTCTCTTGCAAATTTTTCTAATTCCTTTGGATCGGATAGGCGTTCTATAATTTTCCTGTCTTTTGCTATTTCAGATTTTAGGAACTCTTGCTGTTTTTCTAACTTCTTAATTTCTTTTTTCAATTCTAAATGGATCAGTAGGGAATTGGTATCAAAGAAGATCATCCAAACCAAAAAGACGGTAAGGACCAAAACATAAATGTTGGTGGCAATGTTAAACCACTTTTTCTTTTTAATTTCTTTGAACCCCATTGAATTAGGCTAATTTTTGATGGATGATGGTACGTACTATATCAACAGCTACTGTATTGTATTTATTGTTTGGTATGATAATATCTGCGTATTCTTTGGTAGGTTCTATAAATTGATCGTGCATGGGTTTGAGTGTAGTTTGATATCTGTTTAATACTTCCTCTAAATCTCTACCACGTTCATTAATATCTCGCTTTAAACGACGAATGAGTCGCTCATCAGAATCTGCATGCACAAAGATCTTAATATCAAACATCTCCCGTATTTGAGGGTTTGTCATAATCAGGATTCCTTCCACAATCATCACTTTTCTGGGATGGGTATGTATGGTGTCTTCAGTGCGATTGTGTTTCGGAAAAGAATAGACAGGCTGGTCAATGGGTTCTCCTTTTTTTAATTGTGCTAGATGGGATGCTAGCAAATCAAAATCAATTGCTCTTGGGTGGTCAAAATTAATTTTTGTTCGCTCATCATAACTCAAATGAGAGAGATCGTTGTAATAAGAATCTTGAGAAATGACACCTACTTCTTCATTGGGCAATTCATTTATAATCTGATTTACCACCGTTGTTTTTCCACAGCCAGTACCTCCTGCAATTCCTATAATCAACATGCGTCCTAGTTTTGTGTCAAAAATAGGAATTTGGGATGAGATAATTGAACTCTTTTAAAAAGGAAGAAATACTACGCCACTAGAAGAGTCTCTGCTTGCACCTGTTACGGAGGATAAGACATTATTTTTTTCTTCTAATCGTAAGACACCCATCAACGCAAAAACCAATGCTTCTTTAAATTCAATAAGTGTGGGAGGTGTTAGCACCATACTTGCAGCGTTTCCTAGTTTTTCTTGCAATACTTCCATCATAAACGTATTTAGGGCACCTCCACCGGTTACAAAAAGAACATTCTCTTTAGCCTTTGCGTGAAGTTTAATTTGTGTTACCACTTGTTCACATATGTGATGTATGGAGGTGTGCAATAGATCTGAATTAGAAGCTTCCGTTGCATCTACGATGGGAATTACTTTGTCTACAAACCACTCATAACCAGTAGATTTTGGAAAGGGTAATTGATAATATGCTAAGTCATTTAGCGCCTTCAACATTTTTGGAATTAACTGTCCTTGTCTTGCTTGCTCACCTCCTTTATCATACGCCATCCCAATTTTTTGTGTGATGTAGTTCAAGATCATATTGGCCAAGCCAACATCATAGGCAATTCTATTTCCTTCATGAACAAAAGAAATATTACTAATGCCTCCTAGATTTAAACAAAAGTCGTAGGTATTAAAAAATAACTGATCTCCAATTGGTACTAAAGGAGCTCCTTGCCCTCCTAGGGCAACATCGTTGCTTCTAAAATCACAGACTACTTTATATCCACAGCTATTTGCCAAATGTTGTCCTGAGCCTATTTGATAGGTTAATCCGTTTTCTGGTTGGTGGTGAGTAGTGTGTCCATGACTTGCTATAAAGTCTACTGAGAGTTGTTTTTCTTGTATGAATTTTTTGGTTTCTTCTCCTAACCAAGTTCCATAGTTATTATTGAATTTTAGAAGGTCATCTGCACTCAAAAAAATGGAATTTTTAAGACGATTTCTCATATCTTCATCATAGGAAATACTTTTTGTTTCCACGATATCAAATGCCCATTGTTTGTCAGTTTTCCATATATGACAGTAGGCTAAATCTAGCCCATCTAAAGAGGTTCCAGACATTAATCCAATTACTTTATATTGCTTCATAATGCAGATTTTAATTGAATAGGCAATTTCCCTTTGGCTTTTATCTCCCCCATGAAATGTGCATGCGCCGTCTTCTCAAATACAGGCATATTTTGATAAACTACCACCACAATCGTTGTTTTAGGTATCTCAAAGAGGTCTAGCGCATATGGATTTCCATATAAATAGAGAGCTACTTTTTTGGTTTTCAAAAGCTCATTAATAAGCGCAATTTCCGTATCCAAAAACCCAAAGTTATCCTTGGGTTTAATATTCGGAGGAACTACTTTTAAAAGAATGTGGGTTTGCAGGTCTACTGCTGATTGCATCTTTTGTATTTGAAGCCTAATGTCATCGATACTACTTAATTCAGTATTTCTCGCAACGGTAACAGCAGCATAATCTAACTCCCTAAAAGAAGCAATAGCACTCTCTTCTCCTTGCACCAATGTTAAGCTCTCCAGGGCTAACTTTTCATTTAACGGATTTGGGTTCTTTGGAGGTACATCTATTTCTGAAATTGCATTTTCAAGTGCTGTTTCTTTCAGTTTCCAAACCCTTCCAAAAGAGGTCTCTATTTGTTCTTTAGAGGCTTTCTTTACAATCATGTCTATGCCCTCTTTCACATGCTCTGCAAAACATAAAACATCTGTGCCTGCATTAAAAGCCAACCATTCCAATTCTCCTTTAGTAGTAAATTGTTTTGAAACACTATGCATATTTAGAGCATCCGAGATAATAACTCCTGTATACTTTAATTCATTTCGAAGCACCCCCGTAATAATTTCCTTGGAAATAGTTGCCGGAATACTCTTTCCGTTTGAAAGTGATGGTACTGCTAAATGCCCTACCATAACGGCATCTACTCCTTTTTCAATTAATTTTTGAAAAGGATAGATTTCATTTTTCCAAAGTTCTTCTTTAGAAGTATGTATCACGGGTAATCCTAAATGAGAATCAGTAGTCGTATCACCATGCCCAGGAAAATGTTTAATACAGCTAAGTACTCCTTCGCTTTTCGCACCTTCCATAAAGGCTTGTGCGTTTTGAAGTACTTTTTCTTTATCTCCTCCAAAGGAGCGATAGCCTATTACTGGATTATTAGGATTGCTGTTGATATCTGTAACCGGAGCTAGATTCCAATGAATCCCTGCTACTTTACAATCATGTGCAATATTTTTACCTACTTCATAAAGTAAGTCTGTTTGGTTTTGTATTGCGCCTAAAGTAATAGCATATGGATATTGTGGTGTATTTTCCATGCGCATGGCCAAGCCCCATTCCGCATCAATACTAACAATTAAAGGATGTTTAGCAGCTTTTTGATACCTGTTAATAAGGGTTCTCAAGGTATCTAAACTATGTTCATTGTAGATAATTTCTTTTTTACCTTCAAAATTAGTGGCTGCACTAGCTCTGCTGTGGAAAAAGCAAATTCCACCTATGCCATGTTCCTTAATCAGTTGCTCTACTAATTGTATTTCTGGTTCAGTGTCATTAATGAAAGCTGCGGGCATAAAAAGTTGACCTACTTTTTCTCTAAGCGATAAGGTGTTTTTTAGCGTAGCATACGAACTCATCTTATTCATCTGCGGTTTTACTTTTTTTACCGTAATCTGCCGGATATTTTAAATATTTTAATAGGAACAATGCAGGTAATCCTGCAATTAACACCCATACAAAAAAGCCTCCATAACCTAACCATTCCTGTATAAAGCCGCTGAGCATTCCGGGGAGCATCATTCCTAAGCCCATAAAACCTGTGGCAATGGCGTAATGAGAAGTTTTAGAAGTGCCTTCAGCGATATAAATTAAGTAGATAAGAAAGGCGGCAAAGCCAAAACCATATCCAAATTTTTCAAAAACTACGGTAGCGACTACTGCGATAATATTGGTGGTTTTGGTCAGCGCTAGAATGGCGTATAAAGCGTTCGGAATATTTAAAGATAATATCATAGGTAGCATCCACTTTTTTAAGCCATCTCTGGAAATGAGTATTCCTCCTAGAATTCCCCCTACAGAAAGCATAATAACACCTACGGTACCAAAAATAGTCCCTAAGGCTTCTGTAGAATACCCCAGACCTCCATCTTTTGGATGATCCAGTAAAAAGGGAGACACCATTTTAACCAGTTGTGATTCACCCAAGCGATAGGTAAGAATAAAAGCAAGAGCAATGCCTATATGTGGTTTCTTAAAAAAGGAAATAAATACCTGACTAAAACTCGTAGGCTTCTCTTTTTTGATGGCCGCCGAAGATTCAAATTTCGGAGTTACAAAAAAGTTAGAGACTGCCAAAAGCAACATTAAAACGGCCGTACATACCATGGTAATAGACCATGCCTTGCTATTATCTCCATAATAGCGTTCTAGAAAACCGGCTCCCACAATTATGAGTCCTTCTCCTGTGACCATGGCTAATCGGTAAAAAGTACTGCGCATCCCAACAAAAAAGGATTGTTTTTTTTCGGATAGCCCTATCATATAATACCCATCTGAAGCAATATCATTGGTGGCAGAGGCAAAAGCAGCCATCCAAAAACAGGCCAACGTAGTTATAAAAAACAAATTAGTTGGAATAGAAAGTCCTACTCCCAGCAGTGCTATGGCTACTAATACTTGCATACCTAGAAACCATTTACGCTTGGTACTTTTTAGATCTACAAAGGGACTCCAAAGTGGTTTTAGTACCCATGGGAGGTACAACCAACTTGTATATAATCCAATATCTGCATTACTTATTCCTAAACGCTTGTACATAATTACAGATACTGTTACAACCATCACATAAGGGAGCCCTTGTGTAAAGTAAAGCACTGGGACCCATGCCCATGCCCATTTATCTTTTTGTATCATACAAGCCTTTCTGGTTTAAATTTAAAACAATTGGTGCACTTTCCCTTCCAAATGCGTCTATAAATATAAGTGAGAGGTGTTTTTTATTGTGAAGTATGTTTTTTGAAATTTCAAAAGTGTTTTTGTCCGAAAGGAAGAGTTGGCCAAGTTGTTTCTTAAGCTTCGTAATTCTAACCGAATTCTCTTTTTTAGTACCATAGAGCTGTACATACCTAATGGGTATGTAGCCTACTGCGTTATATTTTAATTGATAGGTTTCTTTTTTCTCTTTGACGGAGAGTATGGATACGCCAGATTTGGAATGCGCAAGTGCTCTGGGAACATTTGGCGGAAGCACCTTGTTTTTGTAGTATTTTCTTTTGAGTAGTTTCGTGATATCTCTATGTTGTCCACGAAGTGATTTTGCACTAAAATAGACATTGCCAGTGATCTCTTTTGTTTTTCTGGCTAACAACAACTGATTGGGGATTTCCTTTTTATTTTCCCAGGCTAAATCACTATTGTTTCTAATTTTATAGGCTCCATTTCCAATATATAAATTAGTATGAGGAGATTTTTGAGACGCCCACCAATCCACTATTTTTCTGTGGGAGGCAACCGGAAGATCCATGCTCCAATATACCTGCGGAATAAGGTAGTCTATCCAACCATTTTTCATCCATGTAAGTGGATCTGCATATAAATCTTCATAGGTTGTTTGCCCAGCTCTTGTGTCGGAACCTTTTGGATCTGTACTTTTATTTTTCCAGACGCCAAATGGACTAATACCCAATTGAACCCATGGCTTTTTTTCTTTTATAGATTGATGGGTTTTTTTTACCAAAGAATCTATATTACTTCGTCTCCAATCTGCCTGAGATTGTTGAGGAAGACGATAATTTTCATACGCTAATGAATCTGCAAAACGCTCCTCTTGAATTCTATAAGGGTAAAAATAATCATCAAAATGGATGGCATCAATATCATAATTAGCAACCACTTCATCAATAATAGCTACCAAATGATTTTGCACTTCTGGGATTCCGGGATTATAGTAATATTTCTTCCCGTATTTCACCATCCATTCTGGATGCTGATGAAAGTCGTGTTGCTCGTTTAGAATGGTGATATTTTCGTCAAAAGTAGCTCTGTAGGGGTTCAGCCAAGCATGGAATTCAAAACCTCTTTGATGCGTTTCTTCAATCATCCATTCCAAAAGACCTACATGTCCATCTGATGCTTCTCCTTCCTTGCCTGTTAAAAAGCGCGACCAAGGGGCCATTTTGGATGGGTAAAAAGCATCTCCTGCTGTTCGGATTTGAACTATGATTGCATTAAAATTTAAAGCTTCATAATCCTCTAAAAGCGTTATATAATCTGCCTTTTGTTTTTCTAATGCATCTGTGCCATTTTGAGGCCAGTCAATGTTTACTACTGTAGCTACCCAAACCCCTCTAAATTCTTTTTCTGGTTGCGGAATGTTCGATTTAAATACGCTACAAGAAGTGAGTAAAATGCATAGGAGTAAACTTAGTTTTTTAAGCATTGATGGTTAGAAAGAGGAGTTAAAAATGATACCTAGCAGTGTTTTACTGCTAGGTTGTGCAAAGGTACTATTTTATGTAGCTAAAATCCCAGTTAAAGCGATAACGCACAAAACCTTCCATTGCCTCATACTCTGCCATTCCTAGAGCATTGAATTTTTTAGCAGTTTCTGTATTACGTTGCTCTGCTCGTTGCCAAAATTCGCGCTCATCATTTCCAGGAAACATGGCACTGTCTTTTTGAGATTGATGCTTAAAAATGGCATTTTTCTTTCTAGCCATATCTTTTGGTCCAATGGGTACGGTCATCTCCATATCTGCAATATCCCATTCTTGCCAAGCGCCTCGATAGAGCCAAACATAGCAGTCTTTGATCCATTCTACTTTGTCGCGAACCAATTTTGCAATGGCTTCATAAATTACTTGTAAACAGACCCTGTGTGTTCCATGAGGGTCTGAAAGATCCCCTGCCGCAAATATTTGATGTGGCTGTATCTCATTGAGTAGATCTATGGTAATTTGAATATCTTCCTCGGTATGTGGTTTTTTCTTTACGGTTCCTGTTTCATAAAAAGGAAGGTTTAAGAAGTGGGCATTTTTTTCTTGCACCCCGCAGTATCTGCAGGCAGATAAGGCTTCTCCTTTTCTAATGAGTCCTTTAATTCTTTGGATTTCTGAACTATCTTTCTGTCCAGGTCTTTTGGAGCTTAAGAATTTGCGTACTTCTTTAAATTGCGTTTGTAGAGGTAGATTGTCTTCCTGAAAGTCGGTTGCGAAATCTAGAAATCGGATTACTTCATCGTCAAAAACGGCTATGTTCCCAGAGGTCTGATAGGCTACATGTACCTGATGTCCCTGATCTACCAAACGCAGCAGAGTGCCTCCCATAGAAATTACGTCATCGTCCGGATGTGGACTAAAAATGAGAGATCTTTTTGGAAAGGGTGCTTGTCTTTCTGGACGTTGACTATCATCTGCATGAGGTTTACCGCCTGGCCAGCCGGTAATGGTATGTTGCAATTGGTTAAATACTTTTAGATTAATATGTTCTGCGGCACCTACTTCGGCAATTAGACTTCCCATTCCATATTCATTATAATCTTCATTGGTGAGTTTAAGAATGGCTTTGTTCAATTTTTCAGATAACCAAATACATGCTTTTTTAATAAGCACATCATCCCAATCGCAATCTTCAACCAACCAAGGTGTTTTTACTCTGGTGAGTGAGGAAGCAGCAGCGTGGTCTAAAATGAAATCACAATTGTTATGGTGCTGCAGAAAAGTAGCGGGCACTGATTCGCGAATGCTACCCTCTACTGCCTGTTCAATAATATCTGCTTTGCCTTCTCCCCAAGCCATTAAGATAATTCGTTTCGCTTCCATAATAGTTCCTACACCCATGGTAATTGCTTTGGTAGGAACATTTTCGTGCCCAAAAAAATCGCTAGCGGCGTCTAGCCTTGTAACTCGGTCTAGTCGTACCAAACGGGTTTTACTGGTAAGGGAAGAGCCTGGTTCGTTAAAACCAATATGCCCGGTTCTACCAATTCCCAAGATTTGAATGTCTAATCCGCCAGCTTCCTGAATGCTTTGTTCGTAGGAAGAACAAAATGCTCTTACGGCATTACTTTTAATAGATCCGTCAGGGATATGCACATTTTCAGGTTCAATATCAATATGATTGAATAAATGCTCGTTCATAAAGCGAACATAGCTATGGATAGAATCTGGTTGCATGGGATAATATTCATCCAAATTAAAAGTGATTACGTTCTTAAAACTCAACCCCTCTTCTTTATGAAACTGTACAAGATAGTCGTATACTTTGGTTGGGGAAGACCCCGTTGCGAGTCCTAAAACTACATTTTTCCCTTGCTTTTGTCGCTGTTTTATTAATTCTGCAATTTCATTGGCTACATAATAAGAGGCTTCCTCGGAATGGGAATACACTTGCGTTGTAATCTTTTCAAATCTTTGAGATTCCTCTTTGTTAAAGAGTTGCTGCTGCGGCATTTCTGCATTTTTTTGCATCATAAGTACACGTTTTAAATTGCTGACTTTGAGTTACAAAGGTATAAAAAAAATAACAATTTGCTGTTTTTTGCAATATTATTTACATTTTTATGCTGTTTTGATTGAATAAGTTATTAAAAAACCGCAATTAAAAGCATGTTTGTTTTTTTGTGTATCTTTGAAAAGCTTTTTAAAAAGGAATAACATTTATGCTAAAGGAAGAGAGGCATCTGACCATATTGAATGAAGTTGCTTTGCACAATAGAGTGCTACTGTCCGATCTTGCTGATATTTTAAAAGTCTCCATAGATACGGTACGAAGGGATGTTACTGCCTTGGATGAAGAAAATAAATTACGCAAGGTACACGGTGGTGCCATTGCGTTAGGCTATGCTAGTTATTCCCCTAGGCATAGTAATATTTATGCGTTGGACCAAAAAATACAGATCGCCAAGAAAGCGAGTTCTTTTTTAAGAGACGGAAGTGTTGTCCTAATAGATGGGGGTACTACTTGTTTGGAATTAGCAAGAGTAATTCCAGAAAATTTAAAGCTCACTTGTTTTACTTTGAGTTTGCCAGTTGCTTTGGAATTGCTTAAAAAACCCAATGTGGAGGTCATTTTTATTGGTGGAAAACTATCCAAGGATGCGCAAATTTCTATTGGTGCAAATGCGGTGCAACATTTGTCTGAAATACAAGTGGATTTTGGTTTCATAGGAACTGGATATGTGGATCCCGAAGGAGGGCTTACTGAATTTGACTGGGACATTGTTCAGGTTAAAAAAGCGGTAATCGCGGCCTCTAAAAAAACTGTACTTTTGTCTATATCAGAGAAGTTGAATTCGAAGCATCGCTACAAAACATGTGATGTAACTGCTATTGATATTATGATTACCGAATTAGATGCTTCTGATAGCTTGTTAAATGCCTTTAAAAATAAAGAAATCCACTTGTTATAATTCCTATGTCCGATTATAAAAAAATCACTGAACAACCTTCTAATTATGATGGTTTAGAGCTTTTAGATACGCAAACTATTTTGGAGCAAATGAACCAAGAAGATCGAAAAGTTGCAGCAGCGGTAGCAGCGACCATTCCTCAAATTACAAAATTGGTGGATGCTTTAGAAATACGATTCAAAAATGGAGGGCGCCTTTTTTATATTGGTGCGGGTACCAGTGGTAGATTAGGTATTTTAGATGCTTCCGAAATCCCACCCACCTTTGGGATGCCTCACGAAAGGGTAGTGGGTCTTATTGCTGGTGGAGATTCTGCCATCCGCAAAGCAGTTGAATTTGCTGAGGATGATACGGAGCAGGCTTGGAAGGATGTAATGGCACATCAGATAAATGATAATGACGCTTTGGTAGGGATTGCCGCTTCTGGCACCACACCCTATGTAATTGGGGGGGTAAAGACAGCGAAGAGGAATGGAATAATTACAGCATGCATCACCAATAATCCGGGTTCTCCTTTATCCCAAGAAGTGGATATTCCAATAGAAGCGAATGTGGGACCGGAGTTTGTTACCGGCAGTACCCGTATGAAGAGTGGTACCGCTCAGAAGCTTATTTTAAATATGATTTCAACGGCCTTAATGATCCGAATTGGGAGGGTTAAAGGGAATAAGATGGTAAACATGCAATTGAGCAATAACAAGCTGGTAGATAGAGGTACGCGTTATTTGGTAGAAGCCACAGGACTTAGTTACGAAAAAGCAGCCCAGGAGTTAAAAAAGTATGGTTCCGTTAAGAAGGCAATTGAAGCACAAGAATAATAACTTAGTCTTGTTTTAGTTCCGAAACCTCTTGTATTGTTACTATTTTATCAGAGGTATTTCCCCAA
This sequence comes from uncultured Flavobacteriaceae bacterium, assembly GCA_947500575.1. Classification (GTDB taxonomy): domain Bacteria; phylum Bacteroidota; class Bacteroidia; order Flavobacteriales; family Flavobacteriaceae; genus CANMSI01. Next base: position 231,612 of record CANMSI010000001.1, on the reverse strand, counting down.
GAATTGAGCACATAATTCATTACATCTGCAACTTCATCATCTCCCAAGCCCATAGAAGGCATAGCGCTATTGTAGGTAACACCATTTACAATTAATTCTCCTTGTTGCCCATACTTTACACCTGCAATACTCTTTTCTCTGTTGTTTTCCAAGTAATCAGAACCCGCGAGTGGCGGAAAAACACCTTCAACACCTTCTCCTTCTGTTAAATGACAGGCAACACAGAAGTCGGCATACACATCTTTTCCTCTTTCCATACTCTCTTTAAGTACATCATCTTGAAATAAAAAATGAGTGATAGTGCCTATTCCTATGAGGTATATCACTAGAAAACCCTTCATAACCTTCTTACTTTAGTTTGATTTTGAGAAGTGGCGTATCTCTTAGTTTTTTGGAATTAGCTTGTAGATTCCTTTCCTTTCAACAGCCACATAAATATATCCGTCAGGGCCTTGTCTTACACATCGAACACGTCCTATTCCATCCATTAACTTTTCTCGATATACCACCTTATTATCTTTTAATTCTAAGCGCTCCAAATATTGAAAAACGAGAGATCCTACCAATATACTTCCCTTCCATTTGGGGTATTTATTGGAAGTTACAAAAGCCATGCCACTAGGTGCTATAGAAGGCACCCAGTAATAAAGGGGTTGCTCCATTCCTGGGAGTTCTGTATCATCTGTAATAGAAGAACCGCTATAATTAATTCCATAGGTAACTACTGGCCAACCGTAGTTTTTACCCTTTGTTACAATATTAATTTCATCCCCACCTCTAGGACCATGTTCATGATCCCATATGTTTCCTGTTTCCGGATGTTTTACAAGCCCCTGAGGGTTTCGATGCCCATAGCTAAATATCGCGGTTTTGGCTCCCTCTTTATCAATAAATGGATTGTCTTCTGGCACCCTTCCATCATCATGCAAACGGTATATTTTGCCTCCATCTCTACTAAGATCCTGAGGGTTCACATCACGTTCACCGCGTTCACCAATAGAGAAGTAGAGATAGCCCTCATTATCAAACTCAATTCTAGATCCAAAATGTTGCCCTCGTGTGGTATTTGGACTGGCTTTGTACAGCAGTTGTTTTTCTACCAGCGCATTGCCTTCCAATTTAGCTCTCATTATGGCAGTATGTCCTCCCTTTTCTTTTCCTTCAGAAGAGGCATATGAAAGGTATAACCATCCATTGTTTTCATAGTTGGGATGAAGCTCAATATCCAAGAGTCCTCCTTGCCCGCGCACATACACCTCAGGGCAGTTTTCAATAAGTTTTTTTTCCCCGTCTTTGAAATGAATTAAACTTCCTGATTTTTCAGTAATTAGGAGACTTTCATCCGGTAAAAAAACCATTCCCCAAGGAATTTGTAAATCTGGAACAAAAAGTGTTGTAGAAAAGCTTGATTCTTCTGGTGTATGTATCTCGTTATCAGCTTTCTGTGCACAAGAGAAATTGTGCATTACAACGAAAAAACACAGGAATACAATACTATTTTTCATACTTTAACGTTAAAAAGTATATTAAGGTAATAAAATTGAAGTTTAAAGATAACTAGAATTTATAAGTTTAAACAATTACACTCATAGAATATATTGATCCCAAATCACGTATTCTAGCAATAACAACTTAACCTATGCTCCCTAAAAAAACCAGGCGTCCTGTGTATGCCTTGCTCTTGATAGCGCTATCAATAGTAGGCACTTCAGCAATAGCCAATACCAAAGTTTACGAGCTCTTCACAACGGTTACCAAAGTAATCGAAAATTCTACTGCAGTTTTGATAGCAGAAGAGTTTATTGAGGAATCATCCACTACATCCACCAAAGTTTCAACAACAAACAAAGACGCTTCTTTTGCAAGCGCGCCCATGTTCATGACCATCATCCAGGGGGCGGATGAGGAAGTAGCATGTAGTAATGACGGTAGTACCGTTGCACGTTTTAATTTATGTGGAGATTTCGATGACAGAACGATAAGTTTAAGTCAGGCGGGTGCTACCTACGAGTGGCAGCAATTCAATCCAGGCGGAAGTTGTACGTTTGATGTGAATGATGACTGTCCTAATAATACCAATACCTGTTGGTCTACAATTGCAACCGGAACTACCTTTGATTTAGATGCTAGTACAATTTCTTCTGGTACCGGAGGAGAGTTTAGAGTTAGAGTAGATGGAGGTTCCTTCTTTTATTTTAAAGTAAAGAAGAGTACGATAACCCAAACTTTTGTAAAAACAGATTTTATTTGTGGTGTACCAGGAAGAATTCAAATTACAAACTTATCTAGTGCTTACGAGTATAGTATTGATAGTGGTGCTGGTTTTGGACCATGGCAAACATCCCCGATTTTTGATGGTTTGGTGCCAGGAACCTACGTGGTAAAAGCAAGATTACAGAATACACCGAATACCTGTGAGTATCCTTACGAGCCTATTGTAATAGATCAATTAGATATTGATATTGACGTTACTTTTGTAGATGCACAGTGTTTTGGAGAAACGGGTAGCATAACGGTAAATGTAAATAATGTTCCAGGACCTTATAAGTATACCTTATTGGATGAGCTGGGAGTACCTCAAGAATTTACAACCTTTATTCCTGACAATCCGTATACTTTTGCCGCGGTTGGGTTTGGAACCTACAGCATACAGGTAGAGACGCAGCAATGTGCTGGAGATCCTGGAAATGGTATTCCAGCTCCAAGACAAGATTTAGATACCAGCGGCAATCCTATTATTATTGGAGATGGTCTTGTTGCTTTATCTGCTTCTACTGAGGTAAATAACAGTTTGAGCTCTGATCCCACCTGTGGTGCAAATGATGTAGACATTATTGTTAGAACTTCTGGAGGTGCTCCACCCTATACCTTCACGGTGAGCGATGGAGGGAACTCTGGAGGATCTTATGCAACAGATACTACGTATAACGTAACTGCTGCAGGGAGCTACGACTTTACCATTACAGATAGTAATGGATGTATTATAACTGCATCAGCAAGTGTTGCAGAATTAACTCCACCAGATGTAACGGTTAGCGGTATTGATGGAACTTGTACCAATGGAGGTGCTAGATTAGATATTACCATTGTAGACGCCAAAGGATATAATTTGTCTTTTAGGGCTACCCCAGGGGATCCTTGGAGTACCAATCCTTTGTTATCTGTACCAGATGGTACTTATAATAGTATTCAAGTTTTATATGAGCAAGGTGCTTTCAATTGTATTTTTACAATTCCAACTAGTGTTACTGTTACTAATATTGGCGTTATTGTTGGTTCTGTTGTCAAAATACAGGATCGTAGCTGTAACCTAGCAGGAGGAGTTGATGGCGGAATTATAGAATTTCAACCTCCCTATTCTGGAGGATCTGGTAGTGGGTATGAATTTAGTATTGATGGTTCTAATTTTTCTACCCAAGAGAATTATCCTAATTTATTACCAGGAACGTACACACCTATTATAAGAGATGCAGGTGGCTGTAGATTGGAGTTAACTCCAATTACCATTTTAGATGTAGACCCACCTTCTGATATTGATTTTGTTCAAAGCAATACCAATTGTGCGGCAAATACTTCGGATGTTCAATTAACGGCAACTTCGAGCGCCGCTATTGCCACTTACGAGATTATTAGTCCAATTACCCTTAATAATGGTGCCAGTGATACGTTTGTTGGATTAACGAATAATACCAATTATACATTCCGTATTACAGATGTAAATAACTGTCAGTACGAAGAAAACTTTACGCCAGCAGTAATCAGCTCCATAAGAGCACGTGTAAAATCTGGAGGTGATTTAAGAGTTTGTACAGGGGATGCAGATGGTACAGGGACCTTTATCATTGATGGTTTTGCAAATACCTATTCTTATGATATTAATGGAACCATTACTGGCGGGCCGCAAAATGATCAAGAAGTAGATTTACCACCTTCTGGAGCAGGAACTTATACAATTACAGTAACAGATACGGATACTGGATGTACAGATACTGCCTCTTTTACCATAGAAGAGCCTGCGGCACCTTTGACCTTAACGGGGAATGTTAATGCAATGAGCTGCGCAAATAACAATGTGGGTAGAGTAGTTGGAATCTCAACCGGAGGTTGGGGAACGAATCGATATACCTTATTATATCCAAATGGGTCTACCGTAGGTCCAAATTCAAGTAGAGTCTTTGGTAATCTTACTTTAGAAGGAAATTACACCTTATCTGTTGAAGATGCTGAAGGTTGTACAGCGACTTTCGATTTTACTTTAAGTGCTATAGATGCCCCAACTTTAAGCTTAGATGCAGGAGCTTCTGATTTTTGTTATGTACCTAGTACAGGAGGAGCAACTATGGTAGTTACATCAACTGCTGGAACAGCAGCTTTAGCATCACATCAATATAGAATTAATGGAGGTGCTCTGCAAGGGAGTCCCACCTTTACCAATTTATCACCAGGTAATTATACCATAGAGGTGGTAGATGGAAATAACTGTTCAGATACCATAAATGTTACAGTAAGACCGCAATTGCGGGTAACAACTTCTATCATAGCAGAAATTCCTTGTGGTGGTGCAGATGGTACTATTAGAGTACAAGCTACAGGTGGATATTTATCTGGTGCAGGACCAAAACAGTATGAAGTGAGTGGAGATAATGGAGCAAGCTTTGGTGCACCCATAGCGCTTTCTTCAAATACCTTTTTATTTGATACAAATGTTCCTGGAGATTATGTCTTTAGAGTAACAGACAACCAAGGTTGTGTAGCAGTATCTACACCAATTACGTTAGCAACACCGGAAAATATAGATCCGGCAAGTGCAAATGTAACTCCGGCAAGTTGTGGACTAACCAACAACGGTATCGTAAATGTAATCCCAGATGCTACTAGCGGAATACCTCCTTATGAGGTAAGCTGGGATGGGGGAGCTTTTGGTTCGCAAACCTTGTTTTCAAATTTAAATGCAGGTCAGACTTATACCTATGTAGTGCGTGACGCAAGAGGTTGCGAGACGGTAGCGCAAACAGTTACTATACCATTAGATGGTACAGCTCCGCCAGATGCTACTGTAGCGCCAATTACGGCTACCTGTTTAACAGGAACCGTAGAAGGAGGTGTGGAAGTAACCGGTGTTGCTGGAGGAACCGCAGATTTCACCTATATTTTAACAGATCAATTTGGTACAGAAATAGCACGTGTTGGGCCTACTGCTAGCACTACACATACTTTTGGCAATTTAGCGCCAGGTACGTATACAGTTCAGACTATAGATGCATTAGGATGTACAGATGTAGATACGGTTACGATTACACAAACCACGGTAGATGTAGTGCCAGACCCGGTACCACTGCCTACTTGTGATGTAACAGGATTCACAAATACAGTAGAGATTTTTGGTGGGGTAGGACCTTTCTTGATTCGTTTAGTAGGAGATCCGTCTGCTCCAGTAAGTCCAAATATTCCTCCAAGAAGACATACATTTACAGGTTTACAATTTGGAGTAACCTATACTGTTGAAGTAACAGATGTAGGTACCGGATGTGTTTATTTTGATGAAATACCGCCCCAAGATGGGCCTACTACTTTAGATGTAGCGGCTACTTCTACTCCTGGCTTCTGTGATGTAAACAGAAATGGACAAATTAGTTATGACGTTTCTGGTTTTGCAGCAGGTAGTGATTTAATTATAGAACTTTTAGATACGGATACGGGTACTAGAATAACATTAGAGTCCCCAACAAACGTATCTCCTATTTATAGCAATACATTTGAAACCTTACCAGGTAATTATCAGATTATTGTAACAGATTTAACCGATAATTGTACAGATGCAACACCCGTTGTTGTAGATCAAAATTTACCTGCTATTGTTATTGTATCTCAGGAACCTGCCAATTGTAATGCTTTTGGGCAAATTACGGTGCAAGGATCTGGAGGTGATGGAGGTCCGTATACCTTTGCGTATATGGATACAGGAGTAACACCTACTCCTGGAGACTATACCACAGAAACAACTTTTGTTGCGGCTGCAGGAAGCTATGATGTATATGTAATGGATAGCAGTGGATGTACCTCTTTTGCAATTGCTACCATTATTAATCTAGACCCAGATTTACCAGCTCCGACCATTTCTGTAGATAATCAGTGCGATGTTACTACCGCTACTTTTGATATTACAGTGAGTATGCCTGTAGGAGTAGATACCCCTAGATTTACCTTAGGAGGTGTAACCTTATTGACAAATCCGGCCACTTTTACAGTAAATTCGCCTGGTGATTATACCATCGATGTAGTAGACGCTAATGGCTGTACAAGTACAGGAATAGCAACGGTGTACGAATTCTTATCGGCATTCGGTGATTTTACAACCATGCCTAATTGTAATAATGCGGATGGCGAAATTACCATTACAACCAATGGTGGTAGTGGCGATTTCAGTTTTGAATTACGAGATGGTGCAGGAACTCCTATTACCACCAATACCACTGGTGTTTTTACAGGTTTCGCTCCTGGAGACTATGAGGTAATGGTTACCGATAATTTAGTAAGTGATTTAACGGGTAATTGTACCTTCTTAGTAGATAATATTACCTTAGATGCTGCAGTAGTCCCTGTAATAGTTCCGCTACCTCCAGAGAATGTGAGTTGTAATGGAGCAGACGACGGTAGTATTGATATTGTTTTACAACCTGGTACCGATGTGGATAGCCCAATAGATTATAGGTTATTGAACTTTGATACAAGAGCTTTAATTAGCAATAACAATTCAGGATCCTTCCCTAATTTGCCTCCTGGTCGTTATGAAGTTGAGGTGGTAACAGCAAGAAATTGTAGTACCTTATCGGGACTGCTAGAAATTACAGAACCTTTACCGTTCTCCATATCAGCAAGCGCCCCAGATTTCATTTGTGATCCTGGAGCAAATACCTTTAGTTCTACAATTATTACCGCAACTATTGTAGATCCAGGAACTGCTGCTGGAGGATACCAATATAGTATTACTGGTTTTTCCAATTATCAAACTTCAAATACTTTTGAAATAATTGATAATGGATCACCTCAAAATATTACGGTTTATGCCATTGATGGCAATGGATGTCAAACCACATTTGCAGTACCTACCATAAATCCACCAACTACCGTGGTACCAAGTATTACGGATAGTGATGCCCTTACCTGCGCTGCTCCAGAACGAGTAGAAATTACAGTAACGGGTACCACTAACTTTAATGTAATAGTAGACCCAGCGGTGCCTGGAAGTCCATTTAATAGTGGTGGCTCGGCTACAGTAGATGTCTTTTTACCCAATGCAGGAGATTACCTGTTTGTAATAGAAGATCTTACTGGAGGTTGCTTTTATCCAATGCCAGTATATACTGTATCTGAACCTATTTCGCCCACGGTGGTCATTTCTGAAGCTGCTCCGGTCATTTGTGATGGAGATACCGATGGTGCGTTGTTTATAGAAGTAACAGACTATACAGGTGTTTATAACTATGATGTATTCTTAATAGATAACTTAGGGAATAGAATAGTGCCTGCGGTTACCAGTGGTTCTTTTGACACTACAAATTTCCCAGATGCTAGTGGAGACCCTGCACGTATAACCGGATTACCAGGAGGTAATTTTATTGTAGATGTACAGTCGGTTGCAGATCCTCAATGTCCGGGTACAAGTAATGTTGCTACCGTAAGGGCGCCTAATGGGGTTTTGGATGTAACTGCTACTGAAGAAGGGAACGTAAGTTGTAACGATAATACGGGAAGAATTTTAGCCGTTGGATCTGGAGGATGGGACACCGCGCCCTACAATTACAGATTGTTGCAAGACGATGGTTCTGGAACATACCCTACCGAGGTGGTTGCTTTATCAACTACAGATACTTTTAGTGGATTAAGCAGTGGAGATTATAGAGTAGAAATAGTAGATGTAGAAGGGTGTACAGATAGTTTTGATATTACATTGAATGCTATACCACCTATTCAAGCAGGAATAAGAGAGCCGCAAGGACTGGTTTGTCCTTCTGGAAATAATGCCATTTTAGAGGCCTATGACCCTAGCACCGGAGATGTTATCACAGCAACTCCCGGAGCAACAGGAGGTGTTCCAGGAGCTGGGTATTTGTATCAATTAATCTACTTAGGTAGCAATGATATTTTAGACGAATTATCTAGAAGTGGTTTACAAGCCTCTCCAACTTTTGTTGGACCTTCTGGTGATGGTTATATCAGTGCTGGTTGGTACGCTATAGAAGTGTCTTCTAGTTTTGATTGTGTAGGAGTAACGGTTCCATATTTTGTAGATCCGCCACCTGCGATTATACCAAACTTAGTACAAGTACAAGCACCAGGTTGTGGAGGGCAAGGACAAATGGAATTAAGTATTGCGAATCCAGAAATTGGATTTGATTACGAATACCGTATTGTAGGGTCTTTACCTGCAGATCCATATATACCAATGGGTGCAGGAATAACGTCGGTATTACTGAACGAAGGACCTGGTTTTTATCAATATGAAGTGCGAAAAATTACAGCTACTAATGCATGTGCTCCAGTAGTTTCTAACGGACTTACACTGATAGATGCACAAAACTTAGACTTGGTAGTCAATGCTCCAGATGATATATCGTGTGCTGCCGACTTGGATGGTCGTATTGAGTCATTTGCTTCTGGAGGTGTAGGCGGAAATCAGTTCTACCTTTATCTGGGAGATCCGGGAGATGCTTTTAGTCCAAATGCTGGTGCAACGCTGGTTAGAGGTCCACAAGCAGATGGTACTTTTGAAGGTTTAGCGGAAGGAACAGATTATTATGTAGCTGTTACTAGTGGAATTACATGTCAACGTGTAGTAGGTCCAGTAGAAATCGAAAGACCAGCTCCTATAGTATTCAATGCTACGCCGGCTCCAGTGAGCTGTAACGGAGAAGAAGATGGGGTAATTGCCATTGAAGTAACTAGTGGAGGTGAAGGTTTAATACAATTTGCTATTTCACCAAACTTTAATGAGTTCTTTAATGACCCTGCCACCCCAGGATTGTACACTTTTGATGAACTAGCTGCGGGAGATTATGATATCCTTATTCAAGATGCGGCCGGTTGTTCAGAAATTCAGACAGTTACGGTAACAGAACCTATTGTTTTAGGAGCCACTTTTACGAGTACTAATGAAACCTGTATTGGTTTTGAAGATGGTAGTGCTCAAATAACAGTAACAGGAGGAACGCCTTTTGTTGATGGAGGTACAGGAGCTCAGTATTATGAGACTGCTTTGAACTCATCGGACCCAGCTGATTTTGTTAGAAATGATAATCTCTTCTATGATAATTTAGTAGGAGGTGATACTTATGTAGTATTTATTAGAGATGCAAATGGTTGTGAGACCAATGTAATTATTCCAATAGAATTGGGTGTAGATCTAGTGGCGACTCCTATTGTAGACTATGGCTGTGATGGTATTTTCCCAAATAGTACGGTAACCATAGATATTGAAGATCCGAGTTTAATCCCTGATTTGTTATTCTTTTTAAGAGATAATAACTCTGGAACACCCCCATTAACAGAAACGGAACGTCTAAACCAGGCGGATACCCAAAGAAGTTGGGGCGACTTAACACCAAGTGATTATACAGTGTTTATTTATCATTCCAATGGATGTTCAATTTTTGTCGACTTTACCGTAGATGCCTACGATCCCTTAACACTGGATGCAATGAAAACTGGGCCCAATGAAATTACAGCAACAGCGACGGGTGGGTATGGAAACTACGAGTTCTTCTTTAATGATGAATCTTTTGGGAGTACCAATATCTTTACCATTAATTTTGATGCTAATGTGAGTGTAAGAGTCGTAGATGAAAGAGGTTGTGAAGCTACACTTGTATTCCCGTTTGATTTTGATGGAATGATTGAAATTCCAAATTTCTTTACACCAGATGGTGATAATAATAATGATGAATGGTTCCCACGTAATCGTGAGTTCTTCCCTAATATAGAAGTAAAAATCTATGACCGTTACGGTAGAGTAGTGGCTATACTAGATCAGATTGCTACTTGGGATGGAACCTATGAGGGCAAAGAATTACCTACCGGTGATTACTGGTATGTGGTGAACCAAAACGATAGAGAGAACACCCAATACGTGGGGCATTTTACGCTATATCGTTAGAAATTCTAAATAGTAAAAAAGGTGTAACATTATAAGTTACACCTTTTTTTATATCCAACAATGAACAAAGAGCTTACAGTTCAATCTGCTTTTTAACGTTTCAGTGTCCAAATCCTACAATTTAAAATTTAATCGAATAATAGCGCTTCTATTTATGGATTTTTAAGTCGATATATTCTAACTTTGAGATACGATGGAAGCATTAAAAAACTATTTATCTAAAATTGAGAGCTTGTCTTCTCAAGAAATGGATTTTGTACTTTCACATGTAAAAAGTAAAAAAATCGCTAAGGGCACTGCACTTTTCGCACCAGGCGATTTGGTGAATTCTGTATACTTTTTGGAAGAGGGGATACTACATCATTTTAATTATAATGAATCTGGGGAACAGAAAACACTGTGCTTGCACGACTCACCTTGTTTTTGTACAGATTTAGAAAGCTTTTCTTCTGCTACAAGATCACAGGAGTCCTGCGTGGCACTCACAGAATGTACCATTTTGGAGATGTCAAAAGCAGACTACAACGCATTAATTAATACAAGCGTTAAGTGGAGTAATTTTGTGAAGAAAATTACGGAACTAGATCTAATTCATAAGTTAGGAGAGATTCGGAACATCACCAACAAATCGGTTGTAGAACGCTATCATGATTTGGTAACTACATCGCCTAGAATTCTTCAGCATGTGTCACTACAAATTATTGCGTCTTACTTAGGTACTTCTAGAGAGACTTTGCATCGAATTCGCAGAAACATGCGAATTGCCTAAAAAATATTCTTAAAATTTTGTTAGTGTGTCATTTGACACACTTTTTAGTTTCTAAAGGTAGCAACTTTATAGTATGGAATAGTTCCATAAATAAGCCAATAAACTAAAGAATAATAAGATGAAAATAGCAACACTATCAGGCATATGTATGTTCCTATGCTTTACGATTCAAGGACAAGCTACTAGCAACTCCAAAAACTTTACAAGTACTATTGAGACTACCGCAAATGTAGCTACAGCATGGAAAATGCTCACCAACACCTCAGAGTGGAAAGCGTGGGATAGCGAAATTGTAGATACTAAATATGAGGGTCTTTTTCAAGAAAAAAGCACGGGAACCCTTATTACATCATCAGGAAAAATAAAAGAATTCAAAATTGCGAGCTTAGAAAACGGGAAAACGTATGTACTTAAATATAAGGTGTCTTCAGGGATGCTTTTTGTGAAGAGAACTGTGGTTGCTACCGGAACTGGATCTGCAATCACCGAAGAGGTATGGTTCAAAGGTATTTCTGGAAAAACTTTTAAAAAATATTATGGTGATGATTATACCACAACGATACAAACAAAATTAAGCGCTTTAAAGCAGTTAATGGAAGGTTAGTTCAAAATAGGTCTGTTAAGTGTTTAATTAAAAAGGGAAGCAACTGCTTCCCTTTTTTTATGTTCAAGTTTTATAGAGTACCAACTACAATTATTGCTGCGCCCAAAAGCTAAAATCCTTTACTGTTTTTTAGTAAAAACTCGATATAAATACTTCCATTAGTGACTTCTACATTATTCATGGGTCTAAAAGCATATTAAACCACTTCACGTCGTTTATCGAGCATCTCACAACAAAATATCGATGAAATGCAACATAAATTCGATTAAGTGCGATTAATTAACCTACTTTTAAAGAAAATTCTTACTTGTTAAGAATATTTTATTATAACTAACCAAATTACCAATGAAGAAATTTTCCTTTATTTCTACAAAAGAATCGCTGTTTTTAGATCTTAGATCCCCCGCTAAAATCCCCCATTTTAAATTCAAAGCCATTGGTTTCATGCTGCTGTTTTGTTTACTAAGCATGCAGCATGCCAATGCACAAAATTGTTCTGTAAATGCGGGTATTAATGAAACTATTTGCGAGAATAACGCAGCTTATACCTTATCTGGAAATGCGGCAGGACTCATTCAAAATGGCCCCACTTGGTCTCAAGTAGCAGGCCCATCTGTGATCATAGATGATCCTTCAGATCCTGCGACGGGTATCACCGGAATGTTAGGAGGAAATATATATGTATTCCGATTAACTGCCGAGTGTACAGATGGATCTACCCAATTCCAGGATGTATCTATTACAGTAGAACCTATTACCCTGGCAGATGCAGGCAGTAATTTGGAATCTTGTCCAGATAGTTCAGGTTCTTTAATCATAAATGGAAATTCCCCTGTCAATGCAGGAGAAACGGGCACCTGGACGGTTGAAGGAGGCAATGGAGCTGGAGTTACTATTAATTTCCCCAATTCTCCTAGTTCTACTATTTCTTTGGCAGAAGGAAATGCAGGAACAAGCACACTGAGATGGACCATACGAGGTCCGGATTATGCACCCGGTGAGTTTTGTGAGTCTTTTTCAGAAATTACGGTGACCAATTATGGAGGAGAAATGCCAGTGGAAGCAGGTCCAGATCAAACTTTGGATAATTGCTATACGGTTTCTCAGTCAACTACTTTAAATGGAAGTTTTGGAGGAAATAATATTAATGGACAACAGGGAACCTGGTCTTTTGTAAGTGGTCCAAGTACTCCCAACATTGCCAGTCCCAATAACAATCAGACTGGTGTTAGTAGTCTTATTGAAGGTGTATATGTATTTCGATGGTTGGTAAACGGGCCTTGTGTTTCAGGAAGTGATACCGTTACTATTACTGTTGAAGAGGCCACTCAAGATATTAGTAATGCGGATGCAGGATCGGATATTCGGTTTTGCGACCCTTCTATTACAAGCGCTACCTTACAAGGTAGTGTTCCGCAATTTACAGGTGAAGAGGTTTTATGGGAACAAATAGGCGGTCCCGCCGCAACTATTTTAAGTCCTACAAATAGTACTACTCAAATCAGTGGATTAAATGGGAGCAGTACCTATACCTTTCAATACACAATAGATAACAGCGTAACGGGTTGTGATGATTCTGATGTGATCCGCATACGTTATTCTACCAATCCTATTCTTATAAGCGCCAATAGCGGAAATGATTTATTAGCAGCATGTGGTGTTACCAATGTAAATGTTCCTGTAAGTTCTAGTGGGGCTGGCGGTAGTAACTCCTATAGTATTGTAAGTGGACCTTCAGGTTCTACTGTGGTTAATTCCAATAGTTTTCAAAATTTTTCTGGGAGTTCTGTCAATATCAATTTTGATGTAGAAGGTACGTATAGAGTTCTTTTTAGACGAAGCGTAAATGGGAGTGTACAGACGGGTTGTGATGTATCTACAGACGCTATCAATATTACTGTTTCCTTAACTCCTACTAATGCGAATGCTGGTACAGGTCAAAATCTTACTTGCGATATTACGTCTACTTCGGTTACCGGAAATCCTATTACAACAGGGAGTTCTTTATGGTCTCAAATAGAAGGTCCTAATACCGCAACAATTGCAGATCCTTTTGCACAATCTACAGGAATTTCTGGTTTGGTACCGGGAACCTATATCTTTAGATATGCCGTAACAGGAGGGAATAATTGTACGCCCCCAGCAGAATCGGATGTTCAAATTGTGGTATCTTCCTCAGCACCTATTGTAGCAGATGCAGGTGCGGATGCTTCCATATGTTTTGGTTCTCCAATAAGCTTAGCAGGGAACGATCCTCCCACCACTAATTTAGTCGGTACCTGGACCGTGGAGAATGCGCCCGTAGGAGCAACCATCGTGTTTGCTGATGCAAATGATCCAAATACGCTTGTATCTGGTTTGGACGACCCTAGCGAGACCTATGAATTTAGATGGACCATTGAGAATCCGTCAGATAATACTTGTCCGCCTCCGGGCACAGATACCGTGGTAATTACTACCAATGCAACACAAGGACCATCTTTAGCAGATGCAGGCTCTGATCAATGCTTGCCGGCAAGTACAGGATCCGTAAATTTAAGCGGAAATGCTCCTGCAGTGGACGAAGAAGGTCTTTGGACTGTAGTACCAAACAACGGAAATTTCACTTTTGCAGATGCTACCTTATTTAATACGACCGCAACTATAACGGCCGATGACAGTTATGTACTTACTTGGACCATTAATAAAACAACTCCTGGATGCCAAGCTACTTCAGATGAGGTAGAAATTACCATTGGAGCAGATGCTGTTGCTAATGCTGGGGCAGATCAATCTGCCTGTGCCTCAACATTTACAATGGCTGCAACCACATCTACAGGTGATGGTATGTGGACCCAAGTTTCTGGAGCAGGTGGTTTTACCATTGATGATCCTACGAGTCCAACGGCACAATTTACATTTACCTTTTCAGGACAATACATCTTTGAATGGACGGTGGAAAATGGATCTTGTTCTATGGATACCGATCAAGTGGTATTAAATGTTGGGATACCCCCAACAACTTCCGCAGTGGGAGCAGACCAAACCATCTGTAACTCTACCAATGTTACCCTTTCTGGTAATGGGTTTGATAGCAATACTGAAACAGGTGTTTGGACCCTAGAATCTGGAGCACCCAATACACCAACAATTACAAATGTAAATGATCCGAATACCACTGTTACTGGTTTGGTTTCAGGATCTTATACCTTTACATGGACCATTTCTGGAAATGCTTCATGTCCTTCCACATCGGACTCCTTAGATGTTGACGTATTTGTACCTGCCAATGCAGGTGCTGATCAAGAATTTTGCGAAACTACTGCTACTTTATTAGAAGCAACCTTTGGTTCTACAGGTACTTGGACACAGATTTCTGGACCCGCGGCGACGATTACACAAAACCCTGCGAATAGTAATGTAGCGCAGGTTACTATTGTTCCAGGAAATACCTATGAATTTAGATTTACAACGGATTATGCTTCTTGCCCTGTAACTTTTGACGATGTTACCGTAACTACGAGTGCTGGGCCAAGTGTAAACCCAACAGCCGGTGCAGATCAGGTAGTGTGTATTGCTGATAATACCGCTATCACTTTAGATGGTAATGATCCCATAGCGGGAGGTTTTGATACTATGCAACCAGAAAACGATGCTTTCTGGCGTTTCGCATCCGAACCTGCGGGTAGTGTTGCTAGTTTTGCCAATGCAAATCAATTTAATACGGCTTTAAATGGTCTGACAGTGCCTGGTATTTATATTTTGGAATGGAATTTTTCTACCCAAAATTGTACAGATTTAGCGGATGTAGTCCGTATAGAAGTATTTGAAGCACCTTCAACTGCAGATGCAGGTGCAGACCAAGCCAATGCTTGTCAGCTAGATGCTGCCTTAAGTGCAACAGCCCCAACGGTGGGTATTGGACAATGGACCATTACAACAGATCCATCAGGAGGAGACATTGTTATAGATAGTCCTAATGCACCCAATACAACACTTTCTAATATTACTACTTTAGGTACCTATACGTTTACATGGACCGTTACTAATGGGACTACTTTTACGGGTGGTTCCGGATGTGCTCCACAAACAGATACCATAGATATTACATTTATAGATGTACCACCCTCCACACCAGAGGCAGGTCCTAATCAACTTTTTTGCGATGCAACCCAAACAAATTTGGATGCCGATCCCTTAACGGAAGGTATTGGAACTTGGTCACAAACCATGGGTCCTGGGGTTACAGAAGCGGGTGCAGCAGCGACCATTACAGCTCCTACAAACCCACAATCCTTAATTCTAGATTTGGACGTGGGAACCTACGAATTTACTTGGACCGCAACCAGTGGTGGATGTACACTTACAGATACTATGGAAGTGGTGATACAATCGCAACCGTTAACCGCTGAAGCTGGGCCTGATCAAACTTTAGAAGAATTTGCGCCTGTTAATTTAGGAGCCACAGCGGTTGCTTTAGGAACGGGTACCTGGACACAGGTTTCTGGACCCTCGACTGCCAATTTTATCGATGTTAATGACCCTGCTACGGCTGTAACAGGAACGACTATTGGAACCTATATTTTTGAGTGGACAGTTTCCAATGGAACCTGTTCGGATGTCTCGGATACTGTAGAAATTACAGTGGTGGGTGTGGCTGATTTAGGACTTACGAAAACAATTAGTCCAACAACCGCAAACATAGGAGATACCGTAACTTTTACCATAAGTGTAGATAATGATGCCGCAGGTGGATCTTCAGACGGAACTGGAGTATCTGTATTGGATATTGTTCCAAACGGATATAGCCTTGTTTTTGGCACGGTAAGTAATGGAGGGGTGTATAATCCGGGGAATCTATCAGTAACCTGGTCCGATCTTACGATTCCGAACGGAGGTAGTCTCGACCTAACGTTTGATGCTACAGTGAACAGCAGTGGTACTTATTTAAATTCTGCAGAAATTATTGCAAGTGATCAGTTTGATCCAGATTCTACTCCAAACAATGGTGTAGCAGCAGAAGACGATCAAGATACAGCAACCATTAGTTTACAGTCGGCTGATCTTAGTTTAAGTAAAACAGTGAGTCCTGCCAACGTAAGTGTGGGCGAAACAGTTACCTTCTCCTTGGAAATTACCAATGCAGGTCCAAATGATGCCACTGGGGTGAGTATTGAAGATTTGGTACCAGCAGGGTATACTATTGGTACCATTAATAATGGAGGAAATCAAAGTGGAAATACCATTACATGGTCTGGTTTAAATGTGGCCACGGCCGCCCCAACAACGGTATCTTTTACTGCAACTGTAAATAGTCCAACAGGAGCAACAGATGAGTATGTGAATGAAGCTCAAATTACCGCAAGTGATTTCCCGGATCCTGATAGTTCACCTAATAACGATGATGGTGATCAAAGTGAGGATGATGAAAGTAATGCAAACATAAGTTTAGAGAATGCAGATTTGGAAGTATCGAAAGTTGCTTCTAGTAGTACAGGAAGAATAGATGATGTTATTACGTTTACGGTATCAGTTTTTAACAATGATGCTGTAGAAACTGGAAATGCAACAGGTGTTAGCATTGTAGATCAGTTACCAAACGGTTTTAGTTTGGTGCCAGGTACGGTGAGTAATGGTGGTATCTACAATGCCGGAAATTTAACCATTACATGGAACAACCTATTTATTAATAATGGAGATACAGAAAACCTTACCTATAATGTTACCGTTAACGGATTTGGCTCCTATACGAATGTGGTTGAACTTACTGCTTCAGATTTGGCAGATCCAGATAGTACACCGAATAACGATGATGGGAATCAAAGTGAAGATGATGAAGCTAGTACCACCTTTACTTTGGATAATGCCGATTTAAGTATTGATAAAGACATTAGTGCCGCATCTAGCAGCACACCCAATGTGGGAGATACAGTTGTTTTTGAAATAGCTATTACCAATGCAGGACCTAATACTGCTACCAATGTTACGGTAGCCGATGCAGTTCCTTCTGGTTTTACGATCGGAACCATTAATAATAGCGGAACGGCTTCTTCGGGTGTTATTTCTTGGGATATTGCAAGTTTGCCAGTAGGAACAACTACAGTTTCTTATGAAGTAAGCGTAAATGCCCCTACCGGTGCAGCGGATGAATATACCAATACAGCAGAAGTACTTTTTAGTGATCAGAACGATCCAGATAGTACTCCCGGAAATGATGATGGAGACCAAGATGAAGACGATGAAGATGCCTTTACCATAACCCCACAACAGGTAGACCTTTCCTTAGAAAAACTCATAAGCAATGCCACTCCGAATGTAGGAGAAACAGTCACCTTTACCATTAATATTAGCAATGCAGGAACCACAACAGCTACAGGAGTAGCTATTCAAGATGCACTACCTGCAGGTTTTGGAAATCTGACGGCCATTAGTGATAGTGGTACGGATAATGGAGCTACCGTAGATTGGACAGGACTATCTGTTCCAGCAGGCGTAAATAGTGAAGTACTCACATTTACGGCAGAGGTATTGGCTCCAACAGGCGCAGCAGGGGAGTATACCAATAGTGTACAAGTGACCGCTTCGGATCAGATAGATATAGATAGTACCGTAAATAATGATGATGGAGATCAGAGCGAAGATGATGAAGCCAATGTAAGCGCAAGTCCGCAAGTAGCCGATTTAAGTATTGCAAAAACAGCAGATACAACTACACCCAATATTGGAGATACCGTCACCTTTACGGTAACAGTAACCAATGCAGGCCCTAGTGTAGCAACAGGAGTAGCAGTAAGTGATGTATTACCGGCTGGTTATACCTTAACAGCGGTGAACAATGGAGGAAGCTTAGGTGGAAATACCGCTTCTTGGACAGGTTTAAGTGTGTTAGCGAATAATGGAAGCATTACACTGAGTTATGAGGCTACTGTGAATGCACCAACGGGAGCAGCAGATGAATATCTCAACAGAGTGCAGATTACTGCAAGTGATCAGTTCGATCCGGATAGTGACCCAACTACGGATCATACCACAGATGAAGATGGAAATGGAAATGGAGATGATGATGATGAAGGCTTCTTAGAATTGAGTCCTGCTATCGGTGATCTTTCGCTAACCAAAATTGTAGTAGATAATGATAGTACCCCTGAAGTAGGAACTGAAATAAGTTTTGAAATAACCGTGTTTAACGATGGTCCCAGCGATGCTACGGGTGTAGTGGTAAGCGATCTTTTACCTTCTGGTTTTGATTTTGTACTCTTTAGCTCTACTGCGGGTACCTATAATGAGACTACAGGTATTTGGCAAGTAGGGAATGTGAGCAGTGGAGGATCTGAAACCTTACTAATAGATGTATTAGTGAATAGTACGGGCAATTATACCAATATTGCTGAAGTAACTGCTTCTGATGTATTTGATGGAGATTCTACCCCAAACAATAATGTGTTAGCAGAAGATGATCAAGACAGCGTTACGGTTACACCTATTAGTGTGGTTGATTTATCCTTGAGTAAAACAGTTGATAATAACACCCCAGATGTAAATACGGACGTCACCTTTACCATTACAGTAGTGAATGATGGTCCTAGTGAAGCCACAGCTGTGGAAGTCACTGATCTTTTACCAAGTGGCTATACCTATCAATCTGACGATGGAGGGGCTAGCTATGTCAACACAACAGGAATATGGACCATTGGGACCTTAGCAAATGGAGCCAGTGCAACTTTGAATATAATAGCCAATGTCAACACTACCGGTGATTATATCAATGTAGCAGAAATAACTGCGCAGAATGAAACAGATGTAGATTCCACGCCGAATAATGATGATCTATCAGAAGATGATCAGGAAGAAGTAGTAGTAACTCCAAGATCCTTGGTAGATGTATCCGTTACAAAAGTAGCGAGCACATTAACACCGGACATTGGTGGCCAAATTGTATTCACAATTACGGTTACAAACGATGGACCAAGTGATGCCACTGAGGTGGTTGTTACCGATGTATTAGCATCGGGCTATGACTTTGTAAGTGCTACACCTAGTAATGGGGTTTATGAGCCATTAAATGGTTCTTGGACCATTGGGAATTTGCCAAACGGAATTACAGAGAATATTGTGATTACGGCAGATGTCCTGTCAAATGGTATGTACACTAATACGGCAGAACTTACGGATTTGGCCGAGTTTGATGTGGATTCGGAACCTGCCAATAATGATGATACAGAAGACGATCAGATGACGGTGAATCCTGCCCCAGTTTTGGTATCTGATATATCCTTGACCAAAACGGTTAATAATGCAACGCCCTTTGTAGGCGAAGAAGTACGCTTTACAATCAATGTTACCAATGATGGACCAAGTGATGCAACCGGAGTGGTAGTAAGTGATTTATTACCTGCTGGATACACATTTGTTTCCAATACTACTACTGCTGGCACCTATAATGATGCCACAGGAGTATGGAACCTAAATGGTATTATTTTTAACGGTACAACGGAGAGTTTAATAATTACAGCGCTTGTAAACCCTGTGGGACCTTACAATAATATTGCAGAGGTAATTGCCTCTGATAATAATGATCCAGACGCCACTGCAGGAAATAACGATCCTTCAGAAGACGATCAGGATAACGCGAACCCAGTTCCTATACCGTTGGCAGATTTATCACTAACGAAAACAGTGGATAATGAATTTCCAGATGTAGCAGATTCGGTGACTTTTACTGTAACAGTAATGAATGATGGTCCTAGTGATGCTACAGGAGTTGTGGTTACAGACCAACTTCCAAGTGGATATGCGTACCAGTCAGATGATAGCGGAGGCGCATATGATCCTGGCACAGGTCTTTGGACTGTGGGAACAGTAGCAAGTGGTGCAACCATTACGCTTAATATTACAGTGGGTATCAATACAATAGGAAGTTATATAAATGGAGCGGAAATTACAGCAGTGAATGAAATGGACCCAGATTCTGCTGTAAATAACAATGATATATCTGAAGATGATCAAGATGAACAACGAACTTTACCAAGAGTAATCACCGATATATCGCTTACCAAAGAGGTAGACAATCCAAACCCATCTGTGGGGTCACAAATTGTATTTAGGATTACCGTCACCAATGACGGTCCTAGCGATGCAACCGGATTGGTAATTGAGGATGTATTGGCAACAGGCTATCAATTTGTAAGTGCTGTACCATCGGTAGGTGTGTATGATGAAACCATTGGTTCTTGGGATATTGTTTCCTTGCCAAATGGCACAAGTGAAACATTAGATATTACTGTCACGGTTTTAGCAAATGGGGATTATACGAACGTTGCAGAACTTATCTCCTTAGATACTTTTGACCCAGATTCATCACCCGATAATAATTTAAATTCGGAAGATGATCAGGATACGGTAGTACCTGTGCCAACTGGTTTAGCAGATTTATCGCTTACCAAAACAGTTAATAATGACATGCCTAATGTTGGCGATATCATTGAGTTTACCATCAACCTAACAAATAATGGAAATAGTGATGCCACAGGAGTGGTGGTATCCGATTTATTACCCTCTGGTTTTACCTACCAATCACATTTAGTAACTGCAGGTATTTATACACCAAGTACAGGAGTATGGACCACCAATGGTACCATTCCAAATGGAACCATTGAAACCTTGATTGTATTGGCCACGGTAAACGAACCTACTGGCGCGGTAGATGAATATCTAAATACAGCTGAAATTACCGCTAGCAATCAGGCAGATCCAGATAGTGATCCTAACAGCAGTTTTGATGATGATGATTTTGCAGATGGTCTTGATGATGATGATGAAGCTAGCGTTCTTATCATACCCCCAGTAGTAGACATTGCACTCACCAAAACTGTGAGTAATGCATTGCCTCGAATAGGGGAGCAAATCAGCTTCGTGATCACCGCTACGAATGAAGGTGCTATGGAGGCTACCAATATTGGTGTTGAAGAAATTATTCCGCAAGGATATGAATTTATCAGCGCAGAGACCTCTATAGGGACCTACGATGCAATTACCGGTTTTTGGAGTATAGATTCCTTACTTCCCTCTGGTATGGGAGTATTAACGCTTACGGTAACAGTGCTCGAGACAGATGATTATTTAAATGTTGTACAACTGTCTTTTGTGGATCAGGTAGACCTTAATATGGATAATGATAGGGCAGAAGCTACCGTAACACCAAGCTGTTTAAATATCTATAGTGAGTTCTCTCCAAATGGAGATGGAATAAATGAATTCTTTAAAATTGATTGTATTTCCAGATTCCCAAATAATACACTCAAGGTGTATAACAGATGGGGAAATATAGTCTTTGAAACCAAAGGATATAATAACGATTGGGATGGAGTTTCTAATGGTAGAGCCGTAGTTAATAAAGGCAAAGCACTACCGGTAGGTACTTATTACTACATACTTGATCTGGGAGATGGTTCGCAACCTATTGCAGACTGGTTATACATCAACAGATAAGCTAAACCTATGAAAACCATACCATTAAAAAAATTAATAATGAATCGCAAACTAAATTATATCATTCTTTTTCTTTTCTGTCTTAACTCGTTTTGGAGTCTGGCACAACAAGATCCTCAGTTTACGCAATATATGTATAATACCATGAGTGTAAACCCAGCCTACACAGGTTCTAGAGGCCACCTTTCTATCCTAGGTCTTCACAGATCTCAGTGGGTAGGATTGAACGGTGCCCCTACAACCCAAAACTTGGGAATAGATGGCCCCATAGGAAATAACGTTGGTCTAGGAATAAACATTATTAATGATGCCCTGGGCCCCGTGAACGAACTTTTTGTAGATGCTAATTTCTCCTATACGATCCGTTTGGACGATTTGGATCGTAAACTCTCGTTTGGGGTGAGAGGGGGAGGCCGCATCTTCAGTGTTGATTTTTCTAAAGGAACCACTGAAAATCCAGATATTCTCTTTGCGAATAATATCAATAGTAAATTCTTTCCAACCATTGGAGCGGGCGTTTATTACCATACAAGAAGAAGTTATTTAGGGTTTTCAATTCCCAATTTCTTTACGCAAGAGCATTTTGACGAAATTCAACAAGCCATTGCAGTAGAGCGTTTGCATTATTTCTTTATCGCGGGAACTGTTTTTGAACTGAACAGAGATGTGCTTTTTAAGCCAGCAGCTTTTGTAAAATGGGTGCCTGGAGCCCCAATTATTGCAGATGTATCTGCTAATTTCCTTATCAAAGAAACACTCACATTGGGTGCAGCTTATCGTTGGGATGATTCTTTTTCTGGGCTTATAGGTCTTCAAATATCACCTGCATTGTTTGCAGGATATTCCTATGATTTAACGACCACGGATCTTAAGAATTACAATTCTGGCACCCATGAAATATTTCTGCGATACGAGTTTAAGACCGAACAACGAAAACTAAAATCACCAAGATTCTACTAATTAGCAACCAATGAAAAAATATATAATCTACAGTATGTTATTAGTCACTTTTTTGGGTGTTGCCCAAGAAAAGTATAAAAGCGCTGATAAAAATTTTGAATCCTTATGGTATGTAAAAGCCGCTCAACAATATGAGAGTATTATTGAAAAAGGCGATGATTCCCAAGAGGTGTATCAAAAAATAGGTGATGCCTATTATTACAATACAGATATGGAAAACGCAAGCAAGTGGTATGGCGTTTTGTTTTCCAAATATGAAAATGTTTTGGACCCCCAATACATTTTTAGATATATTCATTCGCTAGAGGGTGTTGGAAAGTATGAAGAAGCTAAGGGACTTATGAAAGCTTATGCAAAGCTTATGAAAGGTAGCTCTTTCAATGTAGATCAGTTACAGGAAAATGACCGCAAGTTAGATCATATTTTAAATCAACAACCGCAGTTTTATGTCTCGCATTTATCAATGAATACGAAGGTGGCAGATTTTGGTCCAATGTTCTACAAAGACAAAATTGTTTTTTCTTCAAGTAGAGATACGCTTAATTTAAGAACACGAATTTACAAGTGGAATGAGCAGCCATTTTTGAATCTGTTTATCGCAGATACCTTACAAAAAGGCACCGATCTAAAAAACATAGTCTCCTTTTCTAAAAATGTAAATAGCAAGTACCATGAAGCCATTGTGGCTTTCAGTGCAGATGGTACTAGCATGTATTTTACACGCAACAATTACTCAGATGAAACCCTTGGGAAAGATGCTGATGGGATGAACCACTTAAAATTATATAAGGCAACCTTAGAAAATGATACTTGGGGTAAGATAGAAGAACTCCCCTTTAATAGTGAAGATTATTCTGTGGGGCAGCCTGCATTAAGCGTAGATGGAAAGAAATTATATTTTGTTTCTGATATGCCTGGTACGATGGGTAGCACGGATATTTTTGTAGTAGATATTTTGGAAGACAATACCTATTCAAATCCTAAAAACTTAGGAGCTAAAATTAATACGAGTGGAAGAGAGATGTTTCCGTACCTCACTGAGGAGAAATTATATTTTGCATCTGATGGTCACTTGGGTCTAGGCGGTTTAGATGTTTTTGAAAGCAACATAGGCGACCAGTTTTCTTCTCCTGAAAACCTTGGAAGACCTTTGAACAGTAATCTAGACGATTTTGCCTATATCGTTAACGAAAGGAACCAAAGAGGATATTTTTCTTCCAATAGAATGGGAGGAACAGGCGATGATGATATTTATTCGTTTCAACGTTTTGAACGTCTCTGTGAACAAGAGTTGCAAGGGCAGGTACTAAATGAGCAAAATGGTATTCCCATTGATAACGCAGTAGTTGTTGCCTTGGATAATCAAGGTAATATCATAGGAGAAACCTACACCAATGTAAACGGTGAGTATGATTTTGATTTAAAGATAAATTGCGCTACCGAGTATACGCTAAAGGTGAAGAAAGAGGGTTTTGATGGTACTTCCAAAACTTTTGATACGCCACGAGAAAATGCTTTTGTGAATAGAGTTCCGTTAGGTCTTAAAAAACGAAACCCACTAATTGTTGAAGAAGATGGTTTATTGAAAATAAAAATTGGTATTATCTTTTTTGATTTCGATAAAGCATTTATTAGAAGAGATGCTGCAGCAGAGCTGAATAAAGTGGTATTTGTAATGAATGAATATCCAAATATGGTTATCAAAATTGAATCGCACACCGATTCTCGTGGAGATGATGCATACAATGAAAAACTATCAGATAAAAGAGCAAAAGCCACAAGAGATTTTATTATTTCTCAGGGGATTGCACCAGAACGGTTGGAAAGTGCTATTGGATATGGAGAGAAAAAGTTAATGAACCACTGTTCCAACGGAGTATCGTGTGATGCAATGCAGCATGATTTAAACAGACGATCAGAATTTATCATTCTAAAAGTTGAATAATACCACAGAAATATTCTAATCCATTAATTTCAAAGAATGCCTCTATATGGAGGCATTTTTTATTTCTAGTAAATTTAAAGAATGAAATGTATTGATTGTTAGTAGTTTACAAGAAGTTTGCCGTTTATTTTAAATTTTATTCCCCACAAAAGTGACCTCACAATAAAAGTGGTGTCTTAAGTAATAGAACAAACAATGTTAATGAATAATAAAGATGATGTCTGATTCTTATTTAGTTGAATTATTTTTTTTAGTAAGCGTTGTTTGTTTTTTGGTTGCCTTGTTTATAGTTATACCAGTACTCTATACCTATAATAAATTAACAACCGAAGAAAAAGAGAAATTAGAGGAATGGAAGAAGTTATCAAAAGAGATCGATGCCGTAGATACTTCAAGAAAACTCTCAAAAAAACCGAATTAGGTAGAAAATAAAAAATACTAGATGTGCTATGTAAACACTAACCATTGCTATCTAGACCAACCAGCAAGAAAATGAAGATGTAGGCATTCTTAATTTGTGGTTTGATTAAAATGCTGAAAACTGTTTTTTGGATTAGAATAAAGATAAGAGAGTAATCTCTTTTTTCGATGATTGGTTGGTTTAAGGGCTCCAAATTTTGGGGCCCTTTTTTATGTTATAATTTTTTTTTAAAAAAAAGTGACCTCGTAAAAAAAATGGTGTCTTAAGAATTGTAATAAACCCTTAAAGTAATTTTTAAACCAACATTATTATGAAAAAAACATTATTTCTTTTCGCAGTGTTAACTGCATCAATTTCAATGGCACAAGATTTGCCAACAAACCCAGAACCTGGTAAATGTTATGTACGCTGTACTACTCCAGATGTTTATGTCAATGAAACCATGACCATTACCTTGAAGCCGGCTTACAAAGTATTGAGAACAGTTCCTGCCACCTTTAAAACAGTGACAGAACGCGTTTTGGTAAAAGAAGAAGGTAAGAAATTGGTAGTTGTTCCAGCAAAATGGGGAACAGAAACCGTGAGCTATGTTTCCAAAGAAGGCGGTAATACTATAAAAGTTATTCCTGCTTCTTTTTCTCCTAGTTCAGAGACCATAGAAGTAAAACCTGCATACGCTCAATGGGAATTAGGTGCGCCAGCTCCTGATTGTGCTTCTGGTAATCCAGACGATTGTAGATATTGGTGTTATAAAGGATATCCTGCAGAATACACAACAGTAACTACTAGTGTATTAAGTAATGACGCCAATTTTGCTAAAACCCCAATTGGTTCTAAAAACGCTTCATATACCAAGACCGTATTATTAGAGCCTACTAGAGTAGTAGAGGAAGTAATTCCTGCTCAATACAAAGAAATTACTAAAACGGTATTAGATAAAGATGCATACACCGCAGAAGAAACTATTCCTGCTGTTACAAAAACAGTAACGAGAGAAGTATTGAAAGAAAAAGGTGGATTAACCACATGGAAAGAAGTAGAATGTTCTTTAGTGGAGTACCAAGCCTTGCCTATCAACTGGAATTTAGGTAGCGCTACACTTACAAGTGAGGCAAAGCAAATTATAGATTCTAGATTAATGCCTGTACTTCAACAAAACCCTGGTGTTAAATTAGAGATTGCCTCACATACCGATGTTAGAGGTGGTGCTTCTAATAATCAAGGCTTATCTGAAAGAAGAGCAAAAGCAGTTGCAGATTACTTAATTACTAAGGGTGTTAACTCTAGTCTTTTAGTAGCAAACGGTTACGGAGAAACAAAAGTTAAAAACAGATGTAAAGAAGGTGTTTCTTGTACAGAAAGAGAACATGCTGTAAACAGAAGAACAGAATTTAGATTGATGAATAATTAAAACATTTTTTTAGTCCCCCGAGGGTTTGTTTTGATAGGACTTCTTCTAATGGCACCGCTGTGAAAAAGGAGTCCTCTTTTTTATTCATGAGGTATTTAAGTATATTACATTATATGATACATTTTATAACAACTCAAAATTAAGATAAAGGTGACCTTCCTAAAGAAACTGTTTCTAATTATTGTGGGTGCCCAATCTAGTAGCACAATAAGGAGAGAAGCACAGTTCAAAGATGTATCAGACG
Source organism: uncultured Flavobacteriaceae bacterium (assembly GCA_947500575.1). Classification (GTDB taxonomy): domain Bacteria; phylum Bacteroidota; class Bacteroidia; order Flavobacteriales; family Flavobacteriaceae; genus CANMSI01. The sequence goes on along the minus strand of CANMSI010000001.1, from coordinate 204,638 downwards.
AAGAACTGGTGCGTCGTATTGTGAAAACAAACAATACAATGCTGTTTGAAGTGTTGTATGACAGATACTCAAAAAAGGTATACAATAAGTGTTATGGATTTTCAAGGTCTGATGATGAGGCAGAAGATCTTACACAAGATGTCTTTTTGATGCTGTTTGTTAAGTTAGGAAGTTTCAAGGGAAAATCTAAGTTTTCTAGCTGGTTGTATTCACTCACTTATAATTTTTGTGTGAATTATGTCAATAGAAATAGAGAGCGAAAAATGAGCGATCAGTCAGATCAGATTGAAACCAATGAACATAGGTTAAACATTGTTGTAAATGATGGAAGTTTGTTTGATCTGCGATCTGATAAACTAAAAAAAGCGCTCACACTCATTTCGCCAGAAGAGAAAACCTTACTCTTGTTAAAATATCAAGATGATGTACCCATAAAAGAGCTGTGCACCCTTCTAGAAGTAGGAGAAAGCGCAGTTAAAATGAGACTTAAAAGAGCCAAGGCTCGTATCATAGAAACCTATAATACGCTACCGTAATGTCAGAAAAAAAACAAAACCCTTTCAAAGAGATGGACAAATCGCTCAGAGAAGTGCCATCTCATATGAAGAAAAAAGTAATGAGCGATGTAGCAACGGCTAAACTGTTAATGGAAATGGCTTCTTTATTTACGTGTAATTATAAAGCAACCATAGAAGGGATGTTTAAAACAAACCCTAAAACAAATTAATACAACAACTTAAAACCACAACACAATCATGGAAACAATAGGAAATATTGCGTCGGAGTCATTGACATCAATTATTAAAGATATTGCAGGAGCATTCCCTGGAATTATTGGAGCAATTACCGTTTTAATTATCGGATGGATTATCATTAAAATAGTCACATTTGTTCTCAAGAAAATTTTGCGTGTAGCCCAGATGGGGAAGGTTTCAGATAAAATAAATGATGCCAAGCTTTTTGGGGATGAAAGCAAGGTTAAGATAGATCTAATAAAGATTATTATCGGGTTTGTAAAAGGACTCCTATGGCTTACCTTCATTATTGTAGCAGCAGACGTGATGGGGCTCACTGTAATTTCTACTGAGATTGCTAACCTCCTGCGTTATTTGCCCATTTTGCTTAGTGCAGTGGTTATTTTTATGATTGGTATGTTTGCTGCCAAACTTATTAAGAAAGCCCTGATCAGTGTTTTTGATTCCATGGGCGTAGGAGCTTCAAAAGTGGTAAGCAATATTGTATATTACATTATCATCATCTTTGTTTTAATTACTACTTTAAACCAGGCAGGGATAGATACTCAAATTATTACAAGCAATTTCACCTTAATTATGGGCGCCTTTCTTTTGGCATTCGCTATTGCTTTTGGATTGGGATCTAGAGCAGTTGTGGGGGACTTATTACTTACCTTTTATGCGCGAAAGAACTATGCCGTGGGTGATAAAATAAAAACAAAAAAGATAGAAGGTACTATTGAAGGAATAGACAGCATTTTTGTGACCATACAAACAGCAAAAGGAAAATTGATTGTTCCTATCAAGGAAATTGTGGAAAGTAAAGTAGAAGTTCAGTAATCTTTTATACTTTCTTTTAAGTTGTTGAGAAAAGTACCAATGATCTTTTTGATTTTTTGGTGCTTTCTCTTTTTATAAGGAGTTCATATAGCGAGCACTAGGTCGAATACTTCCTCGAAACGGTTTGGAATAGAATAATTCTTTTTAATTTACATCAAAAATTGTTTGTGATGAATAGAAAGTGGATCCTAATAGTACTTCTTGTCCTATGTGCAGCATGCGCTAGCGACTCAGGAAAATCTGATGAAATGCCTAACGATAGTGAAGGGCAGGAAGAGCAAGAAGAACCAAATGAAAGTGCAAGTGACGATGGCACCATGAGAAACATCAGCTCCATGGAGTTAGTGGCAGATATGGGTACAGGTTTAAATTTAGGAAACACTTTGGATGTAGAGAATAGAGATAAGACTTTCTGGGGCAATCCCATAACAACGGAAGCAATGATTGATGCCATTGCTCAAAGAGGTTTTAAAACCATACGCATTCCAGTAACGTGGAGATTTCATATGGGATCAGCTCCTGATTATACTATAGAAACTACTTTTTTAAATAATGTGAAACAAGTGGTAGATTGGGCGCGCGAAAATGATATGTATGTAATCATCAATACCCACCATGACGATCCATGGATTATACCCACTTTTGCCCAAGCAGATGAGGTTTCTAATAGATTGGGTAAAGTTTGGACGCAGATTGCCAATCATTTTAAAGACTACAGTGACTATCTTATTTTTGACACCTTAAACGAGCCTAGATTTGAGGGAAGTCCGGAAGAATGGACTGGAGGAACTGCCGAGGGGCGCGATGTGGTGAATAGATATCATCAGGTATCTGTAGATGCTATTCGTGCTACGGGGGGGAACAATGCAACAAGACATTTAATGATTTCTACCTATGCTGCTAGCACTGTACCAGAAGCTATGGACGATTTGATTATTCCTAATAATGATGAGCGAACCATTGTTTCTATTCACACCTATTTTCCGTTTCAGTTTAGTTTAGAAAATACAGATACTACCTGGGGTACGGATATGGATAAAGCCGAATTGGATGCCGAGTTAGACCGAATAGCGGCTAAGTTTATTGCGAATGGAAGACCCGTTGTTCTAGGGGAATGGGGATCTGGGAATCAAAATAATACCGAGGATAGATTGTCACATGCTACCTATTATGCTCAGGCTGCAGCAGCAAGAGGCATGGCACCTATTTGGTGGGATATGGGCGATTTTTCTAGTACGGGAGTTTGGGGCTCTGCACTTTTTAATAGAACGCAACTCTCTTGGCCTTTCGGCAATATTGCAGATGCTATTATAGATGCTACCAAGTAAAGATTAGCGGTCTTTTTGAATTTTAGAAATATTTTAAAGTTATCTTAAATAGACAGAGTGCTCTGTTAATTCTTTCGTTTGCTTTTTAAGAAGTACAATTATTTTGTAACTTCAACTCATACATTCACTTATACAATCATCATGGCAAATTTCAAACTAAAAGTAAACGGGAAGACCCAAGAAGTAGCGGTAGACCCAACAACTCCTATGCTCTGGGTTTTAAGAGATCATTTGAAACTCGTGGGTACCAAATACGGCTGCGGTATTGCGCAATGCGGTGCATGTACTGTGCATCTAGATGACAATGCAGTGCGTTCCTGTCAGCTGCCTGTATCTGCAGTAGGTGACAAAGAAATAACAACCATTGAAGGTCTTTCTGAAAATGGAGATCATCCTGTACAAAAAGCCTGGATCGAGGAAGACGTATATCAATGTGGTTACTGTCAGGCAGGTCAAATAATGAATGCCAGTGCCTTTTTGAAGAAGAATCCAAATCCGAGCGATTCGGAGATCGAATCAGCCATGAATGGAAACATTTGTAGATGTGGAACCTACACTAGAATTAAAAAAGCAATTAAAACAGCTGCTAATACTGAGAATGCCTAACTGTAGATTCACCTAAAAACAAAGATCATGACAAAGATAAGAACACAATATAACCGCCGCTCGTTTTTAAAAGTATCTGCCGCAGCAAGTGGGGGTATGCTCATTGGCTTTAGTTGGCTCAATGGTTGCAAACCAAACACTCCAGAACCCGAACCAGGCATAGCCTTGCCTAACGAATGGTTTGATATTAATGGTTACATCAAAATAGGAGATACCGGATTGGTAACCATCTATTCTCCCAACCCGGAGATCGGTCAAAATGTAAAGACGTCCATGCCCATGATTGTCGCCGAAGAATTAGATGTTCCATGGGAAAATGTAGTAGTAGAACAAGCCCCATTGAATACTGGTTTTTACCAAAATCAGTTTGCAGGAGGGAGTCTGTCTATTCGTTTAAGTTGGAATGCACTTCGGATGGCAGGTGCCACAGGAAAGCGAATGCTTATGGAGGCGGCAGCAAAAGAATGGGGATTACAACTTGCAGATATTAGTGCCAGCGAAGGAGTAATTAAAGAAAATAATGGAGAACGCACTGTAACCTATGGGGAAATTGCCTCGAAAGCAGTGGGTATAGAAGTGCCAGAGGAAGTTGATTTAAAATCTCCAAAAGACTTTAAATTAATAGGTACAAGTATTAAGAATGTTGATGGAGAAAAAATTGTAACTGGGCAACCCTTGTTTGGATTGGACTTTCAAAGAGAAGGAATGTCACTGGCTATGATACAGCACCCACCGTCGTTTGGTATGACAGTGAAGGATTTTAATGAAGAGGAGATTAAAAAAATGCCTGGGGTAAAAGATGCCTTTATTATAGATACAACCATTAATGAACCCGATTGGTTTGATGAAAAAGGCTTTAAACAGCTAATTGCCATTGTAGGTGATTCTACATGGGAATTAATGCAAGCTAAAAAAGCCATAAAAGCAAATTGGGAAAGTACGGGAGAGTTGGAAAGTTCTTCAATGCATAAAGAGCGTTTAGAAAAAGCACTGGTTTCTGGAACTGTAACGGAAAGTAGAAAAGATGGGAACCCGGAAGCGGCCTTTAAAAGAGCAGCGAAGGTAATTGAACAGACCTATACAGCACCATTTATGGCGCATAATACTCTGGAACCAATGAATTTCTTTGCCAATGTTACGGAAGATAGCGCTGAACTTATGGGGCCAACCCAGACACCTGAAGCGCTAGAGGGATCGGTAGCTAAACTATTAGACTTGCCCTTGGAAAATATTACAGTAGATATGAGTCGAATGGGAGGTGGTTTTGGAAGAAGATTGTATGTGCATTTTGGTTTAGAAGCTGCGGCTATTTCTAAGAAAATAGGTGGCCCGGTTAAACTCATATATTCCAGAGAGGATGATATGTCGCAGGGTACGTACAGACCAACCTATAGATCTACCTATAAAGCAGGGCTAGATGAGAATAACAATTTAATTGCCTTTTCTGTTAGAGGAGCTGGCTTGCCAGACGGCCCCGTATTTCCAAATCGTTTTCCTGCAGGAGCAGTAGAGAATTATTTAGCAGAAAAGATCAGTGCAGATACCAATATAACAACCGGGGCATGGAGAGCACCAAGGTCTAATTTTACCGCAGGCGCCGAACAAGCATTTTTAGATGAGGTAGCAGAATTGGCGGGTAAAGACCCGATCGATTTCCGTTTGGAACTCTTTGAAAGAGCAAAGAATAACCCTGTAGGGGAAGAGTATGAATACGATGCAGAGCGCTATGCCGGCGTATTGAAATTGGTAAAAGAAAAAGCCAATTGGGGTTCAAATGAGCCTAATGTTTTTAGAGGTGTGGCGGCCTATTTTTGCCACTCTACCTATGTGGCTGAGGTCTTTGATATGGTCATGGAAAAGGGGCAACCCAAAGTTAAAAAAGTATGGTGTGCGGTAGATTGCGGTATTGTGATTAATAGAGATGGAGCTATTAATATGATGCAAGGAGGAGTCGTAGACGGTATAGGACATGCCATGTATAGCCAGCTTACCTTTGAAAATGGCACTCCAAAGCAAATGAATTTTGATCGCTATCAATTAATACGTCATTCACAAGCTCCTGATGATATTGAAGTGTTCTTTGTAGAAAATGAAATAGATCCAACTGGTTTAGGAGAACCAGGATTACCACCAGCAATGGGTGCATTAGCAAATGCGATGTACAAGGCTACAGGTCAACGGTATTACAATCAGCCTTTTGCAACAGAACGGCAAGTGATAGGGTAGGTAGTTCAATTCAATTCATAGGCTTAATAATTATAATTAGTATATAAAAAAGGCTCAGTCATTTTACTTGACTGAGCTTTTTTAATTATGTCTTTCCAACCGTTTATCTTCATTAGTAGATGGATGTTCTATTTTGAGTTCCCGCAAATAACAGCAGCCTTCTTCTCTTCATAATTTAAAAGAACGTATTCATCCATGATTTGGAGGGTTAAAACATCACAAGAAGATCATGAAATAGTATTTTTTTAATTCTCAAAACATAATAAAATTCTTACAAAAAATATTCTGTTCTTTTTTTTCATTTTTAGTAACATCTTTTTTTTGAATTTAAAATATTTATAATCAGATGGTTATGTTTTTTATGGTTGATCAATGGATTTTGTTGTTGTAAGAAAGATAAGCTAACCAAGTCTCATTAGGTAGTTCATTAATGTAGGCCTACAATTTTGAATTCAACGAATAATTAAAATCTAAAAAAAAAGAAAAATGAGAAAAGTAAATTTATTATTGGTAGCGTTCTTGTCGCTGGGCGTGTTTTTAACGAGCTGTGATGGCGAGGATGGAACCGATGGAACTGATGGTATTGACGGTGTTGACGGCCAGGATGGTGCGGATGGCGCTGATGGAGAAGATGGTGTAAGTCCTATGATGGTGAATGCAGCAGAATTATTGTTAGCTAGTATTGAAGCAGATGGAGGAGTTCCGTATAACGCAGAAAATCCTGTACTCGATTTTACTAATGCACAGAATGTATTTTTACCAAGTGTATTAGGGATTGATTTTCGGATAGATAGAAATGTAGTTCCAGCCGGTCCCACAGCTAGATTTCCAATGTTTCAAGGTTGGGAAACTTTACCCAATGGAGATACTAGAGAAGGGTATTATGTGATTACAGAAGCATCTGATAGGGGCTTAGCTAGACTCCTGGGTGTTATCTATGCCCCCAGAATGGCAGATGCTATAGGATCTAACGGTGAGCAAAATTCGGAATGGACGGATGATGGCCGACTTATTTTTGAAGGCTCTGTAGATTTTTCTCCTACTAGGTCTATCACCGCCGGTGGAGCTGATGGTCAATTATTTGGATTTCCTCCTGCTGCGGTTACCCCGGGTGCCGTTGCAGATGAAAATTGGTCATCCTATGTAGTATTACCAGGAACAGATGTTGTAATTAATGCACAGTTGGTAGCAAATAGTACAGGTATACATGATAGAATTCCTAATCCAAATGGAAATAGTCAAGCAGATGAAGATGATCTAAACAATCCAAACTTGTCTATAAGTCAGGCATCAGTTGTCATGCAGCTTTTAGATGGATGGCAAGATGGGAAACCATACTATTTTCATATTGTGACAGATACTTCGGATCCAGGACCAGCAACTATTGAGTTAGGTGTTTATGCACCAAAATTGGCAAATTTACCAACCTTTGGACTTTTCCCTGGGGGTTCTATGTTACCTTTTAGCCCTACGGCAAATGGAAGAACTACGGATAACGGAGATGGTTTTGGAGTACAAGGTTTAAATTCGGCTACTTTAAGTGATAGACAAGTACAAGACCCAACAAATACGTTTCCAATTGATCCAAGAGATCCATCATATGCACCTATGTGGGATGCGCATATTACAGAATTTACGGTCCCTGAGGCAGAACGTCCAATCTTAAGAAGTTTTGATCAAATAAATGAACTTTTAGCAGATGGTACCTTGGTTCCTTTTAGAGGAAATGCAAACCCTGGACCTTTAGCAAACTCTTTATCAGACTTGTTAACTGCCACCGGAGCGATCATTAACTGCCCAGTAATTACACAACCTGATGCGAGTGTAATTGGGACTCAAATTGGATCACCACGCAATTAATAGACAATGCTGGTTTATTAAGTTTTAATAGTATTGCTTGGAAGTGCCAGTCTATTTTGTATAGTCTGGCATTTTTATTTGAAATAAGCGGTTCTTAGTAAATTCGGGATGAGGTGATTAGCTTCGCTGATCCTGAAATGGGATGTTGCAAATAAAGCTTTGCTTTATTTTAAAAACAAAAGCTCCAATTTTCTTGAGAAAATAAACTTCCTACGAAAATCAAAGCTTTTATTGAGTCGGGATGACAGAACTAATTCTATCATCACAATGTGTTAACTATCAGAATTTTATATTCATCATTTTAAATGATTAACCGAACTCTTCACCACCCTTCAAATTGGTATATTTCAATGCAAATTATAGGTGTTTTAAGTTAGCATAAATATAAGGATTATTATTTTTTCAAGTTCCAAAATACATCTTTGAATTGTTGGTTCGATTCCCACCTCAAGTCCAAAAAAAAAGTCGACCTCTGTTAAATTAAAATTGAATTCATATCATTTTACGACTCGTATTTCTTCCAAAGAGGATTAATAATCTAATTTTCACCATATTGAAGTGAGAACTGACTCTTCAACAACCCAAATATCTCCCTTTTTTTCAAGACAAAATATAGTACTATAACCATTAAGTCTGCTGCGACTTAAGCCTAATCCAAATACGGCCCTATCTTTTTCTCTATTGTACCAAATTCTGGTAAACCAATATAACATATCAAAATTCTCAAAGTCGTATGATTTTTTTAACTCTAAAGTATCAGCTAGTATTAAGGAATGCTTCTTTAAGCTATAAATACCTTCTATGGAATTTATATTTTTATGACTGAGATTCGATTTGATTAACTGTCTGAATTCAATAGGAATCTTTTCTAAACCTGCTGGGTTTAAAGAGTTTTCCATTATGGGATGAATTGCGATAGTCATTTTAATCTTTAAGAGGGAATCAACTATCTTTTTAGATATTATGGTATCGTTGCTTTCAAATGATGATGGTGGTGGCGGAAGCGGTGAAGATAATTTGTCAACCATTAAGGTTATTATTTTTTTATCATCTGAACTTAACTCTTGAGATTGACATTGTACTGTAGTTATCGAAAAAATCAAACTTAGACAAAATATTTTTATGTTATTCGCAACTTTCTGAGTTCTCATCTGTGATTTTTCTTAAATTAGAATAATGTGTATCTTGTTGACTCGTCAATCTTTTTGCTGCATAGCCTGACTCTCTCAGTCCATCCCAAGCGTAGGCCATATAGTAATCCAAAGGATAACGATTATTATCAAATTGTCTAATAGCAGATGCTATTTTATTAATATAATTTTCTACCATGTAATTGTGATGGGCTACTTGTGTCCAATTGTAATCTTCATCTTGGTACTTTGAAGCCCAACCTTTGTAATAGGCATATAACTGTAATAATCTTGCTCTATTATTTGGATCCACCCCTAATTCAAACCTACTTACATATCGATGCATTTCTGCGTGAATTCCCTCATGTAATATTAGTGCCGCAATTCCAAGAGAACTTTGGCTAACATCTTCAATTGTAAGAATAATATTGTTTACATCAGTAGCATTTGTACATGCATCATTGGTTGTGTCACAATTTCCGACCTTTAGAGTCAAATTATATTTAGGATCATTAATAAAGACTTTAATAGTATTTCTAAAAAGATTTCCATTCAAGGATTTTAGCTTATCGTAAACACATTTTGCCTTACCTGTTAGTTCATCAATTACTTTTTCTTCCGCTTCCTCATAATCAGTATTATTATCAGGTCCACCACCTCCAGTTGGCGTTCCAGAATCGTCATTGTCAAAAGGGTCTATCCAACCTTGGTTTGGGTTATTTCCACCACCATCAATATTTATTTCAGGTAGAGTATTTACATTATAACACCTATAACCATTGTAATTCCAGCCGCATTCTTGTTCTTCTTCATTGCCTACTGTATATGCACAGACCCAAATAAACTCGTTACCACATACTAGCTCAATACTCTTTCCTAGTGATTGCTTAGCATTTCTTGTATGGGTTTGGGAATTTTCCCTGACAAATCCAATAGTTTCACTGATATCTATTTGAAGATCTTCGGAGTTGATTATTTCCAATGAACTTTCAATCTTTTTGACACGAACCTGTATACTACCATTTTCATCAAAATAACCAGTCAACCAACTTTTTAAATTTCCTGTTTGATTATCCACTAATGGGAAAAGCGTATTAATATTGGTGCTATCTAAAATAGCAAGTTTTTCATATATAATTTCACCATATTCATCCACTAATGTATCCCAATCTTCATTTTGTTCCTGGGATTTCGTGATCGTGCCTTTTGATTTTTCTTTGATCAGATTTTGGTAGCTCTGTACTTTAGTATTCTCTGATTGTTTAAGGAACAGAGCAATAGGGTTAGTTATTTCCGTCTGTTCAATTTCTTTTTCAATAATTGAATTTTCCTTTTCACACCCAAAAATAAAAAGGGTAATAATAAAAAGTTTTAGGTAAGCTTTTTTCTGCATATTCTTGAATATTGAAAGATAAAAATATTTCTGTTTTAGTTAAATAAAAACCACATGAGCCAAAAGTAACATTATTTAATTCAAAAAGTTTCAAATAAAACCCTTAGAAAAACTAAGGTTTTGATAAAGTGTAGTATTTATTCGTTCAAATGCGATATTTTTTATACCATACAAAAAAAAGAGAAAGTCAAGATGTGTCTTTGTGGCCACAAAGACGATCTTGCTTTGCGCCCGGTGGTTGCAAAGTAATGCGCTTCGCTTTGAAGAAAAACTAAATCCCACGGATCATAATAAGCGAGTGAAACGAATTTAAAGCAATTAACCCCTTGGCTCTGCTCTTTCTTGTTAATTTATTTGGTAAATCACTGGATTAAATAAGTCCTTAATAATTGCATATTTGAATCTAATATTTTAGGACAAAAACATTTGAACAAATTATGTTAGAGAAAAAAATAACCTTTTACAGATCAACCCAATATAAAATAAAAGAATAAATCAATACTTAGACCACAGAAAATAGTCTTTTTACAACGGGTTTGCCTAAGTAGGTAACATTTTTTCTATGTCAGCTAATAAATATAATTAGATTCGTTAACATGTTTGTAGGGTAAAAATCATGGATGGACAAGTAAAAGGGGCGACTTTACCCCAAGAGTTTGATCCTTTTACTATTCTTTTAAGCATTGCTATCCTTGATTATTCTAATCAATGTTATCTCTTTACAAGAGTCAGGATAATTGGGTTGACGATAAAATAAAAAAAGAGGGTTATTCCCCCACGAAATCACCCTCTTCTATAACCTAATTTTACTTATCACTAATAAATTTACATAAATTATGGATATAAAGTTTTGAGTAATACAGAAAATTTACTTTTTATTATGCTATCACTTCTTTCATCGGTATTTTGTGCTGTTAATCGAATCTTAATAATTTTTTTATAATAGTTTTTATTATTTCATTTATGAAACTCAATACACTTATTATTGGCGAAGACATCTTATGTGGTTATACAATAGGTCTTTTAAATGGCAACAGTCTTGTTAGATACCAAGGTTATTATCAAAATTCTGATTCTATAAAAAAGTCAGGGATGCCAAATAAAGTTGATTTAATCATCTTACAATCAGACAATAAGTTAGAAGAAGAGGCTTTGTATCTAAATGACTTAGAAGAACGACCACAAATAATTTTAATTACCAAACGAGCGAACATTGCCCTTAAATTATTCAATTTGGATATTACCTATTGTATCGATAAAGCTGTTACCAAAGACAGTTTAGTAAAAGCTTTAGAGAAAGCGGTTGAATATAAAATTGCTCATGACAAGTACTGGAAAAACCAAACTATCTATAATAGTAAAGTTATTCATTGGCGCTAACAGAATTTCTTTAATGCTGTGATGGATAGCGATTCTTACTTTACAATCAAGTAAGATTTATTACTTAAATGTTTACCTTACGTCATAGATTTATATAAAAATTGCATGTATAGTAGGTTATCCATGTTGTATACAATATTTATCACAATGGTGTTTTTGAATTCTTCAAGTTTGGTTAAAGTCCATACGTGAGAAAAGCAAGCGAAACGTAGTTTCGTGCTGCAAGTCCCAAAGCCTTACCAGTTCTTTATCCTTTCTTTTTGTGAGGTATTTTTAATCTAAGCTATATATCTTAAATATGAAGATAAATGAATAGTTTACAGTAAACTTTTTCAATGTTTATAGGGGTTTCAAAGGTTTTTACACTAAACTTATTACAAATAATTTTTAATAATATAGGTTAAATATTTGAAAATCAACTATTTAAAGTAACGTAGCGCCGCTTTAGTGCGCTACCCTCTTGCTCTTCCCTTCAAAACCCAATCCTTGGCTTTTGCTCTTATAAGATATAAGCAGAATTTACCACGCATAAATAGGTTACACCCTATTCGATTTTTGCACTCCGATTTGATAAATCGAAGTCGCTTATCTGCCCGAACGCTACAAAAAGTCGAACAGGAACCATGTGCAAAAGTTAGGGGTAAAATTTGGGGCTGCTCGCTTTACGATGCTTCGCTCGACTTTTGTTTTGCTTTATATTTTCCTATAAGCTCTTGCATATCTTCCCCCACTTTCTTTTGTAATACCCGCGCATAGATTTGAGTAGTGGATATTTTGGTATGTCCAAGGAGTTTGGAAACTGTTTCTAAAGGCACGCCATTGGAAAGAGTTACCGTGGTAGCAAATGTATGCCTAGCACTATGAAAAGTAATATGCTTATGTATACCAGATGCCTTAATAATTTGTTTTAGGTATTGATTGGTTTTTTGATTGCTGTAGACAGGTAGTAGTAAACCGTTGATTTTAGTTTGTTGACAATCTTGGTATTTTAAAACTATGTTTTCTGCTTGGGGTAGTAAAGGTATTTTTACCACTTCATTGGTCTTGGCTCTTTTAGTATGCAACCAATAATTGCCATCAATCCCTTTTAAGACTTGTTCGCTTGTTAGTTCTTTTACATCGATATAAGAGAGTCCTGTATAGCAACAAAATAAAAAGACATCTTTGGTCTTTTCATAAGTTGGACTTGTAAAGATGGTTTCTTCTACCAAAGCTAGTTCTCTCTCTGTAAGGTAACTACGATCATGCTTTTCAAACTTTAGCTTATAATTCTTAAACGGATCTTTCTCTAACCATTCTAACTTTACCGCTAGGTTGGTCATTTTCGTTAAACGCTCCATATGTTTCATTACCCCATTGTTGGTACAGGTCTTTCTTTTTTTGTTGGGTTGGTAATTTCTTATGAACTGCTCAAAGTCTACTATAAAGTGGTAGTTGAGCTGCTTTAAATAGATGTCTTCTGTTTTTAGCCTCCTCTTTAAATATGATTTCAGGTACTTCTCGGTGGTATAATAGTTCTTCATAGTACCCGCCTTTAGAACGGATCGCATATTGGTATTATGATAATCCACTAGCTCTGTAAGGGTTTTATGCTGCTCATCCAAACCGAGATACCGGGCTTTTACGGCTTGTGCGGTAATTAATTTGTGTTCGGAGAGTAATTCCTTGTGCGCTTCTAATATCTGCCCATACACTTCATCTAAATAGCTATTAAAACGTCGAGATTGTGGGCTACTTCTATGCATTCTGCCTTTAGATGCATCCCAGTCTTTATCTGCTACATAGCGTTTTAAACTGATCTCTGCTCGCTTACCATCTACGGTAATACGGGCATAAACGGTTAGCTTGTTCAAATTCTTAGTAATGTCTCTTGTAAAGAGTAATACCGTAAGTGTGCTTTTGTTCCTCATAATTCAAGTCTTTAAGTGTTAAAAATCTATTTTAAAGACACCTTAAATAGCTCTATTTAGAGCTAAATTATGCACAAGAAACATACCAAAGCATTCACCGATCCCTTCACCAGAAATATGAAATCAGGTGATATTAATTGAAGGTAATAAAAATGAAAAGCACTGATAATCAGATAATTAACAGTGCTTTGATAGTGCCTAAATGGCAGTTCGTCGGGATGACAGGATTTGAACCTGCGACCACACGGCCCCCAGCCGTGTACGCTAACCGGACTGCGCCACATCCCGAAAATTAATTCTCATCGAGGTATCTTTTTATACCCCTCTTTTTAATTTTCCGTTCTAGTCGTATTGCTTCGGTTCTAGAACAACAATCGTATTTTTTTACCAAGGTCCAGGGAACCCCCTTGGACGTATATTTTTTTCCTCCTTGATTATGCGTTTTAAATCTTTTAGTAAAATTATTAGTCTGCCCTACATAATATCGTCCAAGGCTTTCACTAAATAGTATATAAACCACATATTCCATCATAATTTCCTGCGACCATCACGCCTTTGGCGTGATACGCTAACCGGACTGCGCCACATCCCGAAAATTAATTCTCATCGAGGTATCTTTTTATACCCCTCTTTTTAATTTTCCGTTCTAGTCGTATTGCTTCGGTTCTAGAACGACAATCGTATTTTTTTATCAAGGTCCAGGGAACTCCCTTGGACGTATATTTTTTTCCTCCTTGGTTATGCGTTTTAAATCTTTTAGTAAAATTATTAGTCTGCCCTACATAATATCGTCCAAGGCTTTCACTAAATAGTACATAAACCACATATTCCATCATAATTTCTTGCGACCATCACGCCTTTGGCGTGATACGCTCACCGGACTGCGCCACATCCCGAAAATTAATTCTCATTAAGGTACCTTTTTATACCCCTCTTTTTAATTTTCCGTTCTAGTCGTATTGCTTCGGTTCTAGAACAACAATCGTATTTTTTTACCAAGGTCCAGGGAACTCCCTTGGACGTATATTTTTTTCCTCCTTGATTATGCGTTTTAAATCTTTTAGTAAAATTATTAGTCTGCCCTACATAATATCGTCCAAGGCTTTCACTAAATAGTATATAAACCACATATTCCATCAAAACTTCTTGCGACCATCACGCCTTTGGCGCGATACGCTAACCGGACTGCGCCACATCCCAATTTAAAAATGTATTCTAAAAGGATAGCAAAAATATAAAAGTTGATCAAAACAGCTTCATCATTAATTGTTTTTTTTAGGAATTAATTCATAAGCTGATAATTATCATGTTTTACCCAAAAAGTGATGGCTAATTTAGCGTAAACATTAAATAATACAGCTATGACTACATTCACACAAATTAGTACCCATTGGAGTAAATATTTCATTGGATACTCCACCCTCGGAATTATTATATCTACCACCTTAGGGTCTTTAGCAATTCTTAAAACTTTAATGAATGGAGTCAGTAGTTTTGCAATGTTTTTAGTATTTTTAAGTGTTGTAATATGTAGCGCTCATAATACAGCCATTTTAACAGTACAAAAACCAAAAACAGTACTATATCTTTTAATTGCTAGTATTTTTATTAATGTAGTTATAATACTGATGTAGGCAATGATATAAGGGCTAACTAATTTTTGGTAAACTAATTCGGGGGAACTTAGTTTACTAAATAGACCCTTCAAAAAGGCACTGATCCTAGTATTAGGATTTCAGTGCCTTTTTTATTCTTTATGAACATACTATAAAATGAAACCTTAAATAAATTTAATTGGTATATTTAGAGACAACCAAAATAGATCTATGAAAACGAATAAAGTTAAGACCTGGTTCATTGCATTTGTCGTATCCCTCGGAGGGTTTTTATTCGGTTTTGATGCCGGTATTATTTCTGGGGTAATGTCCTATACGATTCCGGAATTTCATCTAGGTGACTGGCAGGAAGGCTTGGTAACAAGTGCACCTTCATGGGCGGCCATGGTAGCAATGCTGATAGCTGGGCGTTTAAGCGACCTTATTGGAAGAAAGAAAATACTAATCGCCGTTGGATTTTTATATGCAATTTCTGCACTCTGGTCTGCCTATGCTACCTCTTTTGAAACCTTATTTATTGCGAGAACTTTGGGCGGACTTGCTTTTGGCGCAGCACTGATACTTGCTCCAATATATATTGCTGAAATTGCAACTGCAAAGAACAGAGGTAAACTGGTGTCCATGCAACAGCTCAATATTGTTTTTGGTTTTTTTGCGGCTTTTCTAAGCAATTATTATTTCAATGAGGCAAATAGCGTAGGAAATGAAATGTTTACAGATGAAACCGTATGGCGTTGGATGTTGGGTATTGAACTACTACCAGCGGTGTGCTATTTTTTGTTGATGTTTTTTGTGCCCGAAAGCCCGCGATGGCTCTATGGAAAAAGTAAGGTGAAACAGGCCCAAAAGATATTGAATAGTTTACATGGAAAAATAGCGGCGAATGAGGAAATTATATCCATTGAAGGAAGTTTGGAAGAACAAAAAGGAAAACCAAAAGCGACTATTTCGCAACTCTTTAAACCGGCACTCCGCTTTGTGCTTCTTGTAGGTCTTATTATCGGAATATTACAGCAGGCCACGGGAATCAATGCTATTTACTTTTATGCTACCTCCATTTTTAAACAAACAGGGATTGGCACAGACGCCGCCTTCTCCTCTGGTATCTTATTGAGTTTTGTTTCAGTAGTTTTCACACTGGTTGCCATGTATTTAATAGATAAGGTAGGAAGACGCCCTTTGTTATTGGCAGGAACTATAGGGATGGCCGTAGGGTTGCTAATGTGTGCTTATGGATTTAACAAAGCCACCTATGAATTGACGGATATCGAAATAAGCAAGATTGAAACCATTGAGAGTTCGCAATTTGCCGGAGTTTCAGGAATCACCTATGACAATGATTTGGACTTTAAGAAGGCAATGATAGAAACATTAGGGGAAGATACCTACACTCAGAATGAGGGGGCTATTTTGGAAGTAGCTACCAACATGAATGCTACCTTAGTGCTTGTTGGAATATTGATTTTTATTGCGTGTTTTGCGTTCTCATTAGGACCCGTAATGTGGGTAATGCTATCTGAATTATATCCAAATATGTATAGGGGTTTGGCCATTGGCGCTATTGCCTTTATAAATTCGCTCACCAGTTCCATGGTACAGCTTATTTTCCCATGGGAACTTTCTAATCTTGGCAATGCAATGACCTTCTTTATTTTTGGAACCTTGGCTTTGGTTGGATTTTTTATAATGCTTAAAATACTTCCAGAAACAAAAGGCAAATCTTTGGAGCAAATTGAAGCGGAGTTGGTAAAATGATACAGCATCCGATACTAGGAGGGTTTAATCCAGACCTCTCTATCATTAGAGTAGGAGAGGAATAGTATATAACCACTTCTACCTGTGCACGGTTTGAAGGTAGAGAGATACATAGGTGAATTTTTATATGACTAAAAGATTTGGTGTTTTAATTTTGGTTTTACTATTGTTTGCCTGTTATGGACAGCAGCAAGTAAATGAAGCAGCAGCTAAAGCGCCAGCTGAATCGTCTAAGAAGTCTATTTCTGGAAAGCGAAAGTTAGCCAAATTTGAGCCCGAAGATGGGGAAGTACTCCTTTTTGTAGGTCAAGAATTGGAAGCCGTAGGTGGTTTGGAAGAATACAAGGATGGGTATTTGGACCATTTTGATAAACCAGCCGGTTGGACTACCTATACGAATATAAGCCCTGGTGAAACATCTTTCGGACATATCATGCAAGGTTTGGATGGGATTTATAACACCCATGATTGGGGTGATAATGATTATAATGTTAGCCTACAATTAGACGACCCAGATTATAAAAACATGATTTTGGCCATGGGTCTTTCATTTGTAAATCATGAAGAAAAGATAGCAGATGGTACACATGATGTGTATATCAATTCTTTAGCGGATTTTTTACTTTCTTTAGGAGAACGTCCAGTATTTCTTAGGATCGCTTATGAGTTTGATGGAGATCCTTGGAACCATTACGATCGGAAGAGTACCATCAAAGCCTACAAACGTATTGTAGATATATTAAAAGCAAAGGGTGTTACCAATACCGCTTATGTATGGCAATCCGCAGGATTCATGTCGTCTCTTAAACAATTGGAAGCATGGTATCCGGGAGATGACTATGTAGATTGGTTGGGAACTTCTTTTTTTAATTATTGGGAAAAAATTCAAATGTTCGAGTTTGCTCGCAAAAAAGGGAAGCCCGTATTTATTGCAGAAGCTACCCCAACGGTTACTGATTTCGTAAATAATCCTCAAGGCAATTCTGGTCTTACCAAAGAAATGCAATTGGGCAATCCAGTACAGGCCCAAATGGCATGGGACCAGTGGTTTGTACCCTTTTTTAAAACTATAGACGAGCACTCGGATGTGGTAAAAGCGATACATTATATTAATTGCCATTGGGACGCACACCCCATGTGGAAGCAAAACCCTACTTTTAAAGGAATCGATGCGCGGTTGCATTTAAGTGATAGTGTAAGCCATCGCTGGAAACAAATTACTTCCCAGCCAAAATACGTGAAATCTTCTTCGAACTTATACGATAAACTATATCATAAAACCCAGTAGTATAGTAATTTAAGTCTTATAAATTAAAAGCATTTTTGATTAAAAAATAATAAACGTATAAAATACGTGTATTTTTTAATACATTTGTTTCGAATTGAAAAGGAGACCATTTACATGCGATTTTTAGAGCATTTCAAACCAGAACTTGTTATTACTTCCCCAGGAAGAATTAATCTTATTGGAGAGCATACCGACTACAATATGGGGTATGTTTTACCAACGGCTATTGACAAAAAAATCATTTTTTCTTTTCAGAAGAATTCTTCTCCAAATATCTGTAATATTTATAGTAAAGGATATGAAAAGGGGTTCACAATTGATCTTAATAAAGTAGAAAAAAGTGAGAAAGAATGGGAAAATTATATTTTAGGAGTTGTCCATGAAATTCAGCAACTCACAACGATGGTATCAGGTTTCAACTGTCTTATAGAGAGTTACTTACCCATGGGGTCTGGGGTAAGCTCTTCAGCAGCTTTAGAATGTGGGTTAGCTTTTGGCTTAAACACGCTCTTTGACCTGGCGTTATCGCCTATAGATATGGTACAGTTATCCCAAAAAGCAGAGCATACGTTCGTAGGAACGCAATGCGGTATTATGGATCAGTTTGCTTCCGTGATGAGTAAAAAAGGACATGTAATTCAATTGGATTGCGAATCTTTAGCCTATGAATATATCCCTATCAAGTTAGGACCATATAAGCTTGTATTGCTCAATTCAAATGTAGCGCATAGTTTGGCCTCTAGTGAATACAATACACGCCGAGCAGAATGTGAAGAGGGCGTACGAATTATAAACACTAAGTTTCCTTTGATTACTGCTTTGCGGCACACCAGTTTGGATGAACTGAAGACTTGCAAAGACCTAATGTCAGCTACCATATATAAGCGTTGTAAGTATGTTATTATGGAAAATGAACGCGTTAAAATTGCGGTAGATGCTTTAGAGCAAAACAATGTAGAATTGCTTGGAAAGCTTCTCTACGAAACCCATGAAGGCCTAAGTAAAACCTATGAAGTGAGTTGCCCTGAGCTCGATTTTTTAGTCGATTTAGCAAAAGAGCATACAGCCGTAATTGGAGCTAGACTTATGGGAGGTGGTTTTGGTGGTTGTACACTTAATATTGTGCACGAAAAAGAGGTCTCTACTTTTATAGAAGTAGCATCCAAACAATATCTGGCAGCATTTGACATACAACTTACAGCTTTTGAAGCAATACCTAGTGGTGGAACCTCAATTGTATATCAAGAATGAAAGAAAGCAATTTTAATAACAATCCGCATAGAAGATTTAATATCCTCACTGGAGAGTGGGTGCTGGTATCCCCGCATAGAACAAAACGACCTTGGCAGGGAAAAACAGAGGACGTTCCTATGGATCGCAGACCTTCCTATGATCCTAGTTGTTATTTATGCCCTGGAAATGAAAGGGCAGGAGGGATGGTAAACCCCAACTATGAAGCTCCCTTTTCTTTCACAAATGATTTTGCCGCCTTATTGGACGAGGTAGTTCCTGAAAATTATTCTGAGGGTTTACTACAAGCAACTTCAGAATCTGGATTGTGTAAAGTCCTCTGTTTCTCCCCAGATCATTCTTTAACACTTCCCCTCATGTCTACAGATGCTATTGCTGATGTTGTTTCTCTTTGGCAAAAGGAGTATACCAACTTAGGTGCGCTGCCAGAAATTAATTATGTGCAGATTTTTGAAAATAAAGGAGCCATTATGGGGTGTAGCAATCCACATCCGCACGGCCAAATCTGGGCGCAGCATAGCATACCCCAAGAGGTTACTAAAAAAGCCATACATCTAACGGCATATTGGAAGAAAAACAATAGGAGCATCTTAGAAGATTACCTGGAACAAGAACAGCAATTAGACGAACGTATTTTTGCAGAAAATGAACACTTTGTTGCTTTGGTGCCCTACTGGGCGGTATGGCCTTATGAAACCATGATTATTCCGAAAAGAAAAATTACCGCTATAAGCCACTTAAACATAGATGAAAAAGTAGCTTTTGCTGCTATGATTAAAACGGTTACCACCAGGTATGATAATATTTTTAACACCTCTTTTCCATACTCTGCCGGAATTCACCAGGCTCCAACGGATGGGGAACCGCATCCAGAATGGCATTTTCATATGTCTTTTTACCCTCCTTTATTACGATCTGCCAGCGTGAAAAAGTTTATGGTTGGTTATGAACTTTTTGCCAACCCACAACGCGATATTACCGCGGAACAGGCGGCTACTACTCTAAAATCACTATCCGATGTCCATTATACACTAAAAAATGAGCGATAGTTTCGGAATGTTAGGATGCAATTGGTGTGGTTTTTTACCCCTATGCTGAAATAGACTAGAAACCTGACAAATATCATATTTTACCCTTTTAGTCCTATGTAACTTGTAGTATGTTAATCGCATGGTTTGGCACTGCCAATTCATTCTAAAGAAATGCTTATGTTACATATGCTAGTTCCTACCGACTTTTCTAACAATGCGTACAATGCACTCTTTTATGGCACACAACTTTTTGCTGCTGAAGATTGTACTTTTTATCTTATAAATACCTACACAGAGCTAACGCCTTTACGCACTCCAAAACGGATTAAAAAAAAGGGGAATGTTCTAATTCGCCTGCTAGAGGAACAGTCTGAAGAAGGCTTACAGGAAGTGTACCATAAGATTGTTAGAGATAATGAAAACCCTAAGCATAGATACCAACTACTATCAAAACAGGGTAATTTATTAAAAGGAATAACAGATGTGGTTCTAAACAAACCAATAGATATCATAATTGCAGGCAATAAAGGACATTCAAAAACAAAAGAATTTTTTTGGGGTAGCAACACCATTCGAATGATTACGCAAATTAAGGATTGCCCCATTCTAACCATACCTGCAGCGTCAGATTTTGAACAACCTAAGAAAATAGCATTTGTAACAGATTACAAACATCCTGCAGATGCCTCACTTTTAAAGCCAGTATTAGAACTTATTTCAACATTTGAATTGAGCCTACAATTAATGCATATTAATGAAGAGAAGCACTTGAATAAGTATCAGGAAAGCAATAGGAATACCTTGCTAAAATATTTCTCCAATGGCAAGCCAAGTCTGCATTGGATGCCGTATTATGGAAGTAAGGCGGCCGCTATCCATTTGTTTTTGGAAGAACTGAAAACTGATTTATTGACCATGGTATACAACGAACATAGTTTTTTGGAAAAACTACTGAGAGAACCTGTCATAAAAGAGGTGAATCTAAACTTGAAAGTGCCTTTTTTAATACTAAAAGAGAATAATTAAAACTAGAGATATGAAACATATTGGAATATGGATTGATAAAGAGAAAGCTCGTCTTATGACCATTGAAAATGGGAAAGAGATATTTGATACTATTTTTTCTGAGGTAGAGTTTTTTAATCCCAAAGGTGGGTCTCGCTCCAAAACAAGATGGGGTCCGCAAGACGTGGTACAAGACAGTAAATATTTAGAACGAGAAAAACATCAGCTGCGTTCCTATTTTAAAAATATTGCCAGTTTTATTTCATCCGCTGATGACATCGTTATTTATGGCCCGGCAGATACCAATGAAAAATTTATGACAATGCTAAAGGAACAGTACAAACAGATCGCAGCCAAGGTGCAAATGGTATCAAAGATGGGGTATGTAACTCCCAATCAGTTACATGCCCATATTCGAAATTATTTCAGAAAAACCACAACCTTAAATCAATAACTTATGAGACTTGGTATTATTTTTTGTGCGCTATTCTTGCTAAGCTGCTCCTCCACTCATTTGGTAAGTAATTGGAAAAATCCAGAATATGTATTGTTCGATGCGTATCAGGTGCTTATAGTTGGGATGACTCAAAATGAAGAGAATCGAATACGTTTTGAAACAAAACTGCAGAAAGAGTTTAACAAACGAGGAATAGAAGCTATACGAAGCGTAGATCTTTTTGATGTTGCACTTACTTCCTCACAAAAATCAGAAGAAGAGCTTTCCAAAGTAGAACAGCAATTGTTAGACAAGGGATTTGACGCTATTTTGTTAACTAAAATAGTAGGCTCAGAGAATAGACAAAGTTTGAAAAGAAAAATGATAGATATCAACGATATCTATGGAAAATTTAAGGACGATTATTTGCAGCATCAAGGCATCTATTATGAAACGGATTATTATGATGAATATACAGTATACCATGCAGAAACTTCTTTGTATTGCATTTGTGTAGACAAGGAAAGAGAATTAATATGGCGAGGAGGAATTGATATTACGGATCCTGTGGATATAGATAAAAGCATGAAGGATTATGTAAAATTAGTAATAATCGCCTTAGAAGAGCAGGATATAATTTTTAGAAAAGAGCTTTCGGAGTTAGATGGCAAATAACTTTTGATAACTTTAAACGTAAGGATTTTTGTAAAAAACCTACTTTTGTAGTATAACTTTCAAGTTAAATTATGTTAGATACAATAGAACGTTTAAAAACCTTAATTATAGGTTCCGGCCCTGCTGGCTATACAGCAGCTATTTACGCAGCAAGAGCAGACTTAAAACCAGTAATGTATACTGGAATGGAACCAGGTGGGCAGTTGACCACCACTACCGAAGTAGATAACTTTCCTGGATACCCAGAAGGTATTGATGGGCCTACTATGATGGTGCAGTTGCAACAACAAGCAGAACGCTTTGGAACAGAAGTGCGCATTGGTATGGTAACTTCGGTTGATTTTAGTGATGAAGTAGGAGGAATCCACAAAGTGGTTGTAGATAATGGTAAGACGATTGAAGCGGAAACCGTTATCATATCTACAGGAGCTACCGCGAAGTATTTAAACATTCCTAGTGAACAACGTTTGCGGGGTGGAGGGGTCTCTGCCTGTGCAGTTTGTGATGGGTTTTTCTATAAAGGACAAGAAGTAGCCATCGTTGGAGCAGGAGATACAGCTGCAGAAGAAGCTTCTTATTTAGCGAATATCTGTACCAAAGTAACCATGTTGGTAAGAAAAGACTATATGCGTGCTTCTAAGGCCATGCAACATAGAGTAAATAGTTTACCAAATATTGAAGTTCGGTATAATAGCGAAGTAGATGAGGTACTGGGAGAGCAAGTAGTAGAAGGTTTACGCATTGTAAATAACCAGACTGGAGAAAAAGAAGATATTTCAATCACTGGTTTGTTTATTGCTATAGGTCATAAACCCAATACCGAGATATTTAAAGGACAACTGGAAATGGATGATACGGGGTATTTGATCACGGAAGGGAAGTCAACCAAAACTACAAAACCCGGTGTTTTTGCAAGTGGGGATGTACAGGATAAAGAATACAGGCAAGCGGTTACAGCAGCAGGTACAGGATGTATGGCTGCCTTGGACGCTGAACGTTATTTAGCTTCTGTGGAAAGTGCTGAAGAAGTAGTATAAGGGTAGAAGTATATGAAGTATTTTATAGAAAACCCGCTACGATAAGTAGCGGGTTTTTAGTTGGAGGGTTATTTAATGCGTTTGTAATTTTCGGAGAAGGTGCGGTTTCCTTCCTCATCTAAAGTAATTTGAGTAAAATTATTTTCTTCTAACTGCAATTCGAAGCTAAAAACCCGCATCGTATCCACAATACGCATCATAGAAGCAGATCCGTATTCCAGAGTTTCCATAAGCGAGTTCTCCGTATTTTTATAACTCCCATAACCAAACCATTCCATAGAGTCTTTAGGGACGTAACGAGTCCACATTACTTTTCCATTACTATACATTTTTATCTGACGATATCCATCTGTATTTAATATGGTATCTGTAATGTCTGTTCCATCATAATTGTAATGGCCAATAAGTTCCCAAGCACCCTCTAATGAAGGGGCTGTCTGCGATTTTGAAGGGGTGGTGCTAGTTGCAGAAACCAAAATGAACACCAATAAAACCAGTCCTGCTAATTTTTTCATCTGTGTCAAGGTTTAAGTTATTAAGAGGTCAGATGTTCCCGAGAACATTCGGTACGTCTGTATACCTTTATTAAAAAAGTACTTCATTGCCTAAGAAAAATCCATGTATCTTATTAAAAATGAAGTGCTTAATACTAATAAGTTACGATTTTTTTTATTAAAATCATAATTAAAAAGTTGCTAGTCGTAGTTGTTTGGAAACAATTTTAATGCGTAGTATCAAAGTACGTATTTACTGTGGATGCCAAGAACTGTATATCTTCCGAGGTATGCGCTGCACTAATGATAATTTTACTCATAAGTCCGGCATCTTTCTCAGGGTAATTAAAACTGGTAACAACAATCTTTTTTTGTTCCAAGTATTGGGTAAGTCCCTTATTTGAATAGCTCAGTGCAGGGTGTTCTGGCATAATACTAAACTTCCCATGATATTTCACATTCGATAAGAATAAGGCTATATTAGAACGTAGTTTTTTTCTTTTTTCCTCATATAAGCTAGCCGCTTCTACAAGGCTTGCCATGGCAGAAGGACTCGCCGGACTTGCACCACCATAGAAAGCGGTGTTTTTAAACTGTTCATTTCGAATTTGAGTGCTAAAAATAGCTCCTGCCTGTATTCCAAAGCCCTTACCTAAAGAGCAGCATACTATAAGCTCTTTTGGACCTAAAGCTACTAGAATTGGATAAACACCTTCCCCTTTGGTTCCAACCACTCCAATCCCATGAGAATCGTCTGCAACCACAATAACTTGATCCAAAGGGAGTGCTTTTAAACCTTCAAACGCTGGATAGTTAAAACCAGAAAAATCAATGCTATCTAAAAATAGGACAGGAGTTTTATGCGGATTGGTGTTTAGATGTTCTCTCAGCGCTATATTAAGTGCAGTGAAGGTGGTAAAAGGTTTTATACTAGATTGATATAGGGCAGAATGAGCATTAGGGGCATAGAAAAAAGCATAATCCTTGGTGCTAAAATATTGACATACAAATTGCCCTGCTAAATAACCAGAGGATAAAGTTAGACCCCTAGGGCTGCCAGTCAATTGAGCAAGGTAGGCTTCTACTTCTTCATATATTTTAATTTGAATGTTCGATTTTCTAGATGCTCCATAATTGGTTCCGTATTTTTTAATGTTTTTAATAAGGATTTCTTGGAAAGAAGCATCCAATTGAAGACCGAGGTATGCAGTGCCTCCAAAATAGCGGTAGTACTGATCATCTATGATAATTTGTCTACCTGGGAATGTGTCTATGGTGTAAGGTGCGCGCATAAAACATACAAATTAGAGTAAACTAATACCACTACCTCCTGCAGATGGGAAAATAACTTCCCCTTGCGTACTTAGGGTTGCCCCTTTTGCAATATCATTTGCCAATAGCATGGCGCCATCCATATCTACATAGTCTAGTTGGGGTAAAAGTTGTGCTATCGCGGATATCCCTACCGTAGATTCGGTCATACAACCTACCATAATTTTTAACCCAAGAGACTTCCCTTTTTCGATCATTCGCAGCGCAGGTGTTAGTCCCCCACACTTGGTTAGTTTTATATTAATACCATTAAAATGAAGTCCACATTTTTCCACATCAGATTCTACAATGCAACTTTCATCAGCAATAATTGGAAGCACGCTTTGGTGCATTACTTGCTCCATTCCTTCCCAATCGTCTGCTTGTAAGGGTTGTTCAATGAATTCTACACCCAAGTCCTTTAATAAGGGAGCATTATGGATGGTTTCCGACGCGCTCCATGCACAATTGGCATCTACTCTAAAGACAGCATCTGTATGCGCTCTTAAAGAGCGGATGATAGCAACATCATTTTCTGTCCCTAATTTTATTTTGTAAATGGGCCAAGGAGTCTCCTCCATTTTGGCTACCATTGTATCAATCCTATCAATACCAATAGTATAATTAGAAATAGGGTAGTGGTCTATAGTGGTATTCCATATTTTATGGAGAGGGGTTTCTTTAAGTTTTCCATAAAGGTCATGTGCTGCTAAATCCAAAGCACAAATGGCAAAATTGCTCAGTTTTTTGGTAGATAGAAAATGGTGAAAATCGGTAGGGGTTGTAAAAGGATAATTCTTTATTTCTTTTTCAATAGCACTAATTTCTGCTTGCATGCTATTGAACGTTATTTGATAGTAAGGATTGGAAGTGGCTTCGCCATATCCAGTTTTTCCTTCAAAACTAAGAGAAGCGATTAGCGTATCCTGTGAATCATATGATTCTCGTGAAATTCGAAATGTATGCTTTAGGGGAAGTACATACTTTTGTAGCCTTAGTTCCATTCGATGTTCTTTGCAACTAAGATAGCCAAAACCAAGAGATGAGAAAATCAAAATCCATCGAAATTTCGATGGATTTTGAAACTGTGATGGTTATCATTAGTTGGTATAACCTTTTTGTAAAAATGCTTTTCTCTAGTATTTATGTACGCTTCCAGATACTGATTTTTTCTTTTGTACATCAGGATCTCCTGCATACGAAATATTAGCGCCGCTACTGGCATCTGCGGTTAATGATTGTGAGACGTGTATGCTTACATTAGCACCGCTACTAGCCTCCGCATTACAAGTTTTGGATACAAGCTTTGCAGCTTTTATGTTTGCACCACTACTTCCGTCTATATATGCACTATTTACTTCTCCAGAAATATTTAAGTAAGCACCGCTGCTAGCATCTACCTCGACCTTAGAAACGGCAATTTCTCCTTTAAAAACGCCTCCACTGCTGCCATCAATGCTCAATTTTTCACTTTTGATGACGTTTTCTCCCAATATATTTGCGCCGCTACTACTTTTTAAAGCCGTAATATCTGGTAAGGATACATATACTTTTTTGGTGGCGTTACCAATATTCTTTTTGGTATGAATTCGCAATCTACCGTCTTTAATGTCGGTGCGTATGAGGTCAATAACATTTTCATCAGCCTCTACTCGAATATTAAAATCATTGGCCTGAGTAACATATACCATAACGCCTTCTGAGGCACTTACTACGGTAAACTCTTCTGTAATTTCTCTATTTTCTTCGGCAACCACTCCATTTCCTTTTTTTCCGTCCCCTAGATTAATATCAAAGGCACAGGAAGAGGAAAAGATGATGAGTAATAACCCAATGCTAAATCTTGCTATTGCTGTCATAATATGTATTTTAATAATTATAATTTAATCGTTGTGATGAACACTGCCAGAAGAAGACTTATTTTTCTTTACACTGGCATCTCCAGAATAAGAAATATCTGCTCCACTACTAGCGTCTGCTGTAAGGGATTCGGTAACATGAACACTGATATCGGAACCACTACTGGCATTAGCGGTACAAGTTTTGGTAATTAAATTTCTTGCTTTTATATCAGAACCACTGCTGGCATCGGCAATAAATGTGGCGGCTTCGCCCGTAATTCTAATGTCTGCACCACTACTGGCATCTGCATCTACCTTATCAGCCATGAGTTCTATTTTCAAATCCGATCCGCTAGAAGCTTCCAAACTAATCTTATCGGCCTTAATAACATTTTGCACTATTAGATCGGCACCGCTAGAACTTTCAAGTGCGGTAATTTCTGGCAATGTAACATAGATTTTCTTAGTGGCTCTTCCTATATTTTCTATAGCATGGATGCGTAATCTTCCATTTTCTATATCCGTTCCAATTAGGTCAATAATATTTTCATCCGCTTCTACTCGAATGTCAAATGCAGCACCCTGAGAAACAAATACGTCCAAGCCTTCAGAGGCTAAAACTACGGTAAACTCTTCTGTAATTTCTCTACTTTCTTCTGCTACTATTCCGTTTCCTTTTTTTCCATCTCCAAAGTTGAGATCAAAAGCACAGGAAGAGGAAAATAGCGCAATTAATAATCCAATTGTGATTCTTGCTAGTGTTGTCATGACTGTTGTTTTAGATATCGAAAGTTATTTTCGATGATTGATTGTTATAAATTGATTGATGTAAAATTCCAAATTTTAATGCTCCTTTTCTAGTTTAAAAAACTGAGTTGTCAGTTATTTAGGATGAACTGTTGCTCAATTATTGTCGTCTGCTTTTACCTTTACGCCATCTTCGTTAATCTTTACTTTAAAAGAGCCATCTTCGTTCTGTAAATCAATGTCCACTCCGTCCTCATTGATAATAAGATGTCCTTCATCATCATCCGAATTAAAAGAATCTTCATCGTCCTCTTCGGGGCAATCTAAGCATTTTAATTCATCACTATCTTCAATTTTCCATAAGTAATCTGCACGTTCGTTTCTAAAAAAATCGCGATCAAAATCAGTACCCCAACCTAAATGACGACTCGCATCTTCTGAAAACTTGATAACTGTATTCTCTGGGATGTAAAGCGTAATATGAATTTGTTGGTCCATTGCCTTATTGGAGATTGCTGTGGTTAGAAAATCGTTCAAGATTATATTATTCTCCTCTATAGCATAGGCATACTCTATTTTTCTGGCACGCTCTCTTGCATTTTCGTATGTACTGCCATCTGCATCTTTCCTTATTTTAATAGATGCAACTGAGTCTTTTGTTCGTTTAATGTTAAAACGCACATCGTCAGAAAGTAAAAGCCTATTCCCATCCTCATCATATCGTACTTTTAGACGCCCAATATGAATATTTTCTTGGTTGTCATAGAGCTCTGTGGAAGCAGTTGAAATCTGTATGGTATCCATTTTTTGTACATACAATACTTCTTTTGTAGAGACACTACCAGTAGAGGAGTGTGCTATTCCATTTCTAACACCAAATACCGTTAAGGTGATAATAGATATCAGCCATAGTCCCAAAAGGCTTAACTTGGCAATAAGGCCAATGGATTTGAGATTGTTAACTACGATTTTTAACCCCAGATATAGTAAGAAAAAGAAAGGAATTCCTACTGCAAAGAACCCTAATAGTGATACAAGCCAAATAGGAATACCTGTATTGTCTACTAATTCGTAGATATCAAAGCCAGGTAAATGAACTACGTCTAAGACCCCAACCGTAAACATACCAATGAAGAGGCCTATAAGGGTAGATGCCCCGATAATGATCAGTAATACACCGATAAATTTCCCAAATACTTTAAAGAGGAACATAATAATATCTCCCAAAGCATCAAAGAAGGATTTACCGCTATCTTTAACCTTATTACCCATAGCATCATAATCGGCATTTTTCACCCTTTCGGTAACGTCGTCAATACCTTCTTTTACTTTGCGCTCTATATTGCTAATGTTTACTTCTTCCCCACGCATATCTAGTTTTTGCGCTGTAGTGGTAGCCTCTGGAATTAAAATCCATAAAAGAATATAGATAAAGATAAATCCTCCACCAGAACCTAAAGTAAGTACAATCCATAAGAGCCTAATCCATAAAGGATCAATACCAAAGTAATGGCCTAATCCTGAAGATACCCCTGCAATATATTTTTGATTTATATCGCGGTATAATTTTTTAACCCTGCTACTTGCAGTAGATTTTGATCTTGGTTCGTCTTCAAAAATATCTTCATCCACCATATAATCTTCTGGTTGTCCCATGATGGTGATTACTTCATCTACTTCTTTTTGGGTAATAACCTGGCGATCATTCTCCATTTTTTCTTGAAATAGTTCTGCTACTCTAGCTTCAATGTCCATTAAGATCTCATCACTTCCTTTGGTATTGGCAAAAGACCGTTTGATGGATTCTAGATAGCGTCTTAATTTTGCATACGCTTCTTCATCTATGTGGAAGAAGGTATTTGCGAGATTTATGTTTACTGTCTTGTTCATTTCTTGATTCTTATTTAGTGTTGGTTACCAAATTCACGGCATTTCTTAATTCATCCCAGGTAGTATTAAGTTCTTTTAAGAACAACTTCCCAGTTTCAGTGAGCGTGTAATACTTGCGTGGTGGGCCGGAAGTAGATTCTTCCCAGCGATAATTCAATAATCCGGCATTTTTAAGTCGGGTTAATAAGGGATAAATGGTCCCTTCCACCACCAGCATTTTGGCATCTTTTAAGGTGCTTAGAATTTCAGATGCATACTTATCTTCTCCATTTAGGATAGAGAGTATGCAATATTCCAAAACCCCTTTGCGCATTTGTGCTTTTGTGTTTTCTATATTCATAATATCCTTATTCTTTTTTTGAGGCCCCGAAGTTTTCGAGGATTTCAGTTTCTTTGGAATGATTTTCTCCATAACATGAGGGTTCGTTTTTGATGATCATTAGACGATTGATTTGATGAATAAACTCCTGTGATTTATATTGATTAATGATTAAACTCCAACAGGTGTGATGAATACCTGTCTATTATTATTGTTGTAATTGATGATCGTAACTCAATTCTCTTTTTATTTTCCATTCCCCATCGATCTTTAACCATAGATGAAGGAATTTTGCAATATCTCCATCGACATAGTTTCCTTCTGCATTTAAGGAAGCAAATTTGTGTACCCCCATTTGAATTGCTCCATAGAGTGCTCCATTTTCAAATAGTGGATATACTGTCAAACTATTCGGAACTAGGATTCTTTTGGAGGGTTGTGGTTGCTGCATATCTCTATTGGCACATTCGCTTCGCATAGGGTCTAAAAATGCATTTCTTCCTTTGGTTAATCCTCCTTTATCATGATAAAATTCAAAATCTTCCGTGAACAATGCTTCTAAGACGTCTGGTGAACAGGTATTAAAGGCAGCATTAAATAATTGCTGATCTTTTTCTTTTAATTGTATTGCCAGTTCTTTGGTCATTTCTATATGTGGATCACTTTCATTAGGGACCTGATGGTCAAAACTCAATACTCTCTTCATTTTCCAATCGCCTTCCTCCAATGTCCAGAGTGTCACAAATTTTGCCGTACTAGAAACAAATTTTTCCTTTCCCTCATAATCGGCCCAGAACTGATGCTCTCCAGTTTGAATAGCTGCATATAAAACAGCTTTGTTTTTTAGGGGGTATACTTCTAAACTACCCTCTTTTAGTTCTCTCGTTGCTTTATAGGACATGGACCCTAAAGATCCCATTGAAGTTACCATAGCTCCTTTTGAGTTGGTAATACCTCCTTTATCGTGATAAAATTCAAAGTCTTCGCCAGTTAAGGCGGCTACTTGCGCCGTATCTACTTGGTTATACCCCAATTGAAACAATAGACTGTCTTTCGCCTTTAATTCCATAAATACAGAAGAATTTTTAGCTACTTGTCCGTAACCAAGGCTTCCATAAGAAAAAGCAAAGCATATTGATATGTATAGCGCGTACTTCATTACTTTATAAGATTAATAGTAAGTGGATATTTAAAGGTTTGCCCTTCATTAGTGCGTATCGTAGCTAAAATGGTATATACTACATTAATAACAAAAAGGGATCCCTGTAAGAGTCCAGTGATTCCAAGTGGCCAAAGAAAAGAACCGAACCAAAAATCGTCACTATCAAAATTAATATTGATACCGTTAAAATTGCTAAAGTCGATAAAGCCATGGTGCCCTCCATCAAATAAGTTTGGAAAAAAACCTAAAAAGAAGGGTATGGAAATTGCACCAAGAATTAAGGAATAAATCAACATACTGATTTGAAAGTTCAATGCTTGTTTCCCATTATAATCTACAAACGCATGTTCTTTTTTGTTTGCTGTCCACAGCACAAGAGGCACTATGAACTGCCCTAATGGAATAAAAAACCTAGAAAAGGTAGAAGCATGTATCAATGCTGCAAGGTTTCTTTCGTGTTTTGTTAATGTTTCTGTCATGGTTGTACTTTTAATAAGTTGCCTGTTTTTTGATGATGAAATTGATTGATAAGATGAATAACCTAATATCTTACTATGCAAATATATGGTTAAAAAAAGGTATTATGCAAAACATAGTACTAAATATTAACATAATTTTAACAAATCAAATCTTAGTGATCGATCGTTTATCCTATCTCTTTTTTCAATACTTTTAGTACTTCATAAACAAGCACTATGTCTACATCTCCAAGTAAAATCAATACCTTTCTTTTTTTTAAACTTCCTTCTGCATGGTGGTGCGGAGTACGCTTAAAGCATATGGATGAACAAAAAGCGATTACCACCGTAAAGCATCGTTGGATAAATCAGAATCCATTTAAATCGATGTTCTGGGCAGTACAAGGAATGGCGGCGGAGTTGGCAACGGGTATTATGGTCACTGATCAAATTAGAAAAAGTGGGAAGCGAATCTCCATGCTGGTGGCCAACAATACAGCAAATTTTTCTAAAAAAGCCACAGGCCGTATCACCTTTACCTGTGAAGATGGTCATTTAATACAAGATGCGATCAGTGCTACCATTGCTTCTGGGGAAGGGCAAACTATTTGGATGAAATCTGTTGGTGTAAATACGGATGGAGTAGTGGTCTCTACTTTTAAGTTTGAATGGACCTTAAAAGTGAAGAGCTGAAAAATAGTGTAACAACTTCTTGGATCTTCCAACTAATGAACATCAACAAAAAACACATTCAAAATGAACGCACACGAAATTGATTACAAAATTTACGGAGAAGAAATGCAGTATGTAGAAATAGAGTTAGACCCGCAAGAAGCTGTGGTGGCAGAAGCAGGTAGCTTTATGATGATGGATACTGGTATTAAAATGGACACCATCTTTGGAGATGGTTCCAACCAAGAGAAAGGCATCTTGGGAAAGATTTTTTCTGCAGGGAAACGAGTACTAACTGGAGAAAGTCTTTTTATGACCGCTTTTTTGAACGAGCAAGGTGGGAAGAAGAAATTGAGCTTTGCATCTCCTTACCCTGGAAAAATTATTCCTATAGATCTATCAGAAAATAACGGGAAGTTTATTTGTCAGAAAGACGCCTTTTTATGTGCAGCCAAAGGCGTATCTGTTGGTATAGAATTTTCCAAGCGCTTAGGAAGAGGCCTCTTTGGCGGTGAAGGTTTTATTATGCAAAAATTAGAAGGAGATGGAATGGCATTTGTACACGCTGGTGGTACTACGGCTAAAAAAGTATTAGCAGCAGGAGAAGTATTAAAGGTAGATACAGGCTGTATTATTGGGTTTACACAAAATATAGATTATGATATTGAATTTGTTGGAGGTATTAAAAACACCATTTTTGGGGGTGAAGGACTTTTCTTTGCATCCTTAAAAGGGCCCGGAACGGTATATATCCAATCCTTGCCCTTTAGCAGATTGGCTGGCAGAGTTTTGGCTTCCATTCCAAGAGGAGGCAAAAGCAAAGGCGAAGGCAGTTTATTAGGCGGAATCGGAGATCTATTGGATGGGGATAACAACTTTTAATCAAATTTAATTTCATCCAATTCAAAAATGCAACAGTTAATTTCTTATGAATTTTAAAGAAATGTATAGTTTTCTCCGAGATTTGGAACAGAACAATTCCAAAGACTGGATGGATAAACATCGAAAACGGTATAAAGCCGTTCGGGATTCCTATATCAAATGGCTCGATAAAATGGATCATACCTTAGCGGGTATTGATGATGAGTATTATGCCACACCAGGTAAAAAAGGAATTAACAGAATCAACAATAATTTGATGTTTCATCCCAATAAACCTATTTACAAGGATCACTTCGGAGCAGGATTGGATAAGGCACCAAACACGGGCGATTTCTATGTGCAGTTTGGATTAGAACGAAACATGTTCGCTGGAGGGTTTTGGCGTCCAAACCCCAAAACACTCAGGAGTATTAGAGATGCCATCGATTATGATGGGGAGGTCCTTAAGGAAATACTCTATAAAAAATCATTTAAGGACACTTTTGGTGATTTAGTAGAGGATCAGCATTTAGTTAAGGCCCCTAAAGGTTTCTCTATGGATCATCCGCATATAGACTTACTTCAGCTTAAAACATTCGCAGTGATGCATATTTTTCCTGATGAGGTAGTTTTTCTAGACACTTTTGAAGACCACCTCATACAGGTATACAAAGAAATGTTACCTTTTAGAAGGTATTTAAACAAAGCAGTTACCGTATAGACAAGTAACCAAAGCACAGCATAAAATATAAACCTCTTAATTGATAGCGTTGAAAAAAGGAAGTGTAAAAAATATAAAAAAAGAAATATTATCAGATCATTGGTATACACTTAACAAAGTTACTTTTGACTATCAAAAAGAAGATGGTGCATGGGAAACCCAAGTAAGAGAAGCCTACGATAGAGGTAATGGTGCTGCAATTTTATTGTATAATAAGGAAAAACAAACAGTAGTCCTCACAAGACAGTTCAGAATGCCTACCTATTTAAATGGGAATACTACAGGCATGATGATTGAAGCCTGTGCAGGTCTTTTAGATGGTGACCATCCCGAAGATTGTATAAAAAAAGAAGTAGAGGAAGAGACTGGTTACCATATCCGTGAAGTAGAGAAAGTGCTAGAAGCGTATATGTCTCCCGGATCTGTTACGGAGATTTTGTACTTTTTTGTAGGTGCCTACGAGGACAGAATGCGATTAAGTGAAGGTGGCGGAGCAGCAGACGAATCTGAAAATATAGAAGTCTTGGAATATCCCTTTAAAGATGCCTTGCAAATGATTCAGACGGGTGTTATCAAAGATGCTAAGACTATTATGCTACTTCAATATGCAGCTATGCATTCACTTTTACAGAGCTAGACCGATCTTTTTTATTTTGAAAACTGTTTTTTAAATACTAAGTATTTTAATTCCATTACTTTTTTATCACATTAGTATCACGTTTTAACAAAATTGCCTATCCCAATTTTTATGGCAGTTGTTAATGTTGTCATAAAAACAGTCTAATTTCTTCTTTTATATTTCTTCGTTTTCAAAGTATAATCATATTTAATAATTTGATATTCAATTGATTACTATTTTAAAGTGCTTTGTTCTAAAATGTCAACTTTGTATCAATTTTTTCTTTCCCTTGTAAGTGCTGTAAAGTGCAATCGTACCAAATATCATATCAGAAAGTAGCATGAATTATTCTACTTCTGATGCTCAAATAAGTTTCGGCCGAATCAATTTGTGCAATTTGGATTTAGTGAAAATCAACTGTAAAACAACACAATAAAGTTGATGAAATAGAATAGTATATACATACTTCTTTAAACACTAAACAAACAATTTAATGAACTATAAAAACTAAAAAAAAGTACGATGAAAAACTTAAGAATATTAGGATTATTACTTTCAACTATGATACTAACATTGGCTTCTTGTAATGATGACGACATTGTAGTAGATGTACCTCCTGGTGATGGAGAAGACGAGCCAACTGCTTTTGTAGGAGCAGTGTATGCCATGACAAATGGTGACGGACAAGTACCTGGTACTAATGTACAAGGACCAAATGTAATTATTAGTTATGGAAGAAACGCAGACGGAACGCTAACACCTATTGGACCTGTAAATACAGGAGGCAATGGAGGAGATTATGATGGTGGTGAAGGTTTAGATCCATTAATTTCTGCCTACGCCCTGACGAAGACAGATGATAATGAGAACCTTTTAGCGGTAAATGCAGGTAGCAATACGATTACTTCTTTCAATATCCAAGATGATTTTTCCTTGGAAACAGCAGGGAATCCGCAACCTACAGGAGCTATAGGTCCCAATAGTATTGCTGTTTCAGCAAGAACAGCCGATGGAGTAAAAGGGATTGTTTATGTTTCTAATATCACAAGACAAGAATTTTTAGCGCAAGGAGAGCCTGCGCAACAGGGAACTGTAACAGGCTTTTGGCTTTTAGAAGATGGATCATTATCTGCCATAGCAGGTTCTACCAGAAATTTAGCAAACAGACCTTCAGCGGTTCAATTTTCTCCCGATGGAAATTGGTTGGTGGTAGCTTCTATAAATTCTGGGGCAGCAGCCTTAGCCAGTGGAAGTGAAGATGAATTGGTAGTATATGCTGTAAATGCAGACGGAACCTTAAGCGCAAATCAAGTAGCTGCGGCAACGTCTACCCTAAGAGGAAATACAGAAGGTAGAAATTTACCTTCCGCTATTGGTTTTCAAATTGTTGGAGATAATTATGTAGTAGTAACAGAAGCTAGAGAGTTTCAACCAGATGGTACACCTCCAGCTTTTCCAGCTTTACAAGATGGCTCGGTTTCTACATGGCAAATACAAGGCGATGGTAGTTTAACCCCGATTACTTTGGATGTAAGATCTGGTGAGGGTAATACAGGAAGAACCGCATGTTGGTTAGATTTCACAGCGGATGGAAATACCTTCTTTGTTTCCAATGCTATTGAGGCTGGCCTAGCTTCGTATAGTTTTAATAATGGAGCGGTAAGCCTATTAGATCAGTCGGCCGCATTGGGAACTGGAACCGGTGGTGCTGACAATGGACCAGAAGCTTTTGCAAGTACAGAAGGTTGGATTGATATGTGGATTTCAGAAGATGGTCAATACCTCTACCAATTATATGGTTTGGATGGCACTATCGGTATCTATAGAGTAAATGGACAAACGCTCGACTTTATAGGAGAAGAATCTGGAAACCTACCAGATACAAACACGCAAGGCATTGTAGCGATTTAATAGTGGTGTTTTTTAGTTGTTGTTTAAAGTCGGAAGATGATGCTTATGATCTTCCGGCTTTTTCAATGGTATCAATACGTATCTCTAATATGTTCAAAAATTGCCTGCATTTCTTCTCTCACTTCATTTGTTGGTTTCACAAAATGATTGTTCATAAAACTAAAAATTAAAACTTTGCCCGATTTAGCCAGCAGATAACCGCTTAGGCTATAATTATTTCCTAGAGTTCCAGATTTTGCATAGATATAAGGATTAGGATTGCCAGCATACCAATTTTTTAAAGTTCCTGATACTCCTCCTACAGGGAAGAAATTAAGCAAACGATTTTTGGGTACTTCTTTATAAAGTTCATCAAGCATCTGAACCATGGAAGTTGGGGTAAAAAGATTATACCTAGAGAGCCCAGAACCATCTACCCATCTTGGGGAATGTTTTAAATGCTCTAAGTGGTTTTCCAAGATATAGTTTCTGACTTTAGAAAAGTTCAGCGTATCCGAAAGGGAAGAGGAGGCAACTATCATTAGTTGTTCTGCCAAAAAATTATCACTTTCAACCATCATTCTCTTATATAGCGAATCAGAAGGAACGCTGTATAGTGTAACTTTTGTGCCAGATGGTAAATTATCAACAAGCCCTACGGGCTTTTCCAAAAGTTCTTCCAATAAGGTTTTCGTAAGAG
Source organism: uncultured Flavobacteriaceae bacterium (assembly GCA_947500575.1). GTDB lineage: Bacteria > Bacteroidota > Bacteroidia > Flavobacteriales > Flavobacteriaceae > CANMSI01. Next base: position 167,452 of record CANMSI010000001.1, on the reverse strand, counting down.
AGGAACTATTTATGAATGGAACCTCCAAAGTGTCTTTGCGTTCTGCTCCGAAATAAAAGGTATTGGTATGCAGCGCTCTATTTCTAGCAGAATCCCTATGTCTAATATGATCTTTAAAATAAGGAGGTGTAATATGTAGTTCATTTTGCCGCTGCATAGAGACTAGGTTACCATATATGGGAATAGCACTTCGTTCTGGAGCGTAATACCATTCATAGTCTTCCCATGCCCAACCAGGTCCCAAGCGTTCTTCCCTAAAATTAGTAAGGGATAATTGAATCTGACTATAATTCTTTGCAAGATGAAAAGCTGTACTATCATTAAAATATGGATGTAAAAAAGTAGGATCTCCGGTACCTTCAACATAAAGTGTATCTCCTTGCGTCGTATATCGGAGTGCAGGAATAGAATCTGAAAGTACCTGTAGTGCAGCGTAGAGCGTAGCTATTTTTGTAGTACTTGCGGGGGTAAAATAACGCTCCTGATTATGAGCATAGATCGTATCTTTTGTTGCCGGATCATAAAGTAGAAAGCCAGAAAACTGATGTTCGGTACTGGGGCTATCAAACTGCTTTTTTAAATATTGCCCTCTTTGGGTGGCACAACTAGATAAAATCAATGAAAAGAGTACAAAGCCAGTAAATCTCCTACTCCAAAAAGGATAAATAAATAATTTTAACATGAATTTATCTATTTTTTAACGAATTGACGGCAATAAATATCTTCTTTTTTTGGTTAACTTTATACAACAATCTAATCAATAAAAAGAGTATATATGGCTAGAGCTATGTTGGAGTACACTAAAACAGTACTTCAAAAGGTCAGTTTTGATACGAAACTTTTTTGCAAAGAACTAAAAAAAGCAATTTCTGTATTATTGCCTTACGAAATTGAAGAATTAAAAGTTTGGCTGCAAATATTTATCACTGACAAACCAGAATTAAAACAAAGTATAATTTATCTTAAAGCATAATAAAAAGCCACTCATTGAGTGGCTTTTTGCTTTTTATAGAGTGTTTTAGTTTTTATTTACGGGACTAATAATATCTACGTCTTGGAAAGCAATAGCTCCCCGGACTATGCTAGAAATAACATCTCGTAAGGCATCCGTGATTTGAATTTTTAGTTCGCTCTTATGATAAATAAGACTTACTTCTCTTGCAGGCGATGGTTTATTAAAGAACTTTAAGTGTTTTTTCTTAACCGCATCTAATTCCAAAGTGTTTAAATAGGGCAGGAGAGTCATGCCCATTCCTTCATTGGCTAAGTTTACCAAGGTTTCAAAACTTCCACTTTGCAATTGAAAATGTTCATCTTCATAATTTTTAGAATTCTTACACAGATTAATAACACCTTCTCTAAAACAGTGACCATCTTGTAGCAATAAGACATCGTCTATTTCTAAATCGTCTGGAGTAATACTTTCCTTTTTGTCCAAGCGATGATTGGTGGGCACATATCCTACAAAAGGCTCATAGTACAGAGGGCGCTCTTTAATAAACTCAATTTCCAATGGAGTGGCAGCAATGCCAGCATCTAAATGACCATCTTGTAAGTTTCGTATCAGACTTTCCGTATTTTGTTCTTTTATGATGAGGTTTACTTTGGGATACTTTTTTATAAAAGTCTTTAGAAACATAGGAAGCAGTGTAGGCATAATGGTTGGGATAATTCCTAAGGTATATTCTCCTCCGATAAACCCCTTTTCCTGATCTACAATATCTTTAATGCGTTCTGCCTCATTGACAATATTTTTGGCTTGGGCTACTATTTTTTTTCCTACTTCGGTTACTGAAATGGGTTTTTTACTTCGATCAAAAATTTGAATGTCTAACTCGTCTTCCAACTTTTGCACTTGCATACTTAGGGTGGGCTGTGTTACAAAGCTTTTTTCTGCCGCCAAGGTAAAGTTTTGATACTCGGCTACTGCCAAGACATACTGTAATTGGGTAATAGTCATCCTCAATAGTTTTAAAGCATAAAAATAAGGAAAACTATCAATATTATTTATGAAGACCCAAGCAATATTTTTGAGGTGTATAAAAAAAACCGAACTCACTAAAGCGATGTTCGGTTGTTTTTTTAAAAGAATATTTGTTTTAGAATCTAATCTTTAATTCCATGTCTTTATCTGCAACTTCAAATTTGCTATCGGCAAAGGTTGGTGGTCCCATGCTCATTGCGCTACCACTCATTCCATAGCTTTCTTTTGGCATTCCGTTGTCTTCAAAATCCATCGCCATATTGCCATTTTCATCATGCATTACAGAGATAGCATACATACCTGGTTTTACATTCTTAAAAGTAAATGATACTTCGCCCTTGCTCGCTTCGCCCATATAATTATCTAGGCCTTGCCCTTTCATAAAAGTTTCTTCCGTATGCAATCCTGCTAATATCTGTCCATTTTCATTCAAAACATTTTCAATAATAACGGTAATGGTAACCCCTTCTGCATCTTGTGCAGTTGCTGTAAATCCGATAAATAGTATTCCTAATAGTAGTCCAAGCTTTTTCATGTTTGTTGATTTTATGTGTTAATGATGCTGTAAAATTGCGCTATTTCTAAAAACCTACGAAATGCAATATTCCGAACTGTCGGATTTTTGGGTTGAATTGTAAATGCAAATTCTCATTTCAATTCAGTACATAAATATAACAACTCGGAAAAGCTATTTAGGGAAGGAAGCTTTGCTGTTACATCTTTGCTGTATCAAAAAAACGAACAGTCATGATCAAACAATTCTTTTTTCTTCTTTTATTTGGATGTATACAATATAGTATTGCACAAACAACAGTATCTGGTATTGTAACTGATACGAAAGATGTTCCTATTATGGGCGCCAACGTATACTTAGAGGGTACCTATGATGGTGCATCCACAGATGAAAATGGAAAATTTAGTTTTGAAACTGCCGAAAGTGGAACACAAACCTTGGTAATCTCTATGCTTTCGTATGAAACTTATTACCAAGCAGGAGACCTATCGTTTCTCAAAGATCTTAAGATAAAACTCAAAGAGGCAATGAATACACTTACAGGAGTAACACTGACTGCTGGTACTTTTGAGGCGGGTGATAATTCTAAAGTATCCGTACTAAAACCATTAGACATTGTAACCACGGCAGGTGCGGCGGGCGATTTTGTAGCTGCGTTGCAAACCTTGCCAGGAACTTCTACCGTGAGCGAGGATGGACGTCTATTTGTTCGTGGAGGTGCAGCTGGGGAAACACAGGTCTTTATAGACGGACTTCGTGTTTTTCAGCCCTTCAATGCTACTGCTAATAATATCCCTACTAGAGGACGTTTTTCGCCCTTTCTTTTCAAAGGAATTACTTTTAGTACTGGAGGATATTCCGCAGAGTATGGTCAGGCGCTCTCCAGTGTATTATTGCTAAATACAACAGATGTTCCCGATCAGGAAAAAACAGACATTTCCCTTATGAGTGTTGGTGGAGGTTTGGGGCATACCGAAATATGGGGAGATCAATCACTTAGTTTTAATTCTTCTTATATTAATTTAGCACCTTATGAAGCATTAATTCCTTCAAATCAGGGAGTACAATGGAATTCTCCTTTTGAAGCTGTTTCAGGAGAAGCCGTATTTAGAAGTAAAGGAACTAAAAGCCTCTTTAAATTATATACTGGCTTTACACATTCCAATCTAGATATTGATCAAGAAGATATTAATTTAGACGAGTTTGTTAATTTTCGGTTGAAAAATAATAACCTATACTTTAACAGCTCCTATAAGCACTTTTTTGATACTAATCTAACTTTAACCACTGGAGCTAGTATTTCCTTTGATAAAAATGCCATTGGCATTCTAACCAATAGCTTGGATACACAAGAAACTGCCTCACATCTGAAAATAAAGATAAAGAAAGGGTTTAGTAATCGTTTTTCTTTGAATGCAGGATTGGAACATTTTATTACAGATTATGAGGAAACTTTTACCAGTGCAGACAATGCTGCTTTTGAAAGTGATTATAAAGATCACTTGACTGCTGGTTTTGCAGAAGCCGATGTGTTTTTTAGTAATCGTTTAGCAATGAAAGTAGGAGCTCGTGCAGAGTACTCAAATAGCATGCAAAATTTTAGTGTGTCTCCAAGAATATCCTTGGCGTATAAGAGCAGTGATAAAGGACAATTTTCTTTGGCATATGGTGGCTTTAACCAAAACCCGCTAACGGAGATACTAAAGTTCAATCAAAACTTGGAAACTGAAAAAACCACCCATTATATACTCAATTATCAGTTTCTTGGCGAGGGCAAAACCTTTAGAGCAGAAGCCTATTATAAAGATTATAAAGACCTTATTAAATTTGACACGGAAATTCCCTTGTTCAATACTAATTACGATAACTCAGGAAGTGCCTATGCGACAGGATTGGATATTTTTTGGAGGGATAATGCTAGCGTTAAAAACTTGGATTATTGGATTTCCTATTCGTACTTGGATACCAAAAGAGATTATAGAAACTTTAGGGAAGAAGCAACTCCTAATTTTGCACCTAAGCATAATTTCTCGCTGGTTACCAAGTATTTTGTAACGGATTGGCGTTCACAAATAGGGTTTTCGTTTACTCATGCCGCCGGAAGACCATATGACAATCCAAATACGTCAGGTTTTTTAGATGAAAAAACAAAAGCATTCAATAATCTAAGTGTCAATTGGGCCTATTTAATTTCGCCACAAAAGATCTTATATGTCTCTGTAAATAATGTGCTTGGCTTTAATAATATTAATAATTATCAATATGCAGATACCTCTAATGTGAATGGTAGTTTTGATAGACGCGCTATTCGGCCAGCAGCAGATAGTTTTTTCTTTGTTGGTTTTTTCTGGACCCTTAGTGATGATAAGAAAAGCAATCAGCTAGATAACTTATAAAAAAAATGGGTCTAGGAATGGCCCCAATTTTCTGGATCATCATTTTCATTGGGGGACAAGCCTAAGATATCTCCTTGAGTTGTGATACCCAATCCGAGCACGCTTCTATTTACATAATTGAAATAACTGCTAACCTGATTGATTTCTAGAATTTCACCTTCTGAAAAACCCAGATCTTTTAAAAGCAAAATATCTTCTTGATTGCTATTGAAAGGTTCTTTAGTTAACTTTTTGGCATAGGAAAAGCCTCCATCATACTTTGGATCAAAAATGCCATTAGGTTGTTCTTTTTTAACCCCTTCCAGAAACCTTTGGGCAGTATCATCATCTGAGAGAAGTCGTTTAAAACCTTCATAATGATGATCTACACAATAGGAACATTGATTTAGTTGACTTACATAAACGCCTAAGGCCTCTAAGTACCATTTTGGAAGTGTATTACCACTATGGTGTAACACACTTTTGTACAAGGTCATATGCCCTTTTAATGTGTGAGGACGCAGACTATGTAGCATAAGTACATTATCTACATTGTTATTTGGTCCCTTTACTCGGTTATAGATGCTTTTTAGTTTCCCTTTTGCCTCTTCAAATCCAATGGTCTGTATCCAACTCATTTGTTTTCTGCTATTCGTAGTTGTATAATTCAATATAATCAATCTCCAAACGAAATTTTTCCTCTTTTTTATTTCCTATTAAAAAAGCAACTTCTTCTAGTAGTGCTCCTTTATAATTTGAAATGTTTAAGCTACGGCCCCTAAAAGCGGGATACATGGTATCCATTGGAATTTTTATGGTCTGCCAATCTCCAGTAGTAGGAATTTTAGCAATATAGGAATGAGCTTCTTTTATATTTGATTTTGCTCGGAACTGATATAATTTACCGTCGCCCTTTAGTCGTATGACAAAGGTATTATAGGAAGAGATATCTTTTGGTTTAAAGCGATATCTCACAGAAGAGAATCCTCCATTATTTGCTAAAGAAACCTGGCCTTTAAATATTCCAATCCCTTCCTCGTTCAAAGAGAAATTACCTTTAGACTTTCCTCCCATCACACCATCATCTATCACACGCCAGGATGAAATTATACTATCTTTTGTGAAATCAAATAGGATAAAGGGTGTGCTCATAAACAGGCTTATTAGAAGTATGAATAGCGATTTCATCAACGGCAAGTTACATATTTATTATATGGTTACAGGAGCATGCATAGCTATTTAATGTACTATTTTTTTAGGGCTCTAATACACATAAATGCAGGAAATTTGTTGAGTTCTCTATAATGTTTTGGATCTAATTTTTCAAAAGCTTTCACTGGCTTAGGTTCTAAAAGATGATCAATACAAAAGCCATTTTCAATAATTGGATTTATACATTCGTTAAGAGGTCTTCTATAGCTATTCATCTCTACAGGTTTCCCAAAACCTTTCCAAATGCATTTAACAGGCTCTACTTCGAAATATAGATCCGATTTAAAATAGGTGTATTCAAAAAATGGATGTTCAATAGAAATTACGAGACGTCCATTGGGCTTTAAAACTCTGTAAAATTCTTTTAAAGCAGCATTCCAATCTTCCACATAATGCATCGCTAACGCACATACCACTACTTCAAAGGAGGCATCCGCAAGCGAATGTAAGGGAGCACTTAAATCGTGTACAAAAAAGGATGCAGTATCTATATTTCGTTCTTTGGCAAGTTCAATCATCTTTGGACTTAAATCAAAACCAGTTACTTTGGCTCCTTTAGCTGTGAGGATTTCGGCATATTTACCAGGACCGCAAGCAGCATCTAATACATGTAATCCTTTCACCTCTCCTATCAGTTGAAGGGTATTAGGCCTATCATAATAGGCATTGTGCGGCTTATGATCAATACGCTCGTTATAAGGTATGGCCAATGTTTCATATGCCTGTTTAATTTTCTCTTTCATACGATATAGTTGCTTTTACAAAGGATAGACTGGTTGCTAATTTTTTTAAACGGACTCACTTTTCAATGTAGTAAATCGGACATAACTTTAAAAATAAACATGCAGTGAGCAGATCATTTAATTGAATGTTTCAAAAGTATTTTATGTTACAATGATAGGGGATAAATCAATCATAAATAGTGTTTCGTGCTATTATAGATATTATCAATGCTATATTCATTTAAATATATGATAATTCAATACAAATTCTTCAACATTTGGGTAAGTTTGTGTAAGTAGGAAAAATAAAACAACTAATTATATGGATAACAATCATAATCACGAAGGAGACATCAGTAAATGTCCTTTCATGGGAGGAGCTCAAAAGCAAAGTGCTGGTGGCGGAACGTCTAATAGAGACTGGTGGCCTAACCAATTAAAACTGAATATTCTTCGTCAAAATGCTGCGAAGTCGAACCCAATGGGGAATGGTTTCGATTATGCCAAAGAATTTGAAAGTTTGGATTTGAAAGCTATCAAAAAAGATTTGGTAGACTTAATGACAGATTCTCAAGACTGGTGGCCTGCAGACTACGGTCATTATGGACCTTTATTCATTCGTATGGCATGGCATAGTGCAGGTACGTATCGTATTACAGATGGTCGTGGAGGAGCTGGTTCTGGAAGCCAACGTTTTGCACCACTGAATAGCTGGCCTGATAATGGAAACTTAGACAAAGCTCGTTTATTGCTATGGCCTATTAAAAAGAAATACGGTAAGAAAATTTCATGGGCAGATTTGATGATTCTTGCCGGGAATTGTGCCTTGGAATCCATGGGCTTTGAGACTTTTGGTTTCGCTGGTGGGCGTGAAGATGTTTGGGAACCAGAAGAAGATATTTATTGGGGTTCAGAAACAGAATGGCTTGGAGAAAAGGCCCGTTATGCTGAAGGTGATCGTAAATTAGAGCGTCCACTGGGTGCTTCTAATATGGGACTTATTTATGTGAATCCTGAAGGACCTAGCGGAAATCCTGATCCTTTAGCATCTGCTTTCGATATTAAAGAAACTTTCGGTCGTATGGCCATGAATGATGAAGAAACTGTTGCCTTGGTTGCGGGAGGACATACTTTTGGTAAAGCGCATGGTGCTGCAGACCCAGATCAGTACGTAGGAAGAGAACCAGCAGGAGCAACTATCGAGGAACAAGGTTTGGGATGGAAAAATGATTTTGGAACAGGTCATGGAGATGATACCATTACAAGTGGTATAGAAGGGGCTTGGACGCCAAATCCGACCACTTGGGATCACGATTATTTTGAAGTGTTACTAGGATACGATTGGGAATTGACAAAGAGCCCGGCAGGAGCGCATCAATGGACACCTACTGCAGCATCTGCTGCAAAAAAGGCGCCTATGGCGCAAGATGCTTCTAAAGAGCAGGCCTTGATGATGACTACCGCCGATATGGCACTTAAAATGGATCCTACGTATTTAGAGATATCAAAACGTTTCCATGCAAACCCAGAAGAGTTTGCAGATGCATTTGCACGTGCATGGTTCAAATTAACACACAGAGACATGGGGCCTATAGCTTTATACTTAGGAGCTGAAGTGCCTTCAGAAGAGCTAATCTGGCAAGATCCAATACCCGCCGTTACACACAAATTAATTGATGATGTAGATATTGCAGGATTGAAAAGTAATGTTCTAGCGTCTGGTTTATCCGTATCGGAGTTAGTTTCTACGGCATGGGCTTCTGCTTCTACTTTTAGAGGTTCAGATAAACGCGGTGGAGCTAATGGTGGTCGTATTCGCTTAGCACCTCAAAAAGATTGGGAAGTAAACAACCCAGCACAATTAGCTAAAGTATTGGATACGCTTACTAGAATCCAAAATGAATTTAATAGCACTACTGCAGACAAAGAAGTTTCAATAGCAGATTTAATTGTTTTAGCAGGTTCTGCAGGAATAGAGCAAGCTGCTAAGAATGCAGGTATGAATATTACAGTGCCCTTTACACCTGGAAGAGGAGATGCATCTGCAGAACAAACAGATGCGAGTTCTTTTGCAGCTTTAGAACCCATTGCAGATGGCTTTAGAAACTTCTTAAAAGGAGCGCATACTACATCTGCAGAAGAGTTGTTGGTAGATAGAGCACAGTTATTAACATTATCTGTACCGGAGATGACTGCTTTAGTTGGTGGTCTTCGTGTACTCGGTGCTAATTATGATTCATCCAATCATGGTGTTTTTACAGACCAACCAGAAACCTTAAGTAATGATTTCTTTGTAAACCTCTTGGACTTAGGAACTACATGGAAGGCAACTTCAGATGATCAAAATGTATTTGAAGGTCGCAATCGTGCAACAGGAGAACTTCAATGGACCGGAACCAGAGCAGATTTAATCTTTGGTTCAAATTCAGAGCTTAGAGCACTTGCAGAAGTGTATGCTTGTGAAGATTCTAAAGAACAATTTGCACAAGATTTTGTAGCCGCCTGGTCTAAGGTAATGAACCTTGACCGTTTCGATCTAGCATAGTAAGCTAGTGCGGTAGTATAGTTACGTAAAAGGTAGTCTGGAAACAGACTGCCTTTTTTGGTAATACAGCTAAAAGCGTTTTAGTCTTAATTGCCAGCACCATATAACTTGAAAAATTCTGCCGTATCCTTAATGTTTTCTAATCCTAGAATCCAGCATGTTTCGGAAAGATCTGAAAAATCTAATCCTCCTGCGGCAATTGCTTCGTTATTATAGCGCTCGTTTTTTCCATTGTATTGGTTGCCAAGTGTAATTGCTAATTGCCATACCGCAATTAATTGGGAAGATTTTAAATGCATCTTCCAGTTGGTGAAATCTGGAGATCTAAAACCAGGCGTTCCATTTCCTTCGGCATTTCCATCTGCTATTTTGTGATAACTAATGTTCTTTTTTACAAATGCTAAACTCTCTGCGGAGGTTACTTTTTCATTCCAATTGCTGTGTTGTACGATATGAATCTTATCGGAAGAAGCGAAACTAGGTATCTTCGTTTTGATTGCTTTAATCAAGGCTGCAGAGAAGTCTGACTGTCCTGCCTCTGCAATCCAAATGTTTCCTCCTGCTACTAGTGTTTTAATCGCAATGTCACTAACTTTATTCACAGCAGCAGTAAAATCTTTATGTGCGTCCGTCCAATTGTCTCCAAATGCCTCTTGAAAAAGGGCGTTAGCAGGAACATATAAACCTTCCTGAATTCCATATGTGCCTGCCACGGCATGATAGTTTATTTTAGAAAAAGGAACGTTAGATACAAGAGTGGCAAAGGCTGCAATGGAATGCAAATCATCTACATCGGTCTTACAATCGAACTGCGCCAATAAGAGATCTTTTTCAATATTAAATCTGGTTTCTGTGGGAGCACAGTGTTCCGTATCCTCAAAAGCATGGATAGGAGTTAGTATCACAGAAATGGTAAAGAAGAGTAAGAGTTGTTTCATCCTTTAGGTCTTAGTAAAAGCAGTTTCAAAAAATACTTTCATTCGATTCCATCCTTTGGTATTCGAATCTTCATTATAGACCAATCCATTTTCTGGTGTATTTGCCTTTGGGTTGGTAAAAGCATGTCCTGTATGTCCATAGGCATTTAGTTCCCATGGGGCACTTTTGCTTGTTAATTCTTTTCCTAACATGACAATATCTTTAGGCGGAGCTAAAGGATCATCCCATCCGTGCAAAACAAGAATAGGGGTATTTATTTTGGTGTCTTTATTGAATTCTGGAGCATCGTAGAGTCCATGAAAACTGACGACCCCACTTATTGTATCTCCAGACCTAGCCAAATCTAAAACACATTTTCCACCAAAACAGAAGCCAATAGCACCGATTTTGGTGGAATCTACAAATTGAAGTTCCTTTGCTGTTTTTACCGAAAGTTGCATTCTTTTTAAAAGCGTTTTCCTGTCTGCATCTAAGGCATCCATCAGGCGTTTAGATTCGTCCCTAGTTTTTCCTCTAATGCCTTTACCATAGATGTCAATGGCAAAACCAATGTATCCTAATTTGGCCAATTCAACAGCCTTGTTTTCTTCAAATTGTAATTGACCACTAAAAGCATGACTTATTAATACCACCGGTCGTTTTGCAGTTGCAGTGCTATCCCAGGCTACAAAACCTTCAAAGGTGTTGTCTGCTTCATTATAGATAATACGTTTTGTTTGAATCATACGTATGTATTCAATTAATTCTTCACTTTAAAACCATTTTCTGTAAGCACTTCCAACTTTGCTGTATGCGCTTTTACCTGATCTTTTGTGAACCAGGCATCTCGCAGTTCTTTCTTAGAAAACAACGCTAATTGATCTCCATTATGAGGTGAGTTTTTTTGTGTTGAATTTCCATAGCTCAATAATACTTTTGCTTTAACAGTATCTCCAAATTCGATAACACCTACCCAAGAATCTCCACCACCTACATACATATTGTTTTCATCTGACCCTCCTGGCCAAGCTACTCTAAAAACTCCCATAGAACCATCTACTCCATTTGCTGGATAGTTTTTTCCATTGTATTGAATTTTATAGTAATCTCCCCAGGCAGTATCTAGTTTTCCAAATTTGGTTTCCAGTTCCGTTGCCGCCACTTCCAATAGTTCAACAGCTTTTTCTGGATTGGAAAGACCATCTGGGGTTGTATTTGGATTTTTAATATCCCATGGTTGTGCATAATTGGAACTATTCCATACATTGAACTTTCTGGCCCAATTAAAAAATAGAAGCATCCCCTTGCTATCCGCATCGGCTTCTCTATCCCAAGCTTCTAGCACAAGCTTTGCCTCTTTTGCTTTTTGAGAATTCGAAGCATCTACCGCAGCAAATAAATCATCTAAAATGCGATCTGCGAATTCTAATCTGGTAGAATGTTTGTATGCTACCAATTCTTCGAAAGTGATGGAATCATCCTCTAAGAGCATTCTTGCCGCTCGTTGAGGTCTAAATGGCATATAGACAGGAGCCATATACGGTGGGTAGTCATCTGGATTTAAACTCATGGGTATGGTACTTGTCCATGGCGGATCGTTGGCATTTTGTAACCAACCGTTTGCAGGGTTTTTTACTTTTGGTAAATCTGCATATGGATGTACTTCCGTCCAAACATCGCTCGATTTTCCATCAGGGATAACCCGATCCCAATAGTCCCAACCCCCTTCACTACGTTTGGGTACTAAACCGTTGAATACGTAAAAAATATCTCCTTCTTTATCAGCGTACATCACATTCCAAAAAGGAATTTGCGCCATTTTTAAGGCAGATTCGAACTCATCAAAGCTGCTACTATTAATCATGCGCCACCACTGTAAGAACATATTAGGTCTATCCAACCCTACCATACGCAGTGCAAGTACTTTATTGTCAGTTTTATTAACAACAGGACCATGCACTGTTTTCATGAGGGGTATGGTTTGTTCTTGAAAAGAGCCGTCTTTCTGCTTTATTTTTATGATTTTAGAAGACGCTTCAAATTCTTTTCTTTGTCCATCTAGCAGATAACCGCCCTCCTTTAGCGTTAACTCATAAGTATCGGCATTATCAATGGTATTATCCGTGTGACTCCATCCTAAATGTTCATTAAAGCCAATGGCAATTCCAGGAAAGCCTACCAGCGTAGTTCCATACATATTTTTACCACTCAAGTTTAAATGAGATTCGAAGAATAAAAACTCATTCCACCAAGGTAAATGCGGGTTTTGAACAAGCATTGAATTTCCAGAAGCAGAGCGACTAGGGCCAATTGCATAGGTATTAGATCCCATATCTGGCCATTGTTGAATACGCCCAAGATCATTGCCTCCAATAAAACGGGTAAAGATTACATACATAGAATGCATATTCATATCCAAAGTAGTCAGCGGTAAAACCACCCTATTTTTCTCTTCAATGGCTTCCGGGTGCGCTTGCGCATAGGCGTTCATACCTTTAATAAAAGCGGCATAGATAATTTTGATTTCAGGGTCTTGCTTGCTTTCCCATTCCTTAGCTAATTCCTCAAAACCTAAGGTGTGTATAAGCATATCATTTTCTAATTTAGCTTTTCCCCAATATTCAGCTCCTTTTCCCCTAGCACTCCCATAAAGTTCTGTAATTAGGTTGGCATGATTGTGCATTTGTGCCCAGCCTTGCGCATAAAATAAATCATCAACGGTATTTGCTGTAATATGAGGAACTCCCCAGGTATCCCATGCAATTTGAGTTTCTTTTTTTTGAGCGTTGGCACAAAAAACAGTAGCAATTGTGATTGCAATGGAAATAAAAAAACAACGGATTTTCATAATGTTTTATTAGTTTAATGATGGTGAATAGTAACCCAAAATTCAGCATTTTGGCGATACTTAGTTGCCTGAATTACAAGTGGGGAAGCTATTTGATGGATCAAGCTAGCTAAAGATAAGGTACTAGTTAGAAAATAGCAAAAGTACTTCGCCGTCTTCTTTTGCTTGAATTTTCTTTATTTCTCTTAGTTGAAGCTTTTGAAGCAGTTTTTGTGACTTTATATTTTTTGGACTGGTAATAGCTAGAATAGTAGTTAAGCCTAAGGAAGCAATACCATAGTTTAGAATGGCTTGTGCCGCCTCAAATGTATATCCTTTTTCTTCATAGGTTGGCAGAATGGCGAAACCAATATCAGCCTCTTTCAAATAGTCTCTTTTCAAAAATCCACAAATTCCAATAGGGATTCCTGAATTTTTGAGACTCATTTTATACAGGTCATATCCGTTTTTATTATAAGAACTTATAAGGCTATTTTGTATGTATGCAAAAGCATCTTCAGTTGTTTTAATGTCTTTGTCACCAATAAATTCAATCCAATTAGGACTGTTTACGAGTGCTAGGATGAAATCAGTATCCTTTATGCTCACATGCCTTATGACCAATCGTGCTGTGCTTAAAATTTTCAAGAGTTAAATGGTTCATTTGTAAAAGCTTAAAAACACTCATTCCAAATCATCATCTCCAATACGGTCAATTAAGGCATCAATTTCTTGAATAGTTCCTTTTCTCCTTTCTTTAGCTTTAGTGACTATTTCAGGAGTATTGGCAGGGTTAGCAATTTGTACGTTATAATAGTCAATTAGGGTTTTAAGAGCATTTAGTTTTGAAGCTACTTTCATCTGCTCTACTTGTTCTATGAGCGCTTTTTCAGAATTTTGTTGTGCTTTGGCGGTCTTTTTTAATTCTGTTCTGTTCAAAGTAATCTCATTTCTCTGAATTTCCAAATCTTGCTTTTGCAACACAATGGTATAGATTAATCCAGCAAATGCTAAACCAGAAAAAAGAGCATTTACAGCTCCAAATAAATCTCCGAAGGTTCCTCGGTCCGACCAATTATCCAATCCTACAATAATAATTACGGTAGAGATCATCCAAATAACAATCACTAGAATAATCATTTTGGTTAATAGTCCCTTGTTTGTTGTGGTATCTTTCATAATTTTTCTTCTACCTAACATAAATATATGAAAAAGCTGAAATTAGTAAGAGTAAATTTTTTGTTTAAAATTTAGTGGTCTTTACGCTTTTTCATCTCTTTGGCAACACCATGTGACCCTGGATTTTTTGTTTCTTCTAATTCCGATATAATTTTGGGGTGATCGTGTTCCCTGCCTTGTGATAGCTTGTATGCCGCATGTATTTCTTCTATGCTAATTTGGAAGCCTACAATGCCTTTTATTTGTCGCATAGTTCCTTTGGATAGGTTGTTTAATGAAAGGGGATTTTTAGAGTTTTGTTCGTATTTATCTACCAATTTATGAAGCGAAGCCAAGACCGCTTCCTCAGGTAAAACTTTAATATTTCCATAGATATGAACCGCAATATAGTTCCAAGTAGGGACTTCCTCTTCTTTATACCAAGAGGAAGATACATAACTATGTGGACCATTGAACACGCATAGCACTTGGGGTTCTTTTTCAAAATTCTTCCATTGTGGATTGACCTTGGAAATATGGCTGACCAACACATCATTCCCCTTTTCATCTACATCTAATTCTAACGGAATATGAGTAGCCCAAGGTTTGCCGTTGGTTTGGTTTATGAGCAAACCAAAACTATGTTTTTTTAAAAAATCCTTTACCTCCGAAAGATTCTCATTCTTATAATGATGCGGTATGTACATGTATTTTAAAGGTGTTTAATCTTGTATTTTGTTTCGTATGCTCTCTTTTGTATTATTAGTTTTTTTAGTACCTCGTACATATCTACCATTAAATGCATCCTAGCCCATAGGGCGCCATTTCTTTCGGTGTTTTTGCAAAAATAATTTCTTTGCTGCCAAGAAGTTCTTCTAATTCATAGGTATTAAAAAACTTCCTTACAATGCTCTCGTAGGTAAGATAATGGGAAACACTATGTTGCCCCAGAGCCATTTGTGAAATAAGAACACTTATAAAAAGCAAAAGAAACTTGCTCATGCTTAGTGATTGTATAAATGAAGGGATAACAACTATTTTAAAACCAATTTATTCAAAAATAACATTTTCCTTGTGGGCAAACCAGTTTTTATAAAAAGGCTGATGAATCCTTTCAATACTGATACGTTTTACCTTTAAGGTTGGAGTAGAAAGTCCGTTTTCAACAGTCCAATCTTCCTTCATAACCACCACTTTCTGAATTTTTTCATGTTTTTCTAAACTTGGATTGATCTCACTAATACTTTTCCATAGACTTTCTGTCAAGGCTGCTTTGCTTTTAGCCTTTCCTAATAGAGATGGGGTAATTAGGGCAATGGGCTGTGGAATTCCAGTACCAACAATGCAAATTTGTTCCATATCGGTATTTCCTGAAAGTTGTACCTCAATGGGCGAAGGAGAAATGTACTTTCCTTTATCCGTCTTGAACTGGTCTTTAGCACGCCCTGTAAGCGTTAAAAATCCGTCATGGTCGTATTCTCCAACATCTCCAGTTTTGAAATAACCGTCTTCCGTAAAAACACTGGCCGTAATTTCCGGAGCTTTGTAATATCCTTTTAATAGACAATTATTTTTAATACAAAGTTCTCCATCTGGTGTAAATTTGGTAGCTACTCCTGCTAATTTTTTTCCTACACTTCCAATTTTATTGGCACCTGGTAAATTAGAATGAGAAACAATACAATCTTCGGTCATACCATACATTTGATGCACAGTAATACCAATAGTTTGATACCATTCAATTAAACTTGGAGATACTGGTGCAGCGCCAGCTACTATGATTCGAGCCTCCGATAGCCCGAGTTTTTGTTTCAATTTCTTTTTTATAATATTTTTTACAAACGGTATTTTAAGTAAGGTGTTTAACTTCTTTTGTGGTAGGTTCTCTAAGATTTTTTCTTGGAATTTTGTCAAAATCCTCGGAACAGCACCAAAAGAATGTGGTTGGGTGGTTTCTAGGTCGGCGGCAAAGGTATCCAAGGATTCAGCAAAGAAAATTTGGGCCCCCATTACCAATCCTCGCATGGCTACCCCAGCTCTTTCTGCAATATGTGATAAGGGTAGATAAGAAAAGAGTTTAGGGTGTTTTGGAAGTTCTACAATAGAAGCTAGGCTATAAGCACTATTTGCAAAATTACCGGAAGTATGCATTACCCCTTTTGGAGCACCTGTTGTACCCGAAGTATATATCAAAGTTACCAGATCGTCTGTTTTTTGTTCGTAAGGCTTTTTTAAAGGATCATGCTTTTCAACTAATTGTTCCCATGAATCCGTTTCAAGCGCTCCATAGAGATGAATACTTATTTTATGAATATTTGGGATACCCGCTTTTTGTGAAGAATAATCGTCTAATTTTCCAATAATGATAGCCTTTGCATCGCTATGGGTAAGGATTTGTTCTATAGAGTTAGCATTAAGGGTAGGGTAAATGGGAACAGAGACATAGCCTGCCATCATAATGGCCAAATCGGCCATAATCCAATGCGCACAATTTTTTGAAAGTAATCCAATATGACTTTTTTCAGGTAAGTTATAAGCTTTTAAAGCCGATGCCATCCTACGAATTTCTTCGCCCGCACTTTCATAGGTATAGGTACTAATTTTTCTATTAATGGGTTGGTTTAAGAAAGCAACATGGGGAGCTTCTTTTTCCCAATGCAAAAAGGCTTCTAATGGGGAATGAAATTTTCTCATAGTAGTTTTGATCTAAAGGCCGTTTTTTATGGGTAGAAGCAATAGCTTGCTTTATGCTACCCCGTCTGGTCTCCCTAAATATAAGAAATTAAGTCTAGCCTTTACAGACCAACAATGGCAGCTTCTGCACAACGCTCTCCGTCCATAGCTGCAGAAACAATACCCCCAGCATAACCACCACCCTCACCGCAAGGAAAAAGACCTTTTATTTCTGGGTGTTCTAGGTTTTCTTTTCTTGGAATATTTACAGGAGAAGAAGTGCGTGATTCAACTCCTACAATATTAGCTTCTTCGGTATAATAGCCATTCATTTTTTCACCAAAAGCTGCAAACCCTGTGCGCAGCCTGCTTCCTATAAGTTTGGGTAAGAGTGAGTGCAAAGGGGCCGATTTAAGACCGGGTTGATAGGAGGTTCGGTTGAGGTTCACAGAGGTTTTACCCATCACAAAATCTGTAAGGCGTTGTGCGGGTGCTGTCTGACTTCTTCCTCCAGAGGTAAAGGCTAGTCGCTCTAAACTTTTCTGATACTCCAGTCCCTTCAATACTCCAAACTTCTCATAAGTAGGGAGGTCCTTGTTTACATCAATTTCTACAACAATACCAGAATTGGCATATAAATTATTTCGTCTAGAAGGAGACATTCCGTTTACCACAACTTCTCCATTTGCGGTTGCTGCAGGGACTATAAATCCGCCCGGACACATGCAAAAGGAGTATACCCCTCTATTTTTCACTTGCTGTACCAAACTATAAGCGGCCGCGGGTAAAAGCGCGTCTCGTACTTCGCCGCAGCTATATTGAATGCTATCGATGATATGTTGTGGATGTTCCACTCTAACTCCCATTGCAAAAGATTTGGCTTTTAGCGCAATATTTTTTTTATGGAGTAGATGAAAAATATCTCTAGCAGAATGACCTGTTGCTAGAATTACACGTTCTACCAATAGTTCTTTCCCTTCCTGTAGTTGAAGAGCCTTTAGGCTGTTATTTGAAATCACAAAATCTATGACACGGCTATTGAAATGAACTTCTCCTCCATATTTTATGATGGTTTCTCTAATGTTTTCTACAATCTTGGGGAGTTTATTGGTGCCAATATGCGGATGCGCATCTATTAAAATTTGTGCTGTAGCACCATGATGCACTAAACTTTCAAAAACGCGTTTAACATCTCCTCGCTTTAAACTTCGTGTATATAGTTTTCCGTCAGAGTAAGTACCAGCACCCCCTTCGCCAAAGCAATAATTAGAATCTTCTCCAACAATATGGTCTTGATTTATGGCCTTTAAATCGCGCCGTCTTTCCTGTACTTTTTTACCGCGCTCTAATACAATGGGCTTGTAGCCTAATTCAATACATCGAAGGGCTGCCCACATTCCAGCAGGACCGAACCCAACAATATGGATCGCTTTTGCTTTAGAAACATCTTGATAGTTAAAAATGTAATCCAGATCTTTTGGTATGGGTTCATTGATATATACTTCTACCTTATAATTGAAATAAATAGTAGACTTACGTGCATCAATAGATTTCCGTAATACTTTGAGTTTAAAATCTTCTTTTGGAAGTCCCAAATGTTGCGCTGCCTTGAGTTTTAGAATACCTTCTTGCAAAGCTTCTTTTAAGTTAACCCGAAGTTGAATACTTCTAATCATACTACAAAATAACCTTATTGCTGAATTGATTTTAGATAGAGCTTTTCTACCTTATTGCGTGCCCATGGAGTTCGCCTAAGAAATTTAAGACTAGATTTTATGGATGGGTTATGTGTAAAACAGCGGATATTAATTTGTTCGCCAAGACTTTCCCAGCCATAAGTTGTTTCCAAATGAGTTAAAATATCGACCAACTTTATTCCGTGAAGCGGATTGTTAGGCTGTTTTTTTTGTTCCATAATTCCCTGTAAAATTACTGGAATTTTAATCAATGAAGTGCTGTACTATCTATTTAAAATAAATAAGACCACCCAAGGGTAGTCTTATTTTTTATTTTTAGGTCTTATGCTCTATTCCTCTGGAGAAATAAATTTATATACTAATCCTGCTAGAATTGCACCTACAATAGGCGCTACCCAAAACAGCCATAGCTGTTCTATGGCCCATCCTTGCGCAAAAATTGCCTGACTCGTACTACGTGCAGGGTTTACGGAAGTATTGGTTACTGGAATACTGATGAGGTGAATAAGTGTGAGTCCAAGACCAATAGTCAAGCCAGCCATGCCTTTGGGCGCTTTGGAATGTGTTGCTCCTAGGATAATGATTAAGAACATAAAAGTCATTACCACTTCCGTTACAAGAGCGGCAGTCATACTGTATCCGCCAGGAGAATGCTCACCAAAGCCATTTGCTGCAAAACCACCTATTTCAAAACCTGCTTTACCACTCACAATCATATAAAGTATGCCTGCTCCTGCCAATCCGCCTAGAACTTGAGCCAAGATATACGGTACTAATTCTTTTGCTTGAAAGCGCCCTCCTATCCATAGGCCAATGGATACGGCTGGGTTTAAATGGCATCCTGAAATATGACCAATTGCATATGCCATGGTTAATACGGTAAGACCAAAAGCGAGCGAAACTCCCACAAAACCAATACCCAGTTCAGGGAATCCGGCTGCTAGAACAGCACTTCCACAACCTCCAAGAACAAGCCAGAGGGTGCCAATAAATTCTGCTACTAATTTTTTCATTTTCAAATGTTTATAGTTAATATTTAGTGTTCTTCGAAGATATAAAATTTTTATGAAGAGTTATTTCCAACGATGGATGCTTCTTGTTTTCTGAGTTTTGTGGGTCATTACCCATACTATTTTACAATCCATCCTTTAAAACTGACAGTTGAGTTTTTCTTTTTTCTTTTGATAGGGTTTATGAAAGATTTTTGTGATATCCAATTAAGTAAAATAAACATCATGAAAAGAATCATTTTAATTACAACAATGCTAGTTTCAAGCTGGGTATTAGGCCAAGATGCATATACCAAAGGAATGTCCAAAGCTTTTGAACTATGGGGATCTCAGAAGCCCGTTGAAGCCGCTAATCTTTTCGAGAGAATTGCTACGGCAGAACCAGATAATTGGTTGCCCTTCTATTATGTATCTCAAATCAATACATTTGCTGCTTTTGCAGAAAAAGACAAAGAAAAACATTCGCAATTATTGGAAAAAGCACAACAGTACGTAGATCTAGCCAACGCAATTTCGCCTAAAAATGCAGATATTTTAGTGCAACAAGCTATGGTACATACGGCATGGATTGCTTCGGATGGTGCTACCTATGGGATGACGCTCTCTGGCAAAGTGGCTGCTTTATACAAAGAGGCATCTATTTTAGATCCGGAGAATCCAAGGGTTATATTATCAAAGGCAGAATGGGATATGGGCTCCGCAAAGTACTTTGGTAAGGATACCAGCCCGTACTGTAAGGATGTAGAGCGTTCCTTGGAACTTTTTACTAACTTTAAACCAGCAACTCCCTTTCATCCTAGTTGGGGAAAAGAACGAGCAGAAGAAGTGTTACAAAATTGCAAGTCATAAATTGTAAAAAAGAATAGCAATAAACAGGAGCCGAATGAGGTATTTAGGAAGAACAATTTTTTTAGGATTTATCATAGGAGTCGTACTCTCCGTGGTTATTATAGGCTTACAAGTACTTAATGGCAGAGTAATTACCTTGAATAAAGCCTTTGTTATTGAACTGGGAATTTTTCAGATGTATTCGTTGGTTCTTACTTTAATAAATGGAAGTTATTTTGATTATCTGAATAATAAAGTTGTTTGGAAAAAGTATGCAAAGTATAGAATTGCAATAGGGGCTCTAGGGAGTATTTTCTTTACCATGTTGGGAATTTTTGCACTCCGAATGTTTACGAACATGGTGATTATGAGCGAGAGTTTTTCGGAATTTCTGGCTGGGGAACGAGCAGTTCACTATCTCTATTCTTTAATACTTACCATTGTAGTTTCCGTCTTTTTTCACGCAGTATATTTTTACAAGTCGTGGCAAGAAAATAAGGTCAAGGAGCAAAAAATTATTGCGGGTACTGCATCTGCCAAATTTGATGCATTAAAGAATCAGTTAGACCCTCATTTTTTATTTAATAGCTTAAATGTTTTAACGAGTTTAATTGAAGAAGATCCGAACCAGGCTCAAAAATTTACAACTTCCTTGTCCAAAGTATATAGGTATGTATTAGAACAGAAGAATAAAGACTTGGTTTCTGTAGATGAAGAACTGCAATTTGCCAAAACCTATGTGCGATTACTAAAGATGCGATTTGAAGATAGCATTGTTTTTGAGGTACCAGAGAAGGCTAACAATCCCGAAGCTAAAATTATCCCTTTATCTCTCCAACTGTTGCTAGAAAATGCTGTTAAACATAATGTAGTGAATTCTTCTAGACCCCTTCATTTAAAAGTATATGAAAAGGACGGAATGCTATGTGTGAGTAATAATTTGCAAGAAAAACAAGTAGTTAAGAAGAGTAGTGGGGTAGGTCTTAAAAACATTCAACAGCGTTATGGTATTTTAACAACCAGAAATGTGCATATTAACAAAACAGCGGCGGACTTTACAGTAGAACTTCCAACGCTTACAAAACAAGTTTCAAAAATGAATACGCAACAATCATATATTTCAGATAAACGCTATCAACGAGCTAAAGAACGTGTAGAAGCCATAAAAGGCTTTTATGGTAACCTTATTTCTTACTGTATAGTGATACCAATTTTAATTTTTATTAATTACCAAACCACGGACTTTCCTTGGGCTTTATTCCCTGCTTTGGGTTGGGGTTTTGGAGTAGTAATGCATGGTATGGAAGCCCATGGTTATAATCCATTATTTGGTAAGCGTTGGGAAGAAAAAAAGATGGAAGAATATATGAATGATGATTCCTTTTAATGGAATAGAGTGACTTCGTATTCTTGTGGAATGTGGCAATGAATACGGGAGCTACAGTTCATCCTAAAGAATGTACAATTGAGTAATTAGCTTTTTTAAAAGAGCAACCGAAATCGCATTTTTGAAGGGAACTTAAAAATCAACTAAAAATGGAATATTTAATGAATACCAATAAAGAAAATAAGTACCTAAAAGCAAAAGAACGTGTAGAAGAAGTAAAACAGTTTTATACTAAAGTTCTTTCTTCCCTTGGAGTTATTGTTGTCGTAGGGGCAATCAATTATTATTTGGACAAATGGGAACACCCTTGGTTTCTTTGGGTAGTATTTGGGCTAAGCATCAGTCTTATTTTCAAAGCTATTAAGGTTTTTGGATTCAACTCTTTTTTTGGAAAAGACTGGGAAGAACGAAAGATTAAAGAGTTTATGCAAGATGATGAACGCCCTAGTAAATGGGAGTAATTAAATAATCAAAACACACAATTATGACAGACATGAATACATCTATAGAAGAAAAGAGAATGCGCGCTAAGCAGCGTATAGAAGAGTTGAAAGGGTTTTATATTCACCTGGTGGTTTATGTATTAGTAAATCTTTTTATCACGGTAAGTAAGTTGGTTGCTAATTTTAATAATGGTGAAAACTTTGGAGAGGCCTTTTGGGATTTTGGCACCTTTGCAGTATGGATTTTTTGGGGCATAGGGCTTATGTTTCATGCAATCAAAGTCTTTTCATTAAATCCTTTTTTTGGAAGGGATTGGGAAGAGCGTCAAATACAAAAGTATATGGAAGAAGATAAGCGAGAATCGCAACGCTATCGTTAATGGAAACAATATTTAATAGGAATCTAATGGAGAACCATCCTTCAGAGAAATTTATTGAGGCCAAAAAGAAGGTCGACAAAATAAAAGGCTTTTATAAGCATGTGGCTGTTTACGTGGTGATCAACATCCTTTTGATCATTGCTAAAACCAGTATTTTGAATTACTTTATAAACGAAGGGAATAAGGACCCAGATTTCTTATCTTGGTTGAAAATGAACATTTGGGTGACCCCTGTTTTATGGGCTATTGGACTTGTTATCCACGGTTTGGTAGTTTTTAAATTTCAAAATATAACTTTCAAAAACTTTAAACCCAATGTGCTTAAGAACTGGGAAGAAAAACGGATACAACAGTACATGGATCAGGACAATACTCTTTAATAAATAATATCAATACACCCAAGATTAAGAATGAATGTAATTATCATAGAAGACGAAAAACCAGCAGCACGTAGATTATCTAGATTATTATTAGAACTAAATGTAGAAGTTTCTACTATGTTGCATTCGGTAGAAGAGTCGATTGTTTGGTTTCAAGAAAATGATCATCCAGATTTGATATTTTTAGACATACAACTTTCCGATGGACTGTCTTTTGAGATTTTTGATGTAGTAGAAGTGAAGAGCCCAATTATATTTACAACCGCGTATGATGAATATGCACTGCAAGCATTTAAACTAAATAGCATCGATTATTTACTAAAGCCAATTGATGATGAAGAACTAGAAATTGCTGTTAAAAAATACCGCGCTTTAAAACCAAATGAGCAAACCATTGCACTAGATTTTGAAGATATAAAAAAGCTCTTGGTGAATCCGATTGAGCGCGAGTATAAAAAGCGTTTTACTGCTAGGGTAGGGCAACACATCAAGATCATTAATGCAGAAGATATTGAATGTTTTTATAGCGAAAATAAAGGCACTTATGCGGCTACGGCAGATGGCAGAAATTACTTGTTAGATACCACCCTGGAAAATTTAGAAGTGGAGCTACAGCCCAAATTATTTTTTAGAGTGAGTAGAAAGTTCTATATCAATGTAAATCATATAAAAGACATTGTTTCCTATACCAATTCTAGGCTTCAAATTAAATTAAATCGTTTTTCAGAGCAAGAAATTATTGTGAGCAGAGAACGAGTTAAGGATTTTAAGTTTTGGTTGGAATAAGGCTTGTTAAAATACTGAATAATAATTGTTTAATTTAGATATAGTACAATCATAGATTTTTCTTATAGTTCTTTTTTATTCAGATTTTAGACTTTTAATCGACTCTATTGTCGTCAAAGGACGAAGGTAACAATTTTGGAATCAATTTAATGAAAATTGGTAACAAAACAGCACCACCAGGAAGTATAAATATAGCGAGGGATGGAATACTTTTGAAAATATCAATTAGTTGTTTTTGTACTTTTTTCTTTTCTTCAGCACTCAAATCTTTTACTGTGGATTTGGATAAAAGACTCACAAGTTCTTTGCTTTCGGAAAGTTCTTTTTGAAGACGCTTGCTATTTCTTAGAATTAATTTGTTAACCACCTTAGACATGCTGTCATAAAACTGCGTTGCGAGGTTGTTTTCTTGTAGATGAGGTATTTGATTTTCGTTCTCTATGAAAAAAGATGAGACACAGTTAACAGATCTCATTATTTGATGATGTTCTAAACTTAAATCTTTTCCTATACCGAAAATAAACTCTGATTCATGTAGCTCTAAGGTCTGATCTTCCCAGACCGTTAGACAGGCGACATCCATGAAATACGAGTTCTCCTCTAAGGAGTATTGGTCTATTAACTTTTCTCTATAAGAGCCATCAAAGTTTTGTTGCTCACTATCAATAAAGGTTAGGGATGCTTCAAAAAGCTGTGCTAACTTTTCATCATTTTTATTCTTCTCTTTAGAGTTCAGTGCATGGTAGGTAAGATTAATAGTAATGTATTCTAACTTCTCAGCGTACTCTTTTATGTTCGCATGCCCTTGTAAGTACTGTTTAAAGGTTAGAATATCTATAAACAACAGGGAGTTGGTGATGATGCTATTGAACGTTTTGCTAATTACATTGTCTTCCAGGTATACTCGGGAGTCCAATAGTTTTTCTAACTGTGAAGAGGATTTTTTACCGCTAAGTATTTTGTTTAAAAATGAAATCTTCCCTATTTCTAAAGCTTGGTAGAATTCAAAAATATAATCTGTGAATACCTCAAAATCCTCATTCTGATACACAAATCCATAAGTGAAATATAAGGAGGTCAGCAGATTAATTTTTGCTTTCTCATCATTGGATAGCGGGTGTTCGGGTTCAATAAATGATGGGATATGAAGATTTATTCCATATATAAACCCAGTTTTTATAAGCTGCGCATACAAATCCTGAAAATTGGAATAATGGTCTGCATTATCTTTTACAAGATACCCAAACTTATCAATCCAGCCAGATGACGAAGGGTTCATTGATTTGAGGTTTAGAAGTTCAAATTAAAGCAAAATATCAGACTTATCGGACATCATTTGTTATTTAGTTGTTGTTCAAAACTGCATTAAGACAATTTTAACTTTTAAAACCAAACCCATCCAAAGTGACTTCCGTAAGTAAGGGCGATTTAATCTAAAAATATATATGATGAAAAACACACACAAAATTTTAGGCCTTACATTTTTGGCCATTTCTAGCCTCGTAATCGTGGCAGCAGATCACATAGATGCACCATCCGTCAGGGGCACTACCGCTGATATTGCAGATTTATTTGCTTTTGAACCCACTGAAGGTTCAGATAATACAGTTTTTATAGTAGATCTGCAGTCTAATGTTTTACCTGATTTAGCCTATGGAACTTTTGATGAGGATGTTTTGATAGAAGTAAATATTGATACGGATGGAGATTTGGAAGAAGATTTGGTAATACAGGCAATACCTAGAGATGGTACCATGTACTTCTTTGGCCCTGTAACACCTTTGCAAAAGGGCTTAAGTAGTGAAGTACTAATTGATAACCCTTTAGGAAATGTGAGAATTTCAGAAGCAACCGCTATTACTACCACCACTGCTAATGGAGTTTCTTTATTTGCAGGCCCTAGGCAAGACCCCTTTTTCTTCGACTTTTTTCAATTCAACGCTGTAATAGGAGGGATGGCACCAGAAGGGTTTAAGCCTGCAGATGAAGCTGCAGATACTTTTGATGGAGCTAACACTTTATCAATAGCGATAGAACTTCCAAATAGTCTATTAGGGAATCCAACGGGTACAAATGCACTTGGGGTTCCAGTATATAAAACTTGGGTTACAACCAATAAAAAACAATAAGTAAAATTTTTAAAATAAATAATGATGAAATTACATACAATAAAATATGTGTTGAGTGCACTTTTATTTGCAGGAGTCTTAGTTTCTTGTAATAATGATGACGATGTAGATCCAATTGCCATGGCTACCTGTGAAGATGGTATCATGAATGGAGATGAAACAGGAGTAGATTGTGGCGGTTCTTGCACCCCATGTACTATGGCTTTAGATTTTTCGGGAACCTTTGTTCAGGTAGATCATATGGGACGTCCAGGAATTAATACAACACTTAGCGTAGATATGCCTATGCAAACGAGTATTAAAGATGCGAATAATATCACGGTACCGGCTGCAATGGCAGCAGCTTTTCAGCCTAGTTTTGAGGCTCGTTTGGAACAATATCATGATGTTTATGCAGGTTTGTTAGGCTTAGATCCGGTAGATGTAAACTACGAGAACAATATTTTAGGTTTGGATGCTACCACATTGACTACTGTTTTGGCGGCAGATGTTTTAGAAGTTGCACCCAATGGACCAACAACCTATTTTAATCCTGGTACGGATGCTGATAATGATGGAAGAATTTTAGTTCCAGATGGGGATGAGACGGTACTTACAGGACGTACCCCGCAAGATGATATTATAGATGTCTCTTTAATTCTCTTTTTTGGAGGTGCCGAAGGGGATCGTTTTAGTGGTCAAGATTTAGATAATGATGGTACCCCTGATTTACCTAGACTTACTTCGGACGGAGTATCGCTTACTGCCACAATTAGTACAACATTTCCTTATTTAGGTGCTCCAGAATAGGGGCATCACTGTGCTGATAGAAAGGGAAGAAATAAATATTATTCTCTTCCCTTTTCTAAATCAAAATAAATTTTACAATATAAAAACGCTAAAAATAACAAGATGAAATATGTATTCTTCACCATCCTTTTAATCCTGCTTTTTTCATGCGGGGAAGGAGAGCAGCAAATTACGGATAGCAAAGATTATAACAGCTTTCTAGCTGCAGAACCCATAGCAACGAATTCTAAGTATTTTGACTTATGGAATTCTAAGATACGACCAGATAGCATGCAACTAGGCAGTTTTGGAATTGTTGCGGGCGAGTATAATAGATATTTTGAAGCTACCGGCGATGTACAATTCCTTAAAAAAGCGGAACAGTCCTTAGAAAGAGCGATAGAGATTGCTGCTATAGGAAAGGCTGGTTATTTAAGGTCTTTAGCAAGAAACTATATTTCCCAGCATCGGTTTAGAGAAGCGCTAAAACTTGCCAAAGAAGCAAAAGACATAGGTAGTGGTTTGTATGAAACCGAGGCGCTTCTTTTTGATATCCATATGGAACTTGGAAATTATATAGATGCAAAAAAATACCTAGACCTTATAGAGAATCCTACCAATTTTGGATACCTAATAAGAGCTGCCAAATGGAACGACCATCTGGGAGATTTAGACACGGCAATTCATTTGATGGAGCTGGCAAAGCTGAAGGTAGAAGAGGGGAACAATTCTGGACTTCAAATTTGGGTGTATACCAATCTAGCCGACTACTACGGGCATGCAGGGAAAATAAATGCTTCTTATCAACACTATTTAAAATCATTGCAATTAGATCCGCAAAATGCACATGCCAAAAAGGGAATTGCATGGATTGTTTTTTCTCATGAAAGAAATGCAAAAGAAGCACTACGCATTTTAAATGCTGTAACTGAGCATTATAATGCTCCCGATTACCAATTACTAAAAGCAGAAATTGCTGCCTATATGGGCAAGGACTTAGAGGAGAAAAAATACCTTGATTCTTATTATGCAATGGTTCAGAACATAGCATATGGAGAGATGTATAATGTACAGAACGCGTACTTATATTTGGAAGAAACTCAGCAGTATGATTTGGCTATCTCAATTGCTGAAAGAGAAGTAGAAAATAGACCCACCCCACAATCATATTCCTTGCTGGCGTATAGCTGGTTGAAAAAGGGAGAAAAAGACAAGGCGTTAGAAATCACAGAAAAGCACGTGAATGGGCGCACCTTTGAACCTCAAGTACTACTACAAAACACGGAAATTTATCGCCAAATAGGCAATTTAGAGAAAGCGAATGCCTTAAAAAGTGAATTAACAGAAGCGGTTTACGAACTCGGCCCTTCTTTTGAAAATACATTTAGATAGAAATATTTTTAAAATACTGATAATCAATTTGTTGTTGATTATATGGTAGATTTCATTAGTGTTGTTTTTTAGTTGTTTTAAAGAAGCACTTTACCTTTTTAGGTAAGGTGTTTCGTCGTATAATTAACGTTTTATTAGGAAAATTCAGATAAAATGTATATTATTACCGATGTAATGCACACATGCCCCGTGTTCATTATTGCCCAAACTAGATTAAATAGTAGAATTTTAATGAACGAACTTAACCCTTTAAAACCCCCAACACTATGGAATATATCTTATTCTTTATCTGGATTGCAATGATGTCCTTTCTGGTTTCTAAAGTATTGATTGCTCATAGAGCCTTGAAGAAACAATTGCGTATGGAGAAATAGTACTTTCCCCTTACTTTTTTAATAAATCTATGAAGCAACTACCCCCAAAGTATATAGTTGCTCAAGGTTAGGTAATGCGCTACCCCCTGCAGGTTCTAGAGTAATTCCAAAAGCTTCAGAATCGTTGGTATTGGGTAGTGCAAAAACCTCGTCACCATCGGTTGCAAAATCTTCCAGAAGACCAATACTGGTTGGACTTAGTGGGTCTAGTTGTAAAGACCAAACCTGATATACCATACCATCTGGAGGTTTGGGAAGTCCTTGTGCATCAATAAATACTTTTTCTTCTGATTTGTTCCAATAGACTTTTGCATAGGAATTGGGAGAAACGTCTTGACCACCTAAAGGAACTACAGTAATATTTTTATCTCTTAAAGTGGTTAATAGTGCCCTTGTTTTTTCCTCAGACGCTCTTGAGTTTGCAATTTTCTGTTCTAAATCAATATTTTCCTCTCTCGCAGATTCAATTTCAGATCGTAAGCTATTATTTTGATTGTACATCCAAAAAAGACCAGCAGTGAGCAAGATGGTAGCAGCCCAGCCCATATAGCTAGTCCAAGATTTTTTTTGTTTTGGTAATGATATTACCTTTTTTGAGTCCAAGTGTATTCTTTTTTTAAGTGTATCAAAATTATGAGGATACTTGCTTGGATAGACTTCCTTACTGAGCGTTAGAATAGACGCTTCAATAGCTTCTATCTCTTTTAATATTTCTGGATGGGTCTTTGCATTTTGAGCCACTTCCAGATTTTCTGCCGCAGAAAGGGTACCTGCAACGTATAATTCCAAAATTCCTGATGCTATGTATTCTTTTACATTCATAAATGTGAAGACATGTTAGCTCGCAATTGCGAAATACAATTTCTATTTCTTGTTTTAATTGTTCCAAGAGGAATATTTAATTCCTCTGCAACTTCTTTTTGGGTATATCCTCTAAAATATAACATGCTAATTACTTGGATACATTTTTCCTTTAGTTGTAGCAAGCTTGCTCTTAGAGGAGCAATATTTGGTGTTTCTTCCTCATTTTCAGTAGCTTCTAGTATACCTACGAAGTAATCTACCGTAAGGTTTTGTTTTTGCTCTTTAAAGGATTTAGAGCGCACTTCGTCTATTGCTGCGTTTCTAGCAATATTTAATATCCATGTAAAAAAACGTCCTTTAGAGGCATCGTAACTTTCTGCCTTGTTCCAGGCTTTTACAAAGACGTCTTGTACAATTTCTTCGGCTCTAGAAGTATCTTGTACAATGGTATAGATAGCTCCACATATGTTCTCTGCATACATGGTATATAACTTCTCAAATGCAACTTCATCTTTTTTTTGAAATTGTATAATAAGTTTTTCTAGCTCCATACAAGCACTTGAAAAATGAGATAAAAAAAAGCTACCTGAAGTGGATAGCTTTTTTTGTTAGTTGAAACTTTATTATTGAATGATTCCTGTGCAGCTCACTCTTTTACCTGCCGCTCCACTTGGCTGGGAGGTAAAATCGTCCACACCTTGATGCACTATAACTGCTTTGCCTACAATGTTTTTTGTATCATCTTCACATCCTATACACCATTCTTCGGTTGCAAAGTTAACAGTTGCATTTCCTTCTGCGTCTGCTGTAAAGTTACCGATATCTCCTTTGTGATATCCCTCAGCAGCTCCCCATTTTGCGTGGGGTTGAAAAGTTGGATTCCAATGCCCTCCAGTAGATTTTCCATCCGCAGAAGAACAATCGGCTTTCTCATGAATATGTATAGCGTGTTCTCCTTCTGTAAGTCCAGATAAGGATGCTACCATCATTACCTTACCATCTGCTTCGGTAAAAGTGACATCACCTTTTACATTACTGTCGCTTTTAGGTTCCATAGCGAACTTAATGGTTTCTACGTTCACCTCTTCTTGTATTTCTTTTTTCATTTCTTCTCCAGAAGCTTCTACCTCTTCCATTCCTTCTTTAGCTTCTTTATTCACTTCCTTACAACTATAGGAGAATATCAAAGCAAGACCAGCAATGAGTAGTGTTATTTTTTTCATGGTTTTTTAGTTTAAAATTGATTTTAAAGTTACATAATATTTTAAGGGCAATCAACCATGCTCTAAATAGATTTTAATAAGAGTCGATGATCTCGGACACCTCTTTTTAGATTTTCACAAACTAAGAGCGATTTATCAATTCTTGTTTGTGATCCCTTATAGCCTGCAATCATATATATAATACCTCGTTTTTTTCCATCTGTAAAAGCCTCGAAAATTTGAGAAGCTTCATAATCACTTAAAAAAACAGCTTCCAACTCTTCCGGAATATCTACACCATATTTGGAGGTGTCTTCAAAAAATTGTAGTTCAAAATAATCGTTGGGAAATACGCCCAAGGCTTTCTGATTCTTCTTGCCAAAAATTAGAAAGTATTGATCTTTTCTTTTCTGAAGGGCTGCATGGAAATTAATAATTTTATCCTTGTGACTGGCCTGTACTTTTACTCTTTTCTTATTTGCATCTAAAAAGGGCTTTATCACAGCTATTGGAAGGGAAATCGCATGGGTGCCAGATACAGTAACTTCAAATGGTACACTTTTCATCATGGTATGTACTTCCTAGGAGTGTTATTCGTTTGCTATCAATTTCGTAATTACCTGTACTTCATTATGCAGTGTCTTGTGAACAGGGCACTTATCAGCAATCTGCATGATACGAGCGCGTTGCTTTTCATCCAGATTTCCTGTTAGTTTAATTTCGCGATGAAAGGTATCTATTTTGGCGCTATCTGTTTCACAAGCTTCACAATCTACGGCATGTGTTCTTCCAAAGGTGGTATGAACTTCTACATTATCTACTTCCCATCCTTTTCGTTTGGTATACATCTGAATAGTCATTGCAGTACAAGCAGATAAACCAGCTGATACTAATTCATAAGGAGATGGACCAAAGTCATTACCACCCACTTCTAAAGGTTCATCTGCAGTATAATAATGATTTCCAATTCGCATCGCGGTTGTAAAACCATCTTCTTTGTTTAAACTAGCTACTACCTGATGCTTGGAACGTAATCCGCCCGTTTCAGGTATCATATCTACATAACGTTGTGCCCAACCAGCAATTACCTTCCCCGTATATTGAGAATCTTCTTTCTTAGAAAGCAAATGATCTGCATTATCTAAGGAAACAAAGCTTTTGGGGTGATGCGCGGCAATATAAATTTCTTCGGCATTCTTAATACCAACGGTAGTATCCTGAGGTGAATGTAGAATGAGTAATGGTTTTCGTAAATTCTTTACAGTTTCCGGTAGTGACTTGGTTTCCAAATCATCTAAAAATTGCTTTTTTATAGTAAAGTCGCGCCCACTAAGATTAATCACTGCTTTTCCAGTGGTTGAAATTTCATCTAAACCACTTTTTAGTAAATGTTTTACATGTACAGGGTTAGAGGGTGCACCTATAGTAGCAACAGCTCGTATAGATGGTATTTCTGAAGCTGCATAAATTACTGCGGCACCTCCTAATGAATGCCCAACAATTAATGTGGGGGCTTGGTAGTTTTCTTTTAAATAATTCGCTGCTGCTACCAAATCTGCGACGTTGCCAGAGAAATTGGTATCTGCAAAGTCTCCTTCACTTTCACCCAGACCAGTAAAATCAAAACGTAAGACACCAAAACCATGAGCGGTAAGCGCCTTTCCTATATTTTTTACGGCTAGTAAGTTTTTATTGCAGGTAAAGCAATGCGCAAAAACTGCGAAATTATGCGGATAACGATCTGCAGGTAATTCTAATCTTCCTACCAGCGTTTGCCCTTCTTTATTTTTAAATGTCAGTTTCTGAAGACCCATATGTTTTTTTATTAAGGAGTAGTGGTATCACTTTTCCTTAGGTCGGTATTAATAAACACACCTATCTGTAAACGATCAAAATTTATTTGATTAAAGTGATTTTTAAGGTACCCTAGTTGCACGCTGGTATTTCCAGACAGTTTAGCTCCTAGGGCCATATACAATCTATTTTGGCCAAAGACCGAATCTTGTAAGTTTAGGAAAACTTCATCATATACGTTCACAAAAAAGGTATCAGATAATGGTAGCGTAAGTTGCAAACGATATCTGGCACGGTGTTGGGTGTCCTTTAGATTCGCTCCTAAACTAGCCAATCCTTTATTGTTTATAAAGCGCTGTTCGAGTCTATAGCGGTGTTCAAAAAGAACCTTTCCCACCTTATTCTTTAGAATAAATTGTTGAAAAATTCGGTGCTCAAGAATTTCATTCCCTGCAAAAGAAGCATCTGCCAATCCCATTTCCTCAAAACTTGGATCTGTATCAATATACCCATATCCAAGGGTAACAATGGCATTCGGATTTAAATGATAATTAAGTCCAGTTCGTAATAGCAATTGATTAAAATTACCAAAGGTTTCATAGTACCTAAACTGTGCCTCCGTATGGATGCTTAATTTATTGGACACTTGATTGGTTCCAAAATACATATACCATGCACCAAACTCATCCTCTCCTGTATCCTGGGCATTTGCTACTAAAATAGGTGTCAAGAGACACCACCAAATCATCTTTTTCATTCTATATCCTTAGAAATTATATATTAGGGCTTACTTTCTACTTCTTCTGTAGAAACCCCATCTTTTATAGGTGTTCCTTTATCTTTCTTTAAATAGACATCTAAAAATGACAAGACTCTGCTGTATGCTTCGATTTGATTTTCTTTTTTAACAAAACCATGCCCTTCATCTTCAAATAATACATATTCCACGGGGACACCATTTTTACGAACACCAGCTACAATTTCGTCCGATTCTACCTGTAAAACTCTGGGATCCTTAGCACCTTGTAATACGATTAAAGGTTTGGTAACCTTGTCTGTGTGAAACAAGGGGGATATTTCTCTTAACCTGACGGAGTCAGCACTATTTGGGTCTCCCAATTCTAAATACAATGCATCTTTGAAAGACTCCCACCATGGTGGAATACTTCTAAGTGTTCTAATCCAATTCGTAACGCCAAACAGATTCACTCCTACAGCAAATTCATCAGGGGCATAGGTAAGCGCTGCCATGGTCATATAACCTCCATAAGAACCACCAATGATACCGATTTTATCTCCATCGATTTCATCTTGGGAGGCTAACCAATTTTTTCCTTCTACGCAGTCTTTCAAATCCTTGTCTCCATGATTTAAATCGTCCATTTGGTAAAAGGTTTTACCGTATCCACTACTTCCTCTATTGTTTACTGCCAAAACCGCATATCCATGATTTACCATATATTGAATAAAAGAGCTAAAATTTTGACGAGATTGTCCTCCAGGCCCTCCGTGGACCCATACCAATGCAGGTACCTTATTCTCTGCACTTGCTTGATGAGGCTTGTAATAAATTGCTGGAATTTCTATACCATCAAAAGATTTGTAGCGCACAACTTCTGCTGTTACTAAGTCTTCTGCTTTGATTTCATCATTCAGTACATTGCTTAATTGTCGTTGTGTTTTAGATTCCAAATCATAGACATATAGATTGGATGGTGTATGGGAACCTCCTGCATAAAAACGCATCATTTTTTCATCTTTGGAAAAACCTACATTGGTAATGCTTGCATTTTCTAGGATGGGAAGATCAATATTTTTTCCTGTCTTCGTATCCATTACTTCGATTACATTTTTGGCATCTTCGTTAATGAAAGTAACCATATAACTCCCTTGATCTGTAAAATAGCTACCCATAATATCCCAGTACTTTTCCATTACTTTTTCTCGGCTTCCATCGGCTATATTGTATTTCATTAAGTACGAGAATTCAGAACCATCGTCCGTAGTATAATACAGCGATTTGCTATCTGGAGAAAAGTCTTCGGCAGAATTGCTACTTTGTTTTTCATTCACTTGGGTTCGTTTTTTGGTCTTTAAATCGTAAAGGAACAAATCAGTATCATTTGTATTAATAGATTTCAGCAATGCAATGGTATTTTTATCTCTAGAAATTCCATTAAAATCATAGCCCTCGTTATTTTGATATAACAGACGAGATTTCATTGTTTCTATATTCATTTCATATAAATCTACATAACGATTATCTCTTTTGTTAGAACCGTAGAAAAAACTTTGATCGTCTTGAGACCAACCATAAAAGGAAGCTCTTGCTCCTTTATCTGGTGTTAATTCTTGAATACTACCATCCGTATTTTTAACAAAAAGATGAAAAATTTCGTCTCCGTTATTATCCATTCTAAATAAGATTCGTTCATCTTTTGGGAAATAAGAAACGGAGAATACTGATGCACTATCAGAGGCAGATTCTGGTATATATTCTCCCCCCTCTGTTGCAACTGTATACATATTGTAAATTCCAGAACGATTGCTAGATATTAGGAGTTTTGACTTATCTGGCGAAAAGCTTCCCCCTCCAATCGCCTCATTATCCATCATTTGTTCAATGGTATACGTTTCTAAGGTATCGGCAATGGTAGGTTCTTTTTCTACTTTTTCATTCTTACAACCCCAGATAAGTAGCAGTGCAAGGAATAACATACATTTTTTCATAAGTGTTTTGTTTATATATTTTAATATCATGGTATTGCGAAGTAACTATAATTATTATCGACTATTCTAAACTAAAAGTTTTGGTTTCCTTAAAAGGGGAAACTTCTAGTTTCGTAATCGTTTCCTTATAAGTTTTCCACTCTTCAGCAAAGAATTGGTTGGTACTTCCTAAGGCCTTTTTTAATTCCTCTTCGGCAAAACCAAGTAGCTTCTTTTCAGTAGCTGTAACACCTGTTTTACGAGATTCAATATAGCCACCTGCAAGACCTAAACGTTGCATTACCGTAATTTCTGGATTTCTAGTAATTCCTTGACGTTTGTCTACTTTTCCAATGTACAAGGCTACGACAGAATCGATCTTTTTTACAATGTCCTTGGAATTTTTTATCTGATCCTTGTACTTTTCTTTATCTAGTTCCTTCAGTTCTTTTTGGTATTTGTTAGCAATATTTTTACTCTCTACCAATTGTTTTACCGCGTCTGCTGCTGTTTGCGTAAAGTGCTGCACTTTTTTAGCCATGTCATACACTTCATTAATGGAAGCTGATGAAACATCCAATCTTGGATCGGATTTTACTTGAACCGTGGTTTCCTCGGTAAGTTCTTCGAAGCGCATTTTAACTGTATAAGTTCCAGGCTTTACTTCAATTCCACCACGTTCGTTCTTTCGTTTGCTTATTTTTCGGGCTGGACGATCGGGTCCTTTTTCATCCATGTTCCAAAATATTCTATGGAACCCTGCCTTTTCGGGTGTTTTATATTTTAAAGTCCGAATGAGCCGATCACCATCATAGAATTCAAAGGAAATTGAATCCTTTTTGTTCTTTTTAGCATCTTTCATAGCCTCCTCTTTTGCATCATCAGCCTTCTTTTCTTTGGATGGTTCTTTCTTGAGGCCTTTTTTTAGATAGTACGTAAGCATGGCTCCATACTTTTTGTTTTCAGCATTGTATAAAGCATCGCCACCAAACCTACTTCCGGTGGGTTGCTGATACGCTGCCTGATAGGCTGTAGGAGGGGTAAATAATGCAATCTCTTTATTCAATACGGTTGGATCTGTTGCTATGGCGCGCAGTGGTCTAATGTCGTCCATAACCCAGGCGGCCCTGCCAAAAGTGCCAATTACCAAATCGTGCTCTCTTTCTTGTATTACAAGATCCTTGGTAGAAACTGTTGGAAAACCTTCGGTCCATTTTTGCCATTTTGAACCTGCATTGAAGGATGCATAGAGACCATCATCTGTTCCTAAAAATAAAAGATTGCTATTCTCAGGATCTTCCACAATAGAAAGCGTGTAACTTTCTACATCATTACCATCTACAATACGTTCCCATGTTTTTCCATAATTTTTGGTTCTATAAGCATAAGGCGTATAGTTAAATCTGCGGTAGTCATTTGCAATCAGTAAGGCTTCTCCTTTGTTCTTATTGGAAGCTTTTATCTGTGGTATCCAACTGCCCTTTGGAAGTCCTTTAATGTTCTGAGTAACTTCTGTCCAGCTCCCTCCGCCGTTTTGGGTAATATGCACACGCCCATCATCAGTGCCTACCCATAGCATATCTTTCTCTAAAGTAGATGGCTCAATTACCAATATAGTACAATGGTTTTCTGCGCCCGTTGCGTCCATAGTGAGGCCTCCGCTTTCACTTTGTTTTTGCTTCTCGGGATCATTAGATGTTAAATCGGGCGAGATTACTTTCCAAGTAAGTCCTTTGTCTGAGCTTTTATGTACAAACTGACTACCAAAGTATACGGTGCTATTATCAAAGGGATCTTGTCCAATGCCAGCGTTCCAATTAAAACGTAATTTGGTAACCGCATCTGGAGGTGTGGGACGAACTAGGTAGTTATTTCCTGTTTTCCAATCGTAACGAGATACAAAACCTTGTTGACTCATGGCGTATCCGTACTGCGAATCATCCTTGTCTGGAACAACATCAAAACCATCTCCAAATGCAATTTCTTGCCAATAACTATTTCGTATGCCTTGTGTCTTCCATACGTACGCGGGACCTCTCCAAGAGCCGTTATCTTGCATTCCGCCATAGACGTTGTATGGGTATTCATTATCTACACTGATATGGTAAAATTGCGCTACTGGGATATTTCCAATAAAACGCCAAGATTTTCCTCCATCTTTAGTGATGTTGAGTCCACCATCATTCCCATCAATCATAAACTGACCGTTTTTTGGATGTATCCACCAAGCATGATGATCTGGGTGTACCCCATTATTGACACCGTAGGCAGGCATTAACTGTTTAAAACTTTTACCACCATCTTCAGATACATTTACATAGGTGAATACAGAGAAAACTCTATTTTCATTCTGAGGATCTACATATATTTCAGAATAATAAAAAGGCCGATTCCCTATACCAGGCTTATCATTCACTTTTTTCCATTTAAACCCACCATCTTCAGATTTGTATAAAGCGTTCTTTTTTGCTTCAATCAAGGCATATATAATATTTGGCTTATTAGGTGCTATGGCAACCCCAATACGTCCAAGTTCTCCTTTGGGTAAACCTTCTTTTTCAGTAAGCTTTTTCCAAGTTTTGCCACCGTCATGCGTTATATGTAAACCACTTCCCTTTCCACCAGATTTAAAAAACCATGGATCTCTTTTATGTTCCCACAAAGCAGCTATTAACTTATTTGGATTGGTAGGGTCCATTACCAAGTCTGCTACCCCAGTTTTATTATTGGCAAAAAGTATTTTTTCCCAGCTTTCTCCTCCATTAGTGGTTTTGAAAACACCTCGTTCTGGATGCTCACCCCAAGGAGAACCGATAGCGCCCACGTATACCGTATTTGGATCACTCGGATCTATTACAATTCTATGAATATGACGGGTTTTTTCTAAGCCCATGGCTTTCCAATTTTTACCTCCATCCAAAGATTTATAAATGCCATAACCGCCGTTAAGACTATTTCTCGGATTGCCTTCTCCAGTGCCTACCCATAGGACAGAAGGATTGGATTGTTGTATGGCTACCGCTCCAACAGAAGCAGTTACCTCTTTTTCAAAAATGGGTTCCCATTTGATACCGCCAGAAGTAGATTTCCACAGCCCTCCAGAAGCTGTGCCAGCGTACATCACTTCAGGGTTTGAATGCACAACATCGATGGAAGTGACCCTCCCACTCATGCCACCAGGGCCAATATTGCGAGGTTTTAGGTCCTGGACAAGGTCCATTTTAAATTCTTGTGCTGTTAAGGAAAGAGCAGCGCAAAGCGCCACGAAAGTAAGTATTCTTTTCATTGGTCGTTGAGTAAGTTTATTAGTCGCTTAAAGGTAAAGAAATCTTTAGGAAGAAATCTTAAAAAGTTGTTAACGGAAGCTTGCTTTTTATCACAAAAAGAGCCCTGAAAATGAAATTTGTGAATAGGTCTTATTGGGAGAAAGTAAAATAGGTCGACTTAACTATTTCATTGAATTCATTCCCTCATTGAAACGACTACTTCACCAATTGTAACTTTTTTAAACGAAGGGCTATTAGGATATTTGAAAAACTAAAAAATACATCCATGAAAAATGTAATATTCCTTAGCAGTATTTTTTTGCTATTCATCTCTTGTAACTCTGGAAATAGAACAAAAGTAATATACCCTAGAAATGGTGATGAAACGAAGACAGAACTAAAAAAAGACACCACTTTAATAGATATTGCAGATATCCCTATGTATATAGATAGTACAGCTTATTTAATCCATCCGGTAGGGAGTTATAAAATATATGGAACAGGTTCTCGAAAAAACGTTTTTGGTTCTTACAGCGGAAGTGGGGGAAGTTTTTCTGTTTCTGGCTATCGTAGAGATGAAATTTCTGGGAATCTTCACAACTTAAAATTTCAGCACTTAGATTCAGATGTGCTAAAACCACTTACAGATCAAATAGTTCAAATTCAATCTATCACTTTTTTACGAGACGTTTTCAATACAAATAAAAAGCAATATTTAGTGTATAAGATATTAGATGAGGATACCAACGGAGACCATAAATTGAATGGTGATGATGTGGAAACATTATATATGAGTAAGATTGATGGAACTTCTTTTACAAAGTTAACAGGTGCTTATCACGAATTAATCGATTTTAAAGTGATTCCCGTAAACAACAGATTGTATTTCAGAAGTATGGAAGACACTAATAAAGATGGTAAATTTGATAAAGAAGATACGGTGCTCTATCAATATGTAGATTTCAACTCAGATGTTTTAGAAGTGACATCTTACAACCCTTTGTAAAAATATGAAGCACCACCACCGGATATAGTGATTATAAAACTCTAATTTAACAGTGCTATTCCTAAGCATATATTCAATGGAGATATTTTTCACATTATTTTTTTTACCAGCGGTATTAACTCTTATTGATTTGATACGAGTGATAGCCTTTAAGAAGAGGTTGTTTCCTCGGATTTTATCCAGAATTTTGGAGTTCATAAGTGTACTGGTATTTCCAATTTTCTTTCTAGCTACTTTTGATTTTAGAATGGAAAACGACTGCTGTACAGATAGTGCTGTATTCGCTCCAGAACATAGACTAACCATCTATTGCTGGATTGCCTTATGCATTATTGCATTCTTATATGTAAGCTATCGGAGAAGATTGGCGCCTCCACTGTTGGAAGTAATTGTCAACGCCCTACTTCTTATTGGAATTGTGTTAAATATTGTGATTGCCTTTCAGCTAATTGAACCTCTTTGGATCATCGGGAACGCGCCCATTATATTGCTTTTTACAAGCTATCTTTTTCTAAATCAATATCAGCTACTCAACGAACTACATGAGAATACTTATAACTTAGATGCCATACCAACCTTGTACGCTTGGAAGCTACTAACTGCGGTACCAATAGTTAAATTTCCATTACTATTAGTGGCATGTCTACCGCTAGTTTTTCTTCTTACCGCCATATTGTTACTTTTTGGTCAGAAACCAAATTCTGTAATTCAAGCCTTCACTCAAACCTATAAGCATGGCTTTTCTGAATTAGATCACTTATGTGAAAATGTACAGTGCGGAGGTCATTATTTATGTTCGGTTGCTGCAAACGGACATGAGCATGTGGTTCATCCGCAACGGTTAGGTATACGGAATAAAGCCTTCATTATCTGTAACCGTCAGTTACTTGTTTCCAATGCTTTTGAAGAGTGGGTGCAAGAACATTTTCCTAAACAGCATAGGTTTATTCGCGGACAATACAACAGAGTAGGAAATGTAATTCATAAATACTATGAGTTGTTTGAGATAAAATGGATTTCAGATCTTATATATTTCCTAATGAAACCTTTGGAATGGTTTTTCTTATTGTTCTTATACTTATTTGATAGAACACCAGAAGATAGAATAGCACAACAATACTTGTCTAAAAGTGATCGTCTAGGGATTAAAATAGGAATGAAGAACTAAGTTATTTTTTATGAAATATTCCGAACAATTCGCTGCCCATTCTTGGTGGTATAGAGTTGTAACATTGTTCAAAAATTTTCACCTTTAAAAAGGGCGATAGGTATTTTAAATAGAGTTCCTTATTTCCTCCAAAAGGTCTTTTTTCCAGATCTCCAGTTAAGGGAATATCAAACCACAGACCAACTAATTTGCCATTCTTTTTTAATAAGTTGGCCATTTGTTTTGCGTAAGCATTTCTATTTTCATCTAGGGGAACAAAGGAACAAAAAAAGGTTTGTTCCAATATCAGGTCATATTGTTTCTGATGATCAAAAAAATTTTCATGGAGCAAGCGCGAAGCATCAACTTCGGGATTTCTTTTTTGAAACTGCTTTAATGGAAACTCGGAAATATCCATCACATAGGTATTTTTAAAACCCAGTTCAAATAAATACTCAGCTTCATAGGCATTACCAGCACCTGGTAGTAGGATAGATATATTTTTATCTTCTAGCTGGTCAATATAAGTTTTCAGTGGGGCAGAAGGGGCTCCAATATCCCAACCCGTGCGTTCTTCTTTATATCGTTGGGTCCAATATGTTTGTTCTTCTGAATTAGTCATTTTTGTAAACAACACCATCTTTCATTACAAAAGATACGTTTCTCATGGTTGAAATTGTTTCTACTGGATTTCCTTTTACTGCAATGATATCTGCTAAAAAACCTTCTTTTAGTTGTCCTAGATGTTCCAAATGAAAAATTTGGGCATTAATGGAAGTGGCAGCTTTTAAAGCGGCTAATGGTTTCATACCGTAGGCAACCATCAACTCTAATTCTCTATAATTTTCACCATGAGTAAACACACCAACATCTCCTCCAAAAGCAATCGTTACTCCTGCTTTGAGGGCTAATTGAAAAGAAGCTTTCTTTTTTTGAATTCTAGCGGGCTCTGGCAAGGAACCTGCTTTCCAGCCATCGTATTGAGATATGGCGTCCCCTGCAGCCAGGGTAGGGCAGAGAGCCACTCCTTTTTCTTTCATTAATTGAAACACTTCCAATGTGCCTCCATCACCATGTTCTATGGTTTCTGCTCCCCCTAAAATAGCGCGCTTCATTCCCTCAGGGGTGCTTGCATGCGCTACAATGTATCTTCCGGCACTGGTTGCTGTTGCATGCATTGCTTCAATTTCACTTAGCAAAAATGTGGGTTGCGATGGTTCTCCTTTTCCCCATCGGTAATCTGCATAGATTTTAATGAAATCAGCGCCATTACCTAATTGCCTCCGAACGGTTTTAATTACTTCATCCGTTCCGCTAGCGGCTTCTGCACCTAATGGTACGCGTACACCATCATGAAAA
The DNA here is from genome assembly GCA_947500575.1 of uncultured Flavobacteriaceae bacterium. Classification (GTDB taxonomy): domain Bacteria; phylum Bacteroidota; class Bacteroidia; order Flavobacteriales; family Flavobacteriaceae; genus CANMSI01. The sequence goes on along the minus strand of CANMSI010000001.1, from coordinate 125,663 downwards.
CCCTTTGGTCCGTATGCTCCTGTTGCTACAATGGCGGGGCCAGCTACCAACAAGCGTGGTCCCGGTATAATGCCTTCTTCAATAGTTTTTTTTAAATATACATCTGTATACCCCGCTCCCTCGGCACCTAAATCGCGCATGGTGGTAACTCCTGCCATTAATGAATTTTTGGCATGTACCGTTCCTCTTATAGCGCGCTCTACAGGAGATTCTTTTAGTACCTGATCATTCCAATTAGTTTCGTTATAGGGGTGTAACAACAAATGAGAATGTCCTTCAATAATACCAGGCATTAGCGTTGTCCCTGGAAGATTTATGGTCGTAATGCCTGCTTCCGTATTTAGTTTTGCTCTTGGTCCAGCGTACGCAATACTATTTCCCTTGACCAGTACTGCCCAATTGGAATGCATGATTTCTCCATCAAATACACGATCTGGCACTAGTAGTGTTTGGGCGTAGCTAATGAATGATAAAAAAGAAAATATACCAAGGAATAGATTTTTCATAGGATTGGATTATTGCACGGCCGCGTGGGTTGCTATTTCTGCTAATTTTTTGTCTATGGCTTCTTTAGACAGCCAAGTGCCTTTCACTAAAACACCAGTAATTTTTTTTAAGGCTTCTAGGTCTTCCAAGGGATTGCCATTTAGTAAAATCATATCCGCTACCATTCCTTCTTTTACTTCTCCGAAAACATCTTCCATTTCAAAATAAGTAGCCGGATGGATAGTTCCCGATTGTATTATTTGCAAAGATGTAAGTCCCGCTCTTGCCATTCCTTGAATTTCATGATGAATGGAGAACCCAGGGACATTAAATAGTTGAGGAGCATCTGACCCCAGTAACATTCCGTGCCCGTTTTCTTGTAGTTTTAGGATGAGTTCTTTTCGAATGCTTATAAATTTCTCCCATTGAACCACATTAAAATTGGCTTCGGGGCCTGTATATTCATTTTTTCGTTCTTTCCAATTTTTCAACGTACTGGCAGGCATATATTTCATTTCAGGAGCCGCTAATAATGTATCTGCATCAACAGGGGCAAACCAACGTTCGTATAAACTTTGAGTAGCCACAATCCACACTTCATTTTCTTTTGCAAGCTGCACAAGAGCATCTATGTTGGAAGTATCGGCAAGGGGGGTGAAGTTAAACCCAAAAAAACCATTTTCTAATGGATTGACATTTTCTGATGCAGGAACCAAACCTTCTAAAAACCCATCTACATGGTCAATAGATGCATATTTGCTTTCTAGAGCATGTTTAATTCCTACAGCTACGGGTACATGTCCAGCGAAGGAAATTTCAACCTCATTAGCTGTTTTTACAGCAGTATCAAAGACCTCTTTTTGAATTCCAGGATGTATTTTGAGAAAATCGTAGCCTGCTTTTTGGTAGGCAGTAACTTTGGCAATAGCTTCCTCATTTGTTTTGATTGAATTTCCATTTAAAGAGGGGCTTGAAGTAAAAATACGTGGGCTTAGTAACTCTCCAGATTGTGCTTTTTCTCTCAACACCAGATGTGATGGATGCCCTAACATACCTCTTACGGTGGTAATACCATTAGAAAGATATAGAAACAAAGTTTCTTCAATGCGTTCCTGACTAGTATTTGGGGAGGGTATATGGGCATGCATTTCGGCTAAACCAGGCATTAAATAGTTTCCCTTGCCAGAAATGATATTCGTATACCCTTCCGGATTAGAAACCGTTTCAGTAATGCTTTTTATTTTTCCAGAATCAATAACTACCTGTCTATTCTCTTGGATTGTTCCATTGCGGACATCTATAATATGAACATCTGTGATTAAGGTAGCCGTAGCACTTATTTTTTCCTGAGATGAACTGCATGAAATAACAATCAATGCGGTGATAAGAAGGAATGCTCTTTTCATTTATAGATTATTTAAAAGAATTATTAATTTCTGTCAAAACTGATGTCAGAAGCAGTTTTAATTGGGTATTGGCATGAACTGTATTTTTTGTAATAACAGCTCTAATATTTTGGGTGTTTTTAATGTCTTCCAACGGATTTGCCTCGAGCAAAACAATATCTGCAATGTTTCCCTCCGAAAGAGTGCCATAGTTGGGTTTCTGCAAAAAAATAGGACCATTATAGGCCGATGCACGCAGTGCATCTAAGGGTGAAATTCCGCTAGCTACCAAAGCTTCTAATTCCTTGTGTAGTGATATACCTGGATAGGTAAATGAATTATAGGCTCCACTATCAGATCCGGCTAAGAGAGATACCCCCGCATCATTTAAAGATTTGGTTAGGGTTCCAAAAAAAGCATCCAACGCTTTTCTATCAGCAATGGCTTTTTCAGATGAGTTCATAGCCCTATTAATTCTTCCTTCATAAGTGGCAAGAATACCTGGGCTCATATATTTTAAATATGGATCTTTTGAATGATCTACTTCATCCAAATAGCTCAATGTTTTTCCGATATGCAGTGTGGGGACTACGAACACGTTTTGTTGCTTTAAAAGAGTGAAAGTTTCTTGCGCCGTACTATCTTGGTAATTTTTCAAAAGCATAGGCATTGCCTCCCAAAAACCAATTTCCTTATCAAGGAGTTTTTGAGTGACCTCCTTTTCATTAGCAGCGCAACCCTTCATTACATAATAAAGATGCTCTATGGCATCTATACCCGCATCTACTGTTTGGTTTAGTTCCACGGTAAATGGCATATGACCAGAAATGATTAATTGCCTTCTACTAGCCATTCTTAAGGTTTGCAAATAAGCTTCACCCGAAATTCTACTATCGTACAGTTTTACAAAATCAGTTTTAAGTGTTTGCAAGGAATCGAGGGCTTTTACAATATCATTGTTGCTCTCTACCGCCAAGGACCCCGCCCAAGTGCCATTGGGGCCATCTATTTTAGGACCAGAAGTAAATATATTTGGTCCTACTAAGCGTTTGTCAGAGATGTGTTGCTGCCATTCTAGGACAGAAGAAGTTAAATCGCCTCCTGCATCACGGACGGTGGTAATGCCATTGACAATAAACAGTTTTAGAAATTCTTTATTGGCCTTTATAAGGCTATCTCCCCCTCTAAAATGCACATGATTGTCCCAGAACCCAGGAAGTAAAAAAGTATTTTTAGCATCTACGATCTGCTTGGATTCATAATCCATAGCGTCTTCGTTGGTTATAACTTTTATAATTTTTCCATCAGTAATACAAAGGGTTTGTACCTCCATATTCCCAGTTACCAGATCAATTACATTGCCATTTTCAATTACGATATCGAATTGAGCTTTCTCTGACTTGGTACAAGCGCCAAGTACCAAAATAGAGAGCATGAAAAAAAGGGAATACTTCATAAAAATAGCAAATTATGGAATCGCTTTTTAGACGTTCTAAAATACTTATAATTACTGATTTATCAATCTTCTTATTCCAATAAAAACGAGAATAAAAGCAGAATAGCCAATGAAAAATGGGATAATATAATGTGCTAAATGCAAGCTGAGCATTACTCCAATGATAAGTAGTTGAAAGCCCAACCCAAACGTAGATACCGCAGTCATAAACCATTTGGGAAAATGTTGATTGCTGGCGGCATTGCTATCTAACCAATAGATGATCTTGTCAAAGATTCCATAACAGAAATAATACACACTAAAAAGAATATTGACATTACGCTGCTTTTCACCTTTCATTGCCGTAGGCGGACTACCCTCAAAAATACGACTGGTAGTGTCTCCATTATACTTATTTCTAAGTATTACATAATAATAGTTGTAGAGGGTGCCCTGCAATTGCAAACCAAAAAATGCAATAAGTGTATAGGAGATTGCTCCTTCAGTAACATACCATATGGTAACTAAAATAAGAAGGTTTAGAATGATGTCAGAAACGGAATCTAGGTACCGACCAGTATAAGAAGGTGTGTTTTTTAGGCGCGCTAATTCTCCATCTGCTGCATCTAAAATTGACTTTAAAATTAAGAAGAATGCGGTGGCCAAGTAATACCCGTTTAAAATACATAGAATGGCCAACATTCCAGCAATAATAAAACTTATGGTGACATGGATGGGAGTAAAGGAAGTGTTTTTGAGGGATCTGGCAATCATCCGAGCCATGGGACGTCCGTAGTCCGATAGGTCTAAAAATTGATTCTTCTTGGGTAATTTTGACATAGCAACCGCGCTATACAAGTAACCAAGAACGAAAACACGCTTGCTTAGTACATGTATAAGGCTTAACTCAAAGGTAAGATTAAAATTACAATTGTGTAATTTGAGTATTTGCAGATTTTAGTCCAATATAAAAAAGCCAGAACCTTGAATGCTCTGGCTTTTTTATCAATTTATTGATGTCCTATATGACAACCACATCCTGGACGTGTAAAACTTTGCGCTTCTTCATGCCAGGGAAAAGCACCATTGTATTTTGTTTGCTCCCACCAAAACTTTGTACGTTCCTTAGACGTATTCCCAATTTCGTTCATAGTTGCTGCGTCAAAGAGTCTTCCATTCACCATGGTGTAACGAACGGATTCTGTGTTTCTAATATTTTCTAGCGGATTGGCATCCAATACTATTAAATCTGCTAGCTTTCCTTCTTTTAAAGAACCAATTTCTTTTCCTGCCCCTATGTATTCTGCTCCGTTTACAGTTGCCGCTCTTAATGCCTGCATATTGGTCATGCCACCATGACTCAATAGCCATAACTCCCAGTGTGCGCCGAGACCTTGTAATTGTCCGTGAGCTCCTAAATTTACTTTTACCCCTTCATTGGTAAGTGCAGTAGCGGTTCTTGACACCAACATATGGCCGTTTTCATATTCTTCATCTGGAACCATGGTTCTATGTCTAGCTCTGGCATCTACAATTGCTCGGGGCGTATATTGTAGTAAGCGTTTGTTTTCCCATACATTGTCTTTCTGATAGAAATAGTACTCACCGTTCATTCCGCCATAGTTGACAATGAGGGTAGGTGTATATCCAGACTTGCTAGTTTTCCATAGTTCTAGTACATCCTTATAAACAGGCGCTACAGGAATATTATGCTCTATTCCCGTATGACCATCCATAAGCATAGACATATTGTGATAAAAGGTAGAGCCTCCTTCAGGGACTACATTGATGCCTAATTCCTTGGCTGCTTGCATTACTTGTTGTCTTTGATCTCGTCTGGGTTGGTTGTAGCTCTTTACAGATTTAGCACCAAAGGCTTTGGTTCTTCTAATAGCAGATCTGGCATCCTCTAAATTATTTACAACAGCCTTAAAATCTCCATCAGCGCCGTATAAAATAATCCCAGTGGAGTACAAACGGGGGCCAACCATTTCTCCACTTTTAATAAGTTCAGAAAGGGTGAAAATGGATTCCGTATTTGCTGAAGGATCGTGCGCGGTTGTAACACCGAAGGCCAAATTTGCATATAATTGCCAGTGCTTCTGAGTTGCTAAGCCGTACCGAAAACCTCCAATATGTGCATGGGCATCTACAATTCCTGGCATAATGGTTTTTCCGCTTACATCATATACTTTAGCATCTTTAGGAATACTGATTTCTGTTGCTGAGCCTAAAGCTTCAATTTTATTTCCATTAATTAGGATGCTTCCATTTTCGATGACCCTATCGCCTTCCATGGTGATAATACGAGCGTTGGTAAAAGCAATTTTTCCCTTTGGAATATGCGTAGGTACTTGAAGATTCATCTTAATTCCTACAGAATCCATTTTTGCAATCTTATCTGTAGAATTGGGTAAAAAAGTGAAACGGTCTTCCAGATCGTTGGCAAAATATTCATCGCCTAAGGTCCAAAAAATAGTTTTACTGTCTTTGGACCAGTGCAAGCTAATACCTGCATCCTTTGCTATTTGAGATACGGGAACCGTCTTGGATTTGTTATCTAGATTAATTTCTTTTCCATTCATAACCAAGGGAGCTACATATGCCTTGTGTAAATTGGTAAAAGCGATCCATTGATTATCCGGACTAGGAACTAGTCTATTTGCATACTTAGACTTTACATGTGTACGTTTATCCTTTCCGTTGAGGTCTACAGAATGAAGACTTTTGGTAAGGTTTCCAAAATAGGTGCCGCCAGTTTGATAAAAAATTCGGTTTCCATCTTTGGTGAAAATAGGATATTCTCCTTCTTGTGTTAGCTGCTTTACTCCATTTCCAGAGGCAGTCATTGTATAAATACCAGTTTTTTTACCAAAGGTTCTTCCCTGATCTAAGTTTCCACCTTCTTTGCGATACGCAATAGCATTTCCTGAAGAGGCATACACCGGAGTTCTATATATTCCTTTTTCTTTGGTGAGCACTGTTGAAGTACCTCCGTTACTAGGAATTGTGCGTATGGTTCCTAAGTTTTCATCGTTCCAAGTAACGTAGACAATATTTTTTCCATCAGGGGAAAAAGAAGGTTCAAATTCCAAATCAGTATCCGCACTCAGCCGTTTTGGCTTTCCATTGGGCAATCTTTTGCTCCATAAATGTCCCAGTGAACTAAATACTACTGTTTTCTTATCGGGCGAAGTTACCGTTTGCCGTATAACCTTAGATGTAAATTCTGACGGTGCTACAGGGGAATCAAAATGTACACGATCCGCAATTTTTATTTTTGCATCTACCGTAAAAGGAATGTTGGTAACGGCTAGTGTACTAATATTTATTTTTTGGATTTTACCTGCTGACCAAAACACAAGTTCTGTATCGTTAGGCATCCAACTAAAGTTGGGATATACTCCAAAAATAGCCCAGGCTTCTTGTTGGTCTTTATTTAATGCATCATACAGAGGCCATTCTTCACCAGTTTCTAAATCGTGTATAAACAAAACTGTTTTGGTACGAACACGTTTTACAAAAGCTAGTTTTTTTCCATCTCTAGAAATTTGTGGACGCGCTGCTCCTCCCGGACCTCCTGTAATGCTAATGGTCTTTCCAGTTTCAAAATCATAGCGTTTTATAACGTAAATCTGCTTATTCGGATCTTTATTATATTGAAAAAAACCACCAGAATAAACATCTTCACTATAATATAAATACTTTCCATCGGGAGAAATAGAAGGTTCGTTTACATCTTGCTGATCGTTTTTTCTTTTGGTGATTTGTATTCCAGAGCCCCCTGTGATATGGTATTGCCATATCTCACCTGCACCTAAGGAACGTTGAGAGGTAAAATGTTTTCTGGCAAGCAGAAAGTTTCCGTCAGCGGTCCAAACAGGATTGTTAAGAAGTCTAAAAGTTTCTTTACTTACTTGTTTTGGATTACTACCATCTACATTCATAATCCAGATATTATCACCTCCTCCTGCATCACTTGTAAATGATATTTTACTTCCATCAGGACTAAAACGCGGTTGCACTTCAAAAGGAATACCTGCTCTCAAAACTTTGGCTTTTCCGCCAGTAATGGGCATACTATAAATGTCACCTAGCAAATCAAATACAACTGTTTTACCATTAGGACTTACATCTAGATTCATCCAAGTACCTTCGTTAGTGGTAAATTGATGTTCTTTATAATTGAAAGAATCACCGGGATTGGAAACATCCCATTTCTTGTCTTTTTTTTCTTGTGCTACTAGCGGATGAAGAAGGAAGATACTCAAGAGTATTCCAAATAGAAGTCTGTACATGATTTTCGGTTTTAAGTCAACCGAAAGTAAGAATTTTTAAAGAGAAGCTATAACTATTAAAATGCTATTTCTTTTTTCTAGGAACCATTTCCTTGTTGTTGGCCAACTTATGAATGGTCCACGCCAAAATAACGGCATTCTTCATCAAATCTTCTTTTGGCACGTATTCTATAAAGTCCAAATTGGTATGATGCGTAATGCTTCCATAACTTAAGCCGTCTTGTATAAATTGAAAAGCCGGAATGTTATAATGATCAAAGGTTTCATGATCTGTGGATAAGGTATTTTCAATAGTCAGCGTTCCTTCACTTAAGCCGTTAAGTGCTATAAAAGCTTCTTTGAAAGTTGGCTTCGCAAATTCATTACTCTGTAAATAAATTCCACGAATTGCCCCAGCACCGTTATCCAAATTCAAATAGGCTGTGACTTTTTTAGATGCGGCATTGGGTTGCTTATTCATGGCTCCGTAATGTTCTTTGGCATAGGCCACAGATCCTAAAAATGCCTGTTCTTCGCCTCCCCAAAGCCCTATGCGCACAGTTCTTTTAGGTAATAGCCCAGTTGTTTTTAAGATGCGTAAAGCTTCCAATAAAACCACTGCGCTTGCCGCATTGTCTGTAGCTCCTGTAGCAGTATGCCAGGAATCAAAATGCCCACCAATTAATAGGATTTCTGATTTAAACTTGGCATCTGTACCTGTTAGTTCTCCAATGACATTCACATTATTTTCTGGCTCCATGTAAAACTCGGTATCTAAATTGAGTTTTATTTTTGGTGCAGCCCCTTGTTGCAGTGCTCTAACCATTCTGCCAAAATGCTCGGGTGCAATTGCAAAATAGGGCAAGGGTTTAAAATCGTTTTCTAGATAGTAATAAGTACCTCCAATATGGACAACGCCTGGTAAACCTCCATAAGATCTTAGAACTGCAATACCACCTTCCTTTTCCACAAATTCTAAGAAAGGTTGATCATATTTATCAGAAGTTTCCCAAGATTTTATGAGCTCTGGTAAGGGAGTTTGGTTGGTTTTTGGAATCAGTCTATCTTCTAATTTTTCAAGCTCTTTTTCCGAATAACGTTTTAATACGGTATCTGTTAACCCATCCATTTTAGGCTCGCTTCCAAGCAATACTATTTTTCCGTTTAATTTTCCAGTAAATTCTTTTTTAATGGCATCCATATTGCGCATGCTTTTGATATGAACAATTTCCGCCTCTACAATGCCATTACTGCTTTTGGCCATGGCCATTGGATATGCGATGATATGCATATAATTAGGAGCAATCATTTCTACATTGTAGGAGTTAACACTCCACCCTCTACAATTCTCACAGTAATTTTCAAAATGTACTTTTTGAAGTCCTACATTTTTCATCTTTTCCGACATCCACTGTGCCGCTGCCAAATACTCCCTGGACCCCGTAAGACGCTGTCCATACACGTCTGTTAATTCACTGAGCGTTTCATAGGCTTTTGAATTCTGAAGGCCTTCATGACGGATGGCGGCTAAATCTCTTGCTTCCGAATGCGTTTGAGAAAATGCCGAAAATGTAAGTGCTAAAAGAAAGACAGAAAATAACTGTTTTTTGATATTCATATGAAAAGATTGATGGTTGTTAAAGACTACTAAACTACTAATTTTTAATCGAGAATTACCTTGCGCTCTTTTAAGTCATATCGATCTCCTTTTTGTAAAAAGTAGAAGAGCGCGTTCTTTTGAGGTAGTTTCTTCAAGCGACTTCCTTCTCTAGACCAAAAAGTACCATCGTATATCAGTACTTTGCTTTTTCCAATAACTTCAAAAGAGTTTCCTTGCACTACAACAGCCGTACTTTCATCGATACCAATGCCTAATAATTCTGGCTTTTTTTTTAAAATATCGAACATGTCAAATTGCCTGTTTCTTGCTAATACATGTTGGTCTATAGCGATGTTCTTGATGAAACCAAAACCTTCCTCATGATCTCCCATCATAATCTGATTGTTTTTTGTGTCACCCCTAGCTAGGTAAGACCCTAGAATTGTTGCTCCAGCGGATGAGCCTCCTACAACACCACCTCTATTTAAAACATCCCAAATAGCCTCCTTCGTTTTTGTGTTTTCATAAGCATCTACCAATCGCCATTGTCTACCTCCTCCAAACCAAACACCTTTGGCTTTTTTTAATGGAGCTATAAATGCCTCCGTATTCGCCTTTTTTGCATCATAGGTATGTAGCATACTAACCTGGGTAGCACCGTAGTCCCTGAGCCTTTTTACAAAACCACCGTCTTTGTTATACAAAGACCTACCCGCGGCAGTGGGGATTACTACAATAGGTGCATCTTTCCCACCAGCCAAGGCGATGAATTCCTTGATGATTTCGTCGCCAACGCGACCTCCTCCAACCACTACGAGACTGCCTTTCGAGGGACCGGTAGTTTCAATTTGTTTTGCATTATTCTGACTCTGCAGACTAATGATAGCGAATAAGCATAGCAGTAAGATTCCTTTATTTAATTGCATTTTATTTGTTTTTAATTTTATCTACCACCATCTCTGGTTTTTATATTGGCAGCGCAATATTTTATTATTTCTGATATCCTTTTTTCTTGAGTCGCAGGTCGTTTTGCTTGATTTAACCAGTATAAATAGCTCTTGCGTTGACTCCTAGAAAAGTTTTGATAGTTTTTAAAAGCAACGGGGTTTGCATCAAAAGCTTCCTTCAAGTTTTTAGGGATTATGCCATTTTCTACATCATCTAATGCAGTCCATGAGCCATCCTTTTTAGCCGCTTTAATTTTGGCTAATCCACTAGGGTGCATTAATCCTTTCTTGTTTAAATCTTTGATATATGTTTTGTTGAGTTTGCTCCAGACACTTTTTGTTTTCCGTTCGCAAAAATATTGCCGTCGTTTGCCATCTCCCAAACTTTTAACCGTGCTGTCAATCCAACCATAACAGATGGCAACTTTTACTGCTTCTTCCCAACGCATGCTCTCCTTTTCATGGGCTACTGCATAAAAGATAAGATAAATGCCAGGTGAAGAGGCATGGTTTTCATGCAACCAAGTACGCCATTCGGAATCATTTTTAAAATAATATGCTTTGGGTTCTTCTTTCATGTACTTTGGCTACGAAGCTTCTCTTTTTTGGTGGCAGGTTGTCCTTGTACTTTAAAATCAAAGATATCGGGTCTTGTATAATGTCCATTAGCATCAAAGTCTAATTTGCTGGGTAAGATTTCTTCTAAATCTAATGAAGCGGTTAAAACCCCTGCTTTATTGAACAAGGGACCTGCAATAATTTCACCCATGGGTGACACAATAATGCTTCCACCGGGACAGATATTCTCTGCTTCATCTTCGATTAACAACTGATATGCTTCTGGATACATTGATTTTGTAAAATATTGATTGCACCCCAATACAAAACACCTTCCTTCTAGTGCAATATGCTGCATGGTAGCAGTCCAAGCAGGCCTAGAATCTGCTGTTGGGGCTATATAGATTTCTACCCCCTTTTGGTACATGGCTGTGCGTGCTAGCGGCATATAATTTTCCCAACAAATGAGGCCTCCTAGTTTACCAATTTTTGTGTCATACGTTACTAATGATTCCCCATCTGCCTCAGCCCATATAATACGTTCCGAACCCGTAGGTTTAATTTTTCGATGTACACCCAGTAAACCATCCGTGGGCGAAATGTAGGCCATAGCGCAATATAAACTACCATTGTTTGCTTGTCTTTCCGTAATTCCAATAACAAGGTATAAGTTTTGTTTTTTCGAGAGCTTTTCTAGACGATCCAAATCTTTGCCTTCTAAAAGCACACTATTTTCATAATAAGTGGCGTATAGTTGCCTGCCTTCAGCAGATCTGCTTCCAACGGTAGCTCCAAATGTAAATCCTCGGGGATATCCTGGGATAAATGATTCAGGAAAAACGAGTAATTGACAACCTTCTTGAGCATATTTTGCTGCTAAGGTTTCTACTTTTTCGAAACTCTTTTCCTTGTCAAAAAAAACGGGACTGTCCTGAACTAAACCAACTTTTACTTTCATAGATTACAATTTAGTACATTCCGTTTAAAAAGTATTAATTACTAAAATCCCTTTATGATTAAAAGTATTCATTTCTGGTAATGCAGTAATAGCATCTTCCAAAGAAATGGTGCGCTCTATAAGCTCCTCAGGACGTAAATGACCCTCTTGGATCATCTGAAGCATTTCTGGATATTTATGTGCTTGCATACCATGACTTCCTATGATTTCTAATTCGTTTGCAATGACTAATTCCATAGGAGTTTTTGGATGTTGTTCATCTCCCGCTAGGAGACCTACCTGTATATGTTTTCCTCTTTTCCTAAGATTGGAAATAGAATTAAAGCAGGTGCTTCCACTTCCCAATGCATCTATTGAAACATGAACACCACCTTTAGAATAGTCCTTTACCTCACTAATTACATCTTCCGTTTGTAAGGCATTGATGGTATGCGTGGCTCCTAGTTTTTTAGCTAGCTTTAAAATATCCTCATTAATGTCTATAGCAATTATTTCTGCTCCTAAAGCTTTTGAAATCATAATGGCAGATAGGCCAACACCTCCACACCCATGAATTGCTACATAATCGCCTTTGCTTACTTTAGCCTGCGCATGTACTGCTCTAAAAGAAGTAATAAATCTGCATCCCAGTGTTGCCGCGGTACTATCTGAAATCTCATTAGGCAGATGCACTAAGTTGGTATCCGCATAATCAATACTAACGAATTCTGCGAAGGAACCCCAATGGGTAAAACCAGGCTGAGATTGCCGATCGCAAATCTGATGATTTCCCGAATTACATTGATAACAAGACCCGCAACCGCAAACAAAAGGTACGGTTACTCGGTCTCCAATTCTAAAATGACGAACCTCCTTACCAACTGCAGCAATTACTCCGGCGAGTTCATGACCTGGAACATGCGGTAGTTGAATATCACTATCATGCCCCATCCAGCCATGCCAATCACTTCTGCATAGACCAGTAGCGGTGACTCGAATGACTACCCCCGAAGGTGAAGGATCTGGATCTGGTACGTTTTGAATCGTTAATGCCCCTTGGAATTTTTCGTAAACTAAAGCTCTCATTTATTTTTTATTGCATCTAAGAAGGGTTTCATTTCTAACAACTCAATGTCATCTCGCTTTTTCAATTGTCTTAGAAACCAACCTTTATGTCCGGCGCCATATATAATAAGCATTCTTTTTCCTTTATATCGATGTTTCTCTAGGGCTTTTTCAATATTCCAATAATGCGCAATATTTATATTTTCCCATCCACCCAATCCTAATTCAACATTAAAAAGTTGATTATACATTTGTAGACTTATATCCTGAATACTATCATAGGCATGGGTGTGTATAAAATAAGGATCATTTTCCTTCCCAGTAGCTTTGTACAACGAATCTGATAATTGATTAGCTCTTTGATAAGCAGCCCAATCTTCAACTCTGGTGGTATCCTTACTAATGGCTCTTAATTTTTGACTTCGTTCTTGAGCCATTGGTAGCGTCCAACCCGCTGTGGGAATAATTTCAAAGTCCATTTCCTTAGTCAATGGAAAAACCACATCTACATATTCTGGAAAACGGAGCACCCTTGGCTCTGAAATACTATCATTCTCTTTAAACCACGAACTGCTTCTTCAAAACGATCTGGAGGAATCTCGGCAAGAATATAATCTGGTTGTATTACTCTAATTAGTTTTTCAAGATAAGACACACTATATACACTATCTGTTAGGTGTCCGCTGTGAATTGTACCCAAAACTAATACTTCATTTTTGGGGGTATCAGTATCAGTTACTTCCTTATTTTGTTTACAGCTTCCAAAAGAAAAAAACAAAAGACAAAAAATGCATAACTGTATAAATAGTTTCATAGTTTTTAGTTCATTAAAAGATGAATAATTTCAGCTATTGGACCTAATTCTTCAACATCGGTGGTAATGGATTCTAAAACGCTACTCCCTACTACGGTAAAATTATTTTGTAGTGCCTTAATACAGTCTTCGGCTGCTGCGATTTTAATCCCTTCAGGTACTTGATAATAGGTTTTTTCGTAATCAGAAGGTTCTAAACAGTCAAAGTCAAAATGCAAGTATAATTGCTGTATCCCTTTTGCTTCTAGGGTAGCTACTAAATGATCAATGTCTAATACTTTTGGATGGTAAATATTACCTCGGTCTAGTCGTACTTGTTCCAAAGCGTCAATGTCTCTGAGCCCCACATAATGAATCTGTTCTTCTGAGAGTTTGCTAAATAGCAGATCATCCATCATTTTTTCACCTTCTCCTAAGAGTGTTCGTAAAGGCATGCCATGAAAATTACAACTTGCAGAATCACAAGGCGTATTGATATCTGCATGTGCATCGAACCAAATAACACCTAAATGTGGGTATTTCTGGTTGAGGTAAGAAACTGGTACTACTTCAAGACCACAATCTCCTCCAATAAGTTGCAGCGTATCAGGATGAGTTTTTTCAATCTCTTGCTTTAAACGACCTAATTGTTCTTTGATAGCTTGATAGTTGTTAATATCGTATTGTTTTTCACCATCTATTCCAGCAGGGATTTTAGATAGCGGTATTTTTACAAATTCTGAATTATTAAGGAATTGCAAGATGGTAGCAGCGCCAGTTTCGATATTTTTTCCATTACCAGAACCTTGCCACTGTGGAAAGTAAATTTTCAAACTTTTTTGATTTTATTTAATATTCAGTTGTTGTGGAGATACTCTCAAAGGTACACTTCTAAAAGGTGCAAGAAAAGTCTTTTTATTTCTAAATCGGTTAAAAAATATGCAGCTTATAGGAGTAATTACTATTTTAGGGAATTCTAAGCAAAACATCATTAAAAACGGATATATGAAAAATGTATTTTTGGCCCTAGGAGTACTATTCGCCCTTATTTTAACAAGTTGTGGAAATACCAGAGAAGGAAAACCCAAGGTATTGGTTTTTTCCAAAACTTTGGGTTTTGAGCATGCTTCTATTCCAAATGGCATCGAAGCTATTCAGAAATTGGGAGTAGAAAATGGGTTTGAGGTAGATACCACTTCCAATGCCGATTTGTTCGAAGATGCGTCTTTAAGGGCATACAGTTCCATCATTTTCTTAAGTACAACAGGGAATGTTTTGGATCATAAACAAGAAGCCGCTTTTGAAAGATACATTCAATCTGGAGGAGGCTATGTTGGTGTGCATGCTGCCACGGATACAGAATATGATTGGAATTGGTATGGAAAACTGGTTGGAGGTTTTTTTCAAAGTCACCCAGTAGGAACTCCCGAGGCCGATTTTATCATCAAAGATAAATCTTTTGTTGCCACTAGTTTTTTTACTGATTCTGTCTGGCATCGTGCTGACGAGATGTATAATTTCAAGAAGTTGAATCCCGATGTACATGTATTAATGACCGTAGATGAACGTACCTATGAAGGTGGGGAGAATGGAGATTTTCACCCAATGAGTTGGTATCACGAGTATGATGGAGGAAGAGCTTTCTATACGGCCTTAGGACATACAGAAGAAAGCTATACAGAAGCTAATTTTCTAAAACACTTGTTAGGAGGTATAGAGTATGCAATTGGTGAAAATGAAGAACTAGATTATGGGAAAGCAGTTACCCAAATACCACCAGATACAGATCGTTTTAGCAAGAAACCATTAGTAATGGGGGAGTTTTATGAGCCAACAGAAATGACCGTATTGCCTAATAGTGACGTTTTAATTGCTCAGCGAAGAGGAGAATTGTTATGGTTTAATAATGAAACGCAAGAATTAACTCAGGTAGCGAAATTAGATGTATATCATAAAACCTTAAATACTCCAGGAACAAATGCGGAAGAGGGTTTTATGGGACTTCAAAAAGACCCAGATTATGCCAATAATCATTGGATATATACATATTATAGTCCAACCGGAGATAAATGGGTGAATCGTTTATCACGCTTTACCTTTAAGGATGGTGTTTTTGATATGAGTTCGGAGCAGGTCATCTTAGACGTTGATAGTCAACGCGAAATCTGCTGTCATACAGGAGGTTCAATTGCTTTTGGACCTGATGGTTTATTATATGTATCTACTGGAGATAATTCTACACCTTTCAATGAAAAGGGTGTTAAATATGTAAACAATGGATATGCGCCTCTAAATGATATTCCGGGCCATGAGCAATTTGATGCACGCAGATCTTCTGGTAATACCAATGATTTAAGGGGTAAAATACTCCGTATCAAAGTGAATGAAGATGGTACCTATGCTATTCCCGAAGGGAATCTATTTCCAGAAGGTACCGCTAAAACACGTCCAGAAATATATACAATGGGTCATAGAAACCCTTACAGAATTTCAGTAGACCCGAAGAACGGATATGTATATTGGGGAGATGTAGGGCCAGATGCCAGAACGGATGATTTTGAAAAAAGAGGGCCGCGTGGTTACGATGAAATGAATCAGGCACGAGAAGCAGGAAATTTTGGATGGCCATTATTTATAGGTGATAACAAGCCTTATGTTGACTATGATTATGCAACGGGTGAAAGTGGAACTCCCTTTGATCCAGAAAAACCAATTAATGACTCCAAGAACAATACTGGTTTACGAGAATTACCTAAGGCCATGCCCGCCTATGTGTTCTATCCTTATGGTGACTCGGCAGATTTTCCTCAGGTAGGTTCGGGAGGGAGAAATGCAATGGCTGGCCCTGTGTACTATGCCGATATGTTTCCAGATTCTGATAATTTACCAGCATACTATGATGGAAAAGTGTTTATTTATGAATGGATGAGAGGTTGGATGAAAGCAGTGAGCTTATTCCCTGATGGTACTTTCAATAAAATGGAACCTTTTGCACCTGAAATTAAAGTGAGCAATCTAATTGATATGGAATTAGGACCAGATGGTCGCATATACCTGCTAGAATATGGTAGCGGTTGGTTTCAGAAAAATAAAGATTCTGGTTTGAGCTATATTGAGTATAATGGAGGTAATAGACCTCCCGTTATTGATGAAATTACAATAGATAAAACCTCAGGAGGTTTACCCCTCTCCATAACCGCTACTGTGCAAGCTAAGGACAGAGAGAAGGATGAGATTGTATACCTATGGGATTTGGGTGATGGTGAAACCAAAGAAACTACGATTCCTGAGATCGCTTATACCTACAAGGAAGCTGGAGAATATAAAGTTTCGGTTGTTGTAAAAGATAATGAAGATGCGGAAGCTCAGAGCGATATAGTGGCTGTGGTAGCTGGTAATTCTAGACCAGAAGTGAGCATCGCTATCGAAGGAGGAAATTCATCCTTCTTCATTGCAGGTACTCCTGTAGCTTATAAGGTTTCTGTTACCGATCCAGATGGAAATGAAACTATTGATCCGGCTAATATTTTTGTCTCAGTAGACTATCTCGAAAGTATGGATAAGGTTGAAATGTCTTTAGGACATCAACAAGTATCTGCCGCTGTTACTGGGAAAGCTCTGGCAGAATCTATGGATTGCAAGGCCTGCCACAAGGAACTAGGGGCTTCTATAGGTCCAAGTTATATGGATATTTCTAAAAAATACAAAGACAATGCGAACGCTATATCCTATTTACAAAAGAAAATAGTGGAAGGTGGAAATGGTGTTTGGGGAGAAGTTACTATGCCAGCGCATCCCAATATAACGAGTGATGAGTCTAATCAAATAGCCCTTTATATCCAGTCTTTGGCAGGAGGAGCTGCGGATAAAGCCTCCTTGCCAGCGGAAGGAACTATAATGCCAGAGTCTCGCCCAGGGGCTAATGTAATGGTATTTACTGCTAGCTATACGGATGGAGGAGAAGGACAAGCCAAACCACTTACGGGGGTTACCTCTGTAAGTTTACGAAGTAGTACCATACCTTTTTCTGAGTCAACAGTAGTTGATGGCCTACAAACAATTAAGTTCAATGGAATGGATTTATTAGTGGTACCACCTACTCCAGGCTGGTTCCTAGTAGAAGATATAGATTTAACAGGAGTCAAAGCAGCTGTTATAGGGGCCGGATGGCAAGAAGCGCCCACGGTACCTGTAGATTTTGAAATGCGGTTAGATGCTCCGGATGGTAAATTAATTGGAAAGGGAACGCTTCCTCCACCTGCAGCTGGTGCTCCGGGAGGTGCTATTATAATTCCCATGCAAGAAACTGTTTCGGGGAAATCCAAGATTTATTTTATCCATGTTCCTAGAGAAGGGATTACCAGAGATGGTATTCTTGCCTTGATGAATGTGACTTTTAATTAGAAGAATTGTATAAAATTCATGATTGTTTCCTTATGATTAAAGGAGCAATCAAAGGATTGAAGTATGAGAGAAAAAGTGCTTACGAGCGCTTTTTCTCTTTTATTTTCACATAGATGAGTTTAAATTTTCCTTTCTGAGTTTCTCGTTGATCTATCTCAAAGGTAGGAATGGATTTAATAAGAGGTGTTAGTTTTTGAAAGCCAAAGTTTCTAGAATCAAAATTGGGCATTTTTTTCTGTAATAAACTCCCAACATCACCGAGAAAAGCCCAGCCATCATCATCCGCTAAGTCAGAGACGGTGGTAGCAATAAGCCGTATCACTTTCGAGGTAAGTTTATCAACACTAGTCTTTTCCCTAGCAATGCTCTCAGAAGAATCTTCACCAGTTTCTTTTGTTTGACTTTTTAATATTTCAATGTAAATAAACTTGTCACAAGCTACTATAAAAGGATTTGGAGTTTTCTTTTCACCAATTCCGTAGACCTGCATTCCTGCTTCACGAAGTCGTGTGGCCAAACGCGTAAAATCACTGTCGCTAGAAACCAAACAAAAACCATCTACCTTTTGGGAGTATAAAATATCCATCGCATCTATAATCATGGCAGAATCAGTTGCATTTTTTCCAGTAGTATACCCGTATTGTTGAATAGGAGTAATGGCATTTTCTAAGAGCAGATTTTTCCATTTTGTCAGATGCGGTTTGGTCCAATCTCCGTAAATTCTTTTAATAGTAGGATTGCCATATTTGGCAATCTCTTCCATCATTTCTTTTACATAAGCAGACGGAATGTTATCACCATCAATGAGTACTGCGAGTTTTATATCCATGATTGTATAAGGTTCTGGTTAAAATTAGACATTTTTTGACCAGTAGGGATGGTAAAACAGATATGGTTTGTTATTGATGCGCTAGATTAATAATAAGATGACCCGCTTTTAAACCTTTTTCTACATAATGATGCGCTGCTACCAGTTCTTCTAAAGGATAACGTTTATCAATGATTACCTTGATTTTTTTTGTTGCGATAAGTTCTTTTAAATAGCTATAATCTTCCATGTTTTCTATAGCCATTGCGGCAGAAACTTTTTTACTAGAGACCAAAGAAGTCCATACACTTCTTAAAATTCCTCTAAACCCGGGGTTACCTAGGATATAAACTCCTTTCGTTTTAAGAGATTTTAAACAGTTGTTATAGGAGCTTGTACCTACAATGTCAATGATGGAATCATATTTAAGTGCTGTTTTTGTAAAATCTTCTTGAGTATAGTCAATTAGGTGATCCGCACCGATGCTTTTGAGCATTTCTAATTTTTGAGTACTATCTACCACAGTCACTTCGGCGCCCCATAATTTAGCAATTTGAACGGCGTAGGTGCCAATACTACCTCCCGCACCATTAATTAAAATTTGATGCCCTTTTTGAACCTTTGCTTTTCTCAAAAAGTGTATCCCATTAATTCCCCCGGCAGGAATGGTGGCTACTTCTTCATAGGCTGCATTAATTGGTTTTATTCCTATCACTTGTTTTTCGGAAAGGCATGTGTATTGAGCATAACCACCCATTTTTATTCCAGTAGATGCAAAAATTTCATTGCCTATTTTAAACGTTGTAACTTTTTCTCCAACAGCCACAATTTTACCTGCTAATTCCTGTCCTAATATTTTAATACGGGGTTTAAAAATTCCCATATAAAGGCGCAACGGTAGCCATATCCAAGTAGCAATATCAAATCTCCTAAGCTCACAGTCGCCTGCCGTTACAGTGGTTGCCATAATTTTAACAAGCAATTCATTCTTCTTGGGAATTGGAGTAGGTATTTCCTGAAGTTGAAGTACTTCTGGTGGACCATAAGACTCGCGAACAACAGCTTTCATGGAAAATGATTATTTGAGTTTTTTGAACCAAAGATTACGTACACGCCCCGTTGTTACTCGAAATCCAGAAATTGCCTTTGAATCATCACGCTGAACCGATATCAATCCCGCTTGACTAGAAAAAAGATCCGTTTTCACTGGGGTTAAATTAAAGTCACTCACTCGTGGATGTTTCACTACAAGCTGATCTTTTTCTACAATCAAGGTGTAGGTGGTGCGGAGTTCTGGGGAATAATAATCTCCTGAAAAATTGGCTAAATTTCCGGTAGTATAGGAGGGAGGCGTAAATTCATGCGA
The DNA here is from genome assembly GCA_947500575.1 of uncultured Flavobacteriaceae bacterium. Lineage (GTDB taxonomy): Bacteria > Bacteroidota > Bacteroidia > Flavobacteriales > Flavobacteriaceae > CANMSI01. Next base: position 105,602 of record CANMSI010000001.1, on the reverse strand, counting down.
AACAGTTGGATCATCATTGTCTACCGTAACCACCATGGAACGCTTTCCATCTTTTTTACTGAACTTCACTTCGAGATCTACATCAACATTCAACATTTGAAACTTATTTTTTGCGGTGGGGGCTAGAGGACTTTCATTCTGTCCACCTCTAGAATAACGAAGGGTATCATTTCTGACATACATTTTCCGTGCATAGGCTCCTTCTTCATTCCAATAGTTGGCTTCAAAAGCTTTTAATTCTGCATTGCTTAAAGTGATGAATTTCTTTTTTGATTTCTTTTTAACTTTAGTAGCTGATGCTTTAAAAGAATCGGCCAAATATAAATCTGCCACACGCAAGGCTAAATTTCTAGGGTTAGAAGAAGCGAGGTTGCTAAAAACCATGACCGCAAAATCTTGATCGGGAAACCTTGCCAAATAGCTTCTAAAACCTGCATCGGCACCTCCGTGTTGAATTTGTTTTAAGCCTTTGTAGGGTGACACAAATTGTCCATACGCTCCGCCAAATTTATTTCCGTCATTCAATTTAACTAAGGTATTCATGGTCGAAATAATGTTTTTGGATCCTACTTGAAGTGTTGAGAAATTCAATGCCCAAAGACTCAAATCTTCCACGGTGGTGAACAGACTGGTAGCACCTACATTGGCATAATTTAAAACGCTTTTTTTATAAGTATCTCCATCTTCATAATAGGAGTAAGCCCTGTTTTTTACAACTTTCTCATGATCATCATAAAATAGGGTGCTGCTCATTTCTAAAGGCTTAAAAATAATTGCTTCTGTAAATTCAGCAAAGCTCTTTCCAGAAACTCTAGCCACTACTTCCGCTAGCAGTGTGAAGCCCGTATTACAATACATATACTCTTCTCCCGGATCAAAATTCAATTCTTTTTGTTGGCTTACCAACTTCATAATATGTTCTTTGGTAATAACATCGTCCCAGCGCCAACCTGCCATGGAAAGTAAACTCCATTGATCCCTTAAACCACTGGTATGAGAAGCCAGATGTCGTAAAGTAATGGTTTTTCCAAAATCTGGAACTTCAGGAATATGCTTTCTAATGTCATCGTCAAAAGACAATTTTCCTTCCGCTTCCAAAAGAAGAATGGAAAAAACCGTGAATTGCTTGGAAACAGAGGCAATATGAAATACTGTGGAAGGGGTAACCGGAATAGTATACTCTAATTGAGCACTTCCATATCCTTTCTTAAATACGATTTTTCCGTTTTGTACAACGGCTATGGCTGCACCCGGTTTTTCCAAGTTATCGAAGTTGGCAAATTGGCTATCAATTTGTTCCTCAACGGGACTTCCGTTTTGAGCCTGAATGGATACACTTATCAAACAGAAAATAATAAATGTGTAAAGTTTTAATTCTTTCATGTGATGTTTGATTTTTGATTTGACGAATTATTCTATTTTTTTCGTCTTGATATAGAAGTCAGGATCTATTTTAAAATTTGGGGTCTCAGTTTTTAAGTCCGTTGTTTTCCATTCAGAACTAGGGAATAACCAAGTTTTGGAATCAGCGATTTGAAGTGGCATATCAAAGCCCTCCACGATGTTTGTATATCTGTAACTAATGGAAGTACCATCTTGTTTAAATTCTAAGATTGGAATCATGGTAGTGCGCAGATACTGATTAAAAAAAGCGGATAAATCCTTTTTGGTATGTTTACTGATATACGCTTCTATTTGTTGAGTGGTTACAGTAGCGTGATAAAACTCAGCATTGAGTCCTCTTAGAATTTCTCTCCATTTTTCATCATCTTCCACCAATTGCCGAAGGGTATGCAACATATTAGCTCCTTTGTAATACATATCGCTAGAACCGGAATTATTTACATGATACTGACCAATAATGGGACGATCATTCTGAATATTAGCGCGCGTTCCAATAACGTATGCTGCGGAAGCTTCTTTACCATAGTGATAGTCTAAAAATAGATTTTCGGAATAAGCGGTGAAACCCTCGTGCACCCACATATCTGCCATATCTTTATAGGTGATATTGTTGGCAAACCATTCATGACCGGCTTCGTGTATAATAATGAAATCAAATTTTAACCCCCATCCAGTGCTGGATAAGTCTCTTCCTAAATATCCTTTTTTGTACTGATTCCCATAGGTTACAGAACTCTGATGTTCCATTCCCAAATAGGGAACTTCTACTAGTTTAAAACTATCTTCATAAAAGGGGTAGGGGCCAAACCAATGTTCAAAGGCCTTCATCATTTTTGGGGTATCAGTAAAATGCTCTTTCGCTTTTTCTAGATGATCTCTTAGTACATAATAATCCAAATCTAATACGCCTTTTTCACCTTCATATTTTTCACCAAAATGAACATAATCTCCAATGTTTACATTAACTCCATAGTTATTGATAGGACTTTCTACATACCAATGCCAAGTATTGGTTTTATCATGCTTTTCTACACTTTTAAGTCGCCCGTTAGACACATTCATTAGGTTTTTTGGTACTTCTACACTAATGGCCATACTATCTACTTCATCATACATATGGTCTTTATTAGGCCACCAAACACTGGCTCCGAGACCTTGGCACGAAGTTGCTACGAAATGGTTCCCGTTCGCATCTTTTTTCCATGAAAAGCCACCATCCCATGGAGCTCTTACAGCTTCCTTGGGAGCACCAGAATAGTGAACCACCAACTCATTAATAGCTCCTTTCTTCTGATTTTTTATCAATTGTACAAAATGGGCATTTCCATTGGATTTGAAGGACACTTCTTTTCCGTCCTGTTCAATTTTTTCTATTTTCAAAGGGGGTTGCAAATCTACTTGCAATACCTGCTGTTCCTGAAGCACCGTATATCTGATCGTATTGCTTCCCGAAATGGTTTTGGTATCAGGATTTACAGAGATATTTAGATGGTAGAAATTAAGATCCCACCAAACACGCTCCGGAGTGATACTACCTCTTAGAGTATCTTGTTCGTTAAACTGTTGTTGTGCATTTGTTGTTATACCAATTCCTATGGCGCTTATAACAAATAGTTTTGTTAAGAATCTCATGTTTTCTATTGAATTAATTTAATAAGTAGCTATATTCACTTTCTGCCAGAATGTTTCTAAAATTACTGGTATTTAGTAAATTAAATACTGCTTTTTGCTTGTTTTCATGTTGCTCGTAGTACGATTTGGTAATCAAATACCCTACCGTATATCCTAAATCGTGTGGACGGTCCTCTATATCTCCACCATTGTACAACCACCTTGAGAAATCATCAGTCAGTAAATCTCTTTTTAAATCATGCCATATTTTTTCAGCCTGCTCTTCCGTTTGCAGATATTTTAGGTTTTCACTTCTGCGAACTTCTCCCGAACATAACTCTAATAAAAAATCACAAACCCCCTCTTCAATGACCCCTCTTAGCACATTTTTTGTATTAATAGTGTCCCGGTAATTTTGTTGAAAGTGCATTAGTTCATGAATGGTAAGTCCAGGAAGGTCTGCAAATTGCATAATGGCTCCTTTTTGCCAATCGTTGAGTTCTTCTGTAGGCATCGTTTCAGATTTTCCATACATATCTCCTCCTACAAACATCCCCATTTCAGTGGCAGTCCCTCCGGAATTTAGGATGCCAGGAACTATATATACCTTGGGGAAAACCGCCTTGGGATAGATGTTTTTAAAGGTGTGCATCCATGCAGTGGTTTTAGATTTTATGGTTTTTATACTATCTGAATTGAACTGCTTTTTTAAATAATCATAATAATTAGGGGCTGTTTTAACCATTTGCGCATACATCATACTAGGGTTGCTATAGCGCACCACATAGTAATCTCTAATTTCTGGAGGTCCTTTTAAAACATACTCTTTAAAAATTACTCTTGCTTTCAAGGTATCTTTTTTTGCTTTTTCATAATAGGTCCAAAATAAATCCATTGAACCCATTTCTAGATCAAAGTTCTCTACTTTAGATAATTGCTTTTCTATGGAATCTAAACGCGCTATCAATAAGCTTCCTTGACTTGTGTTTTTAATGGATTCTTCTAAATTAAGCTTCGACAAAATATTTGGATTAGACATCCCTTTGTCTATGGCAAGATTCAGCATTTCAAAGCTATTATCTATTTGGTTTGCTAAAGCATACAAACGCGCTGCTTCTACATATAATTCTGAAGATTGTAAATCTTTGTTTTTTGTAACTAGCTTATCTGCAAAAGCAGCATAGGTTTTGTTTTCTTCCATAGTTTCATAGTCCTGAAACAATAGTTCCATATCTGGAAGGGCTAAATCATCTAAAGTTTTAGTGTCAGAAGTATTTTTACAAGAAACAACTATCAAAGCAAGAAGTAATAGTGTAAGAAAAACAGGAAATTTGTTCATCAAAATGGTATTGGTGGTAATCTATGGATACAGTTTTGAAATTGTTGGCATATTCCATAGGAATAAATCGTATGAAGTATGTACTATAGCATACTACTATTGGTTTAAAGTTAGGAATTTTTGACGTAGGAATAAAGAAAATGATATTGGTATGGAGGACACCATAAATAATAAGCCCCTAAAGAAATTTCCTTTTTCCTTAGGGACTTAAACATTCCAAGGTTTCTTATTTGATAAGAGACCAACTATAGTTATAACTTCACCCATTTCGCCTCGTCTGCAAGTTCTATGGACAGCACGTTGTAGGATTGATTATTAAACAATTTGGTTCTTGATTCATCGTAAACGGTCCATTTGTTATTACTGTACCAAACGCCTGTAGCTCCGTCTGGTCCGCCTATATTATTTCGATAAGTATTGATTGTTGCAAATACCATCGCATTCCTTTTATTATTTGTTTTTGTACTATTTATAAAACTCCAGTTATTTGCCACTTGCTCATTAGTATGTCTAAATATTTTAGAACTGATTAATATATTAAATTTAGCACCTTGCGGCATAATCTCTTCGCTTAAATTATAGATATACCAAGCATTTTCCAGATAGGCAATTGAAATATGATTTGGATTATAAGGCCCCGTAGCCCCATAGTTCTGAGTTACTATAAACTTTGCCTTCGGATTATTATTTAAGACGGGATGGTCTAATTTGGTGTAAATACGATTAGATCCTTTGTTTGTATGAATAAAAGCATTTTTACTTTTGTCTGTTACCAATACATTAAAAGCAGCATTCATCTGCATAGCCTCCTTATTCTGACTGTAAATAGTCCATTTACTTCCGTTGTACCAGACTCCCAATGCTTGAGGTACATAAGGACCATTGGTGCCAAAATCGTGAGTTATAAACACTAGTTTATCTCTATCACCATTGGTTGTTTTATGATCTAAATGTGTAACGTGGCTTTGGGTATTTCCGCTGGTAGTAATATGCTTAAAGAAAGAGGCGAATTCTTGTGCATTGCTTAGGCTTGTGCTTAAAAATAGGGCTACAAGTATACCCTTTGTTAGTAAATTTTTCATAATAGTGTATGTAAGCTGTTAATAATTTTTTTTGACGGTTTAATTTGCCGTTTTCCGTTTTTGATACCAATCTGAAGATTTGTACTTTCTCTGTTTTGTTTTTTCATGTTGAAAAAACTAACCAACATTGTTATTGGCCCAAACACGGGAATAACACCAGGACAGAAGTACGTAATATCCACCGTTGAGGTATCTTTCAATCAGCGTTGCAATTTCCTTTTGTTTTTCCTTGGTTACATCGGAGCCATCAGTGGTATACTTTGCAATATTTTTATATACGAAGTTAATACCAGTTCCTACAGATTTATTATCCTGATCTCCCATAGAAAAACTACAAACCTTTTTCTCAGAAGCTTCTTGCCCTGTGGGTTCTCCGGTATTTTCATATCCATGCAGTCCTCCTATTACTAGTAATTTTGAGGCTTTATCTTTTGCCGTAATGCTGTAAAGATTCTTGATGTCTTCGTTGTTTTCGTCTTGGTATGTTTCTCTGTCATAACCATATAATTTGGACCCTGGAGTTGTTTCTTTGCTGTTCATAATTTATTTGTTTAATATTTATTATTGGAATAGTGAACTTCTTATTTTTTACCTACGAATACATAAGGACTGTTCCCTTTAGAACCATGGCATGCAGCATCAGCATCCCATTTTCCTGAAACTTTTTTCCATACTCTACTTCGGTCATCACATTCAAAAACCAGATCACTCCAATGAACTCTATTGCACTTGGGGAAAACATAATTGTTATAAGCCCCTCCTTGAATGCGTATGGACTTATTCTTTTTACCTTGCGGTAACCTAAATTCTACCCAAGAATGATGACTAGTACCTCTAAAGGTTTTTCGTTTACATGGTCGGTTTGCGTATGCAGCAGCAGCGGCTTCCTCTGCTCTTCTTTTTTCGGCTGCCGCTAGTTCAGCCGCCAATCTTGCTTGTTCTTGTCTATCTATTCTAGCTTGTTCAATAAGTGCTAAACTATCTCTTCTAGCCTGTGATTCTCTTGCCAAACGTTCTCTTTCTAAGGCTGCTTCGGCCTCTATTGCTTCGGCTTCAAGTTGCGCTTTTTCTTCCGCTTCTTTTTTAGCTAAGGCAATCGCCGCCTCTTCAGCGTTTAGTTTTTCTATCTGTTTTTCTTTGGCTTTTTGAGAAAGCTCTTCTACTGTTTCTATTGTTTCCACTGTTTCTGTAGTAGCAGTTGTTTCTTCGGACGGAGTCTTTTCTTTGCAACTTTGAAAGCAAAGTAGCATGCTACATCCTAGTATAATTCCGGTTTGTTTTATAGCGTGTTTCATAGTTTATTTATTTAATTTCCTTGAATTATTAAGCCTTCTTTGTCGGTGAATTTGTGTGTCACTATTAAGATCAAATCTATGAGGGTCCAGAGCCCTAAGAACCCCAGTGTAATGAGTTGCAGAATGCCCGTGCCTATTTTTCCGGCATAAAACCGATGTATTCCTAGACTTCCTACTAAGATGCATAGGAGCAAGGTTGTTGTAAATGATTTTTCACTTTTTTGAACTTGAATTTGAATTTGATTTTCCATTTTTTTAAATTTTAATTGTTATTGATTTATTAAATGAATGATTGAATACATATTGAACTGTTAAATGGGTAATAGAAATTTGGTGACAAATTTTGCTAAGCCCACCTTCCTTTTGGTGTTTCCGGCATCAGCATCGATTACGATAAGATCATCATTAGTGCGTTTTAGGTATACCCCACTGAAATACATATTGACCATACTTAGTTCTGAGTCTATAGAGAATTGCGTAGTTCGTTGCCAGGCAATGATTCGATCTATATGTACGCTTTTTACCAAGTGTTCTTCATGGTTCGTAATGGGTTTTCCATGAGTTCTGAGTACTAACTTCCCCGGTCCTTTGGCAATATGAAAGATGCTACGTCCAAAAAAGAGCGAGGTTAAACGGAAGCTTATATAGGAGGATAGTGTTAGCGTATCACTCATGGCTACTAAGTCCTTATAATTAAAAACTACTTCTTCGCCCTCACTTAAATTCCATTCCACAAATTCAGCTCCTGCAACCGACCTAAAATCAACACTTTCGGTTTCATTTTCCCTTACCGTTACTTCGTTCATTAAATAGACCCCATTGCGTATTCTAGAAACAATCCCATTTGTCCATCTTGGTATCGCTACCTTCGGCGCTCTTCCTGTGGGTATATATTTTCTGGAGAGATACATGCTTTCCGAATTGTCTATTGGGATCGAATATTCTGTATTGCATTCTGTTAAAACACCATTTTCAAAAGTTTTTGGATTGTCTTTGATGTCTACATAAACATTGCTTTTTTCTGAGAAGGTTATTCTAGAGAAAACATAGAAGTAGCTTTTGATAATAAGAATGCCTAGCAAAATATTAGAAAACAAACCAAAATAGAAGATGGCCTTATAGGCGGTTAATAGCACCTGGCGCGTTGTTTCCTTAGCACCTCTGTACCCAGTCTCTAAACCAGATTTCACTTCTCTATTGGTTTCGTTTGTGGTTTTTTTGATTTCTATTAGTTGATTTTTAAGGGTTTCTGCAGAAGTAACGATACTATGGTTTATTTCAGCAAATGCCGCGGTATTTGCATTGTTTGCATTGCTGGCACTTGCATTGGTAAGAGCGGTTATTTTTGCTTCGGTAGCGGCAATACTTTGGTTTACTTCATTGGTGGCAGCATTCGTTGTTTTATTCAACTTTGCATTGGCTTTGTCTTTTAGCCTATTCGCACTCGCATCAACTCCAATTCTTGCTTTTTCTCGTTGTTCTTTATAGACTGATCTGAGTAAACTTTTCACCAAATTGAATGCGTAACACTTCACTTCTAAAAATCCGCAACTGGAATTCTTAAAACCTGGACTTACACCAACCAGGGTAGTGGGGACGGCTTTGGCGAACATGTTGTTTGCTTGTCCTGGAATGGCGTCAATATCTTGTTTAACCGAAGCATTTATATCGTTTATGGTACCATTGGTGCTGGTTTTAATAGCGTCCGAAGTAGCTTTCGCTTCGGCTAACAAAGCTTCTTGTTGTGCTCCAACAGCATTTCTGCTTCGGGCTTCTAAGGATCGAGATTTTGCTATCATCTCGTCCATTTTTTTATTGGTAGCTGTTATTTTTGCATCGAGCTTTTTTTGCAGTTGGAGGTTAATGCTATCGGCTTTATTTTTTGCTATCAACTCATCTTGTTCATACTTTTCGTTGATGGATAGATTAATATCTAATTCAAATTCACTTCTTCCAGGCAGAAATTTGTTGATCAATACTTTTTCCAACTCCCATGAAGTATGTTCCGCCACAAACCAATTACTTGCATATGGACTTTTTGCGTTATAAGCATCCTGATATAGCAGGTACAATTCTTTAAAATCATCTACCCCTTTTTTATAGTCCTTTTCATACCCTAAGCTATCCGAACGGAATTTTACCACACGTAGAATATTATTGAGGTGTTGTTGACTTTTTTCATGTCCTGCATCTGAAAGGTCGTTTTCTAAAAGACTTTTTTGGATCGGATAGTCCATTAAATCTTCTATTTTTTTAGTAGTATGTAGCTGATACGATTTTAAAAAAGTATTATCATATAATTGCTGTTTTACTTCTTGATTGAGGTATTTTGTTGCCATGTAACTTGGAACAGCAAATAGTAATATGGGGCTCCATGCAAGAAGTGTTTTAAATGACAATCGAATGAGATTTTTTGGTTTAAGTACTGCCAAGATGGATAGGTTTTGACTAATAGCCAGATAAGCCATTCTACAAACAAGAGAGAATAATCCAAAAGAAACGAGCTGTAAGGTGGGCTGGAATACCCCAATGAATATTAGAATAGCCAAAAATGATAATGAGCGGAGGTGCCCTTTAAAAACGAAGTAGAAAAATGCTAGCTTATAGGCAATGAACATAATCAACGCAAATAGACTAGTCTCTTCTTGAATTGTGGTAAAGTAATAGATGAGTTTGAATGTAACTCCCGAAATGATAGGAAGTAAACCTATCAGCATCCAAAAACTTCTTTTTTTAATACAAATAAACAATCCTATGGGGAGCAAGGCAGCAATTACTATATATAGGATAGCTGGTTCTTTTAATAAAAAATCCAAATGAGAACCGCCCACAGGTAGAAATAGCGAATAGTCAGATATTGCTGGAACTAAACCAAGGAGCACAATAAAAAAATATAGCTCTGTCCAATTCAGTGTTTTAAGAATAGGTTCTAAAAACCGGTTTCTTTTCTTGGGTTGGGATGGTTGATTCGCTTTCATGCTTTCTTTTTAAGAGTTCTGGTGGTTGTTTTTAATGACATGCGCCAGTTTATTGCCGCCGGCGCATGTTTTTTAATTTAAATAATGCTTCAGATAGCGGTTGTTTATCATTGGATTACCGTCATCCTTGTATTTTTGAGCAATCGTTTTTAGAGATTCACCGTAAGAGGTAAGCACCTCTGCCCAGCTATAGGATTTGGTATGCGTATTCGCTTCCAAAAGTTCATTTTCTTCAGACACCAAGTCATTGATTAGCATAATTTCTTTAGTGGCCATGTTTTTATAAATCAAATCCGCATCGTTGGTATTTAATTTTATATCATCCAATATTTGTCTTAATAAAGCGATGGGGGTATATCCACGGTCGTACAATCCGGTTAGTTCACTAGATTCATAAACCATCGCGGAATGCCTAAAACCCCCTAAATAGTATTTAAAGTTCCCTTTGAAGCCTTCTCCTTTTTGAATATCATTTAGAAATTTAAGCCAGTGTTTATCCAGCAAAAATTCATCCCTAGCATCAAATCTTGCTGTATACAGCACAACATCAAAAAGTCCTTTTTTATCACTTCTGGTCTCTATAGTTTCTAGTAGGTGATGAATACTCTGCTGGTCTTTAGGAAGATCATTAAAGCCCATTAAATCATTTGTGTCAAAGAACATTCCTACTTTTGTATCATGAACTTCAGCACCATTTACTGGGTCTACCGCTAGCAAGGAAATCTTATTTATTTTTTTAAATAGTATGTCTTCATTAGGGGTGCTTCCCGGTATCATGCAGCTAGCGTATAAGGAGGTCAATAGTCCTATCATACCATCGGCTGCTCCTCTGCTATGTGCCCCTATCATAAGATGTACACTATTATCCGGAGTGGCATCAGTGAGCTCACTGTAAATCTGCATCATTCCCTCTTCTGCAGAAGAAAGTTGGTGTCTTTCTCTATACCCTAAAACAATATCTCTTGTGGTAAAAAGCCAATTGAAATTATTAGGGAAATACCCATTTTCCAAAGTTCTTACATTCTGTGAGGTCTCGTCTGTACCTACACCACTTACGATAATTTTTTTATCATAGGTTTGCCCTTCAAAAATGGATGCCATATCTTCTTTTGGAGTACCAGTTCCACAGAACCAGATTAAAATAGTTTTCATTTGAATTATTTTTAGTGATTAAATAAGTTGCTTGTAGTTTTGTTGACAGAATTAAAAAATCTGTACCCATGCTAATGTTCCAGGAGGAGGAACAGGACCGATAGCAGGATCATAATGGCCAAAAATTTTAGTATGCTTCCATATTTTATTTTGTTCTGCGGCGAGTTTAACGCCCGCTGCAAATTCTGCTATATTAGTAGCACAGGTAGAAATATAGATAGCCCCTGGGACAGCATTTGCTGCCATGTTTCCCTGAATTAATGCAAGAAATGTTGTAGCATTAATGTCGATAGTGCCAGGATCTTCATTTCCTATCTCTGCACCGTTTCCATGAGCAATTACAATGATGGTTGCACCATTTGGAAGTTGTAAGTTCATATTTTGAACCTGATTCCATTGATACCTTCCTGTTATTGGATCCCATGCTTCGTTTAGAGGAGTGTCTATAATATCGGCGTCTGTTGACATTATTAATACGTATTTCATAATTTCAAGTTTTAGTTGTTTTAGATGGAGTGTTGAAAACTGGTTTCCCACAAGGTTTACTTCCCATTTCGAAGCCGTTGATTTTTTTTATAAAGCGCTTGGAGTAATTATGTTGGCTACGGCCAACAGCGGTTGATCCCAATTTCCGTAGGCAGGTAAGTCGTCCCGGTACGGTTTTAATTTTGAACTGGTAATACCAGAAGGTTTGCTTGGGTTGCGTCCATGAAACATCTCATAGGATACCACTTTACCATTTTCTTTCGTAACACTGGTAACCACTGAAATATGCACTATACCTATACCTTGAGTGGTTAAGGTGGCCATGTCTAGATTTTCATAATCATACGAATTGCGCCTTAAACCATATCCGAAAAATAGTACAGCGCCTGGTCTTATAAGGTCTCCCTTACTAGCTGCATCTCTAATGATTTCCAAATTTCCGTTGTCGTGGTACCACTGTGCTATAAGTCGGGTTGTTCGCGCCTCAGAGATCGTAGGAAGCAATGCATTCGGACATGTTGTTTTGATTTTCTGAACCATTTTATGAAACATTCCAGAACAATCTGTTAGGTTGGCACTGCTATATTTTACACCACTAAGACTAATAGCAGCTTGTTGAATAGATTTTTCTAAATCAGCACTTGAAAGGCCACAGATTTTATGTTGCTCCTCAGCGTTTGGAATAATAGCTTCATTTGAAGTAAAGATGCTATCAGAGACCATAGTTACGGTTAAGGAATCTATAGTTAAGTTGGTTTTAATAGATAGCATAGAAGTGTCTACTACTTGAACTGCTTTTTTTTCTGGAGCAGTACTCTTAGAATTTTCGAGCTCTGCAATTGGATTGGGAGAAATTTTGTCAGTTTCATTTTTGCAGCCCATAACAATGACATAGCACATGCATAGACCAATGAATAATTTGATTTTAGTTTTCATAATAGTATTGTTTTATATGATTGGATACTCAAATTTGTCAGATTACAAGGCCAAAAGAAAAAAGGATGAGTGTATGCCCTCAATTTTTTAGTGAACGTTTATGGATATTGAGTAAAACAAATTTGGAAGGCTTTCTTTGTGATGGAGATGGATGACTTCTGTTGCTACGTCTATATACTTGGAAGCACTTTGATTTCTAGTATTGCGTATTTTAAGGTGAGATAATTAGGAAGAAGTAAATCGTATGATGCCTACCAGAAAATTCTTCCTTTGCTTACTGATATGATTGTCAGTAATTTTTGTTAAATTATGCAACTAATAAGAAAATATATGTAGTTTATGCTGTAATTCCCCCTAGCTTTTTATTTAAAAACAACCAAAAAACCAAACCATATGGAAATTACACTTAATGAAAAGAAAGGAAAATCAAAAATTTCATTTTCCGTTCAATTTAGAAGATTAGGAGAAGCAATAGCTACTTGTAACCTCGGAATAGGAAATGTATTTGCGCCTATTGTCATTGATGGTTTCGTTACAATTAATGATTATGACCTTGACACCTTTTACGGAGGCGAAACAATTAGAATGGAATTTGATTCGAAGACAGTACCGCGAGATTTTCAGGTAGTATGTTGCAAGATTAATAATGTTGGAAAGGAATATAATAGTGGTTCTCTTAATGTACTAAATCCTTGGGAGAATATTTTTGTAAAAAATGAACAAACATTGTACTTACCAGACGGTAGTCTCTGTATAATGCCTGAAAAAAATGTTTGTGAGATTACCGTAATGGAAGGTATGCCTTCCTATCCGGATAAGTTTAATTACATTTCCTATAGCATTATTTTTTCGCTGAATTATCTTGAAAATGATGAGCTCAGAAAATACTATTTTATAATAGACCCTTTATTAAAAATTAGCTCTAACCCTCCTAATGGTGGCAATGTTTAAGCAAAGGTATACCCATATTTGGGTCCTCTCTACAGTTGTATTTCTTTTTCATATTCCTACTTGTTTCTCACAAAATATTCAAACAGCCGATAGTCTGTTGCAGGTTTTAGAAATAGGAGATTTATCCAAAGAGGAGCGGGCGAAAAATTTAAGATCTGTTGCATTTTTTCATCCAGATTTGAATATTGCATTAACAGCTGCCAAAGAATCTTTGGAAATTGCAAAGGAGATTGAAGAATTGGAATTGGAAGCCGAAGCTTTGGAAGAGATTAGCCATTTGGAGCGTCGCCTTGGTAATAATTCTAAATCCTTAGCCGCTTCTTTGAATGCTTTACAGATATATGAAAAACTCAATTTAACAGAGCGCGTAGCCGCTTCGTATACGCAATTGGCAAGTAATTATATCAGTGATGAGAACTATGTACTTGCTATTGATTATTTAAAAAAAGCGAGAGATATCTATAGCGCTTCTGATAAGAAAGCCAATGAAGCCAGTACCATTCTGAATCTAGGAGAAGCCTATCGTTTAAATGGCAATTTAGAAGCAGCAGTTCGTTGTTTTGAGCAGACCTTAGCTCTAAATTCTACCATCAATAATATATACATAGAAAGTTACTCTTTGGGTAATTTAGGAATGGTGCAGTCTACGCAAGGTGAATTTGGTCTTGCAGAGGAAAATTTAAAAAAGGCTATCAAAATACTTGAAGGTCAAGGAGATCTATATTCTAGTTCTGTTTATATCGCAGCCCTTGGAGAGGTTTATAAAGAAGGGAAACAGTGGAGTACAGCCGAAGATAGATTGTTAGAAGCTTTGGCATTGGCTCAGCAAGCCGGACTCAAAGAACAAATTAGAGATGTTAGTGATCTGCTATCTAATTTTTATGAGTCAAGAGAAAATTTTTCGAAAGCCTTGGAATACCGGAAGCTATTTCAGCAGTACCAAGATAGCCTTGTAAATAAGGAGAATATCCAAAAGATTGAGCAGCTTAATTTTGGTTACCAAATAGATAAGAAAGAATCAGAAATAGGCTTACTCAATAAAATAAACACAAACCAAAAATACTTGGTTTGGGTATTGGCTATTGGAATTTTTCTATTGTTATTCTTTGGGTATTTATTATACCGTATTAATGCTAAAATTAAAAAAGCAAATACTGTTTTATCAGAACAAAAGCTACTTATTTCCAAGAGAGAAAAGGAAAAAGCCCTTTTATTAAGAGAGTTAAATCATCGTGTTAAAAATAACCTTCAAATGATTTCTAGCTTGTTGAACTTACAAAGTAGAGAACTTACGGGGCATCCTGCTAAAGAGGCTATTGAAGCAGGTAAATTTAGGGTAGAGGCATTATCATTGGTACATCGAAAACTGTATCAAGAAGGTGTAGATACTAGGATATGGGTAAAGGAATACATAGAAGAGTTGGTGTTGGGACTTTTTCATGGGTACAATGCTCCCTTTGAACCCGAATTTGAAATTGATAACATAAGTATTCATATTGATTTGGCGGTACCATTGGCATTGATTGTGAATGAATTAATTATCAATTCTCTTAAATACGCTTATACGGATATAGACAAACCCTCTCTTAAGGTCCATATGAAACAGGAGAACAAAGGTAGAATGGATATTCAAATAATAGACAATGGGGTAGGATTTGCTCCTATTGAAAACGAGAACGAAAATTCTTTTGGCCTCAAACTAATCAATTCTTTGGTTGAACAACTGGAGGGCAGTATCGATATGTTAACCACAGCAGGTACTCATTGGAAAATGAATATAAAAATTGAATAAGTAGCAGGTATGATGGACAGAACATCAAAAGTAAGAATCCT
This sequence comes from uncultured Flavobacteriaceae bacterium, assembly GCA_947500575.1. Classification (GTDB taxonomy): domain Bacteria; phylum Bacteroidota; class Bacteroidia; order Flavobacteriales; family Flavobacteriaceae; genus CANMSI01. Next base: position 90,535 of record CANMSI010000001.1, on the reverse strand, counting down.
TATTGTAGAGGATGAAATTTTATTAGCTAAGGATATTCAAAATAGATTGGAAGACTGCAACTATGAGATTGTAGGAATTGCCCCCTCCGTAGACAAAGCTTTAACCTTAATTTCTAACATCGTTGAAATTGATATTATTTTGTTAGACATCACTTTGAAAGGGGATAAAGACGGAATTGATTTAGCAGAAATTATAAATAAAAAATACGATATTCCCTTTATTTTCCTTACTTCCCATGCAGAGGGTCCTATGGTAGATCGTGCCAAAGCGGCCAAACCCTATGCCTATATTCTAAAGCCTTTTAATGATCGTCAGGTAAGTATTGCCATAGATGTGGCCTTGGAAAGTTTTTATCATAAAACCCCTGGTAAAGATATTCAGCAAAGTCAAAAAGTGGCCGAAAATAACAGCCAAGTACTTCAAATAAAGGATAGTCTATTTCTTAAGAAAGATCATCATTTTGAGCGCGTTCCCATAAAGGAAATACTATACTTACAAGCAGATAGTAATTACTGCACTGTATATACTAAATCTGAACGTTTTATTTACTCCATGGTATTAAAAAAAATAGAGGCGCAACTACCGGAGAGTCAATTTTTAAGAACACATAGGAGTTACGTCGTAAACATACAATCCGTGAATGGTTATGAAGGCAATATGCTTTTTATTGGTAAACAAAAGGTACCTGTTAGTAAAACGTACAAGGAGGATGTTTTTCGACTCTTTAGAACTCTTTAACCTCGTTTAATTATCTAAAAATGCCGTTAGGAAACACCACAGGACTTTCATGTCCATTGGCTCCTACAGCAGCTATACCAAAGAAAAAATTATCAATTACAATACCTTCTAATACAAATTCTGATACGTCACCAACATATCTGCTATGATCCCAAGTAGGGGAGGTAGTGTCTCTCCAATAAATTTTATAGCCCACTGCACCTGCTACTTTGGACCATTTAAATTTTGCTGAAGGTTCTACGATACCTCCAATTTTAACCTCGGCCGGAGCAGGTGGTGCCCAGGCCAGCGAGGCCAGACTAATTGCATTCACCGCTGTTAATTTTTTGGCATAATCAAAATTTACATGCTCCAAAACGTCTCCATATGCAATGCCGTTTTCTACCCGAATATCTTGGTGTTGCTGCGTATAATTCTCATGGGTTTCCATAATGCGAATACCTGCATAACCTGCATCATTAAAGGGACGATGATGACCACCTCTTCCAAAACGATCTAACCTATAGATCATCATAGGGTTCATTTCGGGCATGTATGTTTTTGTTGTTTTGTGCACATAGCGCGCCAATTGTCTAGAAATGCCATCTACTTCACCGCCGTAAAATCGTCTTGCACGTCTTTGCTGTTCGGTTTCTGTAGCAGGAACTGGCTCAGAGAAAATTCTAAAATCGCGATTGCTTATTACACCATCTACTCCTTTAATATTTCCTATCATATCATTATTGAAAATTCCGATGATATCCCATCCACCTTCTTTCATTTGCTTTACAAGACCCTGCCCTCCGAAAAGACCTTGTTCCTCACCAGACAGGCCTAAATAAATAATACTATTTTCAAATTGATACTTAGAAAGTACTCTTGCTGCTTCAATGGTGCCAGCCATGCCACTTGCGTTGTCATTGGCTCCCGGAGAATCTGATGTGAAATCCTTAGGGTCGCTTACTCTAGAATCGATATCACCACTCATAATAATATAACGATTTGGGTATTTAGTACCTCGTTGAATGGCTACGACGTTAACCACCCAAACATCGTTTACAATGCGATTATTTCTACCTTTTTCTACCAAATCTTTTTGAAAAGAAACATCCAAACAGTTATTACATTCAGAGGATATATTGTCAAATTCACTCTTTATCCAGCGTCTTGCCGCACCAATGCCTCGTATATTGGAAACTGTATCACTTAGCGTATGGCGTGTGCCAAAATTTGCAAGGGTGGTAACATCTTTTTCAATTCTATCTGCAGAAACCGCATGAATAATATCATACAGACGAGCATCCGTCTGTCCATGAAGTCCACAAACAATTAAAAATAGAGCTAGGGAAAATATTGTTTTCATAATTTATATTCTTTGTTGTAATTAAGTCTTTATTGCTAATTATAAAGGCACCTATGTTTTTAAAGGGCCATATTTTTTATAAAACTGTTTTGAATGGATAAAACAGAGTGGACCCAAAAGGGCATATATAAAACCTGGTAATCCGAAATACAATCCAACTCTAGAGATTGCAAGGACAATAGATATCAAAGCAACGATTACAAAAATAGCAAAATGTCGATGGTAAAATAATAGTAACATAGCACTATCCATATTCTTATCTTTCTTATAAGCTCTTCTATACATCAGTGAGAAGCATAGAAAGATTAAAAGAAAGCCTAGACCATAAAGTTCAAAAAGAGAGGCCAAGCTGTCTGCGGTAATTGTAATTTTTCCGAACCAAGAATTGATAAGAGATTTTAATGGAAAAACATAATACAATACAACAAATAGAAGTACAGAATTGAAAGTGATAATCCAGTTATCTATATAGCTTGTTCTTCTGAAGAAATTATAGTGCAATTTCCAAAAGCTAACTAGTATAAAAAAACTGACCGCAAAACCAACGAAGCCAATAAGGTTGATTTTTAGGATGGTTGTGCTATTTTCATCGTTCAGAGATACTACCAATAGGGTTGCAGCAAATGCAAATACAGCATCGCTAAAAGCTTCGACTCGGTTGGTATTGTGCAAAAACTTCATTGCTTTAAAGGTATCATAATTCTGCTAACTTTTTAGCTCGTTTTTGTGGAATTTGGTACTTTGATTAATCCGTTAGTCGCTCGGTTCCTTTTTCTTTACTAGAAATTGAATTAACCCCATAATAGGACCAATACCTAGGATGACAAGCAAAGATGTTATTGCGATGGTTTTGTTTAAATGGGAAAGTAATTGAATACTAATAATGCTAATTCCGAAACCAATACTATTTACAATGGTAAGCCCCGTGGCTTTTAGTTTTGTAGGTACTGCATTTGCCACCATTGTTGAAAATTGCGGTGAATCTGCAATGACCGATGCTCCCCAAACGATAAAACTTAGTAAAAAGATTGCTTCTGGGACATAAAAAAAAAGTGGGGAGGCTAAACAACAAATACCCGAAATAATCAAAGCTGTTAATGCTATTTTTTTACTACCCTTTTTTAAAGAGAGATACCCACCTAACACACAAGATACACCACCAATAGCAATTATAATGAATGTCCATAAGGGTATGGAGAGATTTGTATGGTGTATTTGATTATATGCCTTTATGGCTAAAGGGGTAAAAGCCCAGAATGCATATAACTCCCACATATGACCAAAATATCCGAACGCTGCCTTTCTAAAATTTGGTAATTTAAAGAGCGAAAAACTAGCTTTTAATTGCAGGTTACTACTCGGCTTCCTAAAGGGACCATTAGGTACAAATAACCAAATGCTAAGTCCGCCTAAAATAGCCAGAAAAGAGGTTACTCTGATAATGAAAATATAGGAACTATTTATGGAGAGTCCTCCAATTAAGTATGGAAAACCCGTTCCTACCACCAGTGCTCCAACCAGATAGCCTAGAGCTTTGCCTAATCCGTGTTCATAGTAATCAGCAGCAATTTTCATACCTACAGGATAAATACCAGCCAGAAAGAAACCAGTTCCAAAGCGTGCAAGTAGAAGGGTAGAAGTTGTAATACCATCATAGGCTAAAGACCAATTGCACACAGATGCCATTACCGAACAGATAAAGAACACCTTGGATGGAGAAAAGCGATCGGCAATCATAAACATGGCAAAACAAAAAGTCCCTATGATAAACCCGAACTGCACTGAAGAAATTACATATCCAACAATTTCTTTACCCAAACCTGTCTGAAGAGTAAGATCCTCTACGATGGCGTTTCCTGCGAACCAGAGCGATGTGCAGGCGAATTGTGCCAAAATAATGATGGGTAAAATATGTGATTTATTCCTCAAGACTGGTTATCGAATAAAAGTAACCTTGGCAATTTTACCGTTTTCGATCTCATAGACCGCAATCACACTGGTGAATTGCTCTCCAAATCTAACATATTCTCGATCCACAACTTTGTTACCTAAAACAATCCGATTTTTAATTTCACAATATAAATTTGGGACTCTTTCGAACATCCCTTTAAATTGTTCTCGCATTTTTTCTTTGCCCTCTAGGGATAGCTCTTCTGGGAAATTATAGATTTTTATATCATCTGCATAGGTATCCATAAAGGCATCAATATCTCTACTGTTGTAAGCGTTTACCTGCCTCTGGACTAACTGTTCTGGTGATTCCTCTATTAAATTTTCAATCTCTAAGGCTACACCACTTTTAATAACGGTATGAATATTATTTAGATTTTGCACATCAGTTAATGGATTATTATCTAAAATTACTAGATCCGCTAATTTTCCTGAGGTAACCGATCCTAAGGATGCTTCCAAGCCAAATCCAGTAGCAGCGTTAATCGTAGAAGCTTGTAAAATTTCAAAAGGAGACAAACCACCTATGTTCATTGCTTCAATTTCTTGAATATAGGAAGAGGCATGTACCGTCCCAATATTTCCTGCATCTGTACCTGTTGCTATATTTACATTTGCCTCTGAAAGTAGCTTCAAATTGATTTGCATGATGCTATCTACTTTACGATAGTAGTCCATAATTCCAGTTTCATTTTTCTTGTATTGTGCTATATATGGTGGGACCTGTGTAGCGGAATACTTATGCATATCTGTTAGAGATCTGTAGACCATTGGGTCTCCGAAAGCGAGGTCTTGCGGATGTCCATCTGGTTTCCCTAAAAATGCTTTCACATAATTTTTTGAAACAATTAGAGTAGGGATGTAGGTGACATTATTTGTTTTAAGAAGTTGTATGAACTCATCATCTACAGGTTTGTCATCCACGCTATGCACTAAAATATCCGCTCCGGCTTTTACGGCCAATTTGGCTGTATTTAGATTGGTTGCGTGTACCGCTAATTTTAAATTATTTTGATGTGTAAGCTTGGCAATATGTTCTACAATGGGATAATTTTTCTCCGCAGGAAAATCGTCTGTAACCACACCCCAAATTTTAATGAAATCAGGTTTGTAGGGTAACATTTTATTGAAGAGATCAGTTGCCTCATCAATAGATCTTATCTTGGCAATAGGAATATCCTCCAAACTTGCAAAAGCTTCTGGTTGGTATGGTGAGAATAAGGGGCCAGTTACATACACGTTTGGCGAAAGATGTTTACTGGCCATACTATCTCTAACCTTAAAATTAGAAAATGGACCACCCACATCCATAATGGAGGTAACTCCTAGCCGTAAATACCTTCTGAAATTACCAGGTATAATTGCTTCTGCAAAGGTCATTTCATCTTCATAAGAAACCAAGTGTCTTAAATCTATGGCATCGGGTCTGGTATATAAACTTGCTGATTGAAAGAAGTGAATATGCGTATCAATCATCCCAGGAATTAAGTACTTCCCCGTTCCATCAATATTAGTTGTGCCTTCGGGTGACTTTATGTCCCTACTAGATATTTTGGAGATGAACTCTCCATCAATGAGGACGTTTCTTTTGGGAAGTAGTTTACCCGTTTCAACATCAATGATATTTATATTTTCAATAAGTGTTGTTTGAGACCATCCAAGAGCTCCAACCAATACTAAAAGACCTAAGATAATTAGCTTTTTTTTCATGCTAGTTTAGTTTAATTTTTAATCAACAAAAGTTACTTTAGAGATTTTACCCTTATTTACTTCGTAGATGGCAACTGCGCTAGAACCATTAGCACCATTAACGGTAATATATTCTTCATCGATCACTTTATTCGCTATAACAATTCTTTGTTTTATTTCGCAGTGCAAGCCTTTTGCTTGCTTAAAAAAACCTTCATACTGCGCGCGCATTTTCTCCTTCCCCTCATAGTCCAGCTTATTCGGATATCTAAACACTTGTACATCTTCTGAATAGGTTTCTAAAAAAGCATCTATATCTCTATTATTATAGGCTTCTAATTGTTTTTGAACTACTGCCTCCACAGCAGCATTATTGCGTTTGCCATGAATGAACGCCATGCTTTGGATGAGACCATTTCTCACCTCATATATCGCTGCTTGCCAGTTTACCTTTCCTGCCTGCGTTACTTTTTCTTCATCTATTACCGAATTATTGTAAACAATTCGTTTTTTTACTTCCACTTGTGTTCTTGGATTGTTAGCAAAAAAGCGTTCATAGTTTTCTTTCATAGTTTCTCTGCCAGTATATAAGCTGTCTGCAGGGAAATTTTGTACTAACACATCAGCAGCATAGCAATTAACAAATGCATCCAAATTTTCATTGTTAAAGCTATCTACTTGTTTTTGAACTATAATTCTTGGTGATACCTCCGCTACAAGTGCTAGGATATTTCCGCTATCACTCACTTTTAGTCGACTTATATTATTCACTTCCTCTTCATTAAACTGCCAAAAAATACCCCATTGCTTGTCCACATCATATTTAAATTTAGCAATATACTTTCCATAGGGAATAAGAATGGTACCATCTGCTAACCAACACATATCTTCAATTGGAGAAAACAAAGTAGTTAACTCTTTTGTGGCTCCACTAATTGGTTGAAGTGATTTAATAGACCAAGTATCCGTTTCCTTGCTAATGTAACTTATAAGGTCTGTATTTGGGATTTTATGAAGTGACCTACCCACATTTTTTTGCATGGTATGGGTAGTACCCTCTTTCAAATTGGATACCACCAGATCCATCCTGTTTTCAACCAGAACGGTTGCTACAAGAATGTCTTTGGAGTACCAGAGATGATATCCAACTTTTAAATTCTTTAATAGTACCCTAGATTGCCCAGTTGCGCTATCATATCCATACAAACGTTGTAAACCAGGAGTGTCTAAACGTATAGCAGATATTTCTTCTTTAGAAGGAATTTTTAATGGAGAATACTCACTGCCGATTGGCGTATCCGTTATCCAATGCATTTTTTTTTCATCTATCTGATAAGATGCGATATCTGTTTGCCCATTTCTTGTAGATGCAAATAATACCGTATTATCTGAATAAAAAGAGGGTTGGTTATCGTAGCCTTTATTATTGGAAATATTCGTGGGCTTTGAAAGCTGTAATATACTATCTGTGGTGGAAATTGTGCAAAGATACACCTCAGTATTCAACTGTCCATATAAAAGGCCGGCAGACAAAAGAGTTACAAGAGCGAATATGTTTTTCATTCTTCAAAGATTAATTTTAGTTGAATAGGGGAATGCTGCAAATCTATTCAAAAATAATAGTACTATGTCCAAAATTATAGGATAGTCCAATTAGGTATGTTAATTATTAAGGAGGTCAGCTTTTTGTTTCACAAGTGCTACTAACTCCTTAAGATGCTCTTTTGTAGTGAAGGGATTCATAATCGTTACTCGTAAATAGTGAGTTCCTTTCAGTTTGGTTTGTACTATATAAAAATTCCCATCTTCCAAAATTTGCTGTCTTATGGCCTGGTTTAGTTCATCAAGTTGTTGCGGGCTCAATCCCTTTTCTATATATCGGAAACAAACGATGTTGGACATGGGTTGGACAGCGAGTTCAAAATGGTCCTCATCAAGGATCATTTGAGCGAATTCTTTCCCCTTATTATAAAGACATGTAACAAAATCATCAAAGACTTGCTCGCCATAGGTTTTTAATAAAGTAAACCAATGCAAGCACATCATGTTTTTAGTACATTCAAAAGTACGTTTACCCGAGTTATACCAATCTTGGTCGTTGGACTGATCTAATAAATAGTCTGCTTTTTGACTAAATGTGCTGTATGAATTGTTATTGTTTTTAAATAGTATTGCCGTAGTAATTCCTGGCATCATCATCATTTTGTGGCCATCTATAATTACAGTATCTGCTTTTTCTATACCTTTTAAGGTGTGGACGTAAGTAGGTGAAAAAATCGCAGCTCCCCCGTGTGCACCATCTGCATGAAACCAAAGATCGTTTTTCTTGGCAAAGCTGGCTATTAACTCTAAATCATCAAACATGCCTGTTGCGGTGCAAGGAGCACTTCCTACAATCGCAAACGGAATAATCCCATCGGCAATGGCGTTGTCATAATATTCTTGAAGGAGACTGGTATCTAGTTGAAATGTGGAGGTAGATGGGATCTTAATAATCCCTTTTTCTCCCAAACCCATAATTTTGACAGCTCTTTCAATACAATAATGAGCTTCTTCGCTTACCATTACCCCTAATTGAATGGTATTTCCATTATTCCAAATGTCTGTAGGTGCTTTTGCAGCGCGGGCAGCCAATAGGGCAGTCAAATTGGCCAACGTACCTCCAGAGGTTAAAAATCCACTTGCAGCTGTATCATATCCGATTTTAGCGCATAACAGATCCGTTATAATGCGTTCAATGGGATTCGCTACCATCCCCATTTCGTATATGGCCATACCATTGTTGAGAAAAGCACTTAGCATTCCTGATACTATGGTAATGGGTGCTGTGGGTGCCACCTGATGTCCTATATATTTTGGATGATGAATGCTTGTGGATTGCTCTAATACCAGTTTTTGAAAGGTATTGATGTCACCATTTTTAAGAAATTCTTCCCAAAATGTATGGGCTTCTTCTGGGTTCTTCCATGGAATTACTGTTTTTGAAATTTCAGAAAGATTGTTGTACAAGTGCGCTGAAATAAGGTCTATTGTCTCGCGGCCCTTAGCCTTAAAATCTTTTGGAGCATAAACGCTTCTTAGCAATGATAAATCCATTGGATAAAGTTAAACGCTTTCAGAATAATTCTAGGTTCTTTTATCTTAAAAAAAACAGATTAGTCAGAGAACGTTAAGAAATTATTTTAGCGTTATAATTGCTTCGATATTGTACAAATAGTTAGGTGTACAAAAAAAGCCGTTCACTTTACGTGAACGGCTTCTCAAACTACTGCTTTCTAAAAAGCATCATCTGAATTAGTCAAAGGTATAACCGTTATCTGCAGCTACTTTATCTGCTATCTGAGTGCGCAAAGCCACTACATTCGGTTGATTTGTATATTTTGTAAAACGTTTTAGTCCCATCAACATCATACGCTGCTCATCTCCTTCAGCAAAAGAAACAATTCCCTCTTTTCCTTTTTGAATTATGATATCTGTTGCGTTGTATAGATACAATTTTGACATTGCTATTTGGGTAGCTTGAGCTTCTTCTCCAAAACGTTTCGCATTCTTTTCTGTTCGCAATATAGTGGATTCTGCCATATAAATCTCAATTAAGATATCTGAGGCAGCCATTAAGAGCTGTTGATGCTTGTCCAAATCTGGTCCATATTTTTGAACGGCACTTCCTGCAACCATTAAAAACACTTTTTTTAATCGTTTTAAAAGATCTTTCTCTTCTGCAAAAAGTGCTGATAAATCGGGAGTTTCAAAAGAAGGAATCCCCATCAATTCTTCACCTACTGCGGTAGCTGGTCCTAATAAATCTACATGACCCTTCATAGCCTTTTTTACAAGCATCCCAACCGCTAACATACGGTTAATCTCATTGGTGCCTTCATAAATTCTGGCGATCCTAGAATCTCTCCAAGCAGATTCCATGGGGGTGTCTGCAGAAAAGCCCATCCCTCCAAAAATTTGAACTCCTTCATCCGTAGTACTTTGACAATCTTCAGAAACCGCTACTTTTAAAATGGAGCATTCAATTGCATATTCTTCTACACCCTTTAATTCTGCTTCTTGATGCGAATTTCCACTGGCTTCCCTTAAGGCAATTCGATCTTCAATATTTTTTGCAGCTCTATAACTGGCAGATTCACCGGCATATGCATTGGTAGCCATGGTTGCTACTTTAGATTTGATAGCACCAAAGTTGATAATCGGTGTTTTAAACTGTAATCGCTCATTGGCATATTTCACAGCCTCCGTAATTACTCTTCGCTGCGCATCTAAACAAGCAGCTGCCAATTTAATACGCCCAACATTTAAGGCGTTCATAGCTATTTTAAACCCATTTCCTCGTTCAGATAGCAGATTTTCTACCGGAACCTTTGTGTCACTAAAAAATACTTGACGTGTAGAGGAGGAGTGAATCCCTAATTTCTTTTCTTCATCACCTAAAGTAATTCCATTTTCAGGATCGTTCTCTACAATAAAACCGGTGATATTTTTATCATCTTCAATTCTGGCAAAAACAATAAACATATTACAGAAGCCTGCGTTGGAGATCCACATTTTCTGGCCGCTAATCTTATAATGCGATCCATCTTCAGATAAAACTGCTTTGGTTTTTCCTGAATTGGCGTCGGAACCAGCTCCAGGTTCTGTTAAACAATAGGCTCCGAACCATTCACCAGAAGCTAGTTTAGGAACATACTTTTGCTTTTGCTCCTCATTTCCATACAAGGTAATAGGCATTGTACCAATACCTGTATGTGCTCCAAAAGCAGTACTGAAAGAACCCGTAGCTCCCGAGATATAATCACATACCAACATGGTAGAAACAAACCCCATTCCTAATCCGCCGTATTGCTCTGGAACCGCAATTCCTAAAAGCCCTAGTTCTCCAGCATGTCGCATGGTTTCTTCTGTATACGCGTAATCTTTGTTTTCAAAGCGTTCCCAATGTGCCCAAAGCTCGCGATCTACAAACTCTTTGGTACTATCTCTCATCATCTTTTGTTCTTCCGATAAATCTTCCAAGGTGAAAACATTTTCACAATCGGTTTCTTTTACCAGAAATTGTCCTCCTCTTAGTAGGTCTTTTTGTTGGGTATCTGTACTCATGCTATTATATTTAATAATTTATGGTTGGTATAGTGATCGTCTTAAACGATCGCTATGCCAAAAAATCTTATTTAATTTAAAAATTCGAAAATTCCTGCTGCGCCTTGTCCAGTTCCTACGCACATGGTTACCATGCCATATTTGCCTTCCATTTTTCTTTTGCGCATTTCATCAAATAGTTGCACCGATAATTTTGCTCCAGTACACCCTAACGGATGTCCTAAAGCAATGGCACCGCCATTTACGTTTACGATATCTTGGTTAAGGTCTAATTCGCGCATAACTGCTAGCGATTGAGAAGCAAAAGCTTCATTAAGTTCAATTAGTTCAATATCCTCCTGCTTTAAACCTGCTTGTTTTAAAGCCTTTGGAATGGCTTTTACAGGTCCTATACCCATTATACGAGGCTCTACACCAGCAGCGGCGTAGTTCACCAAACGTGCAATTGGTTCAAGGTTGAGTTCTTTTACCATTTCTTCACTCATAATAAGTACAAAAGCGGCACCATCACTCATTTGAGAAGAATTACCAGCAGTAACACTACCACCAGCTGCAAAAACCGGCCTTAATTTATTTAAAACGGCTTGATTGGTTCCTTTTCTTGGACCTTCGTCTTTGGTAACGGTATAGGTTTTAGTTTCCTTTTTACCTTCGCCATTTACAAACGTATGATCTACATCTATTGGGACAATTTGATCTTGAAATCTATTTTCTTCTTGTGCTTTTAACGCTTTCATGTGCGAGTTATAAGCAAACTCATCCTGATCTTCTCTAGACACCTTAAATTGGTTGGCTACAGCTTCCGCTGTATTTCCCATTCCCCAATAATAGTCTTCATGACCTGCATTTACCAAATCATAATTTAATTCAGTTTTAAAGCCAGTCATAGGAACTGCACTCATGCTTTCCGCACCACCCGCAATAATACAATCGGCCATACCCGCCTGAATTTTTGCGGTTGCAATTCCGATTGTTTCAATTCCTGAAGAGCAAAATCTATTTACAGTTACTCCAGGAACATCTATAATGTCTAATCCCATCAAAGAAATTAGTCGCGCCATATTTAATCCCTGAGAACCTTCAGGCATGGCATTTCCAACAATGACATCGTCAATGCGTTTTTTATCAAAATCTGGTAGCTCTTTCATCATATATTCGATGGTTTCAGCGGCCAGTTCATCCGTTCTTTTGAAACGAAATACTCCTTTTGGTGCCTTACCTACGGCGGTTCTATATGCTTTTACTATATATGCTGTTTTCATGTTTCTTAATTTCTTAATGGTTTCCCTGTCTTTAACATATGCTGGATGCGTTCTAGCGTTTTACGCTCAGAACACAAGGATAAGAATGCTTCACGCTCTAAATCCAACAAGTATTGTTCATTCACATAGGTAGGTTCAGATAAATCTCCACCTGCCATTACATATGCTAGTTTATTTGCAATTTTTTTATCGTGCTCACTTATGTATTTACTAGCTTCCATAGAGTCCGTTCCTACCAAGAACATACCCAAGGCTTGCTTTCCAAGAACTTTAATGTCTTTTCGTTTAGCAGGTTGTGTATAACCACTTTCTGCCATAAGTTTTGCATGCGCTTTTGCCGTTGCGATCTGACGATCTTTATTTACAACTACAATATCTTTTCCTTTTTGAAGTACACCCATATCAAAGGCTTCATAGGCAGAGGTAGAAACTTTAGCCATACCAATGGTGAGGAAATATTCTTGTAAAACATTAAGTTCTACATCATTCTTTTTAAAGGTATCTGCGGCCCTTAGGGCAAACTCTTTAGAGCCTCCACCTCCAGGGATCACACCTACACCAAATTCTACTAAGCCCATATAAGTTTCTGCTGCTGCAACCACTTTGTCTGCATGTAGGGACAATTCGCACCCACCACCAAGTGTCATTCCATGGGGAGCAGATACCGTGGGGATGGCAGAATAGCGCATTCGCATCATAGTATCCTGAAACATTTTGATGGCCATGTTTAGTTCTTCATACTCTTGTTCAACAGCCATCATAAATATCATACCGATATTGGCTCCTACGGAAAAATTAGCAGCCTGATTTCCAACCACCAATCCTTGAAAGTCTTTTTCCGCAAGATCAATGGCTTTGTTTAGACCTGCCAACACATCACCACCAATTGTATTCATTTTGGATTGGAATTCTACATTTAAAATTCCATCTCCAATATCTTCTATAACCACTCCGGGGTTTTTAAACACCTCATTAGATGTACGGATGTTATCAAGAATAATAAAGGCATCTTGTCCTGGTATTTTTTCAGAAGCCTTCTTGGGAATGTCATAATAGTAAGAAGCACCGTCCTTCACACTGTAGAACGATTTATTCCCTGAAGCCAACATGTCATTGACCCAGTCTGCAGGCGCTAAACCTTCAGCTTTCATTATAGCAATACCTTCTTCTATACCAATAGCGTCCCAAATTTGGAAAGGACCATGTTCCCATCCAAAACCAGCTTTCATGGCGTCATCAATTTTATATAATTCTTCCGTTATTTCAGGAATTCGGTTGGATACATAAGCAAATAAAGCAGCAAAACTCTTGCGGTAAAACTCACCAGCCTTGTCTTTACCACCTACTAAAACTTTGAAACGATCTATGACATTATCAATGGTTTTAGTAAGCTCAAGGGTAGCAAATTTTGCACGCTGCTTAGGTCTATATTCTAGCGTATTTAGATCTAAGGATACAATTTCGCTTGAGCCATCTTCTTTTCTTACTTTCTTATAAAACCCTTGTCCTGTTTTACTTCCCAACCATTTGTTTTCCACCATTGTTTTGATGAAATCTGGTAATTGAAATAACGCTAAGCGTTCATCATCTGGGCAATTCTCAGCAATTCCATTAGCTACATGTACCAAGGTGTCTAAGCCAACCACATCCACGGTTCGGAAAGTTGCCGACTTGGGTCTTCCAATTACAGGGCCTGTTAGCTTATCAACTTCTTCAATGGTAAGTCCCATGCCATTTACAGCATGAAAAAGACTTTGAATACTAAAAATCCCTATTCTATTTCCAATAAAGGCAGGAGTATCTTTTGCAACTACCGATGTTTTTCCTAAGAATTGCTCCCCATATCCATTTAAGAAACTAAGCACCTCAGGAGCAGTTTTTGGTCCTGGAATAATTTCAAAAAGTTTCAAATATCTTGCTGGATTAAAAAAGTGCGTTCCACAAAAATGTTTTTGGAAATCATCACTTCTTCCCTCGCTCATAAATTTGATAGGAATTCCAGAAGTATTAGAAGTAATTAAAGTTCCCGGGGTTCGATATTTTTCCAAGTTCTCAAAAACCTGTTGTTTTATATCTAATCGCTCTACAACAACTTCAATAATCCAATCTACCTTACTTACTTTCGCAATATCATCTTCTAAGTTTCCAGTAGTGATTCTGTTGGCAAATTTTTTATGATAAATTGGAGAGGGTTTCGATTTTAAAGCAGCGGTAAGGGAATCATTGACCAAGCGATTTTTAACTTGCTTATCTGCCAAGGTGAGTCCTTTTGCTTTTTCCTTATCGTTCAGTTCTCTGGGAACAATATCTAAGAGGAGTACTTCTACACCAATATTGGCAAAATGACAAGCAATACCACTTCCCATGATACCTGATCCTATCACTGCTACCTTTTTAATGTGTTTATTCATTAGGAACTATTATTAATTAGTTGTTGTATTCTTTCTTGTTATATACTTTTTTGTCTACTATCAGTTTGTTGATGATATCTGCTACTTCATAAAAGTGATTTAACTTTTCTTCCGTTAAATGCTCCTTTACAACATCGTTAAATCGAAATACCACCTCTTTGGAAATTCCACGTTTTTTTAGCCCAAGGTCTGTAAGGTATATGAGAACACCTCTTCCATCTTTGGGATTTGGTTTCCGAACGATATAACCTTTTTCTTCAATACTTTTTAAAATTCTAGAAAGGCTAGTGGCTTCCATTCCCATTTTTGGGCCTAGTGAAGTAGAAGGGGTCCCAGTTTTTGGGTCAATACTAAGCAAAGTAAAGCCTATTGCCATAGTGAGGTCAAAATTTTTGGCCTCCTCATTATACATTCTGGCTACAGCTTGCCAAGTGGCTCGCAAGGCATAATCGATGGTTAGTTCCTTCATACTTTTTACAATGAACTTTCAAATATAGGAAAATTTATTATGCATGCATAATAAATTTGTAAAAAATATGACCACTGGTGAGAAGTGAAGAACCGAGTTTTTGAGACCCTAGAAATTCAAGGAGTCTAGCTCCAAGGAAAAGGAATTTTCAGCTACTTCATAAGTTAATTCGAAGCTGTATGTCCATAGATATCATTATATAATGCAATGTACTTTTCCTTTATAATTTTGCGCCTTAATTTCATGGTAGGGGTAAGGTGCCCTTCTGCAATGCTCCATACATCTGGGGTTAATCTAAACTGTTTTACTTTTTCCCATTTTGCGAAATTCTCGTTCGCCAGATCAACTTCTTCCTGAAAACGTGCCAGCACCTGCTCATTGACAATAATATCGGAATTCTCACCTAACGTAAGCTTGTTTTCTTGGGCCCACTCATATAGAAATTCAAAGTTAGGTTGTATAATGGCTCCAGGCATTTTTTCTCCTTCACCTACAACCATGATTTGATCAATAAAACGAGATTGCTTAAAACGATTTTCTAAAAGTTGGGGAGCAACATATTTACCACCAGAAGTTTTAAACATCTGTTTTTTACGATCTGTTATTTTTAAGAATCCATCACCATCTATTTCGCCAATATCGCCCGTATGGAAATAGCCATCTTTAAGAACTTCAGCGGTTTTCTCCGGGTCTTTATAGTACCCCATCATTACTTGTGGACCTTTGATACAAATTTCTCCATCCTGCTCAATTTTAACTTCTGTATCTGCAATAGGCCTTCCCACAGTTCCAATTTTCAATCCTTGATTTATTTCTTCATTTACAGATACTACGGGTGAAGTTTCTGTAAGCCCATAACCTTCCATTACTTTCATTCCAGCAGCATTGTAGATCCGAGCCAGTCTAGGTTGTAAAGCAGCACTACCAGAAGAGATCGTTTCTATATTACCACCCAAACCTTCTTTCCATTTGCTAAAGATAAGTTTCCGAGCTAATGCCAATTTACGCTCATACCACCATCCGTTTTGTCCGTATGGCTCATATTGAAGACCTACTTTCACTGCCCAAAAGAATAATTTCTTTTTAATCCCTGTAAGCTCTTCTCCTTTTCCTATGATTTTATCATACACCTTTTCTAAAAGGCGAGGTACTGCCGTCATAACATGCGGCTTCGTTTCTTTTAAGTTATCGCTTATTTTTTCTAAAGACTCCGCAAAATAAATACTTACTCCAGAATATTGATAGAGATACATCATCATGCGCTCATAGATATGACACACAGGCAGAAAACTAAGTGCCTTGCTTTTTCCTTCTTCAAAAGGCAGTCTCTCCGAACTGTTAATTGCATTGCTTACTACATTTTGGTGAGATAACATTACTCCTTTAGGCCTTCCTGTAGTTCCAGAAGTGTATATCAAAGTAGCTAAGTCTTCTGGCTTTACCGCCGCCTTTAATTTTTCTACCTCTTCCTGATTAGATTTATCACTTCCTAATTCTAAAACCGTATTCCAATTTTTACAATTGGATAATTGGTCAAAAGAATAAACTTCTTTTAAACTAGGTACATTTGCCTTAATCGCTTCAACTTTTCCATATACTTCGGAACAAGAAACAAAACAATGAGTAGCGCCAGAATGGTTTAATACATATTCATAATCTTCCTGTGATATGGTAGGGTAGATAGGCACATTTTGAGCTCCCAATTGTAAAATTCCGATGTCCATGATATTCCACTCCGTTCTATTGGTTAAAGAAATCAGAGCAATTTTATCATTGGGTTGCACTCCCAGTTTTAGGAGACCTCTACTAATGGCATTTGCTTTATCTACATATTCTTGAGACGATGTTTTTACCCACTTGCCATCATATTTGGTAACAAGGGCATCTTTTAAGGGAAATCGTTCTAATTGGTAGTAAGGAAAATCAAAGAGGCGTGTAATTGCTTGCATAGTTCTTAGTTCAAGGTCTGTTGCAAAGTAAGAAAACCGAACCGTATTTTAAAATCCATACTTCAATTATCCGAAAGGTTTTGAAATTAGCCTAAGATATTTTGGCTTCTTCTGTCCATTATGAACCTTCCTTTTTTTTGATATTAAATGCACAACTCTCTTATGAATGAGCGAGTTAAACTGTACGAAAGGTGGTGGTTTAACGATTCATCTACAATAAAACGCTATCCACCGAGTTATTTAAGAAGTAAATCTATATGTAGGAAAAATCCTAACAAATGTACATTATGTTTGTCCTGTAATTAATAGAAATACAACCCAAATCCTACCCTTATGGCACATGTTTACTTAAAAAATAGATTAAAAGGTACTTTATTACTATTATGTTTTTTGGTTACTCCTTTTGTTTTTGCACAGGAATTACCATTCAATTGCGATTTTAACGCTTACTTATTTCAGTATAATGATGTGTATGCTTTGGACCTAGCATCTGGAAGATCTTATGAAGTAGCTACTGATGTTACCCCTGGTAGTATTAATGCTGCAGCGTATAATCCCACAGATGGTTACATCTGGGGTTCATTATCTTCCCCAGCAAAGACTATCGTGCGTATTGGTAAAGATTTCCAAACTACTACCTTTACTTTTGGGGACTTACCCAACAGCAATCGTTATGTAGGTGATATTAGTACAGCAGGTATCTATTATTTGAAGGGTGGCGGCACTACCTATTATGCGATTGATCTAAACCCTGAATCTAATACTTATCTTACATTTCTTCAAAACTTAACATTAAACAAAAACATTAGCATACATGATTGGGCTTTCAATGCAGTTGATGGCATGCTATATACGGTAGAAAAAGGATCGAACCATTTATACCGAATTAATGCGGCTACGGGAAATGTGGAAGATTTAGGTGAAGTTCCTATTTTAGAGGGATTCAATTATACCTATGGTGCGGTTTATTTTGATGTGGAAGGAAACTTCTATGTTTCTGCAAATCAAACCGGTACGGTTTATATTATTAATAATGTGCAAGATGTATTGAATGAATCAATGAATTCAAACCTTTTTGCATTTGGTCCCTCCAGTTCTAGTAATGACGGCGCACGCTGCCCAACAGCCCCTGTTCCTCAAGAAGATTGTGCTAACGGAACAGATGATGATGGAGATGGTTTAATTGACTGTGATGATCCGGCCTGCTCTGGAGTAAGCAATTGTCCAAAACTGACTCAAACTTCAGGTGCTAATAACGGTGGCTTAGAAAGTAATGACCGCTTGGCCAGTCTTATTAGCAATCGGAATTACAATAGAGCTAAGAAGAACTACTCTTTTAATAAAACGGTAGCAAGAAGCATTACAAAAGCAGATGTGCAAATTGCTAAAACAAAACCCAACCCGCATAGCATTACCCTTTCTGCCTTGGTTCCTCTGGAAGTTATTGGAGAAACAAGAACTATTGAATCTTCGCCAGAAGATCTGTTAGACCTTACAAATGCCTCTGATATTTTTACGGTTGATTACTTATCGGATAATGAAACAATAGGAGCTTTAATGGTTATAAAAACCGATAATAAGGTATATGAGCACAGCAAATTTATTTGTGATCGTTTTTTAGGGGCAGAATTACTATCTGTTTCTAAAATTCAACTTAGAGAAAAAGACTTTATTAAATCTGTAATTAAACAGGCGGATGGCACTATTGAGTTTGCCCTTACTTTTTCGGCACGAGTTAATGCTAGTGATGCCTTTACTATTGAATCTCATTGGAATATTGACAAGTTTGAGCCAAATGTAGGCTACTATAACTTTCAAATTTGGGCTAATTCATTAGATGATGTTTTAAGTCTAGGAGAGGAAGTACTTAACTTATTGGAAGAAAATGCACCTATTGTAGATTACAAAGCATCTAACCCACCACCTGTATTTGTCAGAAAGGCAAATTATAAAAATGGTCAGGTTCGTATGGAAATTGTAAATAATGATTTTACTGAAGAAGTTTTTATGCAAGGTGGTATTAAGAAAACAGAAACTTCGGACACCGATTTGTTTACGCAGACGCGAACTTTAACAACTTATATTGAGGAAGTTGAAGTTTCTACAGGGGCTTTATTCGATTTTGGGTTTAGATTGTCTCCTTCCAATGGAAAAACACCAGATGATCTTTTTGTGGCAGATGCTCCATGGGGCCTTGACAATTCTGCAGAAGGGAATACGATGGAACAGTATGACATAGTTCCTAACAATCAATTATACACTGGAGATGGATATAGAGTAGAGCGAAATGTTATTTTAAAAGGCGAAACTAAGGATTATATAGGAGTTTACAGGGCTATGAATCCAAGGTTCAAAGCGGTTGATTTGTCAGAATATAGGTCTCTAAGTTTTAATGCTTCTGGAACTGGAACAATGAAAATTACTTTGGTAAAACCAGGAATCGATGCTTGGGAAGATCAATACAGTACCATGATAACGCTTAATCAAGAAGAAAAAGCGTATCACATTCTTGCTGAGGAGTTCAAAGACCTTAATAGTGTTTCCACAGATTTTGCAAATATCAAAGTTTTGGTATTTACCCTAACTTCTACAAATGGGACTGTAGAAACTAAAGTATTGAATTTATCAGACATTACTTTTAGTAATGATATGCCAAGTTCTGACTTTGTTTTGGAAGATACTGAAGAAACCTTGGTGTTGCCCAATCCAATTGAAGATGAAGGGGTATTGTATTACTATGCTGATACGGCCGATGCCTTTGAATTTAATATATATTCACTTGATGGGAAACAAATGAGTTCGCACCAATTAATCGGAACTTCTGTAGTAGGTCAAAATGAACTGACAATTGTAAAAAATAAACTTCCATCTGGCTTGTATATCTATCAATTAAAACAAGGATCCAGTACCTACAAAAGTGGAAAATTGGTAATTAAATAATACTGCTATTTATGGTTTAAGGCGTCAGATGAAGTTTCATTCCTTCATGCGATGCCTTAAATCCTAGTTTTTGATAAAAAGAAAGTGCCTCTGGGCGCTTTTTGTCCGTAGTTAACTGTACTACATGCGCTCCTCTTTTGGTCGCCTTAGCTATTGCCCATTCAAACAGCTGTTGTCCAACACCTTTGCCACGATAGGATGCATGGACTCTAACAGCTTCTATCTGGGCTCTTATACCTCCTTGGTAGGTTAAATAGGGAATAAAACTGAGTTGTAAAGTCCCGATTACTTCCTGCGATTGATTTTCGATCACTACTAATTCCTGATTTGAATCTTCAGAAATACGCTTAAAAGCCTCATAATAATTGAGAGGCAAAGGATCTCTATAATCCTCTCTAAGTTTTCCTAGTGGATCATTCGCAATCATAGCAACTATAAAGGGAACATCTTCTTTGGTAGCGCTACGTATATTCATGGATCTATGTTTATGAAATTCTACTTTTGATCCATTTAAATTGCCCATTATGGTTAGATTCATGTTCGCATACATGAAACCATTTACAATAATTATTGGTGGGTCCCCATGGCCAATCTTTGTCAACTGCCAGAAGCCATTCATCATCTCGATTCGCAAATTCTGCTAGGGTATGCGCTCTTACTTCTTCTAAGGCATCTAAGTAAAAACTAAGCTCATTTCCTTTGATTTGTTTTCTAGCATTTGCTCCAAGACCCGATGCTACACTCCATCTATCACGATCTTTTTTAGACCAATCTCCCCAGTTTTTTCCCTCTAGCGTATGAATTTGATAAAAACGTTCTGTAGCAGCTAAATGCATTAACATGGCACCAATAGAATTCGCATTTTCATCATGAACATAATCTAGGTCTTTAGCACTCATTCCTCTTACCGGAGCAAGAATAACCATTCGCATCCAATTCAACATAGAAACTAAAGTGCCAATTTGAGGAGTGTAACCTTCTTTTGGACCAAAGATATTAATGTCGCTTTCTTGTGAGGAAAAAGCCAAAGGTTCAGTAGCAGCAGTAGGAAATGCAAAAAGGGTTCCAGTGCCCAATGCCCCCGCCGTAACCAAAGCGGATTTTTGTAAAAAACTTCTCCTATTTAATCTAATATCTTGTTGCTCCATGCTTCCTTACTTTTTTAAATTATTGTTTTGTAAAATCCATTCCTTAGCATTTACAAAGGCCTGTAACCATGGTGATACTTCATCAGCTCTACCCGCAGGGTAGTGCGCCCAGTTCCAAGGGAATGTAGAACGTTCTATATGCGGCATTGTTACCAAGTGTCTGCCAGTAGCATCACATAACATAGCAGTATTATAGTCACTTCCATTTGGGTTAGAAGGGTAGCCTTCATAGCCATAGGTCGCAACGATATCATATTGACTTTCTTCTAAAGGTAAATAAAATTTCCCTTCGCCATGTGAAATCCAAACTCCTAAATTTGCTCCTTCTAAAGAAGATAACATAACAGAATTATTTTTCTGAATTTGCACTGAAGTAAAACTGCTCTCATGTTTATGAGAATCATTATAAGTCATTTTACCATGCTCCGTATGATCTGGATTAATAAGGTCTAATTCCATAAAGAGTTGGCAACCGTTACAAATACCAACGGATAAGGTATCTGGTCTTGCGAAGAAGTCTTTTAAAGCTTTGTTTGCTTTTTCGTTGTATTTAAAAGCGCCGGCCCATCCTTTGGCACTTCCTAAAACATCCGAATTAGAGAAGCCGCCTACCGCTCCAATGAATTGAATATCTTCTAAGGTTTCTCTTCCAGATATTAAATCTGTCATGTGTACATCCTTCACCTCAAAACCTGCCATGAACATGGCATTGGCCATTTCACGTTCAGAATTGCTGCCTTTTTCCCTTAAAATTGCTGCCTTGGGTCGGCTAGAAGAACGGGCAGGAAGAACACCGGTAAAATCCTTTGGAAAATTATATTGAAGTGGTTGATTCTTATAATTAGTAAAACGATCCGTTGCCAAATTATTTGCGGTTTGTTTTTGATCTAGCAAATAAGAAGTACGGTACCAAGTATCTCTTAGGGATGCTATGTTTAAGCCCATTTCAACCCCGTGATTCTGTATCTTCAAAGTAGCTTCTCTACGAACGGTTCCAATTTTTATTGCTGTAATACCTGCTCCATCTAATAGGCGAGATGCCTCTGCATTTGCCACTTGGAATACAAGTCCGGCGTTTTCCGCAAATAGGACTTTAATGGTGTCTTGCTCTTCCAAAAGGGACAAATCAATAGTAGCTCCTAAATCCAAATCTGCAAAACACATTTCTAATAATGTTGTTATCAGTCCGCCAGAAGCTACATCGTGTCCGGCTACAATATGTCCTTTTCTAATAAGGTTTTGAAGTGTATTAAAAACTGTTTTTAGGTATGCAGCACTTCGTACCGTTGGTGCTTCCGTACCGATGGCATTTCTAATTTGAGAGAAGGAAGAACCTCCCAATTTATAGGCGTCTTGTGACAGATTGATATAATAAATATCACCACCATCCTTTTGAAGAACAGGTTCTACAATTTTTGTAATATCATCACAATTAGCCCCTGCAGATATAATAACTGTACCTGGAGATAAGATATCTCCATCTTTGTACTTCTGTTTCATTGACAGGGAATCTTTTCCTGTTGGAACATTTATCCCCAATCCTATAGAAAAGTCTGAAATGGCTTTTACAGCTTCATAGAGACGTGCATCTTCTCCTTCATTTTTGCAAGGCCACATCCAATTTGCAGAAAGAGAGACGCTTGCCAATCCATCTTTTAAAGGTGCCCAAATAATATTGGTCAAGGCTTCTGTAATACTATTTCTACTGCCAGCAACCGGATCAATTAAACCAGAAATGGGGGAGTGGCCTATAGAGGTTGCTACACCTTCTTTCCCTTTAAAATCTAGGGCCATTACCCCACAATTATTTAACGGAAGCTGTAAAGGACCCACACATTGTTGTTTGGCTACCCGCCCTCCTACACAACGGTCTACTTTATTGGTGAGCCAGTCTTTACAAGCTACTGCTTCTAATTGCAGTACTTGCTCCAGATATTCATGAAAATTTTCCAAAGAGTAATCTGGATCCGCATAATTTCTTCGAATCGTAGTGTCTGTCATTATGGTTTTCGGAGAACTTCCAAACATATCTGAAAGGGCTAAATCCATTGGAGTATCTCCTTTGGTTTTAGATTTGAAGGTAAACCGATCGTCTGTTGTTACATCACCTACTTCATACATTGGGGAGCGTTCTCTTTCCGCTATGCGTTTTAAAAGCGCAATATCTTGTTCTCCAATCACCAATCCCATTCGCTCTTGAGATTCATTTCCAATAATCTCTTTCGCAGAGAGGGTAGGATCGCCTACGGGTAATTTATCAAGGTCTATGAGTCCTCCTGTATCCTCTACCAACTCTGAAAGACAATTAAGGTGCCCACCAGCACCGTGATCGTGAATAGATACAATAGGATTTATATCGTTTTCTACCATGCCACGTATGGCGTTCGAAGCACGTTTTTGCATTTCTGGATTGGAACGTTGAATAGCATTTAGTTCTATAACGGCACCAAACTCTCCAGTATCAGCGCTGGAAACCGCGGCACCTCCCATTCCTATTCTGTAATTATCTCCTCCTAGAATTACAATCTTATCCCCGTCTTTTGGGGTGTCTTTTAATGCTTGCTCTGCCTTGCCATACCCAATTCCTCCGGCTTGCATAATAACTTTATCATAACCCAATCTGCGATCATTTTCACTATGCTCAAAAGTAAGTACAGAACCTGCAATAAGTGGTTGTCCAAATTTATTCCCAAAATCGGAAGCTCCATTAGAAGCCTTTATTAATATATCCATAGGGGTTTGGTATAACCATGGGCGTTCTAGCATGGCGTTTTCCCATCGTCTGTTCTCTTCCAAACGTGAGTAGGAGGTCATATAAACTGCGGTACCTGCAAGAGGCAAAGAGCCTTTACCACCTGCAAGTCGATCTCTAATTTCCCCTCCCGAGCCTGTTGCAGCACCGTTAAAAGGTTCTACCGTTGTAGGGAAATTATGTGTTTCGGCCTTTAAAGAAATAACAGATTCAAACGAAGTCTCTTCATAAAAATCGGGTTTATCTGCACTCTTTGGAGCAAATTGTACCACTTCCGGACCTTCTATAAAAGCAACATTGTCTTTATAGGCGGAAACAATTGTATTGGGGTTTTCTTGCGAAGTTTTCTTGATGAGTTTGAAAAGAGAAGTAGGCATTTCTTTTCCATCTATCACGAAAGTGCCGTTAAAAATCTTATGACGGCAATGCTCTGAGTTTACCTGACTAAATCCGAAAACTTCCGAATCTGTTAACTTGCGTCCTATTTTTTCTGATACTCCTTTTAGATAGTCTATTTCCTCCTCATTTAATGCTAATCCTTCCTTTTCATTATAGGCGGCAATATTTTCAATTTCTAAGATGGGTTCTGGTTGACTATCTACAGTAAAAATATCTTGCGATAACCCCTTGTATTTTTCAAAAAGCATGGGGTCAAAGTCGGTATAGTCATTGCTTACTACCTCAAACTTTTCAATTCGAATAATTCCACTAACCCCCATATTTTGGGTAATTTCCGTTGCATTGGTACTCCACGGGGTAATCATAGCTGCCCTAGGGCCAACAAAAAAGGCGTCTAAGGACGCCGCTTTTATTTTGGGTTGGTTGCCAAACAACCAGCTAAGTTTTTCTATGTTTTCTTGTGAAAATTCTTGCTTGGTCTCTACTGCAAAAACTTCTGTGCTTAAGTCTCCAAAAAAATGAATCATTGAATAGATAGCTTGTTTTAATTATCAAAGCACAAATTTACATTTTTAAAGTGGTTTTTGGGAATAGAAACGAAGACAGTTTCTAACAGTTTTTGCATTCAATTGTTGATTACTTATGTAATACCAAATAGATCGAAATGCTACTTATTTTGGTCCTTTTTACGACTCAATAATGCCATGTAAAAACCATCAAAGCCACTAGTAGAGGCATAAATATTTTTTTCTTTTTCTAAACTAAAATCTTTTCCTTCTTCAGAGCTCAAAAATTTTGATACTTGTTCAGAATTCTCTTGGGGTAGGATAGAGCAGGTGGCGTAGACCATTTTTCCGCCCTCTTTTACCATCTTGCTATAATCTCTTAATATTTGTTCTTGAGTATTGGTAATTTTCTCTAGAAAATCTGGCTGCAATTTCCATTTGGCATCAGGATTTCTTCGCAGTACTCCTAAGCCAGTGCAAGGGGCATCTATGAGCACTCTATCGGCACTTCGGTGCAGTTTTTTAATTACTTTGGTAGAGTTAATCTCTCTAGTTTCAATATTGTGTGCTCCTCCTCGCTTAGCGCGTCGTTTTAACTCCTTTAACTTGTTCCCATAAATATCTAAGGCAATTAGTTGTCCTTTGTTTTCCATTAAAGCAGCAAGATGTAGGGTTTTACCACCCGCACCAGCACATGTATCTATAACTCGTTGCCCTGGTTGTATCTCTAGGAATGGGGCAACTAGCTGGGAAGAGGCATCTTGGACTTCAAACCATCCCTTTTGAAAGATCTCTGTTTTAAAGACATTTCCGCGTTGCTTCAACTGCAGCGCATTCGTATACCCCTTGAGAATTGTTGCATCAATATCTTCTTCCAATAAACTTTTGCGAAGTTTTTCTTTGGATGTTTTTAATGTATTGGCGCGGAGTACCACAGATGCTTGCTGATTCAAGGCCTGAATTTCTGAACTCCATTTTTTTTCACCCAACGCCTGCATTCCTAATTCGTCCAACCAATCTGGAATAGACTCTTTAAACTTTCTAATTTTAGAGAGTTCATCAAATCGCCCTTTGATTCTTCTAGCAGGTATGGGCTCAATTTGCTTCCAATCTGGAATTTCTATTCCTCGTAAAACGGCCCAAACCACAAAAAGGCGAAATAAATTAGGTCTGCTAAAAGGAGCTTTTACTTCAGCAATTTCGGTATATAGTCTCTTCCAACGTACTATTTCATAGGTAGTTTCAGCAATGAAGCCACGATCTCTAGAGCCCCAGCGTTTGTCAAATTTTAGCACTTTCTCTACTACTTTATCCGCATATTCCCCTTCATTAAAAATAAGGTTAAGTGCATCTATTACCGCAAAGACTAGATTTCTATGTAATCGCATTATAAAAAATTAAGATTGCAAAGGTAGTTCATTAAGCAAGAATCCTTTTATTTTTGTTCAAATTTGTAATATGCGATATTTATTTCTATTTCTTGTTGTTCTCTTCTTGGCTTCCTGTACTGAGGAAGAAAAATCTCATCAGTTTAATAGCGTAACCGTTAAAACCTTATATGTAGATTCGGTAAGTATCCGTGCTTTGGAAATTATGGATTACAGTGTGGCTTTTGCCGGGAGCAATGGAATTTACGGACAAGTAAATCTGGATACCGATATAGTTAAAACCAATACCCAACTGTATGATACCATAATACCGCAATATAGAGCAGTAGCCCATACGAATTCACATTTTTTTATGTTATCGGTTGCTAGCCCAGCATTATTGTACAAAACAGGAGATGAAGGAAGTATGGAATTGGTGTATCGGGAAGAAGGAGATGGAGTATTTTATGATGCTATGAAATTTTGGAATGATCAAGAAGGCATTGCCGTTGGAGATAGTATGAACGGCTGTTTGTCTATTATAATTACTAGAGATGGCGGGGATACATGGGAAAAATTAGCCTGTACCAATTTACCTATAGCTACTGAAGGGGAAGGGGCTTTTGCCGCTAGTAATACCAATATAGAAATTAAGGGAAACAATACGTGGATTGCTACCACCAGTAGTAGAATCTACTTTTCGGCAGATAAAGGGCTTAGTTGGGAAATTTTTAATACTCCTGTGATTCAAAAAGGAGCCGCTGAAGGTATTTATTCTATCGACTTTTACAATGAAAACTTAGGGGTGGTCATTGGAGGAGATTACACTGCACCGGAAAAGAAACATGCGAATAAGGCAATTACATTGGATGGCGGTAAAACGTGGCAACTAATTGCTAATGAAATGTCTCCTGGTTATAAAAGTTGTATACAATTTGTTCCTCATTCTGGAGGACAAGATATGGTAGCTATCGGATTTACAGGGATCTCATATTCTAACAATAAGGGAGCGAGCTGGAAAACTCTTTCGGATGAGTCGTTTTACACATTACAGTTTATAAACGACTCTATAGCGTATGCCGCAGGCAAGAATAAAGTAGCTAAGCTGGTATTTAAATAATACTTAATTTCTTCTTTTGGACCTCATTTCTTTTAATAAGCGTCTTTTGAAATCTTCCTCTGCTTTCACAAGGCTAAGGGTTTTTTGGGCAGACAATACCGTGCTTACATTTTGAATAAAACCTATTAATTCGTCACTTTTTTCTTGTTCTATGACAAGCATTTTATTCAACATGGTTTCTGCTTCCTTTTCCGATAAACTTGCTATATCTACTCTTTTGCCTCTTATTTGCGTTCTTTCTCTTTTTCGCAAAGCGTCCATAGTTGCCTCATGTTTATTATAAATAGGCCAAAATGCTTCAGCTTCCTTGGTACTCAGGTCTAATCGTTCGGTGATATACGCTATTTTTAAGGTCTTAATCCGTTCTCTATCTGGCTTGCGCTGTCCATAGGTAAATGAACTAACAAATAGTGTTACAATTAGTATTAAAAGGGTATATTTTTTATTCATCATCTTCTAGGTTTAAATCGTCAAAATCTTCTATGGTGTTATCTAGGTATTCAAATAAATTGGTTTCGCTAAAACCTTTTTCTAAAACAGCATCCAATTCCAATTCATCTACTGGCAAGACTTCTGCTATTTCGTAAGAACTAAGCTCTAAATCATTATTTTCAAAATAGGTTTCAATATCAGTATCGCTTAGATCACTTAATAGTTGGTCAAATGTAACCGCTTTGGAGCTGCCATTAAACTGTAAGCCAATTGCAATTAAGAAAATAGCTGCTACTGCTGCTACTGCGGTATAATAATTACGATACCAAGGAAGGCGAATAAGCTTGGTCTCTTCCTCTTTTACAGCAGCTAAGATTTTGGCATCTAAAGTATCCAAATAACCCTCTGGTTCCTTAAAACCATCTGTTTTAGGAAGCTTGGTTATTTCTTGGTTCATTCGATCTTTTAATCGATCTCCAAAACTTTCGAAATAACCCTCAGGGGCTTTAAAACCTTGTTTATAATCCGTTGCCATATTAGTTTTCTATTAAATAGCTTTCTAGTTTTTTTACCGCAATATGGTAGGATGCTTTTAGTCCTCCTACTGAGGTTTGTAATATTTCGGAAATTTCTTCATATTTCATTTCCTCAAAATATTTCATATTAAAAACTAATTTTTGTTTTTCTGGCAATTTTGCAATCGCCTGCTGCAATTTTAATTGAATTTCATCTCCTTCAAAATATACATCTGCTTCTAAATTAGTAAGTGTTTTTTCTTGCAAAGCTTCACTACTAAGCCCAAGTTTTCTTGACTTAGATTTTAGAAAATTTAAAGCTTCATTGGTGGCAATTCTATACATCCATGAGTATAGTTTACTATCTCCTTTAAAACCTTTTATATTTTTATATACTTTGATAAAAGTATTTTGCAAAACATCATCTGCATCATCATGCTGCAACACAATTCTACGGATATGCCAATACAACCTTTTTTTATAGGTGCTTACAAGTACCTCAAAGGCTTTTGCCTGAGTGTTATCTTGTTGTAAATCATGTAGCAGTGTTTCTTCTGAAATCAAAGTATTCACTCAACTGTTTGCTAATAAGACTATATTTTTGATGAAAGGTTTAATTCTTAGGGCTCCAAGGATTGCATGGTCACTAATTTTTTATAGGCTCCACCCATTTTCATCAGACTTGTATGTGAACCTTGTTCTACTATTTTTCCTTTTTGAAGTACCACAATTAAATCGGCATTTTGAATGGTTGAGAGTCGATGTGCAATAACAATGGAGGTTCTATTTCGCATCATTTTTTCTAGGGCATCTTGCACTAATCGCTCGCTTTCTGTATCTAGGGCAGAAGTAGCTTCATCTAAAATCATAATGGGAGGGTTTTTAAGAACCGCTCTTGCAATGGAAAGGCGCTGCTTTTGACCACCACTTAATTTACCACCACTATCTCCAATGTTGGTATTGTACCCATTTTTGAAATCGCTTATAAACTCATGGGCATTGGCAATTTTTGCAGCAGCGATAATTTCTTCGTCCGTTGCATTCTCTTTCCCCAAAGCAATATTATTTCTGATGGTATCATTGAATAAGATAGAGTCTTGAGTCACCAACCCCATTAGTTCACGAAGGGATTTTTTGGTAAGATCTTTAATGGGAATACCATCAATCTGAATAGCCCCTTCGTTAACATCGTAGAAACGAGTAACTAGATTGGCAATGGTACTTTTACCACTACCAGATTGTCCTACTAAGGCAATAGTTTGCCCCTTAGGAACTGATAAGTTAAAATCTGTTAAGACATATTCATTGTCATATTTAAAGGAGATATTTTGAATTTCTAAACTGCTATCAAAAGTAGTTTTGATGGTGGCATCTGGTTTTTCTGAGATTGGATTTTCAGTTTCAAGAATTTCAAGCACACGCTCCGCGGCTGCATTTCCTTTTTTAACACCATAAGAGGCTTTACTAATAGCTTTTGCGGGGGTTAAAATGTTATATGCTAATCCCATATAAGCGATGAAAGATGAGGCATCCAAGGTTTCTTCAATAAGAACCATTTTACCACCGAACCAAAGTAATACACCAATGACTAAAATACCTAAGAATTCTCCAGTTGGAGAGGCTAAATTCTGCCTATTTAAAAGGCTATTCGAAAATTTAAAAAACCGATTTGTTGAGGTCTTAAACGTACGTCCAAATCTGGATTCAGCATTAAAACCCTTTATAATTCTGAGTCCGCCTAAGGTTTCTTCTACTATGGATAAAAACTCACCTTGCTCTCTTTGGACTCGATCCGATTTCTTTTTCAGAGATTTTCCAATCCGTGAAATAATCATTCCGGCAATAGGGATAAATATGAAAACAAACAAAGTTAGTTTAGCACTAATTCCAAACATGATTAGAATGGTGAAAAATATTGTAAGAGGTTCTCTTACGATCAATTCTAAAACAGAGAGGAAGGAATGCTGAATTTCTAAAACATCCGATGTAATACGTGCAATGACATCGCCTTTTCTTTTTTCGGAATAAAATGAAATGGGAAGGTCTGTGATTTTCTTATACATCGCATTCCTAATATCCTTGAGTACACCATTTCTAAGAAACGTAATGAAATACATGGCCAAGTAATTAAAAACGTTTTTCATTAGAAATAGAATAAGCACAAGACCTATCACCAAAATAAGCCCTTTCATTTCATCCGTACCTGCATAGGCAGTCACCTGATAATTAATATATTCCTGAAGGAAATCTTTAAGATGACCAATGTCTGTATATGTGGGTTTTACGGAAATTCGTTCATCCTGCTTAAACAAAACATCTAACATAGGTATCAATGCTGCAAACGAAAGCGCACTAAATAAAGCGTAAAGAATATTGAAGAAAATATTAAGAAAACCGTACTTTTTATACGGTTTTGCAAACGCTAGAATTTTTTTAAAATACTCCATTAGCTGAGTTTGAGTTCGGCTAAAATGCGATTTAGTTTGGCATCCAATTCCTGTTCTACTGCATTATATTCATCAGTAGTTGCAAGCGAAGCGTTGATACTAAAATAGAATTTTATTTTTGGTTCAGTACCACTTGGTCTTGCCGCCATGCGCGTACCATCTTCTGTTGTATAAATTAGAACATTTGATTTGGGAAGAGTAATTTCTTTCTTTTCTCCGCTATTTAAGTTAGTAGCTGTAGAGTTTTGATAGTCAAAAACCCATGCTATAGGAGAACCATCTATGGAAGCGATAGGATTTTCTCTAAAATCAATCATCATTTGTTTGATTTCTTCTGCACCGCTCATCCCTTTTTTGGTTAGAGAAACTAACTTCTCTTTATAAAATCCATAATCTGCATAACATTGAATAAGGT
Source organism: uncultured Flavobacteriaceae bacterium (assembly GCA_947500575.1). Taxonomy (GTDB): domain Bacteria; phylum Bacteroidota; class Bacteroidia; order Flavobacteriales; family Flavobacteriaceae; genus CANMSI01. The sequence continues at coordinate 59,577 of CANMSI010000001.1, read as the reverse complement.
CTTTATAAAAAGAACTTCCCTCAGCTTTTGCATTCGCACCAATTTCGCATGCAAGTAGGGTAGCAGTTACCGCATCTTTATCTCGGACAAAATCACCAACCATAAAGCCAAAACTTTCTTCGCCACCGCCAACAAAATGCTGTCCTGGGAAATCTTTGATCATCTTTGCAATCCATTTAAATCCTGTAAGGGCTGTTTTGCATTCTACATTATACGCAGCTGCTAAGGAATCCATCATTGGAGTGGAAACGATAGTACTAGCAATATATTCATTGCCGTTCATTCCTTTTTTCTTTTGTTGTTCTAAAAGAAATTTGGTCATTAAAACCATGGTCTGATTGCCATTTAATAATTCTATATTGCCCTCTAGGTTTCTGACTGCAATACCCAATCTATCACTATCTGGATCGGTTCCAATCACCATATCTGCTCCAATAGCCTCTGCTTTTGCAATTGCTAATTTTAAAGCTTCTGGCTCTTCTGGATTAGGAGAAGCAACTGTTGGAAAATTCCCATCTGGTTTTGCTTGTTCTTCTATAATAGTTACTTTGCTATATCCAGCTCTATTTAAGACCTCAGGAATGGCTGTGATAGAAGTACCATGTAGTGATGTGAAAACAATGCTGAAATTGTCTTTGCCTTTTGCTCCAAAACTGCCGTTCTGAACAGAAGCTGCGATAAAAGCCTCATCAACTTCTTTATCAATTATCTGGATAAGCTCCTTATTTGCGGTGAATTGAATATCTGTAAAATTCAACGCATTTATTTCAGAAATTATTTGCCCATCATCTGGCGGAACTATTTGCCCACCATCTGTCCAGTAAACCTTATAGCCATTATATTCTGGGGGATTATGAGATGCTGTTAATACAATGCCAGCATGGCAGTTTAAATGTTTTACGGCAAAAGATAACTCTGGGGTGGTTCGTAGTTCAGAGAAGAGGGATACATGTATACCATTTGCAGAAAATACTTCTGCTACAATTTGTGCCAAACTATCGCTATTATGGCGACAGTCATAGGCAATTACCACTTTTAGCATTTCTCCTGGGTATGCTTTTTTTAGATAATTGCTTAAGCCTTGTGTATTTTTTCCAAGCGTATACTTATTAATCCTATTGGTACCAACACCCATTACTCCGCGCATACCACCAGTACCAAATTCGAGGTTTTTGTAGAATCTATCTTTAAGTTCTTCTTGGTTGTTGGCTATCAGCGATTTTACTTCCTTTTGGGTTTCCTTGTCAAAAAAATCGGATAACCAGCTATTAGCGATTTCTAAAATTGTACTCATAAGTATTTTATTACATTATTTGAAATATATAACTACAAATAAGATGCTTTTATTTTGTTGTGATGTTAATCTCTTCTGAGATATTATAACGAGTTTCATTTTTTCTTGAGCGCACCATAATTTCCCCTAAAAATCCGGCAAGAAATAATTGTGTTCCTATTAACATGGCCGTAAGCGATAGGTAAAACTGTGGTCTGTCTGCAATGAGGCGTCCAGTTGGATGTATAAAAAGTTTGTCAATGCCCAAATACAAGGCAAACCCAAAACCAATTATAAACATAAGCACACCTAATGCACCAAAAAGATGCATGGGGCGTCTACCAAACTTGGAAACAAACGAGATGGTAATAAGATCTAAAAAACCATTGATGAAACGATCCATGCCAAATTTGGTTTTTCCATACCTTCGAGCTTGGTGTTTTACAACCTTCTCCGTTATTTTAGAAAAACCAGCACTCTTCGCCAAGACAGGAATATAACGATGCATTTCTCCAGATACCTCTATGTTCTTAACTACACTCTTTTTATAGGCCTTTAGACCGCAGTTAAAATCGTGTAGTTTAACACCAGAGGTTCTTCTGGCTGCCCAATTAAATAATTTTGACGGGATGTTTTTTGTAATTACGGAGTCGTATCTTTTTTTCTTCCAACCAGAAACCAAATCATAATCTTCCTTAACAATTAGGTGATAAAGCTCTGGTATTTCTTCTGGATTATCCTGTAAATCTGCATCCATGGTGATAACAACCTCTCCTTGGGCTGCTTTAAAACCTGCATGTAGGGCCTGAGACTTTCCAAAATTTTTTAGAAAGCGAATTCCTTTCACATTGGAATTCTTTTTAGAAAGTTCCGTAATAACCTTCCAAGAAGCATCTGTGCTTCCATCATCAATGAAAAGAATTTCATATAAAAAACGATTGGACTGCATTACTGCTACAATCCAATCGTGTAATTCGTTGAGAGATTCGTCTTCGTTTAAAAGCGGAATAACAATAGATATATTCATTCGGTACTGCTGAAAATCTATTCAAAAGTACAAATATTAATATTCCGTATTTCGTTTTTGCATAATTAAACCTACAATCAAGGAAATAACAAGTCCAACAAAGAGACTTATGACCATATAAATAGGATATCCGATCCAAAAGAACTTTTTCCCCATTTCTATCTGTTGTTTCGCTTGTTCTGCATTGATACTACCATTTGCGATTGCCTCACTCATTTGCATTTCCATTACTTTGTCTACAAATTGTGGGTCTAAAAAATTGGCTAGAACTAGTTGGTATGCAATGCCCAATAAGGTTGCTATAAGCGTAATTCCTACGCCTATTTTCATGGCTTGAGAAAGCGATAAGAATCCAGAATTCGCCTTTTTAAACTGATATATCCCAAGTGCAATGACAATAATGGTCAGCACTAGGCCTACAACTTGTATTGGCCAGCTACGATCCGTGTGCATATCTAGGGAAAAGAGCATAATTCCAAAGACGACACTAATGCCGCCCAGGATAAGTCCATAATTCAGAGCAAATTTGCCCGTTTTAGGTTGAATGTCTGTCATTTTATTAGATTTTTAGTTGATTATTGTATTGGTTACAAATTACTAAAGAATGTTACATTCTAGAGCGTTAATTTTTTTCTTTTCTTTTTTTTGGACATTCATTGGGGGTTTGTTGTAAAAAGTTATAAATTTGCAAACTGAAAAATTAGTCCCTGTCGGTATGGGGATGAAAAAAATATTAGAATGCGAAAAGACATCCACCCAGAAAATTATAGACTAGTAGCTTTTAAAGATATGTCCAATGACGATGTATTTTTAACAAAATCTACAGCAGATACAAAAGAGACTTTAGAAGTTGATGGCGTTGAGTACCCGTTGGTAAAATTAGAAATTTCTAGAACCTCTCATCCATTTTATACTGGAAAAGCAAAACTAGTAGATACGGCAGGTCGTATTGATAAGTTTAAAAATAAGTACAAGAAATTTTCAAAACCTGCAGCAGCAGCCCAGGAGGAAGAGTAATTCTTTGTAAGTAAGATTATAAAAGTCGCGTCTCGATCTTCATCGGGACGTGACTTTTTTTATTTTTACCAAAATATCTAATCATGAACTATATTCTTTTTGATGGCACAGTGCGTAATGCACTTCTCCCTTTTACCTACACAAGACCAGTAGCAGATATTAGAGTAGGTATTTTAACCATTCGGGAAAAATGGGAAAAATACCTTGGTAATACTACAACCACCATTACGGAAGAATATTTAGCCGAGAAATACCCTATGGTAGAATTAGAAGAAAATGTATTAATCAATGCTTCTTTTTTACCCAACCCAAATTTGGTAGATATCATTTCAAATCTGAAAGAAAATGAGGCAGTGTTCTATGAGGAGGAAGTCATTGCATTTTACACGAAGGATACTCAGGAAGAAGTGAAATTCGATAGTTACAAAGCAATTGAATTCAAGGAAGATGTATTGCGAATAGAACATCCTTGGGATATTTTTTCTAAGAATGGGGCTGCCTTAAAGGCCGACTTTGAACTGCTAACGGAGGGAAGAAAGAGTGCGCCCATTTCAAAAACAAATACTGTAATGCATCCAGAGCATATTTTTTTAGAAGACGGGGCCACGGTAGAGTGCAGTATTTTGAATGCTACCGATGGACCGATTTATATTGGAAAAGATGCGGAGGTAATGGAAGGTAGTATTATTCGTGGCGGTTTTGCTTTGGGAGCTCATGCTATTGTTAAATTAGGCGCTAAAATATATGGGCCAACCACTATAGGACCGCATTCTAGAGTAGGAGGAGAGGTAAATAATGTAGTGTTTTTTGCCTATTCAAATAAGGGTCATGACGGATTTTTAGGAAATGCGGTATTGGGTGAATGGTGCAATATTGGGGCGGATACGAACAATTCGAATTTAAAGAACAATTATGATCAGGTTCGTTTGTGGAATTATGAAACAGAGGGCTTTGCAAAGACTGGACTTCAGTTTTGTGGTTTAATGATGGGCGATCATAGTAAATGTGGAATTAATACCATGTTTAATACCGGCACAGTGGTAGGTGTTAGTGCCAATATATTTGGGAGTGGTTTTCCAAGAAATTTTGTACCAAGTTATAGTTGGGGAGGAGCTTCTGGTTTTTCTACCTACCTGCCTAAAAAAGCATTTGAAACAGCAAAGGTGATGATGGCAAGAAGAGGACAAGAATTTGATGAAAAGGAAGCAGCAATTCTTACGCATATATTTGAAGAAACTAAAAAGTGGCGCAAAGATTAATGCAGATCTCCAATGAAGAAAAAAGTTGCCTTTTATACACTAGGGTGTAAATTAAATTTTTCCGAAACCTCTACCATAGCAAGAGATTTTGAAGAAGAAGGGTTTTTACGAGTAGATTTTACGGAGAGGGCAGATATGTATGTAATTAATACCTGTTCTGTTACAGAGAATGCAGATAAACGATTTAAGACAATTGTGAAGCAAGCTCAAAAATTAAATTCGGAGGCATTTATTGCTGCCGTAGGCTGTTATGCGCAATTGAAACCAGAAGAATTAGGTGCTGTAGATGGGGTGGATCTGGTGCTGGGAGCTACGGAGAAGTTTAAAATAACTGATTATATAAACGACTTATCTAAGAATGAATTTGGAGAGATACATTCTTGTGAGATAGAAGATGCTAATTTTTATGTAGGAAGCTATGCCATTGGTGATAGAACCCGTGCTTTCTTAAAAGTACAAGACGGGTGTGATTATAAATGCACCTATTGTACCATTCCACTCGCTCGAGGGATTTCTAGAAGTGACACCTTGGAGAATGTATTAAAAAATGCTGCTGAGATTGCTTCTAAAGCAATCAAAGAAATAGTGCTTACAGGAGTCAATATTGGGGACTATGGAAAAGGAGAGTTTGGTAACAAAAAACACAAACACACTTTTTTAGATTTAGTACAAGCGTTAGATAAAGTACAGGGAATTCACCGACTACGGATCTCTTCTATAGAACCAAATTTACTTAAGAATGAAACCATTGCTTTTGTAGCACAAAGTAATTCTTTTGTACCCCATTTTCATATACCCTTACAAAGTGGGAGTAATACACTTCTTAAGGCTATGAGAAGGCGTTATTTGAAGGAATTATATGTAGATAGGGTTATGGAGATTAAGCAACAAATGCCACATGCCTGTATTGGTGTAGATGTCATTGTTGGTTTTCCTGGTGAAACCGAGGCTGAATTTTTAGAAACCTATCATTTTCTTAATGAATTAGACATTTCTTACCTTCATGTATTCACTTATTCTGAGCGCGACAATACCGTAGCTGCTAGCATGGAGGGAGTAGTGCCTAAAAATGTGCGAACTAAGCGAAGTAAGATGCTGCGTGGTCTATCTGTGAAAAAGAGAAGAGCTTTCTACGAAAGCCAGTTAGGATCCAAGCGAACTGTGCTTTTTGAAGGAGAGAATAAAGCAGGATATATCCATGGCTTCACAGAGAATTATGTGAAGGTAAAAGCTCCCTGGAATCCTCATTTAGTAAATACGTTACACGCAATACAACTAAAAGAGATTGATCAAGATGGTCTAGTGCGTTTCGATTTTGAAGTAGAAAATATAGAGGCATAAAAAAACCTCTCGTTTGGAGAGGTTTTAAATTGCATATCTTTTAGATTCGAATGCCTACAGGAAGCATTTCTTTATATTGCCTATTCTTTCTAAGAAAACCAGCAATTTGAGGACTTGTAGGTACCACTCTAAGATTTTTTTCTTGAATCTGATGAAGCACTCCTTTGATAAAGTCTTCTTTAAAACCTTCTGCGGTTATTTCTTCGGGAATTACCAATTTGGTTAAAAACACTTTTCGTTCTTGCGAAGAGTACTCAATCTTAGCTAAATGTCCATTAACCTTAGTTTCAAATTGGCGCAAGAAACTATTGTCCTTAATCTCTACTTCATTCATATAGTTTGATTTTAAATATTGACCTACTTTGGATTACAATGTTCTCTGTTTGTAATCATAAATATTACAATAGGTTATGGTTTTTAAGAAAGTGGGGTTAAATTTGCGTTAAGAATACAAAACTAGTGAAAAAAATGCTAATTTCCTAGTATTTTAAGCGTTTAACATATATGGCTGCATCCAAAATCCCTGTCTATTTTATGCCTGGCATGGCAGCAAATCCATCTATTTTTGATCATATTTCCCTTCCAGAAACAATTTTTGAGACGCACTTGTTAGAATGGTTCGTACCTAGAAAAGGAATAAGCATAGAGGACTATGCATTAGAAATGTGTTCGCATGTACATCATAAGAATCCTGTTTTAATTGGTGTTTCGTTTGGTGGCATTCTAGTACAAGAAATGTCAAAACACATTCGGGCAAGAAAAATTATCATCGTCTCTAGTGTTAAAAGCCATAAGGAACTCCCAAAACGAATGCTTTTTGCAAAATATACCAAGGTTCACAAATTATTACCAACGGGCTTGGTCAATAATGTGGAACTCCTAGCAAAATACGCCTTTGGAGAAACAGTTACTAAACGCTTGGCATTGTATGAACAGTATCTTTCTTTGAGAGATAAATACTATATAGATTGGTCTATAGACCAAATTATAAATTGGAAGCCAACAGAAGTTGTAGAAAACTTAGTGCACATTCACGGAGCAAAGGATGCTGTATTTCCCTTACACAATATTCAAGATTGTATTTCAGTTAAAAATGGCACACATACCATGATTATTCACCGTGCTAGATGGTTTAATGAGCATCTGCCTACAATTATTTTGGAATGAAACAGTTAATTATAAAGGAAAAGGTACTCTGGTAAACATTATTTCTTTAGTACCTTTGAATATAGAAACAAAATTAATTAGGTATGCGATTTTTGAAAAATAGTTTAATGGTGTTGGGTATTTTATTTGTTATTAGTACGCTCATCTTTGCGGTACAGAACGAATCAACAGATGCTGAAATGATGTTGGATAAAGTTTCCGAATCAAATGAAGCAGGTTATAAAGTAACCGCTATTGATATTCCTGAAGACTTAAACTTTGCGGGAGAAATGGTTCCCGTGGAAGACCCAGAAATTATGGAGCGAGTAGATCGTGAATTTCTTGTGAATACGTATTGGCAGTCCAACGCTCTTTTATTAATGAAAAGATCGCACAAATATTTTCCTATTATAGAACCCATTTTGGCAAAAAATGGGATTCCAGACGATTTTAAATACTTGGCAGTAGCAGAAAGTGGTTTGCAAAATGTTGTTTCTCCTGCTGGAGCCTCTGGTTTTTGGCAAATTATGAAAGCTACTGGTCGCGAGTATGGTTTAGAAGTAAATAGCAATGTAGACGAAAGATACCATATTGAAAAAGCAACACAAGTTGCGTGTAACTATTTGAATAAGTACAAGAAAAAGTATGGTAGCTGGACTTTGGCCGCAGCTTCGTATAATGCAGGTCCGGGTGCTATCAATAAATATATGGGTATTCAGAAAGCAGATAACTACTACGATTTATTATTAGGACAGGAAACGGGTAGATACGTTTTTCGTATCATGGCAATTAAGGAAATCCTTTCCAATCCTGATAAATATGGTTTTGATATTGAAAAGGATGATTTATACAATGCAGTTCCCACGTTTAATGTAGAAATAGATGAGCCTGTTTTGAGTTTTGCTGATTTTGCAATGCAATATGAAATCAACTATAAAATTCTAAAACGCCACAATCCATGGCTTAGAGAACCACACTTAAATAACAAGAGTCGAAAGAAATATGTTATTGAGATTCCAAACAAAGGATATTATAAAATTGGGAAATAGAAGGTGCCGCTAGATTTTTTTCATCTGCTGTTGCATCATTTTAATCTGTTCTGTTAACATCCCTTGCTTATCTAACTTTTTTGCTTCTTGAAGCAAAGTGGTAGCTTCTCGTTTGCGCCGTTTCTGCATGGCAATACCCGCCAAACTCAATTTGGCCATGGCTACATCGTAATCCATTGTTAAACCTAGTTGTAGCGCTTTCTTAAAGTACTTTTCAGCAGTGGTAAGATTCTTTTGTGAAAAAATAATTCCATGCAAATAATTGTAATACCCCTGTTGTTTCTTTATAAGAGAAGCTTCCGGGTTTTTTATTTTGGATAGCCATTTATGTGTTCCTTCCATATCCTGTTTTCTCATGCGCAGAAAGGCAAGTAGAATAATTTCATTTCTGAAGTACAGAAAAATGAAAATAAGAGATAAAAAGATCAAAGCTATGCCATTACCAATGTTCCCTTCTATGAATTGGTATACTGCATAGGCAATAATACCAGCAGCGATAACCAGTTTAATATTTTTATGAAACATATCTATTCTTTAATTAATTCGTAAGTAGTTGTAGACTTAATAGTAGTAGGTATTTCCTGGTTCCCCATCTGCGTAATCGTAGAGATACCCTCAGAAAACCCATCAACTTTCATTTTTAAAACAAAACCAGAGATAATATCTGTAGTAACTTTGGTTTCTTGTGTACCAGTTAATTTCATTGTGGTAGCTGGCTCTGTAACGTTCATGATAATTTCAGCGATGCCACTGATGGTTGCATTTTTTGGAGTTACCGTATCAAGAGTCCACGTATTTTTCGCAATTAGCTTGCCTGCATACTCATTGTTCCAAGAATCTCCAATATTTATTTTATTGGAAGAATAGATGTAGGTCATCTGCTTATAACTATTAGAAAGTGCCTCAGAACCAAATTCCTTTTCAAGAGACTTTTTCATAATGTTTTTGGAAAACTCATCTTCTAAACCAGACGCATCGGTCATTTTATTTACCAAACTATCGCCACCCACAACAGAGAGAATATCTCCGTTTTTAGCCAAAGTCATTTGAACAGGAATATCTAATAGGCTGTTAAAAATTTTAGCCTGTGTATCATCCTCTGCAACTTCTTTTGCTTTTACATCCATTAAGAGTCCTTGTATGCTCGATGTCATATTAAGATTTAAATCTTTAAATCTTAATTCAATTTGATAGGTATCTTCTAGTGCTTGTACCACTTTGAACTCTATAAGTCCAATAATATTATTTGTTATTTCGTGCGAAGCTCCATCCAGGTTTTGGACAATAATTTGTTGGGCCTCTTGTCTTACTGTAAATACATCACCTTCGTTCAGATTGTATTCTAATAATGTCTGTCCAGAAAGTACGGTACTAAAAAGACTTAAGAGGAGTAGGAAACCAATTTTTTTCATGATTTTTGTTAATCGTTATAGCGTTGCGGCAAAAGTAATAAAAACAATCCTAAATAATTTTATAAATCCATTTGGCATTGCAAAAACTCTTCGTATATTTGCGCCCAGATTTTGCAGAGGTATTTTGCAAAATTACAACTCAATTAAGATATAAGCATCTATAAATAATTCTGGTATGAAAAGGACATTCCAACCTTCAAAAAGAAAGAGAAGAAATAAACACGGTTTTAGAGAGCGTATGGCTTCGGCTAATGGTCGCAAGGTTCTTGCCAGAAGAAGAGCAAAAGGAAGAAAGAAAATATCAGTATCTTCAGAGCCGAGACACAAAAAATAATGACAATACTATTTTTAAAATATTAAAGGTGTTACTTTTCCGAAAGTAGCACCTTTTTTTTGTACTAATAAATTGATTAATAAATAAATAGCAAATGCCAAAAAGGAAAGATCTAAAATCGATTTTAATTATAGGTTCAGGACCCATAGTAATAGGACAAGCATGTGAGTTTGATTATGCAGGCTCCCAATCCCTGCGTTCTTTGAGAGAAGATGGAATAGAAACGATCTTAATAAATAGTAACCCTGCTACGATTATGACGGATCCGTCCATGGCGGATCACGTATATCTAAAACCGCTAACTACAAAGTCAATAATAGAAATTTTAAAAGAACATCCTCAGATAGATGCTGTATTACCTACTATGGGTGGTCAAACTGCATTAAACCTTTGCATAGAGGCAGATGAAAAAGGCATCTGGGAAGATTTTGGTGTTGACTTAATAGGGGTGGATATAGATGCCATTAATATTACTGAAGATCGTGAGAAGTTTCGGGAATTGATGTTAAAAATTGGTGTCGGTATGGCGCCTCAAGCTACAGCTACTTCTTTCTTAAAAGGGAAAGAAATTGCCCAAGAGTTTGGTTTCCCTTTATGTATTAGAGCATCTTATACTTTAGGTGGAGCAGGAGCAGCCATTGTGTACGAAGAGGAAGATTTTGACAAACTAATGCGAAGAGGATTAGAGATTTCTCCAATTCATGAGGTGATGATCGATAAGGCCATGATGGGATGGAAAGAGTACGAATTAGAACTTTTACGAGATAAAAATGACAATGTTGTAATTATATGTACCATTGAAAATATGGACCCCATGGGTATTCATACAGGAGATTCTATTACGGTAGCCCCTGCAATGACCCTATCTGATAAGACCTTTCAGAAGATGCGAGATATGGCCATTAAAATGATGCGTAGCATTGGCGATTTTGAAGGCGGATGTAATGTACAATTTGCGGTAAGCCCAGATGAAAAAGAAGAGATTATTGCTATTGAAATTAACCCTAGAGTATCTCGTTCCTCAGCGCTGGCAAGTAAAGCAACCGGATATCCCATAGCGAAAGTAGCCACCAAGTTAGCTATAGGCTATACCTTAGATGAACTAGACAATCAAATTACAAGATCAACTTCGGCTTTGTTTGAGCCAACCTTGGATTATGTAATCGTCAAGATTCCACGTTGGAACTTTGATAAATTCGAAGGTTCAGATCGCACGCTAGGATTACAAATGAAAGCAGTTGGTGAAGTAATGGGTATTGGGCGTTCTTTTCAGGAAGCTCTGCACAAGGCAACGCAATCATTGGAAATTAAACGGAACGGATTAGGAGCTGATGGAAAAGGATATAAAGACTATAATCAAATTATTGAGAAACTAACCAATGCATCTTGGGATCGGGTTTTTGTAATTTATGATGCCATTGCTATGGGCATCCCTTTGAGTCAGATTTATGAGATCACGAAAATAGATATGTGGTATCTTAAGCAATATGAGGAGTTATTCCAGCTAGAGAAAGAAATTTCAACCTATACGATTGATACTTTAGATAGAGATTTATTATTAGAAGCAAAACAAAAGGGCTATGGAGATCGTCAGATCGCTCATATGTTAGGTTGTTTTGAGAGTGAAGTTTACAAAAAGCGCGAAGAATTAAATGTTCAACGTGTTTATAAGTTGGTTGATACCTGTGCTGCAGAATTTAAAGCAATGACCCCTTACTATTACTCAACTTTCGAAGCTGAAATAGAGACAGCAGATGGAGCACGGTATGTTGCAAATGACAGTGTAGTTACCGATAAAAAGAAAATTGTTGTCCTTGGTTCTGGTCCCAATAGAATAGGGCAAGGAATTGAGTTTGATTATTGTTGTGTTCACGGGGTACTAGCTGCTGCAGAATGTGGGTATGAAACCATCATGATTAATTGTAATCCTGAAACGGTTTCCACGGATTTTGATACAGCGGATAAGTTATACTTTGAACCGGTATTCTGGGAACATATTTATGATATTATTCAGCACGAAAAACCAGAAGGTGTGATAGTGCAACTTGGTGGGCAAACTGCCTTAAAACTGGCAGAGAAATTGACCAAATATGGTGTCAAAATCATAGGAACAAGTTTTGAGTCTTTGGATTTGGCGGAAGATAGAGGAAGTTTCTCTACCTTATTAAAAGAAAACAACATACCCTTCCCTGAATTTGGAGTTGCTGAAACAGCAGACGAGGCTTTAGCGCTAGCAGATGAATTGAATTTCCCTATTTTGGTAAGACCTTCTTATGTTTTGGGTGGGCAAGGAATGAAGATTGTCATTAATAAAGAAGATTTGGTGGAACATGTGGTGGATTTATTACGAAAAATTCCTAATAATAAACTCCTACTAGATCACTATTTAGATGGTGCTATTGAAGCAGAGGCGGATGCTATCTGTGATGGCGAGGATGTGTATATTATTGGAATTATGGAGCATATAGAGCCCTGCGGAATTCATTCGGGAGATTCTAATGCTACTCTACCCGCATTTAATTTAGGTGATCTAGTAATGCAGCAAATCATTGATCATACAAATACAATTGCCAAAGCTCTTAATACGGTTGGATTAATTAATATTCAGTTTGCTATTAAGGACGATATTGTTCATATCATTGAAGCAAATCCAAGGGCGTCACGTACGGTTCCATTTATTGCAAAGGCCTACAAAGAACCGTATGTGAATTATGCGACCAAAGTAATGCTAGGTGAGAAGAAGGTAAAGGATTTTGATTTTAAACCAAGTTTGGAGGGTTATGCTATTAAACAACCTGTATTTTCTTTCAATAAATTTCCAAATGTTGATAAAACGCTAGGTCCTGAAATGAAGAGTACTGGAGAAAGTATCTTGTTCATAGATAGTTTAAAAGACGATGAGTTCTATGATCTTTATGCTAAACGCAAAATGTATCTTAGTAAGTAATCAAATCATAAAAAAAACCGCCTATTGGCGGTTTTTTGTCTTTAAAAGCACTACGCCTCCCAATCCGTATGGAAAATACCCTCCCTATCGGTTCGTTCGTATGTATGTGATCCAAAATGATCGCGCTGCGCCTGTATTAAATTTAGGGGTAATCTACTAGAGGTGTAGGCATCGAAATAAGTAAGTGCATTGGATAAACCAGGTAGTGGAATCCCATTTTTAGCACCCAAAATAACTAAATTTCTTGCGGCATCGACAGTTCCTTGCACTTTGCTTACAAAAGAAGGTGCCAACAAGAGGTTTTGCAAATTGGCATCTTGTTGATATGCTTGAGTAATATCTTCCAAAAGCCCCGCTCTAATGATGCATCCTGCTCTCCAAATTTTAGCAATCACAGACAGGTCCAAATGGTACTCATATTCTTTAGAAGCATCGGCTAATTGATGTAATCCTTGGGCATAGGACATAATAAAAGCAAAATACAAGGCCGCTTCCGCCAAAGATTCTAATTCAGTTTTATCTGTAGCTGTAATAGAAGGGCGGTCATACAGCGCATCTGCCTTTAAGCGTTCTTCCTTTAATGCTGATAACTCTCGCATACTAACCGCAATATCTATAGTTGGAATTGGTATTCCCAAATCCATGGCATTTTGAGAAGTCCACTTTCCAGTTCCTTTCTGTTTGGCTTTGTCAAGGATTTTATCTACTAAATCCCCTTCTGCTAAGGTGTCTTTCTGATTAAATATTTCTGCTGTAATTTCTACTAAGAAAGATTGTAGGCGACCCTTATTCCATTTGCTATATACTTGATGAAGTTCTTCATTGGTGTAGTTACCCGCTTTTTTTAGAATATCATAAATCTCAGAGGTAAGTTGCATCATACCGTACTCAATGCCATTATGAACCATTTTTACATAATTCCCTGCCGATTTAGGCCCTAGGTAAGCCACACATGGCTCTCCATTATACCGAGCAGCTACAGCCTCAAAAATGGGTTGTATGGCAGCATAGCCTTTCTTAGAGCCTCCAGGCATAATGCTGGGACCTTTTCGCGCGCCCTTTGCACCTCCAGAAACTCCTGCACCGAAGAAATTAATTCCTTTCTCTTGTAAATAAGTTTCTCTTCTATCCGTATCCGTGTAAAAGGAATTACCTCCATCAATAATGATATCATCAGTATCCAAATGAGGCAATAAGTTCTCAATGACGGCATCTACAATTTTTCCAGCGGGAACAAGCAGCATTATTTTTCTGGGACTACTTAAAGACGCTACAAAGGTTTTAATATCTGTAGTTGCATTTACCTTATTTAAATCCTTTCCTTCTTCTTTTAAGGCAGCTACTTTTTCTGTATCCAAGTCGTATCCAAAGGCTCTAAAATTATTGTCTGCGACGTTTAAGATAAAATTTCGTCCCATGACGCCAAGTCCTACCAATCCAAAATCGTAATCTGTATATTCCATTTACTTTTGTTTTTATCTCCCGCAATCACTTTTTGAGTATCTTGCTAGCTTAGAGATCGAATCTTTATTTTTGCTAAGAGCAAGCTCAAAATTAATTGAAATTATCGACTTTTGTACGTTAGTATCTATGAAACTAGGCATGCTTGTTTTTTTTGATTAAAATAAAAGACTGAGAAAAATATTTATGAATAAAACTGCAAACCAACTATTGGTTATTTTTGGGGCATCTGGAGACCTTACAGCACGCAAGCTTATTCCAGCGCTTTTTAATCTCTATAAAGAAAAGCATCTGCCAGAGAACTTTGTGGTGTTGGGTGTGAGTAGGAGCGATTTAACAGATGTTGATTTCAGGAAAAGAGTAGTATTAGAAAATGAGCATTTAAAGAAAAAGAGCACTGTAGAAGATTATGGATTGTTAGATGCTTTTGCTAACAAAATGTTCTATGAAGACCTAGGAATGGAGTACGATACTTCCTATGAGCTTTTAAAAAAACGTATTTCAGATCTAAATACAAAGTATGACATAGGCGGTAACTATATGTTTTACTTATCTACTCCACCTAAAATTTACGAGGCTATTGCTAAGAATTTATCCGATCAAGATCTGCATGATGAGTCCGAAGGTTGGAAAAAATTGATTGTAGAAAAACCTTTTGGATACAGTTTAGAAACAGCTAAGAATTTAAATGTTGGACTTCAAAGATACTTTAAGGAATCTCAGATTTATAGAATTGACCATTATTTAGGCAAAGAAACCGTTCAAAATTTATTGGTAACACGTTTTGCTAACAGCATATTTGAACCGCTGTGGAATAGAAATTATATTCATCATATCGAAATCACAAATGCGGAAAGCGATGGGGTTGAAAAACGTGGAGGCTATTATGATAAGTCTGGGGCATTAAGAGATATGTTTCAGAACCATTTATTACAAATTGTGTCATTAGTGGTAATGGAACCACCTATTGGAGCTGGTGCAGAGGAAATAAGAAATGAAAAAGTGAAAGCCTTAAAATCACTTCGTATAATGAAAGATGCAGATACCATCTCTAAGCATACGATTAAGGGGCAGTATGTGAGTACTACTATTGATGGACAGAAGGTAAAAGGCTATAGAGAAGAAGATGGAGTGGATCCTGAATCTACGACAGAGACCTATGCAGCTATCAAGTTTTTTGTAGATAATTGGCGCTGGAAAGACGTGCCATTTTATGTGCGTACTGCAAAACGAATGCCTCGAAAAGTCACAGAAATTGTGATTCATTTTAAGTCGCCTCATCATGCTATTTTTATGGATGCTGGTACAAGTACAAGAGGAAATAAGCTTATTATTAGAATTCAACCCGATGAAGGAATTCTTATGAAATTTGGTGTTAAAGTTCCAGGACAAGGTTTTAAAGTGGAGCGAGCAAATCTAGATTTCTATTATTCTAGTTTGACCGAAACACATGTAATGGAAGCATATGAACGACTCCTTTTAGATGCGATGCAGGGCGATGCTACTTTATATGCGCGTGCAGATGAGGTAGAAGCGGCATGGGAATTTGTTGACCCTATTTTAAATTATTGGGAAAAAGGGGAAAATGTAAATACCTATGGTTATTCTGCGGGTGTATGGGGGCCGACTAATTCTGACGACCTAATAGAAGGAACGAGTACTTGGCGTAATCCTGGGAAAAACCTTGCTGATGATCCTGGATTTTGTGTTATTTCATAATAATGCTGCTCTCCCAAATAGATAAATCAATATATAACGATCCTTGAGTATATGAAAATAAATATGGATACTACCAAACAAGAAGTAGCTGAAACTTTTGCAAAAACCTTAAACAGTCTTATTAAAGGCAATGATAAAACACGTATTGCCTTGTCTGGCGGAAGTACTCCAAAGGTTGTATTTGATTATTTGGCAACGCAGTATAAAGATCAAATTATGTGGGAGAACGTGTATTTCTATTGGGGAGATGAGCGTTGTGTAGCCCCAGATGATATGGAAAGTAATTACAAAATGACGGTAGATCATTTGATATCAAAAATAAACATTCCTGAAGAAAATATTTATCGAATTAAGGGAGAAAATAAACCGGAAGAAGAAGCTATTGCTTATGGTGAAACATTGTCATATACTTTACCAGAGGTGCATGGGAGTCCGCAATTTGATTTAGTAATATTGGGAATGGGGGATGATGGGCATACTGCCTCTATTTTTCCTCATGAGATTCATTTATGGGAGTCTGAAGCTAATTGCGAGGTAGCCGTACATCCAGATTCTGGTCAACGGCGCATTACACTTACAGGAAAAGTGATTAACAATGCTAAACACATAGCATTTTTAGTTACTGGTGAAGGGAAAGCGCCAAAGGTTAGGGAGGTTATTAGATCCGAAGGTAATTATCTAGATTACCCAGCTTCTTTGGTAGCCACCGAAAATTTAGAGTGGTTTTTAGACCATGCTGCGGCAAAGGAACTTACTTAAGGGCTAATTGCACATTTTCCTTTGCTAATACTTCCAAATGCTCTTGCATTTGAAATTGGGATTCATCAAACTTTTTGGTGCGAGAAAAAGCTTCTGCCTTGCGTTGCATGCTACGTGCAAATCGGCGTATTCCATCTTCATTGTTTATAATAAGTCCTGGAACAGGTTTGCTATTTCCGTCTTCATCCTTGGCTACCATTGTAAAATAAGAAGAATTACAATGTTTCTTTTTGCCCGAAGTTATGTTTTCAGATTCTACCCGTACACCCACCACCATAGAGGTTCTTCCCGTATAGTTGATAGAAGCTTTTAAGGTTACTAATTCGCCCACCTCTATAGGATTCAAAAAATCTACCTTGTTTACGGATGCAGTAACACAATAGCTTCGGGAATGCTTAGAAGCACAGGCAAAGGCAATCTGATCCATTAAATTAAGGATATATCCTCCATGAATTTTTCCACTAAAGTTAGAATGGGAGGGAAGCATTAATTCAGTAATAGATAATCTAGATTCTCTTGAAGTTTTAAATTCTTTCATGAGTTATTTGTTTAGTGACGTAGCTTCTTCTTCAAAATCATCTTCTTGTGCTCTTTTCAAAAAAGACTCCGGAATGGATTTTTTAGCTTTTGCCCCCATCTTCTTCAACTTCTCGATACTGGTAACAATATTCCCTCTGCCTTCCACTAATTTATTCATTGCTCCACGATACTCGTTTTTAGCTTCATCCATTTTCTTACCCACTTTGGTTAAATCAGAAACAAAACCTTCAAATTTATCATATAAAGCACCTGCTTGTCTAGCAATTTCTATGGCATTTCGTTGTTGTTTTTCATTGTTCCACATACTATCAATGGTACGTAAGGTGGCTAGAAGCGTAGAAGGGGTCACAATAATAATATTTTGCTCAAATGCCTTATTGTAGAGATTGCTATCATTGTTTATGGCGATGGCAAATGCGGGCTCTATGGGAACAAAAAGTAATACAAAATCTGGACTTTCCATTTCATATAAGTCTTCATACTTCTTTGCTGATAATTGATCTACATGTTTGCGTAGCGAATTAATATGATCTTTAAGATGTTTATCTTTTGCATCGTCTTCCGAATTTACAAAGCGTTCATAATCTGTAAGAGACACCTTGGAATCTACAATCATCTTTTTGCCATCTGGCAGGTGAATAATCACATCTGGTAATACTCTGGAGCCATCTTCCAACGTAAAGCTTTGTTGCACAGAATATTCACGATCTTTTTCCAAACCAGATTTTTCCAAAACGCGCTCTAGCACTAACTCCCCCCAATTACCTTGCATTTTACTATCTCCTTTAAGTGCTTTGGTGAGGTTAACGGCTTCCTTACTCATTTGCTCATTCAATTCTTTTAGTCCAAAAATCTGTTGTCTAAGCGCTGCATGGTAATCAATACTTTCCTTGTGGGTCTGTTCCACTTTTTTCTCGAAAAGCTGTATTTTCTCCTGTAAGGGAGTAAGTATGTTCTTAATATTCTCTTTGTTTTGCTCTGTGAATTTGCTGCTTTTTTCGTCTAAAATTTTATTTGCTAGATTTTCAAACTCTTTTGTGAATTTTTCTTGCAGCTGTGTTACCTCCTTTTTTTGTTCGGTATTTCGGAGCTCTAAATTCTCTATTTCTGCTTGGTGCCGAATAAGCTGGTTACCCATTTGTTCCTTTTCAGATCGCAGTTGATTCATATCCGCTACTTCTTTAGTGAGTTTTTCTTCTAGACTCATTACATTTTTAGTGAGCAATTGCTCTCTTTCGAATAAGGCACTTTGTTTGGAGGATGTTTTTAAATTTTGAATGTAATTCCCTAGAAAGTAGCCAATTGCCAAAAAGACTAGACCAAGAATTATGTATGTCAGTACTTCGTTCATTTTCGAATAATGTTCTATCTAGTAAAGATATAAAATAGCATATCAATACAGGACCTTAAGATACTTTAAATGAATTTGTATCCGCATCAAATCGGAGGGTGTCTGTTGGAAATAATTTTTCAAATTGCTTTTGAGAAATGAGTGTTTCTGGGCTTCCAAACGGGTTATCCAGATTATTGAGAATAAGCATTTGATCACAAAGCTGTAACGCAATTTCTATTTCATGAGAGGTAAATAGGATGGTTTTTTTAGTAGTATGCGCAACATGGTGTAGTAATTTTAAAAGCTGAACTTTATGATATAGATCTAGATGCGAGGTAGGTTCATCTAATAAAATGAGCTCCGTATCTTGGGCCAAAGCTCTACCAATCATAACTCTTTGCAATTGACCATCACTTAATTCATAACACTTTTTATGTTGCAAATCTGAAAGCCCTACCATTTCAATTGCTTCTTCTATTTTTTCTTTATCCGCAGTAGATAGGGATCCAATCCAGTTGGTATAGGGTTGTCTACCCAGACTAATTAACTCTAATACGGTAAGGTTTTTGGATGGGATTGTTTCTGTTAAAACGATACTCACTATAGATGCCAACTCCTTAGATGTATACCTTTCCAAAGGAGTATTATGCAACAGTATAGTGCCGGCTAAAGCAGGTTGTACTTGTGCTAAGGTTCGAAGAAGTGTAGATTTTCCAATTCCATTAACCCCAATAATTCCGGTAAGTTCTCCTTGTTTCAATGTAAAATTTAGATTCGTAGCAATGATTATCTTCTGTCGTTTTTGAAGATATCCAATGCTCAAATCCGAAATTGCTAAAGTGCTATGTATTTCCTTGTTTTTAATAGGTAATTATTTTAAAGTGTTCATTACTCCTTAAAAGACCATTTTTCGTTTTCTTACTAACAACCAAATGACTACGGGTGCTCCTATGATTGCGGTAATTGCGTTCAAAGGCAATACATAGGCTGATGAGGGAACTTGAGCTAAAGTATCACATATCAATAATAAGATGGCTCCATACAAGAGTACAGCAGGCATTAAAACTCTATGATCTGTAGTACTAAAAATCTGTCTTGTTAAATGAGGTACTGCCAAACCAATAAATGCAACAGGACCAGCAAAGGCAGTGGCACCGCCTGCAAGTAGACCAGTAGCTATAATTATAAGATATCGCGATTTTTTAATGTGCACCCCCATACTCTTGGCATAGTTCTCCCCCAATAAAAATGCATTTAAAGATTTTAAGGTCAACAAGCTGATAAGAATAGCTATTCCTATTATTACTGTTAAAAGAAGAATTTGAGACCAACTAAGATTCCCCACACTTCCAAAGGACCAATAAATGTATTGTTGCAATTTTTCCGCATTGGTAAAATAGGAAAGAATACTCACAACCGCAGCGGTTATACTGCCAAACATAAGCCCTATAATAAGTAGTGCCATAGTATCCTTAATTTTGGAAGCAACGATCATCACGGCAATTAAAACAATAATACTACCTACGCTAGAAGCGATTGCTAAGGATACAGAATTTATAAACTCAAAGGCCACAATGCTAGAGAACAAAGAAGAACCCATAATGAGTATGGCAGCTCCTAAGCTTGCTCCAGAGCTAATACCCAAAACAAAAGGTCCTGCAAGTGGGTTTCTAAACAATGTTTGCATGAGTAAGCCACTAAGAGATAAACCAGCCCCTACGAGCATTGCGGTAATTGCTTTTGGTAGACGGTAATTCCAAATAATATACTCCCATGATTCTTTTTCGGCAGTGTTTCCAAAAACAATACTCAAGGAATCCTTTAGAGGAATATTTACAGATCCAAGACTAATATTTATACCAAAACATACAACCAGAACAATACCTAATAGTACAAAAGGGAAAACATAATTTTTGTTTTCATTCATTCCTGCATGGGTTTA
Organism: uncultured Flavobacteriaceae bacterium; assembly: GCA_947500575.1. Classification (GTDB taxonomy): domain Bacteria; phylum Bacteroidota; class Bacteroidia; order Flavobacteriales; family Flavobacteriaceae; genus CANMSI01. Next base: position 39,018 of record CANMSI010000001.1, on the reverse strand, counting down.
AAGAAATAAGGCGAATAGTTTGGTAACAGTTCTGGGTGAAATATATGAAGAAGGTCTTTTAGTACCAAATCGGGTCTGTTTGGCGCTAATTCAAAGTACAATAAGCCTCCTGTTTCGCCTTTGGTATTGGCAAAGGTATAGATGTTCTTATTCTTGAAAGCTTTGAATTCTTGATAAACTGCGTTTTCTTTTTTCAAAGCAGTATAGGAAGTAAACTGAGATGGAGAAATCCAAAAGTCGGCCTGTTGCCCATTTTCTAGGACACTTTCAATACTCAAAGATAAACTTCCTGTTTCCTGGGTTTGATCCCATAAATATTGCACATTGGCATCTTTTAAGAATTGCGCTGCCCAACTTCTTCCTCCAGGTAAATACCAGACATCTTTGTACATAGCACCACTTAATACCGTTGATTTTGTGGTTGCTTTTTGAGCCAAAGCCTTTGTATCTTCATAGGAGTTTTTGATCTCATCAAATATGGAATCTGCTTTTTGTTCTAGTTGAAAAAGGGCAGCGAAAAATTTTATCCATTCTGCTTTTCCTAGCGGATGCTCTTCTGTCCAATCTCCATTGTACACCACAGCTATGTTTGAATTTTGTAGTGCTTCATATGCATTATTTTTATTGTCAATACCAAAACCAACAACGACTCCTGGATTCATCTCAATGACCATTTCCGTATTGAGCGTTTCATTTGCTCCTAGTTCTTTTACTTTATTGGCATCCACCAATGCTCTTGTTTTCTTGGAAGAAATATAATTTGTGCTTGGAAAACCCACTAGAGTGTGTTCCACTTCTAAAGCCTCCAATGCCGGAATATGCGTGGTAGAGGTAACAATAATACGTTTAACAGGGGTTACCACAATGGCATCATAATCGTCTTTGTTTAAGCTTATTGTTGCTAGTTTTTCTTGTGGAACAAGAGCATATTTAAATATTTTCTCAGAGTTTGGCCAAGGGGAAGTAATGGTGATAACGGTAATTCCAAGCGACGATTTTTCCATGGTAAACCCTTTCGCATAAAGAATAGCCTGTTGTTTTGTTGATTGTATTGTAGGTAGCGCTTCTTTTTTTTCCGTTTTGCATTGACTCAAAAGGAAGAGCGACACAACGAATATGATTTTTTTGAACATGTATAATTTTTATGAGTGACTCAAAATTAAGATTAATTAATTTGTACAAAGAAGAATCCCCAAAATGTTTATCTTCGTTCATGAATTATGGTTTTCATTCTGCAATGAAGGATGAAATTAAAAGGGAATTCAGTGATTCGAGATTCGAAAATTCTGAAACTGTTCCCGCAACTGTAAGCTTATCCAGATGTTCGTTTTTTTCAAACATCATATAGGAAGCTACTATATCTTAAAACCACTGTTTATACTGATGTATTCAGTAAATGCTCAAAGGAGTTAAAATTAAATGGGAAGGTGTTTAGTAGTATGCAAGTCAGGAGACCTGCCAAATTCATAATACAAACAAAAAGACTTTCGGGTAAAGAGTCTGGATGGTTATGATACAATATAGAACACTAGTATTTGTTTTAGGATTCTTGTTTTCGATCTCTTTACAGGGGCAACGAGATAGTATAGTGGTATTGCAAGAAGTAATTCTTACAGATGTGAAACTATCCCAATTCTCTAAGGGCATAAAAGTAAAGAGACTAAACGACTCCGTAATACGTCAAAACAATGCTTCTTTAACCGCTGCACTATTATATAATAGTTCCATATACTTTCGGGAGAATGGAGCAGGTATGGTTTCTTCTGCATCCTTTAGAGGTACTAGCGCACAACAAACAGCAGTTGTTTGGAATGGTATTAATATCAACTCTCAGTTAAACGGGCAAACAGATTTTAATACCATTCTTACTCAAAACTATGACCATATTGTTATTCGAAGTGGAGGAGGAAGTACCCAGTATGGAAGCGGTGCTATTGGGGGGAGTATCCATTTACAGAATGTATTGGATTTTAATCCTCACTATAGGCATGAAGTACTGGTACGTTATGGAAGTTTAGATAGCAGAAATATTAATTATAACAGCTCGTATAGCAACGAAAAAATAGCACTGGAATTTGGAGCAAATTATAGTGCTTCCGATAATGATTATAAGTATCTAAATACAGACAGAAGAAATGAAAATGGGGCTTTCGAACATTTAAATTTTAATGCAAATGGAGGTTATATAGTAGGTGAAAATCAATTAATAAAGGTATTTCATAATACGTTTATTGGAGACCGAAATTTCTCTGGCACACTTACTGCCCCATCAAACGATAATTACAAAGATCTTAACTCGCGTAGCCTCTTAGAGTGGAGCAGTTTTAATGATAGGAGCGTAGTTAGGTTAAAGGGAGCATATATCTATGAACGTTTTAGATATTTCCCCAATAAAGAAACTTCCGATTTTAGTTTTGGTAGATCAGCAAATGCCCTTTTAAACTTCGATTATAAATACAACTTAGGGAAAATAACGCTTAACGGTATTGCCGAATTAAGCACTATTCAGGCTAGTGGAAGTGCTATTGAAAAAACGTCTAGAAATACCGCAGCTGGCACATTTTTGTTAGCGCATAAGGTATCGGAGAAGTTTCAATATGGCCTTAATTTGAGAAAGGAAATTGTTCAAGATTATAAGAGCCCTTTTGTTTATGCGTTAGATGCAAAATATCAAATTACCCCAAGTTATGCACTTCGTTTTGGTGGCTCTAAAAATTTTAGAATCCCCACCTTTAATGATCTCTACTGGACCGGTGCAGGTGCCACTGGAAATAGGAACGTATCTCCTGAGACTTCTTTACAGGCAGAATTTGGGCAAACCTATGCTAGAAAGGGTTTTGAAATAGGGGTTACAGCTTATTATATTGCTTCGGACGATTTAATACAATGGCGCCCAGATCTCACTGGTATTTGGTCTCCAATGAATCTAAATAAGACCAATCAATATGGCCTGGAGGTTGCCATTGCTGCTGAAAAAAAGTGGCAAGAACATCTATTGAAATGGGAAAGCAGTTATGCTCATACCCAATCTGTAAATGCAGAAACGAATAGGCAATTAATTTACGTACCTAAAAATAAAGTCACAACGAACTTTGTATATCAATATCAAAAATGGGGATGGTATTATCAATTACTATTCAATGATATGGTGTACACTACTACAGATAATAGCGCTTCATTGCCAAGCTACAGCGTTTCTAATACCGGTATTAATTACCGCCTCTTTGGAAAGGCTAAGGTAGCACATATCGTAGGCCTAAGAATTCAGAATCTATTCAATACTAATTATCAAAACGTGGCATTTAGACCTATGCCAGGAAGAACAATTCAATTTCAACTTAACTCTAAATTTTAAAGAAAATGAAAAATACCCGATTGCTTTTAGTACTCTTTGCTATTTTAATATTTAACTTCTCTTGCACTTCAGATGATGATGTTGATCCGGAACCCTTAGGTGCATATGAAAGTGGAATCTTAATTTCTAATGAAGGACCTTTTAATAATGGAACTGGTACCGTGTCTTTTATTTCGGACGATTTAACAATATCTGAAAATGCTATTTTTAATAGTGTAAATGACGAAGACTTAGGAAACATAGTTCAGTCTATCGGATTTACAGGTGATCAGGCATATGTAGTTGCGAATGTTTCAAATCAAATAACAGTTTTAAATAGAAATACCTTTGCAAAGACTGCCTCATTTTCGGATGGCTTAAATAACCCTCGCTTTATGGTTGCCGCCAATGGTAAGGGATATGTAAGTAATTGGGGAGATACAGCGGATGACACGGATGATTATATTTCCATAGTAAACCTAGAAACCAATGCAGTAGAAAACAGTATTCCTGTAGTTCTGGGTCCAGAGAAGATGCTTGTAAAAGACAATACCATTTATGTAGCACATAAGGGTGCTTTTGGTCAAAACAATCAAATTTCTGTAATTGATGCAACCTCTAATACCATTGTTACCACTATTACGGTAGGCGATGTTCCTAATTCGATGCAATTTGATAGTGCTGGTAATTTATGGGTGCTGGCAGGAGGGAATCCCAGCTTTACTGGAATGGAAACTGGAGGTGTGCTCTCTAAAATTGATACAAATACCAATATGGTTGAAAGCAGTCTTAATTTTGGGAGTATGCAACACCCAAATCATTTAAGTTTTGAAAACAACTCTTTGTACTATTTCGTAGATGGGAGCGTGTATGAAATGGCTGTTTCGGCTACAAGTTTACCAAGCACTTCTATACTAGACGGAGTTAGTTTCTATGCAATGACTGTGAAAGATGGAAGATTGTACGGAACAGATGCAAAAGACTTTGCTAGTAATGGAAGCCTTTTAGTGTATGATTTAAACCTAAATACGGAATTAGCGACCATCACTGTTGGTCTCATACCAGGAGGAATCTACTTTAATTAAAAATAAAAAGGCACTGATAAAATCAGTGCCTTTTTACTAGATTGAATATTGTTAAGTTATCTAATTTGAAAAAATCCCTACGAATTAAAATAGAATTTCATTCAATTTTGTTGAAGTGGATAACTCTTAATTACTAACCTTTCGATCTCCATTCTTAGTTTTAATAATATATATATTTTTTGGTAAGTCGGCAATGATTGCGTTCTCTTCCTCCTTGCTTGTTACTTTCTTAGTTAGTACTTTTTGACCTGTAAAATCAAAAATATTTAATTCATAGGGTACATCAGTTGATTTTTGACTTATAGATGGATTGTCATCTATTGGAGATGGGCAAATTATGCAGGTGCCACCCGTACCAGAGCTGCTAGTTAATTTAAATGTAAATGGCCAAACATAATGGTGTACTCCAGCCCCTGGGGTAGGTGTGATTGTACCTACATTATTAATAACAATATGGATATAGTAAGTTCTATTATCTACCAGAAAAATATCTCTGTTATTTCTTCTAATTCTATAGGTCCTTGAACGAAATTCTTCCGTTCCATTTGGTTTTCTATTTATTGAAGAAACTGGGGCAGGTGATATTTCTTGAGTTTGAATAGGCCCATTTCCTAATACAGATTTATCTGAAAGAAACATTTTAATATCAGGAGTTCTACTACCAAAGTTTGTACCCCCCCCGTTTCTTACTCTGGTCTGAATAGTCGTCTCTGGCGTATCACCTTGAATGGATGCAGTTATAGTGGGTTTTTGCCCACTTAGTAAATTCCAGGTTTGTCCTTGGTGAGTTAATTTAGCTTCGGTCACAAATAGTCTTGCTGTTGGTCCAACACACCAATCCGAAACTTGAATATTTCCACCTTGGGCGTATCGTATGCCGTCCTCGAAAGCACTTAAGTTGATTGAAATAGCGATTCGAAAAGTGAAATTAGCATTTTCATCAATCCAACTTGGATTTAACGAATTTATAGTATGTTGATACCTGCTAGTTCCTGTACTTGCGATATTTTTTAAAGTTTCCCATCTGTTGTTTTCGGAATTATAAACTTGTAAAGAATAGCGCAGAATGTATTGTTCTCTAGCACCCTGAAGCCAATCAATCGTAATATTGCGTACCCCACATTGAAAACCAGCCGCATAGTCTAGGTCAACAATTGTTGGAGTAATCCCGGGTAGATTTGTGTTGTCGCCAAGATCTATTTGGGCATTACCATTCCAGTAGGAAAATGTAAAAATTACCGCTGTAAGAATGAGTAGTTGTTTTTTCATAGATCAAATTTTAAATAAAAGATTAATTTCTATAAAAATACAAAATATTCATTAAATTATGAACTTATAGCTTAAAATTTATCCGAATTAGAAGATAAATGTAGAAGTAATTTCCTATATAAAAATAAAAAAACCCTGATTTTTCAGGGTCTTTTTATATGCTGTAATACCTTTGGCTTTATTGCACCTTTATGCTCAAAGGTTTGTCTAAGAACATATTATCTTTTAATAAGGTAAACATCTTAGAATCTGTCATTACTTTACCAGAGATTATTGGAGTCCTTGCACTGGTTTTTGTAGTAACTCCTGTAATTTCCTGAATGGCTCTTGCTAGTAGCGGCTCATTTTCATCGCCAAGCATCCCCAAGTTTCCAAAATCTTCCGCTAGTTCAATATCCGGAGCCAAACCGTCTGTGTAATCAAAAAAACCATTCGCATTTTCGTTACGTCCTACTAAGGGTTGTATTGCCCAGCTATTTTCTGAATTTATATTTCCTTCTCTATTTGAATTATAGATGTAATCATTGGATTCATCATCTACCATAGTAATAGAAAATTCATTTTTCCCTCGCGTGGTTTCTCCAATGTGAATCACATTTACATAAGGGTCAAGACCATTCATCACCAATTCACTTGCCGATGCAGAACTGTTCGTGGCCAAAATGTAAACTCTAGATAGCTCTAAGGTATTAATGGCAGTACCGGCACCTGTAGTGGCCGCAAAGAAGTCTTCCAATTGTGCACTGCTTAATTGCCCTTGTATTTTAGAATTCCAACGCTGTCTTAAATACAGATCGTTGGTACGGGTACCATAAATCATACTAGATAAGAGTCTGGATGAGTTTACAGAACCTCCTGGATTGTAACGCATGTCTAGGACCAAATCGGTTACCCCGGCTGCTTTAAAACGTTCAAAAGCGGCGTTTAAATCTTCATCAAACTCGTTTGTAAAACCATTGTATACTAAGTATCCGATTATTTGTCCATTGATATTAAAAGTTTTATCAAGAAAAACAGGATTCTCTGTCAGCCCTTCCATTTTCGTCAATTCCACTTCCACACCATTAGGGGTGATGGTATTATTGTAAATATCCGCCATATTTAGGGTATAGGTATCATTGCCTTCAAATAACAAATCGCGAAAATTATCGACTGTTAAAGTTTGACCATCCACTCCGGTGAATAAATCCCCTCTTTGAATGGCTTTGGTAGCAGCATCGGAATTAGGAATAATATAACGCACATAGCCAAATACATCATCACTATCTGCAAAACGAACCAGACCAAATTCTAAACCATTACTCTTAGAGATTCCTGCAAAACTTTGAACCAATTCGCTAAAATTGTCACTTGATCTACTAAATCGATCTTCTGTAAAAAGGATACTATTAAAAAAATCGGCAGGATCTGATTCCGTTGCTAGGAAAGCTTCATAATCTGCTGTGGTTGCAAATCGGTTATCCGCAAGGTTGGGAACCTCTTCTTGCCAGAAATACCATTGATTCATGGCTTGCCACATAAAATTTTGAACAACTAAATTATCAGCTACATCGGGTCCAGAATCATCATCATTTTTACTACAACCCGTTGCTAATATTCCTAAACCTAGGAATAACATTACATACTTTTTCATAATAGCTTTTTTTTAAGATACCTCTTTTTAACACCAATTATCGTTCCATAATTGCAGGGAATAATGAGATACAACTTATTTCCCTTATAGATCTACGTATGCTACTAAAACTTTAGTTTACGAGTTCCTAAATTACTTACATCTGAAAGAATAAAAAACTTTTTGTAACAAAATTCGTTATACTTCGTCTTCCTTATATAAACGGCTTAAAAATTATTTGCATAACAACCCAACCGATTAATGAAACAGGCAGAATTTTTAAATGTAGTAATGCCCTTTAAAGACAAACTTTATAGACTAGCAAAACGTTTGCTGGTTTCTAGAGAAGAAGCTGAAGATGCCACGCAGGAAATTTTGTTAAAACTTTGGAATAAGAACGACAAAATTGAAGAATATAAAAATGTAGAGGCATTTGCAATGACCATGACAAAGAATTTTTGTCTAGATCGATTAAAGTCAAAACAGTCTTCAAATTTGAAATTGGTACACAGTAATTATACCGATGAAAATAAGTCTTTACAAAAGGAGGTAGAAGCAAAAGATAGTGTAAACTGGGTACAGAAGATTTTAGAGGAGTTACCCGAACAACAAAAAATGGTACTTCAATTGCGAGATATAGAGGAGTACGATTTTGAAGAGATCGCAGAAATGCTCGATATGAAGCCTACAGCTGTAAGAGTAGCCTTATCAAGAGCAAGAAAAATAGTAAGAGATAAATTAACTGAAAAACATAGTTATGGAATTGGATAAAATTGAAGAATTGTTGGAAAAATATTTCGAAGCTTCCACTACGGTAGCTGAGGAAGAAGCATTACGGGCTTATTTTTCACAAGAGAGTGTTGCAACACATCTTGAACAATATTCCCCCATGTTTCAATATTTCTCCAAAGCCAAAGAAGAACGGTTTACAAAGCAGGTTCCATTAAAACCTAGAAGAAACTATTATAGATGGAGTTCCGTTGCAGCAGTAGCAGTTTTAGCCTTTGGTATTTATTTTGGTAATGATTACCTAGAACAAAAGGCACAAGATGAAGCGGATGCAAGATATGCATACAATGAAACTAAAAAAGCTTTGAACCTTTTAGCCGAAAATTTTAATAAGGGAACAGAAAAAGTAGCTTATTTAAAAGAATTTGAAGAAACAAAACAAAAAATTTACAAAAACAATTAAATATTAAAGTGATGAAAAAGAGTATACTAATAGTAGTATTAGCAGTATTACCATTGATGGGATTTTCACAATCCTTATTTGACAAGTACGAGGATTTAGATGCAGTAACCTCTGTGGTAGTGAGCAAGAGTATGTTTAACCTCTTAAGTAAAATAGATGTAGAAATAGATGATCCGGAAGCAAAAGACTTTATGGATATCGCTAAAAGTGTAAATAGTTTAAAAGTGTTTACTACAGAGGATAAAAGCATTGGAGCGGAAATGAAAGCTTCAGTAGCGAAGTATTTAAAAACAGCGGATTTAGAAGAATTAATGCGTATCAAAGATAAAGATGCCAATGTAAAATTCTATATCAAAAGTGGTAAGGATGACGATCATGTAAGTGAGTTACTAATGTTCGTTACTGGAATTAAGAATGTAAATGTTGAAATGAACGATTCTAGTAGAAGTTTTGAGACCGTATTACTGTCGCTTACTGGGGATATTGATTTAAACAAAATTAACTCCCTTACGAGTAAGATGAACTTACCGCAAGAATTAAACAAAGCAGGAAAAAAGAACTAAATATTAAGTATTAATCAATTATTAAAATCATCAATCATGAAAAAAGTAATCATATTATTTATAGTAGCCCTAGTACCTTTAACCGGATTTTCTCAATCTATTTTTCAAGAATTTGAAGATAGGGACAAGGTAGGAACAGTGACCATTAGCAAAGGGATGTTTGATTTAGTTGCCTCAATGATGGAGGGAGATAGTGATCCGGAGGCTAAAGAATTGGCCGCAATGGCTAAAAACTTAGACGGATTGCAAGTCTTTATGACCGAAGACAAAGCAGCCAGTGCAGATATGCTTAAAAGTGTAAAAAAGTATCTAAAATCTTCTAAGCTAGAAGAGTTAATGCGAGTAAAGGACGAAGATACCCATGTAAAGATTTACATAAAGAATGGTAAGAAAGACAACCATGTTACGGAACTACTAATGTTTGTTACCGGTTTAAGTGAGTCTAAGTTGAAAATTGATGAGCATAAATTTGAGACCGTGTTATTATCTTTAAAAGGCGATATTGATTTGGCAAAGATAGGAGCCCTTACGGACAAAATGGACTTGCCCAAAGATTTAAAAAGAGCGCACAAAAAGTAATTAGAAAAGAGATCATCATTGCAAATAACAGCAGTTGTTCGTTCTTCATTAACAAGCAACTGTTGTTTATTAAAACAATGCTTTAATCATCAAATAACGAGATTATGAAAATTAAACTTTCCATCATAGCAATAGCCTTATTATTGGGACTTTCAGGATGTTCATCTACCCAAAGTCTTCAAGAGTATTATGTAGACAGTTCGGAGAATCCAAACTTTTTATTAGTAGATGTACCCACTAGTATTCTAAATTTAGAAGAAGCAGACCTTACGGAAGGAGAGGCTACTGCCTTAAAATCTTTGCGTAAACTAAATGTATTAGCATTTCGGAAAACAACGGATAATGTAGCGATGTACAAAGCTGAAAAGTCAAAAGTCACTGCTATTTTAAAAAATGAAGACTATACGGAATTAATGAAATTAAATTCTAGCTATGGCAAAGGTGTTATTAAATACTTGGGTGACGATGATGCGATAGATGAGGTGATTATTTATGGTAATAGTGATGAGAGCGGTTTTGCGGTCATTAGAGTATTAGGAGACGATATGAACCCTGCATATATTGTGCAATTACTTCAGGCTATCCAAAAATCTGATTACCAAGGAGAAGGCCTAGGTGAAATTGGGAAGTTTTTAAAAGGTTAGTATTTCCTAGGTATCATAAAAAATAGATAATCCTGTATCAACTTTGTTTGATGCAGGATTTTTTTGTTAAATAATTTAAAATAATTAGACAAAGAAGTGACATTGATATGAACTTTGGTGTCAAAATACTATATTAAACAGCTAATTGTATTTAAACACTAACACTTAAGAACATTATGGAAAAAGCACAAGAATGGATTAATTACGGAATTGAATTGGCCAAAGAATTTGGACCCAAACTTATTACGGCAATTCTCATATACCTTATTGGTTCATGGGTTATCAAAAAAATAGTGAAAGCTACTGGAAAAATGATGGCCAAAAGTAAATACGAAGAATCCTTACAAAAGTTTTTACTTAATCTAATTTCATGGGCTCTTAAGATCTTCCTGATCATCACTGTGATATCCACCTTGGGTATTGAAACCACTAGTTTGGCAGCGGTTATAGCAGCAGCAGGTTTGGCTATTGGTTTGGCCTTACAGGGGTCTCTCTCGAACTTTGCAGGCGGGGTTTTATTATTGATATTCAAACCTTATAAAATTGGCGATTTAATAGAAGCTCAAGGGGCTTTAGGCGTTGTTAAGGAAATAGAGATTTTCACCACCAAATTGGTTACACCAGATAACAAATTAACCATTGTACCTAATGGAGCCATGGCCAATGGAAATATTGTTAATTATACGGCAGAAGGTATGATGCGAGTAGATACGACTATTGGAGTTGGCTATGGAGAAGATATAAAGGAAGCCAAAGAAGTTCTTTTGGAGGTACTTACCAGTAATCCTCAAGTATTAAAGGATCCGGCACCATCTGTTAATGTTTCAAACTTAGGAGATAGCTCGGTCGATTTTGCTGTACGCCCTTTCTGTAAGCCAGAAGATTATTGGGATGTATATTTTGCAACCTTAGAGAATTGCAAGTTAGCCTTGGATAAGGCAGGTATTGAAATACCTTACCCACATGCTGTTGAAATACAGAAAGAAGGATAATTTATAGTATCATACATATTAAAAGACCGCTTTTTAGCGGTCTTTTTTCATTTTGTATAGTAGTATTAGAATAAATGTAAAAATACAGCCTATTCCAATGTAGTAGAGAAGGTGCCCAGTAATAAAACCAAATTCCCAATGAAGAATGCGAAGCAGAATACCAATCCCATATAAAATGATACCTGCAATCAGAAACATGTAGCGCATCCGAATCATTAGATACCTGTATAGTTGGAAGGGGTAATCGCTTTTAATTCTTCTTTTATGGTATCAGAAATTTCAAGCGTTTCTATAAAGCTAGCAATGGATTGTTGATTAATCTTTTCATTGGTTCTAGTTAAACCTTTTAAAGCCTCATAGGGATTTGGATAGGCTTCCCTCCTTAAAATAGTTTGAATTGCTTCAGCAACCACAGCCCAGTTATTTTCCAAATCTTGCGCAAACTTATCAGCGTTAAGAAGTAATTTATTTAAACCCTTAAGCGTGGCTTGAAAAGCAATAATAGTATGTGCAAAAGGAACTCCAACATTGCGTAAAACAGTACTGTCTGTTAAATCTCGCTGCAACCGAGAAACAGGTAATTTGGCGGCAAGATGTTCAAAGAGCGCATTGGCAATTCCTAAGTTGCCCTCAGAATTTTCAAAATCAATAGGGTTTACTTTATGCGGCATAGCAGATGATCCTACCTCTCCTTTTTTGATTTTCTGTTTAAAATAATCCATGGAAACATAGGTCCAAAAATCTCTATCTAAGTCTAATATTATTGTATTAATGCGTTTCAAAGTATCGAAGAGCGCTGCTAGGTGGTCATAATGCTCTATTTGAGTGGTAGGAAAGGAATGATGTAAACCTAGTTTTCCTTGTACAAATTCTTGTCCAAATTGTTTCCAATCAATATCTGGATATGCAACTTTATGAGCATTAAAATTCCCGGTGGCTCCTCCAAATTTGGCAGCACTAGGAATGTCATTGAGTAAGTTAAACTGTTCCTTTAAACGTTCTGTGAAAACAGCAACTTCTTTTCCCAACCTTGTTGGAGATGCTGGCTGCCCATGGGTACGAGCAAGCATTGGAATAGCTTTCCATTCTTCTGATAGTTCTTTTAACTTCTCAAGTACTTCTAGATACATGGGAACATATACCTCGTTCATTGCATCTTTTACAGAAAGCGGTACGGCTGTATTATTAATATCCTGAGAGGTAAGTCCAAAATGAATGAATTCTTTAAACTCATGTAAGCCAAGAAGATCAAATTTTTCTTTAATAAAATACTCAACAGCCTTAACATCATGGTTGGTTACTTTTTCAATCTCTTTAATTGCTTGTGCATCTTCTGTTGTAAAATCCTGATAGATAGCTCTGAGATCACTAAACAAAGACGGATCAAAATCATTTAGCTGAGGAAGTGGTATTTCACAAAGGGCAATGAAGTATTCAATTTCTACTTTAACTCGATATTTAATCAAAGCTTCCTCTGAAAAAAAAGAAGCTAGCTGTGAGGCCTTCGTTCTGTAGCGTCCGTCAATAGGAGATATGGCGTTTAATGGGTATAATGACATCCTTGAGTAATTAGTTTTTGGAAAGGGGCAAAGATAAGGATAACTAATGATTTAATGTTAAATGAATTCCGCATATAGGCATCGTTGGCTAAGACCTTTTTTTAATTTTTGCTAGTGCGTGTCTGGCCCTGGCTTTGTAAGCTGCACTTCCTGCAGCGTAATTTTGTTCTAAAACCAATTGTAATTCCGGATGTATCCAATCGTATCGGGTTCCAAGGAGATATAAACTGGTCATGGAATATGCTTTTGGAGCCACTTTATGGTTGCCAATGAGCCAATCAAAACAAGCCGTGGTTATACGCTCTAAATGTTCATCTGTTAGGTTTTTTTGGGTTTCGTTTTTCGTCGTAGAGAAATAGGCGAGCATAAGATTTTCACATATTTTGGCCATAGGCCTCACTGCGGGTTGAAGGTGAACCTGCCCCATATATTGGGTAAAGTAATCTAAATGTGGAAATAGGAAGGGAAGACTTTTCTTAGAAGTAAATTCTAATACCCAGGCGGCTTTACAGGAAATAGGATCGTCTAATTGAAAAACTATTTCTATTAAGGGACGTACTAAATCAGGATTATTTAATACCAACTTTGCCATAACCATTCGTTTTTCTCTTGAATGATCCACATAGTTCAGGGCTTCGTACAACTCTTTGGTAGTCATAATTTTTGTACATTAGGTAGATAAAAGTATAAAAATATATTGACGAAAATAGTAAAGAAAATTGCAGTTCTTTTATTGGTGGTGTTCATCGGCATGCAGTTTTACAGACCTGAAAAAAATACAACAGAAGATGCAAATCATTTAACGAGTTTTATTTCAGATACAAAACCTTCTGAAGAAGTAGAATTACTATTGCAACAAAGCTGTTATGATTGCCATAGCAATCAGACAATTTATCCTTGGTATAATAATATTGCACCCGTCTCTTATTGGTTAGCAGATCATATAGATCACGGAAAAGGACATTTGAATTTTTCAGAATGGGATACCTATACTGCTAAAAAGAAGGATCATAAATTGGAAGAGGTAGCAGAAATGATTGAGGGTGGAGAAATGCCACTAAATGAATATACATGGACACATGCAGAGGCAAATTTAACGGATGCTCAAAAGCAAGCCATTGTGCAGTGGGTACAAAATACTAGGAAACAGTATCAATCAGCTTTGAAGCCAGAATAGGAACTCCTTCTACTGCGGTCGTAGGAATAATTGTTAAGTTATTAAAATCGGATTTTTGCACAGAGGGTTTGGGGTCAATAAAGTAGATAGGAGTTTGCGACTGCACATATCCTATAAGACTTGCTGCAGGGTACACCTGCATTGAAGTGCCTATGATAATTAATATATCTGCGGTTTGTGTAATTTCAACGGCACTATTTAACAAGGGTACTTGTTCACCAAACCATACGATATGAGGTCTTAATTGAGATCCGTTTTCACAAACATCACCCAATAATAAGTCTTTTTCCCAGTGTAAAACCACACTTTCATCATAAGTACTTCTAACCTTTAAGAGTTCTCCATGCAAATGCAATACTTGAGAACTACCTGCTTTTTCATGTAAATCATCCACATTTTGGGTAATAATGGAAACATCGTAATACGGTTCGAGGTCTACAAGAGCTTTATGCGCTTTATTGGGAAAGACTTCGAAAAGTTGTTTTCTACGCTGGTTGTAAAAGTGGAGCACTAATTCAGGGTTTTTTGCAAACCCTTGAGGTGAAGCTACTTCCATGATGTCATGTCCTTCCCAGAGACCATTACTGCCTCTGAAGGTATTAATTCCACTTTCGGCACTTATTCCAGCCCCCGTTAGAACAACGATGTTTGATTTCATAGGCAGGGTTTTTTCATAGTATTTAAGTTATTTAAGAGACTATTAGTTTAAAGGTACATTTTTTTCTTTTTTATTATATTCGATTTATGATCGATCTGCAATTGCTATCTTATTTAGAAGGGTTTCTTACCGAAGAACGGAAACAACGTTTTTTACAGGTATTGGAAAAGCGGAGTAGGTATATTACCGTAGCCATTGAAGACGTATTTCAACTGCATAATACAAGTGCAGTTATTCGAAGTTGCGAGGTTTTTGGTGTCCAGGAAGCACATGTGATTGAAAATAGGTTTGGTGAACGTTTGGACAAGAATATAGCCATGGGAGCACAACAATGGGTAGATGTTCATAGACATTCAACTACCAAAGATTGCATTGCTACGCTAAGACAAAAAGGGTATCAAATCATTGCTACTACCCCTCATAACGATTCTTGTTTATTAAAAGATTTTAAGATAGATCAAAAAACTGCTCTTTTTTTCGGTACCGAAAAAGAAGGCTTAAGTACGGAAGTTTTGGAAGCAGCCGATGGCTTTTTAAAGATACCTATGATAGGTTTTACAGCCAGTTTAAATATTTCGGTTTCTGCGGCGATTTTACTTCAAGAGCTTTCTACTCAGTTGAGAGATAGTGATTTAGATTGGCAACTTTCTGAGATCGATAAACAAGGAATACGCTTAGAATGGGCTAAGAAATCGATTAAGAGTATCGATGATATTCTAGCACGATATTTCAAAGCCAATTGATTTTTTTCCTATTTTTAGAGGCAACCAATAAATTTTAACCAAATGGAAATAGCACTTTATATTTTAGCAGGCATTGTTGTACTTGTTGTTATCCTAGCTCTAATTGCACCCAAAACCTATGATGTATCTAGGAGTATTGAGATTCGTAAATCTAGATCTGAGGTATTTCCCTATATAAAATATTTAAAGAAGCAAGATTTATGGTCTCCGTGGCAAAAAAGAGACCCGAATATGGAAAAGAAATTTACGGGAACGGATGGTGAAGTAGGTGCTATTAGTTATTGGAATGGAAATAAAGATGTGGGAGAAGGGGAGCAAGAACTCACAAAAATTGTAGACAATGAACGAGTAGAAGGGGAGTTACGATTTTTAAAACCTTGGAATTCTACTTCGAACTGTTATATGCAATTAAAGGATGCTTCAAATGGGGCAACCGAGGTTACTTGGGGTTTTTCTGGTAAGAACAAGTTTCCCATGAGTATTATGATGATTTTTATGAGTATGGATAAGATGGTGGGGAAAGACTTTGAGGAAGGATTGGCAAGTTTAAAAGAAATGTTAGAAAACGAATAAGTATGGAGCATAATATGGTAGGTTGGTTTGAGATACCAGTAATTCAAATGGAAAGAGCAAAAGCTTTTTATGAAAGTATTTTTCAAATTGAAATAACGGTTCATGATTTAGAAGGCTTTATCATGGGTTGGTTTCCAAATGCTGAGGGAAAATCTGGGGCTACAGGTTCTTTAGTACAGCATGAAATGTATGTGCCAAGTGAAACAGATGGACCTTTAATTTATTTTTCTTGCGCAGATGTATCCGAACCCTTGAAAAGGGCAGAAGCCGCTGGGGGGATTGTTTTAAAACAAAAGACCGAAATAGGGGGTGGACATGGATTTATGGGACTTGTGCGCGACTCAGAAGGCAATAGAATTGCATTGCATTCAAACGCCTAATTTTGGCGTAATTTATAATTTAGTTGCGTGCAAACTTCTATTGCGCTAACTCTAAGAGGGCAATGGAGTAGTCATTTTCAAGAATCACTTTTCCATTTTTCACTTCTACCATCGTATCGGAATAGCTGTCGTATAATTTGGTGCCATCACCAAAAAATCCTTTGACCCATAAAGATTTTTTTCCTATTGGTAAATCCAAACCTACGACTACTTTATCCCTGTAATCATCTTTGGTGTAGGTTCTGCTAAAGACATAGGGTTTTTTGCTAAGTCGCTTATGTTTTCCCGCTCCTACGGAAGGATGATTTTTTCGAAAATTTCCTAATTTTTGCCAATGTTCCAAAATCTTTTTGGTCTCTGGAATACTGTCTAATTCTTCCCAATTCATGAAAGATCTCAAGGTAGCGTCTCCCTCTGTTCCCTCTATCACAAGGCTTCTAGCCGTTTCGTCGCCATAATAAACCTGAGATGCCCCTGGTGTAAGCAGTAAAACGTTCGCTGCATAATACGGCTTCTTTCTTTCTGTATCATAAGGTGCTCCATCGTCATGCGAACTTAAATAGTTAAGAACGCTTTTTCCTTTTAATTTAGTCTGAAGCAAATCATTGTACTTTGTAAAAATACTTTCATAGTCTTTGTCCGCTGCATCATACTTTAATTCAAAGTTAATGAGACCTTTAAATCCGTAATTGAAGAAATCTACTTTTTTATCACCAAAATCAAACTCTCGCCCTCCAGATATTCCGTAATTATATACCTCACCTACCATATAGAAAGAATTGTCGTCTAGTACTTCATTTGGATGTTTCTTTTTCCACGTTTCAAAGGAATAAGATGCTTCCTTATACAATTCTGCCCATGCATTTTCATCCGCATGTTTTACAGTATCCACTCTATACCCATCAATGCCCAGATCATTTACATAATCTGTAAGCCATTTTATAATATAAAATCGAGGAGCTCGCGGATAACCGGTGCGATCAAAAAATAACTGTAATTCATCTAATTCCTGACTAAGTCGCCCCTCTGCTTTCCATTTTGCTAGTAGGGGATCTGGGAGTTCTACACTGGCATCAGATTCTGTATAAATATCAGGGAGGTTTTTTACAAGCGTGCAACTCGTGGTATTTTCATAGGTAGTAAATTCACAAATGGGATCTGTACGGACCCATTCATCTGGCCATACTGGATCTTTATCGGTAATAGGTCCTGTATGGTTCAATACTACATCCATAAGCACTCTTATACCTCTAGCGTGTGCTGCTTTTACAAGTTTCTCTAAATCCTTTTTAGTTCCATAGTTTGGATCTATAGCGGTCCAATCCTTGGTCCAATAGCCATGATAACCATAGGTATTTCCGGTGCCTTCATTGGTATCTCCATGCACTTGCTCAACAACAGGAGTAAACCAAATAGCATTTATCCCTAAATCTGTAAAATACCCTGCTTCTATTTTCTGGGTAATTCCTTCTATATCTCCTCCTTCAAAACCCCTTAAAACTGCTGTTTCATTGGTGCGTTCAAAATTAATGTCATTGTCTGGGTTACCATTGTTAAATCTATCGGTAAGCATGAAATAGATATTCGCTGCTTCCCAAATAAAGGGTGCTTGGGGTTTTGCAGGAGGCAAAGAGTCCTTAGCTACTATTGGTGTTTTAAGTATTTCTTTTTTTTCTTCTTTACATGCGAAAATCAAAGTGGAAATTGCTAATGCAAGCAATACTTTTCTCATAGGTCTCTTTTTGTAATAATTATATTTCTACACGCTACCCTTCACTCCGGATTTAGTGTCTTTTAGTGTTTGAAGTAGTATTTTCAGTTCCATCTAAATTCTTCTCTTTTTGATCTACTTCATTTTCTCTAAAGCTATAAAATGATACTCGAAAATGAAAATTTATTTCGCGCGAGGTTTGAAATAGGTATGCCTTTGAAAATGAATATTTTGAAGAAAAAAGAAGGAAAACTAATTGCGTATTTTTTCAAATGAAAGCAAAAGTGATTTTATTTTTTTCTATTAAGGACCTTGTATTCTTCGTAGCAGCTACTCATTGCATCTAATATTTGAAGATCATTTGCAGTGGTGATGAAAGACTTGGAGTAATTACAATTGCTAAGAATATCGTCAATATCTGCTTTCTCAAGTTGTAATAGTTCGGTCAGTGTTTCCCGATCGAATTTGGCAGCTAGCAAATCTCTAATATCATCGTCTTCTTTCATTTGGCGCAGTTTCCGCATCTGTTTGGGTTTTTTTCCAAAGAGATTTCGAAGCAAATCGGCCGGATTTAAGATTGCACCTAACACCTTAGTAACGGCGCTTGGATTTTTCTTTCCTGCTTCATAGCCAACAGACAAACCAGAAATACTGTACTGGTAGGCATTGTTTACGGGTAGATTTTTTACATCTATCTCCAAATATCCAGTTAGTTGATAGGGCTTTAAAATTACTTCTTCTAAGGCATATGCCAGTTCTGTAAGTTTAATTTTGGTGTCTTTAAACTTAAACATGTCATTAGTAACTCTGACTTTTTGAGATTTGAAACCTAAAAAAGTAAAGTATAGGGTATCATTTACGGCAGCTCTAACAGAAAATTCACCTTTTTGATCGGTTATGGTACCAACTACTTGATTTAGGTTCACTACATGCACACTTTCCATTGGAAAATTGGTTTGCGCGTTTAGCACAACGGCTTTTACTTCTTTTACTTCTTGCTTTGTAGCTGTTTCTTGGGAAAGCCCAGCAGCGGTACTTAGTAAAAAAAGGAATAAGAAATATTTTTTCATGTAATTCAGTGCCAACTTAAAAACACTAATCTACATAAAAAAACACGCTTTCGCGTGTTCTTTTAATATACAATTAACTAATAAAAGCCATCTTTTCGTTTACTTCTCCTTTTTCCAGGTTTAGAATCACCACTGCGTCTAGACGAAGTCTTTTCTTTTCGTCTTCCACCACCACGTCTATCTCGGTCTCTTCCGCCCCCGCCTCCACGATTTCTGTCTCTACGGCCACGACCTCCACCGCCTCCAGGGTTTTTGGATACTTCTACATTAATAAACCTACCATCTACCTTGAATTCGGAGAAGGTTTGGAGAATTAGTTCTTTTATGGATTCGTGCGAATTAAAGAATGAAAAACTTTCTTTTACATCTACTTTAAAAACATCATCTCGGCCTACACTCAAGGTATCTTTCAAGAAGTCTTTAAGAGACATCCAGTCATAACCATCTTTTTCTCCTACATTGATGAAGTAGCGAACAGAACCATTGTTGCTGCCACCGTCCGCACCATGATCTCCTCGATCCCTTCCACCGTCAACAGTATTTAAATCTTTTGTTTTATTGTAGTAATTGTAAAAACGAGTAAATTCTACTGAAACTATTTTTTTAATCAGTGCTTCTCTATCTAAATCCTTTAAGACATCACTAATTGCAGGAAGGTAATTCTCTACTTCCGAATTTACTTCTGTATCTTTTATTTTATTTGCTAAATGATACAATTGTATCTCACAGATTTCTATTCCTGTGGGTATCTTTTTTGTAAGGAATTTTTGCTTGATTTTACCCTCTATGGATTTAATTTTGCGCATTTCACTGCGGGTAACAATCACCATAGAAATACCAGATTTCCCAGCTCTACCTGTTCGTCCACTTCTATGCGTATAGGTTTCTATCTCATCTGGTAGTTGATAATTAATTACATGTGTAATATCATCTACATCAATACCTCTTGCAGCAACATCTGTTGCAACTAACATTTGAATTTGTTTCTTACGGAAGGCATTCATTACCAGGTCACGCTGATTTTGACTCAAATCACCATGAAGTGCTCCTGCATTGTATCCGTCTTCAATTAATTTTTCTGCGACTTTTTGTGTATCTCTTTTCGTTCTGCAAAAAACAACTGAAAAAATATCAGGGTTAGCATCCGCTAAACGCTTTAAAGCTGGGTACCTATCTCTGCCACCTACCACATAATACTCGTGTTGCACGGTAGAAGCGCCCGCATTTTTAGCACCAACCGTAATTTCTTGGGGCTTGTGCATAAACTTTTTTGCAATAGTTGCTACTTCTCTTGGCATGGTCGCAGAAAACAACCAAGTAAATTTTTCATCGGGCGTATTGGAAAGGATGTCTTTTATGTCCTCATAGAAGCCCATGTTGAGCATTTCATCTGCTTCATCTAAAATGCAATAATCAATCTTAGAAATGTCGACCATTCTTCGGTTAATCATGTCTTTCATTCTACCAGGAGTGGCTACAATTATTTGGGCTCCTCGCTTTATTTGATGTGCCTGATCAGAAATACTTGCTCCTCCATATATTGCTACAGTATGTAAGCCTTTAACATATTTTGAATACAGTTTTAATTCGTTAGTGATTTGTAAGCAAAGTTCTCTGGTAGGGGATAAGATAAGCCCTTGAGTGGTTCTGCTATCACTGTTAATTTTTTGGATTAATGGGAATCCGAAAGCGGCAGTTTTCCCAGTACCTGTTTGAGCTAATGCTACTAGGTCTGTTTCATTTTCCAGTAAAATTGGAATGGCTTTTTCTTGTACTTCCGAAGGGTTTTCGAAACCTAAATCGGTAATAGCGTCTAGTAAGGACTTGTCTAGTCCTAGCGCTTCAAATTTTGTCATAATATGTTTTCGTTAATCGCGAAATATGTATGTTGCATAGAGCGATTATCGTTTCTATCTATTATGCTCAGCGCAACACATGCTATACCAGCGGCTTTTAATAAAGCGGCAAAGGTAATGTTATTTATTTAGATGAACCACAAGATGTTAAATAGATATGTGCTTATAGATAGCGCATAGTGAAGAATGGCTATTTGTTTTTTAGAAAGTGTATTAATTGTTGCATAGCTCTTGCTCTATGGCTAATACTATTTTTTTTAGATAGTGGTATTTGTGCAAAAGTTTGGGTGTAACCATTGGGTATAAATATTGGATCATAACCAAAACCGTCTTCCCCACTTTTTTGTTGCGCAATATGACCATTTACAATTCCTTCGAATAGGTGTTGTTCTGTGGCAAGGTTCAGAGCTATGACCGTTTTAAAATATGCCGTTCGTTGCTTTTTTTCTTTCCCTTTTAAAGCCTTAAGTAGTTTATCCATATTGTCTTTTGCATTCTTTTGTACTCCGGCATAACGAGCTGTATGTACTCCAGGAGCTCCGTTAAGACTTTCTACAAGGAGTCCGGTATCATCTGCAAAACAGGATAATCCGTAATGCTTTGTAACGTAATTGGCTTTTATGATGGCATTTCCTTCTAAGGTTGCTGCTGTTTCAGGAATTTCTTCTAAGCAATTAATATCTGTTAAAGATAAGAGGGTGATGTATTTTGGAAGAAGCAACTGAACTTCCTTTAACTTATGATTGTTATGCGTAGCGAAAACGAGTTTCATAGGTGGATGTAGAGTGCTAAATTTTATGGTAAGAGAATTAGGTCAAAAATAGTAAATTTATAGACTTAATTAAGTCGTTTTATGAAATTGAAAGTTCCGCCAGTAATTGTATTTCTTGTTTTTGGAGGATGCATGTATGTATTAGCTCATTTTTTACCTGTAGGATATTTTGATTTCTTTGGTAGGTTATATGTAATGATTGGTTTGTTGATTATGGCGGTTGTTATTGGTATGGCATCCTTATTACAGTTTTTTAAAACTAAAACTACCATTGACCCTATGAGTCCTTCTAAAGCTTCTTTTTTGGTTACAAAAGGTATTTATCAATATTCGCGAAACCCAATGTATCTGGGTTTATTGCTTATTTTATTAGCTTGGGGCTTATGGTTGGGAAATGCGTTTAATACTGTTTTGGCAGCTGGGTTTGTTTCGTATATGAATACCTTTCAAATTTTGCCAGAAGAAGAAATGTTGCGTTCACTTTTTGGAAAGGAATACCAGCAGTATACTTCATTGGTGAGGCGTTGGTTCTAAGTGTTTTCGAGGTTATAAGCAATTTAGCTTATTTTAGTAAATATTAGTTTATTAGATTATATATTAAAATATTAGCTTTTTAGATCATAAATTTATATATTAGCGTTTTAGCTTATAAAAATGATCGCAATCATAACAGGTGATATTATTAATTCTGAGCAGTACAACGCTAAAGAATGGATAGAAGTATTAAAGACATATCTATCTACGCTTGGGTCTTCCCCAGACGTATGGGAGATTTATAGAGGTGACGAGTTTCAGATTCGAACTTCGAATGAAAATGCATTAGAAATTGCCATTCATATTAAATCACTAATTAAATCCATAAAAAACTTAGATGTTCGTATGAGTATCGGTCTTGGTGAAGAAACCTATGTGGGTTCTGGTGTCAGTGAGTCTAATGGTCCGGCATATCAACTTTCTGGTCGCATGTTTACCCAATTAAAGGGACAAAAGATTAGTATGGCAATTGCAACAGGGATTCCGACCAAGGATCAAACCCTGAACTTAATGCTTAAACTTGCATTGCATTTTATGGATGATTGGTCTCCTGTATCTGCTGAGATCGTTACATTGGCCTTAGAAAACCCTTCTGCTTCACAGAATGAAATAGCCAAAATGTTAGGTATTCAGCAATCAGCGGTGAGTCAACGACAGAAAAGAGCTAGGTTAGATTTGGTTCAAGAACTATTGGCATATTATGCTCAAATTCTAAAAGAACGCACCTTATGATTTTATTTGTTAAACTTTTTTTAGCACATCTCATTGGAGATTTTATCTTACAGCCAGATCGATGGGTAATTCATAAGGAGGCCAATAAGATTGCTTCTAAATACCTGTATATTCATGTATTGATCCATTTTGCAGTTACAATGCTGTTGCTTTGGGATATACATGCTTGGGATATTGCAGTGATTATTGCGGTTACTCATTATTTAATTGACCTTACCAAACTATATGTGAACCCACTTTTTAAGAATAAGAGCGCTCTCTTTTTTATAGATCAATTTTTACATATTGTTGTTCTCTATGCGTGTACATATCAGAATAATACGTTAGTACATTTGATTGGATATTTTGAAGAGATGAATTGGTCTTTAGTGACAGCGGTGGTTTTTGTAAGCTTTCCAACTGCCGTAATCATGAATAAGTTGCTTCAAGGTTTTTCGGATCAGATAGAATTGGATCATAAATCACTTCCAAATGCAGGAAAATATATTGGAATCATTGAACGTCTATTTGTTTTTGCATTTATTGTTTTAGGAAAATGGGAAGGTATTGGATTATTAATAGCCGCAAAATCGGTCTTTCGATTTAATGATCTTAAAGAAACCAATAGCCGTAAACTCACCGAGTATATTTTAATTGGTACGTTGTTAAGTTTTGGATTTGCAATTTTAGCTGGAATAGTATACACAAATAGTTGAAAAAGTATGATTTATAAGAGCAATTTCTATCTAATGATCTTCATAAGCATGTGTACTTTTATGAATGCACAAGAAGCTTCATTTCAATCTTTTGATGAGACTAAGATTGTCTATTCCGATGAAGGGAATGGAAAAGCTGTTGTGCTTATTCACGGTTTTATAAATAGTAGAAAATCATGGGATAATACGATCTTAAAAAGGGAATTGTTATCCAAGGGGTATAGAGTTATTGTGCCGGACCTAAGAGGGAATGGAGATTCTGATAAACCATATGGACCCAACGCCTATAGTAGTGATGCTGAGGTGAAAGATTTAATGGCTTTAGCAACACATTTAGGGCTAAAAAAATACCTTGCAGTTGGGTATTCTAGAGGGAGTATTGTGCTTGCAAAATTACTTACTGAGGATAAGCGTATTAAAAAAGCCGTTATTGGAGGTATGGGTATTGACTTCACGAACCCCCAATGGGATCGGCGTATCATGTTTGCTGAAGCCTTTGATGGAAATGTAACTGCAGAAACAGAGGGGGCAGTAAACTATGCAAAATCGATCAATGCCGATCTAAAATCTTTGTATTTGCAACAAAAACACCAACCCGTAACAAGCCTAAAAGAATTAAAGACTATTAAAGTCAAAGTTTTGGTCATCGCAGGCGATCTAGATACGGATAATGGAGACCCTGGAGCGTTGCAAAAAGAAATCCCTAATAGTGAATTAAAAATTATAAAGGGAGATCATAACGGCGCCTATAAAACAGCTCAATTTTCACAAGCCATCTGTTCTTTTTTATAAATAAATGTAAATGAGCAGCGCCTTCAAATACGATATTTACATTTTATAGGGCTTAAAAAAATGGAATTCGCAATAAAAACCCTCTTGTGCTTTTTTGAAATCAATTTTATCGCTAAAACAAAATAAGCAAGAGAATAAATTTTTACTTTTAGACCTTAATTTTTTAAGAATGGTTGAGGTGGGTAGAAAATACGTTTTTGATTTTGACAGTACGTTAACTAGGGTTGAAGCTTTGGACGTTTTGGCTGAAATGACGCTAGAAGGTAATCACAACAAGCAAGAAATCATAAATGAGATTCAAGAAATCACCAATTTAGGAATAGACGGTGATATTTCATTTACAGAATCCTTGGAAAGACGTATCAAATTACTAAAAGCACACAGGAACGATTTAGATCGGTTGGTCGTAGAATTACGCCAAAAAATCTCTAAATCTATTGAAGCGAATAAAGAGTTCTTTGTAAATTTTTCAGACGATATTTATGTAATTTCCTGTGGTTTTAAAGAATTTATAGACCCTATTGTTGAGGCATATAATATTCCTTCAGAGAGAGTGTATGCCAATACATTTCGCTTTGATGAAGAAGGGATGATTGTTGGTTTTGATGAAGCCAACGTACTCGCCACTCACAATGGAAAAATAGAGTGTCTAAAGAATTTAGATTTGGAAGGGGAGGTACAGGTAATTGGTGATGGATACAGTGATTATGTGATGCGGGAAGCTGGCATTGCGGATAAATTTTTTGCATATACAGAGAATGTGCATAGGGATAAGGCGACGAATAATGCAGACCACGTAGCACCCAATTTAGACGAGTTTCTCTTTGTAAACGATCTTCCTAGAAAAATATCATACCCTAAGAATAGAATTAAGATTTTATTGTTAGAAAATGTGCATCCAGATGCCTTTGAGAACCTTTCCGAAGATGGTTTTTCGGTAGAGCTTATCAAACACAGTTTGTCTGAAGATGAACTTATTGAAAGAATAAAAGGGGTCCATGTTTTAGGGATTCGCTCTAAAACCCAGGTAACTGCCAAAGTGTTGAAAGCAGCCAATAAATTGCTAGTGGTAGGTGCTTTCTGCATTGGTACTACTCAGATAGATTTAGAACAATGTAAAAAGAATGGTGTAGTAGTATTTAATGCACCATACAGCAATACACGTTCTGTTGTAGAACTCGCCATTGGACAAATTATAATGCTAATGCGAAACGTATTCCCAAGGAGTTCTGAGATTCATCGCGGACAGTGGAATAAAACTGCCGCTAACTCTAGAGAAGTACGAGGTAAAAATCTTGGAATAGTGGGATATGGAAATATTGGTAAGCAATTATCGGTCTTAGCAGAAGCTATAGGGATGCGTGTGTACTATTACGATGTATCTGATAAGTTGGCCTTGGGAAATGCCACTAAATGCAATTCTTTAGAAGACCTTTTAAGTATCTCGGATGTGGTAACACTGCATATCGATGATAATAAAGCTAACAAAAATTTTATTGGTGAGCGTGAGATCAACCAAATGAAAGATGGTGCTATGCTTATTAATCTTTCACGTGGTTTTGTAGTCGACATTGATGCCTTGGTAACTGCCCTTAAAAGTGGAAAAATTGGAGGTGCTGCGGTAGATGTCTACCCGGAGGAGCCTCGAATTAATGGAGAATTTATGACGGCTTTACAAGGTTTAGAAAATGTAATTCTTACGCCGCATGTGGGAGGAAGTACCGAGGAAGCACAGCGTAATATTGCTGATTTTGTTCCTAATAAGATTATGGATTATATGAATTCAGGGAATACGGTAGACGCTGTAAATTTTCCAAATATTCGACTACCAAAGCAAGAAAACGCGCATCGCTTTTTACATATTCATAAAAATGTTCCCGGGGTAATGGCTAAGGTAAATGAAGTGCTTGCCAAATACGAAATGAATATTTCTGGGCAGTATTTATCTACGGATAGTGAAGTAGGTTATGTAATTACCGATTTGGATAAAGAATATAATAAGGATGTAATTAAGGCCCTAAAAAAAACAGAGCATACCCTTAAATTTAGAGTCTTGTACTAGTTGTTATTGATGATGATAGGGCTCGTTCTTTAAAATAGTAAAAGCTCGGTAGATTTGCTCAACAACAAACAAGCGAACCATTTGATGGGAAAAGGTCATTTTAGAAAGACTTATTTTTCCTTGTGCTTTTTTATGCAATTCATCACTAAATCCATAAGGTCCTCCAATGACGAAGACAAGCTCTTTTAGACCAGCATTCATTTTCTTTTGCAGCAACTGAGAAAAACCAACAGAACTATAGTCTTTGCCATTTTCATCGAGCAAAATAAAGTTACCTCTCTCTCCAATTTCTTTTAAAATATGGATGGCTTCTTTTTCTTTTTGTTGTTTTTTAGAGAGGTTTTTGACATTTTTAACATCAGGAATAATAAGCAATTCAAATTTCACATAGTGTTTTAAACGCTTCTCATAGCCCTCTATCAATTGTTGCAGGGGCTTGCTATCTGTTTTACCAATTGCTAATAATTTAATGTGCATGGGACAAAGGTACTAGGGAAGGTTCAAAATTAAAAGACATTATTGCAATGGTACTTATTAAGGAGTTCTATCGTTATACTATCAGAGGAGTTACCAATATGGAATTATTTTGATCTGTAACTTCTAAACAAGCAACAAAACATTTTAGTAAATTAGCATTACTTAAACCCCCTTGAATGATTTCAGAAGCACAATTTCAAGAAGAACTTCAAATTATTATTGCGAATGCCATCCGAGAAGATATAGGAGATGGAGATCATAGCTCTTTGGCTTGTATTCCATCATCTGCAAAAGGAAAAGCAAAACTCCTTGTTAAAGACGAAGGAATCATTGCAGGAATAGCATTTGCCAAAATGGTATTCGCCTATGTAGATCAGGATTTAAAAATTGAAACTTTAATACAAGATGGTGCCAAGGTTACACACGGAGATATTGCATTTTATGTGGAAGGGAGTTCTCAAAGTATTTTAAAAGCCGAAAGACTAGTGCTGAATGCCATGCAGCGAATGAGCGCTATTGCTACCAAGACAAATTACTTCGTTTCTTTATTAGAGGGAACAGGTACTAAAATCCTAGATACTAGAAAAACAACACCGGGATTGCGTGCTCCAGAAAAATGGGCGGTAAAAATTGGTGGTGGTGAAAATCACAGATTTGCTTTGTATGATATGATTATGCTAAAAGACAATCATATTGATTTTGCAGGTGGCATTACCAAAGCAATTGCAAAAACACAACATTATTTAACCACAACCAATCGGGATTTAAAAATAATTGTGGAGGCAAGAGATTTAAAAGAGGTCGCAGAGATATTGGAATCAAAGGGAGTGTACAGAATATTGCTAGATAATTTTAGCTATGAAGACACTAGAAAAGCGGTGGCTATGATTGGCAATAGCTGTTTAACAGAATCTTCTGGAGGCATTAATGAGAAGACCATTCGGGAATATGCAAAATGTGGAGTAGATTATATTTCTTCTGGCGCACTTACGCACTCTGTATACAATATGGATCTTAGCCTTAAAGCAGTTTAGATGTCGGCAGAGATCGAAGAAAAACTAGAAAAAATCCCAATTGTTAATTGGATTGTTCGGTTTCTAAAGAAAATCAAGCTCTCTGCTTTTGAGGGCCTTTCTTTGTACGATCTTATCGAAATGTATATTGTAGGTATTGTTGAAGGAGCGCTTTCCTCTAGAGCAAGTGCTATTGCCTTTAGCCTGTTTATGGCATTATTTCCACTGTTAATTTTTTTGGTTACCCTTTTGCCTTTTATTATACCTTATGTAAGTGTTGGAAATGACGATTTTGATGGGCAATTTTTGTTATTCTTGGAGTCGTTTTTGCCAACGGCCACTGGAGATTATTTTGAGGAAATATACCAACAAATCAAGAATAAAAAACAAGGGAGCCTGCTTTCATCAGCCTTTGTTTTATCTATATTTTTAATGGCGAATGGGGTCAACGCAATCTTTAGCGGTTTTGAAAATTCCTATCATGTAAGTCTTACACGTAATTTTCTTAGACAGTACCTCTATGCCCTGCTGGTTGGTTTGCTATTGTCTCTTCTGCTTCTTTTTGGTGCTATTGGGTTTGTGTATTTTGAGTTTTATATTGTAGAATACACTAGCGAACTAGCCGATAAGACCTTGGGCTATGATACAAGTAAAGGGGATGTGTTAGGGGTGAATGTAGCTAGAATATTATTTTTTGTGCTTCTTTCGTATCTAACTACGGCAACGCTATATTATTTTGGTACGGCTGAAGGCAGAAAAGCCAAGTTCTTTTCTGCGGGTGCTTTAATGACTACCTTATTATTTTTGCTCACCTCATATTTGTTTGGTATTTATGTAGAAAAATTTGCACGTTATAATGAATTATATGGCGCGCTGGGAGGTTTATTAATTTTGATGGTTTTTATCTGGTTAAATTCCAACATATTGCTATTGGGTTTTGAACTAAATGCTAGTCTCAATTCTCTAAAAAGAAAATTTAAAAATAGAAATGAAGAAAAGTAAACAGCTGTTATTTGTTATTGTATTATTTTCTTTTGGTGTAGGAACTGCTCAGAGTGTTTTTGGAAAATGGAAGACCATTGATGATAGAACCGGAAAGCCTAAAGCGGTGGTAGAAGTATATAAGAAAAATGGTCTTATGTATGGAAAAGTAGTAAAGATATTGGAAGAAGGAAAGGAAAATGCAACTTGCATAAAATGTAAGGGAGATCGGAAGAATAAGCCTATTTTAGGAATGAGAATTATAGATGGGTTGCAAAAAAATAAGGATGGGGAATGGAAAGGAAAAACATTATTTGATCCAGAACAGGCAATGACCTTTCGATGTAAAATATGGCTTAATCCAAAAAATGAAGATGAACTTAAAGTAAGAGGGTATCTAGCATTTATTTACCGAACCCAGACCTGGGTAAGGCATAAGTAGCAAAAGGGAAAAGCATGCAATACTTTGTAAATGTGATATTGCCAATTCCGATAGCGCAATTTTTTACCTATACAATTTCGGAAGAAGAGGCTGATTTTTTGAAAATTGGCATGCGCGTGGCTGTTCCTTTCGGAAAATCTAAAATCTATACTGCACTCGTACACCAAATACATACAGAACCACCTAAAGTCTACGAAGCTAAGGAGATACATCAAATTTTAGATGAGCATCCTTTGGTGCATCCACTACAAATAAGGCACTGGGAATGGATCGCATCTTACTATATGTGTACGGTGGGCGAAGTTTTTAGAAGTGCAGTGCCTAGCGCTCTTCTTCTCGAAAGTGAAACCTTAATCTTGCAAAATAAAGAGGCTAGTATTAATGAGGAGGAACTGAAAGATGATGAATTTTTAGTGTTTGAAGCTTTGCAGCATCAATCTGTGTTACGCGTGCAAGAAATTAGTGCCATTGTTGATCGAAAAAATGTGCTTCCTATTTTGAACAGATTGCTTGCAAAAAATGTTATTCATATCAAAGAAGAAGTATACCAGCAGTACAAACCAAAATTAGTGAAGTATGTATCCTTGGGGAAGGCATATCATTCGGAGGATGCTTTGGAAGCTTTACTGCATAATCTCACAAGGGCTCCCAAACAGAGTCAAGTGATTTTATCTCTATTTCAACTTCAGGCAACTAAAAAGCCAATTAAAGTAACAGACTTAGAAAAAGAGAGTGGTGCATCAAAAGCAGTTATTAAAGCACTTGTAGATAAAGAAATTCTTGAAGAGTATTTAATACAAACAGATCGTGTTCAATATACCGGAGACGTGGTTTCGGATAGAAAAATATCCCTTAATGAGCACCAGCAAAAAGCGTTAGTTGATATTAAACAGAGTTTTGATAATCAAAAAGTTACTCTGCTTCATGGTGTCACTTCTTCGGGTAAAACAGAAGTGTATATCACGCTTCTTGAAACCTATTTGAAAAGTGGAAAACAAGCTTTATACCTGCTTCCAGAAATAGCCCTTACAACCCAGTTAATTTCAAGATTACAAAACTATTTTGGTGAACAAGTAGCGGTATATCATTCTAAATATAGTGTGCAAGAACGGGTAGAAGTATGGAATAATGTTCTCCAATGTAAGGCAAAGGCGCAGATCGTAATTGGTGCGAGATCTTCGTTGTTTCTGCCCTTTTCAAAACTAGGGCTTATCATTGTTGATGAGGAACACGAAGCATCTTTTAAACAATTTGATCCTGCCCCTAGATATCATGCAAGAGATGCGGCTATCGTGCTTGCCAACCTACATCAATCTCATATCCTATTAGGATCGGCTACTCCTAGTATTGAAGGGATGTATAATGTGAAGAAAGGAAAATATGGCTATGCGTCTATAGATCGGCGTTTCGGTAATGTTTTAATGCCCGATATGGAATTGGTAGATATCAAAGAGCAGACTAGAAAGCGACGAATGAAAGGGCATTTCTCTGAACGTTTGTTAGAAGAAATTACGGAGACTTTAGATCTGGGACAACAGGTGATTCTTTTTCAAAATAGGAGAGGGTATGCGCCTATCGTAGAATGCACTACCTGCGGTCATTCCCCTCAATGCCCAAATTGTGATGTGAGTTTAACCTATCATCAGCATAGAAAGCAACTACGCTGTCATTATTGTGGATACCATATGGCTTTGCAACTAAGCTGTATGGCTTGTGGTAGCCCTACATTGGATACTAAAGGTTTTGGAACGGAACAAATAGAGCAGGAGTTGCATACCTTATTTCCTGAGGCCAAAGTGGGCAGAATGGATTTAGATACTACCCGTGGAAAGCATGCCTATGAAAAAATAATTACTGCTTTTGAACAACAAGAATTGGATATTTTGGTAGGGACTCAAATGCTTACCAAGGGCCTCGATTTTAGAAATGTAAACTTGGTAGGAGTAATGAATGCAGATACCCTACTCAATTTTCCAGATTTTAGGGCACACGAAAGAAGTTTTCAATTGCTGACCCAAGTAGCGGGTAGGGCAGGGCGCACAAAAAAAAGAGGGAAAGTGATCATTCAAAGCTATAATCCACACCATACTATTTTAAAACAAGTTACAACGAGTGATTATATGGGTATGCTTAAAGATCAATTATATGAACGAGAGCAGTATAAATACCCACCGCATAACCGAATTATTAAAATTACATTCAAGCACAAAGATTACAACGTATTAAATGAGGCTGCGTTGTGGTTTGCTAAGTCGTTAAGAAATGTTTTTGGGGCACAGGTATTAGGACCGGAGTACCCGCCGGTGGCACGGATAAGAAATCAATACTTAAAACATGTCATTGTGAAAATACCAAAGGATCAGTCCTTGGGTCAAACAAAAAATAGCATTCAAAGGATTGAAAAATCCTTCAATGCTATTTCTTTTTATAAAAGTGTACGGACAATCTACAACGTAGATTAAATCTGATCTATACGTTGTTTAACGCCTCTGCCAGTTCCGTTTTCTTATTTCTACTTAAAGGTATTTGTCTACCACTTACTTCAACATTTTTACTGTTGAATTTCTCTACCTTTTCTAAATTCACGATATATGATTTGTGAATTCTAAGAAATTTCTCTTCTGGTAATTGCTTCTCAAAAGATTTCATGGTAGAAAGTATTACGATATTGGCTTCATCTGTCACCAATTTAATGTAATCTCCTAAGGCTTCAATCCACTTGATGTCATTTAGGATAACTTTTCTTTTCTTCAGATTACTCTTTACGAAGATATGCTCTTCGTCTTCGTTAACACGGTGAATTTGCTCAAATTTAGCAACTGCTCTTTTTACAGATGCGTCAAAACGTGCCATGGTAATTGGCTTGTGTAAATAATCTGTTACATCGTAATCAAATGCTTTAAGAGCGTAATCTGGTTTTCCGGTGATCAAAATCACTTGTGGACGAGTTTCTAGCGATTCCAATAAGTCAAATCCACTAATAATAGGCATCTCAACATCAAGAAAGATTAAATCAATTTCGTTGTTTTTAATACCATTTTTCGCTTCAATTGCGTTACTGTACTCCGCTACCAAAGCTAGATTCGGATGGTTGTTTACCAATTTGGCAACTGCCATCCTCTGCATCGAGGAGTCGTCAACAATTATACTTCTTAATTTCATAAATGGGTCGATTTGTGGGGTTAAATCATCGGCAAATTACCAAAAAACACGATGAACAGCAACAAATGTTACTAACAATGCTTAATGTGCCATAAAAATGACGATGACCATAGGTTAAATGATTTAGGTTAAGTTCAATTTTTGTTATTGTTCTTGTTATAACGAAGATTTTTCCGTTTTCTTGTGAATAGTGCGAATATTTGTTACTTTTGCACTCCTAAAATTAAATTTTAACATATGAATCATTACGAAACTGTTTTCATTTTGAATCCCGTTCTATCTGATACTCAGATAGAGGAAACAGTTAAGAAATTTGAAGATTTCTTAATTAAGAATGGTGCCAAAATGGTCTCTAAAGAGAATTGGGGCCTAAAAAAATTGGCCTACCCGATCCAACACAAAAAAAGTGGTTTTTACCATTTGTTTGAGTTTGCTTCGCCTGGTGAAGTAGTAGCTCCTTATGAGCTAGAATTTAGAAGAGATGAGCGCGTGATGCGTTTTCTAACTGTGAAACTGGATAAACATGCAGTTTCTTGGGCAGAGAGAAGAAGAACTAAATTAAAAGCTAAAGCGTAAGTTATGTCATCAATAGAACAACAAGCAAAAGGTAAAAAAGACGGAGAAATTAGATATCTAACTCCGCTAAACATAGATACCAACAAACAAAAGAAATACTGTAGATTTAAGAAATCTGGTATCAAGTATGTAGATTACAAAGATCCAGACTTTTTGATGAAGTTAGTAAATGAGCAGGGTAAATTATTACCTAGAAGACTTACAGGAACTTCTTTAAAGTATCAGAGAAAAGTGGCGGTAGCTGTTAAAAGAGCACGTCATTTAGCATTAATGCCCTACGTTGGTGATTTATTAAAATAAGAAATTGTAGATGGAACTTATATTAAAAGAAGACGTTCAAAACCTAGGGTTTAAAGACGACGTAGTTAATGTGAAAAATGGATATGGAAGAAACTTCCTTATCCCTCAAGGCTTAGCAAAATTAGCAACTCCTTCTGCAAAGAAAGTGTTAGCTGAAAATTTAAGGCAAAAGGCACATAAAGAAAAGAAGGTGATAGACGAGGCAAATAAAAATGCCGAAGCGCTAAAACAATTAGAAATTAAAATTCCTGCGAAAGTAGGAGCTGGAGATAAATTATTTGGATCTATTACAACCATAGACCTTGCGGCAGCGATAGGGAAATCTGGTCAGGAAATAGACAAAAAGTTTATTACAATCCAAGGAGGTTCTGTAAAAAGAACTGGACGTTATAACTCACAAATTCGTTTGCACAGAGAAGTGTTTGTTGACTTCCCGTTTGAGGTCATTGCTGAGTCAAAGTAAGTAATCAAATTGTGAATAAAATAGGAAGAGCTATGCATGCATAGCTCTTTTTTTGTATCCAATATTTCGCAGCACTTCTGTTCCCTCGCTAGAGAGCACAACTTGGTGCCTGCATCAGTGTAACGAAATAGCTTAATTTTTATATCAAAAAGGCTGTACATTTTACAGAGCCTTTTTATTTTTGCAAAATGAAATATACCCGACTGTCAAAAGAGCAATTAGAAGAATTGCATCCAGAGTTTATTAATTTTTTAGCTACACAATCCATTACTGCAGATGAGTGGGCTACAATTAAGAAAGAAAAACCGCAGGTAGCAGAAGAAGAATTAGATGTTTTTAGTGATTTGGTCTGGGAAGGAGTGCTAAGCAAAGTGGCGTATCTAGAAAATATAAGCGCCCAACAAATGCATTTATTTCATTTGGTAGAGAAAGAGATGAAGCTAATCTCAGTAAAAGTTCTGAACCCGGAAATTGATTTGAGAACAGACGTAGGTTTCGCATGGTTTAAAAAGAACTGGCAATCCGATTTTGTAGAGTATCTTACAGCGTCCAAGGCGTATACCGAAGATAAAAATGCAGACAAATTTCAATTAATTAAACAGGGAAGTACCATCACAAAGGGCGATTTGTACCAATGGTTTGATAAAATCATTGAATAGCAGTTTGGTACACATTTACGCAATTCGATTGCAAAGTCTCTATATTTGTAATACACAATAATTAAATGGCACAAAAACCAAGTATTCCTAAAGGCACCCGCGATTTTTCTCCTGTAGAAGTAGCCAAGCGTAATCATATTTTTAATACCGTAAAGAAGCATTTTCAAACTTTTGGCTTTCAACCTATTGAAACACCTTCCTTCGAAAATTCGGACACCCTAATGGGAAAGTATGGGGATGAAGGGGATCGATTGATTTTTAAAATATTAAATTCTGGAGACTTTATTAGCAAGGTAGATGATGTTACTTACAGTTCTAAAAAATCTAGTTCGTTAACACCTAAAATTTCAGAAAAAGCATTGCGCTATGATCTTACGGTGCCCTTTGCACGCTATGTGGTAATGCATCGGAATGAAATAGACCTTCCGTTTAAAAGATATCAGATACAACCCGTATGGAGAGCAGATCGTCCACAAAAAGGTCGCTTTAGAGAGTTTTATCAGTGCGATGCCGATGTGGTTGGTGCTAACTCCTTAATGCAAGAGGTAGAGTTTGTTCAGTTATACGATGCCGTCTTTACAGATTTAGGATTGGATGGGGTTACTATAAAACTGAATAATAGAAAAATTTTAGCAGGCATAGCAGAGGTAATTGGTGCCAAACATTTATTAGTTCCTTTTACCGTTGCTTTGGATAAATTAGATAAAATTGGAGAAGAAGGTGTAAAAAAGGAAATGTTAGAGCGCGGTATTTCTGAAGCAGCCATTGAAAGAGCAGCCCCTTTATTTTCACTTCAAGGTGCCAATTTAGAGCAACTGGCACAATTAAAATTAATGCTTAAAGATTCGGATACAGGAACCAAAGGTGTGCAAGAATTGGCTTTTATCATTAGTGCTATTGAAAAATTGGGATTGAAAACAGCGTCTTTGACCATTGATGTAACCTTGGCACGTGGTCTTAACTATTATACGGGCGCCATTATGGAAGTGAGCGCACCGGCTGGAGTGCAAATGGGCTCTATTGGTGGTGGAGGCCGATATGACGACCTTACCGGCGTTTTTGGACTTAAAGACGTAAGTGGGGTTGGTATTAGTTTTGGACTGGATCGAATCTATTTGGTTTTGGAGGAATTGAATCTTTTTCCAGAAGCCATAGATCAATCTTTACAAGTACTCTGTGTTAATTTTGGAGAGAACGAAGCGTTTGAAGCATTAAAGTTGGTAAGTACACTGAGATCTGAAGGTTGCAAGGCAGATGTATATCCAACGGCTGCTAAGATGCAAAAACAGATGAAGTACGCGAATAATAGGAAGGTGCCCTATGTAGTTTTGATAGGTGCAAAAGAACTGGAACAGGAAGAATTCATTGTAAAAAATATGAGTGCTGGTACGCAAGAGACGTACTCACTTAAGAGGCCACAAGAATTTCTAGATACTTTATAGTCGCTCCTCAATAGCTTTTAAAACGGTATGGTAGTAGGAGGGGTGATGAGGCACATAGTTTTTAGCACATTCTGGGTGCTTAACGGCTTCTTGAAATTCCTGAATAGAAATAAATTGTAAGGAAGCTACTTCACTATCCTGTTTTCTGAGACCTGCTAAGGGAACTTTTAATTTGCATAAAAAGGTATGATGGAATTCATTGTCTATGATGCCATTTGTATGCCGTTGCATGGATTTAAACACCCCTATTTTTTCCAAGTCTTGGGCAGTAACTGTATAGCCAATTTCTTCTTCCATTTCTCGCAAGGCAGCTACTTCTATATCCTCGCCACTTCCAATATGCCCTGCAACGGAAACATCCCATAAAAGGGGGAATGTAGTTTTAGTACTTGCACGTTGTTGCAGTAAAATAGTTCCTTCGGTAGTATAGCACCAAATATGGGTGGTTGCATGAAAAAGTCCCATGCGGTGTGCATAGGACTTTAGTTTTGTCTCCTTCATAAAGTTTCCTTCTGAATCTAAAATGTTTATCAATTCATCCATTTCATAATGATATGAGATGTTAATACAAACACAGTGAAGCAATCTCGCAATAAGAACTTAAATGTAACAGATTACTTCGTCGCTTTACTCCTCGTAATGACCTATCGTCATTGCGAACATAGTGAAGCAATCTCACGGTCTAGGCAGCCTATGCCTACTCAAAATAGCTAAAGGTCTCTCCGTCTTTAATGGTTAAGAGGGTTTCATAAATAAGACGAATCACATTTTCAACATCATCTTTATGAACCGTTTCTACCGTGGTATGCATATAACGCAGAGGCAAAGAGATCAATGCCGAGGCAACTCCTCCATTGCTATAGGCAAAAGCATCGGTATCCGTACCTGTCATTCTAGAAGCGGCCATGCGCTGAAAAGGAATTTTTTTAGCTTCTGCAGTTTCAATGATGCGTTCCCTCAATTTATTTTGAACGGCAGGCGCATAGGAAATAACAGGACCCGCTCCCATTTCTGTATGCCCTTGCACCTTTTTATTAATCATTGGGGTAGTGGTATCATGGCATACGTCTGTTACAATAGCTACATTGGGCTTAATGGTTTGCGTAATCATTTCGGCACCACGCAAGCCAATTTCTTCTTGCACAGAATTGGTGATGTACAAACCAAAGGGTAATTTCTTTTTGTTTTCGTGTAATAATCGAGCAACTTCTGCGATCATAAAGCCACCTGCTCTATTATCAATAGCCCTACACACGAACTTGTCTTTGTTGAGAATATGAAACTCATCGGGGTAGGTAATTACACAGCCTACATGTACACCCATTTTTTCTACTTCTTCTTTATCCTTGGCGCCAATATCTATAAAAATGTTGTCCAATTTGGGCGGCTCTTCTTTGGCGCGACTACGGGTATGGATGGCTGGCCAACCAAAAACGCCTTTTACAATACCATTTTTGGTATGGATATTTACCCATTTGGAAGGGGCTATCTGGTGATCGCTTCCTCCATTTCTAATCACATACAGCAAACCATTGTCGGTGATATAATTCACATACCAAGAAATTTCATCGGAATGCCCTTCAATAACTACTTTGTATTTAGCATCAGGATTAATGACACCTACTGCAGTACCATAGGTATCGGTAATAAAAGTATCTACATAGGGTTTTAGGTATTTCATCCATAACTTTTGCCCTTCCCACTCATATCCGGTTGGGGCCGCGTTGTTTAAGTATTTTTCAAAAAAATCTAAAGACTTTTTGGTAATGATTTTCTTTGCACTCATGTAATAGGGTTTTATACAAACTTAGCAATATTCACTTTTATTTAATAATATGATCAAAGGTTTATCGTTAATTTTGGTACTAGATTTGCATTAGGAATACCAATGAAAAAAAGAATTACAAGTTTACTAGTTGTTTTAAGCGTTTTTTTGGGATGGTCTCAGGAAGAGCAACCTTCGGATTCTATACCAGAAACGTATATTTTAATTGAAGGCGATTCTATTTTTCAAACATCGGTTCCTTTAGAAGAGGTGTATATATTTAGTAAGCTCGAGTTTGATTCTTATAAAGATAAGCTTCGATACTATGTTTTAAGACGAAAAACTACGAAGGTATATCCGTATGCAAAGTTGGCGGCAGATAGATTGGTAGAGTTGAATGATAGTCTGGTAAACATTAAAAAGAAATCCAAGCGCAAGAAGTATACGAAGAAAGTACAGAAGTATATTGAAGGTGAATTTTCAGATGAACTCAAGAAACTTACTCGTACAGAAGGGCAGATATTGGTAAAGCTTATTTATAGGCAAACAGGTAAGACTGCCTTTGCTTTGGTAAAGGAATTGCGAAGTGGTTGGAGAGCCTTCTGGTATAATACAACGGCTAAGGCATTTAAAATCAGTATAAAAGAGGAATACCATCCAGATTTGGTGCACGAAGATTACCTTATAGAGGATATATTGCAAAGAGCTTTCGCTGAAAGAAAGCTAGAGCGGCAGGCTACTGCGCTTAGTTATGACTATGCTTCACTCACAAATAAGTGGAGCAAAGATCAGAAGCAAAAAAAATAGTTGCACAAACCCTAAAAATCCCTTAAATTTAATTCCCTTTTTTTGAAAGGAATAGTTGTGGAATATCCTAGCTATGAATGGGTTAAAAAAAGACTGCTTTTTTTTTGAAAAAAAAAGTTGAAATATTGTTTTTAATTAAAAAAACCATTCTATATTTGCACCCGCTTTGAGAGACAAGTAGAGAAGTTTTTCAAGGGGAAGACAAATTGAAATTAGAGGATCCTTTCGGGGATTGTTCATTGACATATTGATAGACAGCGCGTATTTGGAGTTTGATTTTCGGATCAGACATTTAGATACATATAATAATTAAGACGAAGGATTTAATAAAGATGGGCTGGGTTTAG